>NZ_FNWD01000001.1 GCF_900104655.1 Millionella massiliensis | reverse complement strand
GTATTGAACACGAACAGACAGGATGAGATGGAATCCAAAGCCAACATACGCCGCCAAACATACAATTCTTTCAACTTACATGATGTACAGCCCGTAGCGTCAAAATATGAGACAAGTTTAAAACAAGCTGTATCTGCATACACCGATGCGGCACGCACCGGTCTTAATGTATCCAACAGAGCCGGAATATCGACCACCGTGCCACGTACCGAAGCAATGGGGCTGTCTTGTACGGCGGGAACTCCTCCGCAACTCATTACCAGCCACAACACCAGCCCGACAAGGATAGCTTTATGATCATTACGGCTACTCATCGGCATCAACAGATTTAAGGGTATAGCCCACCAACACGGGATTATCGTTTTCGCCCAGCGCGTCGTAAATCGGGCCGAACTTCGGACCGGGATCCTTATCGCCCATCATGAGTTTATGGATATGGTTCAACTCGACATAGAACGCCTTACCGTCAACACACCGAGGAAAGCAGGAGAACAACTGCCACAAAGCATCATCGACCGTATAGAACTTAATGTCATTGGGAGAATCGTCTTTGAGACTAATCACCTCAGTTCGGTCACTTTCCTTATCATACAACACATAGCATGGCTTATCAACGATGTACAGGTAAACACACAAATATCGGTCACTATTTAAAATTGATTCCGGCAATATATATGCACTCTGAAAATAATCTTCATAAGAACATTTTTCATCCCCCCATATATAACTTATATTCTGCAAATCCGATTCCGATAGTGATTTACACCCATCCAATCGATTAATCAACCGATATTCCGGAACAATACTGTCCTCTCTGACCCTATAAAGTGTTGATGCTAACAATGGTTTGAAAAGCAACTCACCATTATCCAAAGTACAAACGTGCCAGATCATCCCTAAATCGATTCGATTAGGCGTCTGATCTTGCAACCAGTTTGCCAGCGGATGACCTTGATCGTCAAACAAGGTCAAATTCCAAGGCCGCATATCGTCGGGCAAAAACTGCTCACGCCCATCATTAACCTGCACATATCGCCCTCCCTTAAAAGGAACAACAATTCCCTCACAATACGCAAACGGAACAGTCTTCACCCAATTACCGTCACGGTCATAAACCAACAACTTCTTAGAAAACTGATCAGTCACCAAAATCTGTTTGTTCAACCGATCCAATTTCATATCGACAATTCGAATATACTCCTTTGGCCCCGGCCCCTGATCGTAAATACCGCCGAGGTAATGTCCCTGCTTGTCGAAAATCAAAATCGATGCACAGCTACCATCCAATACATAAAATCGGTCATCCATCACCTCCACCGCGAACACGCTGGACACCAAAGAACTATCGGTCGTCTCCAGCGGCACACACCATACTGAATCGATTCGTTGATGCACCGGCACTGTCGAAATCTTTTCCAAAATGATCTCTTCGCCTCCTTCTGCTGAAAGCTCCGGTTGATTACCCTTTGAACCGCACCCACACATCAACCCACACAACATCCCGGTAAGAAACCACGAAAACACTAATCTTTTGTTCTTCATAATAATGTTTGAATGAATGAGTTATCGGCAGTCTGCATCTACAGACTGCCGATAACAAACTACAATGCGACACAATCGGCACAAACAGGATACTCCCATCCAGCAACACATATGGGTTTATATCCTTTAACTGGCTGGGTCCCAATCATAATTGTACATTCATTATTATGAACAGAACTATAACTATACTTCTTCTCTTGCATTTCATCAGAGATTGCAGCCAACGCTTCAACATTGGCCAATGTCAAATCATCCTGAGGCACCACCGCTTTTTGTTGGGCAATCAAAAAGTTTGTCACCGCACCACCTGTTAGCACCAGCGCTGCGCCGGTTGCCAACA
>NZ_FNWD01000002.1 GCF_900104655.1 Millionella massiliensis | reverse complement strand
GACGCGGAGCCGTAGCGGGCTGTCGACTGGCGACGCGCTGCACGCGATCGGTTCTGAGCCGGTCGGCACGGGCACTGTCGGACCGGACGCCGGGTGCAGAATGTGCCGCCGGACGCCGTGCCGCTTGCGGTGCGGTCCGCACGGTACGCTGATCCCGAACCGCTCGTTCTGCCAGTTTGTCTACCTGTCGTTTCGCTGCCATAGTTACTTCTATCCTCTCGATGTTTCGTTGATACTTTTCTTATAATGCTCGGCACGCATCCGCAAATGCTCGACGTCATCCGCGCCACCAGTGCTGAGAAATGTATATCGTCCGTCTCCCGCACGATCGGCCAACATCCCCCCTTCGACCAGCAACTCATGCGTATGGCGGGCAACGGCAGGCGCAGGATTGATAATCTCCACATCACGTTCTCCGATTACCTCGCGTATGGAGGGGGTCAACAGCGGGAAATGGGTACATGCCAGTACGAGTTTGTCAATGCCGGACTCCAGCATGGGATCGATGTACTGGTGCAAAAGGGCGACCGCCCGGGGTGAATTTTCAGTCTCGTTTTCGACCTCTTCGACCAGACCATTACCGGCAACCGCCATGACATTTATCCCGGCCGCATATTTGGCCATGGTATGGCGGAACATTTCACTCTGCACGGTGTAGGCTGTTCCCAACACGCCCACCACTCCACTTTGTGTGGTCAGCGCAGCGGGTTTGATGGCCGGCTCCAGCCCCACAAAAGGGACTTTCCACCGTTGCCTGAGCGTAGCAATGGCAGCAGTCGTTGCGGTATTGCAGGCTATGACGATGATTTTCGCCCCGCGCTCCAGAAGGTTTTCGACCCCGACGCTGACCAGTGCCGTGATCTCGTCGCGCGTCCGCCCACCGTATGGACAGTGTGCGGTGTCGGCCCAATAGATGACATCTTCGTAAGGCATGATCCGGGTAATTTCGGCCCAGACGGTAATACCGCCCATTCCGGAGTCAATGATACCGATAGGTGAATTACTGAAAGATGACATGCAGGCCATGCGGGTTTACAATTAGCAAAGATATAAAAAAGGGAGCGCCTCCGAAAATTTCGGGAGGCGCTCACCATACTTTTCCTTACGTTCGCAGCGGAACGAGAACTACTGAATTCCGAGCGATTGTTTCACCAGCGGAAGCAGGTTGACCATCTGTGATTCGTTTTGGTAGATCAAAGCACCTGCAGCCACATCGAAAACTGCGGTAAGATTCTGTTCTTTGGCCACTTTAGTGATCGCAGCCTGCGCTTTTTCCATAACAGGTTTCAACAACTCCTGCTGCTTGGTTTGGAGTTCCTGCTGAGCCGAACGATTGAACTCTTCGATACGGGTCTGCAGATCGAACAATTCTTTTTCTTTCTGCTTACGAACAGTTTCCGACAGGGTATTCATGTTACTCTGCAGTTCCTGGGCCTTCGTAGTCATTTCCGTCTGCATGGCGGTAAACTGGCTTTCAAGGTCTTTACCCAGAGCGCTGACCTTGCTCTGCACAGAGTCAATTTCAGGCATGGAAGATAACAACTCCTGCGAGTTGATGTAACCGAATTTCTGCTGAGCGTTAGCCGCACCGGTACCAACAAAGAGGAAGGCTGCTACCGCAACCAGTGCGAGGATCAGTTTCTGTGAGGTTTTCATAATGATTGAATCTTGTGGTATTAATATTCGAATGATTGTCCCGTGGTTTACAAACGTCGTGATTTTTTCCGACATTAGAAAGTCTGACCGATCGTAAAGCTGAAATTACCGCCGGCAGCTTTCCCGTTGGAGTCGCTCGTCTTGTCGAAGCCGTAGCCCCAGTCAATCCCCAGCATCCCCAGGTAGGGCAGGTAGACGCGCAGACCGATACCGGCCGACCGTTTCAGACTGAAGGGCTTGAACTCGGACAGGGTCTGGAAGGCGTTACCGGCTTCACCGAATACGAGGGCATATACCAGCGTCGAGGCACTGCGCACCAGCGGATAACGCATTTCGAGGGTATACTTGCTGAAGATACGTGCATAGACACCATAGTCGGCCATGGGGGTCAGTGCATCTTCTTCGTAACCGCGAAGACCGATGGTTTCTACACCATAGAGGCTGTAACCCGAGAGACCGTCCCCGCCCACCGAGAATCCTTCGAAGGGCGAGAGTTTGTTTTTGTTATAGTGTCCCAGATAACCGAACTGTGCACGGGCCATCAGCACGAGTTTGTTGTTGGCCGTCAGAGGTACGAACCACTGGGCATTGAATTTCCACTTATGGTACTCGATCCAATGGTAACGATCGGCTTGCGACATGGTTTTGTCGCTGTAATCCTTGCCGTCGAAGGCCGACCACGGCGGAGTCAGGGCCACCGAGAGGTCGAATTTCGAACCTTGACTCGGATACTGCATGATGTCGTCGACGGAGTTACGCGAGATACCGAGATTCAGGGCCAAGGTGTTGCAGGTTCCTTCCGACACCAGGAAGTAGGGCCAGTTGTGCAGACGATAGCTCTGCATCGTCAGACCGACCGACATGGTAAAATAGGGGTCGGGCCAGTTAAGTCGCTTTCCGATCCCGATCGAACCGCCGATCGTACCGAAGTGAGCGGTTGCTTTCTGTCCGGTGTAGTACGCATCGGTTTCACGCGAGGTAAAGAACGAAACCGACAGCGAAGTAGGTTTGCGACCGCCGAGCCAAGGTTCAGTGAAGTTTACCGACAGGGCCCGGTAATAGCTACCATTGGTTTGAATCTGCAGACCGAGAGTCTGGTTGTCACCAGCCGGATAGGGTCTCCACGCTTTCTTGTTAAAGAAGTTGCGCAGCGAGATGTTGGTAAAGTTAATACCGACCGAGGCGATAAACATACCGGCCCCCCAACCGCCGGAGAGTTCCAGCTGGTCATTGGGAACTTCAGTCAGCGAGTAGTTGATATCGACAAGCTCCTGTTGAATGTTGGGGTTGACGTTCGGCTGGAGTGAATTGGCGTCGAACTGTCCCATGGTGGCCAGACGTTGGTAGGTACGGGCCAGCAGTGACTGGCTGTAGAGTTCACCGGGCATGGTTTGCAGTTCACGACGGATCACGTGGTCGTTGGTACGGGTATTCCCGTCGAAGGTGACATTCTTGATGCGGAACTGATTGCCTTCGAGGATACGGATCTCGACATCGACCGAGTCGCCGGGTACAACGGTTTCAACCGGAGTGGCCCGGAAGGCCAGGTATCCGTTATCCATATAGGTATTGGCGATGGACATGCTCATCGGGTCACCGCCCGAGAGACGTTCGTTCATCGTTTCGCTGTCATATACGTCGCCGGGACGCAGCCCCAGCATCTGCTGCAACGCCTCGGTAGGATAGATCGTATTGCCGAGCCAGTTGATATTACGGTAGTGGTATTTGTCCCCTTCCTTGATTTTGATATAGATCCCCATCCGTTTGGGTTTGTCCGGAATGGCGTAGAGCGAGTCCTGCAGGATTTCGGCATCGCGATAACCTTCCGAACGGGCATAGTTACGGATGTTTTCGAGGTCTTCCTCAAAGTCTTTCTCCTTGAACTTCGCGCTCCGCAGGAAGTTGATGCTGACCTTGTGGGTCTTTTCCATCGACTTGGTCAACTTTTTCGACGAGAGGTTCTGGTTGCCGTCGAACTGAATCTCCCCAATCTTCACCTTTTCGCCACGATCGATGGTAAAGTGAACCAACACGGCGGTTTTGACCAGCGTATCGGGCGTAATGGCGTAGCTGATCTCCGCATTTCGGAAAGCCTTTTCGTCATAATATTTGCGAATCAGGTCCATGCAGGTCGAGAGCAGGTAGTCCGACAGTTCGCTGTACTGACGCAGGCGGAGTTTCTCTTCGAGGTCTTTTCGTTCGCTACCCTTGATGCCGATGAAGTTCCAACCGCGAACCTGGATGCGTTCACGCAGGTAGAGATCCAGATCGACCGTGTCAGCACGGTACGAGGTGAGCACCTTCAGATTGGAGAAGAAGCGACGGTCCAGCAGCGAGCGGGTCGCAATATTGATATCGTCGCCGGGAATGGTGATGGTATCACCGCTGGCGATGCTCAGGTTGTCGATAATCATCTGGGGATCGACTGCGATCGCCCCGTGTACGTTGATCTTACCTACGATGTAGGATTTGGGAGCTGCGTTGTAATCGACGCGGGGTAGAACGGTCAATTGTTCGTCCACGGACTCGCCGAGCAACGAATCGTAGACCGGCATGACACCGGACATGGAGCGGGAGATGGAGTCCGGAGCATATATCTGTTGGGCTTTTGCCGGAACGGTAGCCCATATCGTCATGGCCAGTACCGCGAAAATCAATCGTCTTGCAATCCTCATTAGTCTCTTTCTTGATCGGGTTTTGGTGTGTGGGGGTTTATAGGCGTCCGAAGCGACGTTCGCGTCGCCCGTACTCTCGAAGGGCAGCCAGCATCTGGTCCCTTCCGAATTCCGGCCACAGGGTGTCGGTAAAATAAAGTTCTGTATAGGATAATTGCCAGAGCAGGAAGTTGCTCAGGCGCTGTTCGCCGCTGGTGCGGATCAGCAGTTCGGGGTCGGGAATACCGCGCGTCGCCAGGTGATCCGAGATCACGTCGGGGGTAATATCCTGCGGAGCAAGAGTACCATTCTGGACCAGTGCGGCAATCTGACGAGTCGCCTCGGTGAGTTCCCAACGGGCGCTGTAATTCAGGGCAACGTTCAGCGTCATGCGCAACTGATCGTCCGGGATATGGACGGTCCGTGCGGTTCGGATGCTCTCCTGGAGGGATTGGGGCAGTGAAGCAAGATCACCGATGAACTCCATCCGGATGCCGGAACGGGTCAGAGTGTCGAGTTCCGAGAGGATGGCATTGGCAATGAGCTCCATGATGCCGTCGACCTCTTCGGTGGGGCGGCCCCAGTTTTCGGTCGAGAAGGCATAGATGGTCAGGTAACGGACACCTGTTTCGGCGGCGGTACGGACGACTTCGCGCACAGCCTCCACACCATGGCGGTGACCGAAGAGGCGTTCTTCGCCCTGCCCTTTGGCCCACCGGCCGTTACCGTCCATAATGACGGCTACGTGCTGCGGCACTTTCGATAGCGCTTCTGAGGGGGATATGTGGCTGTCGTTCTGTATCATAAAAATCTACACGGCCTCCCTCCGGATCGCCCGACGGAACGGATCGTCGGCGGGAAGCACCCATCTCGATGATGTCTTTACCATTTTATGCAACACGCAAATATAGAACTTTTTTCTGCTTTGTTGCCATACATCTGTTTTTTTATACGAGGGCCGGACGGGATCGACCTGATTTTCTACCGTTCGTCGGGCTTACTCCTGCTCGAAACGCTGGCGGCGTGCTTCGAACAGAATCACGGCTGCGGCGGCGCTGACGTTCAGCGATTCGATGCGACCGACCAGCGGAATTCCGGCCTGTACGTCGCACAGGTTCAGCACGTCGCGCGAGATGCCCCGGTCTTCGGCCCCCATCACAATGACGGTCGGACGGGTAAAGTCGGTTTCGTAGACCAGCGTATTGCTCTTCTCGGTGGCGGCCACACACTGCATCCCGATGTTCTTGAGCAGATTGATGGCTCCTTTGAGCGATCCCACGCGGCTGACGGGGATCAGCGTGAGGGCGCCGGCCGAACTTTTGATGGCTTCGGCGTTGACCGGAGCAGAGTTTTTGGCGGGCATCACCAGCGCGGCGACACCGGCACACTCGGCACTGCGGGCAATGGCGCCGAAGTTGCGGATGTCGGTCACCGAGTCCATCAGCATCACCAGCGGCGCTTCCCCCCGGGCGATCTGTGCCTCGAGTTCTTCGGCCAACTCGTTAATATCCTTATAGGAGATGGCGGCGATCACAGCCACCACTCCCTGATGGTTCCCGTTTCGGGTCAGGCGGTTGAGTTTTTCGACCGGCACCTCCTGCACGTGGATACCGGCTTCGATGGCCTGCTGACGCAGAGCGTTGGCCGCTCCGACGTTGCTGCGCTCGGCCAGGGTCAGCGTCTCGCCGGCGGTCTTGCGGACATAGATCTTTTCGATCTCGGTTCCGGCTTCGATCACCTCCCGTACGGGGTGAATCCCGAAGACAATGTTATCGGGCAGACGTTCGTCGCGCTCTTTGCGGGGAGCGGGCCGGGGAGCACCGGCACGGCGGTCGGACGCTCCGGCACCTCGCCGGAAGGGACGGTCGGCGGCTCGTTCGCCGGAGGATTCCGAACGACGGATCGGACGATCCGGTTGTTCCTGGGGCAGTTCGCGGGCTTCGGCGTCGGTCGCACGCCGGAAAAAGCTCCGGCCCGCCGGAGTGTCGTTATTGTTTGCCATAAGTCTCTAATTTTTCGGTTGCTTCGGCCCATTCGGTCATTTTCGCATCCAACTGATTCTTCAGCTGATTATACTCTTCGAACAGGGCCATGGTGTATTGTTCGGGATCCATCAGCCGGCTATCGAGCTCGGAGGTCTTCTGTTCCAGCTCCGCAATCTCGCTCTCCAGCCGGGATATCGCGTTCCGCAGGCGGGTGATCTGCCGGTCACGCTCCTTCTTCTCGGCATAGGAGAGCTCCGGTTTCCGGCGTTCCTCGCTTTTGGGAGTGGCCTTGGTCTCGGGTTTGGGTGCCGAGGCGGATGGTGCGGGGGTCGGATGCGTACGTTCGATTTCACGCATGTTCTCAATCTGCCGCGCCTGCAGGAAGTCGTAGATTCCGCCGAGGTGCTCCTTGACGCGCCCGTCGCGGAATTCATAGACTTTGCTCACCAGGCCGTCGAGGAACTCGCGGTCGTGCGAGATGACGAGCACCGTCCCGTCGTAGGCCATCAGGGCGCGTTTGAGAATATCCTTCGAACGCATGTCCATGTGGTTGGTCGGTTCGTCGAGCACCAGCAGGTTGTAGGGTTCGAGCATCAGACGGGCCATGGCCAAACGCGAACGTTCGCCGCCGCTCAGCACCTTGACCTTCTTGTCAATATCTTCGCCGCGGAAGAGGAAAGCGCCCAGAATGTCGCGCAGACGGGTGCGAATTTCGCCCACCGCTACCCGATCCAGCGTATCGAACACCGTAAAATCACCATCCATCAGGTCGTCCTGATTCTGGGCGAAGTAACCGATGTGAACGTTATGCCCTACTCGGATCTGCCCTTCGGTGGGGGTCAGTTCGCCGAGTGTCATGCGCACGAAGGTGGTTTTCCCCTCGCCGTTTCGTCCCACGAGCGCCACCTTCTCGCCCCGCTCGACCACGATGTTCGCTCCCGAAAAGACATGTTTCTCGGCCTTGTCGTCGCGGGCCGGGAAGGTCATGCCGACCTCCTTGGCCTCGATCACGATCTGACCGGAACGGGGCGCCGACGGGAAGCGGATGTTCATCGCGGCATTGTCTTCCTCTTCGACTTCGAGTCGGTCGAGCTTTTCGAGCTGCTTGATACGCGACTGCACCTGGTTCGACTTGGTGGGTTTGTAGCGGAACTTCTCGATAAACTCTTCGGTCTTTTCGATCATCCGCTGCTGGTTCTCGTATGCGGCGATCTGCTGCTGGCGACGCTCGGCCCGCAGCTCGACGTAACGGCTGTACGGCACCTTATAATCGGTGGCGCGGCCGCACGAGATTTCGATCGTCCGGTTGGTCACGTTGTCCAGAAAGGCCCGGTCGTGCGAGATAAGGATCACGGCACCGCCGTAATTCTGCAGGTAGGCTTCGAGCCACTGGATGCTCTCGATATCGAGGTGGTTGGTCGGCTCGTCGAGCAGGAAGAGCGACGGTTTGCGGAGCAGCAGTTTGGCCAGCTCGATCCGCATGCGCCATCCGCCCGAAAAGGTCGAGGTGGGGCGGTTGAACTCTTCGCGCTTGAAGCCCAGGCCGAGCAGGGTCTTTTCGACCTCGGCATCACGGTTGTCGCCGTCGAGCAGGTGGTAACGCTCCGTGGCGTCGTGCAGGCGGTGGATCAGTTTTTCGTATTCGGGCGACTCGTAGTCGGTTCGGGCGGCGATTTCGGCCGTGCAGTGTTCGATCTCGCGTTCGAGGGCGATGATCTCGTCGAAGGCCTTGCCGCATTCGGTCACCAGGTCCGTATCGTCGGCCACGCGCATCTGCTGCGGCAGGTAGCCGATCGTACAGTCTTCGGTCTTGGAGACGGTGCCGGAGGTAGGCGTCTGCAGCCCGGCTATGATCTTGAGTATGGTCGACTTCCCGGCTCCGTTCTTGCCAACGAGGCCGATGCGTTCCTTGGGATTGATCAGAAACGAGATGTCACGGAACAGGTCGGTTCCGCCGAACGAAACGGTCAGATTATCTACGGATAACATGAGGGTAGCTACTTGGGGAGTAATGGAGAGGCGTTACGCCTCGATCAGCTGCTGAATGGCGGCCACGGGATCCGGAGCCCCGAAAACGGCATTCCCGGCCACCAGCACATCGGCCCCCGCTTCGAAAAGCGGTGCGGCGTTTTCGGCATTCACACCGCCGTCGACCTGGATCAGCGCATTGCTGCGTTTGCGGAGCAGCAGGTCGCGGGTGCGGCTCACCTTGTCGAGCGACGAGGCGATGAACTGTTGCCCGCCAAATCCGGGATTGACACTCATAATCAGCACCATGTCCACAATCGGCGCAATCTCCTCGATCATGCAGATCGGGGTATGGGGGTTGAGTGCCACGCCGGCACGCATTCCGGCGTCGTGGATGGCCTGAATGGTGCGGTGCAGGTGGGTCGATGCCTCGACATGCACGGTCAGGTAGTCGGCTCCGGCGGCACGGAAATCGGCCACGTAACGCTCCGGACGCTCGATCATCAGGTGGACGTCGAGGGTTTTGTCGGTCGCCTTGCGCAGCGCCTTGACCACGGGCAGCCCGAAACTGATATTGGGCACGAACATGCCGTCCATCACGTCGAGGTGGAACCATTCGGCCCGACTCTCGTTCACCATGCGGGCGGCGTCGCCCAGATGCAGAAAATCGGCGGAGAGGAACGAGGGGGAGATAATGCGTGGCATGATGCAGGGTCTTTCTGAAAGGTTTTACGGCCGGCCCCCTTCGCAGGGTTGCGCCGGCAGTCGCAAAGGTAACATTAATTTGCTTAATTTTGTTTACCGGTCGAGGCCGACACGTGCCGCACGCGATATTGTTTCACGTCCGGCAGTCCGGCCCGTACCGTGTGAACGAAACATGCCGCAGATCCAACAGATACTCGAAAAATACTGGGGTTACCCGAGCTTTCGTCCCCTGCAACGCGAAATCATCGATTCCGTGCTGGCCGGACGCGACACGGTGGCCCTGCTGCCCACCGGGGGCGGCAAATCGCTGACCTACCAGGTACCGGCTCTGGCCCTGCCCGGCGTGACGATCGTCATCACGCCGCTCATCGCCCTGATGAAAGACCAGGTGGACGCCCTGCGCCGCCGCCACATCAATGCCGTGGCGATCCACTCGGCCCTCTCGTCGCGGGAGATCGACATCGCGCTGGACAACTGCGTGTACGGCGACGTCAAACTGCTCTACATCGCCCCCGAACGGATCCAGACGCGCATCTTCCACGAACGTGTCCGCAAAATGGAGGTGTCGCTCGTGGCGGTCGACGAGGCGCACTGTATCTCGGAGTGGGGCTACGACTTCCGGCCCGACTACCTGCGCATCGCCCGGCTTCGCGAATGGCTTCCCGGGGTGCCGTTTCTGGCCGTCACGGCCACTGCCACGTCGCTCGTGCTGGACGACATCACGCGCCACCTCCGGCTCGACGATCCGCAACTCTTCCGCGGCTCCTTCGCCCGACCGAACCTCCGCTTCGTGGTGCGCCACGGGGAAAACAAAATGGAACAGATGCTGCGCGTGATCCGCGGCGTGGCCGGCAGCGGCATCGTCTACGCCCGCACCCGCAAAGCCACCGAGGAGATCGCCGCCCAGCTGCAGGCCGAAGGCATTGCGGCCGACTTCTACCATGCCGGTCTCGGCTTCCGGATGCGTGCCTCGAAACAGGAGGCGTGGCTGCGCGGCGAGATTCGCGTGATCGTAGCCACCAACGCCTTCGGAATGGGGATCGACAAGGCCGACGTACGGTTCGTGATCCACGACCAGATACCGGCCTCCATGGAGGCCTACTATCAGGAGGCGGGACGTGCCGGACGCGACGGCCAACCCGCCTATGCGGTGCTGCTCTACAACGAGATGGACGCCCGGGCCGCCCGACGACGAATCGAGACGTCGTACCCGCCGCTGGAGACAGTGCGCAAGGTCTACGAGGCGATCTTCAACCACCTGCAGGTAACCGTCGGCGGAGGCAAGGATGCAGTTTTCGACTTTGACCTGATGGAGTTTTCGACACGCTTCAAACTCTTCCCGCTGACCGTGTTCAATTCGATCAAGCTGCTGGAGCTGAACGGCTACATGACCCTGACCGACGTGCTGGACAACCCCACGCGCATCATGTTCCGAACCTCGCGCGAGGAGCTCTACAAACTGCAGGTGGACCGCACCGATCTGGACAGCTTTCTGCGTGTCCTGCTGCGGCTCTACACGGGGCTCTTCACGGAGTTCGTGGCCGTGGATGAAGCCTACATCGCCCGAATGTCGGGTTACTCGGAGGCGCGGGTCAAAGAGCTGCTCTACCAACTGTCGGTCATGCGGGTCATCCGCTATATTCCGCGGCGCAGTTCGCCGCTGCTGATTCTGCAGGAGGAGCGGTTGCCGGTCGAGGATGTGGCGATCGCCCCCGCGACCTACCACCGACGCCGCGAGATGGAAGAGTTGCGCGCCGCGGCGATGGTGGAGTATGCCGAGAACGGATCGCAATGCCGCAGTGTGATGCTGCGGGAGTACTTCGACGAACCGCATCCGGAGCCCTGCGGGGTCTGCGATGTCTGCCTGTCGAGACGCCGCGAGGAGATGGTCAACGAAAACGACGCCTACACGGGTATCCGCAACGAGTTGCTCCGGATTTTGAACGACCTGCCGGCCGGGGGATCGATCACGCTCCGTGCTCTGATGGCACAGGTCGGCGGACGACCGATGGCGGTGCTGGCCACCCTACGCAGACTGCTGGCCGAAGGTAAAATCCGTCAACTGAACGACGGCGGCCTGACGCTTCCCTGACCTTTTCCCCTGCACACTTTCATCTTCGCCTGCACACAAGCCAAAGGCGCCAATCTGGCCATCCGGGAAACCTCACGACGAACACTGTTCGGGACACCCCGGCATCCCTGGTGTTCCCCCGCCCGCCGATATTTCGCTGTCGCCGGCATATCCCCCCATCAATCGTCTAAAGTTGCGGCCATCGATACCACACCCTTTAACTCCTATACTCTCCAATCCATCGGGGAGCCATTCGGCAATCGATTCGAGGAGCCCCCTACGCAGCAAAAAGAAGCACTGACGAAAGCATAAAAAATACGCCAGGCCGGTTGCCATCCTCAGAGGGACTGACAACCGGCCTGGCGGTGTATGGCAGGGCACTCTACCCTATCGCTGCATCATGTCGGACGGATCGCGCATCACCATGCTTTTGGCCACACGGAGTTTCACGCCGTTGTCGACTTCGATCAGCACGCTGTCTTCCGATACCTCTTTGACGGTACCGTAGATACCGCCGGCGGTAATCACTTTCGTGCCGTTTTCGAGCGAATTGCGGAATTTGTTGAGTTCTTTCTGGCGTTTTTGCTGCGGACGGATCATGAAGAAGTACATCACCACGAAGATCAGCACCATCATCACGATGAACGACCAGTTGCTACCCGTCTGAGCAGCGCCTTGAGCTCCACCTTGAAGCAGGATTGTGTTGAGTGTCATGAATTTTCGAGTTTTATTTAGTTGTTTTTATTGTTCTTTCTGTGTTTAGTAACGGAATTTCCGCCCGTTTAGTACCTAAGCGTTGAATTTTTCACCTCCACGCTCCTCCACCCGCCTGCCGGACGCCTCATCGGGGCTGTATCCCCATCCGTCTCATCTCCCCCTCGCCTCCCGCAGGACTACATGTGCACCTCGCCGTCGAGATAGACCGTAGCGCACTGACGTTCGGCGGTGATGATCTCGATCGACTTGAACTGCTGGCCGAAGCGGCCGCGGCTGTCGAAACGCCACGTCATGACGATGGTATCGCCCGGCGCGATCGGTGCGGGATCATAGTCGGCCGTGGTGCATCCGCATCCCGTAATCACCTCGATGATGACCAGCGGTTTGTCGGATACGTTCGCCACGCGGAAACGCCCCTCCACCACATCGCCGGCGGCCATTCGACCCATGGCGATCGTATCGTACGAGCGGGCCGAGACGTAATCTCCGCCCGGATTAAGCCCGGCACTGTCGGCAATGGGCAGGGTCACGGTCAGCAGGTTGCTGTCGTCGGTTTCGGCCGCTCCACCCGTCGCTGACGGGTTGCCGCAGGCGATCATGCCGACGGCAGCCAGTGCGAACAGGCAAATCCCGACGAAGGTTCTACGCATGGGTTGTCGTTTTTTCTTTGGGCACGGAGCTGTCGATCAGCCCGCGTCCGGTTTTGGCAATCTTGCCCTGTTCGGTCAGCCACACGACCAGTTTGTCGAGGATACCGTTCACGAAGACGCTACTGCCGGGTGTGGAGTAGTATTTCGAGATCTCGATAAATTCGTCGAGGGTCACCTTGACGGGGATAGTGGGGAACTGCACCAGCTCGGTGATGGCGGCGAGCATGATGAGTTTATCCATGAAGGCGATGCGGTCGAAGTCCCAGTTTTCGGTAAACTTGTCGATGTACCCGAAATACTCTTCGTGACACACGAGGGCTTTGCGGAAGAGGGTTTCGACATACTCCTTGTCGTCGTCGCTCTTGTACATCGGCATGACGTCGAGATCGGTCGAGGTTTCGTTCAGCAGACCGATGGTGCGGATGGCAAGTCCCAGCGAGTAGGAGATGTCATCGACCCAGAACATGGACATCTCTTCGAGCGCCTCTTCGAGGTATTCGTTGTCTTCGATATGCGTGGTCAGGAAGTCGACCACCAGACGACGGTCGGCGGCAAAGGCCTCTTTTTCGGTCTCGGGCACCGGGCTTTCCATGTAGCGCTGGTAGTAGGGTGCAGCAATCATGTCCTGATAGAGGCGTTTGATGAGCGCCTCCTGACCGGACCAGCCGGCCTTGTAACGGACCATGGCGTCATCGAGGGCGGCGCTCTGCTCGATCAGGGCGATCACGCGGTTGTCCACAAAACGCCGGTTGGGATTGAGGTCTTCGGCGGTGGGCATCAGTTTGGCCTGTCCGATGGCGATTCTTTCGCGTGCCACTTCGGCCACTTCGCCGATCAGGGCGATCATCATCAGGTAGAGTTCGTAACTTTTTCGGATGCTCTCGGTCAGCTCTTTTTCGGAGCGGATGAGCGATTCCCCACCCGATTGGAAATAGCTGTAAAGCGATTTGACGGTCTTGATGCGAAGCAGTCGGCGACTAAGCATGGAAACAACGGTATAAGGTCATGTACGGTAAAAAACTTGCCTCGATCCCCATCGGGTTCCTGAGGCCGGAATGCCGCGTAGGGTGCGGCGGACAAAAACTAGTATTCGTCTTCGTTGAAGAAAAAGTCGTCTTTGCTCGGATAGTCGGGCCAGATGTCTTCGATACTTTCGTAGATTTCGCCCTCGTCCTCGATCTCCTGGAGGTTTTCGATCACTTCCAGCGGCGCGCCCGAACGAACGGCATAGTCGATCAACTCATCTTTCGTGGCAGGCCAGGGTGCATCTTCGAGTTTGGATGCCAGTTCAAGTGTCCAGTACATAGTTTTTCGCGTATTTGTTAGCTCTCACTTCCGGAGCGTTGGCCGGACCTCCGTCCCGTTCCACTCCGGAATTCGCAAAAGTAACATTTTTTCGGAATACAGCTATTGCTGAGGGCATTATTTTTCGATGATGTTTCCCGTTCCGTGCAATTCTTACCGCGGGAAGTCCCGGCGGGGCTTATTTTACGGTTCGGTGCCGGACCGTGAAAATTTCCGGAATCCCTGTATTCCGACAACACCTCCGATACTCGCCTACTCCGAATCGGACGCAGAGGCGAGACGGGGTTCCCAGCGTACGTCGTCGGCCCCCAGATCGTGTCCCATCCGCCGTCCGAGCGCATAGAAATAGTCGGAGAGGCGATTGAGGTAACCGCGGACAACGTCCGGAACGGTCGGATAGCGATCGGCGGCGCTCACCACGCGACGCTCGGCCCGACGGCAAACGGTCCGGCAGACATGACAGTACGACAGCACGGGATGTCCGCACGGGAGGGTAAAATGCCTCAACTCGGGAAGTCCCTCCTGCAAACGGTCGATACCGTTCTCCAAACGGACGATATCCTCGTCATAGACCGGGGGCAGTTTGTCGAGCATCGTATCCTCGGAGGCGAGCAGCGAAGCACAACTCATCAGCCGATCGAGAATCCACTTCAGTTCGGCCCGTTCCTGTTCGCGGGTTGCGTCGAGCATATCGTGCAGGTAGCCGGTGTGAGCTATCAGCTCGTCGACCGTGCCGTAGGCTTCGATCCGGGGATCGTTTTTCGGGGCACGGGTTCCGCCGACCAGCGAGGTCGTACCCTTGTCTCCAGTGCGCGTATAGATTTTCATAAGTCGAATATCGGTTTTCGTGCGCTCGTCCTGCGGCAATGGTCCGCAGGACGAGGAATCACTCCATTTTCAGCGTTTTTTCAACGCTTTACAAATTATCTGTTTCCGCCCTTCCACGTGCAAACGGAACGCCCCGCAAACATTCGCACCCACTCTCTCACAAAAAGTAACGACAACAGGGGTGTTAATTGCCGAGCGTCGGACGGTCGTTCACGCAATCGGATTCAATCACCCCGTCGCGCAGACGAACGATCCGTCGGGCATACTGTGCAATATCCTCCTCGTGGGTCACGACGATCACGGTATTCCCCTCCCGGTATATCCGTTCGAAGAGGTGCATGATGTCGATCGAGGTTTTGGTATCGAGGTTTCCGGTCGGTTCGTCGGCCAGGATGATCGAAGGATTGTTGACCAGCGCACGCGCCACGGCCACACGCTGACGCTGTCCGCCGCTCATTTCGTTCGGCCGGTGCTCCATGCGGTCGCCCAGCCCTACGCTGTGCAGCGCCTCGTCGGCCCGTTTCATCCGCTTGGATTTCGACACCCCGGCATAGATCAACGGCACGGCCACATTTTCGAGAGCCGTGTAGCGCGGCAGCAGGTTGAAGGTCTGGAACACGAAGCCGATCTCCTTGTTCCGCACTTCGGCCAGTTCCTCTTCGTCCATGTGACTCACGTCGGTTCCGTTCAGTACATAGCGGCCCGCGGTCGGGGTGTCGAGGCATCCCAGTATGTTCATCAGCGTGGATTTGCCGGAGCCCGATGGCCCCATGATGGCGACATAGTCGTTACGCCAGATCTTCAGGTCGACACCGGCCAGCGCATGGACCTGCTGCGTGCCGACTTCGTAGGTTTTGCGTATCTGTTCGATCGAGATGATCTCTTCGCGATTTTCCATGGCTGCAAGTTAGTCAATTTCTGATGCGGAAAAACTGTTTTTGGAGTTTCGGGTCGAAAAAGAGCACCAGCAGCCCCTGCAAATGGGCCGCAACAACATGAGTCCGGTCGAACCACGCCTCGAACGCCGCCCTTTCGTCGGCCGACCGGAACGGTTCACGCAGCAGCGCGATCTCCTTTCCCTGCACCTTCTCCAGTTCGGCTACGGAATCGACCACGGCCACGCGGTCGGCTCCGTAACGGCCGATGATCGCCGCCGGCAGGTCGCGCCGGCGCGTGGGCATCACCACTTCGCGAATAAACCGGTACATCATCGGCGAGTGGACGGCATAACCGTGCCAGTGAGCCGCCGTCCAGGCATGCCGCAACCGGGTATACCACTGATAACTATTCATACACCATATTTTGTCGGTATGCCGCTACAGACATACCGCACATTGAACATACACATTACAGTTCTCTGCGTTGCGCTCCGCCCCCACCCCTTCGATTTCGCCACCTCGCGAAAACCGCACGCCATTGCGTCTTTCACACGGTTTCACTCCAAGGGAACACGCACAAAAAGGGCAACGCCTACCGTTTCACTGCCGACATTCCGGCCAGGTAGCCGGTCGAGAGGGCAATCTGAATATTGTAGCCCCCCGTATCGGCATCGATGTCGAGCAGTTCACCCGCGAAGTACAGCCCCCGCACTTTGGACGACTCCAACGTCTGCGGATCGACCTCCGAGAGATCGACCCCGCCGGCCGTCACGATGGCCTCCGTGAAGGGACGATAGTCCCGCACGGGGAAGCTCCACCCCTTGAGCACAGCGATCAGCCGGGAAACCTCGGCTGCCGTCAGCCCGCCCAACGGACGCGACAACGCAAGACCGGCCACCGAGGCGATCGCTTTTCGGAGCTGTTCCGGCAGCAGTTTCTGCATCAGCACCCGCAACGGGGCGCCGGCCCCCAGTTCGGCCGTCTCGCGCAGAATCCGGTTGCGGAGCTTCGCCTCATCGAGAGCCGGTTTGAGGTCCACGACCGCCTGCACTCGACGGCCATCGGCCAGTGCATCGACAGCCGTTCGGCTCACCTGCAATACAATGGCTCCGCCCACGACCCCTTCGGCCGTGAACTCCATCTCGCCGAACCGCTCCTCGGCCACCTCGCCGTCAACGCGAAGCGTCAGCGCCACATTTCGCAGCGCCAGCCCCTTCAGACCCGCCGGCACCTCCACTTCGAGCGGCACCAGCGCCGGACGGAGCGGCTCGATCCGATGCCCCGCGTCGAAGGCCATCTGGTGTCCATCGCCCGTCGAGCCGGTCGCCGGGTAGCTCACCCCGCCGGTCGCCAGCAGCACGGCACGCGCTGCCACCATCTCGCCCCCGACGAGTTTCACTCCCGCCACACAGTCTCCGTCCAGACGCAACGACGCCACGGCAGCGTGACAACGAATCTCCACGCCGCAGCGGACCGCCCAGCTGACCAACGCATCGGCCACATCCCAGGCCCGCCCCGAAGCGGGAAAGTAACGTCCGCCCCGTTCGCAGACCAAAGGGACGCCCAGCGACTCAATAAAGCGGATCGTCGCCCGGTTGTCGAAGGCCCGGAAAGCCGATTCGAAGAACGATGCCCCCTGCCGCACTTTGGCGAGAAACTCGCCGGCCGGTCGGTCGTTGGTCACGTTACAGCGTCCTTTGCCGGTGATACGGAGTTTCCGGGCCGGTTTTTCCATCTTTTCGAGCAACAGCACCCGTCCGCCCTCACGGGCGGCGGTACCGGCGGCCATCAGTCCGGCAGGCCCTCCGCCTACGACCACCAGATCATACATGGCGAAGCGCTTCGATCGAACGGGCCACACGCTGCGGGTCGGTAATCTCGCGCGCAAACTCCTCGACGGTCACGGTGCCGCCCATCGAGACCCGCTCGTTGCGGTAGACCATACCCCCCTCGACGCGATGACGGGCCGACATGTGGAACTCCTGCGCACCGGTCGTACGGGCCAGTTCGGCCACGTTGTTCTCATTCACGCCGCAACCGGGCATAATGATGATGCGACCGGCGGCACGTTCGACCAACTGCGCGATCAGCCCGGCGCCCTGCGGAGCCGAAGCCTCCTGCCCGGAGGTCAGAATGCGGTCGAAACCGAGCGAGATGATCTGTTCCAACGCCTCGAACGGGTCGCGACACACGTCGAACGCCCGGTGGAAGGTAGTGGAGAGGCTGCCGGCAGCCTCTTTCAGTTGTCGGTTCCGCTCCATGTCGATCGTCCCGTCCGGATTCAGACAGCCGAACACCACCCCGTCAGCACCGGCAGCCTTGGCCGCTTCGATGTCGAGCAGCATGGTCTGCACCTCGGCCGGGGTATAGAGGAAATCGCCGCCGCGCGGACGGATGATGACATTCAACTGAATGCCGATGGCCCGGCGTGCCGTCACCATTTCGCCATAGCTGGGCGTGGTTCCCCCTTCGGGGATGCCGGCACAGAGTTCGACCCGGGCGGCTCCGCCCTGTTCGGCGGCCACACAGCTGGCCGCCGAGTTGGCGCACACTTCGATAATGGGAGTTACCATATATAGGTTGCTTTAAAAGTTTTCGTATTTCCGCGGGCATCGCGCACGGTCAGCACCACGGCGTGTTTGACGGGCGTTTCTCCGCGCGTGGGGACATGCTCCATGGTCCGCGTTTTGGGGTCCCAGGCCAGCAGTTCCCACTCTCCGTCGACGGTGAGCGTATAGCGCACAATGCCGGAGAGGTCGTCGGTCACCTGCCACCGCACCGATTTGCCGGTCGGGATGCGGGCCCCCGAGGCGTAGACGGGTTTGACCACCGGTGCCACGGTATCGACCTCGACGGCAAACGTTCCGAGCCGTTTGACGGTCGTGACGACAGCCTGCCGCGCAGCATCCCACCCTCCGCCGAGGTTGGTGATTTTACCCGCGTCGCTCACCCCGACCACCAGCAGCTTCGACCGTAACGATTCGGGCCAGCCGTCGGCATCGAGGCTCACCGTAGCCGCCTTCTGGAGCGGCACATCGGTCGTTCCGACCCTCACCACAGCCCGTTTGCCGATGGTGTCGAGACGGGCATCGAGGCGCATGGTCTCATACAGGGCGGCGCCGGGCAGGGTCACTTCGGCACCAGGCAGCGTGAACGTATGCTCCTTCCACCAGGGAACGGGCACTCCGGCCGGCAGTTCCGGTTCGATCGGCTCACCGGGTTCGATCCGGAAGCGCAGCGTCGTCCGGTTGCCGGCGTCGTCCACCACGACGGTCTCGACCTGTCGCCCGATCCCATCCTCGACGGAGATCGTTCCGTCGGTCGTTTTACGCGCCGGCCCATAGACCGCCAACCGGTTGTGGGGCGAGACATAGGCCCGCAGCACGGAGCTTCGACGGGCACGATGATTTTCAGGATAATCGACAAAGGTGTTGACGTAAGCGGTCGTGGCAAAATTGAGCCGGTCGATGGCAAAGCTGAAATTGAGCTGACCGTCGACACGCTGTTCGATGGAATAGACCCCCATGGTATTGGTCTTTCCATCCTTATAGTCAATTACTTCGTAAGCCAGGTAGCCTTTTCGTCCGAGGCGTAGCACGCTGTCGGCCGGGACGGCCTTCCCGCCGGGGAGCGTCTGCACAGCCACGCTCTGCCGCAACACCCGAAAAGGAGCCCCATGGGCGGAATCGACCTCGTACAGCAGAATCCGGCTAACGGTGGGCGGTACTCGGTCGCTCACCTCATATACGCCCTGCGCCACCAGATTCCGGGGCCGTCCCTGCGCGTCGCGGATTTCGAAATGGAGATGGGGCCCGCCCGAAGAGCCGGAGTTGCCGAGAAAAGCGATCCGCTCGCCCTTTTTGACGGGAAACTGATCGCGCTCAGGGTAGAGATCGACCCGAAACGAACGTTTGGCATACTGCCGGGCCCGCACCCAGCGGGCGATCTGCGGTGCAAAGCCATTCAGGTGGCCATACACGGAGGTTTCTCCGTTGGGATGCGTCACATAGAGCACATTGCCGTAGCCGGTGGGCGACACCCCGATACGCGAAACGTAACCGTCGGCAACGGCATAGACCGGACTACCGATCCCCTGCAGGGCCTTGATGTCCATCCCGGTGTGGAAATGATCGGAACGGATCTCGCCGACGTTGCCGGCCAGCGTGATGGTAAAACCAACGGGCGAGCGATAGTACTCCGCCCCATAATTCTTGACGGCGGCCATCGGTCTCCCGGGCAACAAGCCCAGACCGGCCGCCAGCATAACGATTATCTTGTGTCTGTTCATCTTCATCCATTGAGTGTATCCGCTCCGGAGAGTGTTCCAGGCAGAACGGCAGCGAACCGTTCCCCGGCCCAGCCGGAGTGCCCTCCAGACGACTACCACGGCTCCAGCGTCTCATCGGGCTGATACGTGTCGGACATGATCCGCTGCAACGTATCCTGAATCTCGGCGTACTCGAACCCGCGCCCCATGGCCCAACGGGTCAGCCGCATCTGCAGGTCGTAGGAGTTTTTCGCCTTGTCCCGTTCGCGTACCAGCCGCCGGTAGAGCATCGACTCCAGCTTGTCGGTCTGCTGCCGGGGTTCGATCTGCGCCAACGCCTCGTCGATGTACTCCTGCGGAATCCCCTTGGCCCGCAAGCCCATCTCGATACGCCGCCGCCCCCAACCCGAACAACTCATCTTCTCGCGCACGTAGGCCGCGGCATAGCGTCGTTCATCGACAAACCGCTCCTTCACCAGCCGGGCGATGATCGTTTCACAATCCGCCGCCTCCATCCGCCAACGGTAGAGCGAACGACGTACGTCGCTGATGCACCGTTCGCTGCGGGCACAACTCGCCATCAACGCCTGCAACGCCTGTTCGACGCTTTTGGCCGGTCGGGAATAGTCGATCGGAACCGTCTGCCGTCGCCGACGTCCCCTCCGGGAACCGTTCTCCTCGTCGTCGTAGTATACCATAAACGTTCTTTTATCGATCCGCGAAACCGCACTAACGAGACGCACCGCCATCTTCACTTCGCACTTTTCATTCTCCCACACCCTGCCTCTCGTACCTTTCTTGCCTCCGGCACCCCGCGTCATTCTTCTTTCGAGGTCGATCCCGGCCAACGGGCACCGACCATCCGGTCACGACCGTACAGATCCTGCACCAACTGCACCCCGGTGTAACCGAGCGAGACGAGCAGTTCGCAGGTCTGCCCGCCAAACTGTTCGTTGATCTCGAACCAGAGTTCCCCGCCGTCGGTCAGCAGCGGCAACCGCGCAATCGCCCGGTAGAACCGCAACGGGTCGGAATCGGGCACATAGAGTGCCCGGCCGGGCTCGTATCGGGTCACGTTGGCCCGCATCTGCTCCCGCTCCGAGTCCAATACATAAGGCGGATTGCTGACCACCAGATCGAACTTTTCTGCCACCGACGGAGCGGCCAGCACGTCGCACTCCACGAAACGCACCCGCCGTTCGACTCCGTGCGCGGCGGCATTGGCAGCAGCCGTAGCCAGCGCCCCGGCCGAAATATCCCAAGCCTCGACTTCAGCGTCGGGCCACTCGGCCGCCAGTGTCACGGCAATCGCCCCGCTGCCGGTACCGACATCCAGCACGCGACGATGTGCCGGACGTTCCAGCAGCCTCCGCACGAGCTGTTCGGTTTCGACCCGGGGGATCAGCGTCTCGGGCGAAAGGGCAAATCGTCGGCCACAAAACTCCTCGCTGCCGATTACGTACTGAACCGGTTCCCACGCTTCGAGCCGCTGCAGATCGGCCTGCCACTCCGCCTCGCGCAAAAACGGGCGGTGACCGTCGGTGACCCGTTCGAGCCTTCCGACACCATATTTGTCCTCCATCAGCCGATCGACCACCGACCGGGCTTCGTCGCGCCCGTAGAGGGGTTCGAGACGTTCGACCGAGAGATTATGAATTTCACGCAGAGTCATATTGAGCAAAGATACGTAAATTTGTCTCCATGACCGAAGAAAGATACATGAAACGGTGCCTGGAGTTGGCAGCTCTGGGTGCCGGTAGCGCATCGCCCAACCCGATGGTGGGGTGCGTGATTGTCCACGACGGACGGATTATCGGCGAAGGGTGGCACCGCAAATGCGGCGGGCCGCACGCCGAAGTGAATGCGGTGGCCGATGCCGAAGCCAACGGATACGGCAACCTGCTGCCCGAGAGCACCCTCTACGTGAATCTCGAACCGTGCAGCCACTGGGGCCGTACCCCACCCTGCGCCGAGCTGATTGTCGAAAAACGGATTCCGCACGTGGTGGTGGGATGTATCGACTCCTACTGCGAAGTGAGCGGACGGGGCGTGGCCCGAATGCGCGAGGCGGGAATCGACGTGCGTGTGGGACTGCTCGAGGAAGAGTGCCTCTTTTTCAACCGGCGTTTCTTCACGGCTCAGAACGAAGGCCGACCCTACGTGATCCTGAAATGGGCCCAGACCGCGGACGGCTACCTGGATGCCGAGCGTCCTTCGTCCGCACTGCCGGCCGCCTGGATGACGGGCGAAGCGGCGCGTGTACTGGTCCACCGCTGGCGGGCCGAGGAGGACGCGATACTGGTGGGCACGCGGACGGCAACTCTCGACAACCCGTCGCTGACGGTCCGCGCCTGGCAGGGGCGTAATCCGCTGCGGGTGGTTTTCGACCGCACGCTGAGCCTGCCGACCGACCTCAACCTCTTCAGCGACGGCGCTGCACGGACCGTACTGTTCACCGCGCCGGAGCGACGGGCCGAAGCTGCCGAACGGTTCGCCGGCTCGGAACTGGTCGCCGTCGAGAGCTATGAGACGCTCAACGACATGCTCGGCACCCTGCGCGGAAAACCCTACGAGGTACAGTCACTCATCGTCGAAGGCGGACGCCAGGTGCTGGAATCGTTTATCGGCGCAGGGCTGTGGGACGAAGCGCGGGTCTTCACCTCGCCGCTGTCGCTGCGCGAACTCTACCCGGCCGACCGTCTGCCCCACCCGACCGGCATTCCAGCTCCGATCCTGCCCCAATCGGCACAAATGACCGACCAGATGCCGGCTGTCGGACTGACCATTTACAACCGTTAGCAGTTTCTGGTGCACATACACACCATCCACCCCCGCCCCAGCATAAATCCGGCCACCAGGATGGGGCAACCGGCCCGGATGGCAAAACCGAAACCCGATCCAGGTGAGAGCCGACCCTTATACCCGTTCGTCCCACCCGCGATTTGTTGTTATGTAACACCCCATTCACATTGTATAACCCGGAGAAACGCAGCACGAGCGCCATGCGTCTCCAACAAACCCACACTCTCTTAACCCTTTTCAATCCATGAGACTGAAATCCCTCTTACTGGGGGCATGTCTGCTGAGCCTCACGCAGCTGAATGCCCAAACCATCCATGTAGCTCCGAACGGACGGGACACCTGGCCGGGGAGCGAGAAGAAACCGGTAGCGACCTTTGCACGCGCCCAACAGCTGGCACGCGAATTCGCTCGCGACCAGGAGGTAACGGTCGTTTTCGAGGACGGGATCTATTACCTCCCGCAAACCATCCGCTTCACGCCCGAAGACAGCAAGGACTACCCCACAACCGTAACCTTTCGCGCCAGGAACGAAGGCAAGGCCATCATCAGCGGCGGCCGGGAACTGAAACTGAAATGGCAGGAAGCAGCCAACGGCATCTATACCGCAACCGTACCCGACGACGTCGCCATCGATCAGTTGTACATCGACGGCACGCGGCAGCGGATGGCCCGTTTTCCCAATGCCGACCCGGGAGCCGGCAAAAACGTGTTTGACACCTGGGTTTTGAACCATTCGGCCACCCCGGACAAGGCGTTAGACCCGCTGAACCCCGAGAAGATCGCCACCTGGTCACACCCCGAAGAGGGCTTCGTGCACGCCATGCACGAGTACCTGTGGGGCGACATGCACTGGATCATCACCGGCAAGAACCCGGACAACAGCCTCCAGCTGGTCGGAGGATGGCAGAACAACCGCCCCTCGCCGATGCACCCCGTTTTCCGAATGGTCGAAAACATCAAAGAGGAGCTGGATGTTCCGGGCGAATGGTACTACGACAAGGCAGGACACAACCTGTATTACATGCCGACAGCCGGCACGGACCTCAACCAGGCGAAAGTCGAGGTCGTTTGTCTGCCCCACCTGATCGAGTTCAACGGCGAGCGGAACAATCCCGTAACGGGCATTTCGTTACAGGGGCTGGTCTTCAGACACACGAACCGCACGTTTATGGAGAACAAAGAACAGCTGCTCCGGTCGGACTGGACCATCTACCGGGGCGGGGCGATCGTCTACAACGGAGCCGAGGAGTGTACCATCGAGGATTGTGAGTTCGACCAGGTCGGCGGCAACACCATCTTTGTGAACAACTACAACAAGCACATCACCATCAAGGGATGCTATATCCACCACAGCGGAGCCAACGGCATCGCCTTTGTCGGCGACCCGAACTCCGTCCGAAGCCCCCTGTTCCGATACGGGCCGCAGGACTATGAAAAGATGGACACGAAACGCGGCCCGAAATCGGACAACTATCCGCAGGAGTGCACCGTGGAAGACTGCCTGATCACGATGACCGGCCGGGACGAAAAGCAAACCGCTCCGATCCAGATCTCGATGGCCTACCGCATCCACGTGAGCCACTGCTCCATTTACGACGTCCCCAGAGCGGGGATCAACATCAGCGAAGGGACCTTCGGCGGACACGTGATCGAGCACTGCGACATCTTCAACACCGTGCTGGAGACCGGCGACCACGGCAGCTTCAACTCCTGGGGACGCGACCGGTACTGGACCCCGGACGTGGCCACATTCTCCCAAAAGGTCATCGAGCATCCGGACATGCACTACTTGGACATGATGGAGCCCAACGTATTACGGAACAACCGGTGGCGGTGCGACCACGGATGGGACATCGACCTGGACGACGGTTCGAGCCACTACAGAATCTACAACAACCTGCTGCTGCGGGGCGGACTCAAACTGCGCGAAGGGTATGACCGCATCGTCACGAACAACGTTATCGTGAACAACAGCCTGCACCCCCACGTATGGCCGAAAGAGAGCGGCGACATTTTCAAGCACAACATCGTCTTCGACGCCTACCAGCCTGCCGTCATGCAAGCCGCACTGACCAGCGACGAGCGATGGGGCAAGGAGCTGGATTACAACCTTTTTGCGACCAGCGAAGCAAACCGGACGAAATTTGCCGTCAACAGCGCCGACCTACACTCCATCACCGGAGACCCGAAATTCATCGATGCCGCCACGGGAGACTTCCGCGTCAGCGACGACTCTCCGGCCTGGGGAATCGGTTTCTCCAATTTCGACATGGACGACTTCGGCGTCAGAAGCAAGAAGTTAAAAGCCCTGGCCAAAACCCCTCAGATTCCGGTCCCGGAAATCACACTGGACGCAGAAGGCGAAGCCACCGTTTACAAGACATGGTGGGGAGCTACGCTCAAAGAGGTCAGCGGGAATGAACTGTCGGCCTTCGGTGTAGGGTTCGACAAAGCCGGGATAGCCATCGAAGCCGTCCCCGCCGAATCTCAGGCAGCCAGCGTCGGCCTGCGGAACGGCGATTTGCTGCAAGCCATCAACGGCACTCGCATCACCGACTTCCAGGCATTTGAGAAATTCACCAGCCAGGGCGAGGAGATAACGAGCCTGGATGTGATTCGAGAACAAAAACAAATCACCTTGAGCGTCGCCCCCAAAGCCGACAAATAAGATTGCCACAGAGCGCCGTGTTGTCTAGAGTGCCGTGCTGTCGCGTCAATGAACAACAGACGATTTTGTGTCGCTTCGGGCAGATCAATCCTTAAACCATTTGGCCCGTGTTCTACGGTATCAGAAACCGCAGAACACGGGCCAAATGCTATTCAAGGAATAAGATCACTCTCCTTCGGCACAAACTCGTCGCGTGCGTTACATCGCCTGCGACTGCTGCGTGCCGTAGGCTTTCATGGCCAGGCGTTTGACCCAAACCACGAAGCCACCGGTCAGAATCAGGTTGAATATCAGCGTGAGCACCGAAATAATCAGCGCCGGTCCGCCGATGTGGTAGCCCAGGGCAATGAAGATGATCCCGGCACCGACCTCGCCGCGGGTAAACATCCCCACCGACAACGCGAGCCGCTCTTCGAACATCCGGTCGCGGTAGAAGAAGATCGGCACCAGTTTGCCGACATTCGACAACAGCGACACCATCACCACATGGAACGCAATCGTTCCCCAAGGCATCATCGGCTGCGAACCGAGGATCGACGGAGCACCGCCTTCGGCGACCGAATGGGCCGAAAACGCCGTCATCCCCCCACCGGCAAAGTAGGGCATGCTCAGTCCCACGAGCAGCATGAACAGGAACGACACACCGGTCGACACCTTCCGCTCAACGGGCGTATCGATATGCTTGTGGCGCATCACCATCCCCAGCACAAAGGCAGGCAACAGCACCTCGATATGGATGTGGAAGAGCCGGTTGACAAGCCACGTGACGAAGATCACCGCCACGGCATAGAGCAGAATGGCCCACCACTCCTGCCGCATGTCGTAACGGGCGAGCTGGCGCCATCCGAAGCCGAGCAGCACGGTCACCACGGCAAGGATCACGATGATTTCGGACCGGAAGCCGACCATCATGATCTGAAGCGGAATCATCAGCAGAATGGTGTCAAGGTCGTCGAAAATGGCGAGGACCTGAATTTTGCGGTACATCCAGCTGGACCGCAACCCGATGGCCGCCAGCATCGTGAAAAGAATACCGGCCGAGGTCGGCGCAGCGAAACGGCTCAGCAGCAGGCTCTCTTTCCAGGCATCCCAGCTGCCGTAACAACTCGATGGGAGCAGAATAAACACGTAGTACAGCGCCACGAGAAACCAAGGCAGCGCGGCAGTGGCCATGGCAATGAAGTAGTCGCTCACATAGCTGCGCCATTTTTCTTTTTGGACTTCGAACTCCCGGCCCACGTTGATCATGATGAAGGCCAGGCAGATGTAAAGCAGGGTGTCGGTCACGCCTTTGAATGTGGCATAGTGGTCGCCACTCATCCAGGCAGGCAGGGTTTGCGAGGCAATAAGCCCCAATACCAGAAGGAACGAGAAGGTGAGGATTTTACGCATAGGTTTTACCTGTCTGTCAAGAAAAAATGATTTTCGTTCGACACGCCGCCGCAGCGGGCCTGCCAAACGGGAGGGCAAAGATATAACTTTTAGTAATAACTCCTGTAAAGCAGCGGTTCATCGATCGATTTATTTGTTCCGACACCCCAAAATTCGTACGGAGCAGCCAGCACGCACCACCCGCGCCATAGTCCTCCGCCCACCACCGTTTGCCATTCTCACCTCTCCCGTTTCGTTTCCAACCTTCGTAACAATGTGCATGCAAACGGAACTTCCCTTCTACTCCGGCGGCCTCCAGAAGAACCGTTTCTTCCCGCCCAGATGTTTCCCTCGCGGAATAAGAAATTCATAGCTAAATTTATAATTCAGGCAAACTACATATCGACCTAATTATCACCCTAATTCTATCCATCTATCCACAAAAAATTCCTCACCCGCCACTTTTGTCGCCATAATAATAACGTTTTGCCCACTTCCCCTCTCCAAAAACACAGACCGCGCCTCGATACTCGATCAAAGGCGCGGTCCGCTATCGGATCAACAAAAATCTACTTTTTCGTTTTCAGGGTCAGGTTACAGAGTTTGTAGAGTACCCGAGCCCCTACATTGGCGTTCCACTCGCCATCGTTGTCGGCGGGCGACACTTCGGTCAGGTCGAAACCGACGATGCGCCGTCCCGACTCGGCCAACCGGGCCAACAGATAAACCGCTTCGCGATAGGAGAGCCCGCCGGGTACGGGCGTTCCCGTGCCGGGGCAGTTGTCGGGCGAAAGACCGTCGATATCGAAGCTGACATAGACATTCTCCGGCAATTGCTCGATAATGGCGTCGCACTGCGTTCCCCACGCAACCCCCTCAAAGGCATTACGGGCCAGCTTATAGTCGTCGAACTGCACCACACGCCCCCCGCTCTGCTGCGCCAGTTCGACCTCGGCTCCGCAGTAGTCGCGGATACCGACCTGCACCAGCCGCGAAACCTGTGGCAGCTGCAGGGCGTTGTGCATGATCGATGCATGGGAACAGGTAAAGCCTTCGTATGCGTCGCGCAGGTCGGCATGGGCATCGATGTGGAGGATTCCGAACTCCTCGCCGCGCCCGGCCATCGCCGCAGCTACGGCACGGATCAGCCCCAGCGGCGTACTGTGGTCGCCGCCGACAAGGGCCGCCGTTTTGCCCTGCGCCAGAATCGCTGAGGCCTGCTCGCAGATAATCGCATTGAGCCGCTCGGAGGCCGCATTGACTTCGGCCAGCGGAGCCGCGATTTCGGGGTCAGAGGTGGCACCGCCCGCTTCAAGGTGAGCAATCACCTGTTCGGCCACCTGCCGCAGCCGCGCCGATGCGGGAGCGATCCACGGATCAACTGGTTGGGTCGCAATCCCCCGCCGCCACCCATCGGGATAATGGGCATCGCGCAGTTCGACCTGGGTCGATGCGGCGATAATCGCTTCGGGTCCGGCCGCAGTGCCGTGGTTATAGGAGACGGTCACGTCCCACGGAGCCGACAGCAGCACCAGTTCGGCCTGCTCGGGCGTAAACGGCAATCCGAAATAGTTGCCGTTGGCTACCCCGACATCGTCGGGGGAAAAGTTTGTCAAATCGCTATTGTTGCCACTCATATCCGCTCAAATGTCGGGTCAAACAGATAAATGGAGGATTCTCGAGCGACTCTTCGTTGTAGCGAAGAGGTTCGCCGCTGAGGGCTACCACGCGTACACCGGCGCCGCGCGCAATCGCTTCACCGGCAGCGGTATCCCATTCCGAAGTTGGCGTGGTGCGCAGATAACAATCCACCGCACCTTCGGCCACAAGGCACATTTTCAGCGAACTGCCATACTCGACGATCCGTACTTCGCCCACCTGATCCTGGAGCTGCCGGATCAGATCGCGCACCTGGTTCGATTCGTGCGAACGGCTGAGGGCCACCTTCAACGGAGTGTTCCGCTCGGCGACCACGGGCAGCCGCCGGGCATCGGCAAAGATCTGACTGATGGTGCAAGCCGAATCGATGTCGGGTTTTATGCCTGTCTTGCAAAACGATCCACGGTCGGGGTCGCTGAAATAGATGGTTTCGGTCGTCGGAATGTAGATCACACCGAGGAAGGGGGCGTTGTCGACCATCAGGGCGATATTGACGGTAAATTCGCCATTGCGTTTGATGAACTCTTCGGTTCCGTCGAGCGGGTCGACCATCCAGAAGAGGTCCCATCCGCGGCGTTCGTCGTAATAGAGGTCGCGTCCCTCCTCCGACAGGAGCGGGATACGGGTCACACTCAGGTGATTCTTTATCAACGTATGAGCCTCTTTGTCGGCAATGGTGATGGGGGTGCTGTCAGCCTTCAGACTGACGAAAAAGTCGTCGTAACGGGTGTAGATTTCCATGATTTTGGCACCGGCACGCACGGCTGCGTTATAGGCCTCGACCAGGAAAAAGTCCGTCTGCTCTCTCTCGATCATAGGGGTGTTGGTTTGGTATAAACAAAGATAGGCATTTCCGTTCGATTTTCCGAGCGGAGTTTTCCCCGCCCACCCCCAATCGAATGGTTTCGCGTCAGAAAGAAATGTTTACGCGACTTTAAGTACAATCACTTCGGAGCCTTGCGGTAGAGGTAGATACCGATCAGGGCATAGACGACGTTGGGCAGCCAGACGGCGACAACCGGCGGCATGACACCGCCTTTGGCGAATTCGCCGGTGAAACGCATCAGCACGATATAGGTAAAGCAGAGCGTGATGCCGATCCCGATATGGAGGCCGGTTCCACCACGCACCTTGCGCGAGGAGAGTGCCACGCCGATCAGCGTCAGCACGAAAGTCGAAATCGGATAGGCCCACCGCGAATAGGCTTCGACCTGGAAGATGGGCACCATGTCCGATCCTTTGGCCTTCTGCTGGCGGATGAAATGGAGCAGTTTGACCGAGTTCATGGTCTGCACCAGGTCCTGCGTGCGGCCCAACTCGTCGGCCGTCAGGTTCACGGCCGTATCCAGCGGAGAGTCGTATTTGGTCAGTATTTCACGTTCGCCTTCGTAGTGACGGGTCAGGTACTTGTTGGCACGCCAGTGGCCGCTGACGCTGTCAAAACGGGCATTCTGGGCTTCGAGCGTGCTGACGATGTTCCCACCGTCATAGGTTTCGATGGCGAAATACTCGGCCACCTTGGTCTGCCCCTGAAAACCGCGGATGTAAACGAAGGTGCCGGGCTCCAGCTGGCGATAGATATGCGGTTCGTAGACGGACTTGTGCTTGCCCATATACTGGGTCTCGAAGGCAAGCCGTTTGGCGTTAGCCGCCGGGATCAGAAAGAGGTTCAGACTGAGGCTGAGCAGGGTGATCAGCAGTGCGGAGACGAAATAGGGCCACATCATGCGCCGGAAACTCACCCCGCTCGAGAGGATAGCAATGATCTCGGTATTGTAGGCCATCTTGGAGGTGAAGAAGATAACGGCGATGAAGGTGAACAACCCGCTGAACTGGTTGACGAAATAGGGGATGAAGTTCACGTAGTAGCCCAGCACGATCTCCGAGATGGGGGCATGGCTTTCGAGGAAGTCGTCGATCTTTTCGGCGGCGTCGAAGATGACCACGATCAGGATAATCAGCGCGATGGCGAACAGATAGGTCCCCAGAAACCGGCGCATGATGTACCGGTCGATGATTTGCAGTTTGAGGTTTTTGAGGATTTTCGTCATGGTCTGCATCGGGTTATCAGAGTCGGCGCCCCAGTTTCACGACCATTTCGGCCTTCCACGCAGCATAATCGCCGGCCACGATATGCTTGCGGGCCTCGCCCACGAGCCAGAGGTAGAATCCGAGGTTATGCAGCGACGCAATCTGGGCGGCCATCATCTCGCCGGCCACGGTCAGGTGGCGCAGGTAGGCTTTCGTGTAGTGCCGGTCGACGAACGTATGGCCCATGGGGTCGATGGGCGAGAAGTCCTCGGCCCACTTCTGGTTCCGGATATTGATAATGCCTTCGCTGGTAAAGAGCATGCCGTTGCGGCCGTTGCGGGTGGGCATCACGCAGTCGAACATGTCCACGCCACGCTCAATAGCCTCCAGAATATTGATGGGCGTACCGACTCCCATCAGGTAGCGGGGGCGATCCTGCGGCAGGACGGCATTCACGACTTCGATCATTTCGTACATCACGGGGGCGGGTTCGCCGACCGCCAGGCCGCCGATGGCATACCCGTCAGCATCGAACTGCTGCACGAAACGGGCCGACTGCTCCCGCAGATCCCGGTACGTACACCCCTGCACGATGGGGAAAAGCGACTGATGGTGGCCGTAGGGACACTCGGTTTTGCGGTACTGTTCGAAACAGCGCTCCAGCCAGCGCGACGTGCGGGCCCACGACTTGGCGGCATAATCGTAGGGGGCGGTGCCGGGCGGACACTCGTCGAAGGCCATCATGATATCGGCTCCGATAAGCCGTTGGGTATCGATCACGTTTTCGGGCGTAAACATGTGGCGCGAGCCGTCGATGTGCGACTGGAAACGACACCCCTCCTCGGTGAGGTTGCGGATGCCGGTGAGCGAGAAGACCTGAAATCCGCCGCTGTCGGTCAGTATGGGTCGATCCCATCCGGCAAAACGATGCAGGCCGCCGGCTTTGTAGAGGATGTCTGTGCCGGGTCTCAGGTAGAGGTGATACGTATTGCCGAGGATGATTTGCGCTCCGACCTCGTCGATCAGATCACGATGGAAGACGCCTTTGACGCTGCCGACAGTGCCGACAGGCATAAAGATGGGGGTCTGGATTTCGCCGTGGTCGGTACGGAACACGCCGGCCCGCGCGGCACAATGGGGGTCTGTATGTTCGAGGGTGAATCGCATGCCTTCTTTCAAGAATCAGAACGCAAATTTAGGGCTTTTATTCTTTGCAGCCCCTGCGGGGTCGCAACTTTTTGCCGCAATGCTCTTTCGGGCGTCCCTTCGCTGTCTTTTCTCCGCAGCCCGGGTCGGCCGTTTCCATCCTTTCAGCCACGCCCAAAAATCCCTTCTTCGCCCACCGAGCCTCTACCCTCCTCTGTGACCTGCCCTTCTCCTCCCCGCTCCAAACCTTAAGCCATCAGCTCGGCCCCTCTACGGCCGGATTCAGCGTTCCGCCCGAGTCAGCCCCTCGGCAGCGGCCAGCTCTTCCATCAGGGCGTATGCGGCCTGATATTCGTTGGGAATCACCCCGTCCAGGATGGCATTCTTGATCTGCTCCTTGATGACGCCTACCGTGCGGCAGGGGGGAATCCCGTAAGTCTCCATGATGATCTCGCCGGTGATGGGCGGCTGGAAGTTGCGGATATGGTCCTTCTCCTCGATCTCCTTCATCTTGCGCCGCACCAGGGCGAAATTCTCCAGATAGCGCCGCACCTTGGCGTCGTTGCCGGAGGTGATGTCGGCCTCGCACAGGGTCATCAGATCCTCGACGTCGTCGCCGGCCTCGAAGAGCAGACGACGCACGGCCGAATCGGTCACCTCCTCCTCGGAGAGGATGATGGGCCGCAGGTGGAGAAACACGAGTTTCTGCACATATTTCATCCGCTCGTCCATCGGCAGTTTCTGCTCACGGAAGATGGCCGGTATCATTTTCGAACCGACCACCTCATGCCCGTGGAACGTCCAGCCGATGCGGTCGTCCCACGCCTTGGTCCGCGGTTTGCCGATGTCGTGCAGCAGGGCAGCCCACCGCAACCAGAGGTTGTCGGTGTTCGGCACGATGTTGTCCAGCACCTTCAGCGTATGGATAAAATTGTCCTTGTGGGCCCGGCCGCGCACGGTATCGACCCCCTTCAGCCGGGTGAGTTGCGGGAAGATCAGTTCCAGCAGGCCGCTTTCGTCGAAGAGCCTCCACCCTTTCGACGGACGCGGTGAACGCATGATCTTTTCGACTTCGGTGGCAATCCGTTCGCGCGAGATGATTTTGATCCGTTCGCGATTGCGACGGATCGCCTCGAAGGTCACGGGATCGATGCGGAAATCGAGCTGCGTGGCGAAACGGATGGCGCGAACCATACGCAGGGGGTCGTCCGAGAAGGTGGTATCGGGATCGAGGGGCGTGCGGATCAGCTGCGCCTCCATATCCTCCATCCCCTCGAACGGATCGACCAGTTCACCGAAATTATCGGCATTCAGGCCGAAAGCCATGGCGTTGATGGTGAAGTCGCGCCGGCGCTGGTCGTCCTCCATGGTGCCGTCCTCGACGATCGGTTTGCGCGAGTCGGCGCGGTAGGATTCGCGCCGTGCCCCGACGAACTCCACCTCCCACTGCCCCACGTGGAGCATGGCGGTGCCGAAGTTCCGAAAGACGTTGACCCGGCTGCCGACCTGCCGTCCGAGCTCCTCGGCCACGGCGATTCCGCCGCCCGTGCCTCCGCCGACAATCACGATGTCGATGTCGGTACAGGGACGCATCAGATAGTAGTCGCGCACGAAGCCGCCGATGGCATAGGCCCGCACGCCGCGCTGATCGGCAATCGCGCCGATCTTGCGGAACAGGGGGTCGGTCAGCGCACGGTTATTTTCGCCCATTGGCCGCGTTCTGGAGTTTTTGCAAATAGAGGCGCACGGTGTTTTCGAGACCGAGGTAGAGCGCTTCGGAGATGAGCGCGTGGCCGATCGACACTTCGAGCAGTCCGGGGATGTTGGCTGCAAAGTATTCGAGGTTTTCGAGGCTCAGGTCATGGCCAGCATTCACGCCCAGCCCGCAGTCACCGGCCGTTTTAGCCGCTTCGACAAAGGGGGCGATGGCACGGGCCGGATCACTCTTGTAACCCGTTGCGTAGGCTTCGGTATAGAGTTCCACGCGGTCGGTTCCGGTGGCCACGGCGGCTTCGACCATGCGCGGATCGGCATCGACGAAGATCGAGACGCGGATACCGTTCTCCTTGAAGCGGGCCACGATGTCTCGCAGCATGTCACGGTGCGTGATGGTATCCCAACCGGCGTTCGAAGTGATGGCATCGGGCGCGTCGGGAACGAGGGTGACCTGAGCGGGACGCACTTCGTTCACCAACTCGATGAAGCGTTCGCCGGGATAGCCTTCGATGTTGAATTCGGTGGTCAGGATGGGTTTGAGAGCCCGCACGTCGGCATACCGGATGTGGCGTTCGTCGGGACGGGGGTGTACGGTGATCCCTTCCCCGCCGAAGCGTTCGATGTTGCGTGCCGCTTCGAGCAGGTCGGGCATATTGCCGCCACGCGAATTACGCAGCGTGGCGATCTTGTTGATGTTTACACTTAACTTGGTCATATTTTCGTTACTTTTGTTTTCGTTTAATCGTTCGTTCCGGTCGGCAATGGGCAACTTGCGGATTTTTCGCGAAAGAACCATGGCAGTCGGCCGATGCTCGTTCCCCGGGCTCCGACACGATCTGCGGTCCGGGCGTGGCCGCCCCTGCCCCACCGTGTGGCCGATGGCTTGCGCAGCAATTAGCACGGCCCCGACAGTCACAGTCTCCACACTCAACGTTCGATTTAAGCGGACAAAGATACGAAATTTTGAAGTTTCCACTATGAAAATCGCCCTCTATTCGCGCCCGGAGAATCCCTCGCTGCCCATCATCACCGACGAGCTTCATCGACGCGGCCTCGACTTTACGCTCAACCCCGAAAGCCCCGCAGGACACGACCTGGCACTGAGTTTCGGCGGCGACGGCACTTTCCTGAGCACCGTGCGCAAAATGGGCGAGAGCCACATCCCGATTCTCGGAATCAACTCGGGTCGGCTGGGTTTCATGGCCGCCGTTGCGCTCGAAGACATCAGCGCGGCGATGGACGAGCTGCGCGACGGGCGATACACGATCGAAGAGCGCACACTGCTGCAGATCGAAGGCGGCGTACAGGGACTGGCGGTCAACGAGTTCACAATTCAGAAAAATGGCACGGCCATGGTGTCGGTCGAGATCGGCATCGACGGCGAGAATGTGGCGACGTACTGGGCCGACGGTGTGATCGTTTCGACCTCGACCGGTTCGACCGCCTACTCGATGAGCGTCGGCGGGGCGATCCTCGCACCGGGGTGCCGTTGTCTGATTCTTTCGCCCATCGCGCCGCACAACCTGAACATCCGTCCGCTGGTGGTACCCGACACGAGCGTCGTAACACTGCGCGTCGAAACCCGCAACGGCGAACAGGCCATCGCCACGATCGACAACCGGGAGCGCACGGTCGCCAACGGCACCATTTTCAGTCTGGCCAAAGCCACGCACATGCTGCGGGTGATCCGCCCGGCCGGAAACTCGTTCTACAAGACCCTGCGCAACAAGTTGCTTTGGGGTGTCGATGCCCGCAACAACAACTAAAGTCGACCGACAGTATCCCAAAGTCCCCCTAAAAACAAACGTCGGGGACGATTCCAGAATAACAGGAACCGTCCCCGACGTCTCTTTTCTCACATGGGGCACGGGCACACCTTTCGTCCGTAAACCGGGAACATTCCCAGACCATCGGGTCATCGGGGAACCGGGCGCCTCATCGAGCCGGAACAGAGCAACACTCCGCCCCGACCGGCCAACGTGCTATTTGTTTCGTTTGGCCGACTTTTTGCCTTTCTTGTCGCCCTTGTGAGCCTTTGCGGGGTGAGTTTTCACGTCGCTCAACGCGGTTCGTGATGTACCCTCGCCAAACTGTTCGACCTGACGACCGATAATGGCACCCGAAAGACACCAGTAGCTGAACGCCCCTCCGTCGGGTTTGCCCTGCGGGATAGTCACAGCAATGGTGTGGCGTCCTTTGGGCAGGTCGCCCAGCGGGATGTAAACCGGATTGGTGACCGTACCGGGGCACCAGTTCGAACGGCTGTAGTCGCTGGACGAGAGGCCATCGCTGAAGTTACCCGAAGCCGGGTTGCGGTCGCGATACGAGGCACAGTCTTCACGCCATGGAATGAAGGTAAAGATCTTCTCTCCGTCGAGCAGAATCGTATTCTCCTTGGGGTTGAACTCGTCACCGCCGCCCCAGCCGCCATGGCCGGTGGTCAGATAGACGAGTTGTGCACCCTGAATGTTGTGCGGCACGTCAATCGTCACACGCAGCGAATCGTTCCCCAGGAATGCGGGATAGCCCTGACCGCCCTGCTCCATGAGGTTCACGGAGTTGAACACCGGAATCACCGTATGGTCCGGACGAGACTCCCCGTCGGGGTGGAACTTGAGCGTAAGGGAGAGTTTGTGAGCCTGCGACGCCCAGTTGCCGATGTAGGCACCGATCCACACTTCGCCTTCGAGCAGCGGGGCGAGGTGAGTTACATCCTGATGATAGATCACCGAATCGGCCCAAACCTGTCCGGGGACCTGATGCGAGTTATAGCCTCCGACACCGAAGGGGGTGAAGAAGCGCATCATCTCGACCGGCGTGTCGTAGGTGTCGGTCGCAATAATACCGGGATAGCGCGAGCTGTCGTGCGCTTCGAATGCGGGCACGCTGCCGATGCCGCCGATCAGCGCGTCGAGGAACGACTGTTCCTTGCCGGTCGGGATCACAAAGATCGAGCCGGTACGATCATAAGCATCCTTGTCGGCCTTCTCGACCACCTTGGCAAAGATGTTCCACCGTTGGGTTGCCTGGGGCAGTTTGACCTTTTTGAGGATCACGGTGCCGCCGCTGAGCCGGTAAATCACGCCGGACTGCAGCGAATCGATCGTCCGCGGCGCATTCGAGGCCGTGATGCCGATATATTCGTTGTCGAAGATGGGAATCGTAATCACACCGGCATTGTTGACGCGATAGCGGTACATCGGTGCATCGACCAGCTCGCTGAAGGCGGGAATCAGCGGTTCGTTCGCCGGCCGGTCGATCTTTTCGATCGACTGGGCCTTCAGCCCGATGTTTCCGTTGCGCGAGGTCATCAGTACCAGACCGTTGGGCAGGTCGGCTGCCGGTTGAATGGTTCCGCGCGTACCGGCCTCGTCGGTAAACCAGTACTTGATGGTGTTCGAACGGATTACGGTCGTGGCCACCTTGCACCGGTAGCCGCAAATCACCGTATCGCTCGGTTCGATGACCAGCGCCGAGTCGAGCACAAACCGCTCTTCGGTGGCGATCACCTGATTCTGCGGCAACTCGGCCACGCTGTAATACCGGCCGGTACCATAGTCGATGTACTGCACCTGGTTGACCTGCGGCATGTTACTTTCGGCCTGACGTTTGAGCCAGTCGGGATGCTGTTTGAGCATCAGTGCGGTGTCGATCTCGCGGCCAATGCGGCACTGTTCGCCATCGATGGTCAGCACGGTGCGCACGGCAGCCGTCCGACCGCCACGTCCGGGCGCAGCGTAGGTGATCCGGTAGGTTTCGCCGGCCAACGCACCTGCCGTAAGCAGTCCAAGCGCAGCCGTCAAGAGTGTTTTTTTCATGGGTATTGGATTAGATAAACATTACGTTTCACAAAGTAAAATTTCACAAGAACCGTTCGGTCTCCGACGTAATCACTTCGGGAGCATCCACTCCCTTCTTAGGACTGGAGCGAGCCGCAAAAAGCAGCCTCTCACCGTCCCGGATACCCCATCGATCCCCGTGCGCGGGACAATTCACCGTCGGTATCGTCCCGTCCGGTCGGGCAAGACCCGGTATGGAGCTTGCAAAAACGCTCCATACCGGGTCTTTTCGTACAATAAGCCTCCGTGCGGCGGACAAACGATCACTCCCCCGCGCGGGGCGATTCGATCCTACCGTTTCGGTTTATCGGTACAGTAGATGGTCAGCCGTCCGGCATCGGTCAGCTGCTTATGTGAGATGAAGTAACCGCGGAAAGGTTTACCGTCGAGTTCGATTTTTTCGATGTAGATGTTCTCCGGGGTGCGGTTCACTGCCTCGATGACCAGTTCCTTCTGCGAGTAGTACTCCGGATCGAGCTGGATCGTCACGCGGTCGAAGGTCGGCGTGGTGATCACATAGTCCGGACGTCCCGGGCAGGCCGGATAGATTCCCATCATCGAAAGGTTCTGCCAGGCGCTCATCGTACCGGCATCGTCGTTGCCCGGCAGACCGCCCGGTTTGTTGCCGAAGTAGCGTTGCAGGCACTGGTTCACGTAGTACTGGGTTTTCCACTCGCTGCCCTTAACATACGAGAAGTAGTAGGGATAACCCATATCGGGTTCGTTGGTCATGTCAAAGTAACCGTTATCGAAGCAGACGCTCAGCGAATCGACGAACCGTTTGGACGAACCGTAGAGTTTGACCAGCCCCGGAATGTCGTACGGGATGTCGAACGAATAGTTCCACGAGCTGCCTTCATGGAAGCCGTTCACCGGCTGGAAGTTTTCACCCTCGCGGGGGTTGAAGCCCGGCATGAAGGTGCCGTCGGGCAGCACGGGACGCAACAGACCGTAATTCTTGTCGAAATAGGTGCGGTATCCCATGGCGCGGGTGTTGAGCATCTCGTAATCGGCCGTTTTGCCGAGCGCCTTGGCCATCTGTCCCAGGCTCCAGTCAGCCATGTAGAACTCGATGGCCTGCGACACGGAGTTGTCATATTTGTTGCGGAGCGGAATGTAGTGGTGTTCGTTGTAGAACGACTGGTCGCCGCGCACGCGGTTCTCTTCGGCCGGAGCGGTCGCATTCTTGAGCATGGCCTGATAGAGGGTCTCGGTGTCGATGCCCTTTGTGAGGCCGAGGAACCAGCAGGAGGTCATGTAAGGCAGTGCGGCGTCGCCCTCCATCACCATGAACTCTTTGGCGGCAATCTCGAACTTGGGCAGGTTGCCCGACTCGCGGTACATCTGCATCATGCTCTGCGCCATCTCGTTCTGCCGTTTCGGGAAGAAGAGCGCCCCCATGAAGGGCGTGAGGCGATAGACGTCCCAACCGCTGAACATCGTCAGCCGGTCGACCCCGGCGGGCATGCGGCGCGTCAGGCCGCTCTCCATTTCGGGATAGTCGCCGTTGCAGTCCTGCAACACGAACGGATGCACCCAGTTGTGGTAGAGGGCGGTGTAGAACTGCACTTTCTGGTCTTCGGTCCCCCCGTCGAGGCTGACGACACCCAGCACACGGTTCCAGGCCTCGACGGCATCGGTGCGGATAGCGTCGAAACTCTTGCCCTGCTGTTCGCGGTCGAGGTTCTCGCGGGCATTCTCGATGCTCACGAACGAAACGCCGACACTCACTTCGATCGTTTCGTCGGCCGTGGTCGAGAAGTTGAAGGCCACGCCGATGTCGTCGCCGGCCAGCGGCTGTTTGAACCGGTCATACACTTTGTAGCGGCCGCTGGTGCTGCTCCAGCTCTTGACGGCGCTCTCGGCAAAGGAGGGTTGTTTTTTCCAGTATTGTACGCTCTGGGCCGGTTTGCTGGTGCGCACCACGAAGTAAATCGGGATCACCGACTGCGGCACGCCATAGCAGAAGTCGCCCATGATTTTGAACCCTTCGATTTCGCTGTCGGAGACAATTTTGGCATATCCGCCCGACTCGGTGGTCAGCCCCTGACCGATGTTGAAGAGGATGTGCGACTGTCCGGCCGGGAAGGTGTAGCGCGAACGCGACGTGCGGGTGGTGGTGGTCATTTCGGCCAGCACGTCGTAGGCCGAGACGCGAGCCGAGTAGTAGCCGGCACGAGCCACCTGGTCCTCGAGCGGCGAGGCGTATTTCTGGAAATCGACTTCGAGTTTACCGGTGGTGGGCATCAGCAGCAGCGAGCCAAGGTCGGGACACCCCACCCCGCTGAGGTTGACGTTCGTGAAACCGATGGTCCACTTGTTGTCCCACACATAGGGGGTCGAACACCAGCTGTTCGTATGGACCTTGTGTTCGGGCCGGGGAATGGTGTTGAAGGGCGACATGCTGACCATCCCCTGCGGCACGACCGGTCCGGGCTGGGTGGTACCGTAATTCGAGGTGCCGATGAAGGGGTTTACGTAGTCGGCCGGCGCCTTCTGCGCGTGGACGTAACCGAGCGTGCACAGCGCGGCGGCTGCGATGAAGAGTTTTTTCATATTTGGATTCGGGTTATTAGATTTGCGTCTATTCTGCAAAGATAGGAAAAGCCGGATGCAAAACAGGAAGGCAAGCCTGTTTTTGCCGCCGTTTTATCCGATTTCGGACAGAAAGCCACGGAAGCGGAGTTTCCCGTCGCCGCCCACGGCGCGACAACAAGAGACCCATTCGCTTCGAAACCGAAACTGAACTTTTGCACCTTTCTTTTATGGAACGGAACGAATCTCTGCGGCGCGACGTGGCCGCAATCCGGGAGCAGTCTCCCCTGGTACACAACATTACGAACTACGTGGTGATGAACAACACGGCCAACGCCCTGCTGGCCGTCGGCGCATCGCCCGTGATGGCCCACAGCGAGGAGGAGTCAGCCGACATGGCGCGGCTGGCCGGTGCGCTGGTCATCAACGTGGGGACCCTCTCGCCGGAATGGGTGCGTGGCATGGAATGCGCCATGCGCGCCGCCAGCGAGGCCGGCATACCGATCGTTTACGACCCGGTGGGAGCCGGTGCCACCCCCTATCGCAACCAGGTGAACGACCACCTGCTGCGCGTCGCCCGGCCGACCATCGTTCGCGGCAACGGTTCGGAGATCATGGCCGTAGCGGCCGGTTTCGGTCTGGGAGCGACGACCCACACCAAGGGGGTGGACTCGACCGCCGGATCGGACGCCGCCGTAGCCGCCGCCTCGGCCCTGTCGGAGCACCTCCGGACAACGGTCGTCATCAGCGGCCCGACAGACTACATCGTGTGCGGCGAGCGAGTGCTGGAAAACCGTTACGGCACCCCCATGATGGCACGCGTAACGGGGATGGGATGCACCGCCACGGCCATATGCGGAGCCTTCGCCGCCGTGAACGGCGACCCGGCCGAAGCGGCGCTGAACGCCATGACGCTGATGGGACTGTGCGGCGAAGAGGCACTGGCCAACTCCCAGGGACCGGGCAGTTTTCAGGTCGCCTTCCTCGACGCCCTGTACCGTTTCGGCCAGCAGCAGTAAACCGACACGACCGCTCGCTATCTCGGGCAGCGCAGCAGACAACGCCCGCCCCACCCTACCCCAGAAATCCACCACCCACAAAAAGCACCAACAGATTGGAACCGAACGAATTCGATTTTCTCACCTCACCCGAAGGATTGGCCCTGGTCGAGCAACATATCGACGACAACCCGGCCCGTCTGGCTCTGAAGTTGCGCCATCCGGCCGTCACGCGACAGATCCAGATGCTCCAGAAGTGCCGCACCAAACTGCCCGGCTACCATGCGGCACGGTGCATCGTACCGCCAATCGCCTACGAGCAGGCCAGCAGCGAAGCGACCGCCGCCGCCCGCACCGCGGGGATCCTCGACGCCATCCCCGACGGCGAACGGCGACTGGCGATCGATCTGACGTGCGGTCTGGGGGTCGACAGCCTGGCGCTGAGCCGCGCTTTCGAACGGGTCGTGACGGTCGAGACCGACCCGCTGCGAGCCGCCATCGCCCGGTGGAACTTCAGCCGCCTCGGAGCCGACAACATCACCGTGGTACGCGCCTCGGCCGAAGACTTTGTCGCCGCCCTGCCCGACGAATACCGCAACGCCGACCTGATCTACGTCGATCCATCGCGCAAACAGGCCGACGGGAAACGGGTCTATTCGATCGAAGAGAGCTCGCCCGACATCCTGCAAATGCTCCCCACGCTGCGTAGCCTTGCCCGCCGCATCGTGGTCAAACTGTCGCCGCTCTTCGACGTAGCCGAAGTCTACCGGCTTTTCGGTCCCGGAGCGTGCGCCGAAGTAATCTCGCTCGACGGCGAATGCAAGGAGGTGCTGGCCAAAGTGGGATTCGCCGCGGAGGCCGAAGCTACACCCTACCTGCGGACAACGATTATCCGCCACGGCCAGGTGCGCCGTTTCGATTTCAGCCAGGTATCGCTCGACACCCCGTTTCCGTCCGCCAGCCGACCGGACGAATTGCCGATCCTGCTGGTGCCGGACGTCGCCTTTTACAAGGCACGCGCCGTGGCCGCCTACGCCGCTGTCTGCCAGACGCACGGGACCATTGCGCCGGTGGGTGAATACCTCGTATCGGACCATGTACCCGCCGATTTTGCCGGCACGGCGTACCGGATCACGCAACGCATGCCCTACCGCCCCAAAGAGGTCGCCCGTACGCTGCGCAGCCGCGGCATCCGACGTTTCAACATCCACCGCCGGGGCTTCCCGGCCTCAGCCGAACAGATCGCCCGCACACTGGGCGTCACCCCGGGAGGCGCGAACGATCTGTTCGTCCTCACGCTCGACGGCCAGCCCACAGCCTTGTTTGTCGACAGAATTGATTAACTTTGTCAACCGCCGTCCGGGAGCGCCCCCGGCATTTCAGCCATCCTCCCCCGGCGGAACGATCCAAACAACACAAACCGAGAGAACATCGTATTATGGGTAATTTCAAGGAAGAGGTAGCCAAGATTCGGGCATTTGTTTTCGATGTCGACGGGGTTTTCACCGACGGCCGCATTCTGATAACGCCGGACGGCGAATTTCTGCGTGAATACAGCGTTCGCGACGGGCTGGCCGTTGTCCGCGCCGTCAAGAAGGGTTACCCGATCGGGGTGATCTCGGGAGGCCACGGCGACCAGCTCCGCCGACGCATGGAGGGGCTCGGAATCGAACACATCTACACGGGCAAAGAGAGCAAAATCGAGTCGCTCCACCACTTTTCCGAACAGTGCGGCGTGCCGCTCGACGAGATGATCTACATGGGCGACGACTTCCCGGACATTCCACCCATGCGGGCCGTACGTCTGGCCACGGCTCCGGCCGATGCCGACCCCACGGTCAAAGGGGTGGTCCACTACGTGTCGGCCTACCCGGGCGGCCGCGGATGCGTGCGCGACATCATAGAACAGGTGCTGCGGGCCCGGGGCGACTGGTTCGAGTACTAAACTGCGACTGAAACCGGTTCCATTTTCCCGTCCTGTTCCCGCCTCGTTTCATCAGGCCATAGGGTAAAGGGGTTCCTCCCTGACCGGAACGCGCCTTGCAAAGAGCCCTTCTCAACCTTATTTCCCAGATTCCCACTACAATCCGGGAATATCAAAAACAGAAAGCCTCAGAATGCTGTTCAGACATTCTGAGGCTTTTTTATTCATCCGATTCGGTCCAGTCCTGCCCCTCCAGCACCACGCGCCTCCCACACTCTCTCACCGGCCGTCTCTCTCGTTCCACTCCACACCCTCTCCTTCCTCTGATACACTCCGCACCTCCCGGCCTACCTTCCGCTCCACTTCGTCTCTCATGCTCCCCCTGCCCTCACTCCATGGCCGTTTTCCCGATCCTCTCCTTTCGCTCCGCCTCTTCATCCCCCTCTCCGGCCTCTGCTCTGCCTCTTCAATCCATTCTGCACCTTCAATTGCGGCAGACACTTTCAACCGGACACGGCTGCTTCCGTCTCAATCCATTCCAGACCAGAATACCGTCGAGCAACGGCATTCAAATCCCTCAAAAAAAACAAAAAACGGAGAGGCGAGGGCGGCGAATCCAAACCCACCGGGCAGAATGCCCATAACGTCGCCCCCGTCTCCCGTCTTTTCAACATTTCCGAACGATTATTCGGAAACCCTTTGTACAATGTCGCAACTTCTCACCCGCAATTCTTCCCCTCCGCCCGATGCACCACGGTCGCGAAACTCTCTTCCGCACCGCCCGGTGTCTGCGAAAAGGGACGAACAATTGCAGGGTTTTGTGAACAGGTTAGTCCCGGCCCATCTTGGCCTTGGCGCTCTCCTCCACCTCGTCGGCTTTGGCGCTCACCTTCTGAGCGGCGGCCGACACGGCCGAGGCTGCAGTAGCCACTCCGCTGTTCACCTTCTCCTTCACCGCTTCACCCACCTCGCCGGCTTTCTCTTTAACCTGATCGGCCTTTTCGGCAACGGTTTCTTTCACCTGAGCCGCCTTTTCGGCAACCGTCTCCTTCATTTGGGCAGCCTTTTCAACCACGGTTTCCTTCATCTGAGCCGCTTTTTCAGCAACCGTCTCCTTGACCTGAGCAGCCCGCTCCTTCACCGTCTCCTTGACGTCTTCGGTTTTGATCGACACCGCCGTAGCCGCATGAGCAGCAGCTTCCTTGACGGCCTGTCCGGCTTCTTTCAGTTTGTTTTTTGCTTCGGCCAAAGCTTCTTTGGCAGCCGCATTATTATCTTTTTCAGCCATTACTCTACCTGGTATTATCATTTGACATATCCGGATCTGCGAATATTTCCGCTCGGGGAGTATTCCTAATTACCCGGAACATTCTTGACTATTGCAAAAAGCAGGCCATTTTTCCGATATCGAACACCTTTTTTATTATAAAGTTCTCCGAGGCTATCCATCTTTTCCTCTCACCCCCGCCGGGCATAAAAATCATCGTCCCGTCCTACTGCTATTTTTGCAGTTGCAGGGTATAGTTCAGCCCCGATTCGATACGCTGCAAACCGGCGCCCAACAACACAATACTGTCGCCCATATAGAGGAAATTGGTCGTGTCGGGGCGCGTACCCGGCTCTACCAGCCGATAGTAAACCGCCGACGGATCACCGGCAATCCCGGTCGCCGTTTCCCAGCGTCCGCGCGAATCGACCGTCAGGTCCTTGCCATCCTCGGCCTCCAGATAGGTCATCGACAGGGTGAAATCACCCGAAGCCGAGTCGGCCGGAGCGGCCAGCGTCACGTCGAAAACAATCCCCGGACAGTCGGCCGCCGGCAACGTCCCCACATAGCGACGCACCACCGTATCGGCCGCCCCGGCAGCACTTTTCGCGGAGCCTGCTCCGCCACATGCCGTCAGAGCGCCCGCAAGCGCCACGGCAGCGATCTGACACAAACGTTTTGTATTCATACGCCCACAAACTGGTTAACTATCCACGTGTGAAAATACACAAAAATTACAAAAAGACAAAACCCGAAAAATTCATATCTTTGTCATTCTACATCACCCGATAGCCCAGCACACATGGAAATCACCATTCTCGGCATAGAATCCTCGTGCGACGACACCTCGGCAGCCGTCATACGCGACGGGGTACTGCTCTCGAACGTCATCGCCTCCCAAGCCGTCCACGCCGAATACGGCGGCGTCATTCCCGAACTCGCCTCGCGCGCCCACGGCCAGAACATCGTCCCGGTGGTCGACCTGGCCCTCAAACGGGCCGGCGTCACCCCCGCCGAAGTGGACGGTATCGCCGTCACCCGCGGCCCCGGTCTGCTCGGTTCGCTGCTGGTGGGCGTTTCCTTCGCCAAAGGCTTCGCCATCGCCCAGGACACCCCCATCATGGAGGTCAACCACCTGCAGGGACACATCCTGGCACACTTCGTCACCACGCCCGACCGGCCCGACGCACCCAAACCCCGGTTCCCGTTCCTGTGCCTGCTCGTATCGGGCGGCAACTCGCAGATCGTACTGGTGCGCGACTACCTCGACATGGAGATCCTCGGTAGCACCATCGACGACGCCGCAGGCGAAGCGTTCGACAAATGCGCCAAAATCATGGGCCTGCCCTACCCCGGCGGCCCGCTGATCGACAAACTCGCCCGGGAGGGCGACCCCAAAGCCTTCAAATTCGCCAAACCGTCGGTCAACGGATTCGATTACAGCTTCAGCGGTCTGAAAACCTCGTTCCTCTACTTCCTGCGCGACCACGTGGCCGACGATCCCGACTTCATCGAAAAACACAAGGCCGACCTCTGCGCCTCGCTGCAGGCTACCATTGTCGACATCCTGATGAACAAACTCATCAAGGCCGCCAAACAATACGACATTACCGAGATCGCCGTCGCCGGAGGCGTATCGGCCAACTCCGGTCTGCGTGAAGCCATCCTCGCCGCCGGCGAGAAATATGACTGGAGAACCTACATCCCGCCCTTCTCGCTGACCACCGACAACGCCGCCATGATCGCCATCACCGGCTACTACAAATACCTGCGCGAAGAGTTCGCCTCGCTGGACATGGCTCCCGCCGCCCGCGCCGCCGACCTGTAGACGCACACTACACCGGACTTTATCTTAACCCCACAGAACCACGGCTCCGCCTTTCGCGGGGCCCATTTTACAACACCCCAAACCTATCCCGCATGAAAAAGTTCAACCTGATCATCATCTGCCTGCTGGGCTGGATGCTCAGCATCAGCGCCCAGGCACGAACTCCGCTGCGTGTGGCCTGTGTCGGCAACAGCATCACCTACGGCGCCGGCATCGCCAACCGCGACGCCAACAGCTACCCCGCCCAATTGCAGGAGTACCTCGGCGACGAGTACGAAGTGTGCAATTTCGGTGTCTCAGGCCGCACCCTGCTGAACCACGGCGACCTGCCCTACACCCAGACTGCCGAATATAAAGCCTCGCTCGAGTTCGCGCCCGACATCGTGCTCATCAAACTCGGCACCAACGACTCCAAACCTCAGAACCGCGGTTATCTGGCCACCGAATTTCTGTCCGACTACCGCGCCCTGATCCGCAGCTACCGCGAACTTCCGTCCCATCCCGAAGTGATCCTGCTCAGCCCCGTCAAGTGCTTCACCGACGACAACATCAGCGACCAGGTCATCGGCGGTCAGATCGTTCCGCTCGTGCGGCAGCTCGCCTTCGAAGACAACCTGCCGATCATCAACCTCTACAACCTGTTCGGCAACACCTGGGACGGTGTTCTGATGCCCGACCGCATCCACCCCTCCTCGATCGGAGCCGGACGAATGGCCCGCACCATCGGCGAGTACATCCTCCGCAACTGCGGCCGTCCCGCCCCGGGCTATCCGGCCGTGCTGCCCGCTCCGACCGACAGCGTGAACTTCCACGGCCACGCCCAGTATAACTTCACCATGCCGTGGGGCAAAGAGGGCGAAGGCGTCGCCTGCCACCTCGTCCTGCCACGCGCCGCTGCCGAAGGACAGCCCTGGGTACTCCGCGCCCGCTTCTGGGGCCACGAACCGCAGGCCGACATCGCCCTGCTCGAAAACGGCTTCGCCATTGCCTACTGCGACGTAGCCAACCTCTACGGCGCGGAAGAGGCCCTCAAACGCTGGGATAAATTCTACAAGATGATGACCCGTGCCGGATTCAGCAAACGCATCGCCCTCGAGGGGATGAGCCGCGGCGGCCTGCCCATCTACAACTGGGCCGTTCGCCATCCGAAACAGACGCTCTGCATCTATGCCGACGCGCCGGTCATGGACCTCAAGAGCTGGCCCGCAGGCCGCGGCGAAGCCGGAGCGGAAGACACCCGTCTGATGATGGCCGCCTACGGCTTCGACAGCGACCAGGAGCTGCGCGACTGGAAAAAGAATCCGATCGACCACGCCGAAGCCATGGCCCGGACCGACATTCCGCTGCTGCACATTGTCGGTGAGGCCGACCAGGTCGTTCCGCCGGTCGACAACACCAACGTTTTCGAGAAACGCTACACCGCCGCCGGAGGCACCCATCTGGAGATCATCCGCAAACCGGGCGTCGATCACCACCCCCACTCGCTCAACAATCCGGAGCCGATCGTCACCTTCATGCTTCGTGCCGCAGGTCTCTACACCAACCCCTGCACCCGCCCCGTTCCCGGCAACGAATACCGTTCGGCCGCCGGATGGATCGCCGGTTCGGAGTGGCACAGTGTAGCCGAAGACATCACCGCCACGCTGGAACGACATGCCCAACAACTCGGCCCGAACAAAGGGCTGCGCGTGCTGCTGCTGGGTAACTCCATCACCCAGGGTTTCGGCGGCTGCCGCAACCGTGTGGCCTACAAGCCCGGCCGCGCCGCCATGGACGCGGTGATCGGCGACAGTACCCTGTGGGAAAGCGCCGCGATCTCGGGCGACCGGACCCAAAACCTGTTGTGGCGTCTGCAAAACGGTAACTATGAGGTTGCCCGTCCCGAAACGCTGATCATCACCATCGGGGTGAACAACCTGATCGCCGGCGACCAACCCGACGAGGTTGCCGACGGCATCGAAGCGGTTGCCCGCGAGGCCGCCGGACGTTTCCCGAACAGCCGCATCATTCTGTTCGGTCTGCTGCCGACCGGTGCCGACAACGCCGACCCGATGCGTCAGAAGAGCCTCCGGGTACACCAACTGCTCGCCGAACGGACGGCCGACCTGCCGCAAAACGTAGAGTATGTCGATCCGACCGCCTGGTTCGTTGGTCCCGACAGCAAATTCCTGCCCGGCCTCTACTCCGGCGACAACATCCATCTGACCTCCGCCGGTTACGAGGTGTGGTGCAAACAGATCAAGACTCTGCTCAACCAATAAGCCCCTCGCAGGAGGTGGTGCAACACCCCCGGCTAAATCACAAAAGCGCGGTCCGGATGAATCTTTCGTACAAAGAATTCATCCGGACCGCGCCTTTTTCTTATCATCTCTCAACGGTCAGGCCCAACATCTTTTCCCCCGCAAAGCACCCGGCACTCCATTCATATCACGTTCGACCTGTTTCCAACCCTGATTCTATTTACAACATTACTCCCCCCCGCACGATCTGCGTCAAGAATTTGTATTTAGGAAAAATCCGAAAAAACGTTTCTCGCTCCCCCGGCCGATTATCTCCGGCAGATCCGGCGGAAATCGCACACGGCACACTTGTCGCGATATTCAGTCTGCACGAAAGGTATCTGCGGGTCAAGCATCGAGGCGAAAATCGCCTCCAGCCCCTGCATCAGCGGCTGAGCCTCCTCGACCCGGAAACGGGCCACCGGCATCGTCTCGTCCTTGCAGGCGGGCACCGGCGAAAATGCCTCAGATCCCATCTTACGCGCCACATAGAGCGCCGGAGCCACCGGTGCCCGTTCCTCGGCACCGAGCACCAGGGCATAGAGCAGCGTTTGCAGCATGGCTCCGTTATGCTTATAGCAACGCACCTCGCCATGTTGCGACACCCCGTCGTTCGTAAAGAGACTCTCCAGCGAAGGGAATTCCGGCGTATCGCCGCCACTCTTGTAATCGACAATCCGCAACGAGCCGTCGGCCAGCAGGTCAATCCGGTCGGCCACCCCCGCCAGCACGACGGAACGTCCGCCGAACACAAAGGTGTGCTTCAACTTACGCTCCAGCCCGTACACAACGAAAGGTTCGCCCCCCTCGCGCATATCGAAACGAAGGATATGGCTGACGTATCGCGATACGATGTCCCGGTGCAGCTGCATCCGGCCGCTCAGTTCGATCTGCTGCCCGCGTGCCCCCATCACGTCGGCCATGGCCTGTTCGACCGCCTCGCGCACCTCATCATCGGTCAGTGCCGCGATGCGACGGGCCGCATCGGGCTGCCCGAGCATCGGCGTGTAGAGCAGTTCCATCGCCCGGTGAAGCGTATTCCCGACATCCAGATGGGTCACTTCGGGCTCGATCTGATCGGGCACTTCGAGCCGCTCAATGTCGGCAAAGTAGAACTTCAGCGGACAGTCGATGTACCGGTTCAGCTTCGAGGGGTAAAACTCCATCCGTTCCAACCGCCGCATCACCTCGGGCGACTTCTCGACCCGAATCGGCTCCACGGGACGGTAGTCGATCTGCAGGTTGATGTTGGCCCGTTCGGGCTGATGGGGCGACTCGTACTCCAGCTGATAGATATAGCGGCTCTGCTCGCCGGTCTGCTTTTCGTCGGCCGCCGAACTGTACAGCATCGTCAACCGCCGGCAACGCGCGATCAGGCGGTAGAAATAATAGGCATACATCGCCTCGTGATCCTGCGGCGTGGGCAGCCCGAAGGCCTGACGCAGGTTGAACGGTACGTAGGAACTTCCCTCCAGATTACCAGGGAAATTGTCGTCCGTGAGCGACAGCAGAATCACGTTGTCGAAATCGAGGTTGCGGGTCTCCAGAATCCCCATCACCTGCAGCCCGCTGAGCGGTTCGCCCTCGTACGGAACACGGGTGCCGTTCAGTGTCTGCCGCAGGAGCGACACGTAGATTCCGACGGGCAGCTCGATGCCGCATTCGCGCACGGTGTTCCCCAGGCGAATCACGTGGTCCAGAATCGTAAAGATAAACTCCTTGCGTTCGCGCGCCTCCTCCGAGGAGGACTCGACGGCTCCCAGTTGCGAGAGAATCTCCTCGATGTAGCGCTGCATCTGCTCTACGTCGGTCACCGACCGGAAGATGCAGCTCAGCAACTCGTCGCCGGCAAAAAAGTCGGGCGGCACCCACACGGTTTGCCACGTATTGATCCGCTCGATGGCCTCACGCGCCGCGTCGGCCGACCGCTCGGCCACGTAGGGATGGGCCAGCACCCCCAGCACATCGGTGTGGGAGAAGAGTCCTTCGCGCTGGTGGCTCTGCAGCATCAGCAGCCGTTCCAACAGGATATAGGGCACGGTATTGACCAGCGGATAACCCATCGTGATGTTGAGCTGCCGGGCCACGGACGGAATGGAGTGCAGCACGGGCAGGAGCAGATTTTCGTCCGTGAGCACGATGGCCGTCTCCTTGTCGATCTGCCCCTGTTCACGGCTAATCTCTTCGAGTTCGCTGTACAGGGCTTTGCATTGCAGAATGTCGGAAGGGGTCGAAATCACCTGGATGCGTTTGGGCCGGACAAAGTTGTCGCGTTCGAACGCGGGCCCGTCGTCGCCGAAACGGGCGACGTTACGCCGGATAAATCGGCCGGCCTCCTGATCTTCAGAGTTAAAAAAGTAGTTATCGTAGTCCCAGTAGAAGCGGCCGGCATCGATCGTCTTCAAGTAGCCGAAGAGCCGTTTTTCACACTCGTTCAGTGCGTTGAAGCCGACAAAACAGAAACGTTTGCCGGCAAACCGTTCATCGACCGCCTCCGGATCGAGACTCTCGGCCACGTCGCGGTAGATCATGCCGCTGTATCCGATGCCGAGCTCGCGCAGGCGGGTTTTGTATTCAGAATATATCGCATGGAGCGACCGCCATATCCGCAGAAACTGCTGCTGTTCGGCCGAGCGGACGCTTTTCCGGTCGAGCGTCTGCCAGAAACCGCGCACCAGCTCCATGGCCTCGTCGTTCCCGGCAAAGAGACCGCCGAAACGGGCCTCAATGTCACGCAGGTCGCTGATGTTGGTGTAGAGCGCTCCGGCATCGATCAGGTATTTGTCGATGGTGTCGAAGTCGGCCAGCAGCATCTCGCCCCAGCGAAAAAAACGGTCGAAAGGTTCAGAGTGGTAACGGCTGTAAATTTTGTACAACTCCGCCACGAGCCGCAACCGGTCGCCGCTCTGCAGGGACGACAGGCTGCGGATCAGATCGTCCATCGAGAGGTAGCGGGGCTGCCACATGGGACGCCCGCCACTGATGCCCAGTAACGCTTCGTTGAAGAAAAGACGGGCGCGTTTACCGGGAAAGATGATATGCAGATCGGAAATACCGCTCCCGTACTCCGCATAGAGTGCTTCGGCCGTCTCGGTTAAAAATCTTTTCATGGACTACCCTCCGCTGTTCGGGGCCGGACGGCAACAGAGCGACACGGCCGTCGGTGACTATTTTCCCAGTTTGCAACGATAGGCGGCCCGCCACTTGCCTTTGGTGAAGGCGGCCAGTTTCGAACGGATCAGGTTTTTGCGGATCGGGGCAATGCGGTCGGTGAAGACGATACCGTCGATGTGGTCGTACTCATGCTGCACTACGCGGGCCGGGAAACCGTCGAACGCCTCGTCACGTTCCTTCAGATTCTCGTCGATATAGCGGATACGGATCTGAGAGGGCCGTACGACGTCTTCGTTCAGCCCGGGCAGGCTCAGACACCCTTCGCCCATCTTCACTTCGGCGCCGCTGCGTTCATAGATATGGGCGTTGATGAAGACCTGTTTGAGGGGCATCCCCTGGGGAACCTCGTCGGCCACCGGCGTCAGGTCGATGCAGAAGAGTCGGATCGGGAGCCCCACCTGGGGAGCGGCCAGCCCGACGCCATCGGCCTCTTCCATCGTTTCGAACATATTGGAGATCAACTCCTTCAGATTGGGATAGCTGTTCACGTCAATATCCTGCGCCTCTTCGCGCAGAACCGGCGATCCGTAGATGTAGATCGGTAATATCATGGTTTATCAGTGTTTTTTCAGGACAACATTCATCGGACTCACGCAATAACCACCCGCACGATGCACGCCTGGCGCCGAACGTTCTCTCCGGCCCGATACCGCACGCGGGTCAATGTCGCGACTCCATATAGGATTGCAGGATGATGACGGCGCTGACCCGGTCGACCAGCCCCTTGTTCGTGCGCCGTTCCATCTTCCGGACCCCGCCTTCGATGATCGCCCGGTGGGCCAGCACGGAGGTGAAGCGTTCGTCATGAAAGACGACCGGAATGTCGGGCAGCACCTTGCGCAGGCGGTTCACAAACGGACGGATATAGCGCTGCGACTCGGACGGTTCGCCGTTCATCTGGCGCGGTTCGCCCACCACGAACAACTCCACCTCGTTCTGCTCCGCGTAACGGACCAGAAAATCGACCGCCTCGTGAGCCGGGACGGTATCCAAAGCGGTGGCGATAAGCTGCAGCGGGTCCGTAACGGCCAGTCCGACCCGTTTTCTGCCGTAGTCTATTGCAACGATTCTTCCCATAATCCAGACACAAAAGTAACGAAATAAAACGAGCTTTTCGTACCTTTGAACACTCACCCAACCCAATCATGAAACAGACCCTCGCGACACTGGCCGCCCTGGCCGCCATAGGAGCCGCACACGGAGCTCCCAAAGAACGTCCCAACGTGATCCTGCTGATGAGCGATCAACAACGCTTCGACTTTCTCGGCACGGTCAACCCCAATATCATCACCCCGAACCTCGACGCACTGGCCGCCGACGGCGTACAGTTCGTCAACGGCTACAGCTCGACGCCCAGCAGTACCCCGGCCCGCTCCGGTCTGCTCACCGGTCAGGCTCCGTGGCACCACGGCATGATCGGTTATTATGCCAAAGTGGCGCCCCACTACCCCATCGAGCTGCCCCAGCTGCTCACCGACGCCGGCTACTACAGCTACGGAATCGGAAAAATGCACTGGCATCCGCAGCGCGCCCTGCACGGCTTCGCCAATACCGAGCTGGATGAATCAGGCCGCGTCGAAGACCCCGGTTTCGTGAGCGACTACCGCCAGTGGTTTGCCCGCGTGGCCCCCGGCCTCAACCCCGACTCGAGCCACATCGACTGGAACGGCCACGCCGCGGCAGTCTATCCGCTGGCCGACACCCTCCACCCCACATGGTGGACCGGCGAACGCGCCGTACAGTTCATCCGCAACTACGACAAATCGCAGCCCCTCTTCCTCAAGGTATCGTTCGCACGCCCCCACAGCCCGTACGACCCGCCACGCCGCTATCTCGACCAGTATGCCGACGTACCGATGCCCGCCCCGGCCACCGGCGGCTGGGACTCGACCTACTCGATCCGCTACCCGCATGATCCGGTGAAAAACCCGATTGCCGCCTATGGCGACTTCGGTGAAGAGTACGCCCTCAACTCACGCCGCCACTACGCAGCCAACGTCACCTTCGTCGACGAACAGATCGGCCGCGTGATCGAAGCCCTCAAAGAGAAAGGGCTTTACGACAACTCGATCATCATCTTCATCTCGGACCACGGCGACATGCTTGGCGATCACTACCACTGGCGCAAGACCTACGCCTACGAAGGCTCGGCCCACATTCCGTTCATCGTGCGCTACCCCGAAGGGATGAAGGCAAAGGTCAAACGCGGCACCACCCGTGACGAGCTGGTCGAAATCCGCGACATCCTGCCCACCTTCCTCGACGCCGCCGGCGCCGAGATTCCGCAGGGCGTAGACGGTCAGTCGATCCTCGAGCTGCTGCGCGACCCGAAAAAAGCCGAATGGCGCACCCAGCTCGACCTGGAGCACTCCACCTGCTACGGCGGCAGCGGCTGGGTCGGTCTGGTGGACGGCCGCTACAAATACATCTGGTTCTACGGCAACGGCCAGGAACAGCTGTTCGACCTGAAAACCGACCCCAACGAGACCCGCGACCTGCATGCCGATCCCGCACAGGCCGAACGCATGGCAGCCTTCCGCAAGAGCATGGCCTGCCACCTGAGCGAACGCGGCGACAAATGGGTATCGCCCGACGGCCAGTTGCTCGTGAACAAAAACGTGCCGGTACTGACCCCGAACTATCCCAAACCCGAAGGAAAATAGTTAACTTTGCCCCTCGACTAATACACAGATCCCGATGACACAAGAGGAACTTTTCAAAAAGCTGATCGCACACAGCAAAGAGTACGGATTCATCTTCCCCTCCAGCGAGATATACGACGGTCTGGCCGCCGTTTACGACTACGGCCAGCTGGGCGTCGAACTCAAGAACAACATCAAACGCTACTGGTGGGACGCCATGACCAAACTGCATGAAAACATCGTCGGCATCGACGCCGCCATCTTCATGCACCCCAAAACCTGGGAAGCCTCAGGCCACGTGAGCGCCTTCAACGACCCGCTGATCGACAACAAAGACAGCAAAAAACGCTACCGCGCCGATGTGCTGATCGAAGACTGGATCGCCAAACAGGACGAAAAGATCGAAAAAGAGGTGGCCAAAGCCGCCAAACGTTTCGGTGACGCCTTCGACCGCGAACAGTTCGTCACCACCAACCCCCGCGTGCTGGAAATCAAGGCCAAACGCGACGCCGCACACGAGAAAATGACCGAAGTGCTGAACGCCAATGACCTGGCCGGCGTCAAAGCCCTGATCGAAGAGCTCGGAATCGTCTGCCCCATCAGCGGAACCAAAAACTGGACCGACGTTCGTCAGTTCAACCTGATGTTCCAGACCCAGATGGGTTCCACGGCCGACGGCGCCAACACCGTCTACCTGCGTCCCGAAACCGCACAGGGTATCTTCGTCAACTTCCTGAACGTGCAGAAAACCGGCCGCATGAAAATCCCCTTCGGGATCGCCCAGATCGGTAAAGCCTTCCGCAACGAAATCGTCGCCCGGCAATTCATCTTCCGCATGCGCGAATTCGAACAGATGGAGATGCAGTTCTTCGTCAAACCCGGCACCGAAATGCAGTGGTTCGAACACTGGCGTCAGTTCCGCATGAGTTGGCACCGCGCCCTCGGTTTCGGCGACGAACACTACCGTTTCCACGACCACGAGAAACTGGCCCACTACGCCAATGCAGCCACCGACGTCGAATACGAATTCCCGTTCGGCTTCAAAGAGGTCGAAGGGATCCACTCCCGTACCGACTTCGACCTGTCGCAACACGCCAAATACTCCGGCAAGAAGATCCAATACTTCGACACCGAAAGCGGCGAAAGCTACACCCCCTACGTGGTTGAAACCTCGATCGGGGTCGACCGCATGTTCCTGCAGGTTTTCTCGGCCGCCTATACCGAAGAGAAACTCGAAAACGGCGAAGAACGTATCGTGATGCGCTTCCCGGCCGCTCTCGCTCCGGTGAAAGTGGCCGTACTGCCGCTGGTCAAGAAAGACGGACTGCCCGACATCGCCCGTCAGATCGTCAACGACCTCAAGTTCGACCACTACGTACAGTACGACGAAAAAGACAGCATCGGGAAACGCTACCGCCGTCAGGACGCCATCGGGACCCCGCTCTGCGTTACGGTCGACCACCAGAGCCTCGAAGACCAGACCGTCACGATCCGTCACCGCGACACCATGCAGCAGGAACGCGTCGCCATCGCCGACCTGCCCAAGATCGTTCACGACATGGTCAGCCTGCGTCCGCTCTTCGCAAAACTCGTCAAGTAGAGCACAGCCGATAGCCCACCGGCAAGACTACAAACTGAAAGAATTGCGCCAGATTTATCGTAAAATCTGGCGCAATTTTTGTATATATCTCAGAAAGCACGTCTAAACTCCCCCGCCATGATTACCAAACACCTTTTGCTGACAGCAGCGCTGCTCAGCACCTCACTCACACTATCCGCTCAACAAGCCGACATCGAAATCGACAGCAAATGGGTCGATAACACCAACCTGGAGATCTCAGCCGTCAAACACACCGTCGGGAGCTACACCATCGCCATCGTGTTCACCGAACGGCAGAACACCCGCCAGGCTCCCACCTTCAAAACCATCATGCGCGGTCCCTCCCAACGTCTGCTGACCGTAGAAGCCGCCAATGCCGAACGACCGGTCAGATGTGCCTACCGCTACACCTACGTCCGCGGCTACCACCATCCCAAGCTCGACAGTTCGTTCGTCTACCGTCTGCCGTACAGCACCTCCCACGCCCCCGTCATGGCACGATCCATTCTGAATCTCAATGAGACCTTCCTCAACGGGAAGCCCGCCCGCGGCTGGCATTCCTGGCAATTCCTGCTCAACCCGGGTGACACCGTTTTCGCCGCCCGGAAAGGCACCGTGGTCGAAGTCCACGACGGAGCAGCACAACTGGAGTCCCATCTTTCGGCCAGCTACCACAGCGACAACAACAACGTTCTGATCGAACATCCCGACGGAACGCTCTGCAACTACTCGGTGCTGGAGGCCGGCAGCATTCAGGTCCGGGAGGGCGACATCGTCTATCCCGGCACACCGATAGCCCGCGCCGGCAGCTACAACGAAGGCACAGCGGAGACACAGCTCCGCATGCTTATCTATTTCCCGGACGAAAAGCCCAATGTCACCTCGCCGAACGCCGAAACCTTCTTCGAGTGGGTCTATTACAATCCCCATTTCGCCACCTCCGAAGGTACCTGTCAACTACAGGACGGGAGATCCTACCAGGCTGTATCTTCACCTGAACTGGTACAGGCCGAAATGACCAAGCGGGAGATCAAGCAAATGAAATAAGACTCCGGAACAAAATCCGATTACACGAGCCCGTACAGTGTGTGTGTTCTTCCGCCGAGCTTGCGCACATACATACTTACCCTTCTACCCGAGCTCAGACCATAAACTAACACCCACAAATACAACGCCTTATATAGAAACATATCTACCCGTCTGTATCGGGAGTGCGAATATAGCACGCGGGGTCAGGAACATTCGGTTCCTGACCCCGCGCCGTTTTATTCATCCGCAACGTGTGCGGATCGTACGCTACAGATTATCCTTCACAAAGCGAATCGCACGCCGCAACAGGTGGTCGCGCGACGAACCCATGCCGTGGTTCTTGTCCGGATAGATCATCCACTCGAACTCCTTGCCCGCCTGCACCAGCTGTTCGATCATCTCGTAACTATTCTGGATGTGCACATTATCGTCACCCGTACCGTGAGCCAGTAACAGTTTGCCCTTCAGCAGATGGGCAAAGTGGATCGGGCTGTTGTCGTCATATCCCGCAGCGTTGTCCTGCGGCAGACCGTTGTAGAGTTCCGTATAGATCGTGTCGTAGTAACGCCACGAGGTAACCGGAGCCACAGCCACCGCAAGGGCAAATACATCGGCCCCCTTCAGGATACAGTTCAGGGCCATGAAACCGCCGTAGCTCCAGCCGTAGATCCCGATCCGCGCCGGATCGACAAAAGGCAGCGACCCCACATAGCGAGCCGCCGAGATCTGGTCCTGCACTTCGAGTCCGCCCAGGTTGCCATAGGTGCATTTGCGGAACTCCTCGCCGCGCAGCCCCGTCCCACGGCCATCGACACAGACCACCAGCACCCCTTCGTGCAACAGAGCCGCCTCCCAGGACCACCCCCAGCGGTCGGCCACCTGCTGCGAGCCCGGTCCGCTGTACTGCGTCATCAGAACCGGATAGCGTTTGGTCGAATCGAAGTCGGCCGGTTTCAGGATATATCCGTTCAGCTCCACCCCTTCGGGCGTGGTGAAGGTAAAGAACTCTTTGGTAGGCAGGAGGTACTCCCGAGTCAGACGTTCGCGCAGGGCGGCGTTGTCCTCCAGTACCCGCACCGCCTTGCCGTCCGACGTGCGGCGAAGCGTCACCACGGTCGGCGTCGTGCTGTTCGAGAAGTAGTCGATCCAATAGCGATAACCCGCACCGAACACCCCACTGTGGGTTCCGACCTCCTCTTCGGCCGAAAGCAGCCGTTTGCCCTTGCCGTTCAGCCCGATGCTGTAAACTCCCCGGCGCAGCGGCGAACCCTCGCACGACTGGAAATAGACCTTGCCCTCCTTGGCATCGATGCCGTAGAGTGCCGTCACCTCCCACTCGCCTTCGGTCACGCGGTTCAGCAGACGGCCCTGCATGTCGTACCGGTAGAGGTGCATCCAGCCATCGCGTTCGCTCTTGACCACAAAGCCCTTCCCGTCGGGCAGGAAGGTGGCCGTCTCGTTGTTGATGCGTTCGATGTAGCGCGGATTTTTCTCCTCGTACAACACCGACGAAGCCCCGGTCGAAGCGTCGGCCAGCAGAATCCGGTAGTGATTCTGAAGCCGGTTGAGCCAGTGGACCACCAGCCGGCCGTCCGATGCCCACTCGATCCGCGGCACGTAAATGTCGGTCGTTTCCGAATCGAGATCGACATCGACCACCGAATCGTCGTCCAGGCGATAGACCTTGATCCCGACCACCGAATTGGCTTCGCCTGCCTTGGGGTATTTGAAGTCGTAGTTCTGCGGGTAAAGGGCGCCTTTAAACGTATTCATCGAATACTCCTTCACGCCGCTCTCGTCGAAGCGGTAGAAAGCGATGGCATCCGAACCGGGAGCCCACTCGTAGGCACGCGCGAAGCTGTACTCCTCTTCGTAGACCCAATCGGGAATGCCGTTGATGATCGACCCGCGTTTTCCGTCGGTCGTGATTTGCCGTTCGGTCGGCTGGGCGGCGGTCAGGTCCACCAGGAAAAGGTTGTTGTCCCGCACGAAAGCGGCTTTCGTGCCGTCGGGCGAGAGGGTAGCCTCCTGCTGTTTCCCGTTCTGTGACAGCGGTTTAAGGCTTTTCGTCTCACGGTCGAAGACATAGTAGTCGGCCAGCGCCGAATGGCGGTAGATCGGCACACGCCCCGTCGTAATCAGCACCTTGCTTTCGTCGTCGCTCATCGCATAGCCGTTCACGGCCGGAAAGTCGGCCGGAGCGCAGAAAAGCGTATCGACCAACTGACCGTCGACATAGCGCCAGCGCAACACGGCGCCGTTCTGCAGGGTCGTATAGTGTTCGCCGTCGGCCATCGGTCGGAAACCGCCGACGCTCCGTGCCGAAAGACGACCGCCGGCAATATCGTCGTATCCGATCTGTCGGGGCTGGGCCACTGCCACTCCCGCGACCAACGCCAGAGCGGCCAGACAAAATCCTCGTTTTTTCATCTATTCGACAGCTTTAAGGCTCATATCCAAACTCTTGATCTGGTGGGTCAGCGCACCGACCGAGACGAAATCGACGCCGCACTCGGCATAGGCCCGCAGGTTTTCGAGGGTGATGCCGCCCGACGATTCGGTTTCGGCCCGTCCGGCCACCTTTTTCACCGCCTCGCGGGTCTGTTCGACGCTGAAGTTGTCGAACATGATCCGGTCGGCACCGCCGGCAGCGAACACCTCGTCAATGTCCTCCAGCGAACGCACCTCGATTTCGATCTTCAAATCCTTGTTCTTCTCCTTGAGGTAGGCACGCGCCCCGGCCAGCGCCTTGGCAATGCCGCCTGCGAAGTCGATGTGGTTGTCCTTGAGCAGAATCATGTCGAACAGACCAATACGGTGGTTCTCGCCGCCGCCGATCTTCACGGCCATTTTGTCCAGCACCCGCATCCCGGGCGTGGTTTTACGCGTATCGAGCACCTTGGTTTTCAACCCTTTCAGTTCATCGGCATAGATGGCGGTCTGTGTCGCCACACCGCTCATGCGCTGCATGATGTTCAGGATGATGCGCTCGGACTGCAACAGGGTGATGAGCTTGCCCTCAACATAGAAGGCAATGTCGCCCGGCGTCACGCGGTCGCCGTCCTTCAGTATGTGTTCGAAGGTCACCGTCGGGTCGAGCCGCAGGAAGACCCGCTCGGCCACCTCGACACCGGCCAAAATACCGGCCTGTTTGATCAACAGCTTCATCCGACCGCGTTCGCCGGCCGGAATCGAGCTGAGCGAGGTGTGGTCGCCGTCGCCGATGTCTTCGGCAATGGCCAGTTCGATCAATTTATCGACAAAAGGTTCATAGGCTTTTTCCATGTCCGTATTCTTTAGTATTGTATTTTCCGTTTGTTCCGATTGATGGCTGCACCCCGAAAGATGCCTGCCCGTCCGTTTTCCGGCAGACGCTTACGCGCTGCTCCCACTCACACCGGCCCCTCGTCTCCTACTCACACCGCCACTTCCTTCTTTTACTCACCCCCGTCCTCCTGCTCACTCCACCCCTCTCCCCGTTCACAGGCCCCGGGCGCAACGACCGGCTCACAAAAATAGGAAATAAATACGATAGGAATCGGACTCAATTTTGTAGCTTTGTTGAAAACAACGCACCCCAAACCGTAAAACATGGTCATCGAACTGATCGTCGTAGGCAAAACCGTCGGAGCCTGGCTCGAGAGCGGCATCCGCGAATACACCGACCGTCTGGGACACTACGTCCGCTTCAGCCAGAGCGTGATTCCCGAGCTGAAGAACGCCAAAAACCTGCGCGAAGAGCAGATCAAAACCACCGAAGGCGAACTGATCCTGAGCCGTCTCGCACCAGGCGACCACGTGGTGCTGCTGGACGAAAACGGACGGCTGCCCGACGGATCGGTCGCCTTTTCAGAATGGCTCCAGGGCATCATGAACCGGGGAACCCGCAAACTGGTCTTCGTCGTGGGCGGCGCCTACGGTTTTTCGGCAGCTGTCTACGCACGCGCCAACGAGAAAATCTCGCTCTCGCGGATGACCTTCTCCCACCAGATGGTCCGCCTGATCTTCGTCGAACAGCTCTACCGCGCTTTCACGATCCTCAACGGCGAACCTTACCACCACCGTTAACCGTCCTGCCCGCCCACTGTCCATGCTCCGCCCCGCCCACCATACGTCCAACCCGCTACGCTCGTTCGGTCTGCGTCTTCGCCGGCTGATACGCCCCGTCGTACTGCCCTTCGCGCTGGTTCTGCTGGCAATCAACCTGTTCTATGCCCACTTCCGGGTAGGCGAAAAGATCGACCCCGACAGCGACCGCGTCACCCGCGAGCTGCGCGAGATCGAACGCGAAACCACCCCCATCGTCGAAAGCTGGCTCGACTCGCCGGACGACAGTCTCTACCTGCAACGGATCTGGGACGAAAACCGGCCCGCCCAATGGGCCTCGAAAGGGGTCTCGGTGCTGCTGTTCCGCGATTCGACGATGGTCTACTGGTCGAGCTACGCATTCCGGCCCAACATCAACGAGACGTGGCGAAACCCGACCCACACGATCCGACAAATCGGCGACCACCAGGTCATCACCACCTTTCACAGCCGCAACAACCGAAGCGCCGCCGTGGTCATCAAACTCTACAACCGCGAGACCGACCACTACAACTCCACCATCTTCTCCGAACAACGCATCACCCTGCTGCCGGCCGGCGACAGCCTGCGCAGCCGTCTGGGCAACGCCGAACGGATCGACACCCCGTCAAACAGTTTTTACATCCAGGCCAAACCACTGGACAGCATGCCCTGGGGCGCCGAGCTGTGCGGTTGGGGAGCCATTCTGCTGTTCTGCCTCTTCATCAAAAACATCACCCGCCTCAACACCACCAGACACAATGCCTTCCGTAATGCCGGTCTGCTTCTGCTGATCTATGCCCTGCTGCGCATCGGACTGCACTATGCCGGTCTGCCCAACAGTAACGGATTCCTGTTTACCAAAATCTACGGCCTGCACAATCAGGTACTCAGTTCGCTGGGCGACCTGCTGCTGAGTTTCGGCATCTTCTTTATCTACACCGCCTATCTGTTCCAGGTCCGGGCCAAACTAAGCTGGCAGTACAAACACCTCTCCAAACGGGGCAAAGCGCTGGTCGTATTGCTCATGTCGCTGCTGCTGGCCGTCGTCGTGTCGGTGTTCCACTACGCGCTGATCCTCTCGATCTACACCCCGAAAATCAACATCCAGATCTACGACATCTTCGACCTGTCGTACAACAGCGCCATGTTCTACCTGCTGACGGTCCTGTTCGTCAGCATCCGGCTGCTGCTGGTCCATACCGGCCTGTCCCTCTTCGGCACCCGCCGACTGGTACTGCGCATCGGGCTGACCGTTCTGTTGATCCTGCTCATCCTGTGGCCCGTCGAGCTCCAAATCCGTCAGACGGGTTACATTCTGGTGCTGTTCTACGCCATCTCGGCCGCCACCGACTACCTCCGACACAATTACCGCCACTACGGTTCGTTCGTCGCATCGCTGGTTATCTTCAGCGCCTACATCTCATTCTTCGTCACGCAGGAAAATACCACGGCACAGAACAATGCCCAAAAATTGTATGCCCGAATTCTGGCCACCTCGCCGCAGGACAAACTGCTGACCAATAGCCAGGAGATGCAACCGAACGGGAGCGAACCCGATCTGGATATCCGTTTCCGGGACTTCACCTATGCCCGCGTGGCCGACCACCAGATCACCTTCCGACACAACAACAGCAACAACTACCAGGGGCTCAGCCTGCTGTTCACACCCGGCCACGACACCATCCTGACCCGCGGCGGACAAAAACACTTTCTCTATAACTATTTCGACCAGGACGGCAACTACGGCGTGCTGATCGTCAGCCGCAAGGCGACCACACTGCTCGACGCCATATCGCTCTACGTCTACATATTCCTGATGCTGTTCATTCTGTGCGGTCTGCTGCTCGAACTGGCTGGCTACTCGTTCAACATCCAGCGGCTCGGTACCCGGATGACGTTCAAGATACGTGCCGTGGTGATCGGGGTAGTCGTATTCGCGATGCTGGCCGTGACGCTGGTCATCGTCAACCACACGCTGACCAACTTCAGCGCCGAACAACGCCGTTTTGTCAACAACAACATCCAGCGACTCAGCCAAAGCCTCAAACAGTACCTCAAAACCCACCCGCTCGACACTCAAACCGCTCAGGAGTGGCTCGCCAACGAACACCGCGACATCGATTACAGTCTGAGCCTCTTCAACCCGCTCGGCGAACTGCTCGCCACCTCGACCGCCCATCCCGAATACATCTCGCGGATGAACAGCGCGGCATACCGCTACCTGCACTACCTGAAACGCCCGCTGTTCGTGACCGAAACCGACGACTCGAAATACACCTCGGCCTTCACCTCGCTGATCGTCGACGGCCAAGTGCGCGGCTACCTCAACCTGCAATACTACAGCCCCAACATCAACAGCAGCGTGCTGCAACACGAACTGCTGTCCGATATTCTGAACCTCTTCCTAATCATTCTCTGCATCGCCATCATCCTCTCGGAACTGCTCTACCGCGTGCTGACCAAGCCCTTCAACCAGCTCCACGAAGCCATGGGCAACATCTCGAAGATGCAGAAGATCGACGCTATCCGCTCCAGCCGCAAAATCAGCGACGAGGTCGGGATGCTGGTCGAACAATACAACACGATGATCGACTACCTCGAAGAGAGCTACCGCCAGCTGGCCCGCAGCGAACGCGAAGGGGCCTGGCGCGAGATGGCCCGCCAGGTGGCCCACGAAATCAAGAACCCGCTCACGCCGATGCGGCTCAAGGTCCAGATGCTGCAACGCTCCATGCGGAACGACAGCGACAGCGAACTGCGCCCCAAGGTGGAATCGACGCTGGCCCTGCTGCTGGACCAGATCGACCTGCTGACCAAGATTGCCAGCGAATTTTCGGATTTCGCCAAACTCGGCGAAGGCCACCCCACCCGCATCGACCTCGTTCCGATCATCCGCAACGTCGCACAGCTCTACTCCGATTATGACAATGTCAGCGTCCGGCTTCACTTCGGCGTCCCCGGCGACGGAGAACTTCCCCACCCCCCGGCTCCGGACACACCGACCGACGCAGCTGCCGCAGAAGCGGAAAACGTCTCACCCGTCTGGGTAACGGCCGACCCCGACCACCTGACCCGCGTATTCGTCAACATCTGTCAGAACGCCGTCCAGGCGATGAGCGGCCAGGAGGATGCCCGGATCGACATCACCCTCCGAACGACCGGCGACCACGTTCTGGTCACCATCCGCGACAACGGTCCCGGTATTCCCGACGACATTCGGGACAAGATTTTCGTCCCCAACTTCACGACCAAAAGCAGCGGCAGCGGTTTAGGACTGGCACTTTCGCGCAAAATCGTGGAACTGCTCGGCGGACGCATCACCTTCGACAGCACCAGCGGACAAGGCACCGTTTTCACCGTCGAACTGCCCGTCGACCACACCTCCACCACCCGTTAGCCCTTTCGAACGTGCAAAATATGCGAAGGAGGCTGCCCGTGATTCGGACAGCCTCCTTCGCTACTTTATATATCTATGTCGTAACATTTACTTCCCGACCTCTCCCCCCTGCACATTTTTTTTACCGATCGCTCCACGCTCTTCAGGAAAAACAGCCACAAACAATAAAAAAATTTTTACAGAATCAATTTCATCCATCCATTTCCGTCATTACCATGTACCGCCTCACTTCGCGACCGCCACACCCGACATCTCCGCACCGAAAATTCAACCGCTCCTCATTTGCCCCCAGCCCCGCACCATCCACACAACACCCGCCTAACTCATTCATTTACCCTACGCCTCAGCACATAAAAAAAGGACAGTCCGTCACGGCCTGTCCTTTTTTTGCTTCGGGGAACCACCCCCTCAGCTACTAACCCAAACTCTTTTATGAAAAGAAGCAATTTGTGTGCCAAACTGCTATCCTCCCTAAATCGATGTCACAAAGGTAAGGCAAGAAAATTGAATTACAAAATAATTTCGATAATTTTTTAAATAATTTTAATATCTAATTTATATTATTCTCATTTTCAATAGATTAGACAACTATCCCCATATCCGAAAAAATTGTATTACCTTTACACGCTGTTTAAGAGCCGCACACTCAGGCCCTTCGGGCCGTCGAGAGCCGGCACTCGAAACACATATTACACTGAAAATCAACAAAAAGAGAAAACCATGGGAAACATAGTAGCGATAGTGGGCCGCCCGAATGTGGGCAAAAGCACCCTGTTCAACCGTCTGGTCGGGATGCGTCAAGCCATTGTGGACGCCACCGAAGGAACCACCCGCGACCGCCACTACGGAACCACCGACTGGAACGGCCGTGAGTTCACGGTCATCGACACCGGCGGTTTCACCGTCAACTCCGAAGACATATTCGAACAGGCCATCTGCCGACAGGTCGAACTGGCCATCGAAGAGGCCGACGCACTGGTCTTTCTGGTCGACGTCGAAACCGGCATCACCGACCTCGACCAAACCATGGCCAACCTGCTCCGCAAACAGACCAAACCGGTCCACCTGGTCGTCAACAAAGTCGACAATACGGCCCGGCAGACCGACTCCTACGAATTTTACGCCCTGGGGCTCGGCGACCCCATCACCATCAGTTCCATGACCGGCTCCGGTACGGGCGACCTGCTCGACGCCGTGGTTGCCTCGCTGCCCGAAGAGAGCCCCGAGGAGAAACCCGAAGAGTCAGCGATTCCGAAAATCGCCATCGTCGGCCGACCCAACGTCGGCAAATCGTCGCTCACGAATGCCCTGCTGGGCCAGGAACGCAACATCGTCACCCCCATCGCCGGCACCACCCGCGACGCTATCCATACCTATTATAATAAGTTCGGCATGGAATTCAACCTGGTCGACACGGCCGGGCTGCGCAAGAAACAGAAAGTGACTGACGACCTGGAGTTCTACTCCGTGATGCGCACCATCCGCGCCATCGAAGACTGCGACACCGCTATCCTGATGCTCGACGCCTCGCAGGGAGTCGACGCACAGGACATGAACATCTTCCACCTGATCGTCAAGAACCGCAAGGGGTGCGTCATCGTCGTCAACAAGTGGGACACCGTGCCCGACAAACAGAGCAACACGATGAAAGAGTACGCCGAAAACATCCGGCAAAAGCTCGCCCCGTTCAACGACGTACCCATCATCTTCACCTCCGTGATCGAAAAGCAGCGCATCTTCGACGCACTGAAGACCGCCCTTCAGGTGTGCGAAAGCCGCAAACGGCGTATCCCCACCTCCGAGTTGAACGACTTCATCCTGCCCATCATCGAGCAGACCCCGCCGCCCAGCATCAAAGGCAAATACATCCGTATCAAATACGCCATGATGCTGCCCACCCCCACTCCGCAATTCGCCTTTTTCGTGAATCTGCCCCAGTACGTCAAGGACAACTACCGCCGCTTCCTCGAGAACCGGATCCGCGACCAGTGGGACTTCCACGGCGTACCCATGCAAATTTACTTCCGACAAAAATAACCAACCACACCCCGATGAAACACACGTTTGTGAACCTTCTGGCCCTCACAACCCTCTTCAGCATCAACTCCTGCAACACAGCGACCGAGCCGCTGCCCACCGACGCCACGCGAGCCGAGATTTTCCACGGTCGTCCCAAGACCCTGCACATCGCCACCTATCCGGCCCACTCCAACGCCGGCGAATGGTTCAAGGACACCACGGCCGGCCAGATACAGCACATCGTCAATACCTATAACCTGAGCGGGGAACTGACCGCCGAGACCCACACCATCGACGACAGCACCACCTACACCATCCGGTACGAATACACCGCCGGCAGCCCCCGCAAAGCCACCGCCGTGCGGATGCACGACACCACCGAGCTGTCGCGCACCGAATACCGGTACGACAAAGACGACCGGCTGATCGGCACCGAAACCACCCTGGCCAACGGCACCCCGACCGCCAAGGAGGACTACACCCTCAACAGCCGCGGCCACCGCAAGGAGACCAGCTATTTCAACGGCCACGGCGTGCTTCAGATGCGCGAAACCTATGAATACAACCGGGCCGGCGAAGTCACCGGTCGCGACACCTACCACTACACGGACAATAACCGCCACCGTGTTGCCCGTTACACCTATCAGGGGAACGGGCTTCCGGCCAGCGCCACCGTACAGGACGAACAGGCCACCCCGAAAGAGACCCGCACCACCTACACCTACGAATACGACGCACAGGGGAACTGGATCCGCCGGATCGCCTACAACGAAACGATGAAGAAAGCCATCCTCACCGAACGCAAGATCGAATACTACCAATAACCCAACCACGAACCCGATATCGAGATGAAACTCAGAAAAACCTTGACTGCGGCGCTCGCCACCAGTGCCTGTGCCCTTCTGCTCGGCAACACAGCCTACGGCCAGCTTCCGCCCACCGTATGGCAGTTCGGCCAGGCCGACCGCGACAGCATGACCTCCGGCCCTGCGATTCCCGAATGGCAGAATCACTCCATCGCACAAGTGGGCCGCGAAACGCCGCGCGCCTACTTCATGTCCTACGACAACCGCGACATCGCCGCAGCCAACGACTATACCACCTCGGACTTTTACATTTCACTCAACAAACCCTGGCGATTCCAGTGGTATTCCGACCACCGTCAACGCCCGACCGACTTCTACGAGTTGGACTTCGACGACTCGACCTGGGACACCCTTTCGGTACCCGCCACCTGGCAGGTGCGCGGCTTCGGTGATGCCATCTATACCAACCACCCCTACGAATTCGCCCCCCACAATCCGCAGCCTCCGCAGCTGCCCGAAGCCAACGAAGTGGGTCTCTACCGCACCACCTTCGAAGCGCCCCTGCTGCTCAAGGACCGCGACGTATATCTCCATATCGGCGGAGCCAAATCGGGCGTTCTGATCTACCTCAACGGCCACAAGATCGGCTACAGCGAAGACTCCAAATCGGCCGCCGAATTCAAGCTCAACGACTACCTCACCGACGGCACCAACCTGCTGGCCCTCGAAATCTACCGCTGGAGCACCGGATCATACCTCGAATGCCAGGACTTCTGGCGTCTGAGCGGCATCGAACGCGAGATGTACATCTACTCGCAGCCCCGCACCCACATCGAAGACTTCTACGTAGTCTCGACCCTCGACTCGACCTACACCGACGGGCTCTTTAACCTCGACATCGCCATGGTCAACAACTTCGTCAAACCGACCGGCCCCGTGCAGGTATGGTTCGAACTCGAAGACGCCAACGGCACGATGGTCGACTATTCGTACAAAGAGATCGAACTCGACGGTTACGGCCGCGACACCGTCCGTTTCCGCCGCACCGCCCTGCAAAATAAACACGCCTACCAGAACGTGCACAAATGGAGCGCCGAAGATCCGTATCTTTATAACCTCGTGCTGAAGATCCGGGTGGACGGCCGCTTCGTGGAGTACACCAGCGCCAAGGTCGGATTCCGCACCAGCGAAGTCAAAGGCAACCAGTACTACGTCAACGGCAAGCGCGTCTTCATCAAGGGCGTCAACTACCACGAACACCACGAAGTCAACGGCCACGTGCTCGACGAAGCCACCATCCTCGAAGACTTCCGGCTGATGAAGGCCAACAACATCAACGCCATCCGTCTGGCCCACTACCCGCAGCAGCGCCGCTTCTACGAACTGGCCGACCAGTACGGCTTCTACCTCTGCAACGAAGCCAACATCGAGTCGCACGGCATGGGCTACGACCTCAGCCAAGGCCGCACCCTCGGCAACAACCCCGAATGGCTTGTCAAACACATGGACCGCACCCAGAACATGTACCACCAAACCAAAAACTTCCCCTGCGTGATGTTCTGGAGCCTCGGCAACGAAGCCGGCAACGGATACAACTTCTACGAGACCTACCTCTGGCTCAAGGAGATGGACACCCTACGCCCCGTACAGTACGAACGCGCCATCCTCGAATGGAACACCGACATCTTCTGTCCCCAGTACCCCTCGGCCGCGCTGCTGACCCGCTGGGGCGAGATGGAGACCGACCGCCCCTACATCCCCTCGGAATACGCCCACATGATGGGTAACTCCGGCGGCGGATTCCGCGACATGTGGGAAGCCATCTACAAATATCCCAACCTCCAGGGCGGTTTCATCTGGGACTGGGTCGATCAGGGTCTGCTGGTCGAAGATGCCGAAGGGAACCTCTTCTGGGCCTATGGCGGCGACTTCGGCACCAACCGTCCCTCGGACGGCAACTTCCTCTGCAACGGTCTGGTGAGCCCCGACCGTACGCCCCACCCCGGCATCGCCGAAGTGCGCAAGATGTATCAGTACGTTTGGTTCCGTCCGGTCGATCTGGCCACCGGCAAATTCGAAGTCACCAACCTGTACGACTTCACCAACCTCTCGAAGTACAACGTCAAATACACCGTGACGGCCAATAACCGCGTGGTCAAACAGGGCACCTTCACGACGCTGAACCTCGCTCCCGGCGAATCGCGCACCGTCACCGTGCCGTTGAGCGGCCTCACCGCACAGGCCGGCACCGAATACTTTGTCAACTTCACCGTGAGCCTCAAGGCCGCCGACGGGCTGCTCAAGGCCGGCACCGTTGTGGCCACCGAACAGTTCGAACTGGACCACCTTCAGGGCCAGAAACGCACCTACCGTGCCCAGGGCGACGTGAACATGGAGAGCACCTCGACCGAAGTCGACATTATCGGTTCGAACTTCGGGCTGACCATCGACAAAACGACCGGCAACATCACCTCCTACCGCATCGGCAGCCTCGAGTACGTACAGGACGGTTTCGGTCTGCAACCCAACTTCTGGCGCGCCCCGACCGACAACGACTACGGCAGCGGCATGCCCCGCCGTCTGCAGATCTGGAAAGAGGCCTCGCGTGATCTGAAAGCCACCTCCGTGACCGCCACCACCGAAGGCAACACCGCACTGGTCACCGCCAGCTACAGTCTGCCCGAAGGGTGCGCACTGAACGTGACTTACAAAGTCTATCCGACCGGCGTGGTGAACGTCGCCTACAACTTCCAGGGCAATCCCGAATCGAAGAGCCAGATGCCCCGCCTCGGCATGCGGATGCGACTGCCGGCCGACATGACCAACCTGCAATACTTCGGCCGCGGTCCCGAAGAGAACTACCAGGACCGCAACTACGGCACCAACGTCGGTCTCTACCGCAGCAACGTCGGTATCGAAGCGTTCGACTACGTCCGCCCGCAGGAGACCGGCCACCACACCGACACCCGCTGGCTCGCCCTGAACCGCTCGAAAGGACAGGGGCTGCTGGTCGAAGCCGACGAACTGATGGAGTTCAACGCCCTGCGCAACTCGATCGAAGACTACGACGGGCAGGAGTCCGACAAGCCCTACCAGTGGGCCAACCGCACCCCCGACGAAGACCATTCCGAAGCAGCCGGTCGCAACATCAAGCCCAAACAGACCCATATCAACGACATCACCCCGCGTGATTTCGTCGAACTGAACCTCGACTACAAGATGATGGGCGTGGGCGGCGACGACAGCTGGGGCGCACAACCCTACAAACAGTACCAGCTGCCCGCCTCAAACGATTACAGCTGGGGCTTCACCCTCGTTCCGGTCAAAAGCGGCACCGACATCCAACGGCTGACCGGATACAAATACTAACCCTCCGCCGCGTCACGCTCCACTCCGCCAGCCGCACGGTCCGGAGCCATCCGGAGCAGATCGAAAGAAAGCCCCCGACGGTTCGCGTCGGATTGCGACACACCAGCAGACGACCCCGCGTTTCCTTTTGGGAAACCGGGGTCGTTTCGTATTTTTGCACCGCATAAGCCGCAGAACAGAAACACGGAGGGAGGAACTCCCAATCACCGCACGACTCCCGCGGAATCGGCATACAAGCCCGTTCTCGGAAGAACATATGGTGCAGAAAAGGCCCTATTCCTTTGACCCGGCACCGCCGCAGCTCTGCCTCCACCCGCAACAAAAACCGATTACATAGATGAAAAAACTGCTCCTTTTTGCCGCAGCCGCCCTCACGGCTTTCGCGGCACAGGCCCAGAAGATCCAAATCTTCGACCACACCCAAGTCCATGCCTTCGGCTCGTACGAAGAGTTCAAGCCCGACAGCGCCGGCGTACTCCACGCCGGTACCGGCCGCTACATTTTCAAGAAGGTCAACTTCCCGACCTACAAACGCACCACCCGCGCCACCATCAACATTACGCTGGCCTCGAACGGCGACCGGTGGGACAAATCGGGTTCGTGCTTCGTGATCCCCGCGTGCGACGATCCGCTGAAGATGATCCAGGGCAAGGCTCCGCTGGCACCCGGTGCCGACAGCGCCTTCCTCGGCGTCACCCCGCAGGGCGGCAAAGCCCCCTATATCGAGCTGCTCCGCTTCATGACCCCCTTCGGCGTGGGCCACTTCAGCGACGACCAGCTCCACCGCAAACCGGTCTACATCCCCTTCTGGGAGAAACAGGTGGCCTGGAGCCAGGACATCTCGCAACTGATCTCGACCCTTCAGGGCGAAGCCTGGGTCGGCATCTGGATCGACAGCTGGACTACCGAAGGCTACGTCGTATCGCTTGACATCACCCTCGAAGAGAGTCCCCTCTCCTGCGACAAAGCCACTCCGACGGTTGTGATTCCCGTTGTGAACACCGTTCCCTATATCGGCTCACAGAGCCTCTCGACCTCGTTCGCCCACCGCGACCTGACCGCTGAGGTCACCATCCCCAAAGGAGCCCGCAACGCACGCCTCTACTACATCACCACCGGCCACGGCGGCCACTCGGGCGGCGACGAATTCACCAAACAGCAGAACATCGTCTTCGTGGACGGCGAACCGGTCATCGACTTCATCCCGTGGCGCGACGACTGCGCCTCGTTCCGCCGTTTCAACCCCGGCTCCGGCGTATGGCTCATCAAACGCGAAGCCCCCTACATCGGCGATGACGACGAATACCACGTCAAAGAGATCGAAGAGTCGCTGGCCTCGTCCGACCTGAGCCGCTCGAACTGGTGCCCCGGTTCCTGCATCGTGCCCGAGAGCGTCGCCCTGCCCGACCTCACCCCCGGCACGCACAAAATCACGGTCAGCATTCCCAACGCCCAGAAGGCCGTAGGCAACGCCATGAACCATTGGCTGGTCAGCGCCTACATCGTCTGCGACATGAAATAGAGACCGTCCTGCACAATTCCTTAGGACGACAAACACAACCTGCACCCCTCGAAAGGTGCAGGTTTTTTCGTACCTTTGTTCATTTAAGCCCCACAGCCTGTTTTTCACCCTTCTGCACGGAGCGCCGAAAAGCATTCCCCGACAGGCGAAACAGCCCGAAGGAACCGCCGAATGAACGGCCGCAAGCACACAACGGGGCCACACACCGTATAACCATTGCAAGAAACGACATAACGAACCAGCAACATGGCAGACGATCAGAAAATCATCTTTTCGATGGTTGGGGTCAGCAAAGTCCTCAACAATAACAAAAAGATACTGAACAACATCTACCTTTCGTTCTTCTACGGCGCCAAGATCGGGATCATCGGTCTGAACGGCTCCGGTAAATCGACCCTGATGAAGATCATCGCCGGGATCGACAAGAGCTACCAGGGCGAAGTGGTCTTTTCGCCCGGCTACACCGTAGGCTACCTCGAACAGGATCCGCAACTCGACCCCGCCAAGACCGTCCGCGAAATGGTCGAAGAGGGATGCGCCGACGTCGTGGCCCTGCTCAAGGAGTACGAAGAGGTCAATGCCCGCTTCATGGAGCCCATGAGCGACGACGAGATGGCCCGCCTGATCGAGCGTCAGGGCGAGCTCACCGAACAGATCGACCATCTGAACGGCTGGGAGCTCGACTCGAAACTCGAACGCGCCATGGACGCGCTGCGCTGTCCCGACCCCGAGCAGAGCGTCACCACCCTCTCCGGTGGTGAGCGCCGCCGCGTAGCCCTGTGCCGGTTGCTGCTTCAGGAGCCCGACGTGCTGCTGCTCGACGAACCGACCAACCACCTCGACGCCGAATCGATCGACTGGCTCGAACAGCACCTCTCGCAGTACAAAGGGACCGTGATCTGCGTTACCCACGACCGCTACTTCCTCGACAACGTGGCCGGCTGGATTCTGGAACTTGACCGCGGCGAGGGAATTCCGTGGAAAGGCAACTATTCCTCGTGGCTCGACCAGAAGACCAAACGGCTGGCCCAGGAAGAGAAACAGGAGTCCAAACGGCGCAAGACTCTCGAACGCGAGCTCGAATGGGTCCGCATGGCCCCGAAAGCCCGTCAGGCCAAGAGCAAAGCCCGTCTGGCCGCCTACGACAAGATGCTCAACGAAGATACCAAGCAGAAAGAGGAGAAACTCGAAATCTTCATCCCGAACGGTCCCCGTCTGGGCGACGTCGTGATCGAAGCACGCGGCGTCTCGATGGGCTACGGCGACCGGATGCTCTACGAGAACCTCAACTTCACGCTGCCCCCCGCCGGGATCGTCGGCGTGATCGGCCCGAACGGCGCCGGGAAAACCACCCTCTTCCGCCTGATCATGGGACTCGAAAAGCCCCTCAAAGGCGACTTCAAAGTGGGTAAAACCGTCAAACTCGCCTACGTCGACCAGCAGCACAGCTCGATCGACCCCGAAAAAACCGTCTACGAAGTGATCTCGCAGAACAGCGAACTGCTGACCCTCGGCGGCCGGCAGGTGAACGCCCGCGGCTACTGCTCCCGTTTCAACTTCACGGGCGGCGACCAGGAGAAGAAGTGCGGCGTCCTCTCGGGCGGTGAGCGCAACCGACTCCACCTGGCCCTCGCGCTGAAAGAGGAGGGAAACGTACTGCTGCTCGACGAGCCCACCAACGACATCGACGTGAACACCCTGCGCGCACTCGAAGAGGGTCTCGAAAACTTCGCCGGATGCGCCGTGGTCATCAGCCACGACCGCTGGTTCCTCGACCGCATCGCCACCCACATCCTCGCCTTCGAAGGCGACTCGCAGGTGGTCTTCTTCGAGGGGAGCTACTCCGAGTACGAAGAGAACAAACGCAAACGCCTCGGAGACACCACCCCCCACCGCATCAAGTACCGCAAACTGATGGAGTAACCACAGTCCGTGCCTCTCTCCGCCGGCAGTCCGGCAACACACCGGACGTGGGCACCCACTGGAGCAGCACCCGACCGTTTGTGCAAACGCGACCGCCTTGCCACAATTCGTGCTGACAATGTAGCCGCTGCGCCACGTATGAGCAGCAAAAGGCGATCTTTTGAGCATCCGTTCCAAGTGGCGAACTTTGCCAGAGACACAACCCCATCAGACAACACGGCTCCTGACCCCGAAATATCAAAAAAACGAACATTTAACATACACCATGGCCATTCAGAAACCCTCCATACCCAAAGGCACCCGTGACTTTTCGCCCGTCGAAATGGCACGCCGCAACTACCTGTTCGACACCATCAAGAGCGTCTTCCGCCGCTACGGCTTCGCCCCGCTCGAAACCCCCAGCATGGAGAACCTCTCCACACTGCTCGGCAAATACGGCGACGAAGGCGACAAACTGCTCTTCAAAGTGCTCAACTCCGGCAACTTCCTGCGCGGCATCGACCCCGAAGAGATGCAGTCCGCCGTCGAGAGCGACAACCCCGTCGTGCTCGGCAACAAGATTTGCGAAAAAGGGCTCCGCTACGACCTCACCGTACCCTTCGCACGCTACGTGGTCCAGCACCAGAACGAACTCACCTTCCCCTTCAAACGCTACCAGATCCAGCCCGTATGGCGTGCCGACCGGCCCCAGAAAGGACGTTACCGCGAATTCTACCAGTGCGACGTCGATGTGATCGGCACCCGCTCGCTGCTCAACGAAGTGGAACTGATCCAGATCGTACAGGACGTATTCGCCGCGCTCCGGATCCGTGTCACGCTGAAGATCAACAACCGCAAGATCCTCTACGGCATCTCGGAGACCATCGGCCACGCCGACAAGATGATGGACATCACCATGGCCATCGACAAACTCGACAAGATCGGTCTGGAGGCCGTCAACGCCGAGCTCGCCGACCGCGGCCTCAGCCCCGAAGCCATCGATCGGCTGCAGCCGATCCTCAGCCTGAGCGGCACGAACCGTGAGAAACTGGCCGCCATCACCGCCATCATCGGCGAACACTCGGCCACCGGGATGAAAGGGATCGAAGAGGTTACCACCATCCTCGACTACATCGACGCGCTGGAGGTCACCCTCCCTGTCGAACTCGACCTGTCGCTGGCCCGCGGCCTCAACTACTACACCGGCGCCATCTTCGAAGTCAAAGCCATGGACTTCCCGATGGGCAGCATCTGCGGCGGCGGACGCTACGACGACCTGACCGGTATCTTCGGTCTGCCCGACACCTCCGGCGTCGGCATCAGCTTCGGCGCCGACCGCATCTACGACGTGCTGCTCGGCCTCGACCTCTTCCCCGCCGAAACCACCCAGAGCGTCCGCGCACTCTTCGTCAACTTCGGTGCCGCCGAAGAGACCGCAGCCCTCCGGCTGCTCACCCAGGTACGCCGGGCCGGCATCGCCGCCGAAATCTACCCCGAAGCCGTGAAGATGAAAAAGCAGTTCGACTACGCCCAAAAACGCGGCATCCTCTACATGGTCTTCGTCGGCGAGAGCGAGATCGCCAGCCGCACCGCCACCGTCAAGAACATCGTCACCGGCCAGCAGGAGAACGTACCTTTCGACCAACTGGCCGAACACCTCCGATAGTTCCGCCCGAGCATGATACACGGGGACGAGTCGGGAGGCCGCCCCGTCCGACACCCACACCGTCGGAACCGGCCCCTCTGTCCGCCCACTCCGCAAGCGCCCGGACCCACCGGGCGCTCCTTTTTCCCATCCCGCAGCGAATTTCACCCCGCACCGGGCATCGATTCCGCATGACAGAGCGAATACCGCTGCAAACCCCACCCAGCTACCCAAACACACCACCCCATGAAACATCCATTCCGATACCTTCTGCTGCTATCCATGACTTTTTGGACCGGACATACCGCCCTTCACGCCCAGCAATCGGCCGACCTGAACCTGATCTTTATCGGGAACAGCATTACCGAAGGAGCCCTGTTGCAAGACCCCAAGACCGAAGCGCCGCCCGTGGTCACCGGCCGACTGCTCCAACAGAAACCCGGCATGGGGCAGGTCGAAGTTGCCAACATCGGCGTGAGCGGTTCGACCACCTTCGACTGGCTGCCCGAAAGCGGGAGTCTCTTCCCGCGCGCCATCGAAGCCGGCGACCGGTTTGCCGACCGAAAGGGCACCCTCCTTTTCTCCATCATGCTCGGCACCAATGACAGCGCCGCCGAAGGGACCAACGGAGCCCCCGTCAGCAAGAGCCGCTACCTGGCCAACCTGACCCGAATCATCGACAGCCTGTCGCACCGCTACCCACAGGCCCACTTCATGCTCCACCACCCGCTGTGGTACTCGGCCAACACCTACAACGGCGCACGATACCTGCAAGAGGGACAGAACCGGCTGCGCAGTTACCTCCCCGGCATCGACTCTCTGGTCGACGCCTACCAGCGTCAGAAAAAGAGCTACGTTCACCTGGGAGCCACCCAGGGATGGGAACTCTTTCAGAACCATGCAGAGACCCTGCTGACCCCCGAAGCCGGTTTTGCCGGAACCTTCTACCTCCACCCCAACAAACAGGGCGCCGAACGCCTTGCGCGGCTGTGGAGCGACAAGATCTACGATCTGTACCGCTACCTCAACCCGCAGACCATCGCCCTGAGCCATGAAGGGGCTTACATCCAAGTCTATCCTGCCACACAGGGCCGGACCGATAAAGCCGTTCTGATCTGCCCCGGCGGCGCCTACGCCATCGTGGCCACCGAACACGAAGGAACACAGATCGCCCACTGGCTCAGCAACAACGGCATCACAGGCGTCGTGCTCCGCTACCGTCTTCCGAACGGCGACTCGCGCATTCCGCGTAGCGATGCGGCCGAAGCCCTCGGCCTGCTCCGCCAAAACCGCGACACATGGGGCGGATACGAAAAGATCGGCATCATGGGCAGCTCGGCCGGCGGCCACCTCGCCTCGACTCTGGCCACCCACTCCGTCGGCGATACCGCCCTCGACTTCCAGATTCTGCTCTACCCCGTCATCAGCATGGACCAGACGATCACCCACGGCGGATCGCGCTACAGTCTGCTAGGCGGTTCGCCGAGCGAAGCCGACATCCGGGAGTTCAGCAACGAGTTGCAAGTTACCGACCGCACCCCGCGGGCATTCATCGTCCTCTCGGGCGACGACACCGCCGTCCCGGTCGAAAACTCGCTCCGCTACTTCCGGGCCCTGCAGGAACATCACATTCCGGCCAGCTTGCACATCTATCCGGACGGCGGGCACGGCTGGGGATTCAACACCGACTTCCGCCGGAAGACCCAGTGGCACGAAGAACTGCTGCGCTGGCTCCGGAGTTTTTAGCCCCAGAGGCCGACGGGTAGAAAACGGGGAGGAAACGGCTAAGCGGTACCTCCAGCACCCAGCCTTATCCAGCCGCTTCGCTCCACCGATTCCATTCATTAAACGACTTTTGACAAATCCCCCGGACTTCCGTTCTGCGCCTCCGACACACCACCGCCGGAGCGCAGAACCTATTCCGAGCAGGGGACACGCTCCCCGAATCGAAATAAAACCCCACAACAAAAAAAGATTCGCAACAAAACAATAAACCGCCCACCCCATTCGTTTACCGACCGGTAAACGAACCCGCACATCCCCTCCATGAAACTCACCCGGCTCACCCTCATCATACCGCTTCTGCTGCTCACGACCCTCGCACCGCTCAACGCCCAGCGCCGCCGAAGCACCCCGACAGCCCCCAAGCTCGAAGACCTACCCCGCCACCCGATGGACACCATCGCCACGCCCGACCCCGAGACCAAGGTCATCATCTACAGCAATAACACGTGGGAGTACTACCGCCCCTCGCTGAGCCGCCTCGACAACCTGCCCGTCTACCGCAACAACTGGGACACCTCGTCCGTCTTCTCGTACCGCAACATCGAGATCAAGGACCTGCCGCCCGTCATCGAACTTAAACTGATCGACAGCATCAGTCAGTTCTGCTGCCCCGTTCAGGGCAAAGTCCTCTCGAAATACGGACCCCGTCGCCGCCGCAACCACAACGGCGTCGATATTCCGATGAAAACCGGTGAACCGATTCTGGCCGCCTTCGACGGCAAAGTGCGCTACTCGCAGTACAACACCGGCGGATTCGGCAATCTGGTCATCATCCGCCACCCCAACGGACTGGAAACCTGGCACTCGCACCTCTCGAAACTGAACGTCAAGGTCGGCGACTATGTCAAGACCGGCCAGGTGATCGGTTACATTGGTTCGACCGGTCGCGCCTACGGCCCCCATCTCCACTTCGAAACCCGCTACTGCGACCAGAGCTTCGACCCCGAATTCCTGTTCGACTTCGAGAACGGCATGCTCCGTTACCAGACCTTCGCCCTTGAACGTTCGTTCTTCAACATCCACTCCCGCGCCTCCGAACTGCTCGAAGAGGATGATCCCGAAGAGGATATCGCCAACACTCTGCTGGCCGAAGCCGACGACTCGACCACCATCCGCGCCGCACAACCCAAACCGGCCACCACCGCCGTTTACCACACGGTGCGACAGGGCGACATTCTGGGCCGCATCGCCATCCGCTACGGCACCACCATCACCCGCATCTGCCAGCTGAACGGCATCGACCGCAACAGCACCCTGCGGATCGGACAACGCCTGCGCGTCAAATAGCCTGCCCCCTCCCGGCATACCCGGTCCAGTTTTCCACACCTCCGCCAAGCCTTCCGCCGCCCTCCATCTGCCGCACCCTGCCTGGCCTGCCGTACCCCGTTCCACCTTTATCCCGAACATGCTCAGAGAGATCGTTTAGTGGAGCTACCAACTCTTTCGGAAGCTGGCCCGCTCGAAGCAACAGATCGGACTGAAATCCGACACCGCACTCTTCGTGGCAGTCTGCCTGCTGCTGAACATCTTCTCCGTGCTACGCATCGTCGACCACTACACCCCGTTCCACTGGTTCCGACTCCAGCTTTTCGCAGGAATCGTCCTCGCGTGATACCTCAAAGCCCCGCGCCTCACCTGGATGCTCGAAAAAGTACACCGCCCGAACAGCATGCGCCCGCCTAAAGGTCGGGCGCATGCTGTATATCAGCTACCAGTGCCGGGACCTACTCCTGCGTCATACTGTCCCGCTTCGAGCCAATCTGATTCCACCCCGTTTCCACAGGAAACATTTCCCGCAATCCGGGCGTTCCAATAATCCTGCATGGATTTATCCCGCTCTCCGAAATTTTCCGAAAAAGGGCAGCCACCCCGAAAATTACCCGGCCACCCGGCTGTTTTCTCCCCCGGCAGCCGCTCAATCGGCCGTTTCACAACCATTTTGCCCCTCCAAATTCCCGTTTTGACGCAGTAAAAACACTCCATGCCGCTCGGAAGCGACGATCCTGCCGCAGAATCCGGAAAAAACCGTATATTTGGAGACTGAAAATTATATCCACACATGATACTACTGTTCCGTAGCGACAACACCATCTACGCCGTGCAGGCTACCACGGCACTCGGAAAGCAGGACATTGACAAACTGCGCTGGCTGTTCGGCGGCGCCGAATGGCTCGACGTCACCTCCGTGAGCGGCATTTTCGTCGGCCCCCGCCGCGAAATGATCACCCCGTGGAGCACCAACGCCGTCGAAATCACCCAAAACATGGGCATCAACGGCATCACCCGCATCGAAGAGTTCCGGATCGTGGACAGCGAAACGGCACAGTACGATAAAATGCTCAACCGGATGTACCGCACCATCGACGGCGAAGTCTTCACCGTCGACAAGAAACCGGAACCGATCGTCTACATCGAAGACATCGAGAGCTACAACCAGGAACAAGGCCTCGCGCTGAACAGCAACGAGATCCAATACCTCAAAGACCTGGCCAAGAAAATCGGTCGCCCGCTGACCGACAGCGAAGTGTTCGGCTTCTCGCAGGTCAACTCCGAACACTGCCGCCACAAAATCTTCAACGGCCAGTTCATCATCGACGGCGAAGAGAAACCCGAGACCCTCTTCAAACTCATCAAGAAAACCACGACCACCAATCCCGGTCGCGTCGTATCGGCCTACAAGGACAACTGCGCTTTCCTGCAAGGCTCCGTGGTAGAACAGTTCGCCCCCGCCTCGCACGAAGGTCCCGACTACTTCGAAACCGAAGACTTCGAAAGCGTCATCTCCGTCAAAGCCGAAACCCACAATTTCCCCACCACCGTCGAACCCTTCAACGGCGCCGCCACCGGTACCGGCGGTGAAATCCGCGACCGTATCGCCGGCGGTAAAGGTGCCTTCCCCATGGCCGGCACCGCCTGCTACATGACCGCCTACCCCCGTCTGGACGGCGGTCGCAACTGGGAAAAGAACATCCCCGCCCGCCCGTGGCTCTATCAGACCCCCGAAGACATTCTGATCAAAGCCTCGAACGGCGCCTCCGACTTCGGTAACAAATTCGGCCAGCCGCTCATTACCGGCTCGCTCTACACCTTCGAACATCAGGAAAACGGCAAAACCTTCGGCTTCGACAAAGTCATCATGCTGGCCGGCGGTATCGGCTACGGCAAAAAAGCCGACTCGCTCAAAGACGAACCCGTCAAGGGCGACAAAGTCGTGCTGCTCGGCGGCGACAACTACCGCATCGGCATGGGCGGCGGCGCCGTCTCGTCGGTAGCCACCGGCGAATACGCCAACGCCATCGAACTCAACGCCATCCAGCGTTCGAACCCCGAAATGCAACGGCGCGCCTACAACGCCATCCGCGCCCTGAGCGAAGAGAAAGAGAATCCGATCATCTCGATCCACGACCACGGAGCCGGCGGTCACCTCAACTGCCTCTCCGAACTCGTTGAAGCCACCGGCGGCCGCATCGACATCGACAAACTGCCCATCGGCGACCCCACCCTCTCCGACAAAGAGATCGTCGGCAACGAATCGCAGGAACGCATGGGTCTGGTGATGGACGAAAAACACATCGACAAACTCAAAGCCATCGCCGACCGTGAACGCTCGCCCATGTACGTCATCGGCGAAACCACCGGCGACATGCAGTTCACCTTTGTCGACAACCGCACCGGCGAAAAACCGATCGACCTTCAGCTCAGCGCCATGTTCGGCGAAGCTCCCCGCACCGTCATGACCGACCACACCGTCATCGACAGCTACAAAGCCCCCGAATACGACGCCGAAAAGATCGCCCAGTACCTCACCGACGTGCTCCAACTCGAAGGCGTCGCCTGCAAAGACTGGCTCACCAATAAAGTGGACCGCTCCGTGACCGGCCGCGTAGCCATGCAGCAGACCGCCGGTACGCTTCAGCTGCCCCTGAACGACTGCGCCGCCATCGCCCTCGACTTCCAGGGCAAACAAGGCGTCGCCACCGCACTGGGACACGCCCCCGCCGCAGCCATGGCCGATCCCGCCAAAGGCTCCGTGCTGGCCATCGCCGAAGCCCTCACCAACATCGTCTTCGCCCCGATCACCGGCGGTTTGGAAGGCGTATCGCTGAGCGCCAACTGGATGTGGCCCTGCAAAAACGAAGGCGAAGACGCACGCCTCTACCGAGCCGTTCAGGCCGCCAGCGACTTTGCCCTCCAGTTGAAGATCAACATCCCGACCGGGAAAGACTCCCTGTCGATGACCCAGAAATATCCCGACGGACAGACCGTCCTCGCCCCCGGCACCGTGATCATCACCTCCGCAGGCGAAGTGACCGACGTGAAAAAATGCGTTCACGCCGCCCTCGACGAAAACTACTGCTCCACCGGCAGCTCGCTCATCTATGTCGACATGACCGGCGGCGAAGATTTCCTGCTCGGCGGTAGCGCTTTCGCCCAGGTAGTGAACGCCGTAGGCTCGTCGGCCGACGTACCCACCGTTCAGGATGCCCAATATTTTGCCAAAGCATTCAACGCCGTACAGCAGCTCATCGAACAGGGCCATATTCTGGCCGGCCACGACATCTCGGGCGGCGGTCTGATCACCGCCCTGCTCGAAATGGCCTTCGGCGGCAACCGCGCCGGTCTGGACGTGGACCTCAACCCGCTGCGCAACGACGACCTCGTCAAACTGCTCTTCAGCGAAAAACCCGCCCTGCTGCTGCAAGTCGCCAATGCCGACGCCATTCTGGCCGAACTCGACAAATACGGCGTCGCCGCACAGAAGATCGCCACCGTGAACGACACCCGCAAGTTCACCCTGCGCCACGGCTGCTGCGAAAAGATGACCCTCGACATTGACCAGATGCGCGACGTGTGGTACAAGACCTCCTACCTGCTCGACCGCAACCAGAGCACCCCACAACTCGCCCTGGCCCGCTACGAAAACTACAAGAAACAGCCCCTCTACTACAACTTCCCCGCCTCATTCACCGGCAAACTCGCCCAGTACGGCATCGATCCCAAGCGCAAGAACCGCACCGGCATCCGTGCCGCCATCATCCGCGAAAAGGGCTGCCAGTGCGACCGCGAAACGGCATGGGCCATGCACCTGGCCGGTATGGACGTCAAGGACGTACACATGACCGACCTGATCTCCGGCCGTGAAACCCTCGAAGACGTCAACCTGATCGCCTTCGTCGGCGGCTTCTCGAACTCCGACGTACTCGGTTCCGCCAAAGGATGGGCCGGCGCCTTCCTCTACAATCCCAAGGCCAAAGAGGCCCTCGAACGCTTCTACGCCCGCCACGACACCCTCTCGATCGGGATCTGCAACGGTTGCCAGCTGATGGTCGAACTCGGTCTGATCGCCCCCAAAACCGACGACGAAAAGCCGAAGATGCTCCACAACGACTCTCACAAGCTCGAATCGCGCTTCCTCGGCGTCACCATCCATCCCTCACCGAGCATTATGCTCCGTTCGCTCGAAGGGTCAACACTTGGTGTATGGGTAGCTCACGGCGAAGGCAAATTCCACCTGCCCTACACCGAAGAGCACTACCACATCCCGATGAAGTACCTCTACCCCGAATACCCGGCCAACCCCAACGGCAGCGACTACAACGCCGCCGCCATCTGTTCGGCCGACGGACGCCACCTGGCCATGATGCCCCACATCGAACGCGCCATGCGTCCCTGGAACTGGGGTTACTATCCCAGCGAAGCACCGCGTCGCGAAGACGAAGTGACCCCGTGGATCGAAGTCTTCGTCAACGCCCGCGAATGGATCAAGGAACACACCCGCTAAACAACGGACGGGACAGCGGAGCGGGGGCGGCGTTAAACGAACTACCCCGCACGCACCATACGTTCATTACACAAGCGAGAGACGAGTTTCGTCTCTCGCTTTTTTATCCCCCGAGACTCCCATGAACATCGAAGAGATACGCGACTACTGCCTGAGCCTGCCACATGCCACCGAAGCTTTTCCGTTCGACGACGAAACGATCGTCTTCCGCGTGGGCGACACCCCGTCCCATCCCGGACGGATCTTTGCCCTCTGCGCACTGGAACGCCCCGACTACCTGCTGCTGAAGTGCGATCCCGACCGTGCGATCGAACTGCGCGACCGCTACCCCGACGAGATCGAACCCGGCTGGCACATGAACAAACGCCACTGGAACGGTCTGCACCTGAACGGCCCGTACCTGACCGATGTGCAAATCCGCGAACTGATCGACCACTCGCACGCCCTGGCTGCCGCCTCACTGCCCAAATGGCAACGGGAAGCCGCCGGGATCGACCCTCCGTCGAAACGCCGTTCGTAAGTCCGTACACCGGTCGATTACTCGCAGTACCCGTATCACGTATTCAAAAAAAGCCGATAGCGGCCGATGGAGAATTCTCCACCGCCGCTATCGGCTTATAAGGGAATCATAACTTCAGCGCTATCAGCGCCACACTGTTAGAAGGGCAGGTCGTCCACTTCGGATGCCGAGGTGGGAGCCTGCGGCTGAGCTGCAGGTTGCTGCGGCGCCTGCTGATATTGAGGCTGCTGGTAAGCCGGTTGCTGCGGATATCCACCCTGCGGAGCACCTGCGGGCGGATAAGGCGGCGGATAAGCTCCGGCAGGAGCACCCGCCTGAGCATCGAGACGGGTCATGCGCCAGGCGCGTACTTCAGTGTACCACCGTCCGTTATACTCCCGCGATTCGACGTTCACACTCAACGCCACCCGGTCGCCGGGACGCAGCGCAGCGGCTTCGACGGCACGGTCGTTCCAAAAACCTACGCAGAGTTTGCGGTTGAACTCACCCGGCATGTCGAAGATCACATCCTGTTTTTTCCACTCGCCGCGCGCGCTCGTTCCCGAAGCCAGCGGCAGCAGCATGTTGACAGTCAATTCCAAATCCATATCTGGTCGTTTCCTTAATATTTAGACATTCACACGGTTTGTTTACTCGGCGTCGTCAATAATGACGATCTTCTCGATCACATCGCCCTGCCGGATATCGTCGATCACATCCAGCCCCTCGTACACGCGGCCGAAGCAGGTGTGTACACGGTCGAGGTGGGCCGTATTTTCGCGGTTGTGGCAGATGAAGAACTGCGAACCGCCGGTGTTGCGACCGGCATGTGCCATCGACAGCACCCCGCGATCGTGGTACTGGTGACCGCCAGAGGTTTCGCACGGAATGGTATAACCGGGTCCGCCGGTACCGTCGCCTTTCGGGCAGCCGCCCTGAATCACAAAGTTCGGGATCACGCGGTGAAAGGTCAGTCCGTCGTAGAAGCCGCTTTTGGCCAGTTTACAGAAGTTTTCGACGGTTCCGGGTGCATCCTGTTCGTAGAATTCGACCTTCATCACCCCTTTCTCGGTATGTATTTCAGCTTTTCTCATCGGTTTCGTTTTAGAAATGTTTGCAGTGTGTAAAGATAGCCCTTTTCCGGGGGAATCGCAAGCCGGCCGGAAAAAGAACGGGTTCCCGTACCGACGGTACGGGAACCCGCAGTTATGGATTAACAGTCACCCGACTTATTTGGTTGCCGGAGCAGCCGGGGTAGCGACTTTCACCAGTTCGATGTCGAATTTGAGCGCCTGGTTCGGACCGATGCCCTGGAAGCCCATTTCGCCGTAAGCGAGGCTGGCCGGAGTATAAAGGGTGATTTTACCACCTACACCGATCAACGGCACCCCTTGGGTCCACGCTTTGATCAGCGAGCCTTCCTGCAGCAGGAACGAGGTCGGGGTATCACCGGTTTCGCTGATTACCTGACCGTTCGGCAACGAAAGGGTATATTTTACGTAAACCGTATCGCCCAGAGCGGCTTTGGGTTCGGTACCCGGAGTTTCGATCTTGTAAGCCAGACCGCTTGCGAGGGTATCGGCACCGTCAGCAATGGCGTCTTCGATAAATTTCTTACCGGCAGCAGCATTTTTGCGTGCCAGCCCTACGGTCATATATTCCTGGATAAACGCACCGGCTTCTTCGCGGGTCATCTTCCCGTTTTTGTTGAACGCGTCCACTACGGCGGCTGCCAGGATCTGCGGATTCATGGTCGAGTCGAATTGGAATGCCATGCTACCGAGGTCGGTACCGATTGCATAAGCCAGCGAGTCCATGTCGGTGGCGAGTTTGGCGTTGCCCTGGCCACAAGAGGTCAGCGTTGCCATCGAGGCGGTCAAGGCTGCTGCCAAGATAAACAGTTTTTTCATGGTATGAATTTTATTTGGTTTCTATGTCTGATTTTGGAAACGCAAATATAATCATTTTCCCCCCAGTTCGACTGCCGGAGCCCTATTTTTCTTCCTTCGGGAGCTGGGTGTAGGCCGTGTGGCGCAACTCTTTGGCATCGACATAGAATACGATGTCCTCGGCGATGTTGCTGAGGCGGTCGCCCATACGTTCGATGCGACGCACCACGTTGTGGATGCCCATCACCTCCATCGTCTCGTCCGGATGGGCCGTGATGTAGGCGGCCAGCACCGGAACCGCATCACGATGGATCATATCGACCACGTCGTCGAGCCCCAACACGCGGCTGGCCAGACGGCTGTCCTCCTTGGCCAGTGCCGTGCAGGCCTGTTCCATCATCTTGAGCACCGTGTCGAACATCTTTTTGAGCTGGAGCTGTTTGACCAGTTCGGGAGCGAGCGCCTTGCTCTGGTGATGCGCCACGAACAGGGCGATGCTTTCGGCAAAGTCGCCGATGCGTTCCAGGTTGTTGTTGATCTTGAGCAGCGACAGCACAAAACGCAGATCGACAGCCACCGGGTTGAACAGTGCGATGAAGTTTTCGCAGTGGTGGTCGACAACCAGTTCCTGGGCATTGACGCTCTTCTCGCGCGAGATGATTTCGTGTGCGAGGTCCCGGTCGAAGGTGGTCACCGCGTCGAAACTTTTGCGCACCTGCTGATCGACCAGCGACCACATCTGTGCCAGATGGCCTTTCAGTTCTTTGATTTCTATTTCGGTCTGTTTCATAGGTTCAATGTTTGGTATCGGATTAACGTCCGGATGCAAAATTCGGAGCTTTGGGCAGGAGAAGCGGTACAATCAACAGAGACGGAAGGCCGACCAACTGGCTGCATGCGTTCCGAGAGACAACAGTCGCAGGATCGGCACCACCCCGCTCCACCCCGCAGGGACTACTAACCGAAACGCCCCGTGATGTAGTTCTGGGTCTGAGCCTTTTCGGGATTGAGGAAAATGCGTTTCGTTTCGCCGTACTCGATCAGCTCGCCGAGGTAGAAGAAAGCCGTCCGATCCGACACACGCGCAGCCTGCTGCATGTTGTGAGTCACGATCACGATGGTGTAGTCATTCTTGAGTTCGTAGATCAGCTCCTCGATTTTGGAGGTCGAGATGGGATCGAGGGCCGATGCCGGTTCGTCCATCAGCAGGATCGAGGGCTGTACGGCCAGCGCACGCGCGATACAGAGTCGTTGCTGCTGTCCGCCGGAGAGCTCGAAGGCCGATTTTTTCAGTTTGTCCTTCACTTCGTTCCACAGGGCCGCCCCCTTGAGCGACTCTTCGACCCGCTGTTCGATGAAGGCCTTGTCACGCACGCCGTTGACACGCAGGCCATAGGCGATGTTTTCGAAGATGGTTTTCGGGAAGGGGTTGGGTTTCTGGAACACCATGCCGACCCGTTTGCGCAGCTCGTCGACCATCACGCCACGAGCATAGATGTCTTCGCCTTCGATCAGGATCTGGCCTTCGAGACGCGAGCCATCCACCAGATCGTTCATGCGGTTCAGCAGCCGCAGGAAGGTCGATTTACCGCATCCCGACGGACCGATAAAGGCCGTCACGGTGTTGGCTTCGATGTCCAACGATATATTGCGCAGTGCGTGGAAATCGTCGTACCAGAAGTTGACGTTCTGCGCCGAGATGATTGTTTTCTTTTCCAAAACGTATCCGAATTGATTAGTTGGTTTTCACTTTTTTGCCGAACCAGGCCCGCAGACCGTTGGCCAGCAGGTTGATCAGCAGCACGATCAGAATCAGCACCAGCGCCGTGCCGTAGGCCATGGGACGTGCGGCTTCGATGTCGGTACCGCTGGTGGCCAGCACATAGAGGTGATACGGCAGGGCCATCACCTGGTCGAAGATGCTGGAGGGCAGTTTGGGCAGGAAGTAGGCGGCCACCGTGAAGAGGATCGGCGCCGTCTCGCCCGACACGCGGCCGATCGAGAGGATCAGCCCGGTGATGATGTTCGGGAAGGCCATCGGCAGGATCACCTTGCGAATGGTCTGCAACTTCGTGGCCCCGAGCGCCAGCGAGGCGTTGCGGTAGCTGTTGTCGATCGACTTGAGGGCCTCTTCGGTGGTGCGGATCACGACGGGCAGCACCAGCAGTCCCAGCGTCAGCGACCCGGCAATGATCGAGTCACCGAAGCCGAGCGTATTGACAAAGAGCGCCATCCCGAACAGACCGAAGACGATCGAAGGGATGCTCGAGAGGTTGTTGGTCATCACGCGGATGAACTTCACAAGCCAGTTGTTTGGCGCATATTCGTTGATGTAGATGCCGGACATGACGCCGATCGGAAAGGCGAAGATCATGCTGCCGACCATCAGGCAGAGCGTCCCGACAATCGCAGGCAGGATACCGCCCCGGGTCATTCCGTCTTCGGGCATGGTGGTGAGGAACTCCCAGTTCACCACCCCGATCCCCTTGACGATCAGAAAACCCAGGATCCAAACCAGAATGGCTACCACAACCAGGCTCATCAGCCGGAAGATCCAGAACGCGACGCTTTGGGTGCGGCGTTTTTTCCGATCGAATTTCGTATTGATTAAGGTACTCATTTATCTGTTGTTGGTTCTTTTTCAGGCCGGACTGTACTCCCGCTGCGGGTTGCAATTGCAACCCGTCGGCCTCTGCGCCGGACGGCATTCTGCCGTCGGGGGGGGCGGCGCGAGGCCGAATATACATTTCGATGGAATATCCAGCCTGCACGCGCCTCGTTATACCCCGATCCGAAAAAAGAACAATTAAAACTAAATCTGTTGTTTGGGCTTTTTAGCCGCCATCATTTCAGCCGTGATACTGATAATCAGCGTAATCACGAAGAGGATACACCCCAGCAGGAAGAGTGCCTCGTAGTGGACACCACCGTTGGGCGCCTCGCCCAGCTCGGCCGCAATGGTGGCCGGGATGGTGCGGACCGGTTCGAGCAGACCGTGCGGAATGATGGCCGAATTACCGGTGACCATCAGCACGGCCATCGTCTCGCCGATGGCGCGCCCGATACCCAGCACGACGGCTGCCATGATCCCTGACACGGAGTACGGCAGCACCACCCGCCGGATGGTTTGCCACTGGGTGGCGCCAAGGGCCAGCGAAGCCTCCTTCACGGCACGCGGCACGTTGCGGATTGAGTCTTCGGCCACCGTAATGATCGTCGGCAGGGCCATGATGGCCAGAATGATACTCCCGGCCAGCGCCGTCTCTCCGACCGGCAGCCCGAAGACCTGCTGGATGAGCGGCACGATCACCACCAGCCCAAAGAAACCGTACACCACCGAGGGGATGCCGGCCAGCAACTCGATCACCGGTTTGAGAACCTTGCGCACCTTGTCGTTGGCCAGTTCGGCCATGTAGATCGCCACCGCCATACCGAGCGGCAGGGCGAAGAGGATGGCAGCCAGCGACACCCAGAGGGTACCCATCACCAGCGGCACGATACCGAACAGGGGTGCCGGCGTGGCCGTGGGGAACCATTCGTCGCCGAGGAAAAACTCTCCCGGCGTGATGTTGCGTTTGTCGATCACCCGACCGGCAAAATCTTCGGCCAGGTAGGTGTCGGGGAAGAAGGCAATCATTCCGGGATGCTCGGCAATCACCCGGCTCAGGCACTGCGGAATGTACTGCAGCTCGTCGCCGAGCTCCTCGTAGCTCACATACTGTTCGATGTCGTTCAGACGGAAAACCACAATCGGTTCGTCCGCTCCGCCCAGTTCGCTCCAGTTGGTGACCTCCTGGTCGAAGATCTCCTTGAGCTGTACGGGGGTCAGCGAGCGCACCGTATTCTGGTCGTTGACCGCCACCACATAGCCCTGCTCGACGGCCGGACTGCCGAACAACCCGACTCCCTCCTTGAAGAGGAAAAAGACGATAAGGATGATGGTCACGGAGGTGACTCCTCCGCTGACCATCAGTACCTTTTCGGCAATGAGTTCGACTACTCTTCTGAATCGTCTGTTCATTTGTCTTGTCTAAAGGTTCGCTCCAGCTTCGCATCCCGTACCGACCGTGCTGTTTCCTCCGATCGCGGTTTTCTTCTCAGCGGGTGCAGTCGGGGAATTTCCCAGCTTTTCAGTCCGGCGAGATGCAACCTGCCGCAGCGAACGATTTGATCTCTTGATTTGTTCGTTTACGGGGGGATTAGAGCACGTCGATGTAACCGACCTCTTTGACCCATTTCTGCCCTTCGGCCGACATTACGTAGTCGATGAAGGCTTTCACTTTGGCTTCGCGGTCTTTGGTGTAGTAGAAGTAGAGCGGGCGAACCACCGGATAGCTCTTGTTCTTGGCATTGGCGTAGGTCGGTTCCACGAAGTTCTTGCCGTCGTACGAAACCTTCAGGGCTTTCACTTCACTGTTCACATAGGCATGACCCACGTAACCGATCGCACCGGGAGTCTGCGACACCGACTGGATGATGGCACCGGTAGCGGGCATCGAGAGTACGGAAGCCATGTAGTTTTTGTTTTTCAGGACGCTCTCTTTGAAGAACTCGTAGGTACCCGAGCTGGTTTCACGCGAGTAAACCACGATTTTCATATCCTGACCGCCGACCTGTTTCCAGTTGGTGATCTTGCCGGTGAAGATGCCTTCGAGCTGTTCGCGGGTCAGCTGCGAGACGGGGTTCTTGGGGTTGACGACCACGGCCAGGGCGTCCCAGGCGATGATCTTTTCGACCACCGGGCGTTTGGCGTTCTGGAGTTTCATGCGTTCGTCGATTTTGATCTTACGCGAGGCCATGGCGATGTCGGTCGTATTGTCGATCAGCGCGGCCAGACCCACGCCCGAACCGCCACCGGTGACGGTCACATCGGCCGAAGTATTCTTTTTGAGGTAGTTTTCAGCCTCTTTCTGGGCCAGCGGCAGGACCGAGTCCGACCCTTTGAGTTTTTGAGCCATGGCTGCGCCGTTCATCAGGACCAGCGCCGAGAGAAGCATTACAATCTTTTTCATATTCCTTTGTACTTGTGTTGATTATTTGCTGAGTTGGTTGTGATTTGCAGATCCGGCAGAGACACGGAGCGCTTGCGACGGTCCCCACCGTATAGGATTAGAATTTGGCCTGGATGCGGAGCGTCAGCACATTGTCCTTGATGTTGCGGGCGAAATCCTGCAACGGGTCGCTGCTGCCGAGGTTGGCGCATTTTTCATTGTTCACGAAATCGTAGTAGGCCGAGAGGGTCAGGTATTTGTTCCAACGGAACTGATAGCCCACCCCGAAGGTGTTGTAAGCCACGTCGGCCAGACCGGTTCCGGTCAGTTTGCCGATCTGATCGGCGCCGATTTTGGTATTGGGATCGTAGTTGTCGTACTTGAAGACCACCGAGTGTTTCGACTTGCCGATATCCTGAATGAAGTACACATAGGCACCGCGGAAGCTGCGCAGGTAGAGCGGATCGCTCCCCGCACCGAACGACGTTCCACCCGGATCGGCATTTTTGTTCTTCGTGCCGGGTTGTTTGCCCCAGAGGTACTCGGCCCGGATGCGGGTCGTACCGAGCGCCCACTGCTGGGCCCACTGGGCGGCAAAACCGAAATACTGACGTTTGGAGTAGTCGCCTTCGACCCCTTCCTGTTTTACATAGCCCTGGTTTTCGACGAACTTGTACTTTTCATTGACCGGGTTGAGCACTCCGCCGTTATAGTAAGAGAAGGCAGCACCCCATTCGCCGGTCTTATAGGCATGGAGATAGGCCAGACGGCCGATAAAGTCTTTTCGCGAATCGGTCTCGGAACCGATGCCGTTTCCGGTGAACAGACCTCCGTTCAGCGTAAAGCGATTCAGCAGGGTTCCTTTCCGGCCGCAGAGCGAGAGCATCGCGCCGAGGTCGCGTTCGTTGGGAAAGAGCGAAAGGTAGACGCGGCTCCGTTCGGGAGTTTCGCGTTTCGACGAGGAGTAGCTGATTTCGTAACCGAAGGGACGATCGAAGATACCGGCCTGACCTCCGATAATCTGCGAGGGAGCCGTCAGTTTGATGTAGGCGTCTTTGACCGAAACTCCTTTTTCCGAGAAGTCGGGTTGGAAGACCACCTGCATCACGCCCAGATCATAGGTGAATTTCACCCGGCCGCGACGGATCATAAAGCGGTTGTCGCTGTTGTCACTGAACGAGCCGCCATCGGTAAAGGCTGCGATTCCGTCCTGCTGGGCGAGCTGCCATTGTGCCTGCAGGTAACCGGAGATTTTGAGGGTTCCCCCCTTCTCGCCGAAGCGGAGTTTCAGACCGCCGTCTTCGACTTTGGGTGCCACCTCTTTGGTCGCCGCATCTTTGGCATCGGTTTCGGCTGCCCAGGCATTCGTTCCCGCAAGGGCCATCATGGCAAAAGCCATCCATTTCACATTTCTTTTCATAAGCATCATATCGTTGGTGCAATCTTGTCCTTGCCTTTTTTCTACGATGCAAACATAGAGCGCGTATGTTAACGTCTGCTTAACATGCCCTTAGGATTATATTAATTTAACGTTACGGAATTGTTAACTCCCTGTCGGAATGGATTGCGTGCAAATCAATGATCAATCGACACTTAACCCGCCCAATGGCCATTCCGGGCGAACTATCCCGCGTGTAAACACGTTGCGGGCGGCACCCCGCAAATGAAGGTGTCGCCCGCAACAATTTCGAGAGCATGATTGACTATCAGTAGTCCAGTTTGGGATCGATCCCCTTATCCGTCACGGGGATTCCCTCGCGCATCCAGCGCGGTGCCGGAGCATCCTTCAGGTAGTGGTCGAAAAACTGCATCATCCGACGGTCCCAGTCCAGACGGTCGGCATATCGTCTGAGGTTATGAGGCTGGCCGTTGTAGTTCAGCATCCACACCGGCACCCCGTGGCGACGCAGGGCCAGGAAATACTCGATTCCCTGGTACCAGGGCACCGCTTCGTCGGCATCGTCGTGGCGCATGAGCATCGGCGTGTGGACCTTGTTGGCAAAAAAGAGCGGCGAGTTTTCGATATATTCGATCGGTTTCTCCCACAGCGATCCGCCGATACGGCTCTGACCGTGTTCGTACTGGAACATGCGCGGCAACCCGGAGCCCCAACGGATACCGCCCGTGGCCGAGGTCATGTTCGACACCGGAGCACCGGGGCTGGCACAACGGAACATATCGGTGCGCGTCACCAGATAGGCAATCTGATAGCCGCCCCAACTCTGTCCCTGCAGCCCGATCCGGCGGGGATCGGCGATACCGCGGTCGATCAACATCTTGGCACCGCTCACCACCGCATCGTAGCACGACTGGCCGGGATAGCCGATCCGGTAGTGGATGTCGGGCATGAAGACCACGTAATCCTGCGAGGTGCAGACTACCGGAACCACAATCGACCAACTGGGCTGCGGGTGGAGGTGTTTATGAATGTCGTCCGTGTGGGTTTCGTAGAAATAGACGATCACCGGGTAGCGGCGGGTCGAGTCGTAATCCTCGGGCAGGTAGAGCAACCCCTCGGTCGGGCGTCCGTTCATATCCTCCCAGGCCACGCGCCGCACCGTTCCCCAGCGGTATTGTGCAGCCTGCGGGTTGGCATCGCTCACCTGCCGCGCATCGGCAAACGAGCAGTCCGACCGCCACAGGTCGCGATACTCGCGGAAATTCTCGCGCTGCCACAGCAGTTCGTCGGCCTCGCGGGCCTTCGCCACGAAGGTATATTTATAGTCTCCGGCGATCAGTCTCTCGGGTTCACCACCCTCGGCCGGCATCCGGTAGTATCCGGCCGCCTTCGTACCGCGGTCGAAAGCCGACAGCAGCATCGGCTGCGAGAGGTCGATGGCCCGCTCTTCGGGATCGAGCTGCACGCAACGGAACGCGATGCTGTCACGACGTCCGATGCCGCGGGTCAGGCACTCCGGCGCGCGCCGACCCGACGGATCGGTCAGCCAGAGGTCGAAGTTGTCATAGATCACCACCCGGCCGTCGGTGGTCCACCCGGCCATCCCTTCGGCCGACGGGTAGTCGGGCATATCGAAGTTCTGAACATCCATCCGGTAGGGAATCTCGGCCGTCAGCGACACGGCAGCCGTCGTATCGCCGCGTTTGCCGACGGCGGTCGCCACGGCTTTCCATTCGGCACGCGGCGCATCGTACCACACAATGTATTTCCCGTCGGGCGAGATCGCCGCTTCGGCCTTGGCTGCTACGGCCACCTTGCGCCGAGTGCCGGTCGTCAGATCGACGGCATACAGGTCTTTGGTCCCGGGCGACTCCCACGTACTGGCCCACTCGTAGGGCTGTTCGTCGATTCCCAGCGCATATTGCGCCGCGTCGTCTTCGGGCATCACCACCCGTGCCAGATACTTGTCGCCCAGCAGAACCCACTCTCCGCTCCGGGTGTCATAGACGGCACGGAAGCTCTGCTGACGAATCTGCTTGGCCATCGCCAGCTGCTGGGTCATCAGCAGCGTATCGGTATAACTCCACAGGTCGTAGGTACTCTTCTCGTCGTCCGAAAGGGTATCTTTCGGCACCACGCGCGGTGGACGGTTCATGCCGAAAAACAAGCGCCCGCCCTCGCGCGAGAACTTCAACGAGCCGTATTCGCTCACCGTAAAGCCGTTCGGCGCCCCCTGCCCGGCAATGCGCTGCGGCTGGAGATCGGCGGCGGTGAAGTGATAGAGCTGATACTGAGCACCGGTTTCGGTCGTGTCGGGCGTCACGAGATAGGCTCCCTGCGTACCCTGCTCGTCCACGGCCAGCGACCCGGTTTTGCCGACCTTTGCCCGATAGAGCTCGGTCTGCCGGCCGTCGACGCAGGCCCACACGCTGCGCAGGCTGTCGCCCTTGAGGCTGTAGAGCAACATCCGCCCGTTACGCGAAAGGGCGTAGCTCTCCACGCTGTCCATCACGATGCTGTCGCCCCCCGAAACGACATCCCACAGTACCAAACGGTTGAATTTCGGCGTTTTCGTCGCCTTTTTCACGCTGTCGGCCGTATCCCGGGCCGCTTTTGCGGGCAGCACTTCGTAGAGGTAGGCGATCATGCCACTCCCCTCGCGGTCGGCGGTCTGAAAGCTTTTCAACCGGGGCACGGCCAACCGCCCGTCACCGGCAAGCGAAACCACCAGCAGCGTATCGGGCCGCTTCTTGTCGGCCTTCGTCTTTTTGATCTTTTCCTGCCGCTGCTGGGCATAGGTGGGGATCACTTTGGCGGCCACCCACGGGGTCGCTGCCGGGCCGAACAACCGCGCACCGGAGGCCCGGTGGAGGGTATCGCTACGGCGGGTCTCGGCATCATAAACGACACTTTGGCCGTCGCCGCGAGCCGGATTCAACCCGTAAACGACCCACCGGCCGTTGTCGCTGATCTGCGGAGCGGCCACTTGCCGCCATCCGTGGAAGGCATCCTGCCCCAAGGTCTTTTTCTGTGCCTGCGCCAGCGGCATGCCGAGCATCACCCCGGCACACGCCATCACAGTTGCAAGTCGAAATTTTCTCATATCGTGTCAATTAATCGTATTCTTCTCAATCTTAGCTTCAAGACAGGATTTTTGATTGTATCCCTCACGGTTTCCAACCGCTTCGGCATGCACCCCCTTCCGGCAATACGCTCCTTCGGGGGCGAAACACTTCACCCCGAGTGGACACACGACTACTCCACCTGCTCCACCTCACCCAGTTCGACGAACCAAAGGTATCCCTCGACCTGACGATAGCCCATCTGCCGCAACAGTTCCATGTATTCGCTCACCTGGGTGCGGTATTCGGCCTTGTGGAGGGCGCCGAATTTGTAATCGACCACCACGGCGCGGTCGTTTCCGTCGGTCATCACCCGGTCGGGCCGACGCACACCGCCGCCCGCGATGATGTCACGCTCGCTGTGCACCACCTCCCACTCGGACGAAAACCAGCGGGCCACCATCGGATCGGCCAGCGCCCGCCGGGCACGATCGCGCACCTTGTCCCGCTCGGCGTCCGAAGCAATATCCCCGTTCACACGCATCCGATCCAGCACTTCGTCCAGCTGGTCGGGCGCACCGAGCAGTTCGAACAGTTTGTGCATCAGCACCCCGTAGCGCCGGGGCGACACGGCATCCCGATCCTGACCGAAGTAACGATCCGACGACCATCGGACACGGATCTGCTGCCCGGCGTCGTTCGACGGGAAACAGGTCAGCACCACCTGCCGCTCCTTCCCCTCGTCCGAGCGGTTGTCCCGACACGGAGCAGGGGCTTTTGCACCATACGTATAACAGGTCACAGTACTGCCGTCGGTCAATTCGTCTTCGCACTCCTCCAATCCCTCGAACCCGGGCAGCACGGCATCGATCAGCTTCGAGACGCGCGTTCCGGTCCGCGTGGTATCGTACATGACGTAGAGTTCGCGTTCGGCCCGCGTCAGGGCCACGTAGAGCAGGTTCAGGTTATCGACATGGGAATAGACGCTCTCACGGTAGTAATCGACCGCAAAGTGCGAGTCCGCCATCTGCTTCTTGTACGCCACGGGCACGGGTCCCAGTTCGGCAAAACGACCGGCCTCCTCGCCCCGGGCCTCGACCCACAGGGTCGTCCCGCCGCCGTTTGCCTGCGGGAGCAGTTCCCAATCACAGAAGGGAATCAGCACGCACGGGAACTCCAGCCCCTTGGCTTTGTGGACGGTCATGATGGTGATGGCATCCTGTTCGGAGGGGAGGTAGACGGTTTTTTTCCCGCCATTTTCGCTCCACCACTCCAGAAGCAGCGGAATATCGGAGATGGTCTGCTTGCTGTACGAGATAATGACCTGATAGAGCGCCTGCAGGTAGGAAACCGCATCGCTCCGCTCGCCCAGGCCGTACCGCGCCAGGATCCGTTCGAAACTCTCGGTCAGCGCACAGCGCAGCAAGCTGGCCATAAACTGTTGCTCTTCGGTCGAGAGCGCACGTCCGTAGGGACGCTCCAGAAATGCGTTATACTGGGCCAGCGCCACGGAGTCTTCGGGCACGGCGGCCAGCGCGTAGATCGCCATCACGAAATCGACCACGGGCGAACCGCTCAGCAGCAGCGCCTCCTGACTCACGATGGCATATCCGGCTTCGAGCAGCACATCGGCCGCACGCCGCGCCTCGCCGTTGGTACGCACCAACACGGCAATATCACGCAGGGCATAGCCCCTCCCGAGCAGGTCGGCCACGCGACCGGTAACCAGCGGCCCGATCTGTTCGCGCAGGGCGGGAATCACCTCCACATACCCCTCCGGTTCACGTTTGAGTTTGCCCGGCGCCGGCTTCTGTTCGAACCCTTCGTACGAATGGCTCAGGATGTCGGCCAACGGTTGCAGCTGACGCGGTGCGGCTGCCAGAAAGCCCGCCAGATTGGCCGCATCATGCTCAATCACGCGACGCATCAGCCCGTTGTTGAATTCGATCACACGGCGTTCGCTGCGCCAGTTGGTATCCATCGGCACCGGCTCGGCCAGCGCATCCGCAAAATGGGTCTCGGCCTCGCTCCCCAGAATACGCCAGTTGCCGCCGCGCCACCGGTAGATCGACTGCTTCACGTCGCCGATCAGCATCACCGGTTCGCCGCTGTTTTCGGCCAACGCGTTGTCCAGCAGGGGGACGAAATTCTGCCACTGTTTCTCGGAGGTATCCTGAAATTCGTCAATCATGTAGCGGGCATAGGCATTGCCGACCTTTTCGTAGATAAACGGCGCGTCGTTGCCCGTCACCAGCCGGTGGACCAGAGCCGCCGTCTCGTTGATCATCACCAGGTTGCGTTCGGCCGAGACGGCCCGCACCTCGGCGCCCAACTGGGCCAGCAGCAGGCTGCGTCCCAGCTTTTCGCGCACCAGATCGCGCGAATTGCAGTCACGCACCAGCCCATCGACACCGTCACGCACCTCGCGCATCAGCGGCATCAGCGTTCCCTCCAGGGCCAGTATCCGATCGCGCAGAGGCGATCGTTTCGCAGTCCACACATCGGAGCTCTCGGTAGCCTGCTGGAAACGCGGTTTGTACGGGATCGGGCCGTCGGCCGCGGCCATCTGGTAGAGATAGGCAGCAAAGCTCTGCCGTTTATAGGGGAAGTCGTCGAGGCTCAGCCCGGCCGACTCAATCACAGACACGGCACGCTGCGCGGTCTGCTTCACGGCTGCAAAACGGGCGCTCAAATCCCGGACGATTTCGGTATAGATGCTCCATATCCGATCGGCGGGGTTCGGATTGGGGAGATAATCCTCCTTGAACAGTTCGGCGCCGATCCGAACGATGTCCGAACGGACGTCCCAGCCCTTCCCCTCCTCGACCCGCTCGTCGAGCAGACGCCGCACGGCGTCTCGCAGGGGCGCATCGGTCGCCGTGCGCTCGAGCAGCCGGTCGACCGCCGCCGAAAGCACCCAGTCGCGGTCGATCTCAACCGTGTAGTCGAGTTCGAGCCCCAGTTCCCGGAAAAATGCACGCGCCACACGCTGGAAAAACTTGTCGATGGTCGATACGGCAAACCGCGAATAGTCGTGCAGGATGAGGGTGCGGGCCTGCGCCGCGTTGCGGATGATGCGGCTGCGCGAGAGACCCGTCTCCCGAATCAGGTCGTCGAGGTAGGTCACCCGGTCGCCCCCTTCGGGTTCCCATTCGGGCGCCGAAGCCAGTGCGTGCAGACATTTGACAATGCGCCGCTTCATCTCTTCGGTCGCCTTGTTGGTGAAGGTCACCGCCAGCGTTCCCCGATAGAGAAGCGGGTCGCACACGACCCCTTTGATATATTCATAGGCCAGCCGGTAGGTCTTCCCCGACCCGGCCGATGCCTTCAGTATCTTGACACTGCCCATATACGCTGATTACGGAATGACTCGCGGGACGGCACTGACTGCAACACAGGCAGCGACACTGACAACCACACACACTCCGGACTACGATTTTGCCGTCTGCGGCCGCTCTTTATCACGCGATACTCTCGACGCGGCTTTGGCCTGAGGGGGCAAAACGCCCGACGAACACGGAAAATTCCCTCTCCGCCTCTTTCCGACTCGTCATTCCCAAATTTTTAAATATCATCAAAGATACGAAAAAATGGACGCATCACGATGAAACTAAAAACACAGTTATTATCTTTACACCTCGAGAACCATTGACAACAAACCCACTCACCCTCCTTTATACCCCGCCACGAAGACCCACCCACTCCCGACGCGACATTTGCAACGCCACGAAGATCCATTTCCGACCGGTTACGCCTCCGGCGCGCGACACTAACACCGACACCTGACAGGCAACACTCTGCACCCGGCATAACGGCCAGCCAGTGCCTTACAAAGAGAAGGCTCGCCCGCAGCAGACCCGGCGAGACGACATACACTCGCAACATTTCGCGGAATATGCGGCCGGAAAAACTGCCGAAGCGTTGCTTGTTTCAAAATAAGGAATACCTTTGCAGTGTAATAGTGACATAATACACCAAAACAAACCATACCCCCACCGCATGAAACCCACCCTCACCCTGATCGCCGCTCTGCTGCTGATGCTGTGCCCACAGCCCGGCCGGTCACAGAAATCCGCCCCGCCTCAAAACGGCAACGCCACCGCACAGACCGTGAAATATCGTATAAGCGGCAGGGCCATCGATGCTTCGACCCGCCAGCCGATCGCCTACGCCACCGCCTCGCTGACCGCCGACAGCACCGCCCAGCCCCTGACGGCAGCCATCACCGACGACGCCGGCCACTTTACGCTCACCATCGGAAAAGCTGGCGCCTACAACCTCCACCTCAGTTTCGCGGGTTACACGGCCGTCAGCCGACCGATCCGGGTCGAATCGTCCGCCGTGCCGCTGGAAGTCGGCGACATCGAGCTCCAGGCAGGCATTACCACAGATGCGGTCACCGTCACGGCCCAGCGCCCGATCGTCACCGCCGACATCGACAAAATTACCTACAACGCCACCTCGGATCCCGAGACGCCGACCCTCACGGCCCTCGAGATGATCCGCAAAGTGCCGATGCTCACCGTCGACGGCGACGACAACATCCAGCTCAAGGGACAGAGCAACTTCAAGATACTGGTCAACGGCAAGAGCTCGACCCTGATGGCCCAGAACTACAAGGATGTGCTCAAATCCATGCCCGCCAACTCGATCAAGAGCATCGAAGTGATCACCAACCCGCCCGCCAAATACGACGCCGAAGGGATCGGCGGCATCATCAACATCATCACCAACCGCAGCACCCCGGTGGGTTTCAACGGCAGCCTCAGCCTCGGCACCAACACCTGGGGCGGGGTCAACGGGAACGCCTACATCGCCGCATCGATGGGCAAATTCAGCCTGTCGGCCAACTACTTCGGCAACTACTTCCGCTCGCCCGAGTCGACCTCATCCGGCCAGACCGAGAACTATAACATCGAACAGAGTCACTACCTCAGCAACAACTCCACCTCGAAAAGCAACGGACAGGGCAACGGCTTTTCGTTCGAAGCCGGTTACGAGATCGACACCTTCAACCTGATTTCGCTCTCGTTCAACGGCTACCTGGGCGACTACAAATCGAAATCGATGCGCAACGACGAGATCTACGACCAGTTGCGCGTGCTGACCCAAAGCTACAGCACCCTCTCCAGCTCGGAGGGTGACTACGGCGCCGTCTCCGGCAACATCGACTACCAGCGCACCTTCCGCAAGCCGGACCAGATACTGACCGCCTCGTACAAATTCGACTACTCGCCCAACAACAGCCGTTTCGACCGCACGATCACCGGGCTGCTGAACTATCCGAGCTACGACCAGCGTTCCGACAACCGTGCCCGCGGATACGAACACACCGTACAGATCGATTACATCGACCCCATCACCCCGAAACACCAGATCGAGACCGGACTGAAATACATCCTGCGTCCCAACTCCAGCGACCCCGAAACCTACCAGCGCGACCCCGGTGGAGAGTGGATCCTGCAGGAGAACCGCCAGAACTCGCTCGACTACCGCCAGCACATCGCCGCCGCCTACGCCAGCTACCAACTCAAACTCAAGGCATACAGCATCAAGGTGGGCGCCCGTGCCGAATACACCATTAACGACGGCACGTTCCACCAGCAGGACGGCGACCACCCGCTCGACAACAAGTATTTCGACCTGATTCCCTACGTAACCCTCGGCTGGCAGCCCACCCAGCAGCAGACCCTGCGACTGGGCTACACCCAGCGTCTGTCGCGTCCCGGCATCTGGTACCTGAACCCCTACGTGGACGACCTCGATCCGCTCCACATCTCGACCGGTAATCCGAATCTGAAATCCGAAATCAGCCACAATTTCGACCTGACGTACAGCAACTTCAGCCAGCTGTTCAACATCAGCGCCAGCCTCACGGCCAACCTCACCGACAACGCCATCGAGCAGCTCACCTCGACCCTGGAGTCCGGCGCACTCTTCAGCACCTATGCCAACATTGGCAAACGGCAGTACTTCGGCCTCTCGCTCTACGGTTCGCTGCGCCTGTTGCAGAACAAACTGACCATCAGCCTCAACGCCGGCACAGGCTACAACAAGTACGACGCCGGCAACGGAACCGGTCTGCGCAACGAAGGATGGGCCCACTACGGGACGCTGAACATCAACGCACAACCGTGGAAAAACGGGAACGTCTACGTGAGCGGCGGCCTGTGGAGCGGATACACGGGGCTTCAGAGCAGCGGTTCGATGGGGGGCTACCACTCCATCGGCGTGTCGCACGGCTTCTGGGACCGCAAACTGATTCTGAGCCTCTCGGCCAGCAACCCGTTCCAAGGGCACTTTACCTACAAATACAAGGGCTTCAGCCCCGAATACAGCCAGTGGGGACGCAGCGACAACCCCTACCGGAGTTTCCGCATCAACCTGACCTGGCGTTTCGGCAAAGTGCAGGCCCAAATCAAGAAGGCACGCCGCGGCATCCAGAACGACGACGTGAAGTCCGGCGGTTCGCAACAACAGCAAAGCGGCGGCGGACAATAATCCCGCCCGTTCCGCTCGGTCTGCCCGATAACGCCCGCAAACGACACCGGGGGTATTGCAGCGTTCTCTATCCGAAGCGCTGCAATACCCCCGGTTTCATCATACGCCCCTCAGACCTGGTAGGCGTCAATCCCCCAACTGGAGGGTGAGCGTTCCCTGCGCCTTGCAGTAGTCAGCGATCGAGACTTTGTACTCGTAATTGGAGTTCACGAAAGCCGTGTAGGACTGAATCCAGGCCAGCTGAGCCGACAGCACGTCGAGAATCGGCAGACGCCCTTCGCTGTAACTGAACGTATTGAGCATCAAGTTGTCGAGCGCCACGTTCAGGTTCACTTCGGCCATCTCGACCGCCTCCCGCGTCCTTTCCATGTTGGTTCGCGCCACAGCCAGATCGCCGTTCACCGTGTTCTCGGCATCGACCAGGGCCCACTCCGACCCGCGCACGGCTGCCCGCGCCATATTCACCTCGTGCCGGCGTTCGTTCCAGCGGAAAATCGGCACGTTCAACTGCGCCAGCGCCAGCCCGTACACCTTCCCCTCGCCCGTCACGTTGGGCTGCAGCGTCCCGTACACGCCCTGCACCCCCACCGTCAGCTGCGGGTTGTAGAACGACCGCGCCACACGCACATTCTGGTTCGAGAGTTCCAACTGCTGCTCGGCAATCCGATAGTCGGGCCGCAACTCCAGGATGCGTTCCAACGGCAGTACGCCGGGCATCTCGACCGGCTGTGCAATGGTATCGGCCGCCAAGTAAGCCTGCGGCTGGCGGTTACCCATCAGCGTATTGAGGCTCTGCAACGACGACTGGTAGAGTTTGAGCGCCGCAATCTCCTGCAAACGGGCCTCGTTCAGTCGCGTTTCGACCATCAACAGGTCGGTACGGCTCACATAGCCGTCCTCGAAACGCGTGTTCACGATCCGGTACAGACTGTCCACAATCCGGACATACGTCCGCGCAATGTCGAGCTGCTTTTGTGCCGCAGCCATCGCCCAGTAACTCAGATCGGCCGAATAGATCACCCCTTCGAGGGTCATCTCCTGCTGCAATCCGGCAATCGACCGTTCGATCTCTGCCGCACGGGTCTGGTTGGTCACCGCATTGCCCGTGTAAACATTCTGCATGATCGAAACCTGCGCCGTATAGCTGTAATCCTTGAGCGTTGTCCCGGAGGTCGTTCCACCCGGTTGATTGAATTGATAGTTGAACGACGCCTGTGCTCCAAGCGACGGGTAAAAGCCGGTTCTGACCTTCTTCACCTTGAGGTCGGCAGCCTCGACGTTCTCGCGCGTGATCTTCAACTGGTTGCTGTACTCCACAACGCGACGTCGAAACTCGTCACGCGACAACGGCACTGCCTCTTCTTCCACAAGAGCCGTTTCCGTTGCGCCCTCCTGTCGTGAAGCCGCCTCCACCCGCGGGATTCCAGCCACGACGGACAATAACAACACGGCCAGCCCCACACGCATCCCGAAACGCCCCCTGAGACGTCTCCCGGATCGAGTTTCGGGATACATTCCGGAGCAATCGCCCAGGCATGCTCCGGGACAAATCTCCCGCAGGCTGGTTGTCTCGGCCGACAGGCCGTCATTTTCCTGCTGTTCGGACCGCAGGCGGTCTGATTTCCATATCTTCATATCGTAAGGATGTTCAGCGTTTACGCACAGCCCGGGATACGCGATCCGCAGGCGGCGCCTTTTCCGTAAATTGTCAGTTTTCATTCCGCTCAGCCGATTTTATCCGCATAATCAGGCAATAGGCCACCGGCAGCACCAGAATCGTCAGGAAGGTGGCAACGAGCAGCCCGCCCATGATCGTGGCCGCCATGCCGCCGAACATGGCGTCGGGCAACAGCGGCAGCATCCCCAGGATGGTGGTTCCGGAGGCCATCGTCACCGGGACGATACGCGACTTCGTGGCCGCAACCACGGCATCCACAGGCGCCCGGCCGGCCTTCTGTTCGAGGTCGATCTGGTCGACCAGCACCACCGCATTCTTGATGTTCATCCCCACGAGCCCCAGCACGCCGAGGATGGCGAAGAAGTCCATCGTTTTGTTCATCACCGTCAGCCCGAGCACCACGCCGATAAAGATCAGCGGAATCATCGACAGAATGACCACGGGCCGCAGGTAGGTGCGGAACAGCAGCAACAGCGTGGTGAAGATCAGGAAGAAGGTGAGCGGGAAATTCTTGGCCAGCGCCGCATTCGACTCCTCCTGCGACTCCTTCTCGCCAAACACCTTCAGCCGATACCCCTCGGGCAGCTCCATCGCGGCGACCCGTTCGTAGACCTGCTTGTAGGCATCGACGGCATTGGCCCCCAGCAGCGGATCGCACTGCGCCATCATCACCCGCTGCCGGTTGAAACGTTTGATGACGCTGTACTGGTAGGCACTGCCGATCGAATCGACCACCTGATCGAGCGAAACGACCGTCCCGTTCGGAGCGAAGACCGGCAGCGAACCAAGATTGGCCAGGTTGAAGTTGTCGATATTGGCATCCTTGAGCAGGATCGGCATGAACTGGTCTCCCTCGCGATACTCGCCCATCGACAGCCCGTTGGTCGAGAGTTTCGTGAACTGCGCCACGGTCTGCCGCGTGATGCCCAGCCGCTGCCCCTTCTCCTGCGAATAGAGCGGCTTGACCACCGGGATCTTGTTGCCCCAGTCGGAGCGGATGTCGCCCACCAGATCGCACTCGGCCATCAGCCGCTGGGCTTGTACGGTGAGCCGTTCGAGGGTGTCGATATCCTCGCCGATGAAGCCCATCTGAATGGTGGCCTCGACCGCGGGCGAGAGTTTGAAGAGCGACGAACGAACCAGTACGTTCGGCGAGTTCTCCTTGGCATGGATATAGAACCGCCGCTCCAAGGCCGCCGTCGAGTCGATGTCGTTCAGTTCGACCAGAATATTGCCAAAGTTGGGTTTCGGACCGAACGACGTGCTGGCCAGGTAGTAGCGCAGCGGCGACGCCCCCACGGTCACCGAGACGGTCCGAACCGACGGCTGCTGTTGCAGCCACTCGGCCAGCCGCATGATTTCACGCTCCGACTCCCGGATCGAATAGCCGTCGGGCAGGAAACAGTCGGCCCGAAAATAGGGTTTGTTCAGGTTGGGGAAGAAGCCCTGCGGCGCACGGCTCATCGTGTAGAGCGCCCCGACAAAGAGCGCCAGTACACAGAGAATCGTTTTCCAACGGTTGCGAATCAACGCAGCGAGCAACCGCCCGAACCCGTTGTAGAATTTATTGTCGTAAGGATCTTTTTCGGCCTGTCCCGATTTCGGCGCGCGGAGGATGAAGTTCCCGAAGATCGGGGTTTGGGTCAGGGCCAGCACCCAGCTCAGCCCGAGCGACAGAGCCAGCACCACGAAGAGCGGCTTGACGATTTCGGCCACCGATGCCGGTGCCAGATAGAGCGGCAGGAACGAGCATACGGCGATGAAGGTAGCCCCGAGCAGCCCCCACTGCGGACCGGTGGCCCCGTCGATCAACGCCTTTCGCTTTGGCACGCCGCGTTTCATGGCCACCTGGGCGTTGTCGGTCACCACGATGGCGTTATCGACCAGCATCCCCATGGCGATAATGAATCCGGCCAGTGAGGTTCGGTTGAGCCCCACGCCGATGAAGAGCATCACGAGCATCGTCCCGCCGATCGAGAAGAGCAGCGACGATCCGATCAGCACACCGGCCCGCCATCCCATCACCAGCAGGATGATGAGAATCACGATGGCCACCGATTCGACCAGATTCAGGATAAAACCGTTATTGGCCTCAGCCGCAATTTCGTTTTCGAGGTAGAGCGGGACGAGCGATATGCCGACGGGTACCTGCGGCATCACCTGTTCGATCTGCCGGCGCACCCCTTCGCCGGTCTTGACCACATCGTAGCCGGGCAGGGTCGAGACCCCGATGCCGATGGCCCGCTGTCCGTTGACCCGCATCAGCTGGTTCGGCGGATCGAGGTAGCCGCGCTGGACGACGGCAATATCGCCCAACCGGATCTGCGACCCGTCACGCGTCGAAATCACCTGATTACGGATGTCCTGCAGGTCGGCATACGTACCGGCCGCGCGGATCGTGAGGTTCATGCCGCCGGCCTCCTTGACGCCGGTATTGACCAGCTGGTTCTGGCTCGAGACGATCTGCACGATCGAGTTCGGATCGACCCCTAGATTGGCCAGCGTGGCGGTGTTCACAAAGAGGTTTACCACCTCGGTCTGCTCGCCGAACAGAGCTACTTTCTGCACGCCGGGCAGAGTTACCAGTTCGGTTTTGAAGAACTGCGCCCAGTTGCGCATGTCGTTGTAGGTAAAGCCGTCGTCGGCCACCAGACCGTAGTAGATGCCGAACACGTCGCCGAAGTCGTCGGAGACGCTGATCTGCGACGCTCCGGAGGGGAGTTTCGGCTGCACGTTCAGCACCTTGCGGCGCAACTCGTCCCACTTGCCGGGAATCGCGTCGGGCGAGGTGGCGGGGTCGAGTTCCACGCTGATTTTCGACATGCCGAAGTAGGATTCAGACTTGATCTTGCTGACCCCGGCCATCGACTGCACCTCGCGTTCGATGGGCTCCGTGACGAGCTGCTCCACCTCCTGAGGCGTCGCTCCGGGATACTGCGTCACCAGCACCACGCTCTTGATGACGAACGGCGCATCTTCTTTCTTCTCGAGCCCGCCGAACGACAGAAATCCGCCGATCAACAGCAGGGCGAAAAAGAAATAGAAGATCTTGGGGTTGTCGAGTGCAAATTTCGGAATATTCATGACGTACCTCCCTCCCCTATTTCAGAACGTTAACCTTCTGCCCTTCGGTCAGTTGGTACACGCCGGCCGAAACGACCTGTTCGCCGGCCGCGAGCCCCTCGGGTACAATGACCTGATCATCTCCCATCAATCCCATCGTTTGGACTTTACGCATTCCGACCGTAGCCGTTGTAGGATTATAAACCCAGACATAACTTCCCGTCTTGTCCGTCGGTGGATTAAATACTGCCGTAATGGGAACGATGACATAGGCATGATAAGCCTTGTTTCCCTCGATCTGCATCTTCACACGACAGGCAAAACCGGCCTTGATGTCATATTTTGCGGGATCGAAACGGGGATCGGTGATACGGAGCGTTACGGGGATGCCGGCACCGTCGACCGACGCGTCGACCACGTCCTTGATTTCGGCACTAAAGGTCTCGCCGCGGTAGTTGTCGAACTCGACAAAGATGTTCTTATTGACCCGTACAAGCTCGACGTCGCTCTCGGGCAGGGTGAACTTCACGGAGAGCTGGCCGGGGTTGATCAGTTTGAAGATGGCCTCGCCGGTCTGCACCTTCTGGTAGTTATCGACGTACTTCTTTTCTATCGACCCGGCGAATGGCGCTCTCAGCTGCGTATAAGCCAGTTGATTCCGGGAGTACTCGTAGGCCGACTTGGCCCGCAGATAGTCGGACTGGGCAATTTCGTAGTCCTGCTGCGAGATGGCCTGTTTGGCCAGCAGCCGCTTGCTCCGTTCGAGGATGGACTGGGCCGTGGTGAACTGAGCCTTGTCGGCCTCGAGTTGCAGCTGGAAGTCGCCGGGGTCGAGCTTGGCCAGCACCTGCCCTTCGCGCACCTGGTCACCCTCGCCAACAAAGGTGCGGATCACCTGCCCGCCCACGCGGAATGCCAGATTGGTGGACTGGTCGGACGAGACAACGCCCACGAAATCCTTGCTGTAGCTGCTCAGCGACTGAGCCGGACTCAGTTTGACGGGACGCACAAAACTGCGCGGAGTCTGGGTCTGCCAGCAGGCGGTCAGCCCAAGCATCGACAAAACGACAAGTATGGTCTGTTTTTTCATATCACTGATCGGTTCGTTTGGATTCAATTTTGATTAACTGATGCAATTCTCGTGCCCTTCAGGAAAATTATCATACTTTTTTAACCGTTAATATAATTTTATGTCTCCCGATAAAATTTTCCCACCGTTTCAACCCAAGAAAAATCAGCCACATAAACAAAAAGCGAGGCGGAGAACCCTTTGACAATCGGGTTCTCCGCCTCACAGGTTGATATAATGGGGGAGAATTCGTTTTCGGCAGCGACACTGTCCGCAGGAACTCATTGCCCTGACGGCCACGGGGTTGTCAACTCACTTCCCCTGTTTTATCGACATACACTGCCGCCCCCCTCTGCACAAAGATTAAACCAACGCGTTGCCGGTCATCTCTTTGGGCTGTTCGAGGCCCATGATCTTGAGCACGGTGGGAGCCAGGTCGGCCAGCACGCCGTTGTGCACCTCTTTGATAGTGTCGGATACGACGATCAGCGGCACGGGGTTCAGCGAGTGAGCGGTGTTGGGCGTACCGTCGGCGTTGATGGCGTTGTCGGCATTACCGTGGTCGGCGCAGATGAGGATCGTGTAACCGGCTTCACGGGCGGCGGTAACGACCTCTTTCACGCAGGCGTCGACGGCTTTCACGGCCTTTTCGATGGCTTCGTAAACCCCGGTGTGGCCCACCATGTCACCGTTGGCGAAGTTCAGGCAGATGAAGTCGGGAGCCTCGGTCTTGATGTCTTTCACGAGTGCTTCGGCCACGAGATAGGCGCTCATTTCGGGCTGCAGGTCGTAGGTAGCCACTTTCGGCGAGTTAATCAGGATACGTTTTTCGCCTTCGAAGGGTTGTTCGCGGCCGCCGTTGAAGAAGAAGGTTACGTGAGCGAACTTTTCGGTCTCAGCGATACGCAGTTGCGAGAGTCCCTGTTTCGAGATCCATTCGCCGAGGGTGTTTTCGACATTCTCCTTATCGAAGAGGATGTGCAGCCCCTTGAACGACGAGTCGTAGGGGGTCATGGTGCAGTAATAGAGCGGAATGGTCTTCATCCCCTGATCGGGCATGTCGCACTGGGTGAGCACCTGGGTGAGTTCCTTGGCGCGGTCGTTGCGGTAGTTGAAGAAGATCACCATGTCGCCTTCCTTAATCAGGCCGATCGGCTGGCCGGCTGCGTCGGTCAGGGCAATCGGTTTGATGAATTCGTCGGTCACGCCTTCGGCATAGGACTCTTCGACGGCCTGCACAGCGTTGGTGGCTTTGCGGCCTTCGCCTTTGGTAATCAGGTCGTAGGCTTCTTTAACACGTTCCCAGCGTTTGTCGCGGTCCATGGCGTAGTAACGGCCGATGACCGAAGCGATCTTACCGGTCGACTGGGCCATGTGGGCTTCGAGCTGACCGAGGTAGCCGGCACCGCTTTTGGGGTCGGTGTCACGGCCGTCCATGAAGGCGTGCACGTAGGTGTTGGCAATGCCGTAGTGTTTGGCAATGTCGCACAGGGTGAAGAGGTGGTCGAGCGAACTGTGAACGCCGCCGGCAGATACCAGCCCCATGAAGTGTACGTCTTTGCCGTTTTTCTGAGCGTATTCGAAGGCGGCGACGATTTCGGGGTTCTGCATGATCGAGCCGTCTTTCGAGGCACGGTTGATCTTGACGAGGTCCTGATAGATGATCCGGCCGGCACCGATGTTCTGGTGGCCGACTTCGGAGTTACCCATCTGTCCGTCGGGCAGACCGACGTTCTCGCCGCTGGTGAGCAGTTCGGCGTTGGGGTATTTCTCCATCAGCGAATTGATGAATTCGGGATGGGCCGAGAAGATGGCGTCGCGTTTGGTGTGGTCGCCTTTTCCCCATCCGTCGAGGATCATCAGCAATACTTTGTTTTTCATGGTCATATCGGTTGTTAAAAATAAATCTCTGTTTCAGGTCATCTTCTCCCCCGCCACCGCCTCGGAAGCCTTCACGCTGAGTTTCCAGTCGGGCTTCTTTACGCGGTTTTCCCATCTACCGGCACTCCCCGGTTTTCTCCTCTCCGTCCGGATCCATTTCCGTTCATTCCTCACCCGCCGTTTTTCCCCATCTCTCCACCCTATCCGCTCGCTCCGATTTTTCACCCTCTTTTCCTCTCGGCCCATTCGCTTCGTTCCGTTACTCCGTTCTCCATCTCCCGGCTCCTCCGGGGATTCGCTCCGTTTCCTTCCCCACTCTTCTTCACCGGCCCCCGGCTCACTCCGTTTTTTCGGTCCCAACTCTCGCCCCCCCGGGTGATGCTAATCGAAAGACTGCATCCCCATGCGGGAGATCTCTTTCAGTTTCCGCATGCTCGGCATGTCGAGTTCCATGAAGAAGTAGTTGATCGGATCGACCGGTTTGCCGCGGTAGTGGACCTCGTAATGTAGGTGCGGCGCGAACGAGAGACCGGAGTTGCCCGAGAAGGCGACAATATCGCCCCGGTTGACGTGGCTGCCGGGTCGCACAACCACTTTATCGAGGTGCGAATATACGGTTTTGTAGCCGTTCCCGTGGTCGATCACCATGGTCAGACCGGAGGTCTGTCCGCGGGTCTGGAGACTGCGGACGGTTCCATCGGCCGTGGCGAACACGGCGGTTCCTTCGGGTACGGAGTAATCGACTCCGTTATGCTGGGTCATGGTTTTGAAGAAGGGATGCACCCGTTCGCCGAACGAGGCGGTCAGCAGGGTCAGTTGTTTGTTGTCGACCGGCTGGATGGCCGGGATCGACAGCGCCTTCTGGACGTTTTTCGCCACGCGTTCCTGCTGTCCCTTCACCATGGCGTTGTAGTTCGACACGTGCTGGTACAACATGCCGAGGTGCTCGTCGAACCAGTTTCCGAGTTCCAGGTTGCTCATCTCCTCCAGCCGGTCACGGAACTCCAGCCGATGCTGCCGATCGTCGTCGCCGGGCAGGACGGGCTCCGCCTCGAAAAGCATCGTGTAGATGCTCTTGTCACGCTCCGATACGTTGTTGAGAACCTGCTGCAGGGTGTCGTAGCGTCGTTCCAACGCTTCGTACTCGGTCGCAATCCGCTCGGTACTTTTCTTGAGTTCGTACTCGATCGGGGTGTCGAAGAAAAAGGAGAAGACAATAAAATAAACGATGGCCACAGCGATCCCGCTGAAGAAACGGAAGGTCCATTTCACCAGCCTCGGATAGCGCCGCGAGGCTCCCGATTCGTTGTATGTGGTCCGTTTACTCATCCAGTTCGTAGGTAGTGGCTTTGGCCGCTTCGGTAATGGCGCGGAATTCCTCTTCGCTCATGCTGCGGCTGATGTAGTTGATGGGGTTGACCGGCCGGCCGCGGTAAATCACCTCGTAGTGGAGGTGAGGACCTGTCGACCGTCCCGTGCTGCCGACCTCGCCGATCTGCTCGCCGCGTTTGACCAGCTGTCCCGGCTCGACAAGCACCTTGCTCAGGTGGGCATAGCGCGTACGGTAACCGAAGCCATGGTCGATCACCACCTGCTTGCCGTAGCCCGACTGCGGTTTTTGGTAAGCGACCAGCCCCGTGCCGGTGGCATACACGGGCGTACCGTGCGGAGCCCCAAGGTCGATTCCCTCGTGGCCGATATAGCGTTTCAGGATCGGGTGCAGCCGCATGCCGAAGGCACCGATGCTGCCGCGCAGTTTTTTCTGGTCGATGGGCATGATGGCCGGTACGACCTCAGCCATGAGGTCCTTGTCGACGGCCAGCTGTTCGAGCTCGTCGTAGGACATCGACTGCAGATAGAGCTGACGTCCCAGTGCATCCATCTTTTTCCACACCTGGGTCATGAGCGGAGCGTAACGTCCGTACCCTACCGAGGCGTACTTGTCGTGCGAATACGGAGTATAGATCCCGGGGATGTTCAGCGTGTCGGCCGAGAAGATGGCCCGATAGACGGCATGGTCGCGTTCGCGGAGCTCGGCCAACTGGGCCAGCGACGCATCGACCCGTTCGCCGAGCAGCTGATAATCGCGCACGATGGCCTCGTTCTGCTCGCGAAGGCGGTGCATCTTGGGCGTATAGAAAAAGTAGGAGAAGACGAAATTGACGACCGATGCGGCGATGAATACCACCAGCACCATCCGGACAAAACGGAACAGCCATTGCCGCAGGGGCAACACGAACCGCTCGCGGAAGAAGTGGTAGAGCGTATAATATGACGACTGCGGTGAATCCATTCGCCTCGGTACAGGGATTTCAATCAGGCAAAAATAACAATTTTTAGCGAAACTCTCCGATTCCGGTTCCGAAAGCCACCCGGATCACACAGGAGGGCAACTCGTCCGCTCTTCTCTTGCATCGGCCGACGGCAACCACTCCGCATGCCGTTCGCAACGGGTACAGGACTCCCCGAGAGAGTCGCTCCGGCACAGAATCATCGACCGCCGGTTTCCGAGCGGCACCCGTCCCGTCGACAAATCGCGCCGAGAACTCCTGCGGAATCGAAAAATATCGTAATTTTGCAACTTCACCTCTATTAACGGACAAAAGCGAAAAAAAGATATATGAACTCCAACGAAATCCGTCAAGTCTTCCTCGACTTTTTCCACGAGAAGCAACACCAGATCGTTCCGTCGGCCCCGATGGTGGTCAAGAACGACCCCACGCTGATGTTCACCAACGCCGGGATGAACCAGTTCAAGGACATCTTCCTGGGCAACCAGCCCGCCAAATGGCACCGCGCGGCCGACACCCAGAAATGCCTCCGCGTGAGCGGCAAACACAACGACCTGGAAGAGGTGGGCCACGACACCTACCACCACACCATGTTCGAGATGCTCGGCAACTGGAGCTTCGGCGACTACTTCAAGAAAGAGGCCATCGCCTGGGCCTGGGAACTGCTCACCGAACGCTACAAACTCCCCACCGACCGTCTGTACGCCACCGTCTTCGAAGGCTCGCCGGAAGAAGGAGTGCCCTTCGACAGCGAAGCCTATGACTTCTGGGCCGAACGCCTGCCCGCCTCGCACATCCTCAAAGGCAACAAACACGACAACTTCTGGGAGATGGGCGACACCGGTCCCTGCGGCCCCTGCTCCGAGATCCACTTCGACCTGCGCAGCGACGACGAACGCGCCCGCATCGACGGGGCCGAACTGGTCAACAAAGATCATCCGCAGGTGATCGAGATCTGGAACCTGGTCTTCATGCAGTTCAACCGCAAGGCCAACGGATCGCTCGAACCGCTGCCCGCCAAACACGTCGACACCGGCATGGGCTTCGAACGCCTCTGCATGGTGATCCAGGGCAAACAGTCGAACTACGACACCGACGTCTTCCAGCCCCTGCTCCAGAAAATCGCAGGCATGGCCTCCGTAGCCTACGGCAGTGACCCCAAAAAGGACATCGCCATGCGCGTGATTGCCGACCACCTGCGTGCCATCGCCTTCTCCATTGCCGACGGCCAGCTGCCCAGCAATGTTAAAGCCGGCTACGTCATCCGCCGCATCCTGCGCCGTGCCGTACGCTACGGCTACACCTACCTCGGTTTCACCGAACCCTTCATCTGCCAGCTGGTTCCCACCCTGGTCGAACAGATGGGCGGCCAGTTCCCCGAGATCAAAGCCCAGCAGCAACTCATCGAGAAGGTGATCGCCGAAGAGGAAGGTTCGTTCCTGCGCACCCTCGCCACCGGGATCAACCTGCTCGACAGCATCATCAAGAAACTCCCGGCCGATCGTAAAGTCATCAGCGGCAGCGACGCCTTCACCCTCTACGACACGTTCGGCTTCCCGATCGACCTGACCCAGTTGATCGCCTCGGAACAGGGCGTGACGGTCGACATCCCCGGCTTCGAAAAAGAGCTCGAAGCCCAGAAGAACCGTTCGCGCAACGCCTCGGCCGTCGAAACCGACGACTGGGTTGAAGTGCTGCCCGTCGAACAGTCCGAATTCGTCGGCTACGACCACACCTCCTGCCCCGACGTCCACATCGCCCGCTATCGCCGCGTCACCAGCAAAGGCAAGACCCACTACCAGATCGTGCTCGACCACACTCCCTTCTACGGCAACATGGGGGGCCAGGTCGGCGACACCGGCTACCTGATCGCTCCGGACGGCGAGAAGACCCTCATTACCGACACCCAGAAGGAGAACAACCTGACCGTCCACATCGCCCCCTCGCTGCCGGCCGACGTGAAGGCACCCTTCGAAGCCGTCGTGAACGCCGAACGCCGCATGGCCTCGGCAGCCAACCACACCGCCACCCACCTGATGCACCAGGCGCTGCGCGAAGTGCTCGGCACCCACGTCGAACAGAAAGGTTCGCTCGTAACCCCCGACTACCTTCGTTTCGACTTCTCGCACTTCCAGAAGCTCACCAACGAAGAACTCCGACAGGTCGAACGCAAAGTCAACGCCGCCATCCGCGCCAACTTCCCGCTCGAAGAGAACCGCCACTGCACCATGGATCAGGCCAAAGAGATGGGCGCCATGATGCTCTTCGGTGAAAAATACGGCGACACCGTGCGCGTAGTCAAATACGGCCAGTCGGTTGAGCTCTGCGGGGGTCTGCACGTTCCCGCCACCGGCAACATCGGCCAGTTCCGTATCGTGGCCGAAGAGTCGAGCGCAGCCGGCATCCGACGCATCGAAGCCATCACCGGCCGCACCGCCGAAGAGTACAGTGAACAACAGGACGACATCATCAAAGAGATGATGGCCGCCCTGCGCACCAACCAGGTCGTAACGGCCATCAAGAAGCTCGCCGACGAAAACGCCGAAATGGCCAAACAGATGGTACAGGTTCGCCAGGCCCGCGACAGCTTCATGATCGAAAAACTGATGGACTTCGGCGAACAGGTCGGCGACTTCCGTCTGATTTCGCGCCAGCTCGACATCGTACCCGAATCGGTCAAAAACATCGCCTTCGAGTTGCGTAACCGCATCGAAAACGTGGCCGTGGTATTCGGCAGCAACTTCGGCGGCAAACCGACCCTGACCGTAGCCCTCAGCGACTCGGCCGTGGCCCAGGGACTCAACGCCGGTGCCATCGTCCGCGAAGCCGCCAAACAGATCCAGGGCGGCGGGGGCGGACAACCCCACTACGCAACGGCCGGAGGTAAAAACAGCCAGGGTCTCGAAGCCGCCATGGCTGCCGCTCAGGAGATCATCCGCACCAAACTGCAAGCATAGAAGAGAGAGATACCGTCATGAGATTCCGTGCCCTAACCGTCGGCCTGTTTGCGGCAGGATGCCTGCTCGGCAACGTCTCCTGCCTCCAGGGGACGAAAGAGAAGACGACCATCGCCGTAGTCCCCAAAGTGGACGACGCCTCGGTCGCCGCAGCCAAAGCCGTCGCGCTGGCCGCCAGCGACACCTACGACATCCAGGTGCGCTGGGACGTATCGCGCAACCCCACTGCCGAATCGCAGATCGAGCTGATCGAGAAGCTGGTAAGCGCCGGGGTCGACGGAATTCTCATCAGCTGTATCGATGCCGACGGCGTTCGTGCTGCCATCGACAAGGCCGTTCAGGCCGGCGTCAAGGTGGGGACCTTCGACTCCGACTGTCCCGAAAGCAGCCGCAGCTTCTATATCGGGTCCGACAACGAAGCGGCCGGTACGCTGGCCGCCACGACCCTCCAGTCGCTCTGTGACGAAGCCGGACGCCCCGCCACCGGAATCGGTCTGTTTGGAGGCGTTGCCGGCGATACCGCCATGCAGGCACGGCTGAAGAATTTTCTCACCGTAATTCCCGACACCGCAGCCCTCGTGTGGTCCGGCGACGTCGTCTCGACCGGCGCGACACAGGTGACCGATTTCCTGACCGAGAACGCGACGCTGCCCGTGAATGGCGTCGTATTTCTCTCCAGCAGCACCGTGGTCAACGGTCCCGGCTCGATCGAACGCCTCGATAGCCTCTGCCGCCCGACGACCGACAACGAAGGAGCCGCCGCAGCCGCCGTCTTTTTCGACACCTCCGACGAGATCATCTCGTTTGTACAGACCCGTCCCCATTGCGCCGCCATCCGGCAGGATTTCGAAGCCATGGTGACAGGCGGGATCGACCGGTTGATGAAGGCCATCCGAAACGAGTCGTTCGGCGAGACCATCACCTACACCCCGGTCGAAACGGTACGATAACCTGCCGCGGCCTGTTTTCACGACCAACAGCTTAATTCAAAACGAGAGCCCCGAAAGGAACCATTCCTTTCGGGGCTCTCGTTTCATTCACCTCACGCATCATTCACCTCACTCACGTAAGGTATAATCTCATATTATTGTTCTCCGGTCATCGGGTAGCAGGATCTGAAGCTGCACCGACAAAAAGCACTTTCACCGGGCGGTTTACAGGACACCGACTCCGTTATTGTAAAACTTATCTAAAAGAGAACTGCGAAGTCCGGGAAAAACAAGCCCGCGTCAGCAAACTGAATCAGATTAGCAAATCAGGAGTAGAGAACATTCCTCATTTTTCTCGGTAACAGAGCGCAGAGGATCAATTCAGGCCAGCCATTCCCAGACTATCCGCTCCAACCATTCGAGCCAGCCAATTCCGGACCCTCCGCCAGCAATTCGGCCTCGCCACTTTCAAACAATCCGACGCGAGCCATCTGACGCAAGCCATCCGTTCCGAACTATCCGTTTCAGGCTATCCGACTACCCCCTCGAATTACGGCATCTCGTTTTCCGACCCCATCAGACTGTCGGCCTCGAACATATCCTTTTCGGGCCACTCCTCCACTTTGCCGAATGCCTGACGCAACATCGAACTGATATAACCGTGGAAACGCGATCCTTTCCAACTGCTCGTATTGGTTACGAACACCCAAACATACCCGTTGCTCTGCTTGCGCAAAAGGGCGTTCGTTCCCGACATCGAGCCCGTGCGCGACCACGTTCCGTCGGCCTTCGCGTGCATCCACCCGATCGGCAACATCCCTTTCGTCTCCTGCGTCATGCGGCGAACGGTCTCCGGTTTGAGAATATCCTTCCGCGACGGGTCTCCGTCAATGGCCGCCACAAAACGCAGCAATTCGGTCGGCGAAGCAACCCATCCACCGGCACCGCTCAGCCCCGAAATATCGTTGCCGCCGTTACTCTTGGCCACCATCTGGCCCGAGCCGTCGCAGGCAGGCACCGGTTCGGCCTCCTTCGTCTCGTAATAACGGACCTCGTTGGGGAACTTATCCTCGTGGCGACTCCGCCCGATGTGCATATCGTAGCAACCGGCCGGCGCAAGAATGCTGTCCTGCACATACCGTTCATAAGGCACGCCCGACACCTTCTCGATCACCTTCGACAGCACCACATACCCCAGGTTCGAATAATAGGTACGCCCACCGGGCCGGTAACCCAACCCGCTGCGGGTGGCATACTCCACGTAATCATTCATATCGTATGGGGGCTGGCGTTTCAACACCCGCTCCACGAGCTGCCAGTTGAACATCGGATCGCCGGCACGTACCGAGAACCCGCCCCGATGCCTCAACAACTGCTCGACCGTCACCTGTTCCATCCGTTTGTCCGTATAGTGGCTGAAACGCTCGTCATTCAGAATTCCGTTCGGGCCAAACACCTGCCCTTCAAGTTGCAGCTTTCCCTGTTCCCAGAGCTTCATGACCGCCGTGGCCGTGATCAGTTTCGAAATCGACGCCACGCGCAGGATGTGTCGCACCTCCATCGGTTCGCCATCCTCGCGGTCGGCCCACCCGTAACCTTTGGCATAAATCAGGTTGCCGTCCTTCATGATGGCCAGCGATGCGCCGGTCAGATCCCATTTACGCAGGAAGGCCATCACGGCCCGGTCGAACTTCACCGCTTCGGGCAACTCGCTGTCAGCGTTGCTGAGAATCTTGTTCAACGGCACCGGATCGACCTGTACGGGTTGGGGCGTCGCGGCCACCTGCTGCCGTTCTTCGGAAGCCAACCAGCGCCACGGACGAACGATCAGAATTAGAATCAATGTCCCGGCAATCCAAAAGAAGCGTTTGACACTCTTTTTCAGTCTTCTTTTTTTCCGCTTCGACGGTCTGGGACGGTGCGGACCGGCTCCGGGACCGGCCGGCTGATTGATCGGTGCAGGACCGGGTGGCGTATAGGAAGCTCGAGGCGGATAGGGTTTGTATACGGGACGGTGACTCATGGGGTTCAGGGGGTTCGGCAAATCTTTTTTTTGGGGGTCAGAATCTCAGTTTGCGATCATCTTGCGAGGGCGAATAGTAGTAGGGCTGTTCGGCCAGCTTCGCGGTATCGGGCAGCGGGGGCAGGTAGCGTCCCTCGACGCCTTCGATCGTCAGACGCCCGCGCGTATCGATCGTGAAAATCGCATATAAAGGAACGGCATACGGCACACAATATTGCAGATTGGAGTATTTTCGATAGACCGAATCGGGATAGTGTTCCCGACTGGCGAAGGCTTCTCCACCCCAAATGTAGCTGACGCTGTTCATCTGCAGGTAGTGGATTCCGTCGATCTCAAAATGGTTGTCACTGTGGTTGTGTCCGCCGACCACGGCTGCAATCCGCACCCCCCGGTCGCGGGCCTCGAGCAGCATCCGATGGATGAATGCGTACTGCTCGACATGATCATAACGGTCGTTAAGCGGCGTGTGGCTGAAGATCATGACAATCTTGGAGGTATCGGCCAACAAGCCGCGCAGCCACTCCAGTTGTCCGCCTCCTACCAGGCCGAGTTTCGGTTGACCGTAATAGTTACTGTTGGCATAGGGGTGTTCCCGTCCCTCGCTGTCGAGGAAATAGTTGGTATCGAGCACAATGAAGCGGAACGAACCGATGTCGAAGGCATAATTCGCGGCGCTCATGCTGAAAAAGTCCATATAGGTCTGTTTGTCGGAACGATCCATATCGTGGTTGCCCAGTACGTGATAGACCGGGACGGACGATGAGTCGAGAATCTCGCGAATCACTCGGTTCGCAGGCTGCGGAAAGGCCAGATCGCCTAGATCGATCAAAAAATCGGCTCTGTTTTTTTCCGCCACACGAACAATCTCGCGCAACGCCTCGGCTCGCCCCGGAATCAGATCCTGGTGCAGATCGGTGTAAAGCACAAAGCGCACCTTCTCGGCGGCACAAAGCGCCATGCTCCACGCCGACAGCAACAGACAGAGGCTCCATACGATCTTTTTCATATCCGGTTCGCGTTATTCTATATCCCAAACTATTATCTTGGGGACTAATCATTGGGGGGCCGCTCATTAAAGAGCCGCCGAGTTTTCGACATACAACGGTTGAGACACACCAGCCTCACTGTATTACCACCGGCAGTTTCCCCACCCACAACGCCCCGAAGAGCGTCTTCACTACCCCGTTGCGCAAGCTCCTTTCAGAATCCCCTGCTGCAAGCATTCTCCCCGCCCAGTTGTTCTCCTCTATCTCTTTCACCGGCGGGGCTCCGCAAAACGCACAGCCCCGCAACGCCCCGGTCGGGTTTACAACTGATCGCGAATAAACTTCTCGCTTACGACCACACGCACGGCCCGTTCCACGATCTGAAATTCAAAATCGGAATACCCCAGAATCTCGCCGTCAATCTCCAGCCGGATGGGACGATCGGCATGAATCCGGATGTTTCCCCCGCGGAAGAGCGAAATGCGCGGAATATCGTAGATGTCACCGGTGTAGACCACGCGGAAACGGCTGAAGAGCCGCACCCGGTTCATGGCCGGAATCACAGTCAGGTCGAACAGCCCGTCGTCGGCCACGGCGTTGGGGGTTTGGGTCAACCCGCCGGCGGTGTATTTGCAGATACCGATCGTGCCGGTGAAAAGTTTTCCATTAAAGACCTCCTCGCCGTCCACCTCGATCCGCACCCGGCGCGTGCGGTAACGCACCGCTTCGCGAAACGCGCTGAAGACGTATATCCACTTGCCCCGACACCCTTTCTCCTTCAGCCGGTTGAATCCCCGACAGACGGCGGCGTCGTAGCCCACGCCGGCCACATTGGCCTGATAGCGGACCTGGTGCACCTTCGATTCGTAGTAGCTCACGCGACCGACATCCTGCAGGAAAGCGTGACCGGCCTTGATCGAGCGAATGGCATCACGGTAGTTGCGCGGAATGCCGAACATCCGGATCCAGTCGTTACCGGTACCGACGGCGATCACGGCGATCAGTACGTCGGTCGTGGGGCACTCCTGCTGAATGAAAATGCCGTTGACCGTCTCGTGTATCGTCCCGTCGCCGCCCACGACGATAATACGACGGTAGCCCTGCCGAATGGCCGTTACGGTCAGTTCGGTGGCGTGGTACTTGTGCAGCGTGAACATGGCATCCACGGCGATCCCCTCGTCGCGGAGCAGACCGCTGATCTGCGGCCAGTCGGTCAGTCCCCGGCCGCTGCCGGCCACGGGGTTGACAATTGCCGCCCACCGTTGCGATAGGTCGAAACTCATCGGCATCTTCGTTTTTTGCTTGCTGTCGCAAAAGTACGAAAACCTGTCCGGACTTTTCGACCAAAATTCAGGTCTTTCACCTTTCACGGCACACAAAAACGGAAATATTCCAAGCCCCCGGAACGACACCGCAATCCCGAAACAGTCCGATTTTCCAAGTCCTGCGGCCATTCATCAGAGCAGCCGACGCCGCTCCGAAAAAATTTGATTTTTCACCCCCCATATTTTTGGGGTCCGATAATCCGACACCGTAACTTTTCGCCACGCGCCTCGAGACAAAACCCACAAATTTTCAGCATCCCAATACACTCGACTATGCCCCCATACACAATCATGCCCAAATTCTTTCGTCATGTTCTGTTTCTGTTTTGGTTGCGTTGTGCGCCCAAGTTTCCCATGCAGTCCAGAAAGCCGTACAATCGCCCGACGAGCTGCCCCACCCCAAATTTCAACCGCAGCCTCGTTTCTCGAGGTTGAAGAATTCTCAATCCAACTTCCGTTACACCCTCTCCGTCTTCAGCTCTGCTCTCCACAAAATCATTCGAACGCCGATCTCCCTGTAAAACCGAACGTTCGGAACGCATATTCGCCGCCAACGAAAAAAGCATAGACGCGAAGTCCGGGAAAAAAGCTATTTTTGTAATTTGAAATAAAATGTTCTTTCAACGACGCGCCAGCCGTTCGATTTCGTGCCCCGAAAACGCGAACAGAGCATTGGGAAAGTGCCCGAACGGGCACACAAAAGGTCTCCGGACACCCCCAAAAGAGCCGCAGGCCGTTCGAACGGGTATCGGATTCAAACCCGTGAGACAGAAGCCGATGCCCCGTCGAGTGAGCGTCCCCTTATGGGCACCGTCCCCGCAGAGAACCGCCCCGCTGAGCACCGGCACAGCACAGAGAACCGGCACAGCACAAAGATCGGCCCCCCCGCGCCGTCCGCGTCAGAACATTCGTTTAGTTGCATTCAGAGGAAAGAGAAGAGATATGGGAAAAATCGTTGCCCTTGCCAACCAGAAAGGAGGTGTCGGAAAGACCACCACCTCCATCAACCTGGCCGCCTCGCTGGCCGTACTGGAGAAACGCGTGCTGCTGGTCGACGCCGACCCGCAGGCCAACTCCACCTCCGGTCTCGGTTTCGAGCCCGGCGAGTTCAACACCTACACCGTGCTGACCGGTCAGGCCGAACTGATCCCCTCGATCCTCCCCTCGCCCGAAATCGCCAACCTCCACCTGCTCCCCTCGAACATCAACCTCGTGGGAGCCGAGACCGAGCTCGCCGGCATGGAAGGCGGCCAGTTCCGGATGAAAAGCCTGCTCGACACCGTCCGGGGCGACTACGACTATATCGTCATCGACTGCTCGCCCTCGCTGGGGATGCTCACCCTCAACGCGCTGATCGCCGCCGACAGCGTCATCATCCCCGTCCAGTGCGAATACTTCGCCCTCGAAGGACTTGGCAAACTGCTCAATACCATCAAGATGGTCAAAGCCGGTCTGAACCCCGGTCTGGAGATCGAAGGATTCCTGCTGACGATGTACGACTCGCGTCTGCGGCTGGCCAACCAGGTGGTGGGCGAAGTGCGCAACCACTTCGGAAACCTCGTATTCCGCACAATTATTCAGCGCAATACCCGTTTAAGTGAATCGCCCAGCTATGGCAAACCCGTCATCACGTACGACGCCTCCAGCAGCGGCAGCATCAACTACCTGAACCTGGCCCGTGAGTTCCTCGAACGCAACGGCAACGCATAACCCCTCATATTTAACCAACCCAACACCCCGACAACAGGCACGAGAGTATACAACCTATGAAACCGAAAACCACCGGGCTCGGCAAAGGACTGGGCGCCATATTCGAAATCGAAGAGCTGAACATCCCCAAACAGACCGCCGCCTCGCGACGCGACAACACTGTGGCCGACATCGAGCTCAGCCGCATCACCCCCAACCCCGCCCAACCCCGCACGCTGTTCGACGAAGAGACCCTCGACGAGCTGGCCCAATCCATCTCTCGTCTGGGCGTGATCCAGCCCATCACCGTCAAACGCATCGAGAACCCGGCCGAAAACGGTCCCGAATACATGATCATCAGCGGCGAACGCCGTTTCCGCGCCTCGCAGATGGCCGGCATGGACACCATCCCCGCCTACATCCGCGAAGCCAACGACCAGACCCTGCTCGAGATGGCGCTGGTCGAAAACATCCAGCGCGAAGACCTCGGCGCCATCGAAGTGGCCCTGTCGCTCCAGCGGCTGATCGACGAATGCTCCCTCACGCAGGAGATCCTGGCCGAACGCGTCGGCAAGAAACGCTCCACCATCGCCAACTACATCCGCCTGCTGCGCCTGCCCGCCCAGATCCAAAGCGCCCTGAACAACGACATGATCACCATGGGCCACGCCCGCGCCCTGCTCGGTCTGCCCGGCGAACGCCAGCAGCTCGCCATGCTCGCCCGCATCGTGAAGGGGCACCTCTCCGTGCGTCAGACCGAAATCGCCGTCCAACAGGCCCTGGCCCCCGCCAAGGCCCGAACCGGCAAAGACAACACCGAATACCCGGAATACTACTCCCGACTGGTCGAACGCCTCGAACCGCTGGTCGGCAGCCGGATCAGCATCAAACGCAAATCGACCGCCGGTAAAAACGGTCAGACCACCGTACAAGGCAAAATCGTCATCGACTTCGAATCCGACGACCAGGTAAAAGAGATACTCAGCCGCCTCGAACAACTCTCCGGACAGAACTAATGCGCCACCGCCGCACCACATACCCGCCCCGCCGTCACCCCGCACTGCTGTTCGGGGTCAGTCTGCTGTTGCTGTTGGCCTGCCTGGCCACCCCCGCAGCAGCCGACGGAAATCCCATCACCGTACCCGCGCTCGACCTGCCGCAGGACAGCACCACGCTGGATGCCAAGAGCCTCCGCAAGCTCCGCAAAGCCGAAGAAAAAGCCCGGAAACAGCAGATCAAACGGTTGATGAAACAGGACCTGACCCACGACCAGCGCAAACAACTCAACGAACGGGTCAAGGAGATGGACGGACTGGCCGTCGGCCAACACGTTCGCGTCACGTCCGGCCAGAAAGGCAATCCACTCGACGCCATTCAGGACAGTATCGCCCGCCGCGCCCGCTACGTCCGCACCACCCTGCGCCCCGACAGCCTCGTGGTGCAACAGGCCGGCTTCGCCGACCTCCCGGCCTATCGCCAGGCTGCAGACTCGATCATCGCCCAACAGTTCAGCGACTCGCTGCTCATCGCCGCCTATCCCGACTCCGTGCTGTGGCGCGCACCGTTCCGGCTGACCGGTCTGGAATACCCCACAGTCGATACGGCACACCTCGGCGCCTCGGGACGACTGCTCACCGCCGCCGACTCCGCCCTGCTCTTCAAACCGAAATTCCGCATCACGCAGGACACCATCTCGGCCGGCAAACACACCATCCTGTCGCTCGTAGCCCCTGGCTTCGGACAGATCTACAACCGTCAGCCCTGGAAACTTCCCATCCTCTACGGCGGCGTGGGAGGGTTCCTCACCGGCGGCCTGCTGTTCCACAGCAAATACAAGGAGTATAAAGCCGACTATCAGCGTGCCGTCGATCTGCGCCTCCCGCCCGAAGCCCAGAAACAGGCCCGCACCCGAATGCGCAACGCCGGCAGCGGACAAACCATCATGTTCGCCATGGCCGGCGCCACGTACCTCTACTTCGTAGCCGACGCCGTGTTCAACTACCGCGGCCCGATCGATCCTGTCCGCAAGGCCACCACCCTGGCCGCCGTCTTCCCCGGCATGGGCTTCGTCTACACCAAGACCTACTGGAGGATCCCGGTCTACTACGGCGGATTCATCGCCCTGGCCACCGTCATCGACTACAACAACCGCAACTACCAGCGCTACAAAACAGCGTACAACGCCCTGACCGACGGCAACCCCTCCACCGTCGACGAATTCAACGGCCGTTACTCGGCCGAGCTGCTCGCCGACGTGCGGAACGCCTACCGTCGCGACCGCGACCTGGCCATCATCGGGATGGCCGCCACCTACCTGCTCAGCGTGATCGACACCTACGTGATCGCCTCACTCAAGAACTGGGACGTCGACGAAGACCTGACCGTCCGCGTCCAGCCGACCATGATCGACACCCGCTTCAACGGACGAACCGTGAGCCCCTCGCAGGGAAGCTCCTACGGACTCGCCCTGAAGGTACGCTTCTGACCCCGCCGGTGCCCCCCTGGACACCGCCACGCTCACACCTGTTTGGAAAAGCAAGACCGCCCACCGAACAATCCGTGGAGAGCCGTGCGACAGAGACCGTCCAACGCACCGGGGAACCTGCTCACAACACGCACAAGCGCATTCATTGCACGACCTAAAACCGCAGAAACCAAACATGCAGAAACAACGACAGAACCTATTTCGCCTGATCGCACTGGGGGCAGCAGCGATCCTCGGCACCACCGGCATCAGCCACGCACAGACCGGCGACACCCGCAGTTTTGGGACGCTGGCCCTGAACGGTTCGAGCGCCACGACCTACGACTCGCTGCTGGCCAACTACACCCGCCAGAACGTCGTCGAATCGTACGAGACCTTCGTCAACGAATTCATCGACGTCGACCTGGACAACGTCGACATGAGCAACGCCCTGCCCGACACCGTCTATGCCCAGCGCCTCAAGATGATGGCCACCGAAGTGCAACTCCCCTACAACGACGTGGTCAAACGCTACATCCAGATCTACACCCGCAAGGGAGGCGTCATGGAGCGCGTGCTCGGCCTCGCCCAATACTACTTCCCGATCTTCGAAGAGGCCCTGTATCGCTACAAGCTCCCCATGGAGCTCAAGATGCTGCCCGTGATCGAGTCCGCCCTGATCCCCCGCGCCGAATCGAAAGCATCGGCCGTCGGACTGTGGCAGTTCATGCTCCGCACCGGCAAATACTACGGCCTCGAGATCAACTCCTTCGTCGACGAGCGGTGCGACCCCGTCAAATCGACCGAAGCCGCCTGCAAATACCTGCAGGACATGTACAAGATCTACGGCGACTGGACCCTGGTGATCGCCTCGTACAACTGCGGCCCCGGCAACGTCAACAAAGCCCTCGAACGCTACCGCTCGGCCCACGGCGGCACCGAAGCCAAAACCTACTGGGACATCTACGAATACCTGCCCCGCGAGACCCGCGGCTACATGCCCGCTTTCATCGCCGCCACCTACGCCTACACCTACTACAAGGCCCACGACCTGAACCCCACCATTCCGTGGCACCCGCTGGCCACCGACACCGTGCACGTCAACCGCATGATGCACCTCGAACAGGTCGCCACCACACTGAACATTCCGCTCGAAGTGCTCCGCGGCCTCAACCCCCAGTACTCCGTCGACGTGGTGCCGGCCAAAACCCAAACCTACACCCTGACCCTGCCCCAGGAATACGCCGCCTCGTTCGTGCGCGAAAGCTCCGAAATCTACGGCAAGGACACCCTTTACCTGGCCAAATACCTCAACATCAGCAACCTGTCGCAAGAGAACCTCACGGCCAGCTCGTCGCGTAACAACAGCACGTCGTCCAAAGGCACCAAGATTACCTACAAGGTAAAAAGCGGTGATATTCTGGGCCGCATCGCCTCGCGCTACAACGTGACCGTCAAACAGCTGATGAGCTGGAACAACATCAAAAACGCCAAAGCGCTGCGCGTGGGACAGACCCTTGTCATCTACCGCAAGTGACCCCCACGCGGCACACAACATGTCCGCTCCGAAGCCGCCCGGTCCGTTGGATGGCCGGGCGCTTTGGAATCCGGAGAGTGGCAATCGGGGCCCCACAGACAGCCGTTTTGCCGATAACCCGCCCCAACCGCCGCTCCGCCGGCAGGTCTAACCACCCCTACTCGCACCGCGGCCGCTCAACTGCATGAAACCGCCCGCGCCATACCCCAACCACGAAACAACGACCCACACGCAAGATACTATGTATAAGAAAAGTTTTCTGGACATCGGATCGCTCCGCAAAGAGGAGATCGAAGGCCTTATCCGCTTGGCCAAACGACTGAAAGCCGAGAAAAAAGCCGGCACCGAACAACAATACCTCAAGGGTAAGAACATCGTACTGCTGTTCGCCAAAGACTCGACCCGCACCCGCTGTTCGTTCGAAGTCGGCGCCCACGACCAGGGAGCCAACGTCACCTATATCGGATCGAGCGGATCGCAGATGGGCAAGAAAGAGTCCATCAAAGACACCGCCCGCGTACTCGGACGCATGTACGACGGCATCGAATACCGTGGCTACGGACAGGAGATCGTCAACACGCTGGCCGAATACTCCGGCGTTCCCGTCTGGAACGGACTGACCAACGAGAGCCACCCGACCCAGTTCCTGGCCGACCTGCTCACCATCATGGAGCACTGCCCGAAACCCCTCGACCAGATCAAGGTATGTTTCGCCGGGACGGCCGACAACAACGTCGCCCTGTCGCTGATGGTCGGGTGTGCCAAGATGGGTATGCAGTACGCCGCCGCAGCCCCCGCGGCCTATCACCCCGCTCCGGAACTCGTCGAAAAGCTCCGCCGCGAAGAGGGCGCCCGCATCACCATTACGGATGACATCGCCACCGCCGTGAAAGACGCCGACATCATCTACACCGACGTATGGGTGTCGATGGGCGAACCGGCCGAGATCTGGGACGAACGCATCAAACTGCTCCGCCCGTATCAGGTCAACCGCCGGATGATGGAGCTGACCGGCAATCCCGACTGCAAATTCATGCACTGTCTGCCCGCCTTCCACGACCTCGAAACCGTCGTCGGCGAAGAGATCTACCGCCAGTACGGACTGCGCGAGATGGAGGTGACCGACGAAGTGTTCGAATCGCCCGCCTCGATCGTATTCGACGAAGCCGAAAACCGGATGCACACCATCAAGGCCGTGATGGTCGCCACCCTGAGCCAGCAACCCGAAACCACCCTGTAACCCGGCACACCGCAGCTCCGCTTCCGTAGGGAGACGCAACGACCCCGCCGAAAGCACACTTTTCGGAAAGCACGCTTTTTCGGAAGGAACACTGATCAGGAAGAACGCTTCTCAAGAAGCACATTTCCCGAAAAAACACTTCTCAAAAGAGGCACTGTTTGGGAAAAACGCTTCTCAAAAAGTACACTTCACGGGTTCCTTCCCGGCAGAAACGGGGGAAAGAGGGCTGCGGGTAGTTCTCAAGGAGAGAAAACATGGAAATCGACATCATCGGCACAGCCGCCGAAGTAAGTCCCGAACGCGTCGAAGGACGCAACGTCGCCGTGATCGACGTCTTTCGGGCCACCTCCGTCATGGTGACCGCACTGGGCAACGGTGCCCGCGAGATTATCCCCATGACCGGCATCGAAGAGAGCTTCCGGCTGCGCGACCGCCTCGTCGCCGAACACCGACAGCAGGGAGACCCAGGTCCCGTCCTGCTCGGCGGCGAACGCAACACCGTCATTATCGAAGGCTTCGACCTCGACAACTCGCCGCTGCGCTACACGCCCGAAGTGGTACGCGACGCCACCATCGTCATGAGCACCACCAACGGAACCCGCGCCGTAAACTGCGCCCAGGGTCTCGCCAACGAAATCTACATCGCCGCGCTGCTCAACGCCGACGCCGTGGCCGACCGCCTCGGCAGCCTCGACCGCGACGTGGCCCTCGTTTGCTCCGGACGCCACAACCGCTTCACCATCGAAGACTCGCTCTGCGCCGGCATGATGGCACAATATTTGGCCCGCAATTACGGATACAGACTCACCGATTTCGCGTGGTGGTGCGCCGAAGTCTACGAACGCTACGAAAACGACCTGCAGGGCGCCCTCGACCACTGTCTCCACTACCACACCATCAAGAACCGATGGAGCGAAGACATTGCCTGGTGCCTGCACCGGAACGTCATGACCACCACCCCGCACATCACTAAAGAGGGAGGAATCAGACCATGACAACCCACAACGATCCGAGCAAACTGACCACCATCAAACGCTACACCACCCCCGGCGAAGCCTACATCGACGCCGAACTGCTCCGCAACAACGGCATCGAATGCTGCGTCGAAGGGGCCATCGGAGGCACCATGCTGCCCTTCATTCAGGGACAGGTGCGATTGGTGGTAGCCGAAGCCGACGCAGCCCGAGCCGTGGAGATCGTTCCCGGCGCCGCGCTGCCCAAGGAGAAGGAGTAACCCATGACCCGCGAAACCGACATCCTCGACCGACTGGCCGCGCAGGGCAACCTGCGCAGTCTCAAGACCCTGCGCACGCAAGGCACCCGCCTCTGCACCACCACGGACGACGGCCGGGACTACTGCAACCTGTCGTCGAACGACTACCTCGGGCTCGCCGACCTCGCTCTTCAGCACGATTTTCTGGAGAGCCTTGACACCACAGGCCGTTACCTGCTGGGCAACCCCTCGTCGCGGCTGATGACCGGCAACAGCCCGGCCTACGATCGGCTCGAAACCACGCTCGCCCAGTCGGTCGGCGCAGAAACCGCCCTGGTGCTCGGCTCCGGTTTTGCCGTCAACAGCGGCGTACTCCCCGCCGTCACCGAGAAGGGAGACCTCATACTGGCCGACAAACTCGTACACGCCAGCCTGATCGACGGTCTGCGGCTCTGCGACGGCACCGAGTGGCAACGCTACCGCCACAACGACATGAACCACCTGGCCACCCTGCTCCGGAAAGCGCAGGGCAAAGGCTACCAGCGCATCATCGTCGTGACCGAGAGTCTCTTCAGCATGGACGGCGACTTCGCCCCGCTCGGGACGCTGGCCGAGCTGCAACAACAGTACGGTTTCCTGCTCTACCTCGACGAAGCCCACTCCTTCGGCGTCTACGGCCCCGCGAGCCGCCCGGGAACGGGACTGCTCGCCGCCTACAACGCCGCCCATCCCGATGCCCCCCTGCGCGCCGAATACCACGTGGTCACCTTCGGCAAGGCACTGGCGTCGGTCGGCGCCGCGCTGATCTGCTCGCGTGCGACCAAAGAGCTGCTCGTCAACCGGATGCGCCCCCTGATCTTCTCCACGGCCCTGCCCGACATCTCGCTGGAGTGGACCCGCTACCTGATCGAACGACTCGCCGAATTCGAACCCCGCCGACAACAACTCCACCGGCTGATCGAACTCATCAACACCCGCCTCGCCCCCGCCGTTCCCTACCGGTCGCAAATCATTCCGATCATGGCCGGCAGCAACGAAAATGCCCTGCGGATGGCCGCCGCGCTGCGCGAGGCCGGCTACTGGACCACCGCCATCCGCCACCCCACCGTTCCGCAAGGCGAAGCCCGTCTGCGCGTTTCGCTCTGCGCCAGCCACACCCCGACCGAAATCGAACAATTCGCCACCCTATGCAGGCAACTTGGATAACCCGACACGCACGCCCCGACGCTGAGAAAAGCGTCATCGTCTTTGCAGCCGGCTGGGCCGGTTCCGACCAGCTCGTCCGCCACCTGCCCCTGCCCGCAGGCCACGACCTGCTCTGCCTGTTCGACTACCGCACCCTGCCCTCCGCGACGGAACTCCGAGCCCTGGTCTCCGAACTGTCCCCCTACCGGCAGCACCACCTCATCGCCTGGTCATTCGGCGTATGGGCCGCCAGCCAACTCTTTCAGCAAGAGCCGCTGGAGTGGACCACCGCCACCGCCATCGGCGGGACGCCCCGCCCCATCGACGACGCATACGGCATTCCGGCCCGCGCCTTTGCCGTTACCGTCCGCAGCATCGGCGGCGCCGGTATCACCAAATTCCTCGAACGCATGTGCGGCACGCCCGAGATCCTGCGCGAATACTACCGTCACCGCTCGACCCGTCCGCTCGACGAGATCTACGACGAACTGACCTCGCTCCAGCGGCAGGCACTCGCCGAAACGCCCACGCCTCCCGCCGCAAGTTTCTGGACACGGGCCATCGTCGGCGGTCACGACGCCATCTTCCCCCCCGACAACATGGAACGTTACTGGAACGAAGCCCGGGTCCCCGTGACCCTCCGTCCCGACATGCCTCACTACCCGCTCTACGAGTCCGGGATATTCACCTCCGCCGTCTCCGATGAAACACGATAAAGAACTGTTACAGAGACGTTTCTCGCGCAACCTGCGCACCTACGACACACTGGCCGTGGTCCAGCGTTCGATTGCCGACCGCCTCGGCAGCGAACTCGCCGTCATCGATCCGCCCGTCATCCGTCGCGGTGTCGAGATCGGAGCTGGAACCGGCTTTCTGACGCGCCACCTGGTCCGCCTCTTCCCTGCCGCCGAATGGACCGTCAACGACCTCGTTCCCGCCAGCCGCGAATATCTGCCACCAGTTACCGGCACCGGAACGCCCGTCCGCTTCACACCCGGCGACGGCGAAGCCTTCGATTTCGGACAATCACGCTACGACCTGATCGCCAGCGCCTCCGCCGTACAGTGGTTCGACGACCTGCCCGCCTTTATCGCCCGAAGCGTCGCCGGACTTGCCCCGGGCGGACTCCTCGCACTGACCACCTTCGGCCCCGAGAACTTCCGCGAAATCACCGCCACCACCGGCCAGGGACTCGCCTACCTCCCCGCCGACCAGCTCTCCGCCCTGTGCCGCCAAGAGGGGATGGAGCTCCTCTTCCAGTGCGAATGGGTCGAACAGCAGCACTACCCCTCGCCGGTCGAAGTGCTCCGCCACCTGCGGCTGACCGGCGTCAACGCCGTCACCTCCGAATCATGGACCCACCGCCGGCTGCGACAGTTCGAAAGCGACTACCGCGCCGCCTTCACCCGGCATCCCGACCCAACGGAGAAAAACGAAACGGAATACGTAACTTTGACCTTCCATCCGATTATCCTAATCGCGCGAAAACCATGAGCCAACTACCCCACGGGACCTATTTCGTCAGCGGCATCGACACCGACGCCGGCAAAAGCTACGCCACCGGCATCCTCGCCCGCATGCTCGCCGAACAGGGCGAACGGGTCATCACCCAGAAATTCATCCAGACCGGTAACACCGGCCGCTCCGAAGATATCGAACTGCACCGCCGACTGATGGGCATCCCCCTGCAGCCGGTCGATCTCGACCATACGACCAGCCCCATCATCTACCGATTCCCGGCCTCGCCCCACCTCTCGGCTGCCCTCGAAGGGACCCGCGTCGACACGTCGGTGATCACGGCCGCCACCGAACGGCTTCGGTCGCAATACGACATCGTGCTGGTCGAAGGCGCCGGCGGACTGATGGTCCCCATCACGCCGTTCGACCCCGACCACACCCCTCACGAATACCTGACCATCGACTACGTGGCCGAACAGCACATGCCCCTGCTGTTTGTCACCTCGGCCAGACTGGGCAGCTTGAACCACACCCTACTCAGTTTCGAAGCATGCCGCGCCCGGAACATCGAAGTGGCCGCCGTGCTCTGGAAACTCTACCCCGAAGGCGACCCCATCATCGCCGCCGACACCCGCGCCTACATCGCCGCCTACCTGCACCGCTACTGGCCCCAAGCCCGTATCATCGACATCCCGAAAGCCGACTAACTCCGCGCCGTGCCGCCTGCCCTGCGTCCGGACAGTCCCCTTCAAACGCCCATGCAACAAAACCCGACATCACCCATCTTGCGCAGCCTCTGGTTCACGATCCTCAGCATCGTAGCGCTCTACTTTGCCAGCACCCTGCTGTTCCATCTGATGCTCAGCCCGCTGGGAGCCGTCTCGGACCCCACCTTCTGGAACTTCGTCATCTACGTGGCCAGCTTCGGAATTACCATCGGTTACGCCCTGTTCCTGAGCCGCCATCAGGGACTCGACTTTCCCTCGTTCCACCCCAGCAAGTGGATCGCCAGCCCCCGGCTGATCGCAGCCGGCGTGATCCTGATGTTCGCCACCGGCATTCTGCTGACCCCGCTGCTCGAACTGATGCCCGCCCAATACATCGAACAGCTCGACAGCTACATGCAGGGCGGTTTCTGGCCCATGTTCACGGCCGTGATCGCCGCACCGGTGCTCGAAGAGTTCCTCTTCCGCGGCATCATCCAGAAGAATCTGGTCAATCGGCTCGGCCCCGTGCCCGGCATCCTGCTCGGTGCACTGATCTTCGGCGCCGTCCACCTCATCCCCCAGCAGATCCTCTACGCCAGCTGTCTCGGTGTGATTCTCGGCACGATCTACTACCTCACCGGATCGCTCAACGGCTCCATTGCCGTCCACTTCGTCAACAACGGCCTTACCTCGCTGCTCTACATGGTGTTCGGGACCTCCAGCTCGCTCGAACACAAGATCCTCGGCCACGGCACACTCTGGCACTGGGCCTACGCCATCGCCGCCGTGGTGATGGTGCTGAGCGCCCTCCGTGCCCTGCATCTGATCCGCCGGCGACAGAGCAAAAGTGCGACGAAAAACACCGAATCGATCGAAAATTAGGGGTTTCACAAAAGAATCGTTACTTTTGCTCGTTAGCATCATACGAAAAGAAGAGGACCCGCAGTGAAACATATCCTACCGAACATAGCCGTACTACTGTCCGCACTGATCCTGGCAACCGGATGCAACAAGCTGAAACTCTATACCGTCGATAAGGGAGAAGTGCTCGCCACCGTCGGCGAACACGAACTCTACGCCAACGACATAGCCAGTCTGATCGAACCCGGCCAGCCGCTGGAAGACAGTCTGGCCGCCCTGCAGTCGATCGTCGACACTTGGGTACGCAAAGAGATCAAAACCGCCGCCGCCGAAGCCGCCATCTCGGGCCACGGCCACGACATCGAAGAGATGGTCGCCCAATACCGCAGCGCCCTGCTCACCTACAAATACGAACAGGAGTGGCTCAACGACCGCCTCGACACCACCGTCACCACGGCACAAATCAACGAATACTACGAAGCCAATCGCAACGTGTTCCGACTGGCAGGTCCGATCGTCAAGGCCCGCATCGCCCGCATTCCGGCCGGTCTGCGCCAAAGCCGCAAACTCGAGGAGATGTTCCGCTCCACGAAGGAAGAGGATCGCAACGACTTCCAGAACATCTGCCAGAAGAACCAGTACCGAACCGACGACTTCAGCACCGAGTGGACCGACTTCAGTACCGTGATTCGCCACATACCCTTCTCACAAAGCAACTTCGACGAATTTCTCCGCAGCCGGAGCTACTACGAAGTCGAAGACGACCAGTACAAATACATGATGGCGATCGACGCATTCCGTCCGACCGGCGACTACTCGCCGATGGAGCGCGAGACCGAGAACATTCGGAAAATCATCCTCAACAAACGCCGTCAGAGCCTGCTCACCCAACTGGAGGACAGCCTCTACACCACCGCACGCAACAATCAACAATTCGAGATAAAGATCAAACAATAGAACCCCGCAAGGAGTAATCCACACAGACGCACAGCCAACCTATGAGAATAGCCACCCTGATCCGCACCGGCGCGACCCTCTGCGCCACCAGCCTGCTGGGCCTCAGCGCCTCGGCCCAGACCTCAGACAGCACGGTCCGCACGACCATCACCGACGACCACTACGTCGCCGACGAAGTCACCGCCATCGTAGGCAGCAGCCAGATCCTGATGTCCGACATCGACCGCACCACTGAAGAGGTACTCCACCAGCGCCAGCAATACGGCCAGCTTTCGAACCGTCCCGCCCGTGAAGAGGCCTTCGAAACCCTGCTGCTCCAGAAGCTGCTCGCCGAGCAGGCTCGTGCCGACTCGCTGGACAAAGACCTCGGCAGCCTCGACGATCAGGTCGAACAACAGATTCAGCAAATGGTCGATGAGGTCGGTTCGGTCAAAGCCCTCGAAAAGAAATTCGGCAAAGAGATCTTCTCGATCAAAGACGATCTTAAACACCAGGCAGAAGACATGCAGCTGGCTAGCCTCATGCAGAGCAAAGTGATGGACAAGATCAGCGTCACCTACCCCGAAGTGGCCGAATTCTTCAGCACCCTGCCTCTCGACTCGCTCGAGATGGTTCCCGCCCAGTACACCTACGCCCAGATCGTCCGTTTCCCGCCCGAAACCGAAGAGCGTAAATTCGAAGTGCGTCAGCGTCTGCTCGAATTCCGCGAACGCATCCTCAAAGGGGAAAGCCTCGGTGCCCTGGCACGTCTCTACTCGATGGACCCCGGTACGTCACGCAACGGCGGCGAATGGGGCCCCGGCGACATCAACCAGCTGGTCTATCCCGTTGCCGAAGCCCTCGAAAGCCTCCAGCCCGGAAAAGTATCTGAAATCGTCGAATCCGAATACGGCTACCACCTCGTCGAACTGATCTCGATGAAAGGCAACATGGTACATTTCCGTCAGATCCTGCTCAAACCCCAGTTCACCGTCGAAGAGACCGAAAAGGAGATCCACCTACTCGACAGTCTGGCCAAAGCCATCGGCACCGACAAAGAGGCCTTTGAAAAAGCCGTGCCGCTCTACTCCATGGACAAAGAGACCAACCAGAACGGCGGTATCGTGTTCGACCTCCAACGCGCCAAACAAGAGTTCGACGCCAAGAAAGCCTCGCCGCGCTTCATGCTGGACAACCTCAACCCGCAGGACTACATTCCGCTGTCGCAGCTGAAAGAGGGGGAAGTTTCGGCTCCCTATGAAGCCATAGACCTCTCGACCGGCAGCACCGTCTATAAAATCGTGCGTCTGAACCGCATTATTCCCTCGCACCGCGCCAGCCTGACCGAAGACTACGAAATCATCGCCGAATTCGCCCTCCAGAACAAACAAAACATCGCGCTCGAAAAATGGCTCGTCGAGACCATCAAAAAGATGTACATCTGGGTAGCCCCCGAGTACCGCAACATCAAGTTCGAGCACAACTGGCTCAAAGAATAACGCCCACACGCGTCACCGACACCCTATGACCCCACGCCGTCGCATACTTCTCCGCCGGAGCCTCGTTCTGTTGTTCCTGCTGCCCTTCGTGCTGCACGCCCAACAGCCCCCCCAGCAGGACCAGATTCAGACGACACCAGCTCCGCCGCCCGCACAGCCCGAAGCCCAGACCGCTATCGTGCAATACTACGGCGAACTGATGACCCAACTGCCTTCGGATACCATTCTGTATCTGATCGACAGCGTCGTGTTCTACCACAACGGGACCTACATTCAGTGCGACAGCGCCAAACGTTACGACGAATACCGCATGGAGTGCTTCGGTAATGTCGTGATCAACAAGGACTCCACCTACATCTACGGCGACCGCGCCAGCTACGACGGCCACACCAGCATCGCCAAGATCTACTCCCCGCTGCTGAAAGTGGTCAACGGCGACGCTACCATGTGGGTATTCAACTACATGGAGTTCAATACCCAGACCAACATCGGCGAATACAACGAAGGGGCCGTCATCACCCAGCGCGACAACTTGATGGAGTCCGACCGGGGCATCTTCAGCGGTGACTCCTCGACCATCACCTTCGTCGGCCACGTCGCCATGCGCAACGACGACTACAAGATCCGCACCGACTCGGTACGCTACGACTTCGACAACGAAATCGTCACCTTCCTCACCCGCGCCTACATCTGGAACAAAGAGCGGGACTTCCTGACCGCCGAGCGCGGCGATTACGTGCGTGCCACCTCGACCTACCACTTCACCCGCAACGCGTACGCCATGACCCCCGACCAGGAGTTCTGGGCCGACACCATGAACTACGAGAGCGCCATCAGGAAGGTCACCATGCGCAGCAACCTCCAGATCCTCGACACCGCGCAACGTTCCATCGGTCTGGGCGACTACGGCTACTACAACGACTCCCTCAAGAACGGGCTTCTCACCGACAACCCCGCCCTGATCCTGTACGACACCCTTGTCGTCCGTCAGGACACCCTGCCCGCACCAGACAGCCTGATCACAGCCGGTACCAGCCTGCAAACCGTATCCGCAGACTCTGCACAGCTGGCCCCCGCAACAGCCGACTCCACCCGGCAAGTCGAAGCCGACTCGCTTACTGCACGGCAGCCCCGGATCATTCCGCCCGTCGTGCGACGAGACACCATTCAGCCCGACTCCTCGTTTGCCCGCGCCGACACCATTCTGTTCGACAGCTATCCCCCCGGCCAATCGAAACCCAAGCCTCAGCCCGCAGTACAACAGCCAGCCCCGACCATAGCGACACAGACAGACAGCATCGCCCAACAGGACAGTATTAACCTGCAAACACTTCCTGTACCTACGGGCGACACGACGCTACTTGCCACCGTAACGTCGGCAGACTCCCTGTCCCAAGCCCCCCATCCGGAAGGATCAAATCCCGCTGCTCAACTGCCGAATACCGACACATTGACTGGGAACCGACAGACAGCAAACGTACCTCAGCCCGTCGCGATAACCGGAACCCCGATAGAACCCGACCAGCCTGTCGACGACAGTTCGACGGTTCGTCCGATGATCGGTGTCGAAGAACCTCCGCATCCCACCGGACCGGACAGCACGCTGCTCGCTGCCCAGCCGACCACACCGGCAACCGGGAAAAAAGATACATTGGAACGCGTCATCCGCGCCCGCCACAACGTTCGCATGTGGCGCAGCGACATGCAGAGCGTCTGCGACTCGATGATCGCATACAGCGTCGATTCCACCTCCAGCCTTTTCGGCCGTCCGCTGATTTGGAACGGCCCCAACCAGCTCACGGCCGACCGAATCGACCTGTACAGCCGCAACGAAGAACTCGATTACGCTGAATTTATCGGCACCCCCTTCGTTACCCAGCAGGTCGAAAATGCAGACACACTCTTCAACCAGGCAACAGGACGCCTGTTGCAGACCTGGTTCCGCAACAACGAGATCAGCCGCGCCATTATGACCGGCAACGTTTCGAACTACTACTACCGCGGCGAAGACAGCCTGCCCCCCACCGATTTCATGGTGCTCACCTGCGCCAGCCTGACCATCGATTTCGAAGATCAGGAGCCCGTTCGTCTCAACTGGGGAGGACAGGGGAACTGGTATATCGACCCCATCAACAAGATTCCCTCCGGCCAAAGCCAACGGCTGCCCGGCTTCAGTTGGGAACCCGAACGTAAACCCCGCAACCGGTACGATATCACCCTGCGGTCGATCCGTCCCTCGCGCCGCCACATCGTCGAAGGCTATGCACTGCCGGTCTTCCCGATCGAAGAGCGGTTCAACGCAACCCGCGAAGCCCTGCTCCAGGGCGGCAGCTGGCGCGACCGCAGCGAACTGCTCGACAACCGTATCCTCCACCTGAACGACTACCAATACCTGTTCTGATTTACACCACACCATGATGTTGCGTCCGCTCCACCGATTCCTACGCCCGGCCCTCTACTGCCTGCTCGCAGCCGGTATGGTCGGCACCTCCCAGGCTCACGAACCCCGCCGTCAGCCCGCCAAACCCTTCCGCCACGGGCTGGAAGCCATCACGCGTCAGAACGCCGAAGCATCGTTGCGTTTTTTGGCCTCAGACGTAATGCAGGGTCGGCTGGCCGGCTCCTCCGAAGGCCACATCACGGCCCAATACCTGATCTCGGAACTCGAACAGATGGGTTATGCCGGCCGCATCGCCGAACAACCCTTCACCGGGCGCAAAGGAGAATCGCTGCGTAACATTCTGGTCACCATTCCGGGCCGCGACACCACCCGTAAAGTGATCGTGGGAGCCCACTTCGACCACGAGGGGACCAAAAACGGAGCCATCTACCATGGGGCTGACGACAACGCCAGCGGGACAGTCGTCATGCTCGAATTGGCCCGTGCAGCACAGGCTGCCGCCATTCAACCGGCCCACACGCTGATTCTGGCCTTCTGGGACGGCGAGGAGCGCGGTCTGCTCGGCTCACGACACTATGTCTCCACACTGGGTCGTGACACTGCCTCGATCGACTACTACATCAACTTCGACATGGTAGGCCGCAACAACGACGAGAGCCGCCCGCGCGTGTTCCGCTACTTCTACACCGCCAGCGAACCCCAGTTGCGCACATGGTTCGACCAGTCGGTCAGTGTCGGTCGTCTGGAAAATCTGGAGGCGGACTTTCGCCCCTGCGACCGAACCATCGGCGGCAGCGACAACACGCCTTTTGCTCGTGCCGGCATTCCGATTGTCTGGTACCATACGGACGGTCACCCCGACTACAACAAACCGACCGATACGGCCGATAAGATCAACTACCCCAAAATGTTAGACATTGCCCGGTCGGCCTGGTACCTGATTTGGCGCATGGCCTACTGATCCGTCGCGTCGAGTCCGCGCAGCGTCTTCCCGCAAAAAAAGCACAAAAAAGCACCCCAAACATTTGGAAATTCGGAATCATTCACTACCTTTGCACCGTCTTCCAAGAGAGACACTCGCCGGGCCGCCGGAGAGACTGAGAGGGAGGTTGCGAAGGAGAGAAGGGGGGAGTAATTGGGAGATAAAATCTATTATGGCGAGGTAGCTCAGCTGGTTAGAGCGCATGATTCATAATCATGAGGTCGAGAGTTCAAGTCTCTCTCTCGCTACTTAGAAATCAAAGGGTTACGGAATTCTCCGCAACCCTTTTTCTTTACCCCTGCAAACAATCTGCACGCGCACCTCTCGTATGTGCCTCGGCCTCCCGCTATCAATTCTGCCTTTTCTGGATCGCATTTCGCACCGTCCCGTAATGGGTTTGTAACGCACTCCCCGTCTTCGGGCGAATATCCACACTTCGTAAGTAATCGCTCGACAAGCCAACACCCTTCACATCCTCACAGCCCCCACCTTCTCGAGACGCCCCCCCCATGATAGCATCAATTCGCGACGTTTCGATCGGCCACGTCTATAATCTTGAGCAACGGAAACCGAGAGTAAGTTTTTTCGCCACACTCCACCTGTTCCCGAAGCTGATACTGTCATTCTTGAAGTCTCGACAACCCCACCGCTGTAAACCGGAAAGATTTTGAGGAACAATAAAATATGAGTAGATTTACAAGCAACGGGACTAAAACAGCACCACACCCAACGACAGAAACTGAAGATTCCATAGCTACGACAACTACCGCAACGTCAAGGAATCGATTACCTAATACAGGCACACGGAATCTGTCAAAAAACAACAGTAACACCACATACAGGTTCCATGTACCTGGACAGATAAATTAGCCCAGGCACATGACATTAACCGGGAGCATAGGAAGAGAACTGAACCTGTGCTGGGGAATTGTTATGAAGACCGACAACCCGGATTTTACCGCCGAGAACATGAACTGCAGGTTCGATTCGCACAATCCCGTTGCCACGTCCTGCATGCGTCCAAATCGGGAGTCTGTTGTTTACCACACAGTGTCCCGCCACACACAACAATAGAACCGGACACCAACCAACCCGAACAACCACGGTGCCGGACAACAACTATAAATGATGCCCGCGCATCGCAGCCAACAGGATAATAACCCAAAATAGCATACGAAATGAGATTTTTTACACTTGCCTGCGCCCTTGCACTCACATGGAACGGCGTACGTGCCCAGGAGAAAGAGCCGCTTTATAAAGACCCCACGCAGCCGATCGAGGTCCGGACCCAGGATCTGCTCTCGCGGATGACCCCCGACGAGAAGTTCTGGCAGCTGTTCATGATTCCCGGCGACCTGAGCCAGGATATGGAGAAGTACAAAGACGGGATCTTCGGTTTCCAGATCGGAGCGGCCGAAGGGGACGGCGCGACGGGACAGATCTTAAGATATAGTCCCGAAAGCAACGCCTATGAGATGGCAGCCAAAATCAATGAAATACAGAAATATTTTGTCGAAGAGACCCGCCTGGGGATACCGCTGATCATTTTCCACGAAGCGCTCCACGGATTATGCAGCCGCGGAGCCGTCGTCTTTCCACAATCGATCGGCATGGCCGCCTCGTTCAATCCCGATCTGATGCGCGAAGCCTCTGCCGCCATTGCCGTGGAGACCAAATCGCGCGGCATCCGGGATATTCTCTCGCCGGTAGTCAACCTGGCAACCGACGTCCGCTGGGGCCGCACGGAAGAGACCTATGGCGAAGACCCGTTCCTCTCGTCGGAGATGGCCGTCGCCTTCGTGTCGGAATTTGAGAAACGAGGCGTCATCACCACCCCCAAGCACTTCATCTCCAACGTGGGCGACGGGGGACGCGACAGCTACCCGATCTCGTCGAACGAACGCTACATCAAGGAATACACCCTGCCCCCGTTCAAAGCGAGCTTTCAGCGCGGAGGGAGCCGTTCGGTCATGACCGCCTACAACTCGCTCGACGGATCGATGTGTTCGGCCAACGACTGGCTGCTGCGTAAAATCCTGAAAGAAGAGATCGGTTTCCGAGGCTTCGTGATTACCGATGCCTGCGCGCTCGGCGGCAGCAACGCACTGCACATGACCTCCAAGGATTACGCCGGGTCAACGAAAATGGGGATCGAAAACGGACTGGACGTGATCTTCCAAACCTCGTACGACCACTATCCACTCTTTAAGGAGGCGTTCGACAAAAAGATGATCGATCCGGCCCGCATCGACGATGCCGTTGCCCGCGTGCTTCGCATCAAGTTCGAGTTGGGACTGTTCGAGAACCCGTACGTCGATGCGGATGCCGCCGAATCCCTGAACAACACGCCGGAACACCGCGAAGTCGCCCGCCGCATGGCCCGCGAATCCTTCGTGCTGCTCAAGAACAACAACAAGACCCTGCCCCTCTCGCCCGATATCAAATCCGTCGCGCTGATCGGCCACGACGTGGCTGCCGGACGGCTGGGCGGATATTTCGGACCGGGAACCAACACGATCACCATCCTGCAGGGGATGAAGGAGATACTCCCGGCCAATGTCAAGATCAATCATGCCGAAGGGGTCGGGCTCGCCCACTCCGATTATGTCGGCGTACCCTCGTCGGCCCTCTCGACGGTTGTGGACGGAGAGCAGAAAGAGGGTCTGAAAGGCGAATACTGGGCCAATTCCGATTTCGAAGGCGAGCCGGTAATGACCCAGCAAAACAACAGCCTGAGCTTCAACTGGTCGCTCTACTCCCCCAGCGCCGAGCTCATTCCCTACGACAGCTATTCGATCCGGTGGACCGGCAAGATCAAATCCCCCGTCTCGGGACGCTACGAACTCGGAGCCACCGGCAACGACGGCTACCGCATCTGGATCGACGGCAAACTGCTGGTCGACAACTGGCGCAAAGTCTCTTTCGGCACCCACACCGCACCCTTCAACTTCGTCAAGGACAAAGAGTACGACATCAAGGTAGAATACTACGAAACGGCCGGTAACGCCACCTTCAGTCTGGTATGGAACGTAGGCGTCGACCAGTCGTGGGAGAAACGGATTCAGGAAGCCGTAGCGGCAGCCAAGGCCTCCGACATCGCCATCGTGACCGTCGGCATCCAGGAGGGCGAGTTCAGCGACCGTGCCAAACTGTCGCTGCAGGGCAAGCAGGAAGAGATGGTCAATGCCGTGGCAGCCACCGGCAAGCCCGTGGTCGTGCTGATTGTCGGCGGCAGCGCCGTCACGATGGACAACTGGATCGACAACGTGGATGCCGTGATGGACATCTGGTATCCGGGCGACGAGGGTGGCTACGCCGTGGCTGAAGTGCTGACCGGCAAATACGCACCGTCGGGCAAACTGCCGATCACCTTCCCGCTCCACGAAGGCCAGCTTCCGCTGGTGTACAACCACAAGCCGACCGGACGCGGCGACAACTACAACAACCTGAGCGGACAGCCCATGTATCCGTTCGGCTACGGACTGAGCTACACCACTTTCGAATACTCGGACTTCAAGCTGGACGACGCAGAGATCGGCAAGAACGGCTCGACCAAACTGCGCCTCAAGGTGAAAAACACCGGAGACATGGAAGGAGCCGAAGTCGTACAGCTTTACATGAAAGACGTCTTGGCCTCGCTGTCCCAGCCCGTAACGCAACTCAAAGCGTTCGAGAAGGTTACCCTCAAGCCGGGCGAAGAGAAAGAGGTGGTGTTCGACATTACGCCCGACATGCTGAAACTGCTGGATGCCAACATGAAATGGACGGTCGAACCCGGCGAGTTCCGGTTTATGGTCGGCTCATCGAGCAAAGACATCCGTTTGCGCGGCAACCTGACGGTAACCGACTGCCAGGGCCCGAGAGAATAACCGGCGACAAGTCACTAAAACATCACTTCAGTTTATTGCAATAAATCGCGTAAAATCAAATGATTTCGCTCTGCAATCATCCCATAGAGAGTTCACCCTCTCTTGCGCGGCTCAACAGAAAAGAGGTCGAGGAGAACTCCTCGACCTCTTTTCTGTTTGTACTGCCACCATTCACACCCCCTCTCGGCCACCTCGTACCAGACCTCTGCACGCTCCGCTTGCTTTCCTACCCAAAAGCCATTCTCAACACTACCTTATCCTTACCGAACAAATCCATCACCCAGTCAGCAGAAACACCCCGCCCCAGATTGTAATATTTCAGAAAGTCAAGCCATAATGCTTCAGAAAATCAACGTAAAATATTATATTTGTTTTCACTGAATTTCATATAAGGACTACAGGACACGCCCCCTCACCATCTATCCTTGTCAAGCCTATGAAAAAATTACACGTTTATTTTAAACTGGCATGGAACAACATCCTGCATAACAAGTTGTTCTCGCTGTTTTGCGTCATTGTCTCAGCCTTCGCCTGCATGTTCATGTACGTGGTGCTGCAACTGACCTCCGTCATCCGAAACGACACGCCCCCGTTTTCTAATGCCAGCCGGGTCATCAGCTTTACGGATGAATTCTACGATACCGACGGACGCTATCTGGACGGTGTTCCCGCTCCGTACATCAAAACATTCCTCCAGGGACTGCGCAATTACGAAAAATACGCCATCTCCAATCCCGAACAAGTGTCGATCCTGGCCGAGGAAAGACTGGCCAGCAACCGGGTTCTGTTTGTCGGTCGGGACTACTTCACCATCAACGATTTCGAATTCATCGAAGGAAGGCCCTTCGACGACGAAGAGGCCCAGGAGGTCAACAAACCGGCCGTCATCTCGGAGAAACTGGCCCTTCAGTGCTTCAACACCACATCGGTGGTCGGCAAACAGGTCGACGTACAGGGCAATACCTATACGATCGTGGGCGTCATCCGGGACTACTCCCTCTTCTCGACTACAAAAGAGACCGTATACCTTTGGCTGCCCTACACAACCAACAAATTCCTTCCGTCCGCCCAAACGGTCTACACCATCGACATCCTGTTCCCGGAAGGGGTACCGCTGGAAACATGCAAACAAGACCTGCTCTTCGCCCTGCGTACCTTCTACAAAAACCGAGGCTTCGAACTGGACATGTCGGTCGACCAGCTCAAAACCCAGCGAGAGCTGCGCATCGAACAGTACGGCGACAACGGCCTCTATATCGGCGTGAGCGTGGTTCTGCTCCTGCTGCTGCTCATCCCGGCCATCAACATCATCACCCTGAGCGAGTCGAGCACCCAGAACCGAATGGAAGAGCTGGCCATGCGACGCGCCTGCGGAGCCACCAAACGATCCATCTTCTCGCTGGTGATGGTCGAAAACCTGATCCTGGTGGGGAGCGGTTTCGTGATCGGACTGCTGTGCACCCGGCCCGCCATCGGCTGGATCGAGCGTCTCTTTTTCCAAAGCGGAGCCGAAGGACTGAGCGCCACCCTGCTCACCGACTCGATCTCCATCCCGCAGATACTGATGCTCATTCCGTTGTGCATCGTCTTTTCACTGATTTCGGGCGGAATCCCGGCCTATATGATTACTCGCAAAAACATCTCGTCCATGCTGAAAGGAGGCTCCCATGATTAAGTACCTGCTGACCATCCTGTGGAACGACCGGCGACGATTTACCGGGATTATTCTCGAACAGATGCTGGTCTTCATCGTCCTGCTGATCTGCGTCGTCTCGCTCAACGACATGTATCAACGATACCGGGAGCCCGGTCTGCTTGACACGGACAATGTCGTCGAATTCGGTTACATGATTCCGAACAGGCAGACATACACCCCGGTGCGTCACGAGATTAATCAGGCTCTGAACGCCTCGCTCGAACGCATGCTCCAGTGGGACTACGTCGAAGGCATATCCGAAAGTTCGTCGCTGATTCCCTACCTGCGGGAAATGTATTACCGCGACTCGGTGATCATCGCCGGCAAAACCTACGAAGCCCAAAGCAAGACGGCAGACCAGGAGGCCCAGCTTGTTTTTGGCATCGAAATGGAGTGCGGCGAATGGCTGCCCGCAACATCCGACGAAACTCAACCCGCCGTGATCTCGCGGCAGTTGGCCGAACTGACCGGACTCACTGACCAAGAACTGATCGGCACAACGGTACGTATGCGCAACAGCAATCGTACCTACCGGATCACCGGAATCACCGCCGGAATCAAATCCGAAGATGTTTTTGCCAAACCCGAGCCTTGCATTATTCGACCGATAGGCCCCTACGAAGAGCAAAATAACAAGACTTACCGGGAACTTTGCGCCCGCGTTAAACCCGGACACGTCCAGGAGTTCTGCAGCGCAAGCTATCGCGAGCTCAAACGCCAGCTGCCCTACTTCGACCGCATGGAGGTGTTCAACAACAGCATGGACAATCTAAAAACGAAGATCATGTTCCCGGTCACCTCCCGGCTGAAGATGCTGGCCATTCCGACCATTTTCCTACTGATCTTCGCCTTCATCGGCACCCTGGGGCTGCTCATGCTGCATGTCAAGAAACGCACGCCCGAATTCGGACTTCACCGCGCCATCGGTGCATCCAAACGGCAACAGATGCAGATGATGATCCTTCAAAGCCTGCTGCTGACCCTGGTCGCTTCGGTTCCCGGGCTCATCCTCTCGCTGTTCATCTTCGCCGTCACGCTCGACCATATCCTGGCAACCGCCGTGGCACTGGCCATCATGCTCCTGTTCTCATTGATCAGTTCCTATTATCCCGCCCGGAAAATCGCCAGCATCAATCCCGCCGAAGTGCTCCGACAAGAATAAACACCATCTTTTCGAAGCTCCCCGGGATACACCCCATAGCCCGTCGGAAATCCAGCAGAACAATAACGACGGGCTATTTTCACCCGCTCAAATCCGATTGTTTTTTGTAACTTGCTTTACAATCGTATATAAACATTCCTAAATTATTCTCCATCCGGAGGACCTGTCCTCGCCCGCAGCTAGCCGCACGGCAACCATCCTGCCCCAGACAACCCCTCCTGCAAAAACCCACACACGCCATGATTACCCTTGAAAACATCTGCAAAACATTCTATACCAACGAAGTACAAACCAAAGCACTCGACGGCGTAAGCCTGACCATCGAAAAGGGAGAGTTCGTCTCCATCATGGGGCCCTCCGGATGCGGCAAATCCACCATGCTCAACATCATGGGGCTGCTCGACGAACCCACATCCGGCTCGCTGACCATCGACGGCGTCAACAGCGCCGGCTTGACCGACAAACAACTCGCCGCCCTGCGCAACCGGAAACTCGGATTCATCTTCCAGAGCTTCCACCTGATTCCGGCTCTGAACGTGCTGGACAACGTGCTGCTGCCCATGCTCTACCGCCCACGGGAGATGAGTTCCGCACAAATGCGCAAACGGGCCGAAGAGGTGCTCGCCAAGGTCGACCTGGCCCACCGCATGAAACATTTTCCCACCCAGCTCTCTGGCGGCCAGTGCCAACGTGTGGCCATAGCCCGCGCCCTGATGGGGGCACCCGAAGTGATCCTCGCCGACGAACCGACCGGTAACCTCGACTCCAAGATGGGGGCCGAAATCATGGCTATCCTCAAGCAGCTCAACGCCGACGGAACCACCATCGTGATGGTGACCCACGACGAGAAAATAGCAGCCCAGACCTCCCGCATCGTGCGCATGGCCGACGGAAAAATACAGGCGTAACCCCCACGCCCACCTTCACGGCTTAACATACTGTATTCACCTAAGGTGTGATCCTATGAAGCAACTATCCGGCTATCTGCGCACCGGGCTCTACAATATCCGGCACAATACTGCCTATGCCGTTTTCTGTATTTTCGGGACGGCGCTGACCTTCGTCTTCATCATCATCCTACTCCAGCTGAGCTATATCATCAATAACGACACACCCCCGCTCTCCAACTCGCATCGCATCATTCGTATTGGCGATAAATTTGTGGACCGATCAGGTCAATCGATTGATGGTCTGATGCTTCCGGGAATCCTCCAGATGCGCGACCTGGTCAAAGATTATGAGGTTTTTGCCATTACACATACAGAAAACGGAGTGCTACAGGCGAACGACCGCATCAAACCGGGACTGGTTAATTTTATTAATTCCAATTACTGGCAGGTCTATAACTTCGAATTTATCGACGGTCGCCCCTTCACCCAGGAAGACTATGCAGCAGCCACACCCGTTGCTGTAATCAAGGAAAGCTATGCGCGTGCCTGCTTCGGAGCCCAAACGGCCGTCGGACAAAATGTGGAATTTCAAGGCAACACCTATCAAATCGTCGGAGTCGTGGCTGATTGTTCATTTTTCGCCAACGACTTTTCAAGTATGTGGGTTCCATACAAATACAATAAATACGTACCATCGGGAGTCACCAGCTATACCGTCCTGTACCTGTTTCCTGAACAAATGCTGACATCAGTCATGAAACAGAACGTAACACGCGCACTTCAGTACTATTTCGAACTGGCGGAGACGAACGTGGACCCGGATTCTCTCCAGATTAGGACGTTGAAAGAGGAACAAATGGTCAGATTCGGAGATCGCGCAATAACCTACGGAACCGGATTGGTCATTTTGCTGCTCCTGATCATTCCGGCCATCAATATCGTGAGTCTGAGTGTGGCAAATGCCAATACCCAGGCTACGGAAATCGCCATCCGCCGGGCTCTGGGAGCTTCCCAGAAGTCCATATTTGTCCAAAAAATATCCGAACATTTTCTATTGGTCATACTCGGCATGATTCTTGGCTGGATTTTGGTTTATCCCACCATCTCGCTCTTCGAAACCAAAATCCTCAGTGCAATGTCGGTCGAAGGAGTGACGCTCCTGGGGAGTATGAATTACTGGATCATTCTGTACGAGATTCTTCCCCTTTGCATGCTCTTCAGTCTTCTGTCCGGAGGTATTCCAGCCTACAAAATTTCTCGCCAGAATATTGCCTATACGCTTAAAGGAGGGGCCAAGTCATGATTCAGCACATTTTCAAAATGCTATGGAGTCAGCGAAAATACTTTGCAGGTATTTTTGTCGAACAATTACTGATCTTCATCATCCTGATGCTTTGCATGGTATCGGTCGCTCAAAAAGGTGTCCAGTATTATTCGCCGGGATTGTTGCAAACCGATCACACGGTATATTTCGGATATATGTTCCGTCAAGATCGCCCCAGTTCCCAGTCCCAATATGACGAAATGGGCAAACAGATGCAGAATGTCATTCATAATTTACGTGAAAAACCCTATGTAGCCGCCATTTCTGAAAGTTATGGTTTTTTACCATACCTGCGCGAACTTTACGGCAAAGACTCCATTACCATAGACCAACGCAAAGTCGAGGTCGAAATCTGTGGCTCGGACCAATTCGGGTGGCAGGTGCTCCGCCCCAAACTCATCGAAGGTGAATGGCTGACCGATAAAATGCTCCCCGACGGAAGTTATCCCAGTGTAATCACCCGCCAGCTGGCTGATGCTGTAGGGTGGCAACAGACTGTTGGACGTAAGATCCAGCTGTTTTCCAAACCTTTTACTGCTGTTGGCTTGATCGAAGGGAAGAAAATCGCGCCGTTCGACGAATCTGCTCCAACAATCATCATATCCGGACCACTCACTATGCAAATGTCCCGGTACATGGAATACGGGGCCCGACTGAAGCCCAATATGCAAGATGAGTTTTTCAAGGATTATATCCAGGAATTTCACAAAAATATTACCCTGCCCAATGTGGAACCTTCCATGGGAGATTTGGATAAGCAAAAAAACAACATGCTAATTACAACCACATTAGGCCTGATTTTCCGCTCCGTACCGACTGGTTTTTTCCTGATTTTCGGATTTATCGGGACTTTCGGTCTGTTCTGGCTCTACTCCAGGAAACGACTGGAAGAGTTCGCCCTGCGGCGTGCCATCGGCGCAACCAAAAACCGACTCGTGGGGATGGTCATGACCGAAAGCGTTGTGCTGACCCTGCTGGCTGCGATACCGGGGCTGGTGTTGGCCGGTTTCATCTATTCATGGGACGGGGTGGTGGTTATCGGAGTCGGGGCCACACTCGCCGTGATGCTGCTCTTCTCGGTCTTCAGCGCCTGGTACCCCGCATGGAAGGTATCCCGCGTCAGTCCCGCCGAAGCACTCCATAACGAATAAGTCCCCTTACCGATTCTCCCCCATGAAGAAAACAAAGATACTCCTGCTACTGTTTGGTGCGGCACTCGGCACAGTTTGGGCCGGGTGCCACGCCCAAACCAGGACAGATACTACCCAGCGAGCGAAGGCAAACATTGCACCGTGACGATAACTTGGATAGACTAAATCTTTACCTATAATCATTCTCCAACCAACTTTAGAGTCATGGGATTTCACCTTACTCGATGAAGAAGATATTATTTTTAATCGGATTGATTGGATTTTGCTCTGTTCAGGCTTCCCCGTTAAAGTTGAGTGTTCGCAGCAATACCAATGAGGCGCTGTGGTATGCCTACGTTTACGTGAATGGACGGACAGTAGCCGTGACCGATACGTTGGGCTTTGCGCAGGTGCCTGAGGAGAAACTCAAGATCGGGGATACCGTTTCGGTGTCGTATGTTGGTACCGAAACCCAGCGCATCGTGTACGACAAAACACTGCAACAGGTCGGGGAGTATGCTTTTGTACTGCCTGAGAAATACAATGCTCTGGTGACCGACGAAGTCGTTGTCAAAGCCGACATCGAAAAACTATACCGCAAAAACGTGGAACAGCGGCGCGCCTATTACTATATGAGTCTTTGGACTGCTGATTTTAATATGCAAATAAAAACTCCGGATGGCAAGAAATATCCCGTCATCGGAAAGATTAAATTCCCATACATCATGGGATTTGAGACTAAAATACCCCGTAAAATCATCACTTCGAGCGACACCACCGGTCTTTCATGGTACCTCAAATCAGACTTGACCTATGCCTTAACAAGCCTGCATACCGCATTGTACGTTGCCTCCCAGCCGGCGGCAGGGACATGGAAACCCTCATTCGGATACCTTGGGAAACAGGATGGCAATCGGATATTCCGTATCAGCTATGCCGAGATTCAGCCCGGAATCAGTTACCAGATATTGCTGAAAGCAGATCAGGAGACAAGAGAGGTGAAAGAGATAGAGGTTAACATTGCAGACCTGAACGACGGATCGGTAACCCATGATCGAGCAACCATAAGAACGACCGAAAAAAAGGCTTTTAAAATGCCTGCCATGTATGCTCCCACATCGATCCAGTATGATTTCCAATATAAAAACGGGACGAAAGTCGGAGTGAATATCCGTAATATCGACATCGAATATAACGGATGGGGAAAGAAAGCTACTGAAAAATTCATACAGGAAAATAAATCTTCGGAGTAAGACACCCCCACCGACTGTAACCTGCAAAACAAAACATGAAACGAGACTATTGTTCGCTTCGGTTTTTTTCAGAACCAGCCGGAGCGGTCATCTCGATTTGCCATTGCGACACGTTGCGCTTGATCTCAGCCGTGGCCGGAGAGGTAATTTTTTCCTGAAATTTCAGAATCCGGTCACACATCGAAAGACACTTGTCCCGCTGGTCCGTATCGCGGTAAAGCCGTGCCAGCAGATAGAGCGGATAAAGCCGATTCGGAAGGATATTGTAAGCCTGCCGATAGCAACGTTCGGCCTCGGCAGACTCACCCATGGCCTTGTAATTATTGCCCATTACATTCCAAAACATCGGATCGGCGCTTTGTGCAGCCCCTTCCGACAACAGTGCATTGCTCCGTGCGTATTCGCCCGTGAAATGCAGCGCGTGGCCATATTCGTACAGGAAACGGGGTTCGGCCTTGAGATAGATATATTGCGCTGCAGCGCTTTGGGCAACCTGTTCGTAAAGTTTCATGTCGTACATGACGTGATCCGTCCGCCAGGCCCGATAGGCTTCGGCACGGGGAAGTTCGTGGCGCCAGCACAGGTATACCGCAGGCCATGCGGCAAGCGTCCAGACCACCCACAGCAGGCGACCGGGAAGAGTGATGCCGCGTGCCGCAGGAGCCGCGGCAGCCAGTAAGAAGAGGCTCGTCAGGATAAATTCGGCCAGCGAAAAAGGGTACGAAGCACATGCGAAAATCAGGAGAGCGAGAGCTCCGAAGCAGAGCCCTCCGGTAACTGCGCGCCGGCGCCACAGTCCCCACACTCCCGCGCCTGCGGCCGATACAAACAGTCCCCCCCCGATTATTCCTCCTTCGGCCGTGATTTGCAGGTACTCGTTGAAAGCATCTTCGGGAGCCCCCGCAACGTGCACCTCACGGCCGGAAAAGCCGTTGTGTGCGAACCGTTCGGCCTGCTGCTGTCCGTATGCGCCTCCGAAATGGCCAAAACCGCAGCCGGTCAGCGGATAACGTCCGATTATTCCGGCCGTGGTTTTCCAGATCAGCATCCGTCCGTCGGCCGAATCGCGTTTCAAATGCCACGCCGCCACGCAACCGACCAGAAGAACGATTCCGGCCGCTATCCCTGCCGCGATGCAGACAGTCCGATGTCGGACGACCCACTGTTTGAGAGGTTCGGCATAGCAGTGGACCAGCGTGGCGGCGCAGCCGACGAGCGCTGCGGCCCAGGCCGTGCGGCTCATGGTGACCGGAAGTACGACAAGTATCAGGAAAAAGACGCCGGTCGCAACCCACCGTTCGACGACATGTCGTTTGTCGCGGGCGAGCATTCCGTAAAGGGCAACGGGGGCAAAAAGAGCCAGAAAACCACCGAATGGTCCGGGGTTGTAAAAACTTCCCGTGGCGGCATACAGCGAATGATGCGAAGCAGCTCCCCCATAGCATTGTATAATGCCGAGCAATGCTTCATAGCCTGCCACACACAGAAAAAGCAGGCGGAGGATGTGAAAAATCCGTTCCGACGTAAAGAGCATTCTCAAACCCCAGTACCAAACGAGCATCATGCCGGCAAAGATCAGGCGCATCGGATCGCCGTTACCTGTCAGACAGACGTTCAGGGTGTAATAAATGGTTCCGCCCACGGCGATGCCGTCGATCCAGGTCAGTCGGACCTGCCGGAACCTATTTCTTCGGATTAACAGATAGAGCGTTACGGCAACTGCAAAAGGAAGCATGCAGAGCAACAGCGTGAAGTATTTGGCGGTCACCAGGCCGTTTTGCAGCGTTTGCGACACGACGGGGATCACGTACAGGACAGCCGAAGCACACCCTGCAATTATCCAGTCGAAAATATCTTTTTGCGAAGTTTTTTTCATAATTTTGATTGTTAAAGATACCGGACATTTCGGTTAAAAGCAAGCATCTTCATGATGGATCAGCATAAAATCGACAGAATTCTAACGTGGATTTTTCGTCTTATCCTTGTATTCATAACACTTATTGTCCTGAAATACGTGTTATGGATTTTTGTATGGGATCGCTACCCGGTGCCCACCGAGTCGATGTACCCTACCATCCGGCCGGGTGACCGGATCATGGTCAACAAGCTTATTTTCGGGGCACGAATCTATCGATCGACCGATTTCATCGCCGACACCTCGGAACCGCGGGTGTTCCGAATGCCGGGATGGCGCAATCTGAAACACAACGACATCGTGGTGTTCAACTTTCCCAACATCGGCGAACAGGGTATTTGGTTCCGGATCAACCAGGCTTTCGTAAAACGGATTGTGGGACTGCCGGGCGATACCCTGTCGGTAGCAGGCGGCTTCTACCGCATTGCGGGACGCAGCGACACGGTCGGATACCTGCCCGCGCAGCGAATGATCGCACGACTGTCCGACAACGATGTACGGTCTAATCCAAACCGGATCTACCCCTGGTGCATACCTCAGTGGACCATCCGCGATTTCGGGCCGGTCTATGTGCCGCGCAGTGGTGCGACGGTACGGCTGGACAGCGTGTCGTACTGGCTCTACCGCCCGATCATACAACGCGAGACCGGCTGCTCCGTGACAACCGATTCGACGGGTGTGTTCCGAATTGACGGACATCCGGTTACACACTACCGCTTCCGGGAGAACTATTACTTCGTAGCGGGTGACAACGCGCTGTCGTCGTTCGATTCGCGGTATTTCGGTTTTGTCCCGGAGAACTACATTGTCGGCGTGGCAACGCGGATATGGGACTCGCATGATCCGGTGACCGGCGAACGCCAATGGTCCCGATACGGGAAAAAACTGCACTAAGTCGATTATTTGCATTATCTTGTCTATAGATGCACAACAAAAAGAAATAAAAAATATTTTTATTTCTTTTTGTTGTTTATTATTCAGCTTTATACTATATTTGATGTAACAGTCTGGTGAAGATGCCAGATAAACACAAATTAATTATTTTAAAAAATTTAACATTATAAAAGCAAAATCAAAATACTCCTGTTTGTAGTATCAGGAACAATTCTGTTAGGTGGAGGCGTGTGGATGTCTCACTTACAGCCACAAGACGGGAGTAATTCCGACATGCTGCTGGCCAACATCGAGGCCATGGCAAAAGTTGAAGAAAGCACAGGTTATCAGACGGTGGAAAAGATTACTGAAGAGCACCAGGATGGTTCTTTAACAATTTATTGTGAGTGTAGCGGTGACGGTACGCTTATATGTTGTTAACGACAAGGAGACAGGGATTTTGTCCCTGTCTCCTTAAAATACATAGTATGATGAAGACATTTTTTTTACGAATTGCGATCGTCGCAGTCTGCGTCATTGGTGTGGCCTCTTGTGGCACGAAACAGACGGAAGAGCCTGTTGTGCCGGTTGTCCGTGTCGATTTGGACATGGCTGCCCTGTCTGAAGAGGAAGCAGGGCAGATATTTACCGATCCCTCTTATGTCGTTTTACGTGGCGTTTTGTTGGGTCAAATCGAACAGATTTTGGATTGGGGAGACCGTTATGTCATCTATGATCAGAAACAGGAAAAAGTTTACTTGTTCGACACGCTTGGGCAATTGATATGCCCGGTGGGAGCGCAGGGGAAAGGCCCGCATGAGTATGTCCAGCTTGGAGGGATAGGCTTGAACGGAGAGGAACTGGTTCTTGGTTCGATTCTCCCGCATCGGTTGATGTTTTTCGATAAGAACGGCAATTTCTTACGGGACGAGCCGACCGAGAGTGTTGTTTTCAATAAAGGGATTGCGTGCAGCGGCGGCAAGATTTACGGTGTATCATCGTGCAATCGGGGTGAGTCGGGGTATACGGTAAGGCGTATTGACAGCGGTCTGGATACACCGTATCTGCCACGTGAAAATTGTCCGGCATCGATAGCCGGTGGTGCTTATCAAAGCGTCGCCGACAGCGGAATCATTTGGATCAGCCGCCCGTTCGACAACCGGGTTTACCGGATTGATCCGCAGAACAACGGCCCGGAACCTGTTTTCGAGTTTGATTTTGGCAACGGAAATATACCAGAGAGTTATACTGACGGAATCAACGATGTCGAGGTCATCATGAATGCACGTAAGGAAAATAAGGTTTTCCATGCGGCCCGACCGTGTCAGATCGGTCAGCAGTTGATGGTGGGGACCGGTGGAAATTATCTTTTGGTCGATTTGACCGACGGTGAAGTTCGTCGGATACAGGATATCCCGGTTTGCGAAGGTTTGACAATCAATCCGTGGGGATATGTGCCTCTGGCTTACCAGCATCGACGTATCGCGATGCAAGTCGATCCATTGTATGCAAATGAAGATATTGAGAAAGGACACATTTCCCATAGCTCGACATTAGATTCATTGATGTCTGCCAATTCCGAATATCAGAATCCCATCCTTGTTGTGTTTAATGTAGCAGACCCGAATCATCATGAGAATTAGATTTATGGGCTATATTTATCGTTCTCTTTTCCCCGCTGTCGCGATTGTACTGCTATACGCATGCGGAGCGAGACGATCCGGTACAGACACACTGCAACAGTGGATCGGCTCATCGGTGACGTTGCCAGACGATTTTGTCGTTCATGCCGACGGACGCGATATCGTGTGGACGGCGTTCGATACGACAACTTATGCACGAATGGTTATCTACTACAATGCAGAGGGCTGTACACCTTGCAAATTAAAAGAACTTTTAACCTGGGAATCACTGATCACAGCATATGATCAGGCCAAACATACCCGTTTCGCCTTCATCCTAAACGCAGATAATGCAACACCTCAGGAGTTAGATCAAATTGCGTACAGTATGCGATTTACGCATCCCATACTCATTGATACGGCATATTCATTCGAACGAAGCAACCCACAGTTGCCCCATGAGACAATATTTCATGTCTTTCTGTTGGATCGGAACAATCGGGTAGTTCTGGCTGGTTCGCCAATCGGTAATCCGAAGATGTGGGAATTATATAAAAATACGATTGCGCGTCTGGAAACAAGTGAAGGAATCATACCTAAAGAAGAGGCGGAGCAGTAACTGAAAACTGAAGTCACAATAGCGAAGGTTTCGACGCAGTCGGGATCTGCCCCCAACTATCGGACACGCTTCAAGGATATTCCTGCCGAAGGTATTTACTGGCTTCGCGGTCCCTGAGATAATACCTGACAACGGCCCTTCATGGCCGACACCACCAGCGAAGGATCGGTTTGGTATTGATGGGTACATTCGAACCGCTGAGACATGAGCGGTTTGAATGCGCCGATTATCGAGGTGCGAATCCTTGCACATACATATACTCAGACCAACAAGGCCCCTTGCGTAAAAGTTTTATCAGAACCGGTAAAGTACGATTTTCTAATCATCCACCATCCGAAATAAACAACCGCGTAAACATCACGGGGAGAGACGTCTAACGGCGCTCTCCCCGCATTGTTAACAGACAAACTGTATTATTTTAGTCTTGTCAGAATAATTTTCCCGTCCTGCTGGGTCACCTGGTAGCCTCCGCCAGTGATGATTACCGACGTACCGATATCCATCGTGATCTTTTGCTGGTTCCCAGCCTTAGGCAAGTCTTGAGCCGCTTGATCGACTTCATAGATGTATACGCAGCCGTCTGCGGCCTGAACAACGCAGGACTTATTTCCGAAGCTGAAACTTCCTCCGCTTGAGACGATGGACAAGTTCCCGGCTTGCACTTTTCCGGCGACGACCACCTGCTGTTCGTTGATGAGTTTGTCGACCTGCAAGTTACTGATATCCAACACTCCGTTCTGGAAAGCCTTTTGGGTTAGCGCCCCAATTTGGCCACTGACGCTTATCTGTCCTTTGTTGAAGACCTTGACGTTAGCCACACTGCAATTCGCGACATTCAGGTCGAGCGTCCCGCTATTAAACGCTTCGGCCTGCAGCTGGGCGACGCTGTCCACTTTGAGTTGCCCCGAGCCTTTGTTGAACACTTTGATTCGGACGTTCGGCGTATTGCAGATTTCGGCTGCAAATTGGCTGCTGTTAAAGACTTCGACGGAGATCGATTCGGTGGCTTTCAGTTTGCACCGCTGATGTTTGTCGAAGTTCCCCAAACTTTCAGTTCCATCGACGTGACGGGCAGATGGTCGTCCACACTCAGACTTCCCCCCTTCCGCATCGTGAATCGCAGAACGTTCAGCTTTGGGACCGTAACAATCAGATGCCCGCAGAAGTCGGTCGCATACCACATTCGTGAGCCGCGTTCCTGCTTCTCGAGAACCTTGCAGTGGTTGTCCAGACGCAGCCGGCCTGCATCCAGACGGCAGTACAAGGTGCGGTTGGGTTGGGAGGGATTTTCCGAACGGATTTCCCAGTCGTCCGGATGCCAACTCGTGTCCACCACAACTTCTGCCGGGACCTCGATGGTGAAACCAGGCGTTGTACCCTGTCGAATTTCGACATCGAATTGTCCTTTGATGTCCAGTTGTTCGATTGCTTTTCCTTCGAAGAGAGTGAGCACTTTTGTTTCGCCCCTCGCATTTTGCGCCCGTGCGATGCAGCCACATAAGGCAAACATAATACATAAAATTTTCCTCTCACGGCACAATAATTTGATAAATATTATACACAATATTAATCATTTTTGCCGAATTATAAAGTATCAGGCTATCCATATCAAACATATTTTTGCATGCCGCAATCACCCAGGAAATCAAAATACACTCCCTGAAAGCCGATCGTTTTCAGGTGTTGATTATAGCATGGACTAAAAAAAACAAATCACACATGAAAACCAACGAGTTCCCCCGTCCCTGTTGGAGACCCCGCTATGGCAGGCCATACGCCAAACGGATACGGCCATGTTTGCAAAAATATCAGAACTATTTAACATACAGGCTAACAATCTAATCTTCAAGCCATACAATAACCCCCTCCACCTACAACAATCCACAGGATTCTAAAAAAAATACACCTAATAATGTTATAAAGTTTGCACATTATGGAAAAATAATGTTTATCTTCAACCAATGGGAAACATCTCTTTCCCTGCTAAACCAGGCCGTCGAGGCACTACCCAACTTGTGCAGCCCCTGGTGCTACATGGGTGCAATCGCTTGTGCACAAGCAGATACGAGCAACGGCATCCGCTACTTGAAACGCTCGCTCACACTTGCTCCGGGAGATACACTCGCTAACAGATAAATAAATAAATACGACAAACAAACAGCACAACAACCCGCACAGTATAAAAAACAAGACGCTTATCCTTATCGATTTTTATATCGTAACCAACAAAACAAATTTGAACGTGGTACAACTCACGTCCTCTTAGCATCGAAAATATAGGAACATCAAAAATTCATCCCTAAATCCTCTCCCGCCGATGATTACCCTTGACAACATCTGCAAAACATTCTATACCAGTGAAGTACAAACCAAAGCACTCGACGGCGTAAGCCTGACCATCGAAAAGGGAGAGTTCGTCTCTATCATGGGGCCCTCCGGATGCGGCAAATCCACCATGCTCAACATCATGGGGCTGCTCGACGAACCCACATCCGGCTCGCTGACCATCGACGGCGTCAACAGCGCCGGCATGACCGACAAACAACTCGCCGCCCTGCGCAACCGAAAACTCGGATTCATCTTCCAGAGTTTCCACCTGATTCCGGCCTTGAACGTGCTGGACAACGTGTTGCTGCCCATGCTCTACCGCCCCCGGGAGATGAGTTCCGCACAGATGCGCAAACGGGCCGAAGAGGTGCTCGCCAAGGTCGACCTGGCCCACCGCATGAAACACTTCCCCACCCAGCTCTCGGGCGGTCAGTGCCAGCGTGTGGCCATAGCCCGCGCCCTGATGGGGGCACCCGAAGTGATCCTCGCCGACGAACCGACCGGTAACCTCGACTCCAAGATGGGTGCCGAAATCATGGCCATCCTCAAGCAGCTCAACGCCGACGGAACCACCATCGTGATGGTGACCCACGACGAGAAAATCGCCGCCCAGACCTCCCGCATCGTGCGCATGGCCGACGGAAAAATACAGGCGTAGTCCCACGCCCCGCCGAAGCACCCCATAACGAATAAGCCCCCTACCGGTTCTCCCCCATGAAGAAAACAAAGATACTCCTGCTACTGTTTGGTGCGGCACTCGGCACAAGTCTGGCCGAGTGCCACGCCCAAACCCAGACGAGCGTCGACACCATGCGGCTGACACTCGATCAGGCACTGGCCATCGCATCGGTGCAGTCCATCGACGCCATGATCGCCAAGAATACGCTGGAATCGGCCTACTGGACCTACCGCAACTACAAAGCCGACCTGCTCCCCTCGATGACCTTCAGCGGCACCCTCCCCAGCCTGAACCGCTCGCTCACCAACTACCAGAAAGAGGACGGAACCTATGAATTCATCCCCAGCAGTTCGCTCTCGGGCAGCGCCGGCATCTCCATCACCCAGAATATCCCCTACACCGGCGGTACGATCTCGATCCAGTCGCAGCTGCAACGCATCCAGCAGCTCGACGGAGCCCCCCTGACCAGCTGGCTCAGCGTACCGGCAGTCATCAGCCTCGAACAACCCCTGATCACCTCGCGCCCGCTGTACTGGTCGATGAAGATCGAACCCGAACGCTACAAAGCGGCCATCCAGCAGTTTGCTGTCGACATGGAGACCGTCTCCATCAAGACCATCCAATACTACTTCAACCTGCTGCTCTCGATCGTCAACAAGGAGATCGCCGAACAGAACCTCGCCAACGCCACCCAGCTCTACGAAATCGCACAAGCCAAAAAGGAACGCGGACTGATCTCGGACAACGACCTGCTGCAGCTCAAACTCGGCAAGCTCAACGCCGAAGCCGGTGTGGTCACCGCCTTGCAGAGTTACAAGGAGAACGTCTACTCGTTCCGCAACTTCCTGGGTTTCAACAACGACATGTGGATCAATGTCGACGTACCCGACGAAGCCCCCACCTACGACATTACGCTGGATCAGGTGATGGAGCTGGCCAAACGGAACAACCCCATCAACCACAACACCCGCCGCCGCCTGCTCGAAGCCCAGCAGATCATCGCCAACGCCCGTGCCAACCGCGGTTTCCAGGTGAACGTCTACGCCTCGATCGGCTTCACCGGCAGCGACAAAACCTTCACCGACAGCTACCGCAACCTGAAGAACTATCAGGTAGCCAGCCTCGGAGTACGCATCCCGATCCTCGACTGGGGACAGGGCAAAGGACGCGTCCAGCTGGCCAAGTCGCAGGCCGAAGTCGAAAAGAACCAGGTGCGACAGGACAACCTCGACTTCGAACAGAGTGTGACCCTGGCCGTACAGCGATACCAGGACCAGGCCGGACTGACCTCCGTCTACCGCATGGCCGACACCGTCGCCCAGCGCCGCTACCGAACCGCCTTCGAAACCTTCGTGATGGGACAGATCAACGTGCTGGACATCAACTCCGCGCAGACCGAAGAAAACACTGCCAAACGAAACTATATCAACCAGCTCTACTACTCCTGGCTCTACCTCTACAACCTGCGCCAGATCACCCTCTACGACTTTGGTACCCAAAGCAATATCGTCTATAATTTCCAACCCAAGTAAATCCCGTCCCCCGACCCTATGGATACACAACTACCCCAGGAGATCATCCGACAACGCAAACGCAAACAGATCATCCGACTGGCCTCGATCGGCACCGTCGTCCTCGTGCTGTTCATCGTGCTGGTGAGCGTGCTCCGCTCCGGCATCGACGCCTCGTCGATCAGCACCGCCACGACAGACCTGGGATCGCTCGAAGTCTCCGTCACCGCCTCCGGCAAGGTCGTCCCTCTCTTCGAAGAGATCATCGCCTCGCCCGTCTCGTCCAAAGTGCTCGAAGTGTACCGCCGCTCCGGCGAACAACTCCAGGAGGGCGACACCATCCTCAAGCTCGACCTGGCCGCCACCAACACCGACTTCGAACGGCAACGCGACGAACTCGAAATGAAACGCAGCCAGATCGAACAGCAGATCTCCGACGCCGAAACCCAACTCTCCGAAATGGCCATGCAGATCCGCATCGACAGCATGCGTCTCGAACGGTCCGAAGTCCAGCTGCTCAACGAAAAATACATGGACAGCATCGGAGCCAGCACCCCCGACAAGATCCGCCAGGCTGAACTCGAACTCGCCGTACAGGCCATGCAGTACGACCAGCTCAAACTCAAATACGCCAACCTGGTCAAGAACACGGAGGCCAACCTGCGCGTCTCGGAACTGGACTACAATATTGCCCAGAAGAACTTCGCACTGGCCCAGAAAACAATGGGTGATGCCCAGGTGCGTGCCCCGCGTGCCGCAACCCTCACCTGGGTCAACGACCAGATCGGAGCCACTGTCGGACAGGGCGAACAGTTGGCCATCGTCTCCGACCTGTCGCACTTCAAGATCGACGCCGAGATCGCCGACACCTATGCCGACAAGGTGACCCCGGGCAACCAGGTCGTGGTCGAGATCGGAAACACCCGGCTCGCGGGCATCGTCGGTAACGTCGTGCCGGCCGTCGACAACGGAACCATCCGATTCACCGTGACCCTCGAAGTCAACGACGATCCCAAGCTCCGGTCGGGTCTCAAAGCCGACGTGTTTGTGATCAACTCGGTCAAGGACGACGTCATCCGGCTGGCCAACCGCTCGTTCTACCACGGCCCCGGAAACTACGAAATGTGGGTCGTGTCGGACGGCAAGGCCTACAAACGGAACGTCGTGCTCGGCGAGAGCAGTTACGAATTTGTCGAAGTGCTCGAAGGGTTGGAACCCGGCGAAACCGTTATCGTCAGCGACATGAGCCGCTTCCGCGACGACACCAAAATCAAAATCCGGGAGTGATCCCGTCCGCCCCCCGACGCCCACACTTCACACCTTTTTTACCCTGTATTCCTCGCCGCAACCCAGAGAATAGAATACAGGGTAATTTTTAGGCCCACATCCTTACATAACAAATATGAAATTATATCAGGACAGAAGAAGATCCCACTATAACAGATGAGGTGACTGTAGTTGGTCCAAATACTCAGGACTACTGTCCGCTTTGCGGCTTCGAATACTGTATTGGTGACTTTGAAAATCAAGGGTAAAAATGGCAATACAAATAACGGTAACAGGGGTACTAATCACGACTGTACGAACACTCAGTAGCCACGTATACTAAAGCTACAAATACCACTACATTAAATACATCAACGTCGATGCAGACGGATTGCGAAACGGATTGATTGAGGATACATTCCCATGCATATCAATTTATCCTTTTCGATAATCCGTATGTTGCATGAAATTTGAAGCAAGAGTGTATGGAACTATTGTAATCAATCAGTTCCGCACTACCAGGATCGATTAATTATTTGAATCCTTTGGGAAGCGAAACGCCACAAAATATTATAACAGCATTTGTTAATGACCTGAAAATTCAAACTAACAATTTCACGCAAACGTTGACTCCTGAAGCTAAGGATACTTTAATCTCAAGATTATGGTGAATATTGTACCCAATATCCCGCAGGTAATCCCAATTGGGAATTTAAAGCGGTTGATAACGCTCAAAAATAAAACGGCCACGAGGACGCTACTTTCAATGATTGCGGTAATAATGTCTGTATCGGCAATTGCGCAGAACGACTATAGAAATGGAATTCATTTCCATATAAATGACTCTACTACATGGGAATGTTCAATTTTTAAAAATCATATCGGATTGCAAAACAGCAATAAATATGACTTTGATAAAATATCCAGCTCCGTTACAGCCGATCCCGATGATTACTCTATTTTCAAACGAGCTTTTGAGGAGACATTCCTTCCCGAAGAACAAGTAAAATATGGGGATGTCTGGCTGTCAATTGAAATCATTCTTACCGGGGAAATGCAACCCGTTGATGTTGGTTTTGCTTTTGAAAATAAAGTACCAGCCAATACAATCCCTATTACCAGATTTATCACGCTTCGACAGAAAATTTTAAATTATGTTTCATTTTCCCCGAATCCGTACGCTAAACCTGATAAATATTACCGATGGTGTAAAGGCATAGGTACCATACATTATTATCTAAATATGATAAAATAACACACAGCACTGACTTCAACACACTGGTTTTAAGTCAAATAATTAGAGATTTACTAATCAGATTGTCATGAAACGTTTGATTTTATCACTGCTCGCCCTGGGTTGCATCACCTTGGCGCAGGCACAACAGAAAACAACACTCGCAGAGTGCAACGGAGATACCGTTGCCTATCTCAAGAAAAATTTCGTAGAAGGCAAGCAACGTTTTATCGGGCAACCTGTTTCGCTCATATTGGACGAGTGGAGAAGCCAGCTTCCCGTTGGGAAACTAATCTTCAGTGACACGGGATGGAAACGAGATACAAGCAAAGCAGAGTTGATTAATGGTATTGCCTTGTACTTTATTACCAATGAAGAGCTGGGATTAAGAGACATGCAAAAAAAACCATATACCATACTCAACATCTCCCTGGCTCCCCCATACCATGATAATATATGGGACATTTATCATCTTCAAGATTCGGAAAACGAAACACTCGGACCTAAATTATATGACCGAATCAAAGATTACATCGTTACTGATGTAAGTGATTTTGAGATGAGGCGACAATAGGGACTGACATTCCCGGCTTGGAGCCGTCATTTTTTGAGACAGGCGACGGACCAAGCCGGGAATTATATTATTCATAGAATGGCATGAAACGAGTGCGCGACACGCGCTCTATTTTGTGCTTCGTGTTACATTGCTCCACCATACCACCACAATGTATGGAATCTCATTAAACTAAAGAGATACGTATGTCGATGATTCCGACTCGACATCCCAGCGCTCTCCCACAATGTCTGTTCGGTCTGGTCCTCATCTGCTGGCCACTGCTCGACACCGACTCTTTAGCGGTTGTGCGACAGTTAGACCACATCCGCTACTTCGTGAAGGGGGAACCGGGGCTGGCCGATCTGCAGGGTATCACCCTAACCGCCCCGATCTTCAATTTCATCTTCCCGATCTACCAGGGCGACCCCATGCTGTTCGGGGTTGAGCGTGCGGGTCGGGACGCGTGCTTGCACCGTCGCGCATGCAATTTATCGTACCGCTGCACGACAATCCCAACATAGACGCACTGATCCGACGCATCCGCGAGTTTCCGGCTGTGCCATAGTCCTCCACCACAACCGTCCATTCCCATTCGTGCCCCAAGGCTCCGCCATATAACATTCGAGCGTTCCGGGTTTGGTTCCCGGAACGCTCGAATACAACAGCATGGGGACAATCCCCATCTACTTTTCCCAAAAAAGATTATCGCTTCGACCGACAACGGGAGCCATTCTTACGCAGTGGGCCATCCGTATCGGTCACGCAACTCGATCAACTGTTTTTCCGGATGTGCAGCACGACGCAACCGCGTACCACAGGCACATCGATCCGGGGAGTCTCACCCGCTGCATTACGCACGACGGGCAGCGATTGCGGCATATCTTTTCCGGGATGCCATGCCTCCACAGACCATTCACCGCCCCCGTTCAATACCCCCAGATCCACACCGACCGTACTGTCACGCGCATAGACAACCGGAACGACATAGCCGTCGGGCACTTCGAATACATTGGCCTTCGCATTATCCGCAACGACCTCCACGGGAGTCGCGCTGAGCACCCACTGGCGACCCTCAAGCTGTTTCATCAGCGGTCCATAATCGAGATACTGCCGGTCGCCCCACTCGTCGGGACGGATGGAATGGTCGTTGCCCGGGAAAGGACACATGGGGAAAGCTCCCATATAGAGGTACTTCTGGAAGAAGTTGTCCGGCCCGTCCACCTGCAGATCGCCGACCGAAGGAGTCCAGCCCAGGAACGGCTTTTTCAGCACCAGGAATGCCGTTGCATTGAGCGCACTCTCGTAATTGGTGAACTCGTCGAGAATCCCGTCCGCATGCCGCAGCAGGTCGATACGTTTGGTGTGGTTGTTCACGAAGATCACCTTCCCGGCACCGTGCACCTTCTCGGCGAAACGATCCATGAACGAATGCCAGGAGAGAATCAGCGAACCGGCCGGCTGATCGTTGAACCAGCTCCGGCCGTCGTCCCGATCCAGATTGAACATGCGCAGCCAGTCCATCCGGTCGATGCAGAACCCATAGGCATCGGGAATCTGCTGCAGGTGACGATCCGTCTGCTCCAGCAGGAAATCGGCATAGACCGGCACACCGCAGTCCATCACCACCCCGTCTTCCCAGGTATAGAACATGCCGCCATTCCGGACTTTGGAATATATCGTTCCCTGGACGTTCATCGAATCGGGAACGCGCAGAATCGCCGGCCGCAGCACACCGTACAGATAGTCGTCACTGTTTTTCCACTCCTCACCCGGTGCGGTCGAACGCGGCGGCACCTGTTCGGAAACACGTGCACCGAATTCCGTGACGTTAAAATAGTTCAGAACACAAAATCCCATCTCTTTCATGCGGGCTGCATAGTCAGCCATCCCGGCCTGCGAGGTTTTACCCCCGCCAAAACGAGTCCACTCCTCGTTCCGATCCACCGGCGGCAGGAACATCCCCATATACGGGAAGTCGAAGCTGGCACGCCAGTTCACGCGGAACGCCATTCGCTTCATTTTCTCCACATCGAAATCCACGTCGTGGTTCGTATAGGCCGCCGTACCACCCATGGTTTGAGCCAGCGGGTTTTCCGGTTCGAAGAACTCGGGATAGCGGTTACAGATCCACGCCAGCGACTCCCGCCAGTTGGCCCCGTGACCGACAATATCGCACGAGAAGCAGATCGGATTGGTCTCGACCAGTCGATGGTTGAGCCGCGTGAAGACCATCCGCCCGTCGCGGGTCGTTTCGAGCGTCATGTCCTGAATGTAATCGTCCAGCGCCTGTACCAGCGAGATGCCCACACCGCGCTCACGATCGATCGCCACAGCCACCGGCACCGAAATGATGTCGCCCGACAACGGGCAATAGCCAATCCGCGGTGCTTCGGGGGTTACGGCCGGAGCTCCATAATAATATATGGTATCGGTAAACGGTATCGGAACCAGCGGGTCGAGCCAATTATTCGTCGGGGTGTTCATCAGCTTCAGTTCGTTCCGGAAGCCTTCGTCGGCAATCTCCTCCAGGCGGATACCCGGTCGTCCCCAAGTGGTCCAGAATCCCGCCGAGTCGGCCGTATGGATAGACATCCCCAGCCGAATCGGAACACTGCACGGATCGGCATCGCCAATCACTTCACACGTCCATCGCACCGAACTCTCGGTGGGATAAATGCTTTCGACCACCTGCGCCGTACGACCCGTACTGTCGGCCAGGGTTTTCGACACCCAGACCGTATCGGCCTGGCGATCGACCAGCACATCCAGCACTTCGTACCCGTCCAGCGTGACGTCGCCCGCCACATCGCGGAACTGCGTACCCTGATACTCGATCGAAGCGATTTCGCCGTCCGGCGCCACCGTCACCGACAACGATCCGTTATCGACCTTGTTACTGCAGGCGCACAGACACGAAACGCCGAGCAACAGCGAGACTCGAGTGAACCAATGTATTTTCATAAGCAACGAATTTTAACAAAAGTTGTTGAAGATATATAAAAGAGGCCGCATTTCATACGAAACACCCCGTATTTAGCAAAACGCTTCGTATCTGTTGAATTTTAAACACCAGCGGAATCGGCAGCGCACCCATCCTGCCGGTCAAAACACTCCCCCCCGAGAAGATCACCCCTCCCCTATCAGCACGATCGTAACTCACAGATAATAAAAAGAAGATTTATTTTTGGAACTTTGTTCCAAAAATCAAACTAATCATTACCTTTGCTGTGGAGACCGACTCCACGCAACGCCGCGCAGGGCCTCCACCCATCACAGAACCAAACACTTAAGCACTCGATGAACACCAAAAAACGCCTCCTCGTACTGCTTGGGGCAAGCAGTATCCTGAGTGCCGGGGCCAGCAACTGGACGCCGGCAGAATGGCCCGTACTGAAACACTACGACAGCGAACACCTCTATCAGGTAGCCCTGCCGCTCGGTGGCATCGGCACCGGAAACGTATCGCTCGGCGGCCGCGGCGAACTCCGCGACTGGGAGATCATGAACGTGCCCGGCAAACGATACAGCACCGTGACCACCGGTAACAACGCCCCCTTCTTTGCCATCTACATGAAACCCGAAGGCGGCGCCTCGACCACCAGCCTGCTCGAAGGACCACTCTACAGCCAGGAGTACATGCACTACGAAGGGCGTCCGGTGAACCACCACGGTTTTCCGCGCTTTGCCAACGCCTCCTTCGACGCCGCCTACCCCTTCGGACAGGTGAACCTCTCCGACCCGCAGCTGCCCGCCACCGTACGCATCAAGGGATTCAACCCGCTGGTTCCGGGCGATGCCGATGCCAGCGGCATGCCGATCGCCGTACTCGCCTACGAAGTGACCAACACGGGCGACACCCCGATGACCGTCTCGATCTGCGGTTCGATGCGTAACTTCGTCGGCAAGGACGGCAGCAAATTCTACAACGACTGGAAAGGCGACTACATCCCCACGGGCGCCGACCGCAACAACAACGAATACCGCGAGAGCGACGGTCTGAAAGGGATCTACCTCTACTCCGAAGGGGTCGATCCGCAGGATCCGGCCTGGGGCACCATCGCCCTGACCACCGACGACACCGACGGACAGGTCAGCTACCGCACCTCGTCGAAAGCCGACGCGTGGAACAACGCCATCCTCAACTTCTGGGACGACTTCAGCGACGACGGCATCATGACCGAACGCGAGAAGGCACCGGAACCCGACCCGATGGCTTCGCTGGCCGTCAGCAAGACCATCGCCCCGCACCAGAGCGAGACCTTCGTCTTCTACCTCACCTGGAACTTCCCCAACCGCAAGGCCTGGTCGCCGACCGTCGTGGGCAACTACTACAGCACCCAGTACGCCGACGCCTGGGATGCCGCCCGCAAGATCGTGCCCCAGCTGTCCGAACTCGAAGACGAAACGCTGATGTTCGTCCGCGCCCTGCTCGAAAGCACCTATCCGGAAGTCATCAAAGAGGCCGCACTCTTCAACCTCTGCGCCCTCCGCTCGCAGACCGTCTTCCGCCTGCCCAGCGGCCACCTGATGGGTTGGGAAGGGATCATGGACCGCTTCGGCTCGTGCCAGGGTTCCTGCACCCACGTCTGGAACTACGAAGTGGCCACCCCGTTCCTCTTCGGCGACCTGGCCCGCACCATGCGTGACGTCGAATTCAACTACGCCACCCGTCCCGACGGGCTGATGAACTTCCGCGCCGCCCTGCCGCTGGCCAATGCCGCTTCGGGCGGAGCCGCCGCTGCCGACGGCCAGATGGGCTGCATCATGAAGGTCTACCGCGAATGGCAACTCTCGGGCGACCAGGAGTTTCTGAAACAGTACTGGGAACCCGTCAAACGCGTCCTCTCGTTCGCCTGGGTCGAAAAGGGCTGGGACGGCAATCAGGACGGCGTGATGGAGGGATGCCAGCACAACACCATGGACGTCAACTACTACGGTCCGAATCCCCAGATGGGTTTCTGGTACATGGGCGCGCTGCGTGCCGCCGAAGAGATGGCCAAGGCGATGAACGACAAGGAGTTCGCCCGCAAGTGCCGCAAACTCTTTGAACAGGGCAGCCAGTGGATGGACGAAAACCTCTTCAACGGCGAGTACTACGAACACCGCATCACCGATCCCGAGACCTTCGAATTCATCGACACCACCGCTGCCGACGTCCAGATTCCCGACTTCCAGCTGGGCCGCGGCTGTCTGGTCGACCAGCTCGTAGGGCAATACATGGCCCACATCTGCGGTCTGGGCTACCTCGGTAACAAGGAACATATCCAAACCACCCTCCACAGCATCATGAAGTACAACTTCGTGCCCGACTTCAGCCGCCACTTCAACAACATGCGTTCGTACGTCATGGGCAACGAAGCCGGCCTGCTGATGGGTTCGTGGCCCCACGGACGTCTCGAAGTGCCATTCCCCTACTTCGCCGAAGTGATGACCGGTTTTGAATACACCGCCGCCGCAGGGATGATCTACGAAGGGATGAGCGACGACGCGCTGACCTGCATCCAGGCGATCCGCGACCGTTTCGACGGAGCCAAACGCAACCCCTTCAACGAACCCGAATGCGGTTACCACTATGCCCGTTCGATGGCCAGCTGGGCCAGTCTGATCGCCTGGAGCGACTTCCGCTACTCGGGTGTCGAAGGACGGATGCACTTCACCGCCACGCCGGGCACCTACTTCTGGAGCAACGGCTACGCCTGGGGCACCTGCCGCATCACGGAGAACGACGCCACGCTGACCGTGCTCAAGGGCGACCTGAACATCGGCGGCGGCCTGACGGTGGGCGACCGCACCGTCAAGTCAAAGACCAAACAACTCACGGCCGGCCAATCGCAAACCTATAAACTGTAGACCGCCATGCGACGACTTACCATCGCGGGGCTTGCCCTGCTCGCACTGGGAAGCGTAGCCTGCAACGGCACCTCCCGGAACAATGCCGAAAACAACGTCTGCCCCGCAGCCACCTGTTCCTCCAGCCCCGCAGCTTCTGCTGCGGACTGGAAAGCGGAACTGCAAAGCCAGCTTCCGCTGCTGGGTCACCGCAACTGGATCGTCATCGCCGACATGGCCTACCCGTTGCAGACCAATCCCGGCATCACGACCCTCTACTCCGGCGAATCGTACGGCGAGACGCTGAAGAGCATCTGGAGCGCGATCAGAGAGCAGCCCCACGTTTTTGCCCACGTCTATCAAGATCGTGAGTCGGAGATGCTGACCGAAACGACCTGCCCGGGCATCGACGAGTTCCGCAACCAGACGAACAACACGCTGGGCGAAACAAAGGTCACCTACCTGCCCCACGAAGCGCTGATCCGGAAGCTGGACAGCGCCAGCAACCTCTATCGCGTCATCATCGTCAAGAGCAAGCTGACCCTGCCCTACACCACCACCTTCCTGGAACTGGACTGTAAATACTGGACCCCGGAACAGGAGGCGGCCGCACGTCGGAATACCTCCCGACCCTAAACCCGCTTCATTTGCTCCATCCTTTCGTGGCGCGAGCCGGAATCCCATCAGGGATTCCGGCTCGTTCCGTTTGAGGCAACGTCACCGCTTTACCCCAATCAGGCGCGGCGTTCGTCCGACCACGACCCGATATCGACCGGCTCGCAACTTGCTTTTTTCACAAAAAGACCCGCACGCCTATTGTTAATTCCAAATATTATTTATAAATTGCCTTGATTTTATAATTCAATATTATAAAAGATAAAATTTTTACACCTACATATTGTAATAAATACATTTAGAATTCCACCCGAAATTCCAAACTCAACAATATGAAAATGAAGAAAAAAACGTTTTGGGCCAGTGTATGCGGCATCCTGTTATGCAGCACTCCGGCCTTGGCACAGAGCCTCCCCGCCGGCCTCAACAAACACCTCGGCAACGCAGCCGTCCGCGTCGATGGCGACACGTTGATCGCCTCGACCGGACAGATCGAGCGCAAATGGGTACTGACCCCGGCCGGTCTGAAGACCCACTCGGTCACCGACCTCACCCGCCACCGGACCTGGGGCAAAGAGACCCCCATCGCCTGCGACTGGGATCTGCCCGGCGCCATCGGCCCCGACAGCCGCGCCACCCTCGTCTCACTCGACGTCCGCAAGAGCGATGACGACGGATTCATCAACCCCCATCTGGAGGTTGTCACGCAATTCCGCTACGACTCGGCCCACCTCGAGTTGCAACACGTCGTGTGGCTCTTCCCCGATGCGCCCGGTCTGCGCGTCCAACTCCGCGCCAAAGCCCTCGAAGGGTTCAACCCCGAAGGACTCCCCGAAAGCGAATCGACCCGCAACTACTACGGCCACACCCTCTCGGTACCCAGCGGCCGCGCCGAATACCTGCCCCTCGACTACTCGCTGCCCAACCAGCGTCGCTACTGGGGCTACTACAACGACCCCGGATCGCGCCACGACCAGAGCCGTGACATGCTTCGCGAAGAGGTCGTCGTGGGCTACCCCGTCTTCCAGGACGAAGACATCAACTGGGCCAGCGGCATCAGCACCGAATACGGCGACGAAGGGGTGATCGTGGTCAAAGAGTCGCACAAGTGCGTCAACCAGCAGGGCCACAACACCGGCAGTTTCTATGCCGGCCCGAAAGGGCTGTTCGTCACCGGCTGGGGGCTGACCCCGTCGGAGATCGTCCCCGACCGTTTCCGCGAATGCTGGGCCAACTGGACCATCGTCTATGCCGGCGGCAATGACGGCATGCAACTGGCACTCAAACGCTTCGACCGCGCCCGCTACCCCGTCTTCCCGGAACGCGACATCATGATTATCAACGACACCTGGGGCCCGGCCAATCCCGGCGGAGCTCAATTCGCACAGGAAGACTACCTGCTCAAGGAGATTCCCCTGCTGGCCGATCTGGGTATCGACGTGCTGCGCATCGACGACGGCTGGCAGATCAACCCCTGGGGCGGCGACAAGGAGGTATTCCGTCCGAGCTATCCCGACGGCTGGAAAAACATCACCGAAGCCTGTCGCAAGAACCACCTGAAACTCGGTCTGTGGGTTGCCATCCAACGCGCCAAACAGCAAGACCTGCTGCTCAACCTCAAAGAGGCCAACGTCGTAACCTGGAAAGTCGACTTCGACCACCTCAACAACCGCGCCGCCTTTGAGAACCGCTTCAAGAACATCCGCGAGATCATGAAGAGCGCTTGGATGAAGACCCAGTTCTCGTTCTGCCCCGAATATGCCGATCCGCGCTACGGCTGGTACTACGCCAAGGAGTACGGCAGCATCTACTTCCAGAACATCCAGGAGGCCCTGCCCGAACACCTGATCATGGTACCGTACCACGTGCTGCGCCAACACTGGCTGATGAGCAAATACTTCAACAGCAACAAGCTCCAGGTGCTGCTCCAGAACCCCAAACGTGCCGATGCGCGGTACAGCGATGCCAACCAGCACGGCCACGGCTACTGTTTCGCCATGGGTCTGCCCTTCATTCCCGTCTTTTTCCAGAGCGCCCAGTACCTCGACGAACCCGGTCGTGCCGAACTGAAAGAGCTGATCGCCCTCTACAAGCAACACCGTGAAGCGATGTTCTCGTGCTACTCGTTCCCGATCGGCGAGACACCCACCAACGCCAGCTGGGCCGGTTTCCAATTCATCGACGACGCCCAACAGAGCGGCTACCTGCTACTGTTCCGCGAGCTGCACAACACCCAGCCGACCCACTCCGTACAGCTGAAATTCGTGGCCGGCAAGACCCTTCAGATCACCGACCTGCGTAACCAGACGGTTCGCGAAGTCGAAGTAAACCCCGAAGGCTACGCCACCTTCACCATCGACCAACCGGCCGACTACGCCTATCTGCAATACAAAGTTCTCCCCTAAACCCGCTCACCGGCAGGGATTCTTTCGGAAGTGCCCGATCACCTCTCCGCGAGAGTCCCTGCATTTTTTGTCATCATTGACCCTCCGATCGACCACCGATCGAAAAACCCAAACCCAACCTCACCTATGAAACGATTAGCCACCGCGCTGTTGCTGAGCCTGCTCCCGCTGCTGGGCTGGAGCAGTCCTCCGCAGCAGACCGGCACCCCGCCGCAGGTGGACGAGATCATCGTCATCTGCAAGACCCACTTCGACATCGGCTACACGCACCGCGTCAACGAAATCGTCCAGTACTACCGCACCGAGATGATCGACCGCGCGCTGAAAGCCATGGAACGCTCGGCCAACCTCCCGGCCGAACAGCAATTTGCCTGGACCCTGCCCGGCTGGGTGCTGGCCAAGACCATGGAGGAGTGGGACGGACAGGACCCCGCCCGACAACAGATTCTGGACACCAAATTCCGTAACGGCCAGATCATCTCCCACGCCGTACCCTTCACCCTGATTTCGGACGTCTGCGGTCTGGAAGAGATGGTGCGCGGACTGCATTTTTCGTCTGACCTGAGCCGCAAATACGGCCTTCCGCTCTCGCGCTCGGGCAAGATGACCGACGAACCGTCGCACACCGCCGCCCTCGCCACCGTGCTGGCCCAGGCCGGCGTGAAATTTCTGCACGTGGGCTGCAACTGGCCCAGCGGTTATGTCAAAACCCCCGGCCTGTTCTGGTGGGAAGGGCCCGACGGTTCGCGCATTCTGATGCTCTACTCGCCGAGCTACGGCACCTGCTACGCCCTGACCCCGTCGTGGCAGTGCGCCACCGACCCCATGCTCAGCCCCAACCTGCTGCCATCGGCCGACTGGCCCTACAAAGTGTGGCCCGCCATCATCGTAACGGGCGACAACTCCGGCCCGCCCACCGCCGAACAGATTCAGGAACTCTTTGCCGACGCCAAGAAAAAGATGCCCGGCGTCAACATCCACATGGGGACAATGGACGACTTCTACGACGCCCTGATGCGGTACAATCCCGACATTCCGGTGGTCAAATCGGCCATGCCCGACACCTGGATCCACGGCGTGATGTGCGACCCGGGCGGCATCCGTCTCTTCCGCGAGACCCGCGCCCAGCTGCCCGCTGCCGAGATTCTCAACACCCAGCTCAACCAGTGGGGTGTGACGACGCCCGATGCCAGTGCTCCGATCGCCGACGCCTATGAAAAGATGGGCCTCTACGGCGAACACACCTGGGGCGGCTCCGGTTCGGTCGACGCTTATGGTAAAGCCTTCGAAGAGCTGCCCGCCAACCAGTATGCCGATCTGGAAGCCTCATGGGAAGACAAGACCGGCTACGTCCGCAGCGCAGCAGCCTCGACGCAGAGCGTCCTGCAAAACGCGCTGACCGGCCTTGCCGACAACGTCCGGAGCAAATCCGCGTCGTATCTTGTCTACAACCCGCTGCCGTGGAGCCGCTCCGGATGGGTTGAAATCGACGGCCGCCGCCTCTATGCCGACCAGATTCCCGCCTGCGGATACCGCGTGATTCCGCAGAAGAAAGCAAAACCGGCCCGGGAGAAGACCGGTAACACGATCGAAAACCGATACTACCGTATCGTGCTCGACCCGTCGTCGGGGAGCATCACCTCGTGGGTCGACAAACGCACCGGTCGCGAATGGGTCGATCCGAATGCCGCACAGGGACTGGGACAGTACCTGAACGAACGCTTCACCTTCGAACAGACCCTGAACTACACGATGGCCTACCAACAGGGGCGTGCCGGCGGATGGCCCCACCCTGGGATGCACAAACCCGGCATGATCTCCGAAAAGGAGGTTCCCTATCGCGCCGCGACCTGCGCCGGCGGCACCCTGCAAATCACCGAAGAGCGGGGCATCCAGACCGCCGAGATGACCATGCCCGGCGACCCGTCGAACCACCTGCCCGGCTCGAGCCTGCGGATCACGCTCTACGACGACCAGCCCTACGTCGATCTGGAGATCACCCTGCGCGACAAACCCAAGGACAACTGGCCCGAAGCCGACTGGCTCTGCCTGCCCTTCCGGATCGACCAGCCCGAGTTCCAGGTCTACCGCCAGCTGGGAACGATGAATCCCGCAACGGAGATCCTTCCCGGCGCAAACCGCCACCTCTATGCGGCTGAAAACGGCGTCACGATCACCGGTGCCGACGGAGCGGGCGTAGCCGTCTGCCCCATCGACCATCCGCTGGTGAGCCTCGGCACCCCGGGCTGCTGGAAATATTCGGAAGATTACGTTCCGACCCGTCCGGTCGTCTATCTGAACCTCTACAACAACCAGTGGAACACCAACTTCCGCTACTGGTATCCGGGCACCTGGAGTTCGCGCGTCCGTCTGTGGACCATCGATGCCGGAACCGACGCCAGTGAACGGACCCGTTCGTTCATGACCCGTGCGCTGGAAGCCCGCCAGCCGATGGAGGCCATGGCCATCGAACGCGGGAACGGAAACGGCACCCTGCCCTCCACACGTGCCGGCGTAACCCTTTCGCGTCCGGGCGCCACCGTCACGGCCTTCTGTCCCGATCCGGACGGCCATGCAGGCACGCTGCTCCGCATCTGGGAACAGGCCGGGGCCGGAGGTACGGTGACCGTCACCCTGCCGGAAGGAGTCGAGGTTTCCACCGCCACACCGGTGAATCTGCGCGGCGAAAAGAGTGGCGAACCGCTGACCGTCACCGACCGGCAGTTCGACATCGAGTTGCCCGCCTACGCTCCGGCCAGCTTCCTGCTGCAATAACCGTCCTTCCCGGAGAACAGCATACCGCCTCCGTCTGTAAACGGACACCGCGACAGGACTCTCTCCCAAAACAAGCGCCTCCGTGTTATCTCAGGATAACACGGAGGCGCTTTTATATTCAGCCCGGGAAAGATCTATGAATGTCCCGACTGCCCTACTCCATTCTCAGCAGTGTCACGGTCTCTCCCTTAGGGATATTGAGCCGCACCGTCCCCGCCTGCTTACCCTCGGAGACCTCGACCCGTTTCGACGCCTTCACACGCAGCTGTTCGGCAGGAATCCCCGTTCGAACCTCACACGTGCCGCCATACAGGCTCCGAATCGTCACCTCGCACGTCAAGCCGCCCCGACGGGTGGCACTCACCTCGCAACCGCACTGCGTCCGCAGCCCCTCGTAATGAATATCGGGCCACGCATCGGGAACGGCAGGCATCACCTGAATCTCCTCGCCACGGCTCAGAAGCAGCATCTCGGTATAGGATTTCAGCACCGCCATCGGCGTCTCGAAACAGGGCCCCGACTCTTTGTACAGGGTATTGAACTCTGCGAATTTATCAAAATAGGTGTTCAGGTAGCCATAAGCCCGCTCGCCCTCGCCCATCAGGGTGGCCATCGAAGCCGCCCCGCTGTAGGTGTAGCCGCAGTAGTAGCCCCCCCTGTAACCGAGCCAATGGTTGATCGACCGGTTGGCCAGATCGCGGTTCACCGGATTGTTCAACGAGAGGGTCTGCAACGGATAGAACATCAGCAAATGCGAGAAATGGCGATGACCGGCAGCCAGACGAACTCCCCGGCCGATCAACATCCCCTCCTTCTCGTCCTGCGGATAAGGGGTCAACTTCTCCAGGATACGTTCCCATTCCGGCAACAGTTCGTCACCGATGGCGTACTGGCGGTCGATCTCCACCAACCGTTCGCACCCCCACCGCAGAAGGGACAGCTCGAAGTTGCAGTCCTCGGCATCGGCATACTCCGGCGAATGGCTTTTGGGCATGTGGAGATACCCGTCTTCGCCCTCGAACAGAAGCCACCGGTAGTAATTGACCGCCAGTTTGAGCAGCGGGAAGAGCCCTTTGCGCATCCGCTGTTCGTTCTGCGTGTACTGGCAGTATTCCCAGTAGTAATAGAGCGTCCAAAGCATCAGACCGTGCTCCTTGCCCACCGGGCTGATGCAGTCATACGAACTGGTACGCCCCACGGCGATCGCCGGGTAGGGACATTCGGCCGGGACGTTCCGCTTCAGATTCTCGACCTGCTCGTCGAGCATCCGGAGCATCGGTTCGGACAGTTCACTGTGGCCGATGACGCACATCGGAGAATAGGTCAGCTGGATATTGAGGTTCCACCAGACGGCCGGCCAGGGGGTCACGTTGTAGTACCACGGCCCCATCAGGTCGATCGGACAACCGTCGCTGCGCGTGGCCGACCCCAGTTTGTAGAGCTGCATCCAGAAGAAACGGTCGTAACGCTCCTCGCCCACCGAGATGTAACACCGCGAATAGAACCGGTGCCACCACTCGCGGTGCGACTGTTCGACCCGCTTGAGCGGTACGTTCCGCACGGCTTCGATATCGGCAATCGCCTCGTTTTCGGTGTCGGTACGCTCCTGCGAATAGGCCACCGACGCAATCAGCAGTTTGCGGCCCGGTGCAACGTCGCGCGTCGTCCATACGGTTGTGTATTCACCTCCGGCCGTCATCGGCTGCTTGCAAATGGTGTATTCGCCCCGGGTGAAGATCGTCGGGGCGGGATTGGGACGGTAATGTTCAACACCGGCATCCTTGTAATACTTGCGGGGATAGGTGAAACGCGGACAGGCCGAAAGCTCCGGAACGAACGTAATCTCGGGCAGACGCTCCCCCTTCCACTCGATCACATAGACGTTCTGTTCGGCGGGGGTCCAGGTGGTCCACTCGATCGGCCCTCCGTCCGGACGCTGAATGGTCCCCGTAACGCGGGCGCCGTAGAGATCGATGGTCATGGACGAATGGCCGCCCGACATGGGCAGCATGAATTTGCCGATGGGGAGTCGACTGCGGCTGTAAATATCGGAATAAGGTTCGCCGGAGCGGTGGTCATAGAGGTCGGCACGCCCCAGTTCCCAGCAGAGCGTATCGCCGGGCTGTTTGTAAACGGAGGCTCCGAGCAGGCCGTTTCCGATAATGCCGCTGCTGTAATAATCGTTCACCACCGAGTCGGTCGTAGCGGCAAACCGCTCGAGGTCGTGTGCATAACGGGTCGGCAATTCCCCCGCCATTGCCGCCCCGGATCCCATGAGGATCAGAGCGCACAAGCGTTTGATTTTCATCATCCTGTTTTTAGAAGTATGTATTCGGATCTCGACGGACAGCCTGCCTTCACTTCGGAGGAATCGGCCATCAGGCCACACCGCACCAACGCACGACGCGTGCCCGAGCTGAACAGCTGCAGGGGGGATAGACACACGCCACGGAGAGTCTGCGAAGTGAGAGACAGGCTCGGAAACTTACTGCCCGGGAAGTCCGTTGCACCCCGGGCAGTCTCTTTTCCGATCGCCGCAGTCGAACAAATATAGGCTATTTTTTCGATTCGCGCACACCGAAGTCGTCGACCACCAGCGTACCTCCGCCCGTTTTGACGATCGCGAAATAGTAGTCGTCCGCCTGGTCGGTCGTGAAGCGGGCCGTGAAACGTCCGCGCCCATCAAGCGGCTCGGAAACCAGCGTACGCCCCGTGCGGGCCGAGCGCACCACACCGCGGTAGACCCCGTCGGCCGAAGCATCGTACTCGAACTCGATCGCATAAGAGGTCTCGGGCGCAAAGCTCAACAGCGAAGGCATCGTGCGGAGAATCTCGCCCTGCCCTTCGTCGCGGGTTTTGAACGACCAGTTGCCGTTAATGACATCGCCTTCGGTATAGGGGTCGTGGCGTTCGCTCAGGTGCGACGTGCAGGAAGACCGCTGCGCCAGCATGAAGGGGCCCCAGCCGAACGGTATGTGTTCAAAATCCTCGAAATAGAGGTACCCCTCGCGCACGGTGGGTGCTTCGACCTCCATCAGCCGCACGTCGTCGAAGCGGACAACGGTCGTATCCGAAGCCGACGCGGCGGCCCGCAGCATCAGTGCAAAGCCGTCCAGCCCGTGGAGACGCATCTCCAGTCGCTGGAAACGGGTTCCTTTCTTGTCGGTATTTTCGACATAGGTCGGAATCCCGGTCCAACGGATCGACACCTTGCGGTCGTCGTCGGGCGTTACGACGTGCATCGACGCCTCGCACTCACCGTCGATCTGCACCCAGGCCGACAGGTGGTAGTGTTTTTCGGGATCGAGCCCTTCGATCTGCTGCACCACTCCGCTGGCTTTTGCACCGGAGAGTTTGAGCTGCGACTGTCCGTAGGGGGTCACCTCCCACGAGACGGCCCGCCGGGCACCCATCGGCTTCCACCACTCGAACGAACGGCTGTCGAATCCCATGTCTCGCACCGCACTGCCGTAGCTCCAGTCGGCCGCCAACAGCGCCGGCGGTTCGTCGCGGTAGAGCACGTAGGGGACACCGGCCTCGGCCGATACGCTGACCTGCCCCTCCTGCACGGCAAGACGCCCTGCGGCCTGCCGTCCGCGGTCAGTCAGCCGGTAGAGGCGGACGGAACGAACGCCGTTCCAGGATTCGGGCAGCGTCCATTGGGTGGTACCGCCGGCGGGGTTGTAATGGTAGATTTTCTCTTCGGTCTGCGGATTCCACGGGATAAAGACCACCTCGCCCTCCATCCATTTGCGACCGTGGCGGTATAGGCTCGTCACCCCGTCCACGCACCGGGTCTCGACCCCGTCGCGGAAACGGGCCGCCGTATCGCCGATGGCCAGCACCGGGAAGTGCATCACGTAACGCAAAGGCAACTGCCGGGTGTAGAAGTTCCGGATCGCCAGCGTCATGTCGCGACCGTTCTGCCACCCTTGGAACCCGACTTCGGCTCCGCGACCGTAGCCGCCCAACAGCAGAGAGTCAGCGGCAAAGGCGTCGCGGCGATGGTTGTGCACGAAACGCGATATGCGGCTTTTCGACTGGGGGTTGTAGTGGGCCCAAATTCCGTAACGGTTGAAGACCGAGGCATCTTCGGTCCAGATGCTCCACCCGCGCTCGTTGAACATCCGGGCGGTACGATAGGCCCAGTAACGGTGTTCGCGGTAGGTATCGAGGTAGATGAACGAGAGCCCGGGCAGGTCGCGGTGCAGGGCGTCGAGCCGACGGGCAAAAGAGCCGTTCAGGTGGTCGGCCTCCTTGTTCATCAGATAAGCCCGGTCGAGCCACTGCCAGCCGGGTATGCGGGTCACAATCGTGTCGTTGAAGGCATGTGCTTCGGGGTAGGACTCGCTGTGGTTGATGTGCAGGCCGATGCGGGCGTTGTATTTTTTCGCCTGCTCGATGAGGATGCGCAGGTCCTCGAGACCGCCGGCCCGACGGTTGTAGTGACCAGCATAGTCGGGATGGGCGCTGTCGTGCCCTTCGGACTGATACCCCTTGAGTTCGACCATCTGTCCGAATCCGTCGGTCAGGTAGTAGACCTTCTTGATGTTGTCCAACTGGCGCAGAAAGGGGTACTGTCCTTCGCTGGCAAAGTTCATCGTAATGGTTGCGTTGGCGTTGCGCATCTCCTCCACGCCGTAGGGTTCGGGGTAGACTTCGGCCAGCGCCACGGCACCGTCCTGCCAGGTCACCCGGCCGTCACCGTTGACGTCGTCGGCAAAGATGACACGCACGCAGGGCAGTTCGGTGATCAGGCCGTCGGGCCCACGGTAGATCCACTCGTTGGAACCGATCGATGTGGCCCGCCCATCATTCTGAAACAGGAACTGTTTGCTCTCATACTGCGAATTGTTGTCCAGCGTAACGGCAAACTGCTCATTGTTCAGAATCACAATGGCTGCCGGGACGGGCACCGTATCGATTTTCCGCTCGCTCAGCTTCCAGAACTCATCCCGCCCTTCATCCCAGGCCACCGATAACCGGGCCGCAGGGTCATCGTTCGACAGACTGGCCATATAATTTTCCCCCAGGTCGATTGTCCGTATGCGGAAATCACCCGTTTCGCGGATGTCGGTTACACGCCATTCATACACATTGCCGCACACGCTGTGCCGAACGTCCACCTCAACGCCGATCTGCGGGAATCGGCACCGCGTGGTCATCGTGCTGTCGTCCATCCGGACGGGTTTGTCGACTTCAGCTTCATACCGTTCCCCATTAAAGACCCATCCCGACTTGGCACCCGTCCCGATCCCATGCTTTTTGTCCCAACGAAAGAACTCCGGCAGGCCACGGAATATATCCACGCCCAATCGCTTCCCGTTCAGATCCCGTGTGGGACTGTCATTAAACCGTGTCCATCCGACAGGCATATCGCCGTCGCGACCGGTAGCCTTCACATCATAGATTTCCGCCTCGCCCCCGTCCCAGACCCGGAATCCGGCCCAACCGGCCTGATCGTAACCGCGCCACGGCAGGGCGACGTGTGCCACCTTTTCGCCATCCACCCGCAACTGCAGGGCCTCGTCCACACAATCCACCCGCACCCGACGGGGATAGTCCGCATAGAGTTTGGCTATGTCCGTCGCGATCAGCTGCCGTCCCTGCGGCGTTTCGACATACCAGTTGGAATATCCGAGAATGTCGGACGTCAGATCACACCCCACGTAAATCCACTCCCGGGGGGACACGTATCGCACCACCGCACCGATGTGTGAGCGGTCGTTTCCGGGAACCACGGTGAACTCCAGCGAGAGATTCCGGCTCCGGGCGACAGTCGTATCGACCACCATCAGATCGCCGGCCGCCCACAGGCACAGGGTGTCGCCACTCGTCACACACGAGGCCTGATTTTCACTGTGGACCACCCTCCAGGGCGTTTCCTGCGCATGGATTCGTACAAAAGAGGATACAACAAGGAGAGCCGCAACGGCTGCGGCACGGGAAACATAACAATACATCGGTTGAGAGTCTGTGGATTAGTACGTACCTAAGGTTTGGTGGCCTAAGTTACAAAAACCGGCCTGCATTCGCAAATTCGCCGACCGGCATCCTGTATTTTCCGACCATGACCCAAAACACCTGACGCTGACGCAGATTTCCCCCACGCTTCATCCTCCAACCACCCTTTCCTCCTCACTATCATCATCGAATTCCGCCCCCCAACAACAGGCAATCACCCCCACACACCACCTCATCACCTTCCATGTTATGGGTACAAAAAAAGTCGCGCTTTGCTCTGATGAGCAAAGCGCGACTTCCCTTATTTTCAGACCGTCGGCAGGACGACTATTTGGCAGGAGCAGCAGTTACACCCAACGCTTCGGCATCGGCCGGAGTGAAGGCGTAGGTTTGTCCCTGGAGTTTGTTCCAGGCACCGCGGGTGAAGTCCGGAATGGCTACCGGTGCGCTGCCGTTCATGATCGAGAGTTCCGACAGACCGGTCAGACACGAAAATTCGGCTGCGTCGTAAACGTCCATATCGAGCGGCAGACCGTTGCGCAGGCAGTAGATCAGACGGTAGTCCATCACGAAGTCCATACCGCCGTGGCCACCCACTTCCTGAGCTTTGGCACCCACCTGTTTGATAACGGGGTGTTCGTAGTCAGCCAGCAGTTTGTTAAAGGTCTCTTCGGGAACGTAAGCATGGCCGCTCAGGTTCTGGTAATCGAGACCCTGTACGGCTTCGTTGTCGGCTTCGATCGAGATGCCCGGGCTCGGCCATTTCTGAGCAAAACCCTTGGTACCACTCACCTGATGGATGCGGCTGTAGGGACGGGGACTGGTAACGTCGTGTTGTACCATCATCGTTTTGCCGTTTTCGGTACGGATCAGCGTGGTGGTATGGTCACCCATGCGATACGGGGTCTTGGCATAGGCCGAGGTGTCGCCGAATTTCTTCTTGGCATATTCGGTCATACCGAATTCGTCGGTATTCATCGACACGAGCACCTTCATGCGGTCGCCGCGGTGAATGCCCAGAATCTGAGCGATCGGGCCAAGGCCGTGGGTCGGATAGATGTCGCCGGTACGTTTGGTGTTCTGTTTCAGACGCCACATGTCGGCATAGTGTCCAGGTTCGCCCTCTTCGGCAAAGTTCATCGAGCGCAGGTCATGCAGGTAGGCGCCTTCGACGTGGATCACTTCGCCGAACAGCCCTTTCTGAGCCATGTTCAGAGTAGCCATTTCGAAGTTGTCATACACGCAGTTTTCGAGCATCATGCAGTGTTTGCGGGTCTGCTCGGCGGTGTTGACCAGGGCCCAGCATTCGTCGATGCTCATGGCTGCCGGAACTTCGATGGCTACGTGTTTGCCGTCTTTCATGGCCTGTACGGCGATCGGCGTGTGCCAATCCCAACCGGTGCAGATATATACGAGGTCAATATCGGGGCTGGCCACCATCTTGCGCCATGCAGCGGTGTCGCCGTAGTATTCCTGAGCGGCGGGCAGACCTTTTTCCTGAAGCATCTGGTTCGAAGCCTTCACGCGGTCTTCGTAAACGTCGCAGAGGGCCACGATCTTCACACCGGGAATATAGGTATAACGACGAACAGCATCGCTACCGCGCATCCCCAGTCCGACAAATGCCACGCGGACAGTATCGATGGGGTCGGTCACCAGGTTCAGGACGTCGGTCTGACCCGGTGCGCGTTCAGGCACGGGCAGTTCGATCACGTTGACGGTTTGCTGACCGTCGGCCGTAGCAGCCGGCGAGCCGCAACTCTGGAAGCTCACCGTGACCATCGCGGCCAGCAGCGAACAAAGTACCAATTTGATTTTCATCTGTTTCGGCAGGTTTTTGGGAGTTTGAGTATTACGTTTGAAAATTATTCGGCTTTGGCGGTTTTGCAGGCCTGGCTGAGTTCGGCAAAGAGGTTTTCGACCCCTTCGTTCATCTCGCGACGGATCTGCGCGTAGTGTTTGCGCACCAGCGAACGGTTGTGTTTTTCGGCCGGGCGGTTGATGCGGTCGAGCAGCGAGTTGTTGAGCTCGGCGGCTTTGTTGATGATGGCGAAGAGGGCTTCGCGTCGGTCGGCCGGTTGGAAATAGAGAGCGATCGAGGCGTCGGAGATCACTTCGTTTACCAGGTAGGTCAGGTCTTTTTTGATGTTACGGATGCTTGCCATATCGTAAAATGTAAATGATTTTCTTACTAAAGAGCAAAGTTATGTTTTTTCTCGAAAATAACAATTTTAAAACCATCCCTGAACACGCTTTGAAGATATAGGAAACGACACAAAACCCACTGGATTTCTCTCCGATTCGCCTAACTTTGCAGAACGGGGAGCGGACGGACCGTTCCACACCCCATTTTGTACTTTACCCAAACTTAAAACCTACCGAATCGTGAAAAAGCTATCCCTGCTCGCCCTGCTGCTCCTGACCGCCTCGTGCAGCACCTCCTCCGGGCCCGACGGCGAGAGCCAGTACCAACCTTACGCTCCGGACGGCATTCCGTTCGCCGTGGCCGACTCGGCCTGGCAGGCCGACCAGTACGGCAACCACCGGGCCGTGGTCGAAGTGAGCGATGCCGCACCCAACTCCACCGTCCAGGTAACCCTCCCGTGGCGCCGCCCCGACCTGCGTCCCGAGACCAAAAAGATCGTCGTGACGGATGCCCGAACCGGCCAGAGTGTCAACAACGTCACCGTTCGCGAACTGACCTCCGAACGGGGGCAGATCGCCTTCGAAGCCACCGCCGGCAACGGAACCTACTACGTCTACTACCTTCCCTACCGTTTCCGCAAGGGGTGGGACGACGCCCGCTACGGCGATCCGTGGAACGACTACCTCGCCCCCGAATATCCCGACTCGGCCTGGCTGGCCAACAGCTCCGCACCGGCTGTTGAAGGACGCGTGGTCCGTTTCGAGAGCCGCACCCGCTTCGACGCCTTCACCCCGATGGGGAACATCGCCACAGCTGCCGAAACAGAACAGTTGCTGGCCCAGCACCCCGAAAACCCGGTACTCTTCACCGAAGACCGCGCCTTCCCGATCCGCCTGACCCGCCAGCTGCCCGTGCGCTGGATTCAGAACGGCCCTTCGGATCATTTCGAAGGGGTCGCCCTGCGCAACGAATACTACGTATGGCAGATCGGCGTATGGGCCGCCCATGACTCGCTGCGAAACGTGCGGCTGGCTTTCAGCGACTTCCGGAACGGCGACCAGGTCATTCCGAGCGACTCGGTCACCTGCTTCAACCAGGAGGGCACCAACTGGGACGGACAACCCCTCACCTACACCATCAACGTACCGAACCGTCAGATCCAGGCCCTCTGGTGCGGCATTCAGATTCCGCAGGACGCAGCCACCGGCACCTACACCGGTACCGCCACGCTGACCGCCGACGGCATCGAACCGCGCCCGATCGATATTCAAATTGAGGTAAAAAAACAGCTCCTTGCCGACAAGGGCGACTCCGACCTGTGGCGTCACGCCCGCCTGCGCTGGCTCAACTCCACCATCGGCATGGACGACCAGCCGATCGCTCCGTTCCAGGCCATGAGCCTCGACGGGACGACCATCACCGCCACCGAAAAGAGCGTCCAGCTTGGCGAGAGCGGTCTGCCCGCCTCGATCCGCCTCAACGAACGAGAAGTGCTGGCCGCACCGATGGACTTCGTGGTCAGCACCTCCAAAGGCGACCTGCACCTGACCCTGCCCGACCTCCAGCTGCGCAAGAGCGCCGACGGCCTGATCGAATGGGAAGGCCAGAACAGCCAGCAGGGAATCACCTTCCGCTGCACCGGCCGGATGGAGTTCGACGGCTACCTCCACTACGAGATCGCCCTCAGCGCCGCCCAGCCGACCGAAGTTTCGGACATCCGGCTCGAAACGAACTACACCCCCTACGCCTCGGAATACTGCATGGGCGCCGGTCTCAAGGGCGGCAAGAGTCTCCGCCGCGACTACCGCTGGGACTGGTACGGCCCGTGGGATAGCTACTGGATGGGAAACGCACAGGCCGGTCTGCACGTGGAATTCCGCGGCGGCACGTACCACGGCCCGCTGCTGAACGACTATAAACCGGCTCCGCCCGCAACCTGGGCCAACAACGGCAAAGGCAGCGTTCGTTTCTCGTTCCGGGGCGATGCGGCCCGCGTGGTGGCCACCTGCGGCCCGTCGACCCTCACGCCCGAAGCCCGCACCTACGAATTCGACCTGAAGATCACGCCGACCAAACCGCTCGACACCCGTCAGCAGTTCGCCCAGCGTTACTACCACAGCGCCCACACCGGTTTCGACAAGGCTGCCGAAGAGGGAGCCAACATCGCCAATATCCACCACGCCCAACCGCTCAACCCGGTCATCAACTACCCGTTCATCGTGCGCGACTCGCTGAAAGCCTTCATCGCCCATGAACACGAAGCCGGCCGCAAGGTGAAACTCTACTACACCATCCGCGAACTGAGCAACTACGCCCAGGAGATCTATGCCCTGAAGAGCCTCGGCCACGAGATTCTGGTCAGCGGGCCGGGCTACGGTCTGCCCTGGCACTGCGAACACCTGATCGACGACTACAAGGCCGCCTGGTACACCGAACTGCCGGGCGAAACGTCGGACGCAGCGCTGGTGCTGAACGGTTTCTCGCGCTGGATCAACTACTACCTCGAAGGGCTCCGCTGGATGTTCGAGAACTACGACATCGACGGCATCTACATGGACGACGTTTCGTTCGACCGCCCCGTCATGAAACGCATGCGCCGCATCATGAACCAGTACCACCCCGGCGCCCTGATCGACCTGCACTCCAACACCAACTACTCCATCGGGCCGGCCAACCAGTACACCGGATTCTTCCCGTACGTCAACCGGCTGTGGTTCGGCGAGAGCTTCCAGTACAACGTGATGGGTCCCGACGAGTGGTTCGTCACCTTCTCGGGCATCCCGTTCGGCGTGATGAGCGAGATGCTTCAGGACGGCGGCAACCGTTTCCTCGGCACGGTCTACGGAGCCACCGCCCGCCACTCCTACGGCGCCTACTCGCCGGCACCGGTCTGGAAACTGTGGAAAGAGTTCGGCATCGAAGAGGCTGCCATGAAGGGGTACTGGGACGACGATTGTCCCGTCGCGACCTCCGATCCGGAGGTCAAGGCAACGGCCTATGTTCGTCCGGACCGCACGTTGATCGCCGTGGGCAACTTCTCGACCGACACGAAACAGGTGCGCCTGACCATCGACTGGCAGGCGATCGGTATCCCGGCCGACCAGGCGGTTATCTCGGCCCCGGAAGTTCAGGATTTCCAATCGGCCCAGACCTTCCGCCCAGGCGACGTCCTGCAGATCCCGGCCAAAGAGGGTCTGCTGCTCCTGATCACACCGAGCGGGAAATAGTTTCCCTTTCTGTTTTGTATATTAGTACCGGGAAAACCTATTTTCCGGTACTTTTTATTTTCCCCGCGCTGAAATTCAGGCTATTGATCACCTATTGCACCGTTTGTTTTCAGAAGAAACAGTCCCCGACAGATAATTAGACAGACTACCCCCATCGCCAAAAGGCCTGTCACAAAGAGCTTCGCCATTCACTACCCTCCCCCTCGAACCCGCTCAAAATCAGCCCTTCCTTATTCCATACTACTCTCACACGCTGCGTAAATTCATTTCTGCAGTGAATTTATTTTTGGAACACTGTTCCAAATGTAAAACTATTTTATACCTTTGTTGAAGAAAGCAAGCAAGGCCCCGTAAAATGCCCTCAAAAACACACGGAGGCACATTCCGGGAGCCGACACATGACCCCACGCCGCACCCCATTCCATCTATCCCCGCCCCAGGTGCAGCGGCAGGAAATGGAGGATATGCATTCCGCAAACCATACCCCATTTCGGCGAAAAACCAAAACCCACCATACACCATGAAACCCATCACACTGCTGACCGCAGCCACGATGCTGCTAAGCATGCCGGAGCTATCGGCACAAACCAACTCGAGCGGGGAAAAGAACTACTGGAACGAAAAGACCCTGCTGATTCCCTACCGTCTGGCACCGGGAGCTGCCGACCAGAAACCGACCTACATCGATCTGGAGGGCGACGGTGATCCAGACGTGCTTCGGACCGTGACCACCAACGGCATCCCCGTACAATGGATCGACGACGACGATGACATGCAGTACGGCGACCTGGAGGGAGACACCGACAACGACTGCCTGATGGTCGACCGCAACAAGGACGGCATCTACGGCGGTTACGGTGACCTGATCGTCGACTGGGTCGGCGAAGACGACGAAGGCAATCCCGCCATGCAGGTAGTTGTCGACAACATCGCCGAGAAGAACCGCATCTACCCCAACAACGGTCACTACATGTGGGTCATCGACACCGACAAGGACAACATCTTCAACTACATCGACTGGCATAACTTTTCGCTGCGCTGCTGGATCCACAACGGGCTGAGCGACTTTTACGAAGACTACCACGGCCAGAGCGCCTTCATGAAGATCCACAGCACCCCCGAACGGCTGAACGACGTGCGGATGAACTGGGAGAATCCCTTCCTGTTCTACGATCCGGACAAAGACGGACTGACCGAGATGGCCATCCGGCTGTGTGACTTCCCGAAGGTCGCCCATCAGGACGGGCAGGCCAACTCGCTGCTCACCGGCAAGATCGACTGGGTTTCGCTGTCGATGGACATGGACAACGACAACGCCCCCGGCAACGAATTCGATCTGGACATGACCATCCACTTCAACGGCCCCGGTTTCAACTACGAAGGTCAGAAACACTACAACAAAAACCTGCGCGGACTGCCCGAAGCCGACACCTTCTTCCTCGACTCGCGGTGGCGCCAGCTCCCCGAGCTGCTCTACCCCGACCACGAATCGGCCTGGGACCTGGTCTTCAACGAAGGGAAATGGGACAAAGTGTGGTTCACCTATGACGAAGACGACGACTGCAACCGCTGGGAGCGCGTCGAGCTTTACCTTCCGGAAAATCCGTTCAAGATCGGCCAGGGCAAAGGCGGCATCGACACCTGGGGACAGGCCGACCCGACCGGCGACCGCGGCGAATGGGACCAGGACAACTCCGGCCACGGCCAGCTGTACGTCAGCCCGATGGACGGCAAGATCCACCTCTACGGAGCCGAGTGGGGCTGCTGGCGCATCGACCAGAACACCCGCTACTATCAGGGCATGGGCGGCATCTATGACGGCTACGGCCCGAAACGCGCCGAACGTGAACCGACCAAATTCCCGACCGTCAAATATACCGACACGAACGAAAACGGTTTCTTCGACCTGATGGAGTTCGACCTGGACGGCGACACGCTCTTCGAACAGCGCATCTCGCTGGTCGACCTGGGGATCGACGACCGCTGCCCGATCATCAACACCGCCGACATGGAGTACGACGACTTCGTGAAACTCCAGAGCAGCGTATCCAACCAGATGTGGAAAAACGCCGAAAAAGCGATCGAAGCGGCCGAAGCGAAGAAGCTCAACACCGACTGGTACGCGCTGATGAAGCACCCGAAATCGACCCGCCAGCGCTACCATTACGGTTTCTGGCTGCAATTCTACCTCTACAACGACCTGAAAGACCTGGCCCGCCGTACCAACGACACCGCACTGGCCGAAGTGATCGACCGGGCCTACCTGCAAGGCAAGTGGGAGCTGATCAAATAATCCATCGCCCCACCAAACGTGGCGCCAAGGCTGGCACTTCGCCGCCAAACACTGCGCCGGGCCCGCGTACACCGACGACAGCAGGAGCCTCCGAACGATTCGTGCTCCTGCTCTTCTTGACCGGTTTCCGATTTTAACACTTCATACCCATACCCGTTCGGAGCCCCTGTAAGTAAGCAGAGACCTCCGACCCATCCAAAACCGCCACCCCATTTTAATTTTGTTACCCCGATGAAACCTATCCACATACTTGCCTGCGCCGCCCTGCTGTTTGCCACGGGGTGCGCCCGCCAGCCAAAGGAACGCACGCTGGAGATCGACCGCGTCGTGGCCGACTTCCCGGTCGACTTTGCGCTGGTGACCGCCGATCCCTACCAATATGTCGCCTACTACGACTCGGCCCACGTGATGACCGTCGCCGCACGACGGCTGGACGAAGATCAGTGGCAATACCAGAAACTGCCGAGCAAAGTCGGCTGGGACAGCCATAACTACATCGCCATGAAGGTCGACCGCGAAGGGATGATCCACCTGAGCGGCAACATGCACGGCGTACCGCTGGTCTACTTCCGCACCGAGCGTCCGCACGACATCACCACGTTCCGCCCGATCCACCACATGACCGGCAAGGACGAGACGAACGTGACCTATCCGCGCTTTATGGACGGCCCGGACGGCACGCTGGTCTTCCACTACCGCGGCGCCGGTCCGCGTCACGCCAACACGGTCTACAACCAGTATGACTACGCAACCCAACAGTGGACCCGCCTGCTCGACACGCCCATCATGGACGGCGAAGGGATGTGCGCCTACTTCAAAGGTCCCGATCTGGGCCCCGACGACTACTACCACGTGGTATGGGTATGGCGCGACACGCCCGACTGTTCGACCAACCACCACCTGTCGTATGCCCGCAGCCGCGACCTGATCCACTGGGAGAGCGCCGGCGGCGTACCGACCGAACTACCCATCACGATTGCCGACACCGCCTTCTGGGTCGATCCGATTCCGGTACGCGGCGGGATCATCAACGGCGCGGCGGACTTCGGTTTCGACCACGAGAATCGCCCGATGATAACCTACTACAAGTACGACACGGCCGGTAACTCGCAAGCCTATGTGGCCCGCTGGGAAAACGACGCCTGGAACATCGTCTGCCTGAGCGACTGGGACTACCGATGGGAGTTCCAGGGCGAGGGAAGCATCGGCACCTTCCCGATCAAGCTGACCCCGGCCCAGCCGCAGGACGACGGTCTGATCCGTATCGGCTACCGCCACGCCCAATACGGCACGGGCTACTGGCTGCTGGACGATGAGAGTCTGAAAATCGTCGCCAACGAGATGCAGAGCGCCGATGCCGACGTTCAGAACGACCTGGCACAGGAGAATCCGAGCGAGTTGCGCAAATATCCGCGACGGGCTCTGGACAGCGGCACTTCGCTACCCGAAGACCGCACCTACCGGCTGGAGTGGGAGACCTACCCGGCCAACCGCGACCGCAAACGTGACGGTGCTCCGGTCGAACCCTCCACGCTGCGGCTGATCGAAGTACGGAACTAATCCCCCGGTGCATATCCACGGAGTCGGCGCCGGGCGAATCCACAACCGATTTACCCGGCGCTTACCTCCATACAGACCGTCCCCGGAAGCCAACCGGTCGAAGCAAAGGTTCAGGCAAAAGTTGAGGTAAAGCCTGCGTAACGGCCGCCGTACCCTTTCCGCCATACCACGCCCCACCCGTCATGCCGTGCTCCGCCCGCCACCACAATCGTAATACATCCGTTGCACCACGACAAGGTCGCGATCCGGCCTTTCGTACTGCTTCGGCCGCATGATACCACTGCTGTAACTACAATGAGACATCATTCGGTCACGCGACCCTCCGCGCCCCCAAACCGAATGGACGGAGCGGTCGGCCCTTCAGCCACTCCACCCCGCTCACTTTCCGCTCTTTGAGGAAATCCATTCCCCCTCAACCCTGTTTTTTCAGACCCCCATCTTTCTAAGCAATCACCCACAAAACCCGTATTCAACCATGAAATGGATTCACATACTTGCCTGCGCCGCCCTGCTCTCCGCAACGGGATGCGCCTCCCAGCCACAGGAACGCACGCTGGAGGTTGACCGCGTCGTAGCCGACTTTCCGGTCGGTTTTTCGCTCGTCACCGCTGAACCGTACCAGTATGTCGCCTATTACGACTCGGCCCACGTAATGACCGTCGCCGCCCGCCGGCTGGACGAAGATCGGTGGCAGTACCAGAAATTGCCGAGCAAAATCGGCTGGGACACTCACAACTACATCGCCATGAAGGTCGACCGCGAGGGTATGATCCACCTGAGCGGCAACATGCACGCCACACCGCTGGTCTATTTCCGCACCGAGCGTCCGCACGACATCACCTCGTTCCGCGAGATCCACCGGATGACCGGCCAGAATGAATCGCGCGTGACCTACCCGCGCTTTATGGACGGCCCGAACGGCACACTGATCTTCCAGTACCGGGACGGCGGCAGCGGTGACGGAAACATGATCTACAACCAGTACGACTACACGACCCACCAGTGGAGCCGCCTGCTCGACACCCCGCTGCTGGACGGCGAAGGGGCCATGAACGCCTACCCCATAGGCCCGGCCATGGGACCCGACGGCTACTACCACATGCTGTGGGTGTGGCGCGACACGCCCGACTGCGCCACCAACCACCATCTCTCGTACGCCCGCAGCCGCGACATGGTCCACTGGGAGAGCGTCGGAGGCCAGGCCGTCACCCTGCCCATCACGATCGCCGACTCGGTGCTGTGGATCGATCCGATTCCGGTACGCGGCGGGATCATCAACGGCGCGGAGGATATCGGCTTCGACCACCAAAACCGTCCGCTGGTTACCTATTATAAATACGACTCGGCCGGCAACTCGCAGGCCTACGTGGCCCGCTGGAGAGATGACCGGTGGCAAATCGCCCAACTGAGCGACTGGAACTACCGCTGGGACTTCCAGGGTTACGGCAGTCTCGGCACCTTCCCGATCAAGATCTTCCCGGCCCGGCCGCAGGACGACGGACAGGTCCGCATCGACTACCGACACTCCCAGTACGGCACAGGCTACTGGCTGGTGGACGAGGAGAGCCTGCAGGTCGTCGCCCACGAAACACAGAACACCGAAGCCGACGTCCAGAACGACATCGCACAGGAGAATCCGACCGAACTGCGCAAATATCCGCGTCAGGCTCTGGACGAAGGGACTTCGCTGCCCGAAGACCGCACCTACCGGCTGGAGTGGGAAACCTACCCGGCCAACCGCGACCGCAAACGCGACGGGGCTCCGGTCGAGCCCTCCACGCTGCGGCTGATCGAACAATCCCGGTAGCACGAATCATCTCCCCGCACCCGCGGATGCCTATCCGAACGACAGAACGGGGCGAATCGAAGGTTCGATTCGCCCCGTTCTGTCATATTCAGGTCACCGGGTGGTGCCGAGCGCACTAAAGGATGCCGAGCATCCGGTTGCGGGTCAGCAGTGCGGCTCCCAGGATGCCGGCCGTATCGCCCAGCGTGGAGAGACGCAGTGTGGTGTCGCGGGTCACCAGCCGCAGCGAGTATTTGTTCAGCGCCGTACGAATCGGCAGCATCAGGTAGTCGCCGACCTCCGAAAGAGGACCGCCGATCACCACCAATTCCGGGTTAAAGAGGTTGATGAGCACGCTGATACCGCGACCGAGCTTTTCGCCGATACCGGTGATCAAATCGATCGACAGCACGTCGTCATTCTTGGCCGCATCGATGATGTCGTGCATGGTTACCTGCTCGCCGCTGTGGAACTTCGACGAGAGGATCGAGGTTGCACCCTCGCGCATCCGTTCTGCGAAAATCGTCTCCAGCGCCATCCCGGACGCTTCGGTTTCGAGGCACCCTTTTTTACCGCACTGGCAGATCTTTTCGTTATCGAAGAAGGGGATGTGGCCAAACTCGCCGGAGAAACCCGATTTTCCGTAATAGAGTTTGCCGCGAACGATGATCCCCACACCGATACCGCGGCCGACGTTGATGAACAGGGCGTTCTGCACGGCACTGCTGTCCCCGTTGAGGTATTCGGCATAGGTCATGGCCCGGGTGTCGTTTTCGACAATGGTTTCGAGCCCGGTCTTCTCGCGCACGATGCGGGCCAGCGGATAACCGTCGGCATTCATGGCGTTGTAAATCACGCCCGAAGCCGCATCGACACGCCCTTTGACGGTGATGCCCATTCCGAAAATTTTATCGCGTGCATTGCCGAGTGTCGCGATAAATTCGTTAATCCGTTCCGTGAGCGTATCGATGAACTGAGTGTTGGTATGATACGAAAACGGGACGTTTTGTTGCACCGTAACGGTATTTTTATTGAGATCGATCACCCCGAATCCCACGCTGTCGTCCTGAATGGTCACCCCCAGGAAGTAGCCCGAATCGGACACCAGACCGTAGGCGCAGGGCCGACGGCCGCCACCGGTTTCGATTTTACCCAGATCGCGGACATACCCTTCATGGATCAGTTCGCCGACCAGTTTGGTGATGGTCGGGTTGCTCACGTTCAGAATGCGCGAGAGGTCGGCAATCGTACAATCGCCTTCGGTCGCCAGCGCCAGAATGATCCGTCGTTTGAGCATGAAAGCCTTGTATGCCACCACACTCATTCCCTCGTCCGTAACGGGACCCAAAATGGAAGTTTTAATAGTCATTGGTCAGAAAAAGATAATCAAAATTTCACTACAGGGTTTGCAAAATTCCGGCGCAAGTTAGCAAAAAACATCACAAAACGAAACTCAATTTTCAATAAAATCAAAAACTCATCACCCTTTCGGGAAAAAACTATTGCGCCGAGAAAAAAAGTTTTTTGTATCCGAATTTTTCCATACCTTGCACCCAAAATGTACGGGCAGCAAGGGCTGCCACACATTGGCCCATCGCCGGAAACCGCCTGCCCCCATCGGCAGCTAACCCCGGCCCGAAGCCCGAAAAGCAAGTTAGGCACGTAATTTGCCGCTCACCCCAAAGAGCACCCACCGCTCGACTAAAAACAGAAGTTATGGAATATAACGAAACCGACTACGACTACAACGACTACCCGCAGCAGCCGGAAGGAGGCAGTTCGATCAAAGGACTCAAAATCGCCATTATCATTCTGCTGGCCGTACTGGCCGTTATCTCCTTCTTCTTCTGGCGCCAGGTCCAGGAACTCAAACAAAATGAAGCCGGACTGACCGAAGAACGCGACACGCTGACCAACCGACTGACCGTTCTGCTCGGCGAGATGGGGCAACTGAAAGTCGACAACGACACCATGAACGTGGCCCTGATGCAACAACGCCACGTGGCCGACTCACTGCTCGACCGACTCAAAAAAGAACGCAGCTGGAACTACTCCAAAATCAAGAAATACGAGCGTGAACTCGGAACCCTCCGCACCGCCATGCAAGGTTTCGTCCGCCAGATCGACTCGCTCAACCGGCTCAACCAGCAGCTCGTAGGCGAAAACCTCCGCTACAAGAAAGAGATGTCCTCGCTGCGTCTGCGTACCGAAGCCGCCGAAGAACGCGTCCAGGAACAGGACAACATGCTCAAACGCGGTTCGCAACTCCGCGCCCGCGACGTGGTACTGCAACCCTACAACAAACGCAACAAACTCGTCAAGAAGGCTAAACAGACTGAAAAACTCGTGACCGAATTCGTACTCTCGGCCAACGAACTCGCCACCCCCGGCGAACGTACCGTCTACGTGCGCATCATCACCCCCGACGGTGACATTCTCGGTTCGCCCGATGGTGGCAACTTCACCTTCGAAGGCGAAAACTACGCTTACTCAGCCAAACGCGCCGTCGATTATCAGGGCGAAGACCTGCCCATGAGCATCTACTACGACGCATCAGGCCTCTACGCAGGCAAATATACCGCCATGGTATACGTCGACGGTCAAATGGTCGGCCAAAGCGACATCATCCTGCAATAACCCCACCGGCCGCCGCACCGCACGTCCCGCGAGCGACGTCAGCGACCGGCCACAACCAGCCACGAAGCGGGACGCTGCAACCACAGCGTCCCGCTTCTCGCATATTTGGAAGCTCCGCCCGCAGACGCTACCTTTGCACCCGCCTATGAAAATCAGAGATCTCGACCTGGGGCAGACCCCGCTCTTTCTGGCCCCTATGGAGGACGTCACTGACCCCTCCTTCCGCTATATATGCAAGAAATTCGGTGCCGACATGATGTACACCGAATTCATCTCAGCCGACGGCCTGATCCGCGACGCCCGCAAATCGCTCGCCAAACTCGCCATCGACGACAGCGAACGCCCGATCGGCATCCAGATCTACGGCAACGAGATCGCCCCGATGGTCGAAGCAGCCCGCATGGCCGAAGCCGCCGGCCCCGAAGTGATCGACATCAACTTCGGCTGCCCCGTCAAGAAGATCGCCGGCCGGGGTGCCGGTTCCGGCATGATGCGCGACGTGCCGAAGATGGTCGAGATGACCCGCCAGATCGTACAGGCCGTCCGGCTGCCCGTGACCGTTAAGACTCGTCTGGGGTGGGACGACGAAACGAAAAACATCGAAGAGATCGCCCTCCGGCTTCAGGACGTCGGCATCGAAGCCCTCACCATACACGGACGCACCCGCGCCCAAATGTACCGCGGTGAGGCCGACTGGACCCTGATTGGAGCCGTCAAGAACAATCCCGCCATCCATATCCCGATCATCGGCAACGGCGACATCGACTCCGGTCCCAAAGCTGCCGAAATGTTAAAGCGCTACGGCGTCGACGGTCTGATGATCGGCCGCGCCACGTTCGGACGCCCGTGGATCTTCCGCGAAATCCGCCACTACCTCGACACCGGCGAGGAGCTTCCCCAACCGACCGTTCTGGAACGCGTGGCACTGGCCCGCGAACACCTCGCCAAATCAGTCGAACTGAAAGGCGAGCGCACCGGCGTACTGGAACTGCGCCGCCATCTGAGCAGTTATTTCAAAGGACTGCCCGATTTTCGGGAAACACGCGCAAAGCTGGTCACGGAGCCGACCCCGGAGGGCGTTGCCCGCATACTCGATTATATTTCAGAGCGTTGGGGTAACTGGGACGCGACGCACACCGTTCCACCCTTCATCTACGACCGAAGCTAAATCGACTTTCCGCAAAAAAAAATTAAATTTTTTCACTCATTTTTTTGGAGGTAACGATTTTTTACTTACCTTTGCAACGTCAAAGAAAGAGAGGGGGACACGAAAGAGAGAGGGCGAGTTTGACAAACGACATATTCCTCGATAGCTCAGTTGGTTAGAGCACCTGACTGTTAATCAGGGGGTCCAAGGTTCAAGTCCTTGTCGAGGAGCTTAAAAATCAAAGGGTTATGGAGTTTTCCGTAACCCTTTTTCGTTGATGGAACACACAATTTGCACACAACTCGCGAAATGAACTTGTCTGCGAAATTCTAAAATATCCCACATCTGGGTGCAATTATCGTTCTCAAACATTGTCTTTTCAAAAGTTCAAACCTATTCGAACCCGCACGATAATCTATCGAATTAACTCTTTTACAAAACCAACACGTTTCTTCCTCTTATTTATCCCCAATTCACTATTTGTTATTAGACCTATTTTGCTATGACGATTTTTAACACAGATACTCAATAAGTTTCGTAGATAGGCTCTCTCCGAACGCGATAAAGGAGACCGTTTCGAACGCCTGATGCAGGCCTACCTAAAAACCACAGTTCTATACGCTAATCTTTTTGAAGAGGTGTGGCTATGGATGGAATTTTCGTATCACAATCAGCTCGGAAGGATGCCACGGGTATTGACCTGCGGCACGTACCATCGACGGCGAATATTGGGCAATACAGTGTAAATACTATGTGGCGGATGCAGTTATCACAAAGCCCGAGGTAGACAGTTTCCTATCCACATCGAGTAAATTTTTCGAGACAGATACCGGCACTACCGGCTTCGTACAACGACTATGGATTTCGACGACAAACAAATGGAATAGCACGGCAGAGCAGACTATACGGAACCAGAATCCTCCGGTGACACGTATGAACCTCATCGATCTCGAAAACGACAATGTTGACTGGAATAGTTTTGAACAGGGAATTTTCGGCAAGGCATCACGCTCCAAACCCCTCGTAATAAAAGAGCACCAACAGGTAGCAATCGATCAGACCCACACATATTTTCAGTTCGATCCAGACACGGGCCGCCCGGTCCATTCCCGCGGCAAACTTATTATGGCCTGCGGTACAGGTAAAACCTTCACCTCGTTACGAATTGCCGAGAACGAAACCGGAGGCCGGGGATTGGTACTGTTTCTGGTACCATCGATTGCCCTGCTGGACCAGACACTACGGTCCTGGATGCAGCAAGCTCAGAAGCCCCCGACGGCAATTTGTATTTGTTCCGACCCTCAGGTATCGAAGCAAGCCGAAAAAAACGACGACAACCTGACAAGCATTGTCGATTTGGCCATGCTCGCATCGACCGATGTACCATCAATCGTCAAGCAGTTGCAGCATGCACGCCGACGCAATGCCGATGGGCTGACCGTCGTATTTTCGACCTACCAATCCATCGACGTCATTTCGCGAGCCCAAGAACAGCTGCTCGCAGAGACCGACGATGCCTTCGGTACGTTCGATCTCATCATTTGTGACGAAGCACACCGAACGACCGGCGTAACGCTCAAGGATGAGAAAGAGAGCGCCTTTGTACGGGCACATAACAACGATTTTTTGCGAGCCACCCGCCGTTTGTATATGACTGCCACGCCTCGCCTTTACACCGACGAGACGAAGAAATGCGCCGAAGAAAATTCCGCCATACTCTACTCGATGGACGACCGTTCGATGTACGGCGAAGAAATAAACTACCGGGTCGAAAAAAAGCGTTTCGGCAAATAGAACAGCAAAACAGCCGACAAATCGGTCATCATTTTCAACAACGCCATCATCATCGAAGACATACCTCTCGAAGCCTGCGAATACGTGGTGAACGGCAAGTCGGCCATCGAGTGGGTCATAGAGCGCTATGCGGTGAAAACCGACCAGGCCAGCCAGATTACGAACGATCCGAACGACTGGTGTCGCGAGCACAACGACCACCTGTACATCCACAACCTGTTGCTGAGGGTCATCACCCTCTCGCTCGAAACGATGAAGATCGTCCACTCGCTCCCGAAACTCAAACTCGAACAATAGACCCCTTCATGTGATTCGCCGCCTTACCTGTTACCTGCGCATCCCCGGCCTCCGAACCCTACGTCTTAATCAGGGGGGCGATGGTTCAAATCCAATTGTTCCTGCAAAATCAATAGTTAAGGAGCTCTTCGTAACTTTTTGTTGATGACACGCACAATTCGCACACAACTCGGATCATATCCGATAAACTTTTTTGTTTTCGTAAGTCATGAATAACCAAAGGTGTGGTATAGATTTGAATAAAACAAGACAGATTTTTTAGATTTAATTTTCATATTATATACAAATTCTGAATAATAATCGTCTCTAAAAAACAGTCGTAGACTTATAGGTTACAAGAGTGGTATTATATTTATCGGGGCTTTGACATTCCCCCTTCTTGTGTGTTGGAATGTAGTGGAAGTTTACAATTTTATACGAACCATATGTGTTTTTTCTGGATGAGTGTTTCTGGTCGAAGAGGTTAACTTGGGACTGCTTCCCTCTGCTCTTTTTGCGTCGGCGAATGGGACACCGCACATATTAGTTTTTGAATCCGATGGCTATTGTAATCTCCGGTTGTGGCGGAGGTCAGAACCGCTCCGGAATGCTGTCCCAGCTGTTGAAAATACGACGGAAGTAACTCTTGCCACTGTGGCGGTCGACCAGCAGGCAGAGGCTGCGGCGCGGAACATGGGTGACGCTGTAGGTGGTCTGCTGAGGCGTTGCGCCGGGGTGCCGGCGGATGGGAGTTTCGCTTGGCCGCCACTCGCCGCCGAACCAGTAGGCCACTTGGTAATCTTCGTAATGCAGGGTGTCGAGGTCCTGCGGGCGGATCAGCGTGGTCAGGTCGACCTCCACGCGCTGCGAGGTGTCGGAATCGGTGAAACGCTGAATATTGCCGCGTGCGTCCAACTGAAACGGTTGGCCGGCCAACCGTACCGACCGCCCCATGGCATAGACCGGCAGGTAGAGAATCGAGCGGCCGACCTGTTCGAAACGGTATGCCGGGCTGCCCTGCCGCTCTGTCGCAGAGGTGGGCGACGCGGACTCTCCTTGATAAACGGTCGGCTGGCCAGGCGCTGCGAGGATGACCGGTTGCCAACGGTCGTTCCGGAAGACGGCCAGCGTCGGGTGTTCCCCGTCGGCAGGGGCGTCGTTGAAAGGCACCGAGAGGCAGCTCGTGGCTACGTAGTCGGCGGTGACGTCGCGGTAATGCGGATTTCCGAGCACATTACGTGCATCGGACAGGCGGTGGAACTCCACCCGATAGACCTTGGGCGGATTGGCCCCCAGCCAGGCTCCGGTGTCGAGCATCACAGGATTGCCCTCTTCGTCGAAATAGACCGCTTCCGCATGTCCGCCGTTCGAGTTGCCCCAAATCGGGATGACATCTTTGGTGGCGGCTATCCCCATGGCGCGAAAGGCCAGCACGTACATGCTGGCTATCGAATTGCACTCGCCCCAGTGATACTCCAGGGCCTCTTGGGGGGTGAGCATCGGTTTGAGCATCAGGGCTTCGGGGTGAAAGCCATACCAGCTGCGCAGGTCGCGGATGATCATCCGGGCCACGTTGCGGACGGTTTTCGGACCGGTCAGCGTGTCAACCATCGGGGTGTATCGTGCCTGGAAAAAGCTCCGCCAGTCGGTCAATTCTTCGGCGTCGATTCGGTAGGGCAGGATGTAGGCCTGGAACAGGGAATCGGAGTAGCTGCGAGACCAGGGATTGTTGCGCCAGCTCTCGAATGCCTGGTCTATGTTTCGGATCATGTAGTCGGCGGTCATGGTCTGGGCGTCGCTTTCGGTGCGGCGGCGGAGGGTCAGGCGGGCCGAGTCGAGCAGCGACTGGTAGTTGCCCGAGGTGACGCCTGGACGATACAGGTTGAACCGGGTCGGCTGGCCGGAGACGTCGATCAGGTCGAATGTATGGGTCCCGTGGTCGGAGAGTCCCTCAAACAGGTAGGTAGCAGCCCGCAGTTTTTCGGGGTCGTCGCGGAAGTGTTCGACCACGCGGTGCATCTCGGGGTTTGCGGTCGCTTCGGCCGCCTGGCGAGCCTGGCGCAGGGCATTTTGGCAACTGCCCAGGGTGAGTGTTGCGGACACTCCTACGGTAAGTATAAGAAGAGGTCGTTTCATACACGAATATAGTAAAATATAGCGTAATAATGTATCTGAATGTCCATTTTCGGGAGGACAGGCGGCTCCGTCGGATCGAGACTAATTTTCAGGAAAGAGCCGTGGTTGTCGTTCCAGCCACTCCTTTGCCTGGTGTCGAATACGAATCGTTGTGGTGTTGCTGACCTTCAGGGGCATGGCAACGATGTGTCGGGCGATCCGGGTGGCGGAGTCGGTCTGACCGGCTGATAGGTAGGCCCGAAACAGACCGTCGTACGGACGTAGGCGTGAAGGGATCATCTGCATGGCCTGCCGGTAGTAGTGTTTCGCCCGCTCGATCTCTTGGCGGTCGAGCAGCCGGTCGCCCAAATCTACATAGAATTCGGCAATCGGCAGCCGGCTTGCCAGTGTTTCGAGTCGTGGAATGTCGATTTGCGGCTTCTGTATCTCCAGCGATGCTTCGCGCAATCGTATATATCGGCTCCGCTCGGTCGAACCGTTCCGATAGACGGTACCAAGCACTGCGCCTCCAGTGGCCAGTATGATTGCGCAGACTGCGCCCGAAATTCCCGGCGATAACCTCCGACAGGAGTCACTCGGGCCGTCGGTGGGGCAACCGGCCAGCAATGCGCCCAGTACCATGCCGAACGAAAGGAAAGCCGACGGGTAGGAAAATAGTCCGAATACGATCAATCCGGTTAGCAGCACCAGAACGGTGCTCCCCCTGTTCGCTCTGTACACCAATCCGAACAGCAGCAGGCTGAGTAGCGTGCCGATCGCTCCCTGCTCACAGGCGATGCCGATCCATTCGTTAAAGGGGCGGTCGACCTGATCGGCGATTTGCCGACCGTACGAGGCGGGATGCCGGGCAAAATAGCCGGCCTGGGCAAACATATATTGATCTTGAAAACTCCCGATACCGTGGCCGGCGATCGGTCGCTCTGCGATCCATTCGGCCGACACATGCCAGATGAAAAGTCGGCCGTCGGCAGATTCCTTCTTGTAATGGTACAGGAATGTGGTACCGAGCAGCAGGGTGAGGCCCATACTGATGAAAAGCAGAGGTCTGTGGCGGAATCGCCGGGTGCCGATCCAAACGAATGCACCGGCAACAACGCCCAGCCATGCGGCGCGGGAGTCGGTGAGCAGCAGTGTCCCGGCAAGAATGAGACTTCCCAGGGAGAGTGGTACGATTTGTAGCAGGTTGCGTGTCTGCCACGCACGTTGGCTGAGTATCAGGGCAGCCAGGGTGGCGATGCAGAGCCACCCGCCGAGCGGACCGGGATTGGGAAATGAACCGGTCAGGTCGTAGTAGGAGTGTCGGGACGCGGTCGTCCCGGCACACTGCGCCAGTGCCACGATGCTTTGGATCACGCCGGACAGAAATAGCGCAGGTAGCACGATACGGGTTCCCTCCAGTCGACACCATGCGTAACTGCACAGCAGGATAAAACTGTTCAGCAGGTCGTACGGGTCAAGCGGGGTATCGGACCAGACGGCCCGGCCGGTGTACCATAACGCGCAGGCCAGCATGGCCCAGTCTGTTGGTTGGCCGTGGATGGGGCGTCTACGCAGTGCGATGGAGCTGACAAGGAGTAGCACGAGGCAACTCCCAAGGCCGATCCTTCGGGGGGTGATAGCGTTTGCCGGGTCGGTGTCGAGCAGTGGCCAGCAGATGAGTACCAGACCGAACAGACATTGTGGGAAAGCACTGATATGTCGAGTCGGAATCATCGACATACGTATCTCTTTAGTTTAATGAGATTCCATACATTGTGGTGGTATGGTGGAACAAATGTAACACAAAACACAAAATAGAGCGCGTGTTGCGCACTCGTTTCATGCCATTCTATGAATGTAATTCCCGGCTTGGTCCGTCGCCTGTCTCAAAAAATGACGGCTCCAAGCCGGGAATGTCAGTTTCTATTGTCTCCTCATCTCAAAATCACTTACATCAGTAACGATGTAATCTTTGATTCGGTCATATAATTTAGGTCCGAGTGTTTCGTTTTCCGAATCTTGAAGATGATAAATGTCCCATATATTATCATGGTATGGGGGAGCCAGGGAGATGTTGAGTATGGTATATGGTTTTTTTTGCATGTCTCTTAATCCCAGCTCTTCATTGGTAATAAAATACAGGACAATACCATCAATCAGGTCTTCTTTGCTTTTATCCCGCTGCCACCCTGTTGAACCGAAAATTAATTTCCCAACGGGAAGCTGGCTTCTCCACTCGTCCAATATGAGCGAGGCAGGTTGCCCGATAAAACGTTGCTTGCCTTCTACGAAATTTTTCTTGAGATAGGCAACGGTATCTCCGTTGCATTCTGCGAGTGTTGTTTTCTGTTGTGCCTGCGCCAGGGTGATGCACCCCAGGGCTAACAATGATAAAATCAAGCGTTTCATGGCCCTTCCATGAATGTAATTCCCGGCTTGGTCCGTCGCCTGTCTCAAAAAATGACGGCTCCAAGCCGGGAATGTCAGTTTCTATTGTCTCCTCATCTCAAAATCACTTACATCAGTAACGATGTAATCTTTGATTCGGTCATATAATTTAGGTCCGAGAGCTTCGTTTTCCGAATCTCGAAGATGATAAATATCCCGTATATTATCATGGTATGGGGGAGCCAGGGAGATGTTGAGTATGGTATATGGTTTTTTTTGCATGTCTCTTAATCCCAGCTCTTCATTGGTAATAAAATACAGGACAATACCATTAATCAGATGTGCTTTGCTTTTATCCTGCTGCCACCCTGTTGAAGCGAAGATTAGTTTTCCAACGGGAAGTTGGCTTCTCCACTCGTCCAATATGAGCGAGACAGGTTGCCCGATAAAACGTTGCTTGCCTTCTACGAAATTTTTTTTGAGATAGGCAACGGTATCTCCGTTGCACTCTGCGAGTGTTGTTTTCTGTTGTGCCTGCGCCAGGGTGATGCAACCCAGAGCTAGCAATGATAAAATCAAACGTTTCATGATTGTCCTTTTTTAGTGGTTTATTGGCATATGGAGGGGTAGTATTCGCCTTTTTTGTTGGTCCGAACTCCGTATGCCTGAAATGTGGCAGCATTGACGCCTTTTCGGGAAAGGACTATACCTGCATCTGTCTTATTCAATACGTATGCGAATTGAGCACACGCTTGCTCATTCTCGGAAAAACCGTCCATGTCACTGAAGCGATCTACAGCCTCATACCAAGCTGTCCCTGCTGGACAGTTCTTACTGAAATGACCCTTGTCATCGATCACAGTAGCTTTGCCAAAGGCTTTGGCTTTGGCAGGATCGACAACCTGTAGGCAATAGACGTCCGTGCCGACAAAAATAAAACTTGCCTGCATATGGGGGCAACCCTCCAATGATTGTGCCAAAGTCAAGATATCGGTTTCAGACGGTTGGGTCGCATGGGAAACGGGATGACTGTGAAGCATGGCAATCGTATGTTCTGATGTTCTGAGATTCAGAAATGCATCTGAATTTGGAGCCGTTTCCAACGGGGTCAGCACTACGCCTTCAGAATCCACGTATCCCTGTAAGGTCGTTCCGTGTTCAACGGTGTTGCGACTGGTTATGGCTGCTTTGAAATCCGAAAATCCGATGCTGTTGTTTATATAACTGTTTTTACTACAATGCGTGAGCATGTCGTACAGTTTACCAGATGCGGATTTCCCGGAAGTTTCGGTATTGTTGCATTGTCGGGTAAATCTATCTGGCTTTTTGTTTGAGTCAACGCTTCCTTCTCCTCCGATCGCGCCACCACCGCCTCCACCGGGATTAGGGTCAATAATTGGTGATTCATACAACGGAAAATCGGAAGGGTTGGGAATTCCGATGGGGTGATAGTAAATCTTGATGGTCCACGGATTGGAACGATGGCCAACAACTACAACTTCTTCGGTCTTGTATAATTTTTGCGGATCATCCGTGTTCTCTACGCCGATGGCAAACATCTTCGGTGTGCCGGACTGGAACGATACGTTGTCGCCCATCACTTCGTTCATGACGGTGGCCACGCTGTCGATATTCTTCTCGGTAATTTGCGGAAAGTATTCATAGCGTGAAACCTGACCTTCACGGTAACGACTGATAGCTACCGGAGTGCCGTCAAAGGTCTGGTATACCACAAAACCGGAGAAATCACCTTTGTCGCCGCCATACTGAAATACTTTGCCGATGTCCTTGTGTTTGGCGTAGCAGTCGGGGGTGGGGACAATGGTCGCGATATAGCTGAAGGCTGTTCCTTGGGTAGTGTCGCGCCACTTTTTGATAACCAGCTTCTGTGTGATGTCAACGCTTCGACGGATGGTGTCGCCGTCGGCCGTGACCTCCTGGAATACGGCTACAAATATGTATTCCGGATCGATCGGAACGTCTGCCCCGCTCATCTCTTTGTTAGCACCAAGCCGGGCTTTTTTCCAGAATGGGGTAAACGCACCCGGTGTCATACCTGCCGGTTTGCGCCGGTCGATTTGGTCATGTACGGCAACGATTCAGCGTATTGCTGTTCGAAAATCTGCTGCGCTTCGCTAACCGTCAGATCGGGTTGACTGTAAGGTTCGTCGCTGTGGCTGAACCTTTCGTGCTGGCACGCCCATAGCACCACTCCGGCTATGGCGATCAACAGCATGTAAGTGAATAGCTTTCTATTCATACAACATTGAGGTTAAAGTAAATATATGTGAGACAGGGGTGACAAAACTAATGTGTAAAAAAATTTGTGTAAATATAATAAATAATTGATTTAATGTTCTTAAAAAGTTTTATGCAAAATTATTGTTATTGCATGTGCTACATATTGTTGTGGTTTTGCTTCGGGTTAAATCTCGTGTAATTAAATAATGAATTTCGGGGGATTGTTTATATATTGAATACTCCAAAGTTCCGAGTTTCTCGCCGGACGGATCTGCCGGCTTCGCAGGACGGCGCCCGGCTGCGACACTGGTTGCCGAAAGTTTCGTTTTTCTCGCCGAGTAGATCAGGCCGATTCTCGGTACCGAGAACCGGTATCATTCTATCATAATACAACGTCACATCCCTTTCCCTTTTGGGTCTCTTTTCTTCAGGACGCGACCGTCGACCGACGAGCTCGGCAAATACTGAGCGCCGCAAGCGGCCGAAGGACGGACTTTCCTTCCCTCTTGTGGACGCCGGCTGGAACTCCTTTTTGATACGGCGAAAGTAGGATCTCTGGCTGATCTTGCATCACCTCCGGCGAAAAATCATCCTTGCCCAGGCGGGCTTCTGTATTTTTCGCCGGAGGCTCTATGTCCGTGCCCCGGGCACGGATGATGCCGGTGCGCCACAGCTCCTTTTCATTGCCATATCAAAAAGTTTTCCCGCTGACACCACGCCACATAAGGGGAAAACAAAAACTCTAAACCTTAACAGTTAGGCACTAAGCACCGAGATTACGAAAACTCTTGAATTATTTTCTCAAATGACGATTGAGAAAATCGAAACCATAAGCACGGACTGGCAAAAACCCTGGTTTGCTGAAAATACCTTGCAGTAGCCATGGAATCTTGCAGGAAGAGAGTATAACGGGATGAATGCAATGATGTTGTTGATGCACTGCGAGAAAGAAGGTTATCCTGTAGCTCGATTTTGTACTTTCGCTGCGTTGCAACGTTTGAATGCACCAGGTCAGCCGTTAGTCTCGGTGTTGAAAGGCGCTAAATCATTCCCTGTATTACTGACAACGTTTACGTGTGTTGAGAAGGAAACAAAGGTCACGATAAAGTATGAAGAATATAAAGAGTTGTCTTCAGAAGAAAAAGACAATTGCAATGTCTCTTTTTGCTTGACATGGGATAAAAGAGGCATACAAAATAGATAATGTCCCGAGAGAAGAGATCTCTAAGGTAATCCAACTCGGAGGGAACGGATCCTGATGTTTTGTAACAGATGCAGAGCTTGGGCCTCATCCAGGAATATTAACCCCCGCTGTTTTAGCAGGGTTATTTGGTCCGAGAAATATTTCAGTTGTTTAGAGTATGAAATACGGCACATTGGGATATAAAAAAGCTCACCCTGAGCGCGCTGATCTGACGGGAAGCGGGGTGAGCATGTTGATGTAAATATATACAAAGTTTTTTATTATTCCCAATTTAGTGAATTATCTTTGTTCATCGTTCCCGGGTAAAATACTTCGGGGATTCGGTGGCAGAGCCACCGATGGCACTTTGTGAAATACCAGAGCAGTAAGGGGTTGGCAGAACGCCAACCCCTTACTGCTCTGGTATGCCTGCCAATAGCTATATCGTCTTCAGGCTGATCAGTAAATTTACAATGATGAATCCGAGGATAGCACATAGCTTCGATCTCGGCTTCTTCCGGGGAGACAGGGATATTGGCTTCCGGTTCTTTCGACAGCGCCAAGAGGATCTTATCTTCATTGTTTGTTGTCTAAAATGCGTGCGATGTACGCTTTTAAACTCAGATAAAATCAAGAATGAATACTTCTCTTAGTTAATTTTTTTAAAAATAATATTTTTTTGTATTTCTGAAAAATATTATTATATTTGGAACATATATAATTCCAAAATCAAGATTAAGCCATATGATGTTTTTTACGAATTTGCGTGCGGGTTGGAAATCCATAGTCAAACACCGGTTCCACTCGATCATTAATATTCTCGGTTTTGTAGTGGCTTTGTCCGCAGTCGTTCTGGTCGGATTGTATGTTTATCGGGAGCTTTCGGTCAATAAATTCCATAAAGATGTCAATCAGATATATAAAATCTGCTGTTGGTCTGCTCCCTATCCGCTCGCCACGACAATCAAAGCGGGAGTACCCGAATTACAGACGATTACCAATGTGGTATGGGTAAAAAATCGGTATCTCATTAGATGGAATGAGAAACAGCAGGTTGCTATGGAATCCGGTTATTTGGCTGTGGATCCGGATTTTTTCAAGATATTTACCTTTCCGATTATAGCCGGGAATGCGGAGGATCCGTTGCCGAATTCCCGGTCAATAGCTTTAGTGGAGAGTACTGCAAAGGCGATTTTCGGAAACTCCGATCCTATCGGGCAGACGGTAATGGCCATAGGATGGGGTGGATATAATTCTTATGTTGTTACCGCCGTGCTTGCGGATATTCCGGTCAATTCGTCGATCCGGTTTTCGGCCCTGTTTCGAATCAATCCGTCGCAACCTTATGGAACTTCGACCATTGGTCAGTATTGGAGAGCAGGGGCGTACGAAATATTCGCCAAACTTCCCGAAGGCAGCGATGTGGATGCCCTGAATCGAAAGATGCAGGATGTGGTTGAGCGTAACGGGAACTTGACGGACTTCGAGGTCGACAAGGTCGTTTTGTATCCGTTTACGGAGCTTTATTTCGATCGGTTGCAACTATGGAGCTATTTTAAAGGGGGAGAATACGGAAAAGTGATGACGATGATCGCGATAGGCTGTGTGATTCTGTTGATGGCGATCATCAATTTTTTCAACTTGTCCACGGCCAGCGGCATGAGGAGGTCCCGGGAAATCGGACTGCGCAAGGTCAACGGGGCTACGCGCCGATCGCTGGTCGTCCAATTCCTGACAGAATCCATCTTGATTGCTTTCATCGCCATGTTGTTGGCGATTATCGTGGATAATATGGTGATTCCGCTTTTCGGCGCTTTCGTCGGTGTCCCGTACCCTCAGATCCAGATGACGCACGGGTGGGAATGGCTGCTGCTGATCGGGGGCAGCGTGGCGGTGGGTTGTCTGGCGGGCAGTTATCCGGCGTTCTATCTGAGCAATGTGGACCCGGTTCAAGCCCTTTATGTCGGCCGGGTACGTTCGGGCTTCGGCGTGGTCATGTTCCGAAAGGTGCTGATCGTGTTCCAGCTGACCGCGGCCATTGCCCTGATCGCCTGTACGCTTGTTATTACGGGACAGAAAAATTATCTGGGTAATCACGACACGGGCTTCGACCGGGATCAGTTGATATGCGTGGGGATGGATGCGTCCATCACACGCCAAAAACAGGCATTTCTTTCGGAAATAAGGGCTTTGCCGAACGTAGAGAGCTTCTCGACCACCTCGAACATAGTCGGTTTTCAAGAAGACGGGGCAGATAAGATAACAGTAGACCATTATGGGGAGGAGAAACCGATATATGTTAAATTTATGTATGCCGATACGGCATTCTTCTCTACATTCGGCATTGAGATGGTAAAGGGGCGTGTGCCCGTTTTACCGCAGGAGTACGGTTATGTCGTTTTTAACGAGGCAGCGATGAATGCGCTGAATGTGGATGATCCGTTGGAATTGAGGGTCAATTCTAAAGTGCATTCAATCAATCCGGATGGTTCGGTTCCGACAGTGGGAGTAAGCGGAGTCTGCAAAAATTTCAATTCCAGGACCCTGCTCGTCAGCATTGATCCGTTGATGATCAACGTTGTCAACGATTATCCGCGTGGAATACTCAACCTGAGGGTACGAGTACATTCGATGGACAACATGATCCAACTTATGGACGACCTGAAGAAGATCTACAAAAAGTTCAGTTCTTCGGACAGTTCTTCAAATATTGTGATTCTGGACGAAGTACTGCGTATGATGTACATTGCGGAGACCAAGTATCAGGTCATTTTTTCACTGTTCTCCGTCTTTGCCGTCATCATCGCCTGTTTCGGGCTGTTCGGGCTGATCCTTTATTCCAATACGCAGCGCCGTAAAGAGATAGGCGTCAGGAAAGTGTACGGCTCCGAAGTACCGGAAACCGTCGTGCTGCTTATCCGGGGCTATTTGGGCTACATAGCGATCGCTTTCGTCATTGCGACCCCTATCGCCTATTTTTTCATGAATCGATGGCTTCAGGCTTATCCTTACCGGATCGGATTGCATTGGTGGTATTTCGCAGTGGCCGGGCTGATCGTTTTGATGATTGTCACCCTGACCGTCGGGATCCACAGTTGGCGCACGGCTTCGTCCAATCCGATCAAGGCATTGAGGTCCGAATAAAACGACGAATACTTGTCGAGGAGCTTCCAAAAAGAGTTGCGAAATGATCGCGACTCTTTTTTTTATTTCTACATTCGCCAATTCCGAACCCACCGCATCGTACACCAATATCAGCCAGCAAATCGACAGAGACTTCCCCACCGCATAGCAGGCAATACGCTGCAACCAATGGAATGGTAGTACCCCTATCCAACAGTACATATTCACTTCTTCAATTTCGACTCTCAAGCTATTAACCCCACACATTTTCTCCACAGAGCCCTCCATCATCGACCAATACGCTTTGCTACATCTCCGCACGCAAAACCACCGCCCGCCTCCACTATCCGTACGCCCCGTACAAAAAGGGTTGTACCCGGAAAAGGGATTGCAGAAACAAAAACTTATACTTAATTTTACTTGCTAACTTTGGAAAGTTTGTTTCGCACTGCCGCGACGGGGACTACACACAGTGAATCCTCCGCCCAGCAAAGCAAAACGACAAACCACCCCATCCCACCGACTATTACAATAACCAACTCAATAAATGAAGGCAAGGACTAAAACCAAACGAACCACCCAGGTACTTACCCTCTGCGGACTGGTCACCGCCAGTGCCGCCGCCGTACTGTGGAGCTGCGCCGGAGCCGGAGCATCGACCGAATCATTCGAACGCTCGGACTACTACACGCGTGGAATCGGCCAATATCCCGGTTCCCCGGCCGAAGACTTCTCGCCGGAGCTGCTACCCGACCAAACCTACCGGAACATCGCCCTGCTCCGTGCGGCCTACCAGTCGTCGAGCCACGACTACAACCTCGTGTCGCAACTGATCACCGACGGTATCATTACCGAAAAAGAGCCCCAATACCTGAATCTGTTCACCCCCGACGGCGAGAAACCCCGCCGCGAACGGGAGTGGATGATCGATCAGGGTCCCTACTCGCGCAACGTTGCCATCGGCGAAGACACCTACTTCGAATACGTACTGAACAACTACAGCAAACAGGCCGATCAGGTCTACTTGCGCGGTACGGTGACCTACGACGCCGCTAAAGCCGGCAAAGGATACGAAATCATCTGCCAGGGCTCCAACGACGGCCAGACGTGGGAAGAGCTCGGCAAGGCGAGCGGCAGCGGTCTGCCCGGCACCGCCGCATCGTTCAAGATGCACTCCGACCCCAACAAGCAGAGCGAAGCTGGCGACATGCCCGTGCGCAACATCGACCAGACCCTCACCCTCGACAAGAGCGGCGACTACGCCTACTACCGCGTCTGCTTCAAGATGCCCGGCGCCGCCTATTGGACCATCATGGACATGAACTTCCTGGCCCAGCAGGAGATCGTCGAAATGAAACCCTCGCAATTCTTCAACTCCGTCTGGATGAGCGCCTCAGACGGCGAAGAGTGGGTCTATGTCGATCTGGGGAGCATCTCTACGTTCGACAAAGTCATCCTGCACTGGGTCGACAAAGCCGCCAAAGGCAAAATCCAGACCTCGAACGACGCCAAACAGTGGACCGACGTGGCCCAGCTGCCGGGCGGTGAGTCGCTGACCGACGAAATCGCCGTCGACGGCAAAGCCCGCTACGTGCGCGTGCTGATGGAACAGACCGCCGGCACGAAACACTACATCCTCAGCGAGATGGAAGTCATGGGTAAAGGCGGCCTGACGGCACGTCCCGTGGCCCAACCCGCCGCCGAAGCCGGCAAAATCGTCCTCTCGGGCGGCAACTGGAAAATCCAGCGCGCCTCCGAAGTTTCGGCCTCGGGCGAAGAGATCTCCACCCCCGCCTTCCAGCCCGACAACTGGGTCGTTGCGACCGTACCCGGCACCGTACTGAGCAGCTACAAGAACGTCGGCGCCATCCCCAACCCCAACTATGCCGACAACCAACTCTGCATCTCGGAATCGTTCTTCTACTCGAACTTCTGGTACCGCGACGAATTCGACCTGCCGGCCGACTTCAAGAAAGACCGCGTCTTCCTGAACTTCGACGGCATCAACTGGAAAGCCAACGTCTACATGAACGGCAAGAAGGCCGGTCGCCTCGAAGGCGCCTTCATCCGCGGCAAGTTCGACGTGACCGACCTGGTGGTTCCCGGCCGGAACGTCGTGGCCGTGGAGATCATCAAGAACAACCACATCGGCGCCATCAAAGAGAAGAACAAACAGAGCACCGACTTCAACGGCGGTATCCTGGGCGCCGACAACCCCACCTTCCACGCCACCATCGGCTGGGACTGGATCCCCACGATGCGCGGCCGCAACATCGGTATCTGGAACGACGTGACGCTGACCACGACCGGTCCGGTCACCGTGGCCGACCCGCTGGTTGAGACCGTACTGCCGCTGCCCGACACCACCTCGGCCAAACTGACCGCCGAAGTGATCGTGAAGAACCACGACGCCGCTCCGGTGCAGGGTGTGCTCGAAGGTCGCGTCGGTGACGTCACCTTCAGCCAACCCGTCGAACTGGCCGCCGGCGAAGAACGCACCGTCATCTTCACCCCCGAAGCCTACCAGCAGCTCAACATCGAGCATCCGCGTCTGTGGTGGCCCAAAGGCTACGGAGCCCCGAACCTCTACGACGCCAACTTCACCTTCAAGGTCGGCGACCAGGTGTCCGACACCAAAGACTTCAAAGTCGGCCTGCGCCAGATGACCTTCAACGAAGACAACCACATCCTGAACATGTACATCAACGGCCGCCGGTTCATCGGCCGCGGCGGTAACTGGGGCTTCAGCGAATCGAACCTCAACTATCGCGGCCGCGAATACGACATCGCCATCGCCTACCATGCCGACATGAACTTCACCATCATGCGCAACTGGGTGGGGATGATCGGCGACGAAGAACTCTACGACGCCTGCGACAAACACGGCATCATGATCTGGCAGGACTTCTGGCTGGCCAACCCGGCCGACGGCCCCGATCCCTACTACCCCGAAATGTTCATCGCCAATGCCGAAGACTACGTCCGCCGCATCCGCAGCCACGCCTCGCTCGGCATCTACTGCGGCCGCAACGAAGGCTACCCGCCGATGGTGATCGACACCGCCCTGCGCCGCATCGTCAAAGAGGAGCATCCCGGTCTGCACTACATTTCGAGCTCGGCCGACGACGTGGTGAGCGGCCACGGTCCGTACCGGATGCTGCCAGCCAAGACCTACTTCACGCTCGAAACCGGCAACGACAAGTTCCACAGCGAACGCGGCATGCCCAACGTACTGACCTACGAAGGTTTCCAACGCACCTACTCGCCCGAAGGGATGTGGCCCCAGTCGCACGAATGGGGGATGCACGACTACACCCTCGAAGGGGCACAGGGCGCCACCTCGTTCAACGAAATCATCGCCCTGGGTTACGGCGAAGCCCAGAACGCCAAGGAGTTCACCGAAAAGGCCCAGTGGGTCAACTACGACGGCCACCGCAGTCTCTTCGAATCGCGCAGCAAGAACCGCATGGGGCTGCTGATGTGGATGAGCCACTCGTGCTGGCCCTCGATGGTATGGCAGACCTACGACTACTACTTCGAGCCGACAGCCGCCTACTTCGCCATCAAGAAGGCCTCCGAACCGCTGCACATCCAGTGGAACCCGGCCACCGACCAGATCGAAGTGGTCAACTACAGCGCCGGCTCGCACAAAGGGCTGACCGCCAAAGTCCAGGTACTGAACATGGACGCTACGGTCGCCTGGGAAAAAGAGGTCACCATCGACAGCGAAGAGGACTCGACCAACAAATGCATCGACCTGGAATTCCCGGACGGCATCTCGAAAGTGCACTTTATCAAACTGTGGCTGATCGAAAACGGCCAGGTGATCTCCGACAACTTCTACCACAGAAGTCTGGAAGAGAACAACTATCAGTACCTGAACCAGCTCGCCAAAGTAAAACTCACCTCGTCCGTCACCACCTCCAAAGAGGAAGACGGCACCTGGAGAGCCAAAGTCGTGTTGGAAAACCCGACCCAGACGCCGGCCCTGATGGTCCGCCTGAACGTGGTTGGCGACAAGGACGGCGACCAGTTCCTGCCCGTGTTCTACTCCGACAACTACTTCGCCCTGCTGCCCGGCGAGAAGAAAGAGGTCGATATCCACTGGCAGGATGTCGACACGCGAGGGAATGCCCCCGTGGTGAAGATCACCGGTTTCAACGTCGAATAGCCCCGACGAACTGCGGCCCATCGGGTGCCTGTGTAACGAAAAACGTTCCGATTGACAGGCTCAGCCCACCGGCCCCGGTTCGCCGACCGTAAAAGCAACGGAGAGCATCTGTACAGTCAGATGCTCTCCGTTGTTTTTTATCTGCACACCCCTTCTCACCGCGCCCCACTCAACACAACATTTTTCCTGAAAATATCGAAACTGAATACCGCCAAACCTTTTCATTCCTCCAAACATTGTGCAAAGCCATGGAATAGACTGAGGAAAATTATTATTTTTGTCCTCAATCCATTTTGAAATATCGTAAAAACCACTAACCCATTCACCCCTACACAAAATGAGAAGAAAACTACTTCTGTGCGTTTGTCTGGGAATGATGCTGGCCGGCTGTCGTCCGACGAAAGTATCCCCAAACCAGTGGACAAACGAAGCTCCCGGTGTCTGGACCACCGAAGTCGGCACCCCCGAAAGCTACAACCTGCTCACGGCCACCCACGCACAACCCCGCATGGATGCGCTGAGCCAGAAAAGCGCCCGCGACTTCCCGGTCGACACCTCGCGCATCAAGATCAAGGTACGCGACGGCAAAACCTACCTGACCTTCCCGCTGGCCCCCGACGAACAGATCTACGGCCTCGGCCTGCAATTCAAGAGCGTAGGCCGCCGCGGCCAGATCATGCGCCTGCACACCGACCACTACTCCAACCAGGATAACGGTCGCACCCACGCTCCCGTACCGTTCTTCGTATCCTCGACCGGCTACGGCGTGCTGATCAACTCGGCCCAATACATCGACGTGTGGGTCGGAACCGGCGTACGTACCGACAGCCCCACCCCGCCGCCGGCACTGGACCGGAACACCGATCCGAACTGGAATCCCCAACCCTACTCCGACAACCTGGAGATCCTCGTACCGGCCGAAGGCGTCGAACTGGTGATGTTCGCCGGCGAGGACATGCTCGACGTCGTATCGCGCTTCAACCTCTGGTGTGGCGGCGGCTTCATCCCGCCCAAATGGGGGCTGGGCTTCTGGCAGCGCACCCCGACCCTCTACACCGACTCGATGGTACGGGCCGAAGTCAATGCTTTCGAATCACACGGTTTCCCGCTCGACGTGATCGGTCTCGAACCCGGCTGGCACTCGAAAGCCTATCCCTGCTCGTTCGAATGGGACTCGACCCGTTTCCCCGCCCCGGCCGCCTTCGTCGAGGAGATGCAGGCACGCGGTATCCGGCTTAACCTGTGGTGCAACCCCTACATCGCTCCCGAAACCACCCTCTACGACTCGCTGCTCCCCTACTCCGGCACCCACACCGTATGGTGCGGCATCGTGCCCGACTACACGATGGACGAACCGCGTTCGATCTTCCGTTCGCACATCGACCGCCACCAGCTCGACTACGGCATCAGCGGGTACAAAGTCGACGAAGTGGACGGTTTCGACAACTGGCTGTGGCCCGACGTGGCCGAATTTCCGTCGGGCGTGACGGCCGAACAGATGCGATCGACCTACGGCAACCTCATGATGTCGATTCTGGACGAAGCCTACCGGGCACGCAACAGCCGCACCTACGGACAGGTTCGCGCCGCCAATGCCGGTTCGGTACGCTACCCCTATGTTATCTACAGCGACAACTACAGCCACCGGGAGTTCGTGACCGGCATTGTGAACAGCAGCTTCAACGGCGTGCTGTGGACCCCCGAAGTACGCGCCTCCGGCTCGGGCGAAGAGTGGGTTCGCCGCATGCAAACCACCTGCTTCTCGCCGCTGGCACAACTCAATGCCTGGGCCGACGGCACCAAACCGTGGTCGTTCCCCGAAGTGTACGAAGCCTGCCGCGAGGTAGCCACCCTGCGCATGCAGCTGCTGCCGTATCTCTACTCCATTTTCGCCCAGTACTACCTGGAGGGTCTGCCCCCGTTCCGCGCCATGAACCTGATGAACGGCTTCGACGGCAAGGTGAAACGAATCAAAGGTACCCTCGACGCCACGGACAACCCCTACGAAATGGTCACCATCCGCGAAGTGACCGACCAGTATATGATGGGGAACGACCTGCTGGTCGCCCCGCTGTTTGCCGGCGAGAAGGAACGTCGGGTGGTTTTCCCGGCCGGAGACAAATGGTATGACTTCTACACCGGTGCCCAGGTAGCCGAAGGAGGTGACGAAGTGACCATTCAGGGCACGCTCGACCGCATTCCGCTGTTCGTTCGCGACGGTGCGCTGATTCCGATGATCCCCGCCATCCGCACCACGGCCGAATGGGAAGCCGGCCAACCGCTCGAAGTACGGGTGTACGGCACCAAAGGCGGTTCGTTCGACCTTTACGACGATGACGGCAAGAGCTTCGACTACGAAAAGGGTAAATACACCCTCAAACGGCTGACCGTATCGGCCGAAGGCAACCCGTCGGTCGAAGATGTCGTCACGGACGGCGGCTGGAGCTACGGCCCCGTGACCTGGCGCACGATGAGCCGATAAACGTCCCCGCACGTCGGACGGCCCCGCACCGCCCGCACCGCGATCCCCCAACGAGGCGTTACCATCCAAACGTATGGTAATGCCTCGTTTTGTTTTCAACCGGCACTCCATCCGTAAATTTTCCATGCAATCGATCTTTTATCTTCAAAAACGCATCCATTTCCAAACAAAATTGATTATAATTGTATGATTTTCAGTGAGTCGATTTGCCCGACCCGACACCACGCACCAATCTGACTACCGAAATCACTCCCCACTCAAACCACTCACCCAAACCCACCTCTTATGAAAAAAGCCCGTTCCCTCCGACAGGTACTATCGGGTTGTATGGCAGCAGCCCTGCTGCTGTTCACCCCCTCGTGCAACACCACTCAAACAACCTCAAAACCCATTCAGGCCTTCGACATCGACTTCAACTGGGGCGAAGGCGGCATCAATGCCTTTGCAGCTCCCGGCCTTTGGGCCGATGCCGATCCGGCCGAACATATCCAATGGTATGCCGACATGGGCTGCACGGTCGTCCAGACATTTGCTGTCTCGTGCAACGGCTATGCCTGGTACAAAAACGGCATTGTACCCGAACAGCCCGGTCTGAAGTACGATTTTCTACCCGAAATGGTCCGGCTCGGCCACGAACGCGGCATGGAGGTCTACGGCTACTTCTGCGCCAGCGCCAACACCCGCTGGGGGCTGGAACATCCCGACCTGAGTTACGGCACCCCCGCGGCCCCGCACATTCCCTTCACACTCACCTACCTGGACTTTCTGAGCCGTTCGATCGCCGATGCGGTCGAAAAGACCGGCATCGACGGAATCATGGTCGACTGGATCTGGAATCCCGGCTCGGCCGTCGAGCCCTACCCCCCGTTGCAGTGGCTCGCGTGTGAACAGCAGATGTACCAGGAACTGATGGGCGAACCCTTTCCGGGCATCGACCAGGTAACCCCCGACCAGACCCAAACCTTCCGCCGCAAAGCCATCGAACGCTGCTGGAACGCGATCTACAAGGCTGTCAAGGAGACCAATCCGGAGTGTAAAATCTGGGTCACCTGCAGCCAGGTCACCAGCCCCGACCTGGTCGGTTCGTCGATCTTCCAGCAGGCCGACATCTTCATGAACGAAGCCGGCAGCATTGCCGACGTCGAAAAGATCCGCCCGCTGGTAGGTCCCAACACCCAGCTGATGACCTGTCTGGCTCTCTGGAACCAGCAAAATCCCGCCGAAATTGTTCCGCAGGCCATCGAAAAGGGGATCGGCCTGTACGGCTTCACCAAGCCGCAGAAGGGTTCACTGCTGCCCCCCGTATCCTACTATCTGGAGCAGCCGCTGGACTCACTGAGCGGCGATGACAAAAACATCGGCTATCTGGCGCGGGTATATAATGGGATTCCCTTCTAGCAGCTTTCCCCGCGACATTCATTCATAGATCAAGCCCTGCAACGATCACCACGTGTGATGTCAGACCGGACAACCGACCCCTTGCTGGCGTCACTCACAGAGCAACCCGCCGACCGGAGAGCCCCGATTCCCCTCAACAGTAGAAACACCGCCCAATCTGCTCTGCGACAGAGGCCACACCTCTTCCACGACCAACATCACCCCGATACCCAATGAACAAAAAATCAATCTTTACGTTATGCGCAGGGTTGTGCGTTGCCCTGCATTTTTCCTGCAGCCCCGACAGACAGACCGCCACTCCGGTGACCCTCTATTTCGATCGCCCGGCCACCTCGTGGAACGAAGCCATCCCGATCGGCAACGGCCGACTGGGCGGCATGGTTTACGGCGGCGTGGCCGAGGAACGAATCCAGACCAACGACGACACCTTCTGGTCCGGCGAACCCCGCGACGTCCAAAATCCCTCCGCCGCCCAATACCTTCCCCAGATCCGACAACTGCTGTTCGAAGAGAAGAATCTGGAGGCACAAGAGCTGATAGACCGCACAATGCTGGGCCCCTGGAACGAATGCTACATGCCGCTGGCCGACATCGTACTGAAACTGAAAGCCGGTGAATACTCAGACTACAGCCGCGTGCTGGACCTGAACGACGGAACCGTCACCGTCCGCTACACGCAGGACGGAGTCAACTACACCCGCACCCTGTTCGCCTCCTACCCCGACCAGGCCATCGTCATCGAGATGGAGGCCGACCAGAAGGGCGCTCTCGCCATGGAACTGATGCTCGAGAGCCAGATCCGAAACCAGGTCAGCGCGCTGGACGATCGCACCCTCTCCATCAGCGGGACCGCACCGAAACATACCGAACCCCACTACCAGGGCGTTCACGACCCCGTCTACGAAGAGGGCCACGGTATGCGGTTCGAAGCCCGTCTGAACGTGCAGCAGACCGACGGCAAGGTCGAGGCCGACAGCGACCGGCTCAAACTCGCCGACGCTTCGACGGCGACCATCGTTTTCGTGGCCGCCACCAGCTACAACGGATTCGACAAGGATCCGAACACCGAAGGGAAAGACGAACAGGCCCTGTGCGACAACTACCTCACGCAGATCGGCCAATACGACTACGCCGACCTGAAAGAGCGCCACACGCAGGACTTCCGGGCACTGTTCGACCGCGTCAGCATCGACCTGGGCCATTCGGCAGCGGACACCCTGCCGATCGACCGCCGCATCGCACAATACCAGCCGGGCACCGACCCGTCGCTGACCGCCCTCTATTTCCAGTTCGGCCGCTACCTGCTGATCTCCTGCTCCCGGCCCGGCTCACAACCCTCCAACCTGCAAGGCATCTGGAACAAAGACATGCAACCCGCCTGGAGCTCCAACTGGACCATCAACTGCAACACCCAGATCAACTACTGGCCCGTCGAGACAGCCAACCTGTCGGAGTGCCACCTGCCGCTAATGGACATGATCCGCGAAATCACCGTAGACGGCAGCAAAACCGCCCGCAACCTCTACAACAGCCGCGGTTGGATGGCTCACCACAATATCGACATCTGGCGCACCACCTGGCCCGTCGGCGGAACCGGTCTGTGGGCCATCTATCAGATCGGCGGGGCCTGGCTCTGCCAACACATCTGGGACCACTACCAGTTCACCCAGGACACCGCCTTCCTGCGTGAGTACCTGCCCGTCCTGAAGGGAGCCGTACAGTTCTACCTCGACAACCTGCAACAGGACAAGGAGGGATACTGGGTGACCAACCCTTCGGAGTCGTTCGAGAACACCTACGTCAAGCCCAACGGCGAAGTGGGCTGGGCCTGCATGGGCGCCGCACAGGACATGCAGGTGATCCGCGCCCTGTTCAAAAACACGATGGCCGCCATCGACACCCTGAATGACGACCAACAGTTCAGAGCCGAGATTCAGACCAAATACGACCGTCTGGCCCCGATGAAGATCAGTCCCCGCACCGGACGGCTGCAGGAGTGGAACGACGACTGGAGCGCCTCGAATCCCAACAGCGGACAGGTGGCCCACGGTTGGGGGTTCGTAGCCAGCGACCTGATCACCCTACGGGGTACGCCCGAACTGGCCCAGGCCTTCCGCAAAACGCTCGAACACCGAAAACCCGGCTACTCTTACAACAGCGGCAGCTGGACAGGAGCCTTTCCGGCCAACTTCTGGGCCCGGATGGCCGAGGGCGACAGCTCGCAACGGGTGATCGACCGCCACTTCATGAACGCACTCAATCCGAACTTCACCTGTGACTTCACCGGCTACTGGGAGATCGACGGCAATCTGGGTATCGCAGCCGCCGTTGCCGAGATGCTGTTGCAAAGCCACGCCGGAGAGATCGACCTGCTTCCGGCCCTGCCGACCAAATATCCGGACGGAGAGGTACGCGGTCTGCGGGCCCGCGGCGGATACGAAGTCGACATTCGATGGAAAGCGGGCCGCCTCGAAGAGGCCGTCATCAAAGCCGACCGCATCACCGAGCCCCGCACCGTACAGATCCGCTACAAAGACCGGACCGTCACTGCCGACCTAAAGCCCGGCGACCGCTATACCTTCACCCTGTAAATTCATTTGCCTCGGGCACGGAAAGCACCACACGGCCATACACCAGAATACGGTAGCCCCTGTGCCCATATCTTACCGACAGCCCGTTTCCGCATCTTCGTCTCAAATGATGCGGAAACGGGTTTTTACAATTTCACCCCCGTGCATCACATTTTGAGACAAAATAGAACACAAACAGATCCACATTCACCGTACCGACAGACGAAAAACCTCTTAAAATACGTTTTTATCATAACTTATGCGCGGATATTATCTAACCACCATATCTCCATATCATGAAAGCACCGCTATCCCCTCAACCGATCCGCAAATGGCTGTTCATTCTTTTGGTCGGCGTCACACCCGGCATCCTGTGGGGACAGGACTCCGTATTTCTCAGTCCCGAGAAACGGACCGAAGAGATCGATTTCATCATCCGTCAAATCGACTCGGTATACGTTTTCGGTCGCCGCGGAATCAGCGACAACGAATGGAACAGACGGCTCGGAATTATTCGAGGCAAGATAGACAGCACCGAAAACTGGAACGAATACCGCTACGCCCTGCGCTATTTCGGGATGCTGATCAACGACGGGCATTTTACTTTCCCTGACAGAACATATTACAACCGAACGCGCATATTCCAAAAAACCGATACCCTTTTCCCCGTACGGATCAAGACATGGAAAGACGGTACTGTCTATGTGCAAGAGGACTATACCGGCCACATTCCCCGGAACGCCAAGATCCTCCGCATAAATGGACGCTCAGCGCAGGAGATGACGCTCAGTCTACTTTCCATGGCCTGTTGGGAAACGGACGGACAGGTGTACTATGGCCCGGAAGACGCGAATTCCAGAAGTTGGTATAATCTGATGAACTTTCTGTTTATGGAAGGTTACTCAGCACCCTACCATGTGGAATACACCCTGCCGGAAAGCGAACGGATCGACACGGTCGTTTTGGAAGGAATGACTCGCCAGGAAATCCATACAGCCAATAAAAAAATCCAATCTCGAGCCAAAGACGACAATATATGGAATCAGCTGTTCGGCGGCAAAACGATCACCACCCAAAAGCTCGGAGATCACAGTGCCGTTATGACAATTAACTACTTCTGGGGTGAGAATGCGCTTGCCATGATATTCGGACGCAAAGACAAACGTTATCCCCGGAAGTTAAAGAAAGCCATGGCATGGGTCGATCGCCACAAGATCGACACCTTGATTCTCGACATCAGCAACAATCCCGGCGGTCTGACCGACAATGTGTACATCACCCTGAACTACCTGACAGAAAAAACCGTCGATGCAAACCGTGCCTACCGGGTGAACGACGGGAATCGAGAAAAGATCAAAACCGTTATACAGAATACGCCCTATGAACAACTGTTCGGTCTGTCGGCCGAACAAACGCAACAAATGGAATCCTGCATAGACAGCGTTCGGTCAGGAGACTACTTGACCACCGATATGGTGTGCGACGTACGCTTCCGGCCGGATCCGGACCTGATGCACCGCTACCGCGGCAAAGTTTACCTGCTGACCAGCGAGGCTACCTACTCGGCGGCCCAACTGTTTGCCCAGTATTTTAAAACGTTGGGCATCGGTCCCACCGTGGGCAGACCCTGCGGAGGGTATGCGAGCATCAGCGGGGGAAATTGCCAATCTGTCAAATTGCCTTACACCAACCGATTTACCCTTTCCATTCCTTATACCAGCCTGCGCAACGACGTCCACTCCCCGCGATTCGAGTACGATTCCGTGGATATTCTGATTCCCCGCGAAGAACTTACCTGCGACGAATGGCTGGCCGGGAAAAAAGTTGAAAAGCTCCGCGATCAGGCCCTAAGACGGTTCAAAGAAGGCACCCTGTAATTCTCGGGGTGCCCCCCATTCTTCGCGCTGTTTCGGAACGGCACATCAGCGCAACCTTTATCCACACCCTTACTCAGCCACTTGCAGTCGGTCTTCGTCCTCGCCGGGAAAACTCTGGCAAGGACGGAGGCCGATCTGGTTAATTCCACCCTTACGTAACCCCGGTCAGCCGTTCCGTAACACAGAATTACGTATTCCCGACCGTCGCAACCTACCCGACGTAGCACCGCGGGGTCCGTCTTGCAGACTCGGCAATCGTTTGCACAAATCAGAAAAAATCGCCAATATTGCAGACAAGCCAATGGGGGCAGTAAACTCCCGGACACTGTTTCCCCGCCCAACGGCTCCTATTCAAACGACCCAAACCCACCGATTCATGAAAATACATTACACCCTGCTCGGGACGCTGTTGTTAACCGTCGGCGTCCACACCACTCACAGCCAGGAGCTTCCACTCACCGACGATCCCGCCAAAGAGTGGTGCTACCTTCGGAAATCAACCACCGTCATCGGGATGCCCTTCCACCCCCAGGTGACTGAAGTCACCTACGACGGGTCGCTCTACACCGGCCACGCCGAGTTGAACTTCAGCTACGGGCCCCACGACACCCCGATTCTGATTCGCCAAAAGACCTTTGAAGAGGGATGGATCCCCGTAGTCGGCGACCGCTGGAACGACGGCGATATCGAATACCGGATCGCCATCTACTCTGCCCCGCTCGACACGGCCGACGTCAGCAACTGCGTGAACTTCGTGAAAGTCACCATGACCAATACCGGCAAAGAGGAGGCCCACGCACTGTTCAACGTCTCGACCCGCGGCAAAAAGGCAGACTACCGATTGGCCGCCCTGCAAGGCTTCTCCGACGACAACGAATACCTCATCCGCGACAACGCCCTCTATAAAGACAACCGGCTGCTCTTCACCTTCAACGACGGTTACGAACGTATCGAAGCCGTTGAAGGCACCCCCTATACCGCCCCCTTCACCGGGTCATCGCTGCGAATCACGCCCGAGACCCGTACCGCCATCGTGCGTTACGACCGGGTGCTGAAACCCCGCCAGCAGGCCGAACTGGTCTTCAAGATGCCCTGCGTACCGGTCGCCGACCCCGCACAGGCCCAACGTATCGCCCAGGCCGACTATGAAGCGTACCACACCGCGACGGTCGCCTTCTGGAAGAACCTCATCGGATCGCAAACCCGCTTCGAGATCCCCGAAAAACGGATCCAGGACGCCCAACGCGCCTCGATGGTCCATCTGCTGCTGGCCACCCGCACCTTCCCCGACGGCCGGAAGATGCAGACCGACGGTATTCCCTACCCCTTCTTTTTCCTGACCTCCGCGCCCCAGATGTCGATGGCCTACCTGACCAACGGCTGTCCCGACTACGCGCGGTTGATCGTCCGCAACGCCATCCTGCAACAGGAACCCGACGGTCTCTATTTCGACCGGTCGCTCGCCCACGGCGGCATCATCCCCACCGCCCACGGCCACATCATGTACATGGTAGCCGGCTACTACCTTTTCACCCGCGACAAAGCCCTCGGCGAGGAGGTTTTCCCGAGCCTCACCAAAGCCGTCGAGTACATCCGCACCGAGACCACACGCAGCCCCTACGGACTGCTTCCGCCGACCTACCCGTACGACAACGAGATGATCGACGGCCACTACGCCTGCAACAACTACTGGGCCCTGCTCGGGCTGCGCTACTGCATCCGGATGGCGCGCGACCTGGGACACGACGAGGTGCTGGCCGACTGGCAAGCCCTCGAAAAAACCTATACCGAGTCGATTCTGCGCGGCATCGAGCACTCCGTCCGACCCGACGGATACGTTCCCACCGGACTCTATGATTTTCTGACCGGCAAACAGGCCCGCCGCGGCTTCAACGAATATCAGTGCAACAGCGACTGGGAGAACATGCTGCTGGCCTACCCGACCGAACTGCTCGAACCCCGCCACCGCTTCGTCACCGGCAGCCTGAACCACATCCGCAAGGGATACGCCGAGGGGATCATGACCTACCGCCACGGCCAGCACCTCCACCAGTACATCACGGCCAACCTGATCGAGCAGTACATGGTGCAGGGCGAACAGCGTCAGGCACTGATCGACTTCTACCACCTGATTCTCCACTCCGGTTCGACCCACGAAGGGTTCGAGAATCTGGTGATTCCGTGGAAAGACCGGATGGTCGATCCGACCTGTCCCACGCCCCACGCCTGGGCCTCGGCCAAGACCGCCTTCCTGATCCGCAACTTCCTGATCCACGAATACGGCGGCCGCTCCGGTGTGGAATCGGGACGAGACCTCTACCTCTACCCCGTCCTTTCGCCCGAGTGGACCAAAGAGGGCGACCACATCTCGATCGTCGACGCCCCCACCGAGATGGGCCGCGTTACCTCCGAAATTCGTTTCCGCCGCGGCGGTGCCAGTGTTACCTACTCGGCCCGCTACAACAACGACCGACCGGCCCACGTCCGCTTCCGGATTCCCTACTTCAAGGTGCTCGACTCGTTCACGACCGATGCCTCGGAGAGCCGCGTGGAAGATGGTTGCATCGTGCTGTCGCCCGATTTCACACGCCTGAAAATCAAATGGCAGGAGAACAGCGAAGCACACCGCGGCACCACGGCCGACCTGCTGACCGCATACCGCAGTTGCGACACCTTCGAAGGGGTCGATTCGAACGGCGTGCAGATCGTGCGATCGCACACCCCCTTCCTGCTCGACGACGAGCGGAAAGACCTGATCGAACCGCTGAGTTTCGAACTGGTGAAACAGGCCTTCCTCAAAGAGTTTGCCCGCCGCACCGCCGATACCGCCGCAAAGGAGTAGCAGCCTGCCGATTCCCTGCGTAATGCGTGACCGCGCAATCGTACACGGCGGTTGTGCCAACCGTCAACAGCAGAGTAACAGCAAACACACGGAGGGACACCCCTCCACAACGAATGACCGGCCCCGAGCGGAGCCTCGCGGTACGCACCGCATAAGGGTTCTCCGCCAGCGTGGCCGGCCCTTAAAAATACCGTATGATATGGAAATTGATTTGATCACCTTCTCGCCGACCCACACAGGCGCCACCGTCGCCCGGCAAGTGGCCGCCGGTTTCTCCACCACCACTGACCACGTGGCGGAGCATGACATGACCCTGCCCGACCACGAAACGTCAATCACCGTGACGGACACCGCCATTTTCGTTGCTCCGGTCTACGGCGGACGCGTCGCGGAAACCGCTGTCGAACGCTTTGCCGCCGTCCATGCTGCCACACCGGGCCAGACGCCGGCCATTCTGCTGGTTGTCTACGGCAACCGCGATTACGAAGATGCGCTGGTCGAGCTGCGCGACCTGGCCGTCCGTCAAGGATTCGCCCCGCTCTCGGCCGCAGCCTTCATCGGTGAACACTCCTACAGCCGTCCCGACGAAGGGATGCCCATCGCCCAGGGACGTCCCGACGCCGACGACCAGGCCGCTGCGCACCGTTTCGGTGCCGATTCTCGCGCCAAACTGGACGGGGGCTGCTGGAGCACCCCCGACATCAAAGGGAACGTGCCCTACAAGACCAAAGGCCCGTCGACACCGGCCACACCCACGACTGATCCGGCTCTATGCACCGGCTGCGGCACCTGTATCGAAGTCTGTCCCACGGGGGTCGTATCGCTTACGGCCGACGGTATCGCCACCAGCGACGCCTCAGGATGTATCAAATGCTGCGCCTGTCTGAAGTTCTGCCCGACCTCTGCCCGCCGTTTCGACACCCCCTATACGGCCAAGCTGTTCCAATACTTCAGCGCCCGCCGCGAACCCGAATACTTTTTATAGAGCCCGGCGCTGACGACGGAGCATGCGGCCACTGCCATTAATGCTGAAGTTCCCACAACGAGAACGCCACTAAATTCACGAATCCAACAGGAGAGATAGGTGTAAAAAGGGTATCGGGAGCCTTTGCCTCGATACCCTTTTTAGATACCGGCCTTTTCGTCCATATTGGGTTGCATCCCGATCTTCTAAAAACAATGTGCCCTGATACACTGCCCGCGTCGGCAGGTGCATCAGGGCACAATCCTATCAACATTCAAGGGACGTCCCCAAATCAGGAATCGATCCGATGAGACGGAAGCATCGGCGGAGTCTTCTCGCAGTGAAGTTTTTGCCAGGCATAGGCAGTCTCTTCCGTCTGCAACGAACTCACCAGCGAACCGCGCCAATCCACGCCCAAAAGCGGCTTTTCAACCGTATTTTTCCGCTTTCTCTGGTTTTTACGCTTCTGCCGTTTACGCACCCTCACCCGTTTGGCCCGGGCACGAGCCTCACTGTTATCGGGCTGCGACCAGACAAAGGGCACCACCAGCATGACAGCCACAACGGCTACCAGCCCTCCCAGCAAAATAAACTCTCCGGTATCCATAGCAATAGATCGTTTATAGCCACATCCGGCCTTTATATTTTGGACAATACAATTATCGTGCAAAAAGAGCGAGGGCAATATAAATCGACATTTTCCGCGTCGATTGTATCATCATTCCCGGCTCGCAAAACCCTTGTTTATTTAAACGTGAATCGCGCCTGTTTGTTGCCTCCGACGCCAAAATTTATGACATTTTGTCCATGCAAGCCGGACGCTCGCTTAAGTTATCATACATGATAACCACACTACAAAGGTAAAGAAAAAACTTTGTTATCAAACATGATAACACGCTCCATGGAGGAAATTCTTTACCGGATCGGCCGACGCATCGCCCAACTGCGCTCCGAGCGAGGCATCAGCCAACAGGACCTCGCCGCACGATGCAACTTCGAAAAGTCGAACATGAGCCGCATCGAATACGGCCGCAGCAACCTCACCGTACGGACCCTGCTGACCATCAGCCAGGCACTCGGTGTGAAATTGCGCGACCTGGTGGACGTCGAATAGGCATAAATGGTACGCTTTTTGCACAGGAACGTAGGACAAATTGAGTTTTTATCTACTTTTGCGCACACCAACAAACAGTTTGTGGATATGAAAAAGATTTTGATTCTTGCCGCCACTGCGACGTTGTTCGCCTCCTGCGGCCCGAAAAGCCAGACCCCGGACTCGACAGCCATGGCCAATGATTCGCTGACGCAAGTGATCGCAGCCAAAGATTCGATCATCAACGACGCCTTCAACAGCATCAGCGAAATAGCCGCCAACATCAACCAGATCGCCGAACGCGAAAAACTCGTCACCAAACAGACCTCGGCCGGCGGTGAACTGACCAAACCCGTCAAGGAACAGATTGCCGAAAACATCGCCGCCATCAGCGAACTGCTCGACCAGAACCGCGCTACCATCGCCCGTCTCCAGACCTCGGCCAAAAAGTTGAAGGAAGCCAACGTCAAGATCGAATCGCTGCAAACCCTGATCGCACAACTGCAGGCCCAGCTCGACCAGAAAAACGCCCAGCTCGCCGCCCTGACCGACCAGGTCAAAGCCCTGAAAGTGGAAGTCGAAGCCCTCGGCCACACCGTATCGAACCTCGAGAGCGACAAAGCCGAACTGCAGACCACCGTTGCCGAACAGGACGCCCAGCTGCACACCGTGTACTACATCGTAGCCACCGATAAAGAGCTGCTCGAAAAAGATATCATCGACAAGAAAGGCGTCATCGGCCGCACCCGCGTAGTGAGCGACAACGCCTCGATGGATAGCTTCACCAAAGCCGACGACCGCACCGTGGAACGCATCCCGATCGGCAAATCAAAAGTGAAGATCGTCACCTCGCACCCCGAAAACAGCTACATGCTCGTCAAAGGTTCGAAAGACGTAGTCGAAGAGTTGGTCATCACCGACAAGGAAGCCTTCTGGAAAAACTCCAAGATACTGGTCATCTCGCACAAATAGTCCTGCGAGACCACCACAACCCCACACAACGCACCGCTTTCCTCACCGAAAGCGGTGCGTTTCTTTTACGGCCGACAGCGCCCGTTCCCCGGGTATTTCGAAAACCGCCACATTTTTCCGACCTTTGTCTATCGGCATCCCATACGCCCCGACACAGCCCATGGACTTCCGCCTCAGAACATTCGTCAGCGTCGCCCGCCACCTCAGCTTCACCCGTGCCGCACAGGAGCTCTACATCACCCAGCCCGCCGTGACCCGCCACATCAAGGAGCTGGAGAGCCAGGTGGGCACCTCGCTGTTCGACCGACACGGCACCTCGATCAGCCTCACCAAGGCCGGCGAAGTGATGCTCTTCCACGCCGAGAAGATCCTCGACAGCTACCGCCGCATGCAGTTCGACATGAACATGCTGACCGGCAACTTCAGCGGCGAGCTGCGTATCGGTGCCAGCAGCACCATTGCGCAGTATGTTCTGCCGGCCTGTCTGGCCCGCTTTTCGACCCGCTACCCCGAGATCCGCACCACCCTCGACACCGGCAACAGCCGTCAGATGACCCAGGCACTCTTCAGCCACAGCATCGACCTGGCGCTGGTCGAAGGCGAAACGCGCCACACCGGCATCCACTACGAGCCCTTCATGCGCGACGAGCTGGTACTGGTCACCGGTAGCCACAGCCTCTACGCCACACGCGAGACCATCACCCCCGAGGAACTCACCACCCTTCCGATCGTCCTGCGCGAGAACGGCTCCGGCACCCTCGAAGTGATCGAACGCCGCCTGAACGACCACCACATCAAGCTCTCGTCGCTGAACGTCATCATGCAGATCGGTAGCACCGAAGGCATCAAGTCGTTCCTCTCCGACTACGACTGCGTGGCGCTGCTCTCCGTGCGGGCCGTCACCCGCGAACTGCTCTCCGACACCCTCACTGTCATCGACATCGACGGTCTTACCTTCGAACGCGAATTTTCGTTCGCCACCCTGCAAGGCAACCCCGGCTCGATTGCCGAGAGTTTCATCCGCTTTGCTACCGAGACCCCAGCCCACACACGAAAATCCAACCGCAAATGACCCTACCGCCCACCGTCATACTGACCGCCACCCGGCTCGAACAGGCCCCGCTGCGCCAACGCTTCGGCGACCGGTACGCCAGTCACGCCCTGCAATGGTGCATCGGAGGCATGGGCGCGGGAGCCACGGCAGCCGCCACGCAACGAATTCTGCACGAACTGACGCCCCGCCTCATCATACAGGCCGGCATCGCCGGGTCACTGCGTTCCGATCTGACTCCGGCAACCGCCCACACGGCCTACATCGTCCGAAGCGACCGCCAGGCCGACCTCGGAGCCTGGCGGTCCGAGACCGGGACGTTCGAACCCTTCGCCACACTGCCCGAAGCCCAGACCATCGAGTGCCCGTACGCAGAGCGTCTCAGTTCCCTGCTGCCTCTGCTCCCGGCCCGCTCCACGAACAGCGCCTGCATGCCCCTGCCGCTGCACGACGACGAAGCGCTGGAGTCGATGGAAGGAGCCGCATTTTTCGGGGTATGCCGAAGCGGCACAATCCCCTACCTACAGCTCCGATCGATCTCAAATCGCGTAGGCGATCCCCGCGCTGCGTGGCGCATCGACGAGGCTTTGAAAATTTTAACGGCGGGATTAGAAATAGTTTTGCGTAACTTCGTGCCGTAAAACAGAGACGGTCACACCCCGTCGCCCCACACCCCATAGACGTGCAGGGACACCCTCCGACGACACCCCCGTCCGCCCAACGGACAGAACCGGAGCAACGAGTAGATTATATTTATCGCATCAGGCAATGAAAATCACGAAGACCAACGCCGCACGGCTGTTGGACCAAGCCGGGATCGCCTACGAACTGATCCCCTACGAAGTGGACGAAGAGCACCTCGACGCCGGCCATGTAGCCGAACAACTGCACGAAGACATCCGTCAGGTTTTCAAGACGTTGGTCATGCGCGGCGACCGCAGCGGCATCTTTGTCTGCATCATCCCCGGCAACCGCGAAGTCGACCTGAAAGCCGCCGCCAAGGTATCCGGCAACAAAAGTGCCGCCATGCTCCACATGCGTGAACTGCTGCCCACCACCGGCTACATCCGGGGCGGATGCTCACCGATCGGCATGAAACGCAACTTTCCCTCGTACATCGACGAAAGCTGCCGCGAATTCGACCATATTTACATCAGCGCCGGCGTGCGCGGGCTCCAGATTCGGATCGCCCCCGACGACCTGATCCACTTTGCCCACCTCAAGACCTCCGCACTGACCGACACCGAGGCTCCAGCCGCCGAATAGTCCCGTGGATACCGCCGCCCTCAACGACTGGTACAGACAGCATCACCGCACGCTGCCGTGGCGCGAAACCCGCGACCCCTATCGCATTTGGCTCTCGGAGGTCATTCTACAGCAGACCCGCGTGGCCCAGGGACTCGAATATTACGAACGTTTCGTCGCCCGTTTCCCGACCGTCGCCGCACTCGCCGCAGCCGACGAGGACGAAGTGCTGAGGCTCTGGCAGGGACTGGGGTATTACAGTCGCGCCCGCAACCTCCATGCAGCTGCACGGGAGGTCGTCAGCCGCTATTCCGGCCTTTTTCCAACCGCATACAACGAACTTCGCACGCTGAAAGGGATCGGCGACTACACGGCAGCCGCCATCGCCTCTTTCGCAACCGACGCTCCGCATGCCGTCGTGGACGGCAATGTTTACCGGCTGTTGAGCCGTCTGCTGGACATCGACACGCCGATCGACACCACGGCCGGTAAGAAACAGTTCGCCACGGCGGCCGATACCCTTCTGCAAGAGTACCTCGCCTCACCCGGCCATGCCGGTGCCGGAAGCTACAACCAGGCCGTCATGGAGCTGGGGGCGCTCGTCTGCACACCCCGTAATCCGAACTGCGACCAGTGTCCGCTGTCGTCGAACTGTCTGGCACTGAAAAACGGGACCGCCGACCGGCGTCCCGTCAAAAAAGGCAAAGCGGTACAGACACCGCGCTACTTCCATTACCTGCATCTGACCGACCCCTGTGGCCGGACCGTCATCCATCGCCGCGCTGGCAACGACATTTGGCACGGACTCTACGAATTCCCGCTGGTCGAAACGGCAACCGACACAGAGATCGACCCCGGCGTCCTGCCCTTCGCAGCCACCTGGCGTTCAACGATCCGCATGCCGCGACATATCCTTTCGCACCGCATTATCCACGCCACCTTCCACTGCATCGAGACCGACGACCTCACGGCACTCCCGATTCCGGAAGACTGGATCGTCATCCCGTCCGAACACCTCGGAGACTACGCCATTGCACGACTGACGGAACTCTACCTCGCCCGCATCGCTACAACCCCGGCGAATCCGCGGTAACGCACAAATCACAACTCTTTTCGCTCTATCACTCCCGCGAGCAGCAATCAATATCCCATATCGTCATTGACGAGAATCACGCGAATCCGCTCTTTCGGGTAGCAACGCTCCATCATGAGCCACGAGTTGCAGATCCGATCCGGACTGGCGCAGTCGTGACACCGCGACGTGATCTGACACGGCGTTTTGAAATGGACATGGGCCCGTGCGTTGAGCGGTGCGGCAATCGTTTTGATGCGACGCATCGCCTCATCGAGGTCAGCCGTCAGTTTGTTACGCCCGACGACGAGAATCACATGACGCGGGCCGAACGTAACCCCGCCGATGCGGTTGCCCACCATATCGAGCCAGACCAGCGTTCCCTGCTCGGTGACGGCATTGACCCCCGTCAGAAAGAGATCGGTCATCAGGGCCTGCCGACGCATTTCGAGATTCTCGGCACGGCTTTTCGCGCGGTCGAAACCGTCGATGAACTCCCAACGCGGGTCGGCCCGCAACATGTCTAGCGCACCGGTAGCCCGAAGCGTTCGCGAATCGGCATATCCGACCGACTTGGGGGCCAACGTTTCGACTGCCCGCCGGATGCGATTCCGCACATCCGTAGCGGTCGACGCCACCTCGGCCGTAAACCCGTGTTTTTCCAGGATACGGGCCAGATCATCCAGCCGCCGCTGCCAATATTCGAAAGTGTGGTCTGCCATAGTTTTCGGTATTAGGGAGTTATACATTACTGCGGACACGGACAATCGGTACCGTCAGGGCTTTCTGTGGGTACAGCACACAATCGCCTCACCCCAAAGTCCCCGAGCCATCCGAGCAGCGACACACAGCGTTACTGCCTCGTACGACGCGAAACAAAAAAGCGGCCGCCCCGCACAGGGCTGCCGCTTACAAACATAACAAATTTTTCGGATTTTTAACGGTTGTCGTAGCGTTTCTGCCCTGCCTCTACGGCATGACGGTTGGCTACCTCCTCCTCGAGCTGAGCCGCATACTTGCGGAGCATCTCCTGGTGACGCTGGCTGGGCACGAAACCCTTCATGTCGGCACGCGGATGCTCTTTGAGGCGCTGGCCACCCCGTGCGATGATCTCGACAGCCTGAGCGAACTTTTCGCTGTCGCCGCGGATGGCATCCAGGCAGGGGCTCAACTCGGGACGCTCGAACGCTACCTGCGCCTGCACTCCGCGCCAGTGGCCGTTCAGGCCACGCAGATTGACCCCGGTCAGTGCGGCCAGCGAGTCGATTTCGGCAAAGGTCAGCGGCGAACGGCCGCCAAGGTTGTCACCGTAATAGGCTTCGTAAGCCGGATAGTAAACCCCGTTGACGTCCATCCAGGCATAGAGAGTCAGACGCTCCTCGTCGGAGAGTTTCACGCCGTGGTGAACCGTATCGATCACGCGGGTCAGCACGCTGGCGTGCGAACCCCACGTGTAGGGATCCTGTATCGCTGCAGGACCGGCTCCCACGAGGGTCACCTTGCCACCGACATAGAGATTGACGTACGATGCGTTGAAGAAGGGGTTGCGGTCGCCGGCCAGCACCAGTTTCTTGCGATCCTTTTCGTCGAAGTCGTGGCACTTCACACAGTGACGGTCGAAAATGGGCTGCACCTGAGCGGTGTAGGAGAAGGGCTCGGGTTCACGGCCCATCCAGCCGGTAAGTTTCACGGGACCTTTTTGCAGAGCCAGCGGCATCTTGCCCGAAGGCACGGGAACGCTCAAACGATCCTCGTGACAGCCGATACAACCGTTGATCTCGCCCGACATGGCCATCGTACCGCTTCGCATCGACTGCACCATCTTTTTGTCCTTGTCGAGCAGCTGGAAGTAAACAAACTTGCCGGCAGGCACCTCGAAGCAGGCCGATCCGTCTTCAGCCACCGGTACTTCGCCCAGAATCTGTTTCAATTCAAAGCTGGTCCAGTTCATCGCGGGAGCCTGTTCGCCCTGTCCGGCCCAACCCTGTGCAGTCCAGGTGCGTTTTTCGGGCGACTCGATGACGCGCAGCCACTTGACCGTACCGCGTTCCACGCCTTTCATGTTAGTACCTTCATAGACATCCTGCACGTAGAACATGCCGGGACGCTCGGAGTAGTCGCGTGCGAAGGGAATGGCACTCGGTTTCTGACGCGGAGCGATAGGCATCGGATCGAAACACCCCTTGGTCCCTTCGTAGAGCAGGGTTTCGGTGCCGGCCGCACGATCAACCCGGTAGAGGGCCATCTTATAGTCATTCAGGGTGGTGTCCCAACGAACGGAACGCGAAACGAGGAACGTATTTTCGTCCAGCGGATAGGGGTCTTCGTAACGGATCTTGATCTTCATGAACTGGTCGTAATCTCCCTGTCCGATCAGCGCCCGGGAATCAGCCGGCCAGATCTGCACAACCGGTTCGGCCCCATCGACCCCTTTCTTGCGGTCGATCAGGGTCAGCGCTCCCCACGGACGGTCGTGGCAGCTGCCGAAGATGCAGACCACCAGGTCGCTGCCGGGTACCTGCCGGGCGTCGATCACCCCACCGGGCGAGTTGGTGTTGTTGCCATAGTAGATAGCATGTTTCGTACCGTCAGGATTGACGGTCCACAGTCCCTGTGCATCACCGAAGTTACGATCGACATACTCCCAACGGTCGTACAGAATGCGGCCGTCGTTGAGCAGTGCCGAGTGGCCTTCAAAAAGGGTGCTGCCCCCGATCTGGACGATATTCGCCCCGTCGGCTTCCATACGGTAGAGGTTACCCATGATGTGGCGGTTGCACATGCAGTATTTGGGCTCGCGGGTGGAGGTGAAGATAATTCCGCCGTCGGGCAGATAAAGGGGGTCGATATCCGAGATGCCGGCAGCGCTGGTCAACTGACGCAGGCCGGTACCGTCGGTGTTGATTTCGTAGATATGGTACCACCCTTCACGTTCGGGCCGCATCGAGAAGATGATCTTCCGACCGTCGAACGAGAGTTCAGGGTCACGGATCACCCCTTTTTCGGAGGTGAGCAGCGTACGTACCTTCCCGGTAGCGAGGTCCAGTGCCCGCAGTGCCGATCCGCCCCGGAACTTCTCGGGATTGATCTCTCCGGCCTGGAAAAGCGTTTCGGTGTTGTGGTGGTCGGGCGCATACTGGTCGCGTTCGACGAAGAGGATCTCGCGGAAATCCTCCTGTGCCCGTAGTGCGGTGACCGACACGAGCATACCCAGTGCCAACAAGACTCGTCGCATCATCATTTGCAAATTTTATTTGGTAAAAAATCGGTTTTCGAAAGTTCATTTCCTCCGAACAATAGATTCGGAAGAGCGGGAAACATCACCCTCAGCAGTCCGACAAAATTCGCCGTCAACCCCAAGGGCAGAAAGCACAGCCACCCATTACCGGCGTTTGAAGCCGAGCCGGAGTGAAATGGCATCGGCCGCCTCGATTATACGGACTGCCATATCGGGAAAACTCTCGCGGGTCAACCGGCCGCTGGGCCCCGAAGTCCACAGCGCTGCGGCTATCTCGCCGAACGAGTTGAAGACAGGTGCGGCCAGACAATTCACCCCCTGCATCTCCTCTTCGTCGTCGGTGGCGTAGCCCAGTGTACGAATCTTTTCCAATTCTTTTTCCAGCGCCTCGCGGCTGCCGAACGTATTGGGGGTATAGATCTGGTAATCGACGGTTTGGAGCGCCTCTTCGCGTTCCTTGTCCGACAGCAGGGCCAGGAAGAGTTTGCCGGGAGCCGAAGCGTGCAGACAGAAGTCGGTGCCGGGCTTCAGAATGAAGGTAAAGTTATGGGAGCCGAGCACCTGCTCCAGCAACACTACGCGGTTATCCATAAACACGCCCAGCATGACGCTTTCACGAACGCGATCACGCAGAGCCCGCATAGGCTGGAGGGCATATTCGACCAGTTCGGCTTCACCCAGAGCAGCCAGCCCGAGCCGCAGCAGTCGCCGCGACAGGGTGTAGCGGCCGGTCTCGGGATCGAGACAGATATACCCCTCTTCGGTCAGAGCGGCAAGCAGCCGGAACAGGGTCGTTTTCGGAAAGTCCAGATCGGCCAGCGTTTCGGCCATGGTCCGGCCACCCGGTTGCCGACCGAGGTATTCGAGCAGGGCAAAACCCTTATGCAGAATCGGGACCAGATATCCCTCTTTTTGTTCCATCTCAACTTTTGTGTATTGGTTCCTCTGCAAAGATAGAATAAATTGCCAAAATTTGAAACCTTGTTCCAGAAAATTTCAACAATTCTATCCCCCTCATGTGAAATGACATCCATTTCACCTCATTTCTAAAGCATTCGACCGGTTAACGAGATTTTGTAAGACCCACGTCCATAGAACGACCAGAATAAGAACAGCCGCTGTTCACCCTGCCCGTTTACATGCTGAAAGTCGAAACGGAAAAGCCAACATCCTCCCTTTGGATAGCCACTTCTCCCAAACATCGTCGCCGCGAAAACACGCTTCCATAAAAAGGCAACCACCCCAAGATGCCGCAACGTTATACAGCAAACTGCCTCCCTACTTTGTTTGAAATCGAAATGACGATATCCCCAAATGCGACATCACCCGACAACAACCATCGTCCTCCATATTGAAATAAATATCAGATCGGGAAAGGACACCTGTTTCGTACCCTACAAGACCTCATGAGCAGGCAAACCTACCGGCGAGGCACGTAAGGTTTGTCCTTCCAGTACCACCACCGGAGCTTCTCGGGATCATGCTCCGCATGGTCGGCATAATAGACGGCGCAGCGATAGACGTACAGCATACACCGGTCGACCCGGCAGCCGCGACGGATGCAATCCCGTTCGTAAATCTGTTCCGGATCCTCGCCCGCCAGCGAAGCCACACTGTCATAGCCCAACGCAATCAGGTCACGTTCGATCTGCGCTCCGACACCCGGAATCGTTCTCAAATCGGTTTTCATCCAACGGTTTTCTATTTTTCGACGGGCGACATCCCGTCCGGTTCGTGAGCCACTGCCCACAGATAGAATGACGCGACCGTCCCGTAGGGCGACCAGCGCGACCGGTAGGTCTCGAACTCCCGGCGTGAAAGGCTCTCCAATCCGTAAAGGCGCATCACACCGCGACGGATGGCCAGGTCGCCGAAGCTGACCACATCGGGCCGCTGCATCGAAAAGATCATCAGCATCTCGGCCGTCCACACACCCACACCGGGCAGAGCCGTCAGCCGGTCGACCACCTCACGGTCGCTCATGGCGGCCAATTCCTTTTCGTCCAGACGCCCCTCCAGAGCCACCCGCGCAGTCTCCTGCAGGTAACCCACCTTCCGCAGGCTCAGCCCGCAGCCGCGCAAAGCCTCGACCGCAGCCTGCACAATGCTCTGCGGCGTCACCCCACCTGTCAGTGCGGTCAGCCGCCGCCAAACCGTTTCGGCAGCCTTGCCCGAGATCTGCTGGCCGACGATACTCTCGGCCAACGCCTCGAACAAATCGGGCGTCACACGCCGCTCAATCGGGCCAATCCGACGAATCGCCCGCCCCAATACCGGATCACGCTCCGCGAGATAATCGGTCTCGACCGCTGAGTATCTGAATATTCCCATAACAACACAAAGATACACTTTTAAAAACCGTCCAAAAGCGGTACCTTAGGAACAAATTTTGCACGATTCAATAGAACCTATATCCTATCGTCATTAGTTATCGCCGTTCGATCCATGTTCCGCAAGATACTGAAATATACGCTCCGCGTGCTGGCCATCCTTGCCGGACTGATTGTACTGCTCGTCGTGTCGCTCTACCTGCCGCCCGTGCAGGACTTTATCCAGAAAAAGGCCACCGAATACCTCTCCGAAGAGCTCGGCATGCGTCTTTCCATCGAACGGTTCCGACTGCGATTCCCGCTGCGACTCTCCATCGACCGCGCCCAGGGGATCACTCCCGACGGCGACACCCTCTTTTACTGCGGATCGCTGCGTACCGCCGTGGCATTGAGGCCGCTGCTGGGGGGCGAAATCCATATCCGACACTTCGCCATCGACAGTGCCGCTTTCCACCTGGCCGCCGACTCCACCAGCGGACTCGACCTGAAGCTGCGCGTCCGGGAACTCGCCCTCTCCGGTCGAGCCAACCTCTCGACCGAGAGCGCCCAGGTGCCCGACATCCGGCTGAGCGGCGGCAATATACGACTGACACTCGGCCCATCGGTCCCTGACACCACGGTTGTCGACACTGCGTCAGCGCCGCTGCTATGGAAAATAGCCGCACAGCGACTGACCCTCGACGACATCGCCTTCGCGATGCACACCCCCGAGTCCGCCACCGACCTCACGGCACGCATCGCCCGTGGAGAGGTCGACAGTTGCGCGGTCGACCTCGGCACACAGGAGATCACGGCCCATCGGCTACTGATCGAGCGCGGCGACTACGCCTATCTGACCGACAGCATCCCCACACCTGCAACTCCAGCAGTTTCAGCATCGCCCACACCGGCCGAAAATACAGCCCCCACAGCAACGGAAACGGCCGACACCACCGAAAGTCTGCCCTGGACCATCCGGCTCGATGAGCTGCGCCTTACCGACAATGCCGCCCGTTACGGCCTCGCCTACGGAGAGCCGCTCCCGACCCTCGACCCCAATCATATCGTGCTGAGCGGCCTGAACCTCAGCCTCGACTCCATCTACAACCGCGGCACCGAAATTCGCGCCCGGCTCACCGGTCTGAGTTTCACGGAACGCTCCGGGCTGGCCGTCACCCAGACCACCGGCAGCATGTCGATGGACAGCAGCGGTTACGCCCTGCATGACTTCGAACTGCTCACCACCACTTCATCCCTGCGCGCCGATCTGTCGGTCGGGGCTGACATCGCCACCCTCTCACCCGCAACGCCGCTCAACGTCCAGCTGACCCTGCAGGTGGGGTCGACCGACCTGTTCCGACTAACCGAAATCGACCGCCCGCTGCATCGCCAGCTCGCCGGCCGCTCCCTCACCCTCGACACCCGGCTGAGCGGTACACTGGGCGAACTGCGCCTCCACCGGTTGGTCGCTTCGCTTCCCCACGCGATCGACTTTATCGCTGAAGGACGGGCACACGCCATTACCACTCCGAAACATACGACCGGACACATCACCTTCGGCGGCGACCTGCGCAACCCGCGGCTCATCGCCCACCTGCTGCCCGACGGCATAGCCCTGCCCCCCACCCGTTTCCGCGGCGAAGCCACGGCCGAGACAGGTGTCTATCAGGCCCGACTGGCCGTACAGGCAGCCGGAGGCCGCGTTTCGCTCGACGGTTCCTTTCGCCCGCAGAGCGAAGAGTACGCAGCTGACCTAACCATCGACAGTCTGCCGCTCGACCGCTTCCTGCCCGCCGACTCGCTCGGCTGTGTGACCCTCGCCCTCCGGGCCGAAGGCTGCGGATTCGACCCCTTTACAGCCACGACCACCGCCGATGCCCGGCTTCGCATCAAACAGGCGGAATACAACGGTTTCGACTACCGCAACATCGACCTGACCGCCCGTCTCACCGACCAGCAGATCACCGGACGCCTGACCAGCCGCAACGAAGGCATCGATGCCGATCTGCACCTCGGCGGCAACCTCACCGCCGAGCGACAGGAGGCCACACTGACGGGGGCCATCACCCACTTCGACCCGGAGCGCATGGGGTTTGTGGCCGATTCCTCCTCGCTCTCGACCCGTCTGACCATTCGGGCCTCCGCGGCCTCGGGCAATGCCTACTCGGCCCAAATCGCACTCGACTCGCTGAGCGTCCGCTACGGCACCTTCACCGACTTCGTGGCCCGCACGACCCTCGCCGCCGAGGCCGACACCTCGCACGTGCAACTGGAGTTCGCCAGCGGCGACATGCAACTGGCCTTCCACTCCCGTTCAAGCCTCGACACCCTTGCCGCCGCGTTCGGTCGGGTCGCCACCGAGATCCAGAACCAAATCTGGGCAGGCCGGGTCAACACCGACACCCTCGAACACCTTCTTCCGCCCTTCAAGCTCGACTTCCAGGCCGCACGCAACAACGTGCTGAACGACTACCTGCGTGCCCAGGGAGCCGGATTCGGCCGGATGAACCTCACCGCGGCCGCAGCCGACGGCAACCCGTTCGGTTTCAAAACCGAGATCAACCAACTCTCGAGCCAAGGTATCGTACTCGACACGCTGACCGCCGGCGTCGGCGGCCGAAACGGCCAACTGCAATACTTCGTACGTCTGGCCAACCGTCCCGGCAACCTGAACCGCATGGGGCTGATCGCCCTGTACGGCCACGCCGCCGGCAGCACCGGCCAGTTGAGCCTCACCCAACGCGACCGACACGGCCACACGGGGCTGAATTTCGGTCTGCGCGCCACCCTCGGCGACAGCGCCGTGACCGTCAACCTCATCCCGCAGCGCCCCATCTTCGGGTTCTCGGAATGGAACGTCAACGACGGCAACTTCGTCCGCTATCACTTCGACCGCGCACTGGAAGCCGACCTGCGCGTCACCCGCGCCAATCAGGCATTCACGCTGGAATCGGTCGTCGTCGACAGCATGCCGCGCGGCAGCATCCGGCTCGGACTGAACGGCATCGACATTGCCAACACACTGAAACTGCTGCCCACCGCCCCGCCGCTCGGCGGACGCCTCGGAGCTGACCTGACCTTCGGCATGGCCGACAGCACCCTTGCCGCCCACGGACGCGTGACGGTCGATACCCTGCTGTACGACAACCGCCGCGTAGGGGACATCGGATTGAAACTCGCCTACCGGACCGACACCCTCAGCGGGCAGGAGGGATCGCTAGCGCTGACCATCGACCGCCAGACCGCCCTTACGGCCGAAGGGCGCTACAACCCGGCCGACACCACCTCGGCACTGCGACTGACGGCCGATCTGCCCGGCATCCCGCTTCGTGCCGCAAACCCCTTCCTGCCTGAGGGATCGGGCAGTCTGGCCGGCATGCTCCGCGGCCACCTTCAGGCCGACGACAGCCTCGGCACGCTGCGACTCGGAGGTTCGATGAAGTTCGACAGCACAACCGTCGACGTGGCCGCCATCGGCACCCGCTTCGGCATCACCGACACCCCGATCGAACTCCGCGAAGATCGCATCCTGTTCAACGACTTCGGCCTGATCGCCCCCAACAAGCACCGTCTCACGCTGAACGGCAGCATCGACCTCGGCGACCTTTCGCAGATGAGCGCCGACCTGCGCGTCCGGGCCAACGATTTCCAACTCATCAACGTACCCCGCAACAGAGGATCGATGGTCTTCGGCAAAGCCAGCGCCGATCTCGCGGCCTGGGTACAGGGGCCGCTCGACGCCCTGAACATCCGTGGGAACGTCAACCTGCTGACCGGTACCGAAGTGACCTACGTCATGCAGGATTCGCCCGTGGGAATCGAAGACCGGTCGCAGAACGTCGTCACCTTCGTCGCCTTCAACGACACCACCACCGTCCAGGCAAACCGTCCGCCGGCCATGCTCCGCCTCGGCGGCATCGACATGCTGATGAACGTAGCGATCGACCCCGACGTTCAGGTCTCGGTCTACCTCTCGGAAGACGGTCAAAACCGCATCAACCTCCAGGGAGGCGGGAACCTCACCTACTCCATGAACCGACTGGGCGACACCCGTTTTGCCGGCAAATACGAACTGACCGGTGGCCGCGTCCGCTATACTCCGCCCGTAATTTCGACCAAAGATTTCAGCATCACCCCCGGCGGCTACGTCAGCTGGACCGGCGACATGCTCGACCCGACCTTTGCCATCCGGGCCATCGAGACCGTCCGCACCACCGTAACCCTCGAAGACCAGACCAGCCGTCAGGTCAACTTCCAGATCATCGTCAACATCCGCGGCAGCCTCGAAACGCTCGACCTCAGCCTCGACCTAGCAGCCCCCGAAGACCTCACCCTGCAAAACCAACTGGCCTCCCTCACCGCCGAACAGCGTCAAAACCAGGCCATGAGCCTGTTGATCTACAACACCTATTCCGGCCCGGGAACCTCGGCCAAAGTCAACACCGGTAACCCGCTCAACTCGTTTATCGCCAAGGAGCTGAACCAGTGGGCACAGAACAGTCTGCGGGGCGTCGACCTCACCTTCGGGATCGACTCCTACGACGATCCCACGGCCGGAGCCGAAGGAACCCGCACCGACTACTCCTACAAACTCTCCAAGAAGTTCTTCGACAACCGCGTCCAGATCACCATCGGCGGCAAAGTGAGCACCGGCGGCGAAGATGTACAAAACACTGCCGAAAACCTCGTGGACGACATCTCGCTCGAATACCAACTCACCCGCCGCGACAACATGTACCTGAAACTGTTCCGCGAGACCAACTTCGAAAGCATCCTCGAAGGCGAAGTGACCGAGACCGGCATCGGTTTCGGCGTCCGGAAAAAGATTCTGAAGCTGGGCGACCTGTTCAAGATCACCAAGACGAAACAGGAGATCAAAGCGGCCCGCAAGGCAGACCGCAAAGCCAAACGCCAACAGAAACGCCAATCGGACAACACCCCGGAGCAGGAAACTACCGTTCCAGCCCAAACCGACGCCGAAGAGCAAACAGCGGCCCCCGAAAATTAGACATGACACGCCACGTTCGACATACACATTTCGCCACAGGCACCCCGAACAGTACCACGCACCTGGTACCCGCACGGGTTTTGGCCCGTCTGCTCCGCCACATGGCTCTGAATCGACCGGGCTCCGCACGGTACCGCCGTTTTCTTCCGGTCGTCGGCACCATTCTCTGCCTCGCACTGCTGGCCACCTCCTGCTCGACGACCCGCCGACTGACCGATGGCGATGTACTCTACACCGGGGTCAAAAAGATGACCTTTACCCCCGCCAACGACACCCTTTCCATCCCCGACGAAGTGGTCTCCGCCGTTCAGGAACCCCTCAGCGTGGCCCCTAACAACCCCCTGTGGGCACCCTATTGGCGCACCGGCGTTCCGATCGGCCTCTGGGCCTGGAACTACCTCTACTCGCCGAAAGAGAAAGGCTTCAAATACTGGTTCTACAAGAAACTGGCCAAGCAACCCATTCTGATTTCCAAAGTCCGCCCCGACCTGCGGTTGAAGGTTGCCGACCAGATCTTCGAGAACTACGGCTACTTCAACGTCCAAAGCAGCTACGAGTTGCTGCCCAACAAACACAAACCCGACCAAAAAGCCAAAGTCAGCTACCGGTTCGTCGTACCGGCACCCCACACCTACGACACGATCGAATACCTGAGCGCCCCGGGCGAGATCGGCGAACAGATCGCCCGTCTGCGCCACCGGAGCCTGCTCCACACCGGTGCCGTCTACAACATCGACACGCTGACGGCCGAACGCAACCGCATCACCAATGCACTGCGTGCCCGCGGCTACTACTACTTCCGTCCGGAATACATCGCCTACGAAGCCGATACGACCCAGGCACCCTACAAGGTCGCCCTGCGCATGCGCATAGCCGACGGTACACCTCCCGCCGCGCTGCGCTCCTACCGGGTCGGCAGTGTCAACCTCACCCTGCGCAACCCCTCGCCCGGCCCCTTCGACACCATGCAGTTGGGCAAGATCAACGTCCGGTACCAGAAACCGCTGAAGATCCGCCCCCGCATTCTGAAAGGTGTGCTCAACCTGACACCGGGCCAGATTTTCAACGTCGAAGCCCAGAACAGCACCCAGACCGACCTCAACAAATTGGGGATTTTCAGTTCGGTGAGCCTCTCCGTACCGCCCCTCGACTCGCTCAAGGAGGAGGGCGACTCGCTCGACGTACAGATCGCCGCCACGTTTGACAAACCCATCCAGGCCAACTTCGAAGCCGACCTCACCTCCAAATCGAACAGTTACCTCGGTCCCGGGCTCACCTTCGGACTCCGCCACAACAATATCTTCCGGGGGGGCGAAGTGCTGGCCCTGAATCTGACCGGTTCCTATGAATGGCAGACCGGGAACAAAAACCAGTACGAAACCAAACCCACCGCCGTCAACTCCTACGAATTCGGTCTGAACGCCTCGCTTCAGATTCCGCGGATCGTCGCACCCGGATTCCGGTACAAAGGGCTCACCTACCCCGCTCAGACTACCTATAAAATCGGAGCCGACCTGATGAACCGGCCCAAATACTTCCGGATGCTATCGCTGAACCTCTCGGCCGGCTATGACTTCCGCACCTCGCCGTACAGTTCGCACAACCTGACCCTGTTCAAACTGACCTACAACAAACTGCTGCACACCTCCCACGAGTTCGACTCCACCATGCAGCAGAACCCCGCCGTAGCCCTCAGTTTCAGCGACCAGTTTATCCCCTCGCTGAGCTATACCTACACCTTCGACAGAAGTTACGGCCGTTTCCAGAAAAACCGGCTGATCTTCCAGGCAACGCTCACCGACGCCGGGAACATCCTGGCCGGAATGTACGAGATTTTCGGTTCGCACGGCACCAAACAACTCTTCGGCAGCCCCTTCTCGCAATTCATCAAAGGGACCCTCGAAGCCAAATGGTACCACAAGATCGGCCGCAACAACATGCTGGCCTCCCGTCTGATGGTCGGAGCCGGATACGCCTACGGCAACTCGCAGGTCATGCCCTACAGCGAACAGTTCTACATCGGCGGTGCCAACAGCATCCGGGCCTTTACGGTCCGCTCGCTGGGACCGGGGAGCTACCGCCCGGCCGAAGACCAGGTCAACGGCTACTGGGACCAGACCGGGAGTTTCAAACTCGAGGCCAACGTCGAATTCCGGTTCAAGATGGTGGGCGATCTGGGTGGCGCCGTATTTGTCGACGCCGGTAACATCTGGCTGCTGAAAAACGACCCGCAGCGTCCTGGTGGCGTACTGCGAGCCAAAAACTTCTGGAACGAGATCGCCCTCGGCACCGGTGTCGGACTGCGGTACGACATCAGCGTGCTGGTGCTGCGCCTCGACATGGGGATCGGTATCCACACCCCCTATGCCAATCCCGACAAACCCGGCTATTACAATATTTCGAGCTTCAAAGACGGTCTGGGCATCCACCTGGCCATCGGCTATCCGTTCTAACTCCATACATTCGGCCCCACGATTTTCCCCTTCTGCCGATCGCCGTTCCACTCTGCCCTGTGGTAACTCCTAACGACAAAGGGGATTACCCACTCGCGTTTCCACCGACATCGTACCAACACGGTTGGCCGAAAATTCATTCTCAAAGAGAGCAAACACTGCCAGCCCTATGCCAATCACCACCGGTTTAATAAATCCATAAAACCTCGCGCACACCACCCCGTTCGACACAGTTATATAAAAAATCCCCCTCTTTCTTTCCGTCTTTTTCGTTTATTCTTCCCGATCCACATCTTTCCCAGTCCTGTCCGTCTTTCCCTGACCAACCCTCATCCGGATCACTCGCCACCGCAATCACAGAGTTACATTCCCCCGCAGCAACGTCACCCAATGCGCACAAAAAACGGGGTTCCCGGATCGACCGTTAAGCCGATTCGGGAACCCCCATAAATCCTTTTGAGGAAGGCGACTAATTGCCTACGTAATAGATGCTTTCAACCGTTGCATCCGGCTCGAAATCTTCCGCTCCGAGTACCGGTTCGGTTCCCTGCGCAAACGAATCGCTCAGTTTCTGAGCACCGCTGTCGTTCATACCATTCACACGGAAACGATAGCCGTTCAGTTCATACTCGAACCCGTCCATCGTGAGCGCCACCAACCCCGGTTTGGTCAACAGTTCGGAGACTTTCATGCCCGGATAGACCCCGTCCGGAGTCACCACGTTCGGAGCATAGACCATCAGCAGGTCGATCGTCTCGCCGTAGGCCGGAATTTCGGCCACCTTCTGATCGCCGGCATAGAAGGTGTAGAGCGTATAGGTATCGCCCATATCCTCCTGCGTGGTCTGTTCGACCCGGTCGTACAGCCCTTCGCACTGGTCGGGAATCGACGAGAGCGGAGCACCTTGCGTCAGGCAGGAGAGCCCTTCGGCCGAGAGGGTTACCGTTTCGGGAGTCGCACTTCCGCCGCATGACACTACGGCTGAGGCCAACAGAGCCAGAAGGCTCGCTTTGGTGAAGATTTTTTTCATATCGAAAAGAGTGATTTGGTAAGCATCCGATTTCATTCCTCCAAGCCCCGCAGCACGCCTGTTTCAGCACTGCCCGCAACGCACGATCTCTTCCACACGGAGGCGGGTTCGTTTCAGCACTGCTCGCAGCGCACGATCTCCTCCACCAGCGGAGGCACGCCTGCCGCAGCCCCCTGGGCAATGACGGTCAACGGATTGGGAATCACGACACGCGCCGGACGCGGATCGACCAGCCAGACCGGAACATCGGGTCGGAGTTGGTAGATCAGCCCCGCAGCGGGGTAGACCGCCAGCGAAGTCCCGATCACCAGAAAGAGATCGGCATCGCGCACCACCTCCAACGCCCGCTCGTACTCAGGCACCGCTTCGCCGAAAAAGACGATATGGGGTCGCAACTGAGCTCCGTCGGGTCCCTTGTCCCCGAGACGGGTCGGCCCCGGTGCCGGCACGATCAGCGACGGGTTCCGTTCGCTGCGAGCCTTGCGCAACTCCCCGTGCAGGTGGATAATGTTCGTACTCCCGGCCCGTTCGTGGAGGTCGTCCACATTCTGGGTCACGACCACCACCCGTTCGAAATGCTTTTCGAGTTCGGCAACGGCCCGGTGACCGGCATTAGGCTGCACCTGATCCAGTTGCGCACGCCGCGCGTTGTAAAAATCGAGCACCATTTGCGGATTGCGCACCCAGGCCTCGGGCGTGCAGACATCTTCGATTCGATGGTTTTCCCACAGTCCGTCCGCATCGCGGAAGGTCGAAACGCCGCTGTCGGCACTCATCCCGGCACCGGTGAAAACCACCACTTTTTTCTTCGATTTCATATCCACAGGGATTTAGATGCCCTAAAATACAACATTCCTGCCACACAAACAAGCCCGCCACCCTGCGCCGTGCGTCCGCCGGCCGGTGCATACCCTCCCGGGCACCCCACTTCTCTTTCGAGTGAGCCCCATTCCCCCACCCGGAACGCTTCTCCATCAGCCCACCGCATAAAAAAATCTCTCCCGCCCCTCAAGGGCGGGAGAGATTCAGCAGGAGTGACGCCGACAGGACTCAAACCTGTAACCTTCTGATCCGTAGTCAGATGCTCTATTCAATTAAGCTACGGCGCCATTTGTTTTGCACCACAAAAGTACACATTCCGCAGATATTTCCAAAATTTATATTCGTTATATTTGCGCAAATCTATCGAAAAAACATGGTAAAGTCACTCACCGAACTCGAAACCGCCATTTGCGACGGTTACGCAATCACCCCGGACGAGGCCCTCGGCCTGCTCCACGAAGCCGACCTCGACGCACTGTGCCAGACAGCCGACCGGGTTCGTCGCCACTTCATGGGCGACCGTGCCGACACCTGCTCGATCATGAACGCCCGCAGCGGCCGCTGCCCCGAAGATTGCAAATGGTGTGCCCAGTCGATCCACCACCATACCCACATCGAAGTCTACCCGCTGACCGACACGGCCGAAGCGCTTCGCCACGCCCGCGACAACCACGACAAAGGGGTCGGTCGCTTCTCGCTCGTCACCAGTGGCCGGACGCTGAACGACGCCCAAATCGACCGTTGCGCCGCCATCTACCGCACCATCGCCGACGAATGCCCCGGATTCCGCAACGGTCGGCTCTGCGCCTCGATGGGACTGCTGAACAAAGAGCAACTCCGAAAACTGAAAGAGGCCGGTGTGGGCAACTACCACTGCAACATCGAGACGGCCCCCTCCTACTTCCCGAAGCTCTGCACCACCCACACCCTGGCCGAAAAACAACGCACCATCGGCTGGGCCCGCGAAGTGGGGCTGAAGATCTGCAGCGGCGGCATCATCGGCATGGGCGAGTCGGCCGAACAACGCATCGAGATGGCCTTCACGCTGCGCGAAATGGGTGTCGACTCGATCCCGATCAACGTACTGAACCCGATTCCGGGAACGCCGCTCGAAGAGATGGCCCCCCTCTCGGACGACGAGCTGCTGCGAACATTCGCGCTCTTCCGCCTCATCAATCCGCGGGTGTACATCCGATTCGCCGGAGGACGCACCCTGATGAAACCCGAGACGCAGGAACGTGCCCTGCGCAGCGGCGTGAATGCCGCCATCGTGGGCGATCTGCTGACCACCATCGGTTCGGGCATTGCCGACGACAAGGCAATGTTTGCCCGCTGCGGCTTCACCCTGTAAGACGGCAGGAGAGGGACGACATGCACGGAACGGGGCCGCGGCATCGCCGGTAGCATAAACCCGAAGAAACTATTAAATAGAAGGTGTATTTCCCGACTTGCCGCCCGGAGGATTTTCCCGACCGCCCCGCACAAACCCCGATACACGGACGTAACACGTGCCTGCCGGCCCATTTTTCCGTTCCCACACCGTGCGGCGTGAATAAAAGGCATCGCACTCCCCATTCGGCAAGGAAGCTGGAAACAGTCCCCACCCCCGCTCCGCCCCTTCGAGCCCTGCGCCTGCGCATTTCGCCCCGTCGGAGCCACTTCTTTTCCCCTCGATTTCAGGCCATCAAAACAGCACGCCCCGACACCTCACAGAATGTGCCGGGGCGTGCTGTTTTGGCATCCCTGCAGGGCCAATGCCACCCGCAAGATGCAAATCTTCAACCGCCCATCAACGGGACGCGGGCAAATCATCAACGCATCACCTGGTGCTTTTTGCTGATCTTGATATCCGTAATATTGAAAACGCTGGCGCTGGGTCTTCCACTGTCATCCTCCAGGAAATCAATCGATTTTATCTTCTGAATATCCGCCATAGGCAGGGGCGAAAAATAGGCACGGAACACCTCGCCACGCCCCAAACGCGTATAGCGATTTTTCTTCATGCTGATCCCCTGCGTCCGCTCCAGTACCAACACTTTCGTTTTGCCGCCTCGCAAATGGCAGACCAGTTTGGTGCTCGGAACCAGATTTGCACCACCCTCGGCCTTGACATAGTGCATGTTCACGATAGTCTGGTTACGCGTAAACTGAATATCGTCGATCCAAATGGGCGATCGGCCCGGATTTTGTTTCGGCGTATAATAGACAATGCTGCGCTGATCGACATCCCGGTCATTCTGTGCCGACACGCTGGCCGGAACACCGACAAAAACCAGGAGAAGCAACAATTTAGACAGGGTTCTCATAGTTCCGGAATTTAAATGGGTTAAACGATATATACGATTCATTTGTTTGATCTGCATACCTGAATTTCAGCAGCCGTTTCCCCTACTCTTGCCACCTCCACCCCACGCGTAGGCTCCTCCCGCCCCCTCCTTGTACCGCTTCGCTTGTTGGGAGTTTCGAGCGTGAGCTCCCGGGATTACTTTCCCTTCCGCCCCGTCACGTTCTCCACTACCATACGATCCTGCCACCAAGCCCACCCTCTTCTGATGCATGCGGTTTATCATTTGCAATATACAAAAAAAAGCCGGACTTCGCATTACGAAGTCCGGCAAATTCCGCGAATAGCAAAACTTATTTGTTTTGTTTGCGTTTATCGTAGTGTTTCTGATACCGGCTCATGAACTTATCTACACGTCCAGCGGTATCCACCAGCGTCTGTTTCCCGGTGTAGAACGGGTGCGAGGCGCTCGAGATTTCCATTTTGTAGACGGGATAGGTTTCGCCATCGATTTCAATCGTTTCTTTCGTATTGACGGCGGACCGGCACAAAAATACCTGATCGTTGGACATGTCTTTGAATGCCACGACACGATATCCTTCGGGATGAATTCCTGCTTTCATTTGTGCGTTGTTGTTAGACGTTATTTTCGTTAGCGACTGCAAAGATAGGTTTAAATTCCGGAACCGCAAAATCCGCGCCGGATTTATTTTGCATCAAGCCGCTCGCCGTCGTCTCCTGCTTCGAGGAGCACACCAGCGCCTGCCTCACCATCCGATCCTTCGACTGCCGCCGATGCTACATCAGCAGACGGCCGAGACGCTTCTATTTCATTCGAAACCGCCGTGTGAACCGGCTCTTCCTGCTGCCGCTGCGCACCCGCCGGCACCCCTTGTGCTCCGCCGGCCGCAGGATGACTCCCGGCATCACCCTCGGGCTCAAGCGTCGCCGCAGAACCCGGAAAACCGACCGAACCTCGGATACCAGCCAGCAACGTTTTCCAGAGGTAGTTGAATTGCGAACGGGTCGTATCGCGCACCACCACGTGACGCACCACGCGCAGCCCTTTGCGATCGGGATTCGCCCCCTTGATCAGCATCAGGTTGACGAAGCTCGACATCAATCGTCGCTCGCATTTGCGTCCGGCCGCATCCTCACGGAGCATCGTGAGAGAGAGATCGCGGTAACGCATCTTCATGTCGACCTGCGCACGACTCCGCGTACCGGTAATATCGAATGCCAGCCCATCCAGCTGACCAGAACGGATCGCGGCCTCGGAGAGCGGTTCGAGCACACCGTTAAGCAGCCTCAGGTCGAGCGGACCCAATGTACCTTCGACCTCAAACCGATCGTTCGAGGCGTGAGCCGGGAACCGCAACACCACCCGCAACTGGGCCAGGTCCATCACCTTTCCAGAGGCAATCAGCGTAAAATAGTCCCCTTCGTCACCGGGGCAGTTGGTCACATCGCGGAACACGCCGTTCACGTGGTCGAACGAAATTCGGCCGGGTTCGGCACCCGATGCCGAGAGCTCCTCATACACGGCGTGCGCCTGCACCACCTCCAGTTTCCGGATCAGCAGCCCGAAGGGTACATCCTGAATCATTTCGTGCACCATCGGTTTGAAACGCTCCTGACGCACGATGCGACGGTTCTTATAGCTGGCGACATCGAGTTTCTCGACCCGGATCGAGTCGACCTGCAGAAGCGTCTCACGCCACAATCGGTCGAAATCGACTCCCTGCACATCGACACTCCCGACGATTACCTGCGTCCAGTCCGTATGGCGTGCCACTTTCCAGGCATACTCCGCTTTGCCGTGCTGCGGGATCAGCCGCACGTTGCGTAACGATACCGATCGCTGGGTCATCCCGAGACGGATTTTCTCAGCCTCCAGCAGTTGGGCGGTCTGCATAAACCGCACAGACGCCTTCGCGGCAGAAAACCGGATGTCACCGCACATGAAAGGCCGCTGCGTAGCATCCTTTGCAGTGCTGAACCGATCCACCTCGAACGTCGCGCCTTTGACGGCATAACAGTTACGGCTGCCGTTCGTCACACGCAGGTTGGCCCCTCGCACCCGAATCTGCCCGGCGGTCACTGTCCCGATCCGCGCTGCCAGCGCTTCGCCCAACGCCTGCAGGGTACGGTTCTCCGACTTCTCCTCCGAATCCGCATGCTCATCCTCTGCACGGCTCGGACAATCTTTCAGCACCAGTTTCACGTTGGGATTCTCGATCTCCAGCAACTGCAGGGAAAGGCTGCGTCCGGCAGTCCCTTGATCGCCACGCGAACAGAATCCGCGAACGGTAATCTTATCGATCGCCGCACTGAGCGAATCGACCGGCAGACGCGCTACACCATCGGCAACCGGCCCGGCCGTGATGGTGATCTCGCGCAGCGTCACGCTGCGTTTCAGCAGACTCACGCGCACCCGCGCAATTTCAAGCTGTACGGAGTCCCCGACCAACTCGACCAATTCTTTCCGCGCCATCCGTCGAATTTTGACGGCCAGTCGCCATTCGATGCCGAGGACCAGGAAAATCAGCAGCAGAGCCGTTCCCAGAATAATATACAATACGATAGCCATTGTGGATATTCTCATTACAACTACTATCCAAGCCAAAATCGTACCACAGAATCTCCGGCGCAACAAAATCGTCCACTTTTATCCCGATTTCTTAAGACCGAGCGATGAAATTTTCAGTATATCAATCGGGTTAGCCACTCCTATTCACGGCCAATCACAAGCACACGCCTCGTGCATACTGGTAACAGCTTCTTACATTAAAACGCAACATAATCCCCCGCCGAGATCGACCGGCAATCATGAAGGTTCGGGACCTCAATACACCGGGCTTACGATATACACACAATCTTTTCTCGTCCATTATCCTTTTCCAAAAACCATTCCCTCGATTCCGCACTCACTCCCTTTACGCGGCTTTTGAACAACCGAGTGCCATGCTGCAAAAAATCCGCAGAGCTTCCGAGAATCGCATTTCTCGAAAACTCTGCGGAATAATTACAAAGCCGTGTTTCGCCGAAAAGCAAGCCGCCCCCTCAAGGTTCATCGCGGACATTCCGTACACACGGCCGTGCCCGTACGCTCTCCGCTGCCGACTTTTACCCGACCGCACTTCCCGCCCCCTCTCTACATTTCACCTCCCTTACAATGTTCCACCAAGAATTCATGTAATCGGAAGGCTTTGTGCAAGAGGCAAAGGCACCCAACTGGGGCTCCGTTACTCTTTCGGCTTCCCAAGCGTATGCCACAAAATACCGGCCAAAGCCAGCACCACGGTCAGCGCGGCCAACATTCCAGGCAGGAGGATACCCATTGTGAGCCGAACGGCACCGGTCAGCACGCAGGCGGCTAGGCCAATCATCGCAAGCACACCGCCAAGAGCACTGATAAAGAGCAACAACATGTATTTTCGGCCGATGGGCGTCGCGAAATGGGGATTTTCCTTTTTCACCTGGTAGCGCACGACCGACCGGCCGACCGCCCACAACAGGCCGAACAGCACCACGATACCCGCAGCGCACCACACCCAAACGGGCGTCTGGCCGGGCATAACGGGTTGTGCAAACGACAGCATCAACAGCAGCGCGCTGACGAAAACCGGCAGGCTGATGACTGATGCGGTGTGCCGGTAACTGCGGAAGGGGTTTTCTTCCGGATCTTCGGGTTCTCTGAACATAAGTTTGGGAGCAATGGTTTCAAAAAAGCCCTCTTCCCGTAAAGGCTACGAAAAGAGGGCATTGTCCATATCCGTGAAACGAACTGGTCTGTGCGGCGCGTCGTGCGGGGCTCTGCTTTTCTTCCTCTCAGCCTTCTCTCATTTCCGTTCCTCTTCGTTCTTCACCCTCCTCACCTTCTCCTCTTCTCTCCGTTCCACCTTCTTCATCTCCTTCTCCTTCACCCCCCTCATTCTCTCCTCACCCTCTCTCTGCGGCCTTCCTCTTCTCCCTGCACTCTCTCACATTCCCCCCCGCGTCGCGACCGGGACTACTAATATTCGTTCCAGGCTTTGATCTTCAGGTCTTCGCGACCGATGCGGCAGAAGGCAACGATAAAGTCGTTGGCCAGACGCGCATTGGTGATCAGCGGAATATTGAAGTCGATGGCCGAACGACGAATCGAATAGTCGTTGTTGAGTTCGTCCTTGGTGAAGTTTTTGGGGATATTCACCACGAAGTCGACTTTGCGTTCCTTGATGAAGTCAATGACGTTGGGCAGACCGCTCTCTTTCGGATCCTGGTCGGGCCATCCGACGATCTTGGCCTCTACGCCGTTCTCTGCCAGGAAGCGAGCCGTTCCCTTGGTGGCATAGATCTCGTAGCCGCGAGCCTGAAGGGCCTTGGCAGCATCGAGGGTGAGCGTTTTGGATTTGGTGTCGCCGGTGGAGAGCAGCACGCTGTTTTTCGGGATGGTGTAGCCCACCGAGAGCATCGATTTGAGGATCGCTTCATAGTAGTCTTCGCCGATGCAGCCCACTTCGCCGGTCGATGCCATTTCGACACCGAGAACGGGGTCGGCCTTTTGCAGACGGCTGAACGAGAACTGCGGAGCCTTGATACCCACGTAGTCGAGTTCGAAGGCCGACTTGTGCGGCACATTGGGATCGAGACCGAGCATCACGCGGGTTGCGATATCAATAAAGTTGACCTTGAGCACTTTCGACACGAAGGGGAACGAACGCGACGCACGCAGGTTACATTCGATCACTTTAATGTCGTTGTTCTTGGCCAGCAGCTGCATGTTGAACGGACCGGAGATCTGGAGTGCCTTGGCGATCTGACGGGCGATCTTCTTGATGCGGCGCACGGTTTCGATATAGAGTTTCTGGGCCGGGAAGACGATGGTGGCGTCACCGGAGTGGACACCGGCGAACTCGACGTGTTCCGAGATGGCATAGATCAGCACTTCGCCGTCTTTGGCCACGGCGTCGATTTCGATCTCCTTGGCGTTGTTGACGAACTCGGTCACCACTACCGGATACTGCTTCGACACGTTGGTGGCGAGGGTGAGGTAGTGTTCGAGTTCTTCCTTGTTGGAGACGACGTTCATGGCGGCACCGGAGAGGACGTACGAGGGACGGATCAGCAGCGGGAAGCCCACTTCGTCGGCAAAGTGATAGATTTCGTCCATCGAGGTCAGCTCTTTCCAGCGGGGCTGGTCGATACCGAGTTCGTCGCACATTTCGCTGAACTTGTGGCGGTCTTCGGCACGGTCGATGTTCACGGCCGAGGTACCGAGAATCGGTACGTTCTCCTGATAGAGACGCATGGCCAGGTTGTTCGGAATCTGGCCCCCTACGGAGACGATCACACCACGCGGCGCTTCGAGGTCGGTCACGTCGAGGACGCGTTCAAGGGTGAGTTCGTCGAAATAGAGGCGGTCGCACATGTCGTAGTCGGTCGACACGGTCTCGGGGTTGTAGTTGATCATCACCGAGCGCAGACCGTTGGCACGGATGGTGTTGATAGCGCTCACCGAACACCAGTCGAATTCGACGGACGAACCGATGCGGTAGGCACCCGAACCCAGCACGATGACGGAACGGTTGTCACGGGCAAAGTCGATGTCGTGACTGGTTCCGTTATAGGTAAGGTAGAGGTAGTTGGTCTGAGCGGGATATTCGGCGGCAAGGGTATCGATCTGTTTGACTACAGGCACGATACCGCGCTGTTTACGGTAGGCACGCACGTGAAGCAGCCCCTCTTCCATCTTGAGGTCTTCGCTGTGGAGCACGGTGCGGGCGATCTGGAAGTCGGAGAAACCTTTCTGTTTGGCTTCGCGGAGCATCACATCGGGCATATCTTCGATCTTGTGGTAGGCGCCCATTTTGTCTTCCAGCGCGATGATGCCTTCGAGTTTGCGCAGGAACCAGTTGTCGATCTTGGTCAACTCGTGGATGCGTTCAACGCTGTAACCGTGTTTGAAGGCCTGGGCGATGATGAAGATACGTTTGTCGGTCGGTTTCTGCAGTTCGTGGTCGATGTCTTCGACGGCCATCTCCTTGTTGGCGACGAAGCCGTGCATTCCCTGACCGATCATACGGAGACCTTTCTGGATGGCCTCTTCGAAGTTGCGACCGATGGCCATCACTTCGCCGACGGACTTCATCGAGGAGCCGAGTTCGCGGCTGACGCCCTTGAATTTGCTGAGGTCCCAGCGGGGGATCTTGCAGACGATATAGTCGAGGGCGGGTTCAAAGCAGGCGGTGGTCGATTTGGTCACGGAGTTTTTCAGTTCGTGGAGGCCGTAGCCGAGACCGAGTTTGGCGGCTACGAAGGCCAGCGGATAACCGGTGGCTTTCGAGGCGAGGGCCGACGAACGCGACAGACGGGCGTTGACTTCGATCACGCGGTAGTCCTCAGAATTGGGGTCGAGGGCGTACTGCACGTTACATTCGCCGACGATACCGACGTGGCGGATGATCTTGATGGCGATCTGGCGCAGTTTATGGTATTCGGCGTTGGTAAGGGTCTGCGAGGGGGCTACGACAATCGACTCACCGGTGTGGATTCCCAGCGGGTCGAAGTTTTCCATGTTACATACGGTGATACAGTTGTCGTATTTGTCGCGCACCACTTCGTATTCGACCTCTTTCCACCCCTTGAGCGATTTTTCGACCAGAATCTGGGGCGAGTAGGTGAAGGCTTTGGAGGCGAGGGCGTCGAGTTCGGTATCGTTGTCGCAGAAACCGGAGCCGAGACCGCCAAGGGTGTAGGCGGCACGGATGATGACCGGATAACCGAGTTCGTTGGCTACGCGTTTGGCGTCGGCAACGGTGGTGACGGCTTCGCTTTTGATGGTTTTGACGTTGATCTCGTCGAGCTTATGCACGAAGAGGTCTCGGTCTTCGGTATCCATGATGGCCTGCACGGGGGTACCGAGCACGCGCACGTTGTATTTTTCGAGCACGCCACGTTTGTAGAGCTGCACACCGCAGTTCAGAGCGGTCTGACCGCCGAAGGCGAGCAGGATCCCTTCGGGACGCTCCTTGGCGATGACGTCTTCAACGAAGTCGGGCGTAACCGGCAGGAAATACACCTTGTCGGCGATACCTTCGCTGGTTTGCACCGTGGCGATATTGGGGTTAATCAGGACGGTGTATATTCCTTCTTCCTTGAGGGCTTTGAGGGCCTGTGAACCGGAATAGTCGAACTCGCCTGCTTCTCCGATTTTGAGTGCGCCCGAACCGAGCAGCACGACTTTCTTTATGGTGTTGTCTGACATTACTTCTTGTATTGGTCGATTAGGTCAATAAACTGGTCGAAGAGGTACTCGGTATCCACCGGGCCGCTGGTGGCTTCGGGGTGGAACTGTACGCTGAAGAATGGCAGGGAGTTGTGTTTGATCCCTTCGATGGTGTTGTCGTTCAGGTTGATGAAGTAGGGTTCCCAGCCCTGGCCGAGCCCTTTGGGATCGACGGCATAGCCGTGGTTCTGGGAGGTGATGACGGCGCGGTTGGTGCCGACTTCCAGTGCGGGTTGATTGTGGCTGCGGTGACCGTATTTGAGTTTATAGGTCGTCGCACCGGCCGCCCAACTCAGCAGCTGGTTGCCGAGACAGATCCCGAAGATGGGTTTGTCGGGCTTCGAGGCCATCGCTTTTTTGATATTTTCGATGGTCTTGCCGCAGAGGGCGGGGTCACCGGGACCGTTGCTGAGCATCACGCCGTCGTAGTCGAGGGTACTGAAGTCGTAGTCCCACGGCACACGCACGACGGTAGCCTGACGGTTGTAGAGGCAGCGGATGATGTTGTACTTGCAGCCGCAGTCCACCAGCACGATGGTCCGTTTTGCTTCGGGGTTGGCGTAGGTGATGATTTCCCGGCAGGAGACTTTCTCCACGAGGTTTTCCTTGTTGGGGTTGTGGAACTCGGTGGCTTCGGGTTGTCCTTCGACGTTGAGTTTGCCGAGCATCACGCCTCGTTCGCGGATGATTTTGGTAATCTGGCGGGTGTCGACGCCGAAGATACCGGGGACACCGTTTTCCTTGAGCCAGTCGGAGAGGCTTTTAACTGCGTTCCAGTGGCTGTACTGGAACGAGTAGTCGCTGATGACCAGCCCTTTGATGTGCACGCGATCGGACTCGAAGAATTTGGGGAGTCCGGTCGCCGGATCGGTAGCGGTGTCGTCGGGTACGCCGTAGTTCCCGATGAGCGGATAGGTTATCACGAGGATTTGTCCGGAGTAGGAAGGGTCGGTCAGGCTCTCCGGATAACCTGTCATGGCCGTAGAAAAAACGACTTCCCCCGATACAGACTGCTCTGCACCGAACGAGAAGCCGTCGAACTGCGTGCCATCCTCCAGAATCAGGCGGGCGGTCTTACTGTTCAGCATGTCAATTTCAGAATTAGTTTTCTGAAATACAAAGGTAACGCTTTTTCCGGAATCGCACGGCCTTTTCGTATGAATTTGTGTATTTTTGTTATCCGGATCAGAACCTTACTGAATTATGCTTACCAAAGCGGAAATCAAACGCATACGATCGCTGGGCGATAAGGCCGGACGACTGGCTGAAGGTGTGTTCGCCGTTGAGGGCGAAAAGATGGTCGGCGAACTGCTGCAATCGGGCTTCACGATACGGGAGGTCTATCGCACCGGCGAGAACATCTCCCCGGCCGAAATGGCTCGCATCTCGTTTCTGCGCACCCCTACCCCGGTGCTGGCGGTGGCCGAAATCCCCACCTCACACCCGGCCGAAATGCTCCCCGAGCGGCTCGCCCTGGCGCTGGACGACGTACAGGACCCGGGCAACGTGGGAACGATCATCCGGCTGGCCGACTGGTTCGGCATCCACGACCTCTACTGCTCGCCGGCCACGGCCGACTGCTGGAGCCCGAAGGTGGTTCAGGCCACGATGGGCGCCATTTTCCGCGTGCGCGTCCATTACGTTCCGCTGGACAAGTGGCTGCCCCGCGTCGCCGCAAAAGGCATCCCCGTATTCGGCACCTTTCTGGAGGGCGAGAACATCTATTCGTGCCATCTCGAGCCCGACCGGGGCATCATTGTGATGGGCAACGAAGGGAAAGGCATCTCGGCCGAAACGGCCCGGTACGTGACCCGCAAACTCTACATTCCGCCCTACCCCTCCACGTCCGCCCCGACCTCGGAGTCGCTGAACGTGGCCATGGCCACGGCCATCACCCTGTCGGAGTTCCGCCGCCGCTAAAGGTTCTGCGCCGTTGGTTTTTCGGCGGGGGCATGCAGGTATCGATTCATTCCGCCACATTCAGTTGCGTCTTCAACCTTCCTGCAACACCTTAAAAAATCCCAGCGTCTCAAAACGGATCCCACAAGAAAAGGGAAGACTTCGCACATGAAATCTTCCCTTTTTCGCTTATTCCGTTTGCGCCGATCAGTCGTTCGCCTGCATCACATAGAGTTTGACGTCGTCCAGCGTGATCTCGCGGCCGCACAGGATCAACAACCGCTCCACGGCATTGTGCAATTCACGGATATTGCCCGTCCACGGCATGCCGCACAACGCCTCGACCGCTTCGGGCGTAATGGTGCTCACCGGCTTGCCCTTCTCGGTACAGATATCCCGGATGAAGTGATCCACCAGCAACGGAATATCCTCCCGGCGGTCGGCCAGCGTCGGCACGTGGATAATAATGACGCTCAGACGATGATACAAGTCCTCACGGAAGTTGCCTTTGGCGATCTCCTCCAGCAGGTTTTTGTTCGTAGCGGCCAGCACCCGCGCATCGACGTTGATGTCCTTGTCGCTCCCCACGCGCGTGATCTTCCGTTCCTGCAACGCACGGAGCACCTTGGCCTGCGCGGCCAGACTCATGTCGCCGATCTCGTCCAGGAAGATCGTCCCGCCGTCGGCCTGTTCGAATTTTCCTTTCCGCTGTTTGATGGCCGAGGTAAAGGCCCCCTTTTCGTGTCCGAAGAGTTCACTCTCGATCAGTTCCGAGGGGATCGCCGCACAGTTGACCTCTACGAAAGGCATGTTGGCCCGGTCACTTTTTTCGTGCAACCAACGCGCAACCAGCTCCTTGCCGGTCCCGTTGGCCCCGGTGATCAGCACCCGCGCGTCGGACGAAGCCACCTTGTCGATCAACATCTTGACACGTCCGATGGCCGGTGACTCTCCCACGATTTCAGCCACATGGTGCACTTTGCGCCTGAGGGTTTTCGTTTCGCGAACCAGCGAACCGCGTTCGAGCGCATTTTTGACCGTCACCAGAATGCGATTCATATCGATCGGCTTTTCGATATAGTCGAACGCCCCTTTCTTGATGCATTCGACCGCCGTATCGATGCTGCCGTGCCCCGAGATCATCACCACCGTGGTATCGGGATGGGTTTCGACCAGCTTGTCGAGCAGTTCGATGCCGTCCATTTCGGGCATCTTGATATCCGAGATCACCAGGTCGAACGACTCGGCACCGATCATTTCGTAGCCCTGCACCCCGTTTTCGGCGGTTTTCACCGTGTACCCCTCCATCTCCAACAGCTCACCGATCACATTACGAATGCTGCGTTCGTCGTCGATCACAAGTATTTTGGCCATATTTTCGAATAAATTTTCTGAAAACCCAAAGTTAGCATTATATTTGCTCACTTTCCATATTTGCGGACACTTTTTATATCGCGCAGTCTCCGCAAATCCGGTGCCAAACCAAAATCCCGACTATGAACCGAGAAAAATCGAGGCTCCTGCTCTCCGAATACGGTCGCAACGTGCAGACCATGGTCGCCTATCTGAAAACCATCGAAGACCGCGAACTGCGGAATCGTCAGGCCGAAGTGGTCGTGGCCGTGATGGGCAACGTCAACCCCGCACAGAAAGACAGCGAAGGTTTCCAGCACATGCTGTGGGACCACCTGTTCATGATCGCCGACTTCGACCTCGACGTGGACTCGCCCTACCCCAAGCCCACTCCCGACATGTTCGCCCCGAATCCCCATCCGGTACCCTATCCGCAAAGTTACATCGCCCAGAAACAGTACGGCGTGAACGTCAAACGGATGATCGAGGCGCTGGCAGCCGAACCGGCCAGCGAGGAGCGTGACGCCGCCGCCACCAACGTGGCCAAATACATGAAACAAAAATCGTTCGAGTACAACAAGGAGTTTCCCTCGAACGAAGTGGTGATCGCCGACATTCGCGAGATGTCGCACGGTGCCATCTCCCTGGAACCCGACTCACTGGACAACACCCGCATCGACACCCCTTACGTCAACCGAAACAACCGTTACAACAAGGCCAACCGCAACGCGAACGGCAACAACGGTTATGTCCAGAAGAAATACGTCAAGCACAACAACGGCAACAAATAGCCGGTCTGGCCCACGGGCCTGTCCCACGCATACGAGAGAAGGGATCGCGCTTCGCGTGCGATCCCTTCTCTCATTAACGGTTCCACATTAAGGCATGCCATCAGGAAGGGGTTATTTCCGGCTCGCACCATTCCGCCCCGCCCCCCATCACCCCTCAAGAGACAGTTTGCAGGCATACATATTGGAAAGGTTCCGGAGCAGCCGAATCAACAGCCATCTCCCCGATCCATTCACACTTTTCCTCTAAGATTCCACCCGCACAACATAGACGTGGGGCCGGATGAACTATAGTCTGTTCATCCGGCCCCATGCCTTTAGATTAACGGCTGGCAAAACGTGCGCTGCGTCTCCAGCTAAAACATCTGCTCGGCGGTCAGTCCGGTCAGCCGCTCCACGGCCCGCCGTCCTTCGTCGCCCAATGCCAGCGAATAGTCGTTGACGAAATAGGTGATATGCTTGTGGCGCACCTCCGGATCGAGTTCCTGCGCATGGGCCTTGACATAAGCGGCCGACGCTTCGGGATGAGCCTGCGCATACTCGATACTGCGACGGATGATCCGTCCGACCTGTGCTGCGACCTCAGCCGAATAACTCCGCTTCAGCAGTATCCCTCCCAACGGGATCGGCAGTGCGGTCAACCGTTCCCACTCCTGACCCAGGTCGGCAATCAGTCGCAACCCCTGCGATGCGTATGTGAATCGTCCTTCGTGAATCAGCACCCCGGCATCGATCTCGCCATCGGCTACGGCCGGTGCAATCTCGGAAAACAGATAGACCTTTTTCTGTCGAGCCGCTGGAAAGACGATCGAAAGCAGCCGATTGGCCGTGGTCCGTTCGCCGGGAATCCCGATTCGGGCATCGTGCAGTTCATCGGGATAGATCTTGTGGCGGCTCACCAGCAGCGGGCCATTCCCATGCCCCAGGGCGCTGCCACTTTCGAGCAGGCGGAAGGCTCCGACCGCTTCGGGCAGAGCCGCATAGCTGATTTTGATAATCTCCTCTTCGTCCGGACGATCGACCGCCGCTGCGTTCAACGCGTCGATATCGTCGAACACCGGATCGAAGGTCAGCCCCTCCGTATCCACCAGTCCGTGAATCATGGCGTGGAACGTAAAGGTGTCGTTCGGACAGGGCGATATATGTAGTTTCATGTTTTCAGACAGACTATCGGTTCTTCATTTTCACTCCGGCAGAGGACTCCGCGCCCCTCTCGTTCACCCGCTCTTCCTCGCTCCCCACCCCTGTACACACGTTCCACACTCTTCCACATCCTCACATCTACGCATGATCTCCCCCCCCGCAACTCCTCTCCACACAATCTTTCCCCTCCGGTTTTCCCCTCTTCTCCCCCTCTTACCTTCTCGCCCCCCGCTTGGCCTCGGGTTATTCGGCAGCTGCGGGAGCTTCGGCCGGAGCGGAATCGGTCGCGGGAGCTGCGTCGGGTGTGTCCTTAAGCAGATCGGCCACATCGGCATCACGATCGGCTCCACGACGCCCGGCACCACGACCGGCACCGTCGCCACGGTCGTTGCGTTCACCCTTCGAGAAGTGCTGCAGCGGGTTGGCCGAGGCCTCGTCGAACACCTGACGGTTGCGGTAGATATCGATCGCCTGGTAGATGGCCGCCCGCATGGGCGACGGATCGGCCACCATCTTGCCGGCAATGTCGAATCCCACGCCGTGGGCCGGCGAGGTGCGCACCACCGAAAGACCGGCCGTAAAGTTGACCCCGTCGGCAAAGGTCAGCGCCTTGAACGGAGCCAGCCCCTGGTCGTGGTACATGGCCAGCACGGCGTCGAACTTCTTGTAGGCACCACTGCCGAAGAAACCGTCGGCGGCAAAAGGCCCGAAGGCCAGAATATTTTCGTAACGGGCCGACTGCAGAGCCGGAATAATGATCTCCTGCTCTTCGGGCCCCAACAGTCCGTCGTCACCGGCATGAGGATTGAGCCCCAGCACAGCGATTTTCGGGCCGACGATATTGAAGTCGCGTTCGAGCGAGCGTTTGATCGCCCGGATATGGTTCAGCACGGCCTCGGTCGTGATGGCCCCTGCAACACGGGTCAGCGGGACGTGCATCGTGACAAGTCCGACCTTCAGCACATCGCTGACCATGAACATCAGCGGTTCGGCATCGCCGAATTCGGCCGCGAGGTATTCGGTGTGACCGATGAAACCGAAACCGTCACCCGTAGTATTTTTCTTGTTAATCGGGCAGGTGACCAGCACGTCGATCTTCCCGGCCTTGAGGTCGCGCACCGCAGCGTTGAGCGAAGCGATGGCATACTGGCCGCTGATGACGGTCGGCTGTCCGACGTCGATCTTCACGTTTTCATCGACGCAGACGATCATATTGGCCCGTTTGGGATTGGCCTGGGCCGGGTCGGTGATGATATTGAAACTGAAGTTTTCGGCATTCGGCATCATTCCCTTGTAGTATCCCGCCACTTTGGCCGAACCGTACACCACCGGGGTGCAGAGGTCGTAAATGCGCGGATCGAGCAGCGATTTGATGATGATCTCGTAACTGATTCCGTTGAAATCGCCATGGGTGATGCCCACTTTTATCTTATCCATCCTTGAAGAATATGCTTAAAAAATGTGTACCTTTACCGTTCCAACCGGCAGACCCCGAACGCTCGACGCCTGCGGAAGAGTCCGAACGTCGCGTGACGGGAGATTGAACCGGCCTTATGCAGACAAAGTTAATCAAAAACAGAGAATCACAGATGAAAAAGTTGTTTTTGCTCGCCGTGTGCGCCCTCGTCGCACCGCTCTTCGCCGCCGCCCAGGAGGCTACCACCGTGATCGAAAAATTCGGTGACAAGACCATCAAAGGGGTCATTATCGCCGGCGCTTTCGACGTACAGTTGTCCCAGGCCGACGGCTCCTCGCGCAAGGTAGGCGCCAAGGTCGAAATCCTCAAGGAGGTGGAAGACAAACTCGTCTTCGAACTCACCGAAGAGGGCTACGTACGGGTGGCCTTCAAAAACGACATGACCAAATACTTCACCGGCAGCAAGAAGAAACCCCAGGCGTGGATCACCGTCAGCGAACTGCAGTACCTGAACGTGACCGGCGCCAGCAACGTTGTCTGCACGGGCGTCTGCTCCACGGAAGGTCCGCTGCGCCTCCTCACCTCGGGTAACGCATCCGTGAACCTGCTGGAGAGCTCGGCCGAAACCATCAACATCGAAATCGGCGGCACCTCGGACCTGAGCGACACCAAACTCACCGCCACCGGCAAAACGGAACTGATCCAAAGCGGCACCACCAAGATGACCGGTACGCTGAAAACCGGCACCGCCGTGCTGACCCTCTCGGGTGTAGCCGGTCTGACCCTTGACGGTGGCGCCGAAGAGGCCGTTCTGGACGTGAGCGGCACCTCATCGGCCGATCTGGAAAACTTCACCATCGGTACCGTGAACGCCAAAGTCAGCGGCATGAGCAAAGTCAAAGCCAACGTCATGGGGGGCGGTACCGCCGAAGTGAGCACCATGGGTTCGTTCCGCTACAAAGGCGACGGCCTGGTAACCGGCAAAGGCGTAAAACGTCTCGAATAACCCACCACCATTGCCCATCAATCCAACCCGGGAGGCTACCCTCGCCGATCAGCCGTACAGGACTGACAGCGAACGGCAGCCTCCCCTCTTTTTGCGAGAGCGGAATACATTTCATGGCATTCCACTTTCGACCCGATCCACTCTATTCCCGAGAATCGACATCGACTCTTTGTTAACACAACTTCACCGCCACAGATTTTCCCCTGTTGTTCAAGACCCGCCATCTTCTCCGACTTAGACAAAGACCAACCCTACTTTTTACGGACTCCATCCACTCGTATTCTTAGAATTACCTTTTCGGGCTGAAAATTCCTCTTATCAACCTTCCTTGTTTGTATAGAACGGCCGCTACCCGACACCGACCCTTATATCCCGCACACACGATTTACCCTTCGTCGTCTCCTCGGCAACGGTCATCTTCACCCCAACCGATGACAGGCCGATCGCGCACGCCCGGCCGACAGAATATCGGGTCGAAACCGCAAAAACGCACCCCTCCTCTTGCGAGATCGTCACCGATTTTATACCTTTAGGCAAATAAAACCCTCCATTCCTTATGGCTACATTCGAAGTAACCGGGGGCTGTCCCCTGACCGGCGAGATCGTCCCGCAAGGGGCCAAGAACGAAGCGCTCGAAGTGATCTGCGCCGTGCTGCTGACCCCCGAAAAGGTCACGATCCACAATATTCCCGAGATCATCGACGTCATGCAACTCATCCGGTTGCTCGAAGCCATGGGCGTCGAAGTCGAACGACTCGGCACCGGAAGCTACTCGTTCCAGGCCCGCGAGATCAACCTCAACTACCTCCAGACCGACGAATTCCGTCGCGCCGCCTCGCGGTTGCGCGGCTCGGTGATGATTACCGGCCCGCTGCTGGCCCGCTACGGACGCGCCTATATGCCCAAACCCGGCGGCGACAAGATCGGTCGCCGGCGTCTCGACACCCACTTCATCGGATTCCAGAAACTCGGCGCCGAATTCGACTTCGACACCGACCATAAATTCTACACCGTCACCGCTCCCGGCCCCGACCACCGGCTCCACGGCTCCTACATGCTGCTCGACGAAGCCTCCGTCACCGGCACCGCCAACATCGTGATGGCCGCCGTGCTGGCCCAGGGCGAGACCACCATCTACAATGCCGCCTGCGAACCCTACCTGCAACAGTTGTGTCGCATGCTCGTGCGCATGGGGGCCCACATCAGCGGCATCGCCTCCAACCGGCTGACCATCGAAGGCGTCGATTCGCTCGGCGGCACCGAACACACCATGCTGCCCGACATGATCGAAGTGGGCAGCTTCATCGGCATGGCCGCCATGACCCACTCCGAAATCACCATCAAGGACGTCTCGTACGATGACCTCGGCATCATCCCGCAACAGTTCGCCCGAATGGGGATCCGCTTCGAACAGCGCGGCGACGACATCTACATCCCGCGTCAGGACCACTACGAAATCGAAAGTTTCATCGACGGGTCGATCATGACCATTGCCGACGCCCCGTGGCCCGGGCTGACCCCCGACCTGCTCTCCGTCTTTCTGGTAGTCGCCACCCAGGCCAAAGGCTCCGTACTGATCCACCAGAAGATGTTCGAAAGCCGCCTCTTCTTCGTCGACAAACTGATCGACATGGGAGCCCAGATCATCCTCTGCGACCCGCACCGCGCCACCGTCATCGGCCACGACCACGCCATCCGGCTGCGCGGCACCACCATGACCTCGCCCGACATCCGAGCTGGTGTGGCCCTGCTGATCGCCGCCATGAGCGCCCACGGCAAAAGCATCATCCAGAACATCGACCAGATCGACCGTGGGTACCAGAACATCGACGGTCGTCTGAACGCCCTCGGTGCCCAGATCCGCCGTATCGAGTAGGTAGAGGCCAAAATTGAGCGAAGGGGCAAAACAGTAAGGGAGCAAGCGAGAGCGAAAAAACAGGAAGCGAGCGTCAACAAAAAGCAGGGGGGAGGAACGAGCGAGAGTAAAAACAAGGAGCGAACGTGAAACAGCCCGGAGAGGAACGAAAATAGATAGTAAGAGAACAGAGGAAAGAACCGGATGCTGAAAGCAGCCGAGGGGGCAATACAAAAAACGGGCAGAAAGGATAGTCCACCACCCCCAGTCTGCACAACTCAACGCCCTGCAATAAAAAGAGTTGATTGTCGGAAAGCCAAAGACCGACAATCTATCTTTACATTCCCATCAGCACCTTCTCCGACAGCGGTAACAACGAACCGCCCGACAGAACCGAAAACAACGAACCACCCGACACACCGAAAACCTTGCATACATCCGAAAACACCTCCACCGAGCAGCCCACGCCAGCCGCCGCGGACGAATTATCATGCCCGACACAGGAATCTGACGCCTCGCAAGCAACTGCCAGACAACCTGCCCGTTCTGCGTCTGTTTCTCAGGCCGTCCCTGCCGCAACGGGCAAATTCCGCGACGCCAAAGGCGGTTCCGCCTTCCGGTTCAAACAGTTTGCCGTCGAACAAAGCCGCTCCGCTATGAAAGTCGGCACCGACGGCGTGCTGCTCGGCGCATGGGTCGACCTCGGACTACCCGGGGCCACCCCGCTGAACCGCATACTCGACATCGGCACCGGCACCGGTGTAATCGCCCTGATGCTCGCCCAGCGTACCGCCGCGATGGGCGTCACTGCGACCATTGACGGCGTGGAGGCCGACCCCGACGCCACCGGTGAAGCTACCCTGAACTTCGCCTCGTCACCCTGGTCCGACCGGTTGCAAGCCCACCTCACCCCCATCCAGCAATACACCAGCCCGACCCGCTACGACCTGATTGTCTCCAACCCGCCCTACTTTATGGCCGGCACCGACTTCCGCCGCGGATTCGACACCTCGTCGGCAGCAACCCAACCCACAGCCGCACGCATCGCCGCACGCCATGCCGAAATGCTCCCGTACGACGATCTGATCGAATCCACACTGCGCCTGCTCGCCCCCGAAGGCCGCTTTGCCGCCATCTTCCCCTACCGCGAATCCGGCATCTTCATCGCCAAGGCCGCCTCCCGCGGACTCTACGTACAACGCATGCTGGAGGTACACGGCGCCCCGCACAAACCCGTCAAACGCGTAGCCGTAGAGATGAGCCGCCACCGAGCCGGCCGTGAAACCGTGATTCGCGAAAGCCTCAGCATCGAAGACGGCCACGGTCATTTCACCGCCGCCTATCGGGAACTGACCCGCGATTTCTACCTGAAATTCTAAAAAGCGGCAGCCGCCAACCAAGCCCCCTCCAGATACCTTCCCGCCCGATACCTCTCGGACGGGCTATGTTTATACCTGTCTTCTCGACCTACGCTTCACAGGCCTTACAGAACACAGCCAAACCACGCTTTACAAGCCCTCCGAACCTCAAATATCCCGCTACATCACGCCCCACGTGCGACGTTTCGAGAAAAAACCGTACATTTGGCCAATTATAAATACACAAAACGATATGAAAAAGAATTCGATCCATAAGAGCGCCATCGCTGCAGCAGTTCTCTGCCTCAGCGGAGCAGCCCTCACTCCGGCCGCCGCACAGATCAACGCCTTTCCGCAAGGCATCGGCTCCAAAACCATCGAAGGCTATACCCTGCCCCGCACCGTAGTCACCGTCACCGTGGTTGTAGAACGCGAAGTGATTCTGCGCGGTCCCTATGCCAAATTCGCCTCGCAATACCTCGGCATCTCGGGCGCTGCCATGAGCGATAAGGAGAACTATCGCATCATCGACGCCTCGCTCGGCTACTACGAAGAGCCCGATCCCGCACAGACCTATCAGCTCGACCAGCCGGTCGATGCCCAGAGCAAAGTATTCCACTGGCTGAGCGTCGCTCCGCAACCCAAGCCCCTGCAGGCCGACGCTGAATACGAAGGTGCCAACATCGGCAACAACAACCCCTTCACCGACATCAGCCTCAACCCGCTGTACGGAGCCACGACGGAACAGAACGGACTCGCCAGCGACGACAGTTTCGGAGCGCTGCCCTTCAACCAGACCTCGTCGATCGAAAAGAGCACCGAACAGATGGCCGCCGATGCCGCCAACGCCATCTTCACCCTTCGCAAACGCCGTTTCGACCTGGTGACCGGCGAGATGGGTGAAAACGTCTTTGGTGCCGGACTCGAAGCCGCCCTCAAGGAGATGGACCGCATCGAAGCCGAATACCTCTCGCTCTTCATCGGCAAACGCTACACCCAGCGGATCGTGAAGACCTACTCCGTACTGCCCGCCGCCGAAGGTGCCACCATCGTATGCCGCTTCTCGCCGACCAAAGGCGTAGTACCCGAAAGCGACCTCTCGGGTCGTCCGATCGTCATTGAAACCGCCGCCGAAAATGCTGAAGAAAGTGCCGGCAGTGCATCAGCCGCCCCCACGAAAAAGGGAGTTGTCAGCGTACGTTACCGCGTTCCCTCGGTGCGCATCGTCAAACTGATCGACGGCAACGACGAACTGGCTCGCGAACGAATCCCCGTATTCCAGATGGGCAATGTTACCAGCGTTCCGGTAATATTCTAACCCACATCGCACCTCACACAGCCGGAACCTACCATTCCGGCTCTTTTTTTCTTTAGCCGCATCCTTTCTCCCTGCGCACCGGCGACAGACGACAGACCTGCGGCACCCTCCACCCGACCACCGCCGTCGGACCGTACAGCAAGCCCGGCAGCAACCGGACATGCGCCCCCTCAACGAAAAGCCTGTAAACCGAAATACAGACCGCACCATGAAAATCACTGAAAAATTCATCCCCGGGAAGACCCTGTTCGCCTTCGAACTGCTTCCGCCGCTCAAGGGCGACAACATCGACACCATATTTGACACCATCAACCGCCTGGCCCCGTACGATCCCTCGTACATCAACGTCACCTACCACCGCGAAGAAGTCAAACTCATCGAACGGCCCGACGGACTGCTCGAACGTCGCGTCGTCCGCAAACGCCCCGGCACGGTGGGCATCTCGGCCGCCATCACGGCCCGCTACGGCATCGACGTCGTTCCGCACCTGATCTGCGGCGGCTACTCGAAGTTCGACGTCGAGGATGCGCTGATCGACCTCAGTTTCCTCGGCATCGACAACGTGCTGGCCCTGCGCGGCGACAACATCCGCGGCGAACGCACCTTCCGCCCTGCTCCGAACGGCCACCTGCACGCCGTCGACCTCGTGCGCCAGATCATCTCGATGAACCGCGGCGAGTACCTCGACTCCGAGCTGGAACACGCCAAACCCACCTCTTTCTGCGTCGGCGTGGCCGGCTACCCCGAAAAACACGCCGAAGCTCCCAACCTGGCCAGCGACATCGCCCACCTCAAAGAGAAGATCGACGCCGGCGCCTCGTACGTCGTGACTCAGATGTTCTTCGACAACGCCAAATTCTTCGCCTACGTCGATGCCTGCCGCGCCGCCGGTATCACGGTCCCCATCGTGGCCGGGCTCAAACCCTTCACCACCAAAACCCAGTTGTCGCTACTGCCCCAAACCTTCGGGGTCGACCTGCCCGACGACCTGGTTCGTGCCGTCGAAAGCTGCAAAGACAATGCGGCTGTCCGGGAGGTCGGCATCGAATGGGCCGTACAGCAGGGACGCGAACTGATTGCCGCCGGAGTCCCCGCCCTCCACTTCTACACCATGGGCAAGGCCGACAACGTGGAACAAATCGCCCGCACCCTCTTCGGATAGCCCGCCCCACCGCAGGGAGCCGCAGGGTGCCACACTTCACCTCCAGGCACGCGCCCCGTACCGGCCAATGGCGATGAATGGCATGGGTGAGATTTACCCCCCACACCAGGCGCTAACCGAGAGTCAGATACCCCCACCTCCATCAGGTCATACGGAACAGTTTTCGAAAAACCGAACGTATATCCGGGGCATTCTGACCTCACCTGTACACTCTCCGGCAATCTCACCTGCAAACCGACGTTCGCAGCTCCATAAGAAACTATATTGCGGCACATTTGCCCCACAACTTTACTTACCCGGGCGGAGAGCTCACACGAAGCCTCCGCCCCATTCATAAAATTCCACACCCATGGAAATCAATATCGGAGGGCATCTGCACACGGCAGGCCCCGGTCATGAACAGGTGATGGCCATCATCAACATCACGCCCGATTCGTTTTTCGCCGGGAGCCGCCGGCAGAGCGACCGGGAAATTGCCCACGCCGTGGAACAGGCACTGCGCGACGGCGCCTCGATCCTCGACCTCGGCGGCTACTCGTCGCGTCCCGGCGCCACCGACATTCCGGCCGAGGAGGAGCTGCGACGGCTCGAACAGGGAGTCGCCACGGCCCGCACCGTCGCAGGCGACGACTTCCCGCTGTCGGTCGACACCTTTCGGGCCTCGGTGGTCGAAGCCCTTTACGACCGTTTCGGCGCATTCATCGTCAACGACATTTCAGCCGGCACGCTCGATCCCGCGATGATTTCGCTGGTCGGCCGGTTGAAGCTGCCCTACATCGCCATGCACATGCGCGGCACGCCGCAGACCATGACCTCACTGACCGACTATCCCGCCCGGGAGGGAGGCGTCGTGGGCGAGGTCTTGCGCTACTTTGTCCGCACGACGGCCGAAGCCCGCGAAGCCGGAATCCGCGATCTGATACTCGACCCCGGGTTCGGTTTCGCCAAGAGCGTGGATCAGAACTTCGAACTGCTCGCAGCACTCGACCGACTCTCGGTGTTCGGGTTTCCGATACTGGCCGGCCTCTCGCGCAAGAGCATGATCTGGCGAACCCTGGAGTGCACCCCGGCCGAAGCGCTGAACGGCACTTCGATGTTGAACTGGGAAGCCCTGCAACGGGGAGCAACGATTCTGCGCGTGCACGACGTACGCGAAGCCTCCGAAACCATCCGGCTGTTTCAGGCCTACCGGGCAGCCTCCCGCTCCGCCCGATAGCGGAATGCGAAACAATACAAAAAACGGGAACCAGCGGTTCATCCCCCATTCGAATGTTTTCCACTGGTTCCCGATGTATTTTTCAGACCGGAGAACGACCCGCCACTATCGCAGAAATTCACCTCTGAAATTCGCCGACCCATCTCCGGCACGACCTACTGCCCCCTTCCATTGTTTGCCGACCCCGCTTCTCCACCTCACCACCAGCACCTTCATTTCTTCCACAGATCATTTTCACAATTCCCCTCCCGCATTCCTTTCCCCATTCCCGCCACCATCGCGGTTTCATTTTCCAGATTCCCCTCCATCGTTTCCGTCCGTCGGGTACACCACCTGTATACCCCCCAAAAGACTTCCCCGGAAAATTCACAGCCGTTTTCTCCACCCTTCTCGCTTCCCCCATACATATTGCCTCAAACAAAAAAAGAAAAAGGACTGCTTTCTTTCAAAAGCAGTCCTTTTCGGCGTAGCCCCTAGGGGAATCGAACCCCTCTTCCAAGAATGAAAATCTTGTGTCCTAACCGATAGACGAAAGGGCCATCGTTTCAATTGCAGTGCAAAGGTAAGGCAAAATTCCGAACTTCCAAATTTTCGACGCACTTTTTTGCAAAAAATGTCGAAAAATTTTTGCCGTCGCGTGTTGACAATCGACCTTTAATTAATTAAAACACTAATAATCAGAGTATTATAAACAAACCACAACAACAGACCTTAAGGCAGCAAATAGACCGATCGATCGGCACGTTCGACCACCTCGCCCACCACGGCAGCCTGCGGATGAAGTCCCGAGGCCCGCAATTCAGCCACCGCTTCGTCGGCCCGCTCCGCATCCACCGCCATCAGCAGGCCTCCCGACGTCTGCGCATCGAGCGCCAACATCCGGTGGTCGGCGTCGCACTCCAACGACACGCGCTCCCGCACATGGTCCAGGTTGCGGAACACCGCACCCGGGATACACCCCTCGGCCACCAGTTCCATCGCACCGGCCAACACCGGCAGCGCACCGGCACGAATCCGGAACGACACCCCGCTGGCATCGGCCATCGACGCGGCGTGCCCCAACAGGCCGAAACCCGTCACATCCGTCGCCCCCGTCACCCCGAAGCGGCGCATCACCTCGGCTCCGGTACGATTCAGCAGCTTCATCTGCTCCAGTGCCCCGCGATAGACCTCGTCCGAGGCCATCTCCAGCCGACGCCCCGCAATGATGATCCCCGTTCCGAGCGGTTTGGTCAGGATCAGCCGCTGCCCGACCCGCGCACCGCTGTTGGTGACCAGCCGATCCGGCTCGACCGTCCCCACCACCGCCAGTCCGTATTTCGGCGGCCAGTCATCGATCGTATGCCCCCCCATGGTCAGGGCCCCCGCCTCGTTCACCTTGCTCTGTCCGCCGAGCAGAATCTCGCGCAGCACCCACAGCGGAATCTTCTCCGCCGGGAACATATTGAGGTTCAGCACCAGCAGCGGCCGTCCGCCCATCGCATAGACGTCGCTCAGCGAATTGGCCGCGGCGATCTGTCCGAACTCGAACGGGTCGGAACATACGGGCGGGAAGAAATCGGTCGTCACGATCAGCGCCGTATCGTCATTCAGCCGATAGACCCCCGCATCGTCGTGGGTCGAGACATCGACCATCACCCGGTTGTCTTTCAACATCGGGATCCCGCTCAACAGCTCGGTCAGTTTCGAAGCAGGGAGCTTGGCCGAACACCCCCCGTATTCGACCGTGGTCAGCAGGTCGAACGGTTCACGCTCCTCGACCGGAGCCGTCGCATCATTTTTCTTCATGGTAAGTCGCATCGATTCGGTTTTGCAACATCAACTCCCGGAACTCATCGATCCGGTCGTCGGAGACATAGATACACATGCCGCACTCGGTCGAATACTCCTCCGGTACGGGTCTTACGCGGCACTCCACCCCCGCCTTGCGGGCCGCAGCATCGGCCCGGATCACCTCCCGGGCATTTCGGAACAGAGCTATCATCGTTTTCGGGCAATTTCGTTCAACACCCCCAGCAGCGTTTCCAGATCGGCCGGCGTATGGTAAGGTGAGGCCGCCAGGCGCACCGTTCCCTGCGGGAAGGTTCCGATCGTACGGTGGGCCGCCGGAGCACAATGCAGGCCGGCACGCGTCTCAACTTCGTACTCCTCCCACAACAGCGCCGACAGGCGCGACGGGGTGAGCCGTTCGTGGGTAATCGAGACCAGTTCACCCTGACAACCCGGATCCGCGGCCCGATAGACCCGAAATCCGGGCAGCGCGGCCACCGCGGAGACCATATCCAGAAAGTCCTGCCGTTCGTGAGCCGCCCGGGGCCGGTGTTCGAGCGCCGCGCCCAGACCGGCCAGTCCGACCAAGTTGGGCGTTCCGGCTTCGAAACGGTCGGGCCACTCGTCGGGCATCTCAAAACTGTCGGAACGACTGCCCGTACCGCCGTAAATCAGCGGTTCGAGCCGCTGCGGATCCCGAGCGAAAAACCCGCCCGTTCCGGTCGGTCCCAATAGTCCTTTGTGGCCGGTAAAGATCGCAAAATCAACTCCCCAGGCATCGACCTCGATCGACGCACCGGGCAGGGACTGCGAGCAGTCGGTCATCACGCACAATCCCCGCGACCGGGCCCATGCGCAAATCTCCTTCAGCGGTTGGATCACGCCGTTCACGTTGCTCTGGTGATTGACGACCACCAGTGCGCCCCGCTCCGTATCCAGTGCCGCAAGTCGGTCGAGATCGACCGTTCCGTCCTCCCGTCCCGGCAGCACCTCCACCGTGATCCGTCCGAGACGCTCCAAGCGGGCCAGCGGGCGCATCACGGCGTTGTGTTCAAGCGGCGACACCCATACGCGCTTCTTCGGCTGTTGCCCCTCCCGGGAACACCCCTCGGGAAACAGCCCGTTCAACACCACATTCACGGCCGAAGTGGCCCCGGCCGTAAAGGCGATTTTCGAGGCATCGTCCACCCCCAGCAGTGCGGCCATCGCGTCGCGACACCCCTCCACGATGCGGGTAGCACGCAACACCCGGTCATAGGCGGCGCGTCCATACGTTCCGCCCTCCTGCGTCAGAAAACGGCACATCGCCTCGGCCACCTCCGGCGGCTTCGGAAAACTGGTGCTCGCGTTATCGAAATAGAGATTCACGGTCAAATTTCTTTAAATGATGGATTCGACGCAACAGGATCGGCACACATGATTCTGTCATCCACGGTAGTTCGACACCCCCCGCATTAGGGATAGACCACATGGCCGGTCTGCGACAGCACTTCGGTGATCTTGAACATGTTGCTGACCGTGCCTACCGCCAGCCGTTCCTTAACGCCGTAGAAGTCGAGACAGGTGCCGCACACCAGAATCTTCACTCCGCGTCTCTCCAGTTCCTGCAACGCCGGCACCGTATCGCTGCCCTCCAGCGCCAGGTGCACGCCGCCGTTGTAGAACAGCATGTGGTCGGGCAGACGGTCCGCATCGCCCAGCGCGTTGATGAACGCCCGCAGCAGAATCCGCCCCAGATCGTCATTTCCCTCGCCCATGCGGTCGCTGCGCACGGCCACACAATAACCCTTCGCTGCCGGGACTGCCGCCAAAGGACGGGCGGGCACTCCGCACACCGGATCGGGCGACGACGGCGCCGCCCCGGCCGGAACCGAACTCAACGTGAACCGCAACCGGTCCTCTTCGGCCCGGAACGCGATTCCCAGCTCAGTCAGATAGCTTTTCAGGTTGGAAAAGGCGGTCGGATTGTCAGTCAGCACCTCGAATTCGTCGCCCGGCGCTGCGGCCGCAATGGCCCGCTTGGTCATAATCAGCGGTTGGGGACACAATTTACCCCGTGTATCGATTGTTTTCATAAACTGTATAATTTTCGATCGATCATCGACTTGTCAGCTCATCACTTTCCTGTTCGCCTCGAGCGGATTCCCATTCTCACTTCCAACCCCACGCCCCGCTTTCAAGCAAGACAGCCCCCCAGTAACACCTCCGACACACGCACCGCCCGCGAAAAAGAGCATCAGGCCGTATCCATCAATTTATTCAACACTTCATCTCAAAACAGCTAAACATCACACTTACAAAACTCCTCCTCACCTTCAACTACCGTAGCATTATACAAAACCCCCAAACTCAACGTTCCCCGCCAGAGGGGTCGGCCAGCGATCCGAACCGCTCGACCAGCAACGCCGCCGTCGCCTCGGGATCGTCCTCCGACACGGCACATTCGACGAACGGTCGCCCCTCTTTGTGCAACGACCTCGTGTAGCACTTGTCGTAATAGCGCATGGCGATCTCGGCCGCCTCGTCGATCCGCCCCTCCTCCAACGCCCTCAGCGCCCGCGGATAGCCATCGCCGAGTCGCTTGGCAATCTTGCCGAAAGCCGCCGCGAGTTCCTCCGTCGAGAAGCGACCGTATTCGGCCACCAGCCGCCGCAAACGAGGCTCCGTCGGCAACGAAAAGAGCACCAGCGGCGCCGCCTGCATCATGCGGAACAGTTCGGGCGGTACGCTCACATGACCGATCGCCTGGCTTTCGCCCTCGACCCACACCGGCCGTGCCGGGTCCATCCCCCGCATGGCATGGTGAATCCGGTTGATGAACTCTTCGGTAGTAGGCTGCTCGCCTTCGCCCAGCGCCCCAAATACAGAGCCTTTGTGGCAGGCCAGCGCTTCGAGATCGAGCACCTGCTCGCCCCGACGGGCCATGGCCCGCAAAATATCGCTCTTGCCGCAACCCGTAAAGCCGCCCACCTCGATCAGTCGCCACGGCCGTGTGGCCAGCAGTTCGACGAACGAGCGCCGGTAAGCCCGGTAGCCCCCTTCGAGCACCACCGCCTGCATGCCGGCCGTACGCATCAACCATGCCATGCTACCGCTGCGCATGCCGCCGCGCCAACAGTAGAGGAAAAGCGTCCGGCCGTCGGCCGCCGCACGCGCCGTGCGGACAAAGCCGGCCAGTTTCGGCCCCACAATCTCCAGACCACGTTCGACGGCTTCGTTGCGTCCCACCTGCGTATAAATCGTCCCCACCTCGGCCCGTTCGGCATCCGAGAAGAGCGGCAGACTCAACGCGCCGGGGATATGCCCCGCGCGGTATTCGCCGGGGCTGCGCACGTCGAAAATCACGCCGCTGCTTCCCGCCGCCAGAAATTCATCAGCAGTAAGTACCTGTTTCATAATCTTATTCGAATCACCCCCGCGACGCACACTTCACCTTTCGTCCATTCCCTCCTGCTCGCAGGCCGCTCGCCGGACACCATCCCCCGGGGGCAAACAACAAGTAAAGGTACGCAATTTTCCGAAGCAACGACCGTCCGTCCCCGCCCAGAAATACTCCAGACACCCTTCCGCCCCCCGATATGGGTATTTATACCCATTCCGGCAGCAAACTGTTTTTTGTACCTTTGCAGCGAGAAAATAGCTCTGAAACAACCGATCGGCGGCGTTCAACCGCCCGCCACAGACATAAACCATCTACGGAATGGAGAATTTCAAACCCACCCGCTATACCCTTATCAACGTAGAAACCGGTCGCGAATTCGAAGACGAAGGCTGGATGCTCGACGACCCGCAAGCCCACGAACCGGCGCTCATCCGCGCCCAGTATGAAAACCGCCAGCTCAACGTCCGCGGCGAAGAGTACGGCATCTACCGCTACTGCGACTGGCTGCCGATCCGCCGGATGCTCAAGGGCAGCCACGCCCCAGTCACCTACAAAAGCGTCAAACTGGCCAACCACCTGGGACTGAAAAACCTCTACATCACCTTCAGCGGTTATTTCCCGCAAGTAGGCGCACGGATGACCACCTGCTCGTTCAAGGAGACCGAAGCCTACAACGTCTGCGCCCGACGCGCCGAAAACGAGAAGCGGGTGCTGGTGGTCGCCTCGGCCGGCAATACCGCCCGCGCTTTCGCCAAAGTATGCTCCGACAACAAGATTCCGCTGCTGCTCTCCGTTCCCGAAGAGAACATCAACGCCCTGTGGTTCGACGCTCCGCTCGACCCCTGCGTCAAACTGATCGCTCCGCAGGTCGGCGGTGACTACTTCGACGCCATCCACCTGAGCAACCTCGCCCTCCAGTCGCCCATGTTCTACGCCGAAGGGGGCGCCAAGAACATCGCCCGACGCGACGGCATGGGGACCACCGTCCTCTCGGCAGCCACCACCATCGGCCGGATCCCCGACTACTACTTCCAGGCCGTGGGCAGCGGCACCGGTGCCATCGCCGCCTGGGAAGCCAACCAGCGACTCATCGAAGACGGCCGCTTCGGCAATACGGTGATGAAACTGATGGTATCGCAGAACGTACCCTTCGTGCCGATGTACGATGCCTGGCGCGCCGGCAGCCGCGACATGCTCCCCTACGATCCCGACCAGGCACGTGCCGACGCCGAAGCCATCGACGCCAAAGTACTCTCGAACCGCAAACCGCCGTACAGCCTCCATGGCGGCCTGTACGATGCCCTGGTAGCCACCGGCGGCGACATCCTCGTGGCCACCAACGAAGAGGCCCGCGCAGCCCGCAAACTCTTCGAAGAGCTCGAAGGTGTAGACATCTACTCCGCAGCCGGCGTCGCCCTGGCCACCCTGATCCAGGCCGTCAGAAACGGACAGGTCGATCCCGAAAAGATCGTCATGCTGAACATCACCGGCGGCGGCGAACGCCACTTCCAGCGCAACAAGGAACTCTGGTACCTCAAACCCCACCACGTCTTCCCGCTCGATCCCAAGCCCGACTACGTGGTGCGCACGGTCGAAAAGCTCTTCGCCTAACCCCCGGCGAGGAAGACGAGAGACAGCGGGGGGCCGGCAAGACAGGCTGCAGAAACAGAAACTGGCTCGGGGCCTAAAGTTGAACTTTGAAACCGGGAATTAAAGGCAGAGGCATAAAGTCAGACTGCACATACAGCACCACCAGTTAGAAAAATCTGACGCGAGAAAGGCTCGGAACGATCCTAAACCGACAACCCTTTTCAAGGTTTCAAAGCCACGATCCCGAAAAGCCACATGCCACCAGCTCGGGGCACCTCCGACAAGTTCTCCCAAATACGAAAAACGATAAAGCGATCGGCGGATTTTCCTGCAGGAAAATCCGCCGATCGCTTTTTGTATATATAGGGGAAAGCATCTCCCCCGCGCACGGCCGCTACTCAGCGCAGCCCGACAACCTCAACGCCATCGCCGCCAGCATCGCAACCCCATAAGGGATCGCCCGCTCGTCGGCCACGAAAGCGGCATTGTGCAACGGAATGTCGCACTCGACGCCCCAACGGAAAAAGACCGACGGATAACGCACCGAATAGGAGCCAAAATCCTCGGCCGTCATGCGTCGCGGGATATCGACTGCAGCCTGCGCTCCAAAAGTTTCGGCAGCCACCTCACGAGCCGTGGCCGTCAGCCGCTCATCGTTCAGCACACAGGGATAACCCACCATCAGATCGACCTCGGCCGTACAACCGTAGGCAGCCGTTGTCTGTTCGGCCACCTCGCGGATACGGCGGTGCGCCTCCTTACGCCACTCCTCGTCCATTGTGCGGAAAGTCCCTTCGACCTCCACCTGATCCGGAATAATGTTGGTGGCCCCGTCGGCAATCACCCGCCCGAACGACAGCACCGACGGCGTGAAGGCGTAGTTGTTGCGGCTCACGATCTGCTGCATCGCCACGATCATGGCCGAAGTGGCCAGCACCGGGTCTTTCAGCAGGTGCGGCAGACCACCATGTCCGCCCTTACCGTGAACCGTGATGTGGATTTCGTCGGTCGAAGCCATGAAGGTGCCGCTGCGCAGACCGATCTGACCGACCTTCAGTTCGGGCGAGACATGTCCGCCGACAAAGGCCCGCGGTTCCATCCCGTCGAAGACCCCCTCTTTCAGCACAATCGAAGCGCCACCGGGCCACAACTCTTCGCCCGGCTGGAAAAGCCCCAGAATCGTACCGTCGAACGTCTCGCGCCGCGCCTGCAACAGCACCAGCGCCCCCAGCAGGGCCGACGTATGGAGATCGTGACCGCAGGCGTGCATGGCTCCATCCGCACAGGCAAACGGAAGCCCGGAGGCTTCGGTAATGGGCAGCGCATCCATGTCGGCGCGCAACACCACCGGATGGATCGGGTCGGCCGTACGTCCGTCGATCCGGGCCAGAACACCCGTCCCGGCCACCTTTTTATACGAGATACCATGCTGGTCCAGCACCTGACAGATCAGCGCCGAAGTCCGATGCTCCTCGAACGAGAGTTCGGCATGACGGTGGATTTCGCGTCTCCACTCCACCACCTGCGCCGCCAACTGTTGGGCGGCCTCGAAAACAGAATTGCTCATAAAAAACGATGTAAACAGCCCGACCGGTTCAAGTCGCTCAGTCGTGCGACTTGTACACATCCCGGCAGGCAACAACGACCGCTAAGGTACGCAATTTTAAGGTTCGGCATTGTTTTCGAACTATCGAAGACCGCAAACGACACCATTTTCATCCATTCCACGACATCCGCGTCATTCTTTCCGTTTCTCCGGTTTCTGCTCTCCCCCTATACACCTATCTACTCAGTCCGCGTGTTTCCTCGCTCACTCCCTGCACAAAAAAGCCGATCCATCCCGAAAGGATGAATCGGCCATACACTGCATTTTCCAACGGGCTAGTTCCCAAGGGAGGACTCTTTTCTCCCGGAGCACCGCGAATCTCACATTACCAGACCTTCAGCCGCTGACTGCCGGACGACAGCCCTTCAACCGGCCCCGGAGTCGGAGTGTCTGCAGAACGAGCCTTACCGAAGAAATCGACCGGAACTTCAAGCGGCGTTCCGTCGGGATTCTCATATGCGTAACCCGCCAATTTGGTGATGCCCAGCAGAGACGCATCGACCGGACGGGTCTGAAGGCCAGCCACGGCGGCCGGGTCGACCGTAAATTTCAGATACACTTCACCGGGCGTCTCCTCCAGCGTGACCTGCGGATCGTAATCGGCCGCCACAACGCCTTGGTCGCGCTCCTTCATCGGCCGGGCGCCTCCACAGAACAAATTACCGGCAGCATAGATGGGATATTGCGCCGACTCAAAGACAACCAGCCCGAAATTCCCCTTCGCATTGGCCCGTCCAACAAAAATATTGTTATAAAAGCGGTGGTCACCGTGCGTGATGGTACGGATCCCTTTCACCTCGGTCGAATGGTTCAGGTGATAGGGCGTATAACGCATGTCGTCCTGCCCGTTAAAGTCCCCGGCAAAGAGGTTGTACAGATAGGCCCCGCCATCGGAACTTTCATACACGGAGTGAGGCGAGAGCATAATGTTGTTGTCCACCACATACGGCCCGTGGTCCACCTCCAGGAAGAGGTCCTGGGCCAGGTTGTCGTACAGCAGATTGGAAGAGACACGCGCCCCCTGGGCCATCCAATCGAGCCATATTCCGAAATTCCCGGTCTTGTGGATACGGTTGTTATGAATGTAGGTGTCGATCGCACCGTGGAGTTTGATACCGGCCATCTCGGCCCCGCCAAACTGCTGTTTGACCAGGATATTGTAGATATGGTTTCCGTAGATTTCGCTGAAGGCGGCACCCATGCTGCCGCAAATACCGGTCTGCTCACAGTCTGAGATCACGTTGTTCCGGACGATGTGCGAACCGACTTCGTCTTTACACCATCCGGCTCTCAATACATTGAAAATAACCTCAATGTAGTGAGCCGTACCGTCCAGACGGCGGTCGTTGCACTCCAGATTGTGTCCGCTGCTCCGCTCCTTGCCCAGCGTAATCCCATTACAACGGGAGTTGCGAATCACATTGTTTTCGATAATCCACCCTTTGCACCAGTGCGTACCGATCATCCCCACCTGTTCGGCCGTCGGAGCAGCCCACTGGGTTGCCGCCTGACTGACATGGAATCCTCGGATGGTGATGTAGTCGAGCCCCTGACGGGTCGGATAGAAGCAGGTTGGACGGACGGCAATTTCGACCGTCTCGCGATTGGGATCTACGTCACCGAAGTTAGCATAGATCGTGGTATTGTCGGCATCCACCACCGCGTGCCATACCCGCGTGGTACCCTCGGGATCGCGCAGGGTGCGAATCGTATCGGGTGTCATCACCTTACCCAGGCTGTCGGTCTCATAGAGTGACACGTCGTTCAGATAGACGTCACCCGTATGGTGCACATGACCGTAGTTGGCAAACCAGTCGCCGAAGATGCGGTCATTGTACGGATTGTATGCTCCGAAGAAGGTGTTTGGCAGCACCACTTTCCACACTCCCCGGGCCTTCTTCTCTTTGACCCAGTTTTTGATCAGCTCCGACCCTTTCAGATGGGCCGTTTCGCCATCGGCCACGCGGTAGAGGATTCGTTTAGAGTCACTTTCACCGCCGTTCAGCGGGTTGACCCATTCGCGGTAGGTCCCTTCGTGCACCGTGACCGTATCGCCGGGCAGGGCACGCTGAGCCGCTTCGTTAATGGTTTTCAGGGGTGCGGAGATACTGCCATCATTCGCATTACTCCCTCCCGGAGCTACATGATACTCCTTGGCATACAGCGCCGTAGTACAGAGGCACGAGGCTGCAAGCAGACAAAAAAACTTTTTCATCGTTCTACGTAATTGATTTTTATGAGGTTATATGTTTTCTTTGAAATGCGGCCGAACGACGAATCTGACCGGGGACCGGACGGTCCGTTCAGACCCTCATCGCGTCCGACGGGAACGGGAAACCTTCAATCCGGCTACTCCTGTTTGGGCCATACACGCCACTCCTGCGGCCCGAAGGTTCCGATCTCAAACGCCCCGGGGCTGGGATTCCCGCTCCGTTTCCGGTCCAGATAGTCCCGGTCGACCCGCAATCGGCTACCATCCGGATTCGTAAACTCCTGATCCGGAACGACCGCTTTACCCAGGGTCGACGTTGTGACTGTTTTGCATTTTATTTTCCCTTTCCACGCAGCCGGCACATTCATCGACAGATACCAACCGTCCGACTTCTGCACCAGCTTCACGGCCGGGTCCGACAGGGAGTCGGCAAAAGCCGTATGGTCGTCCACAGCCGCGTGTGCACCTGCTGCAAACACATTGGCGCCATACACGATCGGCAGTTCGTGGTTACTCCAGTCGCCGAGCGAGGCCCGTTCGAGCAGCAGGTTGTTGTACCACCTGAAATCCCCGCCCCGATTGACCGTCTTGCCCGCCGAGATCGTCCCGTGCGGTTCATAGAAGAAGGTCTCACGGATGTCGGGATTTCCCGATATGCCGCCGCAAACCAGGTTATGTACCGCGGCTATCCCCTGTGATGACAAGGTCATGGCCTTGCGGGAGAGCATAATGTTGTTGGCTACGAGAGTCGGGCCGTGGCACACCTCGACAAAGAGGTCTTCACACTGGTCGTTGTCGTGGAAAAGGTTACCGATCACCTGTACCCCCTGCGCGCCCCAGTCCAGCCACAAACCGCGGATCGATCGATAGATGTGGTTGTTCCGCAAAATCGCATCACAGGCAAAATGCAGCTTGATACCGGCCATTTCGGCTCCGGTAAAGCTCTCGTTCATACAGATGTCGTGAATCTCGTTACCCTCGATCAGGCTGAACGCCCCGCCGCTGCATCCGACAATACCGGCCTGTCCGCACTCGTAGATATGGTTATTGCGCACAATGTGGAATCCGACATCCTCTTTGTTCCAGGACGCACGATCGAAATAGTCGATCAACTGTTGCAGGGTCTGTCCGCCGCCCGGTTCGGGATAGATCTTCGGAGGGAGTTTCTGATAGTGGTGGGCATGGCCAAAGGTCGGACGACCGAGCGAAATACCCGAACAACGCGAATTGCGGATCGTGTTGTTTTCGATGATCCACCCTTTCGACCAACGGGTCCCCACCAGTCCGGGTTGTTCGGCCGAAGGCGGTGCCCAGTTCGTGGCTGCGTTTTCCAGAATGAAACCGCTGATCGTGATATAGTTGACGCCTGCCCGATCCGGATAAAAGACCTGCGGACGCACCGTGATTTCGACCTCCTCTTTGTTCGGGTCGATGCCATTGGGGAATTGCGCCCAGATTGTCGTTTGGCCATTCTGTTTCACGGCCGGAGCCCTCAACACAAAGCAGATGTCGTTTGTACCGGCCAGTTTCCGGTTCATCTTGATCGGGAACACGGCAAACGCTTCCCACCCGCCGGTGTTCGTCACCATGCTCAGCCCGAGCAACTCACCGGACGGATCGTTCAACCGCGCCTCCACGATTCCGCCTTTGGCCAACGTAGCGGCCTGAAAAAACAGCGTGTCGGTTCCGGCGCCGAAATCAACCCCGTCGAAATGGAGCACCGACCCGTCTTTCAGATATCCGAACGGCCAGCGGTCGGCCACTGCAATGCAGATTGCCTGGTCACCGCCTTCGACGGAAGCCTGCATGGAGGTCATTTTTTCTCCCGTGGCGGGGCGGATCCACTCGATGTTCATCAACACAGGCCCGCCGTTACCGTCAGCTTCGGCATACCAGCGGGGCTGCCCGTCGATCGGACGCAGAATCTGATCGCGCGAAAAGATCTCGCGCAACCGCTGTCCATTCAGCAGCACCTCGCCGGTGTGGTTCGGCCGCCCGTCACTGTTGTACCAGCTTCCATAGATCAACTCGTCAAACGGATTGAAAGTACCGAAAAACGTGTTCGGTAAAGTCACTCTCCAGGTATCGTGCTGCACTTTCACCCAACCGGAAACGGGCTCAGAACCGCTCACTACGACACGCTCGCCGGGAGCGGCACGGTACGTGATACGCATCCGATCGGAGGTACCCCCCCGAGATGGAACGATGCACTCCCGATAGGTTCCTTCGTGCACCGTGACCGTATCACCCGGCATGGCACGCCGGGCCGCTTCGTTAATGGTTTTCAGAGGTGCGGCGATGCTGCCGTCGTTGGCATTACTGCCGGTGAGCGAGACGTGGTACTCCCGCGCTGACACCGACACTCCGCACATACACAATGCGGAGAGCAGACAAAAAAAACGGTTCATAATGGGTTTGGGCTAGTATTAAATAAGGCGAATAAACTTTCAAGTCGAAACATTCACTGTTTACGACTCAATCGATTCATCAAATATACGACAAAATATACAGACCTGCTCGGAATCTGACCGTTAAATTCGTCATACCCGACCTCTGTCCGTATGCTTTGCAGTTCGTTTGCCATTCATCCCCCCCAATGTAAACTCTCCGCTGATAGTGCTCAACACCACCCGTTCAATCCTCACACAAAAAAGCCGATCCACCCCCGGAAAGGATGAATCGGCCATACACTGCATTTTCCAACGGGTGCTATCCCCCCAAAAAACTCATTTCTCCCGGAGCACCGTAAATCTTAGGTTACCAGACCTTCAGCCGCTGACTGCCGGACGACACCCCTTCGACCGGCCCCGGAGTCGGAGTCTCCACAGAACGAGCCTTGCCGAAGAAATCGACCTGTACGTCAAGCGGTGTTCCGTCGGGATTTTCATACCCGTACCCCGACAACTGGACGGTACCCAGCCGTGCGGCATCGACCGGACGGGTCTGCAGGCCAGCCGTCGCGGCACCGTCGACCGTAAAGGTCATGTAAACCCCATCTGAAGTCTCCTCCAGCCGGATTTGCGGATTGTAATCGGCCGCCACGACGCCCTGCTCGCGACCCTTCATCGGCCGGGCTCCGTTGCAAAAGAGATTCCCGGCGGCATAAATGGGCAGCTGGGCCGTATCGTAAAGCGCCAAACCGCACTTTTCCTGCCCCTTGCGCCCCACAAACACATTGTTATAGAAACGGTGGTCGCCGATCAGAAACGACCGGACCCCCTTGACCTCCGTAGAGTGGTTCAAGTGGTACGGGATATAACGTGCATCGTCGCGCCCGGTGACCGTACCGCCAAACAGATTGTACAGATAGGCCCCGCCGTCGGAGACCTCGTTCACGGAACAGGCCGACAACATGATGTTGTTGTCCACCATGAAGGGCCCGTGGTCCACCTCGAAAAAGAGATCCGACGTACCGTTATTGTACAGCAGGTTGGACGAGACGCGTGCCCCCTGGCTCATCCAGTCGAGCCAGATCCCGATGTGGCCGACGCGGTGAATGCGGTTATGATGGATATAGGTATCGATTGCACCGTGGAGCTTGATTCCGCCCATTTCGGCCCCGGCAAACTGCCCTGTGACCCAGATGTTGTAGATATGATTGCCGTATATCTCGCTGAACGCACCTCCCAGACTGCCACAGATACCGGTCTGTCCGCAATCGGAGATCACGTTGTTCCGGACGATGTGCGAACCGACCTGCTCCTTGTTCCAACCGGCACGCAGCGCCCGGAAGATGACCTCCAGATAGTGGGCCATCCCGTCCAGTCGCGTGTCGTTGCACAGGAGGTTGTGGCCCGTGGGACGCTCCTTGCCCAACGTGATGCCGCTGCAGCGCGAGTTGCGCACCACATTGTTCTCGATGATCCACCCTTTGCTCCAGTGCGTACCGATCATCCCCACCTGTTCGGCCGTCGGGGCCGCCCACTGGGTTGCCGCCTGGCTGACGTGAAACCCGCGCAGGGTGATGTAATTCAACCCCTGACGGGTCGGATAGAAACAGGTCGGACGGACAGCGATCTCGACCGTCTCGCGATTGGGATCCACGTCACCGAAGTTGGCATAAATCGTGGTATTGTCGGCATCCACCACCGCGTGCCATACCCGCGTCGTTCCCTGCGGATCGCGCGTGCTGCGGACCGTGTCGGGAGCCAGCACCTTCTCGACGCTGCGCGTTTCGTACATCGAAACGTCATTCAGGAAAACATTCCCCGTGTGGGGTTTGCCCCAGGGCGTAAACCAGTCGCCCACAATCGGATCGTTATAGGGGTTGTAGGCTCCGAAAAAGCTGTTCGGCAGCACCACTTTCCACACGCCCGGGGCCTTCTTCTCCCTTACCCAACTCTTGATCAGTTCCGAACCCTTCAGGTGGACCGTTTCGCCATCGGCTACGCGGTAGAGGATTCGCCTGGAGTCACTTTCGCCGCCGTTCAGGGGATTCACCCATTCGCGGTAAGTCCCCTCGTGCACCGTGACCGTATCGCCCGCCAAAGCGCGCTGAGCCGCAGCGTTGATGGTTTGCAGCGGGGCAGCTGCACTGCCGTCATGGGCATCGCTGCCGGTGGGAGAGACGTGGTACTCCCGTGCCGACACCGACACTCCGCACATACAAAGTGCGGAAATCAGACAAACAATTCGTTTCATAAGTTTTGGGGTTAGTGTAAAGTAAGAGATAACGTAAACCGGGAGAGGGATCTACACCCAAAGAGCGTTCGCAACCGGCACCATCTGCGCAGCGCGGCTCGCGCGGTTTGTCGAGCCCACCCGACCGAAGCCACCTGCGTCCTCCACATGCCGCGGTCGATCACAGCCCATACCGCAGCCGGGCTACGGCAGGCGAACCAGCTGCCACTGACGGTGGTAGTCCATCGGCATATCGGCACATGCACCGAGTCCGACACGTGTTCCGGCGGCGAGGTTACCCTCCTGCAACTCCAACGCCTTCGTCCCGTCCGGAGTGACAAGCTGATAAAACATCCCGTCGACCGGCTCGATCCGGAAACGCTGCTTCCCGACGGCCTGTTTCGAGTGGCTCAGCCCATCGCCCTGCTCTGAAACAATCAGCACCTCTCGCTGCTCATTACGCAGGACATACCGTCCGGCTTTGCCTTTCAACACCCATCGCTGAGCCGGCAGGTAGCGGTTTTCAACGACCCGTACCGCTCCGCTGTCGGCCTGCAGGGCCAGACCGGCCGCACCTCGCGGCACAATCGCGTAGGAGGTTCCTGCCTTCAGAGGTTCCGCAGGGCGTTGTGCCGGGTCGGCCAGCGGCACGATCAGCGTGGCGATGCTGTTGGCCGGCAGAGTGTAGCTCAGCACCCCGTCCCGGAAGGAATGGTTGTAACAAACGGCCAAATCCTGTTCCCGGGTGGTCAGCCGACAGGTAACCCCATCGCCGCTCGCCCGAAAGAGCGACAGATCGGCACGGTGGCAGACGGGCAGCGAATCCGTATTGAGCGCTACGATGACCAGCGTATCACGCGCCGCGTTGCGGGCCACGAGCGTCTGCTCGTTGAGCGAGGTCAGGAACGTATATCCGGCCTTGATGTATTTGGTAAAATGCTGACGAACCGCATAGTTTTTGACCTTTTCGTAGGTCTGCGCCTTGAAGTCACCGCGAACCAGGCACCACTGGTCGGTACGCTCCTCGACATACTGCCAGTCGGCCCAGTACTCGGGCATCATGTACCGGATGTCGTCCATCAGTTTCCGGGCCAGGGCAAGATTGCCGGCCAACCCCGTCCCGCCGAAACCCACCTCGCTCATACAGAGCGGCATACCAGCCTCCCGGCAGCGTGCATTCAATCGGCTGCGACTGGGTTGATCGGCCTGGTACGAGTGTACGTTCCACTGCCCGATGAGGTCCAGGATTCCGGCCTCGCGATAGGCATCGAACCCTTCGACACCCTGAGCCACGCTCGACTCGTCCGAAGCGGCAATCACCGTACGGAGGCCCGACTTCTTCAGAATTGGGGCAAGAACCTTGAGAAACGCAATCTGCGAGCTGTAGTCGAAGTGGCACCCCTCCTGAATCCCGTTGGCCCACCAGTAACTGGTCATCGACTCGTTAAAGGGTTCCAGCGTGCGGAACTCGATGCCATACTCCTCCTTATAGTGTTTGCAGACATCCACCAGATAATGCGCGAACTCTTCGTAATACTCCGGTTTCAGATTGTCCTTCCCGGGATCGGCGTTACCCGAACAGCAACCGCTGTAAGTCATGTAATAGGGGCATGAATTGCTGAAGGCTTCGAACACGGCGTCGGGTCGCTTTTCCCGGATCTTGAGCAGAATCTTCCGCTGGGCCGCATCACGCTCCCAGACATAGGCACCGCCGGTCGAATCCTTGAATCCCTCCATCTCGGCACGCAGCCCCTTGCCCTGTCCCATTCCCATGTGATGCGGCGTGCAGTGACGGTTCAGCGGGTCGTCCCCGCCGCCGATATTATAACGAAAATAGCTGAAGTTCAATCCGTCGGGACTCACCAGCCAATCCACAATCTCGTCGATCTTCTCATCGCTCCACCGGCCGCACATATTGGCCCACCAGCACAACGACACTCCCCAGCCCCGGAACCGCTGGCGTTCGGCCTCGGGGTTGACTACGTAGCAGATCGTATCGACCGTCATCGGTTCAGCCAACGTCGACACCTCCTTCGCGTCATTCGGCCTCGTCGCACCACCCGGTGTCGGTCGATCCATCCCGGGTTCGGCCACCACTTGCGCCGGTTCCGAAGCGGTTTCACAAACAGTTCGATCGGTCGAAACAGGTTCTGCCGCGTATGCCGGGCAGTCCGCCGGCCGTGTCCCGACATGCTGTCCCCGAGCCATCCCGCCGAAAAACAGGCACCATGCCACCGCAAAGAGCAATTTTGAAATCTGACTTTTCATGATGTTCGTGTGTTTTATGATTACCCGGATGCAACACATCCTGAACTCCAGTTATCCCGTACCGCATCATGCTCAAAATCCCCGACACCGCTTCGTTCCCCTACCACCGACAAACTACTCGAAATGACAGCAACATTCCCACTCGCAGTCCCAACGCCTCACCCCTATTACGCAATCGTTTGCATAAAAGTAGATATTATCCCCCGATTATCCAAATCAAAAAATAAACCTCACGTTATCAAAAGTTCTCGGCATCGGTTTATTTTGGTCCCATATTCTATTCATAATCTTTTACATAGCAGACATATTGAATCGATCCGTTAATTCGTCACCTTCATGCAATCGATTGTCTAAACCATTACATATTACCACAAAGCGATTAAACCAACGACAGTGCCCCGGAATACCCTCCCAACCGCATTCCCAATCTCCGCCACGCCATAACAAGGTTCACCCTCCTCAAAACCATCACAAGGAGCTTCACTTTCCGCCCCCCGTCACGCTACCCCTCACCCAATTCCAACCGCGCAAACTCCCTTTCGCAGACTTAGTCATGCGATATCGCTCCATACCATATACTAGCAACTGCATCCACCCGAGAAATACCTGAAAAACAGAAGAAAGGCTGCTCCGGTAACAGGACGTGTTCCTACATTTAACCCTGCATGTCACGCCCAACATAACACACCGTTGATTCCCCATAGTCCCACTCATACTCGCACAAAAAACGAGAGAAAAGCAACGAAGCTTTTCTCTCGTTTTCATTTTGCTTTTCCTGCTCGTGTTTACTCAATGTGAAAATAATCCACATCCATGTAACCTTTCCCATCACGGATATCGGGATTAATACAGAAGAGTCCTACTTTCGCTCCAATCCATTGACCGCGTTCTATTCTGAATCGATGATCAAAGACGGTGTAATGCTCATTGTCCCAGCTGTAAGCATAGCGGCAAGTTGCATCGTCAAACACCTCTACCTTCAGCCATAACTGATCCGCAGCACAATTTACCTTAGCCTCCTGACGAGGTGGATACCCACAATTTTCATATTTCCCCTCATACACTGCAACAACCTTATTTCCCGCCTCATTAACCACACAAATATACGAATGGTAATTACCCATCACGATCAGACCACCTCGTTCGCCAGGTCGAAGGGCCGAAACATCCACCTTTGCTTTTGCCGTAAATTCGGGTGCCGGAAATTTTTGCAGCAACAAATTTCCGGCATAATACAAGTTACCCTCTTCGGACGGAACCGAGACCGCAAACAGCCGTAAACTCCCTTTTGACTGCGACAACGAATACCACTTGTGCTGTTCGATTGCCTGCCACTGCCATTGCAATCCCAGGGTTTTGGCATCAAACTCATCCGATGTCTGAGGCTGATCCGGAGCATAATTTCTACCCACATTGGGTTTCCGGTACCTCAACACCGGTTTTCCGCATCCACTTTGCTGAGGATCTTCGCCCATCACGACCCAATCGTCAACCCATTGAGCCGGTTGCAAGTGAACCACTCGTCCATACATACCTTTATCCTGAAAGTGGATAAACCACCACTCTCCGGTTTGTGTTTCGACCAGACCTCCCTGATGAGGTCCATTGATCCCATTACCCGCATCCAACACCTTTTTCGTTTCATACGGTCCCTCAATATTTTTCGAGCGCAACACCGTCTGCCATCCATATGTGACCCCACCTGCCGGAGCAACAATATAATACCAACCGTTACGCTTGATCATTTTCAGCCCTTCGAGCACCGGATTTTGCGAGTCGTCCCAATAAACGATTTTCCCGTTATCCAGGATTTCCAATCCGTCGGGCGACATTCTGTGAAGATAGACCGGTCCTCCGCACAATTTACTTCGTACCAAGTAGGCATTGCCGTCGTCGTCCCAAAACGGACATGGATCTTCCCATTGCGAGACTTTCAACACGTTCTTAAGCGTCCACTTTTTCCGGGGATCCTTGGTATAGGCCACAAACAAACCCTCTTCGGGTGTACAGAAATAGACATAATACAACCCGTCATGATACCGGATCGCAGGCGCCCAGGAGCCCTGCCCATGCGCCGGATATTTATACCGATCGAACGGCAGTTCGCAGTACACATGGTTGATGATGCGCCAATTCACAAGGTCTTTGGAATGCAACACCGGAATACCGGGGAAACAGGTGAAGCTCGACGCCACCATATAGTAATCATCACCGACCCGAATGACATCCGGATCGGAATAATCGGCATGGATAATCGGATTGCAATAAGTTCCATCGCCCTGATCGGGAGACCAGACCTGAGAGTGGCCATACTTTATGCCCCCCAGAATCAGACATATCAGCAAAAACAAACGTTTTTTCATCTTCGACAAGCCATTAATCATCTCAAATATAGGACATATCATACATTCAAGCAACCATCTCCCGCGCATAAATCACGCACCAATGTCCACTGCGCATTGCTATAGCTTATCAGCCTCATTGTCAGCCTTGTCAAACCGTTACGACCCATATTCATGTCTTTCGATCTGAATCCGAAAAACATAGATCGCCACCTTATTGTCAAAATTACCGCCGTCCCATCGAGTACGATTTTATTCCATTGAAAATTCGTCATTTATAAAATAAAATACTGGATCGAGCCAATAATCACCTCATCCACTTTTTGAAGCAGGATAGCACTCCATCTCTCCGACCGCTTGCGCATACATCATAAATTCATTTACTTTACGAAATCATACCGACCCAACAGTAGACGAATAACCTCCCAATCCGATTCCCAGTAAATCGGTTTTTGTGCCCCATACATCAACACCTGCCCCCTACCTCATAAAACAGCGTATAACCAACCTTTCGCACCCCACAAACTTCTACGCATTATGAGTACAAAACCTTTACTCACGAAATCAGTGGCGTTTCTACTGCTACTGACGGCATTCACGACTGCGCATGCCCGCAGACAGTCGATCGACCTGAACAACGACTGGTCGTTTCACTTTGCCTACCAGATGAACGCAAGCCAGGCACGCCGCGTCGACCTGCCCCACACGTGGAACGCCCAGGACGCCCTGGTCGGCCGCATGGACTATACACGTGCCATCGGAAACTATGAGAAAAAACTTTTCGTCAGCGCCGACCTCGCCGGTAAACGGCTGTTCCTCCGGTTCGACGGGGCGAATACCGTCACGAGTGTCTTCGTGAACGGCCTGTACGCCGGCGAACATCGCGGCGGCTACGGCGCCTTCGTCATCGAGATCACCGATCTGGTCAAACCCGGCAAGGAGAATACCCTGCTGGTACGGGTCAATAACGCCGAGCAGCTCGACATCATGCCCCTGACCGGCGACTTCAACATGTACGGCGGCATCTACCGCGACGTCCACCTGCTGGTGACCGACGACATCTGCATCTCGCCGCTCGACTACGCCTCGCCCGGGCTGAAACTGATCCAGGACTCCGTCAGCGCCCGATACGCCCGCGTCATCAACGAGATTCAGCTCTCCAGCAGCCGCGACCGCGACGAACAGGTCGGCATCACCATCCGCGTGAAAGATCAGGAGAAAGTCGTGAAGACCGCCACAGCTACCGTCACGCTGCCCGCCGGCGGCACCCTCACGCACGCCCTCCCCGTCGAGATCCGCAACCCCCACCTGTGGAACGGCGTGGAAGACCCGTTCCTGTACCAGGTGGAAGCCGTCATCACCAAGGATGGCCAGACCCTCGACTCGATTAGCGAACACCTCGGGCTGCGCTTCTACAGCATCGACCCCGACAAGGGATTCTTTCTGAACGGCAAGCACCTGCAACTCAAGGGAGTCTGCCGGCATCAGGACCGTGCCGAAGTGGGCAACGCCCTGCGCCGCGAACACCACGACGAAGATGTGCGTCTGATGCTGGAGATGGGCGTGAACGCCGTGCGTCTGGCCCACTATCCGCAGGCCGAATATTTCTACGACCTGATGGACCGCCACGGACTGATCGTCTGGGCCGAGATTCCGTTCGTCGGTCCCGGCGGATACGGCAACAAAGGGTTCGTCAACTCCGAAACCTTCAAGGCCAACGGCCGGATGCAACTGGTCGAGATGATCCGGCAGCACTATAACCACCCCTCCATCTGCTGCTGGGGTCTGTTCAACGAGCTGAAGGAAGCGGGCGACAATCCGGTCGAATACATCAAGGAGCTGAACGCGCTGGCTCACCGGGAAGATCCCACGCGCCCCACCACCTCGGCCAGCAACCAGGGCGGTGCGCTGAACTTCATCACGGACCTGATTGCCTGGAACCGATACGACGGCTGGTACGGCAGCAACCCCGCCACGCTGGGCACCTGGCTCGACAACCAGCACAAACAGAACCCCGAGCTGCGGATCGGGATCAGCGAATACGGCGCCGGAGCCAGCATCTACCACCAGCAGGATTCGCTCAGGCAACCCGCACCGGCCGGATGGTGGCACCCCGAAAACTGGCAGACCTACTACCACATCGAGTCGTGGAAGATCATATCGTCGCGTCCGTTCGTATGGGGCAGTTTCGTCTGGAACATGTTCGATTTCGGAGCAGCCCACCGTACCGAGGGCGACCGTCCCGGCATCAACGACAAAGGGCTGGTCACCTTCGACCGCAAGATCCGCAAAGACGCCTTCTACTTCTACAAAGCGAACTGGAACAAACAGGAGCCCGTCCTCTACATCGCCGAGAAACGCAACAATCAGCGCCACGCGAACCGGCAGACGATCACCGTCTTTACCAACCAGCCCGAAGCGGAACTCTTCATCAACGGCGTAAGCTGCGGCAAGGCCAAACCCGACGACTACGCCACGATCCGGTGGGAAAACGTCGAACTGGCCGACGGTCTCAACGAAATCCACGTCACCGCGGGCAACTCCAAAGCCCCGCTGACCGACCGTTTCACCTGCGAAGTCGTGAAGTAACGCCATCGACCGGCCCCGCCATTTTACAGACGAATCCGGAGAAATGATTTCTCCGGATTCGTCTGTTTTTCGACACCCTTCAGCCGGTTTTTGCAACAAGCCCTGCCCCATCCTCCGCGGCCATCGGGCCTCCCGGCACACGGGCTGCTCCGCCCCCACTTCGGAGGAAGCGAACCCGAAAAAAGTGTGTACCTTTGGGAATATGAAAATCGTAATCGACGACAAAATCCCCTTCATACAAGGGGTCTTCGAGCCATACGCCGAGGTGGCGTACCTGCCCGGAGGCAAGATCGACGCTGCGGCTGTCCGCACGGCCGACGTGCTCGTAATCCGCACCCGCACCCGCTGCAATGCCGCGCTGCTCGACGGCAGCCGCGTGCGGCTGATCGCCACGGCCACCATCGGCTATGACCACATCGACACCCGTTACTGCCGCGAGCGGGGAATCCGCGTAGCCACTGCCGCGGGGTGCAATGCCCGCGGCGTGCTGCAATGGGTTTTCGCCGTCCTGCTTGCGCTGGAGGTTCGCCCCGCCGGGACGACCCTCGGAATCATCGGCGTCGGCAACGTGGGCAGCGCCATCCGTCACGCGGCCGAAGCCGTCGGATTCGACGTTCTCTGCTGCGACCCGCCGCGCCGTTCGCGCGGCGAAGCCGGCACCGAAGCGTTCGTCACGCAGGAGGAGCTGCTGCGCCGGGCCGACGTGGTCACGACCCACGTCCTGCTCGACGACACGACCCGCGGCATGGCCTCCACCTCGTTTTTCGCCGCCATGCGTCCCGGCACGATTTTCCTGAACAGTTCGCGCGGCGAAGTGGTCGATGAAGCCGCCCTCAAAGCGGCACTGCGCAGCGGGCAGGTCGCACAGGCCGCCCTCGACGTCTGGGGCCACGAACCCGACATCGACCGCGAGTTGCTGGGCATGACCGCCCTCGCCACACCCCACATCGCCGGCTACTCGCTCCAGGGCAAGGCCATGGGAACCGCCATGTCCGTCCGCACAGTGGCAGCCTTTCTCGGCCTGCCTCTCCCCGCCGACTGGTATCCGGACGGAGCGCCGCGCCAACATCCCCGTTCCGTCCTCACCTGGGACGAGGTGGCTCGCGACATGCCCGCCTACTACAACATCCGCACCGACGATGCTGCCCTGCGCCACGAACCGGAACGTTTCGAAGAGCTCCGCGGCAACTACCGTTTCCGCGAAGAGTTTTTTTGATCTGCACGCATCGCCGCCCGGTAGGCCGGACGACGGAGCCCGCCCCCATGTCCCGTGACTGACCGCCGAGGACTCTGCAACGCTGTTTGCGCTCCTGCAAAGGAGGCTATGCCCTGCGCCACCGAAGAGTCTGCCCGCAACAACGACTCCACGGCCACTGCCGTTTCCCGCTCCGGTCGCATGGCCATTCCCCTTCGCCCGGCACCCCGTAGCAAAACATACAGCACCCACAGGACAATCCCATCGAAAACCTGAATTTTATAGTACCTTTGTGAAAATTACAGCCACACGATGTATAAACTTTTCCGTCCCCTCCTCTTCAAGCTCCAACCCGAAACCATCCACCATCTGATTGTCCGCCTGCTGCGCATCCTGCACTACGTACCCTTCGCCCGCGCCGTGATGCGGGCCATCTACGTGCGTCGCTCGCCGGCTCTGGAGCGTGAAGTGCTGGGACTGAAATTCCCCAACCCCATCGGCATGGCCGCCGGCTTCGACAAGGATGCCGAAGTCTATGACATGCTCGGCGCGCTCGGCTTCGGTTTCGTCGAAATCGGCACCGTGACCCCCAAAGCCCAGAACGGGAATCCCAAACCGCGCTGCTTCCGACTGCCCAAAGACCACGCCATCATCAACCGCATGGGCTTCAACAACCACGGCGTGCAGAACGCCGTGAAGAACCTCCGCCACCGCAAACCCGGCATCATCGTGGGCGGCAACATCGGCAAAAACACCCTCACCCCCAACGAACAGGCCCCGTGCGACTACCTCAAGGCTTTCCGCGCCCTGTACGACTACGTCGACTACTTCGTGGTGAACGTCAGCTGCCCGAACGTGGCCTGCCTCACCGCCCTGCAAAGCAAAGCCTCGACCATCGCCATCCTCGAACCCCTCAAGGAGTTCCGCCAGGGCCAGAGCGACTACCGCCCCATCCTGCTCAAGATCTCACCCGACCTGACCTACGAACAGGTCGACCAGATGATCGAAGTGGTCGAAGCGTGCAAAATCGACGGCATCGTCGCCACCAACACCACCACCTCGCGCGAAGGGCTGGTCAGCGCCCCCAACCGCATCACCGAGATCGGTAAAGGCGGCCTGAGCGGCGGCCCGCTGACCCTCCGCTCCCGCGAGATGGTGCGGTACATCCACGAAAAGACCGAAGGACGGCTGCCCATCATCGGCGTGGGCGGCATCATGAGCGTCGAAGACGCCGTTGCGATGCTCGACGCCGGCGCCTCGCTGGTACAGGTCTACTCCGGCATGATCTACGAAGGGCCCGGCTTCATGAAACGGATCTGCAAACGGCTGGCCGGCAAATAATCCCCCCTCCGCTGCACTTCCCGTTTCGGTCAATCCCCCCTACACAACGAAACGACTTTATCCGCTACGCCCCGCAGAGAGTTCCGGAACGACCGGATCGGCCCGTGACGACCGAAAGAACAACGCTCGCCCCCGCACGCCCTCCCCGGCCGACAGCGGAACCAGAATAACGACTCACATGGTAAGCGTAGAAATCATCACCGTCGGCGACGAGCTCCTGATCGGACAGGTCGTCGACACCAACTCCGCCTGGATCGGGCAACAGCTTGGGCGGATCGGCGCACAGATCGACCGGATCGTATCGGTCCACGACCAGGCCGACGAGATCCGCGGCGCCGTGGACAGCGCCCTCGGACGCGCCGACGTCGTCATCATGACCGGCGGTCTGGGCCCCACCAAAGACGACATCACGAAAAAGACCCTGGCCGACTATCTCGGCAGCCCCCTCGAACGCGACCCCGAAGTCTATGAACACGTCCGCCGGATGACCGCCGAGCGCGGCATCGACTTCAACGAGTTGAACCAGGCACAGGCCCTCGTGCCGCGCGGCTGCACGGTACTGCCCAACCGCGTGGGGACGGCTCCCGGCATGATGTTCGTCCGTCCGGGCCGTACCGACACGCAGCCCCGACTGCTCTTCTCGCTGCCCGGCGTTCCGTTCGAGATGAAGACCCTCGTCACCGAACACGTCATTCCCCAGCTGCGGCAACATTTTGCCCTGCGGTCCGTCGTCCACCGCACGATGATTACCTTCGGCATGGCCGAATCGGCCATGGCGCTGGCCATCGCCCCGTGGGAAGACGCGCTGCCCGACTGGCTCCACCTCGCCTACCTGCCCAACGCCCGCGGCATCCGGCTGCGCCTCTCGGCCTACGACGTCGACGTGACCACCGCCAACCGCGAGATCGACCGTCAGTTCGACCTGCTGCGCCACCACATCGCCCCATACATGCTCGGCTACGAACCCGCCAGCGTCGAATCGGCCGTGGCCGCCCTCCTGCAGGAACGCCATCAGACCCTCGCCGTGGCCGAATCGTGCACCGGAGGCTCCATCTCCGCCCGAATCACCGCCATGGCCGGTGCCTCGGACTACTACCTCGGCGGCGTCACCTCCTACTCCAATGCGGCCAAAGCCAAGCTGCTCGGCGTCCGAGCCGCTGACATCGAACAGTACGGCGCCGTGAGCGAACCGGTAGCCCGACAGATGGCCGCCGGTGCCCTCGAACGTTTCGGCGCCGACTATGGCGTCGCCACCACCGGCATTGCCGGTCCCGGCGGCGGAACTCCCGAAAAACCGGTCGGTACGGTTTGGATCGCCATCGCCTGGCGCGATACCGATAACACCGTCTGCACCGCCGCCCGACTGATGCACTTCAGCGAGCTCCGCGAACAAAATATCGAACGGGCCGCCACCCATGCCCTGAACATGCTCCGGCTCCACCTGCTGGGTCTCTCCGACGCCTTCCAGCAGACCGGGATGCTTTAGCCAGGCTGTCGACCCGACAACCCCGCACACGATCCACCCTATGGGACGCGAACAAACCCCGCATATCGGCATCTACGGTCTGACCAATGCCGGCAAAAGCAGCCTGCTGAACCGCCTCACCGGCCAGCAGACCGCCATCGTCTCGCCCCAGGCGGGAACCACGACCGACCCCGTGCGCCGATCGTTCGAGATCATCGGCTACGGCTCCGTCATCTTCATCGACACCGCCGGTCTGGACGACACCGAAAGCCCCCTGGGACGACAGCGCGTACAGAAGAGCCTGCAAACCCTGACGGAAGTCGATCTGGCCCTGCTGCTGCTCGTCGGTTCGGAGCCGGGGCCCGCCGAACAAAAGATCTTGGACACCATCCGGGCCAACGACATCCCGGTCGTGGTGCTGCCCGAACGGGCCAGCCGCCTGACCACCGACGAGATTCTGAACCGCATCCGCACCGGCATCCCGGAACAGAGCCAGGCGACGCCTCCGCTGTTCGGCAACCGAACGATCGCCCCCGGCGACCCGATTCTGCTGGTCTGCCCCATCGACAGCGCTGCTCCGGCCGGACGCCTTATCCTGCCACAGGTACAGACACTTCGGGCAGCGCTCGATCAGGGCGCCATGGCCCTCGTCGTACAACCCGACCAACTCGAAAACGCCCTGCAGACAACCGTTCCCCGACTGATCGTCACCGACAGCCAGGCATTTCGCGAAGTCTCGGCCACTGTCCAACGCCTCTGCCCCGACACCGAGGTCACCTCCTTCAGCGTGCTGCTCGCCGAACAGAAAGGCGACAAAACGGCCTACGCCGAAGGGCTCGCAGCCGTAGACCGCCTGCGACCCGGCGACCGCATTCTGATTATCGAAAACTGCTCGCACCAGGTCACCTGCGACGACATCGGCCGGACCAAGATTCCCGGTTGGCTCCGCGAATATACCCGCATCGACGACCTGCACTTCACCTTCGTGAGCGGCCGCGACCCGCTTCCGGCCGAACTTCACGCCACTCCGGGCTACTACGCACTGGCCATCCAGTGCGGCGGTTGCGTCTCGACCCGCCGCATGATCCAGGCCCGCATCCATGCCGTCCGGCAGAATGGCGTACCCATCACCAACTACGGCATGCTGATCCGCAAACTGCGCATCCGGTAACCGCGGTCCTCTCTTCGCCCACCACAAAAAAGCAGGAGGAGCAACCCGTCAAAGCGTTGCTCCTCCTGCTTTATTATTCCGTTCGGCGACCCGATGATCGCCACGGATATCTCTCTCTATCCATTCAGGCCACGATGCGCCCCTGCCAAGCCAGACGCAGATAACGGGCCATGACCACAACAATCACCAACGTGATGGCTGCACCGATCATCAGCCCGGTATAATAGGGCAGACGCAGCCCCTCGGGCGCAATAAAGATATAGAACGACACGATGAAAGTCATAAAGGCCGCGGGCAGGAATGCGAGGATCCACCGCCGGCGCCGCACGGCCAGATAGACCGTCACGGTCCACAGACAGATGGCGGCAAGCACCTGATTGGCCCAGGCAAAATACTTCCAGATCACGTCGAACGGCATGAAGGTGATGGCCACACCGACCAGAAAAATCGGCACCGAAATCATCAGTCGTTTCCGGAGCTGTTTCTGTTCGACGTGCATGAAGTCGGCAGCAATCAGACGGGCACAACGAAAAGCGGTATCGCCGCTCGTGATCGGAGCCACCACAACCCCCAGCAGCGCCAGGAAAGCACCGACCTTGCCCAGCGTGGTATTCGTAATGGTCTCCACCGCCCAGGCCGCATTGTTACCGTGTTCGGCAAGCGTATTGACCAGTCCATCGGTACCGCCCCAGAAGGCCATCCCGATAGCCGCCCAGATCAGGGCAATAATCCCTTCCGAAATCATCGCACCGAAAAATACGGGTCGTCCCTGCCGTTCGTTGGTCACGCAGCGCGCCATCATCGGCGATTGCGTGGCATGGAAGCCCGAAACGGCTCCGCAGGCGATCGTAATAAACAGCATCGGAATAATCGGCGCACCGGTCGGGTTGGCCGTAAAGTTGTCGAGCGCGGCGAGCGACAAGTTCGGAATCTCGTACGGCCCTAAGATCAATACGCCCAGAATTCCGAACGCCATGATGAACAGCGCCGCACCGAAGATGGGGTAGAAACGTCCGATGATCTTATCGATCGGCAGGAGCGTGGCGAGGATGTAATAGACCAGGATGATCCACACCCAGACCGACTGGGTCAGCCCCGTGAACCCCTCCAGGATACCGGCCGGGCCGACCATAAAGACCGCACCGACCAACACCATCAGGAAGAGCGTGAAGGCACGCATCACCTGCCGCACGGTCGTTCCCATATACTTGCCGACGATTTCGGGGAAGCTGAGCCCACCCTCCTTGAGCGAGATCATCCCGCTGGCGTAGTCCTGGAGGGCACCGATAAAGATCGAGCCGAGCGTAATCCACAGGAAAGCCACCGGGCCGAACATCGCACCGAGCAGGGCACCAAAAATCGGACCGAGGCCGGCGATGTTAAGCAGTTGGATCAGAAACGTTTTCCACTCCGGCAACGGCAGGTAATCGACCCCGTCGCGCATCGTTTCGGAGGGGACTTTGGCCGAAGGATCCATCCCGAACTGGCGTTCCAGATAGCGGGCATAGGTAAAGTAGGACCCGATCAGCAAAGCGAGACAAATCAGGAAAGTAATCATGTTCTTATTTTCGTTTAGCGTGTGCAAAGATACCGTTTTCTGTTTAGATGTGTTCCGCAAACGATTGAGATTCGCCCGGATAAAAACGTGGCACGGAATTTGAGACGTTGAAAAGTGAATATATTATTGAACCTATCTTAGAACATATCAATATGGGGTGCGGTGCTCCGCGAGTGCGACCTACGGCTGCCTGGCAGCACAGGTCCGACACTGCGGGGCATCGTTTTTTTCGTATCCCGACACCCCGACGACTATCGGCTCCTCCCGTCCCGCCATGCTCCACCCCTGCCAATCTCCTGACAAAGCGACAGTTCCGAACGATGCCGTTCGACACCGGCAAACACCACACAAGTTCTCCCGCACGATGGTGAAAACTCGCAAAAAGAGCCGTATCTTTACCTGCGGATATGAAATTCCTGATCATACATAACCGGTACAGCCGCCCCGGCGGTGAAGAGGGGGTCGTGGCCCTCCAGCGACAGTTGCTCGAAAGCCGCGGACACACCGTGCTGCTCTACGAGCGAAGCTACGATGAGATCCGCACGTGGCGGTTCGGACGCCTCACCTCACTCTTTTCGGCCCTCTACAACCGGCGCTCCGTGCTCGATATCCGGGAGATCGTCCGCCGTGAACAGCCCGACGCGGCCATCGTTCACAACCTCTTCCCCGTCATCTCGCCCGCCATTCTGCCCGAGTTGCGGAAAGCCCGCGTCCGTGTACTGATGACCCTGCACAACTACCGACTCGTCTGCCCCACCGGCCTGTTCCACACCGGGGGCACAATCTGCGAACGCTGCGGAGGCTGTGCCGGACGGGAATGGAACTGCCTGATCCACCGCTGCGAGGGGAGCCTCGCCGGCAGTCTGGGCTATGCCCTGCGCGGCTGGTGGAGCCGCCGGATGGGCTATTTTTCGCGAAACGTCGATCGGTTCCTGGCCCTGACCGCCTTCCAGCGCGACCGTCTCAGCCACTACACCGGTATCCCCGTCGAACGATTCGCCGTCGTACCCAACTGCATCGACCCGGGAACCATGCCCGCTCCCACATCCCAACCGCAGGGAGCAACACCCTACATTGCCTACGCCGGACGCCTGAGCCGCGAAAAGGGAATCGACCTGCTCTTCGAAGCGGCCCGCCTCCTGCCCGGGATCGAATTCCGCATTGCCGGACAGGCAGCCGAAGACTATATCCTTCCCCCCACACCCGCCAACGTGACCCTGCTGGGGCAGTTGGACAAGCCGCAACTGGCCGACCTCTATGCCGGAGCCTGCGCCGTGGTCACAGCCAGCCGCTGGTACGAAGGGTTCCCGCTGTCGGTCATCGAAGCGATGTACTATGGCGCCCCGGTGGTTGTTCCCGCCCTGGCCGGTCTGCCCGAGGTCGTGGCCGACGGCACCTGCGGAGCCATCTACCCGGCCGGTTCGGCAACCGCTTTGGCCGACACCCTGCGCCGACTCGTCGACCACCCCGATCAGGCCGCCGCTCTGGGACAAAAGGGGCGAGAACGGGTACAAAAATTCTATAATCCCGACCTGTACTGTCGCCTCCTGATCGAAAATGCCGATTGAATTTCACATTCCGGCACGAAATCTGCTGTATGATCGGCATCGACTCGCACCCAGCCCCCGGCTCCCGGTGATCACTGACGAATACTCACAACGATCACACTGACATTCAATCGAATAGTCCAAGGGATCCGGAAAAGAGTCGAGAGGAGAGAAGCATCATGAGAATAGCGATCAGCGGCGCTACGGGACTTATCGGAAGCCACCTATCGACCCACTTGAAACAACGCGGAGACGAAATCATCCCTCTGCGCAGAGAATTTTTCACCCCTGCGAAACGCAGCGTTTTGGCCGCCGCGCTCACCGGGTGCGACGCGGTCATCAACCTGGCCGGTGCCACCATCGACCGCTACTGGACCGATGCTTACAAAGCGGAACTCTACCGAAGCCGGATCGAAACCACCCGCACACTGGTCGAAACGCTCCGCACGCTGGAACACCGCCCGCGTCTGTTTCTCTCCGCCTCGGCCGTCGGTTACTACCCTTCGGAGGGGTGTTACGCCGAATCGGATGCCCGGCAGGGCGACGGTTTTCTGGCCCGGCTCTGCCACGACTGGGAACACGAAGTCGCACAGCTTCCCGACGACATCCGCTGGATCACCATGCGCTTCGGCGTGGTGTTGTCGCCCGACGGCGGCGCCTTTCCCAAACTGGCCGTCTTCGCCCGGAAACGGCTCGCACTACGCTTCGGCTCCGGCATGCAAAACTTTTCGTGGATTGATTTGGAAGATCTCGTACGGGCCGTCGCGTTTCTGATCGAACATCCCGGCATCGAGGGTCCCGTCAATTTCGTATCGCCGCGACGCATCAACAACCGGCAATTCACCCAGGCCATTGCCCGGCGTTTCCGCACCCTCACCCTGCCTCTGCCCACCGTTCTGTTGCGGCTCGTACGGGGCGAATCGTCCGAGCTGCTCCTCTCTGGCCAGTGTGCCTACCCCGAAAAGCTGATCAGCCACGGATTCACGTTCCGCTCCGAAAGCATCAACGATTTTCTGGCACGACTCCCGTAAAGCCTCCAGCCAGTTCCTGCAGGCTCTCCGGCCAGGATGCGCCCGCGCGCAATGCCCCACTCCCCATGCCCATCCGACGGGCAGCATAGCAATAGAGACAGCCGTGACGGCACGTCCCATAGGCGCCGATGTCCTTGCTCCACACGCACCCGCATGCCCGACGCTGCCCACGGTCACGATTGGGACTGGTCGCAAGGGGCAGAAACGTATCGGTCCGATACCGTTCGGGCCATTCCAGGAAACGCATCAGCTCCCGGTCTTCGGAGAAATAGCGGATCATCAGCCGATCGTCCACACAACGATTGTGTTCGATGCCGAACCGCCGGAGATCGATCTCTTCGGCACAGGTGGCCAGTTCAAAATTCCAACGCCCGTTCAGCGCACTCAAGCCCTCGGCCCAGAGGGTCATCTCCTCCGGCGTGAACTCCCGACACCCCAGCCCCGTCCGCGCCATGCGCAACGCCACGCCGCGATAGGCCGCCAAATCGACAAAACTGAAAACCATTCGCTCCGTATAGCCCTTTAACTGGTCGCCGATCGCCGCCGCCCGTTCCAACAGCTCCGCCACCCCCGTTCGGCGCGTCAGCACCAGCGGGTCGAACCGCCAGATCACACGTCCGAGCCCCAGCCGGTCGACCAGCCGCCGAAACGTGTCGATGCGCTGCGTCAGAGGCGGGACACCCGGTTCCAACCCCTCGCGCTCGTAATCGTTGAGCATAAACTGGACATAACAATGAATGCCGCGCTGCTCCAGCTCCGGCAGATGGGCCAGAAGTGGCGCCGGATTTTTCGACCAAAAGACAATCAACCGCGTGCGGGCATACGAAATATAGCTCCGTTTGCGGTCGAACGGATTGACCCACACCGAGTATCCGGCCCGCAAACGGCCGAAAAACCAGTCGGCCCAGAAAGCCGGAATGTCCGTGGCCCGGCTGGCCGACACGATCACCGGTTCGACGGCCTGCACCTGCGCTCCGCCGTCCGTGGTCAGGATACTCGTTTCCCATTTCATCACCCGACAAGATACGGAAAATCGGCATACCAACACCACCCGAATATCCGTTATTTCCGTATCTTTACTCTATCATCCAAATACGTTTCACACCATGGAGCTCACCCTCAACATCAACGAAGTCAGTTGCACCCGCTGCGGCCACTGTGTGGCCGTGTGCCCCTCCCATATCTTCACGCAAAACGAAGCCCGCGGCACGATCGGCATCCAAAATCCGCAAAGCTGCATTGTCTGCGGCCACTGCGTAGCCGCCTGCCCGACCGGGTCGGTACGCCACTCGAGCTTCCCGACCGAAACCGTTCACCCGATCGACCGCACCGCCCTGCCCACCCCGGAACAGGTGATGCTGCTCTGCCGGGCACGCCGTTCGAACCGGGCCTTCTCCAAAACGCCCGTGCCGCGCGAGCTGCTGGAACAGATCGTCGAAGCCGCCCACCGCGCTCCGACTGCCAGCAACATGCAGCAGGTGGCCTTTACGGTGGTGACCGATCCCGAAAAACTGCGCCGGATCACCAACCTGACCCTCGACATCTTCGGCGGCCTGATCCGCCTGCTGGAGAACCCGATCCTGCGGCCGGCACTGAAATGCCTCCTGCCCCAAGCCTACCGCTACCTGCCCACCTTCCACCGCCTGATCGCCGAACAGGCCAAAGGGAACGACCTGGTGCTGCGCGGCGCCACGGCTGTGATTCTGATCCACACCCCCGCCGAAATCCGCTTCGGCAAGGTCGATTCCAACCTGGCCTACGAAAACGGTTCGCTGATGGCCGAGAGTCTCGGGGTGAGCCAGTTCTACACCGGATTCGTCTGCTCAGCCATCGACAACGACCGCAAGGGACGGTTCCAGAAACTGCTGGGGTTGGAGGGCCGGGAAATCCACGCCGGTATGGCCCTCGGTATGCCCGCCTTCCGCTTCCCGAACTACATCGACAAAAAACCGGTCGAAACGACCTGGTTATAGACGCTGGCACTGTTTTTGCGGTTCCCCAGTGCGCGAGTGCGCGGCCTGTCATGAACGTGACACACCGGTGTGTTCGACACCCGGACAGCCGCACACTCACCCTGTAACCTAAACCGTTTACCCTCCGCTTGCGGAGCTACGTCCGTACCCTCCGGAAGCGGAAAACACCTCGACCCATGGCAACAAAAATCGCATTTTTCGGCACCAAGCCCTACGACCGCGAATCCTTCGACCAAGCCAACGAAGCCTACGGTTTCGACATCCGATACTTCAAAGGCCACCTGACCCCCGAGAGCGCCATTCTGGCACAGGGAGCCGCAGCCGTCTGCATCTTCGTGAACGACACGGCCGACGCGGCCGCCATCCATGCCCTCAAGGAGCAGGGCGTGCCGCTGATCGCACTGCGCTGCGCCGGCTTCAACAACGTCGATCTGGAGGCCGCCGCCCGCGACGGAATTACCGTGGTCCGCGTACCGGCCTACTCGCCCTACGCCGTGGCCGAACACGCCGTGGCGCTGATGCTGGCCCTGAACCGCAAAATCCACCGCGCCTACTGGCGCACCCGCGACGGAAACTTCGCCCTGCACGGCCTGATGGGCTTCGACATGCATGGCAAAACGGCCGGCATCATCGGCACCGGGAAGATCGCCCGGATTCTGATCCGCATCCTGCGCGGGTTCGGCATGGAGGTGCTCGGCTACGACCTCTACCCCGACGAAGCCTTTGCCCGCGAGGTGGGAATGCGTTACGTGACGCTCGACGAGCTCTACGCACAGTCGGACATCATCTCGCTCCACTGCCCGCTGACCGAACAGACCCGCTACCTGATCGACTCCTCCGCCATCGAACGGATGAAACCGGGTGTGGTGCTCATCAACACCGGACGCGGCCAGCTGATCCACTCGCAGGCCCTGATCGACGGACTGAAAGAGAAGAAGATCGGTGCGGCCGGACTGGACGTCTACGAAGAGGAGGGCGACTATTTCTACGAAGACAAGTCGGACAAGATTATCGACGACGATACGCTGGCCCGGCTGCTCTCGTTCAACAACGTGATCGTCACCTCGCATCAGGGATTCTTCACCCGCGAAGCGCTGGCCAACATCGCCGAGACGACCCTCTCGAACATCCGCGACTTCACCGAAGGGCGACCCCTGGCCAACGAAGTTCCCACTGGCAGGTAACCTCCGCCACGCTCCTGTGGATGGACACTGCCCGGCTCAACATTCCTGCTTTTCGTATCATGCACCGGGCAAAATCGGCCGAGGGCCAATCTGAGCTCCACGATCCGCAACCCACAAACATCGGGCGCCTCAATACGTATTGGTGAACGTATTGAGGCGCCCGATGTTTTTTCCGATACTCCTGCTGCTCCGCTCCTTTGTTGGGGTGAAAGTTCCCTATTCGACCCGCGTAAGGGCCGAGTCGGACAACTCACGACGCAACGTGCGGAGATATTTGTCGATATAGCTCTGTTTCTCCTTCGATTTATACTGCTGGATATAACGCGGATGCTCCAGCACGACCATGCGTGCGAAGAGTCCCGTACGCCGGTTCAGCCTCGCCACACAATCGGCATTTTTGCGCCCCAGCACGTAAACCTCGGTCGTATCCAACCCAAAAGCGCACTGACGACGCAACGAATCGACCATGAAATCCTCGGTCATGCGCCGCAGTGCCGGCGTATCGTAGTAGTTGGCATTCACCTCGCCGCCGCGCTCCGTCCGACGCACAATGGCCAGCGGGAAGGGCGAATTGATGTAGAAATCGCGATAAAAGGCCTCAGCCCCGCCGTACTGCTCGATCAGGTCGTAGACAAAGACCGACGATACCTCGTGGGAGTGTTCCGACTCCATGCGGATGCCGCACACCTGTTCCAGCCGTTTGGTGTCGGTGAACGGAACGCCCGTCACCCCGGCACCGTGACGCCCGGGATTGATCCCGATCAGGAAACGGCGCGGACGTGTGTCGTCGTAATACTTCCGGTAGAACTGCTCCATGACTCGGTACGTTTCGGGATTCTCCCGAAACGGATTGACCACCGCGAACCCGTCGGGCAGCGTGCCGGTATAATCCAACTCCCGGTTAAAGGCGATGATTTTCGAGGCTAACGTTTCAGACATGGGAGGCTGCTCGTATGAAATTACACGTTCTGAATCGACGACGCAATCACATAGCGTTCCAGTTTACCCGTTGCGGCATACAGTTCCTGCCATGGCGCGTCGTCCGGCAGGTCGAAACGGATCTCCGCCACATCGCCCTTGCGCATCAGATAGTCGCCCGCCATGGCTCCCAGCAGTTCGGCCAGCAGTTCCGACACCGTCGGATTGTGGCCGACGATCATGGCACACGCCACTTCGTCGGGCAACGCCTGTGTCAACAGGTTCAGATAGTCGCTCGGCCTGCCGCTGTACAGCTCGCGAAACCGACTAAGGTTTTCCGTCGGGAGGCCGAATACCTCGGCCAGCAGTTCCGCCGTTTGCAGGGCCCGGGGCGCCGCGCTGGCAATAATCCGCCCGGGCTGCACGAAGTCGGGCTGCGCCGTGAGCCACTGCCCCACGGTCCGAACACGCTCCACCCCCTTCGCGGTCAGCCGGCGGGCATAATCGCTGTCCACCTCGTAAGAGGATTGCGCCGCGCCGTGGCGGACAATATAGAGTTGTTTCATGGTTGCGTATTTTTTCGGGTAAGTATTCAGAGCCCTCGGACAGACTTGTTCGCCTGCGGCAAGGGGCCCTACAACACGTTATTGGGCATCATGCGGCGCAAGTCTTCGATCGTCTGACCCGACCGGCGGGCATAATCCGCCAGTTGTTCGTTGTCGACCACTCCGATGTGGAAGTAGTCCGCCGCGGGATGGGCGAACACGATGCCCGACACGGCCGCCGTGGGTTCCATCATAAAGTTCTCGGTCAGCCGGAGCGGAATCTCGGACTCGACATCCAGCAGATCGAAGATCAGCCGTTTCCCGCTGTGGTCCGGTGCCGACGGATAGCCCATCGCGATGCGGGCCCCTTCCGACCCCTCGGGGAATCCCCACAGTTCGTCCCGCAACAGGGCCGACACCTCGACCGCAAAGGCTTCGGCCAGACGGTCGCACAGGATGCGAGCCATAATGTTCTCGTAATCCGAGTCGCCACGGAAATCACACGTTACGCCGAGCGCAAACGGAGCCACATGGTCCTGCGGCAGCCCGGCAGCCGGACCCGGCGACACGAAATCAGCAAGACAGAGGTTGGTCTCCTCGCGCGGGTTCTGACTCCGCAGGCAGGCGAAACGGATCTCCGGCGCTCCGCAACCGCACGCACCGCCGTCGTCGTGGAAACAGCCGCGAATCAGGATGTCGTCCCCCTCGCTGCGGGCCGGAACGATACCGATCACGGCATCGGCCCGCACCTGCCCCGACTCGATCAGCCGCCGCAGCATCACCTGCGCGTCGTCGAACAGGCGCCGCGCCTCCTCGCCCTTGGTGGGATGGTCAAAGATGGCGGGATAACGCCCGGCCAGGTCCCACTGGATAAAGAAATAGGTCCAGTCGATCCGCTCGGCGATCTTCTCCAGCGGATAGCGCGTCAACACCCGTTTGCCGAGGTGCCTGGGACGCGTCACGCTCTGCGAGTCGAATGTCAGCCGCAGCTTGTGCTCGCGCGCTTCGGCCAGGGGCCTCAACTCGCGGGCCGCGCTCAACTCGGCATATTTGATTCGGATATCCTCCTGTTTTTTACGATAGCTCTGGTGGAAGCCGTACTCTTTCAGCACGTTGTTCACCAGACGGGCACAACTCGACGCATCGGTCGAGTGGGCCACCAGCCCGCTGTACGACGGTGCGATGCGGACGGCCGTATGGAGTTCGGACGTAGTCGCTCCACCCACACAGATCGGGATATGCAGCCCGGCCCGTTCGAAGTGCTCGGCCACGATGCGCATCTCCTCGAGCGACGGCGTGATGAGGCCCGACAGCAGCACGGCATCCACCTTCTCGGCCACGGCCGTCTCGACGATCTTCTCCGGCGGGGTCATCACGCCCAAGTCGATCATCTGGTACCCGTTGCAGGCCAGCACCACCGAAACGATATTCTTTCCAATGTCATGCACGTCGCCCTTCACGGTGGCGATCAGCAGTTTGGCACCCTGTTCGACCGTCTCGCCGGCCTTGATGAAGGGTTCCAACACGGCCACCGACTGTTTCATCACGCGCGCCGACTTAACCACCTGCGGCAGGAACATCTTGCCGCTGCCGAACAGGTCGCCGACCTGCCCCATCCCTACCATCAGCACCCGGTCAATCACCTCGATCGCCGAGCCGTACTTCTCGTAGGCCTCCATCGTGTCGGCCTCGATGTGGGTCGTGATCCCTTTGACCAGCGCATGGACAATCCGCTCCTCGACCGTTCCGTCGCGCCAGGCGTCGTGCCGGGCTGTCGCGGCGTCGCTCCGGGCATCGGCCGAATGGGCCTCGGCATAAGCCGTCAGGCGCTCGGCCGCATCGGGCCGCCGGTTCAGAATGACATCTTCGCACAGTTCGAGCAACTCCGGGTCGATATCGTCGTAGATGCGCAGCATCGAGGGGTTCACAATCCCCATATCCATCCCGGCGCGGGTCGCATGGTAGAGGAATACGGAGTGCATCGCTTCGCGCACGGGGTTGTTCCCGCGGAACGAGAAAGAGAGGTTGCTCACCCCGCCACTGACCTTAGCTCCGGGGCAGTTCTTCTTGATCCAGGCCGTCGCCTCGATAAAGGCACGCCCGTAATCGTTGTGCTCTTCGATCCCGGTGGCTACGGCCAGTACGTTCGGGTCGAAGATAATGTCCTCGGCCGGGAATCCGCTCTCGGTCAGCAGCCGATAAGCACGGCCGGCCACTTCAATTTTCCGTTCATAGCTGTCGGCCTGTCCCTGCTCGTCGAAGAGCATCACCACGGCCGCTGCGCCGAAGGCTCGCACGGTGCGGGCATGGTCGAGAAACCGCGCCTCGCCCTCCTTGAGCGAAATGGAGTTGACCACCGATTTGCCCTGCGTCACCCGCAGTCCGGCTTCGATCACCTTCCAGTCCGACGAGTCGATCATCACGGGCAGTCGGGCGATCTCGGGCTCGGCCGCCACGAGGTTCAGAAACTCGGTCATCGCCTGGGCGCCGTCGATCAGTGGTGCATCCATGCAGACGTCAATCACCTGTGCGCCGCCTTCGACCTGCTCAGCCGCCACGGCCAGCGCTTCGGAGAACTGACGCTCGCGGATCAACCGGGCGAACTTGGCCGATCCGGCCACATTGGTACGCTCGCCCACATTGACGAAGTTGGCGGCCGGTTCGACCTTCTGCACCTCCAGCCCGGAGAGCACCGTTGCACCGCCGTTGTCCTGCGGAGCACGGTACTCGCGCGGCCGGTACTTCCGGGCCACTTCGGCAATCGCACGGATATGTTCGGGGGTAGTGCCGCAGCATCCACCGACAATATTCAACAGATTGTTTTTCAGATACTCTTCGATCAGCGTGGCCATGTGCTCGGCGCTCTCGTCGTAGCCGCCCATCACGTTGGGCAGCCCGGCATTGGGGTGGGCCGACACGGCCATCTTCGCCACACGGCCGATCCGCTCGATATAGGGCATCATCTGACGCGCTCCGAAGGCGCAGTTCAGCCCGATGCTGAGCAGGTTACCATGCTCGACCGAAGCATAAAAGGCCTCCACGGTCTGCCCCGACAGAACGCGGCCGCTGGCATCGGTGATCGTGCCGCTGACCATCAGCGGAATCGTCTCGTTACCGATCAGGGTGCGCAGGGCGTAGATGGCTGCCTTGCAGTTGAGCGTGTCGAAAACGGTCTCGATCAGAATCAGATCGGCACCGCCGTCGATCAGCCCCCGGATCTGGTCGGCATAACCGGCTGCCAGCTCGTCGAAGGTGATGTTCCGGAACCCGGGATTGTTTACGTCGGGCGACATCGAGGCACTGCGGTTGGTGGGCCCCACCGAACCGGCCACGAAACGCGGCTGTCCGTCCTGCGTCTCGAAACGGTCGGCCACCTCACGAGCCAGCGCAGCGGCGGTACGGTTCAGTTCGTAGGTCTGATCCTGCAGGTCGTAATCGCGCAGCGACACGGGATTGGCATTGAAGGTGTCGGTCGAGACGATGTCTGCTCCGGCTTCAAAATAGGCGGCGTGAATCTCGGCAATGACATCGGGACGGGTTTTCACGAGATAGTCGTTACACCCGAGGTGACCTCCGTAGTCGGATTCAGCCAGTTTGCGAGCCTGTATGAGGGTTCCGAGGCCACCGTCGAGCACCAGTATGCGCTGACGGAGCGCCTCTTCGATATTGCGTTCCATAGTTTTTGAAAATATTTTACAAAATTACAAAAATCCGAGCGCACTCCAATGCGCCGGAGGTACAGCCCCGCAGAGCCCATACGAGCGAAAAAGTGCGAGGGACGGTAACCCCCGGCGTCAGTTTCCGACACATATATCCCCGGCAAGGAGGCTATATATAGGGAAACGCAAAAAATTCCATTTATTGTATCCCGGTCAAAATCTTCAACTTAGCCCGTCGAGGCTGAATTTTGCATTATATTTTTTCGCCAAAAATTTGGAGGTTCGGAAATTTTGCCTACCTTTGCAACGCAATCAAAAAACGATGGTGCCATAGCTCAGTTGGTAGAGCAAAGGACTGAAAATCCTTGTGTCCCTGGTTCGATTCCCGGTGGCACCACGCAAAAAAGAGGAAGTTACCGTAGTGACTTCCTCTTTTTTATTTATCAGACAACTTAAATCTTTCCCAACTGAGCCTCTCTCAGACTATTCTGGATATATACTCCGCCGGAAGCTTCGGCATTGCACCATTTTGGGTACATACGTATGCTGAAACACTGACGGCAAACTGGTGTGCTTCACGAACGGATTTCTTCATCAGCAAAGCAGAAATGAATGCAGCCGTAAAGGAATCTCCCGCTCCTACCGTATCTGCCACTTCCACCCTGGGTGTCTCGACAAAAGAAATGTTACCAGGTGTAAATACGTAGCTGCCATTCGCTCCGCACGTCAGTATGAGCATTTCCAGATTATATTTCCCAAGCAAAATCCAGCATTTGTCCTGCAAATCTATGTCGGGATAACCAAACAGGCGGCTTACGGTCAGCAGTTCCTCATCATTGATCTTGAGAACATTACATTGCTCCATGGAACGACACAATATTTCCTTGGTATAGAAGCCCTGACGCAGGTTGATATCAAAAACCTTGTATATCCCTTTCTCATTTGGGATCATACTGAGGAATGCATTGATGGTTTCCCTGGAGACTTCACTTCTTTGTGCCAGCGAACCATAACAGACAGCCATCGTCTGCTCGCCAATTAATTTCAACTTGTCAGTAAAGGGAATATTATCCCACGCCACATTTTCCTTTATATCATAGCAGGGTACTCCGTTATTGTCGAGTTCCACCTGCACGGTCCCCGTCGGATACTGCACCCTTTCGATCAGCATATTGAGTTTCTTATCAGCTAAACTGGACAGAATTTCCTTTCCTAAGGTATCCTCACCCACCGCACTGACAACGACACTTTTCAACCCGAACTGGGATACATGATAGGCAAAGTTCGCAGGTGCACCTCCCAACTTCTTTCCTTCCGGAAGGATGTCCCACAATGCTTCTCCAATACCTACGACTAAATTCCTTTTAGCTTCCATGGCAAGAAATATAAAACTGATTACTCCATTACGTTTCTTTTCACAAAGATATGATCATTCGAGATATCCATACATCGAGTGCAACTGAAATATTTTTACCCGCCATTTTTGCCTTCTTCGAAATTGGCCGCTACCAATCAACAAATTACTAATCTGGACAACTGTTATTCTGCTTTCCACAATGTTTCGACTACACGCGTCTCAACAAACGGCAAAACAGCAATTTTACACTTCAATCCTGCATATTATTGATTAATCACTAAAACCCTTGTATCCCTGGTTCGGGTCCCGGTGACACCATGCAAAAAGAGAGTTACCCAAAAGGTGACTCTCTTTTTTGTTATGCACCGCGGGGAGGGCTTTGTAACTAAGATACGCACACACGAAGCACGGGAGAGAAATGCAGAGGCCGGAGGTATAGGCATGCCTATTCAGAAGCTGACACCTATTCAGGAGCGGGCCAAGGAATAAACAACCACCCACCTATCGCCCCCGAGGAGCAACGAAAACGCGTTCAGTCATACACATAAAAAAGCAGCCACCGGGTTCTTTTGCCCGGTGGCTATCTTTTTACAGATTCAAGGGTGAACTTACTCGTACCTAACAATCATCGTTGAGCATCTTACGGCGCGTCCATACAAGTATTCGATTCAAAACGCCTTTCGGAAAGTGCACCCAGTTTCGCCTTTCACCTTCACACCTCCCCCCTGACTCACCCTCCCCCTCTCCATCGTTCCACGCGGTCTCAGTAGTCGCCCCACGCTTCTCACGACGGTTCTTTGTGGAGTAGTCAGTCGTTCACGACCGGGCATCTTCGCCTGCACGCCCGCAAGAATCTACCCTTTAGGACATGAAGTAGTTTCGCATCCGTTCGAAGAGGTTGCGCACCTTGTCGGAAGCCTTCGGTTTGAAGTTATCCGACGTGCGCAGCTTTTCGAGTGCCTCTTTCTCAGCAGGCGAAACGTGAGCCGGCACATAGATGTCGGCTACGACCAGCAGGTCGCCGGTGCTGTAACCGTTCACATCGGGGATCCCTTTGCCCCGCAGACGCAACACGCGTCCGGCTACCGTGCCCGGTTCGATCTTGATACGCGCCTTGCCGTCAACCGTGGGAACTTCGACCGAAGCACCCAAAATGGCATCGGCCACGTTCAGCTGGAGGTTATAGATCAGGTCGTTCCCTTCACGCTTGAGTTCGGGATGCGGCTCCTCTTCGATCACCACCAACAGGTCGCCGTTGATGCCGCCATGTTTGGCCGCGTTCCCTTTGCCCGAGACGGAGAGCTGCATGCCCTCGCCCACCCCGGCCGGGATGTTGATTTCGACCACCTCTTCGCCTTTGACGGTTCCGTTACCGTGGCATTTCTGACACGGGCTGGTGATGATTTTTCCACTGCCGCCGCAGGTCGGACAGGTCGTAGTGGTCTGCGTCCGACCAAAGAAGGTATTGACCACCTGCGTTACGTGACCCGAGCCACCACAGGTCGAACAGGTCGAGTAGGAGTTGCTGTCCTTGGCACCCGATCCGCCGCACTGATCACAGGTGACGTCTTTCTTGATTTTGAGTTTTTTGGTGGTTCCTTTGACAATCTCGGAGAGATTCAGTTTCACCTTGACGCGCAAGTCGCTGCCGCGGTTGACACGCTGTCCGCCGTAGCCCGATGCGCCGGAACCGAACCCGCCGAAACGGCCGCCTCCGAAGATGTCGCCGAAACGCGAGAAGATGTCCTCCATCGAGAAGCCGCCGTACTCGCCGCCGAATCCGCCGAATCCACCGGCACCGCCGGCCGCACCGCCCATACCCGCATGACCGAACTGATCGTAACGGGCCTTTTTGTCGGGGTTGCTCAGCACGTCGTAGGCTTCGGCAGCCTCTTTGAATTTCTCTTCGGCATTCTTATCGCCCGGGTTTTTATCCGGGTGGTACTGGATTGCCGCCTTACGGTACGCCTTCTTGATCTCTTCCGGCGATGCGTCGCGACTCACGCCCAGCACCTCGTAATAATCTCTTTTTTCAGCCATTATATCGTCTAAGTCCTTTTTATCCGAATGTTATTTGTGTCGTTGCCGCCGCGGGCAGGCAGTGTCACACGAAGCGTTCCACCGTTCCCTGTCAAACGGCCGATTCTCTGCAGTGCATGCGGTTTCGGCCTCCAAAGGAGACCGCCCCTCAACTCCTTCCCCACCTCCTTCTCACTCAACATCTCGCCCCCCGCACGAAACGAGGCAAACTACTCGCCCACAACGACTTTCGCAAACCGCAGCACTTTGTCTTTGAGCATGTAGCCGGTTTGCACCACATCGATCACGGTACCCTTTTTCTCGGGGTCACTGACCGGGATTTTGGCCACGGCATCGTGGAAATCGACATCCATCGATTTGCCGATCGCTTCGATCGGGGTGACACCCTTGCTTTTGAGGATATCCATGAATTTCTGATAGATCAGCCGGACGCCTTCGCACTCGGCAGCCACTTCTTCCTTGCCGGCCATGGCGGCGATGGCCCGTTCGAAGTCGTCCACCACGGGGATGATCGCCTTGATGACGTCCTCACCGCCGCTGGCGATCAGGTCCATCTTCTCTTTGAGAGTACGCTTGCGGAAGTTGTCAAACTCGGCCGACAAACGTACATATTTATCCTGCCAGGCTTTGCACTCTTCTGCCAGTTTGTCAGAAGAATCGGCAGCGGCGGCCGTCTGAGCCTCCGCTTCGGGTGCCATCGTGTCAGCCCCGGCAGCGCCTTCGTCGATCACTTCTTCCGAAGCCTTATTTTCAATCTCTTGATTCTCAATATTATTCTCTTGTTTTGCCATATCGTTTTCCGATTATTCCGAATTAAGATTGTCAAATAGCGTACCAATCAATGTTTCGTCCCGGAGAGGAAAACCGAACGCAGAACCTGCATCTGCCGATCGGGGTTAAAGTCGCGGTCGATCACACCGTGGCACGCCCGGCGAACCGCATCCCGCTGCTCGGGGGTGAGGGCAAGCCAGGGTCGAATCGCGTCGGCCAACGCTCCGGTATCACCTTCGGCGAAAAGGGTACCACTCACACCGGGCTCGATGGCCTCGTACTCGGGCCCCTGTTTGTTTCCGTTGTCGTGTGTCACGACGGGCGTCCCGAACATCAGCGAGTGGATGGCGGTGAGCCCCACGTTGCCGGGACTGACGCACACGGCGCTATGGTACAGGAATGTTCCGATAATGTGGTCGTCGTAGGTCTCGCCGTAGAACCAGACCCGGTCGATCAACCCCAGCCGTTCGGCCTCCGCCTCGAGCTGCTCACGGGCAGGACCGTCGCCGATCAGCACCAGGTTGCAGGCACACCCTTCGCGGTCGAGTTGTGCCATGGCCGTCAGCAACATGTCGAGTTTTTTGGAACGCGTGAGCCGACCGACGAAAACCAACAGCGGCAGATCGTCGCCGAAGTAGTTGCGGATGAAGCCGCGGTCGCCGATCCGCTCCCGGATGGCGGCCTGCTTGTCGTAGTCCAGCGAATTGTAGATCACAGCCATCCGGCGGTCGGGATAGCCCTGCTGGAGCAGCAGACGGCGCGGACGTTCGCCATACAGCAACAGGTGGCCGGCCAGGCGGAACCAGGCCATGTTTTTCCACAGTTTCAGCCCCCGTTCGTCGCCGTGCAGCCCGTGGGACCAAAGATATACGGGGCGACCGAGCAGCCGGGCCACCAGCGCGATGATCCAGTTGGAACGGATGCCGGGATTACCGGTCAGGATATAGGCGTCGTAACGTTTGGAGAAGGCGCGGCGGATGGCCCCTTTCTGCCAGACGAGTTTGCCGCCCTTGCGATAGATGTTGTGCAAGTAGCCCCGAAAGCCGCCGAGCGGCCGGATATCCATCAGGGCGATGCCGCCGACCGACTCTTCACCGGCCAGAAAGTCGAACTCCAGATCGGGGTCTTCGTCCATCTTCCGATAGATGCCGGCGCGGTAGAGCGGCGCGATATTGAATATGCAACAGATTTTCGTCATCAGCAGGCAAAGATACGGCACTTTTCGCACTCTCGCCCACTTCCCGCCGCTCCCCGACGAAATTTCCGCCCGCGGGGGCGAAAAAGAGTCGGCGCGTGTTCTTCCGACCGAAAGAACACGCGCCGACCCAGTTCATCAAGTATCACACACCGCCCGCCTCACAATATCCCCACAGCAGCTATCGGGCGAGACATTCGTCTATCTGTTTCACCAGTTTATCCTTCGACGAGGGCCGTTCGGCCTCCATGGTTACAATCTTGCCGTCGCGTCCGACGAGGATATAGGTGGGAAATCCCGACACATCGTAAGTTCCCATGAAGAGATGCGTGGCATGCTGATCGAACCAGTAGTTTTCCCCCACGACAGGCTGCTGGGCCACCATCTGCTGCCACGTCTCCCGATCCGACGACAGACAGAGATTCACAAATACGACATCTTTCCCGTGCATCGCTTCGTGCAGTTCCGGAGCAAACTTCATCTCCATGCGACAAGGGCCGCACCACACGGAGTAAACATCGATATAAAGCACCTTACCGGGATAGCGGGCAGCCAGATAAGCAAAAAAGTCGCCCTCTGGAACTTCCGTCAGCGTACTGTCCGCCTCCATGTAGGTGATCCCCTCCATGGGCGTATCGGGGAAAGTCGGCGCCCCTTGCAACCGCGCGGCCAGTTCCGCGAGACGTTCGTTCAACGACGGGTCGTCGAAGGCACTCCGCATCTCCGGAACCGAATCGTACAGGGCCGCGTTCTGCTCCAAGGCACCCGACAGGAACTTCCACCGCATCACATCACGGCTTTTCGAGGCGGGCTCCTGTTCGAGCAACTCGATACCCCGGCGCACCATCACAGCATGCTGGCCCTGCCCAAAAGCCTGTGCGAGCACACTGTCGGCAAAAAGTTTGGCCTGCATATAGGCCAAAAGATGATACGGGAACATCATCGTTTTGAAATTGGTCGTATCGTGGATGCCAAACAGCGAGTCGCCGAACACCTTTTGTTGCGCAGCGAAATCGTCCTCCTGCACACGATAACCTATCAGGTAATTGGCCAAAGAGAACAGGATATCCCGGCGGGCAAAATCCTGCATGGCCGGGCTCAGATTGAACTGGGTCATCGAATCCTGAAGCCTTGCCGCCTGCTGCCGCACCTGAGACAACAGGCTGTCCGGCTCGACATTCAGATCGAAATGAACGTCATACAGCATCTGCGCCTCCTTGTCCCGAATACGATTCAACTCTCTGTTCTCCGCCGCATTCGCCCCTGAGAATTGAATCGCAGCGGTCCCATCGGACTGCAATTTGGAGGCATCGATCGTCAGATGGACCGAATCGCCCGGCGAGACGAAGAAATTGACAAAGCGGTCGCCATACACGAGCGTCGCATTGTGATAGTCCGTAATTCCGTCTGTTTCGAAACGGAACGATCCATCGTCGGCCAACCGCCGCGCCAACCGATTGTCAGAGATGGGATCGCACAGGTTCCACAGAATCACCCCCGAACCATCCGCCGCGCGATTGATCACTTGCCCCGTCACAACGGTCGTCTGTCGTTTCGGCGCGTCGTTTCCGCCGCAGGCGACGAGCAGCCCTGCCGCGCCCAGTGTCATCAGAAGTCGAGTTAATGTCATATATTAACGATTTTTGGTGAATATCCGCAACACACACCTGCATAATCCTCCGCCGGTAAAAGGCCCTCCCTTCCATCAACGATCGGGCCACGTTGTTTCGCACCCCGGCTCACAGACCGCGCCGGTTCAAATCACCCCACCACACACCGCACCCGCTACGCATCGCCAGCAGCCTCCTCGCCCCGAATTCGTTTCGGGATTACCGTCCGTCCGCTCACGCCCCCATGCCACATCTTACAATTTTCAGTTCGCGGCAAAATCCGTTTTGATTCCAAAGATAGTTATATATATATTGTTCGCTCATTTGCACTTTTCAGCGATTTTTTCCACCACAGGCAACACTCGCCCTGCCGGACCGACGCTGGCGAAAACCGAGCACGTCATAACAATTTCGTCGTCATCCCTATAACGTCTCTGCATCCTCCGTCGGGTGGATGCGCCACTGCTCGGGCAGCCAGCGGATCTCGTTTCGTGGCGTTTCGGTCTGCCGCCACCGTTCCGTCCACCGCTCCTCCCACCGCGCGGGGAGAGGGTCGGCCAGAGCCACCCACACGATCAGCCCCACCGAAACGAGCGCCGTGGCCAACGTGGGGACCCGGTAGAGGTTGCGCGACGGGGAGAGCGGCTCAATACGCTCCATCACCCGCTGCGTAAATCCCGCGTCAGGCACCTCGACACGACGGGCCGCATCGAGCATTCGTTCCAGCGGATCATTCTGTATCTGGTTTCGTTTCATAACTCTTCGTTTTTGAGGAACTCCCTCAGTTTTGATTTGGCGCGCGCCACGGTACTTTTGACCGTGCCGAGGGGAAGGTCCGTCACCTGCGCGATCTGTCCATGCGACAACCCTTCGACGGCCGACAGCAGAATCACGTTCCGCTCGGTGTCGTCCAGACAGGCCAGCGCGCTCTGCAAGATACCGTTTTCGGCCGACATTTCGCAAGTGGACTGGGCCTCGCCGGGCGCCACGTGTCCCAACTCCTGATACGGATGGGTGTTTCGACATCCGTCGAGGAACGTGCGGTAGGCGATGCGGAACAGCCAGGCGCGGAACGACCCCAGTGCGGAAAACTGGCGAATCGACACGAAGGCCTTGAGAAAGGTCTCCTGCGCCAGGTCGTCGGCCCGGAAACGGTCGCCGGCGGTCAGGTGGGTCAGGTAGCGCCGCAGGGGAGACTGGTACTGCTCGACCAGTCTCCCGAAAGCGTCGCGGTCGCCCAGACGTTTGACCCGCTGGACCAGCCACAGCTCCTCGACAGGGTTGTATTTAGCGGTTTTCGTCACGACGGCTCACGTACACCCGGAACAGATAGACAATGGCATACCCCACGCCTGCCAGCAGCACCCACAGCAGCAGACCGGCAAACAGCCCCATATAACTCATATTGATGACCCCGACCCATGCCAGGAGTGCAAAGCCGATAATGGCCGTAATCAATAGCCGTCGCGTCAGGGCCGTTGCACCGAGTCCCTCTTTTTCGGGCACGGGGTACCCGTGTTCGAGGCGGTAGCGTTCCATCTCGTAGCGTTTTTCACACTTACGGAAATAGAATTTCTGGGTGATATAGACAATGACAATCAGCGTTATGGCAACCATCGCGACAATCAACAGTGCCATAATGTACTCGTCGTCCAGGCCCGAACCGCGGTGCGTCATCACGCTGCCACGCAACTGCCCGACCGACTGTTCCACACCGCCCACGCGGTCGGTCAGCACCTGCAACAGGCTGTCGGTTCGCAACCGGGCTGCCGCCTCCGCCGTCTCGACAGGTACCGTCAGCGTGTCGATCGGGGTTACGGCAACCGCAGGCTGCTGCTGTGCCACGGAAGCCGCTGCGTCTGCCGACTGGCCGGCCGCCTGTGCGGCCACGTTTCCGAAAATCAGCCCCAAACCCAACAGGGCGCTCATCCATATCGTTTTCATAGTATCGAGATTTTAATTGTTGTTTCTGTTCTTAAGACGCACCGAGAGTTCGTTTTGGATGTCGCACCAGATCGTTTTTTCGAAAATTTTTACGATTCAACTGATTATCAGCCCCATTCCACCTGTTTCTTTTTTCCCCTCGACACCCTGCCCCGCGTGGGTCGTCTGCAAAAATAAAACGATCCGCGATTCATACGCCGGCAACCGGTCTCACGACCTATCCTCGATCGCGAGTCTGCACCACCCTTCCTGTTCTGCAACAGATTCTGCAACAGGGTCATCGCCCTCCACCGGCCCCCACAGTACCTCCCCCGCCCGCAACAAGCCACCCCGGCAAGAAATGTTCGACCTTTTTGTCCCGATCTTTGGTGATTCCGGGAACAAAACCGTACCTTTATCGTTAAAAACTAACACCAAACATGAAGCTCACATCCGATAAAATCATTGTTTGCGGCCCCTGCAGCGCCGAAACTCGCGAACAAGTGCTCCGAACGGCCGAAGGACTGGCCGCCGCAGGTGTCGGTTGCTTCCGGGCCGGTCTGTGGAAACCGCGCACCCGTCCCGGCTGCTTTGAGGGCATCGGTGCCGAAGGGCTGGAGTGGATGACCGAAGTGCGCCGCACCTACGGCATGCGCATCGCCACCGAACTCAACACCGCCCGCAATGCCGAGCTGCTGCTCAAGGCCGGCATGGATGTCGCCTGGATCGGCGCCCGCACCTCGACCAACCCCTTCGACGTACAGGACATCGCCAACGCCCTGCGCGGCTGCCAGATCGACGTCTACATCAAAAACCCGATCGCCCCCGACTCGGCCCTGTGGCTCGGCGCCATCGAACGCATCGAACGGGCCGGTATCAAAGGACGCATCGTGGCCATCCACCGCGGTTTCTGCTCCTGGGAGAAAGACGTCTTCCGCAACAGCCCCATCTGGAGCGTCCCGCTGTGGCTCAAGGAGCAACGCCCCGACCTGCCCGTGGTGTGCGACCCCAGCCACATCGCCGGCAAGGCACACCTCGTCCCGATGGTCGCCGGCATGGCCCTTTCGCTCGGGCTCGACGGCCTTTTCATCGAATCGCACTGCAACCCGTCGGCAGCCCTGAGCGACGCCGCCCAACAACTCACCCCCGAAGAGATCGGCCACCTGTTCCAGACCCTGAAACTGACCGAATAACCCCATGAAAAAACTGATCCGGATACTCATCTCCTACCCCGCCATGGCCACCCTGCTCGTGATCTACGCCGCAGTGCTGGCCGCCGCCACCTTCATCGAAAGCAAATACGGTACGCCCGTGGCCCGACACTGGGTCTACAACAACTGGCTCTTCTTCCTGCTGCAACTGCTGCTGGTCGTGAACTTCGTCGGCATCGCCGCCCGCCAGCACCTCGTCCGCCAGCGAAAATGGGCCACGCTGATCTTCCACTACGCCTTTGCCCTGATCCTGCTCGGCGCCATGGTCACCCACCTGACCGGACGCGAAGGCATCATGCACATCCGCGAAGGTGAAAGCTCAGCCGAGCTGCTCGACCCCACCGATCCCACGCAGGTGCTCGAAACGCTCCCCTTCTCGGTCGAACTGACCGACTTCCGGCTGGTCCGCTACCCCGGATCGCACAGCCCCTCGTCGTTCGAGAGCGACGTGGTGGTGCGACGCGCCGGACACCCCGACAAACACGAAAACATCTACATGAACAACGTCCTCCACGTGGGCGCATACCGGCTCTACCAGTCGAGCTACGACCCCGATGAACTCGGCACCGTGCTCTCCGTCAACCGCGACCGCATGGGGACCCTCATCACCTATCTGGGCTACATCCTGCTGATGGGCGGCATGCTGGTGGCCCTTTTCCACAAAAACTCCCGCTTCCGGACCCTCGGCCGCATGCTCGGGCGCAAATCCGTCACCGCTGCCGTGGCCACAGCCCTGTTCATCGGATCGCTGGGCTCAGCTTCGGCACAGCCGAAAGTCGATACGCTGACCATCTCGCAGATCGAAGCAAACAGCCGGCGACAGATGGAGCAGATCGAACGTGAGCACGCCGAAGAGGCCATGCGCGAAGCCATCGCCGAACAGGAAGCCGCCGGCCAGACGGTCGAGATGCCCGAGTCTGTTGCTCCTGAACCCGAACAGCGTCGTCCTGTCGACCGCCGTCGGGAGAAGAAAATGGCCATCCTCTACGCCGAAGAGACCGCCATCGACCCCGCCACGGCACAGGCCTTCGGACGGCTCATGGTGCAAAGTTCGCAGGGACGCATCGAACCGGTCGACACCTATGCCGCCAAACTGTTGCGCAAGATCTACCGCGGCGACAAGTACCGCGGACTGAATCCCGATCAGGTACTGCTCGGTATCATCACCCAGCCCCAGATCTGGAGCCGTATTCCGATGATCGACGTCGGCAGCGAAGCGCTGCTGCGCAAAACCGGAATTGACGAAGAGCAGGTCGAGAGCGGCTACCTGGCCTTTATCGACGTGCTGGACGACGAAGGAAACTACCGCTTTGCCGACGAAGTGGAGGCCGTCTACGCCAAGCCCGTGCGCGAACGCAACAAATACGACAAGGAGCTGCTCAAACTCGACGAAAAGGTAAACATCATCAACGCCCTGTTCGCAGGCCAAATGCTGGCCATCTTCCCGCACGACGGTACGCTGGACAACAACGACGCGTGGTACTCACCAGGCGACGATCTGAGCGTCTTCCAGGGTCAGGATTCGATGTTCGTGAGCAAGATCTTCCCGTGGTTCGCCACCGAAACCATGGAGTCACTCGAGAGCGGCGACTGGAGCGTTCCGCAGGAGATCGCCGGCATGATCGCCACCTACCAGAACGCCAAAGCCAAGGCCTACCACATCGACCAGGACCGGATCGAAGCAGAGATGCTCTACAACCGGCTGAATCTCTTCAAATGGGCCGGGTTCTTCTACATGGGCTTCGGGCTGCTGCTGATACTGGCACTGATCTTCCGCCTCGTCACCCCTTCGAAAGGGTGGCGCGTGGCGGTCGGCATACTGACCAGCATCATCGTGGTAATCTTCCTCGGACAAACTTTTGGCGTCGGTCTGCGGTGGTACATCGCCGGACGACCGCCCGTCTCGAACGCCTACGAATCGATGATCTTCGTGGCCTGGGCCACGGCCATCGCCGGACTGGCCTTCGGCTGGCGGTCACGGATGACCATGGCGCTGGCCGCCTTCCTCTCGGGAGTGCTGATGTTCGTCTCGACGCTCAACTGGATGGACCCAGAAATCACCCCGCTCGTACCGGTGCTCAAATCGCCCTGGCTTCTGGTCCACGTGGCCGCCATTACCGGCAGCTACGGGTTCTTCGGAATCGGGTTCCTGCTGGGCCTCATCTCGTTGCTCATCATGGCCTGCAAAACGGCACGTAATGCCGAGCGGCTCGACTCCCAAATCCGCGAACTGACCATCATCAACGAAATGGCGCTGACGGTCGGCCTGGTGCTCCTCACGGCCGGCACCTTCCTCGGAGCCGTCTGGGCCAACGAATCGTGGGGACGCTATTGGGGATGGGACCCGAAGGAGACCTGGGCCCTGATTACGATGATCGTCTACACGTTCATCCTCCACGCCCGCTTCGTTCCGGCCATCCGACGCGGCGGCGACTACCTTTTCAACCTGATGACCATCATCGGACTGGGGGCCGTACTGATGACCTTCTTCGGGGTCAACTACTACCTCAGCGGGATGCACTCCTACGGCGCCGACTCCGCACCGCCCGCACTCTACGCCATCTGGGTCGTCTACCTGATAGCGGCCATCATTGCCCTGCTGGCCTGGAGAAAAAGAAAGTCCTGCTAATAATCACAAGATTTCGCTTGAAACGAGCGCCCCGGCACACCATCTATGGTGTTGCCGGGGCGCTCTGCTTTTAGCCCTATACCGATCTGCCGTTTCAGGGGCGGCACAGCCACTCCAGCAATAAACACTGGTTCATATTCACTGATTTGATCAATAGAAACAGTCACAAACTGTCTTAGCGGGATCATTACCCACACGCTGTTTGCTTGGCCCTGTATATTTAGAGATGGATCTAACAATCTGCTTGGGACAGAACAAGCCAGCAGGATACACTGGACCAAATTGAGTTGAACAGAATGGCTTTATCACCGGGTTCAAAGTATTCACCTCAATAAGGAGAGCCTCAAAACAACAGGAGAACAGCCTCAATACGAGTGCAGCAGCTGGCAAAATGGAGAAGTTTACAACGTAACGGATTGCGAAGAGACTGAACGAAAAATGAAGAACCGGTGTAGCCGCACCACTCGCGAAACCGAAGCTACATATCATGCTCTTTTCACCAACATACAAGCTGACCGTCTCACACTACTGGCCGTCCTTCTCCACCCCACATCATTTCCTCACATCTCTTTCACGCTAGCCTTCCACTCCGCCATCCCCACACCGCCACTTTCACTCCCTCCTCACACCTCATCATTCACCTGCCCCTCCACTCGACATCCCTCCCTTTCATCTCTTCCACGCTACCCTTCCACTCCGCCTTTTTCACGCTCTCCTCACACCTCATCATTCACCTGCCCTTCCACTCGACATCCCCCCCTTTCATCTCGTCCACGCTAGCCTTCCACTCCGTCATTTTCACGCTCTCCTCACACCTCATCATTCACGCCACTCCGTCCCCTCCACTCGACATCCCCCCCCTTCATCTCTTCCACGCTACCCTCCCACTCCGCCATTCCCACACCGCCTTTTACACGCCCTCCTCCATACCGTTATTCCACCCCCTTCCGGCCTCCATTACGCACCAAACAAAAAAGTCCGGTCTGTCTTTCGACAGACCGGACCGGTATTCAATCGGTAATCCGAACAATTATTCTTCGATAATCACACGGAAACCAACGTTGCGGACAGGTTGCCACGGCAGGAAGTGACGACGAGTCGAGAGACTTGCGTTCTTCGTGCGATCGATCCACGAACCACCGCGTACCACCTTCTCAGCGTTGGATACGTTTTCAGTATCCGCTTTGACGTTGTAAGGATAGGGACGATAGTCCGAACGGGTCCACTCAGCAACATTACCCTGCATGTCGTACAGACCCCACGGGTTGGCCTTGTAGGTACCGCTCTTGCCGAGCAGCATGTTGCCGTCATCCACCGAAGCGTCTTTGGGCAGGAAGTCCCAATATTTGAAAATTTCGCTCTTCGGATTCATCGGCTGCGGGTCAACACCGCTCACGGCCATCTTCTGGAGTTGTACGTCGGCCAGGTTCTCGTAAGCCGAGAAGTCGGTCGAAACACCCCACCAGTTGTCGCCATCGACACCGGCACGTGCGGCCCATTCCCACTGAGCTTCGGTCGGAAGAGTGATCTTCAAGCCGGTCTTTTCGCTCAGCTGACGGCAGTATTCCATTGCCTGTTCCCAGCTTACGCGGATAGCCGGACGCCAGTCTTCGTTCACCAGGTAGTTCGGACCGGTGTGGTCTTTCCAGTGCTGGCCGATCAGACGGTTGTCGTGCTGCGGGAAGATGGCACGGAACTGTTCGTTGCTGACTTCGATTTCGCCCATCCAGAAGGCCTTGTCGATCTTGACTTTGGCTTTCGGAGCCGAGATGCCTTTGTCTGCACCCATCACGAAGGTACCGGCGGGGATACGGACAAAGTTCATCTTGATGCCCGGAGCGATTTCGATGCTCTTCTTGTTGTCGTCACCGACCATAGTTTTCGCTTCATCAGCGGTGAAGGGCCAGCCTTTGACTTTGATTTTCTTCACTTCGGGCTGGGGCTCTTCTTCCGGCATGACGGGTTCCGGCTTGGGTTGTTTTTCGAGGTAAGCGGCATAGTCGCGAATCTCTTTTTCCCAGTCAACTGCCATACCGTTAGCGTACTTGTCGGCCAGTTCTTTACGACGCTGAACCTGGTTATAACCGTGTTGTCCGACCTTCAGTTCGCTTACATTGAAGAAGCCGCTGTGATAGGGAGTGTTGAAGTCGATCCAGTTGTAGAGGGTCTTCCACTCTTTGTCAGTCAGTTTGACACCGTGGTGACCGTTCTGCAGCATCTGAATCATTTCGCTGTTCGAAGCGTTGAACTCATAAGGTACGAGTACATACATATCGGCTTCCGGACCCTGACGATAGAAGTAGGGGTGGAAATCGAGGTAGCTGTCACTGAACTTGTAGAGGTTGTCGAAGCGACCGCCGGTGAAGTTTTTGCCACCTGCAGCGTTTTCGTTGTTGTGACAGGCCACGCAGGCACGATCGAGAATCGGTTGGATCTCGAGCTCGAAGGTGAAGGGACGTACGCCGCCTTCGGGAACTTCGATCTTCGAGGGTTTCTTGGTCGAAGCGATCGTACGTTTCGGGATCGGCATCAGGTTCTGGTCTTCGTGGCAGCCGACGCAGGAAACGGTTTCACCGGGCATACCGACAAACCAGCTACGCATCCACTGAATGGCACGACCCAGCGAGTCGAGCGGCTGGAGCGAGATCGGAGTGTTGGCCGGGATGGTGAAGATGGCCGAACCGTCTTCTTCCACGGGCACTTCGCCGAGCAGACGTTTGATGTCCCAACCGGCCTGGATACCTTGAGCCGAGTGGTTCGACGGCGACTGACGGTAAGCGTATTCGTAAGCCAGGATACGCAGTTTTTTGACGGTACCGCGCGGTACGTTCGGCAGACCTTCGCCTTCATAGATATCCTGAATAAATACGGTAGCTTCCTTGCTGTCGTTGTTGATCTTGTCGGGGATGATCGGCGGAGTTACCTTCTTCACCAGCGGAATCGGGTTGATGTAACCTTCGCCTTCGGCTTCCATGACAAGGGTCATGTTGTCATAGATGTCGACCAGATAGATACCCCACAACGAGTTGGGAGTCGGTTTGGCGGTTACCAGGAAGTATTTGTCGCTGAGGGGCTGCGGTTTGATGAACTGCGGCCAAACGCCGTTCACGAGTTCGTCCTTGATGATCGGTTCGATCGGACGGGTGCTGAACGGGATTTCCTGTACCATACCTTTTTCTTCCTTACGCGATTTGGCGGGGTCGAAGATCATCAGACGGCCGGAACGGGCGATACCGTGGTGACCGGAGATGATGCCGACGAATGCGCTCGAACCGCCGGGAAGGGGCTGCATGTCGAAGGTGGAGTTCGGGAAGTACGAACCGCTACCGTAGAGGTTTTTGTTCTCGGTTCCGTCGGGGTTCATGTGCATCACGAAACGCGAGAAGTAGTGGATCAGGTCGGTGTACTCCCAGCGGGTGTACATCACACGACCGTTGTTCATCACGGTGGGGTTCCAGTTGTTATCCTGGTCGAAGGTCAGACGACGCAGGTAACCGGTCTTCGGATCGTAGAGTGCGAAGTTACCCACAGCGTCGGCACCGTCCACACAGGGTACCCCGTGATAACCGAGCGTCGTGTTGATAATCAGACGTCCGTCGGGCAGATAGGCACCGTCAGCGAATTCAACGTCGGGTTCGGGAATGGCTGCGGTGATGTTTTTGAAACCAGTACCATCGGTTTTCACTTCGAAGACATGCCAGCGACGGGCCGAGTCAACCGAGGTGAAGAGCATACGGTCCGCATCCCAGTGCATGTGCACGTCGGTCACGGGTTCGTCGCCTTGCGGTCGGTAGATGACGCGTTCCTTGATTTTGTCGCCGCGCAGGTTCGAGAGTTCGACGATGGCTGCATGGAAACCGCCGCGGGAAGCCGAGTACTGGTTGGACCAGTTATTGGGCTGAGTACCGAGGGCAGGAGCCATCACGTAACGGGCACTCTTGCCGATATCGTATTTGGTCACGACGATCTTGTCGATATCAAGCAACGGGTTGGCCATCAGAATTTCGCGTTTGAGGGCGAGCGCTTTGGTTGCGGCATCGATGGTGGCCTGATCGCCTTTGTAGATGTTATCGAATCCTTTGGTCGACAACTCTTTCAATTCGGCGTATTTGGCATCGTACTTGGCACCGTCGAAACCATCCATGGTCTTCATGTCAGCCAGCGCCTTGCCGATAGCCGGAATATTGAGCCACTCGAGCTGTCCCTGCAGGTTCAGCACAGTTTCGGCCTGTTTGGCCAGATCCATGTAACCGAGGATACGTTGCTCCATGTTGGCTACGCTGCCAAGCTCTTTGAGTTTGGCGTTGAAGTAGTCCTGTTTGTCGAGTTGGCTGATGACTTTGGTTACGGCAGCCTCTTCGAGAGCCGTACCGGGCGAGGTCAGCCAGTCGGAGATGGGAGCGCCGATGAAGGTGCCCAGTTTGTCCTGAACTTCGGGACAAGCGGCAATCAGTTCTTCGGCCTCTTTACGTCCGTTGGTCACCATGATCTTGAAGATGGCGCTACCGCCGCTCGATCCTTCGTCGATACCGATTTCCGAATCGAAACGGGTATACTCGCCATTGAGCTCATAGGTGAGCAGACTGTTGGCGTGAGCCACCAGACCGTATTTATACTTGGTGTCACGGATCTGAAGGGTGTTGCCGGCCAGGTTTTTGTCGGTGCTGGTCCAGTTGCCTTCGATACGTTTCACCTTGGGCTTCATCTCGCCGATACGCACCACGGTACCGTCTTTCTTGGTAAACTTGGCATCGGCCCACACGGCGTGGTCGTAGTCGTTACCGTCGGGGGTACCCCAGGTTACAAGCGAGATCTCTTTCAGCCCGGTCAGATCGACGGATACTTTACCGGGAGCCGTACCGCGCCGATATTCGGTCGATACGTAAGGCAGTCCGTTGGGAGAGTCGGCAGCCAGTTTCTCCTTGGCTGCCAGCGCCTGTTGGAGCCAGGTCTGCTGAGCCTTGCTGACGGGCGCAGCAGCAACCGGAGCTACCACGACTGCAGATGCCGTCACGGGAACTGCAGCGGCCATGGCCAGGGCCAGGCTTGCTGTGAAAATGGTTTTCTTAATCATCTGTTTGGTTTGGTGTTAGTATGCTATTATTCCGCGAAGGGATAAAAAGCCGATACGAAATCGACACCGCCGCCTTTGACCGGCTTGCCGCCACGACCGTCGTAGCTCCAGACAACTGCACCGGTCGGATCGATTTCGACCAGTTGAGCTGCGGTCTGCTGTTCGGCGGGCAGGTGGCCTTGCCAGTTCGAGATCAGGGTGTTGCCGTTTTCGAGTCGCAGTGATTGAGCAACAAAGTGCAGGGGCACTCCGGGGATGCTGTCGATACGGTTAACGACGTTGCCGTCGGCGCGGCTGACTTCAACGGCGCAGTGACCGTCGCCCAAGGCCACGAACAGATTACCGTCGGCGAGTTCCTGTACAGCGAAGGGGGTACCTCCGACGTTGTACTCTTTCACGAGGGTCGAATCCTTAATTTCCAGCACTTTGCCGGTCGACATAACCGGGATCAGGTAGTTTCCGTTAGCGGCTTTGCTGACGCGGCGGAACTGGGCATGAGCAGGACGGATGCCGAGGTCGTAACGGACCTCTTTCCGTACCTGGGTGCCGGTCGAGTCGAGTTCGACAAAGCGAGCCGGAGTATCGCAGATTGCGAGCAGGTATCCGCCATCGGGCAGCCGGGTAGCGGTTTGGAGTTCAGCGGTATCGGCCACGTCGGTGAAGTCCCAGACAATGGTCGCAGCGGCGTCGCGTTTGATGACGCGGGCGCCTTTTTTGTAGGAGATCAGTACATCACCGCCGGGGATGATCTCGGCGCTGTTGCACTCGGAACCGGCCGGAAGACCGTATTTCCATTCGATTTGGTCGCCTGCCGAGCGGTTCACCACGGCGATGGTATCCCAGAACGAGCCTGCGATCAGCATTTTGTCCTGGGGGGCGGTTGCTTTGGAGCCGCAGGATACCATGGCGATTGCCAGGGTACCCGTTGCTGCGGCTGCTGCCAGTTTATGAAGGATGTGTTTCATTGCGCTGGGGCTGTTATTTCGACAGATCCTTGTACATTTCGAAGCCCTGTTCGGGGGTCAGACCTTCGTGAACGACGGCGCTAACGGCCTGGATCATAGCTGCGGGGTTTTCCGACTGGAACACGTTGCGACCCATGTCGACACCCATGGCACCATCGTTGATGGCTTTGTAGCAGAGTTCGAGGGCTGCTTTTTCTTCCAGTTTCTTACCGCCGGCGATCACGATCGGCACCGGGCAGGCGTTAACTACTTTGGCGAAACCGTCGCAGTAGTAGGTTTTAACGATGTTGGCACCGTTTTCGGCACATACACGGGCGGCCAGACCGAAGTATTTCGAGTCGCGGGCCATGTCTTTACCTACGGCGGTCACACCCATGGTGGGGATGCCGTACGTATAGCCTGCGTCGGCAGTGCGGACGAGGTTTTCGATGGTACGGGCTTCGAATTTGTCGTTACCCATGGCCACCATAACGGCCATAGCCGAAGCGTTCACGCGGACAGCGTCAACGGGATCGAGCACGCACTCGTTGTTCAGATCGGTAAGGATCGACGAACCGGCCGAGTAGCGGAGGCAGATACCTTTGTTGAAGGTGGGGGGCACGACCGAACGGAGCGAGCCGCGGGTACACATCAGCGAGTCGGCATATTTGACCAGCGGTACGATGTTCAGGTCGAGGCGTTCCAGACCAGAGGTCGGGCCCATGATGTAACCGTGGTCGAAGGCGAGCATAACGGTACGACCGGTGCTCGGGCGGAAGATGCGCGAGAGGCGGTCTTTCATGCCCCAGCCGAGGTTGTCAGCGCCTTTTACGAAATAGCTTTGGTTGGCTACCGGAATTCCGATGCCGTAATCTTTGTCCTTGTTTTCAAGGATCCCATCCATGTCTGCCATGTCTGTCTTCTGTTTTTCTTGTTTATTTAATCTGTTGTATTTCTGTTTTCATGCGGGATTCGGGAAATAGTCTTCCTCCTCCCTGAACCGCGGTCCGCGGGACCGGGTTATGCAAGCGCCTGGGCAAAGGCACCGAACATGCAGGCCCATGACGAGGCGCCGCTGTCGGCATGTCCGACGGATTTTTCGCCATAGTTGCGGGCACGACCGAAGTTGGCTTTCATCTGCACGGTGGCTTCAGCGCCTTTCTGGGCAGCTTCGGCTCCGGCTTTGAGCACCTCTTCGACGTCGTCCGACGCACACTCCTGCATGGCGGTCACGGCCGGATAGAGGGCGTCCATCATGGTCTTGTCGCCGGGCATGGCTTTGGTATTCTTCTGCACGCCTTCGAGTCCGCCTTTGAACATGGCTTTGACCTGTGCGGCATCAAGTTCTTTGGCTGCAGCGGGTACGGCGTCGCTCATGCCGAGCAGCAGACCGCCGAGCAGGGTCGAGGTCGAGCCACTGGTCTCCATCATCACGCCGAAGCCCATATCGCCGAGCAGGGTTTTGAAATCTTTGCCTGCGGCATCGTCGGCGTTCGACACTTTGGCGATGGCATTGAGAGCGGTCACAATGGCTTCGCCGTGGTCGCCGTCACCGATAACGGCATCCAGTTCGCTGAACTCACCGGCACGGGCCGTCACGTTGCTCAGCGCCTGCTGAATCATTTTCTGAAAATCCGGGATAGTCAATTTTCCGGTCATAGAAGGTATTGAATTGGTGTTAGTTATACTCTGTTTTTAGGTTATCCCCATTTACCCCATGCCCTCTGCCCCCTTTTGACAGGGAACAGAGGGTCCAAAATAGAGGGGCAATGATCCCGCTAACGGGACGATTCGGGGCCTATTTGCCGAAACGTTTCCAGTAAGGAGCGTCGGCCTTGTAGTTTTTCAGCAGGTCCATATGGTCGTCGTCGAGTTTTGCGAGGATCATCTGGAAACCAGCCTGTTCCTGAACGGTCAGCAGTTCGCCGGCATAGCTGTCGACAACGTTGACACCGGCAGCCTGCAGTTTCTTGGCGGCAGCACGGTAAACGATGAACTGTTCCATCAGGGTGGTCGAACCTACACCGTTGATGTAGAGCAGTACGTTGTCACCGCTCTTGAGGTCGAGTTTTTTCATCAACTGACCGACCATGAATTCGGCAGTAGCATCGGCCGAAACAAGCGGTTCGTTACCGCCCTGACCGGCTTCGCCATGCTGCCCCATACCGATCTGCATCATGCCTTCGGGCAGTTCGGTGATGGTGGCACCGTTCTGCGGGTGGGTGCAAGCGCGCATGGCCACAGCCAGCGTTGCGATTTGTTTATTGAAACGTTCACCGATTTCGATCAGTTCGTCGAGCGATTTGCCCTGTTCGGCTGCGGCACCGAGGATCTTGTACATCGGGATGGCACCGGCCAGACCGCGGCGGTCTTCGTCCGGAGCGTCGAGACCGGCCGAGATATCGTCATGGGTCATGATCGATTTCACTTTGATTCCGGCCCGTTCGGCGAGCTGTTTGGCCATATTGCCGCTCATCACGTCACCGGAGTGGTTCAGCACGAGCAGCAGGATACCGGCGTCGCGTTTGAACATCTGGAGTGCCTGGAAGAGGCGTTGCGCACCGGGAGCAGCGAAGATGTCGCCAACAACCGAAGCGTCGAGCATGCCTTCACCCACGAAACCGCTGACGGCGGGTTCATGACCCGAGCCGCCGAAAGCGACGATGGCCACTTTATCCTGAGATTTGGGATTGGTGCGGACTACGATATTTTCAGCGCCGAGCTTAACGGTTTCGGAAAAAGCCATGGTATAGCCTTCGAGCAGTTCGGCAGTAATGTTATCGGTGGAATTTATAAACTTGTTCATCGGAATATCACGTTTTTAGGGAGCATTATTTGTTTTCCTGCCACATCAGTTCGATGGCGATTCCTTCTTCTTCGACGAAGGCGATCCAATTTCCGCCGCCACAGTCGGTGGGGGGCAGCAGCACCTTTTTACCTTGCATTTCGGCTTCGGGATCGGTCACCTGATAGGCCAGGTGGGTCGTAGTCTGGATCAGTTCGGGCATCCACGATCCGGGCTCGAAACGGAGCCATTCGATGCGGTTGGGGCTTTTCGAGAAGTCGGTCAGCCACACTTTCATTCCGTCGTTGTAGACTTCGCCTTCTTTGGGGGTCGTGGTCGGTATGCCGACGTGGTCATAGGTTCTCATGTTGGGTATGTTGTCGGGTTAGTAATTTTTGTCACAAAGCGGAGGACGTAGGAATGGACACACTCCCCGCCTCCGCCGCTTTGGTGGTAAATCCCTGAGTCAGGAGATTACAGTGCTGCGCCGGGTTTCGTGAAGCGCAGACCTGCGTTATCGTGATAGTTGGCGAATTCCCAAACGATAGCACCTTCCGGACCGGCCATCATAAAGTGCCAGGTTTCGGGCTGTTTGAGGGTCAGCACTTCGCCCAGGTTTTGTTTCACGTAGTTTTTCGAAACGGTGGATTCTTTCTGCGATGCGGGGATCAGGTCTTCAGCACCTTCGGTCGGCTCGCCGACTTCCGAGAAGTTGTAAACCCAGCCTTTATCGACCATCCAGGATTCCTGTTTAGCGGGGAATGCGGTTTTCACGTGTTTGTGTTCCGGAATCATCTGACCCGGCAGCAGGTAGATCGAGTGCGAGAAGTAGCCATAGGTCGAGTCGTTGATCCAGAAGATACCGCCCATACCGACGTTTTCGAAGTCACCCAGTCCGAAGTCAGTGAACCAGATGTCTTTTTCCATCAGCGGAGTAAACGGTACATCGTAGTAAGCGAACATGTCCAGGAAGGCTTTTTTTGCTACATCCTGTTTGAAATTACCCTGAGCGTCGTAGAAATCGGCGTTGGTGTACTTTTTCTGATACGGTGCTTTTTTCATGTCAGTGGTTTTTACTGCTGTCGAATCTGCGCCCTGGCCGGACTGACCGCCACCACACGAGGTCAAGGTTAATGCGGCACCGCAAAGCGCAATCATCGAAGCTTTCAGAAAGTTTAGGTTTTTCATGATGTTGTTATTTTTATTTTGTTTGTCTCTCTTCTCTGTTTCTACCTTGCCTTCTCCTACACCCGCCACCGAGGATTAATCCTCCGTAAAGGCGACCCCTTCGATTTCAATCAGGAGTTCGTCCCGACATACGTCGGTCAGCACGTACAGCGCCCGAACATTCGGGCAGCGTTCGTCGATAATGCGGCGCGCTTCGTCCAGCAGGTTTTCAGTCTTCAAATATACGCGAAAAATTTGGATTTCAGGTACTCTTTCGACCTTAATTCCATGCTTGCGAAGGTTTTCGCGCGAGATCAGATAGTCAATGTTTTCGAGCGTGGTAATCGTCTGCTGTCCGATGCCCACTCCGGTCAGGGAAGCCTCACCTCGGATGGCTGCCGTGCCGGAAATATAGACCTGCAATCCCGACGCCGGGCTGACAACGGCTTTGGCACGCTCAAATTTGGGCGTTGTCTTGTGACGGAAAATCTTATCGGCCACACCGATCAGCACGTTTTGCGAATAGTCATGGGCAGCTACCTGCAGGGAGTTGTCCAGCGCCACTGCTGCACATTTGCGGCACGAGAGTGAAACGGCATCCACTTCGACCATGATACCGCCATGATGGGTTCCGATACCGGTCGCAGCCGGATAACCGCCCTTCCATTCGGTCCGGGCATAAAAATGCGAACGGGCGTCGTTAAAGTCCTGATAGTGTTGGTTTCCGCCTTCGGGCACACAGGTAATCTGCTCAATATAATTCCACTGCCGAACGATGGTGTTGATATTCATCTGTTCGACCTCGAGAATATTCCCCAACTTGCCGAGCACTTCGTTGGACTGCGCCAGGATGGGCAACCCGAGTGACGAGGGGAGAATACCCTCTGTAAAAAGTCGTTTTCCTTCCTGATTTTCGACCACGAAGTAACGCACGCCGTCGGCCGAAATTTTATCCTGCACGAGTTGCGAATTTTCGCGCGAGACGCACTGTGACTCCATCACCAGCCCCGCATCGAGCGGTTTCTGGGCAACGTAGCTCAGCAGCGGCATCCGCCATCTGAAGCGTTCGCAACGCTCACGCACCAGTCTGATCAGCCACTCACGGTGTTCGAGGTACTGGTCGTTGTTATCCGGATTACCGAAAAAGACCAGACGCAGGGGCACCTGTCCCGACTCACGGGTGGTTTCGGTGAGTTTGTCAAGCATCTCGCCGATCATCTCGCCGAAGCCGCGGAACCATACCTTCTCAATATTATAAACGACGTTGAATCCCATAAAATTACAGCGAGTTTACATATTCTACCAGTGCATCGATATCTTTTTCGCTCACTTTCTTATCCTCAATGCCGTGTTTATGCACCTGGAACACCTCTTTCATCGTCGCAGCGCGGCCGTCGAAGAGGTAGGGAGCCGTGCGCCATACTTCGCGCAGGGTCGGCGTATCCCATCCCTTTTCAAACTCGATATCCTCGCCGATACGGTGCATCTGCATGTCGGTATAATATTCACCGTTATGGCAGTCGCCGCATTTGAGTTTATCGAAGACCTTCTGACCCTGTTTGGCTTTTTCCGAGAGTTGGCCGTTCACCAGATAGGGACTAGGCACTGCCTTGAGGCTCTTGACATAGGCATCGACCTTGAGAGCCATCTCTTCCGGAATGTTGTAGAACTGAATATGCGTAAAGCCTTTCCGGTCGGCGATAGCGGCATCACTACGGATACCGGAGATCATACACGGCGGCGTAAAGAACGAATAGAGCAGACTTTTGCAGTTCTTGGAGTTTCCGATACCGTCATTCATCAGGTCCCAGTTCATGCCGTCACTGCGGGCGTCGCCGGGGTGGCACCCGTTGCAGGACTGCCAGTTCTGGAAGCAGTATGAAGCGTCATTGAAAATACGTTCACCGGCCTGCACGTCGGTCTCGGTACGATTTTTCACCCACGGTGCCACCTGCACCTTATTGTCGGCTACACCGAACAGGTTCAGCGTATCGGAGAAATAGGTCGGAATGTACAGCTTGCTACCGTCTTTCGATACGGCCATTTTTCGCGGGCCGTTGCCGACCAGTTTCACACGTTCACGCATACCGTACAGGAAACGCAGGTCGTACGAGAGTTGTTCTTTGGTACCGGTATAAGCCTGGAGTTTTGCAATCATGGCCGGATAGTCGATCACGCTCATGTCATGCGTTCCGGAGTGGGTCACGAAGATTTTGTCTCCGACGCTCTTGATGTCCCAGATACCGGCCGCACCGTGTTCAGGATCGTCCAAGACGATACCACCTTCAAAGGTCAGTTTTTCGGCATCGACCACACTCATGGCACTGGTATTCATCCACCCCTGCTGAAGTTGCGACGTGGGGACCGTGAACCGACCCATGTTGTGGGAAATCAGCACATATTTGCCATCGGGGCTGAGGGCCACACCACGCAGAGCGTTGCTACCGTTGGCCAACTGAATATCCTTGACTTTTTCGAACGTAGCCAGATCGATCACCGACAGGACAGCGGCCACGTAATCGACATCGGCCCGCTGCGCCGGCAGGAAGTTGGTCACGAAAAGATACTTGCCGTCCTTGGAGATCACGGCACCTTTGGGTTCACGCAACACGGCAACCGTACGGAGCACGACACCACCCTGGGGATCCACTTCCGAGATCGTGTTGGAGAATTGGTTCAGGACATAGACTTTGCTGCCGTCCTGCGAGAGCAGCGGAGAGGTGGCACCCGATCCGACCGGGATGGAGCGTTCGACACGTCCCGAGCCCAGATCGATCACATCGAGCGTCCCGCGCTGTTCGAAGGTGGTGACGTAGATTTTCTCGGCGCCGTCCACCACAGCCGAGGTCACACCGGTCGGGATCTGTTCGAAGGTCCAGGTCTTGACCGGAACGGCAAAATTGGCGGGATCGTAGATTCGTACGGATTTATCCCCTTTGTTGGAAGTTACGACGCGGCCGTCGGAGAGTACGGCAATGTCGGTCGTAAAGAGCGGAGCGTTTTCGGCTGCATTCTGAGCCGCCTGAGCCATGACGGGGCGGGCTGCATGTGCGGAGTTTACGAAGTTCCCCGTGCACAGGCTGCATGTCAAGATAATCCCACCAGCCAGGCAAGATCGCAATATCGAGGATTTCATAAGAGTATTAGTAGTTTAGGTAGTAGTTTTTAGGTTGTTCGCCCGAGGAACCGGTGTTACATTCCTCGTCTTAGAATTTACAATGTTACGCATTTTTTGCCGGTCTTGCAAACGATTGTGTCCATTTTTACCGGGATAAACAAGCGCACAGACCCATTGCCGGCCATGCTGTCGGTAATGGGTCTGTGCATTACGGATGGTTTTGGAGCCTGGAAATGCGAGGCTCAACCGTGTCTGTGTTTCTACTCGTCGTAATCGAAACTCAGGGCGAACTGATCGACGTACAGCACGCTGCCGGGACCTCCGCAGAAGTCCTCGCCGTAGCGGCTCGACGAGGCGACGATCACCACGTGCGTCGGTTTGGTTTCGAGATCGTTGTACTGCAGTTTCAAGTCGAACTGCTTGTATTCGGACACAACGCTATTGTCCTCAAGGGTGGCCTGCGCAATGACAGTCGGGTTCGCAGGCCGTTCGGATGCCCCCCCCCAGTCTTCCAACCGGATATAGATGGAACAGTAATCGAGTTGACCGACAGCTTCGGGGTGTTTGTTCTGACTGTAACTATTCCCTTCGGTAGTCACTTCGGCGGGAGTATACTTATACCAGCCGGTCATGTGCGTCGGGCGACCCGTGTAGGGACGGCCCATCGTCGCACTAGAGGCCGGATTCCCGAGGTTGGTCTTGTATATACCGGTAAAGAGGTTACCGGCGGCAATCTTGACGAGCGGCACGTTGCCGATGGTCTCCAGACGGGCCGCCTTGCCTTCGACCACTTCACCCTCGCCTTCAACCGGCGTACTGTTGGCTGTCGTGTATATGGTTACACCTTCATTCCCCGTTGCCCAATAGGAGTTGGAGGCATCGGAATTGGGGAACCAGTTTTTGCTTTTCTGCGTCCAGTTGTCGAAACTGAGGTTGGGCACCTCTTCGGCAGCTTCGGTCGTAAAGGCAACGGGGTCGCCATAGTTTTCTCCGATCACCCCGCGCACCTCATAGGCGGTCGAGGGTTCGAGCCCCGTAGCAACGGCCGTAAAGGTCACATCACTGACAGTCGCCGCAACGGTTTCCCAGGCATCGTCACCTGCCCCTGACTTGCGCAGCTGGAAACTGCACTCACCGGCAGACGTAAGCCCCTGTGCGTTCAGATAGGCAAACTTGGCCCATGGATTGACCGACATTTCATTGATATACTGTGTAGAGTGTTCGACCGATACGACCCACTCCTGCGTAATATCGAAGAATCGAACGATAAAATGCTGCGGGACCGAGAAGTCGTGAATCGTGGTGGGATCGACATTTTCGACAATGGTTCCGTCGGCCTTCACCCAATCCATCGTGGCATTGGAGGGTCCGAGCTGCAACTTCGACACATTGACCTGATCCAGCGGGACGCTTTCGGGCACATAAGCCACGACGCTGTAACTCGAGGCACTGAATTTGGCCTCGCCGATTTGCTGTCCTTCGGCCAGCGTGAAGGCGAGTTCGATGTTCTGCGTGGCACTGAGCGTCCAGACGTAGTCCTGATAGGTAACGACCGTAAACGTATAGGGTTTGTCGGCCGGGATGGCATACTCCGCCCCACCCTGCGTCATATCCAGATAATAGGATTCGAGCGTATCGAGTTCCTGACCGGTCACGTTATCAATCATACGCGCATCGGGCGTGATCTTGAAATCCGAGAGAAGAACCTTTCGCAAATCCACCGTATCCGCCAGCACCACGCTGACAGTCTTGTTGGAATTGTCGATATTCAGCGTCTCGGCTCCGCGTATATCCATCGACGTGATATTACCGACGACCGTTTCATACGGTATGTCGTTTTTGATACACCCGGTCACCGTCCACGCAATCACCAAAATCAATCCGCCGAGGACTCTGCGGCCAGATAAAATATGCTTTCCTTCGTTTCTCATGTCGGGTTCAAGGGCTACAGGTAGAAGGTCATCCCCAGGGCAATGGAGAAGATGTCGATTTTAAAGTTTGCACTGCTCGTTTCACGCGAACCGTGATGAATCTGATTGGTGATCTGCTCGGTTCGTTTGTACTGATAACCCAGCACACCGATCGTGGCCTCGACTGCGGCGAAGTTGTTGACAAAGACGGCCACCCCCGGCGAGCAAACCAGCCCCAGTTTATAGATTTTCGTGTAGGTACCGTTCATATCCCCACCCGAACCGTTTATCATTTTACCCTGACCACCGCCGAGCTGAAGTTTCAAATCGTTAATCAGAGCAAAACGACGACTGCTTCCCAGGTTGATATAGTTCCGCAAAAAAACCGTCCCGGTATAGACATGCTCGATGTTATAATAATCGGACAAATCAAAACTCAAGTCCCCCAATGCAAGACTAACGTTGTCGATTTGCAGCATGGAACGCTCGTACGTAAACGACAGTCCGGCCGCCAGATTGTTGGAAAAGGCATAACCGAACATGGGGCGTACGGCAAACGTATATCCGCGGCTGGAGAAATCATCCAGAATTCCCAGCATTTTATAGTCGTCGTTATTGTGCTGGGTGTAGGAGACATTCCCGCCAAAGAACCACACCCCTTTGGGCATAAAGGTCTGCGTTGTGATTCCACGGTCGAATTTTTCACGTGCCGCGGCCGGTCGGGCAGTCATTCCCGCCATCAGGGCGATCAGCAACAACACATATCCGCTTTTTCTCATGAAGGTCAAATTTTCTTGTTTGGTTTTAAATGCCAGCCGTCTTTCGGACTGACGAAAACACTGCGGTCCGTATTCCGGAACATCATTACGCAACCGCCTGAATCACTGGCGTAAATTCAAGTTAGGGCTTATCGGGTCAACTCGTCGGGGCTCCAGATCACTTCGAAATCGTCGATATAGAGTGCACTGCCCGCACCACCGCAGAAATCATCACTCAGGTAGCTGCACGTCGCACACATCACGATGTGATCGGGTTTTTCCGATGACACATATTTAATCTTAAACTCGAACGGAACATATCCGTTATCCTGGTCCGCACTTCCAGCCGTAGCTCCGGAAAGCAGTTCACCATACCCGACAACCGTCGGACTGGCTGGACGCGAAGTGACTCCCGCACCCCATTTTTCCAGACTGATGTAAATCTTACACTGGTCACTTTGCCCGATCAGATCCGGATATTTGCCATCAATGTCCGTGTCGATCGTTTTGGGGACATACTTATACCACCCCTTCAGTCCGACAGGTCGTGCGGTATAAGACTGTCCGTAGTGAACGAGTGCACGCTGATCGTTCGTGTTCATGGGAGGGCTAGAAATCGGGCCGAATGAACCGCTGAAAATGGTTCCGGTCGCCAGACTCTTCACACCCAGTTTGTCTACATAATATGAAGTCAGCCACAATGCCTTACCGGTACGTGCTTCACTCCCTTCCACTGGAAGTGTCACATTCTTTTTCAACCCCTGCCCGGCCATCACGTACATACCACCCGGGTTACCGGTAGCCCAGAATCGTGTCTGACCGGGGATATTCGGATCGTACACACCACTCGCTCCGTCGAACGAGCCATATTGGCCACCCTCAAAATCAAGATTGGGAATGACGCCCTGCGCTTCGGTTTGGAACGTAGCGCTGGTCCCGGCCGACACATCGGTACCGATCGGGCGCACCTCGTACAAAGATTGGGGCGTAAGACCGCTCAGCAGGGCACGGAAACTCTTTTGTCCGGCATCAATATCAGCTTCTGCCACCATCACCGTCTGCCAGGCATCTTCGCCGGTACCGAGGGGACGATACTGGAAGCCCAGCCCTTCGGGCATGGTACTGGTCAGCCATTGCGCCGTCACATAAGCATAGGTAGCCCCAAGTCCAGGAAGATCGTTCACCAGCTGTCCGTCCATTGCGCCGCCGGTCGAGAAGTCGCGGGCAACAGCCAGATTCACCGTCTGCGTCATCATCTGGTTATCGAAGTCATAGACCTCGATTTCGACCGTATAATTTCCTTCGGGGAGCAGTTCTCCATTCAATGTAGCCGTATTCATCAGGCCGGAGAAGTCGACCCACGTATCGGTATTCCCCACGATCGTACCCTCGCCCCAAGTCACCACGCCGGCCAATTCGTTTCGCTGCGCCTCGTCGGTCGCCATATCGTTCTCGCCGCCCAGCGTGATCATTCCGGGAAGACCGTACTTGAGCAGCACCTCGGCATCTTCATGTCGGATACGCAGGCGCTGCATCGAGGCATCGGCATGGATATTCAGTCGAATCACACCGTCACGGGCATCCACATTGGTCGTCAGCGGATCATGGAGGCTGCCACCGTCGGCACGCGTCACCTGCGGCAGAGCTCGCGTCTGATCCATGACGCCAAACGGGAACTCATATTCCTGCGCATCGGTCTGCACCGAAAGGCGGAACATCGAACCACCGTCCGAAGGATCGCCCGTCGGATTCATCTTGACGGTAAACCGATAGTAATCTGCCGGTTGAGCATCGGCAATCGTACGTACGTAGACCTGTCGTTTATCCGTACTCTGGTGATTGAACGCCCGAAATATCAGCACGAACGTTCCTTTGGCCGTGGGATTGATCCACCCCTGCTGCTGGGCATCCACGTCAGTCTGCGTGAAGGTCAGCGTATCGCTCCCCGCATAGTCATACGAGGGTTTGATGACCAGACTGTAATCCGTAAAATTATCCTTGATTTCCTGATCGAATTCGAGTACGGTCACCTTGACATTGGCCAGTTTGCAGGTCAGCGGCACCACCGTATTCATACCCGCCGAGACCGTGAAGGTCTCCTGCCCGGCATAACGGGGTTCGCCGAAGGGCTCACTACTGACCGTCACATCGTTTTCGCGGGCATAGATCGTGTAGACCCCCTCCTGCAGTCTGATAGTCTGCACCGTGCGGTGGTCATCATAATGCACGACCGTATCTCCCTGCTCCGACACGATATCCAGCGCATATACGATATTGCTCGGTTCGCTGCTTTTCACCGTAACGGCGTCGTCCTGCGCAAACGAGAACGAGATGGTCCCTTCCCGCGACGCGTCAAGGCCGCTGCGACTGCATGCTCCGACCAACATGGCCGTACACAGCAGACCGATCAGCCGACCTCCGCTCAGCCACTTTGCGATTCCGGACTTCATGGTACTACTTCTCATTGTCAATGTCTACGCCAGGGGTGTCACCTTTATTCTGTCAGATAAATTGCCAACGTAGCCTCTTGGGACTTGCCGGTTGCATCGACCATTTTCAGGCCGAATTTGTGCACTGCAGGACCGTTGTTGGCCGGATCGGCCACACCGCCGAGCAAACTCATCAGCCCACCGACTTTGAACGTATGGGTCGTTTTGCCTTTGATCGGCTCTTCCGGATCGAGAATACCGATTTCGGGAGTGGCAAACATGTTCACCCACCAGGCCGACTCGTCGATATCGGCCGGTTTTTCCGAAGCTGCCGGCGGATTGGCAATATCGAACGGCTCTCCGTTCTGGAGCCCCAGCCCAGGCAACAGGGTCGCCAACGCATCGGATTGAATCGTTACATACAACTGATCGATCCCCTCGGGAGCATCGAAGCGCACATCAATCTCATTGGCCTTGGCCGCAGAAACGGTGAGCTGCTGGGAGATATCGAACGGCGAACCGTTGAAATTCGCACCTACGATCTGAAGATCTTCGGTATCCCCTCCTTCGCCGCCTTCGCCTTCCCAGTTATCGTTATTCGAACCACCGTCGATCACTCCGTCACCATCCGGGATTTCAACCGTATGTTCGGAGTCGATCGTACTGTAATCCACCGTAATCGACGACGAGAGTGACCCGGTTTGCTGGTAGCCTACCGTCACCTTGTGCCACTGCATGGCCGCAGCATCATAGATGATCTGGGTTTGCCCCTCACCATTGCCCAACGGCTGGCCGTCTTCCTTGCGCGTACCGGTCACCTTGATGTAGAGTTTGCCGTCGGCAGGTACCTTGAAGTAGCCCGCCCGAGTCTCCTGTGCACTGAAAATCAGATCTGCGAACACCGTCTGAGCCGTCGTCGGGTCCGTATAATCGGTATATACCTGCACGGAAGGATTTTCCACCTTATCGAGGAAATCCTGCTCGAAGGCCACCGTCACCTTGATGTTAGCCAGCTTGCAGACAAGATCCACATTCGTAAGTTCCGAAATACGAACCGTGAAGTCTTCGACTCCGTAGTAATAGGGAGTATCCCATGCAGCCAACGGTTCATCTGCCAGACTGGCTGCTTCGAGTTTGTATTTGCCAGAAGGAATCGTCACTTGCTGACCTTCGACTTCGGCAAAAGTTTCCCACTGGTAGTCTTCGTCGGTCAGGTTGTTGTGAACGACGTTCTCCCCTTTGCTGTCGAGAATGGCTACCCGGAAAGTCGAGACATCGGGCAGGACACTTTCGTCCGCTTTGGTCGACGACTGCGGATCAACTACAATGAAGTCACCTTCACGCCCCAGCGAAGAGACGCTCATCTGTCCCAAACGTTCGGTGTCCCCCCCGCGTTCGTCATACGGATTACGCGCATCCACGCAAGAGACAAGCAGCGTGACCAGACCGGCCGCAACGGCCGCTGCCACTCCCTGCAATTTACCGTATAATTTCATCTCAGTACTATTTGTCTTGTTTATGTATTTCACAGACAACCGTCCAAGGAACAGTCCCTGTGGTCGGGTTATTCAAAATCATATCCCAGTTCAACGTTGTCGATCAGCAACACATTTCCGACATGGGGATCCCCATTAGTCTGCTTCACAACCAATGGGCTGGCCGGAATGTCCGTTCCCCCGGACGTACCGACCGACAAATCGGCATCGGAACTGAACAACAGACAGATTGTTGCTGCAGGTTTGGATGTATCGCTGTAGTTGAACGTCAGGGTTCGTTTAGACATGGCCGACTGTTCCGTCGCGTCCGTACAGGTTGCCTCGGCAATCTGCGATCCGTCAGCCGCCAGTAATGCAGCCCGCACATAAAAACCGGATGTTCCAGCTACGGGCGTAAATTGATACTGGAACGAAAGTGTAGCCGGACGGGACACAAATGCAGCACCTTCGGTTTTCTCTTCCGCTACAAATGCATCATATACATAATCTAACTTGGTTGTATACGGTTTAGTGGTTAAACCGGAGAAATCCGCCTCGTAATATTCCCACGTCTCCGTTGCATTGGACGGTTGCGAGAAGCTATATGTTCCAAGGAATAAGATACCCGCACTGGTATTTCGAACACGAGCGCCCAATTCCGGAGAACCTACCTTACCGGTACCCAACAGAATCGAACCGTACCAGCCTTTATCATCACCTCCGCTTTTGGAATAGCACCCACGTCCCCATGCAGTGGTGCGCAGTTGAACGGCCTTACGCACATAGTTCCCGGGGTTGGTCACCAACGTAGCGCCATTATTGGCCGACACCTCCGACACGGCAACATCGACACCGCTCCCCAACGGGTTCTGCGAGAGTGCAGCCTGCGAAGTGGTCAGCGGGTTACGAGTGGCCCATCCAGCCGGCGGAGCCTGAACCGTCACACCGAGTGCCGTCGTCGACGCCTCCTCATTCCACCCCGTAGCAAAACCACCATCCACCAGTCCCGGTACACCCAGTGCCTGCTCGGTGGTCCAAACGGGTTGAGAGGGGGAAATCCCTTCTTCATTTGCCATCACCCGGAACTCATACTCCGTACCGGGTTGCAGCCCCTTCAGAGCGTATTGAGCCGCAAACATACCCTGCTCGTCGGCAACACCTCCGTTCAGAGCCGTAACCGTCACATCGGAACCTTCCACCGCACTGTTCCACGAGTCGGAAGAGGTTCGACGATACTGGAGCACAGGATGCGTCCCGTTCAGAATATCGTAATTGGCTTTTATCGTGAAGAACGCCCGTTTAGCCCAAATATCGGCCTCCGCAATATCGGAAAAGAGCACTGTCGGCGACTTAATCTCGGCCTTCACTACACAGGGGTTATCCACCTCGGGCGTTTGGTCATAATTGTCCGTAAGTTCAAAACCGAAGTCATACGTTGCCGAACCCGTTTGCGACACCGTCATACATCCCGTAAAATCGATCCATACGTCGGTCGAGATTGCCGCATCTTCCGGCGAATTGAGCCCTTCACTCCACACAAAACCGGCAGCACGGAGTTTTTCACGCATCGGATCCTCGGCCCCCAGAGCGGCCAGGTCGATTTCAATCACCCCATCCAGTTTCGAAGCCAAAGCGCCACTGGCCCCGTCGTTCATCCGAATAACCAGCGAATAGACGCCTCCCGGGACATGGGCTGCATAATTCCATTTGGGAACCTCGCCCTCAAAGACAGACTGCTGCACCCCACTTACAAAACCCGTCGGCGTCACGGTCGGTTTATCTTTAGGCAGGAAGTAACGCGGAATTTCAACCGTAATATCCTTTTCGGGGTTCAACTCGTCATCCGTTCCGATGATTATGACCTGCGAACTACCCTGATCCGACGAGACTTTCAGTTTCAGTTTGTACCAATCCGCTGCATCCGCTTTCGCCAGAGGCTCGGGAGAGAAGGTCAACTCCTCGCCCTTATCGGTCACCAAATTAAACCTCATTCTCACACTGCCCGGTTCGAAAAAGCCGCTTCGGGTCTCATCCTTTTCAAACCGGAGCGAATCGGCTCCTTTCGTTCGGATATCCACCGAATAATCCGCATAGTAGAATCCGAAATTTTCGTCAAACTCAACCGAGATTTTAGCCGTAGCCAGTTTTGCGACCAGTGCGATGTCAAGTTCATCGCCGGCCGCTATCACAAATTTCTCTTCGGCCCGATAGATATAAGTGTCGAAGGCCGGAATTTTCGAACCTTCGGGTTTATACTCGGCGACGATTTTATAGGCCCCGGGCGTAAATTTCAGTGTAGAGGGCACCTCATTGAACGAGGCATAACGTGCCAGGGTATCTTCGTGGGTATTGATAATATAGACAGCCAGATCCTGATACGGATCGAGTGTCGGCTGCGAGGTTTTGGATATGCTTTGTTCGTTTTCGGTCGTATCGAGCCCGACCGACAGATGTACGACAGCCTCGCCCTCCTCTCCCAAAGGGGTATTGCGTTTGGAGCAGCCTGCCATCAGGACAGTTGCCCAAATCATCATTAGCACGATCCGCAATCCGGGGCTCAGTTTGCTCATCAATTTTGGTTTAAGCACAACGGTTATCTGTTTCGACAGATACTGAATCGAAGCAAAGGTACACGATTTTTCCGAACCTCCAACTCCCGGACTTAAAAACGGACCATAAATAACCCATTCATTCCCAATATATTAATTGGAGACCATCGTACCGGAAAATCAGACCACCGTTGGTCTTTTTGTCAGCATCAATGACAATTGGCCTGTGTCGAGCAGCTGCCGCACGACCCGTCGCACCCCTCGGGGAAATAAGCCTTATTGCCCAGACGCTCAGCCTCTTCGCGTCGAATCTGAGCCGAAGCACACTCGATGCCCAGACGCTTCATATCGCGGTTGCTGCCCACATCACTCTCCAGGTCATGCCCCTTGCGGATGCGGGTAATCGAAAGCCCCAGGACAAAAAAAGCGAGTGCAACGACGGCAATCAGTACGGTAATCAGGAAGGTTGACATAATCACGCTCAATTTAAAAAACTTACCCGAAATTTACGGAGGCAAAATTAGTGTAAATTTTCGCTAATTTTGTAATTCATTACTCGACCAACTGAGATTATGAAGATACTCATAGCCGGCGCCGGCGAAGTGGGAAGCCACCTCGTGAAGATGCTCAGCAACGAATACCACGACATCACCATCATCGACGACGACGCAAAACGGCTCGACGAACTGACCGCCCTCTCGGACGTGCTCACCATCGAAGGCGACGTCACCTCGTTCGAGAGCCTCACCCGCGGCGAGGTGCAACGCTGCGACCTGTTCATGGCCGTCGGCCCCGAAGAGAACACCAACATCCTCTCGGCCACACTGGCCAAACAACTCGGCGCCAAGAAAGCCATCGCCCGCATCGACAACGACGAATACCTCCAGCCCAACAACAAAGAGGTATTCATCAACATGGGGATCGACTATCTCTTCTACCCCGAAAAAGTGGCCGCACAGGAGGTCATCACCCTGCTGGGCCACTCCTCCACCACCGAGTACGTCGACTTCTCGGGCGGCAAACTCTCGCTCGTGGTATTCCGGCTCGACGTCTCCTCGCCGCTCATCGGGCGCACACTGATCGAAATCACCCGCGATCGCGAAAATCTCGAATACCGCACCGTAGCCATCTCGCGCGGCGGACGGACCATCATTCCCCGCGGCGAAGACACCTTCGAAGAGGGCGACATGGTCTACGTCATCTCGGGTCGCAACTCCGTCAAAGAGGTGATGGAATTCTCCGGCCGTCCCAACATCGAAGTCAAGAACCTGATGATCCTGGGCGGATCGCGCATTGGCCGCCGCATTGCCAAGGAGCTCCAGAACGAAATCAACATCAAGCTGGTCGACTACAACCCCGAGAAGGCCTACAAACTGGCCGAGATGCTCGACAAGACGCTCATCATCGCCGAAGACGGCCGCAAGAGCGAAGTGATGCTCGAAGAGGGACTCGACAAGATGGACGCCTTCGTGGCTCTGACCGGCCGGGCCGAGACCAACATCCTCGCCGCGATGCTCGCCAAACGGATGGGCGTCAAGAAAGTGATCGCCGAAGTCGAGAACATGAACTACATCTCGCTGGCCGAAAGCATCGGTATCGACACCATCATCAACAAGAAACTCATCACCGCCAGCTCCATCTTCCGCTTCACGATGAACACCGACGTACAGGCCATCAAGTGTCTGAACGGATGCGACGCCGAAGTGCTCGAATTCATCGCCAAACCCGGCAGCCCCGCCACCAAAGGCAAAATCAAACACATCAACTTCCCGCGCGAAGCCATTCTGGGCGGCGTCGTGCGCGGCGACAAGGCGATGATCGCCACCGGGAACGTCGAAATCAAGGCCTACGACCGCGTCGTAGTCTTCGCCCTGCCCACAGCCATCAGCAAAGTCGGCTGCTTCTTCGGATAAACCCCATACTAACTTATATATCGAAATGAAACGCTCCTCCTCACTTTTGCTGAGTCTGTGCCTGACCCTCGGCATACTGTCCACCGCAGCCCAGGCCACAGAATGGCACAACCCCATCGACTCGGCCGCCGTAGCCCGCGGCGTTGACAACATCCACGGACGCGGGTTCTGCCTGAACAACTACACCCGTCTGCCCGAATCGGCCCACGGCATCATCCGCGACGCCGTCTGGGGGCTGGCCCAGAACAGCGCCGGTCTCTATCTGGAATTCACCACCAACTCTCCCGAACTCACCGTCCGGTACGAAGTGACCGGCGGCCACGCCATGCCCCACATGCCCGCCACGGGCGTGAGCGGCGTCGATCTCTACAACGAACGCGGCCAGCGCTGCTGGGGCAGCTACTCGTTCGGGACGCCCATCACCTACAGCTACAAACAGCTGCCCGACAGCACCCAAGGGTGCCGATACACCCTCTACCTGCCGCTCTACAACACCGTACGGAAACTGGAGATCGGCGTACGCGACGGATCGAGCTTCGCCTTTATCCCCGCCGACAAAAGCGCCAAACCCATCGTCATCTACGGCACCTCGATCGCTCAGGGAGCCTGCGCCTCCCGTCCCGGCATGGCCTGGAGTAACCTGCTCCACCGCCAGACCGGCCAACCCATCGTCAACCTCGGCTTCTCCGGCAACGGACGGCTCGAACGCGAAGTAATCGACTACATCGTCCAGATTCCCGCCTCGCTCTACATTGTCGACTGCATGCCCAACATGGACTTCACGGAAGACAGCATCTACACCCTGGTTCTGAACACCGTGCACCAGATCCGCGCGAGCCACCCGCAAACCCCGATCCTGCTGACCGAACACCCCGGATACGCCAACCGCGAAACCAACGCCTACGAGCGCAATCAGGATGCGTTGCGCGACCGTGCGCAACGCAAAGCCTACGCCCAGCTGCAGAAAGAGGGTGTCAAAGGTCTCCACTACCTCAGCCGCGAAGAACTCGGCATGCCGGCCGACGCCCTGGTCGACATCATCCACCCCTCGGACTACGGGATGGAGATATACGCCCGTGCCCACGCCCGCAAAGTGGCTAAAATTTTGAAACTGAAACTGCATTAAACCTATGAAAGCGATTCTCGGCCTGCCCCTGCTCGGTCTGCTGGTACTCGGCACCTCGTGCACCCCGAAAGCAAAAACCTACGCCACCGTCGACGGATTCACCCAGGGCAGCACCTACCACATCGTCTACAACGATCCCCAGGGGCGCGACCTGCGGACCAACATCGAAGAGCTGCTCGAAGATTTCGACAATTCGCTCTCGGTCTACAACCCCAGTTCGCTGCTGACCCGGCTGAACGCCAACGACCCCGCGGCACAGCCCGACCCCTGGATCAGCGAATGCCTCGAAATTTCGCGCACCATCAGCGACGACACCGACGGCGCCTTCGACGTGACCCTGCGCCCGCTCATTGCCGCCTACCGCATCGGCACCGAGGATACGCCCCACCTGCTTTCGCAACACGAAATTGACTCGATCCGCGTCTTCACCGGCTACAAAAAGGTGAAGATCGACAACGGTCGTCTGGTCAAAGAAGACCCGCGCCTGGCGCTCGACTTCAACGCCATCGCCCAGGGCTACTCGGCCGATCTGATGGCCCGCATGTTCGACAGCCTCGGCATTCCAGACTACATGGTCGAGATCGGCGGCGAAATTTACTGCAAGGGCCATAACCCCAGCGGCGATGAGTGGAAAGTAGGCATCGACCGCCCCGTCGAAGGCAACATGGTTCCCGGCGAAGACCTGCAGACCATCATCAAACTCACCGATCGCGGGCTGGTCACCTCCGGCAACTACCGCAAGTTCGCCTACGACGAAAACGGCAACAAAGTGACCCATACGATCGACCCGCATACCCTGCGTCCGTCGGTCCACAACCTGCTTTCGGCCACGATCATCGCCCCCAATGCCACCATTGCCGACGGATACGCCACCGTATGTATGGTCATCGGGCTCGAGAAGAGCAAACAACTGCTGGAGCGCCATCCCGAACTGGAAGCCTATCTGGTTTTCAGCCAGGCAGACGGCACCATGGGCGTCTACACCACTCCGAACATCCGCAAACGGGTCATCAAATAGCCCCCCACGCTTCACAGCATGCACCGCGGCCAGACATTTACCACGGTGCACGCCATAAGCGTCACAGCCCCCAGCCCCGGATGCAGAACACCTCGTCGACGCCCCCGTTGGCCGTCGCGCAACCCCGGCAGAGGCACGCACTCCTCCCTCTCCCCCGACATCCAAGGATACCGATACACTACCGACCATGAAAAATATCCTGTTTCTCTATAATCCCGTTTCCGGCGAAGCACAGATCGTCTCGCAGCTCGACCGGATCACGATGTACTACCAGCGCGCCGGATATGCCGTGACCCTCTTCCGCATCACCCGCGACCGGGGGCTGTCGCACCTGGCCGACCTGATCCAGGCCCACCAACCCGAGCACCTGCTGGTTGCCGGCGGCGACGGCACCATCAATCGGCTGGTAAACTATCTGAAACACAAGAACGTCACCATTCCGATCGCCATCCTGCCGATGGGGACGGCCAACGACTTCGCCCGCCTGATCGGCATGCCCGACACGCTGAACGACGCCTGCAACGCCATTCTGAACGGCGAAGTCCGCCAGTTGGACATGGGGCGGGTCAACAACCGTTACTTCATCAACGTATTCAGTTGCGGCCTCTTTACCGACGTATCGCAGAAGACTCCGACCGCCCTGAAAAACACCTTCGGGAAACTGGCCTACTACGTCAGCAGCATCAGCGAACTCCCCTCGTTCCGCAAAATGAACATCGAAGTCACGGCCGACGAAATCTCGTTCAAAGGGAGCTGCCTGCTCCTGTTGGTATTCAACGGACGAACGGCCGGCAATCTTCGCCTGGCCTCACACTCCAGCGCCGAAGACGGTCTGCTGGACGTGCTGATTATCCGAGGCGAGAACATTATGGAGAGCATCAAAAACGTATTCCACTTTCTGGTTCGGAAGAAGGACGCTCCCTACCCCACCGACATCGTCTACTTCCAGACCCGACGTCTCCACATCGAGAACGACCAACCCACCTCGGACATTGACGGCGAGAAGGGACCCGACTTCCCGCTCGACATCGAATGTCTGCCCGCCAGCCTGCCGATTATCATGCCGCGCATTCCAGAAAAATAAGTCCCCACACAAGCAGGACACCCGGTTCTCGATTACCGTTCGGCAAAGCATCGGAGGTGCAGAGAAAACGAGCGAGGCGGAATCCCTTGAAAAGGATTCCGCCTCGCTCGTTTTTACAGCCACCCTGCGGGTATGCGGTCAAATACTGAGGGATTAAGCGCTGATATGGGCAAACAGTAGATAGGCCACAATCAGCGTCAAAATGATATTAAACGCTTGAGCGATCAGAAAGCTCCAAAGCGGTTTTTTGAAACTCTTATTGAAAATATCCTTAAAGCGGGTTTCGAGCCCAATGCAGACAAAGGCAATGGCAAAGAAAGTGCCTTGCAGGTTTTTGGTTACACTTCCCACACTTTTAGCCGTTTCGATCGGCATGGCAAAACTGAAGATCAGCGACGCCACCACGAAACCTAGCACGAACTTCGGGAAACGTTCCCACAGCACGCCAGCCGTCGGTTTCTCACGATGGTCTTTCCCTTTGTACGACCAGTAGATCGAGATGGCGAAAGCTGCCAGACCCAGCAGCACGTTCTGCGAGAATTTCACGATAACGCTGTACTTTTCGGCCGTTTCGCCCAGCACCGACCCGGAAGCCACCACAGCCCCGGTCGTGTCGATCGTCCCCCCCATCCAGGCACCGGCCACCTCGGGCGACAGCCCCATCCATTTAGCCAGGTAAGGCATGAAATACATCATCGGGATGGCCACCACGAGCACCAGCGAGATAACATAGGACAGTTTCTTGCTGTCCCCCTTGATGGCGCCGCAAGTGGCAATCGCAGCCGACACCCCGCAAATGGAGACGGCACTGGCCAGCATGGTGGACATTTCGCGATCGACGCCGAACTTACGGGCGATCCAGTACCCGAAATTCCATACACAGAATACCACGACAAGAGCCTGAATCAATCCGAGCGCGCCGGCCTGCATAATCTCGCCGAAAATCACGGTCGTACCCAGCAGAACGAGGCCGATCTTCACGTAAAATTCGCTTTGAAGCGCCGGTTTCATCCACTTGGGTACCCCGACCGTATTGCTGACGAGCAGACCGAGAGCGACGGCAAAAAATACGCTTTCCAGTCCGGTCGTCTCCTTGATGGCAGGCGACGAAGCGATATACTGGGCCAGCATCGCAATAGCGAAGATCACCACCAGCGAGGGCAAAATTCCCCGGCTGGGTCGTCCCAATATCTTGCATGCCGCATAGACAATCAGGAACAGCCCTGCAATCAGGATCACGATATTCTGCCAACTGCCCAGTGTGGAGAGTGTTTTGGGCAGCGTAGGCATCCATCCGGCCGGCATCACGATCGCAAGAATCATGATGATAAGCCCGGCTCCTACAGCGAGCCAGTCTTCAGTCTTAAAATGGTTCAAAAGGCGTTGTCTGGTCATTCTCAATGTTTATTTTCTTATTATTCTATTTCTATTGCGCAGCGCACTGCGGCCGTTGCTTACCGCCGCATTCAAGCTGCCGGGGTTTCAAATGAATTACCTTTTGTGCCGAAACATTTCCGATCTGCTGTCCGCATTTGTCAACAATAACAAACCTCTATTCGTCCTACTCATTGCGTTCTTTCCGACCTCACGGAGCACTCAAACGGTCATGTCCCAGTCTTAACAACTCACTTTGCCCACACCTCACTCAAAATTTGATTATCGTTCACGCTCCTTCGCTTCCTTTCTCCTATCATCCGCTTAGCCAACCAGAGGATCACCCTACTCATACCTTCCACACAGAAACTACACGGCACCACTCTACTGCGACGGAATTACTTCGACAGCCAGACCTATCCCTCCACTCCATTTTCACCCATGCTACTCACCTGCCAACTTCCCCCCTCCATTCAGCGCCGCTAACGTTTCATCGCACGATCCATATCCCGCTTCGCATCCTTCTCCTTCAGGTTCTCACGCTTGTCGTACTTCTTCCGCCCGCGCGCCAAACCGATCACCAGTTTCGCCAAACCACGGTCGTTGATAAACAGTCGCAGCCCTACCACCGTCAGACCTTTATCCTGCAAGGCGCGTTCGATTTTCACAAGTTCCTTACGGTTGAGCAGCAGCTTACGGTCGCGCTTAGGTTGGTGGTTGTTATAGGTACCCCAATGGTACTCGGCAATGTTCATCCCGCGGACAAACATCTCACCTCGATGCAGATAGCAGTAGCAGTCTACCAGACTGGCTTTGTTCATCCGCACGGACTTGATCTCAGTCCCGGTCAGGACGATACCGGCCACCCACTCTTCGAGGATTTCATAATCAAAGGTGGCACGCTTGTTTTTGATCGATATTTTCGCTTGTTTCTGTTCTGCCATAATTTCAGGATACAAAGATAATGATTCTGACCGAGCGTGCAGTACGTCCAAATACCTAAAGCGTTCTTTCTGACCGCACGATCTGCCATGTCCCCTACTCATTCAACAGGGCCCTCCAGCTATACCGTCCTGCGTACACACCGCCCCCTGTCAACCGCGACTGTTCCTTACTGCATTCACTTTATTGGCTCCACAATTTCAATACTCTAGTCCCTCATCATATACCAACTACTCTGTCCACGATCCTCCTCTCCCAGTTTCACGCCTCCACAAAAACAGAAAGCCCGGAGCCTATCCGGCTCCGGGCTTCTATTACCTTTCGGTCGTTAAGGCCGATTAGTATTTCATTTTGTATTTCACTTTCACGATTTCAGCGAACTGAGCGTGTTCGAAGAATTCGTAGAAGTTAACTTCGGTAGCAGCCAGTTCGGCAGCTTCTGCATTCTGGTTGATAGCGGCTTTGAGGTTCGATACCAGAGCGTTTGCATCACCTTCCTGAGCAGCGATAACGGCTTTCACGTAGTTAGCACGCCAGGTGTTCATGCCAGCGAGTTGCTGTTTAGCTTTGGCAACGTTACCGTTCAGCAGCTCAGCCAGAGCCTGGTTGTAACCGTCGAGGGTACGGGCAGCGGCAGCGTAGTTACCGTTAGCCAGTTCAACGAGGCCTTTGTTGTATTTAGCTTCGGGAGCCGACGATGCTGCGAAGAATTTGGCAGCTTCAGCTTTTTTACCTTCAGCCAGGGCTACAACGCCGAGGTTGTTGATGACGTTCGGGTCGGTGTTGTTCAGCGAAGCGGCTTTCAGGAATGCGTTTTTGGCACCTGCATAGTCACCTTCGTTGGCCAGCACTACACCGAGGTTGTTGTAACCACGATAGCAGTTGTATTTTTCAGCAGCTGCTTTGTAGATTTTGGCTTTGGTAGCGTTGTCGCTGTAGAGGGTAGCTGCGAAGAGCATTTCTTCTACTTTCAGTTTGTTGATGTCGGTAGCGACAGCTTCTTTGAGTTCGGCATCGGTCAGACCTTGAACCTGAACGTTAACGGTCATTTTCGAACGACGCAGTTCGGGGAGGATCTTTTCAGCCAGCACTTTGAAGGCAGCGCTCATGTTTTTGATTTCGCGGTCACGAACCTGCGGATCGCTGTACATCGACAGAACTTGGAGAATCAGGGCTTTGTCGGGGATATCCGAAGCTTCTACCAGTTCTTTGAAGCCTTCCCAGTCTTCACCCATTGCGTTCACGTCAAATTTGGTGTCGGCCGGAACTTTGTCTTTTTTGAATTTGGCGCTCATGGCTTTCTGGGTAGCGGCACCACGGTCTTTCGACAGTTTGTCGTTGAAGGCCAGCGGACCATCCGGAGAAGCGTAAGCCTGGGTGTAAACATCACCTACGGTTTTCTTAGCGTCACCGCTGTTGGCGATGATGAAGTCCTGCAGGGCTTTGATGTCTTCTTTGTTCAGTTCGGTCGAGCGCACGTTCGAGCGGTTGATGGCGAACATGATCTTAGCCGATTCCGAGATGTTGGTTACGCGCTGGAAGGCATCGGGAGCGATGGCAACTTTAGCGTAGTTGTCGGCCATCAGCTGCAGCGAGCTTACACCGTTGGCAACCACGATCGGGGTTTTGTATTCGGTGAAGTTTTTGATTTTCTTGCCGCGTTTCAGACATTTGGCTTCTGCTTTGAGCACGAGCTGCGACAGACGCATCGACGGGTTGTAGGGGATAGCTACTTCCATCGTAACCGAACCGCCAGAGTAGGGAACTACGGTGTAGTTGTCCTGAACTTTTTCGCCCTGGAAGAATTTCGGTTCACCGGCATATTCGGTACCGTCGATAGCCGATACGATCACCGGGGTAACTTTCAGTACTCCATATTTGTGGAATACTTTGGCAGGAATGTTCACGGTAACGGTAGCGATGGCATTGTCACCTTTGAGGGTAACAATTTCCGGAGCGCTGGTTACGGTGATACCCTGTGCGGTTTTCTTCATCATCTTGCTGAAGCAATTACAGCTGGTGAGAAGAGCAGCCGCTGCGATAACCGCGAGACTGATGTTAAAAAACTTTCTCATAGTCAGTTAATTGTTATTTAATTGGTTTTTATGTTTCGGTCCTATGCTCTCAATGAATTACAAAGTTACAAATTTGTTTCGGAAATTTCTTTAGGAAGAGCGAAAAAATTCACTTGCGCTTTTCCTCCGTTTCCGTATGCAGTAACCGGAGCAATCCATTGGGGAAGTGCTGACGGCTCGGGCTATTTTGCTTTTTCGCTTTTTTCACCCTTGTCGCCCTTTTCGAGCAACACTTTGCGCGAAAGTTTCAGTTTGCCGTTTTTGGGATCGATGGCGATCAGTTTCACGTCGATCATGTCTCCCTCCTTGATACCGGTTTCTTCCATGGTTTCGAAGCGACGGTGGGCGATTTCCGAAATGTGGAGCAGGCCGTCCTTACCGGGCAGGATTTCGACAAACGCGCCGAATGCCACGATGGATTTCACCTTACCGTGATATATGGTACCCACTTCGGGAACGGCGGTCATGGCCTTGATCTTGGCGATGGCTGCTTCAACACCTTCTTTATTGGCGCCGAATACGTCCACTTTACCGATTTCACCCTCTTCGGTGATGGTGATGGTCGTACCGGTTTCTTTCTGCATCTCCTGGATTACTTTACCGCCCGGACCGATCACGGCACCGATAAAGTCTTTCGGGATGGTGATCTGAACCATGCGCGGTACGTGCGGTTTATAGTCGGGACGCGGTGCGGCAATGGTGTCGGTCAGTTTGCCGAGGATGTACATACGGCCCTGACGGGCTTGTTCGAGGGCGGCGGCGAGTACATCGTAGCTCAGACCGTCCACTTTAATGTCCATCTGGGTGGCGGTGATACCGTCGGCGGTACCGGTTACTTTGAAGTCCATATCACCCAGGTGGTCTTCGTCACCGAGGATATCGGAAAGAACGGCAACGCGGTCGCCTTCGGCGATGAGGCCCATGGCAATCCCCGATACGGGTTTCTTGATCTGCACCCCGGCATCCATCAGAGCCAGCGTTCCGGCGCAGACCGTAGCCATCGAAGAGGATCCGTTGGATTCGAGAATGTCGGACACCACGCGAATGGCATAAGGGCACTCCTCTTCGGAGGGGATCATCGGTTTGAGGGCGCGGAATGCGAGGTTACCGTGACCGATTTCACGACGGGAAAGGCCACGTGCGGGACGGGCTTCACCGGTCGAGAAGGGGGGGAAGTTATAGTGAAGAACGAATCGCTCGGTCCCTTCGCGAAGGACGTCGTCAATTACTTTTTCATCAAGTTTTGTGCCAAGGGTAACGGTTGTGAGCGATTGAGTTTCACCACGGGTAAAAATAGCCGAGCCGTGGGGCGCGGGCAGGTAACCCACTTCGCACCAGATGGGGCGGATTTCGGTAGTTTTACGGCCGTCGAGGCGGATCCCTTCGTTCAGGATCATGTTACGCATGGCGGGTTTGAGCGAGTAGTCGTGGAAGTAACGACGAATCATGGTCTCTTTGGCGGCACGTTCATCTGCACCCCATTTGGCTTCGAAATCGGCCAGATACTGGTCGAGAATTTCGTCAAACTTGTCGCTGCGTTCGTGTTTCGGGAGCTGGCTTTTGGCCACTTCGTAGACCTTGTCGTAGGTCATGCGGGCCACATCGTCGCGCAGACCCCAGTCGTTTTGCTCGTGGCAGTAGGTACGTTTTTCGGTTTTGCCGACCTCCTGCATGAGTTCGATCTGTGCCTGGCACTGTTTTTTGATCTCCTCGTGGGCGAATTTGATGGCGTCGAGCATCACGGCTTCGGACACCTCTTTCATTTCGCCTTCGACCATCATGATGTTGTCAAGGGTGGCAGCAACCATGATGTCGAGATCACAGGCATCGCCTTCCATCTGCGAGAAGGTGGGGTTGATCACGAACTGGCCGTTGATGCGGGCCACGCGGACTTCGGAGATCGGGCCGCCAAAGGGGAGGGTCGATACGGCGATTGCCGACGAGGCTGCCAATCCTGCCAACGCGTCGGGTTGGATGTCAGGATCTGCCGACAGCAGGGTGACAGTCACGAAGACTTCGGCATGGAAGTCGCTGGGGAAAAGGGGACGCAGGGCGCGGTCGATCAGACGCGCTACGAGAATTTCGTAATCCGAGGGGCGAGCTTCGCGTTTGAGGAAGCCGCCGGGGAAACGGCCGTTTGCGGCATATTTTTCTTTGTACTCGACGGACAGGGGCAGAAAATCGACGTCTTCCTTGGCGTCTTTGGCGGCCACGACGGTAGCCAGCAGCATGGTGTCGCCCTGGCGCACGACGACCGCACCGTCGGCCTGTTTGGCCAGCTTACCGGTCTCGATCTCGATGGTACGCCCGCCGCTGAGTTCGATGGTCTTTTTGGTTGCGTTGTAATACATGTTCTTTTAGCTGTTTTTCCTTGTGTAAATTTGGGGCTAAGATACAAAAAAAACAGCCCCCGCAAACATTCGGAACCGTGTTTCGTAAAAAAGAGGACGGTTTCTCCGTTTTTGGCAGAGAAACCGTCCCTCAAGTGTCTTTCTGAATTATTTACGCAGGCCGAGTGCTTTGACGATGGCACGGTAGCGTTCGATATCGGTTTTCACCAGATAGTCGAGCATGCTGCGGCGTTTACCTACCAGACGAAGCAGGGCGCGTTGGGTGTTGTAGTCGTGTTTGTGCTGTTTGAGGTGTTCGGTCAGGTGTGCGATCCGGTACGAGAACAGCGCGATCTGGCTTTCGGCAGAACCGGTATCGGTGGTACCTTTGCCATAATTCTGAAACAGTTCCTGTTTCTTTTCGGTGTTGATGTAAGTGCTCATGTAATTATACGGTCTATTAATTAAAAGCGGGGCAAAGGTAACACTTTTTTCCCGATTTCCAATCCCGAGCCACACCTTTTTGCGCCGGCCGGTCTTCGGACCACCCTACTCCAGCGACAGATAGCGGATAAAGAGCACCCCTTTCGGGGCGATCGTCACCTCCTGATCCATCTTCAGGGGGTACCCGCCGAGCACATGGAACAGGGAGTAGTTGCCGGGGCAGGTATGGAGTCCCATCTCGGCATGGCTCACGGCAAAGACGGTCTCTTCCTCACCGCTTTTATTGAACACGGCCACCCAGCCGTTGTCCGCAGGGCCGTTTTCGCTGACGCTCCACACCTCTTTGGAGGGGGTATCCATCAGCAGTGCCGCCTTGCCGCCCTGACGGAAACAGGCAATCAGTTCGTCGTCGCCGTACTCCGCAACGGCCGTCGAGTCGGTGCCTTCGAGCCGCAGCGCGGCACGAACGGCCGCATCGGGAGCCACCTCCTTCTTTTCGGGCGTTTGCCCCCAGGCTACACTGCCAATCAGCAGAAAGAGGGCAACAAGGATCCAGGGTCTGCGTTTCATTTTCATAGTAATCGGAAATTACGGGATGTACACTTCGAGCAGTTTCCCTTTGCCTTTGAGAATCACTTCGTTCATCTCGGCGGGAATCAGGACCGTTTCGCCCTTTTTGATCGTCTCGCTGCCGCCCTCGTATTCGAGTTCGAGCTGGCCATCGAGACAGATGTAGATCACGAACGAATCGAGCGGCGCATAGTCACGCTCAGCAGTACCGTCCACAATCAGCGAATTGGTCTGGAAATAGGGGCACTTTTCGAGCGTCACGGGAGCGTTGACACGCGGTGCGGCCACCGTTTTATAATCCGAACGGGCCTTGTATTCGATGGCATCGAGGGCCAGTTCGGTGTGCAATTCGCGTCCCTTGCCGGTTTTGGGATCGACACGGTTCCAGTCGAAGACACGGTACGTAATGTCGGAGGTCTGCTGGATTTCGGCAATCAGCAGCCCTTTCCCGATGGCATGGATCGTACCCGAGGGGATAAAATAGGAGTCGCCGTCCGCCACGGTGTAGGCGTTCAGCAGTTCGGCCAGCCGACCGGCTTCGAGGTATTCGAGGTATTTCGCCCGATCAACGGGTTGGTTGAAGCCGAGATAGAGTTTCGCCCCCTCTTCGTGCCCCACCACGTACCACATTTCGGTCTTGCCGAACGAGTGGTGACGCTCGGCGGCGAGTTTATCGTCGGGGTGCACCTGAATGGAGAGGTTGTCGTCGGCATCGATCAGTTTGATGAGCAGCGGGAACTCCTCGCCGTATTTTTCGAACACTTTGTCGCCGACCAGATCACCCATATAGATTTCGACCAGTTCCTGCAGGTTATTGCCTTTCAGCGTACCGTTGGCCACCACGGAGATGTCGCCTTGCACACCGGAGAGCTCCCAGCTTTCGCCGATTTTACCTTCAGCAGGAAGTTGTTTGCCGAATGCGGTCTCGATTTTACGGCCGCCCCAGATACGTTCTTTGTAAATGGGTTTGAATTTCAACGGGTAGAGCATATTTCTATGTATTTTAATTCGTTTAGTTTCACGCTGTATCGGTGCACGCCGTTTTCACGACCGGACCGAGTTCCCGACCGAAAACGTTCGATCTTATCTTCGGAGGACCTGTACTCCATTTCCGCCTCCAACCACTCTTCCACCCCACGCACCGTCACCGCCGGATCATACCAACCGACGTATGGATGCCCGCAACCCACATGCCTACCCACAAAATTCACCGCAGCAGCATCTTCGGATCAGAACGACCGCCCGGCACCTCCACCGCCACCGGTCCCCCCGCCGAAGCCTCCGAAACCGCCACCGCCAAAACCGCCTCCAAAACCACCGCTACGGCCTCCTCCGAAGCCGCCGAACATCGGCGGGAAAAGAAAGGGCCCCCGGCGGCAGCTGCGGCGTCCGCCCGACCCGCCTCCCGGGCCATCCGTATCGTCACCGCCGCCCCTATAGGACTTGTTCAGCAGATACACGATATAGATGATGACGCCCAGCGAAAAGAGACCGCCGATCCAGTCAAAAGGGTCGGCCTGAGGGGCCTTGGGTTCAGCCGTATATTCTCCCCTGACGGCGGCACGCACGGCGGCCGTACCGGCAGCAACCGCCCCGTAATAATCCCCTTCGCGCAGACCGGGGAGCATCTCATAGTCGATGATACGGCCTGCCGTAATATCGGGCAGCGCACCCTCCAGACCATACCCTACGGCAATGAACACTTCGCCCTTGCCGTACTGGTTCCGGGGTTTGACCAGCATCACGACCCCGTTATTGTGTTCGCGGCTGCCAACGCCCCACTGTTCGAGAATTCGCGTAGCATATTCGGCAGCGGGATACCCTTCGAGGTCATTGACGGTCACCACGGCAATCTGGGTCGAAGTGGCCCGGTCGAACGCCACGAGGCTGTCCTCCAGCGCCTGCTGCTGCGAGCCGGAGAAGAGGTGGGCATAATCGTTGACCAGCCGTGGCGGCGACATCGGCTGCGGGACAGGCTGCGCCCATCCGGTTTGCAGTCCCGTCAGCAGAACGGCAACCACACCGATCAGAAAGATCTTACGTTTGAAGTTCAGGATCGGAGCCACGACCAGCACGGAGTTTTAGAATTTGACTTCAGGAGCTTTCTGGGCACCGGCTTCGGCGGCAAAAAAGCTCTTCGGCGTGAAACCGAACATCCCGGCAATCAGGTTGCGGGGAAACTGCTGTACATACACGTTATAGGACTGCACCGTCTCGTTAAAGCGGCGACGCTCGGTGGCGATGCGATTTTCGGTTCCTTCGAGCTGGGTCTGCAGATCGAGGAAGTTCTGATTGGCCTTCAGGTCGGGATAGGCTTCCGAGATGGCCATCAGCCGGTTCAGCGCCGAGGAGAGTTCGCCCTGTGCCTGTGCATATTTGGCCAGCGCCTGTTCGTTCAGGTCACTGAAGTTGAGCTGCATCTGCGTGGCCTTGGCACGCGCGTCGACCACTCCTTCGAGGGTCGATTCCTCATGCTGGGCATACCCCTTCACGGTATTCACCAGATTGGGGATCAGATCGGCACGACGCTGGTACTGGTTCTCGACATTGGCCCACTGGCCGGCCACCTGCTGGCTGCGTTCGACCAGGTTGTTGTAGGTCCCTTTGAACCAGAAGAAGATACCGAATATGAGAACGAGGACGATTGCAAGAATCCAAATGCCTTTTTTCATAGTGTTCAGACTTTACGTTACAAAGATATGTTTTTCGAGCAGAAAACGTGCCAAGGGGTCCGGTTATTGTCAAAAGGTGCCGATCGGGCAAAACGAAACGTGATTTTTACCTTCCGCAATACCTATTACCTATTATAAATAACCACAGTCGGGTCAGTCCCTCCGAAACAGACAGTCTGGAATCGATCGATCTGCCCGCTCAATACTTATATAGCACCTTCATTCACCACGCCTGCTCACCGTTCGCCCGGTCTCCCCACTTCACCGACGTGATGACCGCCCAATCCCCCCTGAACAAAAACACACAACCCGTTCCTGTGCACATGCAGGAACGGGTTGCAGAACTGAGTCTCACCGACTGGGAGGCTATCGGATTTTAAGTTTTTTCCCGAGGGGCAGGGTTGCCTTGCTGTCGAGATTGTTCAGAGCACACAGTTTGGCAACGGTCGTACCGTAACGCCGCGCAATTCCCCACAGGGTATCGCCCGACCGCACGGTGTAGATCGACGAGGAGCCGGAGCTCGATTTGCTGGCCGACGACGAAGAGGACGAGGCGGACGAAGAGCGCTGCGAGGTAGAGGCCAAACGGGTTTCACCGCCACCGGCTGCAATGGCTGATTCGGAATCCTTCTCTTCGCTTTCGGAAGATGCCTGACCGCTGGTCTGGTTCGAAGCGAGAATGCGCCCGTTGGAACGTTTCGTCACGGTGAGCACCCCGGCACGCAGGGTGTGGTTTTCGTAATCGAGCAGCAGAGCCGGATTGATGTGCTGGCCTTGTACGCGCACTTCGAAATGACAATGGTCGGTGGTTGCCCGCCCGGTACGACCGATCAGCGCAATCGGATCACCGGCCTGCACCACATCGCCCACACGGACCAGGTTGCGGCTGTTGTGCGAATAGAGGGTTTCGAGCCCGTTTTTATGACGGATCACCACACAGTTGCCATAACCGCTGTAGGGTTTGGACATGCGGACGGTTCCGGCAAAGGCGGCACGAATGGTGTCGTTGCGCACGCCCTTGATGTCTACCCCGGTGTGCATGCTGCGCCCGCGCGGGCCGTAACCGGAGAGGTATTTGCCGGGATAGGGGTAACAGAAACGCTGTTGGCTCAGATCGACGGTAAAGCGATTGGTTCCGTCGCCGAAGGGATCGTAGTAGGAGAACTTGACGTGCTCCATCTCGTTCGGTTTGAAGGTCTCGGGAGTAATCTGCTCGGGAGCGGCTTCACGCGGCGATGCCGCCACGGAGTTTTCCGATTCATTGTCAGCCTCGGCTTCCGACCCGTTGTCGGTCAGCGTTTGGGCGACAACCGGACGCGGAGCTCCGGGCAGGAAATCTTCAACCGAGATTTCCCCATCGTCGTTCTGCGCAGCGACCGGAGCGGCAGCCGCCGAGGCTGTTGCAGCGGTCGAGGCAGACTGCGGAGCAGCCGAAACAGTCGACGACGAAGCGGTGGTCGAAGCGTTGGATTTCAGCAGACCACTGCGTTTCGACCGAGTCGATTCGGCCGTTTGAGCGGTTTTGGTTTTCCGTTGTTTTTCGACAGCGCGACGCTGGCGTTTGGAGACTGGCGAAGCGACTGCAGAGACCTGGGTCGAAGCTCCGCCCGAATAGGCATAGTTTGCAGCAGTGCCCTGCTCCGCGTCATCCAGGTTCACGATCGTTACGTTTTTGAGTTCGGAGACAGCTTCTTCGGTAACCTTCGGAATACCGACAGGATTCAGAGCAGTGGTATTTTCCGCGGTCGATTGTCCGTCGGCAGCGGTTTCAGAAGAGGATGCGTTTTCCGTCGATACGGGCTGGGCCGAGACCACGACGGGTTGTGCATTGCGAGATTCGGCCGAAGCGGTCGTTTTACTGGACGAGCGGCTGAAGATGCCGCCGTTCCCGCCGATCGACAGTTGCGGAGAGCATCCGACCGTCAACAGGCAGGAGGCGCCCAGCAGCCACAGCGACGTGGCGACTGAGCGGGTACGGATCGATATAGAGGGTCTTTTCACGGAGCAAAGTTACAAAATAATAGTCTGACAATCAACCGATGTAGAGAATTTACCGTCTCATTTGCCCCCGCCATGCGCCCTTCGGAACGGCTTGATTCCGGCCGGAATCAGGCTGCAAAAGGCGCCAGAACGACCCGGAACGCGGATCGACCGGACGGGAGACGGCGGCACGCTCCATCTTTTAACCGCCGTGCATATCGTGTCCGAGAAATTTCATTAACTTTGTTTGCATATACAAGAGGTAAACGTTTCCAAAACCGATTTTGATATAATATGACCGAGAAAATCAAATGCCTGATCGTCGGCAGCGGCCCGGCAGGCTATACGGCCGCCATCTACGCGGCCCGTGCGAACCTCAGCCCGGTAGTGTACGAAGGTATCGAACCGGGTGGACAGCTGACCACCACCACCGAGATCGAAAACTTTCCGGGTTATCCCGAAGGCATCTCGGGCACGGCCATGATGGAAGACCTCAAGAAACAGGCCGAACGCTTCGGCACCGAAGTCCGCTTCGGAATCATCACCCGCCTCGACCTGAGCGCCCGTCCCTTCACCGTCGAGATCGACGGCGGCAGCAAGACGATCAGCGCCGAAGCGATCATCATCGCCACCGGTGCATCGGCCAAATACCTGGGTCTGCCCTCGGAACAGAAATTCCGCGGCATGGGCGTCTCGGCCTGCGCCACCTGCGACGGCTTCTTCTACCGCAAGAAGGACGTAGCCGTGGTCGGCGGCGGCGACACCGCCTGCGAAGAGGCCACCTACCTGGCCTCGCTCTGCCGCCAGGTCTACCTCGTTGTCCGCAAGAACTACCTCCGCGCCTCAAAAGCCATGCAGGAGCGCGTCTTCACCACACCCAACATAGAAGTGATCTTCGAACACAACACCAAAGAGGTGCTCGGCGACGACAACGGCGTAACCGGCATGCTGCTGGTATCGAACGACGGCACAGAACGCCGCATCGACGTGGACGGCATGTTCCTGGCCATCGGCCACCACCCCAACTCCGAACTGGTCAAAGGGCAGATCGACCTCGACGAACAGGGCTACATCCTCACCCACCACGGCCGCACCAACATACCGGGTGTCTTCGCCGCCGGCGACGTACAGGACCCCCACTACCGACAGGCCATCACCGCAGCCGGTTCGGGGTGCATCGCCGCACTGGAGTGTGAACGGTTCCTGGCCGAAAACCGCCTTTAGAACATTCCTCGTCGTGCGGTGGCCAAGCGTCACCGCACGACACCCTTACGTGCCGGACCCGACCGATTCCGCACCGCGCGGGATCCCCCCAGACGCCCAGTGCCCGACACCTCCCCGTCCCGGACTGGGCCGAGAGCCTCCCTCCGGGCATAACACGAAACCCTATTTAGCCAAAGACTTATGTCGAAATTAATGGACCCGATCGTGGGTCAACTGATGGGACTGCGCTACAAGTCGCACCCGTGGCACGGCGTAAACATCGGAGACGACGCGCCCGAAAACATCACCTGCTTCATCGAAATCGTCTCGACCGACACGGTCAAGTACGAAGTCGACAAGGAGTCGGGCTATCTGTTCATCGACCGCCCGCAGAAGTACTCCAACACCGTTCCCGCCCTGTACGGATTCCTTCCCCAGTCGTACAGCGGCGATCTGGTGGCCCAGATGAGCAACGATGCCCTCCAGCGCAACGACATCCACGGCGACGGCGACCCGGTCGACGTCTGCGTGCTGACCGAAAAGACCATCACCCACGGCGACATTCTGGTACACGCCAAACCCATCGGCGGCATTCGCATGATTGACCACGACGAGGCCGACGACAAAATCATCGCCGTACTGAAACACGACGCCGTGTACGGCAACATCGACGACGTATCGGAACTGCCTCCGCTGGTGGTCGAACGTCTGCGCCACTACTTCCTCACCTACAAGGATCTGCCCGGTGCCAAACGCAACGTCGAAATCACCCACATCTACGGCGCCGAAGAGGCCAAAGAGGTGATCCGCCGCTCGATGCAGGACTACCACAACCGCTTCAACAACCTCGAAGCCCTGCTCAAACTGTAACGGCCGCCGCGCGGAGAGGGGCAGGGGGAGCAACCATCCATCCCCAGGAGCCATCCATTCCCCGCGAAGCCCGACCCGAACTGTCACTCGGTCCCTCGACACCGAGAGGACACACTGCAAGGTATACCCGTACAGGTGAGAGAGCGGAAATGAAAAAGAGGCTGGCACGTCATTCCGACGCGGCCAGCCTCTTTTCGTACAACACATGGCGGCACAGCCAATCGTCCGGCGGCAGGGCCGGATGATCGAACTCCCCCACCCGATTCATCCCGATCTTCTGCATCACACGCTGCGACCGCACGTTGGGCAGCGCCGTGAACGAAACGACCCGTTCCAGCCCCAGCACCTCACGCGCATGAAGCAGACAGGCCGCAGCAGCCTCCGGCGCATAGCCCCGGCCCCACACCCCGGCCGCGAGTCGCCAACCGATCTCGACCCCGGGTGTAAAATCGGCCTCAAAACCGATTCGATGCAATCCGACATAGCCCACGAAGTCCCCCTCCGCCTTTCGTTGCACCGCATACAGACCGAAGCCGCACTCCGCGAACTCCCCCACAATCCGTTCGTAGAACTGCCGCGTCTGTTCGGCCGACAGCCGTGACGGAAAGAACTCCATCACCCGCGGATCGGCATTCAGCGCCGCGAACGGTTCCAAATCCGTCGGTTCCCACTCGCGCAGCAACAGACGCCGTGTCTCGATATGCACCTTCATCGTTGAATGTGTTTTTTTACGATTCATACTCCCTCCGTCCACCCTTGTTTCTCCCCCAGTTCAGCTAGTTGCAGGCCCGCGACCATCTCCTGAAACGGCTTCACGGCTCGGGTACCGAAGCGATTGGAAAACGACCACACTCCGCAGGTTCCGACTACCGGATTTACGGCATCACCGGCCCTTCCGCCATTTTGCGGCGACTGTCGAACGTGTACGAAAAGCGGAACATGAAATAGCGGCTCAGGACATTGGTCCGCGTGGACTGAACGTAGGTATCGAACGTCGACTGCCAGAACGAACGATTCTGATTCAGCAGGTCGAAAGCCGTCAGCTGGATCTCCGCCTGACGGAACTTGAGGAACTTGTAACCGACCCCTGCATTGAGCAGCACGGAACTTTGCAAGTAGGTATCCCGTGACCCCGACTGACGGTTCCACGTGGCATCGCCTCGCAGCACCAATCCCTTCCAAACGTTGATTTGGAAACGTCCCGAGAGATTGTGCGACAACAGCCGCTCGAACGTACCCCGCGCCGCCCGGCTCAGGTTCAGATCCACTCCGTAATTCAGACCGAAATCGACCTTCTCCGAAATGTTGCTGTTCAGCCCGATGTTCGCCCCGATACCATGCCGCTGGGCACGATACTCGACATTGTCCTCGATCGACGGCGTCATGCTGTAGAGGTAACGCACGCCCACATTCACGTTGCACTTGATGGGTTTGATCGTCGTATAGCCATTGCCGTTGATCGAGATGCTTCCACCCGTACCCAGGTTGACCGGCGAAACGAGTTGCGCCCCTTCGGGAATCGTGATCCCCTGAATCGTCATGCTTTCGGTGAGGAAACGGCGGTGGTAGGCCACCATATCGGTCATCAGCGATGCGAAACTACCCAGCCCCACTCCCCAGGAGTGTTCCGCATTGTAGTAGTTGTAAAAGAGGTTCAGGTTATCGGTATAACTTTGCTCCAGGTTCGGATTACCGGTGGAGACGTTGAGCGGGTCGGCAATGTCGTACACCTCCTGCAACTGATCGACCGAGGGCACCTGCGTATAACGGTTGTAACCGACGCTGAAGTTGTGCTCTTTGGCGGGTCGCCACGTCAGATTGGCCTGCGGCAGGAGCGCCCCAAACGAATAGCGCCCCGCGCGCTGTTCGGGAAAACTCTCCTCGTCGTGCAGCCCGGTTATCTCGTACCCGATCGAGGCGTTGAAATAGAGTTTCTGGTCGGCATTAAAACCGTACCCCAGACGCACCGACTGATTCGTCTGGCTCCTGTCGAAGATGTTGGTGGTCACGGTATCGAGCCGTGTATAGTCACCCTGCGCCTCGTCCCAGTTCAGCCCCCGCCGGTCCGACCGGTTGCTGTTGTAGCGGAAATCATAGCTGACGTTCAGATTGGAACGTTTCGACAGCGGTTCGGTGTAGGTGAGCGAACCAGAAACCGACATCGACGGCCCCAGCGAACGATTCTTCTGTCGGATCGTGTCGCGCGTCAAGAGCAGCGCATTCATGGGATCGGGACTGCCATAGATGGAGTTTTGATAACCGTCCGTACGGTTGTCGTTGCTCCCAACGGTGGCAAAAATCGAAACGGTGCGGCCCGCCTTCCGGAAACGGTGCATCCAGCTCAGGTCGGTCGAGAAGTTGTAGTTCCGGTTCCGATTCGCATAGTGGCTCTCGGCCCGGTTGCTCAGCACCCCGTCGAGCAGTGTCTCCTCGAAACGCGAACTGGTTCCCCGATTGGTCGAATAGCTCAACCGCGGACGAAAAGCCAGCCGGTTGGTCGAATCGGGATTCCACTCGACCGACAGGAACAGGTTATGGGCATACATTCGGGAATCGTTCCAACTCGTGTCGGCGCTGTTGCGGTCCTGGGTCAGATAATGGCGCTGCCGCGTCGAATAGGCGTCCGACAGGTAGTTGTTGAACATATAATTGCCGTTCACTTTCCACTTCTTGTCAAACTCGCCGTTATAGTTGATTCCGGCCGACCGGGAGGTCTGTTCGCCACCGCCCATGTTGTTCTTATTGTCGGTCCGGGCCGTGACGGTCATACGCTGATCTCCGCGGAAAAGGTGCACTTCAGCTTCGGCCTCATACCGGTTGTCAGTGCCGTAACCGGCTGCGGCCCTGCCGAAAGTACTGGTGCTCACGCCGTTTTTGGTCACCAGATTGACCGTCTTGACCCGTTTACCGTCATCGACACCGGTAAACTTGGCCTTTTCGCTCTTGTCGTTGTAGATCTGCACGTTCTTGACCGTGTAGGCCGGCAGATTCTTCAGTGCCGTCTTGGGCTGGTCGGAGAAGAACTCCTTGCCGTCGACATAGACCTTCTTGATCTCCTCGCCCTGTGCGATGAGTTTTCCCTGCGCATCGACCTGAATGCCGGGCATCTTTTTGAGCAGGTCTTCCGACGTAGCATCGGGATTGGTTTTGAAGGCGGCCGCATTGAATTGCAGCGTATCGCCCCGGACGGTGGCCATCGGCGCACGGGCCTGCACCGTCACGTCGTCGGTACGGATGGGCTCCGGTTTGAGGCGGATCGTCCCGAGATCGACCTGCCGGTCGCTCTCGGTAATGCGTCGCACGAACTTTTTGTAACCGATATAGGAGATCGTCACTTCGGGTTTGGTGAGGGTCGTCGTGATCCGGAAGGTGCCGTCCGCCCCGGTCAGCACGGTTCGCCGGGCAGCCTGCGCCGTATCGGCCGCATTCAACACCACCGCCGCATCGGCCAGCGGCAACGTATCGGCCACTACCTTACCGGTAATGACAGTATGGGGCTGGGCGTCCGCTTGATGCAGGGCGCCCAGTAAAATAAACGAGACCAGTATTTGGAAAATCCTACGAATCACGATTCGAATATAGCGAATTTCCGCCGAGTGCCAATCGTTTTTCACGTTTCCAGCCCCGAAACCACACCTTTTGAGACGTATTTTACCCTTTGTAGCGTATCCAGCGCAGAATTTCGCCGAGGGTCGGCTTTTTCCCGTACATAAAGATTCCGATGCGGAAGATCCGGGCCGCCAGCGACACCACCAGCAGGAACGTAGCGTAGAGCAACACTAATGAGAGCACCATCTCCCACAACGGCACGCCGTAAGGCAGCCGGGCGATCATCACAATGGGCGAGGTAAAAGGAATGATGCTGAACCAGAAGGCGACGGCGCTGGTCGGATCGCGCATCACCATCGTCAGCACCAGGAAAGCCAGCACCAGCGGAATGGTGACGGGCATTTGGAGCTGCTGGGCATCCTGCACGTTTTCGACCGCACTGCCCACCGCGGCAAACATCGACGCATAGAGCATGTACCCGCCCACGAAGAAGAGCAGAAACAATCCCCCCACACTGAGTATCGTGGAAGCATTGAATACCGAGAACGCAGCCAGCAGGCCGTCGTTCATCGCCCCGCCATCGGCCGGAATCGAGCTGCGCATTACCTCGAAAGCACCGACTACCAGAATCGCCCAAATGGCCAACTGGGTCAGAGCGACCAGCGTCATTCCGACGATTTTGCCCATCATCAGCTGGAAGGGGCGCACGGACGAAACGATCACCTCGACGATACGGTTGTTTTTCTCCTCGATCACCCCCTGCATGATGGCCGCGCCGTAGATGAAGATAAACATATAGATGATGATCCCCATCCCGAACGAAAGGGCTTCCAGCAGATCGGAAGAGCTTTGCCGGGCCGTATCGCCACCGGCGGCCTGCTCGTCGATCCGATAGGTAGCCAGCACGGGACGCACCTGAAGCTGCTGCAGGATCGAGTCCAGACCGGGAATATCGGCTCGCTCGATCCGCTGTTGATAGACGATGCGTCGGATCTGCTCACGGATTTCGTCCTCGATGGCCCGCGTCGAATTCTCACGGGTATAGAGCGCCACCTGCGAAGGATCCTCGACCACCCGGGGCCCTACCGTCAGAAAACCGAACGCTTCGCCATACTCCGCCGCCCGCCGGGCGCTGTCGCACGAGAGGGTCGTAGGGGTAAAGCTGAGGCTCGGGCTGTCGACCAGCGCCGGCGCCACCACTCCCGACGAATCGACCACCACAATCTGCCGCACCACCGACGGGGAACTGCCATAAACGGCAATCAGCACCGGGATCGCCATGACGCCGACCAGCAACAACGGCATCAGAATCGTGGTCAGGATAAAACTGCGCTTGCGCACCCGCTGGTTAAACTCACGTTGTATGATCAGAACTATTTTGCTGCTCATAATTAATTTGGATTAAAACATAAACGGCAACTCGCTTCACGCCGCACGCTCGGGGGAGAAATTCATTTCGACGCATTCCCGGCAAACCGCCGAGGGATACATTTTGGCACGATCCATACAAACCGCCAAGGAGGATTCATTTTGACGCGGCCCATACAAACCGACCAGGTGGACTCATCTTGACGCACCCAGGCAAACCGCCCGGGCATCACCACCAGCAACCGAGTCTGTCGCCCTCTACCTTTCCAACGCCCGGTCCTTTCAACGCTCTGGCCTTTCCAACACCGCTGCCCTTTTCTCTGCCCCGGCCCCTTCAACATCCCGGCAGACACCGCCGCCTTCCTACTCGTCCGCCGACCGTTCGGAAGCCTCCACGGCCCGGATAAAAATATCGTTCATCGAAGGGATCAACTCCCGAAAAGCATGGATTTCGACCGCCTCGTTCACCCGGCCGACCAGTTCGCGCACTGCAACATCGGGCCGTTCGGGACAAAGTTCCAGCGACAGTACTCTCGTCGCATCGGCCGCACGCTCCGGGTCGATCGGACGCACGGAACAAAGCCCCTGCAAGGCAGCCTGCAGGCGCGACGGGTCGCCGACGAAGTCGACCCGGTAGCTGCCCGTCCCCCACTGCCGCCGCACCTCATCGACCGCCCCGGTCAGGATGTTGTGCGACCGATTGATCAACGTGATGTGGTCGCAGATCTCCTCGACCGAAGCCATGTTGTGGGTCGAGAAGATCACCGTGGCCCCCTCGTCACGCAGGGCGAGAATTTCGTCCCGCAACAGTTGGGCATTAATGGGGTCGAAGCCGCTGAAAGGCTCGTCGAAGATCAGCAGACGCGGACGATGGACGACCGTTACGATAAGCTGTATCTTCTGGGCCATCCCCTTGCTCAGCTCGTCGACCTTGCGGTCCCACCATCCCAGCATCCCGAAACGTCGGAACCAGCCTTCGAGCCGTTCGCGTGCCTCGGCACGGCTCAACCCCCGGAGCCGTGCCAGGTAGAGCGCCTGCTCACCGACCTTCATCTTTTTGTAGAGCCCGCGCTCTTCGGGCAGGTAACCGATGCAGTAAATATCATCCGGCACCATCGGTCGGCCGTCGAACCACAGCGTTCCGCTGTCGGGTGCCGTGATCCGGTTGATGATGCGGATCAGGGTCGTTTTTCCGGCTCCGTTGGGTCCGAGCAAACCGTACACCGAGCCGCGCGGCACTTCGACACTGACATCATCGAGGGCACGGTGGCCGACATACTGTTTGACAATATTGCGAGCCGACAGGATCGTATCGCTCATGGATAAAATTTTAAAGGATTATTCACAAACACAACACAAGTAAACAAATGTAGGCAAAATCTGCCGTCCAACAGGCCTTAAAAACAGAGAAAATACCCTTTCGCATAACATAACGGGAAAGTCGTACTTTCCTCCGACAACTATCGGTACGTTAGCCAACTCCAATATCCGACACCTTTAACAGGTATGTTTATGAACTTACCCCCGAAACCGTCTTCCCCAAGATTGTCACACAGCATACAGTCCCTCCAAAAAACATCGTTCCTTGATTCATTCCAGAATTTACTGCATCTGAAAATCAAAAATTGTAACTACCTTTATTGGGATTTGATGAACCGGACAGCGACCAGGCTCCGTGGTACGGCATAGCACTCTGACACTCATCCGTTTGTCGATTATGAAGCCCCGTACGTTTCAAGCGCAGTACCACGACAATATCGAGCCTCCGGTCCGCCCCGTTCAGAACTGGATTTTCCACCCCGATGCCACACGGGATGAAGCCGTACAACGAACCTCCCGCCTCGTCCGATCAGCCACATCAGCAGATTCGTCCCCGTCGGAGCCGCCGAGAGACCTTGCAAAACGAACAAACCTAAACTCTAAATACTCTCTGAAGGATGAAACACCGAACCTTTTTATTGGGCCTGATTCTGCTCGCCTTCGGCGGGTCGGCCCGCGCCCAGGAACAGAGTCCGAACAAAGTCTACATGGTCTCCAACGCCCACTTCGACTCGCAGTGGAACTGGGACGTGCAGCAATCGATCTCGGAGTACATTCCCAAGACGCTGAACCAGAATCTGTTTCTGCTGTCCAAGTACCCCGACTACATTTTCAATTTCGAGGGCGGCATCAAGTACCAGTGGATGAAGGAGTACTATCCCCACCAGTACGAACTCATGAAAGAGTACATCCGCCAGGGCCGCTGGCACGTCACCGGCAGTTCGTGGGACGCCACCGACCCGAATATCCCGTCGACGGAGTCGTTCACGCGCAACATCCTCTACGGTCAACACTTCTACCGTGACGAATTCGGCGTCGAAGGCACCGATATCTTCCTCCCCGACTGTTTCGGCTTCGGCTGGACCCTTCCGACGGTCGCCTCCCACTGCGGACTGATCGGCTTCTCGACCCAAAAGCTGATGTGGCGCCAGCACCCCTTCTACAAAAACGGCAGCAAGATACCCTTCGAGATCGGTCTGTGGCAGGGGATCGACGGCTCGCGCATCATGGCCGTAATGGATGCACACAACTACACAACCGCGTGGCGCTACGAAGACCTGAGCAAAAACAAAGGGCTGATTGACATGGCCTCCGCAAGCCCCCTCAAGACCGTCTACCACTACTATGGTACCGGCGACACGGGAGGCGCTCCGACCATCGAGTCAGTTCGTGCCGTAGAAGCCAGTGTCAACGGCAACGGACCGCTGCAAATCATTAGTGCCACCAGCGATCAACTTTACAAGGATTACCTCCCCTTCGACCAGCATCCTGAGCTTCCCGTATGGAACGACGAACTGCTGATGGACGTTCACGCTACGGGCTGCTACACGTCGCAGGCTGCCATGAAATTCTATAACCGCCGGAACGAACAGCTGGCCGACGCCGCCGAACGCAGTGCCGTGGCTGCTGACTGGCTTGGAGCTGTAGCTTATCCTCATCAAACACTCACCGAAGCCTGGAAACGCTTCATCTGGCACCAGTTCCACGACGACCTGACCGGCACGAGCATACCACGCGCCTACGAATTCTCGTGGAACGACGAACTACTGTCACTGCAGGAGTTCTCCAACGTACTGACGACATCGGTCGGCGGCGTATCACAAGCCTTAAACACCAACGTGAAGGGCACACCACTGGTCATCTACAATGCTGCCGGTTTCCCAGTCACAGAAGTTGTCGAGACCACTATTCCGGCCGGCAGCGAACGGGTGAGCGTCTATGACGACAAGGGAAGCCGTATTCCGCATCAGGTGCTGGGCTTCGAAAACGGATCGCTCCGCATCCTCTTCAGCGCCCGCGTCCCCGCGACGGGCTATGCCGTCTATGAAGTCCGTCAGGGCGGCAGTCCGAAAGGTTCTTCGGCTCTGAAAGCCAGCGAGAGATCGATCGAGAACAGCATCTACAGAGTATCGCTCGACGCCAACGGCGACGTCCGTTCGATCGTCGACAAACGCAACGGCCGCGAACTGGTCCGCGAGGGCAAATCCATCCGCCTGGCACTCTTCACCAAGAACGAGTCGGTCAACTGGCCGGCCTGGGAGATCACCAAACAGACCATCGACGGCGAGCCCGTCGCGGTCAGCGGCAACGTGAAGATTTCGGTGGCCGAACAGGGTCCGGTTCGCGCCTCGATATGCGTGGAACGCACCCACGGCGACTCGAAATTCCGCCAGTACATCACCCTCACCGAAGGGGGGCAGGACGACCGGATCGACATCCGCAACGAAGTCGACTGGGCATCGACCAACGCACTGCTGAAGGCCGAGTTCCCGCTGAGCGTCTCCAACCCCAAAGCGACCTACGACCTGGGCGTCGGTTCGGTGGCCCGCGGCAACAACACCGAGACGGCCTACGAAGTCTACGCCCAACAGTGGGCCGACCTGACCGACACCGACGGCTCCTACGGCATCTCGGTGCTGAACGACTGCAAATACGGCTGGGACAAACCCAACGACCATACGATCCGCCTGACGCTGCTCCACACGCCGAAGACCGGCGGCGGATACTCCTATCAGGACCATCAGGATTTCGGCCACCACACCTTCACCTACTCGATCGTTGGGCACGAAGGCGACTTCCGTGACGGACGCGCCGTGTCGAAAGCCGAAGTGCTCAACAAACCGCTGACGGCCTTCGTAGCCGAGAAACATCGAGGGTCGCTGGGCCGCAGCTTCTCGTTCGCATCGACCCAAAACGACAACGTGGTGCTGCGCGCGCTGAAACGGGCCGAAAAGTCCGAAGACTACATCGTCCGCTTCTACGAAACCTCGGGCCAGGCACCCCAGGAGGCCGTCGTGACCTTTGCCGGCAATATCGTCTCGGCCCGTGAGCTCAACGGGGTCGAAGATGAAATCGGCGATGCGTCGTTCTCCGGCAACCGCCTCACCTTCACCATCAAACCCTTCTCGATCAAGACCTTCAAAGTACGTTTGGCCGCGCCCGAGCAGAAAGCCGCACCGATCGTCAGCACCCCCGTGGCCCTGCCCTTCGACATGAAGACCGCCTCGTACAACCCCTACCGCTCGGACGCCAACTTCGACGGCAAAGGCAACTCCTATGCCGCAGAGCTCTTCCCCACGACGCTCGACTTCAAAGGGGTACGCTTCGAATTCGGGAGCGCCGAAGGACCGAACGGCGTGAAATGCAACCGCGACACGATCGCCCTGCCCGAAGGCAACTACAACAAGCTCTATATCGTCGCCGCCTCGACGCGTCGTGACAACGAAGCCGTTTTCACGGTCGACGGCAAAGAGTACCCGGCACTGGTTCCCTACTACAGCGGATTCATCGGCCAGTGGGGACACACTGACCACACGGCAGGCTATCTGAAAGGGGCCGACGTCATCTTCTGCGGCACCCATACGCACGACATGATCGCCAACAAGGACGTACCCTACCGCTTCACCTACATGTTCTGCACGGCCATCGACATTCCGGCCGGCGCCCGTGAGCTGGTTCTTCCCGACGATCCGCGCATCGTAGTCTTTGCGGTAACAGCCGCCGAAGACCGCACCAACACCATCGTTCCGGCTCAGGACCTGCTGCGTGTATCGCTCCCGATCACGGGCGTCGACGAACGGGCGCTCTTTACCCGTAACCTCACCCTCGGAAAACCGGTGGCCGAACGTTCGGGCGAAAACAATGCGTCGGAACGTGCCGAACTGGCTCTGGACGACAACCTCGCCACGAAATGGTGCGACGTCAGCGACGCCAGCCCCAAATACCTCGCCGTGGATCTGGGTTCCGAACAGACCGTTCACGGCTGGACCGTGATGCACGCCGGCATGGAGTCGCTCGACTACACCACCAAAGCATACAGTCTCCAGGTACGCACCACGCCCGACGAGGAGTGGAAGACGGTCGACACGGTTTCAGACAACACCGAGATGGAGACCGACCGACTGCTGTCGAAACCCGTCCAGGCGCGTTACGTGCGGCTGCTGGTCACCCAGCCCGACCAACGCGGGGGCAACACCGTACGCATCTACGAGTTTTCGGTTTATTAACAGCCACTCCGTTCCGGCACCGGATTAACCCGGGGCCGGAACTTTTTTCGGAGGGATTGCAAAAGAGCATACTGCGCCGGGTGCATTTTTCCGTTCTCCGACAGAGATGTAAGTCTCAAAGCTGAATGCAATTTTTCGAGCCAAATACGTTTTCCTGAACAACTGCGATTTCCGAACAAACTGCGATCCGTCGCAGGAAACCGGCAGCCGACCCGTTTCGACCATTTCAAGCGGAATTTTGTTCGATTCCGGTACCCGCATCACAACGGCGAGTATCGGAATCGATCTGTTTTACTGCGACCTGTCATCCGCGCGCTTTTCGTCAGTTCTTTTCTTCCGACCGATGACCGATATTTCCCGAACCGATACGGCATCGCCCGGGGCTTCGCTCCATTCCTACCGGCACCTTCCGCCACCAAACAGGGCCAAGACCTTCGCCCTTCGGAATCCCGACCCACAAAACAATATTCTACGCCACAAAATCGTATTTAATTTCAGTATCGCTCCTCACTCTAAAATTCCGTTTTATCTTTACCGATTATTTTTCTACCGCGACTGCATGACATCGAACACCCCGCACGCCTTTTACGCCGAAACAGCCGCACGGCATACCGCATGGCTCAAGAAAGAGCAGCAGAAACGAAACCTTGTCACCGCGCTGCGCATCGCCGCCTTCGCGGTGCTGATTTGGGACATCTACGGCATCATCGCACTTGACAGCCGTTTTTGGATCGGCGCGACAGTGGGTACTCTACTTGCCTTTATCGTACTCGGTGTGATCGACAACCGCCTGGTCCAGCGAATCCGTTACCACAAAACGATGATCGACGGCTGCCGGACCGAATCGGAGGCCCTGGACAACCGTTTCGACACGCTGCCCACCGGCGAGGAGTTTGCCGACCCGACCCACGCCTATGCCGCCGACCTCGACCTTTTCGGCGAGGATTCGCTGTTCCGACGCCTCAACCGGACCGTCACGTCCGACGGAAAGCGCAGTCTGGCGGCATGGCTGCTACACCCCTGCCGCGACGCCGACGAGATCCGTGCCCGGCAGGAGGCTTCCGCCGAGCTGGCCGCCATGCCCGAATGGTGTCTGCGGTTTCGCACGGTCGGGACGCTGGGCCGTAAAAAACAGGGCGAAGGCCCCGACAACGAAGCCTGGAATCGTTTTTTGGCCGAGCCTGAAATTTTCGGCAGTCCGGTATGGTGCTGGCTGCCCGGCCTGCTCCCGGTACTGACCATCGGGGCATGGAGCCTGACCGCCTTCGGAATGGAGCGCTTCACCTGGCCCGCCGTACTGCTGTCGCTCGCCCAACTCGGAATCGTGGGCGCATACGCTAAACGGGTGAGCCAGATGCAGCGCCGTCTGGACGCCTTTCTCGGCATGATGGGCAGCTATACCGGGCTGGTCCGCCAGCTGGCCGAGACCGAATTCACCTCCCCGATGCTGCGACTCCACCGCGACCGCATCACGTCGGACAACGGCGGTGCCCTGCCGGCATTCCGCCGATTGGAACGCATCCTCGCCGGGCTGGAACAGCGGGCCAACCTGCTGGCCGAACTGGTGACCAACGCACTGTGGATGCGCGACGTGCATCTGGTCCGACGGCTCGAAAAGTGGCGCCGCACCTACGGCACGAAGATCGGCGAATGGCTGGAGGCCGTATCGGTGGCCGACCGGCTGGTGAGCCTGGCCACCTTCCGGTTCAACCATCCGGAATACACCGTACCCGAAATCACGGACAACCGGCTGCTCGAAGCGCATGCCGTCGGCCACCCGATGTTGCCCCGTGCGGGGATGGTCACGAACGACCTGACGGTACGCGACCTGCACGAATTCTTCGTCGTGACCGGCGCCAACATGGCCGGCAAGAGCACCTTCCTGCGCACGATCGGTGTCTCGCTGGTAATGGCCCTCTCGGGGTGCGTCGTCTGCGCCTCGCGGTTCCGCTGCCGCCCGATGGCGCTCTTCACCAGCATGCGCACAACCGACAACCTCTCGAAGGGAACCTCCTATTTCCACGCCGAACTGCTGCGCCTGCAACAGCTGGTGCACACGGCCGAGCGCGAAGAGCGGCTCTTCATCATCCTCGACGAGATGCTCAAGGGGACCAACTCGCAGGACAAACTGAACGGCTCGCTGCGTTTTCTCGAAAAGCTGCGGGGGCTGCGCGTAGCAGGGCTCGTCGCCACGCACGATCTGGCCCTGGGCGAGCTTCAGGAACGCTTCCCGGCGAATTTCCACAACGTCTGCTTCGAGATCGACCACCAGGGCCGCGAAATTGTCTATGACTACAAGCTGCGCCCCGGTGTCAGCCGCAACATGAACGCATCGATTCTGCTCGAACAGATGGGCCTAATCGGATAGGGCACACAACCGGAATCGGTCAAAAAGCCTCTGCCGCCATACACCACCCCCTTGACGAAAGAAATAAAGAAGTCATGCTGCCCTGAGCAGCATGACTTCTTTTTATAACCAATCCGGAGCACTCCGCCCCGCCATATGTTTTAAGCTACAACCATAGGCTTGCACAACGCCACGGTACGCCACACACCCTCTTTCGGGAGGGATCGCCGGCACGACCGCCGCCATACCCTTTGACAAACCGCTATCCGCAGCAGCCGGACGAACAGCCGTCACATCCCTTGCCACGACGCCCCGAACCGTCGGAGCATCCACAGCCGCAACCGCCCTTACGTCCACGCAGCCGTCGCACGAGGCCAACGACCACCAGCAGGGCGCACACGATGACGATCACCAGCACAACGTTATCCTGACTCATGGCCTACCCTCCGAAAACACGCGACCCGATCTGGAAGATCAAACAGGAGACCACCCAGGCAAGTCCCGTCGTGTAACATACCGTGAACAGAGCCCATTTCCAGCCTGCCTCCTTGCGAATGGCGGCAATGGCGGCAATGCAGGGGAAATAGAGCAGAATGAAGACCATCATACCGAAAGCGACCAGCGGCGTATAGACCGGTTCACCCGCCCGGGGGCCGGAAGTATAACGCTGCTGCTGGAGGCTGCGCACCAACTGTCCATCGACTTCGGCCGATTCGGCCTCGACCGCCTCGTCCGGAAGCGGTGCGGCAACCGGCGCAAGGGCCACCGTGTCGGCAGACGACTGGACGGGCGTGTTGAGCACGGCCATGGTGCTGACCACGATCTCCTTGGCGGCCAATCCGCTCAGGAGGCTCACGCCGATCTTCCAGTCGAAACCGAGCGGACGGATCACCGGCTCGATGGCGTGGCCGAGCCGACCGATATAGGAGTTTTCGGCCTGCCATTCGGCAGCCATTTCGGGCGAACTTTCCATAGTGGCCTGTTGTGCCTCGGTCGGACGGGGATAGTGTCCCAGCGCCCAGATCAGCACCGACGCCAGCAGGATCACGGTCCCCATCTTACGCAGATACTGCGACCCCTTGCTCCACATGTGACGCAGAACGCTCCGCCCGGTGGGGACCCGATAGGGCGGCAGCTCCATCACGAACGGCGCCTCCTCCTTGTAAAAGAGAATCCGTTTGAGCAGCAGCGACGAAAGAACGGCCACGACAATCCCGATCAGGTAGATCGACATCAGCATCAGCCCCTGATAGGCCGTGAAGAAGGCCGAAATCAACAGCACATAGACCGGCAGTCGTGCCGAACAGGACATGAACGGAATAATCAGCATGGTCAGAATCCGGTCCTTGCGGCTTTCGAGCGTACGGGTGGCCATGATGGCCGGCACGTTACACCCGAAGCCCATCAGCAACGGAATGAACGACTTGCCGTGCAGCCCGATGCGGTGCATGAAGCGGTCCATGAGGAATGCCGTCCGGGCCATGTAACCGGTATCCTCCATCAGCGAGATGAAGAAAAAGAGAATCAGAATCTGCGGCAGAAAGACTATCACACCCCCCACGCCGCTGATGACCCCGTCGACCAGCAGGTCGCGAAGCGACCCTTCGGGCATCACGCCGGACACCCACTCGCCGAGCCACTCGACCCCGCTCTCCATCCACCCGGCCGGGATTTCACCCAGCGAGAAGGTTGCCTGGAACATCACCCACATCAACAGCAGGAAGATCGGAAAGCCCCAGATCTTGTGGGTCATGATGCGGTCGATCCGGGTTGCCTTGCTGTTTTTGTCCACCGTACCCGGCGTGAAGGTTTCGCCCAGCGCCCCGGCGATAAAGCCGTAACGGGCACCGGCAATGACGGTCTCGGCACGGTCGTGGTAGAAACGCTCCAGACGCGCCGTCTCACGCTCGACAGCCGCCCGGATCGCTTCGAAGTTGGAGGTCGAAGCCAGCAACCCCAGCGTATCCTGGTCGCCTTCGAGCAGTTTGATGGCCAGGTAACGCGACGAATAGTGGGCCACGATGTCGCCATCCTGCCAGATCAGATTTTGCAGCACGGAGATGCTTCGTTCGATATCTTCACCGTAGTTGATATGGATGTGCCGCATGGTGGGTTCGTTGTCTTCGAAAGCCGCCACGACACAGTCGAAGAGCCGGTCGATCCCCTCCCCCTTGGAGGCGACGGTCGGCACGATCGGAATCCCGATCATCCGCCCCAGCGCCTCGTAGTCGAAACGGGCACCGCTGGCGACCAGTTCGTCGTACATGTTCAGCGCAATGACCACCTTGAGGTTCATGTCGATCAGCTGGGTGGTCAAAAAGAGGTTGCGCTCCAGATTCGATGCATCGACCACGTTGATCACCACGTCGGGCATCTGCTCCAGGATGTGACGCCGCACGTACAGCTCCTCGGGCGTATATTCGGTGATGGAGTAAGTTCCGGGCAGGTCGGCCAGCCGCAGGGTGTAGCCCTTGTGCGAAGCAGTGGCCTCCTTGGCCTCGACCGTCACGCCGCTGTAGTTTCCGACCCGCTCGTGCGAGCCGCTGGCCAGATTGAAGAGCGATGTCTTGCCGCAGTTGGGATTGCCCACCAGCGCCACGTTGATCGTGCGGCTGGCGGCATGACGGAACCGGTTGTTCGTCTCGTCTTCGAGCACCACCTGTGCTTCAGGCTTGCCGAACACATCGCCATCGGCCGTGGTCACCTCGATCAGGTCGGCCTCGCTCCGCCGCAGAGCGATGTGGTACCCCATGATTTCGTACTCGACGGGGTCCAGCAACGGCGCATTCTTAATCACCGTCACCCGCTTGCCGCGAATGAATCCCATTTCGGTGATTCGCTTGCGGAACGAACCGTGCCCCCGCACTTTGGTAATGATACCGCTTTCGGCGGTGGAGAGCTCCGACAAACGCCGGCATATTGTCTCGTTTTCCATAGTATTTACAACTGAAGACAAAGATACACATTGAGAACCGCAAATGCACAGTCCACGCGATATATCCACTGCGGACCAATCTACCTCCCAGCTCCGGAAGTTTCACACCCTTTCCCGAGTCACTCTCCCCCGCACGGTTCATCGGTCGAACGGGCCGTCGTGTTCTCCGTCTCGGAATGCAAAAGTAGCGGATTGTAACGAAACGTGTTATCCCATCTTATGGGGATATTCCGGGACCGGTCGCCACACCCACTCCCCATATGTGGGGAAAGGGGCTGCGAAATTTAACTTTTACTTAACCTGGCCCGCGATTTGTCGTTATTTATTTGTAACTTACCTTTGTGGTAAGAAAAGAAACCGGATTCATTTATGTTGTACAACAGAGAACTAAGCTGGATTTCCTTCAACGAACGCGTCATGCAGGAGGCGCAGGACCGCAGCGTCCCGCTGCTGCAACGCCTCCGTTTTTTGGGTATCTACTCCAATAACCAGGACGAGTTTTTCAAGGTGCGCGTGGCCAACCTCGAGAGGATGACCCTGCTGCGCGGCACCCGCACCAAAGAGGTGCAGGGAGGCGATACCCCGGAAGTACTGCTGAGCAAGATATACGACCGCCTCAACGGGCTCCAACAAAGCTTCGAAAAGACCTACGCCGAGATACTGACCGAGATGGAGAGCTACGGCATCTTCATCGTCGACGAAACCCGGCTCACCGAGCAACAGGCCGCCTTCTGCCGCGACTACTTTGCCGACACGATCAGTCCGCTGCTGGTGCCGCTGATGGTGCGCAAGAGCACCAAGCTGCCCTTCCTGCGCGACGGCCGCATCTACCACGCCGTGAAGATGACCGGCTGCGGCAAGGGGCTCGGCAGCATCGTCCGCTACGCCGTGATCGAGATCCCCAGCACCGCCACCCTTCCGCGGTTCATCGTGCTGCCCGCCTCGGCCGAAGGACGCACCGAGATCATCTTCGTGGATGACATCATCCGGCTGTGTCTGGACGAAGTCTTCTTCATGTTCGACTACGACCGCATCGAAGCCTACGCCTTCAAGTTCATGCGCGACGCCGAGATGTCGCTCGACGACGACGTCACCAAGAGCATCATCGAAAAGATGGAACAGGGGATCGACAAACGCCGCCACGGCCGTCCCGTGCGGATGGTGTACGACAAGGCTATGCCCGCCGACCTGCTGGAGACCATCACCTCCAAACTGGGCCTCAAGCCCGGCGACAACGTCAGCCCCGGCGGCCGCTACCACCTGATGCGCGACCTGATGAAATTCCCCAAGGTCAACCCCGACCTGGAATACCACAACCCCGCCCCGCTGCGCCACCCCGCCATCCGGCCCTTCTCGAGCATCATCGACGTCATCCGCCGGCAGGACATCCTGCTGAACTACCCCTACTACACCTTCAACCACTTCATCGACTTCCTGCGCGAAGCGGCCATGGACCCCAAGACCGTCAGCATCAGCATGACGCTCTACCGCACGGCCGACCGCTCGAAGATCATCCGCGCACTGATCAACGCCGCAAAGAACGGCAAGAAAGTGGTCGTCTTCATGGAGCTGCTGGCCCGTTTCGACGAAGAGCGCAACATCGAAAACGCCGAAACGCTGCGCCAGGCCGGCATCAAGGTGATCTACGGCATCGAGGGACTCAAGGTACACAGCAAACTGGTGCTCGTCGAGCGGCGCGAAGGGTCGAAAACCCGAGGCTACGTCCACATCGGCACCGGTAACTTCAACGAAAACACAGCCTCCATCTACAGCGACTTTTCGCTCTTCACCGCCAACCAGCAGATTGCCGACGACGCCCGTCAGGTCTTCGAATTCCTCCAGACCAGCTACAAACACATGGACACCCGTCTGCTGCTGGTATCGCCCTTCAACATGCGCAAAAGCTTCGAAGAGCTGATCGACACCGAAATCGAAAATGCCCGCAAAAAGAAGAAGGCCTACATCTACGCCAAATGTAACAGCCTCACCGACGAGAAAATCATCCAACGACTCTACAAGGCCAGCGCGGCAGGAGTCAAGGTTCGCCTCATTATCCGCGGTGCCTGCTGCCTGATGCCCGCCCAGGAGGAGATCAGCGAAAACATCCGCGGCATCAGCATCGTGGACAAATACCTCGAACACGCCCGCCTGTTCATCTTCTGCAACGGCGGCAAGGAAAAAGTTTTTATCGGCAGCGCCGACTGGATGACCCGCAACCTCAACCGCCGCGTGGAGGTCATCACCCCCATTCTGGACAAAAAGATACAGGCCATTCTGCGAAAAGTCTTCTCGATCCAGTGGCACGACAACGTCAAGGCCCGCGACCTGCAAGACCCCCTGGCCAACCGTTACCGCGGCGACCAGCAGCAGACCCCGCCCGACGAGCTGATTCGCTCGCAGACAGCCCTTTATGACTACTACGCCTCACTGGAATAGACCACGCACATCGCCCAGCCGGTCTTCCCGGCACCAGCGTTTCCAGCGGAGCCATGCCGCGCAACACCCCGTTTCATCCGGTCCCGCGAGGCCGGATGAAACGTTTTAAGCCCACCGAAACTCGTAAATTTTCCGTAAATTAGTCCGGAGAAACACCGCATACACCTATGAGTACCTACACCTTCGGAGCCATCGACATCGGTTCCAACGCCATACGCCTGCTGATCACCACCGTCGAAGAGTATCCCGATCAGGTCGAATTCAAAAAGACCGCCTTTCTGCGCGTCCCGATCCGCCTGGGCGAAGATGTCTTCACCCGCGGCGAAATCTCGACCGAAAAACGGGAACGGATGTGCGAAGCAATGGCCGGCTTCTCGCACATCATGAAGGCCTACGGCGTACAGGACTACCGCGCCTACGCCACCAGTGCCATGCGCGAAGCCAAAAACGGCCCGGAGATCACAGACTACATCCGACGCAACAGCGGCATCGGGATCGAAATCATCAGCGGCCAGCTCGAAGCCGACACCATCTTTGCCAACGGCCTGGTGGACATGCTCGCCGCCGACAAAACCTACATGTACGTCGATGTGGGAGGCGGCAGCACCGAAGTGATCGTCTACAGCAACCGCACCAAGGTAGCAGCCCGTTCGTTCGCACTGGGCACCGTGCGTATGCTCTCCGACGCCGTCGACAAGGACGAGATGAAACGGTTTAAAAAGTGGTTGGCCGAAATGGGCAAGAAATACCAGCCGTCGACCATCATCGGATCGGGCGGCAACATCAACAAGGCCCAAAAACTGCTGAACAAAAAGGACAAGGAGAGCATCACGCGCCCCGAACTGGACATGCTCTACCGCTACATCAAGAGTTTCAGCTTCGCCGAGCGGGTACACACCATGCGGCTGGCGACCTATCGGGCGGACGTGATCGTTCCGGCGATGAAAATCTTTTTGACGGTATGCAGCCAGTGCAACATCGAAGAGATCCTCGTTCCGAAGATGGGGCTATCGGACGGCATTATCCGAACACTCTACGCCCAACACGCGACACAAAACAGCGCTCAAAACCCTTCGAAAGCATAACACCGCAAACAACAGGTTACCGGTCGGATACCCCTTCGGTGTTTCCGACCGGTAACTGTTTTTAACACCTCCTACAAAAGGAAAGAAAGTCCCGCCAACCACCATTCACCGGCACTGGACTGCACAGATAAAATACCCTAGACACCTACGGTCGTCGGCAGGTTCCGAGGCGTAGCGAGAAGTCCTTGGAGTGGATTCCAGCCGCCGAGGCCACCACCTCGCCATCATACAGCCTCTGCCGGCACATTCGACCTCGATACCCACGCCAACCAACTTACTCAACAACCCGTTTCAAAGGAGCAAATAAAGGGGTGTTGCGTCCATGCAAAACGCACCGGCCATTCAGTCCTTTCCCCCAGCAAAAATACATCCGATTCCCACAAGACACGGAACAATCGACAGAAATGAAATATCAACCTTTGAGATAATACCACCCAGAGAATACTGTACGAAGCTGACACGCCCCGCCCCGGCCAACGGAATACGATGAAAAAAGAAAAGAGTCGTCCACTATCCCGTAGGACGACTCTTTTAAGCCTGGAGCGGAAGACGAGGTTCGAACTCGCGACCCTCAGCTTGGGAAGCTGATGCTCTACCAACTGAGCTACTTCCGCAAACGAATTTTCGGATCGATCGCCCTCCGAAAACTTCACGCACTGAATGCTGGCGCAAGCCGGAGTTCCCGAAAAGGGAGCGAAAAATACGAAAAGCAATGTGGGCGGAGATGGATTCGAACCACCGAAGGCGTACGCCAGCAGATTTACAGTCTGCCCCATTTGGCCACTCTGGTATCCGCCCGAAAGAACTATGTATGATGACAGCCGGCCCTGTATTCTGTCTCTCTTTCCATCTCTCCTTCCCCCTCTCTCACTCTCTTCTCGTTGCTCCCTCTCTTACCCCTCCTCCTTTCTCTCGCCCCCCGGCTCGCTCACCATAGGTGAGCCGATGGAGGGATTCGAACCCCCGACCAGCTGATTACAAATCAGCTGCTCTGGCCAACTGAGCTACATCGGCGTTTTTGCGAGTGCAAAGATAGGAAAGAAAAGTATATCCGCAAATCCCAAGCCCGAAAAATTCTCAAAAAAGCGTACATTTGTGGTCAGAAAGGCCCCGCGCCTGCTGAATCCGTATCCAAATCACCCAATCCACCCATGGCATCCTCGAACTTCGTAGACTACGTCAAGATTTACGCCCGCTCCGGCAACGGCGGTCCCGGCTCGTGCCATTTTCGTCGCGAGAAATACATCGAATTCGGCGGTCCCGACGGCGGCGACGGCGGTCGCGGCGGCCACGTGATCCTGCGCGGCAACAGCCAGTACTGGACCCTGATCCACCTCAAATACCAGCGCCACCAGATGGCCGAAAACGGCGAAGGAGGCAGCGGCGCCAAAAGCCACGGCCGCGACGGCAAAGATATCATCCTCGACGTACCGCTCGGCACCGTGGCCAAAGACGCCGAGACCGGCGAAGTCGTTGCCGAAGTGACCGAAGACCGCCAGGAAGTGATCCTCGTGCGCGGCGGCCGCGGCGGACTCGGCAACTGGCACTTCCGCACCGCCACCAATCAGGCCCCCCGCTACGCCCAACCCGGCGAGCCCATGCAGGAGGGATGGTTTATTCTGGAACTGAAAGTGCTGGCCGACGTCGGACTGGTTGGTTTCCCAAATGCCGGCAAATCGACCCTGCTGTCGGTCGTATCGGCCGCCAAACCCAAGATTGCCGACTACGCCTTCACCACGCTGGAGCCCAATCTCGGCATCGTCGAAGTGCGCGACGGACACTCCTTTGTGATGGCCGATATCCCCGGCATCATCGAAGGCGCCCATGAAGGTCGCGGCATCGGCACCCGTTTTCTGCGCCACATCGAGCGCAACTCCGTGCTGCTGTTCATGGTTCCCGCCGACACGAAAGAGATCGTGCGGGAATACAACATCCTGCTTAACGAATTGCGACAGTACAATCCCGAAATGCTCGACAAACGGCGGCTGCTGGCCGTCACCAAGAGCGACATGCTCGACGAAGAGCTGACCGAGGCACTGAGTCAGGAACTCGATGCAGCCCCCGAATTGCGCGGCATTCCACGCCTATTTATCTCCTCCGTAGCTGGTCTGCACATTCGCGAACTGAAGGACATGCTTTGGTCAGCCTTGACCGAAGAGTAACCCCGCTGTGGAATTTACACCCAGCACAAGCGAGTAACGGCCCGTTCTGCTATCATGCAGAACGGGCCGTTACACTTTATCCATCTACTCAATGTTTCTTATCGAGCAACTCTCACCTCGGACTTTCCGCTTCGGACAGCAACTCCGCCCCAAAAACGCGTTCCCCAAACACGGGAGAAGACAATTCCACATCACCATCGACGCACCTGACCCGCAACCGAAGACTCCATAAAACCTTCCCCATTAAAACATCCACAGTCGCCCGTGTTGTTCCCCCACACCACACAGCCTTTAAAATCCGGCAATCCGCGGGAACAGATCCAGACCGGTCAACCGTTCCACGCTGTCCACTGTCACCTCGAAACGGTCATAACTTTTACCGGCCAACTCGCTGGCACTGTTGGGCATCACATAGGCTTCGCCCCGGAAATCATCGCCCCGACGCAACGCCACCGCCTTGAAAAAGAGCCGCGGCACCGCCACCCCGTCACCGATCGACTTCGGCGAGCGATCCACCACCGTTCCCACCACAACGTACAACGTATCGTAATCGGCCGTCAGCCGACGCAACCGTTCCTCGAGCACCTTCCACGCTCCGCGGTTCAGTTTCGGCAACTGGGGAGCCATGTTGGAGTAAAGAAAAGTCGCCCGATTGGCCTCGACCGAAGATTTCCGGTCGGCCGAAGGCAGCAAATGGCCCCGGTCGTAACCGCTCCCCTTGTAATCGGCATTCGTAGCCGACGGCCATCCGAACCGGGCCAGACGGGGATCCTCACGAAAGGCATCACTACGGTCCGCTCCGCCCGCAACGTCGCTGCGCGTGAGTTTGTAGGCCACCCACTGCGACACCTTGCACGACGGCCGGTAGAGAAACGTGTAGCGCCCCACCTCGTTGTAAATCAACGTATCGTTACGCCCCACGGCCGGAAGTTCAAGTCCGCCGGGCAATACTTTTCGTTCGCTCTTCGAGGAGACAGAACCTCCATCTGTCGGTCGCGCGACAGCTTTTCCTTCGGATCGCGTGGTGACCTTCTCCTCCGTCCGTGCTGCGGTTGCCTCTGCCGGACGCGCAACCCGTTCAGCCCGCTGCTGCATCGGCGGAGCCCCGGGCAGAAAACGGTGGGAACAGGCGATCGCAACGATGGCCAGCACCAGCCAGACCACCGTCCACACCCACACGCGACGTGGAATCTTTCCCCGCCGTTTCGGACGTCTGTTATGTCGAGCGTTGCGTTTCATGCGGCATAAAGATACAAAAAATCCCCGCCTCGGTTGGGCCGTTGCCGACCCTGCCGGAAGCAGGAATCACTCCTGACGCACCGTATGCACCGCCACTACTAACGCCAGATCGAGCAGATCCGGTTCAGCATACGCCGCGTCATGATTTTGTTATTCAGGAAGCTGACAATGTAGCCCGTAGCACACGCCGCGATGACCGACCCTTCGCGCACCCCTTCCACGTAGCGGGTAAAGAGCAGCGAGAGAATCACAGCCAGCAACACCAGCGTAACATCGAAACGCACCTTGCATTTGCCGAACTCCAGATTATACCGCTGCGAAGCGTATTTGACAAAGGCTTCAGCGCTCATCATCGCCACGCGGGGTTTGATTTCGAGCACCACACCAATCGCCTGCACAACGCAACCGGCCGCAAGTATCGCCAGCGACATCGGATAGCTGGTCGGCTGCAATCCACTGGTCAACACCATATTGAGATCGATAAAGGCCGCAAAGACGAACGAAAAGGGAATCTGCAACAGGATCTCAACCGTATCCTGTCGGCTACGACGCTCGCGAAGCAGCCAGAACTGGCCGATAATCAGCAACATGTTGATCAGAAACGTACAGGTACCGAGCGACAACGGACTATTAATGCTCACCACATAGTTAACGCTCGAAATGGGCGTAGTTCCCAGTGCCGACCGCACGATCAGCACCACGCCGGCCGACAGGAAATAGAGGCCGACCACAAACATCGAATAACGCCAAAGATTTTCTTTCCAATTCATAGTTCGATTGATCCCTTTCCAAAAACGGTGCAAAGGTCCGAGTTTTTAAATAAATTTCATTATCCAATCCGAGCCAAATTTTGCCATTCACGAAACAAATCATAAATTTATCCCTGTAAATTCACTGACAAAATGGTCAAATCTCTTATAGTCGATAATGCCCGGCTGCTGCGCGACCATCCCGAGCTGCCCCATTTCGAAAATCAGATCGCCTGTTTCCACAGCCGCTACGACGACCGTAGCTACCCGGCCAACGAGAGCTATTTCAACCGCGAGCTCTATCTGATACTGATGCTGGCCGGACGTTCCGAGGTTCGCCTCAACGGCGAACACATCGAGCTTCAGACCGGCACGCTGCTGATCCACGGCGCCAACTACCTGACCGACCACCTCTTCGCCAGTCGCGATATCCGGTTCATCACCCTGACCCTCTCCGAGGGGATGCGTGCCGAAGACAGCGCCCTGGACCAGACCATCGCCCTGCTGCTGGCCACACTGCGCCGCAATCGCCAGTACACCATCCCGCTGACCGAACCCGAAACACAGAGCCTCCGGCTGCAACTCGAAGCACTGATGCAGCTGCTGGTCTCGGACCACCATTTCCTGCGGCCGCGGCTGCGGACCTCGTGCCAGGGGCTCTTTCTGGACATCGCCGACATCCTCTCGCGCAAAACGGTCATCTCGCGCCACCTCACCCACAAGGAGCACATTCTCCAGGAGTTCCACGCACTGGCCACCCGTCACTTCCGCGACCAGCACTTCATCCGTTTCTATGCCGACCGGCTGGCCATCAGCGAACAGTATCTCTCGCGCATCATCCGCGAGGGGACCGGTCGGAGCGTGGGGCAGATTCTGAACGACCTGCTGGTCATGGAGGCCGGCACACTACTGAGCACCACCCGTTTCAGCGTAAACGAGATCGCCCTTCAGCTCGGTTTCAGCGACGCCCCCGGTTTCTGCAAGTTTTTCCGCCGCAACACCGGCAAAACACCGCTCGGTTTCCGCAAGGAGAGCCGCACTTAATCCGGAGCGACACCCCGCTCTCCGTGAAACTTTCACTATCTTTACGCCACGATGAAAAAGAAGAAAGCCACCCTCTCGTTCGGCGACGCACTGAAACGTCACCGCGCCACCGCCTTCGGTGCCATGGTGAAACCGGTCGGCGCCACCTGCAACCTCGACTGCACCTACTGCTACTACCTCGACAAGGAGCTTCAGGCCCCCAAGGTCCGCCCGACGGACGTGATGAGCGACGAACTGCTCGAAGAGTTCATCCAGCAATACATCCAGGGCAACCAGGTCCCGGTCGTATCGTTCTGCTGGCACGGCGGCGAACCGCTGCTGGCCGGTCTGGACTTTTTCCGCCGTGCGATGGAGTTGCAAAAGAAATACAAGGGCGACAAACAGATCGAAAATTCGCTCCAGACCAACGGTACGCTGATTACGGCCGAGTGGGCACAGTTTTTCGCCGAGCACCACTTTCTGGTGGGCGTTTCGATCGACGGCCCGGCCAGTGTCCACGACGCCAACCGGCACAACCGCGGCGGTCGGCCGACTTTCGACAGCGTCATGCGGGGCATCGAGCTGCTGGCCATGAACGGAGCCGAATTCAACACCCTGTCGGCAGTCAGCGCCGCCTCCGAAGGCAAGGGACGCGAAATCTATCGCTTCATGAAGAGCATCGGCAGCCGCTTCATGCAGTTTCTGCCCGTAGTGGAACACGTGAAACGGGTCGAAGGGTGGCCGCGCGAAGTGATCGTCAGCCCGGATGATCCCGACTCGCACCGCGCCGAATGGTCGATCTCGGCAGCGGCCTACGGCCGTTTTCTGAACGACATTTTCGACGAATGGGTCACGGGCGACGTGGGCACCTTCTTCGTCCAGATGTTCGACGCGACGCTGGCCGGCTGGTGCGGCGTACGGCCGGGTCTGTGTGCCTTCTGCGAGACGTGCGGCGACGCGCTGGTGGTCGAACATAACGGCGACGTCTACTCGTGCGACCACTTCGTCTATCCGGAGTATCGGCTGGGCAATATCGCCACCGACCACCTGCGGAGCATGTTCGAGAGTCCGGAGCAGTTCCGCTTCGGGCTGAACAAGCGCAACACGCTGCCGACCGAATGCACGCGCTGCCGCTACGTACACCTCTGCCACGGCGAATGCCCGAAACACCGCTTCACGCCGTCGAAGAGCAATCATGACGAACGGATCAACACCCTTTGCGAGGGGCTGACAGCCTTCTACAAACATTCGGAGCCCTACATGCTGAAGATGCGCGAACTGTTGGAACAGGGTCAGCCGGCGGCACTGGTCATACCGTGGGCCCGCCAGCGCATGGGGCTGTTTTAACCCCTCGAAACACACGCACTCAACAAATATCCCCCTAAAAGACGACTTTTAGGGGGATATTTTATACCCAAACTTTACCTCTTCACGGAGCGAGCCCCATCGCTCCGATACCGTTCGAACTCTGTTCCCACTTCTCCATTTTTTCCACCTTCCGAAGCGGACATAACTTTCCATCTGTCGGGAGTGCCCGACATCAGCAACTTCACACTCATCCTTTTGCATTCCTCGCTTGGCACAAAAACGAGAAGCAGAAAACCATGTGGGTTTTCTGCTTCTCGTTTCCTAATATGGCATTCCGTCCCGGAGAAACTACCCTGCCTTCGTCTCCTGCCTCTCGCCTTCCGCACCTCGCCTTCTGCACATACGCAAACTTCACAGCCCGTCGCCAATCAAATCTCCATCCTTTGCAGTCTCTCGCCATGCTCACCCCCTGAGGGCGGCCCGGAACAGAACGGGAAGATCGGTTTACTGTTTTTCGACGCTGATCGTCAAGAGCATATCGTCGATATCGATGGCCGAACGCTGTTTGCCTTCAGCGACCGACACCCCACCATGAGCCAGTGTCTGAGCGGCGATATAGTCGGCGTACTTGCGCACGGCCTCGTCGGTTTCGGGATTCGATTCGACCGTAACACGGATTTTGTCGGTCACTTCGAAACCCTGCTCCTTACGCAGATTCTGGATACGGTTCACCAGTTCGCGGGCAATCCCTTCGGCACGGAGCTCGGGCGTCACCTCGATGTCGAGCGCAATGGTCAGCGTGCCTTCGGTAGCCACGAGCCAGCCCGGCATGTCTTCCGAGGTGATCTCGAAGTCGGTACGTTCCACGGGCAGTGCTTCGCCACCGGCAATTTCAAGCGAATAGGTGGCACCGTCGGCCAGCGCTTCGATCGCAGCGATCTGCTCCTGCGAGAAGGCAGCTACGGCGGCGGCGATGGCCTTCATCTGCTTGCCGTATTTGGGGCCGAGGGTCTTGAAGTTGGGTTTGATCCGTTTGGTGATGATACCGGTCGTTTCGTGGATATATTCGACCTCCTTGACATTCACTTCGCTGAGGATCAGATTTTCGACGGCTTCGAGACGAGCCTGAACCGCCGGATCGAGCACCGGGATAATCATCTTGCTCAGCGGTTGACGAACCTTGATGTTGACCTTGCGACGCAGGGCGAGCACCATCGACGAAGCACGCTGGGCCAGCTCCATGCGGCGTTCGAGTTCTTCGTCCACGCGCGTTGCATCGTAGGTCGGGAAGGCAGCCAGATGAACCGAACCGGCTTCGCCATGAGTCAGGTCACGATAGATACGGTCCGTGATGAACGGAGCGAAGGGAGCAGCCAGCAGCGTCACGGTCTTCAGACAGGTATAGAGGGTCTGGTAAGCCGCCAGCTTGTCGGGCGTGAGACCGCCGCCCCAGAAGCGCTTGCGGTTCAGACGCACGTACCAGTTCGAGAGGTTTTCGTTCACGAAGTCGCTGATGGCGCGTGCCGCCGGGGTCGGGTCGTAGTTTTCGAGCGAGTCGGTAACGTTCTTCACCAGCGTGTTGAGCAGCGAAATGATCCAGCGGTCGATTTCGGGACGTTCGGCCACGGGGATTTCGGCTTCGGAACCAGTGAAACCGTCCACGTTGGCGTAGAGGGCGAAGAAGCTGTAGGTATTGTAGAGGGTTCCGAAGAATTTGCGACGCACTTCATCAACCCCGTCCACGTCGAACTTGAGGTTGTCCCACGGCTGCGAGTTGGAGATCATGTACCACCGCACGGCATCGGGGCCGAACTTGTCCATCACTTCGAACGGATCGACGGCGTTGCCCAGACGTTTCGACATTTTGTTGCCGTTCTTGTCGAGCACCAGACCGTTGGAGATGATGTTCTTGAAGGCAACACTGTCGAAGAGCATCGTGGCCAGCGCGTGGAGGGTGAAGAACCAGCCGCGGGTCTGATCGACACCTTCGGCAATGAAGTCGGCGGGATAGATTTTGCCTTTGAAGTCCGCCTCGGCCACTTCGAACGGGTAGTGAACCTGCGCATAGGGCATGGCGCCGCTGTCGAACCATACGTCGATCAGGTCACTTTCGCGGCGCATCGGTTCGCCTTTCGAGGAGACCAGTACGATGTTATCGACATAGGGGCGATGCAGGTCGAAGGAGTTGTAGTTCTCTTTCGAGAAGTCGCCTTCGCGGAACGAGGCCAGCGGATTTTCGGTCATCAGCCCTGCGGCGATCGATTTTTCGATTTCGGCCTTGAGCTGTGCGACGGAACCGATACACTTGAGTTCGCTGTGGTCCTCGGTGGCCCAGATGGGCAACGGGGTACCCCAGTAGCGCGAACGCGAAAGGTTCCAGTCGACGAGGTTTTCGAGCCACTTGCCGAAGCGCCCTTCGCCGGTCGAAACGGGTTTCCAGTTGATCGTCTTGTTCAGTTCGATCAGTTTGTCTTTCACGGCCGTGGTGCGGATAAACCACGAGTCGAGCGGATAGTAGAGCACCGGTTTGTCGGTACGCCAGCAGTGGGGATAGTTGTGGGTATGTTTTTCGATCTTGAAGACCTGGTTGTTGGCTTTGAGCATCATGCAGATCTCCACGTCGAGGGTTTCGTCCTTGTCGGTCTTGTTCGGGTCGTAGGCATTCTTCACGAACTTGCCGGCGTACTCCGAATAGGAGGCGTCAACATAGCGGGCCACGAAATCGGCATCGAGATCTTCGGTCAGGAAGAATTTGCCGGTGCGGTCCACCATGGGCTGCCATTTGCCGGCCTTGTCGAGCAGCAGCATCGGCGCAATCCCGTTCTGTTTCGACACGCGGTCGTCATCGGCACCGAACGTGGCGGCGATGTGCACAATCCCGGTACCGTCTTCGACGGTCACGTAGTCGGCCACGATCACGCGGAAAGCGTCGCCCTTCAGCTCGCTCAGCGCGGGTTTGACCCACGGAATCAACTGTTCGTAACGGATTCCTTCGAGCTGCGGCCCGTTGAATTCGCGAACGACGGTATAGTCTTTGATTTTGGCACCGGCCATGGTCTTTTCGAGCAGGGCCTTGGCCAGGATGACGGTCTGCTCCGTACCGGTGTAGGGGTTGTTGCAGATCACCTGCACGTAGGTGATACCGGGGCCCACGGCCAGCGCCATGTTGCTGGGCAGGGTCCAGGGCGTGGTGGTCCAGGCCAGGAAGTAGAGGTCACCCTTGACGGCCCCGTCGCCCCCTTCGAAAAGGAATTCGCTGCGGGCGTCGCGGATCACCTTGAACTGTGCGGTACAGGTGGTATCCTTCACGTCGCGGTAGCAGCCGGGCTGGTTCAGCTCGTGGTTCGAGAGGCCGGTTCCGGCGGCCGGCGAATAGGGCTGGATGGTATAGCCCTTATAGAGCAGCCCCTTGTCGTAGAGCTGCGAGAGCATCCACCACAGGGTTTCAATATATTTGTTGTCGTAGGTGATATAGGGGTTCTCCGTATCGACCCAGTAACCCATCTGCCGGGTGAGTTTGTTCCACAGGTCGGTGTACTCCATTACGGCCTTGCGGCAGGTGCGGTTGTACTCTTCGATGGAGATTTTCTTGCCGATATCCTCTTTGGTGATGCCGAGTTTCTTTTCGACCCCGAGTTCCACGGGCAGCCCATGGGTATCCCAACCGGCCTTGCGGTGTACGAGGAATCCTTTCTGGGTCTTGTAGCGGCAGAATACGTCTTTGATCGTGCGGGCCATGACGTGGTGAATGCCGGGCACGCCGTTTGCCGAGGGCGGTCCTTCGTAAAATACGAACGTGGGATGTCCCTCACGTGTTTCGATACTCTTATGAAAAGTATCCTCCCCGTCCCACTGCTCCAGTACTTCGGCAGCGGTGGCAGGCAGATCAAGTCCTTTATACTCTGCGAATTTTTTGCTCATGGGTAGTTTTCATTTCTGCGAAATGCAAAGGTACGATTTATTTCAAAGAGGACAAAGTTTCGTTTTCCGGGCCCCTGTTTTACAAAAATTTACGGTTCATCCGTTTCGGGATTCCCGGCCCGTCGTGTTTTTCGGAGCAGGATATGGATCGTGACGCCCACGCCGACAGCCAGCAGCACCCCTCGCGCCCACCACGAATCGGCCAGCAGAAAGAGCGAGGCGAGAATCGTTCCCCAAAGGATCGCGAGCGTAGCGGCCTTGGCCCGCACCGAAAGCCCCTCCTTCGAAGCATAGCCGCGAAGATAGGGCCCCAGCAGCCGGTGACGCATCAGTGCGATCCGCCAGCGGGGCGAAGAGCGTGCAAAGAGAAAAACGGCCAGCAACAGGAACGGCGTGGTCGGAAGCAGGGGCAGAAAGACCCCCAGGAATCCCAACCCGACGCAGAGCCAGGCCAGCGCAAGGAGCAACCATTTCATAGGCGTGCGGGCGGGATCAGAGAGCGGCACCGCGCTTGACGTCCATCAGGATCGAGAAGGCGCGATGAATATCGTCGTCGTGAACCACCACCGTAAATTCGTTGGTGGTACTGATCAGTTCGACCATATTGATATTGTCCCAGGCCAGTTCCTTAAATATATAGTAGTACACCCCCGGGTAGATGCTGTTTTCGGCGGGCAGTTTAATGGTGATCGACGAGAGGGAGACCGATTTGGCGATCTGCCGTTCGCCACCGAAAATCTCCTCGGCCACGGGAACCAGCGTACTGCTCAGCACCATGGCCGTTTCGCCCACCCCCTGCGAGAAGGTACAGAAGGCATCCTTGGTGCGCTGCACCTGATCGAGCAGCTGGGCCTGGCAGCTAAAGAGCGACTTGGAGTTCTGGTAGGTGAGGTCGGCCAGATTCGACCGCACCACAATGTCGCCGATATTTTCGATCACCTTCTGAAACTTGACGTTCGAGAGCAACTCCAAACGCGGCACCAACCGGTTCAGCGCCATGATGATGGCTCCGTCGTTGACAGCGCGACCGGCCTGTTTCTCGACTTCGGGTTTGAGTTTGCGGGCCAGGGCCGACAGATTCACGAGCCCTTCAATCAGGGCACTCTCCAGAAAGGGCTTCTTTTTGATGATCTCTTCGACTACGGCCGGTATACTTGTCATAATTTTAACACTTTCAGCGAATATTGAACAATTTATTCCCCTCCACCGGCAATTCATACCAAATGTATAAATTTGCAGGCTGAAAATGGCTCCAGGAGCCGTTTACTGCAAAAATAACAATTTGTTTGTAATTTAACGTCAATCATGATAAAAACACTCAAATTCGGAGGCACTTCGGTCGGATCGGCAGCGAACATGCGCCGTGTAGCCGGTATTATCCTCTCGGAAGGGGCACGCCTGACCGTCCTTTCGGCCATGTCGGGCACCACCGACGCACTGGTCAAGATTTCGGCAGCCGCCAAAGCCGGTGACGACGCCACGGCCAAAGCCACCCTGGCCATGCTCCGTGACAAATACACGACCTGCATCGCCGAGCTGCTCACCAGCCACGCCGCAGCCGCCTCGGAACGCATGGAAGACGTACTCACCACCATCGCCAACGAACTGTTCACCTACCGCGGCGAGGTGTCGGACAAACTGATCCTGGCCCAGGGCGAACTGCTCACCAGCGCCATCTTCTGCCACCACATGCAGGAGCTCGGCCACAAAGCCGTGTTGCTGACCTCGCCCGAATTCATGCACACCGACCCCGAAGGCAAACCCGACACGGCTCGTCTGCGTCAGGAGCTGACCCGGCTGGTGACCCAGACCGATCCCGACATCTACTACATCGCCCAAGGGTTCATCTGCACCGACGCAGCCGGCAACCTCAGCAACCTCGGCCGCGGCGGCAGCGACTACAGCGCCGCACTGATGGGCGTAGCCATCGACTCGGACGAGGTGCAGATCTGGACCGACATCGACGGCATGCACAACAACGACCCCCGCGTGGTCGACAAGACCTTCCCCATCCGCCGGATGAGTTTCGACGAAGCGGCCGAGCTGGCCTATTTCGGCGCCAAGATCCTCCACCCGCTCACCATCCAGCCCTGTAAAGAGGCCGGCATCAACGTCCGCCTCAAGAACAGCATGGAGCCGCAGGCCGAAGGAACCCTCATCTCGGCCGGCGAAGACAACGCCATGGACTTCCACGCCGTGGCCGCCAAGGACGGCATCACCGTGGTGCGCATCACCTCGGCCCGAATGCTGATGGCCTACGGTTTCCTGCGCAAGGTGTTCGAAGTGTTCGAAAAGTACAAAACCCCGGTGGACATGATCACCACCTCGGAGGTCGAAGTATCGCTCACCATCGACAGCACCTGCCACCTGGAAGAGATCGCCCGCGAACTGGCCCCCTTCGGCAGCCTGGAGATCGACCACAACAACACGATCGTCTGCATCGTGGGTTGCATCGACGCCCAGCACACCGGTCTGGCCGCCCGCATCTTCGACGGACTGAAAGAGATTCCGATCAAGATGATCTCCTACGGCGCCAACCACCGCAGCATGGCCATTCTGGTCTCCACCGAGTACAAGAAACCCACGCTTCAGGCCCTGAACGACCACCTGTTCGGCCACGAATCCGCCAAATAGTTTTCCCTCGAACACAGCCCCCGCACGGACCGCACCTCGACGCGTTCCGTGCGGGGGCAATAACTGACAGACCCTACCCGACATGTCGAAATACACCCTGACACCCGGGCAAACCGTACCGCCCACCCCCTTCTACTACTACGATCTCGACCTGCTGCGCCAGACCCTCGAGACCGCACAGCGCGAAGCCGCACGCTACGGATACCACATCCACTACGCCATGAAGGCCAACGTCGAACCCCGCATCCTGCACGAGATCCAGCAGGCCGGACTCGGCGCCGACTGCGTGAGCGGCTACGAAGTGCGATGCGCCGTCGAAAACGGCTTCTCACCCGACAAGATCGTCTTCGCCGGGGTCGGCAAGAGTGACCACGAGATCGAATACGCCATCCAGGCAGGCATCTTCGCCTTCAACTGCGAATCGCTCCAGGAACTCGAAGTCATCAACGAGCTGGCCGCCGCACAGGGCAAAACCGTCAGCATCGCCCTGCGCATCAACCCCAACGTCCAACCCGACACCCACAAATACATCTCGACCGGTCAGTCCGAAAGCAAATTCGGCATCTCCTACACCGAGATCGACACCGCGCTGGCCAAACTCCATCAGCTCGACCACATCCGCATCGTCGGACTGCACTTCCACATCGGCTCACAGATCCGCAAGATGGAGTCCTTCGCCGAACTGGCCGGCCGCGTCAACGAAATCGCCGCTTGGTTCGCCTCAAAAGGGGTCGAACTCAAACACCTGAACATGGGCGGCGGACTCGGCATCGACTACCAGGATCCCGACGCCGAACCCATCCCCGACTTCGCCGGATACTTCCGCACCTTCCACGAACACCTGAATGTGGCCGAAGGACAAACCGTCCACTTCGAACTGGGCCGCTCGATCGTGGCCCAGTGCGGCGAACTGATCACCCGTGTGCTCTACACCAAGACCACTGCCGGCGGCGCCAACTTCGCCATCACCGACGCCGGAATGACCGAACTGATCCGTCCCGCACTCTACAGCGCACACCACAAGATCGAAAACCTCACGGCTGCGGTCGCAGCACCGGGCAGCCGCCCCATGGGAACCTACTCCATCGCCGGCCCCATCTGCGAATCGTCCGACATCTTCGCCCGTGACATCGACTTCCCCGCCTCGCAGCGCGGCGACGTGCTCACCCTCCGTTCGACCGGAGCCTACGGAAGCATCATGGCATCGAACTACAATATGCGTCCGATCGCCCCCAGCCACTTCAGCGACGAACAGTAACGCCAAGATACAACCTACTAATCCAAACCGCCAGGCAGTTCTCCCCCCTCCCGGGAGACTGCCTTTTTTATTCCGCGAACCGCCACGTATCCACATTTTTTCACGACTCGGCCTTACATAAAATCCAACATACCAACAAACAACAGATCCGAATCATACGGGCACCCGAAGAGAAAACACCGGCCACATCAGTTGTACCCAGCCACACAAAGCAAAAAAATTACCCCATGACCGGGCACCTGATCCACCACCAAAACAGCCTCGCCATAACATTCCAACCATCCCCGCACAGACAAAATATCACCCCATCGATAGCGACATCAACATACAAAAACCCTATCTTTGGAGCAGACTAACCACCAAAACCCACCCTATATGAAGAGACGTCTACTCCTCCCCGGGGCACTCTGCGCAGCCGCCGGCGCTACCTTCGTCCAATGCGAAAGCCCGGAAACGCCCAAACGCCCCAACATCGTCTACATCATGTCTGACGACCACGCCGTACAGGCCATCAGCGCCTATGGTCACCCGCTCTCCCAAGTCGCTCCGACCCCCAACATCGACCGCCTCGCCGCCGAAGGGGTGCGTTTCGACCGCGCCTACTGCGGCAACTCGGTGTCGGGCCCCAGCCGCGCCACGATCCTCACCGGCAAACACAGCTTCACCAACAGGTTCCGGACCAACGCCGACGTTTTCGACAGCACCCAGCTCACCCTCCCTAAAGTGCTGCAACAGAACGGATACGCCACCGCCGTCATCGGCAAATGGCACCTGAAGAGCTACCCCAGCGGCTTCGACTACTGGAAAGTGCTCGACGACCAGGGGATGTACTACAACCCCGACTTCGTGGTGATGAGCGGCGACACCGTGCGCCAGCGCGGCTACGTGACCGACATCGTGGCCGACGAAAGCATCGAGTGGATCGAGCAGCACAAGGACCAGCCCTTCTTCATCATGGTCCACAACAAGGCGCCCCACCGCAACTTCCAGCCCGCTCCGCGCCACCTGACCCTCCACGAACACACCTTCTTTCCCTATCCCGACAACCTGCTGGACAACCACGAAGGACGCATCGCGGCCCAGCGTCAGGAGATGAGCATCGCACAGGATATGATGCCGGCCTACGACCTGAAGCTCTACACGCGCAAGGAAGGGTGGGATCCAAAAACGGACTGGGGTCCCGACTACCGTTTCATGGACTCCGCCGAATGCGAAGCCTACAAGGCCTCGTACGATGCCTCCAACCAGGCCTACTATGACAATCCGCCCACGGGCGACAGCCTCACCCGGTGGAAATTCCAGCGTTACATGCGTGACTACTTCTCGACCATCGCCGCCGTGGACGAAAACGTGGGCAAGATACTCAACTATCTCGAACAGGCCGGGCTGGCCGAAAACACCATCGTGGTCTACGCCTCGGACCAGAGCTTCTACCTCGGCGAACACGGCTGGTTCGACAAACGCTTCATGTACGAACAGTCGATGCGGATGCCGCTGCTGATCCGCTACCCGCGTGAGATTCCGGCCGGCACGGAGGCACGGACATCGCTGGTGCAAAACATCGACTTCGCGCCGACGCTGCTCGACTGGTGCGGCATCGAAAAACCGGCCGAAATGCAGGGTGAATCATTCCGTGCCATCGCCACGGGCGGTGACAGTGCCGTCGAACCGGGCACGAACTGGCGCAACACGCTCTACTACCGTTATTTCGAAAACCCCGGTATTCACAACGTCATGCAACATGCCGGCGTATTCGACGGGCGATGGAAACTGATCTACTTCTACAGCAACGAAACGCCGGTTCCGACCGAACACTTCTTCGAACTGTACGATCTGGAGAGCGACCCAAACGAAATGCACAACCTGTACGGCACTCCGGAAACTGCAGCAGAGACCGCACGACTGATGAAAGAGTTGAATCGGCTGGCAGCCTATTACAACGAAACGCTGCCTCCCTGCGCCGAACTGGAAGCAGCCCGATAAGCGCCGAGACACGTACAGCCTGCCAACACTCGACGTATCCGCATAATGCAGAAAAGCACCCCGGACAATATCGTTTGTCCGGGGTGCTTCATTTCTCACCCACCACACACAGCTATTACCAGCCACCCCGCCGCTGCACGTTCTTCAAACGCCTCACATCCCGCACGTCAAGCCGTTCTGTGAATTTCTACCGCACCGAGCGAGAAGGGTCGACACACCCACGGGATATTGCAGGTGGAATCCTTTTTCTTCGGGAAGAATACCTCTGAAAACAGAACACTCGCCCCACACTCAACCACTATCTACCTGCTGCGACCGGATACAGCTCCTGCGCCCTGCCCCCACCCTGCACTCCATCACCGCAGACCGCCGCTCACCCAGTCACAAATACAAAAAAAGAGCGCCTTCCGATCACAGGATCGGAAGGCGCTCTGATTCTTTATGTTACCTTTCGGCAGCCTGCCGGAACGGGCCGGGGACTACATCATGCCGCCCATGCCACCCATGCCACCAGGCATAGCCGGAGCCGGATTTTCTTCCTTGATTTCGGCCAGCACGCATTCAGTGGTCAGGAACATCGAGGCAACCGAAGCTGCATTTTCGAGAGCTACACGAGCCACTTTGGTCGGGTCGATAATACCGGCAGTGAACATATCTTCGTATTCGTCGGTACGAGCATTGTAACCAAACGAACCTTTACCTTCACGTACTTTGTTTACGACTACCGAGCCTTCGCCGCCGGCGTTGGCAACGATCTGACGCAGCGGTTCTTCTATAGCGCGTTTCACGATGTGGATACCGGTAGTTTCGTCTTCGTTATCGCCTTTGAGTTTTTCGAGGGCTTTGGTCGCACGAATATAGGCTACGCCACCACCCGGGATGATCCCTTCGGCCACTGCGGCACGGGTTGCAGCCAGCGCGTCGTCCACGCGGTCTTTCTTCTCTTTCATTTCCACTTCGGTAGCGGCACCCACGTAGAGGACAGCCACACCGCCGGCCAGTTTGGCCAGACGTTCCTGAAGTTTTTCCTTGTCGTAGTCCGAGGTCGAGGATTCGATCTGTTTGCGGATCTGAGCGACACGGTCCTTGATGGCGTCTTTCTTGCCGGCACCGTTAACGATGGTGGTATTTTCCTTGGTCAGGGTAACCTTTTCGGCCGAACCCAGCATGTCGATGGTTGCGGCGTCGAGTTTCAGACCGGTTTCTTCGCTGATCACGATACCGCCGGTCAGGATGGCGATATCCTGGAGCATCTCTTTACGACGGTCGCCGAAGCCCGGAGCTTTAACGGCAGCGATTTTCAGCGTACCACGCAGTTTGTTGAGCACCAGCGAAGAGAGGGCTTCGCCATCGACATCTTCGGCGATGACCAGCAGGGCGCGACCGCTCTGAGCTACCGGTTCGAGCACGGGCAGCAGTTCTTTCATGGTCGAAACCTTCTTGTCGGTAATCAGGATATAGGGTTTTTCGAGCTCGGTCTCCATCTTTTCGGCATCGGTGATGAAGTAGGGCGAGATATACCCGCGGTCGAACTGCATCCCTTCGACAACGTCGACGTGCGTATCGGTACCTTTGGCCTCTTCGACGGTGATGACACCCTCTTTTTTCACTTTGCTCATCGCTTCGGCAATCAGTTTACCGATGGTCGAGTCGTTGTTTGCCGAGATGGTGCCGACCTGTTCTATTTTGCTGATGTCGTCGCCCACTTTCTGGCTCTGTTTGTGGAGATCGGCTACAACGGCTGCAACGGCCTTGTCGATCCCGCGTTTGAGGTCCATGGGGTTGGCACCGGCGGTAACGTTTTTGATACCGGTCGAGATGATGGCCTGAGCCAGTACGGTTGCGGTGGTGGTACCGTCACCGGCATCGTCGTTGGTTTTCGAAGCAACCTCTTTGACGAGCTGTGCGCCCATGTTGGCCACGCTGTCTTCGAGTTCTACTTCTTTGGCAACGCTCACGCCGTCCTTGGTCACGTGCGGCGCACCGAATTTTTTATCGATCAGCACGTTGCGGCCTTTCGGGCCGAGGGTTACCTTCACTGCATTGGCCAGCGCGTCCACTCCGGCTTTGAGTTGTTCGCGGGCTTCGGTATCGAATATGATCTGTTTTGCCATGATGATGTGTCTCTTGTTTAGCTTGAATTCTATGAAATGGGGATAGGGTGAGATTAGATGATAGCCAGAATGTCGTTCTGCTTCATGATCAGGTAATCTTTACCGTCGACGGTTACTTCGGTACCGGCGTATTTTCCGTAGAGGACTTCATCGCCGACTTTGACTTCCATCTTCACGTCGTCGGTGCCGGGACCTACGGCCACTACGGTACCTGCCAGCGGTTTTTCTTTGGCAGTGTCAGGAATGAAAAGCCCCGATGCGGTTTTCTCTTCGGCCGGTTTCGGTTCGATCAGCACACGGTCTGCTAACGGTTTGATTTTCATAGCTCGTAATATTTTTATGTTTTTGTTTGTTCGAGTGAATCAAAGTTCGGAGCGGATTATTGCATATACTGTGCCAAACCGGGGAGAGGCCCTTCGGGGTGCCAAAATGACAGTCGCCGGGCTGTCTTTCGGACAGAATGAATGACAAAAGAGGCGCCGCCCCGCCTCACCCCGATGTTCCCGCTCCCAGCTTTTCCCCCCGGGCCATCCCCTTCCGACGCCCCTCGATATAATCCCTCGATATATATATTGAGATCCGCCCGTTTGTCGGCCACCCTCTGCCGTTCCCTGCCACTCCGGTTCCCTCTCGACTGCACAGGGTCTGTACCGTACCTGCACCGGATCCGCCCTAAAAAAAATCTCCCGAACCACGACGGGTCCGGGAGAATCGATAAAAACACTTTTGCGACGCGGCACCTCAGTGCGGCGACTGAAGGAGCCTATTCCACGATTACTTCGTCGCAGAAAAGCCAGGCGTCATCGTTGCTGTGCCAGGCCGGCATCTTACCATGGCCACGGGCAATGACCTTAATGTATCGCGCCGTCTGACCGATGTTATCCTTCACGACGGGCACCTTGTGGGCCGGTTCATTTTTGGCCTCACCGAGTTCGACCACGCCGAGCGATTCGAATGCCGTGCCGTCGTTCGAAACGAGGTATTCGACCGAGAGCGGCGGCATGATCCAGTCACCCTTCGAGTGGAGGTACTGCGACGTGATGCGTTTCACTTCGGTGGGTTTGCCCAGATCGATCACCGCTTCGAGGTCATTGCCGATATATCCCTGCCAGGCGGGGTCGGTAAAACGAACTACCCCTACCCGACCGTCGGTCAGAGCACCGTCGCCACCACCGGTGTATTTGGTATAGGGTTTCAGACAGGTCACCTTGGCACCCAGCGCCTTGTGGGCCGCAACCTGCTGCTCGGTCACGCCGTAGCTGCGTCCGTCGGGCCCGAAAACGCGAGCCTTCACCACCCGCACGTCGCTGATCTTCACCGGATCAGTATATGTGGTCGAGGTTTCGACCGGGTCACTGCCGTCGAGCGTGTAGCGGATCGTTCCGTCGGGAATGTGGTTGTTCATCGTCACGCGGAAACTGCGTGCATCGTCCGGATCGGGCGTCACCGCAAAGTCCATGTCAGGGACCACCTCCACCAGGTCGAACCAGGCGGTTCCGGGCGAGAGCAGCTGCAGCGACGAGGTCAGACTCCGGGCATCGGTCACGCCCTGTTCGTAAGTCGTGTTGATCTCGTATTTGGTCCAGCGGTCGGTCAATTCGAAATCCTGCGCCGCAATGCCGCCCAGGTTCATGCGGAAGGTCATCTTCTCGCCCTTTTTGAGGTTGCGCAGCGAGGCTTCCGAGGCTTTGGCCCAGATGGTCATGATGTAGCTCTTGCCGACCACCATCGGCAGCGGGAAGAAGCTGACCGACGAGCCTTTCCCGGCCGCCGGGTTGGTCATGCGCAGCGAGTGGCCGCCGTGATAGGCCACGCGCGAGTCGATGGCATAGCTGGCCCCACGATCTTTCCCGACGCCGCCGTAAACAGAGGCCGGAACGTTGCCCGAAACGCTGTACTGCCACTCGAAACTGGGATCGAGCAACAGGTTGCTTTTGTTGACAATCCGGTTGTTACCGAGATAGGCCTGCTCTTCGTCCGCATTGGCAAACATCTTCAGAATCTGTACACCGAACGGAGGCAATGTCCCGTCGATGGTTCCGTTGACCACCTCGCGGGTGCTGTTGTCGGACAGATCGTATGCCTTTCCGTTCACGGGCCGGGGCAGCACGACTTTGAACACGGCCGGTTCCTGTTTGGGGTTCAGCAGCACCGTCACGGTCTGCGAACCGAGCGTATAGGTGCGTGCCACCAGACCGGTCTGCAACACGACGCGGGGCTGCGATTCGGTTCCCCGTTCGAAGAAGGGAGTCAGTTCCTGAATTTCGCGACAGGTTTTGGCGTAGGTCTCCCACATGAACTGGTTCTTTGGGAAACCGTTCAGACCGTGGCGGATAAATGCCTGAAAACCACGCGCCCCCTCGAGCGCCGCCCCCCAGGTCATCATCCGGATCTCGGCCGAGGTGGGTTCGCGCTGCCAGTGCTCGGCACCGCCGAAGGTTTGGGGCACGTACCAGATCGATTTTTCGTACTGCAATTCATTCTGCAGGCCGCGGATCGTCCCGATCACGTCCGATGCGGGCGAGTTGGGCACGGGATAGGTGTCGGCCATGATGATGTCGCACGAGTTGGCATAGTGACGCCCCGGGCCGGCCGACATGATGACCAGCGTGATGGGGTGATAGGGGTCTTCAGCCCGGATGATGTCGTAGATCTCTTCCAGCGTCTCGGCCGAAATGCCCTGTCCTTCGGGCTCATCGGCCACGTACCACGACAGGATGGCAGGATGGTCCTTCAGCGCACGGATCTCGTCGCGCAGCAGCTCCATCTTCTTGGACTTGTCACTGGCAGCCGCCTTGGCACCGCCACCGCCACCGGCAATGCTCAACAGATTGTAATTGACCTTCATGCCCAGTTGAGCGGCCCGGTCGAGATAGGCGATGCGCTCCTTGCGGGGCTGTCCACCGATATTCTGGTAGGGCGAAAGCAGATTCATGCCGCGCGCCACCTCCTCTTCCTGGATGGTAGGCTGCACGGGCGAATAGCAGTAGAACCCGCTCGGCACGATCGGCAGCCCTTCGGTATGGAGTACACCGGTCAGGTAGTCGATCTGCACGCCGTTGTCCTTATAGGGAAGTCGGGTGAGGCGAACGCGATAGGTACTGTCGTTGACGCGGATGCGGAGCATGTTGTCGCCCTCGCGCAGCGCCGTCAGCGGCAGGGTGTAGAGCATCGGGCTGCGACGGGTGAGGGTCAGCGGCGTGTCGGAGTCCTCGAGCACCGCCCGACCGGGCTGGGCGTCGCCGGTGATGATGACCGTTGCGACGCTGTCGCGTTCGGTAAAGTAGTTCATCCGGGGCTGCACCTTGATCTTCGGCGCGGCTCCGACGCCCCCGGCTGTGGTCAATGCCAGCAGGGCGCAGATCAGCGTTCGTTTTTTCATACGTAAGAATATGGGGTTAATGGATTTCGTATGGATACGGCCGACGGAGGCTGACTCTCCCCAGCCACCCTTCACCCACACTCGGCTGCGACGCAGACAGTCTGTCCGCAACATGGCCGCCTTCCCTCCGGCCGGGCGTTACTCCTGCTCCTCGCGTGCGGTCCAGTCCGGCGCCTGAATGCGGATTTCACCTCCATCGGGGGTCACGAGGGCTGCCCCCTGCGACGCAGGCACGATGTGTCCGATCACATCGACTCCGGGCATGGCCAGCAACTCCTGATGTTTGTCGAGCGGAGCGGTGAAGAGCAGTTCATAATCGTCGCCACCGTTCAGGGCAGCCACCACCGGGTCGATGTGCATTTCGTCGGCCATCCGAAAGGTCTCCGAAGCGATCGGAATACGGTTCAAGTAGATTCGCACGCCGACGTCGGATCGGCGGCAGATATGCAGGGCAGCCGAAGCAAGACCGCGCGTCACATCGATCATGGCCGTCGGCCGAATTCCGGCCTCGCGTAACTGGCTCTGCACATCCACCCGCGCTTCGGGTTTGAGCTGGCGCTGCAGGATGTAGGCATTCTCCTCGCTGATGGCGGGTTTGCTGACGTCGTTCCCCTTGAGCACGCGTTTTTCGCGTTCGAGCAGTTGCAGCCCCATGTAGGCAGCCCCCAGATTACCGGTAACGCAGAGCAAATCCCGGTTCCGGGCGCCGCTGCGCAGGGTCAGCTCCTGTTCCGTTGTCTGCCCGATGACGGTGGCCATCAGGTTCAGCCCCGTCATCGAGGCCGACGTATTGCCGCCCACCAGATCGAGCTGGTACTCGTCGGTGGCCCGCTTGATACCGTCGTAGAGCGCCGTAGCATCCTCAACCGAGAAACGGGCTGAAAGCCCGATGCTGACGGTCAGATACTCGGCTCGGGCATTCATGGCGCAAATATTGGAGACTGCCGCCACAACCAACTTGTAACCGAGATGTTCGAGCGGAGTATAGGTCAGGTCGAAGTCGATCCCTTCGAGCATCGTGGCCTGGCTGACGACCTCGAGCCACTCGCCGCGGTCGATCACGGCGGCATCGTCGCCAATCCCCTGTCGGATATGGGTATTTCGGTTGGTAGTGAAGGGCTGGGTCAGGCGCTCGACAAAGGCCACCTTACCCAAAGCGGATATTTCGGTACGGCTCATTTGCTTGGGGTTTGTCATGGTTTTTTGCAAATTTAAGATTTAAAAAATAACTTTACCACTCCTTTTGTGCGAGGCTCATGCCCCCACCGCAGAAGGCACTTCCCGAGTCAACGTCTAAAGTTTTACATAACATGCTGAACATTGTGTTATTCGGCCCTCCGGGGGCCGGCAAAGGCACTCAGGCCGAAAAACTCCAGGAAAAATACGGCATTCTCCACCTCTCGACAGGCGAAGTGATCCGCGGCGAGATCAGTCGCGGTACCGAACTGGGCAAAGAAGCCGCCAAACAGATGGAAGGCGGCAAACTGGCATCCGACGAGCTGGTGCTGGGAATCATCGAAAAGTACATCGAAGAGCATAAAGACGCTCCCGGCGTGATCTTCGACGGTTTTCCGCGCACGCTGCCGCAGGCCGAAGCCTTCGACCGGATGCTGACCAAAATCGGCACCCAGGTGACCGTCATGCTGGCGCTCGACGTACCGGACGAAGTGGTGACCGAACGCATCCTCACCCGCGGCAAAACCAGTGGCCGGGCCGATGACCAGAGCATCGACACGATCAAAAACCGCCTTGAAGTCTACAAGGCTCAGACCGCCGTGGTGGCCGACTTCTATAAAAAAGCCGACAAATTCCGCGCAGTCAACGGCGTGGGCACCATCGACGAGATCTTCGGCCGGCTATGCGACGCCATCGACGCGCTCAAATAACGACATACCACGATCCCCCGAACAAGTTGCGGGAGACGGACAACAACGAGGGGAGAAAGGCACATGCACTTTCGCCCCTTTTTTACACCGTCGCACCGAACTGCACCGCCACCCTCGCCCGGACACCGTGCACAGTCGACTTGCCCCACCCACGCTCAAGATTCGCACAGATCGTCCCCGCCCCGTGCCAAGCCCCCCGAACACCACAAAAGATTACATACAATGAAGAAGTACCTTTTCATGGCAGGCCTGTTCGCCCTGTTTCTGAACTGCCAGGCCGGCAACCCTGCCGATAACGAAAAAACCAACACGACCTACGTCGAATATTTTTCGCACTACCTGGGCGGCGAAAAAACTGCCTACGCGACCTCCACTCCGCTCAAGGCCAAAAAAGTAGCCCAGGCACAGGAGGAGGTATGGAACTCCTGGAAAGCGGCCAACGCCGCCCTCAGAGAAGACAAGCTGGCCACGCTGAAACCCCTCGAAAAGGTTCAGAGCGGCAGTTTCGACCTCACCGCCTTTGAACCCGAAGCGATCATGCCCTACTACTACGGCACCAAAGGCGAAGTCAAGCCCGAAGCCGGCTGGCCGCTGTTCGTCTATCTCCACGGTTCGGGCCCCAAAGAGCGCGAATGGAGCAACGGCATCCGCCTCGGGATGCGCTTCGACGACGCCCCCTCGGCCTACTTCATTCCGCAAATCCCGAACGAAGGCGGCTACTACCGTTGGTGGCAGGTGGCCAAACAGGAAGCCTGGGAAAAACTGCTGCGTCAGGCCTTCATCTCGGGTGAAATCGACCCGAACCGCGTCTACTTCTTCGGCATCTCGGAAGGCGCCTACGGCAGCCAGCGTCTGGCGTCGTTCTACGCCGACTATCTGGCCGGAGCCGGCCCCATCGCCGGCGGCGAACCGATGGAAAATGCACCGGCCGAAAACTGTGCCAACATCGCCTTCTCGTTCCGCACCGGATCGGAAGACCTCGGATTCTGCCGCAACGAGCTGACCGAAGCCGCCAAGGAGGAGTTCGACCGGCTTCAGAAACTTCACCCCGGCTACTACGAACACGACATTCAGGTAGTTCCCGACGCCACCCACACCTCGATCGACTACAACCCCACCACCCCGTGGCTGAAGACCCACACCCGCAATCCCTATCCGAAATACGTCTACTGGGAAAACTTCAACATGGACGGCCGCTACCGCAACGGGTTCTATAACCTCTACGTCAAGGAACGTTCCGACGAAGAGGGGACCCGCGCCTGCTACGAGATGACCATCGACGGGAACACGATCGACCTGAAGGTAAACAACATGACCTCCGAAGCCGCCGAACGCACCAGCAAATGGGGACTCGCCAAGACCTACAAAAAGAGCTTCACTCCGGCCACTAAAGGACGCGTAGTGATCTTCCTGAACGACCAGCTGGTTGACCTGAATCGTCCGATCACCGTACTGGTCAACGGGAAAGAGGCGTTCAACGGAAAAGTGAAGCTGAACACCCAGAATCTGGTCAACAGTTGCGCCATTTTCTTCGATCCCGCTCGCCTCTATCCGGCAGCCATCGAAGTCGAAATCAAATAGTTTGCCCTATTCCAACACCCCTGACACACCGATGCCTGTATTAGGCGTCAAGGAGTAAAAATCCGGCCGACCTTTCCACCCAGAAAGGCCGGCCGGTTTCATTTCAAATGTTTATTTTCGGATGGTCCCACAGAACGGCCCTCCTCCCGATGCAGACCAAACACGCAACAACGAAACCCCTCCGAGAATCGCTCAGTTATATGCCACAGAAGCGATCGGATTGTTTGGGGAATGACCGGAAAAGCCGACATTTCACCAACCGACTTGGTTTTCCACCGCTACTCTGCCTGCGATTCCTGAAACACATAAAACTGAGCCGAATCACTCAATGCGCTATAGCCATATAACACACCACGCACAGCATCCCAGGACAGATCGTCAATGCGCATGTCTAAAGTCCACAAGGCCTCCCCTCTGCCCGTTGGAGCATGATAAACCTCGACCGTAGAATTTATGCCATCTTCATGCATTTGAGCCTCCGTGTTCCCCTGGTGTAAAGCCAGGATCCGATTCCCATCGCAGGCCACAGCCGTATAATAGCAAATCATCTCATCGTCCCGATTTTGTATGGACAACTCCTCCTGCGCCTGGCCGTCTCCGATTACATAATCCAACACAAAACCCCCAGGCGAAACATCGTACACCTCGATACGGTCGATATACCGATAGGCAAGCGCCAGTTTGCCGCCACCGTACGAAGCCGCGAACAGGTATGGATACGATCCCGCCTGTTCGGATCCCTGCAACGGAAAATCCAGCGACGCCGTAACCGCAGGAACACTCATATCCAGCAAATCGATCTCCGGGAAACGCGGAGGGAAAGCGACACCAATAAAAAGAGAATCTTTCACCTGCCAAAGACGGGAATACGCCTTGGGAAGTTGCCGTTCTTTCATCCATTCGGGAAACTGCCAGGTTTGCACCAACTCCATCGAATCGGTCGGAAGCAGACAATACATATCCATCCGGTTAGGAATGGCCTCAAACAGGGCAGCATCCGTACCGCGCCGCATACAAGCCAAACCCGGATTGACATATTCATTTGGGCCATGCCCTTGCCGACCGAATCGACACACCGGTTTCAAATCCGGCAATGAGAACATGTGTCCGAAATACTCTCCATTCAAATCTTCGATCAGCATTTTGTCGTCCTGTATATACCATCGAAACGGATGGATTAAATAGGGCAACGATACAGAATCCGTTTCGGGAATCAGTTCGACAGCGAATCTCTTTTCAAGACACTGATTAGACTGCCCAGCCGAGTCACAGGCATAAGTCAAAACAACCGCTGCACTGCTCAACAAGCAGTAAATCAGCCCGCCAGAGAATCTCATCAACCTGCCTCCTTTTTTACCAACGTTTACAATCTTCTCTCCCACTTCCGACTTGCATTAAATAGCAACAATCGTAAATACGTTCATTCCCTTCCTTGATTCGTCGATATCCATTAAAATTATCACACTTACCTCCTGGCAACTCAATATCTACGGCTAATGCCTCGATATTGGCTAAAGTCAAATCATCCTGAGGTGTCATTGCTTTGTTGTTGGCAATCAAAAAGTTTGTCACCGCACCACCTGTTAGCACCAGCGCTGCGCCGGTTGCCAGCAGAATTTTAGTCATTTTTTTCATAGCAACTAAATTAGCAATTAAAAACTTAAAGAAGCTCTATCCCAAACCCCATCACCAACAAATTTACAATAAAAAAAACAGATTACAACACAAAAAAACACTATATAAAATTTCACCCAAAAGTTCCCTCTTCCCCACGTTCCGAATAATTTGACGTACCTTTGCGGGCGCATTGAGACTGTTCGGATTTTCGATGGCTGGAAAAGTCGGAATGGTTTCACCCTTTGCCCATCGGCTCCTCACCCGTGACGGGCCGGGACCGTTCTCCCCCCGCACACCGGGGACGGGCTGACGCTCCGCCGGGGCGTCCGACCATCCATCCACACAAACATCCGTAACAGCATGATCTTGGAAGAATTTCAGGAGCTCGGCCTCTCCGAGCGCACCCTCGAAGCACTGGCCGCCAAAGGTTTCGAGACCCCCTCGCCCATTCAACGGCTCACCATCCCGGTGATGCTCGAAAACAGCCACGACATCATCGCCCAGGCCCAAACCGGAACCGGTAAAACCGCCGCCTTCGGTCTGCCGCTGGTCGAACTGCTCACCCCGCAGCCCCACACCGTCCAGGCACTGATCCTGACCCCCACCCGCGAACTCGCCATACAGGTCAACGACGAGATCCAGTCGTTCCGCAAGGGCGATCTGCGCGTCAGCCCGATCTACGGCGGCGCCGCGATGAACGAACAGTTGCGTCGGCTCAAGAGCGGCGTCGACATCGTCGTCGGCACCCCCGGCCGCATCCTCGACCACCTGCGCCGCGGCACACTCGACCTGTCGGGCCTGCGGTGGCTGGTGCTCGACGAGGCCGACGAGATGCTCAACATGGGCTTCATCGACGACGTGGACGAAATTCTGAGCTACGCCCCCGACGAACGTCGGATTTTCCTCTTCTCGGCCACCATGCCCGACCGCATCGCCGACCTCTCGCGGAAATACATGTGCGACGTCGAGATTCTGAAAGTCGAGTCCAAGCAGGTCACCACCGACCTCACCGACCAAATCTACTTCGAGGTGCGCGAGAGCGACAAGTTCGATGCGCTGACCCGCATCATCGACGTCGAAAACGACTTCTACGGCATCATCTTCTGCCGCACGAAGGTAGCCGTCGACCAGCTGGTCAACAGCCTGCTCGAACGGGGCTATGCCGCCGAAGGGCTCCACGGCGACGTATCGCAGGCCCAGCGCGAGAAGATTCTGCGCAAGTTCAAGAAACGTCAGGTCAACATACTGGTGGCTACGGACGTCGCCGCCCGCGGCATCGACGTTTCGAACCTGACCCACGTCATCAACTACTCGCTGCCGCAGGACCCCGAGTCGTACGTCCACCGGATCGGCCGCACGGGCCGTGCCGGTAACGAAGGGACCGCCATCACCTTCATCTCGCCCTCGGAACACCGCCAGTTCGTCTACATGCAGCGCCAGGTGAAGGCCGACATCCGCAAGGAGACCCTCCCCACCGGCCACGACATCGTCGAGATGAAGAAGCTCAAGATCAAGGACGACCTGGCCGAGATCATCGAAGAGGAGTCCTACACCGGCTACGACGAGATGGCCCGCGAACTGCTGGCCGAACTCGACCCCGAAGTGGCACTGGCCGCCCTGATGCGGCTGGCGTTCAAGAACGAACTCGACGAAAGCAACTATCCCGAAATCCGACGGATCGACGTCGACCGCCGCGGCACGGCACGTCTCTTCATCGGACTGGGCAAGGCCGACGGCTACCGTCCCAAAACGATGGTGGAGCTCCTCTCGCGCGAGTGCGGCATTCCGCAGCAGAAAATCGACGACGTGAAGTGCATGGAGAACTTCTCGTTCGCTACCATTCCGTTCCGCGACGCCGAAGCGGCCATGAAGAAGCTCAACTCGCTGCGCGAACTGGCCAACGACGACCGTCCGCTGGCAAAGCTGGCCACGGAGCCCGACAAGAAGAGCGACCGCAACCCGAACGGCATCACTGACCGGGGCCGCAACTACCGCCGCCCCTCGAACGACAACTATTCGCATCGCAAGGGCGGCCGTCAGGATTTCGTCCCGCGACGCGACCACAGCCGCCGCAAGCACTAACCGCACGAAAAGGGAAGCGGTCCCACTCCGCTCAAGCCGAAAAACAGCGAGGCCGGTGTCGAACGATTCGACACCGGCCTCGCTGTTTCACCGTTCCGTCTTTCCGGCCCTCTCCTCAAACCGATGAGACGCCGCCGGAAAGCTTGAACAGGAATAACTATTGAAGAGCGGCCAGCTGAGCTTCGAGCGCCTTGATTTTCGCCTCGGCATCGGCCTGTTTAGCCCGTTCGTTGGCAATCACCTGCTCGGGCGCGTTCTGCACGAAACGCTCATTCGAGAGTTTCTTCATCACACTGGCCAGGAAGCCGCGCGTATAGTCCAGCTCTTTGGTGATCCGGGCACGTTCGGCCTCAACGTCAATCATCGCGCCGAGCGGAATGAAGTATTCGGTGGTCTTGACGATGAACGAAGCCGCACCGGTCGGTTTCTGCTGACCGGCAGCCAGCGGTGTCACGGCCGACAGGTTACCCATTTTGGCAATCACCGACTCGAATTCGGCCGGGTAGTTCTCGTCAGCCGCATAGAGCAGTTCGAGCGCCTCTTTCTGTGCGATGTTTTTGGTCTTGCGCACGTTGCGGATACCGGCAACCACCTCTTTGACCAGTTCGAACCGTTCGACCAACGCTGCCGAAGCCTCGGTCACGGCCATCGGCGTGTAACGGCTCACCATGATCGACTCCTTAGGACCACGTTCGGCCACATAGTGCCAGATCTCCTCCGTGATGAAGGGCATATAGGGGTGGAGCTGCTGGAGCAGACGTTCGAAGTAACCGATCGTGGCACGGTAGGTTTCGGCATCGAGAGGCTGTCCGTAGGCCGGTTTGACCATTTCGAGATACCAGCCCGAGAAGTCCTCCCAGAAGAGCCGGTAGAGGGTCATCAACGCATCCGAAATGCGGAACGAGGCGAAATGTTCGTCGATCTCGGCCACCGTGGCAGCGAGTTTGGCACCGAACCATTCGACCGCCATTTTGGCAGATTCGGGTTGCGCGGCACTGTCGCTCACCTCCCACATTTTGATCAGGCGGAACGAGTTCCAGATCTTGTTGCCGAAGTTACGCCCCTGTTCGATCAGCGATTCGTCCCAGATGATGTCGTTCCCGGCCGAGCTGCAGAGCATCATCGCCACACGCACGCTGTCGGCGCCGTATTTGGCGATCAGATCGAGCGGGTCGGGCGAATTGCCGAGCGACTTGGACATCTTGCGACGCAGTTTGTCGCGCACGATACCCGTGAGGTAGACGTTGCTGAAGGGACGTTCGCCCTGGTATTCGTAGCCGGCCATGATCATGCGGGCCACCCAGAAGAAGAGGATCTCGGGAGCGGTCACCAAGTCGTTGGTCGGATAGTAGTATTTGATTTCGGCACTATCGGGATCGAGCACGCCGTTGAAGACCGACATCGGCCAGAGCCACGAGCTGAACCAGGTGTCCAGCACGTCGGGATCCTGGGTCAGGTCGGCAGCCGTGATGGCGGGATTCTTGGCCTGAGCCAGATTCAGCGCTTCGGCGGGCGTTTCGGCCACAACGAAACCGCCTCCGAGCTGCTGGGGAATGTAGTAGGCTGGAATCTGCTGGCCCCACCAGAGCTGGCGGCTGACGCACCAGTCCTTCACATTCTCCATCCAGTAGCGGTAGGTGTTCTTGAACTTGGCCGGAACGAGCCGGATCACATCCTCCATGACGGCTTTGAGGGCCGGTCGAGCCATCTCGTCCATCTTCAGGAACCACTGCATCGAGAGCTTCGGTTCGATCACGGCGCCGCTGCGTTCCGAGGTGCCCACCTTGTTGGTGTAGTCTTCGACCTTCTCCATCAGGCCGGCGTTCTGCAGGTCGATTTCGATCTGGCGACGCACGTCGAAACGGTCCATGCCTACGTAGAGGCCGGCCGCTTCGCTGAGGGTTCCGTTGTCGTTGAAGATGTCGATGCTCGGTAGGTTGTGTTTCTGCCCCAGCATGTAGTCGTTCACGTCGTGTGCCGGGGTCACCTTCAGACAACCGGTACCGAATTCGATGTCGACATAGTCGTCCTCGATCACGGGAATCGAGCGTCCGACGAGCGGCACGATCACCCGTTTGCCACGCAACCAGATGTTTTTCGGGTCGTTCGGGTTGATACACATGGCCGTATCGCCCATGATGGTTTCGGGACGGGTCGTGGCCACCACAGCATACTTCGGTTCGCCCTCGGCGGGATTTTCGACCATGTAGCGGAGGTAGTAGAGTTTTCCGTGCTCTTCCTTATAGATCACCTCTTCGTCCGAGATGGCGGTCAGGGCAGCCGGGTCCCAGTTCACCATGCGGACACCACGGTAGATTTTGCCTTTGTTGTAGAGATCGACAAAGACGTGGATCACGGCTGCGCTGAGCTGCGGATCCATCGTAAATTTGGTACGGGCCCAGTCGCACGAGGCACCCAGCTTTTTGAGCTGTTCGAGGATGATGCCGCCGTGTTTTTCCTTCCATTCCCAGGCGTGTTTGAGGAACTCTTCACGGGTGAGGTCCGACTTTTTGATACCCTCTTTGGCCAGTTTCTGAACCACTTTGGCTTCGGTGGCGATCGACGCGTGGTCGGTGCCGGGCACCCAGCAGGCGTTTTTACCCTGCATGCGGGCGCGACGCACCAGCACATCCTGAATGGTGTTGTTCAGCATGTGTCCCATGTGGAGCACGCCGGTCACGTTGGGCGGCGGGATCACAATCGTATAGGGTTCGCGTTCGTCGGGTTCGGAGTGGAAGAATCCGTTATCGAGCCAGTACTGGTACCATTTGTCCTCCTTCTCGGCAGGATCGTATTTGGCAGGTATCTCTGTCATTTTGTCCGGTTTTAAAACAAATCGTTCTTTTGCACACTTTTTGCAAAATGCACTGAATTGCAAAATTACAAAACTGTTTCCGATTAACCGCACAAAACACCGCAGAAAGGTAATAAGACACCCCCCGGAGACGTTTTGAGAGATGCAGTCCGTCCTTCGGGACGGCTCCGCCGACGAAGCACCCGCCTCCGCCCGCACGGTGGAATCCGCAGGAAAACGGATCGGAGAGTGATTATTAAGCGGTTTCTTCGTATTTTTGCAGTTTGCGGCCACACGGCGCAGCGTTCCACCCGCCGCCCGAAACGGTCGCCCTACCCATAGAAAATATGAGCAACAAAAAAGATAATAAACTGTTCGACCAGCTTTCCGGCATATCAGATATGCTGGACGGCAAAAGTCAGATCATCCCCATCATCTCGCCGGACGACGACGATGCGCCTCACGAGGCGTCGCTGCCCGACGTGCTGCCCATCCTGACCCTGCGCAGTTCGGTGCTCTTCCCGGGCGCCATCACGCCGATCACCGTGGGACGCGAAAAATCGATGCGACTGGTCCGCGAAGTGGATCAGAACGGCGGCCTGCTGGGCGCCCTGCTCCAGAAAGAGGCCGAAGTCGAGAATCCCGGCCCCGAAGACCTCTACTCGGTCGGTACCGCCGCACGGATCCTGAAAGTGCTGGAGATGCCCAACGGCAACCTGACCGTCATCCTGCACGGGATGGAGAAGTTCGAGATCCGCGAATTCGTCAGCTCCGACCCCTTCTTCAAGGCCAACGTACGTCCGCTGAAGGACCTCACGCCCGAGAAGTCGAACATCGAACTCGACGCCCTGATCGAATCCGTCAAGGAGATCGCCACCAAGATCATCAGCTTCTCGTCGAACATTCCGCAAGAGGCCACCTTCGCCATCAAGAACATCGCCAGCCGCCGTGGTATCATCAACTTCATCAGTTCGAACATCGACCTGCCCGACACCGACCGTCAGGCCCTGCTCGAAGCCCCCGGACTGATTGCCCGTGCCCGCAAACTGCTCGAGATTCTGGTCCGCGAGTTGCAACTGATCGAGTTGAAAAACGAGATCCAGAGCAAAGTAAAGGAGGACATCGACCAGCAGCAGCGTGAATACTTCCTCCAGCAGCAGATGCGCACCATCCAGGACGAACTGGGAGGCAATCCCGCCGATCAGGAGTTGGACGAGCTGCGCGACAAGGCCAAAGACAAGAAGTGGAGCAAGGAGATTCAGGAGCTTTTCGACAAGGAGCTCGGCAAACTCGAACGGATGAACCCCGCCGTAGCCGAATACTCGGTCCAGATCAACTACCTGCAACTGTTGCTCGAACTGCCGTGGGATGAAGTCACGCAGGACAACCTCGACCTGAAACGCGCCAAAAAGCGGCTCGACAAGGATCACTTCGGACTGGACGACGTCAAGGACCGAATTCTGGAACACCTGGCCGTACTGAAACTCAAAGGCGACCTCAAATCGCCGATTCTCTGCCTCTACGGCCCTCCCGGCGTCGGCAAAACGTCGCTCGGCAAATCGGTGGCCGCATCGCTCGGGCGTAAGTTCGGCCGTATTTCGCTCGGCGGCATGCACGACGAAGCCGAAATCCGCGGTCACCGCCGCACCTACATCGGCGCCATGCCGGGACGTATTATCCAGACGATCCGCCGCGCCGGCTCGTCCAACCCGGTCATCATCCTCGACGAGATCGACAAGGTCGGCCAGTCGAACCACGGCGACCCCGCCTCGGCCCTGCTCGAAGTGCTCGACCCGGAACAGAACAGCACCTTCCACGACAACTACCTCGATACCGAGTACGACCTCTCGAAAGTGCTCTTCATCGCCACGGCCAACAACGTGGGGAACATCTCGCCCGCGCTGCGCGACCGTATGGAGATGATCAACGTGAGCGGTTACCTGCTGGAAGAGAAGATCGAGATCGTCAAACGCCACCTGCTTCCCAAACAGCTCGAAGCGCACGGCGTTCCGGCCGACCAGCTGAAACTGAACAAGAAAACGATCGAAAAGATCATCTCGGAATACACCCGTGAGTCGGGTGTCCGGACCCTCGACAAACTGATTGCCAAAATCGTCCGTTACCGGGCCAAAGAGATCGGCATGGAAGAGGAATACAGCGTTGAGATCACGCCGGCCGTGGTCGAAAAGATCCTCGGCGTGCCGCGCTACCTCAACGAACTCTACGAAGGCAACCAGCACGTCGGTGTGGTGACCGGTCTGGCCTGGACCGAAGTGGGCGGCGAGATTCTGTACGTCGAATCGTCGCTCAACAAGGGTAAAGGCAACCTGATCCTGACCGGTAACCTCGGCGACGTGATGAAAGAGTCGGCCTCGATCGCACTGGGTTGGATCCGAGCCCACGCCGACCAGCTGGGTATCGACTCCAAGCTGTTCGAAGAGAACGACATCCATATCCACGTTCCGGAAGGAGCCATCCCGAAAGACGGCCCCTCGGCCGGGATCACGATGGTCACGGCACTGGCTTCGGTCTTCACCGGCCGCAAAGTGCAGGCCCGTTACGCGATGACCGGCGAGACGACCCTCCGTGGCAAAGTGCTGCCCGTCGGCGGGGTGAAAGAGAAGATTCTGGCCGCCAAACGGGCCGGTATCACCGACATCATCCTGAGCGCCGAAAACCGCAAGGACATCGAAGACATCAAGGCCAATTACGTCAAGGGGCTCAAGTTCCACTACGTAAATACGCTGGACGATGTACTGAAACTGGCATTGGTATAAATCTCCGGCATCTCGCCCCGGTTTGTCGGGCTGTTCAATCCAGCAATTCGACCCGACTATTCGACTCGGCGGCAGCTGTAGCACAACCATTCCGGGGTTCCACTGCCGTCGGTTCGTAAGATAAGCGGGGCGAAAACGGTATCCGTTTGCAGAACCTCACTCGTCCAAAACGGGGAATCACGTATTCCCGACCTACCGGACGACATAGGCTCAAATACAACAGGAGCGGGCTATACTTCGAAAAGTATAGCCCGCTCTTTTTTATGATTCTCCCCATCACAGGTTCGGACGCCCGCCGCTCAGTTACCATTCCCTGCAGACACGCGCCATACCCTTTTCCCCTCGCTATTCTTACCCATATCCTCTTCACCCATTCTCACCGCCACCGTTTCTCGTATCGCTCTACTCTCCCCCGCAGACTCTTCACCTCACACTCTACTACACGTAACCCTCCAATACACATTATCTCACAGAGAAATATCGATCGTAGAATTATGGATCAATTCCCGTCCCAACCATATCTCTCAATCCCCACACATCCAACACCGTACCCGCATCCCAAAACAACCCCAAGGACACCCCGAACGAATACCGGTCCACGTCTACTCCATCTTTTCGATAGTCAGCCCCGGAAGCGACTGCATGAACTGAAAAAGGTGCGTATCATCGGCATAGTTTCGCGTTTTGACCACCATCGTCACCCGGAACAGACGTCCCTCGCCGACCGACTCGTGAGAAGCCTCGTAACTCACCAGATTATATCCCTTCTCGTGAATCTGGGCCAGGACTTTCGACAGGTTCTCCTCGTCCGAAGTCGAGAAGATCAGCAGCGAGGTATGCAGTCCAATACTTCTGAAGATCAACGTCGAGAGTTCCAGACCGGCCAACGTCAGCAACGTCGCCGCGACACCAATTCCGTACATGCCTCCACCGACCGCCAGCCCGATACCGGCCGTGGCCCACAAGCCCGACGCCGTGGTCAGCCCCCGCACAAACTGCTTGTGAATCATGATCGACCCGGCGCCGATAAAACCGATGCCCGTCACCACCTGAGCCGCGACGCGCCCCGGGTCACCGCCCACATGCTCACCGAAACCGTACATCGAAACGATCATGAACAGGGCACTGCCCAGCGCCACCAGAAAGTGCGTGCGCAATCCCGCCTCCTTGGCCCGATACTCGCGGTCGAACCCGATGATGCCGCCCAGGACGGCCGCCACCGTCAGTCTCAGAATCAAAGTCCAGATCATCGTCAATCCCCCCAGTATGTTAAGTAAAACGAATCAATACAACAGGTACTGTTCGCGGACAGCCAGGAACCCGTCCGAGGGGCGCCACAGGGTCCGCATCTCGGGCGTCACCCGGTAGCCAGCCGCAACAAAAGCCCGACGCATCCGGTCGGTTCCGAGCACCTTGTCGAACATCGCCACACGCGATTCGGCCGCCGCCATCGGCTTGTGGTCGGGATACATCCGCACCATCTCCTGTATCACGTAGAACGGCACCAGCGTCAACTGCGCCGGGGTGGACGGGTCGCACAGATAGATCTGCACACCGTGCTGCTCGGCCTCCTTGCAGGAACCGTACATCGGGCGATAGTGGATCGGCCGAAAACGGAATCCGGCCAGTTCGGGCATTGCGTTGAGCTGCTGGCAGAGCGTCTCGGCATCGGCAACCCACGGCGCCGCCAGCGTCTGAAACGGCAGGGTGTACCCCACGCCGATGTTCAGCGTTCCCAGTTCGCCGACCGTTCCCGTAGCCGGGTAGTAGAAGGCGCTCTCGGCCGTGGGGATGTGGGGCGAAGTCGGCACCCATGGCAGCCGGCAGTCGGTCCAGATCATATCGCGCCGCCAGCCCTCCATCGGCACCACCTCCAACTGACACTGCACTCCGTCCCGCAACATCTTCTGACCGTTGAGCATCTGGGCCAGTTCGCCGACGGTCATGCCGTGGACGTAAGGCACCGGATAGGCGCTGACAAACGACGAAAAGCCCGGCGCAATGGTTTCGCACCCCTCGACCCGCAGCCCGCCCAGCGGATTGGGCCGGTCGAGCACCACCACCGGCACGCCGTTTTCGGCAGCCCCCTCCATCACGCGTCCCATCGTCGAGATATAGGTATAGCTTCGCGACCCGATATCCTGAATATCAAACACCAGCACATCGACCCCTTCGAGCATCTGGGCGGTCGGCTTGCGGGTCGCACCGTAGAGGCTGAAAAGCGGCACTCCGCTCTGCGGATCACGTCCGGAGGCGATCTTTTCGCCAGCCGCCACATTGCCCCGCACGCCGTGTTCCGGGCCGTAGAGCGCCACCAGGCGGAACAGCCCGGTCTGCGCGGCACTGTCCAGAATGTCGATCGTGGAGACCAGCCGGGAATCTACCCCGGTCGGGTTGGTCACGAGCCCCACCCGTTTGCCTTTCAACAGTTCGAACCCGCTGTCACGCAACACCTCGATACCGGTTTTGACCGGCTGTGCGGCGACTTGAAGAGCCGCAAACACCGCCACGGCAGCGGCCGCAATCCGACGCACCGTACCCAGGAAGGATGCTCCACGCAGCACCGCACCCCGGGATAATACTCCACGCGTAACCACACCTAGGGAGAACGCTCCGCACGGACCCGCGTACTGTTCCTGTCTGCCGTCCACCCCTCCGGCCCTGCACCATCTGTCAATATGGAAGATAGCCATACTTCGCTCTATTTTTGTCGTTCACCGAATGCCTCCTGCTGGGCCTCAACCTCTTTGAGCAGCTGCTCCGATTGCCGCACGCCGGAAGAAGCGACCTCCGCCGGCTGCACACTCCCGCACTTGGAGATACGCGCCGCTTCGTCGGGCAGATAGTCGAGCTCTTGCAAGGGTGCGACGGTCGTGAATTCGATTTCGGCCGGGTGCGCCGTCCAGTCGCCCTGCACGCCCACGATCTCGGCACGGATCTTAATCGTGCCGGGCTGCGTGGTGGTCTGTACGAGTACCGGAGCCTCGCCCCACACGAGCGGCACGCCGGCCGCCTGCGTAGCGGGAATCAGCAACCGGCCCTCGCCTTCGATGGTGAAGCGCACCATCTGATTATTGAGCCGTTTGACCATTCCCCGGTCATCGGTCATACGTGCCACGACGGTCACCAGGTCCGAACCGTCGGCCACGGCATTGACCCCTTCCCGATCGACGATCAACTCCAGACGGGTCGGACGGCGGGCCATGCTCTTTTTTTGCGAAGCCACCACCTTGCCACCACGGATCCCCTCGACCAGCAGGAAAGCGTCGCCCTGTTTCTGGCTGCGCGAGAGCGCCTTGTCGGCCATGAAGTCCCAGGCCTTCGGAATGACAATGACGGGCGACGGCAGACCGGTCGTGTCGCAATCGCGTCCCCGAACATAGGTCCGCAGAGTATCGGGCCCCACAAAGGTGTGCAGCAGGACGGTATCGCAGTTGCTGAAGACGGTCACGTCCTGAGGCGAAAAGGGGCTCAACTCGCTGGCGATAAAGACCATCGGTTCACCGCGACGGTTCTGTGCCCGGAACATCTCGTAGGAGTATTTCGGACGTCGGAACGCATCCATCAACCCGCCATAGAAGGGGTCGGGATGGTATCCGCGCTGGTGGTCGAACGAGTGCCATAGGGTGCCTCCGAAGTGATAGGCCGGAGCCCGGCAAATATTGTCGTATGATGTGTTTTTATAGTCATTCCGGGCATAATGGTTGGCCTGCACGAGTTGGGGGACCTCACCCCAACCGCGCGCCACGCGACTGGGCGAGTTGTGCGAGCTCCAGTCGTCGACATTGTCGCCCCACTCGCGCGTGAAATAGACCTTGTCGGGCATCGAGGCGCCGGTTCCCCAGGCTCCTCCGCCCCCATTGGCCGGATGGGAGAACTGAATCTCGAACGGTTCGTGTCCCTTGGCTTCGCTGTCGCTGGCCGTGAAGCAACCCGGGAAGGGGTACTCCTCGTGCACAATCCGGAAGACATCGCCGGCAAACTCCTCGGGATACCAGGTCTCGTTCAGGATGGGTTCCCACATGATGACGCTCGGACGGTTCCGGTCGCGGCGCACCATGTTCCGCACGTCATTGTATACGCGCTGCCCGAAGACCGGCTCGTCGTTCCAGAACTGCCACCCGGGCGTGTTGACAATCACGAAAAGCCCCAGCTGGTCACAGGCATCCATAAAGGCAGGGTCCTGCGGATAGTGGGCGTTGCGGATGATCTCCATACCGGCGGCCTTGAGTTTCAGGGCGTCTCGCCAGTGGAGATTGTTCGAAAGGGCATTGCCGATCACGGCATAATCCTGATGGCGGTTGCCGCCGATCAGCTTACGCGGATAGGGGGTACCGTTGAGCACAAAGCCCTGGCGGGGGTTGAAGTCGAGGGTGCGGATACCGACGAGTTGCATGTATCCGTCGATGGCCTGTCCGCGTTTGTCGGTGAGCCGGACATTCAGTTGGTATAGTTCGGGCGTATCGGGCGACCAAAGGACGGGATTCGCCACGTCGATTTCGGTTTCGAGCGTGCGGTCGCTGCCGGCCGGAAGGGAGAAGGGTTGCGTCCGGGTGGCGGCCACCTTTCCGTCAGGAGCGACAAGCGTGTATTCGATGCGACCGGAGGTGCCGCGACGGGTATCGTTGGCGATGTTCAGCCGCAGGGCAACGGTCGCCTCACTGCGATCCTCGGCCAGTCGAGTCGTGGCCCAGAAAAGGCCTCCGCCGGCCACGCGGTCGATCTGGTTCGGATCGGTAATGTAGACCGGACTGGTCGTCACGAGCCACACGTCGCGATAGATACCGCCGAAGTAGCAGTAATCGAGTTGAGCCTGGGGTTTTCCCGGCGGATAGGAGGGGTCATCGCTGTTGTCGGCCACCACGGCAATGGTGTTGACGGCACCGGCCTCGGGATGAATCGCCCCGGCAATATCGGCAATGACGGGCAGAAAACCGCCATAGTGTTCGGCCACCAGCTGTCCGTTGACCCAGACTTTGGCTTTGCCCATAATCCCTTCGAAATAGAGCACGAGCCGTTTGCCTTCGATGTTCGCCGGAGTAGCGAAATATTTGCGGTACCAGGCTTCGCCACGGTAGTTGACTCCGCCGCTGGCATCGACGGGCAGCAGCTCGAGCCCATGGGGAAGGCTGACAGCCTGCCAACCGGAATCGGCGGGATAGGCCTCCTGCCAGGCTCCCTCATGGTGGCCCTGTGCGAAACGCCAGGCAGGGTCCATGTTACGGACGGTTCGCCCGCTGCCTTCCAGCACGTGGAATCCGGCCGTGGAGTATCGGATGGTTTTCAGTTGGGGTTGCGGAGTGACGCTGTCCGCCGCCGGAAGGGAACGCAGAGGACGCGCTTCGGCAACAGTGGTCCACAGCAGGAGCAGCAGAATGAGCACGATGGCTCCAATGGCGATCAGAATGCGGTGTTTGGGTTTCATGGAGTATGGGTTATGAAGGTCGGACATTGTGGTGAATCCGCCGGAGGTTTTGCATGGAGGTTTTCGGTCGGAGAGGCCGCGATAAAACACAAAAGGGGACACTGTAATCTGACATACAGTTATCCCCTTTGAATCGGTTCGAAACGGTTTTACGGGCGGGGATCGTTATTTCACTCCGCTCTCCTTGGCTTCGATGCTCAGCGTAGCGTGAGGCACCACGCGCAGCCGTTCTTTCGGGATGAGTTTACCGGTTTCACGGCAGATGCCGTAGGTTTTGTTTTCGATTCGCACCAGTGCGGCTTCGAGGTTTTGGATAAACTTGTACTGGCGTGCGGCGAGTCGGCCCGACTCCTCTTTGGAGAGCGTGGCGGCACCCTCTTCGAGGATTTTGAACGTCGGCGAGGTATCGTCGGTTCCGTTACTCGAAGTATGGGTGATGGTAGCTCTCAGCAGTTCGTAGTCCGCCTTGGCTTTCTCGAGTTTTTCCAGTATGATCTGTTTGAATTCAGCCAACTCTGCGTCCGAATATCTTGTTTTTTCAGGTTCAGACATTGTTGCTCCCTCCCTAATCTATTTTAATGGGTTTGTATTTTCTTTATTCGTAAAGATAAGCATTAAAAATAAATTATCCTACAATGTGTCATTTTCAGGAGGTAAATAATCCGGTCTTGGCAACCGCAAGAAACGGAGCGCCGGGCTCATCGCACTGTTTTTCTGAAAGATACATTTTGTCATACAAACCATATACATACAACGGCTATCGGTAAATTTCCCTTCCTCTGCCGCGTAAGTCACTCCGCAAGCAACAGAATTACCCTTGTGCGTCACTTTCCACAAGAAAAGCCCGGGCCACACATTTTTACCCCAAAAGCCCCCGGGCTTTCAGTTTGGGGGTCACGGGCATTTGTCGTAATTTTGTAGTTTACCGTTTGCTTCGCAAGACGTCCGAAACCGTACCATTCCCACAGCAAAGGCACCTCAAAGAGTTTTCCAAAGATCACACCTCCGGATAGTGCCCCCCCACACGGAAAGCGCCGGGCGGAGCGACCTAACTTAAACCGAACATATGAATACGCTTTTCGATCCGGCCAAAATCATACAACTGAAGGCCCTCTGTTCCGAGGCCCGCACCATTGCCATCGCTTCGCACACCAACCCCGACGGCGACGCCATCGGATCAGGCGTGGCCCTGACCGCCTTTCTGCGCAGCCTCGGATACGAAGTCCGTTTCTTCGTGCCAAACCATTTCCCGAAGTTTCTCGCGTTCATCCCCGGTTCCGAAGGGGTCGAGATCTACTCGGAGGCGTGCGAAACGGCCCGCCCCTATCTGTCCGACGCCGACCTGATCATCTGTTCCGACTTCAACCAGGTCAGCCGGCTCGACAAGATGACCGACGCCATCGAGGCCAACGTCATCGCTCCGCGCGTGCTGATCGACCACCACATGGACCCGCCGGAATACGAACTCAGCTTTTCCGATGCGAACTACTCCTCCACCTCGCACATGGTCTACGACCTGATCTGCGCATGGAGCGGACCGCAGGCCATCACCCCGCAGATCGCCACCGCCCTGTACGTGGGCATCGTGACCGACACCGGCAACCTCAGTTACAGCAACCTCACGCCCGAGCTCTATCGTGCCGTGGCCGAACTGGTCGAGCGGGGCGCTCAGCCGGTCGAAGTGTCGAAAGCGATCTTCAACACCCAGAGCGAGAGCCGCCTCCGGATGGTCGGCTACCTGCTCTCCGAGAAGATGCACGTCGACCACGACCTCCACACCGCCCACATCACCCTGACGCGAGCCGAAAAGACCCGCTTCAACCACCAGATCGGCGACACCGAAGGAATCGTCAACATGCCGCTGAGCATCGAGGACGTCACCTTCTCGGCCATGTTCATCGAGACCCTCGACTGCATCAAGATTTCGTTCCGTTCGCAGGGCGATTTCGACGTCAACCTTTTCGCCCGCGACCACTTCAATGGCGGAGGCCACAAGAATGCAGCCGGCGGCCGCTACTTCGGCCCGATGAGCGAAGCGGTGGCCAAATTCGAAGAGATTATCCGAACCATACATCCGTAAACATCCCCGCTCCCATGATGACAACGACCGAAAAGATGGTGGCTCTGATGCGCCGCCTGAAAATCGAGATGAACGGCGCCGTGACCGACGCCATGCGCGAATACAGCGGCGGACAACGCGGCTACGGTGTGAACTACGGCGTATCGCTGCCGACTATCAAGGAGGTTGCCCGCAGCTACGCGCCCGACCACGATCTGGCCCAGACCCTGTGGCGGCAGGACATTCGCGAGTTGAAACTCGCCGCCCTCTTTATCGACGATCCGGCCGCCGTGACTGCCGAACAGATGGAGCGCTGGGGAGCGGAGTGGCCGATTCCGGAGCTGGCCGAGCAATGCGCCATGCAACTTTTCTGGCGTTCGCCCGACGCCCTGCCCACCGCCACGAAATGGGCTGCCCGTCCGGCCGCCGAGGCACCGTTGCTGCGTCTGGCCGCCTTCTACATGCTCGGCAAACTGGCTGCCGTGGAGACCGTTCCGGACAGCGCCTTCGGCACGCTGCTCGATGACAGGTCGGTTTTCGGCCCGGAGGCCGTCGAACGTTCCGTTGCCTACGCCCTGCGCGAATGCTACCGCCACCGCCCGGCACTGCGCGAGCAGGTAATGCAGACACTGTCGCACATCCCCGCCGAAACGGCCGAAGAGGTGCGCTGGCAAGTGGAATACCTCGCCTGACTGCCCGCCGCGGCCCACCCGAAGCCAGGCCATCGAACCAGCCCTCAAGAAAAAAGCGGGGCGGCAATCTTCCGTGTGAGATTGCCGCCCCGCTCGGTATTAATCCAGCAGGCGTTGTATCTGTGCGATGCGCCGCTCGACCTCGGCCGGGTCGGACGGCTCCATAAAGTATCGGACCATGCAGGGGTTACGGGCTCCGGCCGCAATCACCGTTCCGATGTTTTCGGGAAAGAGTCCGCCGATGGCCACCACCGGCAGGTGCGAGAAGCCGAGCACCTCGCCGAGCAGCCCGGTGCCGACCACAGGATCGGGCACCGCCTTGGTCGTGGTCGGATAGACCGGCCCGAAGCCGATGTAATCGACCCCGGGAAGTGACTGAGCCTCCGTCGCCTGAGCGATGGAGTGAGTCGAGAGGCCCACAATCATCTCCTCGCCCACGATCCGCCGCACGTCGGCCACCGGCAGGTCGCCCTGTCCAACATGCACCCCATCGGCGTCGCTCAGCAGCGCGATGTCCGGACGGTCGTTCACGATAAAACGGGTCGCGGTGCCGCGCGTCACCTCCCGCACCTGGAGGGCAATGTGCAGCAACTCGCCGTCCGGCAGATCCTTTTCGCGCAACTGGAGCATCCGCACGCCACGGCGCACGGCAATCTCCGCCGCAGCGACGTGGCCGATGGCCGGACGGGTCAGAATGACATACAGACCGAAATTATCCATTGATTTTGGCAATCATCAGTTCGGCCGCCTTTTTACCCGACATCAGCATCCCGCCGAAGATCGGCCCCATGCGGAAGCTGCCGCTCACGCCGTTGGCCGCCATGCCGCTCACGAACAGACCCGGGTAGATCTCTTTCGTATTTTCGACCGTGAGCCGCTCGCCCTCTTCAACGTTCAGCGACCGTTCGCCGGCCACCTCGCCGGTGGGCGTATTGAGTTTTACGTTGTTCTTCCGAGCCACCAGGCGGGCGATCATACAGTCGTGGCCCGTCCCTTCGAGCACCGTTTTGGCCGTCACCATCAGTGGGTCGACGTGCATCCCTTCGCGCGTTACGGGGGCCCAGTTCACCACCAGACCGGCAACGGCCTCGTTGTGGAAGATCACGTCTTCGACCGAATAGCAGTTGAAGATCGTCGCGCCGGCCTTCGTGGCGGCATAAACCAGCGCCGAGGTAGCATGGACGGAATCAACCACACAGGCGCCATCCTTGTAAGGTTTGTAGCATACGCCGAGTTCGTCGAGGATAGGCAACGCCTCCTGCTGCACGATGATGTCGTTGAACATCATGGCACCGCCCCACATGCCTCCGCCCGGAGCGAGTTTGCGTTCGTAGAGCACGACGCGTTTGCCGGCCTTGGCCAGGTAGTAGGCGGCCACCAGTCCGGACGGCCCGCCACCGACAATGGCAGCATCGACTGAGAGATTGCTTTTCAGTTTTTCGAAATAGTTTTCGACTATTCCGAGCGAAACGAGTTTTTCCATCGTTAACGTAACAGATTTTGTGGCTGCGGAGCCATCGGGCGCATAGAGGCCCACGCTCGAGCGTCCGCAAAGCCGCGTTAAACAAGAACTGTTTAACACCCTTCGGAAATCCCTACGGCGGCATTATCCGCATCAGGTTCTACGGGTATAATCTCAGCCCCGCACCACTGGCGGAGCACCCCTATCTAAGACCGTACAAATATAACGGGTTCGAATCGAAAATGCTAATTTTGTCGCGAGCTTTGTGCGGCCCCCACCGCCCGGCCCTCCGTTTCCGCACACCCCCGTGCCGCATGCCCAAAGCAAGCCCCCCGTAGACGAGCCGTATGAACACCCTACCGAAGACACCCACACTCGCCACACTCGACGCAGCGGAAGCCCGCCGGACGATGGATCGTTTGGGCCGCGCACGGTGTCCGTTCGTTTTTCTGGTGGACTACGCCATGTGCCGCTGCATCGTCGCACCGATCGAGACGGTCGATCCGCAGCACCTGCTTTACGCCATCGGCGGCCGGACAAACGTGCCTCCCGTACCGGTTCCGCCCCTCACGGAGGAGGTACAATGGGAGCCCCGTTTCTGCACACAGGAGGACTACGACGCCGGATTCACCACCGTCATGCACCATCTCCGGGCCGGCAACAGCTACCTGGTGAACCTCACCTGCGCCACCCCCGTACGGTGCAACCTAACCCTGCGCGAAATGTTCGACCACACCGAAGCCCGATACAAGGTCTGGCTGGCCGACCGTTTCGTCTGCTTTTCGCCGGAGACTTTCGTGCGGATCGACGCCCGAGGAGTCGTTTCGACCCACCCGATGAAGGGAACGATCGACGCCACCCTGCCGGATGCCGAACGGCGGATTCTCGAAGACCCGAAAGAGGCGGCCGAACACGCCACCATCGTCGACCTGCTGCGCAACGACCTGAACCGCATAGCCGACGGCGTACACGTCGAGCGTTACCGCTACATCGACCGCCTGGCCACCCATCGGGGCGAATTGTTGCAGGTCAGTTCCGAGATCAGCGGACAACTGCCGACCGACTGGCACTGCCGGATCGGAGAACTGTTGTTCGAAATGCTTCCGGCCGGGTCGGTGACCGGCGCCCCGAAACCGCGGACGCTGGAGATCATCGCCCGTGCCGAACGCTACGACCGGGGTTACTACACCGGCATCTGCGGTCTGTTCGACGGCCGGACGCTCGACAGCGGGGTGATGATCCGGTTTCTGGAACAGGCGCCGGGTGCTCCACAGAACGAATACCTGTTCAAAAGCGGCGGCGGAATCACGTTCCGCAGCGACGCCGTGTCGGAATACGAAGAGATGAAAGCCAAAGTCTATGTACCCCTGCGTCGAAACCATCCGAATCGTTGACGGCCAACTGCCGCCGTCCGCCGTCTGGGCGCTCCATCAGGAGCGCGTCGCCCGCACCTGTCGGGAGCTGTACGGCGTAGCGCCGTTCGACCTGCGCGAGGCTCTTGCCTCCCGACCGCTGCCGGAGACACTCCGCAGCGGAACGGTCAAATGCCGCATACTGTACGGTCCCACCGGATGCACGGCAACGGAATACGCCCCCTATCAACCGCCCCGCATCGGGTCACTGCTGGCCATCGAGGACGATTCGCTGGAATACCGGTTCAAATACAGCGACCGGTCGAGCCTGACCGCCTGGCACGAGCGGGCCGTGGTCGCCGGGTACGACGATGCGCTGCTGATCCGCCGGGGCAAAGTCACCGATACCACCTTCTGCAACGTCGCCTTCCGCGTCACCGGATCGCCCTCCGAGTGGCACACGCCCGCCGCTCCGCTGCTTTGCGGCACCATGCGCGAACGGTTGCTGCAAACGGGGCAGATCGTCCCTTGCAACATCCCGCTCACCGCCCTGACCTCAGGCTTTTACGACCACATCGCACTGTTCAACGCCATGAACGACTTCGGCTCAATAACACTCCCGATGCAACAGATTCACATCGCCCCCACCCGGATTTAGCTGGCCCACAAGCCTCCATATACACCCTCCGTACCGCAGGCTCCCCGTCCGATTGGGAGCCCCTATCACCAGGTAGTGCACACCCTCTCCGCAACAGTGAAGCCGAGCCACTTCATCGCACTTTTTCAACAACCTTCCCTTCCCCTACCCTACATTCCCGACTGACGTTCGCCCCTACAGCAACCTCGCCAATGGCCCAAACACCCCGTCGCAGCGGACGATTATAAACAAGCCGCCCGTACTGCCAGTTGGCAGTACGGGCGGCTTTTATCGCTCTATCCATCACGGACGGCGCACGTGGCACCGTCCTGCGACGGGTTATTTCTTGTAGAAGGGCGGACGAACCACCTGTGCCTTGATCTGCTTGCCGCGGATCACGATAGCAATTTCGGTACCGGTTTTTGCGAACTCGGGTTTCACATAGGCCAGCCCGACCCCTTTCTTCAGGCTCGGCGACTGCGTTCCGGAGGTCACCACACCGATCACGTCACCGGCCGGCGAGGCCACTTCATAACCGTGGCGCGGAATTCCCCGTTCGATCATCTCGAAACCGACCAGCTTCCGCTGCACCCCTTCGGCTTTCTGTTTGGCCAGCAATTCGCTATCGATAAACGCGCCTTTGGTGTCGTTGAATTTGGTGATCCAGCCCAGCCCGGCTTCGATCGGCGAAGTGGTGTCATCCAGATCGTTGCCGTAGAGGCAGAAGCCCATCTCCAGACGCAACGTGTCGCGTGCGCCGAGACCGATGTTTTTCAGACCGTATTTTTCACCGGCTTTCCAGAGAGCCTCCCAGAGTTTGTCGGCATCTTCGTTGGCCACGTAAATTTCGCACCCGCCGGCGCCGGTGTAACCGGTAATCGAAAGGATGGCGTTAGGGATTCCGGCAACCGTCGTCTTGCAGAAGGTGTAGTACTCCATCCCCTTCACATCGCGGTCGGGGCACAGCTCCTGCACGAGCTCCATCGCCAGGGGACCCTGCACGGCCAGCTGGGCAATCTCATCCGAAGCGTTGTAGAGTTCCTTGCCGGGGATCAGACCGAACCGGGGCGCCTGTTCGCACAGGAATTTCCAGTCTTTGTCGGTATTGGCGGCATTCACCACGAGCAGATAGGTCTGGTCGTCGATGCGATATACCAGCAGGTCATCGACAATCCCGCCCTTGCCGTTTGGGAAGCAGGAGTACTGTACTTTGCCGTCGTAGAGCACCGAAACGTCGTTCGAGGTGACGTATTGCAGGAAAGGCAATGCCTGGGGACCTTTGACCCAGATTTCGCCCATGTGGCTGACGTCAAAAACGCCGACTTTTTCACGGACTGTGGCATGTTCGTCGTTGATACCGGAGAACTCGATCGGCATGTTGTAACCGGCGAATTCGGCCATCTTGGCACCGGCTGCAATGTGGTATTTGGTAAATGCGGTTGTTTTCATATTCAATGGATTGATCCGTTACATTCGTAATTTACTGCTGAGGGGCGATGAGCCGCAGGCGGGCCCGATCCACCTACTCCATATAGCTGCTGTTGTCCCAGCAGTGGGTACAGAGTTGTTCCTTGGGCAGCCCGATGGCATCCACCACGTCCTGCAGACGCTGGAACTTCAGCGAGGTGAGTTGCAGCTGCTGACCCATGACTTCGACCATCTTGCGGTGTTTTTCACTCGTATCGTCGGCATACTCCAGCAGGGTTTCTTCGGAGAGTTTGTCGGTTCCTTCGAGGTCGCGGATCACTCGACGGGCATAGAGGTCGAAGGTCGAACGCGAGGTCGAGAAGTTCAGGAAGCGGCACGGGAAGATCAGCGGCGGGCAGGCAATACGCATGTGAACCTCCTCAACCCCTACCTCTTTGAGTTTCACGATATTGTCCTTCAGTTGGGTGCCGCGTACGATCGAGTCGTCCATGAACACGATCTTCGAGCCGCGGGTGAAGGCTTCGTTCGGGAGCAGCTTCATTTTGGCCACCAGGTCGCGCATGGTCTGGTTCTGAGGCATAAAGCTACGGGGCCAGGTGGGCGTATATTTCACAAAGGGACGTTTGTAGGGAATTGCACGGGCATTGCTGTACCCGATGGCGTGTCCGACACCGGAGTCGGGGATACCGGCGGCAAAGTCGACCTGAACGTCCTTATCACGGGCGGCCATGGCGGCACCGCAACGGTAACGGGCGTCTTCGACGTTGATTCCTTCGTAGTTGGACGAGGGGTAACCGTAATAGATCCACAGGAAGGAGCAAATCTGTTTGCGGGTTCCGGGCGCAATAATATCGGTAATGCCGTCGCGGGTGAGTTGTACGGCCTCACCGGGTCCGAGGTCACGCACGTATTCGTAACCAAGGTTCAGGAACGAGGAACTTTCGGAAGCGGCCACATAACCGAAGTCGTTTTTCCCGATAATCACGGGAGTACGCCCAAAACGGTCACGGGCGGCATAGATACCGTGTTCGGTGAGGATCAGCATCGAGCAGGAGCCCTTCACGGTACGCTGTACGTTTTCGATTCCCTCTTTGAAGGTGCGGCTCTGGCTGATGAGGATGGCGATCAACTCGGTGGGGTTGATCTCTGAGCCGGAGAGCTCAGCGAAGTGAACGTTCTCGTTGAGCAGACGTTCGGTGATTTCGTCGATGTTTTCGATGCGGGCGACGGTCACAATCGAGAACCGGCCGAGGTGGCTGGTGACGGTCACGGGTTGCGACTCGAAGTCGCTGATCACGCCGATACCGAGGCAGGAACCGGCGAATTTGTGCAGGTCGTCTTCGAATTTGTTTCGGAAGTAGCCGTTTTCGAGGCTATGGATCGACCGGATGAATTTCTCGCCGTTGAAGAAGGCCATACCGGCACGCTTGGTGCCCAGGTGAGAATGGTAGTCCGTACAGTAGAACACGTCGTTGACGCATTCGCGCCGCGAGGCGCAACCGAAAAATCCGCTCATAGGATCGTTATGGTGTTAGTTTTAGGTGGTAGTTTATGGTTCGTTACCTGAGTTTGTGGGAGATCAGGTTCATGAATTCTTCGCGGGTTTGTATCTGGGTCAGGAAAGCGCCGGTGAAGGCCGAGGTGGTAGTGGCGGAGTTTTGCTTTTCGACGCCACGCATCTGCATACACATGTGGCTGGCCTCGATAACGACGGCCACACCCAGCGGGTTCAGCGCCTCCTGGATGCAGTCGCGGATCTGGACCGTCAGCCGTTCCTGCACCTGCAGCCGCCGTGCAAAGCAGTCCACTACGCGGGGAATCTTGGACAGTCCGGTGATGAAGCCGTTGGGGATATAGGCTACATGGGCCTTGCCGTAGAAGGGCACCATGTGGTGCTCACACAGCGAGTAGAGTTCGATATCCTTGACGACGACCATTTGTTTGTACTCTTCCTTGAATTTTGCCGAGAGGAGTATTTGGATGGGGTCCTGCTCGTAGCCCTGGGTCATGAACGAGATGGCTTTGGCCACACGTTCCGGCGTTTTGAGCAATCCCTCGCGTGTGGGGTCTTCGCCCAACAATTCCAGAATCGCTTTATAGTGTTGCGCCAGTTGCGCAATTTTCTTTTCGTCGTACTCCATATATGTTATGGTCGAATTATTCTATTTCTGTATTCAAGCTTAACCCGTCGGAACCGTGCCGAATGGGAACAGCTACAATCCGTTGATTCTCCGCCTGACCTCTGTTCGAGGCAATACCATTCTAACGGAGTGCCCAAAGGCACCGTGCTCGCGGCGGAGCGAGCGATACTGCGTATCGCTTGTTTTCGTTTCCGCTTGGGGCGAAACCCCACTCTGACGGGGTGCCCGAAGGCACCGCCCGCCCGGCGTGAGGGCAGTTCCGTACGGTTTGTTATCAAAAAATTCACCGTCCAGCGTTCACGACACGCTCTTCGACTGCCCTGCGCGGGCGGCGTCCGCGTGCTCGCGGCGGAGCGGGCGATGCTGCGTATCGCTCGTTTTCTTTTCCGTTTGGGGCGGAGCCCCACTCTGACGGAGTGTCCGGAGGCACCTACCACTTATTATGATGGATGCGAGCCGGATCGAATTTGTCTTTCGGCTGCTCCTGTCCGTTTCCATACCCAAAGGGTACGACTGCCAGCGGCATAATATGTTGCGGCAGAGCCAACCCCTCCTGCACCGTCACAATCCGATCCGCATTGGGATACACTCCTGTCCACACCGCAGCCAGCCCCATTGCCTGTGCGGCCAACAAAAAGTTCTCGGTAGCAGCGGCACAATCCAGGAACCACGACGCCGACACCTCGCTGTCGCCGCACACCACCAACGCATGCGGCACATGTGCCAGCATCGGCGCATAAGGTAACCGTTCGGCCAACGTATCCAGCGTGGCACGGTCATCGACCACAACGAAATGCCACGGCCGCCGATCTTTCGACGACGGCGCCGCCATGGCCGACCGCAACAGCAACTCGATCGTATCCTGCGAAACCCGCTGAGGCGTATAGCTTCTGACGCTCCGTCGCTGGGCGATCGTCTCGAGCGTCGGATTCTGCGTCGCACCCTGATCCGTATCCATACCCTTACTGCATGCGACCATGCCAGCGGCCGCTGCCGCCAGCACGATCCGGTGAATGATTCGTTTCATAATCGTTCGGTTTACCCGATTATAATTGCAAAGTTACGATTTCCATCGAACAAAATTATCGGCCCTGACAATATTTCAGATGCTATATCGGTTATACATATATAGAAGGTTCAGCCCGGGAAAAAACAGCGGTTAGCCAATGGGTAGCCCTCCGTTACTCCCGGTTCACCAGTCTACAATCGGCTCTTCCGACCCCCACGTTCCAACCAGGCACCGAAGGAGAGCCACACTCCTCCGAAGCGCCACAAACCGGGAGGCCATATGCGTTCCGAAAAAGTTTTAAATTTTTTTGAAAATTGATCTGTGAAATGATTAACAATAAAAATTTATTACTACCTTTGTGGTGTGAAAGAAGGGCCTCACGGAACGCCCCACACAGAACAGAAGCAGATAAAGTTAATATAAACCACTAAAAACCAACAGTTATGTCAATCGATCTGAGCAAGTACGGCATCCAAGACGTGAAGGAGATCATCCACAACCCGTCTTACGAAGAACTCTACAAAGCTGAGACCTGCAGCTGCCTGACCGGCTTCGAAAAAGGCGTCGACACCGAACTGGGCGCCGTGAACGTGATGACCGGCGTGTTCACCGGCCGTTCGCCCAAAGACAAATACATCGTTAAAGACGCTACCACCGAAAACACCGTATGGTGGACCTCGGACTTCGCTAAAAACGACAACAAACCGATCACCCCGGCCGTTTGGAGCGAACTGAAAAAAATCGCCACCTCGGAACTCAGCGGCAAGAAACTCTACGTGATGGACACCTTCTGCGGCGCCAACCCCGACACCCGTCTGAAAGTGCGCTTCATCGTCGAAGTAGCCTGGCAGGCCCACTTCGTGAAGAACATGTTCATCCGTCCGACCGAAGAAGAGCTCGCAAACTACGGCGAACCCGACTTCGTAGTGCTGAACGCATCGAAAACCACCAACCCCAACTGGAAAGAAATGGGGCTGAACTCCGAAAACTTCGTAGCCTTCAACCTGACCGAAAAAATGCAGCTCATCGGCGGTACCTGGTACGGCGGCGAAATGAAGAAAGGTATCTTCTCGATGATGAACTACCTGCTTCCGCTGCGCGGCATCGCTGCCATGCACTGCTCGGCCAACAAAGGTAAAGACGGCGACGTAGCCATCTTCTTCGGTCTGTCGGGTACCGGCAAGACCACCCTTTCGACCGACCCCAAACGCGAACTCATCGGTGACGACGAACACGGCTGGGACGACAACGGCGTCTTCAACTTCGAAGGCGGTTGCTACGCGAAAGTCATCAACCTCGACAAAGAATCCGAACCGGATATCTACAAAGCCATCAAACGCGACGCACTGCTCGAAAACGTAACCGTTGATGCCAACGGCAAAATCGACTTCAACGATAAGAGCGTGACCGAAAACACCCGCGTATCGTACCCGATCTACCACATCGAAAACATCGTTAAACCGGTATCGAAAGCAGGTCCCGCTCAGAAAGTGATCTTCCTGACCGCCGACGCCTTCGGTGTCATGCCCCCCGTATCGATCCTGACCCCCGAACAGACCAAATACTACTTCCTGTCGGGCTTCACCGCCAAACTGGCCGGTACCGAACGCGGTATCACCGAACCGACCCCGACCTTCTCGGCCTGCTTCGGTGCAGCCTTCCTGACCCTGCACCCGACCAAATACGCCGAAGAACTCGTTAAACGCATGAACGCTTCGGGCGCTACCGCCTACATGGTCAACACCGGTTGGAACGGCACCGGCAAACGTATCTCGATCAAAGATACCCGCGGTATCATCGACGCCATCCTCGACGGCTCGATCGACAAAGCCGAAACCAAGATGATCCCGATCTTCAACTTCAAAGTTCCGACCGCTCTGCCCGGCGTGGATTCGAAAATCCTCGACCCGCGCGACACCTACGCAGACGCTGCCGAATGGACCAAGAAAGCTGAAGACCTGGCCGGCCGCTTCGTGAAGAACTTCGAAAAATACACCGACAACGCAGAAGGTAAATCGCTCGTTGCCGCTGGTCCCCAGCCGACCAAATAATCTCTGAGGACGCACATTCCGGCGGGAGCATTCCACACCAGGAATGCTCCCGTTTTTGCATTCCCGCGTAACCCAAAGTTCACATATCCTCTCTACCTTTGAACAGCAAAATTCAAACAACCATGAAAAAACTGCTTCTCATCCTGCTGCTCAGCATCAGCATCGCAGCACAGGCCGGAGACCGTCCCAAGTACATCTTCTACTTCATCGGCGACGGCATGGGCCACAACGCCCTCTCGCTGACCGAAGCCTGCCTCGCCTCGGAACAGGGCGACGACGTCGGCTTCTCGCCCCTCCACTTCACCCAGTTCCCCACCGTCGGATTCGCCACCACGTGGTGCGCCAACCGCCGTATGACCGACTCGGCCGCCGGCGGTAACGCCCTGGCCACCGGCAAGAAGACCTCCGTCGGTACCATCGGGATGAATCCCGAGCGGACCGAAGCCGTCAGCAGCATCGCCGTAGCTGCCAAAGAGCAGGGGATGCGCACCGGTGTAGCGACCAGCGTCAGCATCGACCACGCCACCCCGGCCAGCTTCTTTGCCCACCAGCCCACCCGCAACATGTACTACGAGATTGCCATGGACGCACCTCAGACCGGTCTCGACCTCTATGCCGGAGCCGGTTTCGTCAAGCCCGAAGTCAACGGCAAACCCTCCGTATATGAAGCTCTCGACAAAGCCGGCTACAAGATCACCCGCGGCGACAACGAAATCACCGGCAAACGGGCCATCCTGACCCAGGTCGAAGAGGCCAACCCCGAGAACCTGGCCCTTGCCATCGACCGCAAGCCCGGCGACCTGACCCTGCCGGCCATCACCCGTCGCTCGATCGAATTCCTGATGAAAGACGGCGGAGCCAAAAAAGGGTTCTTCCTGATGGTCGAAGGCGGCCAGATCGACTGGGCCGCACACGACAACGACGCCGCCACACTGGTAGAAGAAGTAAAAGATTTCGACTCGGCCATCTGCGTAGCCCTGAACTTCTACAACGAGCACCCCGACGAGACGCTGATCGTCGTGACCGCCGACCACGAAACCGGAGGTCTGGCCCTGGGCCGCAACAACCTCGGCTACGACACCTATTTCGGTCTGCTCGCCGCCCAGAAATGCTCGAAAGGAGCCCTGAAGAGCGCCATCGAAGCCACCTCGGACTGGGATGCCGCCAAGCAGCTGCTCGGCGAGAAGATGGGTTTCGGTAACCAGGTGAAACTCTCGGACGAAGAGTGGACCGAGCTTGAAAACACCTACAAGACACATCCCGACAAAACCGCAGCCACAGCCGTCGACATACTGGCACGTCACACCGGCACCGGTTGGACTTCGGGCAGTCACTCAGCCACTTACGTACCGGTATTTGCCATCGGGGCATCGGCCGAACTTTTCAATGGCCGCCAGGACAACACCCAAACGGCCGGTACACTTCGCAAACTGATCGAGGAAGAATAAAATTTCGCCACATTTGCGGTCGATTTCGTCGTCAGGATTTTGAAATGATGTAAAATTTACGTTACTTTATAGAGAATTTAAAACCTAACGCCTATGAATACCATCACTTTCAACGAGCTGCGGCGGATCAAAGACAGTCTGCCCAGCGGTAGCATGCAACGCATTGCAGACGAACTGGGCTTAGACGTGGACACGGTCCGAAACTATTTCGGCGGAACGCATTACAAAACAGGCGAAGGAAAACCCTCGGGACTGCACATCGAACAGGGGCCCGACGGCGGTGTAGTCATGCTCGACGACACGACCATCCTCGACAAAGCACTCGCGCTGCTGGGTAAACAGTAACCCCCAAAAACCGAAAACGACGGATAACCGCGATCCGCTTCCGCATCGTAGGACGGAAAGAAATACACGGCATGGGCCGGCCCTCACCGGCTTTGACGGAACCAATTGCACGATATTTGCAGTTGGTTCCGTTCATATTTAAATGCCACCAACACAAGCCCCGTCCAAGCCTTCTACATCCATATTATAATCGACAAAATATACCCCTCCTCGGTCGGGAAAAACCATTACATAAAACAACCATATACCTATTCAACCAACGTCATGCTCAAACACACACTACTCGGCCTCATGCTGTTTCTGCTCTGCTCACCGGCACTGGCAGATTCACAAGTCGCCCACCGACACGTCACGGACCTTCCGGCTACCGCCCAACTATTCCTGAAAAAACACTTTTCAACACTGGGCGTCAGACAGGTGACCGTCCAGCCCAACTTTATCGGACAAACCTACAACGTCAGCCTCGCCGGCGGCGGACAAATCGGGTTCGACGACCGTGGTAAGTGGACCTGCATCAACTGCCAGCGCAACGCCATCCCCGAATCGGCCATCCCGACCAAGATCCTTCAATACATCAAGCGACACTACCCCGACCACTTCACCTCTTCGATCGCCAAAGCCGAAGGAGGCTACGCGGCCCACATCCATGACCTGGCGCTCGAACACGACATCGAACTGAATTTCAACAGCCGCTACCAGTTTATCGTGCCGGAATAAACAGCTAAAAACGCCTGAAATTTGGACACAATCCGCAATCAGCTACAGGGTCTCGGTGATTTTCTTTACATTTGTCCTAAAAGACCAAAATCATATTCATGCTGACAGCACTCGTTACCCTGTTCCTGATCGGCTACCTGTGTATCGCACTGGAGCACCCACTGAAAATCAATAAAGCCGCCACGGCACTGCTAACCGCCACCGTAGCGTGGATCCTCTACATACTCATGGCGCCCGAGATCGTTCCCGGCAGCCGCGGATTCGCCTTCTTTCTGGAAGAGAACCCGTCACTGGCCTCACAACCGATCGGCAAACAGGTCGTACAATACGTGCAGAGCGTACAGATCATCGAGAACCTCGGCGAGATCGCCGAGATCCTCTTCTTTCTGATCGGCGCCATGACCATCGTCGAACTGATCGACGTCCACGGCGGATTCAACATCATCACCAACCGGATCACCACCCGGCGCAAAAAACGGCTGCTGTGGATCATCGGAACCATCACCTTCTTCATGTCGGCCATTCTCGACAACCTCACCACCGCCATCGTGATGATCGCCCTGCTGCGCAAAATCGTCGGCAACTACAAAGAGCGCTGGCTCTTTGCCGGGATCATCATCATCGCAGCCAACAGCGGCGGTGCCTGGTCTCCGATCGGCGACGTCACCACCATCATGCTCTGGGTGCGCGGCAACGTCACCACGGCCGGACTGGTTCCCAACCTGTTTATCCCCTGCCTGATTTCGTTCATAGTGCCGACACTGATCGTACAACGCTGGCTGCGCGGCGAAGTCACCACCGCCTCGCCACGCAAACTGGCCTCCGTACAGATCCGTGACGGTGAGACCAGCTACTTCACCAACGTGGCCGGAAAAACCGTCATTTCCGAACGCGAACGGCTCTCCATCCTGCTACTGGGCGTAGGCTGTCTGATGTTCGTACCGGTGTTTAAAACCATTACCCACCTGCCGCCGTTTATGGGCGTACTGGGAGCTCTGGGCATCATGTGGCTCTACACCGAGGTGATGTACAAGCGCAAAAACGACATACCGGAAACCGCCAAACGGCGTATCCCGGACGTCCTGCAACGCATAGACACGCCGACCATTCTCTTTTTCCTGGGCATCCTGCTGGCCGTGGCAGCCCTCCAGATGTCGGGCGTGCTGGCCGACCTTTCGGTATGGCTCGATGAACAGATACACAACGTTTATCTGATCAACATCCTCATCGGCGCCTTCTCTTCCGTGATTGACAACGTACCGTTGGTGGCCGGAGCCATGGCAACATACCCGATTGCCGATGCACAAAGCGTCGCTACGGCCGTCGACCCCACCTACGTTCAATATTTCGTACAGGACGGTATCTTCTGGCAATTCCTGGCCTACTGTGCCGGCGTAGGCGGATCGATGCTGATTATCGGATCGGCTGCCGGGGTTGTCGTGATGGGGCTGGAACGGATCAACTTCGTCTGGTACCTGAAAAACATCTCGCTGGTGGCACTTTCCGGCTATTTGGCAGGAGCGGCAGCCTACATGCTCCAAAGTTTCCTGTTCAATTAAGCTCACCGAGGGGCCGCCTGAGCAGGACAGGTGGACAGCCCCAAGCTACCACCTGCAAGTCTGTTCCCGAGCGACAATCGGGCGAGAACAACAAACATAAAAAAGGTTCGGCTTAGAAGAGTTACCTTTCTTCTAAGCCGAACCTTTTATTACCATTACGTACCTTAATCAACACATGCAAAGTTCAGATACCCCGCAAGCCAGCCCTCACCTCGTATTCGCCCTTGTTAACGCCAAAACGTTCGGAGCCGCAAGCCCCCACTCCACCGCAACAAGATAGTAACAGAGCTATTTTCCATGACGATATTACAGCAACCCCGCGCCGACAGCTTAAACACACCTCTCGGATTATAACTTCATTAACGCTTTTCCATTCCAACTACATTAATACTTCTGCACACCTTGCTACAACTCCATATTCTAATTTATACCTTAGAACTTCCCCATATTCTCTATTTTCATCGTGAGCACTGCTCCTTTACGCCCCCTTCCTCCGATCATATGCTACACATGGAACAGCACACAAACTACGATGTCACAATATTTCATTAAGGCGACACCCCAACACTACCCTTTATATTCCCTCACCCACACTAAACATACCCAACTTCGAGAAACGCCACAGCCCCCGTATGCAACGCCTTTTTCACGGCGAGCTATACAACAAAAAAGGTTCCGATAGCGGGATATCGCTATCGGAACCTATAATCTTTTACAAAAACACATCTGTTCTCTCCATTATCCCTCTCTTCGGCCCCTTCTTCCAGCCCTCTCGTCTCCGGCCCTCTCCTCTCTACCTGCGCTCGCTCTTTCTCTCGCTCTCCGGCCCCCCCGAGGTTGGGAGCATCAATCGAACAGATGACCGCCTCCACGAGGGGTGCTGCTGGGATCGTTTTTCAGCGTTTCACGGGAGATCTTGCTGCCCGCAGGCAATACTCCGGCTTCGATCTTCATTCTGCGACGAATATAGGCCGGGATATTATCCAATTCATCCTCACTGAGCGACGTCACCGGTGGAATCGGGGTATCGTCCGTCACAGCGTAGTATGAGTAGGGAGAATAATCAGGCTGTTGAACCGTTTGCTGCATCTGCGGCTGCTGTACGGGCTGCATCACTGGCTGCGGCATGGGCTGAGTTGCGACAGGTTGCGGTACAGACTGGACGGGTTGCGGCTGGATTTCGGCAGCTGCGGGACGTTGTTCAACGACAGGCTCAGCCGGTGCGACATACGGTTCCGTAATAGCGGAAGGTTCTGCCATGGGGACAGTATAGGCAGGCTGCTCAGCTACTCCGAATGACGAAGGAGCGGTGTACTCGACCGTCGGCACCTGATGCGTCACGACCGCGAAATCATCGGCTCCGTCAGAAGTCGTTTTGGCTTTCTTCTTGGTTGCCGTACTGTCGAGATCGACCAGCGAGATCGTTTCGCGTTTGGGTTGCACGGGCTCGGGCTGTGGAACTCCGGGCTGGCGGCGATTGGCATCACGGTTGACGATCTCTGCATAACGATCGCTCACCGCGGGGATGCTGTCGATATCAAAACCGGTAGCGATTACGGTGATCCGGATGTCGTCGCCCAGCGACTCGTCGGTACCTGCACCCCAAATCAGGTCGGTGGTATTATCGTTGCCGGTCCGTTCCTGAACGAACTGGGTGATCTGGTAGGTCTCGGTAAGGGTCACCTCCTTGCTGCCGGAGGTGATGTTGAGCAGCACGTTTTTGGCGCCGGAAATATCCTTGTGGTTGAGCAGCGGAGAACTCATGGCAGCTTCGGCGACCTCCATGGCACGGTTTTCACCGCTGCCTCGTGCCGAACCCATCAGGGCAATACCGCTGTCTTTCATGACGGTCTGTACGTCGGCAAAGTCAACGTTGATCTTATACTCCTGAGTAATGATGTCGGCGATACTCTTGGCTGCCGTTGCCAGAATGTCATCGGCCTTGCCAAAGGCTTCGGAGAGGGTCAGTTCGCCGTAAATCTCATGGATATTCTCGTTGTTGACCACCAGCAGGGAGTCCACGTTGTGGCGGATCTCTTCGATCCCCTGGAGGGCCTGCATGATCCGTCGGCGGCCTTCGGTCTTGAAGGGGATGGTCACAATGGCGACGGTCAGAATTCCCATCTCCTTGGCGGCCTTGGCGATCACGGGCGCGGCTCCGGTACCGGTACCACCGCCCATCCCTGCGGTCACGAAGACCATTTTGATGTTTTTCTCGCGAAAGACCTCTTTGATCTCTTCGATGCTCTCTTCGGCAGCGGCACGTCCCCGTTCGGGTTTGTTGCCGGCCCCGAGGCCTTCGGTGAGGGTTTCGCCCAGTCGGATCTGGTTGGGGACGGGGCTGCGTTCGAGAGCCTGACGGTCAGTGTTGCAGACCATGAACGATACGTCCGTGATCCCCAGTTTGAACATGTGGTTCACGGCGTTACTCCCGCCGCCGCCGACGCCCACCACCATGATGATGGAGGAACTGACGGGCGCTATATCTACGAATTCAACCATTGTGTATGTTGTCGCTTCTCTGTTTTATCTTCGTGAATTTCTTTTATGAGTTGCAGTCTCCTGCGACGCGATTAAAAATCGCCTTCGTCATCGACCTCTTCGGTGAACATCGAGCCGAAAAAGCGTTTCATCCGTTCGGAAAGTTTGGGCTTGCGGACACGCAACTCCTCTTCGGGATAATCTTCAGGGGCATACCCGTCACCGCCCGCCACACCATAATCGCCGGCCGGTGCATAGGGATCAGCTGCCTGACCGTAGCCTCCGGCGTTGTCATAGGGCTGCTGTGGATACGGGTCGGCTGCGGGTTGAGTACCTTCGGCCGCTGCAACGCCATAACCGTAACCGGGTCCCTGCACGGGATTGGTGATACCGGCAGCGGGTTGTTCGGGCGATGCGGTCTGTTCGCCGATTTCGGTATAGTTCCCCTTACGCACGGCGTCGAGGATGATACCGGTGAGGGTGGAATATTTGGGAGCCGAAATCAATTCGGCAGATTCAGGTGCCACATAGGTGGTGGGTTGTGCGATACGCACGTCCATCCCGGTGTGCATTTTGAAGAGCAGGTCGAGGTTCTTCAGGTTCGCACCGCCACCAGTCAGCACGATGCCGGCTCCGAGACGTCCCTTGAAGCCGCATCGTTCGATTTCGATCTTGACATAATCGATGATGTCGTACATGCGGGCCTCGATGATACCGGCCAGAGTACGAACGGCAATCTCCTTGGGAGCCTGTCCGTTGACGCTGGGGATGTTGATGTACTTATCGACAGGGGTGCGTTCGGCAACGGCCTCGCCGAACGAGGTTTTGAGTTTTTCGACGTAACGTTCGAGGATACCGTAGGCGCGGATATCCTTGTTGATGATGTTCCCGCCGATGGGGATCACGGCCAGATGGCGGATCACCTTGTCGTAATAGACGCAGATGTCGGTGGTACCGCCTCCGATATCGACTACGGCAACCCCGAGTTCCTTCTCGTCGTCGCTGAGCACGGCTTCGGCCGAGGCGAGGGGCTGGAGCACGATTCCGGCCAGTTTAAGGCCGACACGCTGGAAACACCGGCGGATACGCTCAATGGCGGTCTCTTCGCCGATGATGACATTGAATTTGGCCTCGAGTTTACGTCCCTCCATGCCGACGGGCACGCTGATATCGTCTTCGCCGTCGAGGGTATAGGATTGGGGGAGGATGCTGATGATGGTTTTGCCGGCAGGCAGCGAGGCGTTACGCTGGTCGTCGATGAGTCGTTCGACGTCGCTTTGGCGCACTTCGGTCACTCCGGCGTCGGTGACGTTTTGGACGGTCACGTAGCCTTGGGTCCGGTTGCACTGGATGTGCTGGCCCGAAACGCCGACATAGGCTTCGCGCACCACGATGCCCAGTTCCTGTTCGATTTTGGCCTTGACTTCACGCAACACTTGCGAAGCCTGTTCTATATTTTTCAGGTCTCCTTTCATCACGCCGTTGGAGGCGACCTCTTTCAGTGCGATGATTTCGATCTTATTTTTTTCGGCTTTGCGTCCCACGGCCATCACCACCTTGGTTGTGCCGAGGTCGACCGCCGCTACGTATTCGTTATTGTCCATATGTATCGTGTGTGCTCTCAGTATTATCTTTTTGGGGTTTGGGCGGCGCCGGTTTTTGCTTCTCCGGCGCAGGCATCCCCGTGCATACGACCTGACCGCGATAGCGGAGGTCTATTTCGCGGGCGGTGCGCCACCACTCGTCGCCGAAGCTCTTCTGGTAGAACCGCGAGAGTTTACGCAAACGGGCTCCGACGGCTGCCGTATCGGCGATTTCGCCGAACAGGATGACCTGTTCTCCGATCCGCGGCAACATCCGCACCTCCTTTCCATCGTAGTAGACCTGGGTGGTCAGAGCGACCAGAAAGGGGTCCGCACCTACCTGTTGGACAAAGTTAATCAGATTATATAACAATTCCCGCTCCCGGGAAAACTTTTTTTCGTCCAATCGTCCGAAAAATCCGACGGGAAACTCGAGCGGCAACCGTCCGCTGACCACAGGGACCTCCGCGATGCAGTCGGGCTGCGGCGGCAGGAGCACCAGCGCGCTGTCCACATAGAAGTTATGGCCGCTTTCGCTGACCACGCGCATCACAGGTCGCCGCTGTTGGAGCGAGATGTGCAGCAGACCGTCGATCGCCACGTAGGCTTCGGCCTGCTCGACATAATCCTGCCGTTCGACCAGCTTTTCCACGCCATAGACATCGACCTCGCGCAACGGTAGCCCTACGCTTCGCACGGCACTGTCGGCCAACCAGCGGCGAACGATGTCTGGCGTGACGAACTTTTGCAGAGCGCTGTCCCGGATGACGATTTCGACCCCCGTGCACTTCATTTCGTTTTCGCGTCCTGAACAGTAGCTCACAGCCACGACGGTATAGGCCACCAGCACGACCAGCAGCACGATATTGAGTATTTTATGTCCGCCCGGCGACATTTTCCGCATTTAAAAATTAAAACAATACAATAATCCGAAGCGGCGACACAGGCGCTGTCAGCCCAACGCTCGACACCTACCCTCCCCTCACACAAACCGCTCAGCCTTCGCAGAACACTCCGCTCGCCCGCCACCTGAGTTAGTGGCTGCCGTTTCGATTCTTTCGCTTCACGACTTCGGCCACCGGAGCACAGAAACGGTCGATATCGCCGGCGCCGGCCGTCACGAGGATTCCGCCGACAGGCAGCGCCTCGACCTCACTCAACAACTCCTCTTTGGAGATCATGCGCTTTTGCGGGGCCGTCACCTGCTCCAGGATCATCTCCGAAGCGACACCCGGAATGGGCAGCTCTCGAGCAGGATAGATGGGCAACAGCCACACCCGATCAGCCAGGCTGAGCACCTCGGCAAATTCGGGCGCAAAATCCCGGGTTCGGGTATAGAGGTGCGGCTGGAAAATAACGGTCAGTTCACGATGGGGGAACATCTTGCGAACGGAGGTCAGCATGGCACGCAATTCAGCCGGATGGTGGGCATAGTCGTCCATGTAGATCGTACCTTCGGGCTGTTCGGGGTCGTTCACCCAAAAGTCGAAGCGGCGCTGCACACCGCGAAAAGTGGCGATAGCTTCGCGCAGACGGGTGTCGTCAAACCCTTCGCACCACACCAACGCAGCCGCAGCCACACAGTTTTCGACATTGACCAGTCCGGGAATTCCCAGCCGGCACCCTTCGAGCCGCCGATCCGGGAAGACCAGATCGAAGGTATAGTAGCCGCCGGCATCGACGGTCAGTTTTTCGGCATGGAAATCGGCCGCCGGATCGCTGACATGGTACGTATAGCGCCGGATATCCGAGCGTTCGAGCGGCAGATCGACCCCGGCTTTGAGGATCAGCGTTCCGCCCGGCACGATCTGCGAAGCGAATTGCGCAAATGCCTCACGCACGGCCTCGTAGGTTCCGTAAATATCGAGGTGGTCGGGATCGACGGAGGTGATGACCGCCTCCTGCGGATGGAGTTGCAGAAACGAGCGGTCGAACTCGTCGGCCTCCACCGCCATGCGCGCTCCCGGTCCGAGCACCAAATTCGAATCGAAGTTTTTGGAGATACCCCCCAGGAAAGCGGAACCCTCGCCGGCGCCCACGGCGTTGAAGTGGGCCGTCATGGTCGTGGTGGTGGTTTTGCCGTGGGTACCGGCCACAGCCATCACCCGTTTGCCCTCGCCGAGCAGTCCGAGCATCCGCGACCGCTTGAGCACTTCGAAGCCGTGGTCGAGGAACCAGTTCAACTCACTGTGGTCGTGCGGAATGGCGGGGGTATAGATCACACGCGTCGCAGCGGGGTCGCGGAAAGATTGCGGGATGGCCTCCACGCTATCTTCGTAGTGGACAGCGATTCCCTCCCGTTCGAGAGCGGCGGTCAGCGGCGACGGCGTCCGGTCGTAACCGGCCACCTTCCACCCTTCGTGTTTGAAATAGCGGGCCAGGGCACTCATACCGATGCCTCCGATCCCGACGAAATAGATCTTATTTTTTATCATGTCGATTGGCTATCTCGATGACCGTCCGCGCGACGTCGCGTGCGGCGTCGGGACGGCCCAGTTCACGTATATTCGCAGTCATTCTCGCCCGACGGGGACCATCGTCCAGCAATTCAAGCGCACGGGGAATCACCTCCTCGACGGCACGGTCGTCCGGCACCAGCAGGGCGGCGTCCTTACTTTCGAGAGCCTGCGCATTTTTGGTCTGATGGTCTTCGGCGACGTTGGGCGAAGGGACGAAAATCACCGGACGCCCTACCAGCTCCAGCTCCGAGACGGTGCAGGCCCCGGCCCGTGCCACCACCACATCGGCCAGCGCATAGGCCAGATCCATCCGTTCGACGAACGGCCCGCGCCAGATGTTCGCCGGCAGGCCACCGGGACGTTGTGCCAGCGTGGCGGCGATCTGCGGCTCGTAGTAGCGTCCGTTTTGCCAGATAACCTGTATATCGTTCCGTGCGGCCAGCGCATCCATCCAGCGCAGCATGCACTGGTTCAGGGTTCGCGTACCGAGGCTTCCGCCGACCACCAGCAGCGTCTTTCGCGCCGCCGCGTCCTCCGGAAAGCCGAAACAGCCGCAGGCCTCGCGGCGCTGTTCGGGCGTCGGAGCGGCAATATCGGCAAAGTGACCGCGCAACGGATTCCCGGTGTGAATAATCTTCTCGGCAGGGAAGAAACGCTCCATTCCCTCGTAAGCGACGCATATGGCTCGCGCACGTTTCGAGAGCAGGCGGTTGGTCAGCCCGGCATAGGAGTTCTGCTCCTGAATCACGGTCGGAATCCCCATCCGCTGAGCGGCCCACAGTACCGGGGCGCTGGCGTAACCGCCGAATCCGACGGCTATGTCGGGTCGGAATTCGCGAACGATCCGCCGGGCCTGGCGCAGGCTGCGAATCACCTTGAACGGCAGCGAGAGGTTGGCTTTCGACAGCAGGTGCTGCCGTTGCAGACCGGCCACCGGGAGCCCCACGATTTCGTATCCCGCCTTCGGAACGCGCTCCATCTCCATCTTGCCTTCGGCTCCGACGAACAGAATCTGCACCCCGTCGTCGCCGAGCTGCGAGCGCAGGGCGTCGGCCACGGAGACTGCCGGATAGATGTGTCCGGCCGTTCCGCCACCGCTGATAATCACACGCAGAGTTTTATCTTTCATGATCTTCATCATCCATTAGATCGACCACTTCACGACGCCCGGTTGCCGAGCCGGTCGTACCCACCGCATGGACGCCGTGGTCGACCAGCGTCAACTCCTCTTCTTCGGGTTCATCCTCCTCGGCCGAAGGCGCAACCGTTCGCGGGTGCCGCGGAACCAACGGACGTGACAACGGTGTGTGAGCGGGTTCCTGAGGCTGCTCCGCCTCCTGCGGTACGGTCTCATACTCCGCGGGCGGCACCGAAGGAGCATAATCCCCACTGTCGGGTTCAGCTTCCGGACCGGTCGGTATTGCTGCTTCGGCCGTCTCGACCGGTTCCGCATCCGGCGGAATCTCGCCGGCGGCGATCAACGCTTCGCGACGCTGCTGCGCCTCGAGTTCCTGCTGTTCACGTTCGCTTTCGCGGCTCACACCAAGAATCATGCCGATCGCAATACAGGTAAAAAAGACCGACGATCCCCCCAGACTGATCAGTGGCAGCGGCTGTCCCGTCACAGGCATCAGCCCGACCGAGACGGCCATGTTCACAAAGGCCTGCATCGTGACAATCAGACTGAGTCCGAGCACCATCAGCCCCTGTGAAGGCCGGTTGCACCGTCGCACGATCATACCGGCCCGGTAGAAAATCCATAGATAGAGCACAAACACGACAATCCCCCCCACCACGCCATACTCTTCGATAATAAAGGCATAAGCAAAATCGGAATAGGGGTGCGGGAGCTGCGACCGTTGGGTACTGTTCCCGGGACCCTTGCCGACAACGCCGCCCGAGGCGATGGCGATTTCGGCCTGCTGGGCCTGAAAACTGTCCTGACTGGTCTGTTTGTTGTCGGCCACCACTTCGGTCGATCCGGCAAACTGCGTCAACCGGTTCACCCACGTCTCGGCACGCCCCACCCCGGCAATGTACATGACGGCAACCAGCACCAGACAACTCGCACCGGCAATGAGGTTCAGCCGGTTTAACTCACGCTGTCTCACACGTCCAATCATCAGCATAATCATGCACGTGAGCCACAGGATCGCCGCAGTCGAAAAGTTGGCGGGCAGAATCACAAGCGTCGAGATGACGATCGGCATAATCAGCGGCTGGGTGGTCTTATACCAGATGTTGAAGCTGCGCTCTGGATTCCTCGCCCATCCGCTGGGGGTGAGCGGCGGCAACACGGGAATCTTGGAGATCACCCCCTGCCGGATACCGAGTTGCTGGGCCAGCACCATCACGAGGGTCACCTTCAGCAGTTCGGAGGGTTGGAACGTCAACCCCGTACCGGGGATCTTGATCCACCGCGAGGCTTCGTTGAGCGAAATCCCGATCACATAGGCAAGCAGCACCAGCACGATACTGAGCTTGAACAACGCCTTGGCATACCGCGCGTAATATTTATAGTCGATCCAGTGTACAACGATGATGACGAAGAAGCCGACCATGATGAATCGGGCCTGCCGGAAGAGGTAGTACGACGTATTTCCGTCCACTTCGCGGTAGGCCATGGCGGCCGTGGCGGAGTAAACCACCAGCAGCGACACGAGAAAAAGGGCGGCTACGATAATCCACAACGGTTTATCGCCTCGAAAGAGCAGAAGTTTCCTTTTTTTCGCCATAATGCAAAGCTACTGAATTTCCACGAGAGTGTAACTGTCGGTCGTACACACTTTATATCGAAAGGCAACTGTCGACAGGCCGCAAGCCGTCGGACCCGAAGCATATCAACCTCTTCGATTCCAACACGAACGGAGCACCCCGCATCCTCCGTCCCTCCGCACCTTCCCGATAGTGTCCATATTTCATCTATACCGCGCGCCCACGCCTGCCCAGCGACCGTCGATCGTTCCACGGACAACAGCAAGATGCCATCGCCTCACCTGATTGGTCCCCCTCAACAGACAAAGCCGACCTTACCGACTCTCCGTAAAGACGCAAAGGCTGCACCCGCATCACCTTTCCCGTTCACTACAGACAAAACAGCCTGCCCCGGTGTCGGAACAGGCTGCCGTGCAGTTTTACTTAACAATATTGGGTTTCTGGAGTCCGTATCCCTTTCGTTTGTCCTCGCGTTTGAGCAGCAGGCCGAACATCACGGCAAGCAGCCCCAGCACCAGGAAGATCAACATCGGGACAGTGTAGTCGTAACGTGGCGTGACGACGCCGCCCACCACCTCGGGGGGCAGCGTGCCCCATTTGTCGAGCGCCCAGCCAATCAGCAGCGGAACGCCGGCCAGGCCCCAGTTCTGCACCCAGAAGATCAGGGCATAGGCCGTTCCGAGTTCATGTTCGGGAATGATCTTCGGCACCGAAGGCCACATGGCCGAGGGAACGAGCGAGAAGGCTACACCAAGGATGATGACCAGCACCACGGCTGCCAGCCAGTGGGTAATCCAGGGCATCGAGAAGCCGGCATAGACCACCACCAGCATCAGCGCCCCCCAGATCATCATCGACGCCCCCTTACCGCGGCGGTCGTAGATGCTGCCGAAGAGCGGCGTGAGGATCAACGTGCCGACCGGCAGCAGCGAAGGAATCAGCCCGGAGAGTTCGCCCCGGACGCCGAATTTCTGAATCACGAGGTCCACAGCAAACTTCACGAACGGATGCACGGCCGCATAGAAGAGCAGGCACAGCAGCGCGATGTACCAGAAGGCCCGGATACGAAAAATCGAAAAGATGTCGCGGAAGCGGAACTTTTCGTCATCGGCGAGGCCCTCCTGTTCACGTTCGGCATCGAGCCGACGGTCCATAACGATATAGACCAGGAAGGTCAGGAAACCGATCAGCAACAGAATCATCCCGAAGAGGATGGGGGTGCTGATCGAATTACCGAAGGCTTTGGCGATGGGCAGCGGCAGTGCCAACGCCAGGAAAGTCCCCAGACGGGCAAAGGCGACGTTCATCCCCAGCGCGAAGGCCAACTCTTTGCCTTTGAACCAGCGCACGACGATCTTGTTGGCCGTGATGCCAATCGTCTCGTAGCCCACGGCAAAGAGAGCGTAGCCGAGCGAGGCGACCAGCACCTGAAGTTTCATGGTCTGCTGGCCGAAGAACCAGAAATCGACCATGCGCGCCGGATCCATGAATCCGATGGCGTAGTACTTGATGCCGATACCGGCGAGCATGACGCCGACCGAGAGCACGCCGGTGAAGCGTGCCCCCATCTTGTCGAGCACCATCCCGCCGAAGATGAGCATCAGCAGGAAAACGTTGAACCAACCGTAGCCGCTGTTGAAGAGGCCGAAGTCGGTGTTGTCCCAGTGGAACAGTTCGATGAGGAGTCCTTTGAGGGGTGCGAGCACGTCGGTCAGGAAATAGCCGCACATCATGGTCAGCGAGACCATCAGCAGCACGATCCAGCGGGCACTGCGCGATTCGGACATCTTACGTTGAATCTTCTCTACCATCCGTCCCCTCGCTCCTATTTGCGCAGAAATTTACGCGGCTTGACCATATTTTCGGGACGCAGGATGTTGTCCAGTTCGTCTTTCGACATCAGGTTGCGCTCCAGCACCAGGTCGTAGATCCCCTTGCCGGTTTTGAGGGCCTCTTTGGCCAGTTCGGTCGAGGTTTCGTAGCCCAGATAGGGATTCAGCGCGGTCACCAGACCGATGCTGTGATAAACCATGTCGCGGCAACGCTCCTTGTTGGCGGTGATGCCGAGAATACATTTCGTGCGCAGGGTGTTCATCCCGTTCTCCAGCATGACGATCGATTCGAGGATGCTGTAAACGATGATGGGCTCCATGACGTTGAGCTCCAGCTGACCGGCTTCGGCAGCCATGGTCACGGTCAGGTCGTTGCCGATCACCTTGTAGGCAATCTGGTTGACCACTTCGGGGATCACGGGGTTCACCTTGCCGGGCATGATCGACGAGCCGGGCTGCATCGGGGGCAGGTTGATTTCGTTCAGACCGGTACGCGGGCCGGACGAGAGCAGACGCAGGTCGTTGCAGATTTTCGACAACTTCACAGCCATACGTTTCACGGCCGACGAGTAGATCACGAAGGCACCGGTATCGTTCGTGGCTTCGATCATGTTGGTAGCCGCCTGCATGGGCAGACCGGTAATTTCACGCAGGTATTTGATACAGATCTGGCTGTACTGCGGATCGGCGTTGATCCCGGTACCGATGGCCGTGGCGCCCATGTTGACTTCGAGCAGCAGACGGGCATTCTGTTCGAGGCGGTCGATCTCTTCGGAGAGGTTGGCGGCATAGGCGTCGAACTCCTGACCGAGGGTCATCGGCACGGCGTCCTGCAGCTGGGTACGTCCCATCTTGATGACGTCGGCAAACTCGATCCCCTTGGCATTGAAGGCACCGATCAGCTCCTTGAGCGAGGTGATCAGGTCGTTGGTCTGGTAAATCAGCGCAATCTTGACGGCGGTCGGATAGGCGTCGTTGGTCGACTGCGAGTGGTTGACGTCGTTGTTGGGATGGCAGTACTGATACTCGCCGTGTTTATGGCCGAGGATTTCGAGAGCGCGGTTGGCGATCACTTCGTTGGCGTTCATGTTGGTCGAGGTACCGGCACCGCCCTGCACCATATCCACCACAAAATGGTCATCGAGTTTGCCCTGCTCCACTTCGTGGCAGGCAGCGATAATGGCATCGGCCACGTCAGGTTTGATCTCGCCGAGGTCGCGGTTGGCTTTGGCAGCTGCCTCCTTGACCATGGCCAGCGCCTTGATGAAGTAGGGATACATGCACAGGCGGACACGGCTGATGTGGAAGTTGTCCAGCGCGCGCATGGTCTGCACGCCGAAGTAGTATTCTTCAGGAATTTCCAGTTCGCCCAGCAGGTCGTGTTCTTTACGGGTTTTGCCGGAAAGCGGCATTTTGGTAATATCCATAGGATTGTATTTTTTAGATTTCATCACATTTGTTCAGCTCCCTGTCCCGAGTCGTGCATTCCGCCCGGTCCGCATCCATGACGGCCACCGGAGCCCGACTCGCGTCGGGTGCTCTATTTTCCGCAATATTGGGTCAGCAGCACGGACATCTGACACTGGAGTTCGGCTGCGGCATGGCCGGCAGCTTCGGCGAAATCGTGTCCGCCGGAGGCATAGATAATGCCGCGCGAGGAGTTGACCAGCAGACCGCAGCGACGGTTCATACCGTAACGGGCCACCTCTTCGAGCGATCCGCCCTGGGCACCGACGCCGGGCACCAGCAGGAAGTGGTCGGGGACGATGGCGCGAACGCTGCCGAGCTGGGCAGCCTGCGTGGCACCCACCACGTACATGGTATTGTCTTCGGTACCCCAGTTCATGGAGGTTTTCAGCACCCGTTCATAGACCCGGTCACCGTTTTCGAGCCGGAGGGTTTCGAAATCCTGTGCCGAGGTATTGGAGGTGAGAGCAAGCAGCACGGCCCACTTCCCGGGATAGGCGTAGAAGGGTTCGGCGGTGTCGCTGCCCATGTAGGGCGAGAGGGTCACGGCGTCGAAATCCATCTCCTGAAAGAAGACGCGTGCATACATCTGCGAGGTATTGCCGATGTCGCCCCGTTTGGCGTCGGCGATGATGAACTGCTCGGGATAGTGTTCCCGCAGGTATTTGACGGTCTTGACCAGCGCATTCCACCCCTTGAGTCCGGCCGCTTCGTAGAAGGCCAGGTTCGGTTTATAGCTGACGCAATAGGGAGCCGTGGCGTCGATAATGGCTTTGTTGAACTCAAAGATCGGGTCGTCACCGGTCAGTAGGTGCTGGGGCACTTTTTTCAGGTCGGTGTCGAGGCCCACGCACAGGAAACTGCGTTTGGTTTGAATCTGTTCGAAAAGCTGCTGCGATGTCATCATGCGGTTCGAATTTGCGGACCGGATACGCGGAACGGCAGACAGGGCACTCCCGGTATCCTGCCGGTGAGAACATACGGGGACTCACAACGTCCTGCCCCTGCCGAGTTGCCGACCGCGCTACGGTCGATTAACAAGCGGTTTAACTAAGCAAATATACGCAAAAAAGAGCCCCGCAAGGCTCTTTTTCAAAATTTATCGGAAGTTTCCGTTTCGGTTCTTCCAGCGGCCGGTTTTGCCGTCAGAACAACTGACATAAAAACTTCAGAATCCGTTCATTACAAATACATGATATTGTTTCCCCTCGCGATCCGGCCGTTCCGTAAAAATCACCCTCATACCATTCTGTCACCTCAATCTCCTCTCCCGAGATCATACAAGGAACAGACGCAACAGCCAACTTCCGATCACGATCGCCAGGTCAATCCAGAGCATCACATGCAACGCTTTCCGATGCCCGATAAAGAACGGAGTGATGGCCAGCGGCAACAGTGCGGGAAACATGCGCAGACTCGCGGCCACGTGCCCTTCAAGGAGCAATCCCACGGCTCTTTGTCCGCCGCAGAAGGGGCAGTCGATTCCGAAAAGCTGCTTATAGGCGCAGGGCATTTTCAGAAAGAACCGATCCCAAAGGTCACCGAGCGAGCTAAAGAAACATGCTCGCGCCGGCCAGCCCCATCCCTACGCCGATCACAGCAACGATGATCCAGTAGAAGGTCCAGAGACCACCGAGGCAGATCCCGATAATGGACATGATGCGGCCGGCATTGAGCATCCCGTAACCGTTGTATGCGTCGGGAGTCTCCTGATAGGCCTGACGACCTTTGTTGGCCAGCACCAACCCGATGATTCCCAGCACAAGACCGATAATATAGCAGCTGGTAATGATCGACAGAATCCCGAGCACCAGGGCTGCTACGGCATTGGGCACATTGGGTTTCTGCACGGGACGGTTGCCTGCCTGCTGGTATTGCGGTTGCTGATACTGCGGCTGTGCGGGTTGTTGATATTGCGGCTGCACGGGCTGCTGGTATTGGGCAGGATCGGGCTGCTGATACTGAGGTTGAGCCGGTTGCTGATACTGCGGCTGTACAGGCTGCTGATATTGGGATTGAGCAGGCTGCTGATATTGCGAAGCATCAGGCTGCTGACCCTGAGGTTGCTCCGGCTGCTGGGGTTGGTTGTCGTTGTAGTTTTCCATAAGGAAGTCGTTTTATAGTGAATTAACCGGTCTAAAATTAACAATTTTTCGGAACAATCGGACTTTGTTCCTACGATCGTTAATTTTCTTCCTCGGCCGCTGCTGCAAGCCGTTCGGCATTCTCGGCAAATTGCAGTTTGTCGATGCACTCCTGAATGTCGCCATCCATGAAGGCGGGCAGGTTGTACATCGTGTATCCGATACGGTGGTCGGTCATTCGGCCCTGCGGGTAGTTGTAGGTGCGGATCTTGGCCGAGCGGTCACCGGTCGACACCATAGTCTTACGCTTGGACGAAATTTCGTCGAGATATTTCTGATATTCGAGGTTGTAGATACGGGTGCGCAACTCTTCGAGGGCCTTGTCGAAGTTCTTGAGCTGCGACTTCTGGTCCTGGCACTGTACGACGATCCCGGTGGGGATGTGGGTCAGACGGATGGCCGAATAGGTCGTGTTCACGGACTGACCGCCGGGGCCGCTGGCGCAGAAGGTATCCTTGCGGATATCCTCCATCTTCAGGTCGATATCGAACTCTTCGGCTTCGGGCAGCACGGCTACCGATGCGGCCGAAGTGTGTACACGTCCCTGGGTTTCGGTCTGCGGCACGCGCTGCACGCGGTGCACGCCGGATTCGTATTTGAGGGTGCCGTAAACGTTCTCGCCGGTCACCTTGAGCACCACCTCCTTGTAACCGCCCGAGGTACCTTCGCTGGCGCTGTTGATCTCGGCTTTCCACCCCTTGCGCTCGAAGAACTTGAGGTACATGCGCAGCAGGTCGCCGGCAAAGATGGCGGCCTCGTCGCCACCGGCTCCGCCGCGGATCTCCATGATGGCGTTTTTGCTGTCCTGCGGGTCGGCCGGGATGAGCATCAGTTTGATATCCTCCTCGAGCTGTGCGATTTTGGGTTCCAGCTCTTCGATCTCGCCGCGAGCCATTTCGCGCATCTCCTCATCCTTTTCGTTCACCAGGATGTCTTTGGCTTCCTGCAGGTTGGCGATGGCGGTACGATAGGTGTCAGCCGCTTCGACGATGGGCCCCAGCTCCTTATACTCCTTGTTGAGCTGGATATAGCGTTTCATGTCGCTCATCACTTCGGGATCGGTGATTTGCTGCGAGATGGAGGCGTATTTCTCTTTGATTCCCTCCAGTTTGGCCAGTATGGTATTGTCTGCCATAGGTGTGGTTCCTTCTGTTTATTACGGACAAAGATACGTTTTTTCCGTGTGATTTCTTAAATGCAATCAAAAAGGCCGCTTCTCCAAATTGGAGAGCGGCCTGAAAGGTCGAAGCGAGAATGGACGGTCACCCCGCTCCACAGTATCGCATGCCCGGACAGTGCCGGGTGTGGAGCGCCGAGTAGCACCATTGGGCGCTACGCCGTTACTCACGGCGTGCCAACCCGATGTAATACAACAGCGTGGCGATAGCCGAGAGGGCGGCGACCAGATAGGTACGGGCAGCCCACATCAGGGCCTCTTTGGCCTGGTTCTGTTGTTGCGAGGTCAGGATATGCTGTCCTTCGAGCCAGGCCAGCGCACGGCGCGAGGCGTCATACTCGACAGGCAGGGTCACAATGCTGAAGAGTGCCGACACGGCAATCATCCCGATACCGATCCAGAAGAGGAGCAGCGAATGGGTTGCGCCGGCCAGCAGGATACCGCCGATGATAAAGAAGATGGCGAAACGCGAAGCAAACGAGGTGACAGGCACCAGTGCCGAACGCAGCCGCAGCGGCGCATATCCGATCGCGTGCTGCACGGCGTGTCCACATTCGTGGGCAGCCACGGCAGCGGCAGCTACCGAGTTGCTGGCATAGACGGCATCGCTGAGGTTCACTGTCTTGTTGACAGGATTGAAGTGGTCGGTCAGCTGACCGGGCGTATGGGTGACGGTCACATCGGTAATACCGTGGTCACGAAGCATCTTCTCGGCCACATCCTTTCCGGTCATACCGCCGGTGAAGGGCACCTTGGCATATTTGCTGAACACACTCTGTAGACGGGCCTGCACCACAAAACCGGCAATACCGATGATAATAATAAGCAGGAATTCGGGCCCCATGGAGCCAAAGAAACTCTGACTGGCAGTTAACAGTGTCATTTTTTGTTTCGGATTTTTTAAGACTAACGTAAGAGGCAGCAAAAATAGTGCCTCGCCGCACGCCTGTCATTCTGACAGGTAACCGTACCGTGTGGACAAAGATACGAAGAATGCGAAGAGCGCCAATAACCGCATCCATTTTTCTCCGCCCAGTCTGAGACACCTATCCACTCCGCTTCTCTCAAATAACAATTCTTAACAGCAGCACCGCATGCATACCATATTTTATACTACATTCCAGACAAACATCAGACATTTCACCTGCATCACAAAACATTCGGACATTTCGACAAATTTATTTGCATTTTTGAACTCAATTTCCAATCTTTGTAATGCTAACATTTTAAATTTTATTTTATGGCAACAGTTCAACGTGGCACTTCGTCCGTACCCCTGGTAATGGGTGTACTGGTATTCGCACTGGGCCTCCCGGCCGCTCTGTGTGCAACCGTATGCGCAACCGCCCTCACGGTGGGTACCGCTGGCGCTGGCGCAGGCGTGGGCGGTTTCATGATCTTCCTCGCTTTCATCGGTCCGATTCTCGGTCTGGTCGGCGGGATCATGGGTAAATCGAACCCGACCGCTTCGGGAGCTATGCTGCTCGTCGCTGCATTCCTGATGCTGATCGAAACCATCTCCATGTTCAGCGTCCTCGCCCTGATCGCGTTTGTTCTTGCCGTTATCGGCGGGATCCTGGCCCTCACCCAGAAAAAAGAGAGCGTAGAAGCCTAATCCTGCGGCTGACGCTCCCGTAAGAGACACACTGGCCCCTCGCCCGCCCGACGGCTGACGAGGGGTTTTTCGTAGGATGACCGTCCGTACGATCCTCCGCCGCCTCGCCTTCCCAGCACACGCACTGAAAACGCTACCCCCACATGTTCCAATCGATCCGCATCGGCGACTCCGAGCTATGGCTTTATAATATTCTGATGGGCATCGGACTGCTCGCCGCACTGCTCTACACCGTCCGCCAAATCGAAAAGCGACGCTACTTCCGTCACGAAAGCGCCCTGATGCTGACCATCGCCCTCTCGGCCCTCGGCGGACTGGCCGGAGCACACCTCATCGAACAACTTCTCCAACATCGCCCGCTGACCCTCGACAACCTGCTGTACGGAGGATCGACCTTTCTGGGTGGTCTTCTGACCGGCAGCCTCATTTTCCTCGCCGGCACCCGCCTGAGCCGCCAACCGATCGCCCCGCTGATCTGCATGCTCGTCCCGGCCGTGGCGCTGGCACACGGATTCGGACGAATCGGCTGTTTCCTGGGCGGCTGCTGCTACGGGATGCCTGCCCCCGACTGGATCGGGGTCGTCTATCCGCCCGGCAGCGACGCCTACCTCCACTGCGGTGCACAACCGCTCTACCCTACGCAGCTTTTCGAAGCCGCACTGGATTTTCTGCTGTTCTGGGTGATGGTGCGGTGGACACCGTTCCGCCATCGGCCGACCCTCTATTTCATCGGCTACGGCATCGGCCGGTTCCTGCTTGAGTTTCTGCGGGCCGACGCTCGCGGAGAACTGCTGCCGGGCCTGTCTCCCTCACAGTGGTTCGGGCTGGCGCTGGCCGCAGCCGGAGTCCTGTGGTGGATCGGATTGAAACGGAGGTGGTTCTCGGTTGACGATACCCCCACAGCTCCATCCCCGACTGCATCAGACCGCCCCTTCGACGGCGGCCCCGGGAAATGAAAAAGGAGGCTCCACGAAATCGTGAGCCTCCTTTTTCATTTGGCTGTTTAATGAATCTTACCCGGGCATGCGTCGCCAGTCCCCGCACCCCTCACGCACCCTCAGCGAGGCCCCCGGCGCCTAACGAATCTTGAGCGTCATCAGGGTAATGGCCGCCAGCAACAGCTGGACAATCCAGAACCGCGTCACAATCTTGACCTCGAAGTAGCCCTTTTTCTGATAGTGGTGGTGGAGCGGCGACATCAGGAAGACACGCCGTCCTTCGCCGTATTTATGTTTGGTGTACTTGAACCAGCAGACCTGGATAATCACCGAAAGACTTTCCACCAGGAAGATACCGCACAGAATCGGCAACAACAATTCCTTGCGAATCAGCAGCGCAAAGGTTGCGATAATCCCGCCGATGGCCAGCGAGCCGGTATCGCCCATGAAGACCTGTGCCGGATAGGAGTTGTACCAAAGGAAACCAAGCAGCGCCCCGACAAACGCCCCGGCAAAGACCAGCAGTTCGCCCGACCCGGGAATATTCATGATGTCGAGGTAGTCGGCATAGATCACGTTACCGGAGAGGTAGGCCAGAATACCGAGCACTACTCCGATTGCGGCCGACACCCCTGCAGCCAGTCCATCCAGTCCATCCGTCAGGTTGGCCCCGTTGGAGACGGCCGTGATGATGCAGACGGCAATCAGCACATAAAGCAGCCATCCGAGCGTGTCGCCCAAGTGCCCTTCGACCGGGATCAGGTCACGGTAGTCGAGTTCACTGTTTTTGAAGAAGGGGACGGTCGTCGAAGTGGACTTTTCGGCCGGCGTCATGTAGACGATCTTGCGCTGGTTGCCGAGGTCTAGGGTCTCGACCCTCTGCGCGTCGGCCGTCCGCTCGGAGGAGGACTCACGCGAAACGATCTGCGGATGGATCCACATGGTGGTACCGACAATCAGCCCCATGGTCACCTGACCCAGAATTTTGAAACGTCCGTTCAGCCCCTCTTTCTTTTTGCGGAAGACCTTGATATAGTCGTCGAGGAATCCCAGCAGGCCGAGCCATACGGTCGTGGCCAGCATCAGCTGGATATAGACGTTCGTAAGGTCGGCAAAAAGCAGCACGGGAACCAGTATCGCCGCCAGGATAATCAGACCGCCCATCGTCGGGGTACCTTTTTTCTGGAGCTGTCCTTCGAGTCCGAGGTTGCGGATCTCCTCCCCGATCTGGTGCCGCTGGAGCATCCGGATAATGCTCTTACCGAACACCATCCCGATCAGCAGCGAGCAGACGATGGCGATGGCCGATCGAAACGAAATGTAATTGAACATGCCGGCACCGGGCAGGTCGATGGTCCGGTCAAGAAATTCGGCGATATGATAGATCATGGTTGTTTTCTGGCAATTTGGTGTGCAAAGATAGCGAATAACCCCAGCATTTCACACTCCGGGTGACGATTCCTCGCGGCCCACATCCGCCCGTCACCCCGAAACAACAGTGGCAGCAGGAGTATGAATGCCCTGCTGCCACTGCGATTAGACTAATTAGACCAGATTACTGCTTTTCGAAAAATCAATTTCCCGAGGAACGCACTGCGCCGGATTTCTCGCCTCTCCCCGCCTCTCTCCTTTGCTCCCCGGCCTGTTCCCGTTCCTCACTCCTGTTCCTTGCTTCTTTCCTCACCTGTTCCCGACTCACCATTTCCCACACACATCCCTACTCGCTCCTTTGTTGCCTGCCCTACTCACCACTTCTCACCTCCCTCAACCTTTCTCGCCCCCCCGCTCCTTGCTCCGGGAATTAGCGGGTTTTGATGCAGAAGCGTTTCAAAACCTCGTAGGCTTCCGACAGACCGAGCTCTCCGGCCTTGCTCAAATCAAGACATCCCTTTTCGGTATCTTTCATAAAGATCTGAACCAGCCCGCGATTGTAGTAGGCCTCGGCCAGATAGGGGAAACGTTCGATGGCCTTGGTGTACTGTTCGAATGCACCGGGCAGATCGCCGCTCAGACAGAGCATGTTGCCCAAGTTGAAGTAAGCCTGCGGCAATTCGGGCATCAGTTCGATGGCCTTCCGGGTGTCGGCAATGGCTTCGGAGTAGTCGTAGGTACGCTGACCGCGGTTCTGCAACAGTCGGGCCGCTGGGTCGTCGGTCTGGATCGACACCTGTTGCATCACGCTGTTACCCTCGAGCGATGCGATGAATTCGATCATTTCGGCCTGGGCTGCACCCCGGTTGAGATAGATCAGCGGGTTGTCGGATTCGACTCGCGCCGCCCGACGGTAGTAACTCAGCCCCGACGCATACTGCCGCAGCAGAGTCTGCGTGATCCCCTTCAGGAAGTTGTCCTGCCAAGAGGTGGGGGTCAGATTGGCCGCATCCCACGAGGCGACGCTGTCCACGGGCAGCGAGGCGGCCGCCGGCGTTCCGGTCAGGTCGAAACGGAAACCGAGACGATCGGCCGAACGGGCCGTCGATGAGGTCGCAAGCAGTTGCAGGTAGGTATCCAAACGCGCATTGCGGTAGTCCCGCGGATTGTAGCGTTCGGTCGTATCGGGTTCGACGATGGTAATACGGAATACGGGCATCAGACGCACGTCACGCCGGATATCGCCCCGCATCGAGCGCAACTCGTTGTTACCGAAGTCGGCGTCGAACGAAAGCAGTTTGTCGAACTGCCGGCTGGTGTCGGCAAAGGAGGTGAAGGTGCTGTCGCTGAGTTTGCGGCGGTACTCTTCGATCTTGGTCTCGGCCACTTTGCGGTCAGCCTCGGCCCCCTTGAAGTCGCGCAATGCCGCCTTGAGCTGCGAACGGTAGAGGTAGGCGTTGGCGAAGTCGGGATAAAGTTCGATGGCACGGCTGTAATCCTCGATGGCACCGGGATAGTCGCCAACCTGAATCTTGACCGTGGCACGGTTGTAGAATACCAGCACGTTACCCGGATTGTAGAGGGCCACACGGTCGTAATCCTCGATGGCCCGGTTGTAGTCGCCGATCTGACTGCGCAACAGCGCTCGGTTGAAGTAGGTCACCGAGTTGGTGGAGTCGTAGCGAATGGCCTGATCGAAATCCTTCAGCGCTTGCATCGGCTGATTCTTGTTCACATAGGCGTAGGCGCGATAGAAATAGGCGATGGACTGGGTCGAGTCGATCTTCAAAGCCTCGGTCAGGTCGCGAATACCCTCATCGTTCTTGCTTTGAGCCACTTCGAGCAGACCGCGCCGCATGTAGCCGTCAGCCACGTAAGGATTGATCTCGACGGCCCGGTTGAAGTCGGCATAGGCCTGAACGGTATCCTTGAGGTAGAGGTAGCAGGTACCGCGGTTGGTCAGTGCATTGACGTCCGTCGGCGAGTGGCGCAGGTACCGCGAGAAGTCGTCGACGGCCTTCTCGAACTGCTGGCTCAGAAAGTAGGTCACACCACGGCTGTAGTAGGTGGCCGAGAGGTTCGGCCGCAGCTCCACGGCGTGCTGATAGTCCTTCAGGGCATCGCTGTAGTTGCCCAGTCGCGAGCGGGTAATGGCCCGGTACTGGTAGGCCATTGTGTAGACCGGATTGACGGCGATGGCGCTGGAGAAGTCGGCCTCGGCCCCAAGCAGGTCGTCGAGGTTATACTTGGCCACCCCGCGCAGGAAATACCCTTCGTACTCTTTGGTCTCGGTACGGAGCAGCAGATTGAGCATTTCGATCGCCTCCCGAAATTTCTCTTCGAGAATCAGTTCGCGACCTTTATAGAAGAAGTAGGGTTTGTTGAGTTGAGCGGATGCCTCGCCGACGCCGAAGAGGGTGACGGACAGCAGGAGCAGCAAGGCGGCGAGGTGTTTTTTCATGTTGCAAATATACATTTTTTTGTCTGCGGCGCACCCGGGCACCGGTCAAAATCCTCCAAAGAAGCAAAACAGTTTTTCGACATTTCGAACATCGGCCGCGCGCCATTCCATTCGCGAAGCCGCCGACGCAGATGGGGTTCTATCCCCCCCGACAGGTCACGCTCCACCGCCTTCGGCCGCGCAGTAGCGCCCCTGCCACGTATTCCGCTCTTCGAGACGTTTTTCGAGCAGTTGCAGGAGCCGTTCATTCCGCACCAGCCCCCAAGGCGACGGATTGAGGTGATAACGGGGCGGCGCCTCGCCGGCAAACCGTTCGATCACCAGCCCAGGGCGAAGCCGCTCCAGTAGGTCGATGAACAGGTCAATGTAGTCGGGCAACGACCAGAAACGGTAATCCTCCGGATGGAGGGCATAGTCCCGGGCCATGCCGGTATCGCGGAAAAGCTGCAACTGGTGGAACTTGACCGTGTCGAGCGGCAGGGCATTGATGGCATCGGCCTGCGTTACGAGCATCTCGTCGCTCTCACCGGGAAGGCCGAGAATGAAGTGCGCCCCGCAATGGAGACCACGTCGATGGGTCATCTCGACGGCACGCACGGCTGTAGCGAAGTCGTGCCCGCGGTTCACCCGCCTCAACGTCTCATCGTAAACCGACTCGATCCCGTACTCAATAATCACATAGTGACCCTGTGCGGCCAGCGAGGCGAAATAGTCGAGTTTCGCCTCGTCCACGCAGTCGGGACGCGTACCGACCACAATCCCGACAATATCGGGATGGGTGAAGGCCTGGTCGTAGATCTCGCGGAGCTGGTCGAGGGGCTTGTAGGTATTGGAGTAGCTCTGGAAATAGGCCAGATATTTCTGGGCTTTGGCGTAGCGATTGCGGTGGAAGAGGATGCCCTCCTCGATCTGGCGGGCCACGGTGTACCCCTTGTGACTGTAAGACGGGCTGAAGGCGTCGTTGTTGCAGAACGTACAGCCGCCGGTCGAAAGGCTCCCGTCGCGGTTCGGACAGGTAAAACCAGCGTCGATGACAACCTTCTGTACCCGACTGCCGAACAGCCGACGGAAATAGGCGGAGTAACTGTTGAAACGACGACTGTCGCCCCAGGGGTATATGATGTTCTCTTCGGCCATAAATCTCTATTCTCGGGGTTTCTCGGTGGTTTTCCGATTTACACCGAATCGCCGGAGTGACCCGTCGTGGATCATTCCGGCGATTCGGAAATGTTCGCGCTCGATTACTGCAGTGAAATGGCGACGTCGATTCGCGGAATCGAGTCATTGGCAGGTACGGGAACCCGCGGCGGCGTATTGATAATGGGCAGCGTGCCGGTTCCGGGAGGCGTATAGGTCGGTTTCATCGTGGAGCGGACGTTCTCGTCGGTAAATCCGGCCCAGGCCTTCTCGCCGTTGCGATAACGACGTTCGGCCTCCTGACGGGTCATACCCAGTGTCGGAGCCTCTCCCAACGACTTGCCTTCGCGGGCGGCCTGCATCTGCTCCTCGACGGACTGATTCACGTTGGCTTTCACGGCGTTGGAGTTGAAACCCATGAAAGAGTTGTTGGCCGAAGATCCGGTTCGCCCGAACGAAAAGACGATAGTTCGCTTTTTAGTCGATCGCGTGGCGCGGATCTGGCTCATATCAAACGGCGGCACCACGTGCATCCCCTCCAGCACGGCATCGCGCAACCAGGTCTGCGTACGTCGGGCCGCGGCGCCGGCAAACATACCGCCCAGTCCCTCGGTGTCGTTTTCGATCTCGAGCTGCGTCAGACGGCCGTCGGGAGCAATCACGAAGGTGCACTGAATGGCATGTTCAATATCGTCGATTGTCTTGCCGTCGGGGATCGTCAACACGAAATACTGCGCCACGTGCAGCAGAATGGCGTTATACTCCTTGTCGGCCTTGAGCACGGGTCTTGCCCGGATACGCTGAACGGCACCAGACGCAAGAGGAGCCAGCATCAGGGCAAACAAAGCGAATATTCCGATCCGGATTTTCATGTATTTTGGCATGACTACTATTTTCCCATTATTGTAAAACGCAATCCGACAGGCATTTATTGCACCCTCATTCCCCACTCGCCCCCGCCTGCCGACCGATGCGCCCACTTTTGCCCGACGCACCTGTCTTCCCCTGCCCTCCACTCTCTCCCGCCCCCGTCTCAATTCCTCAACTGCCTCATCCCCGGCCGGTTGTGTCGGCGACCTTGCAAAGATACACTATTCGACATACAATACCAGCCCTTTGAGGTACTCCCCTTCGGGATGGTAGATGTTCACGGGGTGGTCGGCCGGCTGGGTGAGCTGGTGGAGGATCCGCACGCGGCGACCGGCAATGGCCGCTGCACTGAATACGGCCGTGCGGAACTGCTCGCGCGAGACGGCCTGCGAACAACTGAAGGTAAAGAGGATACTGCCGGCCGGCATCTTGGACATGGCGGCGGCATTGAGCCGTTTGTATCCCTGAAGGGCGTTGCCCAGCACTTTATGGTGTTTTGCGAAGGCCGGCGGGTCGAGGATCACCAGATCGTAGGCATCCGAGGGCATGTTCCGGACAAATTCCAACGCATCCGACGCGATTTCGCGGTGCGTGAATCCGTCCGCCGGAGCCGGCAGGTTCAATTCCATATTGCCGGTGGCCAGTTCAACGGCACGAGCCGAGCTGTCCACCGAATCGACGAGCAGCGCCCCGCCCTGCATGGCATAGACCGAAAAACCTCCGGTATAGCAGAAGGTGTTCAACACGCGGCGGCCTCGGGCATACCGGGCCACCAGCGCACGGTTCTCGCGCTGGTCGATGAAGAAACCGGTCTTCTGACCGTCTTCCCAGTTGGCACGAAAGCGATTTCCGCCCTCCAGCACAGTCTCGTCGGCCGCGGCACCCTCGGCCCGCCACAGATAGCCGTCCACCGTTTCGATCCCGCTCTTGGGAGGAATGGTTCCGGCACTCTTGTCGTACACGGCGGTCAGGCGTTCGCCGTACACGTGGCGCAGCGCCTGGGCAATCTGTTCACGCACCAGATACATCCCCACCGAATGGGCCTGCATCACGGCGGTGGTTCCATATACGTCGATAACCAGTCCGGGCAGATTATCGCCCTCGCCGTGCACCAGCCGGTAACAGGTAGTCTCGGCCGAGGTGGTCAGTCCGAGAGCCTGCCGCACACCGTAGGCCTCACGGATGCGACGATTCCAGAACGACTGGTCAATCGCCTCGTCGGGATCGAACGTCAACACGCGCACGGCAATCGAGCCGATACCGCAGTGGCCGCGGGCAATGAACTCACCGGACGCGGTGTAAACATCGACCACATCGCCCTCTTCGGGGGTGCCGTCGGTGCTGTGGATCGCACCGGAAAATATCCAGGGATGGCGACGGAGCAGCGACTCTTCCTTGCCGCGCCGCAGAGTCAGTTTTACCATGGGAGATCAGGATTCGGTAGTGGGATTTGAAGTTTGCGGGTCGGAATTTTCCGCCCCGGCGGTCGCCTTTCGACGCCGGTAGCGACGGGGCGAGCCGCTGCGTTTCGACCGACGCGCGGCGGTTTTGTGTTTCTCGGGCATCTCGCCGGCAGACTGCTGGCGGAGCAGCCCCCGTTCGGCCTCATCCATCAGCGCCGGGTTCTCGGCCCGCAGACGGAGGTAGATTTCGCGACACACCCAGGCGTCCAACGCGGCATAGTCCTGCTGCGGTTCGGTGAGCCGGACTGCCTCCCAGTTGGTGAGCCGCTGGGCTTTGGAAACCTTCACGCCGAGCACGATGGCAGCCATCTTCTTGACGCTGAGCTCTTCGATACCCCAACGTTTGACCAGCGCCTGGAGGTCGACAAAACCGGCGGGCTGGAATTCAGCCACCTGGTGCATGCCCCGGATGTCGTCACGGATGGCGGCGCCGACCTTGATCACTTCGGGAGACGAAAGCATGGCCCGAATCGATTCGGAGAGGGGAACCTGTTTGACGCGGAACAGCAAAGCCGTGTCGGCCGTCGAGATCTGCACCAGCGCCATCCCGTACTTCAGCCCCTTCTGGAACGAAGGTCGGGTTTCGGTGTCGTAGCCGACGAGCGTCTGACCCTGAAGGACGGCTTCAGCCTCGCGCATGGTCTCCTCGCTGTCCACAACGATCACCCGCCCGGGGAAGTGGGCCACGGGCATCAGGTTGATTTCGTCGTTTGTAATGGTCGGCTGGTACATAATCTGCCCACAAAGGTACGTTTTTTCTCTGCATTGCGGGAGGCCGGCCCCGCTCTTTTCTATCCGGCATGCGGTACACGCATCCTCGGGGCAAAAGTTACAGCCTGAGCAAAACGTCCCTCCCCCGAAACAACTCTCGAAACAGACGCCCGACTCCCGGTCTTTAAAAGCCTTTCGTTTCCCCGCCGACCTGTTCACTCTCCGTTCGGGCGGAACTTTCTGTCAATCAACCCTGTTAGCTTCCGCACACCGGACCTTGTCCTAAACGATGAATAAAAATTTCAAAAATGCCGATTTATCATTAATTTTGTCCAGATATTCAGAACACGGACAGCTACAGACGCAAAGCTTATGACGATCGAACCGATCATCGAACCCATCGCGCGCGAGTTGCTCGAAGCCGAGTTGACCCCCGAGCGTATCTGGCGCAAAACCAATAAGGGAGGTAACATCCTCTACACCCTCACAGCAGCCGAATGCCCGAACGTCATGCAGGAGATCGGACGCCTGCGCGAAGTGTCGTTCCGCGACGGCGGAGGCGGTACGGGTCTGAGCGTCGATATCGACGAACTCGACACCGTCGAAGGCGGATACACCCAGCTGATCGTCTGGGACCCCGTGGCCCGCGAGATCATGGGCGGGTACCGCTACATCATCCCCCGCTCGACCCACCCGAAATACCTCTCCACCGAACACTACTTCGAATTCAGCGACACCTTCCGCCAGAAATACCTGCCCTACACCCTCGAACTCGGACGCTCGTTCGTGCAGCCAAAATACCAGTCGCGCAACAATCCCAAAAGCCTCTTCGCGCTGGACAACCTCTGGGACGGGCTCGGAGCCATCGTGGTGCGCAACCCCGACGTGAAATACTGCTTCGGCAAAGTCACCATGTACGGCGACTACAACCGCGAAGCGCGGAACATGCTGCTCTACTTCCTGAAAAAACACTTCCCCGACCGCGAAAACCTGATCCGCTCGCGCTATCCGGTCAATCTCGATATCGACGTGCCCAAAATGGAAGCCCTCTTCGTGGGCAAGGACTACGCCGAAGACTACCGGATCCTCTCGCGCAGCATCCGCGGTTTCGACGAAACGATTCCGCCGCTGATCAACGCCTACATGAGCCTCTCGCCCACCATGAAAGTGTTCGACACAGCCCTGAACCCCGACTTCGGAAACGTCGAGGAGACCGGGATACTGATCACCCTCAGCGAACTCTATATCCAAAAAGTAGAACGTCACCTCTCCAACATCGAATAATCCCCCGGACAGCGATACTCCCCCACTGCGTATGATGAACTTCCTGAAACGAATCGGACTGGATCCGTTCATCCTGTCGCTGTTCGGAGCCATCGTCCTGGCCTGGCTGGCCCCCTCGTGGGGCGCCGAACACGAAAACTGGTCGCCCGCCGAAGTCGCCGGATGGGGCGTGGGAGTCATCTTCTTTTTCTACGGGCTGCGGCTCAACCGCGAAAAGCTGAAAGTCGGCCTGCAAAACGTCCGGCTGCACGTGCTGGTCCAACTCACCTCCTTCGTGCTGTTTCCCCTGCTGGTACTCGGCATCATGGCCCTGATCGACACCCAGCCACACTACTACCTCTGGCTCGGCATCTTCTTTATGGCCACCCTGCCCTCGACCGTCTCCTCGTCGGTCGTGATGGTCTCGATGGCCCGCGGCAACGTCCCCGCCGCCATCTTCGACGCCTCGATCTCGAGCCTGATCGGCGTCTTCGTCACGCCGCTCTGGATGTCGCTCTTCCTGACAGCCGGACAGGGCGGAAACTCGCTCGAAGAGGTCATCATCAGCCTCATCTTCCAGGTCATCGTCCCGGTCGGCGCCGGAATGCTGCTCCACCGCTGGTGGGGCGAATTTGCCGAAACTCACCGACGCGCCCTCAACTTCTTCGACCAAACGGTCATCATCGCCATCGTCTACACCTCGTTCTGCGAGTCGTTCTCGATGCACATGTTCGACTCCGTATCGTGGGGTCTGCTCGCCGTACTGACCATCGGCATGGCCGCACTCTTCTTTCTGGTGTTCGGCATCGTCTGGTGGATCAGCCACCGGATGCACTTCAACCGCGAAGACCGCATCGTGGCCCTCTTCTGCGGCTCGAAGAAATCACTCGTCCACGGCACCGTCATGTCCAAGGTGCTGGTATCCGACCACACCCTCACCGGGATTCTGCTCCTCCCCATCATGATCTACCACGCCATGCAGCTGGTCGTGGTCAGTATCATCGCCCGCCGGATGGCCTCTGAACAGGAGTAACCCATCGTCACACCGTTCCACCCACATCCGAAACATCCAAAACCACAATCATTATGCGTAAACTTTTCATCCTCCTGACTACCCTCGCCACCGGCCTGCTGACAGCCTGCAGTTCAGAGAACGGCCCGACCGACAACGGCCCCATCAAGTTCGACGATCCGCAGGACGTCAACCAGGAATACTACGCCGACGTCACCAACAACAGCATCAGCTTTACCGCCGAGGGCAGTTGGACAGCCAGCGTATCGACCACCAGTAAAGCCTCGGACAACGCGTGGGTCGACATCAACCCCAAGAGCGGCGGTTCCGGCCCCAACACGCTGACGATCACCCTGCAGACGAACACGACCGGAGAGGATCGTTCGGCCACCATCACCATCAGCTGTCTCGGCCAGCAAACCACCTTCACCATCACCCAGAGCGCCTCGACCGAAAGCGGCGTGACCCCCGGCGTTTACTACCAGGTCAACGGCAGCAGCGAGTGGGTCAACAAACTGGATCCGAACACCTCGATCACCTCACTCAAGGTCGAAACGCGCGGCGGCGCGCTGCTGACCGAAGAGATCGTCCAGCAATTCGCCGATCTGTCGCTCACCCAACTGGACATGAGCAACGCCATCTACGAATCGCACACTTTCCCCAGATCGCAGGACGACCCGTTCGAAACCATCTCTTTCGCGACGCTCGAGGCAGTCACTCTGCCGGTCAACGTCACAGCCATCGGGGGCTGGACCTTCTCCCACTCGCCGTTAACAGAAATTAACCTCCAACAAATCGATTCGATCGGCCGTTCCGCCTTCATGGATTGCGCACAACTGACCTCAGTCACCCTGAGTTCCAGTCTGCACACCCTCTCCGAAAGCACATTTGCCAATACGGGGCTGGCAGAGATCACCCTGCCCAAATCGCTCACACTGATTCCCGCTTTCGCATTCCAGGGCAGCGCACTCAAAACCGTTACCATCCCCGAGAGCACCGACACGCTTTGCCTGGGGGTAAGCTCGTTCGAAGCGTGCCAGTATCTGCGCAACCTGAACATCGGCAACCGGGAAGTACACCTCCAGCGCTGCGCATTCATGGGATGCGTCGATCTGCGTGAGGTAGACCTCTCTCCGGTCACCGAGATTGGCGACGGAGCCTTCAGCGGATGCAACCTGCTCAATTCCGTCGAACTGACCGGTGCACTCACGATCGGAAGCACTGCCTTCAAAGACTGCTCCTCGCTCAAGACCCTGACCTTCGGCGACCAGCTGAGCATGATCGGCGACGGAGCCTTCGGCGGATGCTCTGCGCTGGAAAATATCATTCTCCCCACCAGCCTCGAAGTCATCGGCCAGGCGGCTTTCTCCGGCTGCGCCATGACCTGGATCGAAATTCCGGAAAACGTCCGCGAAATCGGTTCGCACCCGTTCGAAAACTGCGACAAGCTGCGTAACGTGACCTTCAAAACGGACAAACTGGTCCGCATACCTTCCTATTTCCTGAACGGCAATCTGAACATCTCTTCGATCGAACTGCCCGAAAGTGTCGAAGAGATCGGCAGTCATGCTTTCTTCGCCTGCGAAAACCTGCAACAAATCACCCTCGGCAAAAACGTCAAATCGATCGGACAATACGCCCTGGCTCACTGCCACCACCTCTACTCCTTCACATGCCAGGCCACGACTCCTCCGACCTGCTTTGATACCAAGGTTTTCTTCAATACGGGTATCACGACCCAAGGCGATAACATTCCCAACATGCTGTACCTCCCAGCAGGAACACTGTCCGCCTACGAAAACAATCCGGCCTGGAGCACCCTCACCCAGCACTACGAATTCCACGAATCTGACATGACCTCGGCTCAATAACAAGAGCCGGGGTGTCATTTTCGCAGAATCGATCTGCACCTTTGTATCTGCACTCCTCATTTCGGCCGGCACCCTGTCCTCTAACATAACAGCCGTCCAAAATCAATAAGCGAAGCGGGCTTGGAATATTGGTTCCAAGCCCGCTTCGCTTATTATTACCTTCTGTCTTTTGTGCCTAACACACGCGCACAGCCACGTTCAGCCCATTTCTTCCACAAAATCTACACACCCTTCTTTTCCAAGGAGGGAAAATCTCGCACAGCCTCGATCTGCCCTTCGCCGCGCTTTCTTACTGCTTCGGCTGCATGGCGTACACCTTGCGGCGAATCACATCGACCCAGTCGCGAATCGTATGCTCACGCGTCAGTTCGATCGGCTCGCCGATATAGATATCCAGATGTTTTCCTTTCTGATCGAACATCTCTTTGGGCAGCAGGACGGTTCCCAGGTTCAGCTTGATGCCGAGCGTCTTGCGCAACCGTTCGAAACGGTAGAAAAACATCGAATTGCGCCCCTCGATATAGACCGGCACGATCAACCGTCCGCTCTCCCAGGCCTTCTGCACGAAATTACGCCGCCACGGCGGATCCTCGATCTTTCCACGAATCAACCGCGAACATAGACCGGCCGGAAACGTAATGACCGCTGCATCGCTCTCGTACATCTCCACCAGCCTGCGCGCGTAGTCGACCGTCTGAGCGCCATACTTGTTGACCGGCACGAAAATCGGCGCCAGCGGTTCGAGGTTCATCAGCAGGTCGTTCACAATGAGCTTTACCGACGGCACATGAGGGTTCACCGCCTCCGCCAGCATCAGCCCGTCCAGCCCGCCCAGCGGATGGTTCGAGGCAAAGATCACCCGATGGTTCCGGGGGATGTTCTCCACCCCGTGCACCGTATAGGTCACCCCGATATACTCCAGCGTCGAACGGATGAACTCCATCGGCGGCTGGGCGCTGTAATTTTCCAGTACGTAATTGATTTTCCTGAGCCGGATGAGTCGTTCGATCCCGCGCACGACGAAACGCGGCACCCACCGTGCCAGACGCGGATTCTTGGTCCGCAGCAGACGACCTATGTCTATGGTTTCCATATTGCAGGGCAAATTTAAAAAAAATGTAACTTTACCCCAATTTTCACCCTCAACGGTCCGTTATCCTACCGCCATGTCCGAATACCACGATCCCGTACTGCTCCGCGAAAGCGTCGACATGCTCGACATCCGCCCCGACGGCGTCTACGTCGACGTCACCTTCGGTGGCGGCGGACACTCGCGCGAAATCCTCAGCCGACTCGGCCGGAAAGGCCGCCTCGTCTCCTTTGACCAGGACGCCGAAGCGCTGGCCAATGCCCCCGACGACAAACGGCTGACACTCGTTCACAACAACTTCCGTTTCCTACGCGGCTGCGTGCGGGCTGCCGGATTCGAACAGGTGGACGGCATACTGGCCGACCTCGGCGTCTCGTCACACCACTTCGACACCGCCGAACGCGGCTTTTCGTTCCGCTTCGACGGACCGCTCGACATGCGCATGAACCAAACCGGCGGCGAACGCACCGCAGCCGACATCGTGAACAGCTACGAAGCCGACCAGTTGGCCACCCTCCTGGGCCGTTACGGCGAGCTGGACAAGTGCTACCGCATCGCCAACGCCATCATCCGCCACCGCCAGAGCGTCGGCCCCATCGCGACCATCGCCGACCTGCTCAAGGCTGTCGAAGAGGTCACTCCGCGCGGCGCCGAATCGAAATTCCGGGCAAAACTGTTCCAGGCCCTCCGCATCGAGGTGAACGGCGAAATGCAGGCCCTCGAGATGATGCTCGCGCAAGCCATCCGCCTGCTCGCGCCCGGCGGCCGGCTGAGCGTCATCACCTACCACTCGCTGGAGGACCGCCTGACCAAAAACTTCATCCGTAGCGGCACTGCCGATGGACGCGTCGAGAAGGACTTTTTCGGCCGGGCAACCGTACCGCTCCGAGCCGTCGGCAAAGTGATCCTGCCCGACGAGGCCGAGATCGCCCGCAACCCCCGCGCCCGCAGCGCCAAACTGCGCGGAGCCGAAAAACTGGAGAAGACCGACCCGAGCTAATCCCGACCCCACTGGAAACCGCACCGACCCCGCCACAGGGGCCCGGCCGACAGCCTTCACAGACGCCGTGGCGCCATCTTCCACAGGGCCCCAGCCGGTATCCAGCGCTCTTCCGAAGAAACAGGACGGTGTACGCCGCAACTGCCCGTTCGAAGCACTCCGCTGTACGGCCCGCTTCACCGGCTGCCGCAGCACCGCCCGCCAACAGACAACACACCCGAAATGCTGTTCCGCAAACGACATAAAACCCCACCCGAAGAGTTCGACTGGCGCCCCACGCCGGACGTCGACCCGGCGGTGGCACCCGACGAAGAGGATGCCACCCCGCCCGACTGGCGCGAACCCGACGCTGCGCCCAGCCCCGAGGAGCAGCCCGCCGAAGAGGAGACCTCCGGCGATGCAACGCCCCCTGCTGCCACCGACGAGCCGCAGCCGCCCCGTCGCAAACGCGGTATCCGCATCGGACAGTTTTTCACCGGCAGCGTGCTCACCCAGGAAGAGTTTACACGCCGTCTGCCCGTGATCGTCTATATCGTGCTGCTGATGCTGCTCTACATAGCCAACGGTTTTCACGTCCAGCACAAGCACAGCGAACTGGATCGCCTCACCGACGAACTGAAACAGCTCAAGACCGAAGCCGTGACCTCCTCGGCCGTGCGGATGACCATCACCCGCCAAAGCGAGGTGGAACGGCTGCTCGAAGAGCGCAACATGCCGCTGAAACAGGGCGGCAGCCCGACCCACCTGATCGAAGAGTGACCCCCCGACCATGACCCCCGCACCTACCACACCCGCTCCGAACCCCACCCCCGGCAAACCGCAGCGCAGCCCCATTAAAGAGGCCATTCTGCGGCGCGTCAAGGTGTTGTATCTTCTCTTTTTTCTGTTGGGGCTGGCCATTCTCGGCCGCATCATCTGGCTTCAGGTTGGCAGCGGCAGCGACGCGCTGCGCGACCTCTCGAACAAGTACAGCTACCGGACCGAAGTGATCGACGGGGCCCGCGGCAACATCTACTCCGACGACGGCCGCCTGCTGGCCACCTCCATTCCCTATTACGAACTCCGCATGGACATGGCCGCCGACGGGCTCACACCCGAACTCTTCATGGCCAACGTCGATTCGCTGAGCCTCTGCCTGGCCCACTTTTTCGGTGACCGCAATGCCGCCGAATACAAGGCCGACCTGCTCAAGGCTCACGCCGAAAAGAAGCGATACCACCTGGTAACTCGTCGCAAGATCAACTACCTCGAACTGCAGGAGGTCAAACAATTTCCCCTGTTCCGGCTGGGACCGAACCACGGCGGTTTCCTGGCCGTGGAGAACAGCCGCCGCGTCCGCCCGCACGGGAGCCTCGCCCTGCGCACCATCGGATTCGTCAACCAGTCCGGCGTCAAACTGGGAATCGAGGGGGGATTCGACGAAGACCTCAAGGGCAAACCCGGACGGACACTGAAACAGAAAGTCTCCGGTAACTTCTGGACCCCGATCGCCAGCGACCAGAACATCGATCCGGTCGACGGCTACGACGTAGTGACCACCCTCAATATCGAGATGCAGGACATGGTGCAGAGCGCCCTGCAGGAGTGGATCGTCGAAGCCGAAGCCGACTGGGGCTGCGTCGCCGTGATGGAGGTGGCCACGGGCGACATCAAAGCCCTCTCGAACGTCACCCGCCGCCCGGACGGCACCCTCGTCGAAGACTACAACTATGTGATCGGGATGAGCATGGAGCCCGGTTCGACCTTCAAGCTGGTCGGCCTGCTGACCCTGCTCGACGACGCCCACATGCCCCTCTCCACCATCATCGACACCGAACAGGGCCGCGTGCAGATCGGTCCCGTGCGCGTGGTCGACTCCCACTCCGGCGGTTTCGGTGTGCTCAGCCTCCAGCAGGTATTCGAAAAATCGTCCAACATCGGGATGGCCAAGGCCGTCAACCGTGCCTACGGAGGCCGCGCATCGAAATTCATCGAAGCCATCGACCGGCTCGGCATCAGCCGCCCGCTTGACCTGCAAATCGCCGGCGAAGCCCGGCCGCTGGTCAAACACCCCGATATGAAAAACGGCTGGGACGGTATGACCCTCACCATGATGTCCTACGGTTACGCCGTGCGCGTGGCCCCGATCCACACCCTCACCCTCTACAACGCCGTGGCCAACAACGGCGTGATGGTTAAGCCCATGTTCGTCCGCGAACTGCGACACCACGACCAAACCGTGCGCCGCATCCCGAGCGACACCATCAACCCGGCCATCTGCTCGCAGGCGACCCTGCGCGGCCTGCGCCAGGCCATCGAAGGGGTCGTGCTGAACGGTACCGGACGACTGCTCCAGAACCCCAACTACCGCGTCGCCGCCAAAACGGGTACCGCCCAGGTGGCCATCGGCCGCAGCGGATACACCACCAGCAGCGGCGGTCGCCACTACCTCGGTTCGATGGTCGGCTACCTGCCCGCCGACAACCCCAAATACTCGATCATCGTCGCCCTGAAGACCTACCACCCCGCCGGTTCCTCGAAACCCTACTACGGCACCTCGCTGGCCGGCCCGCTCTTCAAAACCGTGGCCGACCGCGTGTACGCCATGCACTACAACGTCAACAACCGCGTCGTACCTCGCGCCCAGGCCTTCGACCCGCAACTCCGTGCCCTGCCCGGCCCCGCCGATGAGCTCAACGCACTCGTCACCGACCTGCGGGTAGCCGGAGTGCCCGCCATCCCCGCCGAAGGTACCGTGGCCATCGACAGCGGCGGCCGTGTGCTGACCCCTGCGCCGATGCCCGTGACGGCCGGCGTGCCCGACCTGCAGGGGCTGACCCTCGACGAAGCCCTCGAAATGGCCGAGAGTGTCGGTCTGCGTCCCAAATTCACCGGGATGGGCATCGTGACCGCCCAATCGCTCGAAGCCGGAATCCCGTTTGAACAAGGAACCGAAATTTTACTTACCTTAGAGCAGAAAAAACCGAAAAAACGTCCGCAGCCCAAGCCCGCCGAAACGCCCGAAGAGCTCCCGGACGATCTCACCCATTAGCACACACCGTTAATCCCATGGTACACATATTCGACAGCCTGCCCGGCGCCCGGATCACCGGCCCGCAGCGTCCCGGCATACGATGCATTCAGTTCAACTCGCGCAAGGTCGAGAAAGGCGACCTCTTCGTAGCCGTCCGCGGCACCCAGGTCGACGGCCACGACTACATCCCCGACGCCATCGCGCAAGGCGCATCGGCCATCGTCTGCGAGACCCTCCCGGCCGACGAACTCGATCCGGCCGTCAGCTATGTGCTGGTCGATGACAGCGCCGCCGCACTGGCTCTGCTTGCCGCCGCCTACTACGGTCACCCGAGCCAGAAGTTGCGGTTGGTCGGCGTCACCGGCACCAACGGCAAAACCACCATCGCCACCCTGCTCTACGACCTCTTTACGGCACTCGGCCACCGGTGCGGGCTGATCTCGACCGTCGTATACCGCGTCGGCGAAGAACGCATCGAATCGACCCACACCACCCCCGACCCGCTGACCCTGAACCGGCTGATGGCCGAAATGGTCGATGCCGGCTGCGACTACTGCTTCATGGAGGTCAGCTCGCACAGCATCGTGCAGAAACGTATCGAAGGGCTGCGGTTCACCGGCGGCATCTTCACCAACATCACCCACGACCACCTCGACTACCACAAGACCTTCGCCGAATACATCAAAGCCAAACAGGGATTCTTCAACGCCCTCCCCAAAGAGGCCTTCGCCCTGACCAACATCGACGACCGCAACGGCGAAATCATGCTCCAGAATTCACCTGCCCGACGCAAAGTCACCTACTCGCTGCGCAACGTGGCCGACTACCACGGGCGTATCGTCGAAGAGCATCTCGACGGCATGGAGATCGAGATGAACCGCCAGCAGGTGTGGGTTCAATTCATCGGCCGTTTCAACGCCTATAACCTGACCGCCATCTACGGCGCCGCCATGGAGCTGGGGCAGGAGTCGGCCGAAGTGCTCCGGATTCTGAGCACGCTGCACCCCGTGAGCGGCCGTTTCGAACAGATTCGCGCCACCGACGGACGACTGGCCATCGTGGACTACGCCCACACGCCCGACGCGCTGCAAAACGTTATCGACACGATCAACGAACTGCGGAAAGAGGGTGCGCAACTCATCACCGTCGTCGGGTGCGGCGGCAATCGCGACACCACCAAACGCCCCGTAATGGCACAGGTCGCCGCCAACGGCTCCTCGCGGGTGATTCTGACCTCGGACAACCCCCGTTTCGAGGATCCGCAAGTGATTCTCGACGAGATGCGAGCCGGCCTCGACAAAGCGCAGATGGCCCGTACGCTGACCATCGCCGACCGTCGCGAAGCGATTCGCACGGCAGCCGCCTTGGCCCGTCCGGGCGACATCATTTTGGTAGCCGGCAAAGGCCACGAGCCCTATCAGGAGATCGCCGGCATTCGCCACCACTTCGACGACCGCGAAGAGGTCCGTGCCGCCTTCGCCTAACCCACCCCGCCAACGGAGCGTGGGACAACATCCGAAGGGCGAAAACCAGCACTTAGGGAGCTAAAGCCAACACCCCCAAAGTGAAGAAATAGAACCAAGGTGTACAAAAAATGTTTCGCCTAAAAACGATTCTATTTTACATAAAAACGGTTTCCCCCAACCGAGCTTCACCACAGGACATTTGAAAGGAAAAATCGGGGCCTTACGGCGAAATACGTGCCTCATTTCAACAAAAGCATCAGCGGCAGATACAAACTCTGATTTGTATCTGCCGCTGATGCTTATTTAGCCTATCGCTACCTGCATCTCCCCTACATTTCACCGTTCAAAACATTCGCACCGGATTTTTCGAACAAACCAAATGCGGACAGGATACGCAGGCAGGCTTCAATGCAGGTACAGGCAAATCGCCCGCACCCGCAGCCGGGTTACCTACTCGGCCATGCTTCTAACCGCCTTTTTGAACTGCTCGCCACGATCCTCGTAATTGCGGAAGAGGTCGAAACTGGCACAGGCCGGCGACAGCAACACCGTATCGCCCGGTTCGGCCGCTTCACGACAAGCCTTCAGCGCATCCTCCAGCGATGCCGTATCGTAAACAGGAACCACCCCGGTGAACGAACGGACCAGTTTGGCATTATCGAGCCCCATGCAGACCAGTGCCTTCACATGCTCCCGAACCAACGGCATCAGCACCGCATAATCGTTCCCCTTGTCTGTTCCTCCGGCAATCCAGACCGTCGGCCGCGTCATGGCCTGCAGTGCATACCATACCGAATCGACATTCGTCGCCTTCGAATCGTTGATGTACTCCACACCGTCGATTGTCGCCACCGGTTCGAGCCGGTGTTCCACACCGCCGAACTCCCGAAGCGTCTGCATGATCACTTCATCGGGCACACCGGCACGCCGGCACGCCACCACTGCCGCCAACGCATTGGCAATATTGTGCAGCCCCTTGATTCGCATCTCCGCCGCCGGGAATCGGAATCCATCGCCCCACGACATCATTCCCGTCTCAGTATCGTACCGCACCGCACCTTCTCCCTTTTTGGCATAAAATGCGCACGTTTCGGCAGCCAGCGACGGCAACACGCGCGGCAACCAGCCCAACGTCTCGGGATCTTCGCCGTTATACACGAACAGGTCCTGTGGACGCAGATTCTGCGTGATCCGAAACTTGCTGGCCACGTAGTTCTCCATGCGATGGTCGTAACGATCCAGATGGTCTGGCGTAATATTCAACAACAAGGCGATATCGGCACGGAAATCATACATGCCGTCCAGTTGGAAACTGCTCAGTTCAATCACATACCAATCGGGCTGATCAGCCTGCGGAATTTCAGCCACCTGCAACGCCAGACTCTGCCCGATATTCCCGGCCAGAGAAGCCCGGAACCCGGCAGCCCGCAAAATTTCATAGATCAGCGTCGTAGTTGTCGTTTTACCATTGCTTCCGGTAATACATACCGTCCGCGTCTGCGGGGCCAAATAACGTCCCGCAAATTCGATTTCCGAGATTACCGGAATCCCCTTTTCACGGATGGCCCGGACGACCGGAGCCGTTTCCGGGATACCGGGACTTTTGACCACAAATTCCGCCTTCAAAATTTTCTCCAGTGTATGCCCCCCCTCTTCAAAAGGGATGTTACGTTCGACAAGTTGTGTCCGATAAGGTTCGCGCAACGATCCGGAGTCGGAAAGCAGCACATCGTATCCTTTGACAGCGGCCAGCACGGCGGAACCATATCCGCTTTCGCCTCCGCCCAATATCACTGCCAATGCCATAATATTTCGTTTTAAATGAATGACAAATTTAATCAGAATTATCGTTCCGGATACTTGGCTCTTCACAAACCCATCCCCGAATTCAACATCGGAAAAACAGAAGGAGCTCTGCAGAACGTTATGTTCTGCAGAGCTCCATCCTTCACACTTACGAGAGCCTTACATCCCTATGACAGTTCCCGTAAGCATGTCCACCACGAAAGGCTACTTCACTACCGGGTACGACCAGGTTGTGTTGTAGCTGTCACCATAGCTGTACGAGTTGTAGATGATTTCGCTCAGCTGCGAAGCAGTAACACCGTCGATGGCATACTGATTCACCTGGATACCATTGACGAACTGAGTCATCGTACCGTTTTCGAACACGAATTTAACGGCAGCCTGATCGCCGGGGTTCAGGTTCAGATCCGAGATCTTCACTTCGTTCCATACACCTTCACCGCTGGAGTCCCAGGTTTCGAGTACACCAGCTTGACCAGCCTCAGCGATTTTGTATCCTACAATCGCCCAGTCGGCGTTCCGACCCTCAGCATTGCATACGTTCAGCCAAACGCTTTGACGAACAGGACGATCGGCGGTCGGAATGGTCAGCGTGGTTTCGACCGTCCAAGAGGATTTCACGCCGGTGTTGACCTTGGCTTTGCGACCTTGCCAGGAGTACCAGTTGTTGTTGGGTTCCTGAGCAGTTGCGAACTCGATTACATCGTTCGAGATAGCAAAACTCATCGGTTCTGACCGGTCTTTGAACCAGTACTGATCTACGAGCGAGTTGTAATCAACAAAGATTGATCCGAACTTGGTCGCTTTCCAATAAATATCATCCGTCGGGAACTTATTGTCTTTCAGGTTGATGATACCATAGTATGCGCGAACCACAGGATTATTTTCGCCGGTATAGGCTTCCACACCCGTGAAGGTATTGTTTTCCACATTGACTTTCAGGGTCGAAGTCGTTACATCATTCGAAGTCCAGTTCGGAGTCGTAAATACCAGGTTGGTGTTGCCATAGTTGAACGTATTGTTCAGGATATCGAATTCGCCGGCCATCAGACCGTCAAACGAAATCGTAGCGTAGTTAGTCGTACAACCTTCCACCAGACCCTTGCGGGCATTCAGTGCGAAGTACACTGCGCTACCGCCATCTTCGGGAGCTTTTTCATTGGTCTTGAAGACACAATTTTTCACCGTTGCATTCGTACCTTGAACCAGCACGACTTTATTCGGGCCACCATATGCATTATTATAGTTGGCAACAAAGGTGAGGTTTTCGAGCGTTACATTGTCGGCATTGACAGTAACCAGGTTCTGCAAACAACCCACACCACCAATGTTTTGTGCAGCTTCATCCGAAGTAGTGATGGTCACGTCGCCCAGACCTTACAGGGTGACGGGAGTGTCGATTTTCAGATAATAGCCATAAGGGCCGGTGGCATCTTTCTGCCCCGGTTCGCCAAGATCATAACTACCTGCTGCGATTTCGATCACATCGCCGGCCGAAGCATAGGTCACGGCATCGCGGATCGTTGCGTAGCTCTTGCCGGTCGACTTGTTGACAATCTGGCCGGTCACACCTTCTTGAGTCGTAATGTTCTCATCAATGGTAGTAACGGTTGCGCCGTCGAACAGGGTCACCACGGTTTCTTCATCAGTATTATTTTCACCCTTAACAATTTCACCAACTTCGGCACCTTTGTTGACATTTACGTTACCACCTTCAACGGTTACTTTGGTAACATTGGCATCCGAAGCAATCGTAAAGGTACCGGGTTTGGTCGTCGCAGTAATGGAATTCCAGCTACCGGCTCCCAGCGTAGCGTCGCCCTGAGGCACATCGATCGTCAGATCGACAGCGCTTCCCGTATTGCTAACTTCGAGCATGCCTTTGAAATCTGCATCGCCAAAGGTAACAGGAGCCGAAGTGCCAGCCAGTTGAATGCTGATGCTCGAACCTTCCGACAGGGCGGGCAGTTCATATTCTCCCGATACGCCATTGTCCAGAACTACGATGTTGTAGTCTTTGATGCCTTCGGCAGACAAACCGGTCAGAGTACTTTGCAGGTTTCCAGAGGCGACCTCAATCGTCTGCGATTCGATTCCGCCAGCAGCAAATCCAGGATCAATCGTCACATTGATGGTTCCTTTCTTGGTCAGCAGGTTACCCGACACATTGGTCTGGTAGTTGCGACGGATCGGAATGTTGCGGAAATTGTCGTTCTCAGCAATCGTATTTCCTGTGCTATTAAGGAACTCCATCGAGAAGTCTGCCAGATTGGCCTGATCCTCTTCAGCCCAGATATAGTCGAGCGTCAGGTGACCTGCATTGTCCACAACTTCAGCTGTATAGCTGAGATTAAGCGGAGAGCCAGTCTCGCCGGTCAGGGCATTGAAAGTGGTGGGCACGGCAGAGAAATTAACCGTAACATGGGTCGGTTTCAGGTCATCGTGACCTTCTCCAATAGCGTCCAGGTCATTGGTCTTCACATTCAACTGACCAAACGGACGAGCCAAAGTGACGTTCGCTGAGAACGCATCTGTTACAGTCAACTCTTCGCATTTGAAGAAAGCGTCAAACTCTTCGTTGTTACCAATATAATCTCCGTTAACGGTAATATTGGTCAGATCAGACGTATTGTAATGATTGTCTTCGAGATTGTTCGAACCGGTACCACAGTCAGCCCAAAAGACAAACTTGTAAGTCTGCGAGGCAACCAGTTGCAAATCTGTGAAAGTAGCAGTATTACCGCTTATGGCAACAACCTGTTTTTCACCATAAGGAGCATCGTTGCGGTATACCTGCATCACGCAACGTGTAACCTGCGAACCGTCACCGGCTGCACGTGTTTGAACCGCTTCCTGCGGAATGGTTACTGTCAGCGAGGCATTCGGAGCCAACGTTGGCCCTTCCTGCTTCTGACACGAGGCAAAGACCATACTTAGGCCCAACAAACCCCAAAGTAGATTTCTTTTTCTCATTTGTTTGTAGTGTTAAAAGGTTAATAAAAGAGGTTTTCAGAAAAGTTGAATGACAACAACACTTCTTCGTTTCATTTCGAGTGTTATGCCGGATCTCCGGGCTGTCCTGGGATATCCATCGACAGCCCCGGATTTCGGCATGTCTCGGTTCACGCAACGTACAACTGACTGAACGTGCAACCGCGGAATAATCTATTGCGGTTGAATGGCATAAGGATAGGTGGCATCGCCCGTTTCCACATATTGATAGCCCGCTTCAGGCTGCCAGATCGATCCGTCATCATTTTTCGGATACGAGCTATACTTGCCGCCCTTCAGCACAAAACCGCCAAGCGGAGCTCCAGCCTGATCATCGTCAGATGCATAGGCACATGGTGTGCGGTCGGAATAGAATTCACCGTCGAGTACTTCGATCACACCCAGTGAAGCGGCATACAGTGCATAGAAAGCATCCTGACGCCCAGGTTCGGAATTCCGAGCTGAAATGTTGGCATTCTTGACAGTAACGTGCGAACTTTCAATCGAGGCCAAAGCTCCTTGCACACCTTGAATCGTAGCGTCATCGATCACCATGGTACAGCCTCCTTGTGCCCGGACACAATAGGCCCAGGAGCCGTATTTATTCGAAGAGGTCGAAGTGATCGTACCACCGCTGATATTGATCTGACCGCTGCCTGCCACTGCAAAGAATGAAGCATTGACCATTGCATCGTTCAGATTCATAACAGCTTCGGTACTGTTATTCCACATTGCTGTACCTCCATTATTCACTGTTGTGGAGTAGGTTCCGCCTTCAACAGTCAGCGTACCGTGATTTTCGACTACTCGACGGGTCATATTCATCGCAGCACCAGCCGCAGCGTTGATGGTCAGGTCACTTTGATTCAACAAATAAACGGATTCAACGCCCGCGCTGACCTTCACATTCGCCCGTAAATTGAGAACTGTCGGTTTGGTAATCTCAATCACGTCCTCCATGACGGTGAAATCATAACTACGATATACAGTTACATCTCCACCGGCTTCGATCTGAGCAGCCACACGTTTCACCTCGATCCAGCGGTCTTTGACCTCTCCATCAACAATCAGTTTGGTCGAATACGGACGTCCGGAAACATTGTAGTCACCAGCCCACCAACCGATATAGTTGTCGGTACGATCGCAGGTGGGGATTCCCGACACCTGCTCTGCCACAGAATTGTTCCGCAGTTCGACCGTGTAGATATCGTAGGCGTCCGACTGTGATGACACATTAATCACATCGCCGATAAACGCATGAGAATAGAATTGCTCCATATCATATACTTTATCGGTCACATCAACAGGAGATTCATATACCTTATCGAACGAAATTCCACTTACCGAATTTTCTTCGACCAGTACGTTACGTTCGAATGTCTGCAGATAACCGATCAACCCTCCGGCCTGATACAGACCTTCATCCGGAGCAACGGTATAAATAGCGCATTGGTCAACCGTACAACCGCTAATCGTTACGTCACGTTGCACACCACCTCCATTAACATATCCGACTATACCGCCGACTTTCTGATAACCATGAATAGTGGCATTCTTGACTGTACAATTTTCCACCGTACCGTGGTCCATACGACCGATCAAAGCAGCTCCGCGATGACACGTAACATTGACTCCTTCGAGCGTCAGATTCTTCACCGTCCCCTGAAGCACATAGAAGAAACCACCATAATAATACCCGGGACCATCTGCATGTCCTGTTAAGTTATCAACATACAGATTGCTGATAGTATGGCCTGCACCGTCGAACTCGACAAATGCGGAGCTTTCCGTATTGATGGGCTCCCACAGATTGGAAGCACTGCCCTGCAGGTCGATATCGGCCGTAAGCACGATTTTGGCACACTTCTTCGCGGCCACCAGCTCTGCAGCACGTTTGAGCGTTTCGGCGTCACCGACAGAATATACGGATACGATACCTGCACCATCATTGAGCTGCAACTCGCCGACAGTACCATAGATCTCAACATTACCCTTATTAATGGTCAATTCGTCGACTACTACGCCCTCCGGAATAATCAGCGTATTATCGGCCGTCGAAGCCGTTACACTCTGATAGGTCTGTCCATTCAGCGTGACGGTCGAGTTCGGCAGGTTGATCACCACATTCGTTGTCGTCGGAATCGATACATTCACCGTCGCCGGAGCATTCTGACCCTCGTTACCATACTCGAAGTTCACTGTCTGATCCGTTGCAGGCAATGATATGGAAACCCGTGTATCGTTACCTGTGGTATAAATCTTGGGAATCTGAATCGTCGCCTCGCTTTCGGGAGCTTTGGCAACCACAACATTGGTTTTACCTTCAGCCAAAGCTGCATTTGCAGCTGCAATATCTTCTACTTCCGTAATGGATTCATCAAGACCCGGCGTCGAGAATGTCGGATCGATCGTCACGTTCAACGTTCCGGTCTTAGTCAACAGGTTACCGGACACACTGGTTTTGTAATTGCGACGAATCGGAATGTTGTGGAAATTGTCATTGGTCGTGATCTCGGTTGCGCCGTTCAGGAACGTCATCGAGAAGTCGGCCAGGTTGGCCTGAACGGGAGCCGCCCAGATATAGTCCACCGTCAACTCGCCTGCGCTCTGATCGACAATCGCTGCATTATAGCTGACGGCTGCCGGATCGCCTGCTTCGCCGGTCAGTGCATTGAAGCTGGTCGGAATCTCAACGAAGTCAACGGTCACATGCGTCGGCTTCAATTCCTCCTGCCCGATCATGCCCATGTCATTGGTCTTCACATTCAACTGACCGAACGGACGGACCAAAGTCACGTTTTTCGAAAATGCGTCCGTCACGCTCATCTCCTCCGCATGGAAGAAAGCATCGAACTCGTCGTTGTTGCCCGCATAACCGTCTTTGACCGTAATGTTGGTCAGGTTAGTCGTATTGTAGTGTTTGTCCTCCTGACTCTCTGTACCGCAGTCAGCCCAGAATACAAAATCGTAGGCCTGTGAAGCGACCAGTTGCAGGTTGTCGAATGTTGCCGTACCGTTCGAAACCGTCGTGACATAACGCTTGTATTTCACGTCGTCACGATAGATTTCCAGGATACAACGGTTGATATGATTTCCTTGACCATAATCCGCAGCAGCTCGCGTCTGGACCGATTCCTGCGGGATCGTCACGGTCAGGGTCCCACTGGGTGTCAGCGCCGGCCCTTCCTGCTTCTGACACGAGGCAAAGACCATACTTAGGCCCAACAAACCCCAAAGTAGATTTCTTTTTCTCATTTGTTTGTAGTGTTAAAAGGTTAATAAAAGAGGTTTTCAGAAAAGTTGAATGACAACAACACTTCTTCGTTTCATTTCGAGTGTTATGCCGGATCTCCGGGCTGTCCTGGGATATCCATCGACAGCCCCGGATTTCGGCATGTCTCGGTTCACGCAACGTACAACTGACTGAACGTGCAACCGCGGAATAATCTATTGCGGTTGAATGGCATAAGGATAGGTGGCATCGCCCGTTTCCACATATTGATAGCCCGCTTCAGGCTGCCAGATCGATCCGTCATCATTTTTCGGATACGAGCTATACTTGCCGCCCTTCAGCACAAAACCGCCAAGCGGAGCTCCAGCCTGATCATCGTCAGATGCATAGGCACATGGTGTGCGGTCGGAATAGAATTCACCGTCGAGTACTTCGATCACACCCAGTGAAGCGGCATACAGTGCATAGAAAGCATCCTGACGCCCAGGTTCGGAATTCCGAGCTGAAATGTTGGCATTCTTGACAGTAACGTGCGAACTTTCAATCGAGGCCAAAGCTCCTTGCACACCTTGAATCGTAGCGTCATCGATCACCATGGTACAGCCTCCTTGTGCCCGGACACAATAGGCCCAGGAGCCGTATTTATTCGAAGAGGTCGAAGTGATCGTACCACCGCTGATATTGATCTGACCGCTGCCTGCCACTGCAAAGAATGAAGCATTGACCATTGCATCGTTCAGATTCATAACAGCTTCGGTACTGTTATTCCACATTGCTGTACCTCCATTATTCACTGTTGTGGAGTAGGTTCCGCCTTCAACAGTCAGCGTACCGTGATTTTCGACTACTCGACGGGTCATATTCATCGCAGCACCAGCCGCAGCGTTGATGGTCAGGTCACTTTGATTCAACAAATAAACGGATTCAACGCCCGCGCTGACCTTCACATTCGCCCGTAAATTGAGAACTGTCGGTTTGGTAATCTCAATCACGTCCTCCATGACGGTGAAATCATAACTACGATATACAGTTACATCTCCACCGGCTTCGATCTGAGCAGCCACACGTTTCACCTCGATCCAGCGGTCTTTGACCTCTCCATCAACAATCAGTTTGGTCGAATACGGACGTCCGGAAACATTGTAGTCACCAGCCCACCAACCGATATAGTTGTCGGTACGATCGCAGGTGGGGATTCCCGACACCTGCTCTGCCACAGAATTGTTCCGCAGTTCGACCGTGTAGATATCGTAGGCGTCCGACTGTGATGACACATTAATCACATCGCCGATAAACGCATGAGAATAGAATTGCTCCATATCATATACTTTATCGGTCACATCAACAGGAGATTCATATACCTTATCGAACGAAATTCCACTTACCGAATTTTCTTCGACCAGTACGTTACGTTCGAATGTCTGCAGATAACCGATCAACCCTCCGGCCTGATACAGACCTTCATCCGGAGCAACGGTATAAATAGCGCATTGGTCAACCGTACAACCGCTAATCGTTACGTCACGTTGCACACCACCTCCATTAACATATCCGACTATACCGCCGACTTTCTGATAACCATGAATAGTGGCATTCTTGACTGTACAATTTTCCACCGTACCGTGGTCCATACGACCGATCAAAGCAGCTCCGCGATGACACGTAACATTGACTCCTTCGAGCGTCAGATTCTTCACCGTCCCCTGAAGCACATAGAAGAAACCACCATAATAATACCCGGGACCATCTGCATGTCCTGTTAAGTTATCAACATACAGATTGCTGATAGTATGGCCTGCACCGTCGAACTCGACAAATGCGGAGCTTTCCGTATTGATGGGCTCCCACAGATTGGAAGCACTGCCCTGCAGGTCGATATCGGCCGTAAGCACGATTTTGGCACACTTCTTCGCGGCCACCAGCTCTGCAGCACGTTTGAGCGTTTCGGCGTCACCGACAGAATATACGGATACGATACCTGCACCATCATTGAGCTGCAACTCGCCGACAGTACCATAGATCTCAACATTACCCTTATTAATGGTCAATTCGTCGACTACTACGCCCTCCGGAATAATCAGCGTATTATCGGCCGTCGAAGCCGTTACACTCTGATAGGTCTGTCCATTCAGCGTGACGGTCGAGTTCGGCAGGTTGATCACCACATTCGTTGTCGTCGGAATCGATACATTCACCGTCGCCGGAGCATTCTGACCCTCGTTACCATACTCGAAGTTCACTGTCTGATCCGTTGCAGGCAATGATATGGAAACCCGTGTATCGTTACCTGTGGTATAAATCTTGGGAATCTGAATCGTCGCCTCGCTTTCGGGAGCTTTGGCAACCACAACATTGGTTTTACCTTCAGCCAAAGCTGCATTTGCAGCTGCAATATCTTCTACTTCCGTAATGGATTCATCAAGACCCGGCGTCGAGAATGTCGGATCGATCGTCACGTTCAACGTTCCGGTCTTAGTCAACAGGTTACCGGACACACTGGTTTTGTAATTGCGACGAATCGGAATGTTGTGGAAATTGTCATTGGTCGTGATCTCGGTTGCGCCGTTCAGGAACGTCATCGAGAAGTCGGCCAGGTTGGCCTGAACGGGAGCCGCCCAGATATAGTCCACCGTCAACTCGCCTGCGCTCTGATCGACAATCGCTGCATTATAGCTGACGGCTGCCGGATCGCCTGCTTCGCCGGTCAGTGCATTGAAGCTGGTCGGAATCTCAACGAAGTCAACGGTCACATGCGTCGGCTTCAATTCCTCCTGCCCGATCATGCCCATGTCATTGGTCTTCACATTCAACTGACCGAACGGACGGACCAAAGTCACGTTTTTCGAAAATGCGTCCGTCACGCTCATCTCCTCCGCATGGAAGAAAGCATCGAACTCGTCGTTGTTGCCCGCATAACCGTCTTTGACCGTAATGTTGGTCAGGTTAGTCGTATTGTAGTGTTTGTCCTCCTGACTCTCTGTACCGCAGTCAGCCCAGAATACAAAATCGTAGGCCTGTGAAGCGACCAGTTGCAGGTTGTCGAATGTTGCCGTACCGTTCGAAACCGTCGTGACATAACGCTTGTATTTCACGTCGTCACGATAGATTTCCAGGATACAACGGTTGATATGATTTCCTTGACCATAATCCGCAGCAGCTCGCGTCTGGACCGATTCCTGCGGGATCGTCACGGTCAGGGTCCCACTGGGTGTCAGCGCCGGCCCCTCCTGCTTCTGACACGAAGCAAAGACCAGACTCAGGCCTAACAAACCCCAAAAGAAACTTTTCTTCATATGACCTTAATTTTAACGATTGATAGATTGAATCAACGGCTCATCAGAAAGTGGCCGTGAGCGTTGTCATGTAATTCGGTTTGAGCTGCAGAGCCGGCACCTGCTTGACCGTACTCCCCACGGTCACCGCAACATCGATTTGTTGACCGGTTGATGGTGCGAACATATAGTCTTCCCCCACCAACGACGAACTGCTCTCTGTGTCCGGGAATGACACAACCACGTTTGCCGGCTCTGAGGCTGTGCCTGTCAGCACATCGTATTGTGTCAACAAACCTTTATATGTGACACTCACACTGTTCACCCCCGAGAAGGTCGCTGAATTCTGAATGGTCAGTTTTGCCACCGGTCGTTTCAGCGTGACACCCCCCATTGCTCCACCATTCCATTCCACCGCTGGCGTTGCACAGGCAAAAGCATCGCAACCAGGTCTATCACCGTTCCTCGACACCTTTACTTTCCGCAAATCGTCGGTTGTATAATATCCTGATCCATCGTCCGCCCAATAGAGGAAATCATACGTTCCTGGAATCAAAGCCACGTCGAACACCGCTCCGTTCACATCTCCCGTCGTCGTCTGATGCAACACGCAACGCGGTTCTGCTCCAAGCGTCCATACTTCAAGTACATAACGAAGCGTTTCGCCCACTTTGCTATGCGCTGCCGCAGGAACGTTATTCAGACCTTGCTGCGTAGCGACAGCTATTTCACCTCGAACTGGTTCTTCACCGAATTCCTTGTCGCTCTCCCGGCTACAACCCGACAGGGCAAACAAAGCCGAAATGGCCGTCAATAAGATATATATCTGCTTTTTCATCTCTTCGTTGCGTTTTAATCGGGAATTACTACTTCAATTACACCATCGAAGCCGGTATCGATTCCGATGCCGGGAGTATAGGTCTTGGTTAAAAAGTCATCGCGAATAATGGTATGCTTACCGCGCACAACCGGGACATTAATACCATTCACCTGGTTAATCAGGTTCCCACTTTGGTCACGGACCGAAAGATTAACGGTCACGGCCGATTCCGTACCGTTGACAAAGACATAGTCCCCGGCCATATGCGCTTCGCTTTCCGAAAGTTGGGTTACCGGACAATCGAACGACACGCCCGTTTGCGCATCATTGGGTTTGTTCTCATACGCATTGAACCCGGTTGGGAAATACCCGGCATAATCGACCGTCACCTTTAGCGCGGCCAAATCCTGCGGCACCTCGTCCTGTTGTATGGATCCGTTTTTACTCAGCTGGGCACGTTTCATCGCCTGGTTGTACAAAAACCGATCGACGTCAGTAGTGATTACCTCGATCTTGGCTAATGGCCGTTCGAGTGTCATATCACAATCGACCTCCACATTCCATTGATCGTGGTAAACCGTGAAATCAAACTTTTTCTGCCCGACATAAGCATCCTTGTGCTCTTCGTCTCCGAGATAATTTTCGAGATCCGGGTATGCTATGGCCGACAGATCATCCACACTGTAATACTTATCGTCCACAGTCCCATCCTCCACGTAGTCCATCCAGGCAACGACCTGATATTTTGCCGCTTTGAGCGAAAACGTCGTACTAATCGAGTGTTGACCGTCTGATGCAGGATCACAACTTACAATACGGCGTTCCACAGGGGTATCGCCAATCTGGTCGCGGAAAACCTCGACCACCCAGCGCACGTCATACTCATCCGACGCATCCGCTTTGGTTGTCGACGAATAGTATTCAATCGAAGGGTCGATATTCAGCGTAAGATTCATCTGCACAAGCGAAGGATCCACCCCACCATCAATGGGTTCTTCGAGGATGGTCTTTTTACAGCCAGTCAAAAACAGGACAAACAGGCAGACGGTGCCAATAATTACTCTTTTCATTGCCTCTCCTCCTTATTTTCCAAATTTGTAGACCAGATTGACTCCGACTTTGGTGAGGCCCCAGTAATTATACGGAACTCCCTTTTCGTAACAGGCACCATTCGGAATATTGTAATACGCATCGTACTTCGTATGGACATAGCCTGCCCCAATCGTAAATTCGGCCGCCCAATGGCGCGCAAAGGGAAGCACGTAGCCATAGCTGATACCCGCCCCATAGAAACCATCGGGCGACTGGTAACGGCTCTTTGAGTCCACCGCCACATTGAAAGCACCAATATTCAGATGTACACCAAAGAAATGCTTGCTCATTGGTTCGGCAAGCCAATAACGAAATTCAGGCTGAACAGCCAGGAAACGCAATTTATAATCGCGTTTGATCGTATACGGGCTATAAATAACAGGCACATCAATCGAATAATGTTTACCAAACCCGAACTCTACGCCAAGGTTAGCTACCGTAGCCGCCAAATAAGCAACATTCGTTTTGATAGCCCACCGGAAACCCGATGTTTTCTTAAGAACTTCCGGTTCAACCACCACCGGTGTAGTTTGTGGTTCTTGACGAGGCTCTACAGGTTCTACCCCCTCAGAAGAGTCCTGTACCTCTTCAGAAATTTTCACCTCAGAAGTATCTGGTTTCGATAGCTGTGCAATCACACAGTCTCGCAATTGATTCGTGCGAAACAAGTAAGCTACAGCAACCACATCATCCATTCCCCTCCATTTACGGGTAGAGTTACTCGTACGAAAATGTTCTTCCTTAAGTCCCTCATGAACGATAAAATAGGATTTCACCTGGTTGCTTCGATTTTTCGCAGCCTTAAGATTCTCCTCATAAGTATCGTATGAAGAACAAAAGCCACGAACTCGCATTTTTACATTTCCCGAGTCAATCGAAACATAGTGCTCACGTATCGAACGACTCAGAAAATCAAGTGCACGATCGTTCCCCTTATAAGCAGCATAAAACCTACGCTTCCCGGGAGCAAAACGGAAGATGACCGTATCGTCTACAACTTGAGCATCCCTGAGCGAAACATGACTCTGAGCCCAAGTTTGAGTCACCCACAAATTGAGCAACACCAGCGTTCCCACTAAAAACTTAAACATGACTAAAAATTAGATTAACAAAAGAAATCGCTCGATATTACAAGACACAAATCTGTGTTGTTTGAGCCCAACAACACGACCGGCCTGCAAAAGTCGTTTATACTTTTGCAGGCCGGTCAAGAAAATTATGATATGAGACGCGTAGCGAAATCTACGCCCTACTGAGAGAGAGAGAGAGAGAGAGAGAGAGAGTAACATTATTCTTGACATTTCCAAATATTTAAACACACAAAAAAGCATATCTTTTTTGCACCCATAAAAATCTACCTCAAAAGATTCATGCGTCATATTTTTACCCGAATAAGACGAATATATATTCACATATTTTTCCCTTCAAAGATATTAATCATTATTTTATAAAACAATATTTTTCTCTCGTTTTATCACTTTTCATATTATTATCAACAATAAACGTCATCAAAGGAATTGAAACCAACTGCTCAACATTCCATTCAGGACACAAACCTGCGTAGAAGCCGCACAAGAGATAATAACATGGAAAAGGATAGATCAAGCATGCATTACACGCAAAGAGATCAATAGAAACTATGCCCAAGGGTAACACCTATAGAAATTCTCACTACACAAGTCTGCACGCAACATTTCTGAATACAAGACTAATGCCTTATCTAACAAATTAAGAAATAACGCCAGAGCAAAACACCTCACAAGACCCAGAATGCATAAAGAAATAATAAGGCAATAAAAAAGGGGTTCATCGAGATGATGAACCCCTTGAAGGAGGCGGCGACCTACTCTCCCACATAAATATGCAGTACCATCGGCGCGGGCAGGTTTAACTTCTCTGTTCGGAATGGGAAGAGGTGGAGCCCTACCGCTATTGCCACCTGAAAGGTAATGACTATTGCTAGTCCTGTATCATTATGAACCATCGCTGGTTCATATGTTAACACAGTCTTAAGAACCAGTAAGAGATCCGATGCAAAGAAAGGTCTTTCGGGCGATTAGTACTACTCGGCTTTGACATCACTGCCTTTACACCTGTAGCCTATCAACGTAGTCATCTTCTACGACCCTCAAGGGAGATCTAATCTTGGGGTGGGCTTCGCGCTTAGATGCTTTCAGCGCTTATCCCGTCCCGACATGGATACCCGGCGATACACCTGGCGGCATAACCGGTAAACCAGAGGTCAGTCCAACTCGGTCCTCTCGTACTAAAGTCAGAACCCCTCAAATCTCCTACGCCCGCAACAGATAGGGACCGAACTGTCTCACGACGTTCTGAACCCAGCTCGCGTGCCACTTTAATCGGCGAACAGCCGAACCCTTGGGACCTTCTCCAGCCCCAGGATGTGACGAGCCGACATCGAGGTGCCAAACCGCTCCGTCGATATGAGCTCTTGGGAGCGATCAGCCTGTTATCCCCGGAGTACCTTTTATCCTTTGAGCGATGGCCCTTCCACTCGGAACCACCGGATCACTATGCCCTGCTTTCGCACCTGTTCGACCCGTCGGTCTCGCAGTCAAGCACCCTTGTGCCATTGCACTCTACATACGATTACCATCCGTATTGAGGGTACCTTGGGAAGCCTCCGTTACGCTTTTGGAGGCGACCACCCCAGTCAAACTACCCACCAAACGGTGTCCCCATAAGGGTTAGGATCCGAGCACAAAAAGGGCAGTATTTCAACGGCGACTCCTGAACGCCTGGCGACGCCCATTCATAGTCTCCTGCCTATCCTACACATCTTGTACCCAAATCCAGCGTTAAGCTGCAGTAAAGGTTCACGGGGTCTTTCCGTCCCGTTGCGGGTACCCGGCATCTTCACCGGGACTACAATTTCACCGAGCTCACGGTTGAGACAGTGTCCAGATCGTTACACCATTCGTGCAGGTCGGAACTTACCCGACAAGGAATTTCGCTACCTTAGGACCGTTATAGTTACGGCCGCCGTTTACCGGGGCTTCGATTCAATGCTTCTTCTTGCGAATGACATCCCCTCTTAACCTTCCGGCACCGGGCAGGTGTCAGGCCATATACGTCGTCTTTCGAATTTGCATAGCCCTGTGTTTTTGTTAAACAGTCGCCTGGACCTTTTCGCTGCGCCTCACATCGCTGTGAGGACCCCTTCTCCCGAAGTTACGGGGTCATTTTGCCTAGTTCCTTAACCGTGACTCACTCGAGCACCTGAGGATACTCTCCTCGACCACCTGTGTCGGTTTACGGTACGGGCCGCTTAACTGTTAAGCTTAGAAGATTTTCTCGGAAGCCTGCTTGGGATCACTATCAAATTCCCCGAAGGGTCTCTGTACTGTCGGCTTTCAGCAAAGTGAAGCTGTTAACCTCACTCTTTACCTACGACCTTTAACCTACTATTCCGTCAGTAGGCGGATCTTACGCTCCTTCGTCTCTCCATCGCCAATTAAGCGGGTATCGGAATATTAACCGATTGTCCATCGAGCATCGCCTTTCGGCTGGCCCTTAGGTCCCGACTAACCCTGATCCGATTAACGTTGATCAGGAAACCTTGGTCTTGCGGTGGGCAGGTTTCTCGCCTGCCTTATCGTTACTTATGCCTACATTTGCTTTTCCATAAACTCCACGATACCTTACGATACCGCTTCGACGTCGATGGAATGCTCCCCTACCACTCCCGAAGGAGTCCAAAGCTTCGGCAATACGCTTGATGCCCGTTTATTATCCACGCACAACCGCTCGACTAGTGAGCTGTTACGCACTCTTTAAATGAATAGCTGCTTCCAAGCTAACATCCTAGCTGTCGCTGCAGTCGCACATCGTTCGTTCAACTTAGCGTATGTTTGGGGGCCTTAGCTGTTGGTCTGAGTTGTTCCTCTTTTGTCACCGGACATTAGCACCCGGCGGCTCACTGCTGACGATCATATATCTGGCATTCGGAGTTTGTCAGGATTTGGTAGGCGGTGAAGCCCCCGCATCCAATCAGTAGCTCTACCTCCAGTATACTCCGTCAACGCTGCCCCTAAAGGCATTTCGGGGAGTACGAGCTATTTCCCAGCTTGATTAGCCTTTCACCCCTACCCTCAGCTCATCCGAAAACTTTTCAACGTTTACCGGTTCGAACCTCCAGTGAGTTCTACCTCACCTTCATTCTGGCCAAGGGTAGATCGCAAGGTTTCGCGTCTACCACCACCGACTTTGGCGCCCTGTTCAGACTCGCTTTCGCTTCGGCTTCGAGCCTCTTGGCTCTTAACCTTGCCGGTGATGAGTAACTCGTAGGCTCATTATGCAAAAGGCACGCCGTCACCCCACGTAGGGGCTCCGACAGGTTGTAGGCGTACGGTTTCAGGTTCTTTTTCACCCCCCTGTTCGGGGTACTTTTCACCTTTCCCTCACGGTACTGGTCCACTATCGGTCTTATGGGAGTATTTAGCCTTGCGGGGTGGTCCCCGCAGATTCAGACAGGATTTCACGTGTCCCGCCCTACTCAGGATACCACTGTCACATAACTAACTTACCTGTAAGGGGCTTTCACCCGCTATGGCTCAACTTTCCAGTTGATTCCAGTTCGTTGTCATGATCGTTTGTGGTCCTACAACCCCATCCATGCCGTAACATGAATGGTTTAGGCTATTCCCTCTTCGCTCGCCGCTACTAAGGGAATCGAGTTTTCTTTCTTTTCCTCCGCCTACTTAGATGTTTCAGTTCAGCGGGTTGGCTCTCACATTGCTGTGAGTGACAGGCCTTCAGCCTGACAGGTTTCCCCATTCGGAAATCGCCGGATCAATTCTTTTTTGCAGATCCCCGGCGCTTATCGCAGCTTAACACGTCCTTCGTCGCCTCCATAAGCCTAGGCATCCCCCGTACGCCCTTGCATACTTTCTTTGCTACCATGCTCAAGCATGGCATCCGATATCTCGCGATATCGAACTAGTTTATTCTCTTCCTCGCTCATCTCTCAATGAGCAAGGTCGTTTCTCTTACTCGTTCTTAATCCGTGTCAATGAACTCTTGCGGTCGAAACCGCAACCGTGGAGAATAAGGGAGTCGAACCCTTGACCCCCTGCTTGCAAAGCAGGTGCTCTAGCCAACTGAGCTAATTCCCCGAAGTTACCAATGAACTTGTTAAGTAGACCCGAGCGGACTTGAACCGCTGACCCCTACATTATCAGTGTAGTGCTCTAACCAACTGAGCTACGGGTCTATAAAAAATTACCGTGAAAAGCTGATAACCTGCAGTATAGCAAGTTGTCTATAATCTGGTCAGACCACCTTATGTGTTTTTCAATGGATTGTCTTGTGGGAAAATCGTTTTGAAAAACACTCCAGAAAGGAGGTGTTCCAGCCGCACCTTCCGGTACGGCTACCTTGTTACGACTTAGCCCTAGTTACCAGTTTTGCCCTAGGACGCTCCTTGCGGTCACGTACTTCAGGCACCCCTGGCTTCCATGGCTTGACGGGCGGTGTGTACAAGGCCCGGGAACGTATTCACCGCGCCATGGCTGATGCGCGATTACTAGCGAATCCAACTTCATGCAGGCGAGTTGCAGCCTGCAATCCGAACTGAGACCGGCTTTCCGAGATTCGCTCCATATCACTATGTCGCTGCCCTCTGTACCGGCCATTGTAACACGTGTGTCGCCCCGGACGTAAGGGCCGTGCTGATTTGACGTCATCCCCACCTTCCTCGCGGTTTACACCGGCAGTCTTCATAGAGTCCCCATCACTACATGCTGGTAACTATGAACAGGGGTTGCGCTCGTTATGGGACTTAACCCGACACCTCACGGCACGAGCTGACGACAACCATGCAGCACCTAGTTTCGTGTCCCGAAGGAAAGACCCCTTTCAGGGTCGGTCACTAACTTTCAAGCCCGGGTAAGGTTCCTCGCGTATCATCGAATTAAACCACATGTTCCTCCGCTTGTGCGGGCCCCCGTCAATTCCTTTGAGTTTCAACCTTGCGGTCGTACTCCCCAGGTGGATAACTTATCGCTTTCGCTTGGTCACCGACTGTCTATCGCCGACAACGAGTTATCATCGTTTACTGCGTGGACTACCAGGGTATCTAATCCTGTTCGCTCCCCACGCTTTCGTGCATCAGCGTCAGATACAGATTAGCAAGCTGCCTTCGCAATCGGTGTTCTGAGTAATATCTAAGCATTTCACCGCTACACTACTCATTCCGCCTGCTGCATCTGCTCTCCAGTCCGACAGTATCAGAGGCAGTCCCAGGGTTAAGCCCTGACCTTTCACCTCTAACTTACCGAACCGCCTACGCACCCTTTAAACCCAATAAATCCGGATAACGCTCGAATCCTCCGTATTACCGCGGCTGCTGGCACGGAGTTAGCCGATCCTTATTCGTACGGTACATGCACATCCCTACACGTAGAGACCGTTATTCCCGTACAAAAGCAGTTTACAATTCATAGAACCGTCATCCTGCACGCGGCATGGCTGGTTCAGGCTCTCGCCCATTGACCAATATTCCTCACTGCTGCCTCCCGTAGGAGTCTGGTCCGTGTCTCAGTACCAGTGTGGGGGACCTTCCTCTCAGAACCCCTAGACATCGTTGCCTTGGTGAGCCGTTACCTCACCAACTAGCTAATGTCACGCATGCCTATCTCATACCGATAAATCTTTCACTTATCAAAGATGCCTCCGATAAGCATATGGAGTATTAGTCCGGATTTCTCCGAGTTATCCTCCAGTATGAGGCAAGTTGCATACGCGTTACGCACCCGTGCGCCGGTCGCCGACAACAAAAGCAAGCTTTTGTCTCGCTGCCCCTCGACTTGCATGTGTTAGGCCTGCCGCTAGCGTTCATCCTGAGCCAGGATCAAACTCTCCATAGTAAAAGAAATATTTCAAGTATGCCTGACCCGATTATTTTTCGATTCCATCGCCTCGCGGCGCCGGAATCAGGAATTGACAAATTGTACTACACTACAAATTATCATGAACTTTTCACAGTAATTCAAAGAACTGAAACCCGAAGGTTCATATCTTCATCTGTAATCTTTCTGCCGTTACCAGCGGAAAGGGATTACAAAGGTATGTCAAATTTTTCAATCCGCAAAAACTTTTTCACTTTTCTTTATTTTCGACCGCCGAGGCGGCTATTTGAAAGAGCGGTGTTTTTCGTGATTGCGGATGCAAAGGTAGGCACAATTTTTACTTCTGCAAATTTTTTCGAAAAAATTTTTCACCTCTTTTTTCGAAAAACAGCATAACTACCTACTAATCAGTGAAAAGAAATTTGAATATTTTTTTGTTTATCATGTGACACGAGTTGTCATATTCCCTATTTTCGTTGCATCACCGGCTCAACGGAAAGTTCAAATTGAAAACCACAACGTGAAAATTTCCGTCATGAATGGTCAAGCATTGCAACAAATTTCAACGATAAGATTCCTAGCCTCGGCTGAATTTCCCCTCGAATCTTTACACCTGCGACCTATATCGTTCAGCAAAGACCGAAAGATTATCACTCTGAATTGACCAGAAAATACCACGCGAGCCTGACGAAAACACCCCAACACCCCTCAATTCACGCTCCCTATCCACAAATAATACCCCCGGAGCATTATCTGGCTAATACTTACTATACGTCCTGTGCAAAAAAAGCCGGCCATCTACGAAAGAGGCCGGCAGTAAATCACTCGGGAGAGAGACCCGCTAATCGACAAAAGAGTTATAATCGCTCACGGCATACTCATATTGGGAACTCATGTCGTCCAGAACAGACTGAGTATACTCCCCATCACGCTGCGCCTTGCGCACCACCCCCATATACTCCTCCACCTCTTTGAGATATTCGTCATAGAGACGCATTTCACTATCCATCTGCTCGACCTTAGGCAATGCGCGCGCCTGCTTCACCAATCCTTCGAGACTATTGTACGAATTGGTCAGCGCCTGCTCATCGACATTTTCCTCGGCCACGATCTGCATCATACCTTCCATCTCGATAAATATCTTTTTAGCCACCAGAATGTGGTCTTTGAGCGGATTACCCTCCATCATCAGGGCTTCGGCAGCATCGGCAGGTCCCGAGATAATCGCGAGAATCTGTTCCTTGGTTGCAGCAATCTGTTCGGCAGCAGCTTTCGTCTCCTCGGTCAACTGTTTACCTTTGGCCCAGTCGTCATCTTTATAGTCTTCTGCCTTCAAATAAGCCTTAAAGGCGTCGTAGTTTCCATCGACCGTTGCCGACGCGGCATAGTATTGTCGGAAAAGCATGGTAAGTGAATCGCCAGCCGATTTACCGAAGCAGGTACCCGGGGCCGTCATTTCAGCCGAATCTCCGAACATACCGGGCAACACGACGCTCGGTGCGATCAACATTTTTCCATTCTTTTCCATGTACTCGATCACATCGCCACACTTTTCAGCGCTGAAACCGTCACGGAACACCTCGAGAGCCTGGTTATAATACTCAATGATTTGGCTGGCTTGTTCAGCATCGAGTTTGCCAGAAGTACCAGCGCCACCGCCGCAAGAAGCGAGCATCAGTGACGAGGCCAATGCGGGTAAAGCAAGTAAGGTTCTTTTCATAGTGAATGAATTGATTATTGGTTAGTGTTTGGCTATTGACAAATATATGAATTTTTCAGAGATGACCAACTGGGTTCACAGCATAATGACCGTTTTTCTATTAGCAGATTAATTCTCATCGGCCCAGTTCTACGATTACCCTGCGCGGAGCAATGGTAATGCTTTCTGAATAGCCAGCAAACATTAACGTTCAGCCCAACCTCTATTTGAGGTAATACCAATCATTCGGAGTGCCCGAAGGCACCGCCCGCCCGGCGTGAGGGCAGTTCCGGACTGACCACAATGCGCTGCATCAAAAGGCCCGCGAACGCGATAAAGAGAGAAATGCACGATTTGCCATTGCACAAATCGTACGTTTCTCTTTAAGCGGGCTTTGTTCTCAGACAATACCGTTCTTCGACTGCCCTGCGCGGGCAGCGTCCGCGTGCTCGCGGCGGAGCAGTGATTTGTTTGCATTGACTGCCGATAGATATAAAAGTTACAACACAATTCGGATTTGAGATAATACTACTCTGACGGTGTGGCCGAAGCCACCGCCCGCCCGGCGTGAGGGCAGTTCCGGACTGGCCACAACGCGCTGCATCAAAAAGCCCGCGAACGCGATAAAGAGAGAAACGCACGATTTGCCATTGCGCAAATCGTGCATTTCTCTTTAAACGGGCTTTTTATTTCATGCGAGCACAACGTTCTTCGACTGCCCTGCGCGGGCGGCGTCCGCGTGCTCGCGGCGGAGCAATGACTTGTTTGCATTGACTGCCGATCGACATAAAGGTTACGGCACAATTCGGGTTAGAGATAATACCACTCTGACGGTGCGCTCGAAGCCACCGCCGCTCGGCGTAAGGACCGTTCCCGACTATCCACAATGCACCACATAAAAAATCCGGTTTTGGCACAATGCCAAAACCGGAACATGCAATCAGAAGAATAAAAAACGTACGCTTAGACGTTGGCAGCCACAAAATCACCCACCTCAGTCGTCGAGTAGGCTTTCTGACCAGGAACGTTCGCATCCACGAGATCCTCGGTCACGACACCTTGTGCAATGGCCTTTTCAACCGCAGCACGGATGGCAGCGCCTTCCTTCTGCAGCCCTACATGTTCGAGCAGCATGGCAGCACTCAGAATCGTGGCCATCGGGTTGGCGATATTTTTACCCGCAGCCTGCGGATAAGAGCCGTGGATCGGTTCGAACAGAGCCACTTCCGAGCCGATCGAAGCCGAGGGGAGCAGCCCCAGCGAACCGCTGATCACGCTCGACTCATCGGTCAGAATGTCGCCGAAGAGGTTTTCGGTCACCAGCACGTCGAAGTAAGTCGGACGCTGGATGATCTGCATGGCAGCGTTATCGACGAACATGTAATCCACCTGCACATCCGGATATTGAGGAGCCATCTCCTTGGCGATCTGGCGCCACAGACGTGAAGTAGCGATCACATTGGCCTTGTCGACCACGGTGAGCAGTTTGCGACGTTTGCGAGCCTGTTCGAAAGCCACCTTCAGAATGCGTTCCACCTCTTCGCGCGAGTAGACACAGGTATCGTAAGCCGTGTTACCGTCCTCGCTGCGGCCCTGCGGACGACCGAAGTACATACCGCCGGTCAGTTCGCGAATGCAGACAAAGTCGGCGCCTTTTACGCGTTCGGCTTTCAGCGGCGAGCGTTCGACCAGCGAGTCGAACACCACCAGCGGACGAACGTTGGCAAACAGACCGAGAGATTTACGCATCCGGAGCAGCCCCTGTTCGGGACGCACCTTGGCCGAGGGATCGTTGTCGTATTTCGGGTCACCGATGGCACCGAAGAGCACGGCATCGGATTCCTGGCAGATTTTATGGGTTTCAGCGGGATAGGGGTCGCCGGTGGCATCGATGGCGCAGGCGCCGACCAGCCCTTTCCGATAGTTGAACGTGTGTCCGTACTTGGTTCCGATCGCGTCGAGCACTTTGACGGCTTCGCCCACGATCTCAGGCCCGATGCCGTCGCCCGGCAGCAGTGCAATGTTCAAGTTCATGCTTTGATGGTATTAATATTGTTTTCGATTTTGTTCAGCATTTTGACCGTCGCTTTGATGGCGGCCACCGTCTGGTCTGCATCCAGGCCACGGGTTTTGAATCGTGCCCCGTCCCACTCCCAGGTGATGAGCGTCTGCACAAAGGCATCGGTACGTCCTCCCGGCGGGATGCTCACCGAGTAGTCCACCAGGGCCGGGAATTCGCGGCCGAGCTGACCGCGATAGATGGCCCGCACGGCCGACACGAAGGCGTCGTACTGACCGTCGCCGGCCGACGTCTGCTGGTAGGCCTGTCCGTGGACCTCGATTTTGACGGTCGCCACCGGACGCAGCCCCTGTGCCACCGAGAGCGAATAGTTGAGAATCCGCACCGCCTCGCGTTCGCCGGCCGTACCGAGCAGGTCGGAGACGATATAGGGCAGGTCTTCGGCCGTAACGATCTCCTTGCGGTCGCCCAGTTCGACAATATACTGGGTCACACGGCTCATCGACTCCTCGTCGAGTTCGATGCCGAGCATCTCCAGGTTCTTGCGGATATTGGCCTTGCCTGAGCTTTTGCCGAGGGCATACTGACGGGTCCGTCCGAAACGTTCCGGAAGCAGGTCGTTGAAATAGAGGTTGTTTTTGTTGTCTCCGTCGGCGTGGATACCGGCACACTGCGTGAAGACGTTTTCGCCTATAACCGGTTTGTTGGCCGGGATACGGATACCGGAGTAACTTTCCACGACCGTCGAAACCTTGTTCGTGCGCGCCTCGTCCACCGACATATCGCTCTTCAGGTGGTCGTGGAGCGCGGCGATCACGCTCGACAGCGGCGCATTACCGGCCCGCTCGCCGAGTCCGTTGACCGTCGTATGGACCCCATGAATTCCGGCCTTGACGGCAGCCAGCGTATTGGCCACGGCCAGATCATAATCGTTGTGGGCGTGGAAGTCGAATTGCAGGTTGGGATAACGCTCCACCATCGCCCGACAGGCCTCGTAGCACTCCCACGGCTCATAGATACCCAGCGTATCGGGCAGCATGAAGCGCCGTATGGGGAGCTCCTGCAACGCATCGACCATATGATAGACATAATCTCGGGAGTGCCGCATGCCGTTCGACCAATCCTCCAGATAGACATTGACGGCGATTCCGCGCTGCTGCGCGTCGAGCACATCGCGTCGAATATCGTCGATATGCTGCTCGGGGGTCTTGCGGAGCTGGTATTTGCAGTGTTTTTCGGATCCCTTGGTGAGCAGGTTGATGACTCTGCCGCCGCACTCGGCAATCCAGTCGAGCGACGTTCCGCCGTCCACGAATCCGAGCACTTCGACCCGATCGAGACACCCTTTGCGTTCGGCCCAATCCATGATTTTCTTCACGGCGGTCCGTTCGCCTTCGCTCACGCGAGCCGAGGCGACCTCGATCCGGTCGACTCGCATCTCCGTTAACAGCATCCGGGCGAGACTGAGTTTCTCCTGCGGCGCAAACGAGACGCCGGAGGTCTGTTCCCCGTCACGCAGGGTGGTGTCCATGATCTCTACTTTGGGCATAGGTCTGGATGTTTATTTGCTTCGAAAGACGGCCAAGCGCACAGCCCGCCGTCTTTCAGATAAGTACCTCGATTGTTTCGCCCCGCGGCCACACTGCCCGGGACGGTATGACGCCTTAGCGGCGATGGCTTTGTTCGTAGGCTTCGACTTCGGGACGGAGGGTGACGAGGTAGTCCACATCGTCGTATCCGTTGAGCAGGCACTCTTTTTTATAGCCGTCGATGGCGATTTTTTCGCTCTTACCGGTGGTGTTGTTCGTAAAGAGCTGGTTTTCGAGATCGACCGTGAAGGTAGCCTGATGGTTCTTTTCGATGGTGTCGAAGATTTCAGCCAGGAACTCGGGGCTGACCTGAATCGGCAGCAGGCCGTTGTTCAGGGCATTGTTACGGAAGATGTCGGCGAAGAAGCTGCTGACCACGACCCGGAATCCATAGTCGTAGATGGCCCAGGCGGCATGTTCACGCGAGGATCCGCATCCGAAGTTGTAACCGGCCACGAGGATATTGCCCTGGTATTTGGCCTTGTCGTTGACCGGGAATTCGGGAATGAGTTGGTTATCTTTGGTGTAGCGCCAGTCGCGGAACAGGTTGTCGCCGAATCCCTTCCGTTCGGTAGCCTTCAGGAACCGGGCGGGGATGATCTGGTCGGTGTCGATGTTTTCGACATTGACCGGAACGGCTGACGATACGATTTTTACGAATTTTTCTCTTGCCATGGTTTACTATCTGGATGGTTCGGTCGGCACTACCCGCAGGAAACCACCGTTCCTTTCCTGGAAGGAAGGGGCCACACGCACTTTTCGGCGGATGCTGCGCATCCTGAACAGCGGAGCACCGACTAACGGAGGCGAAACAGCCGTCTAACCGGTTTCGGGTGCCGCTTTTCGAAAAAGCGCATACGGCGGGGGCGCGATAACCCGGGGGAAACGCGGCGAACAGGAGGTGCGCTCTCGAACGACCGCCCTGCCCCACTGCGTTCCGTCCCGGACAGACCGAACGATTTTTACTTTTTAAAGAACTCGCGAGGGTCGGTCACTTTGCCCGTCACGGCTGCAGCAGCAGCTACCAGCGGCGAAGCGAGCATTGTACGTGCACCGGGTCCCTGACGCCCTTCGAAGTTGCGGTTCGAGGTGGATACGGCATATTTTCCGGCCGGCACCTTGTCGGCGTTCATGGCCAGACAGGCCGAGCAGCCCGGTTGACGCAGTTCGAATCCGGCCTCGTGGAGGATGTCGAGCAGTCCCTCTTCGCGCACCAGACGTTCCACGATATGCGAACCGGGAACGAGCCATGCCGTTACGTTCGGCGCCTTTTTATAACCCTTGACCGCATTGGCAAAGACCCGGAAGTCCTCGATACGGCCATTGGTGCAGCTGCCCAGGAAGACATAGTCGACCGGTTTGCCGATCATCTTTTCGCCCTCGTGGAAGCCCATATATTCGAGAGCCTTCACGTCGCTTTCCGAAGCCGGCGCCGGGATGGTTCCGGTCACGGGCAACCCCATGCCGGGGTTGGTACCGTAGGTGATCATGGGCTGAATATCGGCCGCATCGAAACGGTACTCCTTGTCGAACACCGCGTCGGGGTCGCTGTAAAGAGTTTTCCAGTAGGCCAGCGCCTTGTCCCAGTCTTCGCCTTTGGGAGCGTGTTCGCGACCTTTGACATATTCGAAAGTCGTTTCGTCGGGAGCGACGATACCGCCGCGCGCACCGCATTCGATACTCATGTTGCAGAGGGTCATACGTCCCTCCATCGAGAGCGAGCGGATGGCCGAACCGGCAAATTCGATGAAGTGACCGGTACCACCGGCAGCGGTGATCTGCGAGATGATGTAGAGGGCGACATCCTTGGCGGTCACCCCTTCGCCGAGCGTACCGTCGACGGTGATGCGCATTTTCTTCGGTTTGGGCTGCATGATGCACTGCGAAGCGAAGACCATTTCGACCTCCGAAGTCCCGATCCCAAAAGCCACGGCACCGAAAGCACCGTGCGTCGAGGTGTGGCTGTCGCCGCAGACGATGGTCATGCCGGGCTGGGTGAAGCCATACTCGGGGCCGATGATGTGAACGATCCCGTTTTTAGGATGGTTCAGCCCGAAGTAGTTGACGATTCCGAACTCTTTGCAGTTTTTGTCCAACTGGTCGAGCTGGGTTTTCGATTCGCCGGGTTCGAGCGGTTTGTCCTGATTGAGGGTCGGCGTATTGTGGTCGGCCGTAGCGGTAGTCTGGTCGGGGCGGAAGATTTTGATACCCCGGTTGCGCAGACCGCCGAAAGCGACCGGCGAGGTCACTTCGTGTATGTAGTGGCGATCGATATAGAGCACCGACCGTCCACCATCCAGCTGGCGCACCACATGGGCGTCCCAGACCTTGTCGAAAAGTGTTTGTGGCATCTTGGGTTGTATGTGTATATATCTGTAAAACTTCTGATTCATTCGTTTCCCCCGCTACAGCGACCGGCGACCCGATCCTGCCGCGAGGGAAAACTTCCGGCGGGGACATTCAGCCCGTCCCGCGACGGACATTAGGCCAGCGCCTTGTTGACCCCGTCGATATAGGCTTCGACGGCAGCCAGCGTAATATCGGAATTGATGGCGAACCCGTGGACGGAGGTTTTGCCGTACACGAGCTGCATGTGGACACGTCCCAGGTCGTTCGAACCTTTGGTCATGGCCTGGATCAGGAACTCCTGCAGGGTGATTTTGTCTTTGATGATCGTGCGGATGGCGTTGATCGAAGCGTCGATCGGCCCGTTACCGGTAGCCGTAGCGGTCACTTCGCTGCCGCCGATCTGCACGCGCACCGTAGCGGTCGGAACGAGCGTTCCAGAGAGCACCTGCAGGTAGGTCAGCTGAATGTGGCGATCCTTTTTCTCTTTGGCACCGACCAGCGCGAGCAGGTCTTCGTCCTGAATATTCTTGTTGTTATCGGCCATCACAAGGAATTTCTCGTAAGCCTTGGCCAGCTCGTCGCCTTCGAGCAGATAGCCGAGTTGTTCGAGCCGATGTTTCAGCGCGGCACGACCACTGCGAGCGGTGAGCACGATGGCGTTGTCGGCCAGTCCGACATCCTCGGGATTCATGATCTCGTAGCTTTCGCGATTCTTGAGCACGCCGTCCTGGTGGATCCCCGACGAGTGCGCAAAAGCATTACGGCCGACCACAGCCTTGTTGGCCTGTACCGGCATGTTCATCAGGCTCGACACCAGACGGCTGGTCGAGGTGAGCCGTTTCGTATTCACATCAGTATCAATTCCCAGTTCCTTGTGGCAGCGGAGCGCCATGACCACCTCTTCGAGGGCGGTATTACCGGCGCGTTCGCCGATACCGTTGATCGTACACTCCACCTGACGGGCACCGGCGGCAATCCCGGCCAGCGAGTTGGCCGTAGCCATACCGAGGTCGTTGTGGCAGTGGGTCGAGAGGATAGCGTTATGCACGCCGTCGACATGTTCCATCAGATAGGCAATCTTGGCGGCATATTCGGCAGGGAGACAGTAACCGGTCGTATCGGGGATATTGACCACCGTGGCACCGGCCTTGATGACCGCCTCGACGACACGCGCCAGGTATTCATTGTCGGTACGTCCGGCATCTTCGGCGTAAAATTCGACATCCTCCACGAAACGTTTGGCATACTTTACGGCAGCCACGGCCCGCTCGAGGACCTCTTCGCGGGTAGAGTTGAATTTATAACGGATGTGTTCGTCGGAAGTACCGATTCCGGTGTGGATTCGGCCGCGTCGGGCATATTTTAGCGCATCGGCAGCCACTTCGATATCTTTCTGCACGGCACGCGAAAGCGCGCAAATGGTGGGTTGGGTCACCGCTTTGGAGATCTCGCGCACCGAGTTGAAGTCACCCGGGCTGGAGATCGGGAAACCCGCTTCCAGCACATCGACACCCAGTAGTTCGAGTTGGCGGGCCACCTCGATTTTTTCCACTGTATTAAGCTGACATCCAGGGACTTGTTCACCGTCGCGCAGCGTTGTGTCGAAGATATACAATTTATCTGCCATATGATTTTTCGATTTTAGAGCACGTAAAAGTACTCACCGAAAATCCGCTCGCATCACAGGCAATGAACATTTCTACGACACCAAAAGCACACCACCACACCTTACAAGATTGATTAATAACAAGATACAACAAAACAGGCCCCGACTCCTAACCCAGAATTCGGCGTTTGGAGAGGGCCAACTGCACCACACCACGCATCAAAAGGTATGCCAGGAACGCGATCCAGAGCCCGGCGTTGCCCAAAAGGGGCATCAGAACGGCATAAACGGCAAAAAAAACGATTGTCGCGCAGAACATCGCGTTCCGCATGATCCACGTGGCCGTGATACCCACCACGATGCCGTCGAGGATAAAGGCCAGGAAGCTGCACACCGGGACCAGCACGGCCCACACCGCATAGTCCCTCGCCGCATCGAGAATGGCCTCGCTGGAGGTAAAGATCCGCAGAATCTGCTCCCCGGCCACCGCATAGAGCAGCGTAAAGAAGAGCATCACCACCACACCCCAGCGCAACAGGCCCCGCACGGCACGGTGCAGCATGGGAGTGTTTCCCGCGCCGCAGTAACGCCCGGCCAGCGCTTCACCCGCATAAGCGAAACCGTCCATCATGTAGGAAAAGAGCGTAAAGAGTTCCAGCATGAGGGTATTGACCGCCAGCAGCGTATCGCCCATCCGGGTCGAGGCGATGGTAAAGTAGGTAAAGACCGCCACCAGACACAGTGTCCGAAGGAAGATGTCGCTGTTGACCTTGAAGAAACGGCGCATGACGGGCCACGAGAGCACGCCGCTGCGCCGAAACGTGTCGCGACGGAAAAAGCGTCCGTAGTAGCGCCGGATGATGAGCAGCGCCAGCGCCACCCCGCTCCACTGCGCGATGACCGTTCCGAGCGCGACGCCCTCGATGCCCATGCCGAAGAGCCGAACCGCCGCCAGACTGCACCCGATATTGACAACATTGATTCCGATGGAGATCCACATCGGCGTCCGCGAGTTTTGCATCCCGATGAACCACCCCGTAAAGGCGTAGAGAGAAAGGGTTGCCGGCGCCGCCCAGACCCGCACGAGGAAATAGCGTGAGGCCGCCTGTTCGACCGCCTCGCTGCCCTCCATCACTCCCATGGCCAGCCGCACGACCAGCAGTTGCAGCGCCCAGATAACCAGTGCCACAGCCACCGCCACGCTCAGGGCACGGACCAGCACCCGCGCCGCCTCGTCGAAATTCCGGGCGCCATAGGCCTGCGCCGTGAAGCCGCTGGTACCCATGCGCAGGAAGCTGAAGTTCCAGTAGAGGAAATTGAAGATCGTCCCACCGACGGCGATACCGCCGATCAGGGCATCGTTACCCAGCCGGCCGACGATGGCCAGGTCGACCATCCCCAGCAGCGGGATCGTGATGTTGGAGACGATATTGGGAATCGCCAGAGCGAGAATTTTTCGATTCATCTCAGAAAGTCATTCATTCTTACCACAGCATAGAGACCTCAACCGCAGGCCCCGCCATTCAAAACAAGCGTCGCCGGAGAGTCTCCTCCCCGACGACCGTTCAGTCGCACGTCATCAGCCAGGCATCCGACGAGCTCCAGGATGTGGCTGCCCCGGGGGGCAGCCTCTGGAAAAATTTTTGGTGCCGCTTTTTATAAAAAGCGGCAGTTCGATGCGGGTAGTGCCTTCTCCCTCTCAATCCTCTCAATCCCCCTTTCTCCTCCTTCACCCATCTCTTTCAATCTTCCCCATTCACTCCCGGTCCACACATTCCGACAATCTCACCTCTCCGCACCGGAGGCCGGAACGGGTTAGTTCCGGTTCGGCAGGAACGAATAGTCCGACGAATAGGTCAGCATCTGCTCCACGTAATCCATCGGATACTCGATCTTCACATCCTTAATCTTGCCGTTTTCGTCCAATACCGGCACATAGCGCGGGTTCACGAAGCCCGAATAGGGAGCGATGTCGAGAGCGGCGTAACGTTTCAATACCTCGGCATGGAGCGTCGGGTCGACCTTCACCCCGTAATCTTCGACCAGCTTCATACCGGCTTCGAAGTCACCTTCGGACTTGATCCGCTGAATCTCCTTGAGCAGTTCGCCGAACAGACCGCGCAGTTTTTCGTAGTCATTGACCACCACATACGTTTTGCCATTCTCTTGCACGAATTCGACCACGCGATCGGCCTTGCCGTGTTCGTAGACCCAACCGGCCACCAGCGCACGGTTACGCATGTGGGCCTCTTCGATGTTTTTGCCCGGTTCGATACGGGTGAGCTGCGTCATCAGCCCGTTCATCATATAGTTGTTATACTCCGCCTTGGCCACATCGAGCGTGGGGATCACGCCCAGTTCGACCATCTTCGGATCATCCATGAAGTAGAGCGCAAAGAGGTCGGCGCGGGCCTCTTCGAGCGTCGAACCGTAGTTTTTCAGCTCATCGCCCTTGGTACCGGGAGCCAGCTGCCCCGAACCGTGACCGAGACATTCGTGCAGGTCGGTGTGGAGGTTGTTGCCGACCGCACCCCACTTGGCACGCAGTTCGCGGTCCTCGGGACGGAGGATGAACTCTTCGGCAAAACCGTTACCGGCCGCAGCCGCATCATAGGCAGCCGTGATGTTGGCGATGGTCACGGATTTCGAACCGTGGTCGCGGCGGATCCAGTCGGCGTTGGGCAGGTTGATCCCGATCGGGGTCGAGGGATAGCAGTCTCCACCCAGCATGGCCACCGTAATCACCTTGGCCGACACCCCTTTTACCTGCGGTTTGCGGTACTGCGGGTCAATCGGCGAGTGGTCTTCAAACCACTGGGCATTGTTGCTGATGATCTGCGTCGTTTTGGTAGCCTCGAAATCCTTGAAGTTCACGGTCGACTCCCACGAAGCCTTGTATCCGAGCGGGTCACCGTAGTTTTCGATAAAGCCGTTCACGTAGTCCACGGTCGATTTGGTATCTTCGACCCAGGCGACGTTGTACTGGTCGAACAGTTTCAGATCGCCCGTCTTGTAATATTCGATCAGCGTACGGGTATAGGCCTCCTGCTCGGGAGTATCGGCCACGGTAGCGGCCAGTTCGAGCCATTTCACCACCTCGCGGATAGCCGGGCCGTACATGCCGTCGGCCGACCAGACGCGTTCTACGATCTTACCGTTTTTATCCTTGACCAGCTGGCTGTTGAGTCCGTAGGAGACGGGCGTTTTGTCGGTCGTATCGGTCAGAGCCGTATAGAAGGCCTCGGCCTCTTTCTGGGTCACGCCGCTGTAATAGTTGCAGGCCGACGCGGCCAACATGTCGATGCCGGCGGTCTGGTCGACCCGTTTGGGATAGAGGTTCGGATCGAAGATCACCAGTTTCACGGTATCGAGCAGCGTACCCTGAATGTCACCCAGCTTTTCGGCCGGGGTGGTAGCCAGCAACGCGTCAAAATAGTCGGCGCTGAATTCGGGTTTGAACTTGTCGCCCGAGTAGTGGTGGTGCACACCGTTGGCGAACCACACTTTTTTCAGATACTTTTCGAAAGCTTTCCAGTCGGCGCTGTTTTTGTCCCCCGTATAGGTGGTGTAGATCGCCTCGAGGGTCCGGCGCACCGGCAGGTTGTACTTGCAGTTCTGATCGAACAGGATGTCACGTCCCGACACGGCGGCCTGGCTCAGATAATAAATGAATTCCTTTTGCCGCGGGGTGAGGCTGTCGAAATCGGGCACCTGATAGCGCAGGACGTTAATGTCGTCGAAGCGGTCGATTTGCCACTGGAAGTTGTCGGCCGTGGCGTCCGACGTGCCGTTTTGGTTACCGCCGCAACCGGTGGTCAACAGAGTTGTCATAAGCATGGTGGCCGCAAGGCCTTTGATCTGTTTCATATCTGTTTTGAATGTATTTTCACTGCAACACGTGAGCGCCTCAACTGCCGGAACAGAGACTTTTGATCGGACAGCAGGAAGGCTAAAATTCGAGGACCTGGTCAATTTTCAGCGTACGACCCGCTTCACCGTCGACCATCCGGTACTGGATCTGCCGCATTTTGCCGCTACGTTCGGCCAGGGGGACATTCGGGTCGCCAATCGGGAAACGGCGACAGAACGTATTTTCCACAATCGCCATTTCGTCGTGCCCGATATAGTCTTTGGCATACTCGGGCGTATCGGCCAACTCGGGCAGGTAGACCTGGCTGAGCGATTTGCCGTTGTTGGGCGAGTAACCAATCAGCGAACCATAGCTGCCGCTGCCGTCCGAGACCAGATAGACGAGCAACTCCGGGTAGGAGTCCGTATTCAGATCACCGATCTCGATATTGGCCACCGTGTAACCCGTCAGATCGTGCACAAGCGTATCCTGCACGACGGTCAGCCCTTCGGGAATGATCCGCAGGATTTTATCCTGCATGGCGATGGTATAGGCAATATCGCTGCCGGGATAGGTCAACCGCATCCCGTCAAAATTCGGTTTCAGCTGCGTCTCGTCCAACGGTTCGTGGAGTTTGACATAATCCCCGGCGAGCGTCGCACCGCCAGAGCAGAAGTAGTGTAACAACGTTTCGTCCTGTGCCGAAATCGACAACGTATCGGCCTCAGCGGTCAGATAGATCTGCTGATCGCCATAAGTAACCACGAGCGTATCGCCGGTCGAGGAGAGCCGTGCCGGGCTTTGGAACGTACAGGTGGGTTTCTTGCGATCGGCCCGCGAGCGAACCCGTACATCGGCCGACGTATCGGAAGTAGCGCGAATCGACACCACGCTCCAATCGTATCCCTCGCCGCGTCGTGCATAGTCGGTCGTCACGAAATCGCCCTCGTAGTCATTCATACTCTTTGTTTGCGACGATTGCGACCCGGAGCCGCATGCAACGGCCATTCCGGAAATCATCAGCGCGGCCAAAACGTGTACTTTACTCATGGTAATATATGTTTCGTTAGGGGGTAATCTCTGACTCCGCCGCTCACGTTTCCCAAATCCGAGGGCATAGCCGATGCGCCCCGCGCTCAACTATTTTTTCATGTTCTCGAGCGGCGGCCAGTGGAGTTTGGTCCCGAATCCGAGCGTATTATCGGTATATTTCAGCCGCGAGAGCCGCAACACCCACAGGTCGCTGAGCATAATGGCGGCAAACGGGAATCGTTTGAGATAGGCGTTTCTGGCCTTTTCGGTCAACTCCGCCGACGAGGCAGCGGCCAACACCGTTCCCTGCAACTGCAATCCCTGCAACCGTCCGACGACCTTCGACTCCAGCACCACCGACCCGGCCACCCGGGGCTGGGTCGAAAACATTGCGGCATGCCGGGTCGCAACGGGCGAGGTGAAGACCAGCGCACCGCCCGGGAACTCTTCCGAGGGAGCGAGAGTAGCATAAAAGAGGTTACAGCACCACAACTCCCCCACCTCGTCCGCCGTGGCGAGCGTCATCACGCGATGCCGTCCGATGAAGCGCAGGATCCGTTCGTCGGGGCGCTCCTCCGCACCTGTCGCGTGGCTATTGTTTTCCGTGTCGGTTGCCATAATCGTTCAACACTTTATCGACATCACGTTTCATCTGTTCGAATGCCGCTTTGTTACCCGCTTTGATCGGGGTGCTGGGCGGCGACACATTGCTCAACGGATTGACATACCGACCATTTTTCTTGAGTCGGTAGTCCAGGTGAGGACCGGTCGAAGCGCCCGTATTGCCCGAGTAGGCAATAATTTGCCCCTGGGTCACGCGCTGCCCCTGTTTGACGTTGAAGCGGCTCAGGTGCAGGTAGGCCGATTCGTATCCGTTCGCATGCTTGAGCCAGATACGGTTCCCGCCGCCGAAGGGATCCCAGCCACGCTTGGTGACCACCCCGCTGGCAACGGCCCGCACCGGAGTTCCGACACTACAAGCGTAGTCGACACCGTTATGCTGGCGGCGCACCCGTTTGATGGGATGGACGCGCGATCCGAAACGCGACGTCACCCGGGCGTTAAAGCTCAGCGGCGAGATCAGGATGGCCTTTTTCAGGTTGACCCCCTTGTCATCCCAGTATCCCCACTCGTCGTCCTGGTAGAAACGATAGGCGAGATAGGTTTTCCCGACATGGGTGAACTCCACGCCGTAGACTGGGCCGACACCGATGCTGGTCGTATCGATAAACATCTCTTCATAGACGACGCGGAATTTGTCGCCTTTCTGAAGGGCGTAGAAGTCGATGGTGTACTCGAAGATCCGGGCCATGCGGTTGGCAAGGTCTTCGGGTAAATTATTTTCAGCTATAGTCGCAAAAAGGGAACTGGAGATTTCCCCTTCGGCATAGCGTTCCTCGCTGGTGACCTCTTTTTGCTCTACTTTGACAAACAGGCTGTCACACAGGCCGAAGGTCACATAGTCGGTTTTGTTGCGTTCGTAGACCAGGTAACAGAGATTCTGCGAGCTGTCCGGGGTCAGAAAAGCCGTATAGGTCTGACCGGCACGAATATCGCGGAGATTGAATTTACCCTTGGAGAGTTCGATCAGGCGATTCACCACCGGATACTCCACGTTATAGCGCTGGCCGAGCAATCGGGAGAAGGTTTCACCGCTCTCGATTTCGCCGCGTTCGACGTAGAAGTCATCCACAGGGAGGCCGTAAACCTTATTCTGCGGTTTCAGGACGATGGAGTCGAGCCGGGACATCACCTCCACCGACGGTAGCGTCTCAGCATCAAACTGGTCCGGCGTGGAGCTGGACGAGCATCGTTTGACACACAACAGGATCCCCAACACGACAATGACGACCAGCAGCACCAGGAACACCAGCATCAGCGGGTGTCGTTTCACTGCTCGACGAAAAAGTCGGGAATAGGTCGAGGGCTGTTTTATGGGGGATTCTTGAGTCATGTTCAGTATTTACTTGGTTTTCAGCACATCGAACCCTTCGCCGAAGACACCCATGACGCTGGCTTGCGTGATAAAGGCTTTGGGGTCAATCTCCTTGATGATTCGATAGATACCCGACGCTTCGCCGCGTCGGCAGATGACGAGCACCACCTTCTGGGGCGTTCTGGAGTACCAGCCCGTCGCATCGAGGATGGTCACCCCGCGGTGCACGTCGTGGATGATCCGTTCAGCAATCTCTTCGTACTTGGACGAGAAGACCATGATTTGCGACGACGATTTGCTTCCGGAGAGCACCATATCGATCGTCGTCCCGGTCGTGAAGAGGATCACGTAGCCGTAGATCACGCTGGGCAGATCGTGCAGCACGAAATAGGAGCATCCGATAATGACCACATCCATCAGCATGATGAGCTTACCGAGACTGACGTTTCGGTACTTGTTGATAATCATGGCCAGAATATCGGTTCCGCCCGAGGAGCCGCCCACCGAGAAACACATGCCGATCCCGGCACCGGCCATACCACCTCCCAGGATTGCCGACAGCAGTTTGTCATTCGAAAGCCCCATCAGGTCGGGCGGAATGATCTCCTGCATGACGGTCAGCATGGCCGAGGTGTAGATAATGGCATAAATGGTCTTGGCACCGAAGCGGGGACCAAGAATCCAGAAACCAAATATCAACAAAATGACATTGGCCACCAGGTAGGTCACACCTACCGGGATGCCGCCCTGTCCGGCGGCATCGCTGGTGGCGTAATAGACGATGGTACCGATACCGCCCGTTCCGCCGCCAGACATTTTGGCCGGGATCAGCAGCGCCGTCCAGGCAAAGGAGTACATCAACAGCCCCAACGAGATAATGATGTAGGCACGGATTTCGTGCAACAGGTCTGCTTTTGTAATCCGGGGTTTAGGCAGCGGTTTCATGGCAATATCCTCCAGTTAATTCGGTAAGGCGTGCATCAGCACACCACGTTAATAATCTTGCGCGGGACGACAATGACCTTGCGGATGGTTTTGCCGTCGGTATATTTGGCCGTCTGGCTGTCGGAACGGATCGCGTCGGCAATCTGATCCGGAGTCAGCGACAGGTCGAACGTGCGCTTGAAGCGCATCTTGCCGTTGAACGACACAGGGTACTCGAACGACGATTCGACCAGATACTTCTCGTCATACACGGGATAGGGCGCATCGCACACCGATTCCGAGTCGGCATGTCCGAGCGGCCCGTGCCAGAGCTCTTCGGCGATGTGCGGAGCGAACGGAGCCACCAGCGCCACCAGCGGTTCAAGCACCTCGCGCGAAGTGGTCTTGTGGTCATAGAGTTCGTTCAGGCAGATCATGAAGGCGCTGACCGAGGTATTGAACGAGAAGTTCTCGATATCCTCGCCGATCTTCTTGATCGTTTTGTGGAGCGTCTTGAGTTCGGCGTCGGTCGGTTTGGCGTCATCGGCCCCCTCGACCAGACGCCACAGACGGCGCAGGAACTTGTGCACACCGTCGATCCCGTTCGTATCCCACGGTTTGGACTGTTCGAGCGGGCCGAGGAACATTTCGTACATGCGCAGCGTGTCGGCCCCGTAGTTTTCGACGATCATGTCGGGGTTGACCACGTTGAACATCGACTTGCTCATCTTCTCGATGGCCCAGCCGCAAACGTATTTGCCGTCTTCGAGAATGAACTCGGCTTCGGCAAATTCGGGACGCCACGCCTTAAAGGCTTCGAGGTCAAGGATATCGTTCTTCACGATATTGACATCGACGTGGATCTCCTGGGTCTGATACTGATCCTTCAGGCCATAAGATACGTAAGTATTCGGGTGATCCACCACGCGATAGACGAAGTTCGACCGTCCCTGAATCATCCCTTGGTTGACCAGTTTCTTGAACGGTTCGTCCTGACAAACGTAACCCAGGTCGTAGAGGAACTTGTTCCAGAAACGGGAGTAGATCAGGTGGCCGGTGGCGTGTTCGATACCGCCGACGTAGAGGTCGACATTTTCCCAGTAGCGGTTAACCTCGGGATCGACCAGCGCCTGATCGTTGTGCGGGTCCATGTATCGGAGGTAGTAGGCCGACGAGCCGGCGAAACCGGGCATGGTGCTGGTTTCGTATTTCCACCCGGCCACACGAGCCAGCGGCGGCTGACCGTCATGGGTCGGCGTGAAGTTGTCGGTCTCGGGCAGCAGCAGGGGCAGCTGCTCTTCGGGAACGAGCTGCGGAATTCCGTCGGCATCGTACCACACGGGGAAGGGTTCGCCCCAGTAACGCTGGCGGCTGAAGATGGCGTCGCGCAGACGATAGTTGACCTTCTTGTGGCCGATACCACGCTCTTCGATGGCACGGAACATGGTCGGGATGGCCTCCTTGACGTCGAGCCCGGTCAGGAAATCGGAGTTGATGAGTTTACCCTCTTTGGCATCGTAGCTGCCTTCGGTCACGTCGCACTCGATAATGGGAATGATCGGCAGGTCGAAGTGACGGGCAAAGGCCCAGTCGCGGCTGTCGTGCGCCGGCACGGCCATAATGGCACCCGTTCCGTAACCGGCCAGCACATAGTCGCTGATCCAGATCGGGATTTCGACCCCGTTGAAGGGGTTTACGGCATAAGCGCCCGTAAAGACGCCGCTCACCCGTTTGGTGTCGGCCATACGTTCGCGTTCGCTGCGTTTTTTGGTTTCGGCGATATAGGCTTCGACCGCCTCACGCTGTTCGGGGGTGACGATCTGCGGGATGATGGTGTGCTCGGGGGCCAGCACCATGAAGGTCACGCCGAAGACGGTATCGGCACGGGTCGTAAAGATTTCGAGTTTGTTCTCTTCGGGCTGTCCCTTGATGGGGAAGAACATGGTGGCACCGGTCGATTTCCCGATCCAGTTGCGCTGGATCTCCTTGAGCGATTCGCTCCACTCCAGGCGATCGAGTCCGGCGAGCAGGCGTTCGGCATAGGCCGTCACGCGCAGCAGCCACTGCCGCATGAGTTTCTGTTCCACGGGGAAACCGCCGCGCACCGAGAGCCCGTCCTTGACCTCGTCGTTGGCCAGCACCGTACCGAGTCCCTCGCACCAGTTCACGAGCGTATCGGCCTGGAAGGCGAGCCGGTAGTTCATCAGCACGTCAGACTGCTGTTTGGGGGTATAGCCTTTCCACTCATCGGCCGTAAAGCTGAGCTCCTTGCCGCAGGCCACGTTCAGCCCTTCGGTACCCTGCGCCTCGAAGCGGGCGATCAGTTTTTCGATCGGGAGGGCACGGTCGGCTTCGTTGTCGTAGTAGGAGTTATACATCTTTTCGAAAGCCCACTGCGTCCATTTGTAGTATCCGGGGTCGCAGGTGCGGACTTCGCGGTCCCAGTCGAACGAGAATCCGATTTTGTCGAGCTGTTCGCGGTAGCGGGTGACGTTCTGTTCGGTGGTCACGGCCGGATGCTGTCCGGTCTGGATGGCGTACTGCTCGGCGGGCAGACCGAAAGCGTCGTACCCCATCGGGTGCAGCACGTTGAACCCTTTCTGCCGTTTGTAACGGCTGAAGATGTCCGAAGCAATGTATCCCAGCGGGTGACCGACGTGCAGGCCGGCTCCCGACGGATAGGGGAACATGTCCAGAACATAGTATTTGGGCCGCGACGGGTCGGCTTCGACGTGATAGGTACCGGCCTCAGCCCAATGCTGCTGCCATTTCCGCTCGATCTCTCTGAAATCGTATTCCATTTCGTATCTTAAGTTTTTTCTGAATTCCAGTTTCGTTTCTCGTTTACTATTTTTTGTCCGTATCCTGCGTGGTGACGATACGGGTATACTCCGCCCGATCCAGCAACAGGTCGGCTGCCGTGCGGGCCGTTTTGTCCCTGCGGAGCTGATATTCGATCCGACCGGCATCGTAGTACCAGCGCATCATGATGGCATCGGCCAGCACCGTGCGGATTTCAGACTCGAAGGCTTCGAGTTCAGCCTGTTGATCGTCCTTGATCTTGTCAGCGATGGCATCGAGTTCGGCACCGATCCGATCGGCATACTTCTCGCGCTCGGCCATTGCCCGCAACTGTTCGAGCAACCGCTCGGTACGCGATTCGTAGACGAGGGGCCGGTCGGCCATCATGCGGCAGAAGGCGGCATAGGTCGAATCATCGACCACGAAGTCGCGCTGCGGAGCGTGCTCCACGGCATAGCGGTTGGCAAAGTCATCGACATAGCCCGAACCGATCAGAATGCCTGTAAATTTACTCAAATATTCGACAGGTGTTTTCCTGTCGGGCATAATTCCTCCCCCGTCATAGACGGTTCGTCCGGCAGCGGTCCGGAACGAGCGGATCAGCGAGTCGGGCACGGTTCCCACGCTGCCGTCCTCGTTTCGGTGGCTGTAGTCCACGGCCTGGATACAGCGTCCGCTGGGGGTATAGTACTTGGCCGTAGTAAGCTTGACGTAATCGTTTTTCCCCACCGGATGGGTCGACTGCACCAGCCCCTTTCCGAAACTGCGCTGGCCGATGATCACGGCGCGGTCCAGGTCCTGCAACGATCCGGCGACGATCTCGCTGGCCGAGGCCGAAATGCTGTTGACGAGCACAGCCAGCGGCACCTGCGGAGCGACCGGTTCGCCGACGGTGCGGTAGGTGGAGTTCATTTCGGGCATCCGCCCGCGGGTCGTGACGACGGTCGTGTTTCGCGGCGTAAAGAGTCCGACAATCTTCACCGCATCACCCAGCCCCCCGCCGGTATTGTCGCGCAGGTCGAGAATCAGCCCCTGGAGCGGCGCCTGTTTCTGGAGCGTTTCGAGCGCCCGTCGCACCTCGGCCGCACAATTTTCGGTGAAACCGTTGAGCCGGATGTAACCCACGGAGTCCGCTCCGAGCGAATCCTTCACCCAGCCGAAATAGGGAACGGCGGGCATAGTGATCCGTTCGCGTTTGATGGCGACGGTACGTGTCGTGGTGGTATCGGCAATGGGGCTGATCACCAGCGTCGCCACGGAACCGGCCTTGCCTTTCATCCGTTCGCTGGCGAACTGCACGTCGTGCCCTTGCATATCGACCCCGTCGACCGAGAGAATCCGGTCGCCGGCCTTCAGCCCTGCCTTGTCGGAGGGGGCTCCACGGTAGGGTTCGGCCACTTCGATCCATCGGCCATCGGTCGATTTACGGATCAGCGCGCCCAAACCGGCATATTTGCCGGTGGTCATGGTCTCGAAGTCGGCCATCTCCTCAGCCGGCAGATACTCGGTATAGGGGTCGAGCCCTTCGAGCATCGCATCGCTGGCATCGCGCATCAACCGGGCGGGCGAGGTGGTATCGACGTAGTTCAGATTCACCTCGCGGAAGATATTGAAAAAAGTTTCCATCGACTGTCCGATCTCCAGGTCGCGACGCTGCTGTGCGATCGCGCTGCTATCGACGGGCAGTTGTTCGGCCCCCCGTTTTCGGGCCGAGGCTGGTTGCAGGGCACCGCCCCACAGGATAGCGGCCAGCAGGCCGAAGGTGATATGCCGGGTTACGCTCATGAATCTTCTGCTCACTCTCTTTTCGTTTCGTTATGCGATGTAGGTGCCCATGCGGAAGGCGGCCCGCACCACCTCTTTGCGGTTTCCTTCGATGTAGGAGACCCCGTCGGCATCGGTGGTGATTTCGACCTGGTCTTCCCACATCATGGTCAGTTTCTTGGCGGTCGAAGTCGCTTCGAAGAGCATGTGGTCGGCACCATGATTTTCTGCATCGATCCGTTTGAAACCGCACATGGCCATGATGCGTTCCACATCTTCCGCACGCGAAGCCGCGTTGAAGGTCAACCGTTTACGCGTAAAGCCGAAGAAGGGATAGAGCAGGGCGAAAATCACCACCACTCCGAGGAACATCAGTCCGCGCGAGGTGCTCCACAGCACATCGATGGGCGAGGCGCTGCCGAAAGCACGGAGCAGCGCAAAGAGGATAAAGAAGAGGATAATCAGATAGACGGCATATTTGGCTGCCCGGATCGGATATCGTTTCATGGTGTTATTAAGGTTTTACGTCCATTCAATTTTCAGGTGGGAGGCCGGTCCCGCCGGTTCGCATCGGCCGCCCGGCTCGAAAACACCGAAACGGGGCGAGCAAAAGCGAATTCCGGATGATCAGGAGCGTTTGAGCAGCTCCCGGGCCTGCGTGCGCGCCGCCTCGGTGACGGCGCTGCCGCTCAGCATGGCGGCAATGTGTTCGACACGTTCTTCGGGCTCCAGCAGCCGGATGTGGGTACCGCCGCCCTGTGCCGTGTCCTTGTATACATAGTAGTGGTAGCTGCCTTTCGAGGCGACCTGCGGCAGGTGGGTGATGTTGAGCACCTGCATCGAGTCGCCCATGGCGGCGATGATTTCCCCCATCTTGTCGGCCACCGAGCCCGACACACCGGTATCGATTTCGTCGAAGATGACGGTGGGCATCCGGAGACTGCGGGCGACCAACCCCTTGAGGGCCAGCATCACGCGCGACATCTCACCACCCGAGGCCACCTGTTCAATGGGTTGCGGTGCCGTCGTAGCGTTCCCGCTGAAGAGCATGGCCACCTGATCGGCACCCGTAGGGGTCAACGTCTCGACAGGGGTCACCTGTACCTCGAACGCGCCGCCGCGGATTCCCAGATCGGCCAGCGTCTGCATCACATGACGCGCAATCAGGGGCGCGGCTTTCCGACGTCCGGCCGAAATACGGTCCGCCTCGCGACGGGCCTCGGCTTCGAGCTCGGCGATCTGCCCTTTCAACGCTTCGACGTGCTCGGCGTCGGCCTCGAACTGCTGCAAGCGGAGGTCCAGTTCGCTCCGCAACCGCATCAATTCGCTTTCGGCCTCCGACTCGTCGATCCGATACTTCCGACAGAGGGTATAAATCTCGTCCAACCGTCCGTTGACCGCAGCCAACCGCGCCGGGTCGATATTCACAGCGTCGCGGCGACGTTCGAACTCCTCGGCCAGATCCTTCAGCTCCAAGAACACGGAGTTGAGCCGCTGGCTCAGCTCGCCGGCTTCGGGATAGTTGTCCGCAATGCGGTTCAGGGTGCTCCCCATCGTTTTGACGGCAGCATTGATACCGCCCTCCAGCGGGCCGTTGTCGGCCGTGAGCATTCCGGCACAATAGTCCAACCCCTGCGCGATCTCCTCGGCATGGGTCAGCATGTTCTGCTCAGCTTCGAGCTCCTGCACTTCGCCGTCGCGCAGGTTCAGCGCTTCGAGCTGCTCAAACTGGTATTGCAGGTAATCGCGCTCCTTGAGAGCCGCCTCACCGGCCTCCTGCAACCGGAGCAGCTCCGCCCGCATGGCATTCAGCCGTTTGTAGCGGGCCGCATATTCGGCCACGGCGGGAAGCTGCCCGGCGACGGCATCGACCAGATGGGTCTGAAAACCGGTACCGGCCAGCAGCAGGGTCTGGTGCTGCGAGTGGATATCGACCAACCGCTCGGCCACCGCCCGGAGCGTGGCCAGATTGACCGGCACGTCGTCGATAAAGGCGCGGCTCTTGCCGGCAGCCGAGACGCTGCGGCGGATGGTGATTTCGTCCGCCCAGTCGAGGTCGTTTTCCTCGAACAGCGGAGCCAGGTCGTCACGGTAGTTGCGGATATCGAACAGCGCTTCGATCACGCACGACGCCGCACCGTCCCGAATGACGGAGGTGTCGGCCCGTGCGCCGCCCAGCAGCGACAGAGCTCCGAGCAGGATCGACTTCCCGGCGCCGGTCTCCCCGGTGATGATGTTCAGACCGGGGTGAAACGCGATGTCGAGCCGTTCGATAATGGCGTAGTTCTCTATTTTCAGTTCCCGCAACATGGCTTCATGAGGTTCAGGAGCGGCAGCCGCCGAATTTCCGGCCGATATACTCGGCGATGTCTTCGGCGACAGCCATTTTCGACTTCAGCGGCAGCGACAGATGCGGCAGATCGGGGTCGCGGTCGATGATGGTCACTTTATTGGTATCGGTGCCAAAACCGGCTCCTGCATCGCGGAGCGAGTTCAGCACGATGGCGTCCAGATTTTTGGATTCGAGCTTCTTCTGAGCGTAGGCCACTCCTCCACCCTCGTCGGTGGCGGCGGCCGTCTCCAGCGCAAAGCCCAGAGTCACCTGACCAGGTCGTTTGATCCGTCCCATCTCGGCAGCGATGTCGCGCGTGGGCTTCAGTTCGAGGATCAACGGACGATCCGGATGGTGTTTGTGCTTCTCCTCGGCCGGATGGGCCGGGGTATAGTCGGCCACGGCGGCACAGAACACGGCACCGTCGGCTTCGGGGAAGAGACGCGCACAGGTCTCATACATTTCGGCAGCCGATGGGGTGCGGAACAGCTCGATGTTGTCGTAAAAACCACCGAGCGTAGCCGTGGCGTGGCCGCTCACCAGCATCACGCGGGCACCGCGGGCCGCCAGCGCTTCGGCGATGGCATAGCCCATCTTGCCGGTCGAGTAGTTGCTCACGAAACGCACGGGATCGATGGGTTCGACGGTGGCACCGGCCGTGACGATGATTTTCTTGCCGCGCAAGGGCGAATTTTCCGTCTCGCTCAGCATGAAACGCGCCGCGAGGTAGCGGACGATTTCGGCAGGTTCGGCCATGCGCCCCTTGCCGACCAGCCCGCTGGCGAGTTCACCCTCCTGCGGTTCGACAATGCCGACACCGTCGCGGTCACGAAGGATGCCGAGGTTCTGCTGCGTGGCAGGATGGCGATACATGTCGAGGTCCATGGCTGGAGCCACGCTCACGGGGCAACGGGCCGACAGGTAGGTGCAGAGCAGCAGGTTGTCGGCCACTCCGTGCGCCATTTTGGCCAGGGTATTGGCCGTGGCTGGAGCGATCAGGTAGTGGTCAGCCCACTCGCCGAGCGAGATGTGTGAGTTCCAGGCTCCATTGGTGGGGTCGAAGTTGTCGATCAGGATGGGGTGCTTGCAGAGGGTGGCCAGCGTCAGGGGGGTGATGAAGTCCCGAGCCGCCTGCGACATGACCACGCGCACCTCGGCTCCCTCTTTGACCAGCAATCTAACAAGCATAGCCGCTTTATAGGCGGCTATGCTTCCTGTGACTCCCAGCAGGATATGTTTTCCTTGCAGTGACATGGGGGACAATGGGTCGAAGCGGATGCTTCGTGTTTACTACTTATCGTTCGCTTTGGGGTTACGTTCGCGGTAACCGATTTCGCCTTCGAGGAACTCTTCGATCGCGATGAGGGTCGGTTTGGGCATCCGTTCGTAGTGGCGCGAGATTTCGATCTGTTCGCGGTTTTCGAAGGTCTCTTCGAGGTTGTCCGAGGCAAACGAGAATTCGGAGAGTTTGCTGGCCAACTCCTGTTTGATTTCGCTGTTGATCTGGTTGGCCCGTTTAGCGATGATGTTGACCGTCTCGTAGATGTTGCCCGTAGCGGCGTCGAGGTCGCTCAGTGTCCGGGTGACCGTATTGGTCGGGACGTTCTGGGTTTTGATGTCCATAGTCTATGGCGTTGGTTTTATTCTTTATTTTCCGATTTCTGTTCTTTGCTGGTCGCGGGAGTCATTTTGCTGTCGCTCCGACGGCTTCTGGAATCGCTTTTCTTCAGCTTCTTGGCTTCGGCCTTGATCTGAGCCTGCTGAGCCTTCAACGCATCCTGATCCTGTTTCAGCTTGATCTTGGCCTGGCTGCGTTCCACCTGGTCGGTAATGGTCCGCAGGTTGGCTTTCTGCTGTTTGATGCTCTCCTTGAGGCTTTCGGCACCCACCCGATTCTTTTCAATATCCACCGAGGTCTCCTGGTTCTGGTCCACGTAGTTCTGCGACTCGGTGAACATCTTTTCCAGATCCTTCTGGTAACTGGTGTTGTTCGGGAACTCGCTCTTGAAGTTGTAGTAGGAATCGACCATCTTCATATAGCGGTCGAGCTTACGCGACGGAATACTGTTCTTGGCGTAGTTGTACCACGATTTGCAGATCAGGTACATCATCGTTTCGCGATAGGGCGTTTCGGGCTTATCCTTGAGCGAGTAGCGGAGCGCGGCCACCGAAGCGGCATACTGACGCAGTTTGAAGTAGAGCGAAGCGTTGATAAACTCTTTTTCGTAGAGCCGGTCCTGCAATTCCTGCAGAATTGCACGGACGTCTTCGGTTTTGATGCTTTCGGGATAACGGTTCAGGTACTCGTTGAAAGCGATCATCGCCTTATGGGTTTCAGACTGGTCACGTTCGGCCGGACGCGACAGGTGGTAATAGCACATGGGCAACAGATACTCGGCCTCTTCGGCAAAGGGGCGGCGGGCATAGTTTTTACGATACTGGTCGAACCCGTCGGCTGCGACGTCGTAGAGTCCCTGATTATAGTACGCCTTCGAGGTGTAAAAGAGGATCGTATCGGCCCGGTCGCTGCTGTAGAGGTCGTTGTAAACCGCCTCGAAATAGACCGTTGCGTTTCGGAACTTTTTGGTGCGATAGGCTTTCAGCCCCGCCTGATATATTTTTTCGGTATCACCGCTTTTGAGCAGTTTGTTCATTCCCCGGCCGAACGCCAGACTTCCCACCGCATCCACCGTCACAACGGCCGCCAGGAGAAGAGTAATGCGCAGGTATTTCATCCGCAAGTCTCTCATAAAATGGGTTATGTGCATATTTGTATCAATTTACAAAGGTAATAAACTTTTCGGAATGCACGTGGAATCGATCAACGACACCCAATAAAAAACGCCTCGATTCCGGAAGAACCAAGGCGCAGAACGCAAGACGACCACCGGGTCTAATCCGGCAACGTGAACCGGAACAGGAGCGGCTCCCCGCTCGAAGGGTCGGTGGCCTGACCGTAGAGATAACGACCCTGCGGATCGGCATGAAGCATGTAGACCGGCACATCCAGGCGGAGGCTCCCGACCGGATTGCCCTCCCAGTCGTACACGCGGACCCGATCCGAGTTGGCACCACCGGGTTCGGGATGCTCAAAAGTTCCCCCGACATACAACACAAAAATATGCTCGCCGTTGGCGGCGCACCGCACCGGACGGGGCGAGTCGGGCCGAGCGACGGCATTGACCCCGTCGGGCCGAACTTCATAGAGCGGATATTCATCCAGCAACACATTGCGCTCCGTAACAGCGCGCGCCACCGTATCCACCGTAAAAGTAAAAACATACTTTCCACTTCCCCGCGAAGCATAGACGAATTTCGGCTCCGTCGGATGTTTGACCAGCATACCCGCGTAAGCGGCGGCTTTGGCTATGGTTCCCGCGTTTTGGCCGTCATCGGGATAGGGGACACCCAACGGACAGAGCGTATCGGGCGTACCGTACCAGAACATTTCGTCCCGCGGGTCGAAACACTGGACGACGAAGTTCTGCGAATCCACAAAGAGGAGCTGACTGAACAAAGCCGTATTCTGTCCGCTCACCGGCTGCCGTTCCCAGCGTGCCGGCTGCCCAAGCAGCGCCTCATCGCGCAGCGGAAAGCTGAAGCGAAAGTTATCGCCGCCCATGTAACCGAACACCCGCAGCGAACTGTCAGCCGGGAAGTATTGCAGGTCGGCATACAGCATGGCTTCGGCAGGTCCCCGCCCTTTTCGCAGGAACGATTCCCGCATGAGCAGGCTGTCGCCCCGGACGACAAACTTCATGCAGATCGGGTCGGTATCGATGCAACTGACAAACAGGGTCGTGTCCACAGCGACCAGACTGGCAACACTGCCGAGCAGCGTATCGGGTTTCAGCACCTGATGCGTGAGGGGCGTTTCATGGGCAGCCCAATCGAAATCGGCCTGCTTTTGCGGAGCCGACGCACAGGCCGTCAACAAAGCAGCCCCCAATCCCCATACAATGTTTTTCATACTCCAATAAGTTAGGGTTATCATCTGACACACAGCACCCAGCCGGACAGCAGACCATCCACGCCGTGCAACCTTTGCCTCAACCGAAAGATAGCGTATTTTTCGCAATATTTCCACCGGAAGCCCCCGTATCTTCCCCCCGGACGAGCTACATAACAACAAAATACGATTTTATACTTACCCGAAACGCGGATAGCGGAACTGAAAAAAGGCTACCTTTGTCCCAAAATTTTCCGTTAAATCATCAAATTTACCATACAGTGGATATTTTCGAACGAATCAAAAAGGATGCCGGCGGCCCGATCGGTCAATACCAGAAGCTGAGCCACGGCTACTACTCCTTCCCGAAACTCGAAGGCCCCATCGGTCCCCGGATGATGTTCCGCGGCAAAATGATGCTGAACTGGAGCCTCAACAACTACCTTGGCCTGGCCAACCACCCCGAAGTGATGGCCGCCGACGCCGAAGCCGCCCGTGAATTCGGGATGGCCGCCCCGATGGGCGCCCGCATGATGAGCGGACAGACCAAATACCACGAAGAGCTGGAACGCCGTCTGGCCGCCTTCGTACATAAACCCGACGCCTTCCTGCTGAACTTCGGTTATCAGGGTATGGTATCGATCATCGACTGCCTGGCCACGGCCCGCGACGTAATTGTTTACGACTCCGAAGCCCACGCCTGCATCATCGACGGTCTGCTGATCCACAAAGCCAAGGGCGGCAAACGATTCGTTTACCACCACAACGACATGGCCAAATGCCGTCAGATGCTCGAACGCGCCTCGAAACTGGCCGAAAAACAGGGCGGCGGCGTGCTGCTCATCACCGAAGGCGTATTCGGTATGAAAGGCGACCTCGGTAAACTCGACGAGATCGTGGCCATGAAGAAGGACTTCAACTTCCGCATCCTGGTCGATGACGCCCACGGCCTCGGCACCATGGGTAAAACCGGCGCCGGTACGCCCGAACACTTCGGCGTCGAAGACCAGATCGACGTACACTTCGGCACCTTCGCCAAATCCTTCGCCGGTATCGGCGCCTTCGTCGCTTCCGACCGTGACATCGTCAACTACCTGCGCTACAACATGCGTTCGCAGCTCTACGCCAAATCGCTGCCCATGCCGATGGTGAAAGGCGCCATGAAACGCCTCGAACTGATCCAGACCCATCCCGAATATCGCGAAAAACTCTGGACCATCGTTCGCGCCCTCCAGAAAGGCTTCGTCGAAGCCGGTTTCGACATCGGTGTGACCCAGTCGCCCGTGACCCCCGTCTACATGAAAGGCGGCGTGGAAGACGCTACGAATATCGTGGTCGATCTGCGCGAAAACCACAACCTCTTCTGCTCCGTGGTCGTTTACCCCGTGATCCCGAAGGGCGAGATCATCCTGCGCATCATCCCCACCGCCGTTCACACCCTCGAAGACGTGGAATACACCCTCAACGCCTTCAAGGCATGCCGCGGCAAACTCGAAGCAGGCGAATACCACAAACCCATCCAGAACATGGCCGACCCGATGTAATCCGTCGGGCCCCGATTACTCTCAGAGCTCTTTCCCCACGGCGGGAGAGAGCTCTTTTTTTGCGGCCACCCTCCAACACCGCCTTACGGTTCTCGCCCCCCATTCAGCACCGAAAACGCAGCACCTCCCGGAGAACAAAACCATCCGCGTTGCGGAATAACCGAACCAAATTCGTACCTTTACCTCACCAGCAACCAAAACGAAAGATCCCGTGGAACACTACGAAGAGCACCATAAAGAGACATTCAAAGACAGCGCCCTGGAAGTTGCCGGCGGCGTCGAACAGCCCCCCGTGGTCAACCCCTACTATAAGCGTCCCAAGCGCCACCGCCTCACGGCCGATCAGTACGTGGAAGGGATTCTGGCCGGCAACATCACCATCCTGAGCCAGGCCATCACCCTGACCGAGAGCCTGCTGCCCGAACACCACGCCCTGGCCCAACAGATCATCGAACGCTGCCTGCCCCACTCCGGCCACTCCGTTCGGATCGGTATTACCGGCGTTCCCGGCGCCGGCAAATCGACCTTCATCGAAGCGATGGGTGGCAAAGTGACCGGTTTGGGGCATCGACTGGCCGTACTGGCCATCGACCCCAGCTCCGAACGCACCAAAGGCTCCGTACTGGGCGACAAGACCCGCATGGAGACCCTCGTCCACAACCCCGCCGCCTTTATCCGCCCCTCGCCATCGGCCGGGTCGCTGGGCGGCGTGGCCCGCAAGACCCGCGAAAGCGTGATCCTGTGCGAAGCCGCCGGTTTCGACGTCGTCTTCATCGAGACCGTCGGCGTCGGCCAGTCCGAGACCGCCGTCCACTCGATGGTCGACCTGTTCCTGCTGATCCAGATCTCCGGCGCCGGCGACGAGCTGCAGGGCATCAAGCGCGGCATTATGGAGATGGCCGACATGGTGGCCATCAACAAGGCCGACGGCGACAACGTCCAGCGTGCCGAGCTCACCAAGCGTCAGTTTCTGAACGCCCTGGCCCTTTTCCCGATGCCCGAATCAGAGTGGAAGCCCCGCGTCTACACCACCTCGTCGACCGAAGGGCACGGGCTGACCGACCTGTGGCTCGGCATCGAAGACTACCTGAAGTTCACCAAATCCAACGGATACTTCGACCGCAACCGCAGCCGCCAGGCCAAGTACTGGATGTACGAAACCATCGACTCCGAATTGCGCGACAACTTCTACAAGTCGCCCCGGATCGAGCCTCTGCTGGCCGAATACGAGAAACGCGTGCTCGACGACAAGATCAGTTCGTTCGTCGCCGCCCGCGAACTCCTCGACCGCTACTACTCGAAATAGTCCCCCTTCCGGCCCCAGCTGTCAGCCTGTGAAGCCCTGCTCTGGCCACAGCTGCCCACCACCCGAAATCTCCCGTTCAGGCCACGCTACTCGCCCGCAATCTCCACTGATGGCCAGCTGCCCGCCCGAAATCCCCGTACAGCAGGCCATCAACACACTTCCTCCACCCGACGCCCCTTTCCGCTCCCGCCCACGGTAAGAGAAAGGGGCGTCGTGCGTACCGAACCCGGCGAAAAAAGTTATCTTTGTACAATATGGAGAACTACATCACCCTGTCGGCCCTTCAGGGGCAGTTGCGCACCGTCATCGAGCAATACGCCGGCGGTGCCCATTGGGTGGTTGCCGAGATCAGCGAATGCAAGGTCAACTACTCCGGCCACTGCTACCTCGAACTCGTCGAACGGCAGACCAACGGCAAAGCCCCCGTCGCACAGGCACGCGCCGTGATCTGGAGCAGCACCTACAAACTTATCTCCGGCTACTTCCGCTTCCAGACCGGCACCGATCTGAATGCCGGCATGAAAGTGCTCGTCAAGTGCACCGTTTCGTACCACCCCGTCTACGGACTGAGCCTCGTCATCAGCGACATCGACCCCGCCTACACGCTGGGCGAAACCGAACGGCTGCGTCGCCAGACCATCGCCCAGCTGCAGGAAGAGGGAGTTTTCGAGATGAACAAGACCCTCGCCCTGCCCGACGTGCCGCAACGCATAGCCGTGATCTCCTCGGCCAAGGCCGCCGGCTACCGCGACTTCATGCAGGAGATCGACGCCTCGCCCTACCGCTTCGAACTGACCCTTTTCGGAGCCGTCGTACAGGGTGACGCCGCCGAAGATTCGATCATCAGAGCACTGGACGCCATCGCCGGCCGCGAAACGGAGTTCGACGCAGTGGTCATCATCCGCGGCGGCGGCTCGACCAGCGACCTCGGCTGCTTCGACAACTACCGTCTGTGCGCCTACATCGCCCAGTTTCCGCTGCCCGTCATCACCGGGATCGGCCACGACAAAGACGTCAGCGTCGCCGACATGGTGGCCCACACCTCGCTCAAGACCCCGACGGCCGTCGCCGCCTACCTGGTCGATTGCGCCGCCGAGATGGAGACCCGCCTCGACTCGCTCTACGAGACGCTGACCGGGCAGGCCCGCCAGACCCTGATCCAGGAGAGCAACCGCCTCGAGAATGCCGGTCTGCTGCTCTCCACCCGCACCGTGCAGCAGCTCCACACGGGTATGGCCCGTCTAGACTCGCTGCGCAGCCGCCTGCGGATCGCCGCCACCGAACGCCTCACCAACGAACAGCGCCGCTGCGCCTCGTTCGGCACCCAGGTCAGCCAATGCACCGCCCAGCGTCTGACCGCCGGCGAAGCCCGCATGCGCTATGCCCGCGAACGGCTGGCCGCTGCCGCCGAAGGGCTGATCGAACGCACCCGCTCACGGCTCGAGCTGCTGCAGGTATCGATCAACGCCGCCAGTCCGCGACGCATCCTGAGCCGCGGCTACGCCATCGTGCGCGGCGTCCGCAGCGTCACCGAAGTCCACACAGGACAAAGCCTCCGGATCGAGCTGCAGGACGGCACCCTCCATGCAAACGTAACCTCCAAAATCCCCTCACACCCCAATGGCTAAGACAACCTCCACCGAAAAGATCACCTACGCCGAAGCTGTGGCCGAGATCGAAGAGATCCTCGCGAAGATGAACGACAACGAGCTGGACATCGACCAGTTAGGCGCCTACGTCGAACGCGCCACCACCCTCATCACTCTCTGCAAAGAGAAGCTGCTCAAGGCCCAGAAACAGGTCGAAAAGGTGATGCAGCCCGACGAAGCATAACCACACATAGCATAAACCCCATACCAAATTATAACACCCCATGAAAAAACAACTCTACCGCACCGCCCTGCTCGTCGGTGCCGCCCTGCTGTTGCTGCCGGGTGCAGCCACCGCACAGAAAAAGGAGAAGGCTCCCAAGTGGAAACTGATCTGGAAAGACGACTTCAAGAAAGACGGTTTTCTGGATCCCGAGAAGTGGTCGAAGATACCGCGCGGCGGTTCCGACTGGGACAACTACATGTCCCCCCGCGAGGATCTGTATGAAGTGAAGGACGGCAACCTGATTCTGCACGGCATCATCAACGACCGTCGCGACCAGGACACCGCCCAATACCTGACCGGCGGCGTATGGACCAAAGACAAATTTTCGGTCAAATTCGGCAAGGTCGAGATCCGTGCGCGTCTGGGCGAGGCCCAGGGGTCATGGCCAGCATTCTGGATGCTCTCGCAGGACGAGAAGTACGGCAAATATCCCAAGAACGGCGAGATTGACATCATGGAGCACCTCAGCCACGATGAATTCGTCTACCAGACCATCCACTCGCACTACACGTTGAACCTAAAGCAGGACACCCCGCAACGCTTCACCACCGTGCCGATCAACCGCCACGAGTACAACACCTACGGCGTGGAGTTCTATCCCGACAAAGTGGTCTTCACGCTCAACGGCCAGCCGACGCTGACCTATCCGAAGATCGAGACCGATCTCGAAGGGCAGTTCCCCTTCGACCAGGCCTACTACCTGCTGCTGGACATGCAGCTGGGCGGCGGCTGGGTCGGACCGGTCGATCCGGCCACGCTCCCCGTCAAGATGGAGATCGACTGGGTGAAAGTCTGGGTCCAGAAATAACCCACCGCACCGTCTGAACAAAAACGACTCCCCCGGATGCGAACCACTATCGAAGGTTCGCATCCGGGGGAGCATTTTTTAGGTACGCGTCATGCAGACCTGTCTCATTGCCGCCGAACCACGCTATATCAAAAAACAAGACGGGGATGTGCAAAGCCATTTACACATCCCCGTCCATTTTCGGATTTCCCGCTTATGCTTCCGGAGCGATAGCTTCTGCCGGGCAAACGTCAGCGCAGGTACCGCATTCGGTGCAGGCCGAAGCGTCGATAACGTAAACATCGCCGGCCGAAATAGCCCCTACCGGGCATTCGTCAATGCAGGTGCCGCAGGCAACGCATTTGTCGGGATCGATTTTATAAGCCATGAGTAAATGAATTGAGTTGGTTATGTAATGCAAATGTAAAACTATTCCCCCGAAAAGTCAAATTTATTCCTGCCATCCGCGGAAATCATCCGGCAGCAGCCCGAGCACCGACAGCAGGCGCAGAACCACCGTATCGACCGCCTCTTCGATCGTCGTGGGACGCGTGTAGAACGACGGCACGGCAGGCAGCACCACGGCGCCCGCTTCGCGCAGCGCGGTGAGGTTCCGCAGATGAATCAGCGAGAGGGGCGTCTCCCTCGGACAGAGGATTAACTGACGCGGATGCAACGGACTGTTCTCCTTGAGCATGACATCGGCCATCCGAGCAATCAGATCGTCCGACACGCCGCCCGCGATCCGTCCGGCCATCCCCATGCTGCACGGCACCACCGCCAACGCATCGTACCCGGCCGAACCCGAAGCCAACGGCGTAAAGAAGTCATCGTCGGCATACTCCGCCACCCGACCGTCCGCGACCTGCTTCTCCAGCCAGGACAGGAACTCCGGCCGTTCGAACCGGGCCACGTCGCGTCCGTTCTTCGTAAAGACCACCGCCAGCGCCTCGATCCTCCCCGCCTCGCGCGACGCCACCAGACGCCACAACAACCGCTCGGCATAGATCGCACCGCTGGCCCCCGTAATCCCGACTGCTATTTTCATTTCGATGTTAGATTAATATTCAACCCCGTTCCCATCTCCACCTTTATACATTTTCGCGACGCCCGCACTCGCCGTGGCAGTGAGCTCCACAACACACAGACTGCCCCCAGTCCGCTCACACGTTCCATACGCCGCGGGGCAATCGCACTACCCGGCAGAACACTCGCACTACAAAAAATCTTCACGAGCCGGGGCAAAGACATCGACAATCGTCCCCGCCTCCAACGCCACCACACCATGTTCGACGCCCGACGGCACGAAAAAGCCATCGCCCGCCCCGAGCGTTTCGGCCACACCTCCGATCGTTACGCGGAACCGTCCCCGCTCGATCAGCGACGACTGCGAATGGGGGTGACGGTGCGGCGCCCCTTCGGCACCCGCAGCGAATTCGACCTTGACCATCATGATCCGGTCGTCGTGGCCCATTACGAGGCGCCGAACCCCTCCGCCCAGGTCACGCCATTCGGCCGCATCGGGGCGGATAAAAATCGTATCGTTTGTACTCATCCTTCCGTCTGTTATCAGGCCCCGCGCCGTTGCGCCCACTATCATCGGCAGCACTTCCCGGAGCCGTTTTTTTGTTTACAAAATGTTTTCGCGAGCAACGTCCCTCACCACATTTCACGCCGTGCCTCTACATTCCTCCAACCCCTCCGCCCACACGCTCGTCCTACGAAGATAGCACATTCCGTTCGAAACTCCTATCTTCGAATCATTACCCTACATCGATTATCACTCGCCTTACGGGACGGAGTTATTAACAATCTTATTCACATTTCCACATCCGCATCAAATTATCCTCCGATGATTGTGTAAAAACTCGCCGAATCATTCACAATAGCTGTTAATAATTCGCCGTATACCTTCCCGGTAGCCCAAACAATTCACAGAATTATCAACAACCAACTCCTCCCTCACGTGAACAGGCGGTGAAAAGAGTGATGAACATTCGCTCCGAAATTGTGGATAAGTTAGCAACAACCACCGAAAGCAATGTTGACAAACGGTTAAAAACCTATACGGTCAGATTTGTAATCAGCAAGTTAGCCCTGTTAATAACTTTAATCCGCCATCCCCGCCATCAACTCGGCATAACGTCTGCGGAACCGACGGTAATACAGCAACGCCAACACGGCCAGACCGGTCGTAAAGGCAACCCACGTTCCCGCAGCCCCCATCCCCAGCACGAAACCGCACACATAGCCCACGGGCGCCGAAATGCAGGTATAGGTAAAAATGGCGTAATACATCGGACGCTTCACCTCGGTCAAGCCGCGCAGCGCACCAAGAATCACCCCCTGAAAACCGTCGATCACCATAAAGATACACCCATAGTGCAACAGATAGGTGGCAATGTCAATCACCGCAAGTTCGTCCGTAAAGAGCGCGGCAATCTGCCGACCGAAAACAAAGACAAGCAGCGAGGCACACACCGTAAATGCCGTGATCAGGTGGACCGAAGCATTCATGGCACGCCGCATCGAGGGATAGAGCCTGAGCCCGAAATCCTGACTGACCCGAATCGTGGTCGCCGCCGAGAGTCCGGTCACGACCATAAAACTGAGCGATGGCAGGTTGACGGCAATCTGGTGCGCAGCCTGCGGCACCGCCCCGAACACACCGATCACGACAGCCATCAGGCTCAATGCCGTCATTTCGATAAAGAGTTGCATGGCAATCGGCAGCCCGACGTTGAGCAACCGACGGATCCGGAAACGGGTAATCCCGACGCGACGGAACAACCGTACATAATCACGATAATCTTCATTTTTGAACATCAGCCTTGCAAACAGGATGACCATCACCACACGGGCAATGAAAGTCGAAGCACCGGCTCCGACAGCCCCCATCTCGGGGAATATCCACCAGCCGTAGATCAGCGCCCCGTTCAGCACGATATTCAGGACATTGCCGAAAATGGCGATCATCATGGTGTGCGACGTATTGCCGATTCCCTCGAGAAACTGTTTGCAGCTGGCAAAAAGCATCATCGGAAGCGCCGAGGCCAACTGGTACCACATATAACCGCGTGCGATGGGAAGAATCGCCGGATCCTGCCCCATGTACCCCATAGCCGGAATCATGACCCCCAGCAACAGCATCAACACAACACTCATTACGACACCCAGCAACAGCGAATTTTTAAACAACGAGGCGCTGCGCATGCGGTCGCCACGCGCAAAACTCTTACCGACAAGCGGCGTCAGGCCCATCGCCACCCCCGTACCGAGGAACAGAATCGGCCAGGAGAGCGCATAGGCGAACGAAATAGCCGCCAGGGGCACAGCCTCACCGAGGTGGCCGACCATCACGGTATCAACGATCTGGACGGAATACTGCCCTACCTGAGAAATGATAACGGGCAGTGCTAAACGCAGGTTTGCCTTGTAATAGGGTCCGTAACCTGTGAAAAACATGACTCTACGATTTTAGAATTACACAAATATGGCAACGCCTTTGAACTGTCGTTTCCCGCATAGCATAACCTTCACAGCTATTCAACGCCAGTCACCACGGTACGCCCGCATTCGAGGTAATACCACTCCTACGGAGTGCCCGAAGCCATCATGCTCGCGGCGGAGCAATGATTTGTTTACATTGACAGCCAACAAACGTAAAGTATTCGCCGCACCCCGATTCGAGGCAATACCACTCTGACGGGGTGCCCGAAGGCACCGCCCGCCCGGCGTGAGGGCAGTTCCGTACCGTTCTCGATGCGCTGCATCAAAAAGCCCGCGAAACGCGATATAGAGATAAACGAGCGATTCGCGCAACGGCGAATCGTTCGTTTATCTTTGAGCGGGCTTTGGTTTGAGACAACAATCGCTCTCCGACTGCCCTGCGCGGGCGGCGGCCGCGTGCTCGCGGCGGAGCGGGCGATGCTTCGCATCGCTTGTATCGTTAGAAACCACTCATTCGGGGTGCCCGAAGGCACCGCCCGACCGGCGTGAGGGCAGTTCCGTACGGTTCACTGCATCAAAAAGCCCGCGAAACGCGATATAGAGAGAAACGAATGATTCGCCCAGCGGCGCGAATCGTTCGTTTCTCTTTGAGCGGGCTTTTGCTTGAGACAACAACCGGTCTCCGACTGCCCTGCGCGGGCGGCGGCCGCGTGCTCGCGGCGGAGCGAGCGATACTGCGTATCGCTTGGGTCGTTAAAAACCCTTCTGACGGAGTGCCCGGAGGCACCGTGCTCGTGGCAGAGCGGCGATACTGCGTATCGCTCGTGTCGTTAGCAGCCTCTCTGACGGGGAGGCCGAATCCTCCCAAACAAAAAAGGTGTCTGCCCTCAAAGTAGAGGACAAGCACCTTTTTTTGATTTTGAAAGCTCGGAGACGGTAATACTCGACCGCTTTACAATATCATAAGAACGTGAAGTAGCCGGGCTTCGAGGTTACAAGACCTCCACCCTCACCGATCGATCAATTACTCAGCTGCAGCTTCTTCGGTTGCTTCGGCAGCAACAGAAACAGCAACTTCAGCTTTGATGTCTTTGTAGATTTTGACAACAGCCTTGTATTCGCCAAGCGATTTGATGGTATCGACTTTAACGTTGCGTTTGTCGATCGAGAAACCTTTGGCCTCGATGGCTTCAGCTACCTGAGCAGCGGTCACCGAACCGAAGATCTTGCCGCCTTCAGCAGCTTTGGCAACGATAGCAACGGCCACACCGTTGAGTTTATCGGCCACAGCCTGAGCGTCAGCGATCATTTTGGCTTCTTTGTGAGCCTGTTGTTTGATTTTTTCAGCCAATACCTTTTTAGCCGACGGGGTAGCTGCGGTAGCGTAGCCCTGAGGGATGAGGTAGTTATTGGCGTAGCCGGGACGGACGTTAACGATCTGGTCCTTATTGCCGAGGTTATCGACGTCTTGTTTCAGGATGATTTCCATAGTGTTCTACTTCTCCTCGGTTAAAATTATTTCAGAAGGTCGGTTACGAACGGCAGAATGGCGAGGTGGCGGGCACGTTTAACGGCGGTAGCCACTTTTTTCTGGTATTTCTGCGAGGTTCCGGTCAGACGACGGGGGAGGATTTTCCCCTGTTCATTGAGGAATTTTTTCAGGAATTCTGCGTCTTTGTAATCGACGTATTTGATGCCTGCTTTTTTGAAGCGGCAATATTTTTTCTTTTTAACCTCAACAGATACGGGATTGAGGTAACGGATTTCAGATTGCGGTGCTGCCATGATTACTCCTGAGTTTTAGCTGCGTTAAGGTTTCTGCGTTTTTCTGCGTACTCGGTTGCGTATTTGTCCTGTTTGAAAGTCAGGAAGCGAATTACGCGTTCGTCGCGACGGTACTGAGTTTCGAGGATGTCGACCAGCTGGCCTTCGCCTTCGAATTCGATCAGGGTGTAGAATCCGGTCGTTTTTTTCTGGATCGGATAGGCGAGCTTACGCAGACCCCACTCTTCGGTGTAGGTCACATTGCCGCCGTTTTCGGTGATGACACCCTGGAATTTGCTGACCAGTTCTTTCAGCTGCGCGTCCGAGAGAACGGGGGTCGCAATGAAAACGGTTTCGTAACGGTTCATAAGAATTGTCCGTAAATGATGAATAAAATGTTGGTAATTGGTAGTTTACGAATCGCCACACAGGCTTTTCGACCCGCAAAGTTAGGATTTCTATCGGAACCTGCAAAACATTCGCCTCAATTTCCGTTTGGTACATTTCTTGATATGGAGAAACCGATATGCCCTGATCGGCCGGAAATAGATAACACAAAAAGCTGTTTGTTTAACACTATCCGTTCAATTACAAAACATTTAGACTTATTTATGGATTATATTTGTACCCCTTGAGGCAGGTGAATATTCTTTAAATTATAATTGTTGCCAATTTATGTCGGAGACAACAACAATGATCACAAACGAAACAGGCCGGACTGCATCGGTATGGCAATACATCACCCATGCAGACCACGGTGCCGAATGGGTCGAACTCACTGAAAACATGATCGGCCTGGTCGGCAACGGGACGAAAACCATCCAGTACGCCCAGGCCCGATACAACATCCGGGCCGGCGAAGTGTTTGTACTCTCACCGGGCAAACACTACATCGAGAACATTCCCGCGACGGACGGTCCTTACAAGGAGACCTGTATCACATTCGACAACCAGACCATGGCCGGCGCCCTGTCCACGCTGGTCTCGCTCTACGGAGTTGAGATCCGCCACCCGCAGGGAGGTCGTCCCGATCCCACCCTGGCCCACGTCTGCACCCGCGTATGGCCCGAGATGCGACTCTTCTTCGATTCGCTCGAGCCCTACATCGACACCGACTACCTCAACGTACACCCGCAGCTGCTCCGCCTGAAACTCGCCGAGTTTGCCTACATGGTCATCTCGCACAAGGAATTCAGTCTGCAGCACAAACTGCTTCAATGCATCGACCGGCTGAGCGACCCGTTCGAAAGCATCATCCGCAACTCCATCTTCGAGAACCTCACCATCGAAGAGCTCGCCCTGCGGACCAACAAGAGCCTCACCTCGTTCAAAAACGACTTCCAGCGCATCTTCGGCGACACGCCCCACCGCTGGATCATCAAACAACGCCTGCTTCATGCGCGGCTGCTGGTGATCTCCACCAACAAAGCCATCTCGCAGATCGGCTATGAATGCCGTTTCGACAACATTTCGCACTTCATCAAACTTTTCAAGCGCGAATTCGGGCTCACCCCCCTTTCGATGCGACAGGAACAACGCCAGTAGCCCGGCGCGACGAGACGAAACACCCTTCCCATCAAAAGACCGTTGGAACCCTCTCCAACGGTCTTTTTTCATCATCCCGCCCCGGAATCTCCCTACCCATGCCAACGGGGCACCGGCAACCCCGAAAAAACATTAACTTTGTCAGATTGGGAAAACAGTTTGCCACCCGAATCAGGCCGAAGCATTCACCCTCCCCTGTGTTCACCGCAACCATGAGCCACGGAGAGAGTCCCAAACGACACGAGAGGCCCCGATCGACGCACCGGCAAAACAAACAATATATTAAAAGGTAAAGCACCCTATTCCCCCCAAACAAACATGGCAAAACAGATCGAGGGAATCGTAATCAAAAGCACAGGCAGCTGGTACACCGTACTGGACACCTCCACCGGTGAGCAGGCACGATGCCGGATACGCGGCGTATTCCGCTTGCGCGGCAGCCGCACCACCAATCCGGTGGTCGTGGGCGACCGCGTTCGGGCCGAAATCGGCCAGGAGGAGGGCGACAACGTCATCACCGACATCCGTCCCCGCAGCAACTACATCATCCGCCGCGCCTCGAACCTCTCCAAAGAGAGCCACATCATCGCCGCCAACATCGACACCGCCTATCTGGTCGTCACGCTCGATTTTCCGGCCACCAGCACCGAATTCATCGACCGTTTTCTGGTCACCGCCGAAGCCTACCACATTCCCGTGGTGATCCTGCTGAACAAGATGGACCTCTTCGCGGCACCCGAGTATCGCGAGATTATCGACGAATTCAGCGCCATCTACCGCAGTGCAGGCTACGAAGTGATCGAGATCTCGGCCACCACCGGTCAGGAGATCGACACCCTGCGCCAACGGATGCACGGCCGCACCTCGCTGTTTTCGGGCAACTCCGGCGTCGGCAAATCGACCCTCATCAACGCCATCGAGCCCGGTCTGCACCTGAAGACCGGCGCCATCTCCGACTACCACCACAAGGGGAAACACACCACCACCTTTTCCGAGATCTTTCCCCTGACCGGCGGCGGATTCCTGATCGACACCCCCGGCATCAAGGGATTCGGCCTGGTGGACATCGCCCCCGACGAACTGGCCCGATACTTTCCCGACCTGTTCCGCTACGCTCCCCACTGCCAGTATTACAACTGCACCCACACCCACGAACCCAACTGCGCCGTAACGGCCGCCGTAGCGAGCGGCGAGATCGCCGAGTCGCGCTACATCAGCTACCTGAAAATACTTGAGGATGACGACAAAAACGGCAAATACCGAAAATAACTACTTCCGCGAGAACCACATACCGACCAAACAACAACTCCGCGACCTGAACGCCTCGCTCCGTCCGGACGACATCCGCGCTCCGCGCCCCCGGCAGCCCGAGCCGGTCGATCCTCCCGAAGTCATTCGACAGAAGATCGATTACCTGCAGCGGTTCGTGCTGCCCGAACGGTACGAGAGCCTCACCCGGCGGCTCGACTGGCGCACCCGCTACCTGGTCATGTGCCTCGAAGACATCTACTACCCGCACAACGCCAGCGCCGTAATCCGCAGCTCCGAAGCCTTCGGGCTGCAGGAGATCCACGCCGTGGAGCACACCGTCCGCTTCGCCCCCAACAAGCACATCGTGCGCGGCACCGACCAGTGGATCGACCTCCGCAAGTGGGACGACACGCCCAGCCTGGTGGAACACCTGCGCACACGCGGCTATCGGATCGTCGTGACCGCCCCGCCGCGGCCCGACGCCCCCGAACAGAACCACACCCCGTCCGACTTCGACATCGCCGCCGGCCCCATCGCCCTGTTCATGGGCACCGAAAAGAGCGGCATCTCGCCCTGGCTGATGGAACACGCCGACGCCACGATCTCCATTCCGATGGTCGGATTTGCCGAGAGCCTCAACATCTCCGTATCGGCCGCCATCGTCGCCCAGCGTCTGGCCGAGCGGATCCGCCAGCCCGAGAACGGAGTGGCATGGCAACTCACCCCGGAGGATCGCGACCGACTGCTGCTGCGATGGCTCTGCAACTCCGTCCGCGACTATCGCAACATTCTGCGCCGCGGCGGTTTCGACCAGCCGGACACACCGTCGGAACCCGACACACCATCAGAGGACAATTTATAACTAACACCGGATAGACCCAAACTCACATGAAACCCATCCGATTTTCCCTTACCCTTCTGCTCTGCGGCAGCACCCTGTTTCCGGCCGCAGCGCAGGACAAAGTAACCAACGCCTTCGAAGACCTCAAACGCAGCGGCACCGTCCAGGAACAGGACTCCCCGATGCGCCAGCGGGCCACCCCCGAACAGGTAGCCGCTCTGCGGACCACACTGCCCGAAGCCGGCTACTTCTGCTTCACCGAAGACCGCAGCCGCTCCGTACGGATGACCGACGCCCTGCCGCAGTCATGGACCGAACGTTCGGCCGAGGAGCGTGCCACGTTCACAGGAAACGCCGCCCCCGGCGAATTCTACACCTGGCAGATCGCCCTTTTCAGCCCCGACTTTTCGCTCGACGACATCCGCCTCACCTTTAGCGACCTGCGCGACCGCTCCACCAGGGGCCGCATTCCGGCCGACTCGATCCGCTGCGTCAACCTCGGCGGCATCGACCTGCTCGGCCGCCCCTTCACCAAACGCGTCGACGTACCACAGGGCAAAGTCCAGAGCCTCTGGTGCGGCGCATCGGTTCCGAGCGACCTGCCCGCCGGCACCTACACCGGGAGCGTCACCGTACAGCCCGCCGGCCGTGAAGCGACCCGCATCCCCGTCACGCTGACCGTCTCGGGCGACCCGCTGCCCAACGGCGGCACCGACCAGGGCTGGCGCATGGCCCGCCTGCAGTGGCTCGACTCGCAGATCGGCGTGGGGAGCACCCCTACAGCCCCCTACACCCCGCTCGTTGTCGGCCCCCGGACGGTCGACTGGCTGGGCGGCACCCTGACCCTCGCCGACAACGGTCTGCCCGCAGCCATCACCACGAAATACGACACCCAGAACTGCCTCGACCCCGACGCCGCCCAGGCCGTACTGGCCGCACCGATGCGTTTTGTGGTCGAGACCTCCGACGGCCGCACCGAACAGTTCACCGCCAAACAGGCCCGTCTGAAACGCACCTCCGACGGCCGTGCCGAATGGAGTGCCAGCGGCAAGAGCGGCGACCTGCAGATCGACCTCAGCGGATGGATGGAGTTCGACGGCTTCGCCGACCTCAACATCCGTGTAACCGCAAAGAAAGAGTTACAAGTCAAAGACATTCGCCTCGAAATTCCCTACACCGGCTACGCCTCGCGTTACGTGATGGGGCTCGGCCGCAAGGGCGGCTTCCTGCATGCCGAAGATGCCGACATCGCCGTCACCGAAGAGACCTTCAAGTGGGACACCACCAAACATCAGGATGCCCTCTGGCTGGGAAACGTCAATGCAGGCCTCAACCTGAAATTCAAAGACCCGTCGAACTACGTTCGGCCACTGGTCAACATCTACTATGCACTTGGGCGTCTGCGGATGCCCACCTCGTGGGGCAACGACGGCAAGGGCGGCATCCGGCGCAGCGACCAGCCGGACAGCAGCGTACTGGTAACAGCCTTCTGCGGTCCGCGCACGCTGACCAAAGGCCAGACGCTGAACTTCGGCGTTGAGATGCTCGTCACCCCCGTCAAGCCGCTCGACATGGAGCACCACGTCACCGAACGCTTCTACCACTCGAACAGCGACCTGAGCGACAGCTACATCCCCGCCGCCCGCCAGGCCGGTGCCAACTTCATCAACATCCACCACAAGAAAGAGTTCTACCCCTACATCAACTACCCCTACTACGACGATTGCACGGCCGACTTCAAGGCATTTGCCGACAGTGCCGCCCGCTACGGGATTGGTACCCGCGTCTACTATACCACGCGCGAGCTGACCGTCAAGGTTCCGGAGATCTGGGCCCTGCGCAGCCTCGGCAGCGAAGTGATCCACGACGGTCCCGGCCGGGAGACCCGCACGCTGATCCACCCCAACGGCCCGAACCCGTGGCTGAACGAGAACCTCGGCGACCACTTCATTCCGGCCTGGTTCAACGCCTTCCAGGAGGGAAAATACAAAGGCGAGATGGACATCTCGGTCATCACTACCCCCGACTCGCGGTGGAACAACTACTACCTCGAAGGGTTGCAGTGGATGATCCGCCACTACGGGCTGCGCGGTGTCTATATCGACGACAGCGCCCTCGACCGCGAGACCCTCAAACGCGCCCGTCGTCTGCTGGACGCCGACAGTGTCCGCCGCCAGATCGACATCCACACCTGGAACCACATGAACGAGTGGGCCGGCTACGCCAACTCGCTGCACATGTACCTCGACCTGCTGCCCTACGTCGACCGGACCTGGATCGGCGAAGGCTTCGGGGCCGACAATACGCCTGACTTCTGGCTGGTCGAAATGTCAGGCATTCCGTTCGGGCTGATGAGCGAGACCCTCGACGCCCACAACGTATGGCGCGGGATGGTGTACGGCATGCCGCCGCGTCTGCCCTGGAGCGGCAACCCCGTACCGATCTGGAAACTGTGGGACGCCACAGGCATGAAAGACGCCGTAATGTACGGCTGGTGGGATCCCGCCTGCCCCGTGACGACCGACAACGCCTCGATCAAGGCCACCGTCTACAAGCTGCCCGACGGCCGGGCACTCATCGCCGTGGCCAACTGGAACCGCGATCCGCAGGAGGTTCGGCTGACGGTCGATCCCGACCGTCTGGGCTTCACCCCCGCCAGCGCCACACTGCCCGCCGTCGAGACGCTGCAACCCGAAGCCATCATCGACCTCTCGCTGCCCGTGACCATCGAAGGCAGCAAGGGGATGTTCATTCTGGTAGAATAACCGCCCGTCTGCCGGTGCCGCGGGAAACAGCCACCTTTCGGATTGAAAGGGGAGGCCCATCCCATCCGGCCCGGCAGCCTCATTTTCCTCAGACCAAACGAACCCTATGGAAATCTTACGCAAACAATTTCTGAGCCATGTGGGCCAGACCTCCGACTCGCCGCTGATGATCGAAGTGGCCCGCGCCGAAGGGATCTACTTCTACGCTCCCGACGGGAAACGCTATGTCGATCTGATCGCCGGCGTCTCGGTGAGCAACGTCGGCCACGGCAACCCCGCCGTCGTGGAGGCCGTCTGCGCCCAGGCCCGCGACTACATGCACATCATGGTTTACGGCGAGATGATCGAACGTCCGCAGGTGCGCTACGCCACGGCCATCGCCTCGCTGCTGCCCGCCCCGCTCGAAAGCATCTACTTCGTGAACTCCGGAGCCGAAGCCGTCGAAGGGGCGCTGAAGCTCGCCAAACGCCACACCCACCGCACCGAAATCATTTCGTTCCAGAACGCCTACCACGGTTCGACCCACGGTTCGATGAGCGTCATGGGAGGCGAGACCTTCGTCGGCGCCTACCGTCCGCTGCTGCCCGACACCCGCAAGTTGCGGTACAACCGTTTCGAAGACCTGACACAGATCACCGAACGGACGGCCTGTGTACTGGTCGAGCCCGTCCAGGGCGAAAGCGGCGTGAACCCGCCCGCACCGGGATTCCTGGAGGCCCTCCGCCAACGCTGCACTGAGACCGGTGCCCTGCTGATCTTCGACGAGATTCAGACCGGCTTCGGCCGCACCGGCGCCATGTTCGCCCTGCAACGCTACGGCGTCACCCCCGACATCGTGTGTCTGGCCAAAGCCCTCGGAGGCGGAATGCCGCTCGGGGCCTTCGTCTCTTCGAACGCCATCATGTCCGGCCTGCAAAGCGACCCGCCGCTGGGCCACATCACCACCTTCGGCGGCCACCCCGTCTGCTGTGCCGCAGGCCTCGCCGCTCTGAACTACATTCAGGAGCATGACCTCGCCACGCAGGCCGAACCGAAAGGGGCGCTGTTCGAAGCGCTGCTCCGCGACCATCCGGCCGTCCGCGAGATTCGCCGCAGCGGGCTGCTGCTGGCCGTAGAGCTCGGAAGTTCGGAACGGCTGTTCCGCGCCATGGCCCTGCTCAAGGAAGCCGGTTACCTGTCGGACTGGTTTCTCTTCTGCGACACCGCCTTCCGCATCTCGCCGCCGCTGACCATCACCGAAGAGCAGATCCGCGAGTGCTGTGCCGACATCCGCACCCAGGTGCTCGACCAGCTCTAAGCCATCTGGCCCACAGAGAGTCGGGATCCCACCCCACCGCCGTTTTCACAGACTTAGAAAACCCCTAAAAAATCAAATAAACCAAATGAGCAACGCCATCCCATCCAAGTCCGACACAACGACCCGTTGCGCACGCTTTGCGGTCACTGTCGATCGGCCGAACCGCCTCACGACGCTCCTCTTGTGCGGTTTTATGCTCGCTGCCATGGTCATCTGCTGGTTCTCATCGGCCGACGACATCTTCCGCTACATCATGGCCGTAATCCTGCTGCTGGTGGGCGGAGTGCTCCCAATACTGATCTACGTCCATCTGCCGCGACAGATCGAGGTGACGCCCACCGCCATCCTGCTCCACTGCCCGGCCCGGACCAAAAGCATTCCCCGCAGTGAAACGACCGAAATTCGCCGGATTCAAGACCATGATTTGCAGCTTTTCTTCCGCAAATGGGGATCTTCGGGTATGTTCGGGAACTGGGGCCACTTCTCCTCCAAGCTCTACCCCGACATGTTCTTTTACACCAAACGCAGCAGACGAGATTGGATACTGGTACGGGACAACGGCCAGGTCTGGGTACTCTCGCCCGATGATGGAGAAGCGTTTTTGAACGCATTTCAATAAACTTCCCCGCATCGGTTCGCCTCCCTCGTTCCCCCACGAAAAGAACAAAGGTTGGTTCCTCCACTACGTTGCACACCAACCCCACCTGAATCACAGCAACTTCCCTGCGAAGGTTAAAACAGAGCCAGAGTAACTGCGACAGCAGAGCTCCCCGAACGACTCCCCTTCGCTGTATCCCTTTGCCTTTCCTGCATAAAAAGGGCCCGCATCGGTCATTAGACAACCGATGCGGGCCTATTATTTTTCAGACAGGCTGCCAACGCAATCCTACCGAGACGTCTGATCCCGTTTTACCTTCTGCCCTCCCCCAAACAACCGTTCTCTGAGTGACACGGCTATACAGCAAATCACGACAACATCGGGCACGGCATACTACAACCCGAGACGTTGATGACGAACAGCCTGCTATTAACGATTCCTCATCCAGCCTTCCGGAAAGCAGTCTGATATTCCCTTCGCACTTTCACCCATCAAAACGCTACTCTCACCATCCACCCCAAGCTATACCTCCAGCGCCCCGCGCTACTAACTCTTGAGAATGCGCGAAACCGTGGTGTTCCGATAGCGTTTGTTAATGTCGTCGATCATCGACTGCACATCATCCGGTGCCACCAATCCTTCGTGCACCATCTGAGCGACAGTCGCCTTTTCGTTGCTGATCAGCATACGCACCGTTTTCTGAGTGATCGCCAGACGGTAGGAGCTCGGGAAGTGACGGGCAATCAGGTCCATAATCGACTGGCTCATATCGACATTCTTCTGCACTTCGCCACGCAGAGACTCCAGTTTCTGAAGGTCCTTACTGTCGAACGTTCCCGACGCCTCCAGCTCATCGAGCAGCGTGAGTGAGGTTCGCTGGGCATGAATCAACCCGCGCGCCACGTCGTACTCAGCCACAAACGTGGTGGAGTGGTGACGGTCGATCCAACGGTACAACACCTCACGCGGACGCTTCTTCCAACGCAGATAGAGCGGCAGTTTCGGCATCTCGAGCAGTTTGGCCCGTTCGCACAGCGGCCGCTGCCCGTCGGCATCGTACAGTTCTTCGACTACAGCCAGCAACCGCCGCATCGAATCGGTCGAAACGATCCCCTTTTCGTAGAGCTGCCAGTAACGGGTACGCTCTTTGTCCAGGATCCTCAACCGGATGTCGGCCACCAGGTCCTGCGTTTTGACCCGCTCGGTCGGAGCCGCCGTCGGCGTCGGCAGGAACGTGGCCACCTTGTCCCAGTCGGCCGCCTTGAGCGCTTCGTTTTCCTGCAACTCGCGATAATAAGCCTGGGTGTTGTCACACAGTTTTTTGTGGATCGTATAGTTCAGATAACTCTTGGCAGACGAGACGCGGGTCAGCCCCAACTTCCGCAACAGCCACCCGATCGTGGTGGCATTGACCGTCAGGGTAAGCGCCACAATCCCGCCCGTCAGGAAAAGGACCTGTCGCCGGATCGGCTCGGGAATAGGCAGTGTGTACGAAACCATCAGTGCCAGGGTCAGCCCCAGGGCGCCACGCAGACCGCCCCAGCAGAGGATCACAGCCTCACGCTTCGAGAGCCCGTAACCCGACCGCTTCATGACCGGGTAGAACAGCGTAATCATCGCCATCCGCACCACATTGATTCCAATGTAGACCAGGAACAACACGACGAAATCCATCAGCGAGGCCTGCACCTGCAGGGCGATCACCACCCCTACCAGAATGAAGATCAACGTATTGGCCATGTAGGTCGCCAGTTCCCAGAACTCCTGCATGAAGTGGTTGACCTCGGGGGCAATTCGGGGACGTCCATAGTAGGTAATGACCAGTCCGTAGCCCACCAGCGCAATGACGCCGGACACCCCGAGGTAGTTTTGCGCCAGGAAGAAGGTCAGGTATGCCGACACCAGAATGGCGCTGTTTTGCATGACTGCGTCGTCGCTGCGGGTGATGAACCAGAGGCAGAGCCAGCCGAAAACAACTCCGAGCAGGATACCGCCCAGCACCACATAGATGAAATCCGACACCGGAGCATCGACGCCGCCCGCCGCCGTAAAGGTTCCGAAGAAGAGCATGAACAGCACGATACCGGTTCCGTCGTTAAGCATCGACTCGGCATCGACCAGAGTCGAGAAACGTTTGCTGACCCCGAGTTCCTTGAGCAGCGCCACCACCGCCACGGGGTCCGTCGCACTGATCAGCGCCCCGAACATCAGGGCATGTGTCCAGTCCCACTGGGCGTAGTTCGGAGCGAAGAGGCTGATTGCCATCATCATGGCTCCGGTCAGGAACATGGCCACGACCATACCGGGCCCGGAGAGGAGCGTCGCATTGGTCAGCGTTTTTCGAAAGATGTGCACATCCAATTCATATGCCGCGTCGAAGATCAGAATCGGCAGGAAGAGGTAGAGGATCAGGTCGGGGTCGATATTGCCGGCAAAATCGATCGACGCCTTCAGCACCGAAGAGTCGGCATACACCCCCATTCGGTCGAGCAGGCCGATCACCAGCCCGAAGGCAAACAGGCCCACGGTATAGGGCAGAACCGTGCGCTTAAGACAGAACTTGAGGATAGCCCCGGCCACCAGCGAGACGATTACAAAAACCAGTGGTGCCAAAAATTCCATTGAATCCATAAGCACAATCTTTAGAACTACTCGGCAAAATTAGCCAAAATATCGACCCATCTAAATCCTATTTCGGAATATTTTTTCCGAATATTTTCATGACCCAATATAAAGGCTCGTATTTACGTTTTACTATCAGATATGGAAAAAAACGTTAATTTTAAGCGCCCGTACCGACAGGCCAAGGGTCTGCTCCGATACGCACTGACAGCCGCCGTCCTGCTCGGAACCGCCGGCACCGTAAACGCACAAACCATGAAGAAAGAACTGACACCCGAAGAGAAACGGGTCATCATCGACAAAGGGACCGAACGCCCCTTCAGCGGCAAATACTACAAGTTCAACGAAGCGGGGACCTACACCTGCAAACAGTGCGGCGCCCCGCTCTACCGGTCGGAAGACAAGTTCGACTCGGGTTGCGGATGGCCCAGCTTCGACGACGAGATCCCCGGAGCCGTGAAACGCACGCCCGATGCCGACGGCGAGCGTACGGAGATCACCTGCGCACGCTGCGGCGCCCACCTGGGCCACGTCTTCACCGGCGAAGGGTTCACCGACAAGAATACGCGCCACTGCGTCAACTCCATCTCGATGGAGTTCGTGCCGGCCGGGACGAAGGCCGAATCACGCACCGAGACCGCCGAAGCCATCTTTGCCGGCGGATGTTTCTGGGGCGTTGAACACATGATGCAGAAACAGTCTGGCGTGATTTCCGTCGTATCGGGCTACATAGGCGGCAACGTGGACAATCCGACCTACGAGCAGGTCCGCGCCCACACCACCGGCCATGCCGAAGCCGTGCGGGTGACCTACGACCCCTCGAAGGTCGATTACGAGACCCTGGCCCGGCTCTTCTTCGAAATCCACGACCCCACGCAGTCCGACGGACAGGGTCCCGACCTGGGCCCGCAGTACCGTTCCGAGGTGTTTTACCTCGACGAGCAGCAGAAGGCCGTCGCCGAGAAACTGATCGGCCTGCTGCGCGCCAAGGGCTACGACGTGGTGACGCGCGTCACGCCGGCCACCCGATTCTGGCCCGCCGAAGACTACCACCAGGACTACTACGAACGGAAGGGAACCGAGCCCTACTGCCACGCCTACACCCGGCGGTTCTAACCCCCGCGCTCGGCCCCGGCCGGGAGACACGCACGCTGCCCCCCCGGCCCCGTTGCAACCCGGATCCCGTTAAGCCCCTGAACCCCATTGAGCCCCCGCTCGTTGAAACCCGGGATTCGTTGTGCCACCGTCTCCTTTGAGACCCCGGCCCCATTGAAACAAAGCGCCTCGTCAAAACGATCCATGGTGATCGTTTTGACGAGGCGCTTCTTACTAAAAAGCTACCGGTACCGAAGACTCCCGACCTTCATCACAAACTTCGAACAAAGGGAGCCGTTTCCACTTTCCTAACTCAACAGTTCAGCGACGAACTCACGAGCAAGCCTCGCTCGCCCCGCTCAACCTTTTTGTCCCACCCCATGCAACCACGAGGCACACCGGATCAATACGGAATAACCGCAAAAATCCAGTGCTGACCGGCAAATACCTTTCGGGAACAGAGCCGCAGGGTGTTTTTACCCGCCTTCAGCGGCAGTTCGACCGGCTGGCGGGTCCAGAACAACTGTTCGTCGGTATAGGGGAGTTCCTCCTCCGGTTTGGCCCAGGTGTTGAAGTGGAAGCGATAAGCCCCCGGTTCTTTCCACACCGGCGGTTCGATCCGCACGCCGTTCAGCCACAGATCGCTGCCCGTTTCCCACTCGCCCTGACGGCCGATACCGTCCGAGATGCGGTTCGAGCGCGACGGCGCCTCGAAACCCACCTGCGCCCGGAGCACCGTGTCATGCGGCACGTCGATCACCAGCTCGGCCCAGACCACCCCCGAATCGGATTTTTCGAGTCCCAGCGACTGCAACATCGCATCGACGTCGATGGCTCCGCCATAGAGCGTATGCCAGGTCAAACCCGTCGTATCCGCACCGGCAGCCACCGGTTCCGACACCCGCCAGCACAACGAAGCGTTGGGCCACCAGCAGAACGGTTCGCCCTCCTGCATCAGCACATTCCGATGCGCAGCCATACGCCCTTCGAATTCGGCCAATGCCTGACCGGCCGGAGAGGTCGGATCGGGCAGCAGATTCGGATTTTTCGGCGCCCCCTGCGGCGTCAGCCCGCCGCGCCAGAAACGCTCAGCAAACGGCAACAGTCCCGACCATACGCTGCTGTTCCGTACCAGTTCGTCCTGCCCGGGCGCCTTCGTATCGTTCCACAGGCAGAGAATCCCGCCGATGGCCAGCGAATCGCCCTGTGCCTGGTCGCACGGATTGTGCAGAAACATCCGCGACGCGAACAAAACAGGATCATAATTGTTCAAGTAACCCATGTAGGAGTCGACAAAACAACCTTTCGCCTGGCTGTTTTTTGATACATAGCCCGGCGCTTCGGACCACACCTGCCGGATTGTCCGCTCCGACGCAGCCTTCAGTCCGGGGTCCCACACCAGCGGAGTCCGACCGTTGGCCGTCACCACACTGTCGGCCCACCGCATGAAACCCGTCGGATCGGGGACATGCACCTCGTCCGACCCGATGTGGATATAAGGAGCCGCTTCGACCGGAATCTCGGCAAAAAATTCGTTCAGTGCCTGTTCGAGGATTTTCATCCCCCGCGGATCGGCCATGCCGAAACCGAAGGCGCTGTTGAAGAAGGTGCTGTGGCCCGGCATGTCGATCTCCGGAATGACCGTTACGCCCCGTTCCCGGGCATACTCGATCAGATCACGAATTTCTCCGTAGGTATAGAACTTGCCCTGGTCACGCCCCGGACGCTGGTAGAGTGGATCGTTGAGCTGCGGAAAGGCTTTCGATTCGATGCGCCAGGCCGGATGATCCGTCAAGTGCCAGTGGAAGAGGTTGATCTTATAGCGCGAGAGCATGTCAATATGCTTCTCCAGATTCTCGATCGAGATAAAATTACGCCCCGTATCGTGCATGAATCCGCGCCACGGAAAGGCGGGCCAGTCAACAATCCGCACGCTCGGTACCAGGCTTTTCGCATCCGCCAGCTGACGCAGCGTCTGACGCGCCCAGATGGCTCCCCGTTCATCCTTGGCCGTGATGCGCACCCCCTTCTTGTAGGTCTCCAACACATAGCCCTCGGCCGGCAGATCGAGCGTCGAGTCGATCTCGACCTTCACGTTCAACAGTGGCATCATATAGGGTCCCGTCACCTCCACCTGCTGCGGATAGGGAATCAAGGCCGGCAGAGCACGTCCGCTAACCGCCGGTTTGGTTGCGGCCACCCCCCAGGCAACCGACAACATACATATAAGCAAGAGTCGTTTCATCGGGTCGCAAGTTAAAAATTTAGCCCCGCATATACAACCGCACCTCACGCGCACCCGACACCCATAGTCCCCGGGAACCGGCGTAACTGCCCGGTCTCCCACTTGTGTATACATATCCGCCACACCATATGCGCCCTGGCACAGGGTTTCCCCTCCAACGATTCGCCCCAACCGTTATTGCCTGATCGACCGCCATTTTCGGACAGGTTCCACCCTCCGATTTTTCGCGTCCGACCTGCACACCCGGCCCGACCGACACTCTGCGCCTCCACTCCTCACAAACAGGCTGTCCGAAAACACCCACCATGTGTTATTTTATTAACAACTCCTTTGTACGTTCCGAAAAAAGCGGTACCTTTGGTGCAGTGAAAACAACTTAAAAATCGAAATGCCATGAGCAATATCCCCAGCAATCTGAAATACTCGCAAGACCACGAATGGATCCGCGTCGAAGGCGACGAAGCCTACGTCGGTATCACCGATTTCGCCCAGAGCCAACTCGGCGACATCGTATTCGTAGACATCACCACCGAAGGTGAAACCCTGGGCCAGAACGACGTGTTCGGCACCATCGAAGCCGTGAAAACCGTATCGGACGCTTTCATGCCCGTGGCCGGCGAAGTGCTCGAATTCAACGCTGAACTCGAAAACGCCCCCGAAACCGTCAACAAAGACCCCTACGGCGCCGGTTGGATGATCAAAATCCGCATGACCGACCCCGCACAGCTCGACAGCCTGCTCACCCCGGACCAGTACGCCGCCCACATCGGCTAATCGACCGAGGGGGAGGGGGAAAAATAGCGAGAACCTTCAACATCACACACGAAAAACACACTACTTAAAAATAGAGACAAACAATGGCAAAAGTAACCGTAGTCGGCGCCGGGAACGTAGGAGCGACCTGCGCAAACGTATTGGCAACCCGCGAAGTATGCAGCGAACTGGTGCTGCTGGACATCAAAGAAGGAGTATCGGAAGGCAAGATCCTCGACATCTTCCAAACCGCCACGCTGATGGACTTCGACACCAACATGGTGGGTGTGACCAACGACTATGCCGCAACGGCCAACTCGGACGTCGTAGTGATCACCTCCGGTATGCCGCGTAAACCGGGCATGACCCGCGAAGAGCTGATCGGCGTGAATGCCGGCATCGTTAAATCCGTAGCCGAAAACATCCTCAAATACTCGCCCAAAGCCATCATCCTGATCGTGTCGAACCCGATGGACCCGATGACCTACCTGGCCCTGAAAGCCACCGGCCTGCCCAAAAACCAGGTATTCGGTATGGGCGGTGCCCTCGACTCGTCGCGTTTCAAATGCTACCTGTCGAAAGCCCTCGGCGTTAACTCGAACGACGTAGACGGTATGGTAATCGGCGGCCACGGCGACACCACCATGATCCCGCTGGTCAGCAAAGCCACCGTTAAAGGCGTGCCCGTCACCGAACTCTGCTCGGACAAAGCCGTGCTGGACAAAGTCGTAGCAGACACCATGGTCGGCGGTGCCACCCTGACCAAACTGCTCGGCACCTCGGCCTGGTATGCTCCGGGCGCAGCAGCAGCCATGGTCGTAGAATCGATCGTTCGCGACCAGAAGAAGATCGTGCCCTCGTGCGTATACCTCGAAGGCGAATACGGCCAGAACGACATCTGCATCGGCGTACCGGCCATGATCGGTAAAAACGGTGTGGAAAAAGTTATCGAAATCGCTCTCACCGCCGAAGAAAAAGAGGCTTTCGAAAAGAGCGCAGCCGCCGTTCGCAAAACCAACGCCATCCTCAACGAAATCGGCGCCTTGTAGTCGACCGACACCGGCTCTGAAAACAAAACGGAGCGTCTCTCTCTGGAGAGACGCTCCGTTTTTCGTTGATTCCTCCACCAGTCTGCAACAAGCTCCTTTCTAAGAGCGTACAAACAACACATCTTCTACCACTACCACTGTTTGCAACCTACCAGACCTCCTTTCTGCCATTACTGTTCCTCGCAGCCCCTCTTATTCCCGTTTTCCATTCGTTTCTTTCACCGATTAGCTCATTAAGCCCCCTTTCAGTCCTTCTGCTTGAGTTCTCTCCACCCACACTGCCAAGGTCGACCATCTGCACGACGGCAAATGACGCTACCCAAAATAGGTATTGACCGGAAAGTTTTATACTTTTGACCCAATTAAAAAAACTTTGCCATGTCAACAGAAGGAAAAACCCGGGCAGTGACCACCTACCGCCTGACCGAGATGAAAGCTCGCGGCGAAAAGATTTCGATGCTCACCGCCTACGACTATACCATGGCCGGCATTATGGATGCCGCCGGGATCGACGTGATCCTGGTCGGTGACTCTGCGGCCAACGTCATCGCCGGCTACAAGACCACCGTGCCGATGACCCTCGACGACATGATCTACCACGGCAAAGCCGTTGCCCGCGCCGTAGAACGCGCACTGGTGGTAGTCGACCTGCCCTTCGGGAGCTACCAGGGGAACTCCAAAGAGGCCCTGAACTCCGCCATCCGCATCATGAAGGAGACCGAAGCCGACGCCGTGAAACTCGAAGGAGGAGCCGAAATCATCGACTCCGTGCAACGTATCCTGTGCGCCGGGATTCCCGTGATGGGACACCTCGGGCTGACCCCGCAATCCATCAATAAATACGGCACCTACGCCGTTCGCGCACGCGAAGAGGCCGAAGCCGAAAAACTCTACTCCGACGCCCTGCTGCTGGCCGAAACCGGTTGCTTCGGGATTGTGCTGGAGAAGATTCCGGCCGTGCTTGCCGGCCGCGTAGCGTCGGCCGTGAAGATTCCGATCATTGGCATCGGCGCCGGCAACCAGGTAGACGGTCAGGTGCTGGTTTCCTACGACATGCTGGGAATCAACAAAGGCTTCTCGCCGCGTTTCCTGCGTCGCTATCTGGACCTGCACGAACAGATCACCGCCGCCGTGGAGCAGTACCGCGACGACGTAAAGAGTGGCGACTTCCCGAACGAGAGCGAGCAGTATTAACAATTCGTCCACAACAAACGGACATTTCCACAATTTACCCACAATACAGCGAACAGCGAGGTGCGACTTATGTACAAACAAAGTCGCACCTCGCTGTTTTTACGCACAACGCTGTTAACAACATATTGACAGTTTACCCGCAACCTTTCCACAGTTCTTCGACCACCACCCCGCACGGAGACAATTTTCCACCCTCACCCCTCAGTTTCCACACACCTGCATCTCCACAAACAGTTAATCCCTCCCGCCGAGATCCTTTCCCACAGGAGAGCACCCAGCTCGCCGCCCTCCACCCTTTCCGCCGCACGGTACTACGCTCCGTCATACCGCCACCCCGCACAGCGCCGTTTCCAATCTTAACCCCGGACACCTTTTCGCACACCCCAATCATCCTCCTCCGACCTTATATTCAAGCTGAAAACTTCCTATCCAACAAGCACAGGCCCAATTAATCTCCGAATATTTCACCACTTTAAAACACTCCACTCGCCCCATTCGTATCACAGTACTCTGCCCTTCTCAAAAAGTTCGTAACTCCCCATTCCGTATCGCCGCACTCTACCCCCAAAAAAGCTCACAACATCACATTCATCCACCGCCCGACATCTTTTTCTACCCTTCGCCGTCCCCCCAGCCCCCCCCGACCTCAGCACCTGCCCCACGAACTACTTACGTACTTATTAACATCTTTTCAACAACTTTACAGCCTGTTTTATCAACAGACTCACACTCCTCGTCCCATTCACCCCCATACAAAAAAATCCTGCCGCCCTTTCCGAAAGAAAGGAACGGCAGGAAATCTCCGTTAGCATGTAATCAGACAAACCTATTTCGGGTCCAATTTCTCCTTGATACGTTTGGCCAGGTACTGGTAGTGAGCCTTGACAGCCGGTTCTGCCGCCGAAGCCCGCTCGAGACGTCCCTGCAGCGTGCGCAACTCATACTGAACGCGGGCAACCGCCTCCATACCGCTTCCGGCCGAGGCCGTTCCGGAGGGAAGCAGCGACAACAGCCGCTCCACATACAGGTTCTGCAAACTGCGGCGATACACATCGGGACTCTTTCCGGAAGAGAGCTCGCTCCACACGCTCTTGTTCAACGCACTGAACAGGTCATCCAACGTATAGGTCTCTTTGCCCAATGCAGCCTCGGCATTGACCAGATTGCCCAACACGCGCATGCTGAGCAACGACCGGAGAGCCGACGACTGCACCCGGGTGAGCACAAACAGAGCGTCCAGACCCGTTTTGGCAAAAATATCATCGTCGAACAACCACTCGGGCGTCGTAAAGAGATTGCGGTCGAGGAACGCCATAGCCTCCTGCTGTTTGGCCTTTTCGACATAGACATAAACCGGCCCGGCCTGTTCCACCGTCTTGGGCGTCTCGTAGATACCGCCGACCCACTTGGCCACATGACCATTGTAGCGTATCAACTGGCTGACCACCTCCAGATAGACATCCTTCAGGTTGTCATACCCTTCGTTCTCCGTGCGGGTCCACTCGGGCAGACCGGCCACCACGAATTTCAGGTTACGGATACCGAACTCGTTGGAACGCATCTGATTGTCGCCCAGGTCCTCGTTCTGCTCACGCGGATCGTCCGGATTGGTCTCGGTGCCGAACCACAGACGCGGATTGTCCTGTTTCGAGATGATCCACTGATTCAGTTTGTCGGCTTCAGCTTCCGGTGTGGTCAGATCGGGGAAGCGGCGGTAGCCCCACTCGATAGCCCACTTGTCGTAGTCGCCAATGCGGGGATAGAGCAGTTCACGACGAATGTGGTCTTCGGGCTGAGCCACGTAGTTGAATCGGGCATAGTCCATGATCGAGGCGGTGTGGCCGTTCTTTTCGAGGAACGAGGCGCTGCGCAGGCTGTCGACCGGCGTCATGGCCGACGAGCCGTAGTTGTGGCGCAGCCCCAGCGTATGGCCCACCTCGTGCGACGAAACGAAACGGATCAGGTCACCCATCAGCGCATCGTCGAAGACCATCTTGCGGGCACCGGTATCGCTCGGCGAAGCCTGGATCAGGTACCAGTTCCGGAGCAGTTCCATCACGTTGTGGTACCAGTTGATGTGGCTTTCGAGGATTTCACCGCTACGGGGGTCGCTCACATGGGGACCGCTGGCGTTGGCCACATCCGACGGCTTATAGACGATGGCCGAGTAACGGGCATCTTCGAGGCTCCAGGTCGAATCCTCTTCGGGCGTGGGAGCCAGCTTGCCCATAATAGCATTTTTGAAACCGGCCTGCTCGAAGGCGACCTGCCAGTCGTTCACCCCGGCGATCAAGTAGGGAATCCACTTCTTGGGGGTAGCGGGGTCGATGTAGAAGATAATCGGCTTGGCCGGTTCGACCAGTTCGCCGCGCTTGTAGGCTTCGACATCTTCGGGCCGGGGTTCGAGACGCCAGCGCGTAATCATCTCTACGTCCTTGACTCCCTGCGGATTCTTGTCGTAATCGATGTAATCGTTGGTAAAATAACCCACCCGCGGATCGAAATAACGCGGCTGCATCGGCACCTCGGGCAACAGAATCAGCGAACTGTTGACCTCGTAGGTGGCGGGCATGGGGCTGGGTTTGTAACCGGCACTTCCCCCCTTGGGCGTAATCAGATAGCTACGCACGCTCTTCATCTCAATATTTTCGGGGAATGTCTTGACACCTACGATGTAGGATTTGTCTTTCTGGAAATTCCCGACATTCATATTGAGTTTGAAATAGCTGTCGAAACCGGTCAGTTCGGTATCACCTCCGATAAAGTCCGTCACGTCGACCAGCAGCGAGTCTTTGGCCTTGTTGGTGCCCTTGATTTCGAACGAGGCAACGATGGGCTGCACGTTGGAACGAACCACAGCCTGATACATGTCTCCGGTGGTATCCCGGGGCAGCTCGCGGGTCGAGATGTTTTGGATAAAGAGCCGCTTCTGGTCGGGCGATTGCTGGAAACGGATCATGTTCTCACCGATCGGGTCGCCGGCATAACCGAAAAAGCCCTGACGCATATCGGCCGCCGCTTTCGAGATGCGGTTCACCACCAGCATGTCGCGTCCCATCAGCGACGTAGGGATCAGGAAATAGTACTTCCCCTCCTGCTCATACACAGTAAAGAGTCCGTCCGTACGTTTGGCGCCGCTTTTGATGACAGCTTCAATGCTGCCTTTAGGCGGCGTGGCTTTTTTAGCTGTGGTGTCGGCCGTTTCGGATTTGGCTTTGCGCTTTTTTGCTGCGGTTTTCTGCTTGTCGTTCGACTGTTCGGTCTTGTTCTTCGCAACAGGCGAGGCGGCGTTAACCGCAACCGGAGAGGCGCCGATCAACAGAGCGATCGCGAGTATCCAGAGTTTGTTCATATAGTGATTTGTTAGGTTCCTCATTTTCGTCGGCTACCGTACGGAGGATACTGTAATTTTCCCCCGCACAAATTTACCGTAAATGCCTAGCAATTTTTGTTCCGAACACGCCTGGCCCCCAATAAAATTACACCACCTCCTTAAATCTTTCCAATCCCCAACTTATCTATGCCCACTCTGTACAAAGCCCCCGACTCTATCAACGACCCGCCCGTTTAGGATGCGAAGCATCCGCGAAAAGTTCTTTGGGTTCCTTTCTTACAAGAAAGGGATGGCTCCCAGCGGACCATCCCCAAACAAACAGCACGGAATAAATGTCCGCACTTTTTATTTTATTTCCACAAATGCACCAGCACCGAGGCCTGCTGACAAAAGTCCACCCCCTGTGCAGTCTGGTGGAACACCAGCGCGGCCCGTATCGACAGCCGATCGGCCAGCGTTTTCGACCAATAGAGATCGGTCCGGTTGTAGAGCGGAGCGTTGTAAAAGGCATCGCCCCAGTAGACCTGCGACCCATAAATATCCCACAAAGGCATCAGCCCCTTGCCGGCAAAGAAGGTATCTTCGATCCCCCAGCCGTGCCACTCCAGGTTGAAGCGTGCATGGAACCCGGCACGGGCCGTCCATCCTCCGGCATTCCCCACAGCGATACGTCCGCGCGAGAGCGAACCGACAATCCCCACATCCAGCGACAACACGTCGAGTGCCGTCACCTCGCCCAGATCAACCCCGCCGTAGACGTGATACATCACGTTATCCACCAGGAAGTTCGGAGCCAACCCCTCTTCGACGCTCTTTTCGCCAATCCGGTAATGGTACATGTAACCGGCCATGCCGACCTTAAAGAGTCCGCGCTGGCCCAACTTCAGCTGTCCCGACAGGCCGGCCATGAATGACTCCTTGCCGGTTTTTGTATCCTCCAGATTCCAGTCGAAGAAGGCCTCGATCTGCCCGCGCTCGCCCTGCCACTGCAACAGCGCCCCGGCCAGCGTGTGTTTGAAATAGCTCACCGAGTCAGAGAAGAGGGCCCTCGAGTAGTACCCCTTCATCTCGTCGCGCGGCAACAGACCGCCCAGACCATTGAAGACCCGTCCCGTATAATTATAGTATGCCAGGAAATCGGGCACCTCGCCAAAGGGTTTCTGGCCGAACTGTTGCAGGAAACTGATCCCCGTCATAATGCGGTGACCGTTGCCGAAACGCAGCCCCACCGTCGGGATGACATAGGCCCCGGAGAGGGTCTGCGGGATCTTGTAGTTCGAATTGTACTCACCGTTATCGAGAAATGCTCCCAACCTCACATCGTAGTCGAAACGGGGTTTGAGCGTCGAATCGGAAGCAGAAGCGGTCGATGCCGGGAGAGTAAATCTCGACTCGGCCAGAGCCGCACCTGCCAACATGCAGCAGGCCAGCACAATAAAAAGACGTTTCATAGGCTATGCACCCAGGGTGCCAAAGAGTGACTAATAACGCTCCAAAGGTACGCATTAATCCGGGATCTGATACACTGACACGTTGACACCGAATGTCTGCCAACGTGTCCATTTTTTCGTCTGGCACACCCTTTGCGAATATACCGTTCGGCGCGGGGATCCGCCAGGAGCCCCACCCCGAAACAGAAGTTTAACCAAAATTATAAGCTATTATGATACCTGCAAAAAGATCTCAAAACTGGTTGCCGTCGATTTTCAACGATTTCTTCGGTAACGAATGGTTGGCCAAAGCAAACACCAATTCTCCGGCCATCAACATCCGCGAAACTGAAAACCAATACGAAGTCGAGATTGCGGCTCCGGGTCTGACCAAAGACGACTTCAAGATCCGGATCGAAGACGAAAATCAGCTGGTTGTCACGATGGACAAGAGTTCGGAAAACAACGCTGAAAAAGAAGAAGGCCGCTATCTGCGTCGCGAATTCTACTACTCGCACTTCCAGCAGAGCATGATTCTGCCCGACAACATCGACAAAGAGAAGATCGCCGCCAAAGTGGAACACGGCGTGCTGACGATCGACATCCCGAAACGGAAAGAAGAAGAGGTGGTTCCCGCTTCGAAAGAGATCGAAATCCGATAAAGATTCCGTCCGCCCCTCTCCCGCCGCTGTCCTTGGGCAGCACGGAGAGGAGTCTCCGAAGAAGAGAGGGACGCATGAGCCCCACAACCTCTCCCCCGTCTATCCACGCGGGTCGGCACATCGGCCCGACATACAATGAAAAAAGGCTTGCTACTGAGTAGCAAGCCTTTTTTCGTTTTCTGCGGGTGGAAGATCGGGCTCGAACCGACGACCTCTTGAACCACAATCAAGCGTTCTAACCAACTGAACTACATCCACCGGGCACAAAAGTACAACACTTTTCCGAACTTCCAAAAAAAATGAACTATTTTTGCGAAAATTAATCGCAACCCGCTTGAAACTCGAAACTTTCATCGCCCGCCGTTTGGGCCACACAGGCCGCAAAAGCGGCATTATGCTGCGCGTGGCTACGCTGTGCGTCGCCGTGAGCGTCACGGTGATGCTGATCGCGCTGAGCGTGGTCAACGGTTTCCGCCGCACCGTCACCGAAAAAGTCTCCGGTTTCTCCTCCGACATCCAGATCACCGCCGTGGGCAGCGGCAACTCCTACGAAGTTCCGCCCGTGGTGTACGATCCCGAATTTGCCGAGTCGCTCCGCACCGCACCCGGCGTAACCCACGTGCAACGCTTCGCCACCAAAGCCGGCATCATCCGGCAGGACAGCACCATTCAGGGCATCGTCCTCAAAGGCTACGCCCCCGAAACCGACACCACCTTCCTGCACCGCCAGATGGTCGCAGGCCGTATCCCCGTCTACAGCGACACCGCACGCAGCCGCGAGGCCGTGATCTCCGAGAGTCTGAGCCGCAGTCTGCGCCTGCAATGCGGCGACCGGTTCGAAGTGCTGTTCATCGGCAGCAGCGCCCCGCGTCGCGACCGGCTCCGCGTGGCCGGCATTTACAACAGCGGGATGGCCGAATTCGACCGGATGACCGTCATCGGCGACCTGGCCATCGTGCAACGGTTGAACGGATGGAGCCGCGACCAGATCAGCGGCTACGAACTAGCCGTATCGCCCGGTGCCGATCTGAACGAAACCGCGTGGTACCTCTCCGACGAGCTTCAGCCCGCCAGCGTGCTCGACGGTTGGGGCGAGGCCGCAGCCGACACAGAAGATCCGGTATCCGACGAAACCACGCCCTCCGGTACCTTCACCACACCGAGCCCGGAAACGCAGCAAGGAGCCTCACCCTCCACCACCGCCCCGTCAACCGCCACTCAGGGCACTTCGCTTTTCGGCACCACCGCCGACCTCGCGACCACCACCCAGGACGACTCGGACAACCCGAACGCGCCCGAGAATCGGGACGCCCAGGAAGAATCGGAAGATTCATACACCTCGCCCGATCTGGAAATCACGACCGTCACCGACCGCTACCCCCAGATCTTCGACTGGCTGCAGATGCTGGGGCTGAACACCACCATCGTCATCGTCATCATGCTGGTCGTAGCCGTGGTGAACATGTCCTCCGGCGTGCTGATCGTCGTCCTCGAACAGACCCGCACGATCGGGATCCTCAAGGCACTCGGCATGGGCAACGCCCCCCTGCAGCGCACCTTCATCGTCCGCTCCGTGGGGATCACCCTGCGCGGCGTGCTGTGGGGCGACCTGATCGGGCTGGCACTCTGTCTGATACAACAATATACGGGCGTGATCAGCCTCGATCCCGAAAGCTACATGATGGCCGCCGTTCCCGTGCGGATCGACTGGCTGCAGGTCGTGGCGCTGAACCTCGGGACGCTGGCCGTCATCACCCTGTCCATGGTGCTCCCCACCGCCATCATCGCCCGCATCACCCCCGATAAATCGATTCGATTCCAATGATAAAACCACACAACGAAGACCCCACCGGTAAAAAAGAGCAGGTGCGCGAGATGTTCGACTCGATCGCCCGCCGCTACGATCTGCTCAACCACCTGCTCTCGATGAACATCGACCGGCGGTGGCGCAGCCGCGTGGTGAAGATGCTCCGCCGGCAGGCTCCGGACAGCGTGCTCGACGTGGCCACCGGAACCGGCGACCTGGCGATCGCCGTCGGCCGTGCCCTCCCCGGAGCCGCCGTCACGGGAGTCGATCTCTCGCCCGGCATGCTCCGCATCGGACGCGAAAAGGTCGCCGCCCGCTTCCCCGGACGCAACCTCCCGATGCTCGAAGGTGACGCCGAACAGCTGCCCTTCGCCGAGGGTTCCTTCGCCGCTGTCACCTGCGGATTCGGCGTCCGCAACTTCGAAAACCTGCCCCGCGGACTGGCCGAGATGCACCGCATCCTGCGTCACGGCGGATGCGTCTATATCCTCGAATTTTCGATGCCCTCGCCCCACAACGTACTGGGTCGCCTCTACCGGTTCTACTTCCGGAAGATTCTGCCCGGCATCGGACGCCTCATCTCGAAAGACGCCCGCGCCTACACCTACCTGCCCGAATCGGTCGGCGAATTCCCCTACGGCGAACGTTTCTGCACGCTGCTCACCGAAGCCGGATTCGCCACCCCGCAGATGCAGGTGCTGATGGGCGGCATCGCCACGATATACACCGCCCGCAAGCCATGAGACGCCTCGCCCTGCTGCTCCTGCCCCTGCTGAGCGTCATGCTGCTCGGAGGATGTACCGGCGGCCTCGCCCTGAGCCGCATGCGGACCGAACGGGTCGAGACCTTCCGCTCCGACCGCATCGGGATCGGCTACATCGAAGGCACATTGGAGATTACTTTCGACAACCGGAACAAAAAAAACATTACCTTTGATCGCGGTCGGATCGAAGTGAAGCTGGACGACCGGCCCTTGGGAGTCGCCACCCTGACGGCACCGACCGTCGTGGCCCCCGGCCGACAGCGCGTATCGCTCCCGATCCGCATCCGTCTGGCCCAGAAGGGACTTGCCACGATCGTAAAGACACTCTTTACCCGCCCGCAAGAGTTAACCGAGAATCCCGACATTCGGATTGCCGGCACACTGGAGCTCCTCACCGGCACCTCCACCCGCCCGCGAAAGGTACGCTTCGACCGGCGACTCGACCGCAAGACGGCCGAACGGATCGGCGACCTGTGGCACCGACTCTACTAACGACACGAACAGAAGACCATGAAATCGACCCTCATACTGCTGCTTCTCGGGCTGAGCATCCTCTGCGCCGGAGCACAAGACCGCGTCAACACCTACACCGCACGGCTGCGCGTCCCCGACGCCTCGACCGGTGCACAAGCCACCGTCAGCAACGACAGCGACGTGGCCGCCGGCCTGCGCGTATCGCCTCCGAGCGACAAGATTGCCGGCTACCGCATCTGCATCTTCTTCGACAACACCCAGAACGGCCGCCAGCTTGCCAACGAAGCCCTCAACACCTTCAAAGAACAGTTTCCCGGCATTCCCGGCGAAGTGGTCTACACCAGCCCGACGTTCAAAACCATGGTCGGCTACCTGCTGGCCATGAACGAAGCGTCGATGCTGCTGGGACGGGTGCGCGAGTTCTTCCCCGGCGCCGTCATCGAGCACGGCTCCGAGATCAAAATCGAAGACCTCATCAACAGCAGCGTCATCGCTCAACCGACCGACAGCCTGAGCACCCAGCCCGCTGCGGCCGAAGAGCTCTAATCCTCCCCGCCCCACCCCGGTTTCAGATGAACGTTCGAGCGAAATTGACCGACCTGTTGCACTGGCTCGGACGCCAACTCTTTCCGGCCGTCTGTCCCGTGTGCGGTCAGGCTTTGGCGCCGGGCGAACGGACTATCTGTCTTGCCTGCCGGTGGGACATGCCGCTGACCGATTACTGGATCGTCCCGGAGAACCCGCTCGTGCAGACCCTCCGGCGACAAATCGACCACCTCCACCACGCTTCGGCCCTTTTCTATTTCCGCCACGAGAGCGGCTACCGAAGCATGATCCACTCCCTCAAATACAGCGGACGCCGCGACATAGCCGTCGCCCTGGGCGAGATGTTCGGCCGTGAGTTGCGCAAATCCCCCCTCTACGACGACGCAGCCGTACTGGTCCCCGTCCCGCTCCACTGGAGCAAACGCATCCGACGCGGCTACAACCAGGCCGAGGAGATCTGTATCGGTCTAAGCCGCAGCATGAACATTCCCTGCGACTTCCGAACCCTGAAGCGCGTCCGCCGCACCCGCAGCCAGGCCGGCCGCCACGGCACCGATGCCCGACGACGCAACGTCGAAGGAGCCTTTCGGCTGCGCCAACCGGAACGACTGCGCAACAAGCACATTCTGCTGGTGGACGACGTACTGACCACCGGTGCAACCATTGCCGCCTGCGCCGAAGCGATACACCGTCAACTGCCCGACGCGCGGATCAGCGTTGTTGCACTGGCCACCGTCCATCACCAGCACCGCTGTTAACACCGACCCGTCTCCGAAATTTCCACCGATCGCTTTTCCCCCACTCTACTTCTTCTCAAGAGGTGGAAAAAGCATCGACTTACCACTTGGTAACACCCAATATTTCCAAAACAACTCTGCTATTTCTCATAACTTTATAGCGCAATGCCCCTTGACGGTTCCCGATCGGTAACAAGTCTCCTCTTCATGCTCTGCATAGCCGCGTCAACCGGGCTAACCGGGCGACCGGCAGCAACATGACGGCAGTGAGGCCGGACAGAAGGAGGGTAGGAGTAACAGCAAAAAAGCTCACCATAAAAAAAGTCCCCCTTCGGACCTTGCGGTCCGAAGGGGGACTTACCATACACATTGATTGTCCTGAGCGATCAGTTGGCGAAGGTCAGCCCGCTGTCCGACGCATCGACCGTTACGGGACAATCCTTGTTGACCTTACCGGCCAGAATCTCTTTCGAGAGTTCATTCACCAGGTTCCGCTGCAGCGACCGTTTGATGGGTCGTGCACCGAACTGCGGATCGAAACCGTCGCGGGCCAGCCAATCGACGGCACGGTCGCTGACATCCAGTTCGATACCATTCTGTTCCAGCATCTTACGCAGCGCATTGATCTGCAGCACGACGATCTGACGCACATCGTTCAGCGTCAACGGCAGGAACATGATGATCTCGTCGATACGGTTCAGGAACTCCGGCCGGATGGTCTGTTTGAGCAGTTCCATCAGTTCGGTTTTCGTCCCCTCGATGATACCGTTACGTTTGTCATCGCTGATGGTGTTGTCTTCCAACCCTTCGAAACGTTCGTTAATCAGGTGCGAACCGATGTTCGAGGTCATGATGATGATCGTATTGCGGAAGTCGACCGTACGGCCCTTGTTGTCCGTCAGACGCCCGTCGTCGAGCACCTGCAACAGAATGTTGAACACATCGGGGTGGGCCTTTTCAATCTCGTCGAGCAACACCACCGAGTAGGGTTTACGCCGCACGGCCTCGGTCAGCTGACCGCCTTCGTCATAACCGACGTATCCCGGAGGCGCCCCGATCAGTCGCGACACACTGTGCCGTTCCTGGTACTCGCTCATATCGATACGGGTCATCAGGTTCGCATCGTTGAACAGGAACTCGGCCAGCGCCTTGGCCAACTCGGTCTTACCGACCCCGGTCGTACCGAGGAAGATGAACGATCCGATCGGTTTGTGGGGGTCCTGCAGCCCGGCACGCGAACGACGCACGGCATCGGAAATGGCCCGAATGGCTTCGTCCTGACCGATCACCCGTTTGTGCAGCTCATCCTCCATGAAGAGCAGTTTCTCACGTTCACTGGCCAGCATCCGGCTCACCGGAATACCGGTCCACCGCGATACGACACCGGCAATGTCCTCGGCATCAACCTCCTCTTTGATCATCGGGTTATCCTTCTGGTTCTCGCCCAGCTGCGCCTGCAACCGTTCGATCTCCCGCTGAGCCTCCTGAATCTTACCATAACGCAATTCGGCTACCTTGCCGTAATCGCCCCGGCGTTCGGCATCGACGGCCTCCTGTTTGAAGCGGTCAATGTTCTCTTTCTGCTTCTGGATTCCTTCGATGATGTCGCGTTCGCCCTGCCATTTGGCTCGCAGAGCATTCCGCTGTGCGTTGAGCTCTTCGATCTGATGGGTCAGCTCTTCGACCTTCTTGTCGTCGTTTTCGCGACGGATCGCTTCGCGCTCGATCTCGAGCTGACGCACCCGACGGTCGAGTTCATCGATATCTTCGGGCACGGAGTTCATCTCGGTCCGCAGTTTGGCTGCCGCCTCGTCGATCAGGTCGATCGCCTTGTCGGGCAGGAAACGCGAGGTGATGTACCGATGCGAGAGTTCGACCGAAGCGATGATGGCTTCGTCTTTGATCCGCACCTTATGATGGTTTTCGTAGCGTTCCTTCAGCCCACGCAGGATCGAAATTGCATCGGGCACGCTCGGTTCGTCGACCATCACCTTCTGGAAACGACGTTCGAGAGCTTTATCCTTTTCGAAATACTTCTGATATTCGTCGAGGGTCGTGGCACCGATGGCTCGCAGTTCGCCACGGGCCAAAGCCGGTTTCAGGATATTGGCCGCATCCATGGCCCCTTCGCCGCCGCCGGCACCCACCAACGTGTGAATTTCATCGATGAACAGAATGATCTGCCCTTCGGAATCGATCACCTCCTTCACGACGCCTTTGAGTCGCTCCTCAAATTCGCCTTTATATTTGGCACCGGCGATCAAGGCACCCATATCGAGCGAGAAGAGCTGTTTGTCCTTCAGGTTTTCGGGCACATCGCCATCCACGATACGGTGGGCAAGGCCCTCGGCGATGGCGGTCTTACCGACACCGGGTTCGCCGACCAGAATGGGGTTGTTTTTGGTACGCCGGCTCAGGATCTGAAGCACACGACGAATCTCGTCGTCACGCCCGATCACCGGGTCGAGCCGCCCTTTCCGCACCTGATCGATCAGGTTGATGGCATATTTGCCGAGCGCATCGAACTGCTGTTCGCTGGTCTGGCTGTCGACCGTCGAACCTTTACGCAGTTCGGTGATGGCTTTAACAAGTTCTTTTTCGGTGACGCCGGCATCTTTCAGCAGACGTCCGGTCGCCTCGAGGCCGAGCAGGATATGTTCCGGGGTGACGTATTTGTCGCCGAAACGGGTCGTGGCCTGCATGGCCTTCTGCATCACCTGGTTACTCTCGGACGAGAGGTAGGGTTCACCGCCCTGTACTTTGGGCAGACGGGCCAGGTCGTTGGCAACGGCGGCCCGCAGGGCGGTCATATTCACGCCGATCTTGTTCAGGAGGTAGACCCCGATGGAGTCCTCCTCGTGCAGCATGGCGCTCAGGATATGGACCGGTTCGATGGCCTGCTGGCCGCCGGACTGGGCAATGTTCACTGCCTGTTGCAGCAGCTCCTGAGCTTTGATTGTCAGATTGTTTGTGGTCATAATTTATAGGCTTTTATATTTTTCGTTTTTTTGAAAGTTTACCCGTATTGATACAAACTCCTTGCCAAAAAACGGGGATATGACAATTTGTCACATCCCCGTTATCGCCCCCCCGCGACTATCGGTCGAGCGACCGCCTCAACCAACGGGCCGCCAGCCTCAACTGCGGATGGGTGCGCAGCAGGCACAACAGTCGCGGGTCTTCTCCACAGACACGCTCGGCTTCCGCCAGTATGTCACGAAAACGCTCCCGCAACGCCACTCCGGGCAGATGATAGTCGCCATAATCGTACCAGCAACCGTCAAAGCAGCAGTCCGCCGCCTCGATATAGGCACGCAGGGCATGAACCGAATCGCCCGCAGCAGCCCGAAAGCGGGCCAGCCGCAACCACTCCATACTGGTCTCGAAAGCCAGCCGATCATCGGGGCGCACCGCCAACCGACGCTCCAACGAGCGGATACGCTGCAGATAGGGTTGAGCGGCCGCCTCCTGCCACTCCGGATCGATACTCATTCGGTTTCCGGCCGCACGGGCCACCCATCGAAAATTCGCTGAAGATTTTTTTTCGTTTTTCATAGCACTTTGAATTGAATGAATGAAACCAGATTTGTCCGCCGCTGTCGAGCATGTCAAAGAACGAAGAAGGGCATACGTCCTCCGTTCAAGCCTCGTACAGCTTGTGCGAACAATTGGTTTGGCTATGAAAAACAGGTGAAGGTCACATAGTTGTAAAGATCTCCGCCCATAGAACAAAGTGGCGAAGTACGATGTAAAGATAGCGATTTTCTGTTCTCGCCGCGTTTCCCGGCCGCATTTCCCATTTCCCGCGGCATCACGCCGGTACAACTTTGGAATTTCTCCAACGGCGCCATGCAAAGGACAGATGCTTCGCCCCCGGGGCATTCCCCCTGTCTGCAGGCCCAGCCGGTCGAAATAGGATGTAAAAAAGATCGGTCGTTCTGCCGATTGCAGAACGACCGATTTCAAAGTTCGTCATATGGATCGGTACGGCAGCTCATCGAATCCGATTTACATGCCCGCACTCGGAGTTATCGGTTCGGAGCCGAACAGGGCAGCAACTGCTGATATGTATCAGCCTTACCCCCCACATCCGAGCACTACAACTGCGGCCACCTACAACTGCCGCATTCCCCCGCTCCCGCAACTCCGCAATCACCCCTGCTCAAGCATCTCAGTCACAGCGGCCTCCCCCGCCGCAACCGCACCCCCGTCTTAGCGTTTCAACTCGTAATAGGGAATGCGGTCGATCGGAGCCGAGACCTCGATCACCAGCGGGCCTTTGAATTTCTGCCCCTGATCGTCGATCCAGGTACCGCGCGGCAGACGCACGGTCCGTTTCCCATCGGGCGTCAAAATCGGCGCCACCAGATACTTGGTGCCCAGCATGAACTCGTCGGAGCAGTCCGAGAAGCCCTGTTTGGGATACATGTACTCCAGACTGCGTACGATCGGTTCACCGCTTTCAGCCGCATCGTGAGCCAGTTCCAGAATGTACGGAGCCATCTTTTCATGCAGTTTGGCCGCAGCCAGGCAGCAGGCCAAATGCTCCTTGTCGAGCACCCGCCAGGGTGCCACCGAGAACTGCATCATCGGCATCATGGCGTGCACCTGGGCCGAGCGGACGATCAGCGCCTGATCGAGTTTCGTCTGATCGACATTACGGAACGACCCGACCTGCCCGCCGCCGATCATATCGGGACAGGTGTAGGCATACCCCATCAGCCCGGCGTTGACCATTTCGGGGATCAACAGCTGGAGGGCATTCCACGAATAGTCCTTGTCGCCGAGACGCTGCACGAGCGGCAGCCCCTGCATCTTCCAGCAGGCACGGAATTCGTTGTACGGGAACTTGGAGCCGAGTTCGGCCCACTTCATGCAGTGATCCGTGGCATGTGCCGTCGAGTCGTGGTAATCCTGACTCTCGGGATGGTAAAAACTCAGGTCTCCGGCATCGAACTTGAAACCGTCTATGCCATACGCTGCCTGGGCCTGTTTCAGGGTCTGAAGCAGATGGTCGAAAGCCGCCGGGTTGGTCAGGTCGTAGCAGGCGCTGTAACCGTTCCACCACGGAATGATGGCTGCATTCCGGCTCCCTTTCTGCCGAATCAGGTACCCTTTCTCCTGCAGATCGCGGAACTCGGGGCTGTCGGGACTGACAAAGGGCGAAATCCAGAGCATCACCTTGAAACCCTTGGCATGCAGCCGGTCGATCATCCCTTTGGGATCGGGGAATCGCTCAGCCTTGAAGTCGAAATTACCGTAGTAGCGCTGCCAGTTGTCATCGACCATCAGAATACCGGCCGGAAACCCGTTGGCCAGAATATCGTCGGCATACTTTTCGATGTCGGCCTGGTTCTGGTTGTACTGGAGTTCGATCCAGGTATTGTACTGCGGCACGCTGAAGAAAAGTTCGGGAGGGATGGTCCCGTTGGCCGGGAAGTGGTCGTGCGCGGCCAGCACGAAGGCTTCGCGCAGGTTCTTACCGGCTTTGGTGACGGTGACGGGCTTCGTGGTGTTCTCGATCACGAATTTCGAGCCGTCGTACCGGAAGTCGAACGCTTCATCACTCCAGATGTAGCGTCCGTAATTGGAGACCAGAAACGGGACGTTCTGGTTGTTGAAGTTCTGCTGGCTGAGGGGTTGCAGGCCGTCGAGCGGAGCGGAAATGGGCATCTGCGAACCTTTGGCGGTAAAGGCGCCCCACCATTTTTCGCCGTCGAGTACGGGGATTTCGGTGGTGTTCTGCGCCGCGGCCGTACCGACGCACAGCATGAAGGCAAAAAGGGAGGAGAGGGTTTGGCGGATTGTTTTCATTCGTTCGGAGAGCGGATCAAATATCGATTTTCTTAAGCAATGAGGAGAAGTGCAGCGCCTGTTCGCCGAAAAGCGGTCCGGCGATCGACGAGTACTCTCCGATGACATCCTGCATGAAGCGCTGATACTCGGGGATATCGGGCACTTCGACCTGCAGCGAATAGGTATAGTGGGCGTCGCCGTTATCGGTCAGCACGCGGGTAAAGATCACCCGCTGCTGCTTTTGGGCATCCTCGCCACCGAAACCGGCCTCCCGCAGGTAGGGCATAAACTTGTTCACAAAGAGGTCGTACCACCGTTCATGAACCGGAGGTTCGATCATAAAACTGGTATTGACGATATACATAACCTTTTTCGATTAACAGCGCGCCCCTTCCCTCCGGCAGATCCGCATCCGACTACCCTTCCGCCCAAAACCAACCCAGAGAGACCACACGGGCAGTCTCTCTGGTTGAGTTACAATAGGCACGGAACCGAAGCCTCTGCATCTGTCCCCCCACGCTGCACCTTCAAAACGGCGCGACCCGGGGCAAAAGAGGAGGAGTCCGTCCCGACCGGCTGAATCGCGTCTCTCCGTTCCCGAAGAGCCCTACTTCCACTCCGGCCAAGACTTCCGGCACGCTTTGTGTTCTACTTAATCATGTCGAAACCGGTATAGGGCCGCAGCGCTTCCGGAATCACGATCCCTTCGGGGGTCTGATTGTTTTCCAACAGGGCGGCTACGATACGCGGCAACGCCAGCGAACTACCGTTCAGCGTATGCGCCAGTTCGGTTTTCTTGGTTTCGGCATTGCGGAAACGGAGTTTGAGGCGATTGGCCTGGAACGATTCGAAGTTCGATACCGACGATACTTCGAGCCATTTGTCTTGGGCTTCGCTATAGACTTCGAAGTCGTAGGTCAGGGCGCTGGTGAAACTCATATCGCCGCCGCAGAGGCGCAGAATACGGTACGGAAGTCCCAGTTTTTGCACGATTCCTTCGACGTGAGCCACCATTTCGTCGAGTTTTTCATAGGAGTTCGACGGATGGGCCACCTGGACGATTTCGACTTTGTCGAACTGATGCAGACGGTTCAGCCCGCGCACATCCTTACCGTAAGAGCCGGCTTCGCGACGGAAACAGGGGGTGTAGGCGGTCATTTTGATCGGCAGTTCTTTTTCGTCGACAATCTCGTCGCGGAAGATGTTGGTCACGGGGACTTCGGCTGTCGGAATCATGTAGAAGTTATCGACCGTAGCGTGGTACATCTGTCCCTCCTTGTCGGGGAGCTGACCGGTACCGAAGCCCGAAGCTTCGTTCACCATGATCGGGGGCTCGACTTCTAGGAAACCGGCGGCAGTGTTGATGTCCAGGAAGAAGTTGATCAGGGCACGCTGCAGACGGGCGCCTTTACCCTTGTAAACGGGGAAGCCGGCTCCGGTCAGTTTGTTGCCCAGTTCAAAGTCGATGATGTCGTACTTCTTGGCCAGTTCCCAGTGGGGCAGGATGCCTTCACCTTTGAGCTGACGCGCTTCGGGACCGCCCATCTTCACCACAAGGTTGTCTTCGGCGGTTTTCCCTTCGGGCACGATTTCGGCCGGACGGTTCGGCAGACTCACAATCAGGCTTTCCATTTCGCTGATCACATCCGCCTGTTCGGTTTCGAGGGCTTTGGACTGCTCTTTCAGTCCGGCCACCTTCTCTTTCAGTGCATTGGCTTCGTCGGCTTTGCCGCTTTTGAAGAGGCCGCCGATCTCCTTGGCGATTTTGTTTTGCTCGGAGAGGTTGCCGTCCAACTGCTGTTGGATGGCTTTACGCCGGTCGTCGAGGGCGATGATTTTGTCGATGATCGGAGCGGCGTCCACTCCTTTTTTGGCCAACCGGGCGACGGTTACGTCGCGTTCGTCCCGGATTTGTTTGAGTGTGAGCATCGTATGTGGTTATTTATCTGATTCTCGGTTTGCGTTTCCACGGCACGCGGCCGTGAATTTTCAAAGTTACGATTTTTTGCACAAAAAAGAGGCCTGTTTTCTCACTGCGGAGAAAACAGGCCTTTCGGATGTGTTGTGTCAAGCGTGTGCGCGTGCCGTTACTCCGCAGTCGGGATTACCGACACGAACGACTTGCCTTCGGCTTTTTTCTTGAAGCATACGGTTCCGTCAACGAGTGCAAACAGGGTGTGGTCTTTGCCCATACCTACGTTAGCACCGGGGTTGTGCACGGTACCGCGCTGACGCACGATGATGTTGCCGGCTTTAGCAACCTGACCGCCGAAGAGTTTGACACCCAGACGTTTGCTTTCAGATTCACGGCCGTTCTTCGAACTACCTACACCTTTCTTATGTGCCATTGTCTTTTACTTTTTAAAGCGTTAGAAACTTAGGGTCCCTCCCTCGAAAGTTAGGCGATGATGTCCTTGATTTCGATTTGGGTGAGGCACTGACGGTGCCCGTTCTGTTTTTGGTAGCCTTTGCGGCGTTTTTTCTTGAAGACGATGACTTTATCGTCTTTGAGGTGTTTCAGCACAGTGGCTTCCACTTTGGCGTCTTTTACCGTAGGTGCGCCAACTGCAACCTTTCCGTCATTGTCAATTAGCAGGACTTTGTCGAAGCTTACGCCGGCGCCTTCAGCGTCAGCGAGACGGTGAACATACAGCTTGCGACCTTTTTCAACTTTAAATTGTTGACCTGCAATTTCTACGATAGCGTACATATTGAATCGCTGTGTTGTGTTAGTGTGTTTCGGACTGCAAAGGTAAATATTTTTCGCTTTTCTGCAAAACAATCAGCAATTTAATCACCTCTCCGCGAAGAGATGCCCCGCTGAAACATGCAGACCGCGCACACCCCGAACACCGATGCCGCCGGGTTGCTCCTTTGAAAAAACTTCACCGCTCCACAGTCCCGCATTTCTATCTACACAGTTTGCCCACCCTTCGTTCCCGTCTCATTCCCGCCCCGCCGTTTCCCGCAAGGCCGGACACCCGCACCGCAAGGTTTCCGCCGGGAGGGTGTTGGCAATGCGAGGCGGTTTTCGTACCTTTGTAGAGTATGGAATCATTCGTCGTATCGGCCCGCAAGTACCGCCCCGCCACCTTCCGGAGCGTCGTCGGGCAGAGCCACATCACCGAGACCCTCAAAAACGCCATCGCCCGCGGGCAGCTGGCGCACGCCTACCTGTTCACCGGTCCGCGCGGCGTCGGCAAGACCACCTGTGCCCGTATCTTCGCCAAGGCCATCAACTGCATGAACCCCACGCCCGACCACGAAGCGTGCGGCGAGTGCGAATCGTGCCGCGCCTTCAACGAAGGCCGCTCGTTCTCCATACACGAGCTGGACGCCGCCTCGAACAACTCGGTCGAAGACATCCGCGCCCTGACCGAAAAGGTCCGCATTCCCCCGCAGGTGGGTCGCTACAGCGTCTACATCATCGACGAAGTCCACATGCTCTCGGCCAGCGCCTTCAACGCCTTTCTCAAGACGCTCGAAGAGCCGCCCCACTATGCGATCTTCATTCTGGCCACAACCGAGAAACACAAGATCCTGCCGACCATCCTCTCGCGGTGCCAGTGTTACGACTTCAACCGCATCCGCGTCGAAGACATGGTCCAGTACCTGCAATACATCGCCGGTAACGAAGGGATCAGCTACGACGATGAAGCGCTGCACATCATCGCCCAGCGTGCCGACGGCGGGATGCGCGACGCCCTGTCGATGTTCGACCGCGTGGTATCGTTCTGCGGCACACAGCTCACCGGCGACAAGGTGGCCGAGAGCCTCAACGTACTCGACTACAACACCTACTTCGCCGCCACCGACCTCATCCTGGCCGGGAACTACGCCGAGCTGCTGACCCTCTTCGACGGCGTACTTCGCCGCGGATTCGAAGGCCAGCTCTTTGTTGCGGGGCTGAACAGCCACATGCGCGACCTGCTGGTATGCAAGAATCCGCAGACCGCACCGCTGCTCGAAGTCACCGGCAACGTCGCCGAACGCTACCGCACACAGGCCCAATCGTGCGACGTCAGCTTCCTGTTCAATGCCATCAACCTGCTGACCCAGACCGATACGGGCTACCGTCAGGCCACCAACCGCCGTCTGCACGCCGAACTGGCCCTCATCAAGCTCTGCGGGTTGGGCGAGCTAAAAAAAAAAGGTGATACAGTAGCTGCCTCCGAAGCCGAGGCACTGGCATTGGTCGCCGGAGTCGGCAAATACCCGATGCCCGCCATCACGCCGGCCGCCGGAGGCACACAACAGACAGCCGGTCAAACGTCGATCGCTGCCACCGGCGCCGGAGCACCCATACCGCAACAGCCCCCCGTCACTGGAGCCAACCCGGCAACAACACCCACTACGGGCAGTCTTTCCTCCGGAGCCGTTCCCCAACAGGCCCCCGCTCAACAGCCATCGCAACCTGCAACGGCCACACCCACCTTAGCCGCACCATCGGTTTCTCCTGCAGCGGCAAGTCCGGCACCGGCCTCCGGCATAGCCAATGGCCCCGCCGCAGTGCGACCTAACAACACTCCAGCCGGTACACCATCCCATCCGGCCGGTTCGCCCGCGCCGCAACCGGTCGCAACCCGTTCCCCCATCGGACGCTCCATCACGGGCGTGTCGATCACCCAGCTGCAAGCCACACCCCATCCGACCGCGACGGCTCAGACACCCGCCACCCCAGCGCCGCAACCGGTCGCAACCCGCGCCATGACGCCGCAAGAGGCCGAAGCAGCCATCACGGCCCGATATGACGACCTGGTTCGCCTGTGGAACGAGCGGCAACGCCCACGACTGGCCACGGCGCTGACCTCCCGCACGATACAGGGCAACCAGGTAACGGTAACCGTTCCGAACGAAGTGCTGGCCGATGAGATCAACCAGGCCAAATGGGAGATCGAGCACGACCTGCGCACGCTGACCGGCACCGAAGCCAGCATCACGGTCGTTGTGACCGAGACCCATCAGGAGTACAAACCGGTCTCGACCGAAGACAAGCTCCAGTATCTGGTCAACCTCAACCCCAACATTCTGAAACTCCGCGACGAGTTGGACCTGACGATCTAAAACCGTCGCGGCCCCATAAACCCCATAAACGAGATGCGGCGCGGTGTTACCCTTTCGGGTGACACCGCGCCGCATTTTTCTTCCGAGACCACACATCTCACCTGAAGCATTCCTCCCCCGCGCTACACACTCACCTGCCCGCGCTTATCTAAACCTTATTCCTCAGTTTCACGCCATCCACCGCCCTCACCGTTGGAGCCGGATTCACTCTCCGCGGGCCTCAACCTGCCCACTGGGTGCGAAGCAGGGCGTAGCAGAGAATGGGTGTTTGATTATGGATGGGGTGTAAAGAAACGGCTCTAAATGAAATGTTCGGCAGCGTGTGAGCCGGGTGTCTGAGATGGAAACTGCCAATTGCGGCGGAAAGTGCAATTCGATCGCCGCCCCCCTCCTCAACCCGGAACGTCGTTATTCGGCCAACGCGCTATAATAAACCGCCTCGTCGAAAGATTGCTGCATCATATCGCCTACCATCCGACGCAACAGATCCGAGAGATCGGCCCATGCCCCTTCGGGCACATGATACCTCAACGTGCACAGCCGGTCATCCACCACACGGCGAAAAACGGCCTCTTCCCCGTCCGCAATCATCTCCGCACTGCTCTGACGCACGGTTTCGTCCAGCCCCTGGTCGGGTTCGATCGAACGAACGGCCCGATCGATACACGCCGCAAAGAGCCCAGCCATCGAGTCGCTGATCGGGTACGAGCAACTTTCGACTTGCAGACTTTCACTCCACTCCTTCTGCCGGGCGATCCGCGCCTTCTCGGCCTCGGCTTTTTGCTGTTCCCACTTTTCGACCGTCATGTTCGTCACCGGAGTGGGACGAACCTCCCGGTTCATCCGTTCGTTTACCTCTTTCCAGTTTGCAACCCGTTGGGCTTCGAGACGTGCTCCGATCCCGTCCTGCACCAGCCGCACACCGAGCGCACCGTCGAACGACGGCAGAAAGAGATACTCGGCCTCAGCGACCTTATTATCGTCGAACAGCAACCCGCCGCCATGGTTCGCCACATCCACCGTTCGATCTTCCTGAAACGTTTCGACCGGCACCGAGTTACGCTCCCAGCGGACGCTTTCAACCGGAACCAGATTTTGCCCCCAGGCCATCGAGGCGATTGCCCCGAGCACGACAATAGAACCCAGCGTTTTCATATTTCTGTCATCTTTAGCGTGAAACGTTACAGTCCCGCACAAAATCCGACCCGAAAGAATCACCCGTAAACGGATATTCTTTCCGAAATATACGATTTTTTCAGACAATCACACCCGATTTTACCTAATTTTATTCCATCACCACACATTACACTCCGAAAGACTGCTGTTCATCCACACAATTTGATCTGATTCGAATACCTTTCGTGCTGCAGAGCCACATCTTTCATGACGCCGAGGAATCATAAACCAAGACAAACGATCAGCCCCTTTCCGCACAAGGTTCGACTTGCATCCCGTACTTATCCCGTTCCGTCGCAACACCCCTGTTACACACCGCAACCACCGTCTGCCCCGGCAAACACATCAGCCCATCATTCCCCAAACGCTGCATTATTTGTTTTTGCCATCTTCACCGACGTTATCTACTTCCATGCCACGCAATCGTCCCCTAATCATCAACGACATTACGCTGCGATCCGCATCAAAAAGAGCGGCGTGTAACCGAACAAGATTCGGTTACACGCCACTTGTACAAATATCCTACGGGCCGATTAACCCAGCACCTCGTGTGCACGCTCGATACGGCGCACAAACTCAGCCCGTCCGATCACCTCGGCAATCTCGAACATGTTGGCCCCGGTGCTTGCGCCTACCACGGCCAGCCGCAACGTATTCATCACTTTGCCCATCGGCAGCCCCTCGGCCTCGATCCAGGCATGGGCCTTGGCCTCCAGTGCCGGAGCGGTAAAATCTTCGACCACCTCCAGCTGGTGACGCAGATTCATCACATGCTCGGGATTGTCGTCCTTCCAGAACTTGGCCACTGCCTTGGGGTCGTACGATTCGGGTGCCTCGAAGAAGTAGCACGAGAGGTTCCACAGGTCGGTAATGAACGTGGCTCGCTCCTTCACCAGCCCCATGATCCGTTCCACCTTCTCAACCGGCACATCGGCATGACCCTTTTCGGCCAGCACGGGGATGAAGAGCGCGGCCAGTTCGGCGTTCGACTTGCGATGCAGGTATTGTGCGTTGAACCATTTGGCCTTTTCGGGGTCGAAACGTGCACCCGACTTGCTCACCTTTTCAAGCGAGAAGAGTTCGATCAGCTCCGGCATCGAGAGGATCTCCGAGTGGTCATTCCCCGGGTTCCAACCCAGCAGTGCCAGCAGGTTCACGAAGGCTTCGGGGAAGTAACCGTCCTCGCGATAGCCGCGTGCCCCTTCGCCGCCGTCCTGCGGTTTCCACTGCAGCGGAAAGACCGGGAAACCGAGCTTGTCGCCGTCACGCTTGCTGAGTTTGCCACCACCGGTCGGTTTGAGCAGCAGCGGCAGGTGGGCAAACTGCGGCATACGATCCGTCCAGCCGAAAGCACGGTAAAGCATCACGTGCAGCGGCAGCGACGGCAGCCACTCTTCGCCGCGGATCACGTGGGTAATCTCCATCAAGTAGTCATCCACGATGTTGGCCAGGTGGTAGGTCGGCAGCTGATCGACCGATTTGTACAGCACCTTGTCGTCGAGGGTCGAACTGTTGACGGTCACGTGACCGCGAATCATGTCGTCCATCTCGATCTGCTCGTTTTCGGGCATCCGGAACCGGATGGTCCACTGGTCTCCGCGGGCAATCCGTGCTTCCACTTCCTCGGCAGGCAGTGCCAGCGAAGTGGCCAGCCGGGTACGAACGGCATAGTTGTAGGCAAAGGTTTCGCCGCGCGACTCATACTTCTTGCGGATGGCGTCGAGCTCCTCCGGTGTATCGAATGCGTAGTAGGCCCAGCCGTCGCGAACCAACTGCTCGGCATATTTGAGGTAGATTTCACGCCGTTCGCTCTGGCGATAGGGGGCATGGGGGCCGCCAACGCCGACACCTTCGTCCACCTCGATGCCGCACCATTTCAGCGATTCGATGATGTACTCCTCGGCTCCGGGGACGAAGCGGTTCGAGTCGGTATCTTCGATACGAAGCAGGAAGGCTCCGCCGTGCTGACGGGCAAAAAGGTAGTTGTATAACGCGGTGCGCACGCCGCCCATGTGGAGGGGTCCCGTGGGACTGGGTGCGAAGCGAACTCTGACAGGTCTGTTGTTCATGGTCGGTATTGTTTTCGTAACGCGAAAATACAAACTTTATTTACACTCTCCATGCAAACATTTGCAGACATCACTCTTCAGATAAAACAATCGCGCGCAGAGAGTCGGCAGACGTGCTAAGAAGCCGCAGGCATTATTCGAGCAGCCGAGCAGCCTCCTCCCGTATCCGTCGAACCGTGTACGACGGTATCTTGACCTTCTTCGCCAGTATCGCACATGCAGTGCGGCGCATTCGTGCCGTATCTTTCTGTTTTTGATACAGCATCATCAGACGGTAAAGCGGATAAAAACGGTTTGGCACCATGTTCCAGGCTCGAAGATAACGTATTTCCGCATCGTTCGGCCTGCCCGCGCGTTCATCGTTCGCCCCGACCATGACCTGCAACTCAGAGGTATTCATATAAAGAAATGCCCGGCTGAACAAGACATTTCCTCGCTCTACTTCTCCCGACGCAGAGAGAACGACCGCATAATTGCAAAGAAACGGGAGATGGTGCGCCAGTCGGGCACTCGCCTTTTCGTATATCAGCCACCGCTCATCCACCGACCGTTCTCCGCTCCGAGCCTGCTGCCATAGCGAATAGCCTTCGGCTTGTTTGTATATAAGAGTACTGAAATCGACATAAAACCAGAACAATAAAGGGACGAAGCCCCAACCGACCCATCGGGGAAGAACGCAGATCGCCCGATCGTCCTGCGCGGCCAACATCCCGACCAATAACGTAACAACCAATAACGTTTCGTACCGACGTAACGGATAGGAAAAACAGGCCGCTATCAGCAAAGCGACAAGCGATCCCCGACACAGAACGGCAATCGGTTTTCCCGTGCCGGGGATCCGAAACAATGCGATAATCAACCCGATGACAACCGCCAGCCCCACCAAACCGGATTCGGCGGCGATGTGCAGGTATTCGTTGAAACCGACCTTCGTATTATCCGCATAAATCGCCAGCGGACTGTTCGGGTGACGGACGAAAAAAGCGGCCTGGTAATCGGGATACCGGGCCGCAAATGTATCGTATCCATGTCCGAGCAACGGTTTGTCCATTATCATTTCGACCGTAACCCGATAGATCAGCATCCGACCGTTGACCGACCCGGTCCGATAACTTAACAGAACGACACTTCCGACAATAACAGCCGTAACTATTGCCGCGCCCGCGACAAACCGTCTGAAACGCGTATCGAGGCATCGTTGTACGAAAATCCGAAACGGGACATAATGCCAAAGCAAACAGGCCATACCGCCCAGACAGGCTAACAATGCCGTTCTCGAACGGGTAAGCGCCAACGCGACAAACATCACAACGGCAACGACACCCGCCACCCCCTTTTGCCATTTTCGGCGTTCGACGAACGCCAGACCTAAAGCTACAGGCACAATCAATGCCAAATCGACCCCCATAACACCAGAATTTCCCATAACTCCTTTCAGAGGCGGCGGGGGAAGCAGGACAATCCGCCCAAGGCTCATCAGGGCGTGGATGGTTCCGGCCACGACAATCGCGTAGAGCGTCGCCCGCGTCCATCGGAGCCTGGTCGCCGACCAACCGATCAGAACGAAAGCGACGGACAGGTAAGCCCCGTTATCCCAAAAACGCGGATTGGAAACGATGGCAGCCAACAGAAGAAGAGCGCCGACGTCATAGATCCGTATCGGCCATTCCCGGCGGCGAACCAGCGCCGTACAGACCAGAATTAAGCTAAGCACACAAAAAGCCAGCTCCTTCGCATATCCGAGGGAGTAGGTTTCGTCCCACCCGGACAGGAAAGGAGCCGACAGGAGAACAACGAACAACAGAAACGCCATAGGCTATACGCGACGATCCGCAACATCGGATTCATCCTGCGGATTGCGACCCTTACGCATCCAGAACCACCAATATACCACCCCGCTGAAAACGATCAACAACGACCAGTCTGTCAATGCCGCCAGCCACACTCTACGCAATGCGTCCGAGTCGTTCGCACTCCACGCGCCCCATGCGAAACTTGCGACCGAAACCAGGAACAGCGCGGCTGCCATGAGCCAATATCTCCTTTTCGAAGGCCGGGCCAAAGCGGTTTCCCTTTTTTCGACAGTCAGTCGCTCTATTTTCTTTTTTCCGCGGCGATAAATCCATTTCTCAATCAGCACAAGAACCATCATAGCGACGGATATGCTGATCGCTCTCTTGAGGAGATAAAACTCCTCCGACGGGTCGTAATCCTTAATCGCATCTGCGATAAACATTGCCAGCATAAAGCTGCATAACAAAGCATTCGCAATGTCATATTTTATTATACGTGCCATTCCCATTTACAATATTTTATCAATCAATTGTCCCACTCCGTCGGCAGCCGAGGCCGTCAGACCTCCCGCCAGGGCGCCTGCTCCTCCCCCCGCAATAGCCCCGACAACAGCGCCGCCTGCATCAGCCTCCACCAAATCTTTCCACGACAGATCGTCTTCGTCGCTTTCCGGAGTTACCGCCTTCGTCATAGGCTGGTATGCCAGATTATCCAGTCCCGCTAACAATTCCCATTCGTCAGCATGGTTGTACCAATACTCCATAGAGTATCGCGCGACGGCAATCCCGCACAGCAGCGGTTCCGCCTCCTGGGTGGGCAAGGCTGCAGCGACACGGGCCTCGACCAGGCTGACGGCCTTTTGCGTGCTCTCATAATCCAGCAGCGGATCCCTGATCGCCCCGATCAACTCATCGTAGAGTTCCTTTTGTTCGTCCGTCAGACCCGCTCCGTCATATTCTTCGCCACAATACACTTCCGGCCTCACTTGGTCTGTTGGTATTCCGTGATTCTCCAGATAAGCAGTCACCGCCTCCATAACCACAGCCATGGCCTGCTCTCGCGTCAGTCCGCTGCCACCTTTCGTCTGGCTGGCAGAAAGGCGATCGAGCACAAAATCCAGTCCCTCGTTGTGCAACTGCCCGATCCGTTCATACTTTTCATCCCCGGGTCTCTGCGACATTTCTTCCTTACTACAGGAAAGTCCCAGCATTGACGTTGCAACTATGGTCGCAACGAGAATGAAAAACAAAACATGTTTTTATAACTATTAATTTTAATGGTTGACGTATCAAATATACAAAAAAAAAAAAAAAATAAACACACAAAACATCCATCATAAATATCACTACAGTAAATCTAAATTACACACCACTTTAACAAGAATAACACACTAATTTTGTAGGCCATACAACATTAAAGATACTTTTAGCCGCCCCCCGCCACAGGGTTTAGCTCCTGAACCTGCTGTTCGCCGCTACATGCCTGCTGCCGCGATCCCCGGGAAGCCTCAGTACATCCCGTTTGTAGCAGTAGCGGCCGTTTCCTTGATGGGAAACGGCCGCTACTACGGGCGCTACAGCCTCGGGTTACGACAATTTGCGGGCCACTTCGACCTGTTCGTAACCTTCGATGATGTCGCCGACTTTGATATCGTTGTAGTTTTCGATGTTCAGACCGCACTCCATATTCGGGCCGACCTCCTTGACGTCGTCCTTGAAACGTTTGAGCGAGCCGAGTTTCCCGGTATAGACCACGATACCGTCGCGGATGACACGTACCGAGGCGCTGCGGGTGATTTTCCCTTCGCGCACGAGACAGCCGGCAACCGTACCGACACGGCTGATACGGAAGATCTCCATAACTTCGACCGAGCAGGTGATCTCCTCTTTGGTCTCGGGCGCCAGCATCCCCTCGATGGCATCCTTGATTTCGTTGATGGCATCGTAGATGATGGAGTAGAGACGGATTTCGATCTCCTCTTTTTCAGCCAGTCTGCGGGCCGATGCCGAGGGGCGTACCTGGAAGCCGACGATCACGGCGTTGGAGGCTGCGGCCAGCAGAATATCGCTTTCGGAGATCGGGCCGACGGCCTTGTGGATCACGTTGACCTGTACCTCTTCGGTCGAGAGTTTCACGAGCGAGTCGGTCAGCGCTTCGATCGAGCCGTCCACGTCACCCTTGATAATCAGGTTGAGTTCCTTGAAGTTGCCGACGGCGATACGACGACCGATTTCGTCGAGGGTAATGTGTTTCTGGGTCCGGAGGCCTTGCATCCGCTGGAGCTGTTCGCGTTTGTTGGCGATTTCGCGGGCGGATTTGTCGTCTTCCATCACGTTGAAGTTGTCACCGGCCTGGGGAGCACCGTTCAGACCGAGCACCAGTACGGGGGTAGCCGGACCGGCTTTCTGCACCTTCTGGCCGCGTTCGTTGAACATGGCCTTGACACGACCGGAGTAGGTACCGGAGAGCATCACGTCACCCACACGCAGGGTTCCGGCGTTGACCAGCACCGTGGCCACATAGCCGCGCCCCTTGTCGAGCGAGGATTCGATGACGGTACCCGATGCCCGTTTGTTGGGGTTGGCCTTCAGATCGAGCAATTCGGCTTCGAGCAGTACCTTTTCGAGCAGTTTGTCGACGTTAATCCCCTTCTTGGCCGCAATATCCTGCGACTGGTACTTGCCGCCCCAGTCTTCGACCAGGTAATTCATGTTGGCCAGCTCTTCCTTGATCTTTTCGGGGTTGGCGCCGGGTTTATCGATCTTGTTGATGGCGAAAACGATCGGCACACCGGCAGCCTGAGCGTGGTTGATGGCTTCGACGGTCTGCGGCATGACGTTGTCGTCGGCAGCGATGATAATGATCGCCACGTCGGTCACTTTCGCACCACGGGCACGCATGGCGGTAAAGGCCTCGTGACCGGGCGTGTCGAGGAAGGTGATGCGACGGCCGTCTTCCATCTTCACGCTGTATGCACCGATGTGCTGGGTGATACCGCCGGCCTCGCCTTCGATGACGTTGGTCTTGCGGATGTAGTCGAGCAGCGAGGTTTTACCGTGGTCGACGTGACCCATGACGGTAACGATCGGCGGACGGGGCAACAGGTCTTCGGGTTTGTCGGCCTCCTCTTCGATGGCCTCCTGGATGTCGACCGTCACGAATTCGACCTTGAAGCCGAACTCTTCGGCCACGATCACGAGCGCTTCGGCGTCGAGACGCTGGTTGATCGAAACCATCAGACCGAGGTTCATGCAGGCCGTGATCACTTCGGTCACGGGTACGTCCATCATGGTGGCCAGCTCGCTGACGGTCACGAATTCGGTGACTTTAAGGATGCTCTTTTCGCGTTCCTGCTGTTCCATCTCTTCGGCCATACGTCCGTGGATGGCTTCGCGTTTGTCGCGACGGTATTTGGCGCTCTTGCTGCCTTTACCTTTCGAGGTCAGGCGGGCAAGGGTCTCCTTAATCTGTTTTTGTACATCTTCGTCGCTGACTTCCTGTTTTACGACGGGTTTCGGGCCACGGTTGTTGCCGCGGTTGTTACGGCCGCCACCGGCGTTGTTGTTACCGCCGAAACGGCCTCCGGCATTGTTGCCGCCGCGATTGTTCGCGCCATTTCCGCCGCCGTTGTTGTTACCGCCTCCGGCGGGACGCGAAGTACCGGGGGTATTGGCTACGTCGACTTTACCTTTCTTGATGCGGTTACGTTTGCCGCGTTCGCCGCCACGACCGCGGTCGTAGGAGGCGGGCAACTCGATCTTGCCGAGGATTTTCGGCCCGGTCAGTTTGTTGGCATCGTCATTGGCTCGGAACACTTCGACCTCTTTCCGTTCGGGAGCCGGAGCCGCAGGCTGTTCGGCCGGTTTTTGCGCGGCGACGCTCTGCGAAGCGGCCGGTGCGGCAGGTGCCGCGGGAGCCTCAGGGGCAGCAACCGAGGGTTGTACGGGTTGGGCAGCAGCCGGTGTCTTCACGGGTTCGGTTGCGGCAACGGCGGGTTTCTCCGCAGCGGCGGGCGCCGCAGGAGCTACGGGACGACTTTCCGAAACGGGAGCCTTGGGTGCGGGTGCCGGTTTTTTCTTGTTCAGATCGAGCTTCCCGATGATTTTCGGTCCGCTGAGGGTTTCGACGGGGGTGGAGAAAACGGAGTTGGTTTTCACGTTCACGACCTCTTCGTCCTTTTCAGCCTCTTTGGCGCTGGCCGAAGCAACTTCGTTATCGCGCAGCGAGACGCTCTCCTTGACGGGTTTGATCTTCTCCCGAATGTTGACTTTCTCCACACCTTTTCCACCGAACTCGTTGCGGATGAGTTCGACGGCATGCGGGTCGAGTATGGTACTGGGACCGTGCTCCACTTTGATGCCCTTCTTCTCCAGGAACTCTACGATGGTTCCCTGACCGACGTTGTACTCACGTGCGACGCCGCTCAATCTGACTTTTGTCTGTTTCTCTGCTGCCATGTATCTGTCTTTCCTCTGTTTTAGGTTTTACCGGATTATCGGCCCGGTTGCCTTATGGGAATTTCCGGCCGCACGGGGTGCGGAGACGGAGAGTGGTTACGAGAAGCCTTCATGCTTCCGGGACGGGACCGGTTCACGCCGGTCTGTGCGGGGTGAGGCCTCTGCGGTTAGTGTCCGCCCGACTATTCGAATTCGGCGCGGAGGATCCGGAGTACTTCCTGGATGGTTTCCATCTCCAGGTCGGTCCGTTTGGCCAGATCGTCGGGACTCTGGGCCAGGACACGTTTGGCGGTGTCGAGACCGATCTTCTTGAACTGCTCGATGATCCAGGGTTCGATTTCGTCGGTGAATTCGGTCAGGTCTACGTCTTCTTCGTCCTCTTCGCCGGTTTCGCGATAGACGTCGATGTCGTAGCCGGTCAGCATGCTGGCCAGACGGATGTTCAGACCGCCCTTACCGATAGCCAGCGAAATTTCGCTGGGTTTGAGGTGTACTTCTGCGGTTTTGGTCTCTTCGTTGACGTCGATCGAAAGCACCTTGGCGGGGTTCAGCGCGCGCTGAATCATCAGGCTGGGGTTCGAGGTGTAGTTCACCACGTCGATATTTTCGTTGCGCAGCTCCTTGACGATGCCGTAGATACGCGACCCTTTGACGCCGACGCAGGCGCCCACGGGGTCGATGCGTTCGTCGTAGGATTCGACGGCCACTTTGGCGCGTTCGCCGGGGATGCGGACGATCTTCTTGATGGTGATCAGTCCGTCAAAGATTTCGGGTACTTCGAGTTCGAAGAGCCGCTGCAGGAATTCGGGAGCGGTACGCGAAAGGATGATCTTGGGCGAGTTGTTGATCATCTCGACTTTCGAGACGATGGCCCGAACAGTATCGCCCTTGCGGAAGAAGTCGCTGGGGATCTGTTCCGATTTGGGGAGCAGCAGTTCGTTGTCTTCGTCGTCGAGCACGAGGATTTCGCGTTTCCACACCTGATAGACTTCGCCGGTGATGATTTCGCCGACGCGTTCGGTGTATTTCTGGAAGAGGTTGGCCTTTTCGAGGTCCATGATGCGCGAGGCGAGGTTCTGGCGGATGGCCAGCACGCTGCGGCGGCCGAAGTCCGAGAATTTGACTTCGGTGGCGACCTCTTCGCCCACTTCGTAGGTGGGGTCGATCTTACGGGCGTCGCTCAGGCTGATCTGGGTGTTTTCGTCGAGCACGTCGTCGTCCTCCATCACCAGCCGGTTGCGCCAGATCTCGAAGTCGCCGCTCTCGGTGTTGATGATGATGTCGAAGTTCTCGTCCGATCCGTAGGTCTTGACCAGCATGTTGCGGAACACGTCTTCCAGCACGCTCACCATCGTGGCGCGGTCGATGTTTTTCAGTTCCTTGAACTCGGCGAATGTGTTGATCAGGTTAATTGTTTCCATCGCTCTTTTTCTGCATCTCCCCGGCCCTGCCGGACACGGGGTGTTGGTATATGATTTTGTTTTTTAATTGCGTTATTTGAATTCGAAGTATTCAGTCACAGCCTTGGTCTCTTCCAGGGCGATCTGCTCGTGCTTTTCGACCAGCTCCTTGCGTTTTTTCCCGGGCAGCAGCTCTTTGACCTCATACATCACTTCGATGGCAGAGGGACAATCGGCATCACCGCCTCCGTAGCCGATTCCGCAGAGGACGGCGCCGTTCAGCTTACGGCCATCCTTAAAGAGGACATCGACGCGCGGGAGACTCTCCCGTTCGAGGGCGCGCCGCATCAGTTTCTGATACTGCCGTCCCAACCGCAGGGGCTGTCCGAGTCCGGCCGACATCACGGTCAGCGAAAAGTCGGCTTCCTGTTCGACGCCATCGACGGTGGTTTTGGGCAGCCGTTCCACGAGGCGTTCGCCGATTTCGCGGCTGATTTGGGCACAGTCTTCGATGCCGACACCGGTCTGTTCGCCGTCGCAGTCGAGGCTCACTTCGATTTCGTCGCCAGCCGCTCCTTTGCAGAGGACATCGACCACGAAGAAGCCTTTTTCGGCCCATGCAGAGTTTTCACCTTCGACGACGGTGGCGACAGTGTCGCGTATGATTGCTTTGGTATCCATAAACGATCGGGCTTTAAAACAGGAAACGGAGGTTAATCACCCCCGTTTCAAGAATCCCCCGTTACGGATTTTCACCCGTAACGCTGCAAATATACATATTCTTATGCAGTTATGCAAATTGTCTCTCAAATCTTTATTCCCGCCACGCACGAAATGCCGCTCCGCGTGGCGGAGGGAATCGCGGCACAAGCCATCTGTACCGAAGAAACGACAAACAAATGGATTTATTATCCTCTTTCACACAACAAGGGGCATTCCTTCGTGGAATACCCCTTGTTTCATATCCGGTTTGACTTTCTTTCTGGCGGAACGTCCCCTGCAGACTCCTGTCCTGACGCACTCCAAACCCCACAACTATACCATCGAGTCTCGCCATGCACACATTCTCTCTCGCAGCGGCCCCGACGGGCTGACCCGGCAACGAATTACTCTTCGTCCTGATCCTTGGTGCGGGTCTGATAGGGTTTGATGGCGCCGCGTTTCGAGCCGGCAAAGAAGGTCAGCATTTCGCGTTTCGCTTCCGAGTCGGGCATCTGTTCTTCCAGAATCTTACATGCCTTGCCGTAAGAGTAGCCGTTCTGGAACATGATGCGGCAGATGTCCATGATTTCGTTGATCTGCTCGCTGGTAAAGCCGCGACGGCGCAGACCGATCGAGTTGACACCCACGTAGGAAGCCGGATTGTGAGCAACTTTGATATAGGGAGGAATATCCTTTCCGACCATCGTACCGCCGCTGGTCATGGCGTGTTTGCCGATGCGGCAGAACTGGTGGATGGCGGTATGTCCGCCAAGGATGGCCCAGTCGTCCATTTCGACCTCTCCGGCAAGCGAGACGTTGTTGGCCAGGATGCAGTGATTACCGACCACGCAGTCGTGTCCGACATGGGCGTAGGCCATAATCAGCGTATCGCTGCCGACGATGGTGGTTCCTTTCGCTGCGGTACCGCGGTTGACGGTGGCGCATTCGCGGATCATGGTACGGTCGCCGATGACGGCGGTGGTCTCTTCGCCGCGGAACTTCAGGTCCTGCGGAATGCCGGCCACTACCGCGCCGCTGAAGATTTTACACTCCTTACCGAGAATCGCTCCGTCGTTGACAATGGCGTTCGGTCCGATCCAGCATCCGTCGCCGATGGTCACCTTGCCGGCGATGTAAGCAAAAGGCTCTACGGTGACGTTTTCGCCCAGTTTAGCGTCCGGATGGACATAGGCCAAGGGATGTATCATAACTTTTCTGAAAGCTAAAAGTTCTTACTCCTTATTTGTTTTTGGTGATGAGGGCCATCAGTTTGGCTTCGGCAGCGAGCGTATCGCCGATATAGGCCCGGGCATCCATCTTGACGATACCGCGACGGATGGGTTCCGAGAGGCGCAACTCGAACTGGAGGGTATCTCCGGGGACAACCTTGTGGCGGTATTTCACGCCGTCGATGGTCATGAAGTAGGTCGAGTAGTTTTCGGGATCGGGCACGGTGCTGAGGGCCAGAATACCGCCGCACTGAGCCATGGCTTCGATCTGGAGCACGCCGGGCATCACCGGTTCATCGGGGAAGTGGCCCACGAAGAAGGGTTCGTTCATGGTCACGTTCTTGATCCCTACCACTTCGTCTTCGGTGATGTGGATAATCTTGTCGACCAGCAGGAACGGCGGACGGTGCGGCAGGGTTGCCTTGATGCGGTTGATGTCGTACACAGGTTCGACGTTCGGATCGTATTTGAAGGTCGGTTTATCGGCGTCGCGTTTGATGTTTTTACGCAACAGTTTCGCGAATTCGGTATTGGCCTTGTGCCCGGGACGCGTAGCAAAGATGCGTCCCTTGATGCGGGTGCCGACCAGCGCGAGGTCGCCCAGCAGGTCGAGCAGCTTGTGGCGGGCGATTTCGTTGTCGAAATGCAGCTCGAGGTTGTTCAGGTAGCCCTGACGGTCGGCAGCCACCCCTTCGCGGCCGAAGAGTTTGCCGATTTCGGCAGCCTTGGCGGCATCGACCGGCTGTTCGACGATCACGATGGCGTTGTCCAGGTCGCCGCCCTTGATCATGTTGTTCTGAATCAGGGGTTCGATCTCGTGGAGGAAGACGAACGTGCGGCTGGGAGCCACCTCGTTTGCAAAGTCCTCTTCGCTTTGGGGCGTGAAGACGGCGTATTGTTTCCCGACGACTTTGGAGTTGAAATCGACGTTGACCACCACCGAGAACGAATCGTCCGGATAGGCGATGATTTCGCGACCGTTGTCGAGCGTAAGAGTCGTTTTTTCAGTAATTTCGTAATATTTACGTTTGGCTTTCTGCTCAACGACACCGGCCTGGCTGATGAGTTTGACCCAGGGCATGGCCGAACCATCGACGATGGGCACTTCGCCGCCGTCAACTTCGACCAGGGCGTTGTCCACGCCACAACCCCATAGGGCGGCCATCAGGTGTTCGACGGTCGAGACGGTGGCGTCGCCTTTCTTGAGCAGGGTACTGCGCGAAGTCTGCGCCACATTGTCGGCCGTAGCGTCGATCAGGGGTCGTCCTTCGAGGTCGGTCCGACAGAATTTAATCCCGTGACCTTCGGGAGCCGGCTGTATCGTGAGGTTCACAGTCGCGCCAGTGTGCAGTCCCGTTCCGGTGAGGGTGACGGGTGCGCTGAGCGTATGCTGTTTGTCTGTCATATTTTATTTGATTTTGGGGCAAAGTTATTAAAAAAATAACATTCTGCTAATCTGTTATCTTCCCGATTCGGGGATTCGGCCGAATGCGGCACGGAATTTTCGCGTATCCACTGTGAAAAGCACCGAATCGGCCCACGTAAATTCCAGCCATTTCGGCCGCTGAGCCCAGGCCCGGGACACTGCCCCACCCGGCCGAATCATTGACTTCCGAAGTTCGACACACAAGACTGATTTGCAACGCTTTTCAACCGAATCGGACCAAATCGGCCCAACCGGGAAGCACCCCGCTCTTCTCCCGAATATTCCATCTCACCATGAGGCAGTTCCATAAAAACGGAACACCCCCAGCCACAGCCCGTCTCCACACACCCTTCGACTGTCATGCGCCATACTACCCCTTCCGTGAGCCGGAAATCATCCCAAGCCGGATATATCGACCGAATTTTATTAACTTTGCGGGCGCATGAGTCAACCCGAAGATAATCCACGCAAACCCGCCTCGTCGGGCAACCGCCTGTTCCACATGGGCGGTCGGCGTCACGTGCAACCGCAACAAACGTCGGCCCCCACGCCTCGACCGGCTCATGCCCAGCGTCCCCAGGCTCCGGGACAGCCTCCCGTTCCGCCGCCCCCGCGTCGTCCGGCACCCGATCCGAACCGGATCCCCCTGCCGTTCGAACAGGCGCGCCGCCGCAGCGATGCCGGCGAATGGGTCTACCGCCACCGCGTCGGTCTGCTGGTGACCGTGGTACTCTATCTGATTGCAGCCATTCTGTTCGTATCCTACAAGATCGTCGTATTCGAAAACCCCACGACGACCATGTATGTCGATCTGGTCGATCCCGACGAGCCGGAACAGCCCGAACCCGAAGAGCAGGAGAAAAAACCGGTCGAAGAGATCGATCCCGGACAATACGAACAGGTAATGAACCGCGCCTCGGACCAGAACGCCAAGATGGACGTCACCCTCAAGGACGACCGAGGCACCCAGGCCGACAAACTGCTGGCCGAAGCCGAGCGCGTACAACAGGAACTTGCGGCCGGCCAACAGGCCTTCCGTTCGGGGATGGACGAAATCGCCGCCATGTCCAAACGAAGCAAACCGCAGAAGGCCGCCTCGACCAACAAGTCCGACAAAAGCACCTCCGAGAACCAGACAGTCAAGGTTCAGGGTAACGTCACCGTTTCCTACGACCTGGCCGGCCGTACCGCCACCTACCTGCACGTACCGGCCTATCAGTGCCGCGAGGGCGGAACGGTGGTCGTGGGCATCACAGTCAACCGCAACGGCGAAGTAATCGGAGCCGAAGTGGAAAAAGCCTCACCCGGCGAGTGTATCGCCGAGCGGGCCCTTCAGGCAGCCCGTGCCTCCTCGTTCAACGCCGACGGCAGCGCTCCGGAGCGCCAGCGCGGAACCATCACCTACGTATTCGTAGCTCAGTAGAGCACTTTTCCCCTCCGAACGCAACGGTTTACCCGAGCACGGTGGCTGGATTGCACCAGCCTGCCGCCCCCCTTGGGCCGCTCGTCCGCCTTTCATGCTGCCCCCGGCGACCCGCAACCTTCAACCGTCAGCATCCCTCCAACCATCGCCCACTCGCTACAGGCCCGATCAATCTGCCAGCTCCTCAGCAGACATATCCCCCCACGTAACGCCCGCCGACACGAGGCAGCATTGTTCGGCAGATCGTACGGAGATTCGTCCACACAGAAACCGTGCAAGGGTCGCCAAGAAATGGCAACCCATCATAAGATTAAGGAATAGACAACGTTCCGCTTCGGAACAGATCTTCTGCCAGCAAACTCCGCCGTGCACAGAGACCGACACACCGTTCCTCGCCGGCACCGCTATTCTTCGCCACCCCTCTCAACAGTAAATAATCCACACCACGGCCCGTCCCATCCACGCCAGTTTCGACCGACCGGGGAATCAGTTTATCAGAATATCGTCGTGCGGATAACTGTACGGTTGCGACGGCTGGGGACGCACCACCGCCATCAGCACCCCGATGATCCCCACACGCCCGGCAAACATCATGACAATCAGCACCAGTTTGGCTCCCGTTCCCAATTCGGGAGTTATCCCGAGGCTGAGTCCTGCCGTTCCGAGCGCCGCCACCGCCTCGAAGGCCAGTTTCGACACCTCGATATCGGGTTCGCACAGAGCCAGCAGCATCACCCCCACCACCAGAACGATCAGCGAACCGCCCACCATGGCAAAAGCACGGCGAACGGAGTTCGACGGAATTTCACGTTTGTGCACATTGATAGTCGACGTTCCCCGGATGTTGGCCATCACGTTCCGGAACATCAGGTAGAAAGTCGTCACCTTGATCCCGCCCGCCGTAGACTGAGGTGCACCGCCGATCCACATCAGCACCATGGTCAGTATGAGGCTCACGGGCAGCATCCGGCTCATATCGACCCCGTAGAAGCCCGCCGTACGCGGCGTCACCGCCGCCAGAAAGCCCTGCGAGAGTTTTTCGGCCAGTGAGAATTCAGCCAGCGAATGGTTCCACTCGGCCACCAGCATAAAGATCCAACTGCTCAGCAACAGAATCACCGTCATCCGGAGCACAATATAGCTGTTCAGACTGAGCTGATGGGGGTAACGCACAGGCGGCCGGCGCCGCAGAAAGCGCAGGAGATTTTTCAACTTCCGGCCGACCACCGAAAGGATATTCGAGAAGATCGGGAAGCCGATTCCCCCGAAGATGACCAGCCACGAAATAATCATCGGCACCTCCCACATGTGACGCACCGCCACATCGTGCAGGCTGTCGGGCAGGGTCGAGAATCCGGCATTGCAGAACGCCGAGACGCTGTGAAAGACCGAGAAAAAGAGCGTCCGCCCTCCCGTCTCGAAACCGGGCTGCCCCTCGACGACCCCATACAGCAACAGCGCCCCGAGCGCCTCGACCGAAAGCGTCACGGCAATAATCTTGACCAGCGTGCGCCCCAGACCGCCCATCGTATCGCTGCTGAAGAGGTCGCCCAGCTGGAGCTGGCTTTTGAGCGAGGTCTGCCCCATGAAAAAGAGGCTGAAAAAACTGGTGATGGTCATGATACCGAGACCGCCAATCTGAATCAGAATCAAGATAACGGTTTGACCGGTGGTCGTAAAGACATCGGCCACACTGACCGACGTCAGCCCCGTGACACACACGGCACTGGCGGCCGTAAACAGCGAATCTACATACGAGATACCGCGATACGTACAGTTGGGAAGCATCAGCAGGCCGGAACCGACCAGAATAATCAGCAGGAAGCTGCCCGCCAGGATTGACGAAGGGTTGACCCTGCGCGTCAGCAGGCCCGACACAGCGCGAGCCAGTTCGAGAAACGAGACGATCAACAGCGTTGCAATCACGGCCCAGGGAGCACTGACCGTGTTCAGAAAGGCGTCGTGAGCCAACCAGTGATACCGCAGCGCGAGGTTAAAGATGGCGATGAGCGTCAGAACGACATAAGCGCCGAACAGAATCGAGCGATTGCGCTTGTTGAGCCGTGTATTGTTGTCGGACGAGGTGTCACCCAGCAGGATCCGGAAGGTCATGGCCAGCCACATCAGAATCAGCAGGCTTTGGTAACCGGCCTCCAGATAGCGCAGCGTCACGGGCGTCTGCGGAAAACCGAACATATAGACCACCCCACAGGGAGCGACGATACTAATCAGCAGGATCAGGATTTCGACCCCCCGGAGCACCCACAGTCGCAGACGCGACAACAGATTATCGACAGGCTGTTTCATACCCTACGACACATTACAGGACCGGCAACAGACCGGAAAGTCAAAGATACGAATATCGGCGACAAAACCCATCTCCCCCCAAAGACCTCCCGCAGAGCGACACATCTCCCGCAAAACTGCATCACGAGACCATTCAGTTACCCATAGCGCCCCCCTCAGCCCGCAAAGCCCCCGGCCGCCGGTTGAAAACCGGTCAATTCGGACGCCCGTCCAGACCACATCACAACCGTTCGACCAACCTACCCCTCTTACCCCACACACTCAACCGGCTAACAGCTCCAAACGAGCACATCCGCCCCGGCCCCCCATCTCCAGTGCATCACAGCAATTCGGCCAGCGCATCGATATCTTCGGCCCGGGTGGCCCAACTGGTCGCCAACCGGATCACCGTCTGACCATCGGGCGTCTGCTCCCATACGCTGAAGCCGACCCGACTGCTCAACGCCTCGGCGCGGCTGCTCTCCATCGTCACAAAAAGTTGGTTGGTACAGGGCGGCAGGTAGAAGGTGTACCCCTTTTGCTCCAGCACTCGCCTCAACCGATCGGCCATTTCAAGAGCATGGCGCGAAATCTCGAAATAAAGTCCGTCCGTAAACAGCGTATCGAACTGCAACCCCAACAGCCACCCCTTGGCCAGCAAAGCGCCGTGCTGCTTCATGACCGTAAAGAAGCGGGGAAGCGTCTCGGGTCGCGGCACAACCACCGCCTCACCGAACAACGCACCGACCTTCGTTCCGCCAATGTAGAAGACATCGCACACGGCAGCCAGCGTCTGCAGCGTCACGTCCGTACCGTCGGCCATCAGTCCATAGCCGAGCCGGGCACCATCGAGGTAGAGCGGCAAATGATACTCGCGACACACCGCCGCAATCGCCTCCAGTTCAGCCCGCGTGTAGAGCGTACCGTACTCCGTCGGATGGGAGAGGTAAACCATTCCCGGCGTCACCATGTGCCGCCACGTCGGATCGGCATAAAAGGCACGCAGGTACTCGCGCAACGTTTCGGCCTGCAGCTTTCCCTCCCGCTGGGGCAGGGTCAGCACCTTGTGACCGCTCCCTTCGATCGCACCGGCCTCGTGCAGGGCCACGTGACCCGTGACGGCCGCAACCACCCCTTCGGCCGGACGCAGCAACGCGTCGATCACCGTAGCATTGGTCTGCGTGCCCCCCACCAGGAAGTGCACCTCGGCTTCGGGACAGCCGCACGCCTGACGAATCTTCCGACGTGCCGCCTCGCAATAGGCATCTTCCGTGTAGCCCGCTATTTTTTCCATGTTGGCGGCCGCGATCCGTTCCAGAATCAACGGATGGGCCCCCTCCAGATAGTCACATTCAAAATGTTGCATATCACACACGATTTAACTCGCTCGACGCCGGTCGCACCGCGCCGAACACGCTTTGTTTCTTCGACAGTTGCCGACAGACTTTCCACCGGCGACGAGAGACGTTACTCTTCGTTCCAGATTTCCCAGCTGCGTTCGGCCTGAAGCACCAGCATCTCCAGTCCGCTCTTGACCCACGCCCCGCGCAGACGCCCTTCGTGCAGGAAGGCGGTTTCGGCCGGATTGTAGATCAGATCGTAGAGGTAGTGCTGCGAACCGATGGCATCGTACGGCAGCGCAGCCTTCGCCTCGACGTGCGGCGACATGCCGAGCGGCGTGGTATTGACAATCAGGCGATGCTGCTCCATGATTTCGGGGGTCAGCTGGTCATAACTCAGCCGGGTCGGCCCGCCGGCATTCCGCGACACCTCGATATACACGATGCCGAGTTTGCGGAGTACGTGGTGGACAGCCTGCGCAGCGCCGCCCGTTCCGAGCACCAGTGCCCGAAGCGACGTGAGTTCCTCACCCCGTGCAGCGAGCATCTTGCGGAGCGACAGTTCAAAACCGTAAACATCGGTATTGTAGCCCTTGAAGCCCCCGTCCGGCAACACTTTCACACAGTTGACCGCTCCGACCGCCCGGGCTTCGGGATCGATATCGGCCAGCAGCGGCAGAATGTGCTGTTTGTGCGGAATCGTAATGTTAAACCCACGGATGTCGGCGGGCAGCACGGAACGCAGCGTCTCGACCTGTTCGATGGGGAAGTTTTCGTACGAGCACTCACCGGTGAGACCCGATGCAGCGAATTTGTCGGCGAAATAGCTCGCCGAAAAGGAGTGGCCGAGCGGAAACCCGATCAATCCATATCTTTTCATAGCTTCAGAGATATTGTCTGCCTGCGGAACGGACCGGCCACGGAAACATGCAGTCCCGCTCTCCGCCGCCCCTTTTCGCAGACGGAATCGGTATTAATTGGCTTTTTCACGTTTGCTACCGAGCACGGCAGCCACCTTTTCGATGCCCCAGATCAGCAGGAAACCGATTGCGATGAAGAGGATCGCCCACCCCAGCAGAGCGGGCTGGCCGGTGATCTGCTCGAACGTCGCGGGCAACACGTTGCGTTCGACGAGGGGCTGTACGACCCCATGGCTGTCGGTATAGGTTTCGAGGGTCTCTTTCCAGGGCCAGATTTTGTTCAGCGAACCGAGCATGAAGCCGGTCAGCAGGGCGACGGTCATGCCGTGGTATTTGGCCAGCAGCCACGAGAGCAGGTGCGAGAAGCTGATGATCCCGGCCACGGCGCCCACGGCAAAGAGCAGCAGCACCGGCAGATTAAAGGTCGAGACGGCTCCGATGATATAGGCGTATTTGCCCATCAGCAGCAGGATGAAGGCGCCGGAGATTCCGGGCAGGATCATGGCACAAATGGCCACAGCCCCCGAGAGGATAATGAACCACCAGGCATCGGGTGTCGAGGCGGGGCTCATCACCGTAATCACGTATGCCACAGCGATGCCGGCGATCAGGGCGATGACCGTCCCGACGCTCCACCGTTTGACTTCACGTGCCACCAGCCACGACGAGGCGATGATCAGCCCGAAGAAGAACGACCACACAAAGATGGGGTGGGTTTCGAGCAGGTATTTCATCAACTTGGCCAGCGAGAAGATCGAGATGCCGATCCCGGCCAGCACCGAAAAGAGGAAACTGCCGTTGATATGTTTCCAGAATCCGCGCAGGTCGAACCGGAGGAGTTTCCGCACGGCCGTGAGGTCGAACGAACGGATCGAGCTGATCAGCTCTTCGTAGATTCCGGTAATGAAGGCGATCGTGCCGCCCGACACGCCGGGGATCACGTCGGCGGCGCCCATTCCGATTCCTTTGAGCACCAGCATCAGGTAGTTTCTCTTTTCTTTCATAGAGGTTACTGATTGTGAAAGAGTAACAAAGATAGTTTTTTTCAGAGAATATCGACCGGAATCGATAATGAATTTTCGCAGAATTTTGATACAAAAAATTTGTTTTTTAATTACATATCTTTACTTTCGTTCTTAGACTGTTTCTATTGATCGAAATTACGCTATTTATTTACCAAAACTTCACAATTATGAAAAAGTCCACTAAAATACAGGTTGTAATGGGCGCAATGCTCGCGCTAGGCGCGGTGAGCGTACTGAGTTACCTTAGTACACAGCCGGAAGAGCAACTTTCGGACCTCACCCTCGCCAATATCGAGGCCATAGGATTCGAAAGCCCGGAAAGTGTGGTCAAAATCCCGTGCAGATATACCGGAGATGAATACGACCACTGCATATTTATAGTTATCACAACCGACGGCAAATCCAAACTGGAAGGATTGGACGGATTTGTCAACGAAATTCTTTAATCGGACGGTTTATGAAATTTCATATCCTTTTGTGCATTAGCGCAATTTCAGCATTTGTCACCGGATGCACTCATTCGCCTCGTCAACCAGACGATTACCGATGGGAGGGGAAAACAACCCGTCTCGACACCCGGATTGTACCCGCCGATTCGGCCTTGTTCCGTACGGGCGGCATGGAAATTATGGACAAAGGTATCTTGATGTACAACATCTCCCAACCGGACAATTTCAGCTATTACGTCCTGCGAAACGATTCGCTGATTTTCTCGGCGCCGGTGCAAAAAAAAGGGAAAGGACCTTATGAGGCTATTTTCAGTCGGGCGATCCGTCTCGAAGATTGTGACAAACTGTATCTCATCGACCAACAATCCAACGAAAAGGCGTACGGTATCGACCTCGGCGAGCCGGACGGTATGACCGATGTAAAGACCTGGAGTACATTGAGTCTTCCGACAACAGATCCGCTATTTTCAATCGTTCCGACCGGTTGCGACGACACTTTCATGGCGCAGATACTGAACGATAAGGAGCATATGTTCGGCTACTTCAAGGCCGGCGATTCGGTCGTCACGCCCATTGCTTTTCCTTATCCAGACGCCGGTGTCGCATGTCCTGAAATTACGCTGGGCACCGCTTTTATAGGCACTTTGCAAAAACGACCAGAATACAACGAATATGTTTTTTCGGCACAAAATTCTCGTTATGTCATGATCTTCTCCTTGCAAGACTCGATACCTGGGAATGTCAAACTGCTTTACGATGCCGTCCCACAATTCGCTTTGGCTGCCGACGGCATCAATCCCCGGATCTCGGGCGAAACGCTGTCTGGTTTTTATGTCCAGGCTACCCGAGAATATATCTACCTGACGCCCCGCAACCACAGAGACAAAGACGCAGAAGCTCTGGAGGGACATCCTTCATTCGGCACCGCATTCGAAATCCTTGTTTTCGACTGGAACGGCGAGCCTATCAGACGTATCCTACTGGACAGACCGGTCAAAAACGTAACCGTCGACAGCTGGAACGATTATATGTATGCCCGCCATACGGACTCGACCTCGTGGGAAGATCATATCGTGCGGGTAAAATTGTAGAATCATTAAAATCAGAAAAATATGAATAAGCAATTACTCGCCGGCGTTGCCATACTTGCTGCATCGGGAACAATCTCCATTTTCAACTACACGTCAGTGCAGATAGATCGGTTCGTAGTATCCGACCTCGCCTTGGCCAATATCGAGGCTATGGGGATTTCGTCTGACAAAGAATTCCCTTCGGTTAGGATACCTTGTAAACATACCGGCAATAAAGACGACTGTTGTATTTACGACATGGTGTCGGCTGACGGAACCCTTGTTTTGGGCTATCAATGGTTCTGTGTTAACGATCCGAATGTATATTGACAAATCGGGGATCTTTTCTTCACAGAAAAGATCCCCGAAATATACCGGCCGGAACCGTTTACAGCGAGTTGATGATCTTCATCATCTGTTCGCCCATGCCGATGCGGTAGCCCTGCGATACGAAGACCACGCGACCGAACGTATCGGCCACCACGAATACCGGCAGGTCGTTCATGTTGGTCAGTTCGAGCGACTGTTTCAGCATCGCCGACACCGACCCATCCTGATCGACCCCGTAGGTGATGGTGTTCGGCAGGCTACCGAACTCGGCCGGGTCGAATGCGGCCAACTGATCTTCGCTGGCGAAGAGGAACACCAGTCCGCGGTTCCACTGCTCCAATTCCGACTTCAGAGCCGCGATGTCACGCATAGCGTGGTTGGTCGGTTCCTTCTTGGCCTCCAGCAGCGCCAGCACGAAATAACCGCGACCGGTCGTAGCCAGAATCGACTGCGGCTCCGATGCACCCTTCGGCACGAAACGGGCTTCGGGATTCATCGTCCCGATCACCTGTACCGAATGGTCATCTTCGCGCATGGTCATGTCGAGCGTGGTCTGCTTGCCCTCTTCGACCGAGAAGAACTGCACCTGGCTCAGCACCGTGCCGTTGGCCATACGGGTACCGCTCACCAGCATATAGTCGCCCACCTCCAGTTCGACCGGACGGGTGAAGATGGCCGACAGGGCGCCGGCAGCCCCCATATCGACATCCGGATTACTCAGTTCGATGGTCGAATAACGGCCGTCCTTGAGTTTGGCCACGGTGAAATGGCTGTAATATTTCGGGTCGTCGTTATTTTTGGTCGGTGTGTAGTTGATCATCAGCGTACCGCGCGGAACCCGGGCGGCAGCCAGAGCAGCCAGTTCGCCGTCGAAATCGACATTCACCCACGCCTGCGCACCGTCGGCAGCCGACAGATCGTAGTACTGCAGACGACCGGTCACCGGTTCGTACCGCGCCGGGATACCCTTGCTGCGGGCCATGGCGATGAAGTAACGGTCACGACCGGCCTTGTCGCCCATGTTCAGCCGCTGCACACCGATCGCCGACATCGGGATACGGCTCGGATTCAGGCTGTCGGCCAGTTGAACGGCCTTTGCCTTGGCGATGATCGCTTCGATCTCGGCCGGTTCGCCGGCCATGGCGGCACGATACGGCACGAGCAGTTCGGTGCCGACACGCGGATTAAGGATATACTCTTTAAACCAGGGGCGATCCTTGTAGGGAGCGGCACCCGTCAGGTGATCGGTCAGCACTGCGGCCGGGGTATCCTGCAGATCCTTCGGCGCCACCACATCCAACAGGTCGAAGGCCACATCCAGCTGACCGGCAGCGGCAGCATCGGTCAGGAACTGCGCGATCGCAGCCCAGTTGCCACGGCTCGTCGCAATCACGTTCCACACCTTGGTGGTATCGGCACCGAGTTTTTCGGCCAGCGCGAAGGCATCGGCCATGGACATCCAGCTGGCGATATAGGCATTGCGGATCGAGTCTTCCTGAGCCATCCGCACGTTGTTGGCCGCGCGCTGTTCGGGGGTCACGCTGTTTGCGGTCTTGCCTTCGACCGGGGGCACGATATCAAAATCGACCGTGTAGGCCTCACCGGCACCGCCACAGTGGTTGAGCATGATGGTCAGCGTATCCTGCTGGCCGAACGAGAGTTTTTTATAGCCGAAGCGCGTGCCGTCGGTAGCCCAGACGAGCATATCGCCCAGACCGGCCGTCATGGTCGTCGTACCGTTGGCATCGGCCGTCTTGCGCACGGCGGGGTAGAATTCTGCGTAGTTGTAAATGCCGAAATCGAGTCGGGCACCGGGCACGGGCGCTCCCGTCGAGTCCTTCACCACGATGGTGGCGGTGGCTACGGGGGCGTAGTTGTGGGTCACGTTGATTTCGGTGTAGAGCGGAGTCTGGCTGATGACCTCTTCATCGCCGATGTAGTTGCCGAAGACTTTGGTGTGCATCAGCATACCGCGTTTGCTGGGACCGTCGAACCAACCCATGTTGAGCACCGGTTCGGGTTCACAGGCGCCGAAGTAGTACCATTTGCCGTCGGCCCAGGCCTCAACCCAGGCATGGTTGTCGTCGGTGTGGGCCCAGCGGGGGGTATAGACCTGGCGGGCGGGAATCCCGACGGCACGCAGAGCGGCCACCGTGAAGGTGGACTCTTCGCCGCACCGTCCCTGCGCATTGCGCACGCAGGCCGAAGGCGACATCGTACGGCCGTCCGAGGGCGAGTAAACCACCTTTTCGTGGCACCAGTGGTTCACTTCGAGGATAGCGTCGGCCATGCTCAGCCCCTTCACACGATCTTTCAGTTCGTTATAGAAGGTCACACGCGAGGTGTCGAGATTCTCGTTGTTGATACGCACGGGCAGTACGTAGTGCAGAAAGAGGTCGTTGGGCACGGTCTGTCCCCAGGGCATTTCGGCACGGGCCTGAAGCGAGGAGCGTACGTTGCTCAGGTAGAGTTCGGGCGCATAGTCGGCCACGTCGCTGACCAGCATGTAGGCATAGAGGAATTGCAGGCCCTCTTTCTCTTCGGGGGTGGCATCGGCGGGCATCTCGGGCAGCCACGACGAACGCGAGGCGATGTTGCTCTCAACGCTCTGACGCGTTTGCTGATCCTGGATCAGCTGTCCGCTGCCGCCGCAGGCCGTCAGCAGAGCCGCGGCCAACACGGTGTAGAGTGTTTTTCTCATGGTGTATTGATATGTTTATGTTTAATTTTCGTTCATCGTTTTCCGACCCACCGTTTTCTGCTACACCACTCTCCGGCCACATTTTCCCCATCACTCCCTCTCCCCCGCTCCTCCCAGCCGACCGACCGTCGGACGAGCCATCACCTCTACTCTACAACCGAATCCTTACGTCCCCGGCTCGCCCCCGTCACTTTCACCGCTCACGCCCCTTCACAGCCGCACTCCCTCAGCGCTACTCCGCCCCTGCTTCAGTTCCGGCTCCCCCCACTTCGGCCCCCACACATTACCCACGGCGCCGGGTTTAACGCATCGAGGCGGTATCGGCCTCCTGTCGGGCCACAATCAGTTCGACTTTATTCATCTTCGTGCGCGCCCGCAGCCACTGGGTCAGTTTTTCGCGCTGCTGACGGTCGAGCGACACATTCTCTGCCGTGGTCAGGTAGCAGAAGACCGCCGTATCGATGGCGTTTCCGTCGTTTCCGAACACGGGCGCCTTGGCCAGGCTGACGCTCCGGATGTGGCTACCCCACAACGAACGAAGCTCATACGATATGTCCTTCACCGGAAGCGTATCGCTCAGGTAGCGGTCGGCCAACCGCTCCAGTTCCTCGATTCTCCGGTTTTTCTCGTCGAGCATTTCGGTGTTGCTGCGCAGCACGTTTTGCAGGGTATGCGTATCAAACGTGTTGTCAACTCCGGCCTGACGCACGATCAGCGTGGTATGCTTCAGGCTGTAGGCCTCCATCTGCCGCCGCGCCACATCGAGCACATCTTCCGACACCTTCTTGCCCACCAGCATCACCTCGATGGTGCTGCTGTCACCGGCATAGGTCGGCACGGCACTGATGATCTCGCTTCCGTCGAAATTGAGCACCTTGTCGATATAGTTTTTGGCGTTGGATTCAAAGATTGTGCGTTGCACGATGCCGTAAGCCAGGATGACGCTGGGCACCAGCGTGATGGTCACAATCACCGTCATGTAACGCCGAGCGCGAAGTTCCTTTTTGGGGTCGACGAATTCGACCTTCTTATACTTCAGGAAGCGAACGATAATAAACGTCCCGACAGCAATAAAGACGGCATTGATGAAGAAGAGGTAGAAAGCGCCGATAAAGAAAGCCATATTGCCGCGCGCCAACCCGAAGCCGGCCGTACAGAGCGGCGGCATCAGGGCCGTTGCGATGGCCACCCCGGGAATGACAGTCGAGGTGCGGTCCTTGCGCGACTGAGCCACGATGCCGGCCATCCCGCCGAACAAGGCAATCAGCACATCATAGATCGTGGGGGTCGTACGAGCCAGCAACTCGCTTTGGGCCGTACTGAGGGGGCTGATCCAAAAGTAAAGGGTCGAAGTGATGAGCCCAACGAGCGCCGCCAGCCCCAGACTGCGCAACGAACGCTTCATCACGTCAAAATTGTTGACGCCCAGAGCCAGTCCGACCCCCATGATGGGCCCCATCAGGGGCGAGATGAGCATGGCGCCGATAATGACGGCCGTCGAGTTGACATTCAGGCCGATCGATGCGATGAAGATGGCGAAGATCAGCACCCAGAGGTTGGTGCCGCGGAATTCGACCCCTTTGCGAATATTGGCTCTGACCTCCTCTTCGGAGGCCTTGTCTTCGTCGAGGTTGAAGCGGTCGCGAAGCGACTCGACAAAACGGTTCCAGTTGGATTTATTGGAGTCCTGCAGTTCGTTCATGGGAATCAAGCGTCAAATGACAGGGCAAATATAACGCTTTTTCCGATGGCGCAGAGCCATGCACGCCACCCCGTTAGGCGTGCGCAGTCAAGCGCTTAACCCAGTAATTTCGTATGAAAAGTAACAAAAAGGTTTCGGGGATATAAGTTTTTTATATACATTTGAAAACTATTGAGACGTGCAGGCAAACCGCCGGCACTCAATTTTTTAACCACCCAGGCACAGGACGTGCCACAACCTAAACCAACCGTGTATGAATAATTTCGACTACAATGACCGAAGTGAGATGGAACCTATGGGGGACGAACTGTACTCCGTGCCGGTGAAAGCAGGCAAACGAATCTACTACTTCGACGTGAAAGCCACCCGCGGCGGCGACTATTACGTGACCATCACCGAGAGCCGTAAAAAACAGATGCGCGACGGCAGCTTCATGATCGACAAACATAAAATCCACCTCTACAAAGAGGACTTCCAGAAGTTCAACGAAGGCTTCCAAGAGGTCATCAACTACATCAAACGCGAACGCCCCGAATTCTTCAACCCCGACGGATCGGCCATCAGCTCGATCGGTGCCGCTTCGGACAAAGCCCACTACAACAACGGCGGCGTTCCGGCCTCGACCCTCTCGGAAGAGGAGTTTTTCAAAGGACTCTAACCCCAATACGGCCGCGGTCGAGCTGTGGGCAACTCCCCGGAAAATACTCCGTATGGCGCGGATGTGCTCGTGGCCTTGAGCGGCGGGCTGGACTCCGCAGCCGCTGTACTGTTTTTGCGCGAGGCGGGATACCGTCCTCGCGCCGTTTTTTTCGACCTGCTCGATTCGGGAACGGCCCGGCAACAAGCCTCGGCCACTGCCGAACGGCTCGACGTCGGGCTGACCGTCATCCCCTGTGCCGACCGTTTCCGCGCCGAGATCCTCACTCCCTTTTTGGCCGACCACACCGCAGGGCGCACTCCATCGCCCTGCGCCCGCTGCAATCCCCGCATCAAGTGGCAACTGCTGGCCGAAACGGCCGACCGGATGGGAATCCACCACCTGGCCACCGGCCACTACGTACGAAGCGTCGAACACCACGGACACCACTACTTCAGCCGCGGCGCCGATCCGGCCAAAGATCAGTCCTACTACCTGTGGGACGTGCCGGAGGGGATCGTTCGGCGGGCCCTGCTTCCACTGGGCAACCTCACCAAAACCGAAGTACGCCAACAGCTGAAGGACAAATACCGTTTCACCGAGCTGGCCGCCCGGCGCGAAAGCATGAGTCTCTGTTTCCTGGAGGGGATGCGGTATGTCGATTTTCTAAAACACCACCTGCCGCCCGGGGTACTTCAACCGGGCGAGGTGGTCGATGAGGCGGGCCACGTTATCGGCCGCCACGAAGGGTATCCGCTCTACACCGCGGGGCAGAAACGGGGATTCACCCTTTTCGACCCACAAGCTGCGGCACTGTCGGTTGTAGCCGTAGACCCTGCCCGAAACCGGGTAATCGTAGGGCCCGACACGGCTCTGTACAGCCGACGGATGATCCTGCGCTCATGGCACGCGGTCGACACCTCGGAATTTTTCGGGTCAGCCGATCGGCTGCAAATCGTCGTACGGGGAATCGGTCGCAATCCCCGCGGCGGATGTCGGCTGACACCGACACTAGAAGGTCTGTTGGAAGTCACCCTGACCGAAGATGCGGCCTGGGCATTGATGCCGGGACAACCGGTCGTATTCTACCTGGAGGATCGGGTGGTCGGCGGCGGCATGCTGGAACGCATTCCGCGCGACTAAATCCCCCCATTCTGCTATTCTCGTTGACGATTCCCTCTCTCGGGCAACCCTGCCACACACTCCGTCCCCCAATACCCCGTCCCAAACTTTCTCTTCCCTACTCCCCACACCTTGGGAACTATCCATACACCTCCCTCCGTGCCCGCGTTTCCGAGCCACTACCCACTTAATTTTCTCCACTACTCCCCGATTTTGAGGCAATTCCCCGCACCGCACTCCCAGCCCCGACACTCTCTCGCCCGGACCACCGGACACACCCGCCCGTTTCTACCGCACAGCACCCCGTCCTCCGGATGGCACCCCCCAAAAAACGCTACTCGTCCTCATCGGCCTCGTCCGCCGCACCGCGCTCGCGACGCGCCTTCCGCGTTGCCTCACGCGCCCCCTCCACCACCAGCACAATCTCCCCTTTGGGTTCCTGCGCGGCATAGCGTTCAGCCAATTCGGACAGGGTTCCACGCACCGTCTCCTCGAATTTTTTGGAGATCTCGCGACAGAGTGCCGCCCGACGCTCACCACCGAAAAACTCGGCAAATTGTCCGAGCGTCTTCCCCACCCGATGGGGCGATTCATAGAAAATCATGGTCCGCGGTTCGTCGACCAGTTGTTGCAGACGGGTCTGACGCCCCTTTTTCTGCGGCAGAAAGCCCTCGAAGACAAACCGATCGCAGGGCAGGCCGCTGGAGACCAGCGCCGGCACAAAGGCAGTCGGCCCGGGGAGCGTTTCGACCTCAATCCCGGCCTCGATAGCCCGGTTGACCAGCAGATAGCCCGGATCGGAAATGGCCGGCGTACCGGCATCGGAGATCAGAGCCACGGTCTGGCCGCCCAGGATCCGCTGCACGATTTGCTGCACCACGCCATGTTCGTTGAACTTATGATACGAACTCATCGGCTTGCTGATCTCCAGATGGCGGAGCAGATTCCCACTGGTGCGGGTATCTTCGGCGACAATATAGTCACACTCGCGCAGCACACGGGTCGCGCGCAGGGTCATATCTTCCAGGTTGCCCACCGGAGTGGGCACGACATAAAGTTTCGCCACGATCGTACGGTTGTGGAGTTAACGTCCCGCGCCGGCTACTCGGCAAAGCGGGCTGTGAGCAGATCGATAAATTTGATGGTCGCCGCATTTTCGGGGATCCAACGATAGGTCTCACCGATATAGACGAGCGCCTCTTCGAGCGACCCCATCTCGTTCAGTTTGGCCACCTCGGAGAGGAAAAGCGCCGTATTGCCGTGGAACAGCGTATCGATCATCTCGTGCCGGGCATACGGACTCACCTCGATACCGAATACACGCGGCATCGGCTGAGCCTCTCCCCCCTGCGGTTGCTGCGCCACTGCCGGGGCAGGTGCAACGGGAGCCGCGGGAGCTTCCGCCTCTTCAGCCGCCGGTTTTTCGGGCTCCTTCGGCGCCAAATCTTCGACTGCGGTCGCAGTCTGTTCACCGGTGTCCTGCGATGCGTTCTCGGCGGTCTCCGGAGCGACAGCCACTTCTGCGACCTTTTCGCCAGCCTCCTCGGCTTTCGGCTCCGCCGCCTCACCGCCCACAACCGCAACAAGCGGCGACGGTTCCACGGTCGCCTTCGGCGCATCGCTCACCGCCGGAACCTCCTCCGGATCACAGCAGGGCAGGTCGAGCAAACCGGCATATATCTTCTGCAAACGTCCCAGCGCAATCCCCTGCTCGATGGTCGGCATATAGCCGAGTTCACGCCACCGGGCAATCTGCGCCAGCGTTTTCTTCAATTCGATCTCCAATTCATTATATCCCATAATCTGATCTCAGTTTGATCCAAATTCAAAAATAACTTTTCTTCGGCGATTTATCAAAACGCACCACGAAGTTTTCCCCATTTTCACCCCGACAACCCGCCGCCACACCCACTCAAACAGGGTTCCTCTTCCGTCGCCAAACCATACCCGAGAATAACTTATTTATAGATAATTACGGCAACTCGACCATTCCGGCACCACTATTACAAGAAAAAAACACACTTTTCGTAAAAATGTATTAACTTTGAACCTATTAAAAACAGAACACAAGGGATACGATAATTACACCTTCTCCATTTTATGTCTTTCTACCATAATGCTCCGAAAATAGGCGTATTCTACGACGGCAACTTCCTGCTCCACGCCTCGAACTATTACAATTATATCCATCCGCAACGCCGCCGCCTTAGCGTCAACGGCCTGCACGACTTTATCAGCCAGCGCGTGGCCGAAGAAGAGGGGCTCGACCCCAAACGCTGCCGCATCTGCGAAGCCCACTATTTCCGCGGCCGCCTCAACGCCTCCGACGCAGCACAACGCGGCAGCCAACTCTACCACGACCGCGTCTTCGACGACATCCTCATGTCCGAAGGCGTCCACACCCACTACCTGCCCCTGCGCAACATCTACGGTCGCAAGGAAGAACGCGGAACCGACGTATGGCTCTCGCTCGAAGTGTTCGAAATGGCCCTCCAGGGCAAGATCGACATCGCCGTACTAGTGGTGGCCGACACCGACTACGTTCCCCTGGTTCGCAAACTGATCGCCATGGGTGTCCGGGTGATGCTCATCAGCTGGGAATTCGAATACACCAACGACGACGGCACCCGCATCGTCACCAAAACCTCGCACGAACTGCTGAACCTGGCCCACTACCCCGTCCCGATGCAGGAGGTGATCGACTGCGGCCTGAAACAGAACAACCAACTGATCCAAAACCTCTTCGTACAAACCCCCGAAAGCCGTTCGAACGCTGCCGACGAGCCCGAACCGGCCGAAGACGACTACTCGATCGAATCCGACGACACCGCCGAAGAGGCCCGCTATACCAGCCAGATCCTCAGCATCAAGAACGGCTACGGTTTCATCAAATATCCCAACAACAACCTCTTCTTCCACAACCTCGACGTGATTGAAGGCGAATTTTCCGAACTCGCCCCCGGCGACGACGTTGAGTTCTCGATCGCCAAGAACGACCAGGGACAGGACATCGCCAAACGGGTCAAACGGCTCGGACGCAACGTCCTCACTCCGAAAGAAGACAACTTCTGGGACAACATTTAAATAAAGAGCCGACACAAGAGGGGGGGGAAAGCAGGTATTGGGAACATTAAGCAGGGTGCCGAGTCCCCGGTGAGGGTTTCTAAAAGCACGGGAGCCTCGCACAAAGACCAAAGTCCCTAAGGCTTGAACCAACAACTCGTTTCACCCCGTACAGCACACCCCCGCATAAAACATCCGAACAAAAACAGCCGGAAGCAAAACGGGAAGACAGTAAACCCGGCGTGACAGAGCTCCGGCAAAATCCTGCGGTACCGGCGGACCCCTGGAGACAACACGGCAGCGGCGTGACTGGAAAACTTCGACCAAGCACCAACTTGCCCTCCAAGACCTCTCCCTCTCCGACAGCCTCCAGCAATTCACACACAACAAGCAACACCATGCGGTCCAATGGGCCGCATTTTTTATATCCCCACCGTAGGGACTGCCTCTCAACGGCAATCCTCACTGCATCGACAGAATGCCGGATTCACTGCCACACCTGCAATTCCCTGTTTTCAGGACAAACATTTCGTCACCGCGCCCCCATCGCCAGTCCCCGACTTTCCAGCGCCACGGTCATCGTGAAACAACATTTGCACAAAATGCCCCACAATTTGTTATAAATTCAACAAAAAACTTGCCTATGTGGGCAAAAACGCTAAATTTGCAATTTATCGGTGTCATAGCTAACGAGTTGGACGATCCAACCCCACCGATCGCACCCTGCGGAATTATTAACCAAAAACAACCATAAGCAAATGTTAAAAGGACAACCCAAAGGCCTGTTCGTACTGGCATTGGCCAATATGGGAGAGCGCTTCGGCTACTACACCATGCTGGCCATCTTCGTGCTCTACATGCAGGCAAAATTCGGCTACACATCGGACGCCACCAGTACCACATTCGGGATCTTCCTGAGTATGGTCTACTTCCTGCCGCTGTTCGGCGGTCTGCTGGCCGACAAGGTGCTCGGCTACGGCAAGACCATCATGCTCGGTATCATCGTGATGTTCGCCGGCTACTTCTGCCTGGCCATCCCGACCGGAACCGGCACCGGCGCACAAATCGCCATGTTCGGATCGCTGGCACTGATCGCCATCGGTACCGGCTGCTTCAAAGGTAACCTGCAGGCACTGGTCGGCAACCTCTACGACGACCCCAAATACAGCGCCAAGCGAGACATCGCCTTCAGCATCTTCTACATGTGTATCAACATCGGCGCCTTCTTCGCCCCCTCGGCCGCCGAAGGCGTATCGAACTACTTCCTCGAAAAGGACGGTTTCACCTATAACGCAGACATCCCGTCGCTGGCCCACCAACTCCAGAACGGTACCATCTCGACCGAAGCCATGGCCAAATTCACCGACCTGGCCGCACAACAGGGCCACGCCGGCGGCGACCTGGCAACTTTCGGCCAGAACTACATCACCAGCCTCAGCCAGTCGTACAACTACGGTTTCGGCGTAGCCTGCCTCTCGCTGATCGTCTCGATGCTGATCTTCGTCGGCTTCCGCAAATACTACAAAGCCGCCGACAAGACCGAAAAACAGAAACAGGCAGAACACAACCCCAACGTGGTGGAACTCACCCCGCAACAGGTCAAAGACCGTATGGTCGCTCTGGGTCTGGTGTTCGCCGTGGTGATCTTCTTCTGGATGGCCTTCCACCAGAACGGTCTGACGATGACCTTCTTCGCCCGCGACTACACGCAAACCTCCGTCAGCGGTCTCGGATGCTTCGGTTTCTCGCTGCTGACCCTGATCCCCTTCGTCGTGGCCTTCTATGGTCTGCTTAGCCTCTTCCAGTCGAAAACCGGCAAAGGTCGACTGGGCGGTCTCATCGTTCTCGTAGTCGGCGCTATCGGAGCCTGGCTGGCCTACACCACCCTGCCCCAGCCGATGAGCATCACCCCGCAGATCTTCCAACAGTTCAACCCCTTCTTCATCATCATCCTGACCCCGGTTACCGTAGGACTCTTCTCGTGGCTCCAGAAACGCAACAGCGAACCCAGCGCTCCGCGTAAGATCGGTATCGGTATGATTATCGCCGCCCTGGGCTTCGTACTGCTGGCCTTCGCCTCGACCGGCCTGCCCACCCCGAACGCTCTCGAAAGCATGGGCGGCCTGGACGAAGCCTCACGCGTGTCGCCCAACTGGCTGATCTCGACCTATTTCGTACTGACCATCGCCGAACTGTTCCTCAGCCCGATGGGTATCTCCTTCGTATCGAAAGTGGCACCGCCCAAATACAAAGGTCTCGCTCAGGGCGGATGGCTCGCCGCAACCGCTGTCGGAAACTACCTCGTCGCCATCATCGGCTACCTCTGGGGCGGCATGCCGCTGTGGATGCTGTGGGGCGTACTGGTCATCTGCTGCGCCATCTCGGCCATCTTCCTGTTCAGTGTGATGAAAAAACTGGAAAGAACAACCAAGGACGCCTAAGATCCTGTCCTATTCTTCCGGAAAAGTACCCCGAAGAATATAAAATCCACACCAAAGCCGGAGAAGATCGACTCTTCTCCGGCTTTTTACATATATTTGTCGGACACCAGAATTCACAGGACACACCCCCACCATGAAACAAACCTTCCTGTTCCTCCTGCTCCTCCTGACTGCCGCCACAGCCACGGCACAAGTCAAAGGACTCGGTTTCGGCCCCCGCGCCGGCGTCAACTTCGCCGACTACAAAAACAGCCCCGGTAGTTCACGCACCGGAGTCTACGCCGGTCTGTTCATCGACTACAACTTCACCCACCGATGGGGGATCGAAACGGGCGCCTACTACTCCCAGCTCGGCTCGACCAACAACGTGGAGATGCAATACACCTCGCACACCGTCCACCGGATGGACTACCTGAGCGTGCCGCTGGTCGGTAAGTTCAACTTCCTCGGCGGATTCCGCGTCATCGCCGGCGTCGAAGGACTCTTCAAACTCTCGGCCGACCGCAAGGAGAAAGAGGGCGGAGCCACCAGTCCGCTCGAAGGCGTGCGCTCCACCAACATGGCCCTCACCATCGGAGCCGGCTATCTGCTCCGATGCGGCCTCGACTTCACCGCCTCTTACTCCAAAGGACTCCGCAGCGCTTTCACCTCGTCTGCCGAGACCACCTGTCCGACCTACTTCCGCGTGGCCGTCGGCTGGCGATTCATCGGCACCAACAAATAACACACATTTCGCCCGCAGGCGATTTACCCTCCCCATTACACACCCCATTCTAGTGCGGCACCACGCGGCACCGGAATGGGGATTTTTTATAGAATCGCCCCCCGTTTTCACAAGAAAAACATACAATAAGCCCCCAGGCTCTCAACCTGCATTTATGCCGTTGGATACCGTACCAAACACATCCGGTCCGGCTTGCAACTTTCATTATTTTGGCTAAATTTTCAGCCGGAAAATCGCCTCAATTTCCCGCCCATACCGGGCTGATGAGACCATGAGACGCTCTTCCCCAGGGGAGACGGGCCGCACACCTCCGCCGGCCCCGGATTGGACAACCATCATTTCTCGCCTTACAACCATGAAATACATTGTGATCGGCCTGGGGAACTTCGGTTCCGTCCTGGCCTCCCGTCTGACGCAAATGGGTCATGAAGTCATCGGCGTCGATGACAACCGCAACCGTGTGAACGAACTCCGCGACAGCCTCTCCAGCACCATCTGTATGGATGCCAGCGACCCCGAGGCTCTGAGAAGCCTTCCGCTCGACCAGGTTGACCTGCTGATCGTGGCCATCGGCGAAAATTTTTCCGCCTCGATCCAAATCGTCGCCCTGCTGCGACAAATGAAAGTCTCGAACATCGCAGCACGCGCCCTGAACGAACTCCACCGAAACGTCCTGCAAGCCCTGGGCGTCGAACGCATCATCTTTCCGGAGCAGGAGGCCGCCGAAGTGATGGCACAATCGCTCGAGTTGAACGAATTCCTCAGCTCCTACCGGATCGACCGTTCGCACTACGTCATGCGTTTCGAACTGCCGCGGACGCTCGACGGCAAAACCATTGCCCAAAGCGGCATCGAAACCGAGGGGCTCCAACTGCTGGCCGTAATCCGCAACCACGAAGAACGGAATGCCATTGGCATCAAATACAACCAGAAGCAGGCACTCGATCCGCTCCTGCCGGAGACGGTCCTGATGGCAGGCGACGTCATCGTTGTGTACGGCACTTTGAATGTTTACAACAATTTCACCAAGACACTGCGCGAAGCCTAAGTTAACTTTACGACAAAGCAATGTAGAAACCCTATAATGAGCGACGTGTATGCAAATTGTATGCGCAGTTTTTCGCATCCACGCCACGTGCCGAAGGAGAGACATCCGATGTACAAATATGCCAAAGACGGAGTCACCATATCATCCATTCTCGATACCCGCCGTGCCAAAAAGAACGGCCTGTATCCGGTAAAGATCCTGGTCACCTACAGACGGGTCCAGAAATACTACTCCACCGGAAAAGAGCTGCTTCCCATCGAGTGTGTGAAATTACCCCGTTCGAGAAGCCCGAAATTACTGGAAATCAGGTCAGACATTAACGGGAGCTTCGATCTGATCAAAAAGCAGACCCAGGAACTGACCGACAAGGGTGAGTTTTCGTTCGACCTGTTGAATCTGCGCCTCGGACGCGGCCACGGCGACACCCTAAATTCCATTTTCAGACACCGGATCAAAACGCTCAAAGACGAGCAACGGATCGGCAACATGCTCTGGTACAACAATGTACTGAAATCCATCGAACGTTTTGCCTCCCGCCGAATCCCCCTAGTCAACATCACGATTCACTGGCTTCAGCGGTACGAGAAATTCCTCATCGCCGAAAAAAAAAGCGCCGTGACGGTGAGCATGCACATGCGTGCCATCCGCGCCATCCTGAACGAAGCGCGTCGCAACGGTATGATCAAAGACACCCAATATCCTTTCGGTAAGGGCAAGTTCGAGATCCACGAGGGGGAGGGCAGAAAAATGGCCCTGAGCATCAAACAGATCGAGCAAATCGTCAACTATTCGGACGGCAGCCCTATAACAGCCTACTATCGTGACCTATGGTTTTTCATCTACCTGTGCAACGGCATCAATGTTGCTGATTTGGTGAAACTTAAATTCTCAAATATTATAGATGGCGAGATCTGTTTTGTCCGCCAAAAGACTGAACGCACCACCAAAAAACGACGCGAAATCCGCGCCACACTGACCAATGAAATGCGTGCCATTCTTAAACAATGGGGGAATCCAGCCGAAAAAGACAACTTTCTTTTCCCTTTTCTAACGGGAAAAGAGACTGCCATGGAGCTGAAAATCAAGACACAAAATCTGACTCGGCGTATCAACTGGCACATGCACATTATCGGCAAGGCCTTGGGGATCGGCAAAATATCCACTTATACGGCCCGTCACTCGTTCGCGACGATTCTAAAACGTCGCGGGGCGAACATCGCATATATTTCGGAGTCGTTAGGCCACAACGACCTCAAAACAACAGCCTACTATTTAGCTGGATTTGAGAAAGACGTACGTAAGAAGAATGCGTCGCTGCTAACCGATTTCAAAAAATAAAAGACCAACGCCATATCTCAAAAGTGTTCGACTTGTATGCAAATTGTATGCACAAAAATATATTGACCCTAAATATCATCCTATTAATTAACACCTTACCTTACATATAAGCCCACATACCCGATGCCTTACAGACAGAGGCGGTGACAGTTACGGCCATGGGTGGTCGTAAACAGAACCGTGCGCTGGGTTATGCTACCTCTACGGTAAAGGGTGACGAATTGGCTCGTACCAACACGCTGAGCCCTGCCAACGCCCTCCAGGGTAAGGTAGCCGGTGTGCGTATTTCGACCGGTGGTGCCGGTGGTGTAACGACTGCCCCGAGCGTAACGATCCGTGGTAACAAGTCGCTGAGCAAGAACAACTCTCCGATCTATGTGATCGACGGTATCGTGATGCAGTACGACCAACAATCCTCTGGTAATTATTGGACTGTTGAGTCTGGTACCATGTACGGTAACCAGTTGAAGAACCTGAACCCGGACGACTACGAATCAGTAACCGTACTGAAAGGTGCAGCCGCAACTTCGCTGTACGGTTCTCGTGGTGCCAACGGTGCCATCGTGATCACCACCAAGAGCGGTAAGGCCCGCAAAGGTATCGGTGTGGAAGTGAACTACTCGCACGAATGGGGTGTCATTTATGAAAACTCGCTCCCTCTTCAGAATACATATGGTATGGGTTCATACGGTAACGGTTACGAAGGTGACCTGATGCCCGGCGTCAGCTCTACCGCTACTTCCTACACTTCCGTATCCTGGGGTCCCTCTTTTGAATCGATGAAAGGCCAGCAAATCTATCAATACTACAAATACTATAAAGAAGGTGGTATTGAAAACCCGCTGGAAGATTTCGTTGCCTATCCGAACAACTGGAAAGCCATGTACCAGAACAGTAACTACGACAACGTGAGCGTAGCACTGACCGGGGGTTCGGAAAAAGCAACCTACCGTCTGTCGTACGGTTATACGAACGGTGACGGTAACATGCCGAACAACAACTTCAACCGCCACTCGATCAACTTCACCACCAACGGTAAGATCAACGACGTCTTCTCGGCAAACTTGAACCTTCAGTACTCGAACTCGAATACCCTGAATGCCAACAACTATACCGGCTTCAGCATGATTACGAACTACTACACCAACCGTAATACGGACTTGGAGTGGTATAAAGATCATTACATTTCGGAAGACGGCAGATCGTTTATCGGCGGTGTAACGAACTCGTACTTTAATACGTACAACTCGTTACTTCAGAACATTGCTGAGAATAACGTAAACCGTAATGAACAGACCTTGATCACCCAGTTGGGCTTGAACGCCCAGTTCACCGATTGGTTGGACGCCAGCGTCAGCGTAACTTACAACAACTGGCAGATCTTCACCGAAACCAAGAATGCCGGTTACCTGAAAACGGGTCAATACGCCATCAGCGGCAGCACCTCTTCGTCGTACGATGGTACCGCTCAGATCCACGGTAACAAACGTTTCCTGGACGACAACCTCGGCTTGGACGTACGTGTTTTTGCTCAGTTGTATGGTAATGCCGTAGGTGCATCTTACAATAAGAGTACGAAAAATGGTCTGGTCGTACCGGGCGTTTTCTCCTTTGCCAACTCGAAAGATCCGATCACGCAATCTGAAATGGGCGTTGGTAAATCGAACCGTAACTCGATGACCCTCGGTGTCGGTGGTGCCATCAACCTTGACTGGAAAGACCAGGTCTTCCTGGAATTCACCGCCCGTAACGACTGGTTGAGCTCGCTGCTCTATCCGACCTGGATTCCCTACGGTCAGAACAACTACTCGGTATTCTATCCTTCGGTGAACCTGTCGTGGGTATTCTCGGATACCTTCCAGATCAACCCCGACGTTCTCTCGTTCGGTAAACTGCGTGCTTCGTTCGCTCAGGTAGGTATGGGTACTTCGGCTTACCAGACCGCCAACGGTGCCGGTGGCTTCAGCATCGGAACTGTATACAGCCCGTCAAACACTGCGTTGACTACCGCTGGTTTCAACAACGGTACTCTCCCGAACTACGACCTGAAACCTGAAATTCAGAGTTCTTGGGAATTCGGTGCCGACCTTCGTTTCCTGAACGGTGCGATCGGTGTCGATGTAGCCTACTACAAGACCAACACCCGCAACCAGATTCTCTCGCTGAGCGCCGTATCGGAATCGGGTGTAAGCTCGCAGCTGATCAACGCCGGTAACATCCAGAACCAGGGTTGGGAAATCCAACTTGACTTCGCTCCGATCCGCACCCGTACCGTAACCTGGAACATCGGTGCCAACTGGAGCCGCAACCGTGGTAAGATCAAGGAACTGGCCAACAACATCGACTACTACACCATCACCGGTTATGCATGGGACGGTTCGATGACCCCGGGTGTTTATGCCTTCGTAGGCGGTGAATACGGTGTCTTCTGCTCCGGTAACGGTTATGGCTATCTGACTCCGATTGCCAAATATAACAACGTCAACGACCCGAATGACTACCGCAACGGTATGAAGTACATCTCCATTGCCGGTAAATATGGTGAAACCACCGTTCCGGGTACCGACTTCCCGACCAACATGGTTTACGACTATGTAAGTGCAGGCAACATTACCGGTTACTTCGGTGAAGAAGCTTCGTACTGGGGTGGCAAAGAATACCGTACCGAAATTCTGGGTCACGTAGAACCTGACTTCGACTTCGGTTTCAACACCAACGTAATGGTTAACCTGCCGAACAACAGTGGTTCGATCGACTTCTACGCTCAGATCGACGGTCGTTCGGGTGGTGACCTGGCCATCGGTAACAAATACTACTTCGACGGTCGCGGTAGTGCCGAATACACTCTGTACGGTCGTGACAAAGAACACGGCGGTGTTGCCCGTGTGAACTACAAAGGCGAAACCGTCTACAACGGTATTGTTCCGGAAGACGTGGTATTCTACACCGGTTCGACCGTAACGAGCATGAAGACCGGTGAAGAGGTTGACCTCTCCGGTATGACCTTCCGTGAAGCTTACGAAGCCGGTCACATCCAGCCGATCCTTGCTTCGACTTGGAACGGTTACGCAACCGGTTGGCCCGAACAGCAGATGGCAAAACAGAGCTACGTAGCACTGCGTGAGTTGACCCTGGGTTACAACTTCCCGGAAAAATGGATCAAACACGTAGGTCTGCAGTCGGCCCGTCTGGCCTTCACCGCACGTAACCTCTGCTACATCTACAACGGTACCGGTATCGGTGTGAACCCGGACGGCAACCTGTCGAACAACTCGCTGACTCCGTACAACTACGCTACCACTCCGTTCATGCGTAACTTCTCGTTCTCGCTGAATCTGAGATTCTAATTCAATCACAAGAAAAAGACAGCATATGAAACTAACAAAATATATCCTCGGCGGTTTGGCAGCGCTGGCCCTTGTCGGTTGTCAGGACAAGATGCGTGAGCTGAACACCAACCCCGATACGATCGGGGATACCAACCCCGAATATATGTTCCTGTCCGCCATGAGTAATCTCGATTTTGATTCGCGCGGTGCAGGTCAAGTAAGATGGTCTTCGGGGGTCAACATGCAGTACTTCGTGTATTACACGGGAGCCGGTGACGGTACCTACTGTGACGATCAGGCCATGAAATGGTCATCTCTGCCCATGATCGATTATTACTACAGTTGGTACAAAAGCAAAGGCTACTCCATGGTGTCGATCATGAACTACATCGACGACAACCTGGACGAAGCTGCCGCTCAGAAGTATCAGGACCTTCGTGCTATCTGCGGTATTGTGAAAGTTTACGAAGCGTTCCGCGTGTTCCAGAACTATGGTGCTAACGTCTATTCGCAGGCCTTCAAGGCTATCACCGACGGTATCACCCTGCCGGAGTATGACATCTTCAGCAACGAGACCTACGAAGCTCTAGACGATGAACTGGCCGGCTACATCGCCGTACTGGAACAGCAGAACAGCGGCCAATGTGATCTGGGAGTATATGACCCGATTTACGGCTATGTACTTCCGGAAGGCGCAGCACAAGCTGCAATGGCACACGTGTCGCGCGGCAATTATGACGAACAGCGCACGCTGTGGAAGAAGTTTGCCAACTCGTACCGCCTCTACATGGCCTGGATCATGAAGAATGCCGATCAGGCACGCTTCGACAAGGTGCTGGCTGAAACCAGCGCTTCGGGACGTTTCGAAAGCGCTTCCGATGGTGCATACACCTACCTGAACGGCCCGAGCAACGGTTCCAACAGCAGTGGTACGTATGCAGCCGCTGAAAATGCCGACATCAGCACCTTGTATTCGGTATCGGATAACTTCGTATGGTACCTGAAACAGCTGAATGACCCGCGTCTGCCGCTGCTGGCCCGTGCCAACAACCTCTACGAAGCCAATACGGCTCTGGAATGGATCAAAAAATACTATCCGGACTCGCTGGAACAGCACATGGTTTACAACGACAAAACCAAAACCTGGAGCCTGCAAAGCTGGAATGGTGTATTTGATTTCTGGACTGATCCGATGCTGGCTTACCAGGGCCAGTCGGCCAACCCGTATGACGCTGACAAAACCAATGCCGGTAAATTCTGGGGTCAGAGCACCTTTACCTTCACGTTCTATGCTCCTGGTTATATTAAGGGAGATGAAGAACACAACAAGACGCTCTTCCCGTGGACGGTAACCAACCCGAACGATCCGACTGACACCTACACCATTGAGACTCGCGCAGACACCTCGTTCTCGATCGAGATCGGCAGCCGTCCGCAAGGTCGTTACTTCCTGTCGGCCGGTGGTCAGTACGGTTCGTATGACGGTCAGGGACGTAACGGTTTCGACGGTACCGACGCCGACCGCTTTACTCTCTACTTCCGTCGTCCGCTCTACACCTATCCGGAGTACTGTTTCATGATGGCTTACCTGTCTCTCGACGGGGTTAACACCGGAAAATCGGCTGACGAATGGTACAACACCGCAGTGACCTCCGCAATGGAAGAACTGCAGAATACGGCTATCACCAGCAATATTCAGGTGGCTACCAATCTGATCCATACCCACGAAGATGAGACCTACGGCCTGCAATACATCAACCCGGAAATTGTCGGCATCAACGACAATGGTGTGTATAGCATCACGGATAAGATTGGCTCGTATGTTAACAGCGTAGCTCTGTCGAACTTCTCGGATCAGAAAGCTGCTGTCGTAGGTCAGATGTGGATCTACAGCTATCTGGATCCGGTTAAGATGTGGGACTGGTGGCGTGTCACCGGCTACCCGAAAATCGTGGAAGTCGAAACCCCGGCTGATCGTCCCACCGACCGTCTGCCCTACTGGGTGGAACCCCACGCCAACGCGGATTATGAAAAAGTTCTCGAGTTCCCGCGTCGTAGCGCTCTTCCGCAGCCCGAAGCTGCCAACAACGCTAACTACAACGCCGCTCGCGATGAGTTGATGAAGCAGGCAAACTACGGTACCACCTACAACGACAACTCCGGACGTATCTACTGGGATACCCAAGGGTTGTAATCGTTCACGTACTTCGATGAAACAGGGTTCTGCTCGGATGTTCCGGGCAGAATCCTGCTGTTTATTGAGAAGTCTCACTCAATGATATTCCCCATAGAATGAGGGGTTGTAATTTTTCCCCGCTCTGCCGTTTTCCTCTGAAAAACCACAGAGCGGGGTTTTTACATCTGATAGGGAAGACTATGTTTTTTACGAACATACGTCGCTACTGTATTCGACAAGCGGCCTTAAATGTCCATCGTCCCACGTTGGCTCCGAAGGACAATGGCACACAAGTTGCTGAAATCTCGGGAAAATCACTACCTTTGCAAAAAATTTATAAAACCAAAACAGCATGTCTTACAATCTTCTGAAAGGGAAAAAAGGACTGATCTTCGGAGCCCTGAACGAAAAATCGATCGCCTGGCAAGTGGCTGAACGTGCCGTCGAAGAGGGAGCCGAAATCGTTTTGACCAATACCGCAATGGCTGCTCGTATGGGCGGAACGGCTGAACTCGCCGAGAAACTCAACACCATATTTGTTCCGGCCGATGCTACCAGCGTCGAAGACCTGGAAAATCTGATCGACAAAACCATGGAACACTTTGGCGGGAAGTTCGACTTCATCCTGCACTCGATCGGTATGTCGCCCAACGTGCGTAAGGGACGTACCTATGACGACCTCGACTATGGTTTCCTGATGAAGACCCTCGATATTTCGGCCATTTCGTTCCACAAAGTGATGCAGGTGGCACGTAAAAAAGACGCCCTGAACGAATGGGGCTCGATCGTGGCCCTCTCCTACATCGCTGCGCAGCGCACCCTCTACGGCTACAACGACATGGCCGATGCCAAAGCGCTGCTCGAATCGATTGCCCGCTCGTTCGGTTACATCTACGGCCGCGAAAAGAAAATCCGCGTCAACACCGTGTCGCAGTCGCCGACGCCTACCACGGCCGGTAGCGGTGTGATGGGGCTCGATCACCTGATGGACTTCGCGCAACGCATGTCGCCGCTGGGCAACGCTACGGCACTCGACTGCGCCAACTACGTGCTGACCCTCTTCAGCGACCTCACCAAGAAAGTAACCATGCAGAACCTGTTCCACGACGGTGGTTTCTCGAGCATGGGTATGAGCCGCCGCGCCATGAAACTCTACAGCCAGAGCCTCGAACGCGAGCTGAAAGAGTACGAAGAGAAGAATATGGAATTCCTCGACGTGAAACACTAAATCAGCGCATCGCAGGACCCACGAAAATAACCGTTTTAAAAGCAAGAGCCGGGAGAAAACGTACATTCTCCCGGCTCTTGCTTTTGGCGTTAATCTCTGCCCCGGAACAGCGCGCGGCGAGACATTTAAAAACCCCGGAAATGTTTTGTCGACTTATCGGGCTCGAAATACATTAGAGGTTACCCGAAGATCGTGGAAGTCGAAACTCCGGCTGATCGCCCCACCGACCATCTGCCCTACTGGGTGGAACCCCACGTAAATGCAGACTACGAAACTGCTCTCGAATTTCCGCGTCGTGGTTCGCTGCCGCAGCCTGAGGCTGCCAACAACAATAACTACAACGCAGCTCGCAATGAGTTGCTTAAACAAGCCAACTATGGTACGACTAATGATAATGCCGGTCGTATTTTCTGGAATACTCAAGGCTTGTAGTCAAACGACTCATAAGTAGAGTTTTAAATGAGAAGAATCCTGCCCGAAAATTTTCGGGCAGGATCCTTCTCTACATAAGTACTGCAATTATATATTCTTCCCATAGACGGGACCTGCTGTATCAATTGTTCATCGAGCCAGTATATCTGTGTAGGCTAACTTTCAACTCGGAACTTCTAGTTACATTTTCGAAAACACATGCGACTATCTAGTAGCCTCAGTGCAGCATCACTATAACATTTTTAAATAGAGAAGCCTCCTATGCAAATATCTTGGACCTGGATCTTTACATGGAGGCTAATATGAACTTCTTTTCCTCAGAAGAATACTAACACCGAGAAGAAGTTAGAAGAATTAAGCAGATAGAATCCTGCCAGGAAAGTTCCTGACAGGATTCTACTAACAAGGAAGATACTACTACAAGCCCTGAGTATCCCAGTAGATACGTCCGGAGTTGTCACCGTAGGTGGTACCGTAGTTGGGTTGTTTCATCAACTCATCGCGGGTAGCATTGTAGTTGTCGTTATTGGCAGCGTCAGGCTGCGGCAGCGATGCACGACGCGGCCACTCGAGGACAGTTTCGTTGTCATCACTAGCATGGGGCTCCATCCAGTAGGGCAGACGGTCGGAGGGACGATCGGCCGGAGACTCGATGTGTTTGATGGTCGGATAACCGGTGATACGCCACCAGTCCCATACTTTAACCGGGTCGGTATAACCGTAGATCCACATCTGGCCCACAACGGCAGCTTTCTGAGCTTCAACACCAGAGAAGGTGGACAGGGCTACGCTGCTTACATAAGGAGCGATCTTGTCGGTAATGCTGTACACGCCGTTATCATTGATACCTTTGATTTCCGGGTTGATGTAGCGCAAACCATATCGATCGTCAGTGTGGGTATGTTCCAGATTCGTCGCAACCTGGATGTTGCTGCGAATTGCAGTACCCTGCAGTTCTTCCATAGCAGAAGTTACACCATTGTTATACCATTCATCGGCCGATTTACCGGTGTTAACCCCGTCGAGGGTCAGGTAAGCCATCATGAAGCAGTATTCCGGATAGGTGTAAATCGGGTTACGGAAGTACAGACTCCAGCGGTCATCAGAAGTACCGTCAAAACCGTTAAGACCGTCATTATTCGAACCGTAGTCACCACCGGCCGATTTGTAATAACGTCCTTGCGGACGGCAGCATACCTCGATTTGGAACGATGTATCGGCTCTGGACACGATGGTGTAGGTATCAGTCGGGTCGTTCGGGTTGGTTACCGTCCACGGGAAGAGCGTCTTGTTGTGCTCTTCATCTCCGGGTTTGTAGCCAGGAGCGTAGAAGCGGAACGTAAAGTAGAGCTGGCCCCACAATTTACCGGCATTGGTTTTGTCGGCATCGTACGGGTTGGCCGACTGACCCTGGTAAGCCAGCATCGGATTTGTCCAGAAATCAAATACGCCATTCCAGCTTTGCAGACTCCAGGTCTTGGTCTCGCTGTCATAAACCATGCGTTTTTCCAGCGAGTCCGGATAGTAAGCTTTGATCCATTGCAGCGCGCTGTTGTCTTCGAACAGGTTGTTGGCACGAGCCAGCAGCGGCAGACGTGGGTCGTCCAGATTTTTCAGATAGCTGATAAAGTTATCCGTTACTGCATAACGCCAACTGATGTCAGTACTTTCGGCAGACTGGTAAACACCACCGCTGCTCGACGGGCCATTCAGATAAACGAATGCACCGTCTTCAGCAGTTTCGAAACGCCCCGAAGCGCTGGTTTCAGCCAGCACTTTGTCGAAACGAGCCTGATCGGCATTCTTCATGATCCAGGCCATGTAGAGACGGTACGAGTTGGCAAACTTCTTCCACAGGGTACGCTGCTCAGTATAATTACCACGAACAGCCGGAGCCACTTTAGCAGCCGGAGCACCTTCCGGAAGTTCATAACCGTAGATCGGGTCATACATGCCCAAGTCTGCAGTACCTTCATTGGCCGGTTGTTCCAGAACGGCGATGTAGCTGGCCAGTTCATCATCCATAGCTTCGTAGGTCTCGTTGTTGAAGATGTCATACTCCGGAAGAGTGATACCTTCGGTGATCCCTTTGAAAGCCTGCGAATAGACGTTGGCACCGTAGTTCTGGAAGATACGGAACGATTCGTAGATCTTCACGATACCGCAGATGGCACGAAGATCCTGATATTTCAGAGCTTCGGTCTCATCCAGGTTGTCGTCAATGTAGTTCATGATCGATACCAGTCGGTAACCTCTGCTTTTGTACCAGTCATAGTGGTAGCCCGTAGCAGGAATACCCGACCAACTCATGGCCTGGTCGTTACAATACGTTCCATTCCCGGCTCCATCTTGATGCACAAAATACTGCATGTTGATAGCCGTTTGCCATTTTTGAGTCGCCGCGCCACGCGAATCGTAGTCGAGGTCGCTCATCGCACCCAGGAACAGGTATCGCGGATCGGTACTCCCGATCGTGTCGGGGTTGGTGTTCAACTCGCGCATCTTGTCTTTACAACCGACAAGGGCCAGAGCTGCCAAACCGCCGATGATATATTTTGTTAGTTTCATATGCTGTCTTTTTCTTGTGATTGAATTAGAATCTCAGATTCAGCGAGAACGAGAAGTTACGCATGAACGGAGTGGTAGCGTAGTTGTACGGAGTCAGCGAGTTGTTCGACAGGTTGCCATCCGGGTTCACACCGATACCGGTACCGTTGTAGATGTAGCAGAGGTTACGTGCGGTGAAAGCCAGACGAGCCGACTGCAGACCTACGTGTTTGATCCATTTTTCCGGGAAGTTGTAACCCAGGGTCAACTCACGAAGGGCTACGTAGCTCTGTTTTGCCATCTGCTGTTCGGGCCAGCCTACTGCATACTGTCCCCAAGCCGAAGCGAGGATCGGCTGGATGTGACCGGCTTCGTAAGCTTCACGGAAGGTCATACCAGAGAGGTCAACCTCTTCACCGGTCTTCATGCTCGTTACGGTCGAACCGGTGTAGAATACCACGTCTTCCGGAACGACACCGTTGCATACGGTTTCGCCTTTGTAGTTGATACGATTTACACCGCCGTGTTCTTTGTCACGGCCGTACAGGGTGTATTCGGCATTACCGTTACCGTCGTAGTAGTATTTGTTACCGATGGCCAGGTCACCACCCGAGCGACCGTCGATCTGAGCGTAGAAGTCGATCGAACCGCTGTTGTTCGGCAGGTTAACCATTACGTTGGTGTTGAAACCGAAGTCGAAGTCGGGTTCTACATAACCCAGAATTTCGGTACGATTTTCCTTGCCACCCCAGTACGAGGCTTCTGAACCGAAGTAACCGGTAATGTTGCTGGCACCGACATAGTCGTAGTACATGTTGGTCGGGAACTGGGTACCCGGAACGGTGGATTCACCAACTTTACCAGCAATGTGGATGTACTTCATACCATTGCGGTAATCTTTCGGATCGTTGGCGTTATAATATTTAGCGATCGGATCCAGGAAACCATAACCGTTACCGGAGCAGAAGACACCATATTCACCGCCTTCGAAGGCATAAACACCCGGGGTCATCGAACCGTCCCATGCATAACCGGTTACCGTGTAGTAGTCGACATTGTTGGCCAGTTCAATAATCTTACCGCGGTTGCGGCTCCAGTTGGCACCGATGTTCCAGGTTACGGTACGGGTACGGATCGGAGCGAAGTCAAGTTGGATTTCCCAACCCTGGTTCTGGATGTTACCGGCGTTAACCAACTGCGAACCTACGCCAGATTCCGATACGGCGCTCAGCGAAAGGATCTGGTTACGGGTGTTGGTTTTGTAGTAAGCTACGTCGACACCGATCGCACCGTTCAGGAAGCGGAGGTCGGCACCGAATTCCCATGAACTCTGTACTTCAGGTTTCAGGTCGTAGTTCGGAAGAGTTCCGTTGTTGAAGCTTGCGCTCAGCAATGCGGTGTTGGTCGGACCGTACATGGAACCTACACCAAAGCCACCGGCCCCGCTGGCGGTCGAGTAAGCGCCGGTACCCATACCTACCTGTGCGAACGAAGCACGCAGTTTACCGAACGAGAGAACATCCGAGTTGATCTGGAAGGTATCCGAGAATACCCACGACAGGTTCACCGAAGGATAGAATACCGAGTAGTTGTTCTGACCGTAGGGGATCCAAGTCGGATAGAGCAGCGAGCTCAGCCAGTCGTTACGGGCAGTTACTTCCAGGAAGACCTGGTCTTTCCAGTCAAGGTTGACTGCTGCACCGACACCGAGGGTCATCGAGTTACGGTTCGATTTGCCAACGCCCATTTCAGACTGGGTAATCGGTTCCTTCGAGTTGGCGAAGGTGAACAGACCGGGGGTGATCAGACCACCACGAGTGCTCTTGTTATAAGAAGCGCCTACGGCGTTACCATACAACTGAGCGAAGACGCGGGCATCCAGACCGAGGTTGTCATCCAGGAAACGTTTGTTACCGTGGATCTGAGCGGTACCGTCGTATGACGATGAGGTGCTGCCACTGATGGCATATTTACCTGAAGTAAGATAACCGGTTTGCTTTTCTTCGGTAAAGATCTGCCAGTTATTGTAGGTCAGGCTGACACTGGCATCCAACCAATCGGTGAACTGAGCGTTGATACCCAACTGAGCAATGATGGTCTGTTCGTTGCGGTTAATGTTTTTTTCAACTTGATCAGTAAGCAACGAGTTGAAGGAAGAGAAGTTACCAGAAAGACCTCCGATATACGACTTGCCGTCCGGAGCAATGTAGTGATCGCGATACCACGCCAGGTCCGTATTACGGTTGGCATAGTAGTTCGTAATCATTGCAAAACCAGTGTAGTTGTTTGCATTCAGGGTATTCGAGTTCGAGTACTGGATGTTCAGGTTGGTCGAGAAGACGTCGTTGATCTTACCGTTGGTGGTGAAGTTGATCGAGTGACGGTTGAAGTTGTTGTTCTTCATGTTACCGTCGCCGTTCGTATAACCGTAAGAGAGACGATAGGTTGCTTTTTCCGAACCACCGGTCAGTGCTACAGTTACGTTGTCGTAGTTACTGTTCTGGTACATGGCTTTCCAGTTGTCCGGATAGGCTACGAAATCTTCTGCAGGGTTCTCAATACCTTCATCTTCAAAATACTTGTAGTATTGATAAACCTGCTGGCCTTTCATCGATTCAAAAGAGGGACCCCAAGAACCGGCAGTATAAGCAGTGGCGGTAGAACCAATACCAGGAATCATGTCGCCTTCATAACCGTTGTTGTAACGACCCATACCGTATTCGTTCTGCAACGGCAGTGAAGGATCGTAGATGGTACCCCATTCGTGAGAGTAGTTTACTTCCACACCGATACCTTTGCGGGCTTTACCGCTCTTGGTGGTGATCACGATAGCACCGTTGGCACCACGAGAACCGTACAGCGAAGTTGCGGCTGCACCTTTCAGAACGGTTACTGATTCGTAGTCGTCCGGGTTCAGGTTCTTCAACTGGTTACCGTACATGGTGCTTTCGCTTACAGAGAAGTAACCACCGGCACCTTGCTGATCGTACTGCATCACGATACCGTCGATTACATAGATCGGAGAGTTGTTCTTGTTCAGCGACTTGTTACCACGGATCGTCACGCTCGGAGCGGTCGTAATACCACCGGCACCACCGGTCGAAATACGCACACCGGCTACCTTACCCTGAAGGGCGTTGGCGGGGCTCAGCGTGTTGGTACGAGCCAGTTCGTCACCCTTTACCGTAGAGGTAGCATAACCCAGCGCACGGTTCTGTTTACGACCACCCATGGCCGTAACTGTCACCGCCTCTGTCTGTAAGGCACAAAAACAACATTTATTCAATTAATTATTAGTGCGTTACGTGGATTTCTGCTGTAAAAATCGATTGATAGGATGAGATGCCAAATACTCTACCAAGAACTGGATAATTATGGATTGTTATGGGAGAGCACGCTCGAGATCGCGTTTATACGAGATACACTTAAGTTGCGATGACAATTGTATAATTTTCATTGACTCATTGATAATGAAGACTGTGATTTAAAACATTATGGTATTCATTCTGATAACTTATGTAAGAGCTTAAAAAAAATAATCCTATAGTGAATTGCTGGTTCAAGGAGATATTATCCTGCTAATTACTTTTCCCAAAGTTGTTCTGCGATAAGTATTTATGAGTTAGAGAGAATCGTCTAACTTTTCTAAAATAAGACTGGCTGGACGATATAAATATCGCCCAGCCAGTCTGCAACAATTACAACGCTTTTATTTGTTCTGTGAAGGAGGTTATTGAACCTGATCGAAGTATTTGACAAACTTCTGATGAGGCGCCGATACACAGATACGCGCGAACTTCGAAGCTTTTTCTTTTTGGCTCTTGGTGAAGAAAGAAAGAGATACGCTACCGATGTGGTGGGCCAGCAACTCTTCCTCCGTACGATTTACAACAACGAAAATACCGGTCGGGGTGCTGGCATGATAGTACTCTTCGGCCAACAGACCACGCTGTTTCAGGTACTCGATGTTCAAGGCGATGTCACGCGAAGTTGCAGCTTTAAAGTCGTTGGCTGCTTTAATACCTTCAGGCGCCGTCAGCAGGCGGAGAACCAGTTGTTGTGCAAACGCGTTGACCCCATTTGTGCAGTACATCAGACGAATCTCAAGCTCATCGTGCAACTCCTTATTGGTAGTGTGGATGAAGCCCAAACGCTGACCACTCAAACCAACCGACTTGCTGAAACTTTCCGTGATAACTACATTCTCGAGGGCCATCAGACGCTGGTAGTAATTGTCGGTACGGTCGTAGAAGATTCGGCGGTAAGGACTGTCGAAGAAGACCACGACGCCTGCATCATTCAACTTTTTAATCAAAGCGAATTGTTGATCATCGTCATACTTTTCGCCCAGCGGATTACCCGGATCGCAGATCAAGACCGCATTGCCTTGAAGTTCGGGAATCATGTTCTCGAGATCGCTTTGTGCCATGTATTCGGCACTTCCTACTCCACGAACGGTAAGCATTTGGAAATAACATCCCCAATAGTAGACCGGCAGGTAGAGTTTCCCCATGCCGACCGCTTGTACCACCAGGTCCAAGGCATTCATACCGCCAGCCGAGATCAGAATATTATCGGGCGACGATTTACCCCCGAAATACTCTTCGTTGATGGCTTGACGCAATGCAGGAAAACCAGGTCCCGGAGGATAAACCTGAATGTCATTCGAGTTGAAGTCAATATTCTTGACAACCTCAGACAGATCAATGTTGACTACGGCATTAACCCCACGGTTCAAAGGGAGGTATTCCTGTCCAGTTTCGGCAGTCAGTTTTTTGAGTTTCTCGCCGATCTGTACGATTTTCGAGAGCGCGGCGCCACTTTTTTTGATCTCCATGTGTTATGCTTTAGGTATGTTTTCTCGGTGATTAGTTCTCTGTTTAGTTAGAATCCCGGTTGTATTTTACGGACAGCATTACTCTCAATTCGAGCAGACACCGTTTTTACCCCAACGGGATTGTCTTCCTAACAACTAAACGACAGTACTTAATCGTTCTTGGTTTTGTCGATGCAAAGTAATGTTTTTTCCAGCAATCATTCATCATTGTCAGTATAAGAATTTGCTGATTTGTTAAGAATATACCTTAATTGTTATATTTTGAATTTTCTTTGACAGAGAGAGAATAGGTGATCATTAAAATGAGAACGTCTGATGAGGAGAATCTTTCTATTCCATAAACAATCCGTTTTTGTTTGATTCTCACATTTGATAAAGGTCATTCTTGGCAAAACATATCTGGTGATATTTTTCAACATCTCCAAGCAATTTTCAATGATGGCCATTTGTGTAAATCGTTGTAAAACAATTGCTTTTTTGTTGTTTTTGTGCCTTACAGACAGAGGCGGTGACAGTTACGGCCATGGGTGGTCGTAAACAGAACCGTGCGCTGGGTTATGCTACCTCTACGGTAAAGGGTGACGAATTGGCTCGTACCAACACGCTGAGCCCTGCCAACGCCCTCCAGGGTAAGGTAGCCGGTGTGCGTATTTCGACCGGTGGTGCCGGTGGTGTAACGACTGCCCCGAGCGTAACGATCCGTGGTAACAAGTCGCTGAGCAAGAACAACTCTCCGATCTATGTGATCGACGGTATCGTGATGCAGTACGACCAACAATCCTCTGGTAATTATTGGACTGTTGAGTCTGGTACCATGTACGGTAACCAGTTGAAGAACCTGAACCCGGACGACTACGAATCAGTAACCGTACTGAAAGGTGCAGCCGCAACTTCGCTGTACGGTTCTCGTGGTGCCAACGGTGCCATCGTGATCACCACCAAGAGCGGTAAGGCCCGCAAAGGTATCGGTGTGGAAGTGAACTACTCGCACGAATGGGGTGTCATTTATGAAAACTCGCTCCCTCTTCAGAATACATATGGTATGGGTTCATACGGTAACGGTTACGAAGGTGACCTGATGCCCGGCGTCAGCTCTACCGCTACTTCCTACACTTCCGTATCCTGGGGTCCCTCTTTTGAATCGATGAAAGGCCAGCAAATCTATCAATACTACAAATACTATAAAGAAGGTGGTATTGAAAACCCGCTGGAAGATTTCGTTGCCTATCCGAACAACTGGAAAGCCATGTACCAGAACAGTAACTACGACAACGTGAGCGTAGCACTGACCGGGGGTTCGGAAAAAGCAACCTACCGTCTGTCGTACGGTTATACGAACGGTGACGGTAACATGCCGAACAACAACTTCAACCGCCACTCGATCAACTTCACCACCAACGGTAAGATCAACGACGTCTTCTCGGCAAACTTGAACCTTCAGTACTCGAACTCGAATACCCTGAATGCCAACAACTATACCGGCTTCAGCATGATTACGAACTACTACACCAACCGTAATACGGACTTGGAGTGGTATAAAGATCATTACATTTCGGAAGACGGCAGATCGTTTATCGGCGGTGTAACGAACTCGTACTTTAATACGTACAACTCGTTACTTCAGAACATTGCTGAGAATAACGTAAACCGTAATGAACAGACCTTGATCACCCAGTTGGGCTTGAACGCCCAGTTCACCGATTGGTTGGACGCCAGCGTCAGCGTAACTTACAACAACTGGCAGATCTTCACCGAAACCAAGAATGCCGGTTACCTGAAAACGGGTCAATACGCCATCAGCGGCAGCACCTCTTCGTCGTACGATGGTACCGCTCAGATCCACGGTAACAAACGTTTCCTGGACGACAACCTCGGCTTGGACGTACGTGTTTTTGCTCAGTTGTATGGTAATGCCGTAGGTGCATCTTACAATAAGAGTACGAAAAATGGTCTGGTCGTACCGGGCGTTTTCTCCTTTGCCAACTCGAAAGATCCGATCACGCAATCTGAAATGGGCGTTGGTAAATCGAACCGTAACTCGATGACCCTCGGTGTCGGTGGTGCCATCAACCTTGACTGGAAAGACCAGGTCTTCCTGGAATTCACCGCCCGTAACGACTGGTTGAGCTCGCTGCTCTATCCGACCTGGATTCCCTACGGTCAGAACAACTACTCGGTATTCTATCCTTCGGTGAACCTGTCGTGGGTATTCTCGGATACCTTCCAGATCAACCCCGACGTTCTCTCGTTCGGTAAACTGCGTGCTTCGTTCGCCCAGGTAGGTATGGGTACTGGCGCTTACTCGACCGCCAGTGGTGCAGGTGGTTTCAGTATTGGTTCTGTATACAGCCCGTCCAATTCTGCTTTGACTACCGCTTCGTTCAATAACGGTACTCTTCCGAACTACGACCTGAAACCTGAAGTACAGAGTTCTTGGGAATTCGGTGCCGACCTTCGTTTCCTGAACGGTGTGATCGGTGTCGACGTAGCCTACTACAAAACCAACACCCGCAACCAGATTCTTTCGCTGGCAGCCGTATCGGAATCGGGTGTAAGCTCTCAACTGATCAACGCCGGTAACATCCAGAACCAGGGTTGGGAAATCCAACTCGACTTCGCTCCGATCCGCACCCGTACCGTAACCTGGAACATCGGTGCCAACTGGAGCCGCAACCGTGGTAAGATCAAGGAACTGGCCAATGGTATCGACTACTACACGGTAACCGGTTATGCATGGGACGGTTCGATGACCCCTGGTGTTTATGCCTTCGAAGGCGGTGAATACGGTGTCTTCTGCTCCGGTAACGGTTACGGTTACCTGACTCCGATTGCCCGTTATAACAACGCGAGTGATCCGAACGACTACCGCAACGGTATGAAACTGATCCATATTGCTGGTAAATATGGCGAAACCAATGTCCCGGGTACCGAATTCCCGACCAACATGGTTTACGACTATGTAAGTGCAGGTGATATTACCGGTTACTTCGGTGACAATGCATCGTACTGGGGTGGTGCGTCGAATCGTACCCAGATCCTGGGTTATGTAGAACCTGACTTCGACTTCGGTTTCAACACCAACGTAATGGTTAACCTGCCGAACAACAGCGGTTCGATCGATTTCTACGCTCAGATCGACGGTCGCTCGGGTGGTGACCTGGCCATTGGTAACAAATACTACTTCGACGGTCGTGGTAGTGCCGAATACACCCTGTACGGTCGTGATGAAAAACACGGCGGTGTGGCTCGTGTGAACTACAAAGGCGAAACCGTAATGAACGGTATCATCCCGCAGGATGTAGTATTCTACACCGGTTCGACCGTAACGAGCATGAAGACCGGTGAAGAGGTCGACCTGGCCGGTATGACCTTCCAGGAAGCCGTTGATGCCGGTCACATTCAGCCGGTTCTGGCTTCGACCTGGAACGGTTACGCAACTGGTTGGCCCGAACAGCAGATGGCAAAACAGAGCTACGTAGCCCTTCGTGAGTTGACCCTGGGTTACAACTTCCCGGAAAAATGGATCAAACACGTAGGTCTGCAGTCGGCCCGTCTGGCCTTCACCGCACGTAACCTCTGCTACATCTACAACGGTACCGGTATCGGTGTGAACCCGGATGGCAACCTGTCGAACAACTCGCTGACTCCGTACAACTACGCTACCACTCCGTTCGTACGTAACTTCTCGTTCTCGCTGAACCTGAGATTCTAACCACCACAAGAAAAAGACAGCATATGAAACTAACAAAATATATCCTCGGCGGTTTGGCAGCTCTGGCCCTTGTCGGTTGTAAAGACAAGATGCGTGAGTTGAACACCAACCCCGACACGATCGGGAATACGAATCCCGAATATATGTTCCTGTCCGCGATGAGTAATCTCGATTTTGATTCGCGCGGTGCAGGGCAAGTAAGATGGTCTTCGGGGGTCAATATGCAGTACTTCGTATATTACGATGGTGCTGGTGACGGTACCTACTGTAACGATCAGGCCATGAACTGGTCATCTCTACCCATGATTGGTTATTATTACGATTGGTACAAGAGTAAAGGCTACTCCATGGTGTCGATCATGAACTACCTCGACGACAACCTGGACGAAGCTGCCGCTCAGAAGTATCAGGACCTTCGTGCCATCTGCGGTATTGTGAAAGTTTACGAAGCATTCCGAGTGTTCCAGAACTACGGCGCTAATGTATATACGCAGGCCTTCAAGGCCATTACCGAAGGTATCACCCTGCCGGAGTACGATATCTTCGACAATGCAATGTACGAAGCTCTGGACGATGAACTGGCTGGCTACATCGCCGTTCTGGAACAGCAGAACAGTGGCCAATGTGATCTGGGAGTATATGACCCGATCTACGGTTATAAACTTCCTGATGGTGCAGCACAAGCTGCGATGGCACATATGTCGCGCGGCAATTATGACGAACAGCGCACGCTGTGGAAGAAGTTTGCCAACACGTACCGCCTCTACATGGCCTGGATCATGAAAAATGCCGACCCTGCACGTTTCGACAAGGTACTGGCTGAAACCAGCGCTTCGGGACGTTTCGAAAGCGCTTCCGATGGTGCATACACCTACCTGAACGGCCCGAGCAACGGTACCAACAGTAGTGGTACGTATGCAGCCGCTGAAAATGCCGACATCAGCACCCTGTATTCGGTATCGGATAACTTCGTATGGTACCTGAAACAGCTGAATGACCCGCGTCTGCCGCTGCTGGCCCGTGCCAACAACCTCTACGAAGCCAATACGGCTCTGGAATGGATCAAAAAATACTATCCGGACTCGCTGGAACAGCACATGGTTTACAATGAGGACACCAAAACGTGGGGTCTGCAAAGTTGGAATGGTGTATTTGACTTCTGGGGTGATCCGATGTTGGCTTACCAGGGCCAGTCGCCCAACCCGTATGACGCCGACAAAACCAATGCCGGTAAATTCTGGGGTAAGAGCACCTTTACCTTCACGTTCTATGCTCCTGGCTATATTAAGGGCGATGAAGAACATAACAAGACGCTCTTCCCGTGGACGGTAACCAACCCGAACGATCCGACTGACACGTACACCATTGAGACTCGCGCAGACACCTCATTCTCGATCGAGATCGGCAGCCGTCCGCAAGGTCGTTACTTCCTGTCGGCCGGTGGTCAATATGGACCGTATGACGGTCAGGGACGTAACGGTTTCGACGGTACCGACGCCGACCGCTACAGCCTCTACTTCCGTCGTCCGCTCTACACCTATCCGGAGTACTGCTTCATGATGGCTTACCTGTCTCTCGACGGGGTTAACACCGGTAAATCGGCTGACGAATGGTACAACACCGCAGTGACCTCCGCAATGGAAGAACTACAGAATACGGCTATCACCAGCAATATTCAGGTGGCTACCAACCTGGAACACACCCATGAAGATGAGACCTACGGTCTGCAATACATCAACCCGGAAATTGTCGGAATCAACGACAATGGTGTGTATAGCATCACGGATAAGATTGGCTCGTATGTTACCAGCGTGGCTCTGTCGAACTTCTCGGATCAGAAAGCTGCTGTCGTAGGCCAGATGTGGATCTACAGCTATCTGGATCCGGTTAAGATGTGGGACTGGTGGCGTGTCACCGGCTACCCGAAGATCGTGGAAGTCGAAACCCCGGCTGATCGTCCCACCGACCGTCTGCCCTACTGGGTTGCTCCTCATGCCAATGCCGACTATGAAACCGTTCTCGAGTTCCCGCGTCGTAGCGCTCTTCCGCAGCCCGAAGCTGCCAACAACGCTAACTACAACGCCGCTCGTGACGAGTTGATGAAGCAGGCGAACTACGGTACCACCTACAACGACAACTCCGGACGTATCTACTGGGATACTCAAGGTCTGTAGTCAAACGACTCATAACTGGAGTTTTAAACAAGAAGGATTCTGTCCGAAATTTTCGGGCAGAATCCTTCTTATTTTGGCATACTATGATTGCAGCGCAAGTAATACGAATACAGGATATCTGTCTAATTCATTTAAACCCTTAGAAAGGCCTTAAAATCCAATTTCGAGATTTCTGCTGCTGAACGGACTATCCGAGCAATGTATCTGCGTCACCTTTAGGTTGATCATTGATCAACAAAAAGCCCCCGACCAGATCAGTCGGAGGCAGAATCGGACTTCCCCAAAAAAGATTACTAACACCGAGAAAAATCCGACAGAGATTACTAAACATGGAATCCGGGCTTCAGTCGAAGTCCGGATTCCTGCGTTTAGGGTGATTACAAGCCCTGAGTATCCCAGAAGATACGGCCGGTAGTCTCGTTATACATCGTACCGTAGTTGGCGATCTTCAGCAGAGCGTCACGGGCTGCATTGTAGTTTGCGTTGTTGGCAGCTTCGGGCTGCGGCAGAGCACCACGACGCGGCCAGGTCAGAACCGTACCGTCAGCTTCGGTAGAGGGCTGCATCCAGTAGAGACCCGTCGGACGTTCGGCCGGGGTGTTGACATCCACGATTTCGGGATAGCCGGTGATACGCCACCAGTCCCACATCTTCTGCGGCTGACGGTAGCTGTAGATCCACATCTGACCTACGATGGCTTCCTTCTGGTCCGCAGCGGACGACAGAGCGTTGGCCTGCAGATAGTTGCTGATCATGGCTGCGTCAATGGCATATACGCCGTTGTCGTTGATGCCCACGATTTCCGGGTTTACGTAGTGCGTACCGGTAGCTTCGGTATAGTAGGTATGCTCGGTGTTGGTAGCCACCTGCACGCCATAGCGTACGGCTTCCATCTGGAGTTCTTCCATAGCGGCCTGTACCCCGTCGTTATACCATTCGTCAGCCGATTTGCCGGTACTTTCGCCATCGGTGGTCAGGTAGGCCATCATGAAGCAGAATTCCGGATAGGTGTAGATCGGGAAACGGAAGTAGATACCCCAGCGGTTGTCGATCGAACCGTCGTATCCGTTACCGTTGCCTTCACCGACGATACCGTAGGACGAACCACCGCCGGCAACCCAGTAACGACCCTGCGGGTAGCTACCCATCTGGATGGTAAACGAGGTGTCTGAACCATAGATGGTGCAGGTAGCGGGGAAGTCTTCCGATACAGTCCCTTTGTTGGTTACCGTCCACGGACCCAGATCGTCGTTATCCTGGTTGGGTTGGTAGCCCGGGGCGTAGAAGCGGAACGTGAAGTCACGAACACCCCAGAACTGTTGCGGACCGCTCAGGTTCACGTCACCGGGGTTGGCCGAAATACCCTGATAGGCCAGCATCGGGTCGGTATCGAAATCAAAGATTCCGTTCCAGTCGCGTTGTTCCCAAGCTTTAGTTTCCTTGTTATAGTACCAATGTTTCAGCAGCGAGTCCGGATAGTAGTTCTGGATCCATTGCAATGCAGTATTGGCTGCGTAGAGATCGTTGGCACGGGCCAGCAGCGGCAGACGCGGGTCGTCGAGCTCTTTCAAGTACGATACGAAGTTGTCGGTCAGTGCGTAGTTGTAGCTGATCTGGGCAGCTTCGGCGCAGTTGTACGGACCGCCGTTGCTTTCGCCACCGTTTTGGAACGACCATGCACCGTCGTCATCACTTTCATACACGCCCGAGGCGAGAGTTTCGCTCAGCACCTGCGAAAACCGTGCACCGTCAGCATTTTTCATAACCCAAGCCATGTGTAGACGGTACGAGTTACCGAATTTCTTCCACAGCGTACGTTGGGTTTCATAGTCCGAACGGGTCGAGGGAGCACCCATCACCGGATTCACGATGTAACCGTAGATCGGGTCGTATTCGTTCAGCTCAACGGTATTTTCGTTGGCGGGTTGTTCGAGCACGGCGATATAACCTGCCAACTCATCGTCCAGCGCTTCGTACATTTCCACATCGAAGAGGTCATACTCCGGCAGGGTAATCCCTTCGGTGATGGCTTTGAAGGCCTGCGTATAGACATTGGCACCGTAGTTCTGGAACACACGGAACGCCTCGTAAACCTTCACGATACCGCAGATGGCACGAAGGTCCTGATAACGTTGGGACTGCACTTCATCCAGGTTGTCGTCGATGTAGTCCATGACGGTCACCATCCCCTTGCCGACGCTTTTCCACCAGTCATAGTTGTAGCTGATGTTGCTCGGCGAGGCGTAACTCATGGACTGGGTGTTGCAATAGACACCGGTGGAAGCCCCGTTGTAATAGGCAAAGTATTGCATCAATGCGCCGACATTCTGCGGAATAACCTGCAGGTAGCCTCGCGAAGGCCAGTCGAAATTCTGCATGGTATTCATGAACAGATACCGGGGGTCGGTCGAACCGATTGTGTCGGGGTTGGTGTTCAACTCACGCATCTTGTCCTTACAACCGACAAGAGCGAGCGCCGCCAAACCGCCGATAATATATTTTGTTAGTTTCATATGCTGTCTTTTTCTTGTGGTGGTTAGAATCTCAGGTTCAGGGCGAACGAGAAGTTACGCACGAACGGAGTGGTACCGTAGTCGAACGGAGTCAGGGCATTGTTCGTGATGAAACCGTCGGGGTTCGATTTGCCGTTGGTCCCGTTGTAGATGTAGCAGAGGTTACGTGCGGTGAACGACAGGCGGGCCGACTGCAGACCTACGTGTTTGATCCATTTTTCCGGGAAGTTGTAACCCAGGGTGATTTCACGCAGTGCCATGTAACTTTGTTTCGATACCATATCGTCAGCATAGCCGCGGGTGTAACCCCACCAGGTCGAAGCGAGTACCGGCTGGATGTGACCGGCATCGACAGCCTGTTGGAAGGTCATACCGGCCAGATCGACCTTCTGGCCCGTCTTCAGGCTGGTAACGGTCGAGTTCGAGGTGTAGAACACTGCATCCGGAATGATACCGTTGTAAACAGTCTCGCCTTTGTAGTTCACACGAGCAAGACCGCCATGCGATGCGTCACGACCGTACAGGGTCTCTTCCGTGTTACCACGTGCATCCAGGTACCATTTGGTAGCCTGTACCATGTAACCGCCCGAACGACCGTCGATCTGAGCGTAGAAGTCGATCGAACCGCTGTTGTTCGGCAGGTTAACGCTCAGGTTGGTATTGAAACCGTAGTCGAAGTCGGGTTCTACTTTACCCAGGATGGTCGTGGTGTTTTTCTCACCGCCCCAGTACGATGCTTCGTCACCGTAGTAACCGGCAATGTTCGATGCACTTACATAGTCGTAAACCATGTTGGCATAGTAGCTGGTACCCGGAATGGTGTTGGTGTCGTACTGACCGGCATAGTAGATCAGACGTTTGCCGTTACGCGGATCGTTCGGATCGTCTGCATTGTAGAACTTGGCAATTTCGTTACCAGCACCATAACCGTTACCGGAACAGATCACACCGTAGTCGCCGCCGACGAAGGCGTAGACACCCGGAGTCGAGGTACCGTCCCACGAATAACCGCTGATGGTGTAGTAGTCGATGTTGTTGGCCAGTTCTTTGATCTTGCCACGGTTGCGGCTCCAGTTGGCACCGATGGTCCAGTTCACGGTACGGGTACGGATCGGAGCCAAATCGAGTTGGATTTCCCAACCCTGGTTCTGGATGTTACCGGCGTTGATCAGCTGCGAGCTTACACCCGATTCCGATACGGCTGCCAGCGAAAGGATCTGGTTGCGGGTGTTGGTTTTGTAGTAAGCCACGTCGACCCCGATCACACCGTTCAGGAAACGGAGGTCGGCACCGAACTCCCAAGAACTCTGAATTTCAGGTTTCAGGTCGTAGTTCGGAAGAGTTCCGTTGTTGGCAGAAGCGGTGAAGATGCTGCTGTTCATCGGGCCGTAAATGTTACCGATCGAATATCCACCGGCACCGCTGGCGGTCGAGTAAGCGTCGGTACCCATACCTACCTGAGCGAACGAAGCACGCAGTTTACCGAACGAGAGCACGTCAGGGTTGATCTGGAAGGTATCCGAGAATACCCACGATACGTTGACCGAAGGATAGAACACCGAGTAGTTGTTTTGGCCGTAGGGAATCCAGGTCGGATAGAGCAGCGAGCTCAGCCAGTCGTTACGGGCGGTGAGTTCCAGGAAGATATGGTCTTTCCAGTCGAGGTTGACGGCACCACCGACACCGAGGGTCATCGAGTTGCGGTTCGATTTGCCGACACTCATTTCAGAAGTGGTGATCCCCTCTTTCGAGTTGGCGAAAGTAAACAGACCAGGGGTGATCAGGCCACCACGGGTACTCTTGCTGTACGAAGCTCCGACGGCATTACCGTACAGTTGGCTGAAGATACGTACGTCCAGACCGAGGTTGTCGTCAATGAAACGTTTGTTGGCATGGATCTGAGCGGTACCATCGTACGACGAAGAGGTGCTGCCGCTGATGGCATATTTACCGGTCGTCACACGACCCCAGTTTTTGGTTTCGGTGAAGATCTGCCAGTTGTTGTAGGTCAGGCTGACGCTGGCGTCCAACCAGTCGGTGAACTGAGCGTTCAAACCCAACTGCGCAATAATGGTCTGTTCATTACGGCTGACGTTTTCGTCATACAGTTGACCAATACGGCTATTGATATTGCTCAGACTGGTCGTACCGTAAGTTGCATTGGTTTCGGGATTGATGTAGTGATCCTTATACCAGGCGATGTCGGTATTACGGTTGGCGTAGTAACCGATCACCATCGAAGGTACGGTTGTCCACGAACCACCAATGGTCGAGTTCGGGTTTTTGGTCGTCGAGTTCGAGTACTGGATGTTCAGGTTGGTCGAGAAGACGTCGTTGATCTTACCGTTGGTGGTGAAGTTTACCGAGTGACGAGAGAAGTTGTTGTCCGGCATGTTACCGTCACCGTTCATGTAGCCGTATGAGAGGCGGTAGGTTGCTTTCTCGGAACCACCGGTCAGCGCTACGGTCACGTTGTCGTACTGACTATTCTGATAGAACGATTTCCAGTTGTCGGGATAGGCCACATAATCATCCGGCGGGTTGTCAATGCCATCCGGTGAGTAGTACTTGTAGTACTGGTACATTTGCTGCCCAGCCATCGAAGCGAACGAGGGACCCCAAGAGTTAGCAGTGTAACCCGTAGCGGTAGAATTGGTGCCAGGGATCATATCTCCTTCATAACCGTTCGAATACGAACCCATACCGTATTCGTTCTGGAGCGGGTAGGCATTTTTGTAGATGGTACCCCACTCGTGTGAGTAGTTCACCTCCACACCGATACCTTTGCGGGCTTTACCACCTTTGGTGGTGATCACGATGGCACCGTTGGCACCACGAGAACCGTACAGTGAAGTTGCAGCTGCACCTTTCAGGACGGTTACAGATTCGTAGTCGTCCGGGTTCAGGTTCTTCAGCTGGTTACCGTACATGGTTGCATCGGTATTACGGAACAGATTACCTGCAGATTGTTGATCGTACTGCATTACGATACCGTCAATCACATAGATCGGGGAGTTGTTCTTGGTCAGCGACTTGTTACCACGAATCGTTACGGTAGGAGCAGTAGTAATACCGCCAGAACCACCCGTCGATACGCGCACACCTGCTACCTTACCCTGAAGGGCATTGGCAGGACTCACGGTATTGGTACGGGCCAGTTCGTCACCCTTTACCGTAGAGGTGGCATAACCCAGCGCACGATTCTGTTTACGACCACCCATGGCAGTCACCGTTACCGCCTCTGTCTGTAAGGCATCGGGCTGCATGGTTACGTTGACGGTCGATTTCCCTGCAACAGGGACTTCTTGTTTACGCATACCGGCGTAGTTAAATACCAGAGTGGCATTAGCTACCGATGCGTTGTTGATGGTGTAAGCACCGTCCGCACCTGTCAGGACAGCGACGTTCGTACCTTTGATCTGTACGACTACACCTGCGAGTGGTTGCCCGTCTTCAGAAGACTTGACCACACCGCTCACCCGTGACTGCGCATAGGCTGTACCGCCTATAAGCAAGCCAAGGACCAACAATGTTAACAGTCTAATTTTCTTCATATAAAAGCATTTAAGTGAAAAGGGTTAATATTGTTTTACTTGAGTTCCCATTAGGATCCACCCCTAACTAAGGACAAATATAGGACTCTCTCGCGAGATAAAAAAACTTTTTCGCTCGAATTTTGCGTTTTATTCCCCACAGTACCTTAGGGTTAAATGGCCCCACTATTGACGCATCTGACATTAATAAATAATTTTACTAACCTAATTTATTATGGTTCAACCGGCTGCAATGCGGGCGGAAACATCTGTCCGATGTCCCGCCCGACATAAATTTTTATTTATAAATATGAATTCTTACGCCTCTTCCACCAGACGCTTCAGATAGGCCCAAACTTTAGCCACACTGGCAATATCCACTCGTTCGGCCGGCGAATGCACGCCGCGAAGCGTCGGTCCCGTAGAGATCATATCCAGATGCGGATACCGCAACAGGAAAAGCCCACATTCAAGACCGGCATGTATCGCCTTGACTTTCGGTTCATTGCCAAACATCTCTTTATAAATCTGAGCAGAGCGGCGCACCAGCGGAGAATCAGGATTCGGCGCCCAGCCGGGATAACCGTCCGAATGCACCACCTCTGCACCGGCCAACGCAAAATGGGCCGCAACACGGTCGGCAATATCGCGTTTGGCACTCTCGACCGAACTGCGTTGCGAGGTGGTAATGACAATTTTACCCGCCTCAGGTATCTTAACGGAGGCCAGATTGGTCGAAGTCTCAACCAGTCCGGGAATTGCAAAACTCATGGCCATAACACCGTGAGGAGCCGCGTACAAGACATCCAACAGACGACGCTGCACCTCGGACGGGAGCACTGAATCAACATCTGCGTCACTCGCTTCGAACGTCATTGAGATCGATGTTTCGGTGTGCTTAAACTCGTCTTTCATCTCATCCGCCAACTTCCGGAACAACGCTTCAGCCGCCGCGATTTGCCCATCAGGAAGGGCTACAATCGCCTCTGCCTCACGCGGGATGGCATTACGAAGGTTACCCCCGTCGAACTTCACCAAACGCATGCCACACGTCCTGTCCAGATTCCACAGCACACGGGTCAGCAGTTTGTTCGAATTGGCAAAACCCTTTTCGATATCGTCACCGGAATGGCCTCCGTGAAGCCCCGACACCTTTATATGATAAGAGCGATAACGTTCCTTATCTTGCAACCGTTCGGGAGTGTAATTCAATGTAGCAATGGTATCAATCCCGCCGGCACAACCGATAAAGATTTCGCCTTCATCTTCGGAATCGAGATTAATCATCCGGTTACCGGTCAACATTCCCTCGCCGAGATTCATCGCACCCGTCAGCCCCTGCTCCTCATCGACCGTGAAGAGTGCTTCAAGACGAGGACAATGCAGTTCAGGGTCGACCAGTACGGCCATTTGCAGGGCCATCCCAATGCCACAATCAGCCCCAAGAGTCGTACCGCGAGCTTTCACCCAACCTTCGTCCACATAGGCCTGAATCGGATCATTTTCGAAGTCGATCACCACGTCGGCATTCTTTTCGCAAACCATGTCCATATGACTTTGCAGGATCAGAGCCGGTTCCCCTTCTCTGCCGGGAGCCGCCGGGCGCACGATTACGATATTCCCCTTTGCGTCACTGCGACACTCCAGGCCGTTATCTCTTGCAAACTGCTCGATAAAGGCACGGATTTTCGACTCCTTTTTCGACGGGCGAGGAACGTGCGTAATTTGTTCAAAAATTCGCCAAACGATCTGAGGTTCAAGTTCAGTTAGCTGTTTCATGTTTATTTTTTTATTAACTTTAATCGTCCAAGTTCACCTCCGCTTTCAGTCGCCCCAATGCGGCGCTTTCCGAAAGGGGAGTTTTACGAATCTTAAAATTACAAAAAATGAAAAAGGTACGTATTGGAAGTGGCTACGATGTACACGCTCTGGCCAAAGGTTTGCCGATGTGGTTAGGCGGCATTCACATTGAACATAATAAAGGCTTCATAGCTCACTCGGACGGAGACGTACTGATCCACGCACTGTGTGACGCTCTGCTCGGTTCGCTCGCACTGGGCGACATTGGCTACCATTTCCCGGATAAAGCACCGGAATACAGAGGGATAGACAGCAAAATCCTACTCCAAAAGTGTGTCGACATGGTGCACGAAAAGGGATACCTTATAGGTAACGTCGACTGTACGGTACTGGCCCAGGCTCCGAAGTTGCGGCCTTACATCAGTTCCATGCAGGAAGCGTTGGCTCCAATCCTGGGCGTAGCTCCGGAAGACATCTCGATCAAGGCGACGACCACGGAACGACTGGGGTTCACCGGACGCGAAGAGGGGGTGGCCGTTTATGCATCGGTACTGATTTACCAAGAGTAACCCGTATCTGCCTATGAAGCATTTCTGCTCCTGAACCAGTCCGCACACCACTGCGACATCACGTATCGTGCAACCCGCGCTCGACTCACGAGCGAATCGGTCGCACACAAAAAGAGAGGCCGGCACCCGATAGGGATGCCGGCCTCTTCCGTATTGGTCTACCGTGGGAAGACTATTTAACGGTGTTCATGTGCTGGATGAGTTCTACCACTTTGTTCGAGTAGCCCCATTCGTTGTCATACCACGAAACGACTTTCACGAAGCGCGGGGTCAGCTGGATACCGGCTTTGGCGTCGAAGATCGAGGTACGTGCATCGCCGAGGAAGTCGCTCGATACAACGGCGTCTTCGGTGTAACCGAGGATACCTTTGAGTTCGCCTTCCGAAGCTTCTTTCATAGCCTGGCAGATTTCGTCATAGGTAACGTCTTTGGCCAAGTTGCAGGTCAGGTCGACAACCGAAACGTCAAGGGTCGGCACGCGGAGCGACATACCGGTCAGTTTGCCGTTCAGGGCGGGGATTACTTTACCTACGGCTTTAGCGGCACCGGTCGAGCTGGGGATGATGTTGCCAGCAGCGGCACGGCCACCACGCCAGTCTTTCATCGACGGACCGTCAACGGTTTTCTGGGTAGCGGTAGTCGAGTGAACGGTGGTCATCAGACCGTCAACCATGCCGAATTTGTCGTTCAGCACTTTAGCGATCGGAGCCAAGCAGTTGGTGGTGCAGGAAGCGTTCGATACAATGGTCTGGCCTTTGTATTCTTTGTTGTTAACGCCCATTACGAACATCGGGGTGTCGTCTTTCGACGGAGCCGACATTACCACACGTTTGGCACCGGCCTGGATGTGTTTTTCAGCCAGTTCTTTGGTCAGGAACAGACCGGTAGATTCAACGACGTATTCAGCGCCTACTTCGTCCCATTTCAGGTTAGCCGGGTCTTTTTCGGCAGTCACGCGGATAGCGTGGCCGTTAACCACCAGTTTACCGTCTTTAACTTCGATGGTGCCGTTGAATTGGCCGTGCATGGTGTCATATTTGAGCATGTACGCCATGTAGTCTACCGGAACGAGGTCATTGATCCCTACGATCTCGATATCGTTTTTGGTCAGAGCTGCGCGGAACACCAGACGACCGATACGGCCGAAACCGTTGATACCTACTTTGATTTTAGACATAGCTTTGTGTTTTTTATGGTGTGTTGTTAATTTGTTCACTGTTACCACTCTCCGTCCCCTCTGTGGGGTTCGTGGTGGGCCTACTGTTCCGGCTGCAATTTTAATAATTTTTTTAGAACCTTACAATTTTTTGCACCCGGATTCTGACCTGACCGTCCGATTTTGCTTACAATCGTTCGTCGACCAGGTAGCGGTTACGTTCGGGAGCCGAACGATTGACCATCTCACCCAGGAAACCGGCCAGAAAGGTCTGCACGCCCAATCCTACGGCCAGCAGGGCGATGTAGAAGAGGGGCTGCTCGGTGACGGGACGCAGCGGAAGTCCGTCGGCCTGAAGGGTCAGCTTCTTCACGATCAGATAGACGGTGATAACGGCACCGACCAGAAACATCAGCGTGCCGATTCCCCCGAAGATATACATCGGACGGCGGCCGAAGCGGGTCATAAAGAGCACGGTCAGCAGGTCGATATACCCTTTGATCATGCGTTCCCATCCGAATTTGGAAACGCCGAACTGACGGGCGCGGTGCTGTACGACCTTCTCGCCGATGCGTTTGAATCCGGCCTGCTTGGCCAGGATGGGGATAAAGCGGTGCATCTCGCCGTAAACCTCGATCGACTTAACCACCTTTTTCTTATAGGCCTTGAGACCGCAGTTGAAGTCGTGGAGTTTGATCCCGCTGGTCACCCGCGCCGTGAGGTTGAAGAATTTGGAGGGGAGGGTTTTTCCGAGCGGGTCATAGCGTTTCTGCTTCCAGCCCGACACCAGATCGTACCCGTCGTGGGTCACCATACGGTAGAGTTCGGGAATTTCGTCGGGCGAATCCTGCATGTCCGCATCCATCGTGATGACCACGTCGCCTTCGGCGGCATCGAACCCGCAGTAGAGGGCAGGCGACTTGCCGTAGTTGCGACGGAACCGGATACCCCGAATCACCGGGTAACGCTCTTTGAGGCGGGTGATAACATCCCACGAGGCATCGGTCGAGCCGTCGTCCACGAAAATCACTTCGTAGCTGAAACGGTTGGCCTCCATCACGCGGAAGATCCACTCCATCAGAGGGGTCAGCGACTCCTCTTCATTATATACGGGAATGACAAGCGAAATTTCCATGTCCAATTAAATTACGATTCCATTTGCCCCACACCTTTCCCTCCTCGGCCGGCTATCGCCTCGGGCGCCTCTCAGGTTTTCTCTTCGATCGGGCCGCACCTTCGGGCGACTCTCTGGTTTCTCCTCGACCAGATTGCGGTCCACACATCTTTTTGCCTGTTCTCCTCTCCCCTCTTTCCACTCCCCTTTTCTCTCTTCCGCTCTTCTTCTCACCACTTCACTTTTCCTCGCCTTCTCTCTGACTTTTCCTACCTCTCTCGCCCCCGTTACGTACCCCTCGGGCCACGACGGTATTACTGCAACGGTGGCAGCGGATTGTAGGGTTTTCGGTAGCGGACGATGGCCGATGTGAACAGGGCGATGAATCCACCCTGGAACAGCATGGCGATCATGTTGGCGAAGATCACGACAAAGAGGTTGTGCATCAGGGCCATTCCGGCCTGTACCTGCTCGGCCGTCATCATGCCGGAAGAGACATAAGCCTCGGCCACGCGCTTCATGGCTTCGGCAAAGTACTGCGGATCGACCACTTCGACCAGCAGGTAGTATCCTGCCCCGTAAACGATGCCGCTGAGCAGCGACACCAGGAGCGAGAATCCGAAAGCACGTCCGTAGCTGAATCCGTTGGGACGCGTCGCGGGGTCGGGCGGACAGAGCGCCGCCGCACGGCGTCCGTATATAATAAGTACGGCCACAATCACACCGAAGTTGGCGAACGAAAGGATCGTGGCGAGTAGCGGGCCTGCATCGTGCAGCAGGTACTGAAGGGCCATAACGGCGAACAGGGCCAGCCCCAACACCATTCCGGCCGTAAGCAGTTCGGTTCTGAATTTCTGTTTGCGTTGTTTTTCGTCCATGGCGGGGGTATCAAAATTCGAGTTCCGATCGTCCCTGACGGAGGATCTCCACCTCGCCGCTGGTGGTGCAGTCGACCACCGTCGAGGCAAAATTGTCGCCCATGCCGCCATCCACCACGGCATCCACAGCGGCGTAGCGTTCGTGGATCAGTTCGGGATCGGTGATGTATTCCACCTCGTCGCCGACGTCGTCGGTACGCACGGAGGTGGTCACCAGCGGCTCGCCGAGCGCTTCGACGATGGCGCGGGCGATGGAGTTGTCGGGGATGCGGATTCCGACCGTTTTACGACCGACCATCACCTTGTCCGAGATTTTCGACGAGGCGGGCAGAATGAAGGTAAACGGACCGGGCAGGTTGTGCTTGAGCAGTTTGAAGACCAGGTTGTCCACACGGGCATATTCGGCCACTTCGGAGATGTCGGAGCAGACGATGGACATCTCGGAAGAGTCTTTCCCGCCGCGGATCGAACGGAGCCGTTCGATGGCTTTGGGCTGGTCGAGGGCGCAACCGAGGGCATAGACCGTGTCGGTGGGATAGACGATCACCCCGCCGCGACGCAGCAGGTCGACGACTTGTCGAACGGTGCGCTCGTTGGGGTTTTCGGGATATAACTTGATTATCATGTTACAAAGGTATGATTTTTTGCCGGGGGAACATACACTGCCGAAAAAAAGCCCCTGCACGAAAAACGCGCAGGGGGCAGATTCCGATCGGAGGATCCGGGATTCCGATTCTCGCAGCACTATTCGGGCAGGTCGTAGCGGAGCAGGCAATACTCTCCGTCATCATCACGCATGACCGCATAAAGTGTTCTTTCATCAGCAGGGTCAACACAGAGCGCGCGTATACGGTAATCCGTTTTATACAATTTCTTCAACCGACTATTCCAGTCAAAAACGGCAATATACTTCATCCCTTTGGGATCCGTAGAACCGGTATAAGCGGCGTATATCCGGTCGTTCGTGGAGGTCATGGAGCCGAATCCGAAAACCAACGTCTCGTACGAAGTAATGATTTCCACCTCATTATGCGGAAAATCAGGCCTAATCAAGAAACTATTATCTTAAAGATGAAATCTCTCAAAAGGAGACTATTTCAGAAACGATCCCAAAGCCACCAAATACAGATATTTTCATCGGGCGGGAACGCCCCGCGAGCAACTCTCCTCCGTGACATCGGGCTTCGGAACGAACCCGCCTCTCTTCTTTCGGAACGGATCGAACAGAGACAAAAAAAGTGGGTAAGCTACTTGCATCGCACCGCTACAACCACCTACCCTTGCTGCCTTCCGGCCCTGGGGGATTCAGCAGGAGCTGGTCGTACAAGACTTACCCACGGCACAAAAGTAAACCTTTTTCCCGATTCGGCCAACCCTCCGGAGTCGATTTTCGATTTTTGAGTACCTTTGACACTGCAAAACAGCCACATCCCGAACATGACAAAAACCAAATCCACCCGCAGAAAGGCCTCCACAACCCGAAAACGCTTCAAACTGACCAAACGCGGCATCGCGATTCTCGCCTCGCTGGGTCTGATCGTGGTCGTCATCGGCGGCGCGATCCTGTGGAAACAGTACGACTACCGTTTCGGCAGCGCCATTCTCCGCGACGGCACGATCCAGGTGCACACCGGCACCACCTTCGACGAGTTGAGCCAAATGCTGATCGACAGCGGTTACCTCAAGAACCTCCGCGCTTGGAACTCCTACGCCCGCGCCCACGAGATGGACAGCGTGCAAGCCGGGAACTATACCCTTCGGGCCGGTTCGTCGTACCGCACCGCACAGGCCAAGTTCTACTACGGTCGTCAGACCCCCGTCCGGCTGACCTTTAACAACATCCGGTCGATGGAACGCCTGGCCGAAGTCGTATCGAAATACATCGAGGCCGATTCGGACGAAGTGCTCCGGGTGCTGACGGACGACGAGGTGATCCGCAGTACGGGACTTACCAAAGCGACCTTCCCGTCGCTCTTCATCCCGAACACCTACGAAGTGTACTGGACCATGACTCCCAAGGAGTTTGTGGAGCGAATGAAGAAGGAGCACGACCGCTTCTGGGACGGCGACCGGCTGGATCAGGCCGAAGAACTGGGATTCACACCGGAAGAGATCTCCACGATCGCCTCGATCGTGATCGAAGAGACGAAGTTCAAAGGCGAGATGACCCAGGTGGCCGGCGTCTACATCAATCGTCTGCGGGCCGGAATTCCGCTACAGGCCGACCCGACCGTCAAATTCGCCATGGGCAACACCTCGCTGCGCCGAATCCTGAAGCGTCACCTGGCGTACGACTCGCCCTACAACACCTACAAATACGCCGGCCTACCCCCCGGACCAATCTGCATTCCGCCGATCTCGGCACTGGACGCCACCCTGGCCTACGCCGACGAAGACAACAGGCACGATTACCTCTACTTCTGCGCCAAAGCCGACTTTTCGGGCCAGCATGCCTTTGCCCGGACCCTCTCCGAGCACAACCGCAACGCCCGAGCCTACACCCGCGAGCTGAACCGCCGCGGAATACGCTAAACGCCTCACCACACTACCCTACCACCCGGAAGGAAACGGGCCCCACGGCCGCTGAACCCTCCCCGGGCAAAGTTCCGCCACTGCTACCCGCCACCCCCTCAACTCCCGCTTCTTCCATGGCACACGACCACACCCATCACGCCCACCACCATCATCATGCCGCGACCGGCAACATCGCCGTCGCCTTCTTCGTCAACCTTGGGTTTGCCATCGTCGAGCTGGCGGGCGGCCTGTGGACCAACAGCATCGCCATCCTCTCGGACGCCTTCCATGACTTCGGCGACAGCCTGTCGCTGGCCGTAGCATGGCGTCTGCAGAAGGTCTCCGAACGCCGGGCCGACGCCAACTACTCCTACGGCTACAAACGTTTCTCGCTGCTCGGCGCGCTGTTTATCTCCACCATTCTGCTGGTCGGCTCCGTCTTCATTATCAAGGCCTGCGTCGAACGTATCATCACCCCGCAGGAGCCCCACGCACAGGGGATGCTGGCACTGGCCGTCTTCGGCGTACTGGTCAACGGATTCGCCGCGCTGCGCCTCAAACGCGGAGGCTCGATCAGCGAACGCGCCGTGATGCTCCACATGATGGAAGACGTACTGGGATGGGTGGCCGTTCTGGTGGTCAGCGTCGTGATGCTCTTCGTCGAGCTGCCGATCCTCGATCCGATCCTCTCGATCGGCATCTCCTGCTGGGTGCTTTACAACGTCTACCAGAACTTGCGCACCACCCTGCGCGTGCTGCTGCAACACACCCCCGCAGAGATCGACCCCGCCAAACTCCGCGACGAAATTACGGCCCTGCCGGGCGTCGACTCGATCCACGACCTGCACCTGTGGAGTCTGGACGGCGAACACAACATCAGCACGCTGCACGTGGTACTGACCCGCCCCGCCAGCTGCGAAGAACAGATCCGCCTCAAAACGGAGATTCGCCGCATCTGCGCCGAGAATGGCACGGAACATGCTACCATTGAGTTCGAGACCGCAGGAGAGACCTGCAGCCTGACCCACTGTTCGCACTGATCCCCATGGAATTCCGCACCCACACCTTCCACTTCCCGGCCGACTACGACGGCCCCGTGATCGCCACCCTGTTCGAAGCGCCCCGCCCAACGACCGACAACGGTCGCGCCGTGCTCTACATCCACGGCTATATCGACTACTTTTTCCAGGAGCATCTGGCCGAACACTTCGTGGCCCGCGGCTACCGGTTTTATGCCGTCGAACTGCGCAAATACGGACGATCGTGGCTCGAAGGACAGCATCCCGACTTCGCACGCTCCATGTACGAGTACTACCCCGACCTGACCGAAAGCATCCGCTTCATCCAGGCGGCCGGAGCCTCCGAAATCGTCCTGCTGGGTCACTCCACCGGGGGACTGCTCGCCGCACTGTATGCCGACGACGGCCCTGCCGATCAGCGCCGGGCGATCAGCCGTGTGGTGTTGAACAGCCCCTTTCTGGAGTTCAACACCACGTGGACCAAGCGACACATCCAGATCCCGCTGGCGGCCGCTGCCAGCCTGATTTTCCCGTTTCTGCACGCCCGCAACGAGCTCTCGCCCCTCTATGCGCAAAGCGTCCACCGGCACTATCGCGGCGAATGGGACTTCGACACCCAGCTCAAACCGATCGAAGGGATTCCGCTCTACTTTTCGTGGCTGCGTGCCGTCCGCAACGGCCAGCGACGCATCAAACGCGGACTGAACATCGCCGTCCCGGTACTGGTCATGAGTTCGGACCGCTCCTATTTCGGCACCGAGTGGGACGACGCGCTGTTCCGCACCGATGCGGTGCTCAACGTCGAGGATATCCGACGCTATGCGCCGAACCTGGGACGCGACGTCACGTACGTTCCGATTGCGGGTGGCATGCACGACCTGTTCCTCTCCAGCGCGCCTGTACGTGCCGAGGCGTTCCGCACGATGTTCGAATGGCTCGACCGCACACTCCCGGCTGCCACACCGGACCGAACAACCATCGATTGAACACGCACTCTCCTCTTCGCGCACATCTCCACGACATTTCATTCCACCCGCGCCACGTCGCCTGTACCGTGATTTTTTGAGAATATCGGAATACATTTACCGGCATTTCGAATCATCCGCACACATACCCGAGGCTATGCTTGTACGCACTTCAACCGCCTCCGATTTTCCCTTCCCCCGCGCATTAGCGCCAGGGCCCCAACCGCAAGCGCACACCACCTTCGCCCCACTCCCTTCCGGTCTTCAGACAAAAACAGACAGAGCAACCCTTCGTGAAGGGTTGCTCTGTCTGTTTTCGATTCACGTGCGGATGAAGGGACTCGAACCCCCACGCCGGTTAAGGCACCAGATCCTAAGTCTGGCGTGGCTACCAATTACACCACATCCGCAGAATGACGCTGCAAAAGTAAGCAATAAAGGACGGTTTTCCAAACGGCCGTCTACCGGCACACCGCTTCAAGCATGGCGATATACTGGTCGATGCCGGCTTCGATTTCGGATACATACACAAATTCGTCGACACTGTGCGAACGGGCCGAATCGCCCGGCCCCATCTTGAGCGACGGAATCGACAGCAGGGCCTGATCCGAAGTGGTCGGCGAGCCGTAAGTGTGTCGTCCCTGTGCCAGCCCGGCCGCCACGATCGGGTGCGACGGGTCGATGTAGGAGGGTTTGAGGCGGGTCGAACGCGGCGTAACATCGGAGGCGACGTGGCTGCGGACAATCTCAAGCACCTCTTCGTTGGTGTAGCGGTCGGTGACGCGCACGTCCACCGTATAGCGACACTCGGCCGGCACGACGTTGTGCTGCGTACCGGCGTTGATAACCGTCACGCTCATCTTGACATTGCCGAACAGTTGCGACTCCTGCGGGAACCGATAGGTGCGGAACCACTCGATGTCCTGCATCGCCCGGTAGATGGCATTATCCCCCTCGTTGCGGGCGGCATGGCCGGCCTTGCCGTGGGCCACGCAGTCGAGCACCATCAGACCGCGTTCGGCGATGGCAAGCTCCATCCCGGTCGGTTCGCCGACAATCGCAAAACTCAGCTCGCCCAGTTCAGGCAGGATGCTTTCGATACCGTTCCGGCCGGAGACCTCCTCCTCGGCGGTCAGCGCCAGACAGAGGTTATACCGGAGCCCTTCGGCCTCATAAAAGTGCAGGAAGGCGGCAATGAGCGACACGACGCTGGCCCCGGCGTCGTTGCTGCCGAGTCCGTAGAGTTTCCCGGCCTCGATGTCGGGCGCGAACGGGTCGCGGGTATAAGCGCTGTTGGGTTTGACCGTATCGTGGTGCGAATTGAGCAGGATGGTGGGTTTGGCCGGATCGAACCAACGGTTACGCACCCACACGTTGTTATGGGAGCGGTGCACGGGGTCGACACCCCGGGAGGTGAGAAATTCGGCCAGCAGGTCGGCGGTACGTTCCTCTTCGCGGCTCACGGAAGGGGTCGCAATCATGCGCCGCAGCAGTTCGATATATGGATTCATGGTTATTCGGTAAGGGTTGCAGAATCGGACGCGGGGAGCAGGTCGGCCACCCAGCGGGTCAGTTCGACGAACTGGGCGACGGAGAGGGTCTCGGGACGCAGCCCGAAACAGGGATGCGGCTCGATCCGTCCGCTGGAGACGGCCTCGCGCACGGCCGGATAGGCGGAGCAGAGGGAGTTCCGAATGGTTTTACGCCGCTGGTTGAAGGTGGCCTTGACAATCTTCCGGAAGAGGGCCTCGTCGCAGTCGAGGTGCTGCACGGCGTTGCGGGTCAGTCGGATCACGGCGCTCTGCACCTTGGGCGGCGGGTTGAAGACGCCGGGCGGCACGCTGAACAGGTACTCGATGTCGTAGTAGGCCTGGAGCAGGACGCTCAGGATGCCGTACTCCTTACCGCCGGGAGGCGCGGCGAGCCGCACAGCCACCTCTTTTTGGATCATGCCGACGACCTCGGGGACGATCTGCCGGTGGTCCAGCACTTTGAAAAAGATCTGCGAGGAGATGTTGTACGGAAAATTCCCGATAATATTGACGCCGCCCTGCCCGGCGTACAGGGCGTCGAGATCGAGTTGCAGGAAGTCGCCCTCGATGATGTTCAGCGCAGGATAGTGCACGCGCAGGTAATCGACGCTCTCGGTGTCGATTTCGGCCACGGTGAGCCGGTCGCCATGCAGGGGCAGCAGGAATTGGGTCAGCACGCCCATGCCGGGTCCCACTTCGAGTACCCCGGGGGCGTGATCGGTACGCAGTGCTTCGGCTATACGCCGCGCAATATTCAGGTCGGTCAGAAAGTGCTGACCGAGATACTTTTTCGCTCTTACTTCTGTCATTCGTTCGTTCCGAAAGGTTACAGGGTCGGCGGATACCGGACTGACTGCCACACATACGCTCAAGCGGAATCGCCGTACAACTCTTCGGGCGGTACTGCCGCACAGACGCCGGCAGCCTGTCGCCGTTGTCTTCGGAGGAAGCCGCCACACAAATGGGCAGACAGACCGTCACGTCAGTCGGAGGGCAGTTGGCCGACAGATCAGTTTCCGGCCTCGCTCAGGAATTTGATCCGTACCAGCCGGATCTCCTCTTCGGTGTAGTCGGGGCCCAGTTCGCGCACGGCATCGGCCACGGAGTCGCTCTGAGCCTCTTCGGTGAAATAGTCGATGATGTCGAGCACTTTATCCTCGTCCACCATCTCGTTGATGTAGTAGTCTATGTTCAGCCGCGTTCCGGCTCCGACAATGGCTTCGATCTCTTCGAGCAGCTCTTCCATCGAAAGTCCCTTGGCGTCGGCAATATCCTCGAAGTCCATCTTGCGGTCGATGCTCTGGATGATGAAGACTTTGTTGCGGCTCTTGTTCACCACGCTGCGCACGACCATCTCCTGAGGCCGTTCGATGCCGTTCTCCTCAACATACCGGGCGATCAGTTCGATGAAGGGTTTCCCGTAGCGTTTTGCCTTGCCCTCGCCAACTCCGGTGATGTTCAGCATATCCTCAAGGGTCACGGGATACTGGATGGTCATCTCCTTCAATGACTCTTCGGAGAAGATCACATAGGGGGGCAGGTCGTGTTTCTGTGCAACCTTTTTCCGCAGGTCGGCCAGCATCGAGAAGAGGATCGGATCGGCCGCCTCGCCGCCGCGGTTGGGGGCGTGGGTGGTCAGCGAATCCTCGTCGTCGGACTCTTCGTAGCGGTGGTCGGCCACGAGCTTCACGCTAAAGGCTCCGCCCGGAGCCAGGTACTGACGGCCGGCGTCGCTGATGGAGAGCAGGCCGTAGTTTTCGATATCCTTGTCGATCAGTCCGAGGATCTGCCCCTGACGGATCACGGCGCTCCAGAACTGGGCGTCGTGGTCGGCACCCGCTCCGAAGAGCTCCAGTTTATGGTGTTTGTAGGATTTGATCAGGTTGGTGGTTTTGCCGAGCAACATGGCTTCGAGGTAATCGGCCTTGAAGCCCGGGCCGATCGCTTCGAGGGTTTCGAGCATCAGCCGCATGAAATCCCGGCCTTCGAACTCTTCGCGGGGGTTGCAGCAGTTGTCGCAGCATCCGCAGTTGGGTTCGTTGTACTCTTCGCCGAAGTAGTGGAGCAGCATCCGGCGACGGCACATGGCGCTTTCGGCGTAGGAGACGGTCTCCTGCAGCAGCAGTTTGCCGATCTCCTGTTCGGCGACCGGTTTGCCCTGCATGAACTTCTCGAGTTTCTGAATATCCTTATAACTATAGAAGGTGATGCAACGCCCTTCGCCACCGTCGCGACCGGCCCGGCCGGTCTCCTGGTAGTACCCTTCGAGCGATTTGGGAATGTCGTAGTGGATGACGTAGCGCACGTCGGGCTTGTCGATCCCCATCCCGAAGGCGATGGTGGCCACGATCACGTCGACCTCCTCCATCAGGAACTTATCCTGATTGGCGGCACGGGTGGCGGCGTCGATACCGGCATGATAGGGCAGCGCCTTGATGCCGTTGACCACGAGCAGTTCGGCCAGCTCTTCGACCTTCTTGCGCGAGAGGCAGTAGATGATGCCGCTTTTACCGGGGTTCTGCTTGATGTATTTGATGATCTCCTTGGTGGCGCCCACCTTGGGCCGCACTTCGTAGTAGAGGTTGGGGCGGTTGAACGACGACTTGAAGACCTTGGCGTCCTGCATGCCGAGGTTTTTCTGGATGTCGAGCTGCACTTTCGGGGTCGCCGTGGCAGTCAGCGCGATGACGGGCGCCTGTCCGATCTCGGCGATGATCGGGCGGATACGGCGGTACTCGGGTCGGAAGTCGTGGCCCCACTCCGAGATACAGTGGGCTTCGTCGATGGCGTAGAACGAAATCTTGATTTTACGCAGGAACTCGACGTTCTCCTCCTTGGTGAGCGACTCGGGGGCAAAGTAGAGGAGTTTGGTTTTGCCTGCGAGCACGTCTTCGCGCACTTTCTGGACGGCGCTTTTGTTGAGCGATGAGTTCAGGAAATGGGCGACGCCGTCCTCCATGGAGAAGGTACGCATGGCATCGACCTGGTTTTTCATCAGGGCAATCAGCGGCGAGATGACGATCGCCACACCGTCCATCATCAGGGCCGGCAACTGATAGCACAACGATTTACCTCCGCCCGTGGGCATCAGCACGAAGGTATCGTTTCCGGCGAGTACGTTGCGAATTACCTTTTCCTGATTCCCTTTGAATTGTGAGAAGCCGAAATGCCGTTTGAGGCTTTCGTATAAATCGTCGGATGTCGAATGTTGCTGTTTACTGTTTGTCATAATGAAATCCCCCGTAAATAGCCTTTGAGCCCGCATCGGACGGTCGGACCCCGACACAGGCAACAATAAAGGTAACGATTTTTCATGAAATCCAACTACCTTTGTCCAAAATTTTAACCGAAAGTGACTCCCGAACAGACCATAGAATTCGCTCGGAACATCATCCACACCGAGTGTGCAGCCGTCGAACGGCTCGCCGGATATATCGATCAGAGTTTCGTCGAGATTGCCGAAATGATCTTCCACAGCCGCGGCCGGCTGATCATCACGGGTATCGGGAAAAGCGCCCTGATCGCCAACAAGATCGTCGCCACGCTCAACTCCACCGGCACCCCCTCCGTCTTCATGCACGCCGCAGACGCCATCCATGGCGACCTGGGAATCATCCAGCCCGAAGACATCATCATCTGCATCTCCAAAAGCGGCAACTCGCCCGAAATTAAGGTGCTGGTTCCGTTCATCAAGCAGATGGGCAACCAGATCATCGGGATGGTGGGCAATCTGGAGTCCTTCCTGGCACAACACAGCGACCGTATTCTGAACACCACCGTCGCCGAAGAGGCCTGTCCCAACAACCTGGCCCCGACCTCCAGCACGACAGCCCAGCTGGTAATGGGCGACGCGCTGGCCATGACGCTGCTCAAGATGCGCGGCTTCACGGCCCAGGATTTCGCCCGCTTCCACCCCGGCGGAGCACTCGGCAAGAAGCTCTATACCACCGTGCGCGACATCATGTCCGACGAAGGGGCGCCCCGGGTATCGCCCGATGCCGACCTCAACACCGTCATCATCGAAATCTCGGGCAAACGGCTCGGAGCCACTGCCGTCGTCGAACCCGGAGACGGACGGCTCGTGGGCATCATCACCGACGGCGACCTGCGCCGCATGCTCCAGAGCGGCAAGGACATCCGGTCAGTCCGGGCACGCGACATCATGTCCCTCTCGCCGAAGACCATCGCCGCCGACGAACTGGCCGTCAAGGCATTTCACATGATGGAACAAAATAAGATCACGCAACTGCTCGTTCTCGATACGGAGCAGGGCGGCGCCTATTGCGGCATCATCCACATCCACGACATTCTCCGCGAAGGCGTGGTATAACCCTTTTCCCTCGGGGGCGGGAGACTCGCGCTGAACGCCCCCGACGACGAACCACCCCAGGCGCGGCCCCCCGGGCTATCACCGACACCCGAACAACAGCCCGCTCTCGAACCAGAAAACACCTGTTGCATGGAAAATCCGCTGGAAATCAACAACCCGAACGAGAAGATGCGTCTTTGGACAAAAGACCTCGTCAAGAAATACAAATCGCGCACGGTCGTGAACGGCGTCTCGATCGACGTCGAGCAGGGCGAGATCGTCGGACTGCTGGGCCCCAACGGAGCCGGCAAGACAACCACCTTCTACATGACCGTGGGGCTGATCAAGCCCAACGCCGGCCAGATCTTCCTGAACGACCTCGACATCACCAAAGAGCCCGTCTACCGGCGCGCCCAGCTCGGCGTGGGGTATCTGGCCCAGGAAGCCTCGGTTTTCCGGCGCTTGTCCGTCGAGGACAACATCAAGGCCGTCCTGCAGATGACCGACTACTCGAAAGAGTACCAGCGCGAGCGCATCGAATATCTGATTCGGGAGTTCAGCCTCACGAAGGTGCGCAAGAGCCTCGGCCAGCAACTCTCCGGGGGTGAGAGACGACGCACCGAGATCGCACGCGCCGTAGCCATCAATCCGAAATTCATTCTGCTCGACGAACCCTTCGCCGGCGTGGACCCGATCGCCGTGGCCGAAATCCAGTCGATCGTGGCCTCGCTCAAGGAGAAGAACATCGGCGTCATCATCACGGACCACAACGTACACGAAACCCTGAGCATCACCGACCGCACCTACATCCTGGTCGAAGGGAAGGTGATCCGCACCGGCACGGCCGAAGAGTTGGCCGCCGACGAATACGTACGCCGGGTCTACCTGGGACCCGACTTCGAGTTGCGGAAAGTCAAAAAATAATCTTTTCGGACAAAGAACAGACTGACGATATTTTTAGTTATATTAGCGGTGTAACACAAAAACTCAGTTTATGATGCAACACCGCTTTTTAACGCTGATTACGGCCGCCGTGCTGGGTACACCCGCCATCGGCCAACAACATTTCACCCTGAGCGGCCGCATCGACGGCCTGCAACCCGGCGACACACTGCGTTTCGAACGGGTCATTCACCCGCGTTGGGAACTCGAACCCGCCTTCGACATTATCGTTAAAAAGGCCGGCACCTTCCGGTACCGCGGCACGCAGGAGCACGACCAGCACTACGTGTTCACCTACCACCCGAAAACCGGCGAAGCCCGACACTGCGACCGACAGGGCATGCAGCTCATCCTCACCGACGGCGACCGGCTCCAACTCCACGGAACCGCCGACCAGATCTATTACAGCACCCTCACCGGCGGTCTGTACGACGACCCGCTGCTGGCCGAATCGCTACGCCTCGAAGATTCGCTCGGAATGATCCGCGGCAACTACGCCTACGAGGCACAGGCCGCCTTCGCCCGCAAAGACACCGCAGCCGGACGGAAATACGAACAACTCTTCAACAATTTCGGCCATACCAACTCCTCCGACCCCGGATTCAAACGGTCCGCCGAGGCTGACAAAGCCTATGCCGAAGCCCATCCCGACGGAACGCTCTACCTGTTGCTCGACAAACTGCCGGAGATCACCTACGAACCGCTCGACCAGTCTCGTGCCACCTACGAAAGCTACTCGCCCGAACTGAAGGAGAGCTACTACGGCCGGCTTTTCGATCAGTTGCTCCGCCGGATGGAACAGTTGGCCAACGGCCAGCCCGCCCCCGACTTCACGGTCATCAGCACCACCGGTCAGAAACTGACCAAAGCCGACTTCCGCGGACGCCACCTGCTGATCTACCACTGGGGACTCTGCCCCGGCTCGCTCTATATCGACCCGCTCGTACGGGAGCTGCACGACAAATACCACGCACAGGGACTCGATGTGCTCGGTGTGACCGAATCCATCGCCACCATCCGTCAGGTTCACGACAACCTGCCCACCGACAAGAAGGTCTCCATGCCCGGCGTGGACGACATGCGCACCGCACTGGCCGGGATGCTCCAACACCCCTGGACAGAAGTCGAAGTCGAAACCGACCATCCCGACAACAAATCGCTGATGGAGAGTTTCTTCTTCACCGGCTGGCCCTTTTTCATCCTGATCGGCCCCGACGGCACCATTCAGGCCCGCGGATTTTTCGACGCATTCGAGGCTGCACAGGCCGTGCTCGAAAACCAGTACGGCAACACCTCCGCTCAATAAGTCCATCCCCGCATCCCCGGAGAAGACCGGCACAACATTCCAACTCCCCGGACCACTCTGAACAAGCCTCCCTCGGCGGGGCTGCCGCATACAACAACGGGCCGAAGTTTCTGTCAGCGAAACTTCGGCCCGCACAATTTTCATTCAGAACTGCCACACAACACGATATATTATGCCCCCGCAGCACCATGCCGCGTTCCATGCCCCGCAAACCGGCTGGTGAGTTCCCGATCACTCCTCGATCCGCAGCCCGAACTGCGTCAACAACCCCTCCAGCCCGCCGCGTGAGAAACGCGCCCCACGCATCCGGTTCACGGCCGGGTCGATCGTAAAGGCAAAAGCCGCGCGGAAATCGGCACCCTCCAATCGACATTGTTCGAACAGGGTTCGCTCCAGATCACACTCCGAAAAATCGGCCTCCGCAAGGTCGCACTCCGAAAAGAAACACTCCCGCAACACACTCCCGGTAAAAAGCGTTCGCTCCATTTTCAACTCACGGAACGAACAAAAGCTCAAATGACACCCCCGGAACGCCACGCCGAATCCAAGCCTGCGGCAACGTCCGAAATCCACGCCCCGCAACTCGCAACGCTCGAACACCGCATCCCGAAGCCCCGCACCATCGAAACCCGGCCCCGACAACCGACACTCCTCGAAACGGCAATCCGCCAGCTCCGCATCGGTGAAATCGGCCTGCGTCAGGTCGCATCCCCGAAACGTACAACGCTCGAAATCTCCGCTCCGGAACCGATCCGAATCGGCCAAATCGCAAAATACCTTATCGTAAAACATGGTCATCCGGATCAAAAGTAGCGGATTTTCATAAAAAATCCGTTACCTTTGCGCTCTAATTGGCTCACTAAGGCAAATAAAACAAACAACATACGCAATGAACGTAGTTAGAGAAAACCTCGAAAACCAGACCGCGCTGCTCCGGGTCACCGTGGGCGAAGCCGATTACAAGGAACAGGTCGAAAAACAACTCAAAGAGTATAAACGCAAAGCCAACATCCCGGGTTTCCGTCCGGGCATGGTTCCGATGGGTATCATCAACAAGATGTACCGCAAGAGCGCCGTGGCCGACAACGCCTACCGCAAAGCAACCGACGCCGCCTTCGACTATATCAAGGAAAACAACATCGACACCGTAGGCGACCTGATGCCCTCCGACAAACAAGGCGAACTGGATTTCGACACCGCTACCGAATTTGAATTCGTATTCGAAATCGGTCTGGCTCCCGAAGTTGACCTCGCCCTGAGCAAAAAGAACAGCATCACCAAATACATCATCGAACCGAACGACGACATGCGCAAAGGCTTCCGCAGCAACTACATGCGTCGTTTCGGCAAACTGGTTGACGTCGACGTGGTAGCCGACGACGAAGCACTGACCGGTACCCTCACCCAGGGCGAAACCACCATCGACGACGCCTACGTAGGCCTCATCAGCATGGACGAAGAGAGCCGCAAACCCTTCATCGGCAAGAAAGTGGGCGACACCGTCGAAGTGAACGTCAACGAAATCTACAAGACCCCGTCGCAGCGCGCCTCGATCCTGGGCGTGAAAGAGGCCGAACTCGAAGGGATGGACCCGAACTACACCTTCACCATCACCCAGATCCGCAAGTTCGCCGAACCCGAGATGAACGAAGAGTTCTTCAAGCTCGCCTTCCCGGCCGGCGACGTGACCACCCCCGAACAGTTCGACGCCAAGATCGACGAACAGATCCGCCACGAACTGGCCAAAGAGACCGAATACAAATTCACGGCCGACATGCGGAAATACCTGCTCGAGAAGACCAACCTCAGCCTGCCCGAAGCCTTCCTGAAAAACTGGCTCTACCAGGTGAACCAGGGTAAATTCTCGATGGAAGAGATCGAAAAAGAGTTCTCGCAGTTCCTCGACATGCTGCGCTGGGACCTGATCCGCCGCCACGTGATGAAAGCCAACAACCTCGAAGTCACCCAGGACGACGTCAAAGCCGAAGCCAAAGAGGTTGCCATGATGCAATTCCAGTACTACGGCATGCACACCGTAGCCGACGACATGCTTGAAAACTTCGTGGGTTCGATCCTCGGCAACAAGGAAGAGGTCCGCAAGATCTACGACAAGGTGGGCGAACAGAAAGTGATCGCCGCCGTGGCCGAACAGATCAAAGTGAACGAAAAAACCGTCACCCCCGAAGAGTTCCAGAAACTGGCGTAACCCCCTTCAGCAGGCCCGATGAGGGTCTGTCGGACAGCAAGGCGCATTTTGTTAGAGGCAAAATGCGCCTTTTTCGTAAAAAAAACATAACTTTACCCTTTACAACATTTTATATCGTCGAATGGACTACAAAAAAGAGTTTGAACGGTACGCACGTCTGGGCCGCGGCATCTCGTCGCTGGCCATGCACCGCTACGACCGCATCACCGCCGAATACATATCGCCCACCATCATCGAAGAACGCCAGCTGAACGTCGCCACGATGGACGTCTTCTCGCGTCTGATGATGGACCGCATCATCTTCCTCGGCGTCCCGATCTACGACGACGCCGCCAACATCATCCAGGCCCAGATGCTCTTCCTCGAATCGACCGACCCGAAAGCCGACATCCAGGTCTACCTGAACACCCCCGGCGGTTCGGTCTCGGCCGGCCTCGGCATCTACGACACGATGCAGCTCATCTCGCCCGACGTGGCCACCATCTGCACCGGCATGGCCGCCTCGATGGGCGCCATCCTGCTGACCGCCGGCACCAAAGGCAAACGCTCCGCCCTGCAACACTCCCGCATCATGATCCACCAGCCGCTGGGAGGCGTCGAAGGACAGGCCAGCGACATCGAAATCACCGCCCGCCAGATCCTCAAGACCAAAGAGGAGCTCTACTCGATCCTCTCGGCCCACAGCGGCGTCGACATCAAGAAGATCGAGCAGGACGCCGACCGCGACTTCTGGATGACCTCGCAGGAGGCCACCGACTACGGCATCATCGACGGCGTGCTGACCAAACGGGAAGAAATCTAAGCAGAAAGAGAGAGGAGAACCATGGCAGACAACAAAGGTAAAATCCACGAACACTGCTCCTTCTGCGGAGCGCCGGCCAGCCAGGTCGGCATGATCATCCACGGCCAGGAGGCCAACATCTGCGACAACTGCGCCGAACGCGCCTGGGAGATCGTCCAGCAGGAGATGGAAAACCGCGCCAAGAGCGAAGCCGCCCAAACCATCGGCGAAGCGATGTCGCTCTACACCCCGCAATCCATCAAAGCGTTCCTCGACCAATACGTCATCGGCCAGGACCGCGCCAAGAAATACATCGCCGTAGCCGTCTACAACCACTACAAGCGACTGATGCACAGCATCTCGCACCCCGACGATACGGACGACACCGAGATCGAACTCGACAAGTCGAACATCCTGCTCGTGGGCGAGACCGGTACCGGCAAGACCCTCATTGCCCGCACCATCGCCCGGCTGCTGAACGTACCGTTCGCCATCGTGGACGCCACCGCCCTGACCGAAGCCGGATACGTCGGCGAAGACGTCGAGAGCATTCTCTCGCGCCTGCTGCAGGCCGCCGACTACGACGTGGCCGCCGCCGAACGCGGCATCGTCTTCATCGACGAGATCGACAAGATCGCCCGCAAAAGCGACAACCCCTCCATCACCCGCGACGTATCGGGCGAAGGCGTACAACAGGCCCTGCTGAAGATCCTCGAAGGGACCGTGGTGAACGTACCGCCGCAGGGAGGACGCAAACACCCCGACCAGAAATACATCCAGGTCAACACCAAGAACATCCTGTTCGTGGCCGGCGGTGCCTTCGACGGCGTACAGAAAAAGATCGCCCAACGACTCAACACCCGCGTGGTGGGCTACGGCCAGCAACAGAAAGTGGCCGAAGTCGACCGCGACAACCTGTTGCAATACATCACCCCGAAAGACCTGCGTTCGTTCGGTCTGATCCCCGAACTTATCGGCCGACTGCCCGTACTGACCTACCTCGAGCCGCTTGGCCGCGAAGCGCTGCGCCAGATCCTCACCGAGCCCAAGAACGCGATCATCAAACAATACATCCGCCTGTTCGAGCTCGACGGCGTGAAACTGAGCTTCGACAACGACGTGCTGGACTACATCGTGGACAAAGCGATCGAATACAAACTCGGCGCCCGCGGCCTGCGTTCGATCTGCGAAGCAATCATGATGGACGCCATGTTCGAGGTGCCGGCCAGCAAACGCAAGACCTTCCGCGTGAAACTCGACTACGCCCGCCAGCGCGTCGAAGCCATGCAGGTACAGGTAGCCTAACCCCCGGGGAGGAAAAAAGCGGAGAGCACAGAAAGACAGGAAAGAAAAGTGAGAGAAGAATGACAGGAGAGGAGAAAGAGTGTGCGCAAGAATGAACCGGATGCCGGTCGAAGAACCCGACAGACCAGCAGCCACCCGACCCGCAACGCCCCGACAACAACCCATACGACACAAAAACAACCTAATAACCATGGAACTGAACCGACTCACAGCCATTTCGCCCGTCGATGGACGCTACCGCGGCAAAGTCGATCAACTGGGCAACTACTTTTCGGAATTTGCCCTGATCCGCTACCGCGTACAGGTCGAAATCGAATACTTCATCGCCCTGTGCGAACTGCCCCTTCCGCAGCTCGCCGACTTCGACAAAGGACACTACACAGCCCTGCGCGACATCTACAAGAACTTCTCGCTGAGCGACGCCGAACGCGTCAAGGAGATCGAACAGACCACCAACCACGACGTCAAAGCCGTCGAATACTTCATCAAGGAGAAGATGGACGTGCTGAAGCTGGGCGACGAACGTGAATTCGTCCACTTCGGTCTCACCTCGCAGGACATCAACAACACCGCGACCCCCTACAGCCTCAAGGCCGCCACCCACGAAGTGTACAACCCCGCCATCGACGAACTCGTGGCGAAACTCCGCGAACTGGCCGACGAATGGCGCACCGTGCCGATGCTGGCCCACACCCACGGCCAACCCGCCTCGCCCACCTCACTCGGCAAGGAGATCCGCGTATTCGTCGAACGCCTCGACAAACAGCTGGCCCAACTGCGCGCCATCCCCTTCCCCGCCAAGTTCGGCGGCGCCACCGGCAACTTCAACGCCCACTCGGTAGCCTACCCGACCATCGACTGGGTCGCCTTTGCCAACCGCTTCGTGAACGAGACCCTCGGCCTCGAGCGTTCGCAGTACACCACCCAGATCGAACACTACGACAACATCGCCGCCCTGTTCGACGCCTACAAACGGGTCAACACCATACTGATCGACCTGGCACGCGACATGTGGACCTACATCTCGATGGAATACTTCAAACAGAAGATCAAAGCCGGCGAAGTAGGTTCCTCGGCCATGCCCCACAAAGTCAACCCGATCGACTTCGAGAACGCCGAAGGCAACCTGGGTCTGGCCAACGCCCTGTTTGAACATTTGGCATCAAAATTGCCGATCTCCCGTCTGCAACGCGACCTGACCGACTCGACCGTGCTGCGGAACATCGGCGTACCGGTGGCCCACACGCTGATCGCCATCAGCTCGCTGATGAAAGGGCTCGGCAAACTGATCATCAACCGCGACGCCATCGACCGCGACCTCGACAACAACTGGGCCGTGGTGGCCGAAGGGATCCAGACCATCCTGCGCCGCGAGAAATACCCCAATCCCTACGAAGCGCTCAAAGCGCTGACCCGCACCAACAAAGGGATCGGCCAGGCCGACATCGCCGCCTTCATCGACGGCCTCGACGTACCCGAGAGCGTAAAAAGCGAACTCCGCGCATTGACACCGCACACCTATATCGGTATCTTTGCCAAATAAAACAGACAACCAACACAACACACACTAAAAACAAAACAGAACTATGGACAGCTACAAATGCGACGTATGCGACTGGGTTTATAACCCCGAAGAAGGCTACCCCGAAGGCGGCATTGCCCCCGGTACCCCGTTCGAAGAACTGCCCGACGATTTCGAATGCCCCCTGTGCGGCGTCGGGAAAGACATGTTCAGCAAAGTCGAAAAATAATCGCCCGCCGCTTTCCACGGCGGCAGGATAACCCGACAGGCGTGGGAACGTACTAAAGACGCACGTTCCCACGTTATCTTTAAGGAAAATTACAACACCCCATGGAAACCTTCCTGACCGTCATACTATTCATATTCGTCGGATTCTGGCTGCTCGGACAGATCGGTCGCTGGACGCTGCGATGGTGGATAGCCCGCAAGCAGAAAGAATTCCAACAACAGTTCGGCGGAGACGGCAACGCCACCGGAGGCACCTTCGGCAACGGCGCCTTTCGCGGCTTCTACACCCAATTCGGAAACAACGGCGGGAACAACGCCCGGAAAAAACGCGAAGGCGAAGTGACCGTCACGCGCAACACCCGCCAAAGCGAATACCAGGTCGGCAAGAGCGTCGGCGAATACGTCGAGTACGAAGAGGTCGAGACCTCCGACACCACTCGCCCGTAACGTCCGCCAGCCACCGGAATCGTACAGCCGCACCCCGCCCGGATGCGGCTTTTTGTTGATAAACCGCTACCTTTACCCCACAGATCAATCAATAACCACACCCCACATGACCAGACTCAACACCCATCGCTGGCGTACCGCAGCCCTCTGCCTATTGGGCGCAGCCCTGTGGCAGAACGGTGCCGCCCAGCAGGCAAAAGGCGACGGCAACATCGTCGCAATCTTCGGCCAGCAGAAAGTCGAGACCACCGACGAAGGCCGCGTACTGCACCACTTCCGCAAAGGGCTGCTGCTGCCCGGCGGCGTCGGAGCCGGCACCCTCTACAACGGCCAGGAGATGGTCGTATGGCTCTACGCCACCGACCGTTTCCGCACCCCGGCCGCCGGCGACAGCATCGGCTACGCCTACCCGAAACAGAAAGAGGCCCCGATGGCCTACCAGTCCAACAGCGAGCGCAAGGCAGCCGCCAGCGGTCGCCGGCCGCGCTGGACCCCGCTGCCCAGCTGGACCTGGAGCCCGATCGAAGCCGACTCGACCGGCACCTTCCGCAGTCCGCACATGCGCTCGGCCTACCTCTACACCTCGTATGAGGCCCCCACTTCGGAGATCGTGCTGCTCGAAACCACCGGTGGCACCCGCACCTACATCAACGGCGAGCCCCACGAAGGCGACCACTACGACTTCGGCTACACGCTGATCCCCGTCCGGCTGAAAAAGGGGCTGAACGAGATCATCTACACCGCCGGCCGCTTCGGCCGCGTCGAGTCGAAACTCGTCGTACCGAACAAACCGGTGCTCTTCACCCGCCGCGACCTCACCCTGCCCGACCTGATCGCCGGTGAAGAGAACCCCAAGTGGGCCGCCATCCGCATCGTGAACGCCACCGAAAAGGCGCTCAAAGGGCTGAGCATCCGCACCACCCTTTCGACTCCCGAAGGTGAAGTGCTCGGTCAGGCAATCGAATGCCCCACCGACGACGTAATGCCGCTGGCCGTGCGGAAAGTGAAATTCCAGCTGCCCGGCACCGGCCGTCCCGACCTGAAAGGCGCCGTCAAAGCCCACCTGGAGCTGCTGCGCGGCGGCAAAACGATCGACACGACGACTATCACCCTGCGTCAGGCCGATCCCAACACCCACCACGAACGCACCTTCATCAGCCGCATCGACGGCAGCGTGCAATATTACAGCGTGGCCCCGGCCCTGCGTACCAATCCGGCAGACACCACACCCAAAGCCTTCGTGCTGACCGTCCACGGCGCCTCTGTCGAAGCCCGCAACCAGGCTCGTGCCTACCGTCAGAAGGACTGGGTCAACATCGTGGCCGCCACCAACCGCCGTCCCTACGGCTTTAACTGGGAAGAGTGGGGCCGCATCGACGCCCTCGAAGTACTCGCCGAAGGCCAGCGCATCTTCCCGACCGACACCACCCGCATCTACCTGACCGGCCACTCGATGGGCGGCCACGGGACCTGGTTCCTCGGCACGACCTATCCCTCGACCTTCGCCGCCATCGCCCCGTGTGCCGGCTACCCCGACATCGCCGGCTACGGCAGCGGACGCGGCGACCAGATGCACCGCCGCCACCCGATGTTCTCGGCCTTCGAACGCGGAGCCTCCGCCGGCCGGGTCCTGAGTCTGGCACGCAACCTCAAACAGTCAGGCGTCTACATCCACCACGGCTCGGCCGACAACGTGGTCCCGACCGAACAGGCCCACATCATGCGCCAGGAGCTGGGCCGCTTCCACACCGACTTCTGCTACCACGAATTCCCGGGCGGCGAACACTGGTTCGGTGACGCCAGCGTCGACTGGCCGCCGATTTTCGAATTCTTCGCCCGCCACACGATCCCGTCGGACGACCGCGTCAACGAAATCGAATTCTACACCGCCTCGCCCGCCATCTCGTCGCAGGACTACTGGCTGACCGTCGAACAGCAGGAGAGCCCCTACCAGCTCACCAACGTACTGGTGCAGCGTGAGGGCGACACCACGATCCGCCTGGCCGTGACCGAAAACGCCACGCTGCTGACCCTCGACCTGCCGGCGCTGAAGATGAAGACCGACCGGACCGATCTGGTCTTCGCCAACGGCCAGCGTCTGAGCGTTCCGACCTCGCAACGTGCCATCGTGGCCTTCCGCAACGGCAAGTGGACCACGCTCGAACAGATCGACCCGAAAGAGAAAAACGCCCGTCGTTACGGCGGTTTCAAACAGGCCTTCAACAACCGAATGGTCTTCGTCTATGCCACCAAAGGCACCCCGGCCGAAAACGCCTGGTGGATGGCCAAGGCCCGCTTCGACGCCGAGACCTTCTACTACCGCGGCAACGGCTCGATCGACGTGATCCCCGACACCGAATACACCCCCGAACAGTATGCCGGCCGAAACGTCGTGCTCTACGGCAATGCCGACAACAACCGGGCGTGGGAAAAACTGCTCGGTGCCTGCCCCATTCAGGTCCGCAATGGCGAAGTTTCGACCGGCAACCGTACCTATACCGGTAGTGACCTGGGTGCCTACTTCGTCTACCCCCACCCGACCGACCCGACTACGCTGGTGGGCGTCGTAACCGCCTCGGGTGCCGAAGGGATGCGTGCCACCAGCCCGAACAACTACATCTCGGGTATCACCGGTTTCCCGGATCTGATGATCTTCCGCGCCGACATGCTCAAAGACGGCCTGGAAGGGATCGAGATGGCCGGATTCTTCGACAACGACTGGAGCCTGACCTCGCACGACGTGGTCTGCCGCTAAAAGGGAGACACCTCCTCCACTGCAACCGGGTTCCCACACCGGCGGTCCCGGTTAAATAAAGAGCGTGCCGCATCGTAAATCGTTACGATGCGGCACGCTTGTTTTACACTCCTCCACGAGAGGAAAAGTCCACTCACAATCCTCTCCGTGATGATTGGGGATTGTCGATTTTCCGTCCTTGATCTTATCTGCAAGGCCTGCATCACTGTCCGTATGCAGACCTTCTTCCGAACAATTATCACAAAAACGATTCACACCCGTCAGACACACAACACCCATTTCGTCAAACGGCACTCTCCTTTTCTCCGCTACTTCCGTGACGGTCGCAACCGCTGCTCCGATGCACATGGTTTGCTGAGCCATCTCCCGTCGGCCTTGAGATCTTCCACCGCACCGGTTCCGCCTCTCCCGGGAATTTACCTCTGCCAGCAACACTAATCTTCCTAAAATCCGGACATGCATACTGAATACAAAAAGCCCTGCTGACACACTCCCGGAATCTCGGGAAAATCGTCAGCAGGGCTTCTATATGTGCCGTTTGCAATCCGGAGCGCGCTGCATCACGCCCCGCCTCATCGAGAGGATTATTCAGCGTAAAGTTCGATTTCGATCGGAGTCAGTTCTTCACCCTCTTTGGCAGCCTTCGGGGTTTTGATGTCGGCACTCTGCACGGCACCCGAAGCGTCGGTGAACTGAGCCTTCAGTTCACGGTCGAACGGCAGGTAGAGGGTCAGGTAGTCGTTCATGTCGGCGGTCGGACCGGCAGTCTTACCCGCAGCAACCATATTGCCGTCGGCATCCACCACCTTCACGTCCTGAGCGACGCGGTCAGCGCTGCTGCGTCCGCCGTCTTTCGTCTTGAATACACGGATCACTACCGGAGCACCGTTCTTGGCTTCAGCCATCTGGGCGTTGTAGAGGTCGATGTAAAAGTCGGTCACGTCGATACCCGGAACGTTCTTGTTCTCCATGTCCCAAACCATCGGGAAGTGCAGACCGGTGGGTTTCCACGAGGTAGCGTACATCCAGTAGATGGGATCGCTCTTGTCGGCCTTACCGGCACGTTCCAGGAACCAGCTGTGGTTCAGGGCCGGGGTGGGATAGTATTCGGTGAAGTACCAGTCTCCGTCGATCCAGATTTCGGTCCAGTTGTGGTTGCCCTCTTTCGACACCCACAGCGGAGTACCGGCAATACGCGACGGAATACCCATCGTACGGAAAGCGTCGGTCAGCAGGATCGACAGCCCGCTGCACGAAGCCATCCCCTGACGCATCGATTCGGCCGGCGACTGGTTCGGTTTTTCGCGTTTGGTGTTGTATTCCACCTTCACCAGATACTGGAGCTGTTTGTTAATCGTATCGATGGCCGCACGCACGTCGGTGATGCTGTCCACCAGCGGGTAGAGTTTTTCCCAGAACATCGCACGCCACGTTTCGCGGTGTTCGTCCATCGAAGCGTAGGGCAGCACGTCGTTGTAGAAGATCGAGTCGGGAAGCGCCTTGGTCCACGGGAAGGTTTCACGCGCCTTGTAGGCCCAACCCACCTCCTCGAGCAGGAAGTCGGCCTTCAGCGTATCGCGGTCGCCTTCGGGCATGTAGGCGATCAGGTAGGCCATCCCCTCTTTCTGGGCTTCGGGGGCCTGCGTGATGGCCGCGAGCAGTTCTTTTCCGTTTTCGCCGGCAGCGGCGATGTTGGCCTGCAGATCGGCAGCCAGTTTCGGGTCGAGTCCCTTGTAGGGGTCGCTGGCGCACGAAAACATCAGGGCAACGGCAGCCAGGGAGGCAAAGAGTGAAGTTTTCTTCATATTATTGTGAGTTAGTTGATTCTAAGTGATGACAAAGATATTAATTTTGTGGGTATTATGGTAAAAATTCTCTTTCTCGGCACGCTTTTGACGGCGATGAGCCTCGCCTCGGAGGCCCAGTCGCTGGAGATCACCCCCTCCACGGTACAGATGGGCGAAATCGCCCTCAAATCGAAAAACCGCATCACGCTGAATTGCATCAACCGCTCGCAAAAGCCGGTGGTGGTTCGCGACATACAGACCGACTGCACCTGCACAAAGCCCACCTGGTCGAAAGCCCCCATCATGCCGGGCGACACGCTTCGGGTCACGGTGACACTGACCCCCACCGACCGCGGCGCTTTCTACAAAACGGTGCGTTTCGTGACCCATCCCGCTACGGAACAAACCCCGCAAGCCGTGCTTCGCGGAAAAGTTTACTGATACCTCGTTGTTATTTAAAAAACAAAAATTAACTTTGTGAGAGGCGAGGAACAAGCTCGCCAACCAAACCCAAACGACTAAAAATCAACATACTATGAACATCTCCCACATCGAACACCTCGGTATCGCGGTGAAAAGTCTCGAACAGGCCATCCCCTATTATGAAAAAGTGCTCGGACTGAAATGTTACAGCATCGAAGAGGTTGCAGACCAGAAAGTACGTACCGCCTTTTTCAAAGTCGGCCAGACGAAACTCGAACTGCTCGAACCGACCTCGCCCGATAGCGCCGTCGCCAAATTCATCGAAAAACGCGGCGAAGGCATCCACCACCTGGCATTCGCCGTGGCCGACGGCGTGGCCGAAGCACTGGCCGAATGCGCCGCAAACGAAGTGCAACTGATCGACAAAGCTCCCCGCAAAGGCGCCGAAGGGCTGAACATCGCCTTCCTGCATCCGAAATCAACCATGGGCGTGCTGACCGAACTCTGCGAAGACCCCGCAAAAAAATAACCGTCCCGTTTCGCCGGGCACCGGCTCCCCTCCCTAAAAAACGCGTCACCGCCACACAAGGTCCGGGCGACGTGGGACTGCACCAGCATCCCTGAAAGTTTCCGGAAGGTTATTCCTGTTCCCGAAAAGAACAGTCACCTCCCGTGGAGCCGATACCCGCCATTAACGCGTATCACGAATAAAAACCGAACCACACAAACTTTTTTATGAGCGTCAACCAAGAAAAAATCAAAGAGCTCGTTGCACTCCGCGAAAAAGCCAAACTTGGCGGCGGACAAAAGCGCATCGACTCGCAACATGCAAAAGGCAAGCTCACCGCCCGTGAGCGTATCGACATGCTTCTGGACGAAGGCAGCTTCGAAGAATTCGACATGTTCGTCACCCACCGGTGCAACAACTTCGGCATCGACAAAGAGTCGTACTACGGCGACGGCGTGGTGACCGGCTACGGCACCATCGACGGCCGTCTGGTCTACGTCTTCAGCCAGGACTTCACCGTCTTCGGCGGCTCGCTCTCCGAAACCTTCGCCGCCAAGATCTGTAAAGTGATGGACATGGCCATGAAGAACGGCGCCCCCGTGATCGGCATCAACGACTCCGGCGGAGCCCGCATCCAGGAAGCCGTCAACGCCCTGAGCGGATATACCGAAATCTTCCAACGCAACATCATGGCCTCCGGGGTAATCCCGCAGATTTCGGCCATCTTCGGTCCCTGCGCCGGCGGCGCCGTCTACTCGCCCGCCCTGACCGACTTCATCCTGATGAACAAAGGCACCAGCTACATGTTCGTGACCGGCCCGAAGGTCGTTAAAACCGTCACCGGCGAAGAGGTCACCCAGGAACAGCTCGGCGGCGCATCGATGCACTCCACCAAATCGGGCGTGGCCCACTTCGTGAGCGAAACCGAAGAAGAGGGGATGGCCCTGATCCGCAAACTGCTCAGCTACCTGCCCCAGAACAACCTCGAAGACGCTCCGCTGGCCGTCTGCACCGACGACATCGACCGTCTCGAAGACTCGCTCAACGAAATCATCCCCGACAACCCCAACAAACCGTACGACGTACTGGACGTGATCCACGCCATCGTGGACAACCGCGAATTCCTCGAATCGCAACGCACCTTCGCCCCCAACATCGTCACCGGTTTCGCCCGCTTCAACGGCCAGAGCGTCGGCATCATCGCCAACCAGCCGAAATACTACGCCGGCGTGCTCGACATCAACGCCAGCCGTAAGGCCGCCCGCTTCGTTCGCTTCTGCGACGCCTTCAACATCCCGATCGTCACGCTGGTCGACGTTCCCGGCTTCCTGCCCGGCACCGCCCAGGAATACGGCGGCATCATCACCCACGGCGCCAAACTGCTCTTCGCATACGGCGAAGCCACCGTGCCCAAAGTGACCGTCATCCTGCGCAAAGCCTACGGCGGCGCCTACTGCGTGATGAGCTCGAAACACCTGCGCGGCGACCTGAACTACGCATGGCCCACCGCCGAAATCGCCGTAATGGGTGCCCAGGGTGCCGTCGAAGTGCTCATGGCCAAAGAAGCCAAAGCCATCGAAGATCCCGCCAAACGCGCGGAATTCCTGGCCGAAAAAGAGGAAGAGTACCGCACCAAATTCGCCAACCCCTACGTGGCAGCCAAATACGGCTACATTGACGACGTGATCGAGCCGCGCAACACCCGTTTCCGCGTGATCCGCGCGCTGCAGTCGCTCGTGACCAAGAAAGTCGTCAACCCGCCCAAGAAACATTCCAACATTCCGCTGTAAACCGGAGGGAGCGTATGATGAAAAGACTATTGATACTGCTGTGCCTGGCCGTCAGTGCCAGCGCCCTGCATGCCCAAGGCCTCAAAGATATCCGGATCAACGAAGTACTGGTCGATAACCGCACCAGCTACGTCGACGACCACGGCAACCACGTAGGCTGGATCGAACTCCACAACACCGGTTACTCCAGCGTCAACATCGGCGGCGCCTACCTGACCGTCAAACAGGGCGACGCCACGCGCACCTACCGCATTCCGAAAAACGACGCCCGAACCCAGATTGCCCCCCAGGGCTATGTCATCTTCTTCGCCGACAGCACCTCGAACCGTGGCACGTTCCACACCAACTTCGTGCTCGACGAGACCGGCTACATCGCCTTCATGGACCAGGGCAAAAACGTTATGGATTCGGTGGTTTACGACGTAAAAGCCCAGCTTCCCGACGTCTCGATCGGCTGGTCCTTCCACCCGAAGAGCGGCGAACTGACCTTCGGCCCGCTGGCCGGCATCACCCCGATGCAGGCCAACGAAACGGAAGAGACACTGCCGGCCGCCGAGAAATTCCGCCAGCGCGACCCGTCGGGTGCCGTCATGGCCATCACCGCCATGTCCGTGGTCTTCTCGGCACTGATTCTGCTCTACCTCTTCTTCCGGACCATCGGCAAGACGATGAACCGTGCAACGCAGAAAAAAGAGCAGAAAACAGCCGCGCCCGCAGCCGCAACCGCCAAGACAGCCTCCGCTTCGACCGACCAGCTGATCGGTGAAGAGATCGCCGCCATCGCCATCGCCCTGCGACGCTACGAGGAAGACCTGCACGACATCGAGTCGCACGTGTTGACCATCAACCGCGTAGCCCGTGTCTACTCGCCGTGGAGCTCCAAAATCTACGGACTCAACAACCAACCGATCCGCAAATAACGACCCACCCTGCAATGAAAGAATATAAGATCAAAATCAACGGCAACGAATACGCCGTAACCATATCCAACGTAGAAGACAACACCGCTCAGGTCAACGTCAACGGGACCCAGTACGAAGTGGAAGTCGAAGGCATGAACGCCCCCAAGGTGACCAAGACCCCGAAAATCGTACAAAAACCCGCCACGGCAGACACCGATCCCCATCCCGCCACGGCCCGTACGGCCAGTCCCGCCTCGACCGCTTCGGTGGCCGCCGGCAACATCAAGTCGCCGCTGCCCGGCGTGGTGCTCGACGTGATGGTACACGTGGGCGACACCGTCAAAACCGGCCAGCGCCTGATGATCCTCGAAGCCATGAAGATGGAGAACAACATCGACTCCGACCGCGACGGTACCGTCAAAGAGATCAAAGCCCGAAAAGGAGACTCCGTGCTCGAAGGCGACATATTAATCACAATCGGATAGCACACTATGGAGAACCACAGTTTTTTCGAATTTATCGGTGAGAACCTGCAGCAGTTCCTGAGCTACACCGGCTTTGCGAACGTCACCACAGGCCACCTCATCATGATCGCGGTCGGGCTCTTCTTCATCTACCTGGCCATCGCGAAAAAATATGAACCGATGCTGCTTCTGCCCATCGGTTTCGGTATCCTGGTCGGCAACATCCCCTTCGTCTCCGGACTCCAGATCGGTATCTACGAAGACGGATCGGTTCTGAACTACCTCTACTTCGGGGTGCTCAAAGGGGTCTACCCCCCATTGATCTTCCTCGGAATCGGTGCCATGACCGACTTCTCGGCCCTGATCTCCAACCCGAAACTGATGCTGATCGGGGCAGCCGCCCAGCTCGGTATCTTCGGAGCCTACATTACCGCCCTGGCACTGGGCTTTACGGCAGCCGAAGCCGGCGCCATCGGGATCATCGGCGGTGCCGACGGTCCGACCGCCATCTTCCTCAGCTCGAAGCTCGCTCCCGACCTGATGGGAGCCATCGCCATCGCAGCCTACTCCTACATGGCGCTCGTACCTGTGATCCAGCCCCCGATCATGAAACTGCTGACCACCAAAAAGGAACGCGTCATCCGCATGAAACCGCCGCGTCAGGTGTCCCAGCGCGAGAAGATCCTCTTCCCCATCATCGGGATGCTGCTGACCTGTTTCCTTGTACCGTCCGGTCTGCCGCTGCTCGGGATGCTCTTCTTCGGCAACCTGCTCAAAGAGAGCGGTGTCACCAAACGTCTGGCCAACACCGCCAGCGGCCCGATGATCGACATCGTTACGATCCTAATCGGTCTGACCGTCGGCGCCTCGACCCAGGCGACCACCTTCCTGACCTGGAAATCGCTCGGTATCTTCGGTCTGGGTGCCGCCTCGTTCGTGGTGGCCACCTTCGGCGGCGTGCTCTTCGTCAAATTCTTCAATCTCTTCCTCAAAGAGGGTAATAAGATCAACCCGCTGATCGGTAACGCCGGCGTATCCGCCGTGCCCGACTCGGCTCGCGTATCGCAGGAAGTCGGCATGAAGTACGACAAGACCAACTACCTGCTGATGCACGCCATGGGCCCCAACGTGGCCGGTGTGATCGGCTCGGCCGTTGCTGCCGGTATCCTGCTGGGCTTCCTCTCCTAACGGGAGGCCCGCGAAAGAAAAGAATCGAGGGTTTCAGTCCACGGACTGAAACCCTCGATCTTTTTTTGCTGAACCGGAAGCCGAGAAAAGACCTCTTACGGTACCCTCCCTGAAATCACGGGAAGACGTTACTCGAAACGGCGCAACTGGGCGTCGATCCACTCCATCTGCTCCTCGACAGTCATGTGGCTGTTGTCGAGCAAAACCGCATCGTCGGCACGACGCAACGGACTCACCGCACGCGTCTCGTCCTGCCGGTCACGCTCACGCACATTACGTTCAATCTCTTCGAGTGACACAGCCTCGCCCTTGGCCTGCAACTCCCGGTAACGGCGCTCGGCACGCACACGCGGATCGGCCGTCATGAAAATCTTCAGTTCGGCCTTCGGAAACACCACCGTACCGATGTCGCGGCCATCCATGACAACGCCCTTGTGTTGTCCCATTTGCTGCTGCATGGCCACCAGTTTGGCCCGCACCTCCGGAATCGAGCTGACCGAGCTTACCCGGCTGCTGACGTCGATCCGGCGAATCTCCGTTTCGACATTCTCGCCGTTCAGATAGACATCACTTCGGCCCGTCTGCGGATTGAATCGAAACTCGATCTGCACTTCGGGCAGTGCAGCCACCAGTGCCGCCGGATCGTCCACGATTCCGTGACGCATGGCATAGAGCGTTACGGCCCGGTACATGGCGCCGGTATCGATAAAGATATACCCCAGTTTGGCCGCCACAGCTTTGGCGAACGTACTTTTCCCACACGACGAGTATCCGTCGATCGCTATAATAATCTTTTCCATAAAATCGGTTTAAGGTAAAATCCGCCCCACCGGTCCCAGATTAACCACGATGCTGAGCACGAGCAGAATGCCGAACAGGATAATGACGCTCCCGGTGATTTTGTTGATCCACCAGAGGTGGCGCAGCCGGAACTTGCGTCGCAGCATACTGACGGCATAGGTCAGCGTGAACCACCAGCAGGCGGCACCGAGCAGCACGCCAAAGATCAACAGTACGTTGACCGCCGTGCTGTGCCCTTCGCTGCTGATACCGAGCGCGGCGAACAGCGTGATGAAGACCAGAATATAGGCGGGGTTGGTGAGAGTCAGAAAGAGAATCGAGAGGTAGTCGCTCAGCAGGCTGCTTTTGGTCTGCCGCCGTTGGCTGGGCCGTTTGACGCGCTTGTAGAAGATTGAGAATCCGAGCACAATAATCAGAATACCGCCGATGGCCGTAAACCAGACCTTATGGGCGTCCATAAAGTCGGTCAGGAACGAGAGCGAGAAGACCGCCAGCGCGGCAAAGATCGTATCGGCCGTGGCCGCTCCGATGCCGGAGAAGAACCCCGACTTGTGGGTTCCGCTGAGGGTACGCTGTACGCAGATCACCCCGATCGGTCCGAGCGGGACCGAAGCCAGAAAACCGACCAACAGGCCTTGTAAGAAGAGCAGGAGCGATCCCATATCTCACATCATGTAGATCCGTAACACAAATAACATTCGCCGCCGGTGATCGGACTGCGCGACACCATCTCTCTGTCGATAAACGTATCGTGTTGCCGATTCGTATAAAAAACATCACCGAAGGCTCAAAAAAGCGCCGAGTGCCTTGGGATTGTCCGCCATAAAGGCATCCAGCAACTGTCTCAGCCGTTCCTGATTGTCTGCAATCAAACGTTCTGCCGCCTCAACCGGGAACACTTCAGATCCGCCGAATTCCGCGATTCCGCACAACTGCAGATGGTACGCGAAACGACTGCCAAATTCGTCGATCGGGTCTTCCTCCTCCACTGCCTGCCGGATTTGTCGTTCCGTATCCGGCAAAGTCTCTCCGCGCAACTTCCGGTTGAAAACCCGCAGGTTTACTTTCCGCTGCAGATCGTTGCCGGCACTTAAGACCGCAGGTTTGATCACCGTTCGCAACCGGGTCTGCAGGGAGGCATCCCCGTTCATCCGCTCCACTCTCGATTTCAGCACCAGCAGCGCTTCGACCCAGGTCCAGCGGTCATAATCATTCTCGAAAGGAACATCTTCGACCGCCGAAGCGGCCACGAGCGCCAGATCCGTCTTCCCCAAGAGGTACAAAACGTATGCCATCCGGGTACACGTTTGCAGACAACTGCCGCACGCACTGAATTCTTCCGACAGCCTCACCGCGGTCCGGACGATCCACTCGTTGTCGAAATGCTCGGCGATATATTTGAATCGGTCTTCGTTCACTTTCGGGTCCATAGCGAAACGACAAGCGTTCGTTCCGGGGATCACTCTGTACAAGGCGGTTCTACACAAGGGCAACTCCGCACAAGTGGGTTCGGCACGAAAGCAACTCTACACGAGTGTAGTTCGACACAAAGGCGGCTCTGCGCGGCGCAACCCGATTGGGGGCATATCTTCGCCGGGGCCGACACGCGAACCTGAACGTCTCCATCAGCCTCACGGCCAGCCGTTCACAGCCTGCGGCGGAGACCGACTGGTTTACAAAGTTACGAAACTTGGTTATCTTTACCGTCGAAAACCCGAAAGGCATGTTAAAAAAAATACTTCTGACCCTGCTGACCGCCCTGTTGCTCGCCCTCCCCTGGTGGGGTGCCGGCGGTTGGAGCCTCTTCTTCGCCTTCGTCCCGCTGCTGATCCTCGGCGACCAACGCCCGCGCTACTACTGGCTTTGGGTCGCCCTCGCCTTCACCCTGTGGAACGTCAGCACCACCTGGTGGGTCGGCAACGCCACCCCCGTCGCCACGTTCGGCATCCCCGTGGGCAGCCTTTTCTTCACGCTGGTGCCCTTCATGATCTTCCACCGCTTCCGGTTCCGGGCCCCGCAACCCATCGTCTGGGCACTGTTCGTGACCCTCTGGATCGCCTTCGAAGCCCTCTTCATGAACAACGAGATATCGTTCCCGTGGCTCACCCTCGGCTACGGGTTCGCCGACACGCCCCAAATCGTCCAATGGTACGAACTCACCGGTTCGTTCGGCGGGTCACTCTGGGTGCTCGTGGCCAACATCCTCGCCTACCTGCTCTGGAAACAGTGGCGCGAACGAAAGTGGCTGGCGGCACTGCCCCTGATTCTTTGGCTCGTGATCCCGATCGGCGCCTCGCTCATCCGCTACGCCACCTATACCGAGCCTCACCAGCCCGTTCGCGTGGCTGTCGTGCAGCCCAACTTCGACCCCTACAACGAAAAGTTCGGCGGGCTGACCACTACCCAGCAGCGTGACATCATGCTCGACATGGCCGACCAGGCCCCCCGCGACGTGGACTACATCCTCACGCCCGAGACCGCCTTCGACGGTGACTTCTGGCTCAACGATCTGACTGCCAACCCGGAGATCGACACCCTGCGCCGCTTCATGGACCGCTTCCCGCGGGCGACCCTGATTGCCGGCGCCACCACCTTCCTACGCTACGACGACGGGGAGGCCCACCACCGCTGGACCCGCACCGATCCCCTTTGGCGCACCTCTTACGACGTCTATAACAGCGCGCTGGGCATCACCGCCGGCCAGACCGACGTGCAACTGTACCACAAGTCGAAACTCGTGGTCGGCGCCGAACTCTTTCCCTATCCGAAGGTTTTCGGGATGCTCGAATTCCTGAACATCGACCTGGGAGGCGTCTCCGGATCGCTCGGCATGCAGGAGCACCGCACCCTATTCACCAACCCCACTGGGATCCGCTCCGGAGTGGCCATCTGCTACGAATCGGTCTACGGCGAATTCTTCACGGAATACGTACGTCGCGGAGCCCAAACCATGTTCGTCATCACCAACGACGGCTGGTGGGGCGATACGCCCGGCTACCGCCAGCACTTCCGCTACGCCCGTCTGCGTGCCGTCGAGACACGCCGCTCAATCGCCCGCTGCGCCAACACCGGCATCTCCGGCCTCATCAACCAGCGCGGCGACGTGATCGACTCCGTGGGCTGGGACCAGCGCGCCCTGCTGACCGGCGAGATCCAGGCCAACGACACCCTCACCCCCTACGTCCGCAGCGGTGACTACATCGTTCGCCTCTCGCTGCTCGTACTGGGGCTCTCCATACTCTACTACGTCGCCTGGCGCTTCCGCAAACGGTCGCTGCTGCTGGACGAAGAGTAGCCCCACCGGCGGGGGCTCACCCCCACCGGACACTCGCCCAACGAGATCCGTTCACCGTGCGCACCGCACTTTCGGCCCGGCCTCCGCACCCGCAGTCCACCGTTTCCGGCCGAAAAACCCCGAATACCGCTATCCACCGCAATGACCTATTCCGAAACCATCGAATACCTGTACAACACCGCGCCGATGTTCCAAAAGATCGGCAGCGGCGCCTATAAAGAGGGACTGGACAACACCATCGCCCTCAACCAACGTCTCGGCAACCCCTACGAGGCTTTCCGCACCATCCATGTGGGGGGCACCAACGGCAAAGGGTCTGTCTCGCAGATGCTCTACGCCGTGCTGCGCGAAGCCGGCTACCGCGTGGGGCTCTACACCTCGCCCCACCTCAAGGATTTCCGCGAACGCATGCAGATCAACGGAGAAATGATCCCCGAACAGGAGGTGATCGACTTTGTGGAACGGATGCGCCCCGACATCGAAGAGCTGCACCCCTCGTTTTTCGAGATCACCACCGTAATGGCCTTCGACTACTTCCGCCGCCACCAGGTCGACATTGCCGTCGTCGAAGTGGGCATGGGAGGACGCCTCGACTGCACGAACGTCATCACCCCGCTGGCTAGCATCATCACCAACATCAGCTTCGACCACATGCAGTTTTTGGGTCGGACCCTGCCCGAAATCGCCCGCGAAAAGGCCGGCATCATCAAGCCCGGCATTCCGGCCATCATCGGCGAGTACCAGTCCGAGACCGCCCCGACCTTCATCGCGCGCGCCCATGAGACCGAATCGCCGCTCACCTTCGCCGACCAGCGCTATCGCTGCGTGGGACACGACGGACGCATGTTCGAAGTCGAGAGCCTGCTCGACGGCTACCGGTTCACCCTGCAGCTCGGCATGGAAGGCGACTACCAGCAGCGTAACCTTTGCACCCTGCTGGCCGCGCTCGACACCCTGACCGACCGTCTGCCGCGACCGCTGACCACCATGCAGGTTCGCCGCGGACTGGCCGCAGCGCAGGTTCCGGGCCGCTGGCAGAACATCGCCACACCGGACGACCCGTGCCCCATCCTATGCGACACCGGCCACAACGAAGCCGGCCTCACGTTCGTCACCACACAACTCGCCCGACAGCACTACCGCACGCTCTACTTCATCCTCGGCGTGGTGGCCGACAAGGACCTCGATCACATCCTGCCCCTACTGCCCCGCGATGCCCACTACCTCTTCACCCAGGCCCGTCTGCCCCGCGCCCTCGCGGCCGAAGAGCTCGCCACCCGCGCCCGTGCCGCCGGTCTGGAGGGCGAAACCGTCGCCACCATCCCCGAAGCGCTCGCCACGGCCCGCAGCCGCGCCACGGCCGACGACCTGATCTTCGTGGGCGGCAGCACCTTCACAGTTGCAGAAGTGCTGTAATCATTCTATCTTTGCATATTACGCTCAGTATGCCCGCTTGCCGCCCACTCCGGCGAGCGGCGCTTCACATATATAATACGCAAAGAGATGACCTGCATCAAAAATACCACCCGCGGGTGCTGCTTCACCACCAATGCCAACGGCGAGGCCGAAGCACACAACAGCCCCGGATGCCATAAACTCGAAACCTTCGACTGGCTGGCCGACCTGCCCGATCCGCTGGCCGACAACCAAATCTACGAAGTACAGTTCAAGAACACCCGCAAAGGCTACTACTGGAACAACAGCGGCCTGAACCTCAAGGCGGGTGACATTGTAGCCGTCGAAGCCAGCCCCGGCCACGACATCGGCATTGTGACCCTCACCGGCGAACTCGTCGCCAAACAGATGAAGCGCACCGGCTTCAACCCCCAGGGGATCGAATTCAAAAAGATCTACCGCAAGGCCAAACCCTACGACATCGAAAAGTGGCAGGAAGCCATCTCGCTGGAACACTCCACGATGATCCGCTCGCGCCAGATTGCCGCCGACCTGAAGCTCAACATGAAGATCGGCGACGTCGAATACCAGGGCGACCGCCTCAAAGCCATCTTCTACTACATCGCCGACGAACGCGTCGATTTCCGCGAGCTCATCAAAGTGCTCGCCGAGCAGTTCCGCATCCGTGTCGAGATGCGCCAGATCGGAGCACGTCAGGAGGCCGGCCGCATCGGCGGCATCGCTCCCTGCGGCCGCGAACTCTGCTGCTCGACCTGGATCAACAACTTCTCGTCGGTCACCATCAGTGCCGCCCGCCATCAGGAGATCTCGCTCAACCCCCAGAAACTCGCCGGCCAGTGCGGCAAACTCAAATGCTGCCTCAACTACGAGCTCGACTCCTACATCGACGCCCGTCGCTCCTTCCCGCGTCTCAACGGACCACTCGAAGCGATGGACGGCAGCTACCACCTGGTCAAGAGCGACACCTTCAAAGGTATCATGTGGTTCAGTCCCGACCCACAGTCCACGGCCGTGATGATCCCGCTGACCACCGACCGCGTACGGCAGATCGTGGCCATGAACCGCCGGGGCGAAAAGGTCGACCGGCTCGAAGACGCCGCCCTCATTCAGGATACCACTCCCGCCGAACCCGAAATCAAGAACGTCGTCGGCGAAGAGAGCATCACCCGTTTCGACAGCTCCCGCAGCGGAAAAAGCCGCAACCGCAACCGGAACCGCGGCGGCCGCAACCGCAATAAAGAGAACAAGGAAAACAAGGAGGCCACGCCGCAGGCAGCTGCTCCGGCCCAACCCGCCGCAGCCGGCAACAATACCGCTCGACCCGAACTGGCCCAGAAGCGCGGCGACAAATCCGAGCCGCGTCCCACCGCCCGACCCGAACAGCAGGCCGCCGCACAATCGGACCAGCCTCAGTCCGAAAACCGGCCTCGAAACAGCCGCCGCAACGGACGCAACGGCTCCGGTCGCGGTCCGCGTCGCCGGCCCAACGGCGGCAATAACGGTAACAACAATCCGGGCGGCGGACATGGCAGCGAACAGGCATAATCCCCCCACGACCGGCAGCGCAGGATCGCCCGGGAAATTTACGTCCTTAAAAAGATGCGTGCGGAGGATGCGGGACATGCGGAGGACGTTGAGTGCGCGAGGGGCATGCAACATGCGAAGAACATGGGGCATGCGGGAGTCGTTGAGTGTGCGGGGGGCGTGGGGTGCAGTGGCCGCCCTGCTGGTCAGCGGATGCGCCACACCCGACTACATGGAGGTGTACGACCTGCCCGAAACCGGATGGGCCGCCGACCAAGCCATCGTATTCACGCTCCGTCCCGACACCCTGGCCCCGGGCGGGGACGACGGTCAATGGATCGACATCACCGTCCGCCACCGCGCCGACTATCCCTATGCCGAACTGCCACTGGAGATCAAAGGCGTCGCCCCCGACAAAAGTTTCTGGACCGACACCCTGCTCTTCCCGCTCGGCACCCCGGCCGAGAACGGAACCCGCCAGTGGGCCGGACACGCCTACTCCAACCACTACGACATCACCCGCCGCTACCGCAACGGAATCCGCTACACGCAACCCGGCGAATACGCCCTCTCGATCCGTCAGCTCAGCGGCGTAGACACCCTGCGCGGAATCCTGTCGCTCGGGGTCATCGCCCACGACGTCCGTCCCGCAGCCCTTCCGTAAGCCCGCCACACTCCAATAACCCCACCGACCAACAACCCATGGGAAAAAACAAGCTCAAGAAATTCAGCGAGAACCTCACCTTCCGCTGCATGATCCAGCCCGAATTCGAAGCCATTTTCCACAAGGATCACCCCCTGAAGGGACACTGGCGCGACACATTCTTCGGCAACGACCACCCCATCGTCCTCGAACTCGGCTGCGGCCGCGGCGAATACACCGTCGGTCTGGCCGCCGCCCATCCCGAGATGAACTACATCGGAGTGGACATCAAAGGGGCCCGCATGTGGCGCGGCGCGAAAACCGCCACCGAACAGGCCATGGCGAACGTTGCCTTCCTGCGCACCCGCATCGAATTCATCGACTCGTTCTTCGCCCCCGGCGAGGTCGACCAGATCTGGATCACCTTTCCCGACCCGCAGATGAACAAACGGCGCGTCAACAAACGCCTCACCGCCCCCGGATTTCTGGAGCGCTACGCACGTTTTCTCCGTCCCGACGGAATCATCCACCTGAAGACCGACTCTGGCCACCTGCACGCCTACACCCGGGCCGTGCTCGACGCCAACAACATCACCCCCACCGTCTGCTGCGACGACATCTACGGCAAAGGCATCGCCGACGCCAAACTCTCGATCAAGACCACCTACGAAGCCCGTTTCCTGGCCGAAGGACTCCCCATCACCTACCTGCAGTGGTGTCCCGCCGGGCGACAGAGTTTCACGGCTCCCGATTTTCCCGCCGACGAACTGCTCGTAGGCGAACACACACCCGTCCGATAACCCCCACAGCCCGAGAGCGATGAGAATCGAAATCGACGAAAAATCCGGCTTCTGCTTCGGCGTGGTCAAAGCCATCACCACCGCCGAAGAGCTGCTCCGCAGCCGCCACGGCGCCGTATGGTGCCTGGGTGACATCGTGCACAACCGCGTGGAGGTCAACCGCCTCGAACAACTCGGCCTGCAGACCGTCGACCACCGACAGCTGCCCCAACTGGCCGGTCGCTGCGTATTGATCCGCGCCCACGGAGAGCCGCCCGCCACCTACGCCTTCGCCCGACAATACGGTATCGATCTGGTGGACGCCACATGCCCCGTGGTCGCCAAGCTTCAGGAACGCGTCCGCCGCGCCTGGGAACAGATGAAAGCCGTCGGCGGACAGGTCGTGATCCTCGGCAAGCCCGGTCACGCCGAAGTCGTCGGCCTCACCGGACAGACCAACGAGGAGGCCATCGTGGTCGAAACGATCGCCGACCTCGACCGCATCGACTTCAGCCGCCCCGTCTGCCTGCTCTCGCAGACCACCCAAAGTCTCGGCCTCTTCAACGAGATCCGCGACGAAATTCTACGTCGTGCCACCGACCCCGCGCAGGTCACCGTCCACGACACCATCTGTCGTCAGGTCTCGAACCGCAACCCCCACCTGCGGGAGTTTGCGGCCCGGTTCGACGTCGTCATCTTCGTAAGCGGCAGCAAAAGCTCCAACGGCAAAGCACTGTACAGCGTGTGCCACGAAGCCAATCCGCGCAGTTACAAGGTAGAGGACGCCGCAGAGTTGCAAAAAGAGTGGTTCGACGGAGCCGCTTCGGTCGGCGTATGCGGAGCCACCTCCACCCCCAAGTGGCTGATGGAGCAGGTGGCCGACGCCATCGCCCGTCTTTAGACTGCCCGGCCGGTTTTCCTCAATTCCCCCGGAGTAACCTTGCGACCCCGCAAAAATTCGTTCGTATAAGGAAAGGAACAATGGAAAAGGAAGCCCATCGCAACAGCCGGTTCCAAACTGCCACACCCGGATTTCGGAACATGTCCGCACTGCTTTATCCCCGCCGTTTCCCATCAGCCCCCGGCGTCGATTTTACGAATTTTACGAACTGCAGCTACCCCCCACGACACCGCCGATAACCCGCCCGGGCCTCACAACTGCGCCGCCAACTGCCCGCCACAAACCACCAACCGGCAGTTATTAACCACCAGCCACTAACCGCGAACCCCAGCCGCCCTCCCCGGCGATTCGCAAACCGTAAACCGGTTCCCTCTGTCAGCCCCACTTGTTAACAACTGCCCCCCAATAACCTGCACTGCGACCAGCGATCAGTTGTTTTTCACCGATTACCTGCCCTAATCACCGAATTTCACACGGAGTTATGCACACCATATTAACAATTGTCGTAGCCGCCGGATCCGGCACCCGCATGGGGAGCGACACCCCGAAACAGTTTCTACCCCTTGATGGAGAGCCGATTGTGATGCGCACCCTGCGCCGGATGGCCGAAGGCGTCACACACTACCTGACCTCCCGGCCCGACTTTTCCACACCGCAAACGCAACCTGTGAATAAAATCGGCCAAAGCGCCGAACGGACTGTGGATAACTCTGTGCACAAGCTGACCCTCGTGCTGCCCGAAGCCTACATCGCCCGCTGGCAGGAGCTCTGCCGCGAGCACCGTTTCGAGCTGCCCCATCGGGTCGTCGCCGGCGGCCCGACCCGTTTCCACTCCGTGCGCAACGGCCTCGCCACCCACCCCGACGCCGACATCGTGCTGGTGCACGACGGCGTGCGCCCCTTTGCCGACAACGACACCATCTCCCGCGTCATCGCCGCAGCAGAACAGCACGGCGCAGCCATCCCGGCCATTTCGGTGGTCGATTCGCTGCGGAAGCTCACCCCCGGCGGCAGCGAAGCCGTCGAACGCGCCGCATACCGGGCCGTCCAGACCCCGCAGGCGTTCCGCGGCACGGTGCTGCGCCGCGCCTACGAAGCGCCGTTCGACGACCGCTTCACCGACGATGCCTCCGTGGTCGAACTCACCGGCACCGGGAGCGTCGTCCTGATCGAAGGGAACGCCTCGAATATCAAGATCACGACCCCGATCGATCTGGCCGTGGCCGAAATCGTGCTGAAAGGGTGATTTTTGCGGCAAAGGGGTTGCCCAAACCGCGAAAAAGTTTATATTTGTAGAACCGGACGGACCCACCGAGGGGCGAGGCTCCACCACCGGTTTGCAAGCATCAACCCCAACCGCCCCACAGCCACCAAACCACCACCGCCATGATCAAGATCCTGGACCAGCAGAACTCCATACTCTCGCGCTACGTGGCGCAGATGCGTGACGAAGTGACCCAGCGCGACCCGATGCGCTTCCGCCGCAACCTCGAACGCAGCGGCGAAGTAATCGCCTACGAAATCAGCAAGACCCTCAACTACAAGCAGCAGACCGTCGTCACCCCGCTGGGCGAAGCCGAAATGATGCTCCCCTCGGACGAGATCGTCATCGCCTCGATCCTGCGGGCCGGCATCCCGATGCACCACGGATTCCTCAACGTGTTCGACAACGCCTCGAACGCCTTTGTCTCCGCCTTCCGCAAATACAGCAAGGACGGCACGATGAAGATCGTGCTGGAACAGGTCACCACCCCCGATCTGGAAGGGAAAGTGCTCATCATCGTCGACCCGATGCTGGCAACCGGCGCCTCAATCGAACTGGCCTACTACGCCCTGATCGAAAAGGGAGGCGTGCCGCTGCACACCCACTTGGCCGCCGTCATCTCCTCCGCCGACGGAGTCGAATACGTCCGCAAACGGCTACCCATGGACCACGTCACCCTGTGGACCGCCGCCGTCGATGAAGAGATGACCGTCAAATCGTACATCGTGCCCGGTATCGGCGACCCCGGCGACCTGGCCTACGGCAAAAAACTCTGACCGCCGCTGTCCTGACTGTTCCGCCCCCGGCCATCCCGACCTTCAAGCACGACTGCGTTTCGTTGGTAATCGCTCACGTGGCACTTTCGCAGGTCTGCATCCTTCGTACCGTCCCGGCCGTCCGAAAGATTTGAACCGTCGGTGCGCCACCGTCGAACAAAGCGACAGTCCCCACGCCCTCCGATGCTTGAGGCGCAGCCCTGACAAAAGAAGCAGGGCAATGCTGCCCTCGACAATAGAAACAGGACAACGCAACCCCGGCCCCGAAGATACACACGACGAAACACACAACGCCCCACAAGGAGGCACAACGACAGTAACACTTCCCCGCCCAAAGCGCACTACCATTTAAGCAAACGGGCTCGACTTCACGCCCTGTGAAGTCGAGCCCGTGCTGTTTTCCGCCGGGCGTCAACAAGCGCCAGGCTGCAGGCCGGGGAGCCGCTATTCGGACTTGATCGCCCCCACCGGATTGGCCGTTGCCGCCCGCCAGCTCTGGACCGTCACGGTCACCAGCGTGATCCCCATCACAATCACCAGCGCAACGGCAAACACCCACCAATAGATCGGCGTCCGGTAGGCAAACGTCTCCAGCCACCGCGTCACGCCGTACCAGGCCAGCGGCGCCGCCACCACAAAGCAGATGAGCACCAGCCGAAAAAACGAACGGTTGAACATCGTGAGGATTTCGAGCACCGTCGCCCCCATCACCTTGCGGATACCGATCTCCTTGCGGCGATACTGCGTCTCGAAGACCACCAGTCCGAAGACGCCCACCAGCGAAATCAGTACAGCCAGCAACGAAAAAACCGTGATGAGCGACGTCGTGCGCAACTCCTTCCGGTAGAGGTCGTCGAAGGCCTGGTCCATGAACCGCACATCCATCGGATAGGCCGGATCGACCGCGGCAGCCGCCTTGCGGATATGGTCCAGCGCCGCATAGGGGTCGCCCTTGATTTTGAAATAGGCTACCGTCAGTGCCGTCTGCCCGAAGGCCGTTCCCTGAACCACCATGGCATAGGGTTCGATGGCGGAGTGAAGCGACTGGAAGTTGAAATCCTTCGAGATGCCGCAGATGCGCGACTTCACGGCATCATCCCCCTCGCCGCATTCAACGATCCGATCCTGCAGACCGATGCCGTACTCGCGCGCCGCCCGTTCGTTGAACAGGTAGGTATTGCCCTGATTCTGCACGTCGTTTTGGCTGAAGTAGGCACCGTCGACCAGACCGACACCCATCATCTGCGGGAAATTCCACGACACCTGGTCGACCATAAAGCTGACCTCCTGTCCCCGAATCGTCTTAAACCACTGTGCATGGGCATTGCCAACATTGATTAACATATCGGAGTAGGCCACGTCCTCGATCAGGGGCGACCGTTTCAACTCGGCTTCGAAAGCCTTGGACCCCACCAGATTGCCGTGCAACTCGGCATAGGCAACCTGTTCGCGGTCGAGTCCCGTGTCGAGGTGTCGGAGGTAGCTGTTCTGCAGCTGGAGGAACAGCGAGGCCACAATCAGGCCAATCGACACCACGAACTGAAACCCGATCAGTATCGTGCGAAGCCGCTTGCCGGAGGGCGACATCCCGAACGACCCTCGTTTGAGCACCAGTGCCGGCGGGAACGAGGTGGAGTAGAACGCCGGGTAGAGACCGGCCAGGAAACCCACCGCGACGGCCACTCCAGCAGCCAGGAACAGCACCACCCGATTGTTGGCAAACGAGACTCCGCCCGAGAGGAGCTGCGAGAAAGAGGTCTCGCCCAGCATCAGCACCCACAGCAGCGCCAACACAAAGGCCAGCACCGCGATGCCGACCGCTTCGAAAATCAGCCCCCAACGCAGCGTGGACACCGGAGACCCCAGTACCTTCTGGGTGTTGATGCTTTTGATGCGCAGCGGCACCAGCGAGGTAGCGAAGTTCACGAAATTGATGGCGGCAATGCCGATTACCAGCAGCGCTACGGCCAGCAACAGATCGGCCGTCGTACGCTGTCCATGTTCGGTGAATATATCCGCCTTGAGCAAACGCGTGTCGAAATAGATATCGGACAGCAGCGTCATCCCGACCGAGGGTTTTTCGCCCCACTGCACCTTGGATGCGAGGTCGAACCGGTTCCACTCCGCAAGGATCGAGGAGACATCGGCTCCCGGTCGCAACAAAACATACATGTAATTGTTGAACGTTCCCCAATCCTCAGCCTGCCACTCGCGTTCGGATTTCGAAGCATAGACACAGTTCTTGATCTGGGAGTTTTCCGGGAAGTCGCGATAGACACCCCCCACCTGATAGTCGTGCGTTCCGTCCCCGCGGGTCAGCGACACCCGCCGACCCAGCACACCGACCTCCACTCCGAAAAACTTACGCGCCAGTGAGGCCGGCAACAATACTTTATCCGGTTCGGCCAACACCTGATCGGTACCCTCCAACAGCTCGGGCGTAAAGACCTCTATAAATCCTTTGGAAGCATAGAAGACATCCTCCATAAAGCCGGTTTGCGTACCGTTCCGCTCCAGCGTCACATACGAGTTCCCAATGGTCGGCGTAAGCATACAGTAGGACTCAACGGCAGCCACACTGTTCCCGAACGTGGGACCGAAGGGCAGCGACACGATCGGGACGGTACCTATATCGGCCGTCGTGGTCTCGACCCGGTAGATCCGGTCGGCGTTTTTGTGGAAGCGGTCGAACGAGTATTCGTAACGTACCTGCATCAGAATCAGGATGAAGGCGGCGAAGGCGACACTCAATCCCAGTATGTTGAGCGTCGATGCCATTTTGAATCGACGCAGGGTGGTCAGAAAGTTTCTAAAAATCGTTTTCATGTTCACTGTATTCAATTTATCTGTTTTCCCGGCGGAAGGTTTTTCCTCCCCGCCTCGAAACCAGTCGGATGGTAAAGTGGTGGGGAGGCCATACCGTCAAACCGCCCCGCCACTCCATAAAGACGCATCCACTTCTCCTTTTGGATGCGCCGGGAAATATTTTTTTGCGCTCATTACTCCATCCGCCTGCTGTCAGTCGAACGGGTACTGCCCGGGAGGCGAGCACTTTGCAACAGGAAATTGCGGGTTACAATAGTTGCCGCATATGTTACCGACAGGTTACGTATCATCGGAATCGGGCACGAAAGATCGGAAAATTTCCCGATTCGTTCCCCGCACCTCCTCCAAAACCCACATCGCCCTGCCGACGTAACCGGCAGGTTACACACTGCCGTAATTTCACTTTCTCAGCTCGCGTTCCACACGTTACGCCCCCACACAGCCCGCTAACGGAGAGCTAATCTTCGAGCAGCAGCACTTCATTGTTGCCGTAGGTTTCGTAGCTCGACACGATCACCTGCTCGCCATCGTCCAGCCCGTCGAGTACCTCGTAGTACTCGGGGTTCTGCCGGCCGATCTTCACGGGGCGACGGTAAGCCTTGTCGCCGTCGGGCGAGAGTACGTAGATCCAGTTGCCGCCTGAGGTGCTGTAGAAGGCTCCGCGCGGGATGATGATCGCTTCGGAGGGCTGGCCGAGCTGGAGGTTGACGAAATAGGTCTGACCGGAGCGGATGTTGTCGGGACGTTCGCCCGTCAGGTAGCACCAGATGCGGAACTGACCGTCGCGAACCTCCGGGAAGACGGTCTTCACCACCAGTCCGAATTGCTTTCCCTGACGTTCAAAAAAGCCTTCGAGACCGGGCCGCACGCGGTCGATGTAGTGCTCGTCGATCATCGCCTCGATTTTGTAGTCGCTCAGGTCGTTGATCTGCCCGACCTTCGTACCGGCAGTCACGTACTGCCCCAGCACCACGTCCAACTGCCCCAGCTCGCCGTCGATGTTGGCCCGCACGTTCAGGTTGTCGACGCGCTGACGGATCAGCTGCATGTTCCGTTTCATGCTTTCGAGACTGATCTCCATATTCTCGACCTGGTGGCTCCGGAAGGTCGAGTCCTGCTGCTGTCGCTCGTACACCAGCTCTTTCTGCTGCACCGTCAGCTCGTAGTCCTCCTTGGCCTGGAGATACTCTTCGTGCGAGATGAGGTTCTCTTTCTCCAGCGCCGCACACTGTTCGTATTTGCGACGCGCGCGGGTGAGGCTCATCTCGACCTGCAACCGTTCCTGCTGCAGGTTGAGTTTCTCCTGCTCCATGCTGACGCGTGTATTACGCAACTCGTTCTCCTGATAGGCCAGGTTGGCCTCGCTGTTGAGAATCTCCATATTGAGCTGCGGGTTGGTCAGCTTGATGATAACGTCGCCCTTGCGGACCATCGCCCCCTCTTCGACCACCTTCGTATCGACGTTGCCGCTTTCGAGCGGGCTGATCTGCACGGTGGTGATCGGCAGCACGCTGCCGTTGACGCTCACATTGTCGTTGAACTGACCCCGCTGGGCCGTTCCGATGGTGAGCATCCGCCGGTCGACCTTCAACGACGAACTGTGGTCGCCGAACACCAGCCAACCCGCGATCAACAACAGCACGACACCACCGCCAATGTAGGGAAGATGCTTTTTCTGCAATCCTTTTTTCTTTTCTAAAACTCTGTCCATGGTTTATGTTTTTTATTTTTCGTTATTCGCTTTCGACCGGGCCGCTTCGGAACAATCCAAACACCGCCCGCCTTTTGTTTGGTTTCGTAAAGGATCGGCAACAAACCCTCTGTCGCTACCTGCCTCCTCCGCGTCGCTCCCTATTCGCTGAGAAACGGAACCCCCTTGTAGTAATCGACCAGTTTCCGTTTGGCCTGCCAGGTGAGCTCGGCACTGAGCAGCGTAGCCCGCGCCTGAAGCAGCTGGTTGGCAGTTGTCTGCAAGTCGAGCACGCTGAGCAACCCCTCCTGATACTTGCGTTGTGCCACCCGATAGGCCAACAGTTGGGCTTGTACCTGTTTTTCGGCCTGCTGCCGCTCGAAGTAGGCGCCGTTCAGATCGAGCACCGCCTGTTCCACCTCGACGGCAATCTGACGCCGGGTCTCGATCAGGGTCTGCTCGCTACTGCGCAGCTCGTTGCGCGTACGGGCCAGGTTCGACTGACGGCTCCACCCGCCGAAGATCGGCACGCTGAGACTGGCCGATACCGACTTGGAGAGGTTGTTCTTAAACTGCGTGGCGAAAGCGTCAGCATCCTGTTTCAGATTTTTGTAATAACTGCTCCCGATACCTGCCGAAGCCGAGAGCGACGGAAAAAGCATCGCCTTGGCGCTCGACAGACTGAGTTCGGCGATCCGCACATTCATGGCCGACATCCGCGTATCGGGCAGGGTCGCCAGCGCCGTGTTCACGATCCGCTCCTTTTCGGCCGTTTCGGGTTCGGGAAGGGCATAGCGCCACGCCGTATCGATCCGGATGGTCGCCTCGGGCGGGTAGTTCATCACCTCCTTGAGTTTCAGTTCACAGCTCCGCATGTTGTTTTCGACCTTCGTGAGGTTGTATTCGTCCGAAGCCAGCGTCGCTTCGAGCTGCGCTACGTCGGCCGCCCCACGCAGTCCGAGTTCCATCATCCGCCGCCCCTGGCGCAGGTTGTCGCGCGAGGCCTCGACCTGTTCACGGGCCAGCCGCTGTGTACCGAGCGTATAGGAGTAGTCGTAGTAGGCCTGCATCGTCTCCATCGAAATGGCATCCTCGATCTGCCGCTGGGCCTCCTCGCCGCGCAGTTTCGCTACTTTGCTGGCACGCGTGTTGTTGATCAACTGCAAACCGTTGAATACCGTGATGCCGGCACCGAGGCTGTAACTGTTGCTGAACGTACTGACTGTCGTATAGGTGTTGGTTCCGGGGTCGACGTTTCGCCCGAAGCCTGCCGACGCGCCGACACTACCGCTGAGCGACGGCAGGTGCTTCAAGATGGCTTCGTTATACGAAATTTTCAGGTTGGCATTGGCCAGCTGCTGGCGAACGGCACGGGGGCTGTTCTCGATCGCATAGCGCATGCAGTCCGGGAGCGTCCACAGGCGGGTCGTGTCGGTTTGCTGCGCCCGCACGATCGTACACGAAGCCGCAACGGCCCATATCATCGCAAGAGTTATCAATTTTTTCATAAGTCGTTCGAAGTTTCCGTTTCAGTGGTTGTGAATGATCATTTCTTGCTTCAGATAGTCCAATGCCCGTGCCAAAGCACTTAAGCGATTGATTATCTGATATTTTCATTTTTACACACCAGAACAGAGTGTCTAATTTTTTGACAATGGTGTCCATTTTTTTGACACTTAACCCTATCTTTGCCCCCAAAGACCCGCCCCGTACGGGCGATAACTTTCCGCCATGAAAAAAGAAGGAACGATCGTCGTGGTCGACGACAACCAGAGTATGCTCACCGCCGTCGAGATCCTGCTGAACGGCATCTTCGAACGGATCGTGACCCTCAACAGCCCCAAACAGCTGCTCAGCACCCTGCGCGAGGTACATCCCGACGTGCTGCTGCTGGACATGAACTTCAGCTCGGGCATCAACAGCGGCAACGAAGGGCTCTACTGGCTCGCGGAGGTCAAAAAGGCCGACCCGTCGATCGAGGTGGTTCTCTTCACCGCCTACGCCGACATTGACCTGGCTGTCAAGGCGATGCAGCGCGGCGCCACCGACTTCGTGGTCAAACCGTGGAACAACGCCCGACTGGTGGCCACCCTTCAATCCGCCCTGGCCCTCCACCGGTCGCGCACCGAAGCCAAACAGCTCGGCGACATCAAACGTTCGTTCGCTCCCGAGCAGGGCGAAAGCACCATGTACTGGGGCACCTCGCCCGCCATGCAGCGGCTGCGCACCATCGTCGAAAAGGTGGCCGACACCGATGCCAACATCCTGATTACCGGCGAAAACGGCACCGGGAAGGAGATGCTGGCCCGCGAAATACACCGTCTGTCGGGCCGCCGCGACGAGCTGATCGTGACGGTCGACCTGGGTGCCATCCCGGAAAGCCTCTTCGAGAGCGAACTCTTCGGCCACAACAAGGGGGCCTTCACGGACGCCCGAACCGACCGCGCCGGCAAATTCGAAGCCGCCTCGAACGGAACCCTCTTCCTGGACGAGATCGGCAACTTGCCCTACCACCAGCAGGCCAAACTGCTCACCGCCCTGCAGAGCCGCAGCATCGTCCGCGTCGGCAGCAACACCCCCATCCCGGTCAACATCCGGCTGATCTCGGCCACCAACCGCGACCTCAACCAGATGGTTGCCGCCGGTCAGTTCCGCGAAGACCTCCTCTACCGCATCAACACCATCCACATCGAGATTCCGCCGCTGGCCCAGCGCACGGAAGACATCGTGCCGCTGGCCGAGATCTTCCTGAAACGCTACGCCGCCAAATACAACAAACCCTGCAGCGGATTCGACAGCGGTGCGACCGACAAACTGCAGAACCATACCTGGTCCGGCAACATTCGCGAGTTGCAGCACACCGTCGAGAAAGCCGTGATCCTGGCCGACCGGGCGCTGATCAGTGCCGACGAACTGCTCATCTCGCACCGCGAGAAAGCCCCCGCCAGGGCAGCCGTCCCCTCGACCCTCGAAGAGATGGAGCGCACGATGATCGCCGACGCAATGCGCCAGCACGAAGGGAACCTCTCGGCCGTGGCCGCGCAACTGGGCGTCACGCGCCAGACCCTCTACAACAAAATCAAGAAATACAACCTCTGACCCCGCCCCCGGGCGGCGGTTCGCGACACGCCCGGCATCGGACATGTTCAATCTGTTGGTGACCTTTCGGCTTGTGGCCCTGCTGGCGCTGATCGTAATCAGCTCCGTTGCGACGTGGCTGTTCCTCGTGGAGGAGTACTACGCCTTCGCCTTCTTCACCGGCTCCGTACTGGTCGCCTCGCTGGTCGGCGTCATCCGCTACAACAACCGCAACGCCCGCAAACTGCTCTTCATGTTCAGCTCCATCGAAAACGGCGACTACTCCTTCCAGTTTACCGAAGGCCCTGCCGTCAAGGGCAACGACATGGTCATCAACGCCGCACTCAACCGCATCCGGGCCCTGCTGGTCAAAGCCCGTGACGAGACCATCGAACAGGAGAAATACTTCCAGCTGATCCTCGAAAGCGTCACCACCGGAATCGTGATCGTCAACAACGAGGGAAAAGTCCTCCAGACCAACCGCGAAGCGACCCGTCTGCTGGGCATCACACCCTTCACCCACATCAGCCAGCTGGGCCAACTGGACGAAAAGTTCCCGGCCCGCATCCGCGACATCGCCGACGGCGAGAGCCACCAGCTGGCCTGCAACAACGAGCGCGGATCGATCACCCTCTCGGTCCACGCCTCGTCGATCGTGCGCCGTGGCGAACGGCTCCGCATTCTGGCCCTGACCGACATCGAAAACGAACTCTCGGACCGCGAAATCGAGTCGTGGATCCGGCTGATCCGCGTGCTGACCCACGAGATTATGAACTCCATCAACCCGATCACCTCGATCAGCGATTCGCTGGTCGAACGCGTCGGCGAGAATGACGACAAACAGTTGCGACAAGGGCTCTCGACCATCAGCCAGACCGCCAAGGGGCTCATCTCGTTCGTCGAATCGTACCGCAAGTTTACGCGACTGCCGGCCCCGCAGCCGACCCTTTTCTACGTTCGGGAGTTCATGGAGAGCCTCCGCTCGCTGGCACTGGCCACCGTGCCCGAAGGCGGCCGACCTGTCGAAATACGGCTTTCAGTCGAACCCGACGACCTGATTCTGTATGCCGACCGGGGGCTGGTCCATCAGGTGGCGATCAATCTGCTGAAAAATGCGATCGAGGCGCCCCTCGACACTGAACATCCGCAGATCGACTTCACCGCCACGCTCGACAGCCGCGAGCAGGTGATTCTGACCGTGGCCAACAACGGGCCGAGCATCCCGCCCGAAGTGGCGGAACACATCTTCGTCCCCTTCTTCACCACGAAGACCGGCGGGTCGGGCGTCGGGCTGAGCCTTTCGCGTCAGATCATGCGGCTGCACGGCGGTACCCTGAAATACCGTCCCGGCACCGGCGGCACCGGCTGTATCTTCACCATGACTTTCAAATAGGGAACAGCTATCGAAGCAAGGAAATAACGGCCCTACCGAAACGGCCCCTTCGTAATATTTTCGGACACCATACCTTCGCGCCACTTTACGCCTCTATCGCGGAACACCCCACACCGGTATCTAGACACACCTCACGCCGCCTCTCGACAAACCGTCTCCGGTCGCAAAAAGCGGTCACAAAGAGACAGCGCCATACCCCTGTAACGGAATCGGGTCTGTTGGGCTTTACAGCCCAACAGACCCGATTCGTTTTCCCGGCCGCGACCTCCACGCTACATTCGGTTCTGCCCAGCTCCCCCGCAGCCAGACACTGCAGCAAGGCACCTCCGCCGGGCCACTCCGCAAGACATCGCCGCGAGGCACCCCCGTCAGCCCTCTACCCGACCCCGGTTAGAAACGCCACGTGGCCGTAACAAAGAAGTTGATTCCCTGAGCGTAATAATATTTCGAATCGAGCGGCAGGTAGACCCCGTCAGCATTGGCCCGCAGCCGCGACGACTCATAACCGCCCGTACGGATATTACGCCGGTTCAGCAGGTTATTGACACCGGCATAGAACCCCAACCGCTGCTCGCCCAGATAGAAAGTCCGCCCCACGAACAGATCGATCGTCGCCCCCGCGCCGAAATTCTCCTGATCGAGCGCCGTGGCTGGATCCGTCACCTCCAGTGCCCGCTGTGTCCGGCGCAGCGGAGTCGGCGAGATGTAGTTCGCCGCAAAACCGTTCAGTGCCACCGAAAGAATCCAGGAGCGCGGCGTGTACTCCAGTTCGACCACCCCGACCGTCTGCGGCCCCGAAGCCGTGTGCAGCCCGCGGTAGAAGACCGTCTCCTCGCCGACCCGCTCGCCCGTACTCTCCCGCAGTTCTACCGCCCCCGGATTCGACGTGTAACGACTGTCCGACACCACTCCCGCAGCGCGCAGCCACAACTGCTCGCCGAGTTGTACTTCGGCCGACAATTCCACTCCCAGGTGGCGCGTATCGACACCCGACATCAGGTAGTTGCAGAAAAAGTGATTCAGATCGTCATAAAAATCGCGCACCTCGGTCCGGTTGCGGATCGACGTGGCAAAGGCTCCGAGATAGGCCCGAAACGAAGGCGTCCGGTAGTTCAACGTCACTTCGGCCCCCAGCAGTTGCTCGTTCATCAGGTCCGGGACATAGGCATTGCGGTATTCCGGCGAGATAAAGGCGTTTTGGGGCGTCGGAGCCAGACTCTGGGCCGTGAAACGCAGCCCCGCGCGCAGGCGGCTTCCGACGTTGTAGCCCATGCCGCCGCGCACCAGCCATTCGACCCGGGTAAGCCACGGCGACCAGCCGAACGACTCGCTGCCCGAAAAATTCTGTTTGTCGTAGTAGCCGAAACGATGGTAGGCCGTGAGTCCCAGCGAACCACCCGCCTCGAAATCCCACGCACCGCGCCGCTGCGTAAAGTGGCCCCACAGACGCGGCATGAAGGCCTGCATGGAGTACTTGTAGCCGAACGCTTCGCCCTCGCGGACCTGCCGGTTGGGGTGATGCATGTCGCTTTGGGTATTGTTCTGCACATCCTCGGGATTCTCGGCGAAGACATCCACGTCGAGCCAGTAATCGGCCCCCAGCAGATCGTCCAACCGCTTGTAGTTGAGATTCTCGGCCCCCAGGAACTCGATTCCGCCGCGCAACAGCGTCTGCGGCGCAGGACGCCACTCGGCCGTAGAGTGGAACATGAACTCGCGGTAGTCCCGCACGCGGCTGGTCACGATGTAGTGTGCCCGCGGAGCAGCGTACCGGTTGCGGCTCACCAGCGCGTCCCAGTCGATCTGACGCACCTGTTCGTCGGTGCGCCACAGGTCGGCAACCACGTCGCGCATCGTGCTCCCCTCGGGCTGGAAACTGGGCATATTGCGGTAGTAGTCGGGGCGGGGGTTCGGCGCATTCTGCCAGTCAAGCGCCGAATAGCTCTCCGTACCGAAGCGGGCGGCCAGCGTCGTGGTCAGCCGGAAGGCGTCATCCGGCGCATATTCGTGGGTCAGCATCACAACCGGCTGACGGGCCGTCCGAACGTTGGACGAACGTTGCCGCCCGTCCCAGCGTCCCCAGGCCGGATTATAGAGGTTGTTGCCCGTCAGGGCATAGGCTTCGGCGGTCGAAGCGGATTGCAGGGCACGCTGCGTAGGGGCATACCAGGCGGTGAGGGCCAGACGGTGCCGGTCGCCGCCGAAACGTTTCGAGACGGAGCCGAAGAGCGCCCAGCTGTCGTTCCACACGCCGTCGATCACATAGGAGCGTCCCCAGCTCCGACCGGCAAAGAGGGAGTAGCCCCAGCCGTTGCGTTCGTTCTCGGCAGAGTTGTAGCCCGCGGTGCCGCGGAAGTTGTAGGTTCGGTTGGAGGTGGAGAGGGCGACGCGTCCGCCGCGGGTCTGCTGCCAGGGGAGTATCTGACGCTCCTCGCTGCGGCCGATAGCGGTCAACGGCGTTTGGAGTTCGTCGTTAACGGCCGTACCGACGGAGCTCAGCCCGCTGACGGCATTCCAGGCCGGGGCGCCGCGGAACCAGTCGCTGAGCATCACCCCGCCCATCCGGTAGGAGCGATAACGCCAGTCGTAGCCGCGGGGCTTGTAGCGCAGAAAACTGAAATTGAAATCGGTGGCCTGTTCGAAATAGCTGTCGTAGGCCTGCAGCGCGCCGAATCCGAAGGCATCCTGGCCGGCATCGAGTTGCCACACGGTGCGTTCGACGGCACGGTCGTCGTCTTGCGCGGCGGCCGGAACGGCACAGAGAAGCAGAAGAAGTGTCAGAAACGGGTGAGAGATTCGCATCGGCCTTTTCCGTGGGGGCGCGGAGCGGTGTGCAGCACGACGGAGGGCCCCGACTCGGAGCCTGCGGAGAAGAGACGGAACGCGATTCTCCTTTTCCCCGGTCTGCGGCGACTTCCACGCCGATATAAAAAGGCACGGATCTTTCGCTATGTCGCCCGTAGGTCCATCGCAAAATAGAACACCCAAAACAACCATAGCTTCAGACCCATGCCAAGTAATTGACAGGAACTGAAGCTCGTTGTTCTAAGCGTTCTCTTTCGTTGAAATTTTGCGATGATTTACGGGCGAGAACTCAGTATGTAAGAACTTTTCATACAATGTCTCCGACCCATATGCCGAAGACCGGGCTGCAGGGATTCCCCCCGGCCCGACGACCCTCCGCCACGCGGAGTGCCGCTGTCGGTCGCAAGGTGCACCACCTCAACTCATCCAGAGGTTCCCGGATGGCTCTGCGATCGGCATGCAACCTTGCTGTAAAGATACGTGTTTTTTATAAAACTGGTCTGCCCGGATCCGCACATCGGTCGACACCTGTTTTTCGTTCTTTGACCTTGCCCCTCTGCCGCTCGACAAATGAGCGTTTCCGATCCAGTTGCACGGCCGACCCTCCGCAAGGATTCCTTACCCCCGTCGCCCAGCCCCCGACAGCACTTTCCTTCTCGTTTCCTCGCCCTCGACCTCGTTCGGGGAAACACCGACCCAATCCAGAGCATCCGTCGTCCTAAAAAGACACCACTTTTCCCCCATTCGCCCCTCTTTTTCCCCGTCGTTCCACCGGCTTCAGGGCCATACAAAAGCGGGCGTAACGTCCCCTCGGGGAGTCGTTACGCCCGCCATACCATACACGGCAATCTGCCCTGTTTCTTCACACCCGCTACACTCACGTTCGCCAGCAGTCCTCTGCCTCAATCCCCCGCGCACCATCTCCAGCAGGCACCCAGCCGCTGGCACAGAGCCGAAAATTGACCGTTCAGGAAAGGACTATCGTCCCTGCGCGATGTGGCCGTAGTTGTCGATGGCCCACGAGGTGCCGTCGAAACCGGGAGCCACAATCCGGTAGGTGTCACCGGCAATATAGACCTTCGGCTGGAAGGTCATCCCTTCGACCTTGATCTGCGAAGCCTTCAGTTCGGCAGGCGTCGTGGCCCAGCGACCGTTCGCGCTGCGGAACTCGCGCTGACGGAAGTAGAGCTGACGCAGAGCCCATTTCACATCCTCGTTCCGGTTCCAGACAAACGGGGCGGTACCCTTACCGGCCGTGATTTCGGAGAACTGGAGGAAGCCCCAGTATTCGGGTTCGTGGATGCTGATCTTGCCGGTGGGCGCCCACACCCAGTTGTCTTCCGGAGTGTTCGGTTTCTTGACATACTTGCCGTCCTTGACGTCGAGCAACCACTGCACGCGCGAGAAGTTCAGACGCCATTGCGTACCCTCTTTCACCTCACGCGGTCCGTAGTGCACTTCGAGCAGGGTCGAGAGCGGAATGGCCATTTCGAAGGTCCACTTCTCGTCCGTGTCCGACGGGTCGTTGAGCGTACCGTAGAGTTTCACGGCCGAACGCATGCCGTTCATGTTCCAGGCGTTGAGCGGCATACATCCGTCACGGTAGGGACGCGTCAGCAGCAGGTCCCATTCGGTGCCGAGCGCATTGACCTCGAACTCCATGTAGTGGTGGGTGCTGCCGTTGACATCGAGGAACACCTCGAAGTCGTTGTCGTGGAAGATCACCGACTCGCGTTCGGTGAGGGTGGCCCACAGGTGGGGTTCGATCATCTCGCCGGCAATGTAGAGATACTGGTTGTCCCACATCAGTTTGGCGCGGCAACGGTGACGCGGGGTCACGGGGCGGTTCTTGCCCTGAATATCGACGAAATCGGAGGTCCAGGGAACTTCGGCCCACTCGGGGGTGTCGATATTGCCGTCGATCGTGACGGGCTGCGGCGCACGATAACAGATGTAGTGGGGTGGATCGAACTCATACGGAGTGCTGAATTCGACGTTTTTCTGGGCGAAAAGCGCCGCGGGACTCAAAAGCAGACCGGCGGCCAAAAGAAACGACTTTTTCACGAGCGTAATATGTGTATATTGTTTGGGTATTCATGGGTTTCGGCCGGCGCAGGAGCGGAGGCAGAAGACAGAGGCACTGAGGGATTGGGACTCGCCGCTGACGCCGCAGCGGCCGTTTTCTCCCCCGCACAGGGTCTGCCCGGAAGCGGGAAGACTATTTTACTTTCTGTAGCGTGCCGTCGGTCAGGTTCCCGAGGTTGCCCTGCCAATGCAGTTCACCTTTGGAGTTGACCAAAATGGTGTAGGGCAAAAAACGGACGTTGAACGCCTGGTAGACTTTCCCGTCGGGATCGAGCCCGATATAATACTCCTTGCCGTGGCTCTCCAGCAGCTGTTCGGCGCTCTGTTTGTTCCGGGCCACGAGCACCACGATCTGAATCTTCGGATGACGCTCCTTCACACCGGCCAGTTTCGAGAAAAAGCGCACGGAGGAGGCGTTGTCGGGGTTGTAAAATTCGATCAGCATCGGAGCAGCTTCCGGAGTCTCCGACGTGTGGGGCATGGTGGTCATCCACTGTACGCCCTTGAAGTCGGGAACGCGCGACCCGATCACCATTTTCTGGGCCATCACACTCCCCGCCATCAGCAGAAACAGACTTAGGAAGAGGATTTTTTTCATTGCTTTTCGATCTGGGCCTCCCCCGGCGGAGAAGGCACGGTGAAACCGATGCGGCAGTGCGGCCTACTCGGCCAGCTGCTGCATCTCGATCAGTTTATGATAGATGCCCTGAAGGGCCATCAGTTCGGCGTGGGTACCCTGCTCGGCAATCCGTCCCGACTCGACCACGATAATCTTGTCGGCATGTTGGATGGTGCTGAGGCGGTGGGCGATGACCAGCGAGGTGCGTCCCTTGAGCAGCGACGAGAGCGAATCCTGCACCAGTCGTTCGCTTTCGGTGTCGAGGGCCGAGGTCGCCTCGTCCAGGATCAGGATGTCGGGATTACGCAGCACGGCACGGGCAATGGAGAGCCGCTGGCGCTGACCGCCGGAAAGCTTCATGCCGCGATCGCCGATGTTGGTCTGGAAACCGTGTTCGGTCTCCATGATGAAGTCGTAGGCATTGGCCACACGCGCCGCCTCCATCACCTCTTCGAGGGTAGCGGTGTCGTTCCCCATGCGGATGTTCTCCTCGATGGTGTCGTTGAAGAGGATGGTCTCCTGAGCCACGATCCCCATATGGGCGCGGACGCTCTCGACGGCGTAGTCGCGCAAATCGATACCATCCACCAGCACGGAACCCTGCTCGGGGTCGTAGAAACGGGGTATCAGGTCCGAAATGGTCGATTTACCACCACCCGAGGGCCCGACGAGCGCCACAGTCTGTCCCCGGGGAATGGTGAACGAGACGTCGTTCAGCACCCGTTTGTCTTCATACGAGAAGCTGACATGGCGGAATTCGATGGCGTCGCGGAATTCGGTCAGCACCTTGGCGTCGGGTTTGTCGGTAATGGCGGGCGGGGTGTCCATCATGTCGAGGACACGTTCGCCGGCGGCAATCCCCTGGTTGATGTTGCCGAAGGCGTCGGCGATGGCCCGGGCAGGACGGGTCACCTGCGAGAAGGCCCCGAGATAGGTGATGAAGGCTGCGGCCCCGAGTTCGCCGCCGAGGATCATGTTCCCCCCGTAGACGAGAATGAACGACAGCGACGCGACACCGAGGAATTCGCTCATCGGCGAGGCGAGCTGCTGCCGTTTGGCGATCGAGCGCATGATGTCGGAGTAGCGACCGTCGAGTTTGCGGAACTTGCGGTCGATATAGCCGGTCGCGTTGTACCCCTTGACGGTTTTGATGGCGCCGAGCGATTCGTCGAGCAGGCTGACCATCTCGCCGAAAGACTCCTGCCCTTCGGTGGCCGAGCGGCGCAGGCGTTTGACGATATAGCCGATGCAGAGCGCAATCACGGGCAGCACGGCGATGGTGAAGAGGGTCAGATGGAACGAGATGCTGATCAACAGCACGAAATACCCGATCAGCAGGAAAGGCTCCTTGAAGAAGACCTGGAACGTGCTGGTGATACAGAACTGCACGACCTGCACGTCGGCCGTAATTTTGGAGATGATGTCCCCCTTGCGTTCGTTGCTGAAGTAGCCGACCTGGAGACGGATAATGCGGTCGAACATCGTATCGCGGATCTGCTGCAGCGTGTGGATACGGAGGTTTTCGAGGATCCGCTGGGCGAAGTATCGGAACAGGTTGCTCAGCAGCACGATGATGACAGTGATCACGGCCAGCGCCACGAGAATATCCTTCACGGTGTATCCGGCCCCGGCCACGCGGTAGAGGCCGTAGTTCATCAGGGCCTTGAAGTAGCTGGACGAGAGTTCGAACGCGGGCATCGTGGTGACGGTTTCGACCATCCCGTTGGCGTTGAACATGATGTCGATAATCGGGATCAACATCGAGAACATCAGCGTATTGAAGATCGTATGCAGAAGGATGCAGACGAAATACGGAACGGCATATCGTCCGTAGGGACGTCCAAACCGGAGTATGCGGAAATAGGTATTCATGCGGGTAAAGGTAGTGTTTTTTCGCGGAACTGCATTCCGCACCCCATTTCGGACACACGCATCGGCTTTCGGAACAGCGACTTCCGCCCCGGGACGCACCCTTTCGCTACTGGGGATCGGCCTCGGCCACGATATGCACGGCTCGGTAGCGTTTGCGCACCCCGTCGAGCACTTCGAGCAGGATGGCCTTGGCACGCGCCACGGGCCGCTGGCGTTCGATGCGCAGCAGGATATGAAAGATAAACTGATTCTGCACACGATCGACCTGCGGTTCGTAAGGGGGCGAGACGCGACGCCCGAAACGCTCGCGCAACAGCCGTTCGCATTCCCGCGCGGCGTCGGATACCAGCGTTTTATCGCTGTGGCGGAAGGTCAGACGCAGCATCCGCACGTAGGGGGGATACATCATCCCCTGCCGCTCCTCCAGTTCGTGGAGGTAGAACCCCTCCGCGTCATGGTTGGCCACGGCCACCAGTACGGGGTGGAGCCGCTGGTAGCTCTGCACCACCAGTTCGCCGGTCCCGTCGTCGGGCAGCAGCGCCTTGAGCTGCATCAACAACTGGAAGGCACGTTCGGCGGCGCGGAAATCGGGGTGCGCCAGCAGGTTGTCGGCATTGATGACGCCGACTAGCCCGATCCGGTCGCCGGCCTGTGCCGTACGGGCCACCATCTGGGTGCCTACCAGGATTCCGGTCTGCCCTTCGGCCAGTTCGGTCAGCATACGCCCCAGAGCCCCGGCTCCGCGGGCCGTGTCGGTGTCCATGCGGGCAATCCGGGTATCGGGAAAGAGTTCGGCCGCATACTCTTCGATCCGCTCGGTACCGATGCCGCGCGGCACCAGCGCGTGCATGCCGCACGACCCGCAGACAGACCGATAGGGCTGCGACCAGCCGCAATAGTGGCACACCAGCGAGGCGCTCTCCTTATGATAGGTCAGCGTCACGTTGCAATGGGGACAGGTCGGCGTAACCCCACAGTTGGTGCATTCGACATAGGGGGCAAATCCGCGGCGATTCTGGAACAGAACGACCTGCCGACCTTCGGCCAGCGTTTCGCCGATCCGTTTATAAAGGTATTTCGAGATCAGTTGTTTTCCCCGCTCCAGCACCATCACCTTCGGCGGACGAGCCGCTGGCGAAAGGGCAACGCGTACGGAGCCATACTTCCCTCCTTCGGCCGCATTGAGCCAGCTTTCGGTCGAGGGTGCCGGACTGGCAAGCAGGGTGCGGGCTCCGTGCAGGTGGGCGAGCATCAGAGCCGCATCGCGTGCATGGTAGCGGGGCGCCGGATCGCTCTGACGATAGTTGGCGTCCTGCTCGTTATCAACGATCACCAACCCCAGTTGCCGGAAGGGCAGGAAAAGGGCAGAGCGGGTTCCGACGATCAGCCCGACGCTCTGCGGGGCATCAACCATCCGCTGATAGGCAGCGCTACGGGCATGATCGGTCAGCCGGGAGTGGTAGAAAAGAGATCTCGACCCGAAGGCGGTTTGGAGCGCATTGGTAACCTGCGTGGTCATCACGGTGTCGGGCAGGAGGAGCAGCACCTGCCGGCCCCGGGCGACCTGTTCGGCCGCGAGCGACAGGTAAAGCGGGATCGTAACTCCCCGCGTGTCGGCAATTTCGCCACTGAGCAGCACTGTCGGGTGGCGTTCAAAGGCGTCGAGCACGCGGTTGCGCAGGGGTTCGTCGCCGGACGGCAGTTCGACCGGAGGCAGAGCCACCGAACGGGGACCGAGCTCGGCCGGGACCATCTCCCGCTGTTCGAGCACCCCGCGTTCGACGAGTTTCGACAGCGCGGCCGCAGGCACATGCCCGGCAAGGTCGGCCCGCATCACCCAGAGCGTTTGCGGATCAGCCGGAGCCAGCTGCGGCGTTCCCTCCTCACCGCCGGGCAGAGCGGCAAGATAAGCCAGCAGCGCCCGGCTCTGCGTTTTGGCCCGCCGCAACGTTTCGAACGCCTCGTTGAGACGCTCCTCGCTGCGGTACCCGGCCGTCAGTCGCACGTAGGTTTCAGCCGCGGGGCGGTAGGTGCCGTTCCGGATGCCGCCGGGCAGGCCGGCCTTCATCGCCTCACCGGGCGTACAGAGGTAGTAGGCGGCAATCCACTCCCACAGGCGGAGCTGCTCCTCCGTGACGGCAGGAGCCCGGTCGAGCACCTCCAGCACTTCGCGTGGAACGCTTTTGGTGGCGGGAGGCGTTTGGTGCAGCGTGCGGACCACACCTTCGCAAATTTTGTTCTTGCCGAGTGGTACGCGCACACGCATCCCCACGCTCACCGCCATCCCCTCCGGAACGGCATAGGTGAACGGCCGGGGAACCGCCACGGGTAACAATATGTCGGCAAACTGCATTGGGCTTTTTCAGAAATTCAACAGCGGGCGGAACTCCACTCCTGGCGCGAGGTTCTCCATTTCGGACATTCAAGGCCGGTGGAGGTCATCTCGCCGTTTCCCTGCCGCCCGAAGAGTTCACACCAGCGTCTGCCGGCATGGAAAGACTCCCCATGAGAGGCGTCAGCCTCAGACCGCACGTCGGCGGCCCGAGGCTGACAGAGTTCGGTGTTCCGCTCCACAAAAGAAACGATTTTCTTTCACTTGCGAAAAACCTGTTTACATTCGACTGACATCCGGGTACATCGCTTCGCCACCTTGCCCCCCCTCACACCCGATCTGCCCGGAAGCCAGTTTTCACCCCGCGAACATCGCCAAACGACAGACGCGGCAAATGTCGCGGTTTCATTTCCCTGCACATCACACACTTGCCGCAGTTCCGCTTCTTTTTCAATCACTTTCGGGAATTATCACCACTCACCGCCCAGGGCCCCGTCTCACGCCTCTTCTTCAGCCGCACCCGATGATCCCACCGGACAGCCCCGGTTAATAGACCACGGCCCGGCCCGAAGCCGTATTACCAGACACGACACCGTCGTACATGGCCGAGCAACGCACCGCGGGAAGCGTGTAACGTCCGGCATAGGTCGCACTGACGCGCGTACGGACCGTCACGGTCGCCCCGGCCTCCAGATCGGGAATAAAGCTGTCGACCCGATCGTCACGAACATCCCGGTAGCTGACACCGGCACTCTCCGCTCCTGCGTCGGGACGGATCTCCCATCCGGATGCTACGGGTTCGGTCAGCATCAGATCGGTCAAGGGTTCCTTCGTCACATTCCGAACCGTCGTTTCGACCACGAAGTCGGTACCCTGCGCCAGCGAATCGGCCGACATCGGCCGCTCGTTGCCATCCACATAACGCACCTTCACCTCCAGACCGTTCGAAGTGGCCGCCACACCCCTGCCGGATGCGACACCGGAAGCCACGGCCCGGACGTACAGCGTACCCTGCGTCTTATTAACCACCGAGAGCTGCCCCGACGTCGGGTTGCTCCACTCGCCGTTCCAGACCACCTTGTCGACCGACGAAGCGACCTGTCCGCGTCGCCCGCCGGCACTCCATTCGAAATTCAACGCCGTTGCCCGACCGTTGCGCGCCGTGTACTCGCCCATGGCCAGTAGCCCCCAGGCTGTGCTCTGCGTACTCATCCAGTCGTTCGAGGCGAGTTGTTGCGACACCCGTTGTGCCAACTGGGCCGACTCACCGCCCATACCAAGCAGGGTGGTGGCGAGCAGTTGCACGGCTTCGGCCCGTTCCGTCGACCCATAGGTCGCCATCCGCTGCATCGGCAGGGCCGATTCGCTGAGTACCGAATCCGCAGCCGCCGTCGCGCCGGCAACCACCGTGCGCCCGACATCCGACCGACCGGCAACCGCATAGGCCGCGGCAAGCATCCACCGCGCCTCGCTAGTCAGGGCTCCGCTTTGACGCAACCGGTTCATCGCCCCAATCTCGGGTTCGCCGGTCAGTGCCAGCGCATAAAGCTGGTAGGCCTGTACCAGGTTGAACGGTTCGTTCCCCGACGCGCTCCAGCGCACCGCCATGCTCTTGACCGCCGCCTTGAGACGGTCGTAGACGCCGACTGGCAGGGTGTACCCCTTATGACCGGCAACGGTCATGAAGTGCAGGGCATAGGCCGACCCCCAGAGGTTGGGCGAGGCGTCGCCGGGCCAGTACCCCATCGATCCGTCGGGCGTCGCATACTGTTTATAGCGGTTGAGCACGTAGCTGACCCTGCTTCGAGCCGTTTCGCGTTCGGCAGCCGAGAGGTCAGCCATCTCGGGCAGGTAGAGCAGCGGGAAGGCGGCCGACGTAATCTGTTCGATACACCCGTAAGGGTAGGTGGAGAGGTACTCCATGCGCTGTCCGACACCGATCGGCGGAACGGTCGATACTTCGAGCATCAGTTTGCGGGTTCCCTCCATGCCGGTCAGCGCGACGGCACCTTCCCACGCCTTGCCGGCCTCGACCGTATGGTTGCTGCCCGCAGCGACGGGAAGTTCCAGCGTCCTCAACGGAATATCCATACCGTAATGCGACCGGGCGCCACCGCCGGTGGCCGTAATCTCGATATGTCCGCCCACCGTCCCGACCGGAAGGGTCTCTTTGGCCCGAAGACGGAACAGCACGATCTGTTCGCCCTCGCCCGGCATCTGGAGGCTCTGCCGCGCGGCACCGACCACCGTGAAGAGGGCCGAATCGGCCTGAATGGCAGCCGTCACCTGTCCGACGCCGTTCTGCGTGGCGATCATCGTAGCCGGCACGACAAATTCGTCGCCGGGCGCCACACTCCGCGGCGCAGAGCCCAGCACCATCAGCGGCGCCCGGACGGCTACCGACTTCTCGGCCGATCCCCACGCTCCGTTTCCGTCGTCGGCATCCTGCGCCACGGCAACGGCCATCACCCGGACGCGTCCCATATAGGCCGGCAGCTGGATCCGGTGCTTGGCAGTTTCGCCGCTGCCAAGCGTAAAGGCGCCGACATAACGGGCCACGGGCGGGAAACGGTTGAGCGAGGTTTGCGCCGCAAGGTTCAACGCCCCGTCGCCACCGATGGCGAACATCTGTTCGATGCGGCCGCCATAGGCTCCGAGCACGTTGTTATATACGTCCCAGGTCGAGACTCCGAGCGCCACACGGGCGTTGAACGCTCCCCACGGGTCGGGCGTGCGGAAGCGGGTCAGATCGAGCAGCCCCTCGTCGACGACGGCCAGCGTATAGGCCATCGCGCGCCCCGACCGCTCGGAGACTGTAACGGTCATCTCCGACTCGGGGAGCACCTTTTCGGGCACGCCGATCACCGGTTCCAACCGGCTTTCGGCCGAGCTGGCCATCAGGGGCACAATCCCGTACAGGCGCACCGGGAGGTCGTTTTCAACCTCACCGAAAGGTTGCAGCAGGGTGACGTTCAGATATACGTTCGGCTGCATGTCGGGAGTCACTTCGAAGGTATATTTCTGCTGGCCGGCCGTGCACTCCATGGGGATGGTCTTCAGCACCCGCGAACCGCTCTCGATCGAGATGATGGCACGCGAACCTTCGGTGGCCGGGAAGCTCAGCGTCGCCTCGTCCCCGACGTTGTAGGCGGCCTTGTCGAGCGAGACGGCCAGACGCATCGCTCCGGAGGCGTCGCTGCGCCGGTTGCCGTAGTCGGGCCAGTCCATATAGACCAGCACGGCCGATTCGTGGCCGCTCTCCGGATCGCGGGCCGTCACGTAGTAGGTTCCCCAGGCCGATTTGGGAATCCGCAGCCGCCAGGAGACCGTACCCCCGGCCTGTGTGGTGACGGTATCGCTCTGCACGGGCATCAACTGCTGGTCGGAGACGTAACGGGCCACGTTGTACTGTTCGGCGCTCCACCACCAGTACCACTCCACCTTATAGACATTGATTTCGACGGGCCGGTTGTCGAGCGGCGTTCCGTCCGGAGCAGCCGCAGCGATACCGAAAGTGTAGTCCCGATCAGTATCGAGCCGGTCGTCGGCCCCCTCGGGAGCCCGTATTCCGACATACGAGGTGAAGGGTGAATAGAGCTGGGTGCCTACATCGACGCTCGACTCACCCGAGGGCTCGAACAGACGGGTCGTAAAGCTGGCCTGTAACATGCCGCCGGCCTTCTCGCCACCGTTCAGCACGGCCGTGATCCGGGCGTCGCCCTCGGCATCGGTCGTTCCGGTGATTTGAGGCGCATTTTCGGGACGGAACTCCATGTACCGGTTGTCGAACACGTACCCTTTGAAGCGGTCGAAGGCATTGCGCACCGGAGTAAATTCGGTTTCGATCACATACCGCAGGTTGCCGGCCCGGGCACCGGTGAGCCACTCGCCGTGGAGGATGGCATCGAGCGGCTGACCGCGCTGGATGTATTTGCCGGGGAAGCGAAGGTCGATTTTCAGCCGGTTGGGTTTGACGGTCTCGATACGCAGCCGTTTGTCGAAGGTGGCTCCGCCGACCGTTACGGTCGCATTCCAGACTCCGGTCGGCGCATCGGGTTCGGTGCCCAGCGTGAAACTGTATATGCCGCCGACAGTCTGCGTGGCGACCCGTTTCTGGTAGAGCTGGCCGAGCGGCGAACGCAGTTCAACCGTCACGGGGTGTCCGGTCGGCAGCCGCTCACCGGCCGTCACGAAATTCATGTGGATGGTATCGCCGGGACGCCATACGCCGCGCTCGGTCCAGACGAATCCGCGCAGCCCCTCCTGAAGTTGTTCGCCCGAGACGTCGAACGTCGAGGTCGAGAGTTCCGAGCCGGCATTGACCTTCAGATAGGTCCGCTGCTCCTCTTTCGACACGACGGCATAATAGGGACGACCGGATTCATACTCCACGGTCACCTTCCCGTCGCCATCGGTCACACCCCACCCGACGCGCTGCCCCTGATAATTGCGCAGCTCGACATGAGCATCCTTGACGGGTTCGGTAGTGGTGATGCTGTGGACCATGAAGGACATGCGGGGCTCGAGTGCCGCCTTGGCAATCACCCCGAGATCGGTCACCAGCAGGTTGCGCTGGGCGGTTCGGTTGAAGTAGTAGCTGGGGGTGCAGGGATCTTCGCGGTCGCGCCAGTTGTAGGTACTCCAGTCATACTCTTCGGCACTCCAGTAGTATCCGCCCTGGTCGAACTGACGCACGATCCGGTCGAAGCGGTCGCGATCGGCAATCTCGGCAGCCTGCGGAGTGAGCCGCTCGGCCGTCGGAATACAGGGCAGCGCAGCCATCGAGCGGTCAAACGAGAGGGCGATACGGTACAACGCGCCGGGTTCGGGTTCGAGCAACTGGTCGAGGTTCAGCGAGTAGGTTGCCCAGTGGCGCAGTTTCTGTTCGCCGCCACCGTCGAGGAACAGGGTTCGCGAGGCGACGGGTCGGGCGGTACGCATCAGGTTGCCGCTCTCGGCGTCGCCGAGGTCGTTCTCCTGCAGGTATTGCCCCACCGTACTCTCTTCGATGCGGAAGATGTCTACCCGCACGGCCCGCAACCCGACAGCCTGGAACGGAATGCCACGGCCTTCGCCTTCACCGACCCGCACCACATCGGGGGGGAGGATGGTCCCCTTGCCGACAAAACGAACGGCCGGGGCCCCGTTCTCCAGCGTGATCGGACGACGTTCATCGACACCGAGCGTGCGGCCGTCGTCCGAACGGAGCGACGCATCGACACACAGCGTTACGGTCGGTCGTCCCTCTTCGGATTCGAGCGTGGAGGCGTCGAAATAGAGGCGCACTTTGTTACCGTCGAGCTGATAGACGCTCTTCACCCCGTCGAGCCACAGCAGCCCTTCGAGTTCCTGGGCGGGATCGAGCCGGCGGCTGAAACGTACTTCGATATATTTCTCGTTTTCATCGACGTAATCCGTCGAATGGAGCGTGAACTGATTGATGGCGGGAAGGGACATCTCGAGCACCTGCTGCCCGGCATATCCGACCTTTTTATCTTTCACGAAGAGTTCGAGTGTCGCGGGCGAGGTGGGTGCAATGATTTCGGAGACAACGAAGGTGTGGCTACGTCCGTCCACACTATGCATCCAATGGACTTCGCCGCCCTGCAGCCCGCTCCACTGAGCCATCCGCAAGATCTGCGTCGAGTCTTCCCGGTCGGCCGTCAGGAGGGTTCCCTCGACGGTATAGGTACCGTCGGGTTCGACAGTGAAGCTGCGCAGCTCGGCCGAAGCGGCGGCCGGCAGCGTCTGGAACGAAAAGCTGAACGCACGCGCCTCGGGATTGCCGGGAAGCAGCCCGGCCAGATCGAGCGTCGCGGTGTAAAGCGTTCCTCGCTTGAACTCACCGTCGGGCGTAAAGACCAGGGTTCTCGGATCGTCGGGCGAGATGGCCCACTCCCCTTTGGCGCGGGGCGACAACTGGACATACTTGCCGAGCCGGACATCGGGCGAGAGGGACTCGGTGAGGGTCACGGAGATACTCTCCGTACGACCAACCACGCCGGCCGTAAAACTTTCGACCAGCGGATTGTATGTGACTTCGACGGGTCGGGCTCCGCTGCTGCCGGAGTTCGAGCTGCCGCAGCCGGTCACGCCGAACAGCACGACGACCGTAACGGCCATGACGGCCAGCATACCGAGGATTTGCTTTACTTGTCGCTCCATCATTTCGTTCTTTATGGGGTATATTCTAATGAAAACAAGGTCGCGAAGATTCGCTTTACCGACCAACTGACCCGCTTAAAACCTGACGGTTCCGCCCTTGGGGTAACGAACCGAATAACCGAACTTCAACACACGTTCCGCACCGGGCTGTAATTCGAGGGTCCAGTCCAACGCACCTTTTCGGCTGTCGATCTTCGCCCCGGATGTTTCGGTCAGCGTCACCTGAACCTCATCCGTACCCGATACGGGATACTGATCGCGCACCCGCATCCGAATCGGGAAATCCTGATTGTTTCGCACACGGAGTTCATACTCGCACTGACGTTCTGTTTTGGCCCCTCGCACCTGGGTCTCGTAGTCTTTGACCTTCGTACGATTAACCGTCACGCGAGGTTCCTGCATGAGCGGAATCGAGAGCGTATCTCCGACCTGATTCAGGAACAGATCGGTCTGCCCGAGCATCCGTCCGTCGCAGAAGACACTCATCTGACCGTCAAACAGGTTGAGATTCCGCCAATCGGCAATATGGGCCGTCAACGAAACGGGGTTGTACTGGTTAAATACATAATCAAAGGTCGCAGCCACCGTATCCTTGCGTACCTGTACCATCTGCTGCATGTTTTGATTCTTGTAAGCTTCGGAGCTCTCCAGGGTCAGAGGATAGTCCAACACATAGCTGACGCTGGTCTCGGTTGCCGACGGAGTCATGTGGAAATTGGTCGCATAACCCATCGGACGGGAGACTTTCACGCTTTCATCCGGTCGATTTTTCATCTGTTCCCGAGTCAAGGGTGCCATATAGGTTATTCCCCGCTGGTGGGTCTGCGGCAAAACGATCGATTTGTCGGGTGCGCCATAACACAGTTCGGCCGACACCCCGTTCCAATCGAATCCGGTCCACTGCTGCAACGAAGCCTGATACTCCAACTCGGCCATCCCGCTCTTCGGAGCAAACCGAAAGAAGTAGAACGCTTCCCATCGGGCCGCTGTCGTGTAATACGACAGTTCCAACTCGGTCGTACAGGTTTTGTTAGCCGTCAACCGGACGCTCACCTGAGTTGCATTGTCGGAGGTTTTGTCAATCTGCCCGACCGTTCCTTTTAGCCGGTTCAACTCGTCCTCACACTCCTTGATCGCCTCGCGGGTCTGACGCTGCTGGTTGTAGATATTGGTGTACTGCTGCCGCATCCACGACGACAGTTCGGTCAGCCGTTCAATCGAGCCACCCTCCTGTCGGGCGTTGGCTTGCAGGAAGTCAATTTCGCGCTCCTGCACGAGGCTGTCGGCCCTCAGCCGTTCGAGTTTCGCCCACACGGAATCGGACTCCGCCGACACCTCGCGATAGGCTCCCACATGCTCGAGCGGCATCACGGACGAAATTTCGGAGACCAAATCCAGGCTGTCCGTCGCGGCAGACAGCGCACGAATTTCGATTGTTTTTTGATCGGCATACCACAGGTCGGGAAAAACGACCTTTTCAGGGACACCGGCTTTCAGCGAAACCGGCAGTGACAGGGTAACATACGCCCCTTCGGGATAGATCTTGACACTCTTGACACGCGCACCATCAGCCGACAAGGCATCGGCCCGGGCCGAGCTCCAGCCGGCCAGCAGGACCATCGAGAAAACAGCAAGACGTCTCATAGCACAAGATATTTTAAGGTTCATGACAGACTCTTCGACACAATTGCCGCCGACAGCACGTTCCGCCGGGCCATCCTCCCCCGCGACCGTCCCTGTGGGAGATGCTTACCACCCCTCCCGTCTTTTCGGTCTTACACGTCGCACCCCTGCTACTTTATTCTCTCTTATATTCAGCACATTACCTTCGCACTCTCTTACACACTTTTCGCCCTTGGCACATTCCGACCGACGGCCGTAAAATCCGCCGTTTCAGAGACCGGGCAAAATCTCTTGGCAATTTTTCTCAAATATAGCATTTATCCCCCGAGAAACCCAGCAACCGCACGAAAAATCACTAATTTTGAGCATCCATGCAACCGAACCGGGCACATACGTTACGCAACCGTCTGCTCCTCGTCGGCGCACTTCTGGCGCTGGCCGCCTACGCGCTGATGCTGCCCCGCCCGCTGTTCGACACCCCCTACTCCACCGTACTCTACGCCCGTGACGGCGAACTGCTCGGCGCACAGGTCGCCCGCGACGGTCAGTGGCGTTTTCCGCCCGGCCACGCCCTCCCCGACAAGTATGCCCGCGCCGTGGTCGAATACGAAGACCGCCGGTTCTACCGCCATGCCGGCGTGTCGCTTCCGGCCATCGTGCGCGCCGCCCGCCAGAACTGGAGAGCCGGCGAAGTGGTCAGCGGCGGTTCGACCCTCACCATGCAGCTCGTCCGCCTGAGCCGCGGCAACCCGCCCCGCACGGTCGGCGAGAAGCTCCGCGAGATGCTGCTCGCCACCCGCATCGAGTGGAGCTACACGAAGGAGGAGATCCTCGCCCTCTATGCCGCCCACGCTCCCTTCGGCGGCAATGTCGTCGGCCTCGAAGCCGCCGCATGGCGCTACTTCGGCCACGACCCCTCGCAACTCTCGTGGGCCGAAGCGGCCACGCTCGCCGTGCTTCCCAACTCGCCCGCCCTGATCCACCCCGGCCGCAGCCGCGACGCCCTGCTCGCCAAACGGAACCGACTGCTGGACCGTCTGTTGCAGGTGCGAGCCATCGACAGCACCGAACACCTCGTCGCGCGGCTCGAACCACTGCCCGACGCCCCCCGGCCACTGCCCCGCCATGCTCCCCACCTGCTCGAGAACCAGCCCGCAGGCACCGCCCTGCATTCGACCCTTGACGCCGCCCTCCAGCAACGCACCCAGCAGGTCGTCGACAATTACGGCCGCTGGACACTGGCCGCCAACCACATCCGCAATGCCGCCGCCCTGATCGCCGACGTCCGCAGCGGCGAAGTGCTGGCCTACGTGGGAAACATCACCCCCGGCGGAGTCTCCCCCGGCGCCACTTCCGGAGACTTAGCCGATACCCAGTCCGAGCCCCGGGCCGGTGCATCCGACGGCCGCTCCGTGGACATCATCCGTTCGCGCCGCAGCACCGGCAGCCTGCTCAAACCGATTCTCTACGGAGCGCTGCTCAGCGAAGGTCAGATCCTGCCCCACACGCTGGTTTTCGACACGCCGCTTAACCTCGCCGGCTTCACCCCCACCAATTACAGCAAGACCTTCAGCGGCGTGGTTCCGGCCAGCGCCGCCGTGGCCCGGTCGCTCAACGTGCCGACCGTCCGGATGCTGACCCTCTACAACAACAGCCGTTTCCTGGCGCTGCTGCGCTCGATGGGGATGACCACTTTCGACCGCAGCGCCGACGACTACGGTGCCACGCTCATCCTGGGCGGCGCCGAATCGACCCTGTGGGAGATGACTGGTCTCTACGCCTCGCTGGCCCGGTCGCTCGAGACCCACAACCGAACGGGTAGCTACGCCCCCGGCGACATGCACGAGCTGCGCATTACCGGTTCACCAGCCGACACCCCGCCGCACATCGCCCCGTCGCACCCCACCGCCTCGCAGGAGCAGCGAACGCACCGCCGCAACCACCACGAAGAGGAGCTGTTATGCCCCCTGTCACCCGCCTCGCTCTGGTTCATGTTCGAGGCCATGAGCGGCGTGAACCGTCCCGAAGAGGAGGGAGCCTGGCAGGCCTTCAGTTCGATGAGACAGGTCGCCTGGAAAACCGGCACCAGCTACGGCAACCGCGACGCCTGGGCCATCGGACTGACCCCGCGCTACATCGTGGGCGTTTGGGTCGGCAATGCCGACGGCGAAGGACGCGCCTCGATGACCGGCGTCGGCCACGCCGCACCGATCCTGTTCGACCTCTTCTCGATGCTCCCCGCGGGCGGAGGATGGTTCGACCGCCCGCTCGACGACATGACCGCGGTGGCCGTCTGCCGTCGCAGCGGCCACCGTGCTGGACCGTGGTGCCTCGCCTCGGGCGACCCGGTCGACACGGTCGACATTCCGCAGGCCGGCATCGCTTCGCCCCCCTGCCCCTACCACAAGCCGGTCACCGTCGGCGAGCAGACCCGCGGCTGGTTCGTGCTGCCCCCCGCCGCCGAATACTACTACCGCCAGTCCGCCTCGGACTATGCCGGACCTCCGACCATCAGCGGTGCGCGCCCCTTCGAGCTGGTCTACCCCCAGCATAACGCCGTTCTCTACCTGCCCAAAGGATTTGCAGGACGCAATACCGGCTCAACCGCCTCGGACCGGACGGAACGCTTCGTCTTCCGCGCCGCCCACCGTTCGGACAGCGCCACCCTGCACTGGCACCTGGACAACACCTACCTCGGCACGACCCGCTCCGCCTCGACCGTCGGCCACACCCTGTCGGTCGCCCCGTCCCCCGGCGAACACTGGCTCACCGTGGTCGACGATCAGGGCCACCGCCAACGCATCCGGTTCACTGTCCGTAACCGTCCTTAAATACCGAAAAACCGGCCGTCGTGACGCCCACCCCATATCAGCGTCCGAAAAAACATTATCTTTGTCTTTTAAAAACAAGCCGATGGCACTCTATTTCCCACGCAACTACCGTCCCCGACTGGTCCCCGAGACCCAGGAACAGGCGATCAAAGAGATCAAAGACACCTTCCAGACCACACTGGCCGAAGCGCTCGGTCTGCGGCGTGTGACCGCCCCGCTGTTCGTCCTCTCCGGCATGGGGATCAACGACGACCTGAGCGGCGTGGAACGGGCCGTGAGTTTCCCCGTGAAAGACATGGGCGACGCCCGTGCCGAAGTGGTGCAGTCGCTCGCCAAGTGGAAACGCATCAAACTGGGAGCCTATCAGATCGCCCCCGGATACGGTCTCTACACCGACATGAACGCCATCCGCGCCGACGAAACACTGGACAACATCCACTCGCTCTACGTCGACCAGTGGGACTGGGAACGCACCATCCGCCCCGAAGAGCGCAACGTCGCCTTCCTGCGGTCCATCGTCCGGAAGATCTACGCCGTGCTGCTGCGCGTCGAACAGGCCGTCTACCACACCCATCCCCACATCACCCCCGTGCTGCCCGACGAGATCACCTTCATCCACGCCGAAGAGCTGCTCCGCCGCTACCCCGGCATGAGCGCCAAAGAGCGTGAGAACGCCATCGCCCGCGAATGCGGCGCCGTATTCATCATCGGCATCGGCGGCCCCCTCTCGAACGGCGAACCGCACGACGACCGCGCTCCCGACTACGACGACTGGATCACCCCCAACGAAGAGGGATTCGCCGGCCTGAACGGCGACCTGATCCTCTGGAACCCCGTACTCGAATCGGCCTACGAAATCTCGTCGATGGGAATCCGCGTCACCCCCGAGTCGCTCGAACAGCAACTCCGCGCCAGCGGCAAATACGACGAGCGCAAAAACCTGAAATACCACCGCATGCTGCTCGACGGCCAGCTGCCCCTCTCGATCGGCGGCGGTATCGGCCAGTCGCGGCTCTGCATGTTCTTCCTGCGCTGTGCCCACATCGGCGAAGTACAGGCCAGCATCTGGCCCGACGAGATGCGCGAACAGTGCAAGGCCCACAACATCGAGTTGAAATAGCCTTCCGCGCGACACGGCACACACAGCCTGCCGCCCCCTCCGGCCGGTTCACACCCCGGCCCTCAGACACCGAGCAAAAAACAGAAAAACCGTATAAGACCCATGTCATCACTCAGATTCAAAGTAGTCGATGAGGCGATCCGGCGCAAAGCCCTCGACGTACAACTTCCGGCCCAGCGGCCCTCGGAATACTTCGGCATGTACGTTTTCACCCAGGACCGCATGCGCAAGTACCTGCCCAAGAACGTGTACGAAGCCCTGGTGGACACCATGAACAACCGCACCCCGCTCAGCCGCGAACTGGCCATGGGCGTGGCCGCCGGCATGAAACAGTGGGCCATGGAGATGGGCGCCACCCACTATACCCACTGGTTCCAGCCGCTGAACGGCGGGACCGCCGAAAAACACGACGCCTTCGTCGAACACGACGGCCACGGCGGACTGATCGAAGAGTTCTCCGGCAAACTGCTCATCCAGCAGGAACCCGACGCCTCGAGCTTCCCGAACGGCGGTATCCGCAACACCTTCGAAGCCCGCGGCTACTCGGCCTGGGACCCCACCTCGCCCGCCTTCATCGTCGATTCGACCCTCTGTATCCCGACGATCTTTATCGCCTACACCGGCGAGGCGCTCGACTTCAAAACCCCGCTGCTGAAATCCATCGACGCCGTCGACCGTGCCGCCACGGCCGTATGCCAGCTCTTCAACCCCAACGTCAAGAAGGTTACCACCTACCTGGGCTGGGAACAGGAGTACTTCCTGGTCGATGAAGGCCTCTGGGCAGCCCGCCCCGACCTGATCCTGACCGGGCGTACCCTCATGGGCCACGAAAGCGCCAAAAACCAACAGCTCGAAGACCACTACTTCGGCTCGATCCCGACCCGTGTGGCCGCCTTCATGAAAGAGCTCGACGTCGAGCTGCTCAAACTCGGCATCCCCGTCAAGACCCGCCACAACGAAGTGGCCCCCAACCAGTTCGAACTGGCCCCGATCTACGAAGAAGCCAACCTGGCCAACGATCATAACCTACTGCTGATGAGTGTGATCCACCGCATCGCACGCAAACACTGCTTCCGCTGCCTGCTCCACGAAAAACCCTTCAAGGGAATCAACGGCTCGGGCAAGCACAACAACTGGTCGCTCGGCACCGACACCGGCGTGAACCTCTTCTCGCCCGGCAAAACCCCGAAAGACAACCTGCTCTTCGTGACCTTCCTGGTCAACACCATGATGGCCGTCTATAAACACAACGGACTGCTGAAGGCCTCCATCTCCAGCGCCACCAACGCCCACCGTCTGGGAGCCAACGAAGCGCCGCCCGCCATCATCTCCGTCTTCCTGGGTCGTCAGCTCAACGAAGTGCTCGACAAGATCGAATCCAGCACCTCCGAAGAGGCCATCAAGGTGGACGACAAGTCGGGCTTCAAGCTCGGCATCGCCCACATTCCCGAGCTGCTGCTCGACAACACCGACCGCAACCGCACCTCGCCCTTTGCCTTCACCGGCAACCGTTTTGAGTTCCGTGCCGTCGGATCGTCGGCCAACTGCGGCGGAGCACTGACCGTCATCAACACCGCCGTGGCCCACCAGCTGCGCCAGTTCCGCAAGGAAATCGACGAACTGATGGCCATGCACACCCCCATCGAGAAGGCGATCTTCACCGTGCTCAAACAGTACATCAAGGCCTGCAAACCGATCCGTTTCGACGGCAACGGCTACAGCGACGAATGGAAAGCCGAAGCCGCCCGCCGCGGACTCGACACCGAGACCAGCATTCCGCTGATCTTCGACCGTTTCCTGACCCCCGAATCGATCGACCTCTTCACCTCGACCGGCGTGCTGAGCGAAGTGGAACTCCACGCTCGCACCGAAGTCGACTGGGAGACCTACACCAAGAAGGTGCAGATCGAAGCCCGCGTACTCGGCGACCTGGCCATGAACCACATCCTGCCCGTAGCCTCGCGCTACCAGAGCCAGCTGCTCGACAAGGTTTACAAGGTACACCAGATCTTCAAGGACGAGCAACGCGCCGACTCGCTCTCGCAGCGCGACGTGGAGCTCATCGAACAGATCAACGACCACATCTCGGCCATCCAGGCCCAGGTCAACGACCTGGTGAACGCCCGCAAGGTGGCCAACAAGATCTGCAGCGAACGTTCGAAAGCCATCGCCTACCACGACACCGTCGTGCCGCTGATGGACCAGATCCGCTACCACATCGACAAACTCGAACTGATCGTCGACAACGAGATGTGGACCCTGCCCAAATACCGCGAACTGCTCTTCCTGAAATAGGAATCATCCGCGCAACCGGGGCGGGAGAGCGCAGCACGGGAGGCCTATTGACACAAGTTTTCCCCACACCCCTCCGATCCCTGCCCCTGACTCCGTTACCCGTCGCGCCGGGCGGCCGAGCGCCGTCCGGCGCGACGAGGATATACGGGAGCCACACACACGAACCCCGCTAAACCCGTCCGACCATGTTACCCTGGATTATTCTGATCGTCGTGCTGCTCGTTATTGTCGTGGCACCGATCTCCATCTACAACGGACTCGTCCGCCGGCGCAACGCCATCGACAATGCCCAAGGGGCCATCGACGCTGTTCTCAAACAGCGTTTCGACCTGCTGCCCAACCTGGTCGAAACCGTGAGCCAGTATGCCACCCACGAAGCGACCCTGCTGGGTACGGTCACCGCCCTGCGCCGGAACAAAAACAGCTACGGAGAGCTCACCGCCGACGAAAAGAGCGCCTTCGACAGCGGATTCACCCGCAGCCTGCGCGACTTCTACGCCGTGGCCGAGAACTATCCCGACCTGAAAGCCTCGGCCAACTACCTCCACCTGCAACGCACCCTCAACGAGCTCGAAGAGCAACTCTCCGCCGCCCGACGCACCTACAATGCCGTCGTCACGGACTACAACAATGCCATTCAGGTATTCCCCTCGTCACTGGTGGCCGGCATGTTCCGCTTCGCGCCCGCGCGGGTACTCGAAACACCCGCTGCCGAGCAGACCGTACCCAACGTCCGCAACCTGTTCAACAACCGCTGATGACACCCCCGGAATCCACCGACCAGGCCTGCGCCCAGTTCCGCACGCTTCAGCTCCGCCAACGCAAATGCTGGTGGATCGTCCTCGGCGTCTGTGTGGCCGCCATTGCCGCCAGCTTCGCACTGGGCGGCCCGAGCTACGCCCTTTGGGCCCTTGTAGTCAGCATCGTGGCCCTCGTGATCGCCACCAACCGCGCCACCCGCATCCTCTCGCGGTTCTACAAGCAGGCCATCGTGCCCGAAATCGCGAGTCAGGGGTGCGAAAACGGGCGTTACGCCCCCGACGCCGGCATCAGCGAACAGCTGTTCCGGGAGAGCAACCTGTTCCGTTCGCCCGACCGCTACGACTCGGAAGACCGCATCGAAGGCTGCGTCGGCCAGACCCCCTTCTACTTCGCCGAAGTGCACGCCCAGGAGCGACGCACCACCCACACCAAAAACGGAACCCGCACCACCTGGGTGGACATTTTCCGCGGTTTCTTCTTCGTGGCCGACTTCAACAAGCACTTTCAGGGCCAGACCACCCTCGTCCCGAACTACTGGGGCAGCAAATGGCTGGCCGGCAAAGATCGCGTGCAACTGGAGAACGCCGAACTGATGAAGCACCTGCTGGTCTGCTCGACCGACCAGGTCGAAGCCCGCTACCTGCTGACCCCGGCGCTGATGGAGCGCATCATGACCCTCTGGCACCGCCATCCCGACCGCCTCAGCATCAGTTTCACCGCCTCGAACATCATCGTCGCCATCTCCGCCTCGGGCAACCACTACGAAGCGAGCCTTTGGAGACCCATCGAACACTGCATCGAACGCGATACCCGCGTGGTTCGGGAGCTGACCTCCATCGTCGAAGAGCTGAACATGAACACCCGTATCTGGAGCAAAGCATAGACCGCCGCCTTCGCCCCAACGCTTTCCCCTGCAAGCCCTCCCCGGGCGCGTCGCCGAGAACGCCCGACCATTTCTCTTTGATAGACCTTTTTCACGCTGCGCCCCATGCCCAGAACCGTCGAAATCACCCTTACCCCGAAAGAGGCCGCCGACAGTGCCGCCTACACCGCCGCCGCCATCCGGGCCGCCGGCCTCACCTCGACCGACCAGATCGCCCACTGCCGCGTCGTCCGCCGCTCGATCGACGCGCGACGCCACACCAGCGGCATCCGCGGCGTGCGGATCAACATGGCCGTCGAGCTCTGGCTCGACACCGAAGGCCGGCCCGATCCCGTACACCTCGAATGGGGCGACGTGTCGAACGTTCCCGCCTCGCGCGAAGTGATCGTCGTGGGAGCCGGTCCCGCCGGGCTGTTCGCCGCCCTCGAACTGATCGAACGAGGCTACCGCCCGCTGATCCTCGAACGCGGCAAAGACGTCTCGCAGCGCAAATCGGACATCGCCGCCATCCAGCGGAACGAGTCCGTCAATCCCGACTCCAACTACGCCTTCGGCGAAGGGGGCGCTGGCACCTACTCCGACGGCAAGCTCTACACCCGTTCCAAGAAGCGCGGCAACTACCGCAAGTCGCTCGAAATCCTCCACCACCACGGTGCCGACGAGTCGATTCTCTACGACGCCCATCCCCACATCGGAACCGATCGGCTGCCCCGCGTGATCGCCGCCATGCGCGAGACCATTCTCCGCTCCGGCGGCCGGATCCTGTTCGAGAGCCGCGTCAGCGACCTGCTCCTGAACGCCGACCGCACCGCCATCCGCGGCGTCCGCACCCAGCGCGGCGACGAGATCGAAGCTCCGGCCGTGATCCTTGCCACGGGCCACTCCGCCCGCGACATCTACGAACTGCTCCACACGCGCGGCATCCTGATCGAAGCCAAACCCTTCGCCATGGGCGTCCGCGTCGAGCACCGCCAGGAGCTGATCGACCGCATCCAGTACAAAACCCTCGACCCCGACCTGCCCGCCGCCAGCTACAGCCTCGTGGCCCAGGTTCCGTCGGGCCTCAGCGGCGCCGATGCCCCGCGCACCCGCGGTGTCTACAGCTTCTGCATGTGCCCCGGCGGCTTCATCGTCCCGGCCATGACCGAAAACGGCGAGTGCGTCGTGAACGGCATGTCGCCCTCCGGCCGCAACAACATCTTCGCCAACTCCGGCATCGTCACCCAGATCCTGCCCCAGGACTACGCCGATCTGGTACCCCACTTCGGACCGCTGGCCGGCATGCGTTTCCAGCAGCAACTCGAAAAGATGGGCCATGCCCAGGGCGGCGGTGCGCAGATCGCCCCGGCCCAGCGGCTCGACGCCTTCGTCAAGGGATTCCGCTGTGCCGAAGTTCACCCCACCTCCTACCACCCGGGACTGATCGCCAGCGACATGGACAAATGGATGCCGAAGTTCATCGCCCAGTCGCTCCGCGCCGGATTCCGCGAATTCGACAAACGGATGCGCGGCTTCCTCACCCCCGACGCACAGGTAATCGGCATCGAGTCCCGCACCTCGTCGCCCGTGCGGATCCCCCGCGACCGCGACACCTACATGCACCCGCAGATCGCCGGTCTCTTCCCGGCCGGCGAAGGAGCCGGATACGCCGGCGGCATCATCTCGGCCGCCGTCGACGGAGCCGCCGTGGCCGCCGCCGTCACCAACTACGTGGAGGGCCGATAACGCGGAATCCACTTTCAAAATCCAGGCGAGTCACGTAAATTTGCAGTAGAGACCCACCCGACCGTCCAAACCCGACACCGATGAAAGAGACCCTCACCCCCGGAGCCATCGCAGGCCGCATCACCGCACCGGCCTCGAAAAGTTATGCCCAGCGTGCCCTGGCCGCCGCCCTGCTCGTACCCCACTCGGACGATCCCGCCCGGTGGAGCGAACTGCGGAACATGGGCCTCTGTAACGACACGTCGGCCGCCCTCGACGTGATCCGCCGCCTCGGCGCCGAAGTCCTCATCGACCGCGACACCTATCGCATACAGGGCGGTTTCCTGCGGCAGAGCCCCACCGAACTGAACATCGGCGAAGCCGGACTCTCGGCCCGCCTGTTCACCCCGATCGCCGCCCAAAGCCCCCGCCCGATCACCATCACCGGCCACGGGTCGATCCTCAAACGTCCGGTCGCCACCACCATGACCGCACCGTTACATGCACTGGGTGCGACGGTTCGCTGCACCGGCGACGGATACCTCCCCCTGACCGTATGCGGCCCGCTCCGCGGCGGAACGGTCGAAGTCGACGGCTCGCTCAGTTCGCAATTCATCACCGGACTGCTGATGGCCTCGCCCCTCTCGGCCGAGGATACCCATCTGGTGGTCCGCCAGCCCAAAAGCATTCCCTACCTGGCCATGACGCTGGAGGTGCTCCGCGCCTTCGGTATCTCCGTTTCGCACGCCGCCGACTATACCGAATTCATCATCCGCGGCGGCCAACAATACCAGCCGGCGACCTATTCCGTCGAGGGCGACTGGAGCGGAGCCTCGTGCCTGCTGGTAGCCGGAGCGGTGGCCTCTGCCGTCGGCAGCGGCGTGACGGTCGACAACCTCAATCCCCGCTCGCTTCAGGCCGACCGGGCCATGGTCGACGCGCTGACGCGTGCCGGTGCCACGATGGAACAGACCGGCCACACGCTGACCGTACGACGCAGCGAGAGCCTGCGCGGCTTCGATTTCGACGCCACCAACTGTCCCGACCTCTTCCCGGCACTGGCCGCACTGGCAGCCTGCTGCTCCGGAACCACGCGCCTTCGCGGGACCACCCGCCTGACCCATAAGGAGAGCGACCGTGCCGCCACCATCGCCGCCGAATTCGGCAAACTGGGCGTGACGATCGACCTTTCGCAGGAAGACCTGATGATCATCCACGGCGCAGCCCCTGCGCTCGACACCCTACGGGTCGTGAGCCCCGCCCTCGACAGCCACAATGACCACCGGATCGCCATGGCCACCGCCGTCGCCGCCCTCCGGGCCGACCGTGCGGTCGAGATCGACGGGGCCGAAGCCGTCAACAAATCCTACCCCGGTTTCTGGGAAGACCTCCAGAAACTTCGATTGAAATAACCAGGCGCGTTATCGGTCCGACGCTGTGAACAACGGGCAGGCCCCTGCCGGCCCCGAACCCGGAGAATTACCGGCCGCAGCGCACGACCCAAACGCCTCCGCATATAGAAAACACCCGGCGAACTTTCCGCACTCCGGTTCGCCCGAAACGGGCCGGGCATCCCGATCTCCCGTTTCACCCGTCGGCGCAGCCGACACCCCAACCCACAAGAACCATGAACAGTTTCGGACGAAAATTCAGAGTAAGCATCTTCGGCGAATCGCACGGCACACTGGTCGGCGTGACGATCGACGGCGTTCCGGCCGGCATCCCGCTGAGCGCCGCCGACCTGCAGGCCGATCTTGACCGCCGCAAGGCCGGCGCCAAAGGCACCACCCCCCGCAAGGAGGCCGACGAGCCGCATATCGTCTCCGGCCTCTTCGACGGCCACACCACCGGCTCGCCGCTGACCGTCGTATTCCAGAATACCAACACCCGCTCGGGCGACTATTCCAACCTGGTGACCCAGCCCCGCCCCGGCCACGCCGACTTCGTGGCCCGCGAGAAATGGCACGGCTACAACGACTACCGCGGCGGCGGACACTTCTCCGGCCGCATCACCCTCGGCATCGTCGCCGCCGGCGCCATCGCCAAGAAGGTCCTCGGCGACACCGTCCGGATCGAAAGCCGCATCGAAGAGATCGGCGGCCACACCGACCCCGCCGCCATCCAGCAGGCCATTCAGGAGGCAATCGACAGCCAGGACTCTCTGGGCGGCATCATCTCCTGCACCGCCAGCGGCATCCCCGTCGGCTGGGGCGAACCCTTCTTCGACTCGGTCGAGTCGGTGCTGAGCCACGCGCTCTTCTCGATCCCGGCCGTCAAAGGAGTCGAATTCGGAGCCGGATTCGCCGCCGCCCGCATGCGCGGCAGCCAGCACAACGACCCCATCGTAGCTCCCGACGGCACCACCGGTACCAATAACGCCGGCGGCATCAATGGCGGCATCACCAACGGCAACCCCATCCAGTTCCGCATCGCCGTCAAACCCACCTCGAGCATCGCCACCCCCCAGCAGACCTACAACTTCGCCGACGGGAAAGTCGAACCGCTCGTGGTGCGCGGCCGCCACGACGCCTGCATTGCACTCCGCGTCCCGGTCATTGTCGAAGCCATGACAGCACTGGTACTCTGCGACTTGGGAATGGTCGCCTGCGACCGTCCCGCAAGCCCCGTCGCAGAGCGCTGAGCGCCGAAAAGTGCGTAAAGCATTGCAAATTCTGAATTTATGATTACCTTTGCCGGATGCAAAGCCACCCCTAAGTGAGCGCAAACACCACATACACAATAGATTTTCACGGTCTTAAGACCGGTGAAAGCTATGCGTATGACTTCCCGATCGACGACCAATTCTTCGGCCGCTGGCCCGAAGCGGAGATCGAACACGGCACCGGAACCGCCCGCGTCACCGTCCTCAAACACGCCACGATGCTCGAACTGAACGTCAGCATCGACGCCGAAGTGGAACTGACCTGCGACCGCTGCCTCGACGAATTCCGCTGCCCGGTACACTTCGAAGGGACCCCCGTGGTGAAGATCAGCGAAAACATCCCCGAAGGCGAACGCTACTCGGGCGACGCCCATCGCGAAACCAACAACAGCGACGGCGACATTCTGTGGATCTCGCCCGCCGACGACACGCTCGACCTGGGACAATACCTCTACGAAAGCATCATGCTGTCGCTGCCGTTCCAGCGCGTCCATCCCGACATCCGGAACTGCAACCCCGACATGCTGAAACGCTTCCGCATCGTCAGCGAATCGGAATTCGACGAACTGACCCACACCAATACCGCGGACACCCCCGACTCGGAAAACCCGTTCGCCGTACTGGCCCAAATGCAAGACAAACAAGAAGAAAACAATAAATAAGCGATAAACAAAAATGGCACATCCTAAGCACAAAATCTCCTCGACCCGTCGTGACAAGAGAAGAACCCACTACAAAGCCGTAGCCCCGACCCTGGCAACCTGCTCGAACTGCGGCGCCACCATCCTGTTCCACCGCGTATGCCCCGAATGCGGCTTCTACCGCGGTAAGAAAGCGATGGAAGTCAAAGGGCAATAGTTCCCCCACCGCAACCGGGAACCCCGGCGAAGAGAAGCCATACCTCCGCGTCACAGGCCAACGCCCCCGGCAGAGCCACACGACGCGCGAGAGGAACCACACGGTCGCAAAGAGGAGCCAGCCTAACCATACAGGCCGCGTATCTTGTTTTGCGACCGTCCTGCAATAAACAACCCCCTCACGAATCAAACGTCATCGATTATGAGAATAGGCCTTGATGCCATGGGTGGCGACTATGCCCCGCAAGTGACCGTGGAAGGCGCCCATACGGCCCTGTCCCAGCTTTCGGGCGATACCACCCTCGTGCTGTTCGGCGACCGCGCCGCTCTCCAGGCCGCAGACACCTACGGCGTGCTGAACGACCCGCGGATCGAAGTGGTGCCCACCACCGAAGTCATCGCCATGGGCGATCATCCCGTCAAAGCCTTCGCACAGAAAAGCGACTCCAGCATCGTAGTCGGATTCCGCCACCTGTGTCAGGGCGACATCGCCGGATTCGCCAGCGCCGGAAGCACCGGTGCCATGATGGTCGGCTGCATGCAAGCCGTCGGTCAGATCGAAGGCGTCATCCGTCCCGCCATCGCTACCGCATTCAAAACCGCCACCGGGAACGACGTGCTGCTGCTCGACGTTGGACTCAACGCCGACTGCAAACCCGAAGTGCTGGCCCAATACGGTATCATCGGCAGCATCTACGCTCGCGAAACACTCAAAATCGCCAACCCCCGCGTAGCCCTGCTCAACATCGGCGAAGAACCCGAAAAGGGCAACCTCCTCACCAAAGCCACCTATCCCCTCATGGCCGAAAAAGGAGCCGCCGGAGCCTATAACTTCGTTGGGAACATCGAAGGGAAACACCTGCTGACCTCCGACATCGCCGACGTCATCGTCTGCGACGGATTCTCCGGCAACACCCTGCTCAAAACCATCGAAGGCTTCCACCACATTCTCCAGAGCCAGGGAATCAACGCCCCCTTCGTCGAAGGACTCAACTACGAAAACGTCGGCGGAACCCCCGTCCTCGGGATCAACTCCACCGTCATCATCGGCCACGGCTGCTCAACAGCCAAAGCCATCGCCAATATGATACTACTCACGGAACGCGCTGCCAGCGCCGATATGGTATCGCAATTCAAAAAGGCATTCAACAGCTAATCCACAGCCGTTGGATACCTTTTTTATTATTTTAACCGTTCGTTAAAACAGACAGCGCCCGCCCCGATCCGCAAACCGACAGGGAAACGAATCGAGAATATGCGCTCCGCGACTTCTCTGTACCACTCTGCAAAGGCCCTCGCGGCCAGCAGCTCCGGCCGACAGAAAAGGACAGCGCGCAACCCGTAACGAACAACTAAACGAGAAGCATGAGCAAAACTGCGAACAAGATAACCGCCGCCATCACCGGAGTAGGCGCCTATCTGCCCAAATACATCCTCGACAACGAAGAGCTCAGCCGGATGGTCGACACCTCCGACGAATGGATCATGACCCGCATCGGGATCAAAACCCGCCACATCCTCAAAGGCGAAGGCAAAGGCACCTCCTACATGGGCGAACGAGCCGTCAAAGACCTCCTCGAAAAGACCCAGGTGGACCCGCAGGACATCGACCTGGTGATCTGCGCCACCGTCACCCCCGACATGGCCTTCCCGAGCACCGCCAACCTCATCGCCTACAAAGCCGGCCTGACCAAAGCCTTCGGGTTCGACCTCTCGGCCGCCTGCAGCGGTTTCCTCTTCGCCCTGACCACCGCAGCCAAATTCATCGAATCCGGAGCTTATAAGAAAATCATCGTCGTAGGAGCCGATAAGATGTCCTCGATCATCGACTACGAAGACCGTACCACCTGTCCCATTTTCGGCGACGGTGCCGGTGCCGTACTGGTCGAGCCCAACACCGAAGGACTCGGTCTGATCGACGCCAGCCTCCACTCCGACGGATCGGGCGCCGTACACCTCTACCTGAAAGCCGGCGGATCGTGCTACCCCGCATCGCACGAAACCGTCGACAACAAATGGCACTACGTCCACCAGGAAGGCCAGCCCGTCTTCAAGGCCGCCGTTTCGCACATGGCCGACACCGCAGTCGAAGTGATGGAACGCAACCACCTCACCGCCGAAGACATCCGCTACCTGGTACCCCACCAGGCCAACAAACGAATCATCGACGCAACGGCCAACCGCATGGGTCTGCCCGCCGACCGCTGCATGGTCAACATCCAGAAATACGGGAACACCACCGCTGCCACCATCCCCATCTGTCTTTGGGACTACGAAACCCGCCTCAAGAAGGGCGACAACCTGATTCTCGCCTCCTTCGGCGGCGGCTTCACCTGGGGAGCCATCTACCTCCGCTGGGCATACGACGGCGGCACGATGGGCAAATAATCCCGATCGGCACGGCCCGCTTCCCGACCGACGGAAACCACGCACCGACACCGAGTCGCCGGACACCTCCGGCATCGGGACAGAGACGCCGCTAACCGCCTGACATCGAACAGGGCCGCATAGTTCAAGGGATAGAACGGAAGTTTCCTAAACTTTAAATACAGGTTCGAGTCCTGTTGTGGCTACCATCCGGGCTTCTACAACTGATGTAGAAGCCCGGATTTTTTATCCCCAGCGCCGCCTCTAACACTGGGCATAAAAAAGGGGGCACAGGAAAAGGTAAACACAACAGCGAGGCACATGAAAAGCCACAGTACCTTCCCCGAAAGCAACGTATTGTTACGCAGGTAGAAGCTGCTCTAAGCCCATCGCTCACTGTACGCCTCCAGGCGCGTTACCCACCATAACATTTCTCTTTAAAGAGGGTCCAAAGACAAATCACCCCCTGTTCCAATAAAAATCTCCGACGTCGGGCAGAATCCCAACGATTCAATTCCACATCAATATTATCAAAAATAAGACACGACACCAGCAACACGTTCCCGGACACGTGGCTCAGTTCACAGTCCTACCCCACCGCATTCCACTCTACCCGTCACATCCAAATATCATTACAGCCACTTTTCCTTCCGCATAATCCACGTTCATCCATTCTTTTCCCGCAAAGTCCCACACCACACCCAAACGCTTCGCCTGACTCACCAGCCGACCGCCTGCTGAAAAAAGTTTCACCATTTCAAATAAGGGATAAAAAGCGGCCAAACCCGTTCCAACCCGCCACAGCCCCTCTTTGCTCGCTCAACGACCCGAAAATCGCGCGAAAACCGCTCACTCACAAACCGACAAAACCATTCAGACACTCGGAAATCTGCCGAAAATTTTGTTACTTTGTAGTTATCAGAAAAAAGAAAAACCGATAATGCCCTCGAACCATGAGAAAGTCGGCACGCACAAACCGGAATGGCTTAAAGTAAAACTTCATAACGATCCGCGTTATGCCGATGTCGCTGCAATCGTGCGGCGGCACGATCTACATACCATATGCTCAAGCGGCCGTTGCCCCAACATCTCGGAATGCTGGAGCCGTGGAACCGCGACATTTATGATCGGGGGCGACACCTGCACCCGCGCTTGCCGTTTCTGCGCCACCAAATCGTCGGCCCATCCGGCCCCGCTCGACCCGAACGAACCGATCAAAATCGCCCGCTCCGTACAACTCATGGGGCTGCGCCACGCAGTCATCACTTCGGTCGACCGCGACGACCTGCCCGACGGCGGAGCTGAACACTGGGCACAAACCGTCCGCGCCATCCGCGAACTGAACCCCGAAACCACCATCGAACTCCTGATCCCCGACTTCTCGGGCGATACCTCACTGCTCGATACCGTACTGGCCGCAGACGCCGATATCGTAGGCCACAACCTCGAAACCGTCCGCCGCCTCACCCCCACGGTCCGCGACCGCCGCGCATCGTACGACACCTCGCTCGGCGTACTCCGCCACATCGCCGCCTACGGTCAGGCGCACGGCGAACCCAACCTGGCCAAAAGCGCCATCATGGTCGGTCTCGGCGAGACCCGCGACGAAGTGCTCCAGACCCTCGACGACCTGGCCGCGGCCGGTGTCCGCCGCATGACCCTCGGCCAATACCTGCAACCTACGCCACACCACTATCCCGTGGCCGAATACATACACCCCGACCGCTTCGCCGAATACAAGACCGCAGCCGAAGAGCGCGGTATCATTCACACCGAAAGCGGCCCGCTGGTCCGCTCCTCATACATGGCCGACCGGCTCGTTCCCAAAGCGCGACGCCCGCTCGCCAGCCTCACCCCGGACAAAGAAAGGAGGCAGCCATGATCGAAGTGCTCGACTGCGGCGTGATCGACTATGCCACCGCGTGGCACGAGCAGCAAAAACATTTCGAAGCCCTGCTCGCCCGCAGCAACCAGCCCGACGCAGACCGTCCGCATGAACCGAACGGCATTCTGATGCTCTGCGAGCATCCCCACGTCTATACCCTCGGGAAAAGCGGCCATGCAAACAATTTATTGGTCAGCGAAACGTTCCTAAAAAGCATAGGCGCCAGCTACTACCACATCGACCGCGGCGGAGACATCACCTATCACGGCTACGGCCAATTGGTCGGCTACCCCATTCTGGACCTCTCGACCATCGGAGCCCACGGGCTCGGTCTGAAAGAGTACATCCACCGGCTCGAGATGAGTGTCATCGACACCATCGCCGAGTGGGGCATCAGCGGTCAATGCGTGGAACACGCCACCGGAGTATGGCTGCCCGCCACCGCCGGTGCCGCCAACCAGAGGCCGAAACCCGAACGGAAGATTTGCGCCATCGGCGTAAAAGCCTCACGTTACGTGACCATGCACGGTTTTGCACTGAACGTAACCACCGACCTCAAATATTTTAGCTATATCAATCCCTGCGGTTTCACCGACAAAGGGGTTACCTCCATCGCCGCGGAACTCGCCGACACCGATCAGCCCGTTCCCACGATGGACGAAGTGAAAAAGAAATATACCCAACACTTCATGCGTCTGTTCGGCAACCCCGAATAAGCGACATACAGCGGAAGGGGTGCAACACACTCCGACATAAGGCCGAAACAGCCAACCGCTCGGCGCGAGCACGCGCGGCCCGCCCGGCCTGAGGGCAGTCCGAAAACGGATCGCCCCGACACACAGAACGAAACCAAAGTCGATTCCAACACGGCAGCCGACAAACCACAAGGTTTACGGATACCACGCCACAAAACAGGAATCGACACACGATAAGGCCGACACAGCCAACTGCTCGGCGCGAGCACGCGCGGCCCGCCCGGCCTGAGGGCAGTCCAAAACGGATCGCCCCGACACACAGAACAAAGTCAAAGTCGATTCCAACACGGCAGCCGACAAACCGTGAGGTTTGCGGATGTCGTCTCCAAATTCCCCAGGCCTCAACAACGAAGCCACAGGAAATCGACTCCGCAGACTCCGCTGAGCCCCGGTCCTCCGGTTCCCCGGTCCATAAAAGACCACCGAAGGATCAGCCTCAGCACCCCGGCAGAAAACCGAACCCCTGTTTTCCGCCCCCACAGAACAATGAGAAAAAACGAACAAAAAAATATAACATCATGCACGCAGACAAGAAGTGGGTCGTCCGGCCCGCGGGCGAAGCGTCGAAAGTGGAGACACTCTCCACCACGCTCGGCATCGACCCGAAGCTGGCGAACCTCTTGGTTCAGCGCGGCATAGACACACCGGACCTGGCCCGTCAATTTTTCGACCCAAAGCTCGACGAATTGCACGATCCGTACCTGATGAAAGATATGATGTTCGCCGTCCAGCGGATCGAACAAGCCATATCGCACGGGGAACGCGTGATGGTTTACGGCGACTACGACGTCGACGGAATCACCGCCGTAGCATTGGTCTATAACTTTCTATCGAGATGGATGAACGACCTGCTGTTCTACATCCCGGACCGGTATGCCGAGGGATACGGCATATCGGAGAAAGGTATCGACTACGCAGCCGATAACGGAGCCAAACTGATTATCGCACTGGACTGCGGTATCAAAGCCTGTTCGAAGGTGGCCTACGCCAAGCGCAAAGGAATCGATTTCATCATTTGCGACCACCACCTGCCGGGAGAAACCATCCCGCAGGCTGTCGCCGTACTCGACCCCAAAAGGGAAGACTGCACCTACCCGTTCAAAGACCTCTCGGGATGCGGCGTAGGCTTCAAGCTGCTTCAGGCCTTCTGCCAGTTCAAAGAGCTTCCGTTCGACACCATCGAACCGCTGCTCGACCTGGTGGCCGTGAGCATCGCCTCCGACATCGTCCCCATCATCGGCGAAAACCGGATCCTGGCCCATTACGGTCTGATCCGCCTCAACCGACAACCCAACAAAGGTCTGGCCGCCATCATCAAGCTGTGCGGTCTGGAACGCCACACCATCGCCATCGACGACATCGTCTTCAAGATCGGCCCCCGCATCAACGCCGCCGGCCGCATGGAGATCGAGATCGACGAAGATGACCCCCGCGCCCAGTCAGGAGGCCGGACAGCCGTACGCCTGCTGACCGCCCTCAACGAACAACGGGCCATGTACTACGTCCAGCAGATCGACACCTTCAACAAAGACCGCAAGAGCATCGACCGGAACATCACCCTCGAAGCCCACCGCATCATCGAAGAGTCGCCCGAGATGCTCGACAAAAAATGCACGGTCATCTATAACCCCAACTGGATGAAAGGCGTGGTCGGCATCGTCGCCTCGCGGCTGATCGAGACCTACTACCGCCCCACGGTGGTGCTCACCATGAGCCACGGTCTGATCACCGGCTCGGCCCGCAGCGTCCCCGGCTTCGACCTCTACCAGGCCGTCGAATCATGCTCCGATCTGCTCGAAAACTTCGGAGGACACACCTATGCCGCCGGACTGACCATGAAGCCCGAACGCATCGACGAATTCCGAAGCCGTTTCGAAGCCTACGTCGAAGCCAATATCGAACCGGACATGCTCGTGCCCCAGATCGATATCGACGAACCGCTCCGCTTCTCGGACATCACCCCCGCCTTCCGCCGTACGCTGAATACCTTTCAGCCCTTCGGCCCCGGCAACCCCGCTCCCGTATTCGTGACCCAAAACGTCAGCGACAACGGTTCGGCCCGTCTGGTCGGCGCACGCGGCGAACACCTGAAGATGGAACTCATCCAGGGCCAACGACCGTTCACCCCCATGTCCGCCATCGCCTTCGGCCAAACCGACTGCTTCGACCACGTCAAACGGGGCGGTGCCATCGACGTCTGCTACAATGTCGTCGAAAATCACTATCAGGGACACATTACGCCACAACTGCGTATCAAAGACATTAAGCCCTGCCTCTAAAAAGCTAAAAAAGCCAGTCCACACAAAGAAAAAAAGGAGAACTTTTCACCAAAGTTCTCCTTTTTTCGTGAAGTTAACATAAAAAACACATCCGGAATTAAAAACAAAACACTATATTTACAGGGGAAAATTACATCAAATATTCCAACTAATAAAAAACGGAGACCGACTCCTCCCCTATCCGTTACCACGGCCGCGTTTTCCCCTATGCGCGGCTTTGACAAAAAACACAATAACCCCACACCCCGCCGAGCCACTCTCTTCCGGGGCCCGTAAACACCAAACGCACAAACAGCATCCAGACAGGACAAGGAACTATGGCAATATTACAATTCAACAAACAAGCATTAGGCAACCTCGAATACTCGCTCCAACGCGAGATGCTCAGCACCAACCGTGCCGGCGGCTACATGAACACTACCATCGTGTGCTGCAACACCCGGAAATACCACGGTCTGATGGTATGCCCGGTCGAAGCCCTCGGCGGCGAAGACTTCGTCCTGCTCTCCTCGCTCGACGAAACCGTCATCCAGCACGGTCAGGAGTTCAACCTGGCCATCCACCGCTACCCCGGGCTGTACGAACCCCGCGGCCACAAATACATCGTCGACTTCTCCTACACTCCCACCCCCACCATCATCTACCGCGTGGGTGGCGTGCTGCTGAAAAAAGAGATGCTGTGGGTCCACACCGCCGAACAACTGCTGATCCGCTACACCCTGCTCGAAGCCCGCTCCGCCACGAAACTGCGTCTCCGCCCCTTTCTGGCCTTCCGCTCACGCCACAGCCTGAGCCACGAAAACATGGAAGCCGACGGTAAATCGTACCCCATCAGCGGCGGCGTCAAATCGCGTCTCTATCCGCGCTTCCCGTGGCTCCACATGCAGATCAGCAAAACCGCCAAATTCGTCACCGCACCCGACTGGTACCACAACTTCGAATACCTCGAAGAAGAACGCCGCGGATACCCCTTCCGCGAAGATCTGCTCACCACCGGCTACTTCGAAATGGACATCGCCACCGGCGAAAGCATCATCTTCTCCGGCTCGACCAGCGAAATCCAGCCCGACCAGCTGACCCGCATCTTCGAAGACGAAATCGCACGTCGAACCGTCAAGACCGAATTCCTGCCCGCCCTCTACCACTCGGCCCGGCAATTCCTCATCATCAAGGAAAACCACACCTCGCTGACCGCCGGCTACCCGTGGTACAACGCCCGCAGCCGCGAGACCTTCATGTCGCTGGCCGGCATCACCCTCACCCAACCGAGCCTGATGGTCGACCAGTGCGTCGAAATCCTCGACTACCACGTCGAAAACCGACTCCACGACGGCATCTTCGGCACCCACTTCGCCGCCGACACCCAACTGTGGTTCTTCTATGCCCTGCAGCAACTCGAGAACTTCATCCAGGGCGGCAAGAGCGAAATCTGGGCCCGCTACGGCACCGCCATGAAGGAGATCCTCTATGCCTACCGCGACGGCGTGGGCAACGACAACGCCGAAAACGACTCCGACTGGTACGACGACGAACGTGAACGCTACATCCACATGGCCGGCAACGGCCTGATCTGGGCCGAGATGCCGGGGCGTCCGCTCACCTGGATGAACACCATGAACGACGGTCAGCCCGTCACCCGTCGTCCCGGCTTCGCCGTCGAAGTCAACGCCCTGTGGTACAACGCCGTCTGCTACACCCTCGAACTCGCCAGCCAGTGCGGCGACGACACCTTCGTCAAAGAGTGGATCGAAATGCCCGAACGCATCAAAGACAACTTCAAAGCCACCTTCTGGCTCGAACAAAACCCGCAACAACCCTACCTGGCCGACTACGTATACCACGACACCGAGAAAAACTGCGACATCCGACCCAACATGCTGCTCGCCTGCTCGCTGCCCTACTCGCCCCTGAACGAATACGAACAACAAAAGATCTATACCGTCGTCGAAGCCTACCTGCTGACCCCGCGCGGCCTGCGTACCCTCAGCCCCAACAGCCCCTGGTACCAAGGCATCTGCCGCGGCAACGAGCACTGCCGGAACAACGCCCGCCATCAGGGCACCGTCTTCCCGTGGCTGCTCGAACACTACGTCCGCACCGGCTTCAAACTCTACGGCAAAGGCTACCTCCACCAGGCCAAAGAGCTGCTCAACGGCTTCGAAGAGGACCTGCTCAACTACGGCATCGGCTCCGTGCCCGAAGCCTACGACGGCGACGCTCCCCACGATCCCTGCGGAGCCATCTCCTACGCCCCCAGCGTAGCGGCTCTGCTCCAGATACACCGCATGATCCGGGAAACCGAGAAAAACCGCTAACCCACCCGAAACCCAACCAACCCCCTAAACCGAAACCCGCCTTCGACCCAAGGCACCAACCACAAAACAATTCATGAAAACAAGAAAGGACCAATTCATATGAGAGTATTAATGTTCGGATGGGAATTTCCTCCTCACATCGCAGGGGGATTGGGAACCGCATGCTACGGGCTGACACGCAGCCTCGCCAAACTCGGCGTGAAAGTGATCTTCGTCGTACCGAAAGCCTATGGCGACGAAGACCAGCGCTACCTTCAAATCAAAAACGCCTCGGAAGTCGAAGCCCCCTACGGCACCCTGGAAACCGAAGAAGACCTCTGGAAACAACTCACCTTCATCCAGATCAACTCCAACATGGTGCCCTACCTGAGCCCCGAAGAGTACGAAAACGAGTGGAGCGAATTCCAACACGAAAAACGCCCCGGCATCCCCCAGGACATCTGGAAACAACGCTATAACTTCAGCGGCAAATACGGCGCCAACCTGATGGAAGAGGTGGCCCGCTACGCCATGGTCGCCGCCCAGGTGGCCAAAGAGCTCGAAGGACAGTTCGACGTGATCCACGCCCACGACTGGCTCACCTACTACGCCGGCATCGCCGCCAAACGCGTCAGCGGCAAACCCCTCGTGGTGCACATGCACGCCACCGAATTCGACCGCAGCGGCGAAAACATCAACACCATCGTCTACAACATCGAACGAACCGGGATGATGGCCGCCGACCGCGTCATGGCCGTGAGCAACCTGACCCGCAACATCGTCATCGAAAAATACGGTATCCCCGCCGACAAAGTGGTCACCGTCCACAACGGCGTCCGCTTCAAAACCCACGAAGGTCCCGAAGAGAAACGCGGCGTCGAAGACAAGATCGTCACCTTCCTGGGCCGTATCACCTACCAGAAAGGCCCCGACTACTTCGTCGAAGCAGCCGCCAAAGTGCTCAAACGACTGCCCAACGTCCGCTTCGTGATGGCCGGCAGCGGCGACATGCTCAACCACGTCGTGCGCCGTGTGGCCAAACTCGGCATCTCCGACCGGTTCCACTTCACCGGCTTCCTCAAAGGCGACGAAGTACGCCGCATGTTCGAACTCAGCGACGTGTATATCATGCCCTCCGTCTCCGAACCGTTCGGCATCTCGCCCCTCGAAGCCATGAAATCCAACGTTCCCGTCATCATCTCGAAACAATCCGGCGTAGCCGAAGTGCTCACCCACGCCATCAAGGTTGACTACTGGGACGTTGACGCCATGGCCGACGCCATCTACAGCCTCGTGTCCTACCCCGCACTGCACAACATGTTCATCACCAAAGGTCAGGAAGAAGTCACCACCCTCAAATGGGACAACGCCGCCCGCAACGTGCTGGACGTATATAACGCCGTGACCCACAAATAACCCTCCCCCAATCGAACACCCAACCTAAACAGCATATGAAAAACCTCAATCTATACTTCCAAGTTCACCAACCCTACCGGCTGAAGAAATACCGCTTCTTCAACATGGGCAAAGACCACTTCTACTTCGACGACTTCCTCAACCGCAGCATTCTGCAGAAAGTCGCCGCCGAGTGTTACCTGCCCATGAACCAGTTGTTGCTGAATCTGATCCGCCAGCACGGAGCCGAAAACATCCGCATCTCGTTCTCGATCTCCGGCATCGCCATCGAACAGTTCAAACTTTACGCCCCCGAAGTGCTCGACAGTTTCCGCGAACTGGTCCAGACCGGAGCCGTCGAGCTGCTCGCCGAAACCTATGCCCACTCCCTGGCGGCACTGACCAGCAAAGATGAATTCGAACGCCAGGTTAAACTCCATGCCGACACCATGGAAGAGAACTTCGGCGTCCGCCCCGTCACCTTCCGCAACACCGAGCTCATCTACAGCGACAGCATCGGCGAAATGGCCTACAACCTTGGCTACCACACCCTGCTCACCGAAGGCGCACGGCACATCCTCGGCTGGAAAAGCCCCAACTTCATCTACGCCAACGCCATCAAACAGGAACAGAAACTGCTGCTGCGCAACTTCCGCCTGAGCGACGACATCGCCTTCCGCTTCTCCGACCGCAGTTGGGACGGATGGCCCCTGACCGCCGACAAATACATCGAATGGCTCATGGACCAGGAAGGCGAGATCATCAACCTGTTCATGGACTACGAAACCTTCGGCGAACACCAGAAACGCGACACCGGAATCTTCGAATTCATGGATCAACTGCTCAGCCGCATTGTCAGCCATCCCGAACTCCAACTGCGCACCCCCAGCCAGATCGCAGCCAAATACGAGCCCGTGGCCGTTCTCCACGTTCCGCACCCCATCTCGTGGGCCGACGAAGAACGAGACATCACCGCATGGCTCGGCAACGAACTCCAGGACGAAGCATTCCGGAAACTCTACTCCCTCGAAGAGAAAATCCACAAACTCGACGATCCGGACATGACCCGTGTATGGTACGCCCTGCAAACCTCCGACCACTTCTACTATATGTGTACCAAGTGGTTCTCGGACGGCGATGTGCACAGCTACTTCAACCCCTACGACTCCCCCTACGACGCCTTCATGAACTACATGAACGTCTTTAGCGACTTCAAACGCGAAGTCGAGCACCGCGTAGGGCAATAATGCCGCTCCACCCCGGCTGCGACCGCAGCCGAAACCCCTAACAACACCAACCAATCAACCGAGAGGGTCTTTTCGGTCCTACCATCCGAGGAGACCCTCTCTATTATACCCCAGCCAAAACCATAAAACGTCAAGCACCATGAGACTGAAAACCTGCGTCGCAACACTGATCCTTCTGGTCTGTTGCGCAACCGCACGCGCCCAGCGCGAAGCCACCCCCGTCGACACCCTGGCCCTCACCCCTCCCATGGGATGGAACAGCTGGAACCAATTTGAATGGGAGGTCAGCGACTCACTGATCCGCGAGATCGCCGACGCCATGGTATCCACCGGCATGCGCGATGCCGGATACCGCTACATTATCATCGACGACTACTGGGTCGGCGGACGCGACACCCGTAACCGCATGTTTCCGGACCCCGTCCGCTTTCCCCACGGCATGAAAGCCCTTGCCGACTACGTCCACAGCAAAGGCCTCAAGCTCGGCATCTACTCCGACGCAGCCGAACTTACCTGTGCCGGTGTGACCGGCAGCCTCGGGTTCGAAGAGATCGACGCACAAACCTTTGCCGAGTGGGGCATCGACTACCTGAAATACGACTACTGCCATGCTCCCACCGACCGTACAACCGCCTTCACCCGATACAAAACAATGGGCGACGCACTGAAAAAATGCGGCCGGCCGATCGTATTCGCCATCTGCGAATGGGGAGGCCGCAGCCCCTGGCTGTGGGCCAAGGCCGCCGGCGGTCACCTGTGGCGCACGACCTACGACTCACGCGACGGCTGGCACTCCGGCGATCACAACCTGACCGGCATCATGGACATCTTCGACAGCCAGGAAGGACTCGAACGCTACGCCGCTCCCGGCGCCTGGAACGATCCCGATCTGCTGATGGTCGGCCTCTACGGCAAGGGGAAATCCTCGTCGCCCGACTCACGCTTTGCCGGCTGCACCGACGAAGAGTACAAGAGTCATTTTGCCTTATGGTGCATGCTCGCCGCACCGCTGATCGTGAACAACGACCTGCGCAACATGTCGGAGTTCACCCGTCAGCTGCTCACCAACCGCCACCTGATCGCCATCGACCAGGACTCGCTCGGTCGACAGGGGTACACCTTCATGCGCAGCGACTCACTGCAATACCTACGCAAGGAGCTAAGCAACGGCGTCGCCATCTGCGTTTTCAACCGTGCCGCCACGCCGCAACCGTTTACCTTCGACCCCGTGAAAGACGCTGACATTCTCTACCCGGCAGACGTGACAAACGCCTGGACCGGTACCGTAAGCCGAAAAGGGGCGTTGCGCGGGACACTGCCACCGCACGGCTGCGAAGTCTATATTTACAAACGCAAAGCGAAATAACCATGTGACACTTTTTGCACACTTCTTTTAGAGGAGTGCTGCAATCGGCGGGATACAAAAAGAGCGGTCGCAACTGAAAGATCAGATTGCGACCGCTCTTTTCGCATATCATTTGGCACAAACGCGCCCCTAAATAGAATGCCTCCCTTGGGAATTGCCAGCCCACAGATAGGCACGAGTAGGCATAATCCGTTTGGGCTGCACAATTTTCATCACAACACAATTACCATCAAAGAGTCGGGCCGACACAGCCCACTGCTCAGCGCGAGCACGCGCGGCCTGCCCGGCCCGAGGGCAGTTCCATACAGTTCTAAAAAAGCGTACGAAAACACGCTCCGACAGCGCAATTCCCATCACAACACACAACCATCAAAGAGTCGGGCCGACACAGCCCACTGCTCGGCGCGAGCACGCGCGGCCCGCCCGGCCTGAGGGCAGTCCCAGACTGTTCAAAAAAGCGCGCAAAAGCCCACTCCGCAGCACAATTGCCATCACAACACAACAGCCATCAAAGAGTCGGGCCGACACAGCCCACTGCTCAGCGCGAGCACGCGCGGCCCGCCCGGCCTGAGGGCAGTTCCAGACCGGTCAAAAAAAGCGATCAAAAGCCCGCGCCTGATTTAAATAAGATAAACCAACTATTGGCTTTGCAGCCAATAGTTGGTTTATCTTGCGCGGGCGATACCAAAATTCCTCTGGCGTATTTGGTTTTAACTATTTGCTGTTAAGCAAATAGTTAAAACCATCAGTCCATGGAGAAGAACCATTCTTCGACTGCGCTGCCGCGCGGGCCCCGCGTGCTCGCGGTGGAGCAGAGGGGGGATTACCGCCAACCACCGTTGCGTATAAAGTGAACGGCACTCCACGAACATAAGACCGCCACTGCACCCATGCATCCCTACCCCGCATACCGCGGTGGAGCAGAGAGGAGTATTACCACCAACTACCGCTGTGCATAAAGTGATCGTCGTTGCACTAACAAAGACAGTCACTCCCACCACGCGTCTCGCATACCACGGTGATGCAGGATAAGAAATGCCCCCAACGACCGTTGCGCGTTAAATACCGTTATGACTCTACTCAAGGCATCGCCATTCTGTCGGCCGCACAGATAAGCACAATCTCCTGCCCGCTCAGCGTCTTCTCCCTACAAATTGTTCTTCACGCTGTCGACGATCTGACCGTCGAGCAGGTTGATGATCCGGTGAGCATAGGTCGAGTCGCGCTGCGAGTGGGTCACCATGATGACCGTCGTTCCCTCGCGGTTAAGTTCCGAAAGCAACATCATCACCTCCTGACCGTTTTTGGTGTCGAGGTTACCGGTCGGTTCGTCGGCCAGGATCAGCTTGGGCTGAGCCACCACCGCACGTGCAATCGCCACACGCTGCTGCTGCCCACCCGACAACTGCTGCGGGAAGTGACCCGCCCGATGGCTGATGTTCATCCGCTGGAGGATTTCATTCACCATCTCCTTACGTTTTTTTGCCGGGATACGCATGTAGATCAGCGGCAGTTCGACATTTTCGAACACATTGAGTTCGTCGATCAGGTTGAAGCTCTGGAACACAAACCCGATGTTCCCCTTACGATACATCGTACGCTCCTTCTCGCGCAACGAACCGACCTCCTTTCCCAGCAGGTAGTATTTCCCCTCCGAAGGGTTGTCCAGTAGGCCGAGGATATTCAGCAGCGTCGATTTGCCGCAGCCCGAGGGTCCCATGATGGCCACAAATTCGCCCGACGCAACCTGCAGCGACACATGGTTCAGCGCGATGGTTTCAACCTCTTCGGTCCGGAAATATTTACTCAGGTTTTCGATGCTCAGCATCGGTTCGGTATTTTGCAGTGTGTTTTCCATGGTTATGTTGATTTTAATTTTGTTCGGTTTAACGTTTTTACTCTGTAAAGTGCCATAATCGTGCCAAATCATTTAAAGCACAGATTATCAGCTACATTATAATCTTTCAAAGTTCCCCGACTGTCTAAAAATTAGACAACGGGTGTCTAATTTTTAGACAATCATCGGCGATTCCGCCGGGAGCCTGAGAGCAGCGCACCGGCCGCGGCGTCGCCAGGGCGGGAACATCCCCTATTCACTCTTGATCGCGTGGGCCGGATTTTCGACCGCCGCTTTGTAGCTTTGTCCCAGTACGGTGAGCAGCGCGATAACCAGCGTCACCAGCCCGGCCAGCGCGAAGATCCACCAACTGATTTCGGTCCGATAGGCATACTGGCTGAGCCACCGGTTCATCAGCCACCACACCAGCGGCACCGCGATCACAAACGAGACGGCCAGCCAGCGCAGGAAGTTCGCGCACAGCATTCCGACCACTTCACGCACCGTCGCCCCGTGAACCTTGCGGATGGCAATCTCCTTGCGGCGCCGTTCCACCGAGTAGCCCACCAGTGCGAAGAGCCCCAGGCATCCGATAAAGATGGCCAGCACGCTGAAGGTCAGCAGCCGGGACTCGAACAACCGCTCGTATTTGTACATTTTGTCGAACTGGGCGTCCATGAAGCTGTAATCATAGATCTCTTGCGGAAACATGTCGCGGAAGGTCCGTTCGATATGCTTCAGCGCCTGTTCGGTCTGGCCGGCCGCGATTCGGATGTAGGGATTGCCGCCCCAGGTGCGGACGAGTACCAGCGGCGTCACCTGTTCGGTAACCGGCTGGTGCTGGAAATCCCGGAACACCCCGATAAACTTCTCACCCGGTATCTGCACCTCGGGCGCCACGTTGCGGATGTACTTGGCAAACGCCTCGTTGATGACCATATTGGTCTGGTTCCATTCCAAGCGGTCGAAGTTGCTGTCCGAGATCGAATCGCCCTCGACCATCGGCACCCCCAGCACATGGAGCGTATGCTGGTCGCCGTAGAGGTACATCGGCGTATAGGACTGGTCGTTCGTAATCTGCACCGTATTCATGTTGCCCACATGCATCGGGTCGCCATTGATCAGCGAAGCATCGATGATGGAAGGCGAAGTCAGCAACCGCTCGCGGAATGTTCTGAACTTCTCTACGCCCATACCTCTCCCCGATACCGTCACCACATTTTCGCGATTGTAACCCAGGTCGAGCGAAGCCACATACCGCACCTGCTTATTGATCAAAAGCGCAGCCGAAATCAACCCGATCGAGATCGCGAACTGGAATACGATCAGCACGTTACGCACCACCGTCATCTGGCGTCCTCCGCTCGAACGGTTGGCTATGGCATCGAGCGGTTTCATGCTCGTGAGGGTAATGGCGGGAAAGATCCCCGACAGCAGACCGCACACCAGCGGCATCCCGACGAACAGCACCAGCAGAATGTCCCAACTCAGCGAAAACGAAAGTTCGCTGCCGACAATCATCGGATAAAGCGGCTGCAAGGCCCCAGCCAGTGCAAAGGCCGTGACGGCCGAAACGAAGGTGATAACCACCGAGTCGCCGATCACGAAACCGATCAGGCTGCGGCGGCTGGCTCCCATGATGCTTTTGACCCCCATCGCGCGAATCACCTCGGTCGAACGCGCCGTGTAGATATTGACATAGTTGATGATGGCGATCACCAGTACCAGCACCGCGATCAGCCCCATCACCACCAGCGAAGAAGGGTCGTACATATTCATCGCCCCCTGGACTTCGGGCGTAAAGTAACAGTCACGGAACGGGCGGACATGCGGTACATTGGGACTCTCCCAACCTCCTTTTCCCGCAATGTATTCTTCTACCGTTTTTCCCATAACGGAACCGCCCATATCTTTCCACATACGCTCGACCAACGCCTTCGCAAACTTCTGACTGAAAGCAGCCAGATCGGTTCCGGGATGGAAACGGAAATAACATTCACTCGCCCAGATATTCCATCTGTCAGCTGTCCCGTTCGGATCCGTCGCCTTGAAAGAGGTAATGACATCGGGCTGGTAAAGCGAGTTGTCAGAGACATCCTCGAATACCCCGGTGATCGTCAACGGAGTGGTGTTATTGAGTTCGATCTGTTTGCCGACCACATCGATCGAACCAAAGAGTTTGCGAGCCGCCGAACGACTCACGAGCGCTCCGTTTGCATCGGCCAGCGCATCGGCACCACCACCGCTCACCATCCGGAACGGGAGCACCTGAAGCAGGGTAGAATCACCGTACACCAGTTGCAAAGCGAATCGGGCTCCGTCCGGATCGTTCGGCAGGGAAAACGTCATCTGTCTCCTATTTTGCACACGCGTCGCCGCCACCACCTCCGGAAACTGGGTCATAAAGCGTGCCGTCGGGTCCGGACAGATCGACCCGATCTGCTCGACATCCACCTCACAACGCGCCACGTCGTCCATCGGACGGCTGAAGCAGGAGTCGTGCCGCACCTGCCCCATGATGAAAATGTACATCACGATCACCGCGGCAAACCCAAGGGTCAGCCCCAGCCAGTTGATGACAAATGAGAGGGGGCGGTGTTTTTTGGCCCGGAAACTCTCGATTAGAAATCTTTTGAACATATCGTTTGTATAAGGGTTTTCTGTTCCGGTTTCTGTGCCAAACACGTGCCAAAACAGATAATCAATTATCATTCTGCAATTTAGCAAAACGCACGCTATCCGTCAGTGTCAAAAATTTAGACACCCGATGTCTAAATTTTTGACATACTCAGGCAGTTTTCCCCGAGATTTTCCCCTTCGGGAAGCGTTACGCACCGCGGCCCCCAACGCCAGTGTAAGCCCCATATATGGCATTAGCAGGAACCCAACGAAGCATTATTCGGACAGGAAAGTCGGTCTCCGACTCCCCACCTCGCCAGCCGCACCGCAGCAATCAACGCCCCGCAACATCTTCACATCCGTCGCAACCTCCACTTCTGTACCTCTCCCTCCGTGAGAAGGCGTAAAGTTACACCGCTTCGCCGGTTTCCACCCTACCCGAGCCCCGTCTTCGCCCCCGTTCTTCTCAAAACAGCCGCCCTGCGTTCCCAATCGCTACGCGCCCCGCGGCCCTAATCTGCCGTATTTTCCTCCGCCGCGCTACTCCGACCGCACTATGCCGACCAGCTTATTCCGAGCGCACTACGCAGATCGCACTCTTTTCGCACAACGCAGACCGGCCTGTTCCGATCGACCTATTCCAACCGGCCGAAAACGTAACATCCGTCTGACGAAATCGCCACTTCCGGCACACGGCGGGGTAGAAAACTTCGACACGTTTCCTATCTTTGTCCTCTACGGGTCGAAACCCGACAAACAACATGAATCCTGAAACCATCAAACAACGGGTCCAAACCCGAATGGTCGTCGTCTCGGTAGTCCTGATGGCGGGCAAATTCCTGGCCTTCTTCCTGACCGCGTCGGTCGGTATCCTGACCGATGCCATGGAGAGCATCGTCAACGTGACGGCCGGCTTCATCACCCTCTACAGCCTGCGTCTGGCCGCCAAGCCCAAAGACGCCGGCCACCCGTTCGGCCACGGCAAGGTGGAACTCATCTCTGCCTCGATCGAAGGGCTGATGATCCTCGTGGCCGGCGCCCTGATCGTCATCGAAGGGGTCAAACGCCTCTTCGACCCCCAGATGCCCCAACAGCTCGACGTCGGGATCATCGTCGTGGCCGCCGCCGGCGCCGTCAACTGGATCGCCGGCTGGTACAGCATCCGCATGGGCCGACGCTACGAATCGGTCGCACTGGTGGCCGGCGGACGACACCTCCAGTCGGACACCTGGTCCACGGTTGGACTGGTGGCCGGTCTGATCCTGCTCTACGTCACCCAAATCCCGTGGATCGACAGCCTGCTGGCCCTCATCTTCGGCGCCATCATCGGCATCACCGGCATCCAGATCCTCCGCAAAACCATCGGCGGACTGATGGACAAAGCCGATCAGGAGGTGCTCGAACAGATCCTCCACACGGTCGACGCCCACCGGCGCCCCGAATGGGTCGACGTCCACAACCTCAAAGTTCTCCGCTACGGCAGCATGCTCTACGTCGACTGCGACCTGACACTGCCCTGGTTCTACAACATCGCCCAGGGCCACGATGCCTGCGACGCCCTGAAACACACCATGCAGGCCGCCTTCGACGGCCGTCTGCAGGCCCTCATCCACTCCGACGCCTGCGGCGAGAAACACTGCGCACACTGTCAGGTGAGCGACTGTCCGCACCGTCGCGCCCCCTTCGCCGCAGCCCAGCCCCTGACGCTGGCCGAGCTGACCAAAAGCGACGAAACCCGCACGGCCGAAGGCGAAGAGTAACCCTCCCCCCGGATTCACCCAAACAAACCTTGACATGATACGAAAACTGAGACTCCTCCCCGCCCTGCTGGCCGCTCTGCTGCTGTTCGGCACGCCGACCGCCGACGCCTACGAATCGCAGGGCAAATTCAACCTGATTCCGCAACCCCAGTCGGTGCGCGAAGGCACGGGTGACTATACCTTCCGGAACTTCGTGGTCGCCTACGAACCCGGCAACACCGAGCTGGCCGAGATAGCCGACCTCCTCCGGCAGAAGGTAAGTCCCGCAACCGGCCTGCCGTTCCAAACCACCACCGATCCGAAAAAGGGCAACATCGAGTTCGACCTGACCGCCGACACAACCCTCGGCAGCGAAGGCTACCGCCTGTCGATCACCACCCAGGGCGCCAAAATCACCGCCGCCACGCCGGCCGGCATCTTCTACGGCACCCAGACGCTGCTCCAGCTGCTGCCGGCCCAGATCAAAAGCCCGACCCGCGTCGAAGGAGTCGCGTGGAAGGTCCCGGCCATCGAGATTCAGGACAAACCCCGTTTCGCCTGGCGCGGCATGATGCTCGACGTGAGCCGCCACTGGTTCACCAAAGAGGAGGTCATGCGCTTCATCGACGAGATGGCCGAATATAAGATGAACCGCTTCCACTGGCACCTGACCGACGACCAGGGGTGGCGCATCCAGATCGACGCCCTGCCCCGGCTGACCGAAGTGGGCGCCTGGCGTGCTCCGCGCGTGGGCGACTGGTGGGGACGCGACCCGCAGAAACCCGGCGAAAAGGCCACCTACGGCGGCTTCTACACCAAGGCCGACATTGCCGAAGTGATCGAATACGCCCGTCGCCGCTACGTGACCATCATGCCCGAGATCGACGTACCGGGCCACTCGCTGGCCGCTCTGGTAGCCTATCCCGAACTGGCCTGCATCCAGGCGCCGAAGACGATCAACGTCGGCAACAAATTCTACGGCATCGACGAGAACTCACTCTGCGTGGGCGGCCCCAAAACCATGGAGTACATGGAAAAGATCTTCTCCGAAGTGGCCGAGATGTTCCCCTGCGAATACATCCACGTGGGCGGTGACGAGTGCTTCAAGGGATTCTGGCAGAAGTGCCCGAAATGTACCAAACTGATGAAAGAGAAGGGGCTGAAAGATGTCAATGCGCTGCAAAGCTGGTTTATCCACCAGATGGAAGACATCCTGAAGGCAAAAGGGAAGAAGCTGGTCGGCTGGGACGAGATCCACGAAGGCGGTCTGAGCCCCAATGCCATCGTGATGAGCTGGCGCGGCATGCAAGGCGGCATTATGGCTGCCGAACAGGGCCACCACGTCATCATGACCCCCAACCAGCACTGCTACCTCGACCTCTACCAGGGCGAACGTTCGGTCGAACCGGCAACCTACTCCATCTGTCGGCTGAGCGACTCGTATAACTTCGAACCGGTGCCGCAGGGGATCGACCCGTCATACATCATCGGCGGACAGGGCAACCTGTGGGCTGAAGCGGTACCCACCTTCCGCCATGCCGAATACATGAGCTGGCCGCGCGGCTGGGCACTGGCCGAGGTCTTCTGGACCCAACCCGAGCTCAAAGACTGGGCCGGCTTCGTCAAACGCACCGAGCAGCACTTCCGCCGCGCCGACATGGCCGACATCAACTATGCCCGCAGCATGTACAACGCCATCATCACCACCGAAGCCGACTCGCTCGGCACGATCCGCGTGACGCTGGCCACCGAGATCCCCGGGTTGGACATCTACTACTCGTTCGACAACACCACCCCCGACCTCCACGGCACGAAATACACCGAACCTGTCATCGTTCCGCTGAACGCCAGCCGCATCACCGTCATGACCTACCGCGGCAAAGAACCGGTCGGCACCCTGATCCGTCTCGACACCAAAGAGCTTCAGGCTCGGGCCGTCAAGACCAAACGCGCCATCGGCAACTTGTAATACACACCGACTGGCCGAACCGACCCAGAACCGATCGTTTCACTCCGGGCAGCCAGTCCTACACTTCCTTTCAAAGGAAAGGCCCCGCCGGTTTTGCAGAACCAGCGGGGTCTTTTTATTACGGTCTATCCCCCACTTAATGCGCATTGCTACCCCCTCCGCAGTTTACGATCAATAGAGCATCCACCCGGCAACACCGGCCAGCACGATCAGCAGGATGGGGCTGACCTTCCGCATCGCCGCCACCAGCACCGCACCGAAAATCAGATAACTCTTCCAGTCGATGAAGTTGTCGGGGGTCAGCAACAGCAACGCCGCTGCCAAAATCAACCCGATAACGACGGGTCGTAACGCCTTCATCACCTGCGACACATAGGGGTTATCCTTCATCCGCAAATAGAAGTGCGAAGCGATCAGCATGATAATCAGCGAAGGGGTGCACACGCCGAGGGTGGCCAACGCCGAGCCCCATACCGAGCCGGTGGCCGTGTATCCGATGTAGGTGGCACTGTTGATGGCGATAGGTCCCGGCGTCACCTGCGAAATGGCGATGATGTCGGCAAACTGTGCGGCCGAGATCCAGCCGTGGTTGGCGACCACTTCGGCCTGGATCAGCGAGATCATGGCATACCCGCCGCCGAATCCGAAAACGCCGATTTTAAAGAAGGTCAAAAACAGTTGAAGATAAAGCATAACGTTACTGACGGCTGAGGTGATGCGATTTCCACCAGGTCCATGCCACGCCGGCCACAATGGCGCCGGCAATGAACCATACGGGCGAGAGTCCGAACCAGATGGCTGCGGCAATGGCGACAAACACGCCGTACTCCCAATATTTGATTCCCCGGGCAAACGAAAAGACGGGCTGCAGAATCAGCGCGACAACGGCCGGCCGCATCCCTTTGAAGATGCTGTTGACGGTCGGGTTTTCGTAAATCCGCGAAAAGAAGATGGCCACCGCCAGCAGAATCAGGAACGAGGGCAGCACCGTACCGAAAAAGGCGGCCATGGCGCCACGCGTGCGGAAGATTTTATATCCGACCATGATCGACACATTGACGGCCATCGGTCCCGGGGCGGATTGTGCCACGGCGAGCAGGTTGATGAACTCCTCTTTTTCGACCCACCGATGTTTATCGATCACCTCTTTCTGGATAATGGGAATCATGGCATACCCTCCTCCGAACGTAAAGCATCCGATTTTGAAGAAGGAGAGAAACATCGTACACAGTTGACGCACCATCCGATAACGATTTTAGCGATTCGTGCGCAAAAGTACGAAGATCGAACCGCGACCGCAAATTCCATCACACCAAAGCGGCACTGAAACCGCCGATGCCCGGTTTGAGGAATATGTTTGTCATTGTCCGGTCGCGACAGCCTCATTCCTGATCCTCTTCACATTGCCGAAAGTCTTCGGACAGCCATACATGCAGCTATACAAGGGGTGCGAATTGACGTCGCATCAGCCATATTTCACTGTGACCGGTGGTGGCAAACATACTATATGAATGGACTCCCGATTGAATATAAAACGTTTCAGACGCCTCCGCAATACAGGCGTCATGACGACAAGTTCACCCGGACCAAACCCCAAAAGGGCTTTAATATCGCTTGCCGTATAGCCTTTTTTAAAGCCAAATACCGTGCAGTGTATTTGACCATCCGTTTTCATCTGCTTTCTATCGTCGAAAATCAGGTACAACGCATAGACAGTATCCTGATCGCCCGCTCGATAGTACAATTGTTTTACCGGCAACTCTTTGTTTAAGCGTCTTAGGACATAACCAACAGATTTTCCATTCTGTTTTTCCCGGAAGAAGAGACCACGTACAAAGGCGGATGTATCTCCCTGATATTCGGGCAGAGGGTGATAACCGAAAGACAGCGACGGCCTCCTCTTGACCTTATACGCATAAAAGTTCTTACAATACCACATATCATGAGCGAATACCAGGCGTTTCAGCCGTTCCCGCAAATCCGGAGTCAAAGTTGTCATTCTGTTCGGGGCGAAGCCTAAGAGAGCCGCGACATCGCGTACCAAAAGACGTTCGCCATCGAGTCCGAATCCACCTACCCCAAAATGCAGCTGATTCAATGTATCATACCGCCACCGGTCGTCGAAAATCAGCTCAACCTGCAAGAAAAGGCTATCCAGCGATTTTGGATAGCTGACATACATCATCCGTTTGACCGGCAGCTCGCAATCCAATATTTCGATGACGTCGTGAAGAGACTTACCCCAAAAACACGTATGCTGTTCACGAAAATTATCGTTCAAAAACTGAACCGTATCTCCCCGGTACTCCGACAAAGGATGATATCGCCAGGGTTGCTCCTGCGCTTGAATAGATATTGCAGACAGAAAGTAAACGGATAAAAATAAAATAATCTTTTTCATAATTAATAGCAATTCTATAGGTTATCAACATATTGGGAAAGATACATCTGAATCTGACCGAACTGGACATTAAGGCCACAAAGATTCATGAATCGCCTGGCAAAAGCAGCCCCCTGAACCTGAATGACCGATGTGCTATAAAACCTTGAACTCATTCTGCAAGGCCACCTCCTTCTTCCTGCCATCTAAGTGAAGATCGCACAAAAAACGCACCAAAGCTGCACACAGGCCTTAATTACCCTCCGTTCACCGGCCACGGGTTGCTAAATCACCCGAAAAACCGTACTTTTAGCCCCAAATTTCGAAACAAACATGCAAAACGGATTCTCGCGTTTTCTCCGGCAGGCACTGCCCCATATCGTAGCACTCGCCCTGTTCGCCGCCGTGTCGGCCATCTTCTTCGCCCCGCAGTACGACGGCAAAGCCCTCAGACAAACCGACATGGTCATGCTCAACGGCGTCACCAGCGACATCGAGCAACACATCGAACAGTACGGAGAACACCCCCAGTGGGCCGGCCGAAACTTCAGCGGAATGCCCTCCTACCTGATCAACATGAACTATGACGGCCGATGGGTCAAAAACGTCGCCGACCACCTCTACATACTCGGACAACCCGCCTCATGGATCTTCATCGCCATGGCCGGCTTCTACCTGATGCTCCTGATGTTCGGCGTCAACCCCTGGCTCTCGATGGTCGGCGGACTCGGCTACGGTCTCTCCTCCTACTTCATCATCATTATCGGCGCCGGCCACATCACAAAAATGATGGCCCTCGCCTGGATCGCCCCCATGATCGGCTCCGTGTGGTACGCCTACCGCCGCCACATGTGGCTCGGCGCAGCCCTGGCCGGACTCTTCGCCGCCATCGAAATCTCCACCAGCCACCCGCAGATCACCTACTACTTCCTCTTCGCACTGCTGGCACTCGTCATCAACGAATTCGTCGTGGCCTATAAGGAGAAGATGCTCGCCCGGTTCGGAAAGACCACCGCACTGCTCCTGCTGGCCGCCGCACTGGCCGTCGGCGCCAACCTCGTCCAGCTCTACTACGTCGCCCAGCACACCCCCGAGACCACCCGCGGCAAAAGCGAACTGACCGAAGCCACCGTCAACACCGAAAACCACACCGGAGGCCTCGACCGCGACTACGTCACCGCATGGAGCTACGGCAAACTCGAGACCCTCAACCTGCTGGTGCCGAACCTCTACGGAGGCGGTCGCGACTTCGACCAGGATGGTCCTGTGGCCCAGTCCCTGCGCGGCTATAACGTACCGAAAGACTTTGTGAGCAATATCCCCTCCTACTGGGGCGACCAACCCTCGACCGAAGGTCCGGTCTATATCGGTGCCTGTCTGATCTTCCTGGCCGTCTTCAGCCTCTTCGTGCTGCGCGGCCGGCAGAAATGGTGGATCGTGGCCGTATCCATCCTGGCCATCTTCCTGGCCTGGGGACGCCACATGATGTGGTTCACCAACCTTTTCCTCGACTACTTCCCGATGTACAACAAGTTCCGCACCGTGTCGATGATTCTGGTGATCGTCGAATGGGCCGTGCCGCTGCTGGCCATACTCGGATTGGCCCGGCTTTGGGATGCGAAAGAAGAGGATGCACCCCGCATCCGCAAAGGACTGAAATGGTCGCTCATCGCAGTCGGCGGCCTGACCCTGCTCATCGGCATCTTCGGCCCGATGTTCAGCAGTTTCGCCGGTCCCAACGACGCAGCCATGGGCTTCCCCGAACAGGTCGTTGCCGCCATGCAGGAGGAACGGGCCTCGCTAATGCGTGCCGACGCCTTCCGGTCGCTGCTCTTCGTGGTGCTGACCGCCGCACTGGTATGGCTCATGGCCAACAACCGGATCAAACGGGGCTGGCTGGTGGCCGGTCTCTGCCTGCTGGTCACGATCGACCTCTTCCCGGTGGATAAGCGGTACGTTTCGGCTGACGACTTCTATCCCAAACGTCAGGCGCTGGCCATCTCGATGACCGAAGCCGACAAACTTATCCTGCAGGACACCACCGACTACCGCGTGGCGAACTTTACGGTCAACCCCTTCCAGGACGCCACCACCTCGTACTACCACCGTTCGGTCGGCGGTTACCATGCCGCCAAACTGCGCCGCTACCAGGACCTGATCGAACACCACCTGCTCCAAAACAACATGGCGGCCTACGACATGCTGAACACCAAATACTTCATCCTGCCCGGCAACGACGGCCAGCCCACCGTACAGCCGAATCCGAACGCCTGCGGCAGCGCGTGGTTCGTGGACAGCATCGCCTGGGTAGCGAATGCCGACCAGGAGATCGCCGCACTGGCCAACGACGGTAAGGGCAACGGCTTCAACCCCCACACGACAGCCATCGTCGATGAACGATTCGCACCGCAGCTTGAGGGTCTCAGCCTGACGGCCGACAGCACCGCGACCATCACCCTCACCGAGTATCGTGTCAACCGCCAGACCTACCGCACCCGGGCCGCCCGTGACGGTGTAGCCGTCCTCTCCGAAATCTACTACCCGAAAGGGTGGAGCGCCACGATCGACGGCCAGCCCGCCGAATACTTCCGCGCCGACTACGTGCTGCGCGCCATCCGTATCCCGGCCGGCGAACACACCGTCGAGTTCCACTTTGCGGCTCCGAACTTCGGCCTGATGGTCGGACTCACCCGCGCCTCGTCGGCCATCCTGCTGTTCGGTTCGCTCGGTCTGCTGATCGGCATCGGCCTGCGCAACGCCAAGCGGTCGAAAGAGAACGAACAGGCCGCATAACAGCTCCCGCTACCGGCAACATGGGCACCCCGCCCCCCTCGGCACCCCCGGTAACCACAAGACCCGAGCGCCCCGGAACTGCCACCTCCGCCGTTTTCAGACAGGCAGCGTTTCTTCAGGCACAGTCTTCTTTCCCGTTAGGTATGACCACCCCGGGAGGGGAGTTCGCCGAAAAGTTCCGGCACTTCAAAACGGCCCCCCACAGAACCACCAACCTCCATCCACACCCATCATGGCAGGAAGAAACAGCCTCAAAGCCGACTACTCGATCGCAACCGTGAGTGTCACCCTGGTATTGTTACTGCTGGGGGTGGTCGGCTATATCCTGATCAACGCCTACTCGTCGGCCGCCACCGTGCGCGGCGAGCTGCGCTTCTCGGTGATGCTCTCCGACACCGTGACCACGGCCCAGCAGAAAGCCATCGAGAACCGGCTCAGCCAGCACCCCGCCGTGGCCACCTGGCGCTACATCTCGGCCGACGAAGCCGCCAAGGATTTTCAGGCCTACATCGGAACCGATTTTGTCGGCTTTCTGGGCGAGAATCCCCTCCCCTCGTCCTACGAACTGACCCTCCACCCCGCCTACACCGAGAGCGACAAACTGAACCAGCTCGAACAGGAGTGCAGCCGCTGGGCCGGAGTCGATGAGATCGTCTACCAGCAGAAAATCGTCGAAGCCGTGATCCGCAACCTCAATCGACTGAACTTCACCCTGCTGGGACTCGGCGCCTTTCTGCTGCTGATCACCGTCATGCTGATCTCGAACACGCAGCGACTGGCCGTGGCCGCACGCCGGCAGGCCATCGCCACGATGAAGTTGGTCGGCGCCACCCCCGCCTTCATCCGCCGACCGTTCGTGCTGCGCAGCTTCACCCAGGGCGTCGTGGCCGGCGTGATGGCCTCCGGACTGCTCTACCTCTTCGCCGACGCCATCTCGGAGGTGATGCCCGACGTGAAACTGACCACAGACTTCGACACCTTCGCCATGCTTTTCAGCGCCATGATTTTGGTCGGCGTGGCGATTTGCACTACCTTTACGGCGCTGGCCGTAAACCGATACGTCCGCCAAACCGATTGACCCTTAACGATCTTTCAGAGCACCCGGGAGATTTGAACGGCACCGCAAGAGAGTCATCCGCCCGCTAAGGCTAAGACTGAGACTGAGGCCGCAGCGAGTTTCACCACTCCCTGTCCGTTCTCCGAACCGGCACCCGATTCGGGCCACAGACCGCCGCGCCCACGAGACCAACACCATCCGGCAGCTCCGAGCTCCGAAAAATCGGCAAACACGAAATGAATACCATGAAAAAGCAAACCCAAGCGCCCGTGAACAACCCGGCCATGCCGCTCGGCAAACGCAACTACATCATGATCCTGTGCGGCATCGCCGCCATCATCCTGGGCTTCATCCTGCTCAGCGGCGGCGGCAGCGAAGACCCCGCCACGCAGTTCGACTACGGGATGTTCAACTTCCGACGCCTCTACATCGCGCCGATTCTGCTGCTGGCCGGTTTCCTGTTCGGCCTCTACGCCATCATGTATCGCCCGAAAAACAAAAACAACGAAACCCAAGCCGAATAAATGGGAACCATCGACGCCATTCTGCTCGGTCTGCTCCAGGGGCTGACCGAATTCCTGCCCGTGAGCTCATCGGGTCACCTGGTCATTCTGGGCAATATCCTCGGTACCGACGTTGACGACACCACGTTCGCCATCCTCGTCCACGCCGCTACCGTACTGGCCACCATCACCGTCTTCTGGGGCGAGATCCTGCGACTCGTGCGCGGCGGTCTGCAGTTCCGGATGAACTCCGAATCGAAATACCTCATCAAGATCGTCATCTCGATGATCCCCGTGATGATCGTCGGCCTCTTCTTCAAAGACAAAGTCGAAGCCCTCTTCGGCAACGGAATCCGTTTCGTGGGTTGCATGCTGTTCGTCACCGCGGCGCTGCTCCTGCTGACCCACTTCATCAAACCGAAAAAAACACGGAACATCTCGGCCAAAGACGCCTTTATCATCGGCGTGGCACAGGCCGTGGCCGTCATCCCCGGCATTTCGCGTTCCGGCTCGACCATCGCCACCGGGATGCTGCTCGGCGACGACAAATCGCAACTGGCCAAATTCTCGTTCCTGATGGTGCTCGTACCGATCCTCGGCGAAGCCTTCCTCGAACTCCTCAAGGGCGAATTCTCGCCCGCCACCTCCGGCATCTCGGGCTATGCCCTCACGGCCGGATTCCTGGCCTCCTACCTTTCGGGACTCTTCGCCTGCAAGGTGATGATCCGCATCGTGAGCCGCGGCAAACTGTGGTGGTTCGCACTCTACTGCGCAGTGGCCGGCACCGTGGCCGTTTGCCTCGGATAATACGCACTTCATGACTGAAAACATTCACGACACCTTACGCCCCGACTATCCTTTCGCCGAAGGGCTGGTCATACCCGTGGACAAACCGCTGGGCTGGACCTCGACCGACGTGGTGCGCAAAGTGCGCACCCTCATGCGCAAACTTGGACACCGCAAAATCAAGGTCGGACATGCCGGGACGCTCGACCCGCTGGCCTCCGGCGTCCTGCTGATCTGCGTGGGACGCGCCACCAAACGCGTGGACGAGCTCCAGGCCGAAGAGAAAGAGTATCTGGCGACCGTCGAACTGGGAGCGACGACTCCGAGTTTCGACCTGGAACACCCGATCGACGCCCACTACCCCTGGGAGCACATCACCCCGGAGCAGATCGAAGAGGTCCTGCACGGATTCGAAGGCGAACAGGAGCAGGAACCTCCGGTCTATTCAGCCAAAAAACTCGAAGGCCGACGCGCTTATGAATATGCCCGTGAGGGCGAAGAGGTCAAGATGCGCAAGGCGCTGATTACGATCTACTCGGCCCATGTCGAATCGTGCGGATTACCGGAGCGACCGCAAGTGGAGGTGCGTATCGCGTGCAGCAAAGGGACTTATATCCGTTCGTTTGCCCGCGACCTGGGCGAACGTCTCGGCAGCGGCGCTCATCTGACGGCTTTGCGTCGGGTGCGCAGCGGCGGATTCCGGGTCGAATCCTGTATCTCGATGGAGGAGTTGGAGGGAAAATTGTTTCCAAAATCCGTTTCGGATGAAACAAATCGAGAATAATTACGTATAATATTTTAACGTTTGTTTTGAGAACTACCCGCCGGGAACCGTCCCTTTCTTGAAAGAAAGGGACCCAAAGAACTTTCGGCGGATGCTCCGCATCCTAAACGGCGGATCATCGACAAGGTAAAACACTGAGGCAGACCACTCAAAACAAACGTCCGATAACACTGATACGAAAATAATAAAGGTCTTTAGATATGAAACTCTCGCAGTACAAGTACGATTTCTCGCCCGACATGCTGGCGAAATACCCGGCCGAAAACCGTGACGAATCCCGTCTGCTGGTCTTCGATCGCAAAACGGGAAAAATCGAACACAAAATCTTCAAAGACATCATCGGCTACTTCAAAGAAGGCGATGTGATGATTTTCAACAACACCAAGGTATTCCCGGCACGTCTGTACGGCAACAAGGAAAAGACCGGTGCCGAAATCGAAATCTTCCTGCTGCGCGAACTCAACCGCGAACAACGCCTCTGGGACGTACTGGTCGACCCGGCCCGCAAAATCCGTATCGGTAACAAACTCTACTTCGGCGACGACGACGCTCTGGTGGCCGAAGTGATCGACAACACCACCTCGCGCGGCCGTACGCTCCGTTTCCTGTTCGACGGCGACTACGACGAGTTCAAAGCCACCCTCTACAAACTCGGCGAGACCCCGCTGCCCCGCTGGATCCGCCCCAAAGTCGAGCCGATCGACGCCGAACGCTACCAAACCATCTACGCCAAGGTAGAGGGTGCCGTAGCCGCCCCGACCGCCGGTCTGCACTTCAGCAAACACCTGCTCAAACGACTCGAAATCAAAGGAATCGGATGCGCCGAGATCACGCTCCACGTGGGTCTGGGCAACTTCCGTTCGGTGGACGTCGAAGACCTCACCAAGCACAAGATGGACAGCGAACAGATCTTCATCTCGGAAGAGGCCGCACAAATCGTCAACACGGCCCGCGCCAAAGAGAAACGCGTCTGCGCCATCGGTACGACCGTGATGCGTACGATCGAAAGTTCCGTTTCGACCGACGGCATGCTCAAACCCTTCGAAGGGTGGACCAACAAATTCATCTTCCCGCCCTACGATTTCAGCGTAGCCAACGCCATGGTGACCAACTTCCACCTGCCCTACTCGACCCAACTGATGATGGTATCGGCCTTCGCCGGTTACGACCAGCTGATGAACCTGTACGAAGTGGCCAAGAAAGAGGGATACAAATTCGGCACCTACGGCGACGCCATGCTGATCCTGTAGTCCAGCAGCCCTACAGCCCCCTCACCCGCGGACAAAAGAGACGCCCCCTCCCCCCGGAATCGTCCGGACGGATCTTGCTCAGCGACCGGACAATAACGCCGGCCGGGAAACAGAGAACAAAAAAATGCGTATCTTTGCCCTTGTGCCCAAGTGTCAGCAGACCCTCCGGCACGAATAAGGAGAACGATCGATGAACAATAACGCCAAAATCTTGTACATCTGCCAGGAGGCCACGCCCTACCTGCCCGAAAACGACATATCGGCCCTGTGCCGCCACCTGCCCCAGGCCATGCAGGAACGGGGAGCCGAAATCCGGATCTTCATGCCGCGGTGGGGATGTATCAACGAACGGCGCAACCAGCTCCACGAAGTGATCCGTCTGTCGGGCATGAACCTCATCATCGACGACACCGACCACCAGCTCATCATCAAAGTCGCCTCCATCCCGAGCGCCCGCGTCCAGGTCTACTTCATCGACAACGAAGACTTCTTCAAACGCAAGGCCACTTGGATCGACGCCGAAGGCAACTACTTCGAAGACAACGAAGAACGCGCCATCTTCTTCGCACGCGGCGTGCTGGAGACCGTCAAGAAACTGCGCTGGGAGCCCAACATCGTACACTGCCACGACTGGTTCACCGCCATCGTGCCGATCTACCTGAAAAAGATCTTCCGCAACGACCCGATCTTCAAGAACCTGAAAATCGTGGTATCGGTCTACGACCACTCCTTCCCCGGCACCCTGAACACCGACCTGGCCGGCAAACTCGCCCAGGAAGGGATGAAAAAGGACGACCTGAGCCAACTCGCGACTCCGGACTACGTCAACCTGATGAAATTCGCCATTCAATACGCCGACGCCATCATCCTCGGCAGCGAACACATCGAGCCCGAGCTCGCCGCCTACATCGAATCCAGCGGCAAGCCCGTACTTCCCTATGTCAGCAACGAAAATTACGAGGACGCATACGCCGAATTCTATGACAAACTGCTTGAAAAATAGACACCGCTGCCTTTACGCAGGTATCCTGCTGCTGATCGGCAGCCTTCTTGTCGCCTGCACCAACCGCGACGACATGTTCGGGAACGACATGATTCCCCCCTCCCAGCAGATGGGCAGTACCATTGACTCAACCATCTCGGTATACACCTACGTGTCGACCTGCGACTCGATCGATACGAACGTGGCCGACTTCTACACCCCCTTCTTCGGCTCCTATATCGATCCCATCGTCGGTCGCACGGATATGGGCGTCTTTACCAACTTCTCCCCCAACGGGTTTAACCATACCCACTACTTCGGCGAAAATCCCGTCATCGACTCCATGCGCTACGCGTTCGTCTTCACCAACGCCATGGGCGACACCTCCAAAAGCGTGCAGGTCGATGTCTACGAAGTGAAAGAGGGGATTCAGTTTTACCCCGACAGCGCCTACTTCAGCAACTTCGACATAACCCCGTACCTTAGCAGCGAGCCCCTCTTCTCATTCGAACAGAAAGGCGTCGGTACGGCATACGGCAAACTGCCCATGGAATTTGCCCAAAGACTGCTGGACAACACCCAAAGTGAGGAGAACATCTACTACAACGATACCGTTTTCCACAAGAAATTCCCCGGTCTCTACTTCAAGTTCCATGAACCGACCACCACGGGCGAAGGTCAGATACTGGAACTCGACCTGTCGCAGAGCGTCATGTACCTCTTCTACCACAACACCGGTCCCGACGGTGCCGACACCACCGACCAGCGTATGTGGTTCTACGGCGACCTTACCTATGACTACCTCAGTTTCACGACCGTAAAGCATGACTACAGCTATGCCGATCCCGCTCAGGGCGGCGTGACCCTCACCGAGATCGGCGACCTTGAGACCCCCTCGCAGTACGCCTATGTACAGGGTCTGGCCGGTCTGATGGGCATACTGAAAGTCGACGAAGACGCCCTCAAATCCCTGCAACAAAAGGTAAAAGACCTCGGATACACCCACATCGCCCTGCACAAGGCCGAACTGAAAGTGACCATGGTCAATGCCGGAGCCGACGAGTACGACAAATCCTTCGCCGGACTGGGCATCTACCACAACATGATCGGATACGAATTCCTCACCGAATACAACCCCGTGCTCGAAGCTATCAACAGCGGCAGCTACACATCGTGGTTGGGCGGGACCCTCAACCGATCGCTCGGCACCTACACGTTCGATATTACCTCGTATGTTCAGAGCCTGCTGACCGGAAAAGAGGACCGATACTCGACTCAACTGCTCCCGGCCTACGACTATCGGAACAACTTTGCCCGAAGTTGGATCTACGGAAGCAACTCCCCCTATCCGCCCCAACTGGTGCTCACCTACACCATGATCAAATAAGCCCCCGGCACGAACCTCATATAACCTAAAGGCCAACACCCTTTAGGTTTTTACTTTTTCAGCGAGAATCAAAGAGATATGCAAGAAAACCTGGTGATCGTCGAGTCTCCCGCCAAAGCCAAGACCATCGAGAAGATCCTCGGCGACCGATATACCGTCCGTTCCAGTTTCGGACACATCCGCGACCTCAAGAAAAAAGGGCTCAGCATCGACATCGAACACGGATTCGAACCCGAATACGAAATATCGCCCGACAAGACCAAACTCGTCAGCGAACTGAAGAAACTCGCCCAGGGAGCTCAGACCGTCTGGCTCGCATCCGATGAAGACCGCGAAGGGGAAGCCATCGCATGGCACCTGAAGGAGACCCTCCAGCTCCCCGACGACAAGACCAAACGTATCGTCTTCCACGAGATCACCCAGAACGCCATTCTCCACGCCGTCGAGAATCCCCGCCAGGTCAACAACAACCTGGTCAACGCCCAACAGGCCCGCCGCGTGCTCGACCGGCTGGTCGGGTTCGAACTTTCGCCCCTGCTGTGGCGCAAAGTGAAGCCCTCGCTCTCGGCCGGACGCGTGCAATCCGTCACCGTGCGACTGATCGTCGAACGCGAACGCGAGATCATGAACTTCCAGGGCAGCACCTACTACCGCGTCACCGGCGAATTCATCACCCCAGACGGCCACAGTCTCAAAGCCGAACTCAACACCCGTTTCCCCTGCGAAGAGGAGGCCAACCGATTCCTCAGTGAGATCGCCCCCGCCGCGATCCCTTTCACCATCGCCAGCGTCGAGACCAAACCCGTCAAGCGGACTCCCGCGCCTCCCTTCACCACCAGCACCCTGCAACAGGAGGCTGCCCGCAAGCTCGGATTCTCCGTCAGCCAGACCATGAGCATCGCCCAGCGCCTCTACGAAGCCGGGTTGATCACCTACATGCGTACCGACTCCGTACACCTGTCGACCCTTGCCCTCGGCACCGCCCGCAGCGCCATTCAGAGTCTATTCGGCGAACGGTACCACAAAAGCCGTCAGTATACCACCCGGAGCAAAGGGGCACAAGAGGCCCACGAAGCCATTCGTCCCACCTACCTCGACCGTCGCGAAGCCGGCGAGACCCCCCAGGAACGACGCCTCTACGACCTGATCTGGAAACGCACCGTGGCCAGCCAGATGGCCGACGCCGAACTCGAAAAGACCACCGCCCAGATCGCCATCGGCAACCGCACCGAACGATTCGTCGCCAGCGGCGAAGTAGTCACCTTCGACGGTTTTCTGCGTCTGTACATGGAGTCTCACGACGACGACAACCGCAACGACGCCACGGACGAGACCCTGCTCCCGCCGCTGACCACCGGCACCCAGTTGGTCCGTGCACAAATTACCGCAACGCAACGCTTCGCCCAGCGCCCGCCGCGCTACTCCGAAGCCAGTCTGGTCAAACACCTCGAAGAACTCGGCATCGGGCGTCCTTCGACCTACGCGCCCACCATTTCGACCGTCATCACCCGCGGCTACGTGGTCAAGGAGGACCGCGAAGGCGTCCGCCGCAACTACACCGTGCTGACCCTGTCGAAGGCCGGCAACATCAAGCGGACCGAGAAGAGCGAAACCACCGGTGCCGAGAAGAACAAACTCTTCCCCACCGACATCGGGATGCTCGTGACCGACTACCTTGCCGCCCACTTCCCCTCCATTCTCGACTACAACTTCACCGCCAAGGTCGAAAAAGAGTTCGACGAGATTGCCGAAGGCGCCCTCGACTGGCGTCAGATGCTGGCCGCCTTCTACGGGCCCTTCCACGAACACGTCGGCGAAGCCGAAGGAGAGACCGAATACGTCCGCAGCGAACGGCTGCTCGGCGTCGACCCCAAGACCGGGAAGAACGTCTACGCCCGCGTCGGGAAGTTCGGCCCCATGGTCCAGCTCGGCGACTCGCCCGCCCCGGCACAGAAAGGCTCCGAGCCCATGCCCGAGAGCGAGAAGCCCCAATACGCCTCGCTGCTGAAGGGCCAGATGGTAGCCACCATCACCCTCGACGAAGCGTTGGCCCTCTTCGAGCTGCCCCGCACCCTCGGTCAATACGAAGGGAAAACGGTCGTGGCAGCCATCGGCCGCTTCGGCCCCTACATCCGTCACGACGGCAAATTCGTATCGCTCAAAGTCCGCGAAGGCGACGACCCCTACACCGTGACCCTCGACCGGGCCATCCAGCTGATCGAAGAGAAACGCGAAGCCGAGCGCAACCGCGTGATCCACGTCTACGAGGCCGAAGACATCCAGCTGCTCAACGGTCGCTGGGGTCCCTACATCGCCCACGCCGGCACCAACTACAAGATTCCGAAGAGCCTGCTGGCCAACCGTGAGGCAGCGAGCCTTACCCTCGACGAGTTAAAAGCCCTCATAGCCGAACAGCAAACGGCCGACGGAGCCGCTGCCCCCAAACGGACCGCGCGCCGTACCGCCTCCAGCCGTACAGTTTCGACCACCAAAAGCACAACCAAAACCACCGCCAAAAGCAGCACGGCCAAAAGCTCGACGAAAGCCGCAGCCAAGACAAAAAGCACAGCCAAAAGTTCCGGCAAAAGCACGGCCAAGAAATAACACAAGCCACGATTCTCCCCCGCCCGCGCCCACCGTTCCTCTGTTGTAAGCGACAGCCGAAGGGACGCAGCAGGATGGAGCCCCCAGAAAAACCATACTTAGCATGAAACGACTGATGACCGCACTGATGATCGCCTCCGCCACCCTGACGGGTTGCGGTACCGGCAGCGCCCCCGCCGGCCAACAGGCATCGGGCAACATCACCCTGGACACCGCCCTGACGGCCGCCGAAAAAGAGGCCCGCGTCTTCACCCCCGAGGTGATGTGGAAAATGGGCCGTATCGGTTCAAGCAGCCTCTCACCCGACGGCAAAGAGGTGCTCTACGCCCTGACCTACTACAACATGGCCGACAACAAAGGCTACACCTCGCTGTACGTGATGCCCCTCGGCGAACCCGACCAGGCCCGCCAGATCACCGACAACAGCGGCAAAGACAACTCTCCCGCCTGGGGCATCGACCCCGCGACCGGCCGCACGACCGTCTATTTCCTCAGTTCGCGCGGCAAAGACAGCCAGGGCGAAACCACCCCGCAACTCTGGGCCGTCGGATCCGACGGTAGCGGCATGCGCCAACTCTCGTCCGTTGCCGGCGGCATCACCGGTTTCGGCGTAAGCCCCAAAGGCGACAAAGTGTGGTACACGGCCGACGTGAAAGTCGATTCCGTCGCCTCGTCCGACATCTACGACATGCCCCAGTCCAAAGCCCTGATCTACGACGACCTGATGGCCCGCCACTGGGACTACTGGGAAGACGGCGCCTACAGCCATATCTTCGTAGCCGACCTGAACGCCTCGGCCACTGACGGCAACGGGCTGACCAACGCCCGCGACATCATGCCCGGCGAAGCCTGGGACGCCCCGCTGGCCCCCTATTTCGACATGAGCGAAATTGCCTGGAACAACGCCGGCACCGCCCTGGCCTACACCTGCAAGAAGCTCACCGGCTACGAATACGCCATGAGCACCAACTCCGACATTTTCCTCTATACCCTCGCAGACGGCTCGACCCGCAACCTGACCGAAGGGATGCCCGGCTACGACAAATACCCCGTCTTCTCGCCCGACGACAGCCGTCTGGCCTGGCAAAGCATGGAGCGAGCCGGCAACGAGTCGGACAAAGACCGTCTCTTCGTCATGGACCTCGCCACCGGCGAAAAGAGCTACCTGACCGACGGCTTCGACTACAACGCCTCGAACCTGCGCTGGTCAGCCGACGGCAACACCATCTGGTTCATCGCCCCGATGCAGGCCACCCATCAGATCTGCCGGGTCAACCTGGCCGACCGCAAGATCCAGGTCGTAACGGCCGGCGATCATGACTACACCGGCTTCAGCATCGCCTATCCGAACGCCGCTCAGGACGGTTCATCGGCCGCGTGCGGCACCGGCGCCGAGCAGGCCGTGATCGTGGCCGAAAAGACCACCCTGCAAATGGCTCCCGAGCTGTTCGCCGTGAACACTCTGGACGGGACCGACACTCAGATCACCCACATCAACCAGACGATCTACGACAACGTCGACATGGGTACGGTACAGAAACGCTGGGTCACCACCACCGACGGCAAACAGATGCTCACCTGGGTGATCCTCCCGCCCCACTTCGACAGCACCAAGAAATATCCCACTCTGCTCTACTGCCAGGGCGGCCCGCAAAGCGTCGTATCGCAGCGCTGGAGCTACCGCTGGAACTTCGAACTGATGGCCGCCCAGGGATACATTGTCGTAGCTCCGAACCGGCGCGGCCTGCCCTCCTTCGGACAGGAGTGGCTCGACCAGATTTCGGGCGACTACAGCGGCCAAAACATCCGCGACTACCTCTCAGCCATCGACGACGTTTCGCGTGAGCCGTGGGTCGATACAGACCGTCGCGGTTGCGTGGGCGCCTCGTACGGCGGCTACTCGACCTTCTATCTGGCCGGCCACAGCGACCACCGCTTCAAGGCCTTCATCGCCCACTGCGGGATGTTCAACTTCGAAAGCTTCTACGGTGAAACCGAAGAGCTTTGGTTCCCGACCAACGATCTGGGCGGCGGCTACTGGGATCGTGCGAAAAACCCCACCGCCGACCGTTCGTATGCCAACTCGCCCCACCTGGCCGTCAACAACTGGTACGCACCGATCCTGATCATTACCGGGGCCAAGGACTTCCGCATCCCCTTCACCCAGAGCCTGCAGGCCTTCACGGCGGCCCGTGCCCACGGCATTCCCTCGCGGCTGGTATACTTCGAAGATGAAGGCCACCAGGTGTTCAAACCGCAGAACTCGCTGGTTTGGAACAAAGAGTTCTTCGGCTGGCTCGACAAATACGTCAAACAGTAACTTGCGCGTTGCGAAGGCCGCCACGCCGATATAAGTAATATCTTCTTCCAAATCCCCTTCCTGCGCTGCAGGAAGGGGATTTTTTGTTACAAGGTCTCCCGACGTATCACAGACCACTGTAAATATAATCAGCGTATAAAAGAGGCACTTCCGAACCTGTTTCAGGCCGCAAAAGCTCGTACGCTACGCAATGGGTGACGCCTGCAACTATTCACGTTAGATTAGGATCCTAGTAGAAAAGAATGTACCCCTCCCCGTTCTGCTCACTACACAGCACACACGTTGTGGCCCCCACACATACACCACGAATTGGTCGTTCGTATCATAAATCAACCCGTACAGCGAAGGTGTTACCCTATGAACGGAAGCATGAATTTACAGTAAAATAATGCTTTTTGCCTCGGGATATTGTGATTTCGGGAAAAAGGCTTATCTTTGCACCACACTTGACAACGGTCGGTTGGCCGAGTGGTTAGGCAGAGGTCTGCAAAACCTCGTACAGCAGTTCGAATCTGCTACCGACCTCACGTAAAAGAGTTTTTAGTATGTTGAATTCCAACCTATTAAAAACTCTTTCTCTTTTATGGAATCTCGCCTATTGCACGAAGGTAATAACAACAGCATACTCTGAATTTCGCACCTACCTTCTCTCACCTGTTTTCCCAAGAGATCAATCAAATCCCACAAGCGGACCATACCCATAGACCAAGATAAAACATACCCCCGTACACTTTTAAGTTATCGGAATTCAACCGTTTACTACATGCTCAGCAAACAACAACTTGGCACTTTTTTGCAGAGCATTATATTCTATTACTTTAACTCGCCCACGCCATACGGATACGTACTTACCGATATTTATGTGGATTTAGCAGAAGAGTCCCGAGGGCCACAGTAACCCTCGGGACTCTTTGCTAAAATTGAGGCAGCTATTATAACTACGGTTCTATTATTCCTCTACGCGCACAAAACGCAACGGAATATGGCAGGTAATACCATAGTTACCCTCATTAGCTCCACTCAAAAAGAAATTAAAGGTACGCGCACTTAAGTTTGAGGGCCATATAGTAGAAGACCAGCAATATCCTCCGACTCCACGATACGTTATGTTGCTACCTGAACCGTCCGGTTGCGTACCTTCACTATAAAAGCCAGACGCCGGGAACTTAAATTCAATATAACTTCCTTCCGCCCAAAATGACTCTTGCGCTACATCGTCTATAGTGGTAGTCCGATCGTCTTTCTTTAAGGCCTTAATTTTAATAGAAAGATACCGTTCCTGGGGATTTCCAGCAATCATACACGTCTCCCAACGATAAGCTGCATACTGGTCTGTTCCCTTAAAACGAAGGCCATAAACCGGATAGATATTATAAGTATCAGTCCCGGGATCACTGGGATAATTCACTTGCTCAGGTTCCCCTTCTCCAACTTTCAGTTGCGAAATCCCCGTAAGCGTGTATTCGGGGTTTTCAGGTTGGGACTCATCCGGAAGATTAGTCATTGCATCATTTTTCAGGTAGATCGTTTCCTGAAATGGAGTTGACACCGTAACAAACGAGTTCGCATTCGTCAATGAATTATCATTCCAATACGGATAATACACACCATCATTTTCTTTGTTGACAGGTGCACGATCTTCACTATACTTCGGCAACAACAGGTCTAATTCCCCTTGGGTCGGCAAACGATATGATTTGGCATCTGGTCCCGTAAAAGTAGCAGTCAGCGCCCCATTATCGCGCAACGCTTCCCAGGTAACATAAGACGAAGTGGGACAAGCATCAGCGGATACCACAGGATCACCAGTATAGAATTCAGAGATAGTATGCCCAGACAAATCGAACACCTTAGCATTATGCGAGGTGAACATATTGACCTTAAGAGCAGCATTCAAAACGGGCTGAATCTCTTCTGCCGACGCTTTCACTAAACGAAGGGGACCTGCATTAGTTTTATCGGTTGTTGTTGTATGAATGGACACAGGATAGTGACCTCCATCATAGCTATTCATTTCATTGGCCTCTGTAGAAGTCCAATAGAATGAATGAGTACCTTGTTCAACCACCATATCACTCTTCTTGTATCCTGTAGCTGCAACATGATAAATTAGTTGATCCGTGCTATTCCAATATGCTTCATGGGCCACTTCACCAATAGTCAGCAATGTATTCGGCTGCAGAGCTTTGATGCGAATTTCCAATTCGCCATTATCAGGATCGTCACTATTCTTTACCTCATATCGATAGGCTGCACATTGCGCCGTACCCTTGAAACGGATGGCGTAAACTATCGGATATGCAGGATTACTGGAGCCACCTTCTGCTGCGACATTTTTAAACCACGACTTACCTGTGCCGCCGTTCACCTCCGTACTGCCGAATAATTTCTCAGGAAGAATTTCGGTAATTTCTTCACTTCCGTCCATTTCCTGATCCAAACGAGCTGGAGTAGCTTCATCGGGAAAAAGCAGATACATTTCGTCCTTAGTCGGAACACGGTAGTAAGTCTTGTCCGTTTCATTGTAGTAGACGGCCGTAGCCCACTTGTCGCTCCATGCCAGATAGGCCGACGTGTTGTTCGGATCGCTCGTTACAAAACTTACTTTGTTCTGGGCCTCATCCAACGAAGCTACGTTTGCTGAAGCAAAGTTGTTAACGGCCAGTTTGGCATTCATCTCGGCCTGGAAGGGTACGTCGTCAACATTGAACGACTCTTCGTTGGTCCAGTCCAGCACCTCCAGATTGAATTCGGGTTTCACCTTGCGACCTACCGTGATGCGATAGAGGTAGTTGCGTTTCAGCGCCAGCGGCGTGAGACCCTCCGGATCGTTCGCATCGAGAAACTCGATCGTGTGGGTGTAAGTCTCGCCGTCATAGGTATATTCAATGTCGAGCGTCGGAACCGAGGCTTCGCCTTTCTTGCTGAGGTTTTCGTAGCTGTAGATTTTCGACGTGTATTCGGCTGGAACGTTGAAGTTTCCGACCAGGTTGACGTCGGCATACTCTTTGGTTTCGAGCGTGCCGGCTTCGCCGATCATGGCATTCGGGACGAAGAGTTGGCTCTTGACGGCCCGATTTTTAAAGATGACTTTGTTGATGGTAAGTCCTTCGGCCTTGTTCAGGATGTCGATACGCACCGACAGACGGCGCAGCGAGATTTCACCGCAGTTGGCCTCTTCGCCGCTGTACGAGATCACTTTGACCGCTTCGGGAGTGGTCATGATGAAAGCATTATCGGCATCGGGAGCCTGGCTGACGATCAGTTCTTCGAGTTGGCTTACCGGCGTGGTAGCCCCAAGGGCTTCAATAGCAGCGGTGAGGTCTTCGTCGGCATTGGCCACGAGGTACATGTCATAGCTGCCGTCTTTGGCGATGTCGAACGAGCAACCACCATCGGTTACCGTCACGTCAAAGACCTTATAAAGCCCCATCTCTTCTGATGCCTGTTTCTCATAGACTACAGCCAGCAGCGAGGTGACTTTCTTTTCTGCATCGGTAGCAGCCGTAGTGGTCGTTTGGTCGTTATCACCGGTGGCACGGGTCACGGCACCTTTTGTTTCGGGGGTAATCCCGGCCAGTGTGAATACCACACGGTTACCTTCCCCCGTAGGATTGGGGGTCGGCAATGTCTCGCGCGAGCAACTGCCCAGTACGAGCGTGCCCAGCAGCGCGAGGGTTGATATGATTCGAAATTTCATGATTGTCTATGTTTTGTTTTGAATTGAGTATCCGACATTCTATTCGGATACCTTTACCAATCGAAGCTGGCGACTGCTATTATTATTGACAGGCACCCAATCTAGTGTCACATCTCCACTGCCAAAACCCCAGTTATATACTTGAGAACTGTCAAAAAAAGTAGAAGTCCATAGATAGCTGTTTAATGTTCGCCATTGAGCGTTGTCTTCATCAGGCTCACTATTCGGTTTGGTATTAGCGGGATAGAATCCGGCCGCCGGAAATTTGAATTCCAGATAACCACTGCTCCAGAATGAATTATTGTCGGTAATATCATCGATCGTAAAGGTAGATTCCTGTGGCAGGGCTTTAATTTTGATTGACAGATAATGAATATCTCCGGCTTCGCAACATTCATATTTGTAGGCAGCATATTCACTGGTCCCCTTGAAACGCAGTGCATAAACTGTGTACAAATTGTAGGTTGTAGCCGTGGTGGCACAGGCATAGGTATGGCTGAATTTACCGAGACGAATATACGATTGCCCGGAAAGACTTTCTCCACCCGTATTAGGAGCATAGTCCTCATCATTTCCGAAATAGAGAGTTTCAGTAAAGGCATAATCATTACCATCCTGATCCTTTTCAATCATACGAAGATCTTGATGTGCTACGCCGTTATCCCAGCGGGGGTGAGTAATGCCGTTACCGGAACCATCGGCAGCTTTTAACCATTGACCGTTCTCATCGACATACGGTCTATCCTTAAGCAGCAGAGTTACCGGAATTAATAGGGCCGTTTCCCCCATCGTCGGAATGCGGTACTCATTACCCTCATCGTCACGCAGAATTTCATTGCGTAAGTCTACGTCTTGATTAGCTCCATTGCTGGAGTAGGTGCCATCTTCCGTTCCTGCCAACCAATTGTAGGTAAAATACGATGTTGTGGGACATTCTTCTCTCGACGTTGACATCTGGGAGTAGAAAGTGACTTTCTTAGTGTTCTTGTCGAGCGAAAGCACGTTATAATCCGTAAACATATTAACCTTCAACGCATCGTTGAGTTCCTGCTGATCGTGCGTCTCGAACGGAAGGTCGTCGACCTGGAAGGCCTCGGCCGTATTCCAGTCATCCACAATGATATCGAAGTCAAGATCCAACGGTTTAGTCAGCACGATACGGTACAGGTAGTTGCGCTTCAGTGCCAGCGGCGTTTTACCGGTATCGTCTTTGGAATCCATGAAAGTCACCGTGTGGGTGAACTTCATACCGTCCATCGTGTACTTGATCTCCAGTGCAGGAAGATGAGCGCCACCCGGCGTAACATCTACGTTTTCATAGCTGTAGATGGTGGCCTTGTACTCGGTGGGGATGTCGAAATTTCCGACCAGATCGATATTATCGTAGGTTTTCTCTTCGTAAAGATCGTCCTCGGTCGAGAAGTTCATGTCGTTCGAGGCACCCAGACGGCTCTGTTTGGTGCGGTTGATGAACTTCACCGAGTTGATGGTCACCCCTTCGGCAGCGTTCACCAGGTCGATGCGGACTGCCAGACGGCGCATGATAACCTGTCCGCCGTCGGTCACGACACCGGCTTTCGAAACCACGTGTGCGGCTTCGGTCGAAAGCATCAGGAACGGATGCCAGGCATCTGCGTCGTCCTGTTTGCCGACCTCCTGCGAGGCGATCAGCGCCAGCAGGTCATCTTCCGTCACCTGCGAGTTGGCGTCTTGGTCGGTCAGCGTCATCACAGCGTTTTTCAACGTTTCGTCGGCATTGGCCACGAAGTGAATGTCGTAGGTGCCGTTCTTGCCAAGGTCGAACGAAGCGGTTTGGTCGGCATCGCTGTAATTGGTTTCGAAAGTTTTGTAGTAGCTGCCATCTTCGCCGAAGACTACAGCCAAGAGGCTCTCGATTTTCTTTTCTTCGGCAGTGGCTGCGGTCGGCGTAGCGGAATCGTTATCGCCGGCAGCACGGGTCACGGCGCCGCCAAGGGTGAAGACCACCCGGTTACCGTCCGTGAGCTGCGGGTCGTCGTCGATCTCCTTGCTACAGCTGCTCAGGAGCGCCGTGCCGGCCAACAGCATTGTGAAAATTCTCGTTTTCATATGTTGTGTCTTTTATTTCTGATTTTTAGAGGGTCTTCTACTGTTGCGCATCGACTTTGACAAAACGAAGAGGCATGCAATATTCAAACGGAGCACACGCCATATCCGTATAACTAAGAAATGCACCTAAACGACACGCATCCGTATCTTTTTTACGATCATACAAAGTTGATCCCCAAGCAGTAGCAACGATACCTTCTTCACTTCTGTTATCTTCGGAACGAGTATAAAAGCCCGAGCAGGGTAATTGAAATTCAATATAACTTCCATCTGCCCAAAATGATTTCTGTGCCACATCGTCAATGGTCGTTTTGCTATCCTGCGGATGCAATGCTTTAATTTTAATTGACAGATAACACTGCAAAGGATCAGAATTAATAGTGCACAATTTCCAGCAATATGCAGCATACTGATTCGTACCTTTAAAACGAAGACCATAAACAGGATGGATATCGTAAATAGCCGTCCCGTCTTTGGGGTAAGTAATTTGTTCTGTCTCATCTCCGACTTTCATTTGCGAGACCCCCGAAAGAGTATATTCTGGATCACCGGGATGCGATTTGTCAGAACAATTGTTTATATCATTTTTGAAGTATGCTGTTTCAGTAAACGGGGTTGATACTGTAACCAAGGGATATGTATTCGTTGTACTATTCCCATTCCAATATGGACAAAACATGCCATCTTTCTCCTTGTTGACTGTTGCACGATCACTTTCTTCAGTCCACATAGGTATCAGTAGTGTCATTTCTCCTGCGGTAGGAAGACGGTATTTCTTACCATCAGGACCGGTAAATTCGGCAGTCAAAGCACCGTTATCTTTTAGATCAGTCCAAGCAACATACGACGAGCTCGGGCATTCTTCCTTCGATACAGCCAATTTGTCGTAGAACGAAGTAATGGTTTTGTCTACCAAATTAAACTCTTTGGCGTTGTACTCCGTAAACATGTTCACCATGAGTTTGGCGTTGAGTGCGGCCTGCGCTTCGGGATCAAGTTCGTCGCCCGGGCCAATCTCCTCGGGCATCTCAACCTCGTTCCAGTCTTCAACTACGAAGGAGAATTTAATCTCGTTGGTCGTCACCGGCTTCCCGTTACCGAGTACGATGGTGTACAGGTGGTTACGCGTGATGTCAACCGGGGTCTGTCCGCCGCCGGCTTCGGTGCGAATAAACGGAATTTCGAGGGTCGTCGTGTTTTCGCCATTGATCTTGTAGGTCACACGAACGGCGGCGTAATCATCAATCGTATTGGGACGTTCGTAGGTGTAAAACACTTTCGAGAAGCTCTTGGGCGTGAAGTCCCCACCTACGGGATGCTCTTCGGTGATATCCACATTGGCGTTGCTTCCGAGGATAATCCGATCGGTAGCAGGAGCTGACAACGGTTGTTGTCCGAAGAGGTAGCCTTTTGTGGCTGCCCCGACGAGCACAGCACTCTCGATGGTCATGTTCGGAGTGTTGTTCTGGATGTCGACACGGGCCACGATACGGGTCAGTTTTACTTCGCATTTAACCCCGGGGGCGATGGTGATCACGTCGTTCACACCGTCCGAGGTCGCCGTACCCGACATGGCAATGCCGTTGGCTTCCTCAGCCAGTTTGTCGGCGGTGTTACCCTCGGACAGTTCAATCGAGGCGGTGGTTTTCGTGTGCAGATCGGATTCGGTCGAACCGACTTCGGTCGCAGCCACTGCTGCGTCGTCATTGACCACGAAGACAAACTTGCGTTTGGCATTCATGTCCGAGATCGGAGCCTCGAGCGAGAAGTTGTAGGTTCCGTTCCCATTGTCATAGAGTTTAATGTCCGAAGTGAGGTCGTGTTTGCGCAGGAACTTCGGCGAGGCCTCATCCGTTGCGTCATACACCAGCAGGCTCATCTGCTTGATGGCATATTCGGGCGCATCGTGCGTGGCTTTGGTTTTGGGATAAATGACCCCATCGCTGCCGGGTGTGGCGAGCGTGAAGGTGATGGGCAGGCCTTGGCCGTCGCCGCCGTCAGGACCGACCTGTTCTTTGCTGCAACCGCACAAGAGCGACGTTGCGGCCAGCAGCATGGTGAAAATCTTGGTTTTCATATAGTGGTAGTGTTTTTTCTATTATCGAATCATCAAGTTATTCCTGAACACGGACAAGACGGAGCGGAAAACTATAATCTGTTCCTGTGCTACTTTCATGGGCATTCTCAAGGTTAAAACCCAAGAAACGGACTTTCCCTAGTTCACCATCACGAGACGAAGACCAGAAATAACCACTAAAATCTCGATTAGAAGCATTATCCTGCTCCTCATCAGCAACTACTTTCGGTTCATAACATCCCGAAGCCGGGAGTTTAAACTCAATATAGCCATCAGACCAAAATGATTCTTGCGATACTGTAGCAATAGTAGTTGCCATATCATCTTTTTTCAAAGCTTTGATTTTGATCGACAAATAGCGATCCTGAGAATCACCAGTCGTATATATTTGCCAACGATAAGCTGCATATTGGCTTGTACCTTGGAAACGCAGGCCATAGACCGGAGCAATATTGTAATTTCCCTTTTCCGGATCATCAGGTTCCTCTGTATAATAATGTACAGTTTCGACCTTAGCTCCTTTTTTCATCCAACTCTGTCCTTTAACGACGTAAGCACCGTCCGTTTCATCAGGATTAGTCGTTTGATCGGGCAATCCATCTACACCATTCTGTAAATAAATAGTCTCTGTCCAACCTGTCGTTGCTGCTTTGTCAGACATAACCAAAGAACCATCATCTACATCAGGATCATTAGTCGAAGTATTGTCGTTCCACCACGGATGAAATATTCCCCATGAGTTTGGTCCCAATTCCTCACGATCTTCATCTGTAGTCCATTTAGGTAACAACAAATTCAATTCACCTTCAGTAGGCATACGATACTTATTTCCTGCACCATCCGTCAAATAAGCATCAGCGGTATTACCCGTGAGACCAGCCGCATTCAGCTCTTCCCAAGTGAAATACGAATCAACAGGGCAGTCTTCAAATGAAACGGCCAACTTGTCGAAGAAGGTTACTTTCTTCCCTTCTATGCCCTTCACATTGTAAGGCGTAAACATGTTTACCTTAAGGGCGGCATTCAACGCGGCCTGCTCGTCCTCATCGGGATCAACAGCCTCGTCCATATCAACCGTGTTCCAATCTTCTACCTTCAGGGTGAAACTTACCGGGTTAGTGGTAATCGGCTCACCGTTACCCAAAATGATCGTATACAGCGTATTGCGCTCAATGTCGACAAAGGATTTATCGTCAGAAGTTTTTTGGAACGGAACGATCACTTCGCCGTTGCTGTTGTTGATCGTGTAGGTAACCTTTACCTGCGCTCCGTCACCCTCTGCATTGGCGCGCTCGTACAGATAGAATACCTTTTTCAGGTCGGTCTGCTCGGCATAGGTCGTACCGAGGTTCACCTGCGCATTCATGGCTTCGGTAATGTAGCCTTCGTCGGCTGCGGCAACGGGCGTATGCGGGAACAGGTAACCTTTCGGAGCTGCCTGCTGCAGTTCGATGGACTTGATAATCAGATTCGGCGTGTTGTTCTGAACATCCACACGCGCTACGATACGCTGGAGGTGAACTTCGCATTTCACACCGGGCGTAATGGTTACGACATCTTTTCCGTCGCTCTGAGCAATACCCGACATGGCAATACCCTTACCTGCAGCTGCCAACAGATCTGCAGTATTACCCTCTTCCAGAACGATGCTTGCAAGTTTGTTCTGCAGTTCGTCCTGCGACTCACCTTCATCGGGTTCTGCATAGGCGTCATTGGCCACGAAAACGAAACGACGCTGAGCATTCAGATCGCTCACGGGAGCTTTGAGCGTAAAATTGTAGGTTCCGGCACCGTTCGATACGATGGTTATCATTTTATCGCCGGTTTCGTCCGTAGCGTAGCGGCGAAGGAAAGTTCCTTTGCCTTCCGCATCGACCGCGTAGACATAAAGGCTCAGACGGTGGATGGTCCACTCGGCCTCGTCGTGAGTAGCACGGGTCTGGGAGGAGTAGGGAATGGCTTCCCCGGCCGGCGTACTCATCGTAAAGGTCACCGGAATGGTCTTGCCGTCATCCGTGCAACCGCAATCCGATTGCTCCTTGGTGCACGACATGGCCACCACGGCCGTTATCAGTACGATAACAGCCCGTAAACAGGTTTTCTTCATGATCGTAAACATAAAATCATCTATTAAGAGTTGGTTGTTTTGTAAATTCATCTTACGGCACACACGAGGTCGCTAACTGAATGATCCTCCATCCTGCCAGTCCTCAATGTCTGCATCGACCCAGGGCCGGACCTCGACCGTCCCGTCCGCATAGATCGTAAGTTGTATGCGGTACTCCTGCACGGCCGTGGCCTCGGGATCCCACCCCCATGTTCGGAAGGCGCGGCTCAGGTCGATCGGACCGGTAATTGCCTTGTCGCCAAACCACAACTGGTAGGTCGGGATGTTTTGTCGCGTATAGCGCATCGTTATAAACTCGTCACGCAACTCCTGCGATTTGAGCGGGGTACGCTGCACGTGCGTAGCTACATCCCCATTGGGTGCGGGGATCACCTTGTCGCCAATCACCTGGCTTCGCTGGGGGCATAGGGAGTAGCCCACGGGCACCTGACGAAGTTCCATCCGGTAGTCTCCCACATCGCTGGGCATGTTGTGCCACATGACCTTCACGTGCAGGTGACAATGGATGTTATTCATATAGGTCACAAACCTGTTCTCGCGGGACTGATCCACGTGCATGTCACATACCCCCCAGTACAACTGGTCCGCATTGAGGTATCGTCCCGACGGCGTCAGACGCGAAAGCTCCACTTCCAACGATTCGAGCGTCTGGTCCTCGGCCTTAAAGGCCAGCGGCGTATCGGCATTGCCCAGCGTCAACATCGTATAATCTCCGTCCGGAAGCGAAAAACGCAACCGTTGCAGGTCACTCCCCGCAGCGATCTCGTTCACATAGCGCCCATTCGCATCGAAGACGAAATGCCGCAACGAGTGAATGTAAGTACTGAATTCTTCTACTCCGTAGGGCACGTACTTAATCTCCATCATCATGTTCCCGCAACAGAGGTCTCGGTCGTCGTCGAGCGAACACGAACTGAACAGCAGACACAACCCAAGCAGGAGAGAGGTCACTCTCGCTGTTGTGTGATGTATATTTCTGTTCGTCCATTCCATCGGTCGCTACCGTTCGTCCGTTTGCAGTATATCCGATTCTCGTTTACTCTGCAGCGTGATCCGCTGCGGAATCGGTGTTGCCTGGGTTCTGTCCGAACTCAGCTTCCCATTTTTTCAACTGTTCAAGGTTATAATCAGCCCGTACAGGGTCGGTTGCCCGCGCTTTTTCGAAATACATTCGAGCTTCCTCTATCTTGCCGCACAACCAGTGGTATACACCCAGATTGTTCGCCGCCAGCGGGTTATCGATCACACGTCCCAGACATACCCACGCCATTTCCATATCGCCACGCACCAAAGCTGCTGAAGCGGCGTTGATATTGGCAATGTCGTCGTTCGGGAAATAGTGCACCGCGACGTCATACTCCCGGCCATAAGCATCACGCTGTCTTACAATCTTTTGATCATCATTTTCAGCCTGAGCCACCTCATACATCTCATACAGACTCAGGTCCTGAGGTCGAGTATCGATCAGACTGCCGGCCTCGTCCAAAGCGAACGGACGAACGCGGTAGTCGATCCGCATCTCCATACGGCGCAACGGAGGGAAAAGATTTTCCAACATATAGCGGTAGGGGTCACCGCCGTGCAGATCCATCAGGGTCTTTTCACGACCATTGAAGATGTCGTACATATCGATAATGTCGATCACCTCTTCACGAGCCTCCATATCACTCTTCTCGACAGCATCGCGCAAACCCACCCAGTCTTCGCCAAGACCTTGTGCCGAGATTTGGTCGACCGACATTCCGTAACGTTCCTGCAGATAGTTGCGCATCCCCTCGGCACGCTTCTGAGACAGTTTCAAGTTGTGATCATAGGTACCTTCAGGAGAGGCATAACCGGTGATCGAAGCCGAAAGAATATGATAGGTCGAAGTATCACCGGTCACCGGAGGCAGAATCTGAGCGATTCGCTGCAACTCAGCACCGTTGTTTTCAAAGTCGGGATAGACCTCCCAATGGTCCACCGGATAGGTAATGCGAATGGTAGCCGTTGCAGTACGGTACTTGACCTCTTCGGCCTGCGGTTCAATAAAGGTTACGCTGGTTTCAAAGAGTGGTACGCTCACAACAGCCATCGGAAGCGGAAGACGCGCCGCTGCAGTTGCGTAAACCGTATCCCGCACAACGGGACGTGCCGGGACATCCACCGGGAGCGAAGCCAGCACACGGGCGCCGCCACAATTACGCTTTACATATTGCAGTTGGAGACGTCCCGTAACACTCTGCGGAAGGAGCATACTCTCCTGGTAATCGACATCTCCGCGGCTTCGGCGATAGACAACACATATCTGCCCGACGGTCTTGGTATCAGACAAGGCTTCGCGGCGTTTATAGAACTTGGCGCCCGACGGAGAGAAATACCCCAGTTCGGGATAACGAATGGTATCACGTCCAAGGATGTATATCGGCACCAGATGCAGCGACGACGAGCTTTTGATTCGTCCGGAGACCTCGGTCGAGAATCGCACCCTCAAACTGTCGCCATCCCACTCGGCCCGCGGACTCAGCAGATAGCGGATCGAGGGCGAACCGTAGATAACGTGCTGCAACTGGAGCGTGTCCGGATTCACGCTACTGGCCAATAGCGCCGACACCGAGCACTGGAGCAGCAGTGCAATCAATATAGCGAATCGACAGAGTTTCATGATTAGCGGATGTAATAGATGAACGACACGGCAGCTTTGGTGGGACCGATCCAATGGCGGCGATAGGTGCCTAATTTGTCGCCGCAGGCTCCGCACTCATATTTGTCATAGTTCAGATAGACATAGCCCACGCCCACCGAGGCTTCCAACCCCCACCTTTTTCCCAGGGCCCACTGATAGCCGTAGCTGATCCCGGCACCGGCCCCCCAGCCTCTGTAACGGGCGTCGCTCAGAAAGGCCGGGAACTTCAGGCCCCCGACATTATACCGTCCGTAAAGAGCATGGAATCCGACATAGTGACGCTCGTAAGCCCGGCAGAACCAATACTTTGCCTCGGGCATTACCAGCCAGTGGTGCAGTTTGGGATTGGTCGCGACCCCCTCTGCGTTGTTATGATTCGGGAAATTGAAAGCGTTGTAGCCGATCGTGGCCGACAGGGTATAATGTGAAGACAACCGCCATTCGACCCCTACGTTAGGAGTGGTTGTCGCCCAGTAAAGTACGTTCGTATGCAGTCCCACCTGCTGGGAAAACGTACGGATTGGAAATACGATCCCGGACAAGAAAAAACAAAAGACGATCAATCGAATGTACAGATTCTTTCTCATCGTGCCAGTTGTCTATGTCCAATAAATTTTCTCCCTCGGGAGCTATACTTTGTAACCTGCAACGCTGAATATTCGGCCAAGGCGGGTCTTTTAAAACTGTTATCGTAAAATTTGATTGCTTCACCTTCAGGTCCACGTCCAACAATGGCCAAAAACATCATCTTTTGACAAATTGAGGACAAGATCTCATGGACTCTTTTCAAGGCAGACATGACCGGGATTTCAGTCCGAATCGACACTCGCGATTCTGTATTTTACATCCCCCAATTACCCTCGCGCCAGCTACTCAAAATCGGCAGTCAAATCTGCAAAAATCCCCTCGATCGACCCTAGGTTTTCATACAATCAATTACGGGCATTTCCTATTTATTCTCTTCACAAACTCTCGCGCAGGAGCACAAAGCTATTAACAAACAGCCTATTAACCAACTCAAAAAACTAAAAATAATCACCCACACCAACCCTTGTGACAATATATCACTATATATCAGTTTATTACAAAATCACAAATATTTACATATCACATTTATTTTGATTACAAATTCACACAACTCGCATAATCCATTATTATAACACAAAAGTAATAATCAATACAAATATACATATTACAAACTACTACAAACAAGCAACAAAAAGACCTTTTATTACAATTTTCAATACAAACCACATTATACGATATGGATTTTTATTCTATTTTCCTATTTCACCTACTGACAGGCCCGATTTTCAAGTCTCAGTTAAAGTCCCAAATTTTCCACGACCGAGCCAAAAACAGGCTCCAACTTTTTTCTCATCTTTCAGGAAAATACCTCACGAAAACCAGCCATCAAATACGACAGAAAATACAAGAAACAGACACCTGAAAACATTTGACCACGGCATTCATAATCCGAAATGTCGACAACTACAGCGCGTTTTTTACTTCACCCCAATCCGACTACAGACAATACCCTAAAAAACAGACCACTCAACCCGCAAAAAAAAAGAAAAGCTCTTAACTCGCCTGATCGAGGCAAATTAAGAGCCAACTCTATAATTTATGATTACCCATGCAATGCTCAGCCACACCACAGGCAGAGCGCAACGTTTCGCAACAGATACCCCTCTATTCCACACCCTCCCGGGACACATACCACCCTCCCAAAACAAGACCATCACCCACGATACTCCCCAACTAAGCCATTAGCCGAACAACGAACAATCCATGGCTTTCGTTAACACGAACACAGCACAAGGCGACACCTTAACCACCCTCCACAATACGACAGAGCGCACACCAGCCACAGGACTATGTCCTCACCTGACAAATTAGCCCAAAATGCCGGAAACCGTCCGACAGGACAGCCTTGCCCAACGGCCATACGATATGCCCTTGTCAAACACCTCTATTAATTTCGCCAATCTAAAGACATACCGGCTGGAACTCTTGTTCAGCAAATGTTGGGCGGAAGCAATTGTCGACACAAATCCACCATCGCGTCGCTCAACAGCTGGAATCCAACCCTCAACACGCCACCAGTGCTTCCACACCCCCCGTTCGAAACGAATCCAGCCCCTGCGCCGACTATTCCTCGTCGACCGGTTTCAGCGTATAGCCCACCAATACGGGATTATCGTTTTCGCCCAGCGCGTCGTAAATCGGGCCAAATTTCGGACCGGGATCCTTATCGCCCATCATGAGTTTATGGACATGGCTCAACTCAACATAGAACGCCTTGCCATCTATGCACAAAGGAACGCGGTTGAACAACCGTTTCAAAACATCATCGACCGAATAGAACCTGATATCATTCTGAGTCCCTCTTTCGAAACTAATTACCTCCGTTCGACCATTTTCCTTATCGTACAACACATAGCATGGCTTATCGCCAACATTCAGGGAAGCACACAAATAATGATCATTATTCAGAAACGTACCCGGCAATACATATGAACGCCGCAAATAATCTTTATAAGAACACTGCTCATCTCCGTGCACATAATTCATATTCTGCAAATCCGATTCCGACAATGATTTGTACCCATCCAGCCGATTTACCAGCCGATATGCCGGAACAATGCTGTCCTCTCCAACCCTATAAAATACTGACGAAAACAATGGACTAAAAAGCAATTCGCCATTATCCAAAGTACAAACGTTCTTTCCTACTGCAAAATCGACTCGACTGGGCGTCTGATCTTGCAACCAGTTCGCCAGCGGATGACCTTGATCGTCGAACAAGGTCAAATTCCAAGGCCGCATATCGTCGGGCAAAAACTGCTCACGCCCATCATTAACCTGCACATATCGCCCTCCCTTAAAAGGTACAACAATTCCCTCACAATACACAAACGGAACAGTTTTCACCCAATTACCGTCGCTGTCATATACCAACAACTTTTTAGAAAACTGATCAGTCACCAAAATCTGTTTATTCAACCGATCCAATTTCATATCGACAATTCGAGTATACTCCTTTGGTCCCGGCCCCTGATCGTAAATACCGCCAAGGTAACGCCCCTGCTTGTCGAAAATCAAAATCGAAGCACAACTACGATCCAATACGTAGAATCGGTCATCCATCACCTCTACCGCGAGCACATTGGATACCAAAGAACTGTCGGTCGTCTCCAACGGCACACACCATACTGAATCGATTCGCTGATGCACCGGCACCGTCGAAATCTCTTCCAAAATGATCTCTTCGCCTCCTTCTGTTGAAACCTCCGGTTGATTACCTTTTGAACCGCACCCACACATCAGCACGCACAACATCCCCGAAAGAATCCACGAAAACACCAATCTTTTGTTCTTCATAATAATGTTTGAATGAATTATCGGCAGCCTGCTATCGCAGACCGCCGATAACAAACTATAATGCGACACAATCAGCACAAACAAGATACTCCGACCCAGAAAAACATATTACTTTACAGCCCTCAAATACCTTATAATCAATCACAATTAAGCATTGATAAGATGGATCAATACCATAACTATATATATTCTCTTGCATTTCATCAGGAATTGCAGCCAACGCTTCAACATTGGCCAATGTCAAATCATCCTGAGGCACCACCGCTTTTTGTTGGGCAATCAAAAAGTTTGTCACCGCACCACCTGTTAGCACCAGCGCTGCGCCGGTTGCCAACAGAATTTTAGTCATTTTTTTCATAGCGACTAAATTAGCAATTAAAAACCAAAAGGAGTTCTATCCCGAACCCCATCACCAACAAATTTATAATTAAAATTTGAATTAAAATTCAAAAAAAATAATAAAACCATAATATAAAATCACATACTACCTCGTCAAAGACATAAAACCATACCACATTCTTCTTTTCAACACATCATTACACTATTAACCACATCCATATCATCCATTAGCCCCTCCCTCACAAAAAAAGTCTGAATGGCTTGACTGCAACTATTCGAACGCGGCCCGAAGAGAAAAGGACCGCGTCGATAGAGACTCGATAGAGCTTTCTAACACGCAAAAGTCAATGTGCGGGAATCTCGATCGAAATGGTTTTGAACTTACGGGCACTGAAGTACTTCGGGCTTCAAGTCGACATAAGGGCTTGTAACAAAGATATCCCGTTCCGTCGCAGAGGCCTACTGTTTCCGAGATTCGTATGGCGATTCTGTCTGGAGCATAGTACAAAAGAAACTTGCCGCCTTTCAAACTACAACTGTTCGAAAAGCGGCAAACCTCGCAATTTAAATTTTCGTTGATTGTACTAACACGCAAGGATCAGCGAACATTTTTCCCTCCCGTTTCGCCCGCAACATTCCCTTGATTCGCATCATCCAAGACCCCACCGTTCTTTTTCAAACGCTCAATGGTCGATTTGTAGAGATTCCACATTTTTGAATTTCCGATAGGTGATCCCACCAGGATGACCCGATTGTCGCGGTCCAACAAAAAAGAGTGGAACTGTTGTATCTTGGAAAGTTGGGGATAACAGTGCTCAAATATTTGCAGAGAATCCATATACATCGGATAATCGAACCGGTAATTTGACAACGTCTGTACAGGCGCTTCCATCTTCGACGTATTGAACACGAACAGACAGGATGAGATGGAATCCAAAGCCAACATACGCCGCCAAACATACAATTCTTTCAACTTACATGATGTACAGCCCGTAGCGTCAAAATATGAGACAAGTTTAAAACAAGCTGTATCTGCATACACCGATGCGGCACGCACCGGTCTTAATGTATCCAACAGAGCCGGAATATCGACCACCGTGCCACGTACCGAAGCAATGGGGCTGTCTTGTACGGCGGGAACTCCTCCGCAACTCATTACCAACCACGACACCACCCCGAAAAGGATAACTTTATAATCTTTACGGCTACTCATCGGAATCAACAGATTTAAGGGTATATCCCACCAACACGGGATTATCGTTTTCGCCCAGCGCGTCGTAAATCGGGCCAAATTTCGGACCGGGATCCTTATCGCCCATCATGTGTTTATGGGCATGGCTCAACTCAACATAGAACGCCTTGCCATCTATACACAAAGGAACGCAGTTGAACAACCGTTTCAAAACATCATCGACCGAATAGAACCTGATATTATTCTGAGTCCCTCTTTCGAAACTGATCACCTCCGTTCGACCATTTTCCTTATCGTACAACACATAGCATGGTTTATCGCCAACATTCAAAAAAGCACACAAATAATGATTATTATTCAGAAACAGACCCGGCAATACATATGAACGCCGTAAATAATCTTTATAAGAACACTGCTCATTCCCATGTACATAATTCATATTCTGCAAATCCGATTCCGACAATGATTTGTACCCATCCAACCGATTTACCAGCCGATATGCCGGAACAATACTGTCCTCTCCAACCACATAAAATACTGACGAAAACAATGGACTAAAAAGCAATTCACCATTATCTAAAGTACACACATTACTTCCTACCGAAAAATCGATTTGATTGGGCGTCTGATCTTGCAACCAGTTCGCCAGCGGATGACCTTGATCATCAAACAAGGTCAAATTCCAAGGCCGCATATCGTCGGGCAAAAACTGCTCACGCCCATCATTAACCTGCACAAATCGCCCTTCCTTAAAAGGAACAACAATTCCCTGACCAAATTCAAACGGGATGGTCTTAACCCAATTACCATCGCGGTCATAAACCAACAATTTTTTAGAAAACGCATCATTCACCACGATCTGTTTATTCAACCGATCCAATCCCATATTAAGAATTCGAATATACTCTTTCGGTCCTTGCCCCTGATCGTAAATACCGCCGAGATAATGCCCCTGCTTGTCGAAAATCAAAATCGATGCACAGCTACCATCCAATACATAAAATCGATCATCCATCACTTCCACAGCCTTCACACTGGAAACCAACGAGCTATCTGTCGTCTCCAGCGGCACACACCACACTGAATCGATTCGCTGGTGCACCGGCACCGTCGAAATCTCGTCCAAAACAATATCCTGACATCCGGGCAAACTTCCGTCATCACTTTTGGGAGCAGACACGCAACTCCACATGGTTGCCACACCGAACAAAGCGCAAAGGTTTCCGATTGATCGACTGATTTTCATAAGGCACAGGCATTTTAGATTAGACTAACTCCTTCTACACTTTCCATGCTCCCACTGTGTTTCGAAAAGAAATCACACGCGAAACGGTACATTGAAAAAATCACACCCGTTATCAACCTTCTAAATTAAGACAAAATCATAAGAAAAACAAAATTTGAACCTAGATTACCACAACCATAAACCAGCGAACCACACATGCGAATAAAAAATACACATAGAATACAATTTTATACAAAAATGCTTTGAAAAAAGATTTCAAATTATTACACTTGTAGTCAGAATCCGCAAAACCGACAACCGTGAGAACCCTTATCACCAGCCTTCTGACCGCCCTGAGCGGCCTCCTACTCTGCCGCACAGCCTGCGCACAGAGTTCGCGGACGGTGCGGCTGACCCTGCAAGAGGCCATCGAACGCGCCCAAAACTACTCGATCGACGCGATGATGGCCAAACACACCTATCTCAGCCAATACTGGGAATACCGCTCCTACAAGGCCCAAATGCTACCCTCACTCTCGCTGAGCGGCACGATCCCCAACTTCGACAAATCCTACACCTCGCTCCAGAACGCAGTTACCGGCGAATACAACTACGTCGACAACTACGCCATGCAGAACTCACTGGGGCTCTATCTGCAACAGAACATCGCCGCCACGGGCGGTAACATCCAGCTCTACACCGGACTGACCCGCCTCGACCAGTTTTCACCCTCGCGCGACGTCACCTGGAACTCCGCTCCCGTGAGCCTGATCCTCAACCAGCCCATCGGCGGATTCAACCAGCTCAAGTGGGACAAACGCATCGAGCCCGTCCGGTACGAAAAGGCCAAATACGAATACCTCGAATCGATGGAGAGCATCACCAGCCAGGCCGTGGCGCTCTACTTCAACCAACTCGTCGCCCAGCAGAACCTCGCCATCGCCCGCCAGAACCACGCCAACACCGATACCCTCTATAAAATTTCACAGGAACGGTTCCAGATCGGCTCCATCTCGAAGAACGACCTGCTACAGCTCGAACTCCAGCTGCTCAACGAAGGGATGTCGATCAACACCAACAAACTCCAGCACGACCTGGCCGCCGCACAGCTCAAATCCTATCTCATGTACGACGAACAGGACACCGTGATCCTCGAGATTCCGGAAAACGTCGCCGACATCGAGATTTCGATCGACGAAGCCTATCGGCTCGCCTTCACCAATACCTCGTTCGAATACCAGAACCGCATCAGCCAGCTCGAAGCTGAAATGAGCGTCGCCCAGGCCAAAGCCAACCGGCGTCCCCAAGCCACCGTCTATGCCCGCTTCGGTCTGAACCAGGTAGGGAACAACTTTGCCGACGCCTACCGCAACCCCCTCGACCAAGAGACCATCCAGATGGGCATCAGCGTGCCGATCTTCGACGGCGGTGTGGCCAAAGGCCGCGTACGCACCGCCCTCTCGCAACTCGAAGTGACCCAGGCCGAAATCGACAAAGAACGCATCGACCGCAAACAGGACATCTACCTGACCGTCATGCAGTTCAACAACCAGAACGCCCAGTGTGCCATCTCGGCCCGCGCCGATTCCGTAGCCCAGCAGCGCTACGAACTGTCGATGCGCCAGTTCGCCGCCGGCAAGATCAGCGTCCTCGACTTCAACACAGCCCAAAGCGAACGCAACTCGGCCCACAGCAGCTACCTCACCGAACTCCAGAACTACTGGAGCTACTACTTCTCCATCCAGCGATACACCCTGTTCGACTTCCTGCACCAACGCAACATCGCAGCCTGCTTCGACGCCACCACCCTCGAAAAATAACCCACCCCGCCCACCGATATGAAGCAACTATCCCACTACGCATATCTCCTCATGGGCAGCCTGCTGCTGGGCTCCTGCTCCGGCGGCGAAGCGCAGCCCGGCGATGCCGACACCACTACGAACAAAAAGGCACAGGTCGAAATCTCCAACCCCGTCGATACGATCATCCTGCGCCGCGGCACCTTCCGTTCGCAACTCATCAGCAACGGCAAACTCCGCGCCCAGCAGAAGAGCGACCTCCAGTTCCCTGCCTCCGGCACCGTCACCTGGATCGTCGGCGGTAACGGCACCTCCGTGGACAGCGGCGACGTCATCGCCCGCCTCGACGACCGCGACGCCCGCCTCAAATACGAACAGGCCCAGCAAAGCATGAAAAAAGCCGACCTCGAGCTGCAGGATGCCCTGCTCGGCTTCGGGTACGACATCGCCGACACAGCCCGCGTGCCGCGTGAGACGCTGCGCATCGCCCGGCTCCGCTCCGGCTACGACGACGCCCTACTCAGCCTCGAAAGCGCCCGCATGGCCCTCGAAAACTGCACCCTGCGCGCCCCCTTCGCCGGCAAGATCGCCAACATGCAGACCAAAACCCACGAAAACCCCAAAGGCGACTTCTTCTGCTCGGTCATCAACGACCGCAGCTTCGACGTCGAATTCAACATCCTCGAAAGCGAGTTGGGCACCGTGAGCGTCGGACAGACTGTCGCCGTGGCCACCTTCATCGACCCCGCCAAACGCTACACCGGCCGCGTAACCAACATCAACCCCACCGTGGACGAGAAGGGACAGATCACCGTCACGGCCAACATCCCTAACCCCGGAGCCCTGATCGACGGCATGAACATCAAAGTCTACCTCGAAAGTTCCGTTCCCGGCAAACTCGTCGTCCCGAAAAGCGCCGTGCTCGTGCGCGACGACCGCGAAGTGCTCTTCCGCTACGATCCTCAGAACGGCAAGGCGATGTGGACCTACGTGCTGATCGAGATGTCGAACAGCGACTCCCACGCCGTGGTGGCCAACACCGACCGCGGCGCCGAACTCAACGAAGGCGACGCCGTGATCATCTCCGGCAACCTGAACCTGGCCGACGGCTCCGACGTCGAAATCAAACGCTAAACCCACAGGAGAATGATCCGCAAACTGATCGAACGCCCCATCGCCGCCACGATGTGTACGATCGCCGTGATCGTGCTCGGCATCGTGGCCTCCCGGATGCTGCCCATCTCCCTGATGCCCGAAGTCGACATCCCCCAGATCACCGTCCGGATCAACGCCCCCAACGTGTCGGCCCGCGAACTGCAAGCCTCCGTGATCGCCCCGCTGCGGTCGCAACTCATGCAGACCTCCCACCTGCACGAAATCACCGCACAGGCCAAAGACGGCTCCGGCATCATCTTCCTGCAGTTCGACTACGGCACCGACATCGACTACATCTTCATCGACGTCAACGAGCGCATCGACCGCGCCATGGGCTCGCTCCCCAAAGAGATCGAACGCCCCACCGTCGTGAAGGCCAGCGCCACCGACATCCCCGCCTTCTACCTGAACCTCACCCTGGCCGACAACGAAGCCAACCGCGCCCTCAGCGAACGCGCCCGCGAAAACCGGCTCATCGAGATGAGCAACTTCGCCGCCAGCGTCATCGCCAAACGGCTCGAACAGTTGCCCCAGGTGGCCTTTGTCGACCTCAGCGGCCGCCTCTACCCCGAACTGGCCATTCTGCCCGACATGGCCCGCCTCGAGGCACTCGGCATCGAACCCTCGCAGCTCCAGACCGCCATCGAAGCCAACCACATCAACATGGGCAACTTGACCGTCCGCGACGGCCAGTACCAGTACAACATCCGCTTCAACTCGACCCTCGACGGCCGCCGCGACATCGAACAGGTACCGCTGAACATCGAAGGACGCCTCTACCGCCTCAACGAACTCGCCGACGTGGTCGAACGCCCCCAGCAACGCCAGGGGACCGTCCTCTCGGACGACCGGGAAGCCATCTCGATGGCCGTCATCAAACAGTCCGACGCCCGCATGGGCGACCTCAAACGCGAAATCGGACGCCTGGTGGACAACCTCCGCAACGACTATCCCGAGATCGACTTCACCCTCACCCGCGACCAGACCCAGCTGCTCGACTACTCGATCGGCAACCTCGAAAGCAACCTGATCGTCGGTGCCATCCTCGCCTGCCTGGTCATCTTTCTCTTCATGCAGGACTTCCGGGCACCGCTGCTCATCACCCTCACCATACCCCTGTCGCTGCTCGTCTCGCTGCTCTTCTTCTTTATCCTCGGCATCTCGATCAACATCATCTCCCTCTCGGGTCTGATGCTCGGACTGGGGATGATGGTCGACAACTCCATCATCGTCATCGACAACATCTCCCAACGGTGGGACCGCGGACAGACCATGAAAGAGTCCGTCATCGCCGGGACCGGCGAAGTCTTCAGCGCCCTGCTCAGCTCCGTGCTCACCACCTGCTCGATCTTCATTCCGCTGATCTTCCTGAGCGGCATCGCCGGCGCCATGTTCTACGACCAGGCCATGGCCGTCAGCATCGGACTGGTTTCGTCGCTGATCGTGGCCATGACCATCATCCCCGTCTACTACCACCTCCTCTACCGCAACCAGACCCACCGCGGACGCAACCGCATCCTTCAGAAAATCGGCGTGCGCGACATGGCCGGAGCCTACGAACGGAGCCTGCTCTGGGTCTTCCGCCACCAACGCACCGTACTGGCACTCGTGATCGGCTTCACCGCCGCAGGAGTCTTCTTCTACTACGAGCTGGACAAAACCACCATGCCCCCCATCGACAAGGAGGACGTGATCCTGCACGTGGACTGGAACCAACCCATCACCAACGCCGAAAACACCCGCCGTTCGCGCCAGCTGATCGCCGCCCTGGGTCCCGCCGTGACCCACTCCACGCTGATGGCCGGCCAACAGCAGTTCGTTCTCTCGCACACCACCGAGACCTCCGGCAACGAAGCCCTCACGTATATCCGCGTCAGCCATCCCGACTCGCTGGCCCCCGTCGTGGACCGCGCCCAACGCTTCCTGCAGCGGAGCTATCCCGACGCCGCCTTCCGGACCGAAGAGGCCGGCAACATCTTCGAAATGATCTTTGCCGACAAGAACGCCATGCTCACGGCCCGCCTGCGCCCCACCACCGGCAGCGCCGAGCCCGACAAGCTCAACCCCCTGCTGAGCGCCCTGCGCGACAGCCTCCGCGGCACAGAGATCGAACCCGTCGTCTGGCAGGAGCACATCACCCTCTACGCCAACCAAGAGCTGATGTCACTCTACCGCGTCAGCTACAACACCCTCTACTCCGCCCTCAAGAGCGCCTTCAACCAGAACCAGATCATGGAGATCAACCAGGGCCAGTACTCACTGCCCGTCTCCCTCGGCACCGAAGAGCGCACCATCCGGCAGATACTCTCGACGCTGACCATCCTCTCCGACGACCAGGTCGAGATTCCGGTCGACCGGCTGCTCACCGAGAGCCCCGACCGCGACCTGCGCAACATCGTCTCGGGCGCCGAGGGCGAATACTACCCGCTGAACCTCGACATCGCCGACCGACAGGTCCCCACCACCATGGCCACCATCCGCAACGCCGTGGAACAGAACCCCGACTTCGAAGTCAGCTTCTCGGGCAGCTGGTTCGACAGCCGCGACACCCTCCGCCAACTGATCCTCGTGCTGAGCGTCTCGCTGCTGCTGCTCTACTTCATCCTCGCCTCGCAATTCGAGTCGCTCGTCCAGCCCCTCATCATCATGTCCGAAATCGTGGTCGACATTTCGGGCGCCCTGCTGATCCTGTGGCTGTGCGGCTCCGGCATCAACCTGATGTCGCTGATCGGTCTGGTAGTCATGAGCGGTATCGTCATCAACGACTCCATCCTCAAGGTCGATACCTTCAACCGGCTCCGCAAAGAGGGATACTCGCCCCTGCGCGCCGTGCTCACCGGCGGCGACCGACGCCTCAAACCCATCATCATGACCTCGCTGACCACCATCCTCGCCATCGTTCCGTTCCTCTTCTCCGGCGGCATGGGCAACGACCTGCAACGCCCCCTCTCGCTGGCCATCATCGGCGGGATGATCTTCGGTACGCTGGTCAGCGTCTACTTCATCCCGATCTTCTACTACCACATCTACCGCAAACGCCCCGGGAAAAATAGATGAGCCGCCCACTCCGACATACCTCCCCCTTCCGGATCATCCTGATCATGGTCACCCTGATGCTCATCGGCGCGGCCATGATCCCCATGCTCAATATCCAGTACTCGCCCAGCATCCGGCAGAAGGGGATCTCCGTCTACTTCGGGTGGAACGGCGCCTCGGCCCGCGTCGTGGAGCAGGAGGTCACCTCCAAAATCGAAGGTACGCTCGCCTCGCTCTCCGGCATCCAGGAGATGTACTCCTCGTCCTACAAGGACGGCGGCTCCGTGTCGCTCGCCTTCAAGCAAGACGCCAACATGGACGCCATCCGGTTCGAAATTTCATCCCGCCTGCGACAACTCTATCCCTCGCTGCCCGAAGGGGTCTCGTACCCCTCGCTCTCGACCGGCATGGACGGTGAAAGCGCCTCGCCCGTGCTCACCTACACCATCAACGCCGACCTGCCCACCTGGCAAATCGAACAATACACCCAGGAACATATCGCCGACCCGCTGTCGCGCATCGAAGGGGTCAATACGGTCTCCGTCGCCGGAGCCACTCCTTTCGAATGGATCGTCACCTTCGATCCCAACCGCTGCGCGCCGCTCGGCATCACCGGCGGCGACATCGTCTCGGCCTTCAACACCCTCGACCGCGAAAGCCCCATCGGTCTGGGACAGGTCCCCGGAACCGACACCTCCGATCTGCGACAGATCCGCATCCAGCTCAAGCAGTCGCCTCTGCCGCCCGAACAGTGGAACCAGCTCATCATCAAAAACATCGACGGACGAATCGTCCGCCTGGGCGACATCGCCACCATCCGGCACCGGCAGCAGCTCCCCAGCAGTTACTACCGCATCAACGGGCTGAACAACATCAACCTGACCATCTACGCCGAGCGCCACGTCAACACCCTCGTGCTGACCGACGCCCTCAAAGCCCGCATCGAACAGATCCGGAACGAACTCCCCGACGGATACTCGATCACCCTGGCCGACGACTCATCGGTTTACATCCGCGGCGAGCTCAGCAAGATCTACTGGCGCACCGGGCTCTCGATCCTGATCCTGCTGCTGTTCGTCTTCCTGACCAGCCGCAGTTGGCGCTACCTCTGGATGATCGTGCTCACGCTGGGATGCAACATACTGGTGGCCTTCATCTTCTACAACCTCTTCGGGCTGGAGATCCACCTCTACTCGCTGGCCGGAATCACCGTCTCGCTGGGGATGATTATCGACACCTCGATCATTATGATCGACCACTACGGACGCTTCGGCAACCGCCGCGTCTTTCTGGCCATCATGGGCGCCCTGCTCACCACCATCGGTGCACTGAGCATCGTGCTCTTCCTGCCCGAGGGACAGCGCGACAACCTGGTCGACTTCTGCGCCGTGATCGTCATCAACCTGGTGGTGTCGATGTTCATCTCCGTGCTCTTCATCCCCGCCCTGATCGACAAATTCCCCATCTACCACCGCGCCCGACAACGCCTCAAACGATTCCGCACCCGCCCCAAACGCCGCGTCGTACGTTTCACCCGCCTCTACGGCCGGTTCCTGCTGCGCAGCCGACGCCTGCGGTGGGTCTATATCGTGGTGGCCATTCTGGGCTTCGGACTCCCCGTCCAGCTGCTCCCGGCAAAGATCGAGCACCGCAACGACCCCAAACGCGACTCCACCCTTTGGGTTCGCGCCTACAACGCCACCATCGGCAGCGACTTCTACCAGCAAAAAGCCAAGGATTGGGTCGAAACGGCTCTGGGCGGCAGCCTCCGCCTTTTCGCCAAAGATGTCTACACCTCCGACTTCTACAACACCCCGGAACGCACCCAACTGATTATCCGCGCCTCGCTGCCCGAAGGGTGCACCGTCCACCAGCTCAACGAGACCATGCGCGACATGGAGAACTTCCTGAGCGGGTTCGACGAGATCGACATGTTCCGCACCAGCATCTCGAGCTACGACAACAGCCAGATCACCGTCACCTTCACGCCCGAAGCCGACAAAGCAGGCTTCGCCTACCGGCTCAAAGACCTGGCCACCATCAAAGCCCTCAGTCTGGGCGGCGCCGACTGGACGATCTATGGCGTGGGACAGGGCTTCAACAACAGCCTCAGTTCGGGCTGGAAACAGAACCAGATCTCCCTCTACGGCTACAACTACGAACAACTCTACCGCTATGCCGAAGAGCTGGTCGACTCGATCTCGACCAATCCGCGCGTCTCCGAACCCGAGATCATGGGCCGCATGAGCTACGGCGGCGGCGACAACCGGACCGAATTCTACCTCGACCTCAACTTCGACCGCTTTGCGCTCTACGAACTGAGCCCCGCCGAATATTACCAGACCCTCAGCCAGCAACTCTACCGCAACTCGTTGCCCGCGTTCTACCGCAACGGCCAGATCGAACGGGCCGTACTGGTATCGTCCGAAGCCGACCGCTTCGACGCCTGGCACATGAAGAACGACATTCTGACGGTCGGCTCACGCGATGTCAAGCTCTCCGAACTGGGAACCATGGCCAAACGCAAATCCGGCAACAACATCTACAAATACAACCAACAGTACTCACTGCTGGTCGCCTTCGACTTCGTCGGCTCCTACGAACTGGCCTCCCGTTTCACCGATCGCCAGATCAACCGGCTCAAGGAAGAGCTCCCCGTAGGTTACAGCGTGGTCAGCAACCGCAGCTGGGGCTGGTGGGGAGGCGAGGGAGGCAGTTCGCCCTACTGGCTGCTGGTACTCGTGATCCTGATCATCTACTTCATCTGCGCCGTACTGTTCGAATCACTGCGACAACCGTTGGTCATCATCTCGATGATTCCCATCTCGTTCATCGGCGTCTTCCTGACCTTCTATCTCTTCGAACTGAAGTTCGACCAGGGGGGCTTCGCCTCATTCGTGTTGCTCAGCGGACTGGTCGTCAACGCCGGCATCTACCTGATCAACGACTACAACATCTTCCGCCGCAAGGGTATCCGGGGCGGCATGACCACCTACCTGCGGGCCTACAACCGTAAAATCATTCCCATCATGCTCACGGTGCTCTCGACCGTACTGGGACTCGTGCCATTCGTGGTCATCAGCCGCGAGCCCTTCTGGTTCTCGTTCGCGGCAGGGGCCATGGGAGGCATGGTCTTCTCGATCATCGCCATCCTCTTCTACCTGCCCGTCTTCCTGCCGTTGAAAGAGCGTCACCGTCTGTCTCCGGCCGCCGGGGAAACAACCGTCGAAAACGAAGGCTCGCAACACTTGGAAGTGACCGACTCCGCCGGATCCGTATCCTGTCCTGACAAAAAAAACCTTGGTTGGTAGAACCCCCAACCGTCCGATTCCCCATCCGGCAACTCCGTCCGACCGGCCCTCCTCCGCCCCCTCTCCGATCAGGCAGCCACACTTTCTCCACCGTCATTGTACCGAAGACAGAATCCCTGCCTGCATTTTACCTGTGTTCAACCTCTTTCGGACCGAAAAACACAAAAAATGCTGTTACCCTCAGAATACCTTTCCACTGCGAATCGCCACCGGAAAAATTCAATCTCCATACAAACAATATTAAAACCAATATATTCTATCTTTTCAAAAGAATAGAAGCCGGTTATCAAATCTCCATAAAATACAATAAGGAGCTCCCTGCAAGTTCCCTTGACTGACCTTTTTCCTGTATTTTCAGGTCCAGCCGACAAATCCCATCCGATCCGTCCCGCTTGTAAAAACAGCCGATTCTTCCTATCTTGGCGATCGACTTTTTCCGAAGGAAAGGCTCAGTCGCTGTTTTGTTTACTACCCGCACAGGAAAGAGGCCCGACACTCCGATGTCATTCGGCAACACCCCGCTGCACAAAACCGCACAGGACACGACAGTCCCTCCCCCAGGAAAAACATATATGCACCCCATACATTTATTTATCTCCTACCGCACATGAACTTTCGTAAAACCCGCATCAGTTCCACACTGGGACTGTTTGCCCTGCTTGCCGCAGGATGCAGCTCCGCCCCGAGTGGCAGTCCGGAGCCCGCTTCGATCTCCGGAATCTACCCCAGTCTGGCCATGTACAACCAGGAGGGCGAATGTGGCACCGGAGCCATCGTCCCGTGGGGCGACCAGCTCTGGGTGGTCACCTACGGGCCCCACCTGCCCAACGGTTCGTCCGACAAGCTCTACACCATCACCCCCGATCTCCGACAGGTCCCCTTTGACAGCAGCATCGGCGGCACCCCCGCCAACCGCATGATCCACCGCGAGAGCGAACAACTGTTCATCGGCCCCTACGCCATCGACCGGGAAGGACACGTCCGCACCATTCCCTACACCACCATGCCCGGTCGTCACACCGGCAACGCCCGCCACATGACCGACCCCGCCAACAAGATCTACTACGGAACCATGGAAGAGGGGTTCTACGAAGTGGACGTACACACCCTCGCGGTCAAAGAGCTCTACCCCGACGGCAACGGCAAACCGCTGGTCACCGGTTCGGGCAACCCGTTGCTCCCCGGCGTGCATGGCAAAGGCCTCTATTCCGGGCAGGGCGTGATGGTCTTCGCCAATAACGGCGAGAACACGGAAGAAGCCATGCGCCGTTTCGACGTCGAAGCCGGCGTGCTGGCCGAATGGGACGGCACGGAGTGGAAAGTGATCCGCCGCAACCAGTTCACCGAAGTCACCGGCCCCGGTGGCATCTACGGAAACCCCAATCCCGCCACCGATCCGATCTGGACACTGGGCTGGGACCACAAATCGCTGCTGCTCGGCGTACGCGAACCACAAACGGGTTGGCACTTCTACCGCCTGCCCAAAGCCAGCCACAGCTACGACGGCGCCCACGGATGGAACACCGAATGGCCCCGCATCCGCAACGTGGGGAGCGACCGGGAACCCGAATACCTGATGACCATGCACGGCATGTTCTGGCACTTCCCCGGGACGTTCACCGTCGCCAACAGTGCCGGCATTCGGCCCCGTTCGGCCTATCTGAAGGTCATCGGCGACTTTGCCCGCTGGAAAGACCGGCTGGTCTTCGGATGCGACGACTCGGCCCAGAAAGAGTTCCTCAACAAACGTAAAATAAAAGGCGGCGTGGGCGGCTTCGGCCAGTCCAACTCGAACCTGTGGTTCACCGCCCTCGACACCCCGGACAACCTGGGTCCCGTCACCTCCGAAGGCGGCGTATGGGCCCACGAGCAGCTGCAGGGAGGCGTTCCCTCCGAACCGATGTTGTTTGCCGGCTGGAGCCGGCGCAGCTGCTGGATCGCCAACGAAGGCACCACCGCCGTCACCTTCACCATCGAGACCGATGCGGAAGGGAACGACCGCTGGCAGGAGCTGCAACGCGTTACAATCGCCCCCGGTGCATCGCAACACGTGGTCTTCGACGCCGGTGAGCGCGGTGAGTGGATCCGCCTGACCCCCGACCAGAGCACCATGGCCACCGCCACCTTCTGCTACAGCGAGCCGGAAGAACGCACCTCCGCGCCCGATCCCATTTTCGCCGGGCTGAGCCCCGCGGACGCTAACGCCACGACCGGCGGCCTGCTCTACGGTCTGGGCGACGACCGTCGTGCACTGGGCCTGCTGGCCACCACCTCGGAGGGGGACGCCACCTCGGAAACCGGCTACTACGAGATGGGCGAACAACTGACCCTCACCCGCAAGGAGGACCCGCAAACGGCCGACTATATCCGCACCCACTTTGCCATTCCGCAGGAGGTCATCACGATCGACAGCTCTTCGGTGCTGATTGTCGACGACCAAAACCGCAGATGGCGTCTTCCCCTCGGTGCCGACGCCTGCCGCTCGCTTACCCTTCAGGGCAAGTTGCGTCTGGGTCGCGAAGTAGCCACCGAACGCGACCTCTTCTCCTGCATGGGGACCTTCTACGAACTCCCGGCCGAGAATGCCGACGGCTTCGCCAAGATACGCCCCATCAGTTCCCACCCGTACCGGATCGAAGACTACGCCTCGTACCGCGGGATGCTGATTATGACCGGGATCGACCCCGCAGCGGGCAAGGAGAATCCCCACATTATCGTATCGGACGACGGGAAAGCCGCCGTATGGGCCGGAGCGATCGACGACCTCTGGAAGATGGGTAAACCGACCGGTCACGGCGGGCCCTGGTTCGACACGCCGGTCGAAGCCGGCATCCCTTCGGACCCCTACCTCATCGCCGACTACGACCACAAAGAGCTTCGCCTGGAGCACACCGCCTCCAGCCCGGTAGTCATTACCCTCGAAGCCGACCCCACCGGCAACGGCGACTGGGTGACCTATGCCACCTACACCGTCCGCCCCGGACAACCCCTCGTCCAACAACTGCCCGACACCTTCCAGGCCCGTTGGATCCGCTTCCGCAGCGACACCCCCACCCGCGCCACCGCATGGCTTGAATATCGATAAACACACTCCCTACCCCATAAATTCCCCATACGACACCGTGAAAAAATACACCCTACCGCTACTCGCCCTGCTGCTCTCCGCCGTAGCCGCACCGGCCACCGCCCAGATCACCGAACGGCCCCGCCCCGCCGAATGGGACAACCTCGTCTTTGGCGGCCGCTACATGGACCGCTTCCTGCCCATGCCCGACGGTAAACTCTCCGACCAGGTCTGGGGGGCCAGGAATGTCATTCCGCGCTACGTCGACAACGGCATCGAAGACCCCGACCTCTCGTTCTGGGGCGGCAACATCCTTCAGGACGAAGCCGGGAAATACCATCTGTTTGTCTGCGGCTGGCCCGAAAGCGCCCCCAAAGGCCACATGGAGTGGGGCAACTCCACCGTTTACCACGCCCAGTCCGACCAGCTCAGCGGCCCCTACACCATCCGCGACACCATCGGCAAGGGCCATAACCCCGAAGCCTTCCGACTGGACGACGGCCGCATCATCGTCTACGTCATCGACGGCTACTACATCGCCGATGGGCTGGAAGGCCCCTGGAGCTATCGCCACTTCGATTTCCAGCCCCGCGACCGCCGGATCATCGAAGGGCTCAGCAACCTCACCTTCGCGCGTCGTCAGGACGGATCGTACCTGATGGTCTGCCGTGGCGGGGGCGTATGGATCAGCCGCACCGGCGAATCGCCCTACCAGCAGATCACCGAACAGCGCATCTACCCGCCGGTCGAAGGCGAGTTCGAAGACCCGGTCATCTGGCGCGACTCGCTCCAGTACCACCTCATCGTGAACGACTGGCTAGGGCGCATCGCCTTCTACCAGCGGTCGAAAGACGGCCTGCACTGGGTGACCGAACCCGGCGAAGCCTACGTGCCCGGCATCTCGCGCCACCGCGACGGCCACGTCGAGGAGTGGTTCAAGTACGAACGCGCCAAGGTGTTCCAGGACCCCGAAGGACGCCCCATCCAGATGAACTTCGCCGTGATCGACACCATCAAGTGGGAAGACCTCGGCAATGATAACCACAGTTCGAAGAACATCTGCATCCCGCTGCAAAAAGACCTGCTGCTCGATGTGCTCAACCCCGACACGATCGACGCCTCGACCTCCGAAATCCGCGTCCGTATCCGTGCCGAAAAGGGGTTCAATCCGGCCAAGGAGCTTGACATTCCGTCGCTTCGCTTCGGAGCCTTCACCGAAGTCAACTTCGGCCGCGGCTGCCGCCCCCTGAAGTGGGAACGCTCGGGCAAAGACCTGATCGTCACCTTCGACGGCACCGGCAGCGGCATCACCCCCGACGAATTCGCCCCGAAACTGATCGGCCGCGACCGGAAAGGCGGTCTTGCCATCGGTTACGCCCGTCTTCCATACGTCGACTACACCCCGGCACTGCTCTCGGCCCGTCGTCCGCAGTACGACTCCACGGCCCGTCAATGGCGGGTCGAGGGGGGCAACTTCGGTCTCAAGGCTTCGGAACCCGCCACACTGCGCATCACCACCAACGGGGCGACCGTCGTCGAATGCGAGGTTCCCACCCTTCAGCCCTACGAGAACCGTACCCTCGCCATCCCCGGCGAAAACCCGCTCGAAGACCCCTCGCTGCTGAGCGTCAAGCTCTACCGGAACGGACGCGAAACAGCCGTCAACAAATTCTAACACCGATCAACAAAAACCCCAAAACCCTTACTCAACAGACATGAAAATCATCCGCATGCTGCTTGCCGTGCTCTTTGCCGGCACCCTCCAGTGGACCCATGCCCAACAGAGCGATTCGCCCCGCGAAGTGCTTTCGCTCGACAAAGGGTGGAGTTTCCACCTGGGCGACATTCCCTACCCCGTCATCAAAGGCCACAACGCCACCTATCGCAACGCCAAAGCCGGCTGTGTGAGCGGCGCCGCAGCCCCCGACTACGACGACTCCGACTGGCGGATCGTCGATCTGCCCCACGACTGGGCCATCGAAGGCACGGTCGATCCCGACGCCAACCTCTCACAGGGGTACTACAAACGCGGCATCGGATGGTACCGCCGCAAATTCAAGCTCGCCCCCGAAGACAAGGGCAAACACCTCGAGATCCAGCTCGACGGGATCGCCACCCACGCTACCATCTGGGTGAACGGTACCGTGCTGCACCGTAACTGGTGCGGCTACACCTCGATGTACATCGACATCACCCCCTACGCCACCTACGGCGATAACGTCAACACCATCGCCGTGCGCGTCGACGCTGACGCCCAGGAAGGGTGGTGGTACGAAGGAGCCGGCATCTACCGCCACACCTGGCTGGTCAAACGTTCGCCCCTGCACATCACCACGGACGGCGTCTATGCCAACCCGGTCAATAAGAGCGGCACCGAGTGGGAGATTCCCGTCGAAGTATCGCTCTACAACTCCGGCAAGGAGCAGGCCGACGGCAACGTCGAAGTGACCCTGCTCTCGCCCACGGGCGAAACCGTCGCCACGCAGCAGCAGCCCGTCAGCGTACTGGCCCTGCGCGAAGCGACCGCCCGGATGACCATTCCGGTCAGCGATCCGGCCCTCTGGTCGCCCGAGACGCCGCACCTCTACACCGTGCGCACCACCGTCAAAGCAGGCGGCAAGGTGACCGACGAACAGGTAACCCGCTGCGGGTTCCGCACCATCCGGTTCGACAGCAGCACCGGTTTCTGGCTGAACGGCAAGAACGTCAAGATCAAAGGGGTCTGCAACCACCAGGACCATGCCGGCGTAGGGGTGGCCGTTCCCGACGCCATGTGGGAGTTCCGCCTCCGCAAGCTGAAAGAGATGGGCGTCAACGCCTACCGCGCCGCCCACAACCCCACGGCCAAAGAGTTCATGGACGCCTGCGACAGCATGGGGATCATGGTACTCGACGAGAACCGTCTGTTCAACACCTCGCCCGAATACGTGCGCCAGCTGGAGTGGCTCGTGCGCCGCGACCGCAACCGTCCGAGCGTGATCCTGTGGTCGGTCTTCAACGAAGAGCCGATGCAGGGGACCGAAAACGGCTACGAGATGGTTCGCCGCATGTCGGACGTGGTCAAACGACTCGACACGACCCGCCCGGTGACCGCCGCCATGAACGGAGGCTTCTTCTCTGAACACAACGTATCGCAGGCCGTCGACGTGGGCGGCTTCAACTACCAGATCGGCAGCTACGATCCCTTCCACAAATCGAATCCCACCCTGCCGCTGACCAGTTCCGAAGACGGTTCGGCACTGATGGTACGCGGCGAATATGTGACCGACTACGACCGCCACATCCTCGGCTCGTACGACACCCACTGCACCGGCTGGGGCGCCACCCACCGCAGCGCCTGGAAAGCCGTGGCCGAACGTCCCTGGATGGCCGGCTGCTTCTACTGGACCGGCTTCGACTACCACGGCGAACCGACCCCCTTCGGCTGGCCTTCGGTCAGCTCGTTCTTCGGTATCATGGACCTGTGCGGTTTCCCCAAATCGGCCTACTACATCCACCAGGCCCAGTGGATCGACGACAAACCCATCCTGGAGCTGATCCCGCACTGGAACTGGCCCGAAGACTCGATCGGCCGCCCCATCCAGGTGATGGTCATGAGCAACGCCGACAAAGTCAAACTCCGCCTCAACGGCAAACTGATCTCCGAACAGACGGTCGACTCGTTCGAGATGAACACCTGGCAGGTACCCTACAAGCCGGGCCGTCTGGAGGCCATCGGATATAAGGACGGCAAGGAGGTATCGCGCGCCGTGGTCGAAACCACCGGAGAGGCCAAACGTCTGCGCCTCACTCCTTACCGCCCGACACTGGCCGGCAACGGCAAGGACGCCATGCCCGTGACGGTCGAAGTACTCGACGCCAAGGGACGCCCCATCCCGACCGCCAACCAAATGGTCGAATTCGCCCTTGAAGGTCCGGCCCGCATCATCGGTCTGGGCAACGGCGACCCCAACTGCCACGAACCCGAAAAGGGGAACCGCCGCAGTCTCTTCAACGGTCTGGCCCAGGTGATCCTGCAGAGCGACGAGACGGCCGGCACCGTGACCCTCACGGCCAGCGCCCCCGGCCTCGAACCCGCCACGCTGGAGTTCGAAGTGACCGAGACCCCGCTGCCCCCGTTCGTAGCCGAAGCCTACACCCCGCTGATGCTCAACAAATGGAACGTCTCGCCGCTGTCGGCCGACCGTCCCGACGTCAACCAGAAAGTGGCCGACAACGACATGAACAGTTGGGAACCGCTGGCCAACAACGAACCGGTGAAACTCGACCAGAACGGCTACATCATCCTGCGCACCACCTTCACCCCGCATCAGGTACACCGCCAGAAGGGTGGCGTCATCGAGTTCAAACAGCTGACCGGAGCGGCCGAAATCTGGCTGAACGGCACCCGCATCGCCACCAAGGAGAAGGCCGATGCCGCCGACCTGCGGGTCGACCTGCCCGAAGTCGAGGGGCCGTGTGAACTGCGCGTCCTGCTCAACGGCAGCGCCGGTTCGGCCGTGGGTCTGAACGGCAGCGTCTCGATCCTGACCAAAACCGAACTTTAACCCCCACATGCTCCATCCAACCGCTATGAAAAGAATCCTCTGTTCGCTGCTGGCCTGCTGTGCCGGAATCGGTCTGTCGGCCGCGCAACACGTGATCCGCGTCGCCCCCGAAACGGGCGACATGACCCGGAAGTTGCAGGCTGCCATCGAGCAGGCCCGCGACTACCGCGGCCAGGAGGTGGTCATCGAGCTTCAGAACGCCGACTACCACCTCTACCGCCAAAGCGCCACGGCCCGCACCTACTACTGTTCGAACACCACCTCCGAGACGGAGAATCCCGATCCGACCAAGCACATCGGTCTGTGGTTCAACGAACAGAAGAACATCACCGTCGAAGGGAACGGCGCCCGTCTGGTGACCCACGGCGAGCTGACCAGCTTCGTGATCGACCACAGTGAGAACATCCGTCTGCGCAACCTGACCGTCACCGCCGCCGACCCCACCGTTCCGGAACTGACCGTCACCGAAGTGGGCGAACACCACCTGACCGTCCGCATCCACCCGCAATCGCGCTACGAGATCGACAGCGAAGGCCGCTTCGCCTTCGTGGGCGACAGCTGGCGCCTCAGCCAGAGCATCGCCCAAACCTACGACCCCGAACAGGACATCACGTGGCGCAGCTGGTCGCCCCTCTCGGGACTGCGCAAAGCCATCGAACTGGAACCGGGCCTGCTCCGTTTCGTGTACGACTCCCGGCCCCAGGCCCGTGCCGGACAGGTGTTCCAGATGCGCGACGGCATCCGCGACGAGGTGTGCGGCCTGATCCAGTACAGCAAGAACGTGACCCTCGAACAGATCCGCTTTGCCTTCCTGGGCAACTTCAGCGTCCTCAGCCAGATGTCCGAAAACCTCACCTACCGTCACCTCTCGCTCGAACCGGAGCCCGGCAGCGGACGCACCAATGCCGGTTTTGCCGACTTCGTCCACATGTCGGGCTGCAAGGGTCGGATCGTGATCGAACACTGTCGCTTCAACGGCGCCCACGACGACCCGATCAACGTCCACGGCACCCACCTTGCCGTCCAGCAGTTCGTCGCCCCGAACCAGGTGCTGGTGCGCTACATGCACCCGCAAACGTACGGTTTCCAGTCGTTCCTGCCCGGCAACGAGATCGACTTTACCGATGCGCACTCGCTGCTGCCGGTGGCCAGCGCACGGGTCAAGGAGGCCGAGATGAAAAGCGAACGTGAGATTCTCATCACGCTGACCAAACCGGTACCCGACGAGATCCGCGAAAAAACGGAACTGGTGGTCGAAAACACGACCTACACCCCGGAAGTCATCATCCGCGACAACTACTTCGGACGCGTCCCGACGCGCGGCGTGCTGATCTCGACCCGCCGCAAGGTGCTGATCGAGAACAACACCTTCTTCCGTACCCAGATGAGTGGCATCCTGATCGCCGACGACGCCCGCAGCTGGTTCGAATCGGGAATGGTCCGCGATGTGACCATCCGCGGCAACCAGTTTATCGAATGCAGCACGCCGGTCATCTTCATCGCACCCGAGAACGACCGTAACGAAGGCTTCGTACACCGCAACATCCGCATCGAAAACAACCGCTTCGTACTGCGCGGTGCCGACGCCATCTCGGCCAAATCGGTCGACGGCCTGCAGATCCGGAACAACCTGTTCACCTCGCCGCAGAGCGTCACTCAGGAGCAGTTGATCCACACCAACGAATGCAACGACGTGACCATCGAAGACAACATCATCGAAACCCGTCACTGATTCCTCGGAATCATCCCCTAAGCTGAGACAGCCCCCAGGTCCAAGAGAAAGGATTCCTGGGGGCTGTCGCATTTCCGCCGGCTTCGTGGGAGTCACACTTTTTGTCCTCATGACAGTTCCGAGGCCCCGTTTTCAAGTAATCCGATCGGGCAAAAAGCATGAATTTCACATTATTCACATATCATAAAAAATACAATAAGAAAAACTGCATAGTCTCTGAAAATCAGCGCGGAGTCCGATAAATCACTCGCCGAATTTATGGTACGACAAACAATATGGCCCAGATTCAATCATCTGTTACTGAATATTTTACCACATAAATTATTATATTTGTACAAACCCAAACCAAACCTTATTCCGGAACCACCCATGGAATACATGCACACCCATGTCTCGATCGACTGTGTGATCTTCGGCTTTGACGGCAAAGAGCTGAACATTCTCCTGATCGAGAAAGAAGGGACCAAAGATCTGAAACTGCCGGGCAGTCTGATCCACCAGACCGAAGACACCGACAGCGCCGCCCAACGCGTACTCTACGAACTGACCGGCATCCGCCGCATGAGCCTCAAGCAATTCAAGTGCTTCAGCTCGCCCGAACGAACCACCGACCCGAGCGACGTCGGATGGCTCGAAAAGACCTACGGCCACCCCGTCGGCCGACTCATCACCATCGCCTACCTCTCGCTGTGCAAGATCAACCGCACCCTGAGCGCCGCCGCCCGCAGCCGCTCAGCCCGCTGGTGCCCGATCAGCGAGGTGCCGCAACTGCCCTTCGACCACAACCGAATCGTCGAAGAGACCCTGCGTGAGATCCGCCAGTGGATCGAAAGCGAACCCGCCATGCTGTTCGAACTCCTCCCCACCAAGTTCACCCTCTCGGAACTGCGCGGCCTCTACGAAGCCATCTACCGCAAACAGTTCGACATCCGCAACTTCTGCAAAAAAGTGGCCCGCATGCCTTACGTCGTGCGCCTCAACGAGAAACAGACCGACGTGGCCCACCGTGCCGCCTTCTTCTACAAATTCGACCGGATCGCTTACAACAAGACCCGCCAAACCATAGATTAACCCAACCATGAAAGCTATCCTCTACACCCTGGCCGGTGCCGCCCTGCTGACCCTCCACGCATCGGGAGCCGGCGACGCCCGCCTGACCGTCGACCCGCGCGTCGACTCCCTGATCGCCCGGATGACCCTCTCGGAGAAAGTTTCCCAAATGATGCACACCAGCCCGGCCATCCCGCGACTCGGGATACCGGCCTATAACTGGTGGAACGAATGTCTGCACGGCGTCGGCCGCTCGGGCGACAAAGTGACCGTCTTCCCGCAAGCCATCGGGATGGCCGCCACGTTCGACCCCGCCGCCCTGCAAACGACCGCCGAAGCCATCTCCGACGAAGCCCGCGGCATCTACAACGCCACCCTCGGTACCCCCGATCAGGGCAAACAATACAAAGGTCTGACCTTCTGGACGCCGAACATCAACATCTTCCGTGATCCCCGCTGGGGTCGCGGCCAGGAGACCTACGGCGAAGACCCCTACCTGACTGCACTGATGGGTAACGCCATGGTACGCGGTCTGCAGGGCGACGACCCCAACTACCTCAAGACCTCGGCCTGCGCCAAACACTACGCCGTACACAGCGGCCCCGAACCCGACCGTCACTCCTTCGACGCCCGGGTCACCACCTACGATCTGTGGGACACCTACCTACCCGCCTTCCGCAGCCTTGTACGCGAAGGGGGAGTCTCGGGCGTGATGTGCGCCTACAACCGCTACGAAGGACAACCCTGCTGCGGCAGTGACAAACTGATGCGCCAGATCCTGGCCTACGAATGGGACTTCCAGGGTTACGTCACCTCCGACTGCGGGGGCATCAACGACTTCCACCGGTTCCACAAAACCCATCCCGATGCAGCCTCCTCGTCCGCCGATGCCGTGATGCACGGAACCGACCTCGAATGCGGCAGCGACTACGCCTCGCTGATGGAGGCCGTCAAACGCGGTCTGATCACCGAAGAACAGATCGACCTCTCGCTGCGCCGTCTCTTCATGATCCGCTTCCGTCTGGGCCAGTTCGAGCCCCACGGCAGCGTGCCCTACGACACCATCAGCTACTCGGTCGTCTCCTCGCCCGCCCACAAGGCCCAGGCCCTCGAAATGACCCGCAAGTCGATGGTGCTGCTCAAGAACAACGGCCAACTGCCGTGGAAAGCCGGACGCATCAAGACCGTTGCCCTGATCGGCCCCAACGCCGACAACCCCACCACACAACTGGGTAACTACAACGGTTTCCCGGTCGAAAACGTCACCCTCAAGATGGCCCTCGAACGCGAACCGGGTCTGGAAGTGATCTACTACCCCGCCACCCAGATCACCTCGGCACTGGCCGACGGCCCCAGCGTTGACGAAGTGATCAAAGCCATCGCCAAGGCCGACGCCATCATCTTCGCCGGCGGTATCTCACCCCTGCTCGAAGGGGAAGCCGGTGACGCCGGAAACGACGACATCAAAGGATTCCTCGGCGGCGACCGCAGCCAGATCGAACTGCCCGCCATCCAAACCGAATGGATGAAGAAACTCAAAGCCACCGGCAAACCGCTCGTCTTCGTCAACATGTCCGGCAGCGCCGTAGCCTTCCCGTGGGAAGCCGCCAACGCCGACGCCATCATTCAAGCCTGGTATGGCGGTCAGGAGACCGGTAACGCCGTTGCCGACATCCTGTTCGGCCGCTACAACCCGGCCGGCCGTCTGCCCGTGACCTTCTACAACTCGACCGCCGACCTGCCCGACTTCCGCGACTACAGCATGCAGAACCGTACGTACCGCTACTTCGACGGCGAAGTGCTCTACCCCTTCGGCTACGGTCTGAGCTACAACACCTACACCTACTCCGCGCTGCAGGTACCCGAGACCGCCGCAACGGGCGATTCGATCCGCGTGAGCGTCGAAGTGCGCAACCGCGGCCGCATGGCCGGTGACGAAGTGGTACAGATCTACGTATCGCGTCGCGGTTCCGTGGGCGGCGTCACCCCGCTCTGCTCGCTGGCCGGCGTACAACGCATCCACTTCGAGCCCGGCGAAAGCAAGACCGTCACCTTCACCCTCGCCCCCGAACAGCTCGGATATACCAGCGACCAGGGTCAGACCCTCGTTCCCGAAGGCCGCGTACAGATCTGGGCCGCAGGACGCATGCCCAAAGCCGACAAACGCTTCGGTGACAACACCGTAGCCGGCGAAACGACCCTGACCGGCGAAACGGTAGTCTTCAGTCAGGCCGGCATCCGCCAGAACTAACCGGGATACCCGGCCTGGTCTGCCCCGACTCGCTCCGTCAGCGAGACGCCAGACCAACCGGCAACATCCCTATCCTACCCCAAAACCCGGCGACACCCTTCCTCAGAGGGTATCGCCGGGTACATCGTATCGGGGAGATGCGACTCGAGCCGCACGCTGCGGGCAGCATTTCCATCCCCCACCCGCCACCACTAACTCCAAACGCCATGTTTAACCGTCTCTTTCTCCTGATCATCGTCGGAATCACCGCGAGTCTATCCGCCCACGCCGTCGAGTTGGGACAGATCGTCTCGCCGAACGGCCGACTGACCTTCACCCTACAGGCTGCCGACACCACCGACAAAGGGTCGCCGCTGACCTACACCATTGCGTTCGACGGACAGACCCTCGTCGAACCCTCGATTCTGAACCTCCGCCTCGAAGACCGCAACGGCACCGGCTCGTGGAACGCCATTCCCAACATTGGGAAGATCGAACTTTCCGAAACCACCACCCACGACACCACCTGGCGCCCCGTCTACGGCGAACAGTCCGAGTATCGTGACCACTACAACCAGTTCTACGTCAACTTTCCCGGCTCGAACATCCGGCTCTGTGTCCGGGCCTACGACGAAGGGATTGCCTTCCGTTACGAATTTCCGCACGAAGACCTGATTCTGAAGATCGGCGACGAGTTGACCGAATTCAACTTTCCGGACAGCACGCGCGGATGGATCAACTCCCACCCGCAGGCACTCTGCCAACGCCGCACGCTCGAAAAGCTGCAAACCGAGATGCCGCTGACCGTCGAACTGCCCGACGGCCGATACGCTGCCGTACTCGATGCCGCACTGGTGAACTACGCCCGCACCCGTCTGCGTGCCGGCGAACAAGCCGGCAAACTGCGCCTCGCGATGGACTCGCCCGTAGCCACCGGCACCCCGATGCACTCACCGTGGCGGGTGGTGATGGCCGCCGACCGTCCCACCGAACTGCTCCAGAACAACGGTCTGATTCTGAACCTCAACGAGCCCTGCGCACTAGCTTCGACCGACTGGATTCACCCCGGAAAGGTGATCCGCGAGACCACACTCAACACCAAAACCGCCCTTGAATGTGTCGATTTTGCCGCCGAGCGCGGTATCGACTACATCCACTTTGACGCCGGCTGGTACGGCCACGAATACATCCAGGCCGCCGACGCCACGACCGTCGATGTCGACCCCGACCGCAACCCGGTCAACGACCTGAACCTCATCGAGGTGATCCGCTACGCCAAGAGCAAGAACGTCCGCGTGATGCTCTACGTCAACCGCCGCCAACTCGAAAAGAATCTGGACGTTCTGCTACCCCTCTACCAGCATTGGGGCGTTGCGGGCATCAAGTTCGGATTCGTCAATACCGGCACCCACCACTGGGTCGAATGGGTCAACGAAGCCGTCCGCAAGGCAGCCCGATACGGCATGGTGGTCGATATTCATGACGAATACCGTCCCACCGGTCTGAGCCGCACGTGGCCCAACCTGCTGACCCAGGAGGGAATCCGCGGCAACGAAGAGATGCCCGATGCCGACCACAACACCGCCCTGCCTTTCACCCGCTACCTGAGCGGCGCCGGCGACTACACCTACTGCTACTACACCCGCAAGGAGTTCGGCCACGAAAAACGCCACGTGCAGAACACTCCGGCCCATCAGCTGGCCCTGCCGGTGGTCTACTACAGCCCGCTGCAGTTCATCTACTGGTACGACCGTCCGTCAAACTACGGCGGAGAGCCCGAACTCGAATTCTGGAAAGCAATGCCGACCGTATGGGACCAAACCGTCGTTCTCGACGGTCAGATCGGCGGCTATGCCAGCGTGGCTCGTCGCAGCGGCGGGGAGTGGTTCGTCGGTACCATCACCAACAAAGAGGGACGCACGCTGACCCTCGCCCTCGACTTCCTCGAAAAGGGGCGCAAATACCGCCTCACCCGCTATGCCGACGGCCCGGAATCGCTTCCGACCCGCACGAAAGTCTCCGTCGAAACGCAGACCGTCCGCGCCGGCGACAAAATAACCGCCGACCTCAAGCCCTCGGGAGGCGAAGCCTGGCACATCGTCCCCATCGACTAAACGACCGTCCTCCCCGGCCACTCGCCGGGCACAGTCTCTTCCTTCGGGAACAGTTGTTTCGCCGCCGCACACATAGCCCTGCCACGGCAGCAAGCCGTTTCCACCTCCACAAACCAGAAACATAACCAAACCACTAAACCCATAAACTCTATTCCATGCGAATGAACCGACTCTTCATCGTGTCGCTGCTCGGTCTGGCGCTGAGTGCCCAGGCCCGTCAGCAGACCCTGGTCGTCTCGCCCGGCGGCAGCGACCGCGGCGACGGCACCCTGCGCAAACCGTTCCAAACCGTCGAACGCGCCCTCTCGGAAGCCGCCACACTCAAAGGCGACACCATCCACATCCGTCTGCGCGGCGGTACGTACGCCCTCAGCAAAACCGTCGACGTTTCGAACGCCAGCCAGATCATTATCTCGCCCTGGAACGGCGAAGCGGTCACCTTCACCGGCGGCGCTCCCGTCCCGGCCAAACAACTCCGCAAAGTCTCCGACCCGGCCGTACGCGACCGTCTCCGCCCCGAAGTGCGCGACCTGGTGCGCGAAATCGACACCCGCGCCCTGGGAATCGAACTGACCGACCTGATGCCCAAAGGATTCGGCCGACCGTCGATGCCCGGCTGGAGCGAACTCTTCATCGACGGCAAACCGATGACCATCGCCCGCTGGCCCAACGACAGCATGGTCTTGATCGGTAAAGTCCATGAAGCCGGCAGCGGCGAACACCGCAAGGAGGGAAATCTGCCCGTCTTCGAATACAACGAAGACCGTCCCTCGCAGTGGAAATCGGCCAAAGGGATGTGGATCGGCGGCTACTTCGCCCACGGCTACGCCAACGACATCATCGGTGTAGACCACATCGACACCACTCAACACACGATCCACGTCGCCCACCACACCGTCTACGGCTTCATGACCGGTGCTCCGTGGCGCCGCTGGTTCGCGCTGAACCTGCTCGAAGAGATCGACCTCCCCGGCGAATACGTACTTGACCAGCCGGCCGGCAAGATCTACTTCCTGCCTCCGACGGGTTCCGATCTGGACGACGTCTACATCTCGACGCTCGAAACGCCCATGTTCATGTTCGCAGGCTGCCGCAACGTCACCCTGCGCGGCGTAACGCTCGAATACTCGCGCGGTATGGGTGTCTACATCGAAGAGTCCGACGGCGTGCGGATCGACAGCTGCGTGATCCGCAACCTCGGTTACATCGGTGTGAGCCTCGGCCGCGGCGACTCGGGTTCAGTCGAAGCTACCACCGTGCCGACCAATACTCCGGAGGGGGTTCCGGCCATTATCGGATCGCTCCAGGACCGCACCTACAACGACGTACTCTTCAACCGTCACGCCGGTACGAATAACGGCATCAGCAACAGCTATATCTATCAGCTCGGCGCCGGCGGTGTGAGCCTCGGCGGCGGCGACCGCGCCACGCTGACCCCGGCCGGAAACTACGTCGAGAACTGCCGCATCCACGACTTCAACCGCATCGAAAAGTCATACCGACCCGGCATCTGGATCGACGGCGTGGGCAACCGCATCTCGAACGTCGAAATCTTCAACGCCCCCAGCATGGCCATCCTGCTCCACGGCAACGACCACGTGGTCGAATACTGCGATATCTACGACGTCTGCCGCGAAGTCGACGACCAGGGAGCCTTCTACTACGGCCGCGACCCGGCCGAACAGGGCAACCGCGTACAGTACTGCTACTTCCATGACTTCTCGTCGGCCCACCGCGTCTCGGCCACCTACCACGACGACGGAGCCTGCGGCATGGAGGTTTTCGGCTGCGTCTACTTCCGTTCGGGCACCATTCCCGTGCTGATCGGCGGCGGCCACGACATCGTCTACCGCAACAACATCTTCATCGACATGCCGATGGCCATCCACATCGACAACCGTATGGAAGGCTGGGGCCGCGGGATGCTCGATCCGGACGGCATTGTCGACCAGCGTTTGAAAGCCGTCCGTTACAACGAGCCGCCCTACGCCACGGCATACCCCAAACTGGCCCACTACTGGGAAGGAACCCCGCGCGTACCTCGCGGCAACGTCTTTGCCGGTAACCTCTTCTACAAGATCGGCCGTCTGCTGAACGGATCGCCCTCGTGGGCCGACTGGAGCAACAACTGGATGACCAATCAGGACCCCGGTTTTGCCGATCCCGAAAACCCGCTGGCCGGTTTTGTGCCCGACGCTGCGATCTACCGCATGATCGACCGCTTCAGCCCGATCCCCTTCGAACGGATCGGATGCAAACTGCCCGACATCCAGACCATCGAACAGTAGCACCATGCGTCGTCTGTTAATTATCCTGGCCCTGTGTGCCGCCGGAGGAGGTCCGGCGGCCGCACAGGCCTATCGTGTCGAAGCCGAACCGGTCGAACTGACCGTCAGCCGCGAAGCCGACCGTGCCGATGCCACCGGCCCCTCCGTGTTCCGTCTCGACGACCACTTCGTGTGGGGCGCCTCCGCCATTCAGGGCGAAGACGGGCGCTACTACATCGTCTACAGCGCTCCGCGCACCGGAACCTACACGTTCGATCCGGCGTGGGTGCTGGGCTCGGAGATGGGTGTTGCCGTATCGGACCGTCCGGACGGCTCGTTCCGCGATCTGGGCATCTTCCTCAACGCCGACGGTTTCCGTACCGACAGCTCGGCCTGGGATGCGCAGAGCGTTATGAACCCCCACCTGCGGCGATTCGGTGACAAATACTACCTCTACTACGTCGGCGGTGTCGACCGTCCCGGACTTCCCATCCGGTCGGCCGACGGAACGCTCCCGCTGCGCGATCGCGTCCAGCAGTCGCTACGGATCGGCGTACTGGTGTTCGACTCCTTTGCCGACCTGCTCGCCGGACGCTACGAACGGTCGGACGTGCCGCTGCTCACGCCGCGCACCCGTGTCAAACCCGACCGCATCGTCGATCCCTCGCCAGAAGGCACCCAACCCCTGCCGGACAACATCATCGTGGTGAACCCCTCCGTGGTGCGCCGACCGAGCGACGGCAAGTACCTGCTCTACTTCAAGGGCAACATGTACGACCCCACCTGGCGCGGCGTGCACGGCGTTGCTCTGAGCGACTCGCCGACCGGTCCGTTCGTTCCGCTCGACCGCGAGGTCTTCACCGTCAAATCGGCCGACGGCCGCAAAAGTTCGGCCGAAGACCCTTATGTCTGGTACTGCGAGCGCGACACGGCCTTCTACGCCATTTTCAAGGACTTTACCGGCGCCTTCACGCAGGGCGAACCCTGCCTGGCCGTCATGCGGTCTGACGACGGCATCGACTGGGAGCTGCCCGACACTTCGCTCTTTATGAAGAAGCAGTTGGTGCTGCCCTCGGGCAACACCCTGCAGGTCAACCGTCTGGAACGTCCCCAGCTGCTCACCGATGCACAGGGAGTTCCGCTGGTTCTCTACTGCGCCTGCGCCATCACTCCCGTAGACAAACGCAAGGACGGCGGCTCATTCAACGTCCAGATTCGATTGAAAGCGAGGAAATAATCCTCGGGCCGCGTCTTACGGTTGCCGTATAGAATCGGGGCGGTACTCATCCTTAACTCGGATGAATACCGCCCCGATTATTTTCAGAGGATTCAGAAAGTAAGTTCAAGAGTCGGAAAATTCGCAGGAGCGAACGCTCCGACCACGATGCGGTTACTCGACCGCCACGGCCGTACCCCGCGTCGTTCCACTGCCGTTAAAGGCATCTACGGCAACCCAGTAGGAGACTCCACGATTCAGCCCCGTCATCTCCCACTCGCCGGCCGTTCCATTCGGAATCCGCACGCTGCTGTAAAGCTTATCGGGAGCGATACCGTAACGGATCACATAGCCGTCGGCACCCGTCACGGGCGTCCACCGCACCTTCGCCCGACAGCCATCGGTCGCGTGACGCTCAACGGCGAGACCGGCAACCGCCGCCGGAGCATCCCCCGCACGGTGTCCGAAAACACGCAGATCACGCAGCGAGAAGTAAGGAGCCGACGTATAGGAGACGTTGCGTATGCGGATGTAACGCGCCTCGAACGGCTCACTGAATTCAATATAGTCGTGCGGCGTATCGGTCTGTTTCTCGCTGTTGTCCACCAGGGTGGTCCAACGTTTGCCGTCGTGCGAAGCCTCCAGCACGTAGCTCTGATGCGAACGCGGATCGCGGGCAGTCAACTGCGAGCCGAACTCGCCGAAGTTGATCTGCACGGCCGCCACCTGAGCCCCTTCGCCCAGGTCAACCTCGAACCACTCGCCGGCATCGGCCGTACGGGCCACCCACTCGGTACGTACCGCCTCGTCCGCGGCCAACGCTCCGTCGTGGTCGTCGAGCGCCGACGAGACCCGCACGGGACGTCGCAGCGACAACAGTTCCCATTGCGGCCCGCTCGTACCGTCGTTCATCGTGCCGGGCAGCCACAGCGGATAGTCGCCCGCATAGGTATCGGTCCACAGGTAGCCGTCGCCGTCGAAGCCCGACGGGTAAAACGACACGCGGCGTTCGAACATGTGTTTGACCGAGATCGAGTTCGTGGCGGCTTTCCACCACTGCGTTCCGACCTCGAACAGGCACCCGTGGCCGGCACCGCCGATAAAGCCTCCCTCCTTGGAGGAGGTGGGGTTGTTGTCCATATAACGGAACGGACCGAGCGGCGTATCGCCGACATAAACCCCGTCGGCATAGGTATCCCACTCGGTACCGGGACCGGCATACTGGAGATAATAACGCCCCCCGTGTTTAGTCATCCAGGCCCCTTCGATATAGGGACGGCGCGGCAGTTCATGCCGGGCTCCGGGACGCTCCCAGCCGTGGGAGGCGGTATCGCTGTTAAGACAGTCCACCGGCTCGGCCTTCTGCTGGAAGGTCTCCAGATCGAGCGTCACCGCACGGATCGGATCGGAGGGCGAACTGCCGTAATAGATATAGAGGTTGTCGCCCTCGGCCCAGAAAGCAGGGTCCCAGCGGGAGGGGATTTCAGTCACCAACTCCCATTGGCCGCGCTCGGGCGCCTGCGAACGGTAGAGCCGTCCGTTGCCGGGGGTCGAGCCGACGTAATAGAGCCACCCGTTCCGCACAAAGAGAGCCGGGGCGTAGTCTTCGATCGGCAGCACATCGTCGGCAATCGGCACAAAGGTCCACTGCACGAAATCGGTCGTATGCCAATACCCGCCCGACTTCGATGCAAACAGGTAATAGCGGTCGCCGAACGGTATCACCACCGGGTCGGCCGCCTCACGCGAGCCTTTCCCCTCGGGGATCAGCATGAACCGGTAGGGCAGGTTGAGCGGGTTGCAGAAGGTGCGTGGCTGTGCGGCCACCTCGGCCCGAATTTTCCCCGCTCCCCGGGCTGCGACACAGCACGATGCCGCCAGTAAACAACAGGTCAGAAGTTTTTTCATGATTCTACTAAAATCCAATAATGCCTATACGGCTGTTCACGCAACAAGGGCCGATAAACAGGTCTCCCGTTCAAACCATTGAGGTTTCACCGGAAGCCACCATTCTTCTCTACCGATTGTTGCAAGGCTCATGTTCATGCACACGTGAAGAACACAGAGCCACTGTATTCGTTTCCTGCCTCCGCCCGGACGCACCGACCGCAACACGCGGCTACGATCGGCCGCCTTGTGGTACGAAACCGCACACGAAACCGAGCAATAATGGCAGGCCAAAATCGGTATCGCCCTCTGCCATCGGACTTTCGGGCGATACCGATCGGAAAATTTCATATCGACGATTACACTGAGGACTATTGCTCACCGCGTTCGGGCGCACCGGCACGGTAGTCAGCCTCACGCGCTTCGACCGCCGCGTCGAAAGCCTTGATGATCGACTCATCCAGACGGGCGCGCTCTTTCCACTCGTCGGAACCGTACACCCCGGCTTTCGAATAGTCGAACGGCACAAACCCGATCTTGCGGGCAGTTTTCAGGCTGCGGAAGGTGAAGTCTCCGGCTTCGGGATCGTTGAACATCGGGTCGGCCACGATCGAGTGGCTGTCCTTGATCTCGCGCCACTCGCGGAACGGCAGTCCGCAGAAACGCAGCATCGTGTCGGACCGCAGATCCCAGTAGTCGTTCCGGTCCATGGCGATGTCGGCCTCACGCCAGGCCCCTGCCAACAGCACCCCACGATCGGACAGGATGATATTGCGTTCGAACGTGAAGGAGCGGTGAGCTTCGACGCGCGTGAACTGCAACTGATTCTGATAAGCCAACGCGAAGATGTTGTTGCGGATCATGTTTTCCATCCCGTAGTGCTGATGGAATCCACCGCTCTTGCAACGATAGACGAGGTTGTTCTCCATCAGGATATGGGTCGAGCCTTCGTCAGTATAGAGACCCCATCCGCCGTAATCGTAGGAGTAGATGTCGTGGATCACGTTGTTCGAGACCGACGTCCCGGGCGACACACCCAGCGTGTAGACGGCCCCCATGTCGGACAGTTCGGCCCAACCGATGTGGTGAATGTGGTTGAACTCGACCTTGTTGCGCACGGCGGGACTTTCGACCTGCACTTCGACATACTGCATGGTTCCGTTTTCGGCCATGCGGGTGATCCAGGTTTTCTGGTCGTTATAGCCCCATTTCCAGCCCACCGAGACGCCTGAATAACGCATGTCGGCAATTTCGTTGTGGGTCACGCGGTTGTCGGCAGCCTGAAAGATTGCCACGCCAACGGCACACGGGAATACGTATCCGCCATGACGGATAATATTGTTGTCCACCACGTTACGCGCCGTAACGGGACGCCCTTCGAAGCGGATTTCGGTTTCGCCGAGTTTGATGCCGCCGGCCCCGAGATCCTCGATCACGCAACGTTCAATGCGGTTGTCGAAGCACTCGCGACGGAGCCAAATGCCATAACCGCCGGTCTGGGTCAGCTCACAGTCGGCGAACACCAGCCGCGAAGCATAGTCGGCTTCGATGGCAGCCGGGATGGCGGCAGCGGCCTGCATCGGTTCGTCACCCTTAACCGGCATCGTGTAGGAGGTGGTGCGGAAGGCAATGTTCCGGAACTCCTTGCCAGCGACGGGCTGGTCAGCCGTACCGGCAAAGACAATCAGACGCGAGAGGGTCGGAGCCGTACAGCTGACCGTACGCATGTCCTCCCCTTCGCGAGGCATGTAGTAGAGCCAGCCGTCGGGGGCCAGATACCACTCGCCGGGTGCATCCAGCGCACCGAGGTAGTTGTCGAGCACGTAGCGCGACCCTCCGGTGATGGCGTTCCAGGGCTTCATCCCCTCGCCGGAGATGAAGAAATAACCGGAGTCGGCCATCAGATGGTCGATCGGCTTGCGGGTCACGTCCCACTTGTGGTAGAAGAGGGCCGTCACACGACGCAACTCTTCGCGCGAGAGGCCGGCAAGCGGCTTCAATTCGTTGGAGTCAACCGCAATCCGCTGCACGGCATATTCGGGAGCCCGTCCGGTTCCCTTGTCGAGCACCGTCTCGTTGTTCCCCTTCACATAGTACCAACGGGTATTGGGAGTCCGGGCCCGCACGGCACGACTGCCGTTCACGTAGAGCTGTTCGAAGTGGAGCGTTTCAGGCAGCTGCGTCCGCCAGATACCGTTCTGCCAGGGTGTCCATCCGCTCACGGAGACACCCCCCACGAAGACCGGTTTCCGGTCGCCCTGGCTGCGGAACACCACCGGACGGGTATCGCGCTGGTCGAACACCACGGTGCGCTCCATACGGTACTCGCCGGGTGCAATCCATACGGTGACGGTGTCGCTGCCGGCCGGCATTTTCCGGATCAGGTCGCGGGCGGCTGCCAGCGAATAGACGGGCGATGCCTGTGTCCCGGAGTTGGCGTCGTTACCCGACGGCGAAAGGTAGATCTGCTGCGCATCGACCATCTGCATCGAGAGGGCCGTCAGCGCCAAACATGAAATCAACGGTTTAAACATATCAAATTGTGAGTTTAGGTTAATCTGTCAAAAAAACGCCCCGAAAACACCGGCCGCATTCTATTTCGCCCGTGCCGGAGCAATCGTAAACCGCTCACCGGGAGCCGTTCCGAATTCGATGCAGGAGCCGGTATAGGTTTTGGCCCCGGAAACCGATCCTTTGACCAGCACGGCACGTCCCGGCCAGGGATTCTCCAGCCGACAGGGACGTCCCTTTTCGCTCAACAGCTGAACGGGGCTGATCTCGCCGTTGCGGATCGATGCCGAGACCAGAAAAGCTCCATAGGTCCGGATCCGTACAAACGCCGCATCCTGTCCGGCCGGCCATACGGGGAAGAGCCGCAAGACACCGCCAAAGCCGCTGCACAGCATTTCGTTGACCGTATTGGGCACCGTACTGAGGTTTTCGATTCCATGGGGATTGCCCAGCTGGAATCCGTTGGGGTAGGTATGTCCGGCATAGACGCGCAACTTGTTGTAGATCGTGTCGGCCGAATAACCGACCCGTACGGCCGCCGGGAAGAAGGAGTTGGACCCGTTGAAATCGAGCCACCGCCCCATCAGGTCGATCGTCTGCCGGGCGATCCGGAGCAGCGCCGTGTCCGACCCGGCGTGAATCGTACCGGCCGGATAGATGTGCTGAATTCCCAGCGTATTTCCATCGTTCCAGGCCATGCCCCGCTCCGTATAACGGAATACCGTTTTACCGTCACGCTGCTGCACGGGGAAGTCGGCCAGTTCGTCGCGGATGCGCCGCCACACGGGCCGACGCTCGGCATCCGTATCGAGAAACTCGCTCATATCGACCGCCAGCTGCATCACCATACGTACCAGCCCCAGCGACAGGATCGGATTCATCGTCCCGATCGTCCCCTCGTGAATGGCGTCGTTGTAGATCACATACCGTCCATCCTCGTAACGGACATATTTTTCCCAGAACGTGGCCGTCCGCTCAACAAAAGGCCACACCTGCCGGGCAAACGCTTCGTCGTAGGTCGAATAGAACTGCATGGCCAGATTCGAGACACAATAGGCCGCATTGCTCTTCTGTCCGAAGAAGAGTCCTCCGCACTCCACGTTCCCCTCCTGCACATAAGAGGTGGACTTCTCCAGCACCTCGTTCTGACGGACCGTTTCGATTCCGAGCGGCCCGATTCCGACCGGCAACAAAATCCCGTCCGGAATTCCGGTCACCTGGGCCGAATACCAGGCTCCGCGTTCGATCTGCGCCAACAGCGGATAGTAATACGGGGTCGCCTGCTCGATCCGATTGGCCGAGTAGAGTGCGTAATAGGGTGCACTGTGGTTGTAGTTCAGGTGGTAATCTCCGTTCCAGGCCGGACGCTCGCGGGTGATCCACGATCCGAAAATCGACGGCGGGAACTCCCGGTCACGGCTGCACGAAGCGGTTCCGTACAACGAGAGGTAGTACTGACGGGCGATCGCCGTGTCGGGAATCTGCACGTAGGACTGTTCCCAGTAGTTCCGCCACCAGTCGAGGTGGCGTCGGCGCATCGCTTTCGAGGCACCCGGTGTTCCGAGTTCGACGGCCCGCTCACACAGCGTGGTCTGCACGTCGTCCGTCTTGAAATTGCTGGTGAAGACACACACCAGTTCGAGCGGTTTACCGGGCCGCAGGGTCACCCGGGAGAGCTCCCCGTCCGGCCGCATGGAACGTACGGCGATGCCGGCACGGGTCGGAATCTCGACATCTTCGGTAAACCCACGCGTCACCCACTCCACTCCGTCGTCCGTCCGCCCCCGAGCCTCTTCCACCGGGAACAACGGATCGAACGGCGGCTGATTGATCCGCTCCAGCGAGTCGGGCAGCAGCAGCTCCACCTGCATCGGCACCTCGCGGTTCGCCTCCAGACTTAGCGCCATCGCGTCATCCCCGGCCGCCACGTAAGCACGGCAGACCAGCTTCAGACCCTCCTTTTCGAAGGTGGCCGTAGTCGTAGCCGTATACAGGTCCTGTTCCACGAGATAGGTCGCCCCGCGCAACGCTTCGGACGAGAGCCGTATCTTGCCGAGCACGGCCGGAAACGACTCGTTGTACGATGATTTCAGTCGCCAAAAGTCGTTGCGTGCCACATAAAAGATCAGATTGTCGGGCGTTCCGCCCAGCGCCACACCGGTATAACCGTTTCCCAGCAACGGCGCATCGACCGAAGTCGTTGCCGGAATATTCGCCGGGGGTGCCGTAAAACGCACCCGGCACGACGAGACGATCTCTTTCACATCGGGCATTTTCCCTTTGGACGCGCCGGCAACGGTCGGGCACGACATTGCCCCGATCAGGCCCAGCAAACCGGCCATACACCATTTTATCATAAACGTATCAATTTAATCCACCATACGAAATGGAGGGCACTCCTCAACAACCGGATAGGCACTGTCCGACATAAGCCACACATCACCCGTCTCCATCAGACACAACTCACTGCGACACTGTGCCCGCCTGCCTGCTCCCAACTACAGCTATTCGAGCATCGAGCGGTATTTGTCCACCGTGGCACCGATTCCCCGGGCCGGGTCGCCGGAGACACCGGAAAGGTCGGTCAGACTGAAGGCGTTGGGCTCGTAAAGGGTGGCACACTGCGACGAGCTCTCCTTCAACTGTCGCCACTCCGCCCACAGCGCGTCGTACCGTTCGATGGCCCGACGCATGGCCTCCCGGTCGAACTGTCCGGAGAGAGCAGCCTCCCGCCCGTACAGACAGATGGAGAATATCTGCTGGATCAGTTCATGTTTGATCCGACCGTAAGCAGCCGACACGCGCAGGTACTCTTCGTCCCGGGGATCGGCCATGCGGATCGTACCGGCGAGGGTCTCGATCTCGCGCCACAGGTCGACGGCCTGCTGTTTTTCGGCGAGCATTTCGGCCTGCCGACCGTTTTTCACCACATAATTCATGAAGCCGGCCAGGGCGCTTTCGTCCGAGAAGTACTGGTCGCGACTCCACCAGACGTTGAATCCGGCTTTTGTAACATCGATCGCCGAGCACTGTCCCTTCAACACCGCTTCGTCGGCCTTATGGAGCAGTGAGATGAACGGGTCGATCGACCGGCGTGCCACACCCAGCGACCGCAACGTTTTGCGCAACACCTGCTCTTCGGTCAGGGTCGTATCGAGAGCCCAGTTGGCTGCGGCCTGCGTGTTCACATCGCACCACAACTCGTTGGTAATATAGGGTCCGCGCCATCCGCCCCCGCGCGACCAGGTCCACAATCCCTGAAATTTCGGATCGCCCTTCAGCGCGGCCACGCTCTGCACCGCGTCACGGGGCATGTTTTGCGCATACTCGCTGAAGCCGCCAAGCATCCCGCCGAAGACATAGACCGGATGTGCCCCCTTGCCGTAGTATTCGGGCTGTCCCTGAAATTCAACGATGTAGGGGTGGCGGCCGATCCCCAGGGTCGGGTTGAACTGGGTCAACCGATGGAAATCTCCCCGCGAATATTTGATCGAGAAGAGCAGATTGGGATGCGGTTCGACCCGGTCGGTAATCTGACGATAGATGTCGGCATTGGTATGGAAAAAGCCGAAGTCCCAGGTGCGATAGAAGAGTTTGCGTCCGTATTTCTCGCACACCTCCTCCCGGAGCAGGTTGATCAGCCGGACGTGTCCGTCGATTCCCTCCTGTCCGCCGGCACGCACGGGGTTCCCGCCCGAATGGTAGGGCGTATCGAACAGATAGGTCTCGCCGAAACGAATCACCAGCCCGTCGAGTTCGGGGAAGGTTTCAAAGAGTTCGCGTACCTGTGCACGTATCAACTCCTGCGTCAGCGGCTGACTGATGTCGGGCACCAGTTTGCCGTGGATGGCACTGAACCCGCTGGCGGCATCCTGCGGCCGGACGATCTGGTCCTGATAGCGTTGCAACAGGAGCGTCGGCAGCACCAGCATGTCGGTAAAGGGATAGACGGCCAGCCCCGCCTTCTTGGCTTCGCGGAGCCGGGTGCGGATTTCGCGTTGACGGTCGAGCACCCACTTCCGTTCGGACGTACCTTCGGGCAGAATCCCCGGGGCGAAGGAGTCGTAGGTCAGGGCACACTGCACGTGCCACTGCGGGACAATCCCGTTGTATCCGAGCGATTCAACGTACTGCGGATCGGTATATCGGGTTTGGGTCGGCTGCTCGCCCGGGTTGTTGTGCACCATATCCAGCACATAGGTCAACCCGTCACCACGAGCCCAAAGCGTCGGGGCGCTGTTCCAACAGAGGACTCCGAGAAACAACACCCATTTGAAAAACGGCTTTGCCATCGATCGGGAGTTTAAGGTTCAGGTATCGGTTCTGACAAATATAACATAATCTCAAGAACCATTCAACCCCCTGAAAACAAACAAATTCCCTCCACTATTGGTAATATTGTGTTTTTCATTTCCCGAAGGAAACAGACCCTGCCCGTAAAATACCCTATCAATCAGCGGCATACTCTCTTGCTGTATCACATACTATTTGTAAAACACCTTTTTAACAACTGATTAATAATCTATTATAAAGTTTGCAAAATCATTTTTCGTCCCTTACATTTGTTAGACAGGGATTTCTTTTCCTGCCCAAGCCCGACCAACTCTACCCCAAACCACCATGAAACCCACTACAACCCTGCTCTGCACCCTGCTGGCCGTGGGCAGCACACTCACTGCCGCAACCGCCGCCCAACCTCCCTACAAAGACAGTTCACTGCCCGTCGAGAGCCGCGTCCGCGACCTGATGAGCCGCATGACCCTCCAGGAGAAGGTCGACCAGCTGAACATGAAGAGCCTCAACGCCCTCCAGACCGACGCCCGCGGCAACGTCACCGACAGTTCGCTGAACGCCCTATTCGGAGGCCGCAGCATCGGTAGTCTGGAGAGCCCCTTCGTCGAACACGACAAGGTGGCTGCCTACTCCGAAGCCGCCGACCGCTACCTGCGCGAACACACCCGGCTGGGGATTCCGGCCATCCAGATCGCCGAATGTCTCCACGGCCAGATGGCCCTCGGAGCAACGATCTTCCCGCAGGCCATCGGCCTCGGTTCGACCTGGAATCCCGAACTGATCCAACAGATGGCAGCCGTGATCGCTGAAGAGGGCTCCCTGTCGGGCGTCGACCAGGCCCTTTCGCCGCTGTTCGACCTGGCCCGCGACCCGCGCTACGGCCGCGTCGAGGAGTGCTACGGCGAAGACCCCTATCTGGTAAGCCGCATGGGCGTAGCTTTCGTGACCGGCATGCAGGGCGACCCGGCACAGACCCGCCACGGACTGGCCGAAGGTAAACTCGCCTGCACCGGCAAACATTTCGTCGCCTACTCCGTACCCGAAGCCGGCATCAACCTGGCCCCCGCTCTGATGGGCGAACGCAACCTGCGCGAGCTGCACTTCCCGCCGTTCGAAGCCGCCGTCAAGGAGGCCAACCTCTACAGCCTCATGCCCGGCTACCACGAGGTGGACGGCATACCGGTCCACGCCAGCCGCCAACTGCTGACCGATATTCTGCGAGGTGAGTGGGGATTCGACGGCTACGTCTTCTCCGACTACGGAGCCATCGGCATGCTCGACCAGTTCCACCGCACGGCCCGCGACAAAGGTGAATCGGCCGTGCAGGCCATCACCGCCGGCGTCGACCTCGAAGCCCCCGGCCGATATGCCTACGGCGAGCTGGAACGGCTCGTCGAGGAAGGGACCCTGCCGGAAGCAGTGATCGACACCGCCGTGGCCCGCGTGCTGCGTGCCAAATTCAAGATGGGGCTCTTCGACCGTCCCTACTCCAAACCGGCCGGTCTCGCCCGCAAAGTCCACCTCCCGGCCAGTGTAGCCCTCTCGCAGCGGATCGCCGAAGAGTCGATCGTGCTGCTCAAAAACGATAATGCCACCCTGCCCCTGGCCAAAGAGAGCCTGCGCTCGATCGCCGTCATCGGCCCCAACGCCGATAAAGTTCAGTTCGGCGACTACAGCGTCACCAAAAACAACGACTACGGCACCACCGTGCTCCAGGGCATCCGCGACTACGTCGGCGACCGGATTACCGTCCGCTACGCCGAAGGGTGCGGCATCACCGAACTCTCCAAAGAGGGTTTTGCCGAAGCCATGCAGGCCGCCCGCGAAAGCGACGTGGTCGTACTGGTGCTGGGCGGCACCAGCGTCATCTACTCCGGCATCGGCTGGGGCGACCCCAACTCGAAAGAGGCCAATACCTGCGGCGAAGGATACGACCGCAACGAACTGGGTTTCCCCGGCGTACAGGCCGAACTGCTCGACTCGATCGTCGCGCAGGGCAAACCGGTTGTACTGGTGATGGTCAACGGCCGTCCCTACACGGTCGGCCAGCAAATCGACCGGGTCGATGCGGCCCTCGAGGCATGGTATCCCGGCGAACGGGGCGGCGATGCCGTCAGCCGGATTCTCTTCGGCGATGTCAACCCGTCGGGGCGTCTTTCGGTCACCTTCCCGCCGACCACCGGCCACATCCCGATGTACGCCAACTACAAACCCTCGGCCAAAGGCTATTACCACCAGCGCGGATCGGTCGAAAAACCCGGCCGCGACTATGTCTTCTCGGCCCCCGACCCGCTCTTCTGCTTCGGCTACGGGCTGAGCTACACCACGTTCGAATACAGCGACCTGAAGATCGACAACCGGCTCGACACCCCTGACCGTTGCGTCGAAGTGAGCTGCCGCCTCAAAAACACCGGTTCGCGTGCCGGTGCCGAAGTGGCTCAGCTCTACCTGCACGACGTGGTGAGCAGCGTGACCACTCCCGTACGCGCACTAAAAGGGTTCCGGAAAGTGCAGCTCCAACCCGGCGAAGAGCAGGAGATCCGCTTCACCATTCCCGAAAAAGAGCTGATGCTGTGGAACAAGGAGATGCGCCAGGTACTCGAGCCCGGTGAATTCGAAATCCACGTCGGCCGCTCCTGCCAGGACACCCCGCTTCGGGGCACCTTCACCGCCAGCCAGCAACGTTGCGCCGACGACACGAACACTTTGTAATCCTTGCCGCACCATATGAAAACGAAATGGATACTGGCCGGGTTCGTCATGCTGTGGGGGAGTACCGCCGTCGCACAGAGCGACTGGTTGCCCCGCACACCCGACCCTACGCGCATGTTCCGTCTGCTGGACTGCCGCTACGACGAAGCCCGTCTGCAAAGCGCCACTGAAATCACCCCGAACTCTGCGGCATGGACAGTCGACGTCCAAAACAGCGGAGACTCCTCCTACGTCTTCACATTCCGGGCCCGACAGGCTCTCAGGGATGCCGGCGTCGCCGTCGCCTTCGACCAGTACGGATGGTCGAGCGACAACTACGTCATGATCCCATCGGTAGTCTATGCCGGCAACCGTCAGCGCATCGTCAATCGGCAGTATGCCACCGGGCTCGACGCCACGGACTACTACCGACGCGATCTGGCCCTGACCTCCAACCCCATTCCGCAGCTCTCGCCCGAATTCGGTGCACCCTCGCGGCTCGAAGTACTGGTCTGCAACGCCGCCACCCCGGCCATCACCTGGCTCGACCGAAAAAACCATAATGCGACCATCCTGCTCACGGATCAGGGCATCGAACGGGACGGAGAGGTGAAAGACCACGGACTGATCGTACAGGAGTCGCTCGACCGCGACATCGCCTCATTCGTCATCAGCGCTCCCGGCGTGCGGGAAAAGAAGCCCCAGTTCATTGGGTTCAGTCCAAGCCCCGACCGGGGAATCAGCGTACAGCCCGGCGACAGCATCGTGATCCGCGTGACCCGGCTAAACTTCCCGGCCAGTGACGTTCCCCAACTGCTGGCCCGCTTCATGCACGACCGCAAACGCCACATGGCACCCACCACGCCACGCAACCTGATGCCCATGAGCGAGGTGCACCAGCGCATGATCGGACGAATCGACACACGCTATCTGTCAGGCCCCGTTAACGAATTCTACAATGTATCCAACGCTAACTGGTTCGTTTTCGGCTGGGTCGGCGGGCTGATGAGTACCCATCCCATCTTGGCACTGGGCGACACGATGCATCTGCGTCGCGTTGTCAACACCTTCAACTTCGGTCTACTCAACGGTCAGGCTGCCAGCGGCTACTATTACAACGTCATCGGTCCGGAAGGGAAACCCTACTTTCTCGATGCCGCCAAAGAGCATCCCGGCATTGCATTGACCCGACAAAATGCCGACCTGCTGTATTGGATGGTCAAACAGTTTGACCTGCTCCGGAAACAGGGCCGCAGCGACGCCATCCGCCCCGAATGGACCCAACGCGTTCAGAAACTGGCCGACGCCTTTGTCAAAACCTGGCAGACCGAAGGCACATGGGGAAACTACCTCGACCTGGAGACCGGAGGCATTGCCGTCTGGAACACCACCGGCGGCGCCATGGCCGTGGGAGGACTGGCCCTCGCATCGAAATACTACAACAACCCGGAATACCTCGCCGTAGCGCGCGAAGCAGCCGATTTCTACTACCGTGACTTTGCCCGGCGAGGCTTCACCTCGGGCGGTTGTGGAGACATTCTTCAGAATGCCGATTCCGAAACGGCAGCGGCCCTAATGACCTCACTGATGACCCTCTACGAAACCACTGGCGAAAGCCGCTACCTGGAACAGTGCCGCGACCTGGCCAACCTGTGCGCCACCTGGACCGTCTCGTTCCGCTACCGACTGCCGGCCGAGACCCAACTGGCACGGCTCGGGGCCGACCTGACCGGCGCCGTCTGGGCCAGCACCCAGAACAAACACGGCGCCCCGGGGTTCTGCACCCAGTCGGGCGACGCGCTGCTCAAACTCTACCGAGCTACCGGCGACACCCTCTATGCCGCCCTGCTGCGCGACATCATCCACGCTCACGCCGAGGGGGTGCAACCTGACGGCAAGATCACCGAACGCCTCACCTATTGCGATGCCGACAGCCGTGGCGACCGTCTCGAAGGAGACGCGACCGGCTGGAACGAAATCAACGGCGCACTGATGGCCATCGAGATTCCCGGCATCTACCTGCGCACCGACCTTGACCGCTGCTACGTCTTCGACCACGTCACCGTACAGGAGATCAAGCGGAGCAGCCGCCACGTCACCCTGACCCTCCATAACCCCACGGCATTCGACGCCACCGTCACCATACTGGCCGAGAACGCCGAGCAGGCCGCACTGCCGCTGGGCGACAATGCCTTCCTGCAGTGGAACGACAAAGTAACCGTCAAAGCCGGACGCACCGCTAAAATCAAAATCCCCCGATAAAACATCACCTGTCTGGACTCACCCCCCGACCCCATCAGCCTACGAATTTCTACCCCTACGAAAAAACTCAGACAATGAACAAACCCTGGACCCTGGCCTGCTTGGCCAGCCTGTTGATCAGCACCGCCGCCGCACAGAGCGACTGGCTGCCCCGCACACCCGACCCTTCGCGTACGTTTCGTCTGCTGGACTGCCGCTACGACAAAGCCCGCCTGCAAAGCGCCACTGAAATCACCCCGAACTCCGCAGCATGGACAGTCGACGTCCAAAACAGCGGAGACTCCTCCTACGTCTTCACATTCCGTGCCCGTCAGGCCCTCCGGGATGCCGGCGTCGCCGTCGCCTTCGACCAGTACGGATGGTCGAGCGACAACTACGTCATGATCCCATCGGTAGTCTATGCCGGCAACCGTCAGCGCATCGTCAATCGGCAGTACGCCACAGGGCTCGACGCCACGGATTACTACCGACGCGATCTGGCCCTGACCTCCAACCCCATTCCGCAGCTTTCGCCCGAATTCGGTGCCCCCTCGCGGCTCGAAGTGCTGGTCTGCAACGCCGCCACCCCGGCCATCACCTGGCTCGACCGAAAAAACCATAATGCGACCATCCTGCTCACGGATCAGGGCATCGAACGGGACGGAGAGGTGAAAGACCACGCACTGATCGTACAGGAGTCGCTCGACCGCGACATCGCCTCGTTCGTCATCAGCGCCCCCGGCGTGCGGGAACTCAAACCCGAATTTATCGGCTTCAGCCCCAGCCCCGACCGGGGAATCAGCGTACAGCCCGGCGACAGCATCGTGATCCGCGTGACCCGGCTGAACTTCCCGGCCAATGACGTTCCCCAGCTGCTGGCCCGCTTCATGCACGACCGCAAACGCCACACGGCACCCACCACACCACGCAACCTGATGCCCATGAGCGAAGTGCACCAGCGCATGATCCGCAACATCGAAGAGCGCTACCACGTCAGCCCCGTCGGCGAATACTATTGTCCCGAAAACGCCGACTGGATGTCCTACGGCTGGATCGGCGGGCTGATGAACACCTGGCCAATGCTGGCACTGGACGACACGATGCACCTGCGTCGCGTTGCCAACACCTTCGACTTCGCCCTGCTGCGCGGCTATGGCGAGAGCGGTTACTACTACGACGTTCTCGGAGCCGACGGCAAACCGCTGTTGCGTGACGCGGCCAAGGAGAATCCCGGCATCGGGCTGACCCGCAAGAACGCCGATCTGCTCTACTGGCTGGTCAAACAGTTCGACCTGCTCCGGAAACAGGGCCGCAGCGACGCCATCCGCCCCGAATGGACCCAACGCGTTCAGAAACTGGCCGATGCTTTTGTCAAAACCTGGCAGACCGAAGGCACGTGGGGGAACTACCTCGACCTGAAAACCGGCGACATCGCTGTATGGAACACTACCGGCGGCGCCATGGCCGTGGGAGGTCTGGCCCTCGCATCAAAATACTACAACAACCCGGAATACCTCGACGTAGCCCGCAAAGCTGCCGATTTCTACTACCATGATTTCGCCCGGCGAGGCTTCACCTCGGGCGGTTGCGGCGACATTCTTCAGAATGCCGACTCCGAAACGGCAGCAGCCCTGATGACCTCGCTGATGACCCTCTACGAAACCACCGGCGAGAAATGCTACCTGGAACAATGCCGCGACCTGGCCAACCTGTGCGCCACCTGGACCGTCTCGTTCCGCTACCGGTTGCCGGCCGAAACCCCGCTGGCCAAACTCGGTGCCGACCTGACCGGTGCCGTCTGGGCCAGCACCCAGAACAAACACGGCGCCCCGGGATTCTGCACCCAGTCGGGCGACGCGCTGCTCAAGCTCTACCGTGCCACCGGCGACACCCTCTATGCCGCTCTGCTGCGCGACATCATCCACGCCCACGCCGAAGGAGTTCAGCCCAACGGGAAGATTACCGAGCGCCTCACCTATTGCGATGCCGACAGCCGCGGATCGCGCGGTGATGGCGGTCAAACCGGCTGGAACGAGACGAACGGCGCCCTGATGGCCGTCGAGATTCCCGGCATCTACCTGCGCACCGACCTCGACCGCTGCTACGTCTTCGATCACGTCACCATCCAGAAGACAGAACGGGACGACCGTCACATCACCCTGACCCTCCACAACCCCACGGCATTCGATGCCACCGTCACCGTACTGGCCGAAAATGCCGAACAGGCCGCACAGCCGCTGGGCGACAACGCCTTCCTGCAGTGGAACGACAAGGTGACCGTCAAGGCCGGACGCACCGCTAAAATCAAAATCCCCCGATAGGGATTTCGTCAGGCCGCAGCCGTTTTACCCGGGGACATCACCCCCGTTCCGGGTACACCGCCCAAATAGCAAAACACCCCATCGTTTCTTCCTATACAACGTATCCCGACGATGCCCCGCCTTTCCCGGACGGGGCATTTTTGCTACAGTGGCCGTCGCACGCCTCTCTTCCCGCAGAATGATACGCCATCTACACAGCCCGAGTAACCGGGTCGAACAGCCGAGCGAACGAGACCGTGCAGCCGGGCAACCAAGCGGTCCAGACTCCTCTCCGTAACACACCTTTTTCGGGCACCCCTCGGGAATGGGATGCGTCTGCTCCAATTTCCCCATTTTTAGGGATTCCCGCCGGACGACGGAATCCATAGCTTTGCATCAAACAAAAACACAAAGCCATGGGAACGAAAACAGGTATCTTCTACGGCAGCACCCTCGGGACCACCGAGGCCGTCGCCACCCAAATCGGAGAGAAACTCGGCGTCGGCGCCGCCGACATCCACAACGTGGCGGACAGTGATCCGTCGGCCGTTCAGGCATACGACACACTGCTCCTGGGCAGTTCGACCTGGGGAAGCGGCGAGTTGCAGGATGACTGGTGCAATTTTATCGACCGCCTCAAGGAGATGGACCTCGCGGGTAAAACCGTCGCCCTGTTCGGCTGCGGCGACTCGGCCGGTTACTCTGACACCTTCTGCGATGCCATCGGACTGCTGCACGACTCGCTGGCCGCAAGCGGATGCCGTTTCATCGGCGCCTGCGATCCGTCGGGCTACACCTTCGACAGCTCCATCGCCCTGCAGGAGGGTCGTTTCGTGGGGCTGCCCATCGACGAAAACAACGAAAGCCACCTGACCGCCGAACGCATCGACCGCTGGACGGAACAACTCAAAACCGAACTGTCATGAGCCGCCCCGACTGCGCCAATTTTTCGGACATGAAGGTGTTCATGCACCACATCTACGAATTCAAGAAAGGGATCCGCAGCCTGATCCTCTGCACGATGTGTCCGACCTGTGCCGACTTCATGATCCGCCGCCTCGAAAGCCAGCATATCGCCTACCTCTGCCAACCGGTCTCGGACCAAAAGGTAAACCTCTATTTCGGCAAACAGGCCTGCCTGGAGGCCGTCCGCTCGTTCGTCGATAAACCCCTCAACCGACTGACCCCCGAAGAGGACTTCATGCTGGGGGCCATGCTCGGTTACGACATCGGCCAGCAGTGCGAACGCTTCTGCCAACGCAAGTTGCGGGCCGCCACGCTGCAGGCAGTCTAATTTCATTTACGTTTCATTCCTTATATCTCTTTTTCATCGTTTGTTATGTCCGAGCGGCGGCCTGTTCCGACAGGTCGCCGCACTTCGTTTCTCCGGCCGCCTACTGAAAAAATTGTAAACTTTTCGGTATTTGATTTAATTTTACCGCCGAAAAACCATAACAAACCACAACACGATGAAACGAATCTATGCCCTGCTTGTCGTCGCACTGGCACTCGTAGGGACAGCAAATGCCCAATTCAAACTCGTGAAAGCCCTCGGTGCCGGCGCTAAAGCAATTCAGGCCGCCACGCTGAGCGACGCTCAACTCGAAGCCTACGTCAAAGAGTACATCGACGGGATGGACAAAAGCAATCCAGTTTGCGAAGGGGACGACCCGTATGCGGTGCGCCTGGCCCGGATCACCGAAAAGATCAACACCGAAGGTCTGAACATCAAGGCCTATCGGGTCACCGACGTCAATGCCTTTGCCTGTGCCGATGGCAGCGTCCGCGTATTTACCGGATTGATGGACATCATGACCGACGAAGAGATTCTCGGAGTGATCGGCCACGAAATCGGCCACGTGATGAACAAAGACAGCAAAGATGCCTTCCGGACCGCCCTGCTGACCTCGGCCCTGCGCGACGGAATCAGCTCGGCTGGCGGCATCGTGGCCAAACTGTCGGAGTCGCAACTCGGTTCGCTGGGCGAGGCAGTGGCCAACTCGAAATTCTCGCAGAAGCAGGAGTATGCCGCCGACGAATACGGCTATAACTTTCTGAAGTCGCACGGCGAAAACCCGTGGGCCATGGCACTCGCTTTCGAGAAGCTGCAACAGATGGAAGCTGAGATGGGTGCCGACAAGACGAGCAAGGTGCAGCAGCTCTTTTCGACCCACCCCGATCTGGCCAACCGCATCAAGCGCATGACCGAAATGGCCACAAACGACGGTTTCGAACGTCCCGAGATGACCGCTCCCGAGACGGCAGTTGCCGATACTACCCAAACGACTGCAACGGGGACCACCGAAACAACGGCCCCGGCCGAATAGGCTAACCCGTTATCGGTCTGCACGCCATATTCCCCGACTTCGGATGCGCCTTGTAGCGCGTTTCCGAAGTCGATTTTTTTGAGGAGCAGTCACCCGAAAGGTCTCGATTCTTATTCTACCTTGCTCTCAAAATCAAACAGACCCTTTCCGATCCCTTCCACCCTCGATTCTTCCTTTCCCATTCTTCCCTTCGATTCTTTTCTCCCTCGATTTTCCTCACCGGATCCCTTCCTCACCGGCCACGGCGCTTCGACGGCACACGCCTACCGACGCAAAACCTGTCGGTATAAACGCCCAACCGAACACTTTCCCCACGAACAGAGAGGCAATTTCTCGCTCTGTATCATCCCGCTCCGGCAAGGTCCGAAAAACGCGATCGGGAATTTCAATCGGAGGGCGAGTTGGGAATAAAAGAAAAATGATTATCTTTGTGGCCGTAAACGATTGCCACAATAGCTCAGTCGGTAGAGCATTTCATTCGTAACGAAAAGGTCGCCAGTTCGAGCCTGGCTTGTGGCTCTCTCAAATGAAAGCGCCTCGGTGATTCGACCGAGGCGCTTTTTGTTGTCTCCCTGCCTCCACCTCCCCACAAAAAACATCCGCCGGCTCTCTTCATTAGGAGTCGGCGGACATACTTTATCAACTGCGGGACCCGTCAATCAATACAAATTTCGCGACGTCACGCCCATGCGGCAACAGCAGAGAGGGGAAAACCACTATCCGCACAGGCCGCCGCCCCCCGCTAATTTTTCTCGCGCGAAGCCTCGCTGTCGGCAGCACCGGCACGCGGAGCGATAAACGCCCGCTGGGCCAACCGCTGCATAAACTCGTCCCGAAACGAATCGGAGATCGGGATGCGCACCTTTCCGAAGACAATCCGCCCCCGTTCGATGGTTTTCACCTCGGGCATATGCACGATATAGGAGCGGTGAACGCGGGCAAATTCGTCGGCGGGCAACTGTTCTCCCATGGTTTTCAGGCTCATCTGGGTCATCACGTGCGAACCGTCGGCCAGACAGATCCGGACATAATCCTTCACCCCTTCGATGTACAGAATATCCTCCAGCCGCACCCGCACCTGCCGGTAATCGGCCCGAACCCAGATGCTGTCACGCTTGACGTTTTCGGCCTCGGGTCCGCCGGCCGAAGTACGCAGAAACCACTCCTGCGCCTTCATGGCCGCCCGCAGGAATTCCGTGTAACTGATCGGTTTGAGCAGGTAATCCAGCGCATCCACCCGGAACCCCTCCAACGCATACTCACCGAAAGCGGTCGTAAAGATCACCTTGGTCTGGCCGTTCCCGCGTTCGGACAACAACCGCGAGAACTCTATCCCGTTCAACTGCGGCATCTGGATATCCAGAAACAGCAGGTGAATCTCCTCGTGCGTACCATCGCCGGCCCGTTCGATATACTCCAACGCCTCCAGCGCACTCCCGGCCCGCCCCGCCAACTGCAGAAACGGCGTCCGGCCCACATAATTCTCCAGCAGATCGAGCGCCAACGGCTCGTCATCCACAATCAGACAATTCAACATCATATCAATTCCGACAATTTACGGTCATCTCTGCAACAAAACAATCCCCCTCGCGTTCGGTCCGCAGGGAGTAGCGCCCGGGATAAAGCAGTCCCAGTCGCCGTCTCAGGTTCTCCAGCCCGATGCCCGAACCGCTGCGGTCGTTGTCGCGTTTCGGGAAATAGCTGTTCACAATCCGACCGTGCACCCCGTTTCCGTCGGGCGTAACGGTCAGCGAAATATCCACAAACGAAGGCGCATCGGCCGAGACTCCGTGCTTGAAGGCGTTTTCGATCAGTGTGATGAACAGCAGCGGCGCGATGGTCAGCCCCTGTGTCGCAGCAGCATCGACCATGTCGACTTTCAACCGTACGCTCGACGGCAAACGCAGGCTCATCAGCTCCACATAGCTGCGCATGAAGGCCAGCTCCTTGGCCAGCGGCACACGCTCCCCGTTCTTTTCGTAAAGCACGTGGCGCAGCAATCCGCTCAGCTGCAGCACCGCCTCCTGTGCCCGGTCGGGTCCGATCGCAATCAACGCATAAATGTTATTGAGCGTATTGAACAGGAAGTGCGGATTGAGCTGGTTGCGCAGGTTCTGCAATTCGGCCTGTGTCCGGGCCTGCTCGGCCTGCCGACGTTCAGTTTCGGTACGATACCAATTGCCGGTCACCCGGATCGCCACGCTCAGGGCCACGGTCAGCCCCAGCAACAGCATGTCGCGCAACATGAATACCGAAGCCGGCATTCGCGGTCCTCGGCCTCGTGGGGGCGGCACCTCGCCCTGCACATGAATCCGGAAAAATTCGAACCACAAGTGCATGACCAGCATGACCACCAGGATCAACACGACATTGACCACGACGAAAGGCAGGATTTTCCGCCGGAACAGCATACGATCGATCAGCCCGAAATAGTTGACGTAGAAGACGATCATGAAACACAGGGGAACCATGCAGTAACGGGCATAGCCCACCCAGTCGATCGTCGCCCGGCCCTGCGTGAACAGCAGCGGGAAACCGAACATCAACCCCCATCCGATGGTGTGGATGGCGATCATCAGGCCACGGTTTTTATTCATGCGTTCCATTTCATCTGCAAGGTACGGATTTTTGTTCATTCTCTATCCCATTAAAAGCCACATACGAACCGCCTTTCGCCGGCTGGAGCGGAAGACGGTTCGTACGAGTTATTTTTTGAGTGCCGGCTGTTTTTACTCGTACCGGATCGCTTCGATGGGGTCGAGCCTCGAGGCCTTCTGAGCGGGGTACCACCCGAAGAAGATCCCCGTCACGGTACAAACCGCGAACGACAGCACGACCGAATAGAGCTGGACGTAGACGGGCCACCCGGCGAAATACTTGATCGCCGCCGAGGCTCCAATACCGAGCAGCACTCCGATCAGACCACCCATCACACTGATAATCACCGCTTCGATCAGGAATTGCAACAGAATGTGGCGTCCTTTGGCCCCGATCGACATACGCAGACCGATCTCACGCGTACGTTCGGTCACCGACACGTACATGATGTTCATAATCCCGATACCGCCGACCAGCAGCGAGATGCCCGCAATGCAGGCCAGCAGGACAGTCATCATCTCGGTCGTCGAACTCATCATCGAACTCAACTCCTCCTGCGAGCGGATTTCGAAGTCGTCATCGTCATTCTCGCCGAGTTTGTGGCTGCGGCGGAGGATCTCGGTCAACTCATTGACCGCCTGGTCGGTCAACTCTTCGCTGATGGCCGAACAATAGATCCCCTGGAAATAGGTGACGGCCAGCATACGCTTCATGATCGTCGTGTAGGGGGCCAGAATCAGGTCGTCCTGGTCCTGCCCCATCGAGTTGTAGCCCTTCGAAACCAGCACCCCGATGATGCGGAAAGGTATTTTGTCGACCCGGATCGTCTTGCCCAGCGGATTCTCGCCATTGGGGAAGAGCTCGTCCACCACGGTCTGCCCCACCACACAAACCTTGGCGGCGGTACGGATGTCGCTGTCGGTGAACATCTCGCCCTGTCCGACCTCGTACTTACGGATGTCGAGGTACTCGGGGCTCACCCCGTAGGCGGTCGTAGGGGTATTGTTGGCCCCATAGATCGCCTGGCCGCTGTAGTTCACCGTGGGCGAGATGGCGGCTACCCAGGTGGCTTCGTTGAGCAGGGTCTGGTAGTCGGCAATCTTCAGGGTCTGCATGTCGCTGGCACTGAGCCGGACACCGGCCCCACGGTCGAATTTCGGATGGATCATGATCATGTTGGATCCCATCTCCGAAATCTGGGCCCGGATGCTCCGTTTCGAGCCCTGCCCGATGGCCAGCATCGCGATGACCGACGCCACCCCGATGATGATCCCCAACATGGTCAGGAACCCCCGGAACTTATTGTTGTTGAGCGCTCGCAGGGCGATGCGCACCAGATTCTTGTAGTTCATCGTTCTGTGTGTCAGGTTTAGTCATTCTCCTTGGGCAGCGACTCCAGCACCTCGCGGGCCGACCGGATGTTGGTGTTGGCCGTATCGGCCACCACGCGGCCGTCGCGCAGGGTGATGTTGCGGCTGCTGAACTGGGCCAGCTCGGGGTTGTGGGTCACGAAGATGATCGTCCGCCCCTCGGCATGGAGCCGCTGGAAGAGGGTGAGGATCTCGAACGACGTCCGCGTATCGAGGTTCCCGGTGGCCTCGTCGGCCAGCAGAATCACCGGATCGTTGACCAGCGCACGCGCAATGGCCACACGCTGCTGCTGACCGCCGGACATCTGGTTCGAACGGTGATTAATCCGCTCGGCCAGCCCAACGGCAACCAGTGCCTGTTCGGCCTTCTCCTTGCGTTGACGGGCCGAGTACTCACGATTGTAGAGCAGCGGCAGCTCGACGTTCTCGAGGGCCGTGGTTTTGGGCAGCAGGTTATAGTTCTGGAAAACGAATCCGATCTTGCGGTTACGCAGCGTCGCCCGGTCGTTTTTGCCCATCGTCCGGACCGAGATGCCATCGAGATAGTACTCGCCGGAGGTGGGGGTATCGAGGCATCCCAGGATATTCAGCATGGTCGATTTGCCGGATCCGCTGGTCCCCATGATGGTCACGAACTCTCCGGCGCGGATCGTGTACGACACCCCCCGAAGGGCATGGACCGTCTCGCTGCCGACCGTAAAGTCGCGACGGATATTCTCGATTCTAATGATCTCCTTTTCCATAATTGTTCGTTGATCTAGCCGTCTCTGCGACGGATAGCGCAAATCGGAGCCTGCTCTCTGCCGGAGCAGCTGCCTTTCCACCACTCAACACACTGTTTCCGGGCCGGTCAGGCTCCCTTGCGCATAACTATTTTTTCTTGTTCCCTCCGGGAGGCGTCGGCATGAAGGGGCTCTGTTCGCCGCCCATCTCCTCTTCCATCCCGTCGGCCGGAAGCTGCATCTTGAATCCCACGGCCACCGAATCGCCTTCGGAGAGCCCTTTGGTGATCTCGGTATAGATACCGTCCGTCACGCCGGTCTGTACCGGGGTTTCGGTCAACTGGCCGTTGTGGCTGACATAGACGCGACGCGGACCCGTGGTCGAAGCGGTCTGCGGTCCCATTTCGGGCGAGAAGCGCAGCGCTTTGGACGGAACGATCAGCACGTCGGGTTTCTGCACCGTATAGATAGTAACGTTGGCCGTCAGACCCGGAATCAGTTTGATGTCGGGGTTGGCTGCCGAGATCACCACTTCGTAGGTCACCACGCTCGACTCTTCGGTAGCCTGCAGACGTTTCTGGGTCACCTTCCCGGTGAAGACATCGTTCGGATAGGCGTCGACCGTAAAGCTGACGCTCTGTCCCTCCTGCACCTGTCCGATATCGGCCTCGTCGACGTCGGCAATCACACGCATCTCGCGCAGGTCCTCGGCCAGCGTGAAGAGGGTCGGGGTTTCGAAGCTGGAGGCCACGGTCTGCCCGACTTCGACCTCACGCGAAATCACCACCCCATCAATAGGCGAATAGATACGCGCATAGCCCAGATTGGTCTCGGCCTGCACCAGGTTGGAACGCGCCTGGTCGTAATCGGTGCGGGCCGTCTCGTAGGCATATTCGGCATCCTCGAAATCGGTCTCGCTGACCATCCCCTTTTCGAAAAGCCCTTTGATTCGGTTATAGTTTTTCTGTTGGTATTCATATTTGACACGGGCAGCCTCGAGGCTGGCGATACGCGAATCGAGCGTGGCCCGCAGTTCAACGGTATCGAGTTCGGCCAGCAGCTGACCGGCCTTGACAATCGAATTGTAATCGGCGTAGAGCTTGGTGATCTTACCGGAGACCTGCGTACCCACGTCGACTTCGGTAAGGGCTTCGATCGTTCCGGTGGCCGTGACGCTGTTGCTGATGGTATCCCGCTCGACGGCGACGGTTTCGTAGCTCATGCCGGACTGCTTGGGCGAGCAGGCGACAACCAAACCGGCGGCCAGGGCTGCCGCCACTACAGACCGTCCGGCTATCTTCTGATTCTTTTTCATATTGAGTGTTTGACTTTTTTGTGACTCGTGATTTATCCGCAGTGTGGTTCGATGGAGTGAGTCCCGCACTGCGGGCCGCAAACGTGGTTCCGGAAGATGAAAAACCAATGACATTAACCACTCTTTTTCCGTGAACCGCGCACCGGAGGGGCTTCGGGTACAGAGATTCGCCCCCTCCGCAGAGGAAACTGCGGCCCGCTACGGGAACTCTCGGCCTCGGTGTGGGACCGGGCTACAGTTCGATCTGACCGCCGCGATAGAATTCCAGCAACTGGAGCGACAGCACCGACTGGTACTTGGCCTGGATCAACTCCTGCTGTGCCGAGAGGTAGTTGGTCTTTTCGGTCAGCAGGTCGACCGGGTTCTTCATCCCGTAGTTGAACTGCTCCTGAACCAACCGATAACTCAGCTCGGCCGATTTGAGTTTGCCGGCAGCCGCTTCGTAACGGCTCTGGGCCGACTTGGCATCCTGCCACAGCGATTCGATCTCGGAGAGCAGGTCTTTGAGGGTCTGTTCGTGGGTCAGTTCCGACGAACGGGTGTCGAGCCGAGCCTGCTCGATGGCCGAACGGGCAGAACGCTGGTTGAAAATCGGGACACTGATATTGATCGTGGCGCTCTCGTTCAGCTGGTTGCTCAACTGGTTGAAGAACGAGTAACCGCCATTCGAGAAGTTACCGGTTCCGACGGCCGCGTTCAGCGAGATAGTCGGCATTTTTTGCCCCTTGGCAATCTTTTCGTTCACCTGCGCCGCCTCAACCTCCAGCCGGCTGCTCTCGACCTCCGGCATCACCTCCAGCGCCGTGTGATAGACCTCGGCCAGATCCGGAATGGCAGCCATCACATCCGCGTCATCAATCTCCTGGAAATCGATCTCGAACTCGTCTTCAAGCCCCAGTTCCAGCAGCTGTTTCAGCTTCAGGATAGATTGTGCGAGCGTGTTTTCGGCCACCGTACAGTCATAGACATCGCTCCAGTACTGGGCTTCGATCTGCGCGTAGTCGCTCTCCGACACGGAACCGGCCTCCAACAGGGCCTTGGTACGGTTCATCTGCGCCTCGGACGACTCGACGGTCTGCTGCATCGTCTTGAGATTCTCGTGGGCGTACAGGATCGTCAGATAGGCCTGCGTCACCGAAATCTCGATGTCGTTCCGGGCCACGGCCACGTTCAGTTCGGCCGTGCGGGTCAGGATCTCCTGTTTCTTGACCGTATTGACCAGCTGACCTCCTTGGTAGATGGTCACCCCGGCATTGAGCGAGTAACTCCCAGAATAGGCCGTACCGTCTTCCTTGCCGTGCGAGACGCCCTGACCGGTCGCAAACGAGAGGGTCGGTGTCTGCTGTGCCTTGGCCTGCAAAAGGTTCACCCCGGCGCTGCTGTCCGACACTTGTGCCGACTGCACCTGGATGTTGCGCGAACGGGCATAATCGATACATGCCCGGAGGGTCCATGGAGCGGCTTCGGCTGTCAGGCCGGTCGTACACAGCAGAAGCGTTCCGATCAGGATGCGTAGTTTGTTCATAGCGTTACATGATTCATCCGGTGCAAAACTACATTCAGCATCGGGCCTCGCACGAATAAATCAGACCTGAAGAGGGTATCTGCCGACCAATCGTCCGCTTTTGCCGACGAAAAATCCGGACAGAATCATGTTTTATTCGGGCACTCATCGTCGCACACCTCGGGAGTTACTCCATTTCTAGCTATTTTTGCGGTCAAAAGACACCCCACAGGGAAGCGTCATGCCCGTCGTCCTGCAACCCACCCGCAATCCGGCGACGGCATCGCAGTACCACGCTTTCGTTTTTTATTACCCCGCCTTTTCAAGGTACTGTGTGAAGGCCTCTAAAAAACGTATAGATGAACAGAATTTTCATCGTGTTGCTGGCAGCCCTGACCTTCTTCAGCTGCAAAAAAGAGACCTCGACCGAACCGTCCATCCAGTTGACGTCGGGTTCAACCAACCAAACGGTCTATGCCGACCAGACCTCAACCGGAACCGGACAACAGGTAAAATTCTCGACCCAGGGACCGTGGCACGCCGAAGTATCGGAAAGCATCGCCTCGAAAGCCGACTCGACCATCGACTGGGTGACCCTGAGCCAAACCAGCGGAGACGCTGCCGGAGAATACACCCTGGACATCACGCTCAGCATCAACTATTCGGGTGAAGACCGTACGGCCGTGATCCGGATCATCTGTGGCGAAAGCGTCATTACGATCACCATCGTACAGAAAGGGACCACCGAATCGGGCGAAACCCCGCTTCCCGACCCGAAAGCCGGCAAAGTGGCCAAAGAGATCATCACCTACGGTGACGAAGTAGCCGGAACCATCGACACCCACGTATGGTTCGAAAACGATGCCGAAGGACGCATCACCCAAGTGACCTACTCGGACGAAGAGGAGCCCGAAGCGCGGATACAGCAGACTTTCGTCTACGGGGCCGACACACTGACCATGACGTCGTATGACTATGAAACCTACGTCGATTCCGACGGCAATTCGACCACGCAAACCATCACTACGACCGCTTCGTACCTGATGAGCAACGGACGGCTGACCGCAGAGGTGCCCAACAGCGAGGATACTCCTCTGGCATCCTGGAGTTACAACGACGCGGGATACCTGACCCGTTTCGTCATGCCGGGCGCATATACCGACGGGACCCTTACACCTGATGGCGACCCGACCAGCGTCACGAAATACTACACGACCAACATCGACTATACCTGGGAAAAGGGATGCCCGGTGAGCATCGCCACCACCTCCAGCATCTCCTCCATGGAATCGGACGACTGGACGGCAACGTGCGAATTCGGAACACAGCCGGCAGGGGTTTCGAACTTCGACATGTTCAGCGCACTGCTGGAATCGGGCGACTGGAGCATGGCCTTCGGCCTGGCCGGTCTTCGCCCGGCCTTCCTCCCGACCAACGCCGAACTGACCACCCAAGAGGGCGAACGACAGACAGCTGTCTTCCGTTACGAGTTTGACAACGACGGCTCCGTGACCAAAGTATACCGCGACCTGAACGGAGCGGGTGAAATACTGATCATGGAGATCATCTACTAAGCCTCCCCGCCCCCACAATGGCAGGTTTCGGACCTGCCCGCAATCAAAACGGCGGAAGATTTTCCACATGGAAAATCTTCCGCCGTTCCTTTTTCATTCGAGTATTCCGCCTGACTATCGGGGGACGTTATATGTCTCCACCTCTTCGATCGCCGGATCCACAGCTTCGCCGTCCACAGGCGGCTCCCCGCGCCGTATGCCCCATCCCGACCAGGCAACGACCAGCGTCACCAGCGGACTGAGCCAGCAAAACAGCGCAAAGGGGAAATAGGTGAAGGTCGGCACACCCAGAATCGACGCCTGCGTGGCCCCGCACGTGTTCCACGGGATCAGCACTGAAGTGGCCGTACCCCCATCCTCGAGGGTTCGGCTCAGCAGACGCGACTCCAGTCCGTTACGCCGGAACGCGCCGATAAACATCTTTCCCGGCACCACGATCGACATATACTGGTCGCCCGCCGTCAGGTTGAAGAGCAGGCAGCTGCCCGTCGCGGTCGAGACCAGCCCGCCGGCCGAACGGACCCGGCTGAGAATGGCCGACGTAATCCGCTCCAGAAAATGGCCCGCCTCCATCACCCCGCCAAAGATCATGGCCGTGACGATCAGCCACACGGTATTCAGCATTCCGGCCATCCCGCCCGTTGCCAGCAGATCGTCCACCGCCGCATCGCCCGTCACCGGGGTCGTCCGCCCGTAGAGCGCACGGGTGAGCACCTCGTAACCGCTGCCGAATGTCAGCCGTCCGTCCGGCGAGAGCGATGCCAGCAGATCCTGCTGAAAGAGCGCCGCGGCCACCACGGCCAGCAGCGAACCGATCATCAGCACCGGCACGGCCGGCACCTTCTTGATAATCATGAATACGGCCAGCGCCGGAATCAACAGCAACAACGGGTGGATGCAATAGGTGGCGTCGATGGTCTGCTGGAACGTATCGACCCCCAGCACCCCGCCGTGTCCGCCGCCTACGGTCAGCGTCAGCACAGTAAAGACGATCAGTGTCAACAGAATCGAGGGGACGGTCGTCTGCATCATGTAGCGGATATGGGTGAAGAGCTCCGTACCGGTCACCGCCGAAGCCAGATTGGTCGTGTCGCTCAGCGGAGAGACCTTGTCGCCGAAATAGGCTCCGGAGATGATGGCTCCGGCCGTCATGGCCATGTCGAATCCAAGGGCATGACCGATCCCGATCAACGCAACTCCGATCGTGGCGATGGTGGACCACGAACTGCCCGTGGCAACCGAAACGGCGGCCGAAATCACCACGCAGGCCGGCAGGAAATAGTCGGGCCGCAGGATCTCCAGCCCGTAATAGATCATCGTGGGAATCACACCGCTGACCATCCAGCTTCCGGAGAGCATCCCGACCATCAGCAGGATCAGGATGGCCGGCATCGAGGTACTGATCGTATGGACCATACCCTGCATGATGTCGCTCCAGCGCACCCGGTTGTAGACGGCGATGGCGGCTCCCACGGTCGAGGCGATGAGCAGCGAGAGCTGGTTGGCACCGGCCAGCGCATCGGCATCGGTACCGAGCACGGTGCCCATAATGAGTCCCAGCAGGACGAGAATCGGAATAACGGATTGCAGAATGGTAGGTTGTCGCTGGGTCATGCGCCGAAAAGGTGTTTAGTGAAAAAATCGGAGCTGCAAAAGTACGGCTTTTTTCGTTTATATGCGGTATCGGCCCGACATTCAGCCGTTTCGGGTTCCGATTTACGCGACTTTGATTCGCCAGAAACGACCGATTGCGTTCCATCGGGCCCGCCCCTTTTCATTCGTCTTCCCCCATTCCCAACACCGCCATCCTCTGCTGAAAATTTCCGCTACCCCCCCCAAAAAAAAATAAAGATCGGCCGGGGAGCGACACTCCACGACCGACCCTTCGATATCGTTATAAACCTGGAGTCCCCGGCGCTATTCCACCAGGCAGGGAACCAGCGCGTCGACCAACCGGCTGGCACCGATACGGAACAGTTCGGGTGTGAGCCACTCGGGCCCCAGTTCCTGAGCGACGATGGTACGATAGAGCATGGCGTCCTGCGGCGTGCGGATTCCTCCGGCCACCTTGATCCCCACCTTGCGGGAGCAGGAACGCTCAAAATCGCGAATGGCCCGACACATGACCACCGCCGCAGCGGGCGTCGCCGAGATGGGCGTTTTGCCGGTCGAAGTCTTGATAAAATCGGCTCCGGCCTCCATCGCCAGCATCGATGCCCGGTAGATCAGCTCCGGATCGGCCAGCGAACCGGTTTCGAGGATCACCTTCAGCAGGGCATCGCCGTCGATCTCCTCGCGCATCATGGCCAGTTCGCTCTCGGCCAGGTCGTAATCGCCCGAGAGCATCGCCCCGACGTTGATGACCGCATCGATCTCGTCGGCTCCGTTTTCGATGGCCATCGCACACTCCAGCATCTTGACTTCCATGTAGGTCTGGCCCGACGGGAAGGCACCGCAGACGGCCGTAATCCCGATCTCCTCGGCTGGCGACCCGGCCGGCACTTCGGCCAGCGCCACCCCCACGGCATCGACCAGCGAGGGGTAGACGCACACCGAGGCCACAGGCGGCAGGCCACGATCGACAAGTTCGATGGCATGTTTCGTAAAGAGGCTCACGCTGCGGGGCGAGTCGGTCTCCCGGAGGGTCGTATAGTCGGTGCAGGCCAGACAGCCGAGCAGCCCTTCGCGGTCGGTTTCCCAGGCAGCCGCCGCGGCCACGGCCTGTTCGATTTTGCTGTTGACCAGCGTCGTATCTATATTTTTCATGACGACGACAAATTTGTACAGTTACAAAGATAGCAGAAAAGCGAAGCGTTCGCACCCCCACGCCCCGGCCGGGCGCAAAAAAAGCGACCTGTCCGCCGGACGGGACAGGTCGCTCGCAGGTAAAAACGTATGGTGTCCGCCATCCTTATCCCCACGCGTTTCGGGGTCTCGGACCGGCAGAGAACGCGCTTAGCGCACGATGGTCATTTCGTCGATCAGACGCTGCGCACCGGCATACTTGTCAATCATGAAGAGCACGTAGCGGATATCGACCGCAATGGTGCGCTGTAGGTCGGGTTCGAAGGCGATGTCGCCGCTCATAGCCTCCCAGTTGCCGTCGAAGGCCAGACCCAGCAGACGGCCGTCGGCGTCGAGCACGGGGCTGCCCGAGTTACCGCCCGTGATGTCGTTATTGGTCAGGAAGGCCACCGGCACATCGCCGTTCACGGCATAGGGGCCGAAATCCTTGGCCTTGTAAAGCTCCTTGAGCCGTTCGGGCACGATAAAGTCGGGATTTTCGGGATCTTCCTTGGCCATCACGCCCGAAAGCGTGGTGAAGTAGTTATAGAACACGGCATCGGCCGCCCAGTAGGGCAATACCTGGCCGTAGGTCAGACGCAGCGTGAAGTTGGCGTCCGGCGCCCAGGCCTTGTCGGGGTTCATCTCCATCAGACCGGCCACCCAGAGGCGGTGCCCCTCGGCAAACTTCTTGGCAGCCGGGGCCAGTGCCTGACTCGAAAGTTCGCGGGCCTTTTCGGAGATCGAAGCGGCAGCCACCACGGCCGGATCGTTGGTCCACTGTGCGCGGTCGAAGTTCTCAAGCGCGGCGTAGAAACGGGCCGTATCGGTCAGCAACGACTGGTCGGCCAGACGGGCGGCATAGCCGGCCACGTCGGAACGCACGGCCGCGAAGAACGAGGGTTCGTCGGCCGCCGAAACGCTGTCGGCAAAGATTTGCAGCATCCGCAGGGTCACCTTCCGGTCGGTCGGAGCGTTGTAGTTCTTGAAGAAGGCCTCGCCGGTTTTGCGCAGCGACTCAACGGCCTTTTTATCGTCTTGCTCGGAGGTCAGAATGCCGTTTACGGACATCCCCAGCGTATAGCCTTCGACTCCGGTGCGGAGCGCCTCGCTCATGAACTGCTGTATGCGGGCGGCGGCACGACGCTGCTGCACGGCGCTGTCGATCAGCGGCAGGGCGCGACCGTATTTGGCCTGACGTTCGGGCGAAGCGTTCACCCAGGCCGTAAACTCGGCCTGCTGGGCCGCTTTCTTGCCGCGCACGTCGAGTTTGCGCAAACCGCGGCTCTTGCCAATCGAGTTTTTCCAGTAGTTCGACGAACCGGCATATTTGCTGGCATACTGAATACGTACCTTCGGATCGGCCATCATATCTTCCCAGAGCAGTTTCTGACGTTCGCCGCGCACGAAGATGCGGATCGGGTTGTCCTGTTCGAGCACCTGGTCGATTTCATAGGTGGTCATGTAACGGTTGGTGCTGCCGGGGAAACCCATAATCATGGCATAGTCGCCCTCCTTGTAACCCTTGAGCGAGATTTCGAGGTATTTGGGCGCTTTGTAGGGAACGTTCTCTTCAGAATAGGCGGCCGGTTTGTTGTCGGGCGAGGCATAGACGCGGAAGAGCGAGAAGTCGCCCGTATGGCGCGGCCACATCCAGTTGTCGGTGTCACCGCCGAACTTGCCGACCGACGACGGCGGAGCACCCACCATACGAACGTCGGTGAACCGTTCGGTCACAAAGAGCAGGAACTGGTTGCCGCCGAACATGGGAACCACCTGTGCCCCTTTGAAGGCTTTGGCATCGCTGTTCTCCTTCACGATCTTGTCCGACGCCTTGCGGATTGCGGCGTTGCGTTCCTGTTCGGTCATCTCCGGCTTCACTTTGGCCAGCACTTCGGAGGTCACGTCGCGAATCTCACGGATAAAGGTCACGGCCAGTCCCGGGGTGGGCAGCTCCTCGGCCTGAGTGGAGGCCCAGAAACCGTTCTTAAGATAGTCGTGCTCCACGGAGCTGTGCTGCTGGATCGAGCCGTACCCGCAGTGGTGGTTGGTGGCGATCAGTCCGTTCGGCGAGATGATCTCGCCGGTGCAGCCACCGCCGAAGATCACGATAGCGTCCTTGAGCGACGTGTTGTTCAGGTCATAGATGTCTTTGGCATCGAGACGCAGTCCTTTGGCCTTCATCTGCTGGATGTTCAGCTTTTCGATGAAGGGCAGAAGCCACATCCCCTCGTCGGCCAGCGAACGCAGCGGTGCCGCCAGAGCGAAGGTCAGGGCTGCGAGCCCAAGCAGTTGTTTTTTCATCAAAGTATTTTTAGGTGTTTAATATTCAACGGGCCGGATTGTCGGCCGCGTCAAAATTACGTATCTTTGTGGTGCTAAAAAAATCCATTCCGATGAAATTACCACAGACTGTGAATATTCTGCTCCTGGGCAGCGGAGGCCGGGAACATGCTTTCGCGTGGAAAATCGCACAAAGTCCGCGTTTGGAGAAACTCTATATCGCTCCCGGGAACGCAGGAACTCGAGCCTGCGGGATCAATGTCGATCTCGACCCGTCCAACTTCCCCGCCCTCAAGCAGTTTGTACAGAATAACTACATCAACCTGGTGGTCGTGGGCCCCGAACAACCGCTGGTCGACGGCGTGAAAGACTACTTCCAGAACGATCCCGAGATTCGCCACATCCCGGTAGTAGGCCCCTCGCAGGAGGCCGCCCAGCTCGAAGGAAGCAAGGAGTACGCCAAAGCCTTCATGGCCCGCCACGGCATCCCGACGGCAGCCTACTTCACCGTCACCCGCGACAACGTGGAAGACGGCTGCATCTTCCTGGCCACCAAAGTCCGCCCGCCCTACGTGCTGAAAGCCGACGGACTGGCCGCCGGCAAAGGCGTGCTGATCCTGAACGACCTGGGAGAAGCACAAAGCGAACTCCGGGCCATGCTCGACGGTAAATTCGGCGCCGCATCGAAGAAAGTGGTGATCGAAGAGTTCCTCTCGGGCATCGAAGTTTCGGTCTTCGTGGCCACCGACGGCCAATCGTACAAGATTCTGCCTGAAGCCAAAGACTACAAACGCGTCGGCGAAGGCGACACCGGACTCAACACCGGCGGTATGGGCGCAATCTCGCCCGTTCCGTTCGCCACGCCCGAATTCATGGAGAAGGTACGCACCCGCATCGTCGAACCCACCGTGCGCGGCATCCGCGAAGACGGTCTCGACTACACCGGCTTCATCTTCATCGGCCTGATGAACTGCGGCGGCGAACCGATGGTCATCGAATACAACGTACGCATGGGCGACCCCGAGACTGAAGTGGTCATGCCCCGCATCACCTCGGATATTATCGACCTGTTCGAAGGCATCGTCCACCGGACGCTGGACGAAAAGACGCTGGAAGTAACGCCGAGAACTGCTGCCACCGTCGTATGCGTCTCGGGCGGATACCCCGGAAGCTACCCCAAAGGGCTGCCGATCAGCGGTCTGCCAACCTCGACCGCATGCCCCAGCATCGTCTTCCACGCAGGCACCGCGGCCAAGGGCAGCGAAGTGCTGACCGCCGGCGGACGCGTACTGGCCGTCACCTCGCTGGGCAACTCCATTACCGAAGCCACGGAGCAATCCTACGACACGATTTCCGGCATCGCCTACGACGGTAAATATTTCCGCCGCGACATCGGCCGCGACCTGCTGTAAGCGCCCGTCGGGTTTCCCATCCTGCGCCACCGGTGAGACACGCAAACCGAAACGACCGGAGGCGCAGGACTTTTAATTTACAGCCTCCGCGCCGTCCTCCCGTGGATCAAACACCACCGCGAAGCTACATTCCGACAGCCGGGGCAGGTTGTATAAACAGCACACCAAATAGAAGGCTAAATCGGATCTGTGCACCATAAACAGCGGTGCAGTTTGTATCCCTCCTATAACAGGAGGTGAGGTCAAGAATTGCTGTAATTCACAGATTCCGCACGCTAACGCTCGACGCTGCTACGAAAGCACGCCGGGAATCGCACCCACAGCCGCTGCGATTCACCACACAAACAAACGAATTGACGGCCGTCCCACCACGGCGTCGACAACCTATAACAGAGAACCAAGGGGATGAGTTTGGACCTTACGCGGCAAAGCCTGCTGAAGACCATATTATACTTTGTGTTGCTGGCCGTGATCTTCTGGGGAGCCGAACTGTTCCAGCCCGAGAGATCGGGTCTGGTCGCTGCCGCACACGACACCCAAATGCTCACCCCGCCGGCCGGAACTCCGCTCGGCACACTGCTCGACCAGTGGATTCGCCAAGTCCCCGGCATCGGGATCCTGCTCTCGTCGATTCTCGTCTTCATCAACTCATTCGTCGTTACGCGGCTGGTTATCCGGAACGTGATCTTTCTGGAGCGCACCTACATGCCGGCCATTATCTACCTGCTGGTCAGCTCCGGCTACTACAACTCCTACATGAGTTTCCGTCCGCTGCTCGTGGCGCTGCTGGTGCTGATTGCGGCCGAAAACATCTTCCGCAGCTACAACTACAAAGCACTCGCCACCGGTCCCTATATGGTCGTAGGCTTCACGCTCGGAGCCGCCGGAGCCATCTACGCCCCGGCGCTGTTCCTCGTTATCCTGCTGCCCATCGGTCTTCTGCTTTTCCGTCTCTTTGACCTCCGCGAATGGATTGCGGCCCTCGGAGGATGGCTTATGCCACTCTTTTTCAGCGCATACGGCGTATGGCTCGCTGGAGGAAACTTCACGGACACGATCGTCCAGTGTCGCGACGCTCTGCTGACATCAACGCCGCTACCTCCTGTCAAACTTTTCAGCAGCTTCGAATGGACCTTTATCGGGTGCGTCGTGATCCTCTTCATTCTCTCGATTATCACCTTCCTGGGACGACGTCGAGAGTACAAGCTCAAACCGTTCAAAGTCTACATCTTTTTCATCTGGATGCTGGTCGTCACGGCCTTGATTTTGGCCTTTGTACCCAGCCGCTCGCTATACCAACTGCCGATTTTGGCTATCCCGCTGGCCGTGATTATTCCGACCTACTTCAATAGCCGCAAGCCCAATTTCGTCACGAATTTTCTGTATATGCTGATGATGGGTTGCGCAGTGGTCATTCACCTTTTGCCTTTTCTGCTATAGGGCAAAATAAGCCCAAATTTCTACCGAATTATATCGGATAACCCAACCCCTTGAGTCCGCAATATTGGGCGTAGAATCATCCTAAAGCCCTAAAAGCGCATGTATTTAACGTTCACGACAGGGAGAAACTTACTCAAAAGCCAAATTCAATTCTCAGTTCCTCTGTAAAACGCAACATACAGCAAATTGCCGTTAAGGATACGGTTTATTCCTTTCAACTATCCATTCACCTCGCTCAGATTCGCTACCGGAAGAATATTACGGTAGTGATAATATTTCTCACCTAAGATTTTTATCCTCCAACCCGGGTATTACAATACACTCAATACATACCAAGCTAGCCACAGGCAGAATAGCCTAACAACGCTTGCCACGCACAAAGTCTCAGAGCTAAAACAATAATACAAAAGACAGGCATTCACGCCAGTTTCAGTAACTAGGCTTTCCACACACTCACCCCCACTAGCTCTCATTCCTATTTCATACCCGTAACAGCACAAAAAGGGGCCTCTGAATCATCAGAGGCCCCTTTTCAAGGGTACTTTAGGCTCACATGCAAAAACTATTTGCTAGCATTTGCATCGCCTTTATCCTTGGCAGCTGCATAGCTGATCGAGAGCGCGTTGGCACGACGCAGTTCCTGTTTGATATCGGTCACCATACCCATTTTGGTAGCGGCGTCGATTTTCAGGCTGACGGTCATGTCAGGACGGTCTTTTTCACTGAGTTTGTCACGTTCCGAGGCAACGAACTCGGTGATGTTGGTCAGCGTACTGTAAGCACCGTTCAGTTGGATACGCGGAGCGGTACCGAACTGGGGAGCGAGTGCTTTGGTCGGAGGACCGACGTAGATGTAACTTACCAAAGATTTCTTTTCGAGTTTTTGAGCTTCGCTGGCTTTCGGCGCTTCAACCTGCACTTTCAATTCCACTTCACGCATGGTGGTGGTGGCCATGAAGAAGAACAGGATCATGAACACGATATCGGGCAGCGAAGAGGTAGAGATACCCGGGGTATCTTTCCCGCCGTTTCTTTTGATTTGTGCCATGTTCTATTTTCCTCCTGTCAGGTTACGCGGTTCTGCTTCCGAAATCTTGACGGGGATAGCCTTGTTGATGGCTTTCTTCTGTTCGTCACCGAGGTCGGAATAGGGCCGGCCGAATTTTTGTTGTGAGAGCTCGTCTTTCGCCTGGTTATAGGCCTTGGTCAACTCGTTCTGTACCTGGAGGTACATGTCGTAGCTGGTACCACGGTCGTTCTGCAGCGAAATCAAGCCTTTACTTACCGGATAGTTGCCGAGCAAGGGGATTTCGGTCATCTCTTTCTCCGGCATGTTGGGGTCGTTGGTGGGGTTGGTAATAAAAGTTTTAGCTTTTTCACACAGCCCGCTAATATCCATACGTTGGCCCGCAACCAGGAGTTGGTTGTTGCCGCTGACGAACACCATGAGCACGTTACGCTCGTGGGCGTCCATCCCGGGGTCGTCCTCTTGGTCGACCATCGGCGGCAACTTCCGTGCGATGCCCGAGTCTACGTTCATGGATGTTGTCATCAGCCAGAAGATGAGCAACAAGAACGCGATGTCGGCCATTGATCCGGAGTTGATTTCTGGAACTTTTCTTTTAGCCATTGTATGGACTTGTTATTTTTTAAAGACTTTGTAGAGTTCTCCGTAAAGGATGCTCAGGACTACGCCTGCGAAGGCAATGTAGGTTGCATACAGAGCGGTGTCACTGAATTTCAGGGAGAAGGAATCATCGATTACTTTACCGCTGGCCAACGGAATCGGAGTGTCGTTGGACAGAGCATACGATACGAGGAAGACCACAACGATAACCCCGAGTCCGATCAGCGAGCGGACTGCGCTTTTGGGGTTCTGGAATACTGCTACCAGAGGCATGATGATGGTGAGGGCGATGGTCAGGATGACTACGATGAACGACCATACGAGCATGGTGTTCAGTGCCGCACTTTCGTTGTCGGCTGCACCCTGTACCGCGCCGACCAGGATCAGGATGGCCGATACGATGAGCAGTATGTATTTGATTATGGGTAAGTATTTCATATTATTGTCTGTACCAAAGTTTCGCCTGGCTTATCGGGCGCGATTATTTTTTGAGGTATTTGGTCAGGATGTCCACCAGCGAGATGGAGGCATCTTCCATCGAGATCACGATGCTGTCGATTTTGGCCAGCAGGTAGTTGTAGAACAGCTGGAGGATCACAGCGGCGATAAGACCGGCAACGGTAGTCAGAAGGGCGATTTTCATACCACCGGCAACCAGACTCGGAGCGATATCACCGGCAGCTTCGATGGCGTCGAATGCAGCGATCATACCGACCACAGTACCCATAAACCCGAGCATCGGAGAGAGGGCGATGAACAGCGAGATCCAAGACATACCGTTTTCGAGGTGGCCGGCCTGAACCGAACCGTAAGAGGCTACGGATTTTTCAACCACGTCGATACCTTCGCCTGCGCGGTCGAGACCCTGGTAGAAGATCGAGGCTACCGGACCACGGGTATTGCGGCAAACTTCTTTAGCAGCTTCAACACCACCGTTGTTCAGTGCGTTTTCAACTTTTTCGAGGAGTTTTTTGGTGTTGATGGTAGCGAGGTTCAGGTAGATCACACGTTCGATCACGATTGCAAGACCGAGGATCAAGCAGAGCAGGATCGGCGACATCCAGCCCACACCACCTTCGATGAATTTTTGTTTCAGAGCCTGGTGCATCGGTTGACCGCCCAGGTCTTCTTCAGCAGCAGCTGCGTCTGCCGTAGCCGGAGTGGCCGGAGTAACAGCAGTCTGCTCGGTCTGCGCTGCAGCAGCCGAATCAGCGGCATCTTGAGCGTACAGGTTCGCGGTGCCGAAGGTCAGCAGACCTACCATGGACACGATTGTCAGAAGTTTTTTCATAGTGACGGTAAAATTTGATTAGTTGTTTTTTGTTTGTGTTGTTCTTTGTGTTGGTTGCGCAGGGCGAACCTGTGCATTAGTTTCCGGGCGGCCTGTCCGTCGTTTTCAGGCTCGTTTCCTGACCGGACTCCACATGAGAGAACATTCTCCCTCAAATCCCGAAAAAACCACCCCTCGCATTTTTGGGAGAGGGTACTTCTTGTCGGACGGAACGGGCATCGGTAATCGATCCCGCATCCGGGAGTACGGTAATTTTTTAACCTCGTTTTGCGGGGTTTTGCGGAGGAAAAGGGATTCGAACCCTTGATACCCTTTTGAGGTATACACACTTTCCAGGCGTGCTCCTTCGACCACTCGGACATTCCTCCTTACAGATCAAAAACGGCTGTCAAAGAAACGTATTCTATGCTGATTCACAACCTTTTGCCCCTCTCACTAACTTACTCTCGGCAGTTCGGATCAACCTTTCAAAAGCCGTTTTTACGGGTTAAAGTTAGAATAAATATTTATTGTGCACAACATCCGAAGAAAATTCATCGTTTTTGTCCACTTTTCTCACGGCGGGGCTAAAGGGAGATTTCGCCTCGGATGGGTGTGTGCAGGTAGTGTTCCAGTTGGCTTTTGGGTAACTCTTCGCCCAGCAGGTACATCAGTTTGGCGAGGGCGGCTTCGGTCGTCATGTCGCGGCCGCTCACCACACCGGCCTTCAGCAGGGCGCGCCCGGTATCGTACAGGGCCATGTCGACGCTGCCGGCCGCACACTGGGTCACGTTGATGACCACCACGCCACGCGCCACCGTTTCGGCCACCGTGTTGACAAACCAATCTTCGGTAGGGGCATTCCCGGCTCCGTAGGTCTCGAGCACCACCCCGCGCAGGTCGTCGATCGCGAGCATGGCCCGGAAGATCTCAGGGCGCAGGCCGGGAAAGATCCGCACCACGGCCACCCGCGTCTCGAGCGACGTGTTGACCTTGAGCGAGGGCAGGAAGCTGTCCACCTTCCGGATGTAGGGCGTGTTGTATTTAATAGTGATGCCGGCTTCGGCCAGCGGAGGATAGTTCGGACTGCGGAAGGCGTTGAAGTGCTCGGCGTTGTATTTGATCGTGCGGTTGGCGCGGAGCAGGCTGTTCTGAAAATAGATGCAGACCTCGGGAACTTCGCCTGCGGCGGCGATTTCGATGGCCGAGATCAGGTTTTCACGGCCGTCGGTGCGCAACACGCCGATCGGAATCTGACTTCCGGTGAAGATGATGGGTTTGGCGAGGTTCTCCATCATGAAACTGAGGGCCGAGGCCGTATAGGCCATCGTATCGGTTCCGTGGAGCACGACGAAACCGTCGAACTGTTCGTAGTGATCGCGGATCACCAGCGCGAGGCGGTTCCACTGCTCGGGGCTGACGTTCGACGAGTCGATCACCGGGTCGAACGTGATGGTTTCGATCCGCACGCCGAATTTACGCAACTCGGGTACCTCCAGTTCGATCTGGTCGAAATCGAACGGCGCGAGCGATCCCGTTTCGGGATTGGTCTTCATCCCGATGGTACCGCCGGTATATATAAGTAATATGGAGCGTTTCATCTCGCCACAAAGCTAATACATTATTCGGTTCCCTGCGTCTGTGACAGAAAAACGCCCCGGTGGAAAACGTCGCACGTCACCCCGGGGCGTCTGCCTCTTACTTGGCCCGAATCCACTGCATCGGCTCAGCCGTAGCCTTGACCACACCCGAGGCGAATTCGACACTCGCCTCCATCGGATAGGGCACGTTGAAGTGCACGGCCCGGATCTGCGGTTCGGAGGGGACGACGAGCAGGTTTTTCTTTCCGCGGTGCACCACGTCGCAGTTGTAGGCGGCCACCGTGCCGTCGGGACGAACCACCACGAAAGCCTGGGTCAAAGCGGCCTCGCCAATCAGTTTGAACACCTCGTGAACATCGTTGTCTTGGGTGTTAACGGGTTGCCAATGGCTGATCATCGGAACATACTGTTCGCCCACCACCAGACGGCGCGTGGGATAGAGCCGCGGATGGGGATTGCCGAAGGTCGGCGTATCGAACGTCACCGTGGTATCGGGTCCGCAGGTCTGCTCCGCAGCGACATAGGGGTCGGTAATGAATGCCCAGGAGAGTTCGCCGGTCTGCGGATCGACCAGGTTGGCAAAGGCTCCCATGGCATTGAACGTTTCGCGCAGCCAGCGTTCGTCGCCGGTCAGCAGATAGGCGTAGTAGGTGGCGTATCCGCGCCAGGCACTCCACCCGTGGGGCGAATTGAACATGTCGGGTTGCATCTGCACGTCGTACTGGGACTCCCAGAAACGCATCGTGCCCCCGCGACGGCGGGCGTCAGGCACACGCAACTGCGCCAGACAGTCGTGGCTGTTAAGCACCTCGAGCATGGCACGCGTATATCGCGCCCGTTCGGCCGTGTCGGACTGCATCAGCCCCATCAGCCCCATTTGCAGGGCCGAGCAGGAGACCATACCGTCCTCGAAGGTATGTTCGCCTTCGGTCTGGAAGTTGCCGCGTGCGGCCACAAGCTGGTCGATGGCCCGTTTGGCCGAGGCATAATGACGCTCCGCGCGGTCACGCCACTGGGCAGAATCGGGAGCCGAAGCGGCCATGCGTTTCTCGGCTTCAACCAGTTCCAGAATGCTTTTGGCCACGTAAATCACACTGGTGTAGATCGTACCTTGATTATAATAGGCTCCATCGGGGCGTTGCGAACTGGCAATCAGCCAGTCGCCCAGCCGGGCTGCCCGTTCGAGATCGAGCCGGCGGCCGTAGGCTTCAAAACGGTCGACGAGCATCCCGATCGTACCGGCCGTATTCTGGATGCGGGTCGCAAAGTAGCGCGGCTCCATCTTCACGGTATCGTGCAGCAGGTCGAACAGCAATTCGAAACGCGCGTCGAGCGCCCGGTCGATCGAGTCGGAGGGGAACTCCCGCGCAGCCAGGAAGGCGGTGTAGTACCCCATCCAGCTCTCAATGTGCGACGAGGCTTTCTGGTTATGTTTCAGCGCGGCTTCGCGGCCGCGACGGAGATACCACTCCCACGGATGAAGCGCACTGACCACCCCTTCGGCCACCTTGCCTCCGACCTCGGCCCGCACGGTATAGAGACCGGGAGCCGGCAGACGGAACGGATCGGTACGGAAATGGCCGTTTCCCATGTGGCGGGCATACACGTCGATCTGCTCACCCGCACGGTTGGTGACCGTCAGTTTGGGACGGGCACTGCCCGACGGGGAGTAGATGTCGAGCCGCACCTCCTCGTCGGGTCGGTAGGAGGTGCGTTCCATGCGGAGCGTCGGGGCCTGCGCTATGGCGGTGACGGTCGGTTCGAGGTCGGCGGGGTCCGCTACGGCAAACAGCACGATGTCCCAACACTTCGTTTCGCCGGGCTGCAACTGCCAGAGGTTCTGCGGATGGCGTTCGGGCAGGGGCAGAGCGTTGAGCAGGTCAAGGTTGATCGATTCCACGCGGTGGCCCCACCACCACTGCCCGGCCGCACCGAGGTAACCGAGCGAGAAATCGGCGCTCCACGACGCAACGGGTTGTTCGCTGGCAATGCCCAACAGCGGTTTATCGACCCCGGGAGCCTGCAGATAGCCCCAGAAGTGGGTCTTCTCGTTACGCAACAGGGTCGGGAAATACTTGCCGAACCAGGCAGGCCAGCTGTCCATATAGGTATCGATGCCAAGCCGGAGACCGGCCTTCTGGGGTTGCACGGCAATCGGTCCCTCGTTCCGGAGCGTGACGCTCAGCGTGGGGCGTTCTGTATCACTGCGATAGACAAGCGTACAGACAACACCCTCAATCGCACCGGAGCGGTATTCGCCGGGAGCGGTACGAGTCCAGACGGCCGTCGAGTCGATTCCGTTGGCGGGATCCTTCAGATAGAAAGAGGGGCCGCGGAATTTACCGTTGGCGAAAAACGGAATGGTGTCAGCCGGATGGTTGTCCGTGGCGGCAAAGATCAACCTTCGGGCCACTCCATCGTCAGCGATTTCCCACCGCCACTCGTGGCTGGCAGGGGCGACGGTCTCCTGAGCAACGGCAGGAACCGCACACAAAGATGCGGCGGACAGAGAAAGAACGGTCAACGTTCGAAAAGAGGCAATAACAGAGTTCATAACAAAAAATAGTGTGGGCACAGACGGGCATCAGTCCCACAAGTTAGATTTATTTAAAGGTTAAGTTGGGGTAAAGAGTCGGTATGGAGCAGGGATCGGAATAGGGACTCGGGAAGAGCCGCTTTTGCAACCGCCGACTCGGGTTCAGCCACGAGGCGGCGTCCGAACTCTTCGAGTTCGGGAGTGCGGTCAGGCAGCATCAGGCCGTAACGCAGGACGTGTTGCATGATTTCGCACTGCTGCGGCGTGAAGGTAGTCTGATAACCCAGTCCGTAATCCATAATATTGTCTGACGTAAAAACGGTACCGTCGCAGGTTTGCCGCTGATACATCCACTGCCGGATATTGGCCAGGTAGGCATCGCGGTCGTAACTCGGGGTATCGCTGCAACAGTCGAAGTCCATGCAGTCACCGAATGAAAAGACGTGGCTCAACCCCAGCATATGTCCCATTTCGTGCTCCAGGGTTTTGAAATCCGCAGTTCCGAGATGCACCGTATTCAGGCAAATGCCGTGCATGGGGTAGTATTTCATATAGACCTCGGCAGGGACGCATCCGCACCGCATGTTTGCTTCGGGGACAAATGCGTCACAGGAGGTACCGGTCCAGGAATCCCCTTTGCGCGGAAACAGCCACAGATTGAGGTAGCGATAGGGATCCCACAGCAGAGCCTGTCGCTCCGGGTCGATCGGCGTGGAAAAGAACTGCCACGGCAGCTCTTCGGTAGCCTTCTCATAATAGACGCGCTCGACCCCGGCTTCGGGGAGAAACTCCCCGTCGGGACCGGTCTCGGCCAGACGGAACCGAACCGAAGCGGTCATCCCGTTCACCGCCATATTCATACGCACCACCCGGTTCAGATTTTCGACTTGCGTGAAAAAGAGGTTGGAGTGCGGGTTGTGCTTTTCGTTGGTCGGCGACGTATACAGCACGTGGAAGATCATCGGGAACTCGTACTCTTCGCCGGCCGCCTCAGCATCGGAGATCGGCACGGTGAACGATTGCGTCTCGCCGTAGACCACCCGATCGTCGTACCGCACAAAGGATCGGGCAAAATAACTGGCTCCCGGTTCCATTCCTTCCTGGTCGGCATGGAACGCCTGTATGAGCCGCAAACGACCGGCATGCTCGGCCGGAGCCTTGAATTCCCGTTTGTCACCATCGACGGAAGGGGTTCGGGAACTGCCCCAGCAAACGCCGTAGCTCAATACATTTCGGGTCATGACGGGGATCTCGATCTGACTCCAGACGTAACTGACCGGATGGTGGTCCGAGGAGTACGTTCCGGAGGTGATTCGGGTCGTGGCATCACCATTACCGCCGCCCTCTTTCCGACAGGAGAATACAATGGCGATCAGACCAGCCAGCAGCAGAAGCGCAATTCGACGGGGATGTTTCAATCGGGCATGTTTCATACGGACAAATTTTTAACGTGCGAGATATAACATTCACTCTCCGAAGAGTTCTAACAACATGGTACCTACCATGCCTCAAGCGACAACGGCCTGTCGCTAACTATCCGCGCTCCACTCCCTTGTGGCTGGAGAATCCTCGTCCTCACCGTTCCGCTCTTTTCTCCCTTGCACTTCTCTCCCCACCTTTCTCAGCTACTCCACTTGCCATCTGCTCCACCAGACACACCTGTATTTCCATGCACCACCCAGCCCTCTTCTCGCCCCATCCATCGCACATCACCCTCCTGCCGACCCCGAGGCCGCAAGTCGCATCCGGGCACATGGACGGACCTACGCATTTAGCGCATCAGCACGGGTGTCGGACGTTCGTCGGTAATTTCGTCGGTAAAGTTTTCAAGCATGGCCTTGGTCTCGCTCTTGCTTCGGGGTATCCAGGGGCTGTAAGCCATCACATGCTCAACCCGAGCCTTCTGCTGCGAAGTCAGGTTGGTGCGCAAACTCATGTAATAGTCCATCACGTTGGTCGAAAGGAAGGGCGCGCTGCCGTCGCAGGGCTGACGGTAATACTCATTGTAAGGCAACGTTCCGGTTTCAAACAACTGCTGGTAGGTCGCACGATCATATTTCGGCGTATCGCTGCATCCGTCGTCGCTAGCATTGTCGGGATCGTCACACCCGTTCTCTTCGCTGAAAGCGTGATAAAGCCCCAGATAGTGCCCCATCTCGTGACACAGCGTGAACATACCCTCGTCGGCCATCAGTTCGGTAGTCGGCTGGAAGTACCGGTTATTGAGCGTAATACCGTGCATGTAATCGGGCAGCTGCGTGAGAGCTCCGTTCCACTGAGGCAGCAACAACAACGGATTCGACGAAGTACAATAGGGCATATAGGAGATACCGGTCACATAGGTTTCATCCTCGTCGGGATTCGACGACTGAAGGAAACCGAACAGCCAAACGTTGACATACTGATTCGGATCCCACAGAATCTCTTTATCCAGCGTGCTCAAGGTACGGGTATGATCCAGAAATTTCTCGGCACTCATATTGGACGAACCGCTGTACTGGACACGATGGATACCGGGTTCAGCCATCTCGTTGCCGTCGGGGTCGTGGGTGGCAAGCATGAACTTGACATCAACCTTTGCGCTGCCGGCCGACGTAAAAAGGCTCGCCGCATAGAACTGGTTCATCTGCTCGATCCGTTTTTCAAACACCGCGGCCGATGGATTTTGAATCATACTGCCGGGATTTTCGTACAGCACGTGGAAAACCACAGGAAGCGTCCCTTCGGGTATTTCGAATACCGTGGGCGTAGGCGGTGGCGTCTCCGTTTTTTTCTTACAGCTGAAAATTACCAGCGGCAGCAGGGCCGTGAACAGCAACAGGATTTTTGATTTCATAAGGTTGCATTTTCTGTAAAGATAAACATTTTCGTCCAATCGACCACTGCACTAACGGAGAGAATTGGGGACGGATAAAAATGCAGGGAGCCAGGATCATGTGAGATCCTGGCTCCCTGTCGATATTTTCCGGCCACATGAACAGGCCGGGAGAATCCGAACGGATTAGTCTTTCAGTTTGGCGCAGAGGAATTCGCGGTTCAGACGGGCGATGTGTGCGATCGAGATACCTTTGGGGCATTCAGCTTCGCAGGCACCGGTGTTGGTACATCCGCCGAATCCGAGTTCGTCCATTTTGGCCACCATGGCTTTGGCACGGCGGGCAGCTTCGACTTTACCCTGGGGCAGCAGGGCGAGCGAGCTGACACGGGCAGCCACGAAGAGCATGGCCGAACCGTTTTTACAGGTAGCTACGCAGGCACCGCAACCGATGCAGGCAGCAGCGTCCATCGATTCGTCGGCGTTTTTCTTCGGAATCGGAATGGCGTTGGCATCGGGCACACCACCGGTGTTGACCGAGATATAGCCACCGGCCTGGAGGATCTTGTCGTAAGCCGAACGGTCAACGACGAGGTCTTTGATCACCGGGAAGGCTTTCGAACGCCAGGGTTCGATGGTGATGGTGTCGCCGTCCTTGAATTTGCGCATGTGGAGCTGGCAGGTGGTCACATCGTCGTCCGGACCGTGAGCACGGCCGTCGATGAAGAGCGAACACATCCCGCAGATACCTTCACGGCAGTCATGGTCGAAAGCGATCGGTTCCTTGCCTTCGTGGATGAGGTTGTTGTTCAGGATGTCGAGCATTTCGAGGAACGAGCTCCCTTCCGAAACGTTCTCAACGTGATAGTCTTCGAAGTGACCTTTATCGTGAGCGTCTTTCTGACGCCATATCTTTAACTTCAGGTTCATAAAGTTTTTTCAATTTTTCTGTTCGTCCACTTCGCCTTGCAGCGCGAAGAAGGGCAGTGAAACGGCTGCTCGCTCTTCATCCCCGAGGGAGAAGAGCGGAACAGCATCTGCGGTACCTTTCCGCGTCAGCATCCTCCTGAGCCGACGAGGCGGATGCGCCGCCTTCCGGCCCAACGCAGCAGATACTGGCTGCGCAATGCGTATGCGAACGAACGGTTAAACGGTTAAAAACGTTGTCGGAATTAGTCTTTGTAGTTACGCTGAGCCAGGTGAACGGTATCGAAGCGGAGCTCTTCCTTGTGGAGGACGGGTTCCTGATCCGGACCTTTGTATTCCCAAACGGCTACGTATGCGTAGTGTTCGTCGTCGCGCTGTGCTTCACCTTCGGGAGTCTGGAACTCTTCGCGGAAGTGACCACCGCACGATTCGTTACGGTTGAGTGCGTCGCGGGCCATCAGTTCACCCATTTCCATGAAGTCGGCCACGCGGAGCGCTTTTTCGATCTCCTGGTTGAAGTCGTTTCCTTTGCCAGGAACACGCACGTTGGTCCAGAACTCTTTGCGCAGTTTCTGGATTTCGACGATGGCTTTTTCGAGGCTCTCTTTGGTACGGGCCATACCGACGTATTCCCACATGATTTCACCCAGTGCACGGTGCAGGTCGTCCACCGAACGTTTACCGTTGATCGAGAAGAGTTTTTCGATCTTCGCTTTCACTGCTTTTTCGGCTTCGTCGAAGGCGGGATGGTTGGTGTCGATCTTCGGGGTCTGGATGTCGTGCGAGAGGTAGTCGCCGAGGGTGTAGGGGATCACGAAGTAACCGTCGGCCAGCCCCTGCATCAGGGCCGATGCACCCAGACGGTTGGCACCGTGGTCGGAGAAGTTGGCTTCACCGAGGGCGTAGAGGCCGGGGATGGTGGTCATCAGGTTGTAGTCCACCCAGATACCGCCCATGGTGTAGTGCACGGCCGGGTAGATCATCATCGGTTCTTCGTAGGGGTTGACGTCCACGATCTTTTCGTACATCTGGAAGAGGTTGCCGTAACGCTGAGCGATCACATCCTTACCCAGACGAGCGATGGCGGTCGAGAAGTCGAGGAATACGGCCAGGCCGGTTTCGTTCACGCCGAAGCCTGCGTCGCAACGTTCCTTGGCGGCACGCGAAGCCACGTCACGCGGAACGAGGTTACCGAAGGCCGGGTAGCGGCGTTCCAGGTAGTAGTCACGATCTTCTTCGGGGATCTGCGACGGTTTTTTGGCACCGGAGCGAACGGCTTCGACGTCTTCTTTTTTCTTGGGCACCCAGATACGTCCGTCGTTACGCAACGATTCGGACATCAGGGTCAGTTTGGACTGCTGTTCGCCATGCTTCGGGATGCAGGTCGGGTGGATCTGGGTGAAGCAGGGGTTGGCGAACATGGCGCCTTTTTTGTAGCACTGCCAAGCGGCCGAGCCGTTGGAGTTCATGGCGTTGGTCGAGAGGAAGAAGACGTTGCCGTAACCGCCGGAGCAGATCAGCACGGCGTGAGCACCGTAGCGTTCGATTTCGCCGGTCACGAGGTTACGGGTGATGATCCCGCGGGCTTTGCCGTCGATCAGCACGAGGTCGAGCATTTCGTGACGGGGATAGGATTTCACCGAACCTTTTTTGATCTGGCGGTTCAGGGCGGCGTAGGCGCCGAGCAGCAGCTGCTGACCGGTTTGACCGCGGGCATAGAAGGTACGGCTTACCTGTGCACCACCGAACGAACGGTTGTCGAGCAGTCCACCGTAGTCACGGGCGAAGGGTACACCCTGAGCCACGCACTGGTCGATGATCGAGTTCGACACTTCGGCCAGACGGTAAACGTTGGCTTCGCGGGCACGATAGTCGCCACCTTTGATGGTATCGTAGAAGAGGCGGTAAACGGAGTCGTTGTCGTTCTGGTAGTTTTTGGCGGCGTTGATCCCCCCCTGTGCGGCGATGGAGTGTGCACGACGGGGCGAGTCGCTGATGCAGAATACCTTGACGTTGTATCCGAGTTCGCCGAGCGAGGCGGCAGCCGAGGCGCCTGCCAGACCGGTACCTACGACGATGACGTCGAGTTTGCGTTTGTTGGCGGGGCTGACGACTTTGATTTCAGCTTTATGTTTGCTCCACTTCTGAGCCAACGGCCCTTCGGGGATTTTGGAATCGAGTATGCTCATATTCTTTCAGTCGGAATTAAGTGAAAATGGAATGGTTGACCGGAAGGGGGCCTCTGTTATTTGCCGAAGCAGGAGATCAGCAGCACGGCCACCGGAATCGAGATAAAGCCAACGGCAACGATGAAGGCGTAGACTTTGGCTACGCATTTCCAGCGTTTGATCCAGATCTGGTTGTCGAGGCCGAGGGTCTGGAATGCGCTCCAGAAGCCGTGGCGCAGGTGGAACCACAGGGCGATGATCCAGATGATGTAGAGGATCGAGATCACGGGGTTGGCAAAGGTTTGTACCAACAGAGCATAGGGGCTTTCGACAGCTTCACCGCCGATAAAGTGCTGCATCTGCATGTAGGCCCAGAAGTCGGAGAGGTGCCAGGCCAGGATACCCAGAACGATGATCCCCAGCACGTACATGTTGCGCGATTCCCAGGCAGACGATTTGCTGAGGTTCTGCACTTTGTACTTCACGGGACGAGCGGTCTGGTTTTTGAGGGTGATGACGGTCGCCCAGGCGATGTGGATGATGAACCCGAGGGCCAGCACCGGTACCATCACGCGGATGAAGGGGTTAGTGTCCATGAATGCACACATGGCATTGTAGGCTTCGGGACCTCCGTAGAAGAAGAGGTTGGCGGCCAGGTGGACGAGCAGGAAGAGTACCAGGAAAAGCCCGGAGAGGCTCATCACTAACTTCTTCCCGATGGAAGAGCTCCAGAGTTTACTCATAAGTTTGGTTGTTTTGATGATTGTTATTTTGTAAGCCAGAAGTAAGTGCGGTTTACCATTGTGTCCGAGAGCGGCGCGGCGGTCGCCGACCACGAACGACGTCTGCGGAACGGGCGTATTTTTCACCTGTTTTTCCGTTAACAAAGGTATTTTCCTTTTTCGGATTACACAAATTTTTTTCCGAATGTCCGGGTTAGAATCCGGTCCATGCTCTTCCACACAGATTGAGAGCGGTTTCAGGGTGTCGGAACCAGTCGGAAACTGCACGTCACGACAGCCCTCCCCTGAGCCGCACACCTTCCCCTCCCTCCACATCGGGGATCACTTTCCCCTTCAATTATAAAAGGAATCGCACGAACAGGAACTCACGCTTCGCTTCGTGACCGTCATGTCCCATCCGCACACTGCATCGCAAACAGGCGGCTACCCTCCGAACGGATTCTTTTACCAGCATAGCGCTTCCCGTCCCATTACCTACGTGCTGCAACGACATAGAGAACTTCCCCCTCACTTTCACCCCGTACCAACCCTCCTGTTTTGCCTCCCGCTCCCACCTCACATTACGTGCTCCGCACAGATCCGCCCTCGCGGCGTTATTTACCGGGTTTGAAGCGGATTTTGACCAGCGGCGGATTCCCGTCGTCCGACACCTTCACCCCGACCTGTTCGACGAGGTAACGCTTTAACGGCGAGAAGGTGGCCAGTTCGGCAGCCGAATAGCTCTTGGCATCGTCATACACCCCGTAGAACCAGCCGTCGTCCGACGCTCCGATCAAGAAGGGCGTAACCGACAGCGCCTCGCTCTTCCACTGGATACCGCGCCCGGCTCCCGTAAAATAGAGAAACTCGTAAGACCTCGCCTCCGGGCCGGACGCCATGAAGTAGACAGCCTGGCGAGTCTGTTCGATATAGACCGGCATTTTGTAATAGTCCGAGCGCAGGAAGGTTTGCAGGTGTTTCCACACGCTGCCGCCCAACTTTTTGATATATCCGGAGGGCACGGCCCGCTCCCCGAAATCGATTCTCAACCATGGATGGAATTCCCCCCGGGCATCCGTCCGATAGGCCAGGTTATCACCCTCCTGCGGGCGAAGAATATAGCGGTTGCCGGCCGCCTGGGTGATCGTGGCGACCTGCATGCCGAAATCCTTGCGCGGCAGCGACCGGGCCACCAGTTTTCCTTCGGCATCGTACTGCAACAGACAGTTGAACGGCGTCGCGAAATCATTCGCATCGGCCGGATTGCCGGCATAGAGATAAAAACCGTCGTTCGGCGCCGGAGCGATCCCGTCGCAGGAGTGTTGCAGAGCGGGATCCAGGGCGATCGTCTTCACAAACTTGCCGTCGTCGGCCTGATAGCGGAGCACCTGCCGATAAGCCGTCAGTACCAGTATCGAACGGCCGTCCGCACTCAGACAGAGGTCCGAAGCCCGGACATACTCGCCGGGCCCCTCGCCGATCCGCCCCACCGGGAAAAGGAATTTCCCCGTCTTGTCAAAAACATAGATTCCCGTATGGGTCAGCAGAACGAATGCCCCGTCGGGCCTCAGCACCATTTTATTCATCTCGCCGATCAGCGACTTGGGGGTTGCCTCCAGCATCACGACCTCAACCTTGTCGATGTACGGCGCAATATCCTGCACCGCCACACACTGCTTCAGCGGATAGAGCGTTTTCGGAGCCTCCTCCGGCAGACGCGGCTCCGCCGCAGCGACATATACCCCCAGAATAAATAACAGTCCGATGATTCCGATCCTTTTTTTCATGATCCGACAGTTTGAGGTGAAACATTTCATCCGACTCGCACCGCACCGACCGTTTTCTCCGCTTCTGTCGCTTTCCTGCACCCACTGCCCGCTCGACCTATCCGTCTGCCCCGGCATATTCCATTACGCACCGCCCTCTCTCATGTCCACGAAAGCGTCCGACAAGAGAAAACTCGCACGGCAGTCCGCTACTCCTTTCAAAAATAACATTTTTTCGGGACAATTTTCCCTGTCCGACAGAATATTCAGAGCCTCTTTCCCGTTCTTTTTCACGCATCGATTCCCGTTTGCACACAAAATACCGGGCACCTCGCCGCTCCCCCGAAAAAAACACGGACCGAGCGACAAAACACAAAACTGTGGAACGAATTTTGCAGAATTCAAAAAAGCCGTTATATTTGCATCCGAAATAAAAATGTAACCATTACAAAAATCGTGTCGAGACCAGCAAATACCAGTGAACTGCTCCGGGCACACAACATCCGCCCGTCGCTCCAACGGATCGCCGTGATGGACTACCTGCTTACGCACCGGACCCACCCGACCGCCGACGAAATATACGGCGCGCTGGCTCCGCACATCCCGACCCTGTCGAAGACCACGGTCTACAATACACTGGCCCTGCTGGTGGAACACGGTGCCGCCGCCCACATCACCATCGACCCGCGCGAGTCGCGCTTCGACGGCGACACAAGCCCCCACGGCCACTTCCTGTGCACCGCCTGCGGCACCCTGTACGACGTCTTCTTCGACCCGCTGCCCCAGCTGCCCCTGCCCCCCGGAGGTCATGCCGTCGCCTCGACCCAGATCTACTACCGCGGCACCTGTGCCCAGTGTTGCAAACGGCAAACCGAACGACAAACGAAAAACTCTAACCTTCAATAACGAAACACCATGAAAAAGAAATTCATCTGCACCGTCTGCGGTTACATCTACGAAGGCGAAGAAGCTCCCGACTTCTGCCCGCAGTGCAAACAGCCGAAAGAAAAATTCAAAGAATACGTTGAACAGGAAGGCGCTCTGCACTTTGTAGACGAACACGTGATCGGTGTAGCCAAAGGCGTTGACAAAGAGGTATGGGAGGTCTGAAAGCCCACTTCGAAGGCGAATGCACCGAAGTCGGCATGTACCTGGCCATGAGCCGTCAGGCCGATCGCGAAGGTTACCCCGAAATCGCCGAAGCCTTCAAACGCTACGCCCTCGAAGAAGCTGACCACGCATCGCGTTTCTGCGAACTGCTCGGCGAAGTGGTTTGGGACACCAAGACCAACCTCAAAGCCCGTATGGAAGCTGAAGCCGGTGCCTGCGAAGACAAAAAACGCATCGCTACCCGCGCCAAAGAACTCGGCCTGGACGCCATCCACGACACCGTACACGAAATGTGCAAAGACGAAGCCCGTCATGGCAAAGGCTTCGAAGGCCTCTACAACCGCTACTTCAAAAAGTAAGCGCACACACCCTATCGGCAATTTTTGAAACAGGCTTACAGAATTGCGATATTTCCGTACCGGTTCTCCCCTCGAGAACCGGTACTTTTTTATATACGGGTCTATGTACGGGCGACGCAAAATCTGTAGACGTACACATCTTCTGCATGGAAGACCGCGGTTTAACGAACCAACGCCCATCCTACAAGAAGTAGACTTCACCACCGGCCCATCTACCCTGCTCGGAATTCCCTGCTCCGCAAACAATAAGTTCTCAGCCCCATCATCGGTAAACGCACCGTATATCAGGAGACTACATCCCAACACACTGTCCGGCCAACACGCTTCGGATTCAACACTCTTGTAAAGCCGGAATTAATTACTAACTTTAGCCTGTTTTTATATTTAAATTACCTAAACACCCCATTAACCCTACCTAATCTTTATGAAACCACTCTTCGCAGCACTGCTGGGTGGTCTGTTTGCTATGCAGGCCGCCGCGCAAGAGCCCCCGGTCACCTACCGGAACACCGTCGCCATCGAACCCGGCGACACTCCCGAAACCATCATCGAAAAGGCTGCCCACGTGGTCCCAACGGCCAACCAGATGGAAGCCCTCCGGAACGAATTCATCGCCTTCATCCACTTCGGTCCCAACACCTTCACCCGTATGGAGTGGGGCAGCGGCAAGGAAGACCCCAAAATCTTCGCCCTGCGCGAGCTCGACACCGACCAATGGTGCGAAGCCATGAAAGCCGCCGGCATCCGCATGGTCGTGCTGACGGTCAAACACCACGACGGCTTCGTGCTGTGGCAGAGCCGCTACACCCGCCACGGCATCATGTCCACCGACTTCCGCGACGGAAAGGGCGACATTCTGAAAGACCTCTCGGCCTCGTGCCAGAAATACGGCCTCAAACTCGGCGTCTACCTCTCGCCGGCCGACCTCTACCAGATCGAAAATCCCGAAGGACTCTACGGCAACCTCAGCCCCTACACCAAGCGGACCATTCCGCGCGAAGTTCCGGGCCGTCCGTTCGCCAACAAGACCCGCTTTGAGTTCGTCGTCGACGACTACAACGAATACTACCTCAACCAGCTCTTCGAACTGCTCACCGAGTACGGCCCCATCCACGAAGTGTGGCTCGACGGCGCCCACCCCAAACGCAAGGGAGGCCAGCGCTACAACTACCACGCCTGGAAAGAGCTGATCCACACCCTCGCCCCGCAGGCCGTCGTATTCGGCCGCGAGGATATCCGCTGGTGCGGCAACGAAGCCGGCGGCACACGCCACACCGAGTGGAACGTCATCCCGTACCAGGAGAATCCCGACACCATGTCGAACTTTGCCGACCTGACCGACTTCGACCTCGGCAGCCGCGAACAGCTCTGCAAAGGCAAATTCCTCCACTACCAACCCGCCGAGACCAACACCTCGATCCGCGAAGGGTGGTTCTACCGCGACGACTCGCTCCAGCGCGTACGCAGCACCGACGACGTCTTCGACATGTACGAACGCGCCGTGGGCGGCAACTCGATCTTCATGCTGAACATTCCGCCCAACCGCGACGGCCGTTTCTCGGACACCGACGTCAAGGTGCTGAAAGAGACCGGGAAACGCATCGAAGAGACCTACGGCACCGATCTGCTCGACCGTGCTGAAGGACCCAAAGAGGTGCTCGACCACAATGCCGACACCTACCTGCTGCTCGAAGGTGCCACACCCGAAATCATCATCACCACCCCCGAACCGATCACCCTCAACCGGCTGGCCATCCAGGAAGCGGTCGCCACACAGGGCGAGCGAGTCGAACAACACGCCCTCGACGCCTGGATCAACGGCCAGTGGACCCAGATTGCCCAGGCCACGAACATCGGCTACAAGCGTATCCTGCGTTTCCCCGACGTAACGACCGACCGTCTGCGAATCCGGATCCTCAGCTCGCGCCACACCCCGGCCATCAGCGCCGTCACGGCCCACCACTACAAGGCCCGTCCGCCGCGCCTGAGCGCCCGCCGCGACCTGGAAGGTAACGTAACCATCGAACCGATGCGACAGAACTTCGGGTGGAAAGCCCACGGCGAAGACATCGCCGCCAACCTGAGCGCCGGCTTCAAGATCCACTACACCACGGACGGAAGCGTTCCGACCGCCGCATCGCCCGAATACACCGGTCCCTTTACCATGGCCAACGGCCACCTTTCGGCCGTCGCAATCCTGAACGGCGAAAACGGCGCCCTGCTCGAAGAGCGTTTCGGTTTGATTAAAAAGGGTTGGAAAGTTGTCAACGCAAGCAGTTCAGCATCCGACCACGACGCTGCACTGGCCCTCGACGCCGATCCCGCCACCTACTGGCAGTCCGAGCCGGGAGCCACTCCGCACAGCCTCACGCTCGACCTGGGTTCCGAACAGAAACTGACCGGCTTTGCCTACACGCCCCAGACCGCCGGTCCGCAGGGGATGATCGCCAAAGGCATCATCCGCATCAGCAACGACGGAAAGAAATGGAAAGAGGTGGAAGGTTTCGAGTTCGGAAACCTGGTGAACGACCCCTCGCAGCGCTACCTCTTCTTCAAACATGCGGTCAAGGCCCGCTACGTACAGATCGAAGCGACCGAAATTGCCGGTAACAGCGACGTCGCCGCCATAGCCGAAATCGACCTGCTGTAACCATTTTCTCCGAACGTGCGGGTCCAGGCGCTACCTGTTAATGACAGGCAGCGGCCCTGCCGCCACAATAACTCTCCCCCCTCCGGGGATAGCCCGATAAGAACTCGCCCTCCGTGCCCTCCGCAAACTGCGGAACCGCACGGAGGGCGTTTTTGCTTCATCATCCCCACCGAGAAGCTATCAACACATGCAGTTTCCATACCCCTGCGCTTCCCGGTTTTCACAACACCCACCACTTTATTTCCGAAGGCCATAACCCGCCATTCGTATCGACACACAAAGCCCCAAGTCCCTCCTCCCGCGACGCCATTTCGATACTTCGAGAAACATTTGAGGGAATGGTGTAAATAAATGGAGGAGGTTCCGTAACGGAAACCTCCTCAACTAAAGCCTGTAAAACCAGCGTTTTATAATGGTTAGGATTGTAATCCTAAGAAATCACCCTCACCCGGAGCAATTTGAAGAGGAGAATCAACGAATCCCGACTTCCTCACGGTTTCCTTGTCATCCTCCCGCACGCACTCACCCAAAAGCTAACTGCGCGACGCGGGCAAAATCTTGCGGAAACGCATCCGGAGTACCCCCCAGAAAGCCTCGCCGAAGATACCGCTGCTCATTTTGGAACTGCCCTTGGTCCGGTCCGTAAAGATAATCGGAACCTCGATGGTCCGAAATCCCAACTTCCACGCCGAATACTTCATCTCGATCTGAAAACCGTACCCTTTCATGCGGATCTGGTCCAGGTCGATCGTCCGCAGCACCTCGGCCCGGAAACATACGAAACCGGCCGTACAGTCCTTCACCGGAATGCCGAGCACCCACCGCACGTAGGCCGAAGCGTAATAAGACATGATCACCCGTCCGATGGGCCAGTTGATGACATTGACCCCCGTGACGTAACGCGACCCGATCGCCACATCGGCCCCACCCTCGTGACAAGCCTTGTAAAGCCTCAGCAGGTCGTCCGGATTGTGCGAGAAGTCACAGTCCATCTCGAAGATGTAGTCGTAGCCCTGCTGCAACGCCCACTTGAATCCCGCAATATAAGCCGTACCGAGTCCCAGTTTGCCGCTGCGTTCGATCATATGCAGCCGGCCGGCATACCGTTGAGCCATGGCCTGACGCACGACTGCAGCCGTACCGTCGGGCGATCCGTCGTCGATCACCAGCATGTCGAACGGCTCGGGCAACGAAAAAACCTTCTCGATCATGGCCTCGATATTCTCGATTTCATTGTACGTGGGGATGATAACGAGTCTCTTCATCGGTATGCGGAATTGTATATGGGACTATAAAGGTAAAATTTTTTCGTATCTTTGAGAATGATTTTTCCGAAAAAGATACACATCGCGCACGCCATACCGCACTGGTTCTGCGCCCTTTTCTGCGCCATCGTCCTGCTGGGGGGGCCGCTCACGGCTACCGCACAGCCCAAAAGTTCGGCCGGTCAGCACCAACCCCGCCACGCCGTACAGACCCGCCAGAAATTTCTGCTGGACAAAACCGTCTACGTCACCTCCGACTTCGAACACAGCAACACCGCCGCCGAACTGGCCCAATGGCTCCGTTCGAAAGGTGTGGCCGCCTCGAACGCACTCAACAAGGCCCGTAACCGCATCATTCTACAGAAAGTCCACTCCATCGAAGGGGCATCGGGCAGCGACGCCTGGCAGATCACCATCAAATCCCGCCGCATCACCGTTTCGTTCACGAGCGAAAACTCGCTCCAACACGCCCTCCGCACCCTTCAGGACCGAATTGTAAAAGATGCGAACGGCGTTCAGTGCCTGCAAGGCGGTGTGCTGGCTGACTGGGGAGCCCGCACCGCAGCCCACGACCACGGAGCCATCATCGATGCTGCCACCAGTCTGCGAAGCGTCGGCGACCTCGAAGCCGCTATCAAACGGCTAGGCAGCCGCTCGAAAGAGATCTACCTCGTACTGGTCGACAACAACCATTGGCGCATGGAGAGCCCCTCGCTCGAAGTAGCCTGCACCGCCGGTACCCTCTACCCCTCGGACGGCTACTACCGCACCGAACAGTTGCAACAGATCCTCGCTGCAGCCCAACGAAACCGAATCGAAATCATCCCTACCCTGGAACTGCTCTCCGACAACAGCACCTTCCGATCGACCTTCGGACACTCGAACTTCTCGGTCGAAGGCATGCGGCTCGTACGGGCAGCCATCGAAGACTGTATCGAAGCCCTCCATCCGGCCAAGATCTCGCTGGGAACCATTTCGCCCCAGGCCGACATGCGCTACATGGAGTTCATCTCCAACCTGGCCTCGATGCTCGGCGTCGAACTGATGATTATCGAACCCTGAACCGCCCAACTTCCGCTGCGGCGGGCGATATCCTCCCGCGTCACAGCGGAACCAGCAGTGGAACCTTACGATACGAAACCTACACAAAACCGAACCTCACCATGCGAGCAGTGGTCCAACGGGTAACCCAGGCATCGGTCGCCATCGACGGCGAGCAGGTCGCACACATCGGCTGCGGTCTGCTGATCCTGCTGGGGGTAACCGAAGGCGACACCCAGGAAGACGTAGAGTGGCTCGCCGGTAAAATCGCACGCATGCGCATCTTTGCCGACGAAGCACAAGCCATGAACCGATCGATCACCGACGTAGGCGGCCAGGCACTGGTCGTGAGCCAGTTTACGCTCTACGCCTCGACCCGGAAAGGCAACCGTCCGTCGTTCATCGGCGCGGCCCGTCCCGAGACAGCCGTACCCCTTTACGAAGCATTCGTCGAGCAACTGACCCTCGAAACCGGCCGCCCCGTCCCCACCGGACGCTTCGGGGCTGACATGCAGGTATCGCTCGTCAACGACGGCCCTGTGACGATCATCATCGACACCAAGTCCCGCGAATAGCCGGGGCCGGTCGTCATCCGCCACCCCGTCCGACTGGCAGTATCATCGCCGGCCTGCAGGTCTTCGGCCGAAACCGGGTCTGATCCGCCACGGAGTCCCTCTCGCCCCCCCGTCGCCCGGCAGGCCGGTAGCCCCAGACGAGCGGAGAACTAGAAAACCGGAGGAGCGGAGGAGCGGAAAAACTGAAGACCAGAGACCGGGAGACATAACATTAACAGGCGCCCAAAAGTATATGGCCCGATTAGAAGATATTATCGCACCCGTAGAATCAGAATTCCGGGCATTCCGGGAACTGCTGAACCAGGTAACCCTCTCCGAGTTGCCCTTCATGCGCCCCATCACGCGGGACATCCTGCACAGCGGCGGCAAACAGATGCGTCCGCTGCTGACCCTGCTCGTCGCCGCGCTCCACGACGATGCCCGCGATCCCCGGGTGCAGGCCGGAGCCGTTCTGATCGAGATGATCCACTGGTCGACGCTGGTACACGACGACGTGATCGACGAAGCCTACGTGCGACGCGGACAGTGGACCCCCGGTACCCTGCTCCGATCGAAATCCGCCGTGCTCGTCGGCGACTACCTCTTCTCGAAAGGGCTCTCACAAGCCTCACGCGCCGGCAGCTTCGGAGCCATGCGCTCCGCCACGCGGGCCATCGAACTGATCGTCGACGGCGAGCTGATGCAGATGGAACACGCCCGGAGGCTGGACAACTCCGACGCAACCTACACCGAGATCATCCGCCACAAGACCGCTGCCCTGATCGCCTCGGCCGCCGAATGCGGCGTGCTACCCGTATGCGACGACCGGCCGGATGCTCCGCAGGTCACGGCCATGTACCGTTTCGGCGAGCTGCTCGGCCTCGCCTTCCAGATCAAAGACGACATTCTCGACTTCGGCTTCGCGGAAGACGGCAGCCAGTTGAAAACCGGCAAAGTGCTCTGCAACGACCTGCGGGAGCGGAAAATGACCCTGCCCCTGATCCACGCCCTCGACGAAGCCGCCCCGGCCGACCGACGCAACGTCCTCAAACACCTGCGCCGCGCCGCCGAACGCACCGCCTCGGTCGAGTGGCTGCGCAGTTTCGTCGCACAAAGCAACGGCATCGCCTACTCGGTTCAGACCATGGAGCGGTACCTCAACGAAGCCCTCGGACTGTTGGAAGCCTATCCCGCCTCTCCGGTTCGGAAAGCACTGCAGGAGTACGCCGCCTACGTGGTCGGACGCAGTTTCTGACGGAAACCCCGGGGACATACCCACCCCCGGCCCGCGCACCATACCAGATGGGAGCACGGGAGCCGATCGCCGCGACAGCCGTCACAGGCACCGCCCCCGGTACATACACACGCTTCACAGACAGACACCTGAAACAAGATCCCCGATATGATACTGATAGATCACGCAAAAATCTGCAACGAAGGTCTCACTTTCGACGGATGGATTACCCTTGACGGCGAACGGATCCACGCCGTCGGCCCGGGCGAATGTCCCGACGAGATACGCACGCAGGCCACCGAAACGCTCGACGTTCACGGCGCACTAGTTCTGCCGGGCGTCATCGACGACCAGGTTCACTTCCGCGAACCGGGTCTGACCGAAAAGGCCGAGATCCTCACCGAATCGCGCGCCGCGGCAGCCGGCGGCGTCACCTCCTACATGGAGATGCCCAACACCCGCCCGCCGGCAACCACCCTCGCCCTGCTCGAAGAGAAGTATGCCCGCGCCGCTGAAGTATCGGCCGTCAACTACTCGTTCTACCTGGGCGCCACCAACGACAACATCGCCGAAATCGAACGCGTCGACCCGGCCCGCATCTGCGGCGTCAAAGTATTCATGGGCTCCTCGACCGGGAACATGCTGGTCGATAACGAAGAGACGCTGGCCGACATCTTCCGCCTCTGCCCCACCCTCGTAGCCACCCACTGCGAAGACGAAGCCACGGTCCGTGCCAACCTCGCCATGGCCTGCACAGCCTTCGGCGACAACATCCCGATCGCCATGCACCCGCTGATCCGCAGCGCCGAAGCCTGCTACCGTTCGACCGCCCACGCCGTCGAACTGGCCCACAAATACGGCGGTCGGCTCCATGTGCTCCACCTCAGCACGGCCCGTGAACTCGAACTCTTCGAACGCGACAAACCCCTCGCGGAAAAACGCATCACGAACGAAGTCTGCGTCCACCACCTCTGGTTCAGCGAAGGCGACTACGCCGAACGGGGCAACTTCATCAAATGGACCCCCGCCGTGAAGTCGGCTGCCGACCGCGACAGCCTTCGCGCCGGCGTCCGCAGCGGCCAGGTCGACCTGGTCGCCACGGACCACGCCCCGCACCTGCTGGCCGAGAAACAGCGCCGCTACCTGGAAGCTCCCTCGGGAGGGCCGCTCGTACAGCACTCGCTGCCGGCCATGCTGACACTCGCCGAACAGGGAATCTTCACGATTCCGCAGGTCGTGGAGCGGATGTGTCACGCTCCGGCACGACTGTTCCGCATCGAGGAACGCGGATTCCTGCGCCCGGGCTACTATGCCGATCTGGCAATCGTCGGACTGGGCCAGCCGTGGAGTGTTTCACGTGAAAACAACGCTCCGGGCGAACGACTGCTCTCGAAATGCGGCTGGTCGCCGTTCGAGGGCATTACCCTGACGGCCAAAGTCCTCGCCACCTTCGTCAACGGCCAGCAGGTCTTCTCGGCCGAAAACGGAATCGACGAATCTGTCCGCGGGAAACGACTGACCTTCGGGAAAGCATAGAGACAGGGGGCGCGACTCCACGCGGTGACCGGTAACCAGTGGGCCGTAAGAGGACACCCATCACTCCCACCTGTCCGCCAAAGTGCGATTGAATAATTGTACGGGTTGCATCTTGCGGAACAACAGTTCCGTTCTGCCACCCGACGGACACCGAGCGATTGATCCCCCGTCCATAGATAAGCCTGTAAAGAGCGCGAGCCAGGTACGTTAAAACGCACCTGGCTCGCGCTCTTTTTTAACGACACATTCCTGACGGGGGAAGCGGGGTCATTGTACACACAGCTCCATCCCAACATTCCGGCATAAAGCACGACACGGATGTTACAGAACAACCGGTTGCATCTGTAATAAAACTGATAAACATATACAACAGCGGGAGTAATCGGCAAGGGACAACAATAGCTAAAACAACGTTTTACCTCCGCACCTTACCCGACTCCTCGCCTTTCACGCTCTCCATGCCCCTTAAAGCCTTTCATACTCTCCGTACTGCATATTGTCCCATACTTTTTTCATATCCTCTGGTTCTTTTCACCCTCGTCCGACACCACATTCCCGTATAAAAAATAAGGCCGTGCCTGCAGAAGTTATTTTCCCGGTACCATCCCCTGCATCACCCCTCTCTCACTGCAAAAAAGCGAGGCGATGGTTCCGTTGTAACGGAAACCATCGCCTCGCTGGCATTTCAACTGTTTCGGGAAAGTCCTATTCAACGGTCAGCCCGTCGGCAGCAGCCTCAGCAGCCGATGCCACCGATTCTTTGGGGCCGACGATCAGATCCTGGAAATCGCGGATACCGGTCCCGGCAGGAATCAGGTGACCGCAGATCACATTCTCTTTCAGTTTTTCGAGCGGGTCGACCTTCGCATTGATGGCGGCTTCGTTCAGCACCTTGGTTGTTTCCTGGAAGGATGCGGCCGACATGAAGCTGCTGGTCTGCAGTGCGGCACGGGTGATACCCTGCAGGATCTGGTTCGAGGTGGCCGGAACGGCATCACGTACCTGTACCTCTTTCAGGTCCTTGCGACGCAGCGTGGAGTTCTCGTCACGCAACTGACGCAGCGTAACGATCTGGCCGGCGTGCAGCACGGTCGAGTCGCCGGCATCCGTAACGACTTTCTTTTCGTAGATGTCGTCGTTCTCTTCCATGAAGTCCCACTTGTCGACGATCTGTTCGGGCAGGAATTTGGTGTCTCCCGGATCTTCGATGCGCACTTTGTTCATCATCTGACGGACGATGATCTCGAAGTGTTTGTCGTTGATCTTCACACCCTGCATGCGGTACACCTCCTGGATCTCGTTGACGATATACTCCTGTACCTTGGTCGGACCCTGGATGGCCAGGATGTCTTCCGGGGTGATGGCACCGTCCGAAAGGGGCATACCGGCACGGATATAGTCGTTTTCCTGTACGAGGATCTGCTTCGAGAGCGGTACGAGGTATTTCTTCACTTCGCCGGTACGCGAGGTAACGGCGATCTCGCGGTTACCGCGTTTGATCTTGCCGAACGATACTTCACCGTCGATTTCGGAAACCACGGCGGGGTTCGACGGGTTACGCGCTTCGAAAAGCTCGGTAACACGGGGCAGACCCCCGGTGATGTCGCCGGCTTTGCCGACGGCACGCGGAATCTTGATCAGGATATCGCCGGCGTTGACCTTGGCGTTCTCCTTCACGACGATGTGAGCGCCCACGGGCAGGTTATACTGTTTCTTCTCGTCGCCGCTCTTGTCGAGGATCTTGATGATCGGGTTCTTGGTCTTGTCGCGCGATTCGATAATCACTTTCTCTCGATAACCGGTCGTTTCGTCGGACTCTTCGCGATAGGTGACGTTTTCGATAACGCTATCGAAGGTGACTTTACCGCTGAACTCACTGATAATAACGGCGTTGTAGGGGTCCCATTCGCAGAGGAGGTCACCCTTGGCCACTTTGTCGCCGGTGTTGACGTACAGCGATGCACCGTACGGCAGGTTGGCGTTGTAGAGGATGGCGCCGGTATTGTCGTCGACGATACGCAGGTCGGCCATTCGGCTGATCACCATATAAACGGTGCGTCCGGTGTCGTCCTTGCGTTCGACCATCTTGAGTTCGTCGATCTCGATGTGACCGTCGTAACGGGCAACGATCTTGTTGTCGGCTGCCGAACCACCGGCCACACCACCGACGTGGAACGTACGCAGAGTCAGCTGCGTACCCGGTTCACCGATCGACTGTGCAGCGATGACGCCGACCACTTCGCCTTTCTGGACCATGCGTCCGGTGGCGAGGTTACGGCCGTAACATTTCGCACAGACCCCTTTGCGGGATTCGCAGGTCAGCACCGAGCGGATCTCGACGGTTTCGATGGGCGACTCTTCGATGGCTTTGGCGATATCTTCGGTGATCTCTTCACCGGCTTTGACAATCAGCTCGTTGTTGAGCGGGTTGTAGATGTCATGCACCGAGGTACGGCCAAGGATACGTTCGTAGAGCGACTGTACGACCTCTTCGTTGCGTTTGATGGCAGTAGCCTGCAGACCGCGGAGGGTGCCGCAGTCGTCTTCGTTGATGATGACGTCCTGAGCCACGTCCACCAGACGACGGGTCAGATAACCGGCGTCGGCGGTCTTCAGCGCGGTATCGGCCAGACCTTTACGCGCACCGTGGGTCGAGATGAAGTATTCCAACACGCTCAGACCCTCCTTGAAGTTCGACAGAATCGGGTTTTCGATGATCTGTGCGGCGGAGTCGGTCGATTTCTGGGGCTTGGCCATCAGACCACGCATACCGGAGAGCTGACGGATCTGTTCCTTCGAACCACGGGCCCCGGAGTCCAGCATCATGTAGACGGGGTTGAAGCCCTGGTCGTCTTCGGTGAGCTGTTTCAGCAGGGTCTGGGTCAGCTTCGAGTTGGTATGCGTCCAGATGTCGATGATCTGGTTGTAACGTTCGTTGTTGGTGATGAAACCCATGTTGTAGTTTTCCATCACTTCGGCCACCTGGTTGTAACCGTCCTGAACGAGTTCTTCTTTCTCTTTCGGGATGATCACGGCGTCGAGGTTGAAGGACAAACCACCGCGGAAGGCCATCTTGTAACCCATCGACTTGATGTCGTCGAGGAAGTTAGCAGTGATAGCGGCACCGCACTGTTTCATCACGTCGCCGATAATGTCGCGGAGCGACTTCTTGGTCAGCAGCATGTTGATATAGCCGACCTGCTTCGGAACCACCTGGTTGAAGATGATTCGACCCACGGTGGTGTCGATGATCTTGCCGGGTTCGAGGCGGAGTTTCACCTGTGCGTGGAGGTCCACACGTCCTTCGTTGTGGGCGATGATGGCCTCTTCGGCCGAGTAGAAGACGAGGCCTTCGCCTTTGACGCCTTTACGCGGTTTGGTGATGTAGTACAGACCGAGCACCATGTCCTGCGAGGGGACGGTGATCGGGGCACCGTTGGCGGGGTTCAGGATGTTGTGCGAACCGAGCATCAGCAGCTGGGCTTCGAGAATGGCGGCGTTGCCCAGGGGCAGGTGGACGGCCATCTGGTCACCGTCGAAGTCGGCGTTGAATGCGGTACATGCCAGCGGGTGCAGCTGCAGGGCCTTGCCTTCGATCAGTTTGGGCTGGAAGGCCTGGATACCCAGACGGTGCAGCGTAGGAGCACGGTTCATCAGCACGGGGTGACCCTTGATGACGTTTTCGAGGATGTCCCAGATCACGGGGTCCTTGCGGTCGATGATCTTTTTGGCCGATTTGACGGTCTTCACGATGCCGCGCTCGATGAGCTTGCGCACCACGAAGGGTTTGTAGAGTTCGGCGGCCATATCTTTCGGGATACCCATTTCGTGCATCTTCAGCTCGGGGCCGACGACGATTACGGAACGGGCCGAGTAGTCGACACGTTTACCGAGGAGGTTCTGACGGAAACGACCCTGTTTCCCTTTCAGCGAGTCGCTGAGCGACTTGAGCGGGCGGTTCGATTCGGTCTTGACGGCGTTGGATTTGCGGGAGTTGTCGAAGAGCGAGTCTACGGCTTCCTGCAGCATACGTTTTTCGTTACGCAGGATCACTTCCGGCGCTTTGATCTCGATGAGCCGTTTCAGACGGTTGTTGCGGATAATCACACGACGGTAGAGGTCGTTCAGGTCGGAGGTGGCGAAGCGGCCGCCGTCCAGCGGAACGAGGGGGCGCAGTTCCGGCGGAATGACCGGAATAACGCGCATGATCATCCACTCGGGTTTGTTGACGTCGCGCGACGAGCGGAAGGCTTCGACCACGTTCAGACGTTTGAGGGCTTCGCTCTTACGCTGCTGCGAGGTTTCCGTCGAGGCTTTGTGACGAAGCGAGTAGGAGAGTTCGTCGAGGTCGAGCCGCTGCAGCATCAGTTCGAGGGCTTCAGCACCCATCAGGGCGATGAACTTGTTGGGGTCGTTGTCTTCGAGTGCGCGGTTGCCTTTGGGCAGGGTATCGAGGATGTCGAGGTACTCTTTTTCGGTGAGCAGGTCACCCTCTTCGACGCCTTCGGCTACACCTTTCTGGATCACGATGTATCGTTCGTAGTAGATAATCATGTCCAGTTTCTTGGTGGGGATGCCCAGCAGATAGCCGATCTTGTTGGGCAGGCTGCGGAAGTACCAGATGTGGGCGACGGGGACCACCAATTGGATGTGGCCCATGCGTTCGCGCCGCACTTTCTTCTCGGTCACTTCGACGCCGCATCGGTCGCAGACGATGCCTTTGTAGCGGATGCGTTTGTACTTACCGCAGTGGCACTCGTAGTCTTTGACGGGACCGAATATACGCTCGCAGAACAGACCGTCGCGTTCCGGTTTGTAGGTCCGGTAGTTGATGGTCTCGGGCTTGAGGACTTCGCCGCTCGACTTTTCGAGGATCTGCTCGGGCGATGCCAGCGAGATGGTAATCTTGTGGTAGTTGCCCGGGGCTTTGTTGTCTTTATTATATGCCATAGTTGTTATTGTTCCTTGTTGAGTGTGAAAGTTTGGAGGGGTCGGACCCGGTAATCGCGGGTGGTATTACTCGAGTTTGACGTTCAGACCCAGACCGCCGAGCTCGTGCAGCAGCACGTTCATGGCTTCGGGGATACCGGGTTGCGGCATGTTGTCGCCTTTCACAATCGCTTCGTATGCTTTGGCGCGCCCTACCACGTCGTCCGATTTGATGGTCAGGATCTCCTGCAGGATGTTGGCGGCGCCGAAGGCTTCGAGCGCCCAAACTTCCATCTCCCCGAAACGCTGACCCCCGAATTGGGCTTTACCGCCCAGCGGCTGTTGGGTGATGAGCGAGTAGGGACCGATCGAACGGGCGTGCATCTTGTCGTCGACCATGTGGCCGAGTTTCAGCATGTAGATCACGCCGACGGTGGCGGGTTGGTGGAACATTTCGCCGGTACCGCCATCGTAGAGGTAGGTGCGACCGCTACGCGGGATACCTGCTTTTTCTGCGTATTCGTTGATCTCGTCGAGGCTGGCGCCGTCGAAGATCGGGGTAGCGAACTTCACGCCCAGTTCACGGCCGGCCCATCCGAGCACGGTTTCGTAGATCTGGCCGAGGTTCATACGCGAAGGCACACCCAGCGGGTTCAGCACGATGTCGACAATCGTACCGTCAGCCAGGAAGGGCATATCCTCGTCGCGCACCACTTTGGCGACGATACCCTTGTTACCGTGACGACCGGCCATCTTGTCGCCCACGCGGAGTTTGCGTTTCTTGGCGATGTAGACTTTGGCCAGCTGGATGATGCCCGAGGGCAGCTCATCCCCGTTGGTGATGTTGTATTTTTCGCGTTTGAGGCGGGCGTCGAGCTCTTTATATTTGATAATGAAGTTGTTGATCAGCGCTTTGATCAACTCGTTCTTATCCTTGTCGGCGGTCCACTTGGTCGGGTTGATGTTCAGGTAGTCGAGTTCCTGAAGCATCTTCTGGCTGAACTTGGTGCCTTTCTCGATCACTTCCATGCCGAAGTAGTCCTGGATACCGGTCGTGGTCTTGCCGTTCAACAGGGTCCAGAGTTTCGACACGAGGATTTCGCGAAGGGCGGCCACTTCCTGATGGAAGTTGGCTTCAGCCTTCTCGATCTGGGCTTTTTCGCTGAGTTTACCCTTTTTGCCGCCCTCTTTACCGGCGCGGGTGAAGAGTTTCTTGTCGATCACGACACCGTAGAGCGACGGTTGGGCTTTGAGCGAAGCGTCTTTCACGTCGCCGGCCTTGTCGCCGAAGATGGCACGGAGCAGTTTTTCTTCCGGACTCGGATCGCTCTCGCCTTTCGGGGTGATCTTACCGATCAGGATGTCGCCGGGTTTGACGTTGGCGCCGATACGGATTACACCGTTTTCGTCGAGGTCTTTGGTGGCGTCTTCGCTGACGTTCGGGATATCGCTGGTGAGCTCTTCGACACCGCGTTTGGTGTCGCGAACTTCCATGATGTATTCGTCGACGTGTACCGAGGTGAAGATATCCTCACGCATCATGCGTTCGGAGATCACGATAGCGTCCTCGAAGTTGTAACCCTGCCAGGGCATGAAGGCCACTTTCAGGTTACGGCCGAGTGCCAGTTCGCCGTTGTCGGTCGAGTAACCCTGGGTCAGGATCTGACCGGCGTGCACGCGCTCGCCCTTGCGCACCATCGGTTTAAGGGTGATCGAGGTGCTCTGGTTGGTTTTGCGGTACTTGGGCAGTTTATAGACGGTAACTTCGGGATCGAAGCTGACGAATTTTTCGTCTTCGGTGCGGTCGTATTTGATGTGGATCTCGGTCGAGTCGGAGTGCACGACTTCACCGTCGCGTTCGGCCACGATCTGGGTACGGCTGTCACCGACCACAGCGGCTTCGAGACCGGTACCGACGATCGGTGCTTCGGCACGCAGCAGCGGCACGGCCTGGCGCATCATGTTCGATCCCATCAGGGCACGGTTGGCGTCGTCGTGTTCGAGGAACGGGATGAGCGATGCGGCGATCGAGGCGATCTGGTTGGGCGCCACGTCCATCAGCTGCACCTGGTCGGGGGTCACAACCGGGAAGTCGCTGTCCAGACGGGCTTTGATCTGCTCGTCGGTGAGGGTTCCGTCGGGGGCCACTTTGGCTTCGGCCTGTGCGATCACCAGTCCTTCTTCCTCTTCGGCGCTGTAGAAACGGATATGCGAGTTGTCGGTGTCGACTTTCCCGTTTTCCACGGTGCGGTAGGGGGTTTCGATGAAGCCCATGTCGCTGATCTTGGCGAAAACGCAGAGCGACGAGATCAGACCGATGTTCGGACCTTCCGGGGTTTCGATCGGGCAGAGACGACCGTAGTGGGTGTAGTGCACGTCACGCACCTCGAAACCGGCACGCTCACGCGACAGACCGCCGGGACCGAGGGCCGACAGACGACGTTTGTGGGTCAGTTCGGCCAGCGGGTTGGTCTGGTCCATGAACTGCGACAGCTGGTTGGTCCCGAAGAAGGAGTTGATCACGCTCGAGAGGGTCTTGGCGTTGATCAGGTCGACGGGCGTAAAGACTTCGTTGTCGCGCACGTTCATGCGTTCGCGGATCGTACGGGCCATGCGGGCGAAACCGACGCTGAACTGGTTTGCCAGCTGCTCGCCGACGGTGCGCACACGACGGTTCGACAGGTGGTCGATATCGTCCACATCGGTCTTGGAGTTGATCAGCTGGATCAGGTATTTGATAATGGCGATCATATCCTCGCGGGTCAGCACTTTGACTTCGCTCGGAATGTCGAGGTTGAGTTTCTTGTTGATCCGGAAACGGCCCACGTCACCCAGGTCGTAGCGTTTGTCGGAGAAGAAGAGTTTGTCGATCACGTCGCGTGCGGTGGCTTCATCCGGCGGTTCGGAGTTGCGCAGCTGACGGTAGATGTAAACGACGGCCTCTTTTTCGGAGTTGCAGGGGTCTTTCTGCAGGGTGTTGTAGACGATCGAGTAGTCGCTGGCCGAGGCCTGTTCCTTGTGGAGCAGAAGGGTCTTCTCGCCCGATTCGAGGATGTCCTCGATGTGCTCTTCGGAGAGGACGGTTTCGCGGTCGATGATGATTTCGTTACGCTCGATCGATACTACTTCGCCGGTATCTTCGTCCACGAAGTCTTCGGTCCACGATTTGAGCACGCGGGCTGCGAGCTTGCGGCCGATGGCTTTCTTGAGGGTGGCTTTGCTGACTTTGATTTCGTCGGCGAGGTCGAAGATTTCGAGGATCTGACGGTCGCTCTCGAAACCGATGGCACGCAACAGGGTGGTTACGGGCAGCTTTTTCTTACGGTCGATGTAGGCGTACATCACGTTGTTGATGTCCGTGGCGAACTCGATCCACGAACCTTTGAACGGGATAATACGTGCGCTGTAGAGTTTCGTACCGTTGGAGTGCATGCTCTGGCCGAAGAAAACGCCGGGCGAGCGGTGCAGCTGCGATACGATAACGCGTTCGGCACCGTTGATGACGAACGTACCGCGGGGGGTCATATAGGGTACGGCTCCGAAGTAGACGTCCTGGATCACGGGATCGAAGTCTTCGTGTTCGGGGTCGGTACAGTAGAGTTTCAGCTTGGCTTTCAGGGGCACGCTGTACGTCAGGCCGCGTTCAAGACATTCGTCGATGGAATATCTCGGCGGATCGATGTAGTAGTCGATGAATTCAAGGACGAAGTTGTTCCGGGTGTCGGTGATGGGGAAGTTCTCCATGAACACCTTGTAGAGCCCTTCATCGAGACGGTTCTCTGCGGTGGTTTCGAGCTGGAAAAAGTCCTTGAAGGATTTCAGCTGCACTTCCAGAAAGTCGGGATAGTCCATCCGCAGGCTGGAGGAGGCGAAGCTGATTCGCTGCGGTTTCTGAGGCGTTGCCGCTGCTGCCGTGTTGTTGGTGTTGGAAGGCATGTTCTTTGGTTACGGAATGAGTAATATGTCTGAACAGCGCTAAAAGAGAGATTCCGGAACGATTCTTTGACCAGGCTGTCCCGGAAAGGTTCGGAGTGTTTCATGTCCGGCGGGCTTTAGCGGTTCCGCCTCGCAACTCTGCTCTTCCCCTTGCGGCCTGTTGTGTGTTTTTATGGCTGCGCGACTGTATGTTATGGGTTCGCGGCCATCGGTTCAGCCCGTCTGCTGTGGCAGGGGGCTCCAAAACCAGAAAAAGGCGCAAGGCTCACCGCCAGTGAGCCTTACACCGTTTCTTATTCTCAAGGTGCTGATTTGTAAACCTTTTCGGGCTTTTACACCCTGAGACGTGAACCGAATTACTTCAGTTCTACTTCGGCACCAGCTTCTTCGAGCTGAGCTTTCAGCGATTCGGCTTCTTCTTTCGAAACGCCTTCTTTCACAGCTTTCGGAGCGCCGTCTACGAGATCTTTGGCTTCTTTCAGACCCAGGCCGGTCAGTTCTTTCACGATTTTAACGACCTGCAGTTTGGCCTGACCACCCGATTTGAGGATCACGTCGAAAGAGGTTTTTTCAGCGGCGGCTGCTTCGCCAGCGGCTGCGGGAGCAGCTACTGCTACGGCTGCGGCTGCCGGTTCGATACCGTATTCTTCTTTCAGAATGGTAGCCAGTTCGTTTACTTCTTTTACGGTCAGGTTTACCAGCTCTTCAGCCAGTGCTTTGATGTCTGCCATCTTGTGTTATTGTTTTAAAAAAGTTATTAAATGTGCTTGTTTGCCTCCTTCCGAGGGATCTTACCGCTACCTTTCTCTCCGGACGCCCGATCCGCCTTACGGGTTCGGATTTCTCCATCCCTGAATGTCAGGCGAACCTGTCACGGTTGTCACGGAACTACTCGGTGTCGCGCCCCTCTTCTTCGGGTTACAAACGGTTTGTTGTTTCCGATGTAATCTTCGGTGATCTCACGCAGCTCGGACGTTTCCGTTCAGGCTGCCGAGCGAACCGATATTACTGAGCCCGGTTTTCAAGGGTTTTGACCAGGCCTGCGATTTTGCCACCGGCGGAACCCTGCAGAGCAGAGATAACGTTTTTGGCCGGAGACTGGAGCAGTGCGATAACGTCGCCGATGAGCTCTTCGCGAGATTTGATGTTGACGAGCTGTTCGAGGGTGTTTTCGCCTACATATACGCATTCATCGACGTAAGCGGCTTTGAGCAGCGGTTTCTCGGCGCCTTTCTCTTTGCGGAATGCTTTGATCAGTTTTGCCGGAGCATTACCGGTGTTCGAGAACATGATCGAGGTCGATCCTTCGAGTACGCCTACCAGTTCGTCCTGGTTTTTGCCGGTCTGTTCGAGAGCTTTGCCCAGCAGGGTGTTTTTCACCACGATGAGTTTGATCTCTTTTTCGAAGCAGCTTTTACGCAGGGCGGCGGTCTGCTCGGCGTTCATGCCCGATATGTCGGTCAGGTAAAAATGCGTATAGGTCCCCAGCTGATCGGCTAAACTTTTGATTACTTCGGATTTTTCTTCCTTTCTCATCTCAATGTCTTATTGTTAGTCGATTAGTCAACGGATTTCGGGTCGATTTGCAGACCGGGGCTCATGGTGGTCGAGAGGTAGATGCTCTTGACGTAGGTGCCTTTGGCTGCGGCCGGTTTGAGTTTCAGGATGGTACGCAGGAACTCTTTGGCATTTTCTTCGATCTTTTTGGGTTCGAAGGAAACTTTACCGATCGAGGTGTGTACGATACCGAATTTGTCGACTTTGAAGTCGATTTTACCAGCTTTGACTTCGTTTACGGCTTTGCCGACTTCCATGGTCACGGTACCCGTTTTGGGGTTAGGCATCAGACCGCGCGGACCGAGGATACGACCCAGAGCGCCGACTTTGGCCATTACGTTGGGGGTACAGATGATGACGTCAACGTCAGTCCAACCGCCTTTGATTTTTTCCACGTATTCTTCGAGACCGACGTAGTCAGCACCGGCTGCCTGAGCTTCGGCTTCTTTGTCGGGGGTGCAGAGTACGAGCACACGAACGGTTTTACCGGTACCGTGGGGGAGGGTCACCACGCCGCGAACCATCTGGTTTGCTTTACGGGGATCCACACCCAGACGTACGTCGATATCGACCGAGGCGTCGAACTTGGTGAAGGTAATTTCCTTGAGGAGTGCGGCAGCTTCGTCAACTTTGAGCACTTTTCCGGGCTCTACTTTAGCCAGGACTGCTTTTCTGTTTTTCGTAAGTTTCATGTGTTCTGACTTTTACTCCTTATTTGTTAGGAAATTCACCCGTTACGCTGATACCCATGCTGCGAGCCGTACCGGCTACCATGCGCATGGCGGATTCAACGGTAAAGCAGTTCATATCGTCCATTTTGCTTTTGGCGATCTCTTCGATCTGTTCCCAGCTGATGGAAGCGACTTTCTTACGGTTCGGTTCAGCGGAACCTGCCTGGATTTTGGTTGCTTCCTTAAGCTGTACGGCCACCGGCGGTTGTTTGACGATAAAGTCGAACGATTTGTCGCTGTAAACAGTGATTACAACGGGCAATACTTTGCCAGCCTTGTCCTGCGTTTTAGCATTGAACTGCTTGCAGAACTCCATGATGTTCACGCCTTTGGAACCCAGGGCCGGCCCTACGGGCGGCGAGGGATTGGCGGCACCACCTTTGATTTGCAGTTTGATGAAACCTGCAACCTCTTTTGCCATAGCTTTTTTCCTTTGAAACACAAAATGCGGATCCTCGCGGACCCACAGTTTGCATCTCGATTGTTGTTAATTACTCTTTTTCTACTTGCATAAAACTCAGTTCCATCGGAGTTTTACGCCCAAATATCTTGACTGAAACCTGGAGTTTCTTACGCTCGTTATCGACTTTCTCGATCGTGCCGACGAAGGAAGCAAAAGGTCCGTCGATCACTTTTACGGATTCGCCTTCCACATAGGGGGTTTCGTTTTCTTCCTCCTGAGTGGCGAGCTCGTCCACACGACCCAAGATCCGGCTGACTTCCTGAGGTCTGAGAGGCGTGGCCTGCAGGGAGGATTCTTTGGTGTCGCTCAGAAAACCGAGTACATTCGGAGCGTTGCGCAAGATATGCGGTATTTCGCCCACGAGGGCGGCTTGAACCAATACGTATCCCGGATACGAGATGCGTTCTTTGGTGATTTTTTTACCGTTACGTACCTGATATACTTTTTCGGTCGGAATCAGCACTTGGGCGATATAGTCTTCGAGGTGAAGGGTACGGATCTCGGATTCGAGATACTCTTTGACCTTTTTCTCTTTACCGCCGATGGCACGCACGACGTACCATTCCAAGACCGGTTTTTCTCCGTTGCTCATTGCTTGGTGCCGAAATTATGTCGTCCGAATTAGTAAAGGATGCTGTAAATGCCTTTCATGATGGTCTCGAAACTGATATCCATGGCCAGAATGACCAGTGCCAGGATCAAAGAGGCAACCATGACCACGATGGCGCTGCCCTGAAGCGAGCTCCATGACGGCCAGGTCACTTTGTGGATCAGTTCGTTGTAGGCTTCTTTGACGTAAGTAGCTTTCATCGCTTTTTTCTTTTGGCAGGGGTGGAGAGATTCGAACTCCCATCAACGGTTTTGGAGACCGCTATTCTGCCCTTGAACTACACCCCTATAAGTAGGCGGCACTGTGTGTCGTGCCGCCTGGGATTATATCGTCGCTAATTAGGCGATGATTTCGGTGATCTGACCTGCACCTACGGTACGGCCACCTTCGCGGATAGCGAAACGCAGACCGACGTTCAGGGCAACCGGGTAGATCAGTTCCACGGTGATGGTCACGTTGTCGCCCGGCATTACCATTTCAACGCCTTCCGGGAGTTGAACTTCACCGGTCACGTCGAGGGTACGCAGGTAGAACTGCGGACGGTATTTGTTGTGGAACGGAGTGTGACGACCGCCTTCTTCTTTTTTCAGAATGTAGACTTCGGCTTTGAATTTGGTGTGCGGGGTGATCGAACCGGGTTTGGCAACAACCATACCACGTTTAACTTCTTTCTTGTCGATACCACGCATCAGCAGACCGACGTTGTCACCAGCTTCACCTTCGTCGAGGAGTTTGCGGAACATTTCGACACCGGTACATACCGATTTCTTAGCTTTTTCGCCGAGACCTACGATTTCGACTTCGTCGCCTACGTGGATCACACCGGTTTCAACACGACCGGTCAGCACGGTACCACGACCGGTGATCGAGAATACGTCTTCAACCGGCATCAGGAACGGTTTTTCGTTGTCACGCGGAGGAATCGGAATGTAGGAGTCAACAGCATCCATCAGTTCCATAACTTTTTCTTCCCACTGCGGTTCGCCGTTCAGGGCACCCAGTGCAGAGCCACGGATGATGGGGGTATTGTCGCCGTCGAATTCGTATTTGTTCAGCAGGTCGCGAACTTCGAGTTCAACGAGGTCGAGCATTTCGGGGTCGTCAACCATGTCGCATTTGTTCAGGAACACGACGATACGCGGTACGTTCACCTGACGGGCGAGCAGTACGTGTTCGTTGGTCTGAGGCATCGGACCGTCGGTTGCAGCCACAACGAGGATGGCACCGTCCATCTGAGCGGCACCGGTTACCATGTTCTTCACATAGTCGGCGTGGCCCGGGCAGTCTACGTGTGCGTAGTGACGGGTTGCGGTGGAGTACTCAACGTGCGAGGTATTGATGGTAATACCACGTTCTTTTTCTTCCGGCGCGTTGTCGATCGAGTCGAACGAACGCAGTTCCGAGAGACCTTTTTTGGCCAGCACGGTAGTGATCGCTGCGGTCAGCGTGGTTTTACCGTGGTCTACGTGACCGATGGTACCGATGTTCACGTGCGGTTTCGACCGGTCGAATTTTTCTTTTGCCATGGGTTGTAAGCGTTTAAATTGTTGTTTTGTTTAGTCTCTATAAAAAAGAGCGGAAGACGAGGTTCGAACCCGCGACCCTTAGCTTGGAAGGCTAATGCTCTACCAACTGAGCTACTTCCGCTTGCTTTTTCACATGAGCAGGCGACCGCAACACCTTCACACCTTCGCGAAGAGACGTTCGCTTGCATTTTTGGACACTCACTCTCGGCCGTCATCGACACCGTGGAGCATCACGCCTTTCCCTACCGGAAGAGGCTCCCGAGACGATTCAGGCCTCAACGGCCGGAGATTTTCGGGTAGTGGGCGGAGATGGATTCGAACCACCGAAGGCGTACGCCAGCAGATTTACAGTCTGCCCCATTTGGCCACTCTGGTATCCGCCCGAAAATTCAACTTTTCAAAACAACGTGCACCCACGAAGAGGGGCATTTCGGACGACAAAGATACGCATTGGTTTTGAATTTGCAAACTTTTTCGTCCTTTATTCGCTTTTTTTCAATCCATTAGCCGTTTTATGGCGTTTCAGCGGCTAAAAACCCTTGTGCAGAACGACTCCTGCGACCAGATAGAGGCTGCGGATACACTCCCGACCGAGGGTCACGAAAGGCTCTCCGGAACCGCTCGGAGCACCAAGCCGCAACTCTCCGGGACGCTCCGGACGTGCATGCAGGGAGCACATGCGCACCCACTCCGCAGTCACGACCAGATAGATTCGACCGGACAGTACCGGATCTGCGGGGGCAACCTGTTTGACCAGCACGAGCGAGGCAGCCGGGAATTCCGATCCGCAGTCACTCCCGGTCACGACGGCGGCAAAATCACAATCCTCGAATCCGGGTATATATATATATGGTCGGAGGCTTCAGCGGGCAGTCGGTCGGCAGCAACGATTCGAAATATATCCTTGTCAAAATACGGGATCGTGCGGTGACGTGTTTCTGTCGCTGGCAGAGCGGGTTGCGGAGCTACCGTCATTTTGCCTTCGCCGGTCAGCAGCCAGGCGATATTAATGTCCGGATACTTCTGTACAATCCTTTGAGCCAACGCTTTGCTGATCCCGTGTTGGCCACGTTTGATCTGATAGATGGTTTCACTCCGCCCCAAACCGATGGCGAGCGCGAACGCATTGGTGGACAATCCGACCATCTTAATCACCTGTTCCAATCGTTGCCAATCTGTCATTTTTTGCGTCGGAGGTATTGTTTGTTACAATATAAAATTGTATTTTTGCAATACAAACTTAGTATTCTTGCGTCGGATGATGCTATTACGGCTCACATCGCCCTTACGGCAAAGATAGGCATTCTCCGACTATACAAGAATATATCAGGAATACCTATTCTACTTATATTATTTTCGTTTCCCTATTTATCAGCGAATGAACGCCCCGCGGTCGAGTACGGATCGCGGGGCGTTTGATATACAGTCATCCGGAGGACGTCGATCTCCCAACCAGAACTTAGGCCGACTGATCTCCGCTCAGGTTGCCGGAGTTGACAATCGTCATGATCTGCGCAAACTCATCACGCCCTTTCTGGCTCAACGACGGATAGAGGGCATGAAGCGACAGAAGGGCCAGGTAGTCGAGCTTCGACTCGACCTCTTCGGGAGCGTAGGCCTGAAAAGCAAAGTTAACGCACCAGCGCATCATCACATAGTGGTACACGTGCGTTCCTTCGATCACCTCGTCAGAGATGCCGGGCTCCAGGTAACCGTTCTGCTTCAGCAGCGACATGACACGGCGCGAGATGGCAAAATGTTCGCTTTCGTTTTCGCGTCCGGCCTGAATGTCACGCGTCATGGCACCAAGGTCGGCACTGCGGAACATCACCACGCCGCGATATTTGTAATTCAGATAGATATTGATGCGGTTGAGCAGATAGAGCTGCTTCATGTCAAGCAGCGTGGTCAGCGACCGCACGACCTGTCCGTACTCTTCGAGGTACTGTTCCCAGAGTGCCACACAGATATCCTCCTTGCGCGAGAAGTGGTAGGTGATATTGCCGGGGCTGAGGCCGAGCGACGAGGCGAGGGTATCGATACGGAAATCGACCATTCCGCGTTCGTTGATGAGTTCCAGCGACCGGCGGAGGATCTGCTCGCGGGTCGAGGGTTCTTCGGGCTGCACGTCGGAAGCTCCCGCTTTTTTTCTGGCAGTTTTGATTTTATCGGGCATCGTCGATTATTTTATCAGGTTAATGATACTGGCGAACTGTCGCTTACCCTCTTCGGTCAGATAGGGCAACAACTGCAACAGCGAAAGACCTACGTAACGGTCGATCTGCGACGTGAGGTTCTGCTCGTCGACCTTCGTGAGGGCATGGTTGAGCCACCAGCGCAGCATGGTCACCTGCGAGTTGAAGGTCAGCTCGCGCAACTCGGAGTCCTCAATCGGTTTCATGTAACCGTTCCGGGCCAGTGTGTCGTAGCTGGCGAAGATTTTTTCGCGACTGAGTTCGATTTCCTTGCGGAATGCGGCGTTCTCGCGACGCAGCGCACCCATGTCGCCGTAGTAGTAGCAGATAACACCGACATACGACACGGCCTTGGCGGCAGCCGTGCGGAAATAGAGGAAAAGCTGCTTGATGTCGAGCAGCGGCGTGAGCATCTCTTCGGTGGTGTCACGCATCACCGAGATATACTCTTCCCAGATTGCGGTAATGATATCCTCCTTCTTGGGGAAGTGATAGGTGATATTGCCGGGGCTGAGCGAAAGGGTCTGTGCCAGCGTCTCGATCCGGAAATCGACCACGCCGGTACGGTTGATGATTTGGTTGGCACTGGCAATAATCAGTTCACGCGTGGAGGTGCCGGCACGTTTGGCCGCCAGACGGCTCAATTTCGCAGCTTCGGATTTCACGCCCCGCGGGCCGGCCACCACCGGTTTGTCGGTCTTGCGCGGACGCCCGGGCCGCCGCTTGGGAGGAGTCTGCTGAACGGTTTCGCGCGGCTCTTGCTTTTCTGTTTTCACCTGTGAGCTCATCTTGATATTCGTATGCTTAAATCGTAATTTTTTATTTGCAGGCTGGCCAAAACCAGTTTTGTTTCGAAAGTTCTACAACTACTCTATTAAAACGTGTCAAAATGCTGTAATATTGCACATCTTCTACGAAAAGGGCACAAATTTAAACACTTCGACAGAAACAATCCAAATTTTTCATTCTTTCTCCGAATTATTCGTAGCCACAACCGCTCCGCCAGATTCCCTCACAGACCCGTCGAAAACCCAGCCGCACCCACCGGAAACAAAGCAGGGAAACGGGCATTGCTTTTCTTCCGCCAAAAGAATAACTTTGCGGAAACTAAACTCACAAATGCTATGTACGGCAAAGTTAAACAATATCTGACGGACGAACTGGCCGCCATCGAGGCCGCCGGCCTTTACAAAAAGGAACGGATCATCACCGGCAGTCAGCAGGCAGAAATTACAGTAACCGGCAATAAACAGGTACTCAACTTTTGTGCCAACAACTACCTAGGTCTCTCGAACAACCCCCGACTGATCGAAGCCGCCAAGCGGGCCATGGACACGCACGGCTACGGCATGTCGTCGGTACGCTTCATCTGCGGTACGCAGGACATCCACAAAGAGCTCGAAAAAGCCATCTCGGACTACTTCGGCACCGAAGAGACGATTCTCTACGCCGCCTGCTTCGACGCCAACGGCGGTGTGTTCGAACCGATCCTCAGCGAAGAGGACGCCATCATCTCCGACTCGCTCAACCACGCCTCGATCATCGACGGGGTGCGTCTCTGCAAGGCCAAACGCTACCGCTACGCCAACGCCGACATGGCCGACCTTGAAAACCAGCTGAAACTGGCCCAGGCCCAACGCTTCCGCATCATCGTCACGGACGGCGTCTTCTCGATGGACGGCAACGTGGCCCCGATGGACAAGATCTGCGAACTGGCCGAAAAATACGAAGCCCTCGTGATGGTGGACGAATGCCACTCAGCCGGCGTGGTCGGCAAAACGGGTCGCGGCGTCACCGAACTCTTCGACGTCCGCGGACGCGTCGACATCATCACCGGTACGCTGGGCAAAGCCTTCGGCGGTGCCGTCGGCGGCTTCACCACCGGTCGCAAGGAGATCATCGACATGCTGCGTCAGCGGTCACGCCCCTACCTCTTCTCCAACTCGCTGCCGCCGGCAGTGGTCGGCGCCGGTATCGAACTCTTCAAGATGCTGGCCGAAAGCGACGACCTGCACACCAAACTGGCCGAAAACGTCACCTACTTTCGCGACAAGATGATGGCTGCCGGGTTCGACATCAAACCCACCCAGTCGGCCATCTGCGCCGTGATGCTCTACGACGCCAAACTGTCGCAGGACTTCGCCGCCAAACTGCTCGACGAAGGAATCTATGTCACCGGCTTCTACTATCCGGTTGTTCCGAAGGATCAGGCCCGTATCCGCGTACAGGTTTCCGCCGGTCACGAACGCGAACACCTCGACCGCTGCGTAGCCGCCTTCACGAAAGTGGGCAAAGAGCTCGGCGTACTGAAATAGCCCAGCCTTCTCTTCTCCGGCCGCTCCGCGCCGCCCGAGCGATCCGCGTTGGCCCCCGCCATTCCGAGCAGCACCGATGCACTCCCAACGAGTCCGGTTCGCTTCGGGACACCTCGCGCCAGGTCACCGCACTACACCACTCGGCGTGCCGAACCTCAACGGCCCGGAAGACTACACAACGAACATGTACACAACAAAGGGTCGGTATGACGATCATACCGACCCCTTGTTTTTACTGATCTATCGAATAAGAGAGACAAAAAGCAGGGCGTCCGGTATTTTGACATACCGAACGCCCTGTTTCATATCATTTCGAAGCGGCATCCCTGCCAATCACCCGCCACATACCCTCACCACCACGGCCATCCCGCTTTACCTTGCCAATACGCCTCGCAGCCGCACACACGTCAACGCAACGCCTTGCACCGCAAGCCGCCGCCAGCATCATTCACGGCCACTCCTAATGTTTCGCCGCAGCGGCAAATACCTCGCGAATCGTAGCGTAGGTATTTTCCACATAGAAATGGATATTGTCCGGAGCGATCCAACGGATATCGGTAATCCCCTCCTCGATCTGAGGCGTCAGTTCGCCCGCTCCGTCATTCGTCATGGCGTACCACGACGTCCGTTTCAGAATCCACTTGCCGTGCAGCTCATAGAGATGATAGGTGCGCGTCAGGAGTTTCCCGAGCTGAAGTCCGGTGATTCCGCACTCCTCTTCGACCTCCCGGACGGCACACTCGGCGATCTGTTCGCCGGGTTCCAGTTTGCCTTTGGGCAGGTCCCAACGGCCGTTGCGGTAGATCATCAGCACCTCGCCGCGCGGAGCCTTGACCAGTCCGCCCCCCGCTTCGATCGGGACGAATTGGGCCCCGAATTCGGCAAAAAGACGTTCAGATTCCTCGTCGGTGGGCGAAACGAAAGCCACGGATTTGGCAGTCTCGAAAATTCTCTGCAAATTTGTTAATCCGAGCATGTTACCAGCCTCGGCGCCCAACGCACCGGTATCGATCACGAGCCACGAAGCATCGGCCGATGCCGACAGGGCGGCGCACTCCACCGGAGTGCCGAACGCGACCACGTTATCTAAATAATAGACTTTTTTCATATGGAAACCGGCAAAAAGATTGCACAAACATTGCTGCAAATTAAGGCAATAAAACTCAGCCCTGCAAATCCTTTCACCTGGGCCAGCGGGTGGCACTCACCGATCTACTGCGACAACCGCAAGACCCTCTCCTACCCCGCCGCACGCAAAGAGATCTATCAGGCATTCGCCCGGATCATCGCCGAGAAGTACCCCCAGGCCGACATCATCGCCGGCGTAGCCACCGGCGCCATTGCCTGCGGCGTGCTGACCGCCGAAGAGCTCGGCAAACCCTTCATCTACGTACGCTCTGCACCTAAAGACCACGGTATGGCCAACCAGGTGGAGGGATACTACGAACCCGGCGCCAAAGTGGTCGTGGTCGAAGACCTGATCTCCACCGGCGGCAGCTCGCTCAAAGCAGTCGAAGCGTTGCGCAACGCCGGATGCGAAGTGTTGGGCATGGTTGCCATATTCACCTACGGTTTCCCGACGGCAACGGCCAACTTTGAGAAAGCGGGCGTCGAACTGGAGACCCTCTCGAACTACAACACCCTGATCGAGCTGGCAGCCGAACAGAACTACATCAAGCCCGAAGAGATGGAGACCCTGCGCGAGTGGCGCAAATCTCCGGACACCTGGAACCGATAACCCCCGGGGCCGAGACCGAAGCCGCAAGCATTGCAAACGAGGAATCGGATCCACAAGTTTCACAAACGCGCGACCGGATTCACAGACACCGCAAACGCAAGACCGTAACCTCAGGCATCGCAGACACGAGGCCGGATCCACAGGCTCCACAAACACCCGCCTTTCGGCCTCACTTCGCGCGGTTCCATCTGCCGAAACTTCCGTCAGCACAGCCGACATTTTTGGAAGAAGACGCTCCCGTACCGGCCTTAATGGCAAACCCGAAAGGGGGAAACACCAGCCCTGGGAAAATATAACCCGCAGTCCGATCGTTCATTCTCCGGCAATTGGGGTCTACGCTTCCCCACAGACAGCACGCCGCTCCCCCGAGGACAAAGGATCGTCCCCACCGGACAACGAACAGCGCCGATCCGCCCGGAGCCGGACAGACCAGACACAAGATACAGAAACCCTTAAAAAACTGCATGAGATACACCAGCAAACAAGTGCAAATCGCACGTCCCGACGAGATGATTTTCCGCGTTCTCTCCAGCTTCGAGAACTTCACCCCCATTCTCGCCGACAAGGTCGACGGCTGGGAAGCCACCGAAGAGACCTGTAAATTCCGTGCCAAAGGCTTTACCGTAGGCCTGAAGATGGCCGAACGCCAACCCAACAAACTCATCAAGGTGTGCCCCGACACCGCTGCCGGCGGCCTGCCCATCCCCTTCACCTTTTGGGCACAGATGAAAGATACGACCCCCGACGGTGCCGTCCGCCCCAATACCCACATGCGCATCGTGCTCGACATCGAGCTCAACCCCATGCTGAAAATGATGGTCGGCGACAAGATGCAGAACGCCGTCGACAACATCGCCCAACAAATCGCCTACGCATTCAACAACGCACATATTTAACCCCCCAACCTGTTTTCATTTCCAAACGCCCCCTACCCCATGCGACGACTGCTCACCCTACTGTTTATGCTCCTCATCGGCCTGCCGCTGTCCGCCCACGCCAAGGCGGACAACCCCGTTGCAGCCCTCGTCGATCGCATCCAACCCGGCCAGAGCTCCCGTTTCATCTTCGAACTCACCGACCAACAGTCACCCGAAGATTTCTTTGAACTCGACACCAAACGCGGCAAAGTCCTGATCCGCGGCAACAACTACCTCTCGATTGCCGTGGGCCTCAACTGGTACCTGAAATACTACGCCGGCATTCAGATTTCGTGGAACAACCCCCACCCCCGGCTGAGCAACGTCCGACTGCCCAAACCCAAGCAGCCCGAACGCCACTCGACCGACATGTTGGTACGGTACTACATGAACTACTGTACCTTCTCCTACTCCACCGCCTTCTGGGACTGGAAACGGTGGGAACAGGAGATCGACTGGATGGCCCTGCACGGCATCACCCTGCCCCTGTCGCTGACCGGCACCGCCACCGTATGGCGCAACACCCTGCAGGAACTCGGATTCAACCAGGAACAGATCGACCGCTTCATCGCCGGCCCCGCCCATCAGGCCTGGTGGCTGATGAACAACCTCGAAGCGTGGGGAGGCCCCAACCCCCAAAGCTGGTACGAAAAACAGACCGAACTCGAACAGAAGATCGTCGAACGCTACCGCGAATGGGGCATCCAACCCGTCTTTGCCGGATATGCCGGCATGATCCCCAACGACAGCACCATGTGGCGCCAGTTGGGACTCACTCAGATCCAGAATCCCGGTCTGTGGTGCGGCTACCAGCGTCCCGCCTTCCTGCAACCCACCGATCCGATGTTCCCCAAGATCGCCGACATCTACTATAAGAACCTCAAAGCCCTCTACGGCGACGACGCCCGATACTTTGCCATCGACCCCTTCCACGAAGGCGGTTCGACCGCCGGCGTCGACCTGCCCCGCGCCGGCGAAGCCATCTACAGCGCCATGAAACGCGCCAATCCCGCTGCCGTGTGGGTGGCACAAGCCTGGCAAAGCTGCCCCCACCCCGAGATGATCCAGGACCTGCCCGGCGGCGACGTGCTGATCCTCGACCTCTTCAGCGAATCCCGTCCCATGTGGGGCGACCCCCAATCGCCCTGGCGGCGTGAAAACGGATACGGCCGTCACGACTGGGTCTACTGCATGCTCCTGAACTTCGGCGGCAACGTCGGCATGTTCGGCAAGATGCAGCGCGTGATCGACGGCTACTACATGGCCAAAGAGATGAAAGCCGCCGACAACCCCCTGGCCCGTTTCATGCAGGGCGTCGGCACCACCCCCGAAGGCATCGAGAACAACCCCGTGATGTTCGAACTGCTCTACGAGCTCCCCTGGCGGCCCGAAAAGTTCGACCGCATGGAGTGGCTCGAAAAATACGTCCTCGCCCGCTACGGACACACCCTTCCCCAGGTGGTCGACGCCTGGAAAATCCTCGCCAACTCCGTCTACGATCCGCCCTACACCAGCGTTCAGGAAGGGACCACCGAATCGGTGCTGTGCGCCCGCCCCGCCCTGCGAGTGGACAACACATCGACCTGGGGCACCGCCAAAATGTACTACGACGCCAAAGAGACCCAACGTGCTCTGGGGCTGATGCTCGAAGTGGCCGACCGATTCCGCGGCTGCAACAACTTCGAATACGACCTGACCGACATCGCCCGGCAGGCCGTAGCCGATAAGGCCAACGTACTGCTCAAGCAGATCGAAGCCGCCTACGACAAAAACGACAGACCGCAATTCAAGAAGCTGTCCGACGATTTTCTGGGATTGATCCTGCTGCAGGACAGCCTGCTCAATTCCCGGACCGAATTCATGGTCGGCCCGTGGATCGAAGCCGCCATGCACTGGGGCTACTACCCCGACGAACAGGACTACTACCGCTGGAACGCCCGTACCCTGCTGACCACGTGGGGCAACCGTCATGCCGCCAACGTCGGCGGCCTGCACGACTACGCCCACCGCGAATGGGGCGGGATGTTACGCGACTTTTACTACCCCCGCTGGAAAACCTTTTTCGACGCGATGAACCGAGGCGAGCAGCCTCCGGCAGACTACTACCCCATGGAAGCGGAATGGACCACTGCCACCCAACCCTACTCCATCAGCGCCGAAACTAATACGATAGATATGGCATGGAAAGTTTACAACAGACTCCTCACTCTGTAACGTCCGCCCCCGTGCAGACCGGTTACATCGACACCCACGCCCACCTTTTCGACGCCGACTTCGACGCCGACCGGGCCGAGACCATAGCACGTGCCGTGGCCGCAGGCGTCAACCAGATCATCCTGCCGGCCGTAGATTCGCGCAGCCACCAAGCCATGATCGACACCGTGCGCCAATATCCCGACGTATGCCACGCCGCCATCGGGATGCACCCCACTTCGGTCAACGAAAACACCAAATGGCGCGAAGAGTTGCAGATCGTCCGCCAGATGCTGCAACAACAACCCGTCAAATGGTGCGCCATCGGCGAAGTCGGACTCGATCTGCACTGGAGCACCAGCTCACTGACCGAACAGTGCCAGGCGCTCGTGATCCAGATGCAACTCGCCATCGAGTACAACCTGCCCCTGATTCTGCACGTGCGTGACGCATGGAACGAAATCTTCCCCCTGCTGGAGCCCCTCCACGGACAGATCCGCGGCGTCTTCCACAGCTTCCAGGGAACCCTGAAAGACTATCAGGAGATCGAGAAACTCGGCGACTTCGCAGTCGGCATCGGCGGGTTCATCACCTACAAGAACTCCTCGGCAGTCAAGGTGGTTGAACACATCCCGATCGAAAACATCGTCTTGGAGACCGACTCTCCCTACCTGACCCCCGTGCCCTACCGCGGAACCCGTAACGAGAGCGCCCACATTCCGGTCATCGCAGCCAAGATCGCCGAAATCAAAGGCATCCCCGTGGAAACCGTAATGGAAGCCACCACCCGGCGGGCTCGCAGCATTTTCTTCTGATCCAATGGCAACGCCGACCGAAATCATCGACCATAAGTTCCGCTTCCGGATCGACAAACGAGCCCGATGGATCACCCTGTTGGCACTGCTGCTCATTGCCGGAGGCGTAGGATGGTTGTTCTACTCCTCCGGCGGCAGCTACCTGCCCGCCTGGGTGACCACCGTCATCATCGCACTGTTACTGCTGGCCGCCCTCTCGATCCCCCGTTTCATGCGCGTCTCGCCACACTCCGTCGAGATCCACTGCGTGATGGAACTGGCCAAGATCCCCGTCCGCGACATCCGGCAGGTGCAGCTGCTCGACCCCGCCGTCATGAAATACTGCATCCCCATCTGGGGCGTTTACGGTATTGGCGGCTACTACGGATACTATTTCAGCTTCCGGGCACGCAAAGTATTTCGCCTCTACGCCTCGCAATGGCGCAACTTCGTACTGATCGAGAACATCTACGAAGACCAGTACGTCGTCAGCTGCGACGACCCCGAAACCTTTATCGCCGCCATCGAGCAATACCAATAGCTTGTTCTGCGGGGGGATAGACAGTGGATGCCGGGACGGAAGAATAGAGCGTGCAGACACAAGGGAATACGGTGAGAATACGCGTATAAGGAAGAGAAAGACCCGAGAGAGGGAAAAGCCAGAGAGAGAAAGGCAGAGACAAGGAGCTCGAAGGTGAGGAAATATGAGCACAGCCCGCGCGATCCCGGAAACTAACCAATCTTGATCTGCCGCCCTCCGGGATACCGGCCACCGCGCCCCCACCCGCAACAACGAGCGACGAGCGTCCGGCAACAGCCGCCCTCCGCAGCACCTCAACCTGCCTGAAGCAACGCCACGATCACACGCCGGGTCGTTCTCCCAACCACACACGAAAAAGCCTGTCACACAGTCCGAGCAACACTTTGCTCCACTGTGTAACAGGCTTTTTTGACTGCACTTTTCCGACGTTCCTGCTCCCAAAAGAAACAGATCAGTCAGCCGTTTGCCAGCATCTGCACGAACGTTATTTCCCAGCGGGAGGAACCCGCTTGCATTTACCCGAGAGATGCTCCACGTCGAGCCTCAACACCACCGTCCGGGCAAACGATCGACGAATATAGGTATCCGGCGCGTCGGCCAGTTCCGGATTATACTTTGCCCTCAGCGCCAGCAACGCTTCCCAGCGTTCCGCATCATCCTCCACGACCGCAAGGCGCCCGAACAGATGGGCCGACTCGTAAGCCGTCGTATAGGGATGCACCTGCGTGGCGCCGACGACGCAGAAACTGACTCGGTCATTGGCCGCGACGGCATCCAACTTGTGCCCCTCGGGAGCACAATGAAAATAGAGACAATGCCGCTCCGGGCGGTAGACATAACTGATCGGGATTCCATAGCCGTACCCCTCCGGCGAGCACATCGCCAGAAAGCCATACTCCCCGCGGGACAACAGCTCCTCCGCGGCAGAGGAGTCGAGCAGGCGGTCCTGCCTCCGTACAGGTCTGAAAGGTGTCATAAATTCTCCTGTTTCAATTTTCGACCGGTCAGCACCGTCACCGACCTGCCGCACAACTTTTCGAACCAATCCAACAGCCCGGCCACACATTCGGTCCGGACAAAAGCAGCCTGTCCCGTCACCGTATGTTCGCCCGAGAGCCAGAAAGCCACCGCCACGGCATACTCCGCTCCGTAGTCCAGCACCAGCAACAGGTCGTCGCGCCAATCCAGCGGCTGGATATAGGTGCGGCTTTCGATCATCAGGGAAGAGGCTGCCAGAAAAGAGACATCCTGCTGCCCGTTCGTCATCGAAACGACCAGGAAAGGATTGATTCGGTTCTGCATCATCGAGACGAAGCGCCCCACGGTCGCACTATCCATAACAGGTTGGATCTGCGTCGCCAATCCGGCTGCCAGATCGGCCCGGGGCACCTCAACAACCGATATCTTTTGCAGCGCGCCGTACCCGGCTCTCCCGATCTGCCCGACCAGCGCCCTGACCTCGTCATCCGCAGTAAACCAACCGGCAAACAACGAATCTTCCGCCAGTTTCCGGATATCGCGAGCCAGCCGATCGGCCGCCGTTATCCAACTGTTCACTGCCGGCTGCTCCAGCGAAGCCGCCCGAGCCGATCCGTTCCGACCGAGACCGCACAACAACGCCAATACGCCGATGCACCACAGGCTCCACCGACGCCAGGTCGAAATCCCCGCGCACCCCATCACTGACGGTCGTTCTGCTTACGCACCTGTTCCAGCATGGCGGCCAGTTCGGCCACCTTTTCGGGATACTGCGCAGCCAGGTTGTTCCGTTCGCCCATATCCTCCACGAGGTTGTAGAGCTGCGGTTCCTTCGAGTTCCCGAGCTCGATGTTCACATCGTTGTTCCGGGCGGCACCGTTGCTCGGGGCAATATACTTCCAGTCATCGACCGTAATGGAGAGCGTGCCGGCATTTTCGACGATATAGGCACGTCCCTTCTTGCGATCCTTGCCGAGCCACACTTCGAGGTGGTTGCGGCTGTCAGGCGCCTCACCGGCAGAGAGCTCCTGCCCCACGAGCGCAGCCAACGATGCAAACCAGTCGACCTGCGAAGCCGCCGCATCGCTAACCTTGCCGGCCGGAATGTGTTTCGGCCAGCGGGCAATGGCAGGCACACGGGTTCCGGCTTCGAAAATGCTGTATTTCCCGCCGCGGAAGCGTCCCCAGGGTTTATGGTCGCCGAGCAGTTCGACCGCCCGGTCCTGATAGCCGTCGTCCACCACCGGACCGTTGTCCGACGAGAGGATCACCAGCGTATTGTCGGCCACCCCCAGCGAATCCAGCGCATCGAGCACCTGTCCGACAGACCAGTCGAACTGCAGAATCGCATCGCCGCGCGGTCCCATGCCGCTCTTGCCGACAAAACGTTCGTGCGGCCAACGCGGCACGTGAATGTCGTTCGTACAGAAATAGAGGAAGAAGGGCTTTGCCTCTCCTTCCGCGGCACTCTGCTGTTCGGCTACGGAACGTTCGATAAACTGCACGGCACGACTGGTAATCGTGTCGGCAATGTTCTCGTCGACCCACAGCGCATCACCGCCGCCGGTCATGTACCCGATCCGGCCGATACCGTTCACGATGGCCATGTCATGTCCGTGGCTGGCCTTCATTTTGAGCAGCTCGGGGTTCTTACGTCCGGTAGGCTCACCGGGAAAAGGTTTCTTATAACTTACCCGAATCGAGTCTTCGGGATGGTTCACCAGATCCAATCCGACCACTCGGCCGTTCTCTATATAGACACAGGGCACGCGATCGGCCGTCGCGGCCATGATGTAAGAGTAGTCGAACCCGATATCCTTCAGACCGGGAGTAACCACACCGTTCCAGTCCTGTTTGCCGGCCTTGTCGCCCAGCCCCAGGTGCCACTTTCCGACGGCCGCCGTGGTATATCCGGCACGTTGCATCATCGCGGGCAGAGTCTGGTGCTGCGGGGTGACGATCATCGCCGCATCGCCTGGGGCAATGCCGGTACCGGGTTCACGCCAGGCATACTCTCCGGTCAGGATGCTGTACCGGGCGGGGGTACTGGTTGCGGCCGTGGCATGGGCATTGGCAAAACGGACGCCCTGTGCGGCCAAACGGTCGACGTTCGGGGTCGAGATGGTCTGAAACGAGCCGTTGCAGGCAATATCGCCAAAACCGAGGTCATCGGCCAGAATAATCACGACATTGGGTTTATTGGGCTCTCCTTTTTTCGATTTGGGAGCGAAACCCGCCGCCTGCGCACCGGTCGTACACAACGCCAGCGAAGCCAACAGGCCCAGATTCAGTTTGCGGTCAATCATGGTATGGATCGAATGGATTAGTAGTTTCAACATTTGCAATAGGGGCAACAAGAGCCTCGGAAGCAGCCTCCGGAATAGTCGCAGAGTGTAACCGCGCAAGCCGATTCGACCGGCAAATATTCCGTCACCGGCCGCCTGTTGCCTTCTCCTGGCCACCGTATATTTCGGGTACAGACGCCTGCTGGCTCTTCTCCCCGAATAATCACGAGTGTCCTATTTCTATTTCCCGGCCACTTTCACTTTAAAGATCGCTTTGCGACATCCCCCGCTTACTCCTTCGGGGCGAATGAGGGGAGCATGGGCGTCCTCGGGGAAAAAGATGACAAACTCGCCGGCCAGTGCCGTCACGGTGCTGGTGGGCATATCCTTATAGAAAACAATATCGTTATCGCCATCGAACTCGCCGCGCGGTTCGGTGCAGGCAGCGCGCTGGGCCCAGCCGAAACTTTCGGCCCCGGCGATCACCACCTGTACGTCGATATAACGGTCATGCGCCTCGAGAGCAGCCTCTTCGGGACGCTTGAGCGCATGGGTGCCCACCATCACAAACAGGTCGTCGCCCTGAATGACGTGTTTTCCGTCGAAAGCCGAATCGGCCATTTCGTCGAGGTGGCTGTCGAGATATTCAAACAGCTGAGGGAAAAGCGGATGCAACGCTTCATATTTGGCGGCGCTGCTTCCCAGCGAATCGTGTATCATGGTTTATGCAATCGTTTGAGTTACGCTAACAAAGATAGAGATTTTCGATAAAACCGGGACACCCCGAACCGCATTTACCTCAAGAAGATCAACAGAAAGCATCCCGGGAACTACATATAGACAGAAAAGTCTACCGCACAGAATACCATAGCGGCAAATGACAATATCCCGCCACTGTAACAAGATCCGATTTCGCAACAGAACGTCCCGCCCGCATGTCCATCCATCCCGCCAAGAGTCCCCCCTACGCCTGCGCACACCGACGAGCGGTCAGAACCGTTTCCTTCCTCCTTCGTCCGGCCCCAAATGACGAATAGCACCAAAACAAAAAGAGGCACCCACGATGGATACCTCTTTTTTAGGAACTTTACTGGTCGGGGTGAGAAGATTCGAACTTCCGACCTCCACGTCCCGAACGTGGCGCGCTAACCGGACTGTGCTACACCCCGAAAATTCCGTGTGCAAATATACGGCAATTTTCTTTATATTTGCAAACATCCCAAAAAATATTTTATGAAAAGATTTTTTCTTTTGTTGGTTTTCGCTCTCCTGACGACGATCAACGCACTGCAAGCCAGCACATTAAAACAAGAATGTTCGTTCGAGAGCAAAATCCTGAATCGCACCGTAAAATATGCGATTTACCTGCCCGACGGCTACGATACCAACGAGCGCACCTATCCCGTACTCTATCTGTTGCACGGTCTGGGCGACGATTACCGCGGCTGGAGCCAACAGGGAGAGGTCCAGGCCATCGCCGACCGGGCCATTGCTTCGGGCGACGCCACACAGATGATCATCGTCATGCCGGACGGATGGCAAACCTGGTACGTCAACCAGTACGACGGCAAGTTCAATTACGAGGAGATGTTCTTTCAGGAGTTGATCCCCCACATCGAACAGACCTACCGCACCCGCACCGAAAAGGAGTATCGGGCCATTGCAGGTCTCTCGATGGGCGGTTACGGTTCGCTGCTGTATGCCCTCCACCACCCCGAACTGTTCTCGGCCTGCTGTCCGCTGAGCGCCGCAGTCTTCACGACCGAAGAGTTGCAAAAAAACGGCGGCACGTTTCCGCAGCTTTTCGAGCAGATTTTCGGTCCGAACATCACGACAGAACATTGGGCCAAAAACAGCGTAATTGACCTGATGGCCGCCATGCCCAAAGAACAGAAAAACGCCGTACGGTTCCGCATCGACTGTGGTGACGACGATTTTCTCTACCGCGGCAACTCCATGCTCCACATCACGATGCGCGACAACGGCATTCCGCACGAATACCGCGTACGGAACGGGGGCCACAGTTGGACCTACTGGCGCACCGGCCTACCGAAAATACTGGTCTTTGTTTCGCAAAGTTTCCGCCGCTCCTAACATCCCGCGACCGGTCAACCCCGCATCCGCATACAAAGCGCCCGTACACAAGCTATTTCCTGCCTGCGTTGCCCAACAAGGTATTCACCAGGCATTCCGCAGGCTATTCGACACAACGGAGGAGCCATTATCCCATAAAATCACGCTCTCCGATAGCTTTCCACACAAGGCTTCTCATACAAAAAGAACGGCAACCTGTCGTAACAGGTTGCCGTTCTTTCATTTCACGTTGCTCGATTCGCACTTTGCCTGTATCCGTTCCGCACGCAATCTTCTCACCTCTATGGCCCCTCCCCTCTTATCACCTCCATACACAGGCACTCCTTACTCTACATACTGCCACACCAAGAATCGGCCACTCGTTGATTTCAACGATTTCAAAAAACGCTCTTCAAAACCGCTCGTCACAACGCCACCTCACGCCTTGCGGCAAGTGCGAAACGTTTGCCCTCCGGACTAGAAGGTATAGCGGATCTTAAACGCTGCGAGATCCCACTGTGAATGGGGCGTAAAGTTGATGTTCGGTTTGTAGTCTACAGCCAACGCGATAGGAGCACCTGCAAACTTGTATTCAAAACCGACTGTCGGATCCAGACCGATCGCAAAATCGGACTCTTGGTGTTTACCCAGGTGCAGCACACCAATATTCAAACCACCACCGGCATAGAGGCTGAAGCCCGTAGCCAGCGGAACATGATACTGGTAAACGGCCGACAACATTACCCCGTCACAACCGAGGTTATAGCCGAACTGCGCCTCAATGGCGCTCCGTTCACCCAGAAAGTGTTTAAAACCGAATCCCATATCGGCACCGAGGTTCACTCCGATCGCCGTATTGTACTCTTGTGCCTGAGCTGACTGAATAGATGCCACGGGCAGCAACAGGGCTGCCAATGCAATAATCAACTTTTTCATTGTCAATGGATTTTAGTGAATAATTCGGTAATAAATATACGAAATTATTTGCACTATTTCACTATTCCGCGTAAAGTTTTGCCCGAAGAGCCGCTCCAATCGAATACAGCCGTTCCATATTGCCTGCCGCGACGCCCGACTACAATCCGACACGGCGCCTCCTGCCGCATCGGATCGGCCGCCAACAACTGCCCGTCGCCTTCACAAGCCACCAGAGCCGGAGCCGCGCTCTCCAAGTACGCTCCATCGGCCCATTCGACACGTCCGGCTCCGAAACATACCGCCAGTTTCGTCGGCACCCCCAGCCATTCGAAAGCCGTGGCATTCGGCGTATCGGTCAGCCGGAACGACAGGCGAGTACGTATCCCCCGCCAACCTTCGACACCGTCGATCTCCGGCACGATCACATACGTATAGCCCGCATCGGCCAGCTCCATTCCGTGAACGATGGTCAACTCGAACAGATCGGCCGTTACGGCCGTCGTATCGTACATCGTGGCGAAACGCCGCCAGTTGCCCGTCACCGGTCCGAGCGACACCTCCACCCGACGCGCCGTGGCCGAATCCGGGAACCAGTACCCCGTCCCGGCATGCTCGACCAGCACGGGCCAGCACCCGTCGGGCAGACGAACCGGCTGACCGATTTCGAAGAGATGCAAGCGTCCCCGGTTGTCGGTGATCCGCACGGGACCGTCGGCCAGCTGCTGCGCCACGGAGGTTCGCACCGGACGCAAACCGTAACGCGAACGACCGCTGATTCCGGTTCCGTGGCAGACGATATAATCGGGCGAGAAGAACCACATCTTGCGGGCCGTCAAACCGTCGCGCTCCACCACCGTGGCCGACACACCGAACGCGGTATCCGAAAGGACCAGACCGCCGGCATACGCAGTACCCCCGCGAAACTCCTTGTATCCGCCATTGTGGTAGCACGTATCGCTGTCGACAGCAGTCGTAATGCCCGGTATCTGCGTATAATCCCAAACGGGCGCAATGTTCCGGTACTCGCGACCTGTTTTATACAGCAGCAGGGCACCGTCGGCCATCTGATTGCAGAGCAGGTTCTCGCCGTTCACCACCTCGGAGCCGACCACCCGGTCCGAAGACATCTTCAGGGTCGCCATCCAGCTCCCCCGGCGGTAGATGCTCATGTCGGAGCAGCGGAAGTGCGTAAATTCGGCTCGCGGGGTCTCGTGCCCGCGGATCAACTCATCGTACAACGCCCGATAGGTGTCGGCGTATTCGGGATCGAGACGCGCCATGTCGAGCAGCACCCGGCCGAAAGCGAGCGCCTTCCCCTCCTGCGTGTTGGGGAAGAGCTGCCGCCCGCAGGAGCTAACGTCCATCATGCCGCGCCAGATCGTTTTGGCCATGCCGCCCACCACCAGATCGCGCATCACGCGGGTCTGTTCGTCGCTGAGGGCATAACGCGTGCCCTGAAATATCTTACCCCAGGAGGCAATGCCGCTCACGTAAGCCAAACCATAATTGCCGAACTGTTGCTGCGGCCCGTGCTGATGAAAACTGTGGTCGGGCTGGATTCCCTCCTTGCCTTCGGGTGCCACGGCCGCCTCGGCCACAATGGCATCACGTGCCGCCTGCACCAGCGTGTCGTTCCGCTCGAGCAGACCGCGCACCAGCACATTCCCGGCCAGCCACGTGCGGTTCTGCCCAGTCATACCGATCCTCGCCTGCTTCATATAGCGGATGGCCCGCGCACGCTCCGCGTCGCTCAACTCTTCATCGAGCAGCAACAGGGCAGGAGCCAGCAGACGGGGGCCTCCGATCTCGTTGTACCACCAGTTCGGGCACTGCAACCCGAGATCGAACCATTTGTTCAGCGCAGCATGCAACGTCCGACGCACATCCGCCCGTCCGAACCAAGGGGACGACGGAGTCTTGTAGGATCGCGCGATCTCCGAGATACGCTGCACATGAAAGGCGGGCGGCCAGGCGCCTCGCTGCTGACTGGCGTAGTCGAGATCGTGCCACGTACTGTCGGCCGGATCAAACGTCCGCATCCAGATAGCCGTCAGACTATCGTTGGCTCCCTCGGGCAACTCTCGAATCACCATATCCGTACCATCCGTGTTTCGGACAATAAAGTTGACCCGCTCGAGCACGGCCGGATCACACTGCGTGACGACCAGATAAGACTCGGCCATACGCCTTTTCAGGGTATCCAGATCACCATCTGTCGCCCCGGCAGCATACCCTCCGGCAGACAGCAACAACAAACAACAAAGCGCTAAGGTTCGCAAACGCATCGCAATACTCTTTATCATTCAGAAAAACCTGCTCCTACCTGCTCTATAATCCACGATGGGTACAACTGAGCTGATACACCACGCAGTTCCGGCCATCACCGTACCACTGGCAGGCAAAAAGACAGAAAAAAATTGATTACTCTTCACAAAAATAGATCTTTCAACCGAAAACGCAATCGATTGCATCGATATATTCCACTTTTTGAATAGCATATACGTAACAAAGTCCCATAAAATTTATTATATTGCAGATGTCTTTCAAAAACATCCTGCCATGAATCCGATTCGTACCCTCCTATCGTCCGGGATCCTGGCAACCGGTCAGTCTGTTCTCACTCCCAAAGCGGGTACTCTCTCCCGCCTTCTCTCCATGCGCCCGCCCGCCAGAGACCGTCTCCTGTGCATCACAAGAGGCGCTTTTCAAAAACAAACCGATAAACCCCGAATTCGTATCGTGGTTGACTAAACGGATCGGTTACCCGCGCATACTACCCTACGAAAAGTTTCGGGACGGTTTTATGCCTCATTCGGTATCGAACCGTACCGGACGCTCAGCAACATCCGGATCATCTCCTCTTCGGACACAGTGCTCAGCAAAAGCGTGCTCCGTGCATTGCGGAACATACCGGAGTTGTTCAGGAACCCAGCCACCGACAACTGCAGTCGAGCCACATCGCACGAAATTGTCGTCCCAATACGCTTACATCTCAACTGAACCAACAAATATATCTGCCATGAAAACCTTACGTACACTTTTAGTGCTTTGTCTGGTGGCACTATGCAGCAGCATGAGCTTCGCAAAAAAAGACAATAAAGCCGACAAAAACGAAAATGGGATTCCGCCTTCGTTTCAGGGGGGAGGTGTCAACAAATTCGCCAAATGGCTATCCGAACGAATCGAGTACCCCTCGGATTTAATGGACCAGAAGATCGAGGGACGCGTCGTAACCCGTTTTATCATTGAGAAGAACGGCTCCATGACGTTTGACAGCATCATGGAATCACCGAGTCCTATTCTAAGTAACGTCGTTCTCCAACTAGCCTTGCAAGCTCCCTTGTGGGAACCTGCAAAACTTTTTACAGGCGAACCTGTCCGATGCTATATCGTTGTTCCCGTCAACTTTAAACTGGAAAAACAAGAATTCCTACGCAAAAGCATACGTCCCTACGGCTCCAAACTCATGTACCACTAGCTGAGAAATCCCCCCGCATGAGATAAGTCTGCACGAAATTATACCGATTCTCGAAACTCCACAGAAATGCGACAAAGAGTATCACAGAAGCTTAAACAAAAGCGACAGATTGCAGCACAGCGGGAAAGTTTCTGGAAAAGGGGACCTATCATCAATAAACTCTAATATGAGCACAATTACTATGAAAAGAAGATTCACTTTACTGCTGTTTGCCATAGCATCGCTAGTAGCCCCCACAACAGTATGGGCCGATGATGAGCCCTCAGCTTACGCCAAGCGCACACAAAAAGAGATCATGGCCTATATGCGAGATAACGGATATGCACCCCTGATAGATGCGGATGGCGATATTCTGTTTACCTACCAGGATCTAAAATGCTACGTTATCATTCAGGATGGAGATGAGAACGAGTTATTCGTAAAGACTTTTATCTCTTTTTCCAAACCGGAAGACATGGGTACAGACGAAGAGCTCACCATGCGTGCCGCGATCAACAAAGCAAATGAAGAGTATCGAATGGTAAAATGCTACTACACCGAAACGAGAATACTTTTTGTGGTGGATAGCTGGATACGTAGCACAACGGAGTACACCCATTTTTTCAAACTGTACATGCGCGGCCTGCACCATGCCGTAAACGAAGTAATGTACGGCGAAGAATAGCCACACTAACGCCTGGTGGTTTGGGAAAGGTAGAACAGCTGCTTCTTTGAGAATACAGAGAAACCCGCTGAGAATGCAAACAAAACCTTAAGAAGAGAAGGAGCCTGACGTAAAAACACCCGGCATGGAAATCTCCACAACTCGTTATAAACCTCTTCTTAAGTCCGCATAGGAAAAATATAGGCAATAAAAAAGGGGTTCATCGAGATGATGAACCCCTTGAAGGAGGCGGCGACCTACTCTCCCACATAAATATGCAGTACCATCGGCGCGGGCAGGTTTAACTTCTCTGTTCGGAATGGGAAGAGGTGGAGCCCTACCGCTATTGCCACCTGAAAGGTAATGACTATTGCTAGTCCTGTATCATTATGAACCATCGCTGGTTCATATGTTAACACAGTCTTAAGAACCAGTAAGAGATCCGATGCAAAGAAAGGTCTTTCGGGCGATTAGTACTACTCGGCTTTGACATCACTGCCTTTACACCTGTAGCCTATCAACGTAGTCATCTTCTACGACCCTCAAGGGAGATCTAATCTTGGGGTGGGCTTCGCGCTTAGATGCTTTCAGCGCTTATCCCGTCCCGACATGGATACCCGGCGATACACCTGGCGGCATAACCGGTAAACCAGAGGTCAGTCCAACTCGGTCCTCTCGTACTAAAGTCAGAACCCCTCAAATCTCCTACGCCCGCAACAGATAGGGACCGAACTGTCTCACGACGTTCTGAACCCAGCTCGCGTGCCACTTTAATCGGCGAACAGCCGAACCCTTGGGACCTTCTCCAGCCCCAGGATGTGACGAGCCGACATCGAGGTGCCAAACCGCTCCGTCGATATGAGCTCTTGGGAGCGATCAGCCTGTTATCCCCGGAGTACCTTTTATCCTTTGAGCGATGGCCCTTCCACTCGGAACCACCGGATCACTATGCCCTGCTTTCGCACCTGTTCGACCCGTCGGTCTCGCAGTCAAGCACCCTTGTGCCATTGCACTCTACATACGATTACCATCCGTATTGAGGGTACCTTGGGAAGCCTCCGTTACGCTTTTGGAGGCGACCACCCCAGTCAAACTACCCACCAAACGGTGTCCCCATAAGGGTTAGGATCCGAGCACAAAAAGGGCAGTATTTCAACGGCGACTCCTGAACGCCTGGCGACGCCCATTCATAGTCTCCTGCCTATCCTACACATCTTGTACCCAAATCCAGCGTTAAGCTGCAGTAAAGGTTCACGGGGTCTTTCCGTCCCGTTGCGGGTACCCGGCATCTTCACCGGGACTACAATTTCACCGAGCTCACGGTTGAGACAGTGTCCAGATCGTTACACCATTCGTGCAGGTCGGAACTTACCCGACAAGGAATTTCGCTACCTTAGGACCGTTATAGTTACGGCCGCCGTTTACCGGGGCTTCGATTCAATGCTTCTTCTTGCGAATGACATCCCCTCTTAACCTTCCGGCACCGGGCAGGTGTCAGGCCATATACGTCGTCTTTCGAATTTGCATAGCCCTGTGTTTTTGTTAAACAGTCGCCTGGACCTTTTCGCTGCGCCTCACATCGCTGTGAGGACCCCTTCTCCCGAAGTTACGGGGTCATTTTGCCTAGTTCCTTAACCGTGACTCACTCGAGCACCTGAGGATACTCTCCTCGACCACCTGTGTCGGTTTACGGTACGGGCCGCTTAACTGTTAAGCTTAGAAGATTTTCTCGGAAGCCTGCTTGGGATCACTATCAAATTCCCCGAAGGGTCTCTGTACTGTCGGCTTTCAGCAAAGTGAAGCTGTTAACCTCACTCTTTACCTACGACCTTTAACCTACTATTCCGTCAGTAGGCGGATCTTACGCTCCTTCGTCTCTCCATCGCCAATTAAGCGGGTATCGGAATATTAACCGATTGTCCATCGAGCATCGCCTTTCGGCTGGCCCTTAGGTCCCGACTAACCCTGATCCGATTAACGTTGATCAGGAAACCTTGGTCTTGCGGTGGGCAGGTTTCTCGCCTGCCTTATCGTTACTTATGCCTACATTTGCTTTTCCATAAACTCCACGATACCTTACGATACCGCTTCGACGTCGATGGAATGCTCCCCTACCACTCCCGAAGGAGTCCAAAGCTTCGGCAATACGCTTGATGCCCGTTTATTATCCACGCACAACCGCTCGACTAGTGAGCTGTTACGCACTCTTTAAATGAATAGCTGCTTCCAAGCTAACATCCTAGCTGTCGCTGCAGTCGCACATCGTTCGTTCAACTTAGCGTATGTTTGGGGGCCTTAGCTGTTGGTCTGAGTTGTTCCTCTTTTGTCACCGGACATTAGCACCCGGCGGCTCACTGCTGACGATCATATATCTGGCATTCGGAGTTTGTCAGGATTTGGTAGGCGGTGAAGCCCCCGCATCCAATCAGTAGCTCTACCTCCAGTATACTCCGTCAACGCTGCCCCTAAAGGCATTTCGGGGAGTACGAGCTATTTCCCAGCTTGATTAGCCTTTCACCCCTACCCTCAGCTCATCCGAAAACTTTTCAACGTTTACCGGTTCGAACCTCCAGTGAGTTCTACCTCACCTTCATTCTGGCCAAGGGTAGATCGCAAGGTTTCGCGTCTACCACCACCGACTTTGGCGCCCTGTTCAGACTCGCTTTCGCTTCGGCTTCGAGCCTCTTGGCTCTTAACCTTGCCGGTGATGAGTAACTCGTAGGCTCATTATGCAAAAGGCACGCCGTCACCCCACGTAGGGGCTCCGACAGGTTGTAGGCGTACGGTTTCAGGTTCTTTTTCACCCCCCTGTTCGGGGTACTTTTCACCTTTCCCTCACGGTACTGGTCCACTATCGGTCTTATGGGAGTATTTAGCCTTGCGGGGTGGTCCCCGCAGATTCAGACAGGATTTCACGTGTCCCGCCCTACTCAGGATACCACTGTCACATAACTAACTTACCTGTAAGGGGCTTTCACCCGCTATGGCTCAACTTTCCAGTTGATTCCAGTTCGTTGTCATGATCGTTTGTGGTCCTACAACCCCATCCATGCCGTAACATGAATGGTTTAGGCTATTCCCTCTTCGCTCGCCGCTACTAAGGGAATCGAGTTTTCTTTCTTTTCCTCCGCCTACTTAGATGTTTCAGTTCAGCGGGTTGGCTCTCACATTGCTGTGAGTGACAGGCCTTCAGCCTGACAGGTTTCCCCATTCGGAAATCGCCGGATCAATTCTTTTTTGCAGATCCCCGGCGCTTATCGCAGCTTAACACGTCCTTCGTCGCCTCCATAAGCCTAGGCATCCCCCGTACGCCCTTGCATACTTTCTTTGCTACCATGCTCAAGCATGGCATCCGATATCTCGCGATATCGAACTAGTTTATTCTCTTCCTCGCTCATCTCTCAATGAGCAAGGTCGTTTCTCTTACTCGTTCTTAATCCGTGTCAATGAACTTTGTTGGGTGTCTCGTTGCCGAGACTATTACGTCGGAATTGCTTCCGAATCAATTCAACAAAAAAGTATTGCAGTGTTTTTTTGTCTGTGAGACAAGGCTCCAGAAAGGAGGTGTTCCAGCCGCACCTTCCGGTACGGCTACCTTGTTACGACTTAGCCCTAGTTACCAGTTTTGCCCTAGGACGCTCCTTGCGGTCACGTACTTCAGGCACCCCCGGCTTCCATGGCTTGACGGGCGGTGTGTACAAGGCCCGGGAACGTATTCACCGCGCCATGGCTGATGCGCGATTACTAGCGAATCCAACTTCATGCAGGCGAGTTGCAGCCTGCAATCCGAACTGAGACCGGCTTTCCGAGATTCGCTCCATATCACTATGTCGCTGCCCTCTGTACCGGCCATTGTAACACGTGTGTCGCCCCGGACGTAAGGGCCGTGCTGATTTGACGTCATCCCCACCTTCCTCGCGGTTTACACCGGCAGTCTTCATAGAGTCCCCATCACTACATGCTGGTAACTATGAACAGGGGTTGCGCTCGTTATGGGACTTAACCCGACACCTCACGGCACGAGCTGACGACAACCATGCAGCACCTAGTTTCGTGTCCCGAAGGAAAGACCCCTTTCAGGGTCGGTCACTAACTTTCAAGCCCGGGTAAGGTTCCTCGCGTATCATCGAATTAAACCACATGTTCCTCCGCTTGTGCGGGCCCCCGTCAATTCCTTTGAGTTTCAACCTTGCGGTCGTACTCCCCAGGTGGATAACTTATCGCTTTCGCTTGGTCACCGACTGTCTATCGCCGACAACGAGTTATCATCGTTTACTGCGTGGACTACCAGGGTATCTAATCCTGTTCGCTCCCCACGCTTTCGTGCATCAGCGTCAGATACAGATTAGCAAGCTGCCTTCGCAATCGGTGTTCTGAGTAATATCTAAGCATTTCACCGCTACACTACTCATTCCGCCTGCTGCATCTGCTCTCCAGTCCGACAGTATCAGAGGCAGTCCCAGGGTTAAGCCCTGACCTTTCACCTCTAACTTACCGAACCGCCTACGCACCCTTTAAACCCAATAAATCCGGATAACGCTCGAATCCTCCGTATTACCGCGGCTGCTGGCACGGAGTTAGCCGATCCTTATTCGTACGGTACATGCACATCCCTACACGTAGAGACCGTTATTCCCGTACAAAAGCAGTTTACAATTCATAGAACCGTCATCCTGCACGCGGCATGGCTGGTTCAGGCTCTCGCCCATTGACCAATATTCCTCACTGCTGCCTCCCGTAGGAGTCTGGTCCGTGTCTCAGTACCAGTGTGGGGGACCTTCCTCTCAGAACCCCTAGACATCGTTGCCTTGGTGAGCCGTTACCTCACCAACTAGCTAATGTCACGCATGTCTATCTCATACCGATAAATCTTTCACTTATCAAAGATGCCTCCGATAAGCATATGGAGTATTAGTCCGGATTTCTCCGAGTTATCCTCCAGTATGAGGCAAGTTGCATACGCGTTACGCACCCGTGCGCCGGTCGCCGACAACAAAAGCAAGCTTTTGTCTCGCTGCCCCTCGACTTGCATGTGTTAGGCCTGCCGCTAGCGTTCATCCTGAGCCAGGATCAAACTCTCCATAGTAAAATGAAAATTTGTTTGACTTGTTTCCAAGTCGTATCCTTAGCTCTTATCTCACTAACTTACAAAAAAATTGACTAAGCTTTGTTCGCCTTTCGTCGTTCATCACTGAACTTCGAAAGAAAACTTGTACTACACTGCAATACTTCAAAGAACTTATCTTATCGTTCCTCCATCTCTCCTGTCATCCCGGCTCTGCCGAAATGCTCTCGAAACGGAGTGCAAAGATAATTCAAAATTTCAAAACCACCAAACTTTTTTTGACTTTTTTTCATCGTCGCCTTGCGGCCGTTTCTGAAAGAGCGTCGTTGTTTCGTGATTGCGGATGCAAAGGTAGGCACAATTTTTACTTCTGCAAATTTTTTCGAAACTATTTTTTCACGAAAAATTAATCCATCGACATATCTTTCAATCCATCAATAACTTATACCCCGAAAAAATTTTTACTTTTTTTACCCCATAACTCCGCCACAACCCAAAATCCACCTAAATCCACACCACTTCCATACTACACCCCCCAACATCATTAAACCCTAAAAAAAGGGGGAAAGCGCAACAAAAAAATCTTCAGCCTACTTTACAGTTCCAGTTTTTTGAGCCGATCATCCGCCGCCACCTTATCAATAATTGCCTTCACTACCTCATCCAGACGGCTGCCCTGTGAGTAGTCGGCCGGCGCCACAAAGTTGACGCGATGCTCCTCGACCAGCTGCCGGAGCGAATGGCCCACCTCTTTATCCGCCGGATTATAAACAGCGATCGAATGACCCTGTTTCTCCTTCACCAGGCGCATACAGGGAATATCGGTCGTACCGTCGCCGATATAGATCATGTGGGTAAAGGGGACGGCACGCTGTTCCTCGGGGACAAAACGGTTCACCGCCCGCGAGTCATACACACTGTCGATACCCTTGCTGATTTTGAAGATAAACTGCGTTTTATTGGTATAGTTGACCGCCACTCCGGGCCAATAGGCCACGCCGTCGACCGAATAGAGGAACGAGCTGGCAAAGATTTTCCGGAAATGTTTGGCGATCGACGTCCCCTCGATCATTTCGCGCAGCCCCGACGAGTTGATATAATGTTCGACCTGCACCCCCCGCGCCTGGCCATAACGGTTGATGCGCGAAAACCAGCTTTCGACACCTTCATAGAGTTTGACCTTTCGTCCCGACTCGGCGAACGCCTCTCGTCGGAGCGACACGCCGCTGACCGTCGCCTGCCGGATCATCTCATTCATATAGGTCAGGATCGGATCGGCGTCGTTCTGCTCCGCCATCCGGTTACAGTTGTCCCAGAATTCCCGATTATCCTTTCCCACAGCCGGAATAAAATCATACTCCTGCATATTGCCGGGCGAGAGCGTGCCATCGAAATCGTAGATCAGTGCAAGTACCATATCTGTATCGGGATTATGTATTCTTACAAATATAGGGATTTGGCACCGATTTTCCACGCAGATTTCGCCCGACCGCCGCAGGCCTCACCACAGTCCTCACCACAGGCCTCACCTCTCCCGTTCCGCATACAACCCGCATACAATAGATCAAACACAACACACTTCCTCCGCCACAGATACTGCCTTACTCACTGACCACCTACGGTCAATCATTGGCGTTGGGTTTGAGAAGCCCGCGGTAAGAGGTACAGCCTCAAAACACGAGGGCCGCTCTCCAAACAAATACGGAGAGCGGCCCTCGGACAAAACAGCGGAAAACGCTTATGCCTGAATATATCCTTTGGCGAGGAGGTATTGAGCGATTTGAACGGCATTCGTAGCGGCACCTTTACGCAGGTTGTCGGCCACGACCCACATGTTCATCGCCTTGGGGTTCGAGATGTCGCGACGCAGACGGCCCACGAAGACTTCGTCGTGGTGCTGGGCGGTCACAGCCATCGGGTATTCCGAACGTTCCGGGCAGTCAACCACCTTCACGCCGGGCGTATTTTCGAGCAGGCTACGCACCTCTTCGATCGTGAAATCCTTGACGGTTTCGACGTTGATCGATTCGGAGTGGCCGCCGACCACCGGCACACGGATAGCAGTCGGAGAGACGAGAATCGAGTCGTCACCGAAGATTTTGTGGGTTTCGTTGACGAGTTTCATCTCTTCTTTGGTATAACCGTTGTCCGTAAAGCTATCGCACTGCGGGATACAGTTGCGGTCGATCACGTGCGGGTAGATCATCGGGCCGTCCATGATGCCGTTGCGTTCGTTTTCCATCTGGGTTACGGCACGCATACCGGTACCGGTGATGGCCTGGTAGGTCGACACGACGATACGGCGGATACCGTAAGTGCGATAGATGGGCGCCAGCGCCATCAGCATCTGGATCGTCGAGCAGTTCGGGTTGGCGATGATCCGGTCTTCGGGGGTCAACACGTCGGCATTGATTTCGGGGATAACGAGTTTCTTGGTGGGATCCATGCGCCATGCCGAACTGTTATCGACCACATAGCAGCCGGTTTCGGCAAACTTGGGTGCCCAGTCGAGCGAGGTTTGGCCGCCGGCCGAGAAGATGGCGAGCTGCGGTCCCATATCGAGTCCGACTTGCGGGGTCACGACGGTCCATTCTTTACCCTGGAAGGTGACTTTCTTGCCTGCCGAGCGTTCCGAGGCGATGGGGATCAGTTCCGTTACCGGGAAATTACGTTCTTCGAGTACGGTCAACATGCGGCCGCCGACCAGTCCGGTCGCACCGAATACTGCTACTTTCATATCTGTTCGATTGTCGTTATTGTTGTCTCTTGCTATGTTAGGAGCTGCAAAGGTAGCCTTTTTCGGCTTGTTTTGTATAATGGGAATGATGTTTGTCTATTTTTTAACAGATTTTCATTCTGCGTGAAAATGCGGGCAGAGGGGTTTTGAAGGACTAGAGTGAAGATGGGGGATTATTTTGTGTGGAATTGCATGTGGATTACACATACTTTAATATGTACCACATTCTTCGACTGCCCTCGGGCCGGGCGGCCGCGCGTGCTCGCGCCGAGCAGTGGGCTGTAACTACACGAATACGTTAATAGCTTATTCTTGGAATACCTGGCCAGCACGTGCAGCCGCCAGCCCTCTTCGACTGCCCTCAGGCCGGGCAGGCCGCGCGTGCTCGCGCCGAGCAATGGGCTGTAATTACCGAATATGTTAATAGCTTATTCTTGGAATACCTAATTAACACGTGCAGTCTACGGCTCTCTTCGACTGCCCTCGGGCCGGGCGGGCCGCGCGTGCTCGCGCCGAGCAGTGGGCTGTAACTACACGAATACGTTAATAGCTTATTTTTGGAATACCTGGCCAGCACATGCAGCCGCCAGCCCTCTTCGACTGCCCTCAGGCCGGGCGGGCCGCGCGTGCTCGCGCCGAGCAATGGGCTGTAACTACACGAATTATTATTGAGACATACTCACAAAAAACCTCCGCCGGAACACAGGTTCTGACGGAGGCATATCGGACTTAAGGCTATTTTCTAATAGGCTTTAGCAAACAGCACGCGACGATGCGAAGGTTTGCCGGAGATGATGCAGACACCCTCTTCTTCGGGCGCATTAACCGGAATACAACGGATCGTGGCTTTGGTTTCGTTCTTGATCTGCTCTTCGGTTTCGGGCGTTCCGTCCCAGTGAGCCAGGATAAAGCCGCCCTTCTCTTCGAGCACTTTTTTGAACTCGTCGTACGTGTCGACTTTCGTAATCATCGAGTCACGGAACTTCAGAGCCTTGTTGTAGATGTTCTGCTGGATTTCGTCGAGCAGTTTTTCGATCCGATCAGCGATTCCTTCCGCCGGAACGACCTCTTTGGAGAGGGTATCGCGACGAGCCAGTTCGATCGTTCCACCAGCCAGGTCACGCGGCCCGATGGCCAGACGCACCGGCACCCCTTTGAGTTCGTACTCGGCAAACTTGAAGCCGCTGCGCACGTTGTCGCGGTCGTCGATTTTGACCGAGATACCTTTGGCTTTGAGTTCAGCGGCAATCTCTTCCATCCGTGCGACAATGGTTTTGAGTTCCTCTTCACCTTTGTAGATCGGCACCATGACCACCTGGATCGGAGCCAGTTTCGGAGGCAGCACCAAACCGTTATTATCCGAGTGAGCCATGATAAGCGCTCCCATCAGTCGGGTCGAGACGCCCCACGAAGTAGCCCACACATAGTCGAGTTGACCTTCCTTGTTGGTAAACTGGACGTCGAAAGCCTTGGCGAAGTTTTGGCCGAGGAAGTGCGACGTACCGGACTGAAGCGCCTTACCGTCCTGCATGAGTGCTTCGATGGTGAGCGTATCGTCCGCACCGGCGAAACGTTCGCTGTCGCTCTTGTGACCGACGATCACCGGCAGGGCGAGCCAGTTTTCGGCGAAGTCGCGATAGACACCGATCATTTTTTTCGCTTCAGCGATAGCCTCCTCTTTGGTAGCATGTGCCGTGTGGCCCTCCTGCCAGAGGAATTCGGCGGTACGCAGGAAGAGGCGGGTACGCATTTCCCAGCGCACGACGTTTGCCCACTGGTTGCAGAGGATGGGGAGGTCGCGGTAGGATTGGATCCAGTTCTTATAGGTATTCCAGATGATGGTTTCGGACGTAGGACGAACGATGAGCTCCTCTTCGAGTTTGGCATCGGGATCCACGATCACGCCTTTGCCGTCGGGGTCGTTTTTGAGGCGGTAGTGGGTCACCACGGCACACTCTTTAGCGAAGCCTTCGACGTGGTGAGCCTCCTTGGAGAAGAAGGATTTGGGGATGAAGAGCGGGAAATAGGCGTTGACGTGGCCGGTATCCTTGAACATTTTGTCCAGCGCATCGTGCATTTTTTCCCAGATTGCGTAGCCGTAGGGTTTGATGACCATACAACCGCGGACAGCGGAATTTTCAGCCAGACCGGCTTTGACCACCAGGTCATTATACCATCTGCTGTAATCTTCGTCGCGTGAGGTGAGGTCTTTGAGCTCTTTTGCCATGAGTTAATACAGTAGTGTTTTTTCTGATGCGCAAAGATAGGCATTCCGCCGGAAAAACCCAACGGAATGATAGTCTGCCCGTTAATACTCCGATCCACAGACATAGAGTTGCGGGACCTCGCAGAACGGATCATAGCCGTAGAGGATTCCGGTCCCGGATCAACGACACATCTGTCGATACACGATTACAGAGTCTGAACATCCCCACAAAAAACACCACACTAACACCTACGTCACTGCTCCCGGATTATATGGTTAAAGACACCTGATAGATAAAATCCATCCCACTCATACAAAATATTCCTTAACAAATCAGCCATCTCCCCCAGACAAATCAATTCGAAACCGTTAGATACTTTGACACCTCACGCCGCTACATCCACAAACTCTTTGCAGGCTCTTATACTTTTGAACCTATCGCCCCGAGACGTAACTGACCCACGACACGAGTGCCCTCAACTCCAAGCATGACACTTATGCCCGACACATCCTTCCTATATATATCAACCTCATACACATTTTTTATACTCACACTTCACTCCCGTTCATCATAGACCTCGTTCCCGAGAACCATTCCTAAAACAAAACAGGCGGAGCACCCTTTGGCACTCCGCCCGACTATTTACCAATACCGACCTTCAGTCGTCAGCCGGCTACAATCAGATTTAGCGACGCTGTCCGTTCCCAGCCCGGCATCCAGGAGCCTTACGCCCCTGACACGGACGATCACACTTTGCCCCTTTGCGCGTACATTTTTGCTGCACCTGGCAATCGGCTCGCCGCGAACAGTCGCGACAGCGAACGCACTCCTGCGGGCCTTTGCACTCCTTGCACACACAAGCCTGGCAACATTCTGTTTTCGGTTTTTCTTTCGTGTTGTCATTGGCTTTCATGGCAAAAGCCGTCACAGTGATCGCACAAAGGAATGCGCCACACAACAGAATTTTCTTCATTTTCATCAAATTGGTAAGTTAAACAAAAGTCTTTATTATGCGCTTACCCACTTTCCGGCCAGCGCCTGCCTTCTCTCCCCAGGCCTGCATCGCTCACCCATGCGGTTGGAACGCACGGATTCACCCGAGCTACGCTGCCTGACGCGAGCATCCATCGTTCTAAAACTTGAACGCCACGGTCAGGATGATGTTATGATTTTTGTCCGACGTGTAGATCGTACCGTCGGTGGCCACCCGGTATCCGTCCGAAGCCGTATAGTCGAACGGTTTGAAAGGCATCTGTTTGGCACTGCCATAGACATAGGCCAGGTCGATATTGACCGAGCGGGTACGGTAACCGATACCACCCGACCACTGCTGATATTCGCCGTACTGTTTGTAGTCCTTGTTTTGGTACACCGACGTGCTGTAACCGTAACCGGCACGCAGGAACAGGGAGGTGATGGGTTGGAATTCGACCCCGGCCCGAATCACGTCAGAGGGGCCGTAAGTTCCCTTGATCTGTTCGTTGACATCGGCATAACCGTCCGAAGTGTACTTCATATGCTGATACCAGGTACGTTCGTAATCGACGCTGACGATACCGAGCGTTCCAATGGTAGCCGATACGCCGGCCAGCAGGCGCGACGGAGTACGCAGGTTGTATTCGTTACGGAGAATGGGCGTATCGCTGTACCCGTAGTCATACCCCTCTTTGAGTTCGGTATAGAAGACCGTCATGTTGGCATCATACTCTTCGCTCATGTTGATCCACGTAGGCGAGTGGTAAGCGACGCCGACACGCAGCCACGGCAGCGGCCGCACCGTCGCCCCGACCTTGAGGTTGACCCCCGCCCCGCTCATGCGCAGGTTCTGGTCGTAGTACATACTGTGGAGCCCGACGTTATTGGCCGAGGTAATTTCGGAATAGGTGTCGAAACGGTTGTAATAGATGTCCTGAATCCCGAGGGTCGCCCCGATATAGAGCACATCCTGGAAATTGTAGCCCCCGCTGAGGGTATATTCGTTGATGGCTCCCGACGTGCGACGGTACCACTCCGGATAGAGCAGCGTCCCGCTCTGGATCATGTTTGCCATGGTGTAGGCCGGCGGGGTCGAACCTTCAACCGGATCGAGCATACCGGTCTGGTAGCCCATAATGGCACCCCACATGGCCGGCGGATAGTTGTAGAAGGCCTGATAGATATCCCGGTCGGGCGAACCGATACCGGAAGTAGGCACTCCGTAGAGCTGTTCGACGAACATGTCGCCCATGGAGAAGTTTTCGCCATAGCCGATCGCACGGCTTCGGCCGTTGAAGTCGGCGAGTCGGTTCATACCGAATCCGACGGCAAAGTTTTCACCGGCATAAACCATCGAGAAGCTCCCGACGTTCGCCTTGGTATTGCCGAGGTTGTTGGAGACGTTCCCGGCCGATCCGCTGTAGTCGGCCGTGCGTCCGGTGATCCGGAGTCCGGGACTGACGCTCACTTCGCCGCTGCCGTACATGGCCATCCCGGCGGGGTTGATGCTCATCGAGGCAGCGTCGGCGCCGAGCGAGGTGAAAGCCCCGCCCATACCGGCCGACCGGGCGCTCGAAATCCCGAAATTCTGACGCGAGAAGAGCAGCAGTTCTTCGGCGCCCTGAGCCTGTACAGTGTATGGAGTCGCGATGAGGGCTGCTCCTGCGGCTACCGCCAGCGTGGCCCGTATCAGGTTATTTTTCATAATCGATCGCTATTTCTTTCGAGGACAGGCTTCTTTGGTGAGAAGTGTCCCGCTGTTTCTAATCGGGACGAACGGCACCCGCCGCCGTCGGTTTAAGATTACTTCTGGAGCCAGTTACACCGAGGCTGTTCGTTTAGACCTCCGACTCCCCTCACCCCCTCACTCTCCGGCGCTTTCCACGGCATCACGGGCAATCATCATCTCCTCCGGGGCTGCAACTTGCAACCCAATGCCAGGCCATCGTCCTCACACGTCGTCTCCCCGCCGCCTGTCCTGCGTCACCTTCCCCCCAGCTACTTCCCCTCCTCTCTCCGTATGCAGCCGTCTGCTGTGGCACACCGGGGTTTATCTGCGGTATCCACCACCGCCGCCACCTCGCGACGCACCTCCACCGATGGATCCGCCACCGCCGCCACCAAACGAGCCACTGCCACGCGAAGGAGCAGAATAGGTCGGTTGGCTGCTGCGCGAAGGCGTTTGAGTGGATTGCGTCTGCCGTCTGGTTGTCGGCGTCGAGGTATTCACCTCGCGACGATAGGAGCGTTCAACGGGACGCGAAACGGTGCCACTGTTTCCGCCACTGATCGTGGGTCGCGACGGGTTGTAGAGGTTTTGGCTGCCACCGGGTCGGATCGATGAATTTCCCGGCCGACGGTTCACGGCGCTGCCGCCATTATTGATGGAGACTGCCGTACCGTTTTCGTTGCGTCGGAAACCGCCCGAGTAGGAGGGACGTCCGCCCGTGCCGCCACCGGGACGATAGCCGGGAGCCGGTCCCCATCCGGGACGGTTGTCACCCCAAATCACCGGACGACCGTAATGCGGTCCATGTCCGCCACCCCAATAGGGCGGATAGTGGCCGGGGCCCCACCATCCGGGTCCCCAGTAACCCGGTCCCCAATGGCCAGGTCCCCAATAACCAGGACCCCACCATCCGGGTCCCCAGGCCCACGAAGGTCCCCAGTATCCGGTCCACCCCCAGGTCCATGAGGGCCCCCACCAGTAGGGGCCATAATATCCCCAGTTCCACGGATAGCGCCGCCAGCGGGCATACCACCAATAGTCCCACGGGTCGTCCCACCCCCAAGGATTGATATTGACATTGACGCTGACTTTGGCAGGGACGGTCAGAAACTCCTTAGCCTGGACACCGGCCGCCGGGTCGCTGCCGTCGAACAGGGCCGAGATGTAGACCGGTTCGACCCACATCTCATTCCCGAAGGTAATGACATTGTAGAGATCCGGGTCATATTTTCTACTGAGCATCGCATGGTAACTTTCCATCAGATCCCAGTAAGTGTCATCCATTTCCCGGTAATTTTTGTAGGCATCCAGCCGCCGTTCGAGAGCTTCGTCATAGCTGGTCACCAGTTCGCCCCAGTCGTGATCGGCCGTGCCCATATCGGGCGCGAGTTCTTCGGTCGATTCGGTTTGCTGTGCCGGGGTCCAGTTGACCGGCATGCGTTGTGTTTGCTGCGATTGCTGAATTTTAGCCGCCTGTTTGGCCGCAGCCTCTTTGCTTTTTCGCGTCGAGCCTCGGTAGAGGTCATCGACATACCCTCCGTTCTGGGCGAAGGCACCCGCCACGACCCAGCAGGAGAGGATCATCAGGATGAGGGATTTTTTCATGGCGTTATGTTTTTTCTGACACAAAGATCGTCGTACATGGTCGGAAACGACCGTTTCGGGCTCTTTAAAACTTTGACGCACGATACTTTACAAAGTTAAAATATTTCTTCTCTTTTTTAACGGACAGACCGCATTTTATATTATTCTCATTGGCTTCAAACCACGTGCCGGACGGCCCTCGCAAACGAAAAATCCGTACCTTTGGCGGTTGAACTGTAACCCGAACGACACCACAGACATGACAACCTGTACCGAAATTTTCGAGCGCGCGCGTGCCGCATCCCGCAAGCTGGCACTGCTGGACGCCGCAACCATAGACCGCACGCTGCGAGCCGTGGCCGACCGGATCGGCCCGTGCAGCGAGACCATTCTGGCGAGCAACGCCCTGGATCTGGAACGGATGGATCCGTCGGATCCGCGTTACGACCGGCTGAAGCTCACCCCGGAGCGGCTCCAGGGCATTGCCGACGACATGCGCAACGTAGCGTCGCTGCCCAGCCCCGTCGGCCTGACCCTCGACCAGACCACCCGTCCCAACGGCATGACCATCACCAAGGTGAGCGTTCCGTTCGGCGTGATCGGCATCATCTACGAAGCACGTCCCAACGTCGGTTTCGACTGCTTTTCGCTCTGCTTCAAGTCGGGCAACGCCGTGATACTCAAAGGCGGGAGCGACGCGCTGCACTCCAACGAAGCCATCGTGGAGCTGATCCGTTCGACCCTTGCGGCCGAGGGGATCGAACCCGACGCCGTGCAGCTGCTGCCGGCCGACCACGCCGCCACGGCCGAGATGCTCGAAGCCGTAGGTTATGTCGACCTGGTCATCCCCCGCGGCAGCCAGCGTCTGATCAGCTTTGTGCGTGACAACGCACGTGTTCCGGTGATCGAGACCGGCGCCGGCATCTGCCACACCTACTTCGACCGCGCCGGCGACAAGGTAAAAGGGGCGCAGATCGTCAACAACGCCAAGACCCGCCGCGTGAGCGTCTGCAACGCTCTGGACTGCCTGGTGATCCACCGCGAGCGTCTGCACGACCTGCCCCTGATCTGCAACATGCTGGCCGACAGCAACGTGACGATCTATGCCGACCCCGAGGCATTCGAAGCCCTGCGCAGCAACTACCCCACCCCGCTGTTGAAGCCGGCCACGCCTGAATCGTTCGGTACGGAGTTCCTCTCCTACCGGATGGCGATCCGCACCGTCGGATCACTCGACGAAGCCATCGACCACATCACCCGCTACAGCTCGAAACACAGCGAAGCCATCATCAGCGAAGACCCTGAGGCCTGCGACGCCTTCGTCCGTCGGGTGGATGCAGCCTGCGTCTACTGCAACGTCTCGACCGCCTTCACCGACGGCGCCCAGTTCGGGATGGGGGCCGAGATCGGCATCAGCACCCAGAAACTTCACGCCCGCGGCCCGATGGCGCTTCGCGAGCTGACCAGTTACAAATACATCGTCCGCGGCGACGGACAAATCCGCAGTTAACTTTCGACCATGATTAAACACGTTACCTACACACCCCAGGGCGTATGCAGCCGACAGATCGACATTGAGCTGGAAGACGGCGTAATCCGTTCGATCCGTTTCACGGGCGGCTGCCACGGCAACACGCAGGGCGTATCAGCCCTGGCCACGGGAATGCGGGCCGACGAAGTGATCGCCCGTTTGCGTGGCACCGACTGCAAGGGACGCGGCACATCGTGCCCCGATCAACTGGCCCGCGCACTCGAACAGGCGTTGCGCTGACCCTACCGAACAAGAGACACGCCCCTGGCCTTGTTGCACCGAAAAAACAGAGCGGGCCGGCAAAGCAGCACACACTGCTTTACCGGCCCGCTCCTTTCTATGCTCCCAGGCAAAGATCGGTTTTCGGCAGCCGCCCGTACCCCACGGGGATCAGGCCTGTCCGATTCCCCCGCCGAACCCCATGATGGGGGGCGTTTCGGGGGTGTGGGTTTCGATTTTCCCGACGATATTCTCGTAGCGGGTAATATTTTCCTGAAGCGACTGCAAGAGGCGTTTGGCATGTTCGGGGGTCAGGATGATCCGGCTTTTGACCTTTGCCTTAGGCATTCCGGGCATCATGCGCACGAAGTCCAGCACGAACTCCGAGGCCGAATGCGAGATAATGGCCAGATTGGCATAGGTTCCCTGTGCCACCTCCTCGTTCAGTTCGATATCCAGTTCGACTTTCTGATCGGTCATACTGCAAAAATTTTGTACGGCAAAGGTATATGAAAATGGGGCCCGGCAAGGCCCCACGGTATCGTTTTTTTCAACAATCGGTCAACAGCTCCGCACACCGGTGCCGGCAGCTTTTGTCCCGTGCGCTCCGGTTTAGATCGCGTCGCCGAGCGCGTTGTAGAATTTGTAGTCGATCATGCCCAGCGAATCGTTGGGGATGACTTTGACGACGGCCCCGTATTTCATACACCATTTGAGGCGTTTGCTGATGAGTCCGCGGTTGATGTATGCGGCCACGTAGGGGTGGACGTGGATTTTGAGCAGTTTGTAGTGTTTCTCGCGCACGTAATAGGCCACCTGGTTTTCGATCTGTGCGTCAAGCAACACCGAGGGGGCGATTTCGCCCGTCCCGTGGCAGGTGGGACACTTTTCGTTGATGACGATCTGCGTTTCGGGCCGCACGCGCTGACGGGTGATCTGCATCAGCCCGAACTTCGTCAGCGGCAGGATGTTGTGTTTGGCCCGGTCGTTGGCCATCGCCTTGCGCATGGCCTCGAGCACGGCGTTGCGGTTCTGAGCCGTATGCAGGTCGATGAAGTCGATGACGATGATCCCGCCCATGTCTTTGAGCCGGAGCTGGCGGGCGATCTCGGGCACGGCATTCAGGTTGCACTCCAGGGCATTCGCCTCCTGGGTTTCGTCGCTTTTGGCACGTTTGCCACTGTTGACGTCGATCACGTGCAGGGCTTCGGTATGTTCGACGATCAGATAGGCCCCGCGTTTGAAGACGACGGTGCGCCCGAAGAGCTGTTTGATCTGTTTGGTGACGTCGAACTGATCGAAGATGGGGATATTCCCCTTGTACATTTTGACGATCTTCTCGGCTTCGGGTTCGATGGCCGAGATATATTCTTTCACCTCGTGGAAGATCTGTTCGTTGTCCACGTGGATGTGGGTGAAGGAGTCGTTGAGCAGGTCACGGAGGATGGTGGTCGTGCGGCTCTCTTCGCTCAGGAGCAGGTGGGGCGGCTGAGCCTGTTGCAGGGCCGAGAGGACGCCTTCCCATTTGGCGATCAGGCTGATGATGTCGGACTCGATGTCTTCGGCCGTTTTTCCTTCGGCGGCCGTACGGACAATGGCACCGTAGTTGCGGGGCAGGATCCCTTCGACGATGGCCTTAAGGCGTCGTTTCTCCTCGTTGGATCGGATCTTCTGCGATATGTGCACCTTGTTGGAGAGGGGGATCAGCACCAGATGGCGTCCGGCGATGGAGATATCGCTGGTGATGCGGGGTCCCTTGGTCGAGATCGGCTCTTTGGCAATCTGGACAATGATGTTTTGTCCGCTGGTGAGTACGTTGGCGATTTTGCCTTCTTTACCCAGATCGTTTTGGAGACGGAAGGAGGAGAAATCGATCTTCTGATGTTTTCCGTTGACCTGCTTGACGATTTCGTTCAGGGTTGGGAATGCGCTTCCGAGGTCGAGGTAGTGCAGGAAGGCATCCTTCTGGTACCCGACATCGACGAAAGCGGCGTTCAGCCCTCCCATCACTTTATGGACTCTCCCGAGGTAGATATCGCCGACGGTGAACGAGCTCTTGGTTTTCTCCCGGTTGAGTTCCACGAGCTGGCCGTCTTCCAACAGGGCGATGTCAATCTCGGTGCCTGTGGAGTGGATTACTAACTCTTTTGTCATTTCGTATTCGCTGAGTATATAGAACGCACGGAACGGTTACGGAAGTATGCCGTGCGAGAGGATCGGATAAAATAAAACCTAAAGACCGCCGCGCATGTGTGTTCGGGGACTTTAGGTTTTTGAGTAAGGTTTCCGGGGCGCCCATCGAGCGGCGGGATTGCCGGCGGCGCCCCCCGGAAAGATCTACCTATTTTTTCTTTTTATGACGGTCCTTGCGAAGACGTTTCTTACGCTTGTGGGTAGATATTTTGTGCCGTTTTCTTTTTTTTCCGCTAGGCATAACTACGAGGAATTAAGGGTTTGACAATCGGGTTAACTATTCTGTGGCGCTCTCCCGCCGGAGTGGATTCGGTCTCTTCCGCTCGAGACGGAGGCCGGCCGATACCGGAACCGAGGGGGAGAAAACGTCGTTTACTTATTTCTCGATCGATTTGGCTTTCACTTCGCCGGCAAAAGTTTTGGAAGGTTTGAAAGCCGGGATGTTGTGAGCCGGGATGGTGATGGTGGTGTTTTTCGAGATATTACGGGCAACTTTCTGTGCACGGCGTTTGATGATAAAGCTACCGAAGCCGCGCAAATAGACGTTGTTACCGGCCATCATGGTCTCCTTGATGTTTTCCATGAAGGATTCCACCACTTGTTGCACCTGAACTTTCTCGATGCCTGTGTTCTTCGCGATTTCGTTGACGATATCTGCTTTTGTCATGACGAGTGTCGTTAATGTTTATTTGTGTGATTACTATTCTTTTACGTGCAAATGGATTGCAAATATAGGGCAAATTATTGAGAATCGCCTCATAAAAGTGAATTAAATAAATCTTTCAGGCTGATTTTCAGAGCCGGATGCACGAATTCGGGCCATATTTCGGCCGCCGGTTCCACCGCGAAACGGCGCTCCGGGAACCGCGGGTGGGGAACAACAAGTTGCTCCGTATCAATCACTTCCGAATCAAAGAACAGGATATCGATATCGATCGTGCGCGACCGGTAGAGGCGTTCGCCGCCGGGTGCGTACTCCGAGTCGTGCACCGGGCGTCCTAACTCCCGTTCGATCTGTTGGATAGCCTCCAGCACCCCGAAAGCCGACAGACCGGTACGGGCAACGACGGCCTGATTCAGGAAGGAGAACTGACGCTCGCCGGCCGCAAAGGTTCCCCAGGGTTCGGTCTCGTACTCCCGCGACACGGCGACCAGCGGGCCGACCGTCTCGCCGATACGCAACCGGGCGGCTGCGAATACAGCCGCCCGGTCACCGAGGTTGCTGCCCAGAAGCAGCATCACCTGATGCGATTCCATACCTTACTTGGTCAACAACTTGTTCAGCGAAGTCAGCAGACGATCGCAGTTTTCCTTACTGATGTTGAGTGCCGGAAGCAACCGGAAGGTATTCTTGTTGGACGAAGAGCCCACAAAGATATGCTCGTCGAAGAGGAGTTTCTTGCGGAACGGAGCGCTCTCTTCGTTGAGTTCCACACCGATCATCAGCCCTTTGCCGCGAACCTCCTTGATGTTGGGCAGTTTTTTCAGCTCGCCCAGCAGGTAGTCCCCCATCTGTTTGGCGTGATCGATCAGATTGTCCTGCACCATCACCTCCGTCACGGCCAGAGCCGCAGCGCAGGCGAGGTGGTTGCCGCCGAAGGTCGTACCGAGCATGCCGTATTTGGGAGCGATGTGCGGTGCGATCGACAGGGCCGCAACGGGGAACCCGTTCCCGATCCCTTTGGCCATGGTATAGATGTCGGCATTGACACCGGCCCAGTCGTGCGAGTAGTATTTCCCGGTACGTCCGCAGCCACACTGCACGCCGTCGGCGATATAGACGGCACCGTACTGGTCGCAGAGCGAGCGGATCTTGCGCAGGTAATTGTCCGAAGCGATCCGGATGCCGCCCACGCCCTGAATCCCCTCCAGGATCACGGCAGCAATCTCGTTCCCCTCTTTGGCGAAGAGGTTTTCGAGTTCCTGCTCGTCGTTCAGCGTCACGAAGATCACGTTATCGGTACGGTTCACCGGTGCGACGATATTGGGGTTGTCCGTAGCCGCAACGGCCAGCGACGTACGGCCGTGGAACGAGCCGTGCATGGCGACGATTTTCTTGCGGCCGGTATGGAACGACGCCAGTTTCATGGCATTTTCGTTGGCCTCGGCCCCCGAGTTGCACATGAAGAGCTGGTAATCGTCATGTCCCGAGAGTTTGCCCAGTTTGTCGGCCAACTCTTGCTGTGCGCTAATTCTTACCGAGTTGGAGTAGAATCCGACTTTCCGGATCTGCTCCGTCAGACGTTCCACATAGTGCGGATGCGTGTGACCGATCGAGATCACCGCATGACCACCGTAGAAATCCAGGTATTCCTGTCCTTTTTCGTCCCACACCGTGGAACCCAGCGCTTTGACGATCTCGATGTCGTAAAGCGGATATACATCAAAAAGTTTCATGGTCGTTTCAGTTAATTCAGTTTACAGGTACGGAAGCGAGGCAGTTACAGCCCACTGGGAGTGCGGCACGCACCGCCTGCCCGGCGTGAGGGCAGTTCCGTACCGGAGCTGTGAACGTTGTTCCGCAAAAGCGAGCTCCGTCACACGGAGACTCTCCTCACGGAATTGTTTTAGAAAGCCGCCGGTTTCAACCGCAGTCCGGCAGTTTCCGGCAGTCCGCACATGAGGTTCATGTTCTGCACCGCCTGTCCCGACGCACCCTTCAGCAGGTTGTCGATCACCGACATAATCAGCAGTTTGCCTTCGTGTACGGTCAGGTGGACCAGACATTTGTTGGTATTGACCACCTGTTTGAGAGAGATCGGTTTGTCGCTCACATGCGTGAAGGCCGCCGTGGCGTAAAACTCCTTATAGATACGCTGTGCATCTTCAAGCGTCCCTTCGAAGTCGGTATAGACCGAAGCGATGATCCCGCGGGTGAAGTCGCCGCGGTAAGGGATGAAGTTCACAGCCCCGTCGAAAGCGGGTTCGAACGAGCGGATCATCTGCCCCACTTCGCGCAGGTGCTGGTGTTCGAAGACCTTGTAGGTGGAGAGGTTGTTGGCGCGCCACGAGAAGTGCGAGGTGGAGGCGAGTTTCTGCCCGGCACCGGTCGAACCGGTCGTTGCCGAGATATGCACGTCGCCCTTGACCAGCCCGTTGGCTGCGAGCGGCAGCAGAGCCAGTTGCAGACAGGTTGCGAAACACCCGGGATTGGCGATGTTGCCGGCCGATTTGATTTTGTCCCGGTTCTGTTCGGGCAGGCCGTAGACGAACTCGTGGCCGTCGATGGCCGTATCGGGCGCAATGCGGAAATCCTGCGAGAGGTCGATGATATGAACCTCGGGAGCGATATGATTGGCTTCGAGGAATTTTCGTGCGTCGCCGTGGCCTACGCAGAGGAACATCACATCGACCTGCGGGAGCTGATCGATGGGGGTATCGACAAATCGCATGTCGGTATCGCCCAGCAGATCGGCGTGCACGTCGCTGATGAGGTTTCCGCCGTTGGAGTTACTGTGGACGTAAACGAGATCGACATACGGGTGGTTAATCAGCAGCCGGACGGCTTCGCCGCCGGTGTATCCGGCACCGCCGATAATGCCGACTTTGATGGTTTTCGTTTCGTTCATGGTAGCAGACTATTTTGGTCGTGCGATTATTTTCAATGGTTGTGTGAATGTGCGGTCGGGTCGAAAAGTCAGGGGACACCGTGCTTGGGGTTTGTAACCGGGATGGCCGGGGGAGCGCTGCGCGCTCGGGAGGGCTCGTGCGACCGGGTAACCTCGGAACCTGTATGAGACCGGGCCGTATCGGGCGGCCGGAGAGATCTCCGCAAACGGTGCACCGATCGTCTTCGTCCACATGCCCGTGGGATGAGGAACAGGGACGGGAAGCTTTGCGTCTGAATGAGAAATTCAACATTCTGAACCTGGGTTCAAAATGTTGAATTTCACTAAGATGAGGAGATTTACCGAGTGAGGGTCGAATCCGGGTTCGGGTTCGGACTTCCGCACTGCGACGGTATCTTCGCACCTCCGCCTGGGACTGCCCTGCGCGGGCGGCGTCCGGGTGACCCCGGCGGGACGCGAGATGCTGCGCATCTCTGACTTTTCAAATAACCGTTATTTTTCGATTTCGTCCGGATTGACTGCGTAGTAAATAGCGTTCTGGTTGCCGAAGATCTTACCGAAACCTTTCACATCGTCCGAGGTCCAGTTGCTCATGGTTTCGCCATAAGCGCCGAACTTGTTGGACATCAGGTCGTGTTCCGATTTGATGCCGACCACTACGAAGCGGTAGGGCAGCAGATCCACATACACGTCGCCGGTCACGTTGCGCTGCGAGCTTTCGAGGAAAGCTTCCATATCGCGCATCACCGGATCGTAGTACTGTCCTTCGTGGAGGTAGTTCCCGTAGAAGGCCGAGAGCTGGTCCTTCCAGAAGAGCTGCCATTTGGCGAGGACGTGTTTTTCGAGCATGTGGTGCGATTTGATGATGATCATCGGCGCAGCGGCTTCGAAACCTACGCGGCCTTTGATACCGATGATGGTGTCGCCCACGTGCATGTCACGGCCGATGGCATACGGAGCGGCAATGTGCTGCAGGTCCTGGATGGCTTTGACCTTATCGTCGTAGTGCTGTCCGTCGATGCCGACCAGTTCACCTTTTTCGAAGGTCAGCGTGATGCGTTTTGCGGGAGCGTCGTGAGCCACCTTCAGCTGCGAAGGGTAGGCCTCTTCGGGAAGGGTTTCGCTCGAGGTGAGGGTCTCTTTCCCGCCGACCGAGGTACCCCAGATACCCTGGTTGATAGAGTATTCGGCTTTCTTGAAGTCGAAATCGACGCCGTGCGAACGGAGGTAGTTGATCTCTTCTTCGCGCGAGAGGCGTTTTTCACGGATCAGGGCGATCACTTCGATTTCCGGAGCGATGATGTTGAAGATCATGTCGAAGCGCACCTGGTCGTTACCCGCCCCGGTCGAGCCGTGGCAGAGGTAATCGGCACCGATCTGTTTAGCATATTTGGCAATGGCCGTAGCCTGCGAGATGCGTTCGGAGCTGACCGAAATCGGATAGGTGCTGTTTTTGAGCACGTTACCGAAGATCATGTATTTGATGCTCTGCTCGTAGTAGGTGTGCGACACGTCGAGACGGACGTAGCTTTTCACGCCGAGAGCCAGGGCACGTTTTTCGATTTTGTCGAGTTCCTCTTTCGAGAAACCACCGGTATCAGCCAGGGCAGCATAAACTTCGAGCCCTTTTTCTTTGGCCAGATAGATTGCGCAATAGGATGTGTCCAGACCGCCGCTGAAGGCGAGTACAACTTTTTTCTTTTCCATGGGTCGGGAGTTTATGAAGGGCTTATTTCAGGTAATCGGGTTTGGGAAGGTCGTCGGGCCACGGAACGCGGATTTTGTCGACGGCCGGGTCAAACAGCATGGCGGTGCAGAGGCAGTTTTTGTGCTGTTTGCTCTGGAGGATGGGGAAGTTGACGCAGCTTTCGCACCCTTTCCAGAAGGTTTCGTCGTCGGTCAGTTCGCCGAAGATCACGGGTCGGTATCCGAGTTCGTTGTTGATCTTCATGACGGGGAGACCGGTGGTCAGCCCGAAGAGTTTTGCCCCCGGGAACTTGATCAGCGAAAGGAAGAAGGTTTTGGTTTTAATAGCTTTGGCCAGCCCCAGCTTGCGGAATTCCGGATTGATAATGAGTCCGGAGTTCGCTACGTAGGAGCTATGCCCCCAGCTTTCGATGTAGCTGAATCCAGCCCAGCGTCCGTCTTTGTGGAAAGCCACGACAGCTTTACCTTCACGCATTTTAGACGCTACGTACTCGGGTGTACGTTTGGCGATGCCGGTACCGCGAGCTTTGGCGGACTCGGCCATCTCGGTGCAAATTTCCTGAGCAAATTTGGTATGCTCTTCGGTTGCAACGAGGACATCAAAATCATCGATTGTCATCTTGTTTGCAAGATTTATATGGAAAGTATCAGTTATTTGTCCGGTGGGAAGAGAGAGTGTGTGTCTGTCTTGTTTGGTATGACAGGGCACAATGAGAGCGTTCCTCTGTCATATCGCAGGCCGCGCACGAGGGGGCGGGCAGGCACTTGGCAGGGGAACTATCGTCGTCGTCGCAGAGAGAGTGCGGAAGTTTTCACGATTGTTCTCAGTATCCGGTTTTCAGAATAACGGTGCAAAGATATAAAAAAATTATCGAAACTGATCAATAAATATCTTTACGCGGCTGAAAGTAAAACAGGACTCCTGTAAGGGAGTCCCGTTCAAAACATGCGGCAGCGGTGCTTCTACTCGTCGGGAAGCAGGTCGAACCGCACAAGCCTACACGGGCCGACACCTCCCTTCACCGATCATATTCCAAGCGGACACGGCATCATCGTAAGTCAATGTTTTTAGGGCGAGCGGGACAGAGGATTATTCCTGTGCAGACAATACGGAGCGTATATATAGTAATCGTAAGTTCTTTCGGCAGAACAGTCGACCGGATAATACGGCAACTCGAAAGTTCGGGAAGGAGCGATATACAGCATATAATGCGGCTGCATGGTAACCGGAAACTCCACATCGGGCATCTCGTCCGTCTGTATAAATATTTTGCGTTTGACCTGAACGGAAGCGATAGATGCCAGGAAATAGCGCTTGTTCGAAAAATTACCTACAATTATTGTATTTCGAGCGATTTCGGGATATTCGTCCAAGTTGATCAGTTCTTTGTTGATACATCCCGCGCACATGCCTTCGTCTATATACAGGATCAACGCGCTCGAATCGATCAGGCTTTCCCGCACGAACACCTGCTCTCCAAAGGCGTCTTCGGGAACGGGCGGGACGTGCCGCAACTCCAGAGCGACAAAATCCCCAAGGCTATAATCGGGATTCGTTGTATGGGCGGAATTATCGGAGCATAAACAAAACCGGATTGTCGCCCTCTTCAAGTTGCAGCAGGCGATTTTTGACTTCCTGCGGGAGTTTATCGCTTCGGGCGATCCGTTGTTTGTCTTTTTCGGAAGGTGTCCCGTACCAGATGGCGTATAACGTCCCCAACTCGTCGCACCCGACCAGGGCGATATCGTCGAGCGGACCCGTATTCAATATATCCCACGTAATATAATCCGAATGATAAGACTGACCGCTTTCTTTGTCATAGAGCATGAAAAAAGAGGAGGAACGAAAGTCGTTTTTGACGTCGGTATCCGGATTTTGTCTCATCCCGCTGACGGCTATCCACCGCGCGTTCTCGAACAGACGGGCGACAAGCATATATTCGCCTTTTAGGAAAGTTTCGCCCAGCTGCTTCAGCATCTGCTCCCGATCGCCGGACTCGGACAAAATCCGGCGGGCCTCTTTTTCCGCCTCTCGCTGGCCATCACCGAAATCGAGGTAATAAAGCGGTTTTCGATTCTGAATATCGGTCGCGTCGTAAATCGTATCGTTCATATGGTAATAGAGCACCCTCCCACCCCATAGTGAAAGAGGACGCGTCCCTTCCGAAGCCAACGGGTCGGAGGCAGATGCACTGCGACGAATGGCGAATGTCCGAGCATCGACCTCCAGCAGGTCGCTGTTTTCAGGGAAAGTACCGTCGTGAAAAACGATGCAGGTCGAATCGTCCGTGCGGACAACCTGACGGTTGTAATAGTAAGGCTGCTGTTGCTGTATGGTCGAGAGATAATTTCCATCCGTATCGAATATCATGTACTTTCCTTGCCCAACCATAAGTACCCATGCATTCGAATCCGGAGCTGCGACAAAATCCCCTAAATAGGTATACTCCTGCGGACCGTGTCCGATCCGATCGATGGCATGGATAAATTGACCGGTCGTATCGAAACAGAGCAGGTTTACCCGACTGCTCATCTGATTCAACAGGAACAAGCGATCCCCCGATCGTTTGAGGTCTTTCACCCAAATCCCAATCAAAGAGCTGTCCGACGTTTGCAACGGAACGACACCGATTTCCGGGAACAATTCCGAAACAGTCGCTTTCTTTTGGGTCATCCCATCGATAACAGGAATGTCATTCTTAACCTGCACTTTGTTTTGGCAAGCCATGAACAAAATGCAACACAATGTTCCGAAAATTCCGTTTCTCATGGAATACAGGTGTAAAAATCGTGACATAGGATAATCTTTATGTAATTATCGTATTCAATCTGCCAGTAAAAACGCAGGGTACTGTTCCGGAGAGAACCGTACGGAGTCCCTGTAAATCGATGCATTACATTTGTCGAGCTATATCAACTTATCGTCAATCTCGATATCTTCATTACATGGGGGTCTCCGCGAGAAGCTCGATATGGGCCCGCATCAAATCGGAGGCTTATTCCTTCGTTTAAGCCATTAAGAAAAACGCCGGACGGACGATCACAAGCGTTTCACTCGCTATCCGCATCTCGTTTCATGTGTTGTTTATTCATTTATATATCTAAAAATACAAAAATCTCTATTATCCATATTCTCTTCAAAACACAAGAATCAAAGATTTTCAATACAATGAATATCTATCCCTACTCCTCCGGGACCAGGAACCGCCGACAAAAAGTGCGTCGGTGGTAGGGCGACAACCCGTACCGCGCCACCGCCTCGCGATGTTCCGCCGTGGGGTAGCCCTTGTTGCGGTCCCAGCCATACATCGGGAACTCCTCGTGCAGACGCAGCATATAGTCGTCCCGGTAGGTTTTGGCCAGCACCGATGCCGCCGCGATGGGAGCCAGTTTTGCATCTCCCTTGACGATACACTCATACGGGATAATCAGCGTTCCCGGACGGAAGCGGTTTCCATCCACCAGCAGCCGTTCCACCTCCACACCCGCCGGCAACCGCTCCTGCAACCGGGCAAAGGCCCGCCGCATGGCCCGGAACGACGCATTCAGGATGTTGATTTCGTCAATTTCGGCCGCCGACACCTCTCCCACGCCCCACGCCACCGCCTCACGCTCAATCACCTCGCGCAAAGCATACCGGTCACGTTCGCTCATCTTTTTCGAATCATTGAGCCGTTCGTCGCAAAAATCAGCGGGCAGCAGCACCGCCCCGGCAAATACCGATCCGGCCAGCGGTCCCCGACCGGCCTCGTCGAGACCGACCTCAGCCCCGCCGTACAAACTCATCTCCAACATAATATCACATTTATGGTATGAATCTCCAATCATTTTTCGGAGCGAGCCACCTCACCCCCCGTTCGTTTCGCCACTCCACACGCCATTCCCCATATTTTTCGGGAGCGCACCCCCCGTCCACCACCCACAGCCGTCCACATACACCCTTCCCCATCGCCACGGAGAGCCGAAAAAAACGTACCTTTGCGCCATGCGTAACCTGTTCATCCGACTGACAGACTTTTTCTACATCCGGCCCCTGCGGAGATTCATTCCCCAGGAGACCTTCCGTTACGCCTTTGTCGGCGGGATGAACCTCGGTTTCAACGCCATTCTTTACTGGTTCTGCTACAACTTCGTGCTCGGCCAGCAGGACACCGATTTCGGGTTCGTCGTCATTTCGGCACCGATTCTGGCGTTCCTCATCACCTTCGTCATCACCTTCTTCACCGGGTTCTATCTGGCCCGCAACGTCGCGTTCGGACACTCCCGCGTCCACGGAGCCAAGCAACTCTTCCGCTACGCACAGGTCGTCGCGGTCAATATCGGCATCAACTACTTCGGGTTGCGACTGCTCGTCCGCGGACTGAATATCTACCCCTCGGTCGCCAACGTGATGATCCAGATCGTGACGGTCATCTTCAGCTACCTCGCCCAGCGGTTCTACACCTTCCGCACCCACCGCAGCGCCTAAAGCGAACTTTTGATCTTCTCCAGCCCCGCCCGCAGCAGCGGACTTCCGGCAAACAGCGTCTCGAACTCCGTCTCCGTCATCCGGCTCCACTGTTCGGCCGAGAGACACATCCGTTCCGGCCGTGCCTCCAGACCGGCCCCGTCCGGCATGAGCGGAATCTGCGAACGGTTGTTGTAGGGACACACCTCCATACACCGGTCGCAACCGAAGATACGCCCCTCCAGCCGCGGCCGGATATCGGGTTCCACCTCCCCGCGACGTTCGATCGTCTGGTACGAGATGCAGCGGCGGGCATCCACCACATGCGGCGCGACAATCGCCCCCGTGGGACAGGCATCCATGCAGCGGTGGCAGCTGCCACACCCATCCGTTACGGGGACCGGCAGCACGTCGTCCTGGCCCGGCGGCACATCGAGCAACAATAATCCGATCAGTGTAAAACTACCCAAACGGGGGTGAATCAGCATCGCGCTCCGCCCGATCCACCCGAGCCCGGCACGCACAGCCCAGGCCCGTTCGAAGGCCGGTGCACTGTCCACCACCGCCCTGCCCTTCACATCCCGGTAACCGTCGTACTGCCGGATGGCCTCCAGCAATCGGCGGAGGTTCCGTTTGAGGATGTCGTGATAGTCGTCGCTCCAGGCGAAACGGGCGATTCGCGGGAGGTGTTCCTCCTGGCACACTTCGGGCGGCCGGCGATACGAAGTCAGCGTAACGACGACGCTCTGAACGGCCGGAAAGAGTCGGCGCAGGTCATGGCGATAGTCGGCCGACCGGCCGAGATACTCCATCTCGGCGGCATACCCCTTTCCGAGCCACCGGACGAAACGCTCCTGTTCCTCGCGAAGCAGGGCGAATGCGACCGTGCCTGCGGCCGAGAAGCCGCAGGCACGGTACTGTTGTTCGACGATTTCAGCGAGTCGTTGCATACGAGATGGGGAAAATAGAATGTCCGGGTTGCACCAGCCCGACCGGCATCCTTAGGGATGGGGATCGGCCGAGCATCGGCAGAAAATCAGAGTACGAAGACTGCGTGGCGTCTTCCGGAAAACCGACAGTAAATACCGGTTGGGGGGATTATCAAAGAGATCGCTGTTTGACCGAGCTCTCGAGAGCGACTGTTTTTAGCCACGAGCAGCCGTCGCGGGCTCTTCCTGGCTGAGCAGGATGCGTAATGACGAGGGTCTCTTGCGGGGGAAGAGCGTCTGGAACCGTCTCTTACGGGGAGGCCGTCTGGAACCGTCCCTTTCTTGTAAGAAAGGGACCCAAAGAACTTTCCGGCGGATACTACGCATCCTAAAGACCGCTATTCGACGGGGGCGAAATAGGGCTGCATCTCCGACTGGAAGCGTTCCAGTTTAAAGCCGCTCCACATCTTGACGATCTTACCCTCTTCGGGTTCGACCAGCACGAAGGTGGGGAAGAGGCCGATGCCGTACGGTACCGCAGCGCCATCCTTCAGCAGTTGGCCGTCGGAGAGGTTGGGCCACTCGAACGGTTTCTTGTACTGATACATCTCCATCCACCCGTCGTGGTTATCGCTCAGCATGACCCCCACCACCGAGAGTTTGTCGGCATACTTCTTGGCATACTTGGCCACTTCGGGGAACGCGGCGTGGCACCGGGGACAGTTCGAGGTCCAGAACAGCACCAGCAGATACTTCCCGTCCTGCCCCACATAGTCGGCCAGATAGGTATAGTTTCCTTCGGTGTCATGCACCTCGACATCATAGAGTTTGTCGCCCACTTTGACCTTACCGTCGGGGTCCTGAGCGGCAGCCGGCGCCATGCCCAGCCAGCACAGCAGCCCGGCCATCAGGGGAATGAAGAATTTTCTTTTCAGCATCATCGGTTTTGTATTTATTGGGTTAGTGTTTTGTTTTTGTCAACGGTTCAGTCGATGGGGTAGCCATCGAGAGCGGCCAACAGGCACTCCGTAGAGTCGATTCCCGAGGGCCGTCGCCGGGAGGAGAGACCAGGTTCACCAACGGGAGCCCTGCATTGCACAGGTAGCGGACAAGCACCCGCCCTGCACGTGCCGGAGACAGATTACTGCTCTTTCTCCAAATAAGGGTCGATCAGCCGATCCTGGAAATCTCCTTCACCCGGATACCAGCGTTCAACAATCTTACCCTGCGGATCGATCAGGATATAGGTCGGCATAACATCCGTGCGATACAACACGCCGGCTCCGGCAAAGGTTCCCAGTCCGTCCGCAATATGTACCCACGGCAACTTCTGCTGCGCCACGACGCTTTTCCACAATTCGGGATTGACATCGAGATTGACTCCGACGATCTCCAACCGGTTTTTGTAACGGTCATAAATCTCTTTCAGTTTCGGGAAAGCGGCATAACAGCCTCCGCATCCTACGCCCCAAAAATCCAGCAACACATATTTGCCTTTACCGACCCAGTCCGACAGCCGGCAGGCCGCACCGGTCGTATCCGTTCCAGCAAAATCGGCATACGGTTCTCCGACCTGCGGTACATGGGGCGGATCGAGTGCCACGGCGATGGCGCGTCCCTCCAGCCGATTCCGGTTTTCAGGCGTGAGACGGTCGTAGACCCATTGCAAACGTTCATGCGGCACAGCTCCCACCCGGACATAGAAGGACAAGTCGTCCAACATCGCGCAGGAGTTCGGATATTTCGTATAGAGCGGCCACAGCCGTTCGACCTGGACACGCCACACCGAGTCACGATATTTCCAATACCCCTCCTCCGTGCTCATCAGGGCATCCAGGTCGGACATATCCACAGCCTGGAGCTCCGCTTCCACAGCCTGTTCGGGTTCATTGCTGACCACAGTCCATTCGCCGTCGGCTGCGCCCTCGATGCGCAGGCGGGTCGTGTCCGAGACCCAAAGCGTATTGCAACCTCGTCCGTTCGAGGCCCGTACCGACATCATCACCATTTCGTCGGCAGGCAGCGTTCCCGCAAACGAAAAACGACCGTTCCGAATCGTATCCGTTTGAAAACTGCGGCCGGTATTCCCCCAGTATCGCGAAATATACACAGACACCGTATCTTTCTCGGCGACCCCGCGAATATTTCCTTCGACCTTCCAGGCCGATGCCGAACCGGCAGCCAACAGCGCCGAGACAGTCAGTAATAAACGTTTCACCATGGCAATCGAGAATTCAGGGAGACGAAAAAAGGGACTCTCCTTTCGGATCGTCCCTTCAAAATTATAAAATCCCGCCGGTTATTTTGCAATAATCAGGAAGTAATTCTTCTTTCCTTTCTGAACAAGCAGGAATTTGCCGGAGATCAGGTCGGCTTCGGTGACCTTCTGTTCCGGGTCGGCCACCTTGGTGCCGTCGAGCGAGATGCCCCCGCCCTGGATCAACCGGCGGAGTTCTCCCTTCGAGGCGAACAAGGCCGCCTTTTCGGTGCACAGGGCCGAGAACGGTACGCCTGCTTCCAGATCGGCTTTGGCGATTTCGAACTGCGGCACCCCTTCGAACACTTCGAGGATGGTCCGTTCGTCGGCCGCTTTCAGCGCCTCGGCCCCGCCGCCGAACAGGATCGAGCTGGCAGCCACGGCACGTTCGTAGTCCTCGCGCGAGTGGATCATCACGGTCACCTCTTCGGCCAGTTTCTTCTGCAGTTTGCGCAGGTGGGGAGCTTCGCGGTGTTCGGCAATCAGCTGTTCGATGGTTTCGCGGTCGAGCAGCGTGAATATTTTGATATAGCGTTCAGCATCCTCGTCGCTCACGTTCACCCAGAACTGGTAGAACTTGTAGGGCGAGGTGTAACGCGGGTCGAGCCATACGTTGCCGCTTTCGGTCTTGCCGAATTTGGTACCGTCGGCCTTTTTGATCAGCGGACAGGTCAGGGCGAAGGCTTCGCCACCCGCCTTGCGACGGATCAGTTCGGTCCCGGTGGTGATGTTGCCCCACTGGTCGGAGCCGCCCAGCTGAAGTTTGCAGTTTTTGGTTTCGTAGAGGGTCAGGAAGTCGAAGCCCTGAACCAACTGGTAGGTAAACTCGGTGAAAGACATCCCTTCGCCCTCGCCGTTGAAGCGTTTCTTGACGGAGTCTTTGGCCATCATGTAGTTGACGGTGATGAGTTTCCCAATGTCGCGGATGAAGCCCAGGAAGGTCTGTTCCTTCATCCAGTCGTAGTTGTTGACCATCTCGGCCGCGTTGGGCGCGGTGCTGTCGAAGTCGATCAGTTTGGAGAGCTGTGCCTTGATGGCGGCCTGGTTGTGACGCAGGGTGGGTTCGTCGAGCAGGTTGCGTTCGAGCGATTTGCCGCTGGGGTCGCCGATCATGCCGGTCGCACCGCCGACCAGTGCGATGGGCTTATGGCCGCAGCGCTGGAAGTGCTTGAGCATCATCACGCCGACCAGGTGGCCGATATGCAGTGAATCGGCCGTGGGGTCGATCCCCAGGTAGGCCGTGGTCATCTCTTTTTTCAGTTGTTCGGCGGTTCCGGGCATCATGTCGTGAATCATGCCCCGCCAGGTCAGTTCCTCGATAAAATCCATCGGTGGTTTCGTTTTTTTGTTTGCAAAGATAACCTTATTTCCTCATATCGCGTCGTTTTGTGGTCCGGTGAAGTCTCCGGAACGGCAAAATTCGGACAGAAGACGAAAAGTCCCGCACCCAGCGAAACGGGGAAACGGCAAGATCCGCCCGGTCGGGCTTTACGCCCCCGAGCGGCAGTCGGGCGTTAGAACTGGAAGTAGATGAAGGGCTGTACGTCCCCGTTGCGCATCTGCATGATCAGCCAGATCAGGGCGGTCATCATCACGGCATAGAGCACGATGGGCATCCGCTGGACGAGCCGCATCGTTCCGGCCTCGACCCGTGCGCTGGCAAAGTGGAGCACATAGCCCACCGCCATGAGCAGAACCACCCATCGGTAACCGGCCACGAAGTCGAAGAAGATTTCGGGATGGAACGCCGTGAATATCTGCGAGAAGACCTGCCCGGCGATCTCCATCGACGGGGCGCGGAAGAAGACCCACGTGGCGCAGACGAAGCTGAACGTCAGCAGGATTCCGACCACCCGCCGGCCTCGAGACATCTGCATCCCAAGCGGCCGGAAGCTGCTGGGGAAACGACCCATGGTCCATTTGTGGAGCGCGAGCGCGGCTCCGTGCAGCCCGCCCCAGACGATGAACCGCATGGCGGCGCCATGCCACAGCCCGCCGAGCAGCATGGTCAGCATCAGGTTCAGGTAGGTGCGGAGTTTGCCGCGCCGGTTACCGCCGAGCGAGATGTAGAGATAATCCTTGAGCCAGCTCGACAGGGAGATGTGCCAGCGGCGCCAGAATTCGGTGATGGTGGCCGATTTGTAGGGCGAGTCGAAGTTGGCGTTGAATCGGAAGCCCAGCAGCAGGGCGATCCCGATGGCCATGTCGGAATAGCCCGAGAAGTCGCAGTAGATCTGAAGGGCATAGCCCAGTACCCCCATCAGGTTTTCGAGACCGGTATAGAGCATCGGGTTGTCGAAGATGCGGTCCACGAAATTGAGGCTGATGAAGTCCGAGATCACGGCCTTTTTGAAGAGCCCGCAGAAGATCAGCCAGAAGCCTTCGCCGAACTGTGCGCGGCTGACGATCACCGGCCGCTGGTGGATCTGGGGGATGAAGTCGCGGGCACGGACAATCGGGCCGGCCACCAGCTGCGGGAAGAAGGAGATGTAGAAGAGGTAGTCGATCCAGCGGCGTAGGGGCTGCATTCGTCCCCGGTAGAGGTCGATGATGTAGCTCATCGACTGGAAGGTGAAGAACGAGATACCGATCGGCAGGAAGATATTTTTGAATTCGAGCGGGTCGGCCAGGAAGCTGTTGACGATCTCGATCAGGAAGTTGGTGTACTTGAAGTAGCCCAGCATCCCGAGGTTGATGCAGACGCTGAGGGTGACCCACGCCCGGCGCGAGGTGCGCGTTGCGGATCGGACAATGGCGCGTCCGATGAGGAAGTCGCTCGTGGCGGTGAACATCAGCAGCAGGAAGAAGATGCCGCTGGTCTTGTAGTAGAAGTAGAGCGAGAACAGCGTGACGTAGACGATGCGCAGCGTCACGGTCCGCCGCATGAACCCGTAGAAGAGGGTGAAGCCCAGAAACAGGAACAGAAAGAGGCCGCTGGTGAAGAGCAGCGGTTCTTCGGGGTTGTATTTCAGCAGTTCGATCAGGTTACTGAGCTGTTCGACCATAGCCTAAGAATCCGTTGTAAAGTGCGTTATAGATCAGGAGGCCCTGCACACGGTACCCCTCCTCGGTATAGTGAATGCGGTCACGCGCCATCAGGTCGTACTCGGCCCATTTTCGGGCCGAACCGATTCCGCCGGTGGCGGCATATACGTCGATAAAGGCGACCCCCTTGTCCTGCGCATAGCGTTTGAGGGTACGACTGACGCGGTCGAAGTTGGCGTTGGGCTCACCGCGTTTGAAAGCCTGTGCCGGAGCGGTCAGCAGCACCGAAGCCTGCGGATTGGCCGCCCGCAGCGCGCTGACGAAACGGTCAATCTCACGGTAGAAGACCTCGTCGTTGAAGTTGTTTCCGGCCGCCTCGTTCGACCCCATCGAGAGGATGAACAGGTCGGGTTCGAGGGCCGTGGTCTGCTGCGGCACGTCGGTCTGACGGCCCCAGTGCAGATAACAGGCGCTGTTGACCCCCAGAGCGTGGTACAGCACGCCGTCGCGTCCGTTCTCAAGCGAGAAGCCGAAGATCGGCCCCCGGGCGAACTGTCCATCGGCATAGGTGTAGAGCTCCAGCGAATCGACCGTGGCCACCAGGTCGATGTCGGTATTGAAGTCGTAGATGATGTCGGGCGCCCCCAGACCGGCCGAGAGGCTGTCGTCGGCCTCGATGATCGGGGCATACTTGTCGTGGAAGACGCGGACGCGGTTGAAACCGTAGTCGAGCGTATCTTCCGTATGGAGCGTGCAGAGCAGGAGCCGGTTGTCGGCCGTGGAGCTTTGCAGCGAGAGTCCGCTGATGCCGATCGGCAGGCTGGGCCGGGCATTGACCACGCGGCTGGCCGACCACTCGCCACTCTTGCCGCGGACAGCACGAATCGCATAATCGCGGGGTTCGTTGCTTCCGCCCAGTTTGTGGGGAACGATCATGCCGCGCCCCGCGTTGCCGAAACGGGCATGCAGGTGGCGCATGATGACGTCGGTGAGGAATCCGGCCTGAATGTGCGAGTCACCGAAGTGAACGACGTTGACCCTCCGCGGTCCGTCGGACGGAAGGGTGTCGGCCGGCGCCCTGCGGAGGCTGTCGAGCCAGCAGAGCTTGGCGTAGAACGGGTCGAGATTCCGGGCCGGGTCGTAAACGGTGTCGGCCGTCTGGTTGACGAACGGATAGGCGGCCAGAAACAGCGAATCGGAGGGTATCGTTTCGCTGTCGTTCTGGGGAGTCCGGTTCTCGGCCGCACAACTGCTGCAGGCGACCATCACGGCCAGTATCGTATATGTCAGGTATCTAATCACGTTTCACGTTTAGGGGGCATGGCTGCCGGCAGGTCGCTCCGGCACAAACAGGCACATTCCCGGTTTCTTACTTCTGTTCTCCGGTGACGGCTTCGAACAGGGCGGTCGCGATTTTCCGTCCCCCCCGGGCCGAGATGTGGGTATAGTCCTTGGCCGCCCATCCGTTCTTCACGAAGGTTCCCATCCCTCCGGCGGCCCGCATGGCCTCGTAGGTGTTCCAGAAAAGCACGCCGCAGTCCTGGGCCACCCGTTCCTGTTCGGCCACCATCGCCCGGATGCCGGGCATGGTCACAAACTGCCCGTTCTCCTGCGTGGCGCGGTCGCCGACGCTCATCACCAGAATCGCCACGCCGGGGAAACACTGCTGGATGTGGTTCACCACCTGGATCATCTGTTTCCGGTAGGCGGAATAGTCGGTCACCTCGCTGGAGACCACGTTCAGCCCGTACTGGAGGATAATCAGGTCGTAGGGCGAGAGTTCGCCGAACTGCTCGCTGAGCACGGGACTGATGCGTCCCATGACCGGTCCGGCATTGCCGCGCACCGAGAAGTTGTCGACGCAGACGCCGGTCGGATTTTCGAGATAGACGCCATAGGCGGTGAAACCCTCCACGTTGCTGACCTGGTAACGGATCGAGCGGAAATCGCCGTCAAGCTGGATCTCCTGCAGGGTCTCCCGGGGTTCGGTTTCGAACAGCTGTTCCTGCTCGCCGTTGATCGTCACGCGGATCGTCGAGCGTCCCTGGCTGATAAAGAGCAGACGGGCGCGGCTGAACCGGTCCAGATGGGGCCGGCCGGCCGAAGCCTTGTATTCGACATAGCTGTCTTCCGAGGGGGTGAAGTTGAAGGCCGAGATCGTGAACTGGCCGCCCTCCTTGCTGTTGACGATCGAGTGTTGTTTCCAGTCGCCGAACTTGTGGCCGACGGTCTGCCGGAATCCGGCCACCTGCGAGGTGATCGGCACGAAACCGACCCCGCCGCCGCCATATTTGTCCTGCATCAGTTCGCGGAAGTCGGAGGTCAGCAGGTCGCCCTCGATGAAGGAGTCGCCCATGAATCCGATCCGCACGGGACGCTGCATCTGGGTCGCACGTCCGAGTTGTGCCACGAATCCGCTCAACATGTCTCCGGCGGGCGAGTAGTCCCGGATCGGAATACGGCCACCGCTGCTGACGGGTTCGACCGGTTCGCGGCGCACGGGTTGCGGAGCGAGGGTATCGTTTCCGGCGAGCGAATCTTCGACCAGCCGCGGGTCGGGCTCGACGAAGATCGTGCTGACGGCCTGCGTGCTGTCGCCGGCAGCCGAGGCCAGCGTATCGGGTTCGACGACCGAACCGACGGTATAACCGCCGCGCGTTTCGCCGGCACCGTATTCGGCATCGAGCAGGTCGAGTTGTTCCACCGAATTGCCCTGTTGCAGGTCGGCCAGGATGTTGACCGGCTTGAGTCCGACACTGCGCAGCGTTTCGGCGGGAAGGTATCGCAATCCGAGCATCATCAGGACAACCAGCAGGGTTAGTCCGAAAGTGTAACGGATATAATTTTTCATATTTCGATTATCCCGGGCAAATTGCTGCAAAAGTAGCTAATTTAATCGGGGTTCGACGCTCGTTCCCTGTAATTTGAACCGAATCGAACATAAAAAAGGGCTGCTCCGCCCGAACGGGGAGCAGCCCTGTCAGATTTCGTCCCGAAACAGCACGGAAATCACAGCTCCTTGCGCAGACGCGAAGCGGCGATGCCGAGCATTTCGCGGTACTTGGCCACGGTGCGCCGTGCGATTTTGTAACCTTTGGCGGTGAGCGTATCCATCAGGGCCTCGTCGGTGAGCGGATCGCGTTTGTCTTCGTGGGCGATGGCCTCGGCCAGGATGCGTTTGATCTCACGGGTGGAGACCTCCTCGCCACTGTCGGTGGGCAGCCCTTCGGAGAAGAAGTACTTGAGCTGGAAGATGCCGAAATGGGTCTGTATGTATTTGCTGTTGACCACGCGCGAGATGGTGGAGATATCGAACCCGGTGGCGTCGGCAATATCCTTCAGGATCATCGGCCGCAGTTTGGATTCGTCGCCGTCGATGAAGTACTCCTGTTGGAAGTGGAGGATGGCGCGCATGGTCTTCATCAGGGTCTCCTGCCGCTGCTTGATGGCGGAGATGAACCACTTGGCCGATTCGATCTTCTGACGGATAAATTGCAGGGCCTCCTTGTCGGCTTCAGTAGGTTTTCCGCTGTTCATCGCCTTTTCGGCCATCCGCAGGTAGCTGCTGTTGATCCGCAGGTCGGGCACGTTGCGCGAGGCGAGCTGCAGGTCGAAAGCGCCGTTGTTGTAGTCAAGGATAAAGTCGGGGATGATGTTGGGCGAGGCGGCCGAACTTTCGTCCGTATAGCCGTTGGTGGGCTTGGGGTTCAGACGCATGATCTCGTCGAGGGCGGCGCGGAACTGCTCTTCGGTGACCCCCAGCCGCCGGATCATCCGTTCGTAGTGTTTCTTGACGAAGGCGTCGTAGTAGTCGGTCAGGATCGTGATGGCGAGTTTCACGGCGGGGCTCTGGTTACGGAGGGCCCGCAGCTGGATGACGAGGCATTCGCCGAGGTCGCGTGCGCCGATACCGGCCGGGTCGAGGGTCTGGATAATCCCGATCACGCGGTCGATCTCCTCGTCGGTCACCTCCAGCCCCTGCGTGAAGGCCAGGTCGTCGGCAATGGAAGCGGTCGGACGCCGCAGATAGCCGTCGTCGTCGAGGGTGCCGATCACGAAACGCGCAATGGTCATTTCGCGGTCGCTGAGGTGGTGGTAGGAGAGCTGTTCGAGCAGGAAGTCCTGCAACGAAAGACCCTGCGAGAGGGTGGGCGAACGTTGTTCGTCGTCCTTGGAGGCGTTGTTGACCTTCAGTTTATAGGATGAGGCGTTCTCTTCGTTACGGATGTAGTCTTCGAGGGTCAGTCCCGTTTCGTCGGGATCGGTTTCGTGCTCCTCCTCTTCGAGGACGGGGTTCTCTTCGATCTCCTGTTTGACACGCTGTTCGAGTTGCAGGGTGGGCAGTTCCAGCAGTTTGATTCCCTGTATCTGCTGGGGCGAGAGCCGTTGCTGCAGTTTCTGTTCTAGACTTTGACTAATGGACGCCATGGCGGGGATACCTCTCTGAATAAAGATACTTGGTCTTTCTTACAAAAGTAGTCGTTTTGGCCTTAATTACCAATTCACCCTGCATCGGCCCACAATCGTCGTAAAAAAGCAAGGGCCGCACGGTGTGAAGCGTGCGACCCTTATGGGGACTCTCTCCGATGCGGAGGGGCGGAATTAGAATTCCGCGTTTTTCGGCGTGCGCGGGAAGGGGATCACGTCGCGGATGTTGGTCATGCCGGTCACGAAGAGCACCAGTCGTTCGAAGCCCAGACCGAAACCGCTGTGGGGGGCGCTGCCGAAGCGGCGGGTATCGAGATACCACTGCATCGATTCGACCGGAATACCGATCTCCTGCATGCGGGTCACGAGTTTGTCGTAGTCGGCCTCACGTTCCGAACCGCCGATGATTTCGCCGATCTTGGGGAAGAGGACGTCCATGGCGCGAACCGTTTTGCCATCGTCATTCTGCTTCATGTAGAAGGCCTTGATCTCCTTGGGGTAGTTGGTCAGGATCACGGGACGTTTGAAGTGCTGTTCCACCAGGTAGCGTTCGTGTTCCGAGGCGAGGTCGGCGCCCCAGAATACCGGGAACTCGAATTTGACGCCTTTCTTGTCGCGGGCCTCTTCGAGAATGCGCACCCCTTCGGTGTAGTCGAGGCGCACGAAATCGTTGGCCGTCACGAAGCGCAGCCGTTCGGTCAGCTCCTTGTCGTACATCTTTTCGAGGAATGCCAGGTCGTCGGCGCAGTTTTCGAGCGCATAGGTGACCAGGTATTTGATGAAGTCCTCGGCCAGATCCATGTTCTCTTCGATCTCATAGAAGGCCATCTCGGGTTCGACCATCCAGAACTCGGCCAGGTGGCGCGGAGTGTTGGAGTTTTCGGCGCGGAAGGTCGGCCCGAAGGTATAAATCAGCCCCAGCGACAGGGCGGCCAGTTCGCCTTCGAGCTGTCCCGATACGGTGAGGTTCGTGGAGCGGCCGAAGAAGTCCTGCGAGTAGTCGACGCTGCCGTCCTCGCGACGCGGAGGATTGGCCATGTCGAGCGTGGTCACCTGGAACATCGCACCGGCGCCTTCACAGTCCGAACCCGTGATCAGCGGCGAGTTCCAGTAGACGAAACCGCGGTCGTTGAAGTATTTATGGATGGCATATGCCATGGCGTGGCGGATGCGGAACACAGCCCCGAAAGTGTTGGTACGGGGGCGCAGGTGGGCGATTTCGCGCAGGAATTCGAGCGTATGGCCCTTTTTCTGCAGGGGATAGGTTTCGGGATCGGCACCGCCGTAGATTTCGATCGAACGGGCCTGGATTTCGACCGGCTGGCCCGACGCGGGCGAATCGACCAGCGTACCGGTCACTTTCAGGCAGGCACCGGTGGTCACGCCTTTGAGCAGCGCCTCGTCGAAGGCGGCGGTTTCAGCCACCACCTGAATATTATTGATAGTCGAGCCGTCGTTCAGGGCGATGAACGCCACGTTCTTGTTGCCGCGCTTGGTACGTACCCATCCTTTGGCCACTACTTCGACGTTACGCTCGCCGCTGGCGAGCAACTCTGCTATTCTCATGATGCAAGTTATGTGATTTAGTTTAGACTTCCGTGTGATTGGCGAAGATATGTAAAATTTTCGTATCTTCGTCAGTCGCCGCCCCGCTTTTTCGCGGCACACCCCTCGGAGCATGCAATTTAAGGACATCATAGGACAGGATCAGATCAAGCGCCACCTGCGCGAAACGGTGCGCAACGGCCGCATCAGCCACGCCATGCTCTTCACCGGGAACGAAGGCACCGGCGCGCTGCCGCTGGCCCTGGCCTACGCCCAGTACATCAACTGCCGCAACCGCACGGACGAAGACTCCTGCGGCCAGTGTCCGGAGTGCTACCGGATGCAGCACATGGAGCATCCCGACTGCCACTACATCTACCCGGTGAACACCTCGAAAGAGGCCGTCGCCACGGGGCGCGCCGACGACAAGCCCCGCAGCGAGCAGTTTCTCCACCTCTGGCGCGAGATCGTGCCCGCCACCGGCGGCTACCTCACCGAACAGGAGTGGTACGCCCGGCTCGGCATCGAGAACCAGCAGGGGATCATCAACAAAAACGACGCCAACGAGCTGGTCCGCAAGATGGGCTTCAAGTCGTTCGAAGGGGGGTACAAAAGCGTGATCATCTGGCTGCCGGAACGGCTCCACGAATCGGCCGCCAATACGCTGCTCAAGCTGGTCGAGGAGCCGCCCGACAAGACCCTTTTCCTCTTCGTCAGCAGCGAGCCCGACAAGATTATCGCCACCATCCGGTCACGGACGCAGATCGTCGCGCTGCCCGGCATCCCCGACGCGACCATCGCCCGTGAGTTGACCACCCGCGAAGGCCTTGCCGCCGACCGTGCCGAACAGATCGCACACCTGGCTCAAGGCAGCTGGGGCGCAGCCCTGCGCATGATCCGCCAGCAGACCGAGGGGACGACCAACGAACACGAAGACCGTTTCATCCGCCTCATGCGACTCTGCTACCAGCAGAAATACCTCGGCCTCTTCGAGTGGGCCGAAGAGATGGCCCCGCTCGGCCGCGAAGCCCAGAAACAGTTCTGCATCGCCTCGCTGGGCATCCTCCGCGAGTGCTACCTGACCGGCATCGGCATGGAGCGCCTCGCCTACGCCGACCCCGCCCGGGAGAAATTCTGTCGAAACTTCGCCCCCTACGTCTCACACCTGACCGTCGAAGCCTTTGTCTCCGAATTCGAGCTGCTGCTGGCCCAGATCCGCCAGAACGGGAATCCCCGTATCCTCTTCACCCACTTCGCGATGAGCGTCTGCAAGATTATCGGCGTAGCCAAGTCCTCGCTGCGGAAATAAACCCCGACCCGCCGCGCCGTCGATTTCCTCCACCCGACAGCCCTCCGCTTCTCCCCGTTCGCCCCCTGTGGCAAACGCGACCTCTCTCCCACGGCCTTCCACGGTCTCTCCTCACCACCGTCCCCGATAAATCCCGGCCTCGACCACCGTGGGACAGCCCGCCCCACACCATACGGCCCTCTCTCACCTGCCCCGCCAGACTCCCGACAGGTGCCGAACGGAGGCCAACAAACCGACCCGGTGACGAGAAGTGCCCGGGAATGCTTACCTTTGCAGTCAGAAACAGACCGTTATGATCCTTTCCATCATCGTAGCCGCCGCCGACAACGGCATCATCGGCTGTGCCGGCCGCATGCCCTGGCACATCAGCGAAGACCTCAAACGTTTCAAACAGATCACCAGCGGACACCCCGTCGTGATGGGGCGCAAGACCTTCGAATCGCTCGGCAGCCGCCCCCTGCCCAACCGCCTCAACATCGTCGTCAGCCGCAACACCGCGCTGAGCGTTCCGGAAGGCGTCGCCACCGCCACGTCGCTGGATGAGGCCCTGGCCCCCTACCGCGACAGCGCCGAAGAGCTCTTCATCATCGGCGGCGGCGAGATCTACCGCCAGGCCCTGCCGCTGGCCGACAAGCTCTACCTGACCCACATCCACGCCACCCCCGAGGGCGACACCCGTTTCCCGGCGATCGACCCCGCCCAGTGGCGCATCGTCTGGAACGAAGCACACCCCGCCACCGACACGGCTCCCGCCTTCGACTTCACGGACTATATCCGCATCAAACGCTGACCGCCATGCAACATGCCCTGACCCTCCGGACCCGCGCCTGTGCCGTGCGCGGCTTCCAAACCGGCCTGCGCACCTGGTGGTGGCTGGTCAAGATGATGCTGCCGATCACCTTCGGCGTGGCCCTGCTCCAATGGGCCGGCGTGATCGCCACCCTCTCGGAGTGGCTGACCCCCGCCTTCTCCCACATCGGCCTCAACGGCGAAGGGGTGCTGACCTTCCTGACCGGCATTTCGGCCTCGATCTACGCCGCCATCGGCGTGATGGGGACCCTCAACCTCGACTACCGCAGCGTGACGATCATCGCCGTGATGACCCTCATCGCCCACAACCTGATCGTCGAATCGGTCGTCCAGCGCAAATCCGGCAGCCGCTCGGCCTGGGGAATGGCTACCCTGAGGCTGGCGATGGCCCTGCTGACCGCCTGGATTCTGAACCGCATCCTGCCCGAAGACTTCACCGGAACCCTGCTGCTCGCCCACCGCGACGCCGGCGACGCCTCGTTCGCCTCCGTCATGCAGGGCTGGGCCGTGGCACAGGCCAAACTGCTGCCGCTGATGTTCGTGATGATCCTGTCGCTGAACATTCTCCAGCAGATTCTGCGGGAGTTCCACCTCATCGGACGGCTCACCGCACCGCTCACCCCGCTGATGCGGCTGTTCGGTCTGCCCGGCGACTGCGCCTTTCTGTGGATCGTGCTCAACACGCTGGGCCTCACCTACGGCAGCTCCGTAATGATCGGCGAAGTGGAGAGCGGAGCCATTCCGCGCCGCGACGCCCGCCTGCTGAACGCCCACGCCGCCATGAACCACTCGCTGCTGGAAGACACCCTGCTCTACTTTGCCCTCGGCATCGGTCTCTTCTGGCTGATGGTGCCGCGCATCGTGATGGCAATGGTCGTCGTCTGGACGATGCGTCTGAAAGAGGCGTTGCAACGCCGACGCCACCCCTCGTCTACCGCTGCCGCGTGAGCCGCAGCCTCATACCCACCCGCCAAACACACAAAACCGACACAATATGATTACGACTGAACAGATGAAAGAGCTTGTAAGGCGCCAGGATGCGCTGAGGAGGCATCTTTGACTTGGACGGCAAGCGTGAAGAACTGAAACAGGAAGAGGCGCTGACCCTCGCCCCCGACTTTTGGGACGACGCCGAAAAGGCGCAGGCACAACTCAAGAAGGTAGCCGCCATCAAGTCGTGGGTCACGGACTATGACGCCATCGCCACGGCCATGGACGAGATGAGCCTCGTCCCGGAATTCATCAAAGAGGGGGCCGCGACCGAAGAGGACCTCGACGCCGCATACGACAAAGCCCTCAGGCTAATCGAAGCGCTCGAGATGCGCAACATGCTCCGCACCGAGGAGGACAAGATGGGGGCTATCATGGAGATCAACTCCGGGGCCGGCGGCACCGAAGCGCTGGACTGGGCCTCGATGCTGCTGCGCATGTACACCCGTTGGGGCGAACGCAACGGATACACCGTCAAGGTGCTGGACATCCAGGACGGCGACGAAGTGGGGGTCAAGTCGGCCATGATCGAATTCGTGGGCGACTACGCCTACGGTTACCTCAAGAGCGAGAACGGCGTCCACCGCATGGTCCGTCTGTCGCCGTTCAACGCGAACAACAAGCGTCAGACCACCTTTGCGAGCGTCTTCGTTTCGCCGGCCGTGGACGACACCATCGAGATCGTCATCAACCCGGCCGACATCAAGTGGGACACCTATCGCAGCAGCGGCGCCGGCGGCCAGAACGTGAACAAGGTCGAGACCGGGGTTCGCCTGTACCACATTCCGACCGGCATCGTCATCGAGAACACCGAGACCCGTTCGCAGATCATGAACAAGGAGAACGCCCTGCGTATCCTCCGGTCGAAACTCTACCAGCTCGAAATGGAGAAACGCCAGGCGCTGCAGGCCGAGCTGGAGGGTCAGAAGAAGAAGATCGAATGGGGCTCGCAGATTCGCAGCTACGTGTTCGACGACCGCCGCGTCAAGGACCACCGCACCAACTACCAGACCTCGGACGTGGACGGTGTGATGGACGGCAAGATCGACGACTTCATCAAAGCCTACCTGATGGAGTTCGGCGGCCAGGCCTGACCTCCCTGCACCTGCCCCCCCTGCATACAGTTTCGATTGAGTACCGCGTATAAAAAATCCCCTCGCTGCCTTTCGCGCAACGAGGGGATTTTTATATATCCAACGGGCCGAGGATCGGATTGTTCTAAGGGTCGGAGCCCTTCGGATTAGAATTTGAAGCGGGCCAGGAGGGTCACCCGATGGTTCTGCGACTTGGCATACCGCGCAGTCGGACAATAGTGGTCGTCGAACACACTGCCCCACGACGCCAAACTGTACATATACTCCAACCCGAACGAGAGCGGTTTATAGTGGTACCACAGCCGCGGCGCCAGTCGGAAATACCAGTCGATACCCTGGTCGGGAATCGAAGCCGCCGACAAATCGATTGGCTGTCCGGAGCCGAGGTTTTTCGTCCAGCCGGTGAGGATACCGGGCTGCCACCCCTTCATCACTTTGGTTTCAAAATCGATCCATGCCGCCACCGTCTGCGTGGCCGTGTAGCCGTAATCCGGATTGCCGGCAACCACATCACGCAACTTGGGACCGTAGCCGCCCAGCATGTTCAGCGTCGAGAGATCCTGCCCCCACATGGCAAAAGCCGACAGTTTGTGGCCGCCGCCAAAGGTGTGCAATCCGAAAATCGAGGCATTGAATGCCGCCATTCGCTTGTAGGTGGGCACCTCGTCATCGGTCAGGTTGCGCGGGCGGATCGACTTGATGGCCCCTTCGACACCGATCATCGACCCTTTCGGATCGCCGACGGTGAGTCGCAACGCAAATTCGGGAATCATGCCGTAGGCCTGTGCCTCGCCTTCGGTTCCGGAGTACATTTGCAGGGCACCGGTCAGCCGAACCAGTTTGCCGAAGCGCTGGGTGTAACGGATTTGCGGAATTCGCGACAGGGGGTTCAACGGGGTTCCGCAACCGTGCGACACGGTATTTGGGAAGATCTCTTCGGGGACTGCCAGGTTGTTGGTTTGCCCGATAAGCAGCTGGCCGCGTTTCCAGTCAAGACTGATATAGGCATGACGCAACCGCAGCACGCCGAGAATATCGCCCGACCCCATGAAGTCGGTTTCGACAAAGGCTTTTGCCGTAGCACCCAACACATCCTTCGCAGTCAGGGTCCCGTTGATTCGGGTATTGGCGACGCCGAACCGCAGGGAGTTCAGACTGCTGATGTCATCGCCATACTGGTTATACTCGGGAGCCAGAGGGAAATAGTAGAAGATGCCGCCGTTTTTGGCTTTCGACGCGTAGGTATCCGTAAAGACCTGCGCATCGAGGCGGCCGCCGAATTTGAAGGTCACGCGCGATTCGCCTTTTTCCGCGCCGGATGCGGACATGTTTGCGATCGTGGCCGCCAAAATAAAGAGGATAAATGTGCGTTTCATTATTTGTTACTCAAATGAACTGCAAAAGTAATATTTTTGTAAGAAGGGTTGGCTACGCACTTTTACCGTTTCGGAGCGGGTACAAATGCCTAAAGTATTGCGAACCATACGCTGAACAACAGCCGCAGAACGGTAATACATGGCAGGACCTCGATGGGAGGCAATACCCCTCTGACGGCGTGGCCAAAGGCTCCGTGCTCGCAGCGGAGCAGTAAGGAAGCAGTACCGCTAACAGCCGCCGAACAGGATTATTTTGTACAACCGTTATTTGAGGGAATACCACTCTGACGGAGTGCCCGCGGCACCGCCTGCCCGGCGTGAGGGCAGTTCCGTACGGTTCGTTGTAGAATATAATTAGAATCAATCTATTCATCGGAATAGATTGATTCGCTCACTGAAAAACTCGCGACCGTTCTTCGACTGCGCTGCCGCGCGGGCCCCGCGTGCTCGCGGTGGAGCGGGCGATACTGCGTATCGCTTGTGTCGTTAGAAACTCCTCTTTCGGGGGTGCCCGAAGGCACTGTGCTCACGGCGGAGCAATGAGGGGATAATACCCTAACAGCCGCCGAACAGGATAATGCGGTAAAACCTATATTCGAGGTAATACCATTCTGACGGGGTGGCCGAAGCCACCGCCTGCCCGGCGTGAGGGCAGTTCCGTACGGTTCGTTGATAGAAATATATTAAGCGAATCAATCTATTCCGATGAATAGATTGATTCGTTCACTGAAAAACTCGCCACCGTTCTTCGACTGCGCTGCCGCGCGGGCCCCGCGTGCTCACGGTGGAGCGGGCGATACTGCGTATCGCTTGTGTCGTTAGAAACTCCTCTTTCGGGGTGCCCGAAGGCACCGTGCTCGTGGCGGAGCAGTAAGGAGGCAGTACCGCTAACAGCCGCCGAACAACAACATCAAACACCACCGACTTGAACTAAACCGACATGGACTTCATATTGCATTCCGACTTCGCCCCCACCGGCGACCAACCCGAAGCAATCGCACAGCTGACCCGCTCGATTCAGGAAGGGACCCGCCACAACACCCTGCTGGGGGTCACCGGTTCCGGCAAAACCTTCACGATGGCCAATGTCATCAAGAACGTAGGCAAACCGACGCTCATCCTCAGCCACAACAAAACGCTCGCGGCCCAGCTCTACGGCGAATTCCGCAGCTTTTTTCCGGAAAACGCCGTCGAATACTTCGTTTCGTACTACGACTACTACCAGCCCGAAGCCTACCTGCCCACGTCGGATACCTATATAGAAAAAGACTTGTCAATCAACGACGAGATCGAGAAACTGCGTCTGAGCGCCACCAGCTCACTGCTGTCGGGACGCAATGACGTGATCGTGGTCAGCTCCGTTTCGTGCCTGTACGGTATCGGGAACCCGTCCGACTTTCACGCCAACACGATCAACATCAAACAAGGCGAAGACTTTTCACGCCAAAAGTTGCTCTACCAGCTCGTCGACGGCCTCTACTCGCGCAACGACGTGGAGTTCAGCCGCGGTACGTTCCGCGTAACAGGCGACACGATCGACATCCACGTGGCGTACGGCGACAAAGCCTACCGCATCGTCCAGTGGGGCGACACCGTTGAAGAGATCCACTCCATCGACCCCATCACGGGTCAGCGCCTCGGCCAGCTCGACCGCGTCACCATCTACCCGGCCAACATCTTCGTCACCACCCGCGACCGCATCAACTCGGCCGTCATCCAGATCCAGCACGACCTCTCGGCCCAGTACGACTTTTTCATGCAGCGCGGCGAAGAACAGTACGCCAAACGGCTCAAACAACGCGTCGAATACGACCTCGAAATGATCAAAGAGCTGGGCTACTGCTCCGGCATCGAGAACTACTCGCGCTACTTCGACGGCCGTGCCCCCGGCACGCGTCCGTTCTGCCTGCTGGACTACTTTCCGGACGATTTCCTGATTATCATCGACGAGAGCCACGTCACCATACCGCAGATCCGGGCCATGTACGGCGGCGACAACGCCCGCAAGAAGAACCTCGTGGAGTACGGTTTCCGTCTGCCTGCCGCCATCGACAACCGCCCGCTGAAGTTCGAAGAGTTCGAGGCACTGGTTCCGCAGGCGATCTACGTGAGCGCCACGCCGGCCGACTACGAGCTGAACAAATCGGAGGGAGTGGTCGTTGAACAGGTAATCCGGCCGACCGGCCTGCTCGACCCCGAAATCGAGATTCGCCCGACGGCCGACCAGATCGACGACCTGATCGGCGAGATCGAGATCCGCGCCGAAAAGGACCAGCGAGTGCTGGTCACGACGCTGACCAAACGGATGGCCGAAGAGCTGACCAAATATTTCGAAAAGGTGGGGATTCGCTGCCGATACATCCACTCGGACGTGGACACGCTGGAACGGATCGAGATCATGGACGACCTGCGTGCCGGTCGTTTCGACGTGTTGGTGGGCGTGAACCTGCTGCGTGAGGGGCTGGACCTGCCGGAAGTCTCGTTGGTAGCGATCATGGACGCCGACAAGGAGGGTTTCCTTCGGTCGGCCCGCTCGCTGACCCAGACGGCAGGGCGTGCGGCACGCCACCTCGAAGGGCGGGTAATCATGTACGCCGACAAGATCACCGACTCGATGCGTCAGACCATCGACGAAACCGAGCGTCGCCGCGAGAAACAGATGAACTACAACCTGTCGCACGGCATCACACCCCAAGCCGTGCACAAGATGAGCAAATCGACCCTCGGCGAAGGTTCTCCGCTGGCTGCCTCGCTCCCATCGGCCAAGGTAGCCGCAGCCGGCGCAACCACCGTCGAGCGTCCATTGGGCAAAGGGGGCGGCGTCGTTTACGATATGGACGCGCCGTTATCGATGGTAGCCGACCCCGTAATGGAATATATGTCAGCCAGTGATTTGGAGAGTGCCATTGCCCAGGCGCGTGCGATGATGGAACAGGCCGCCAAAGAGCTTGATTTTATGACTGCCGCGCGATACCGCGACGAGATGTTCGCTCTGCAAAAGCGCCAGCAGGCGGCAGGGAGCGGAAAAGTTTCGCCCTCCATTCGAGAAGGGGTGCACGAGTCGAAGGCGGGTGTCGGAAAGTCGCGGAAGCGGACCAAGATTTTGTAACAGTGCCGCGGGCACTCCGAATAATGAACTTCTAACAACATAAGCGATACGCAGTATCGCCCGCTCCACCGCGAGCACGCGGGGCCCGCGCGGCAGCGCAGTCGAAGAACGGTCGCGAGTTTTTCAGTGAACGAATCAATCTATTCATCGGAATAGATTGATTCACTTGATTTAATTTCTATCAACGAACCGTACGGAACTGCCCTCACGCCGGGCGGGCGTGCCTTCGGGCACCCCGACAGAATGGTATTACCTCGAATAAAGGTTTTACCGCAAAATCCTGTTCGACGGCTGTTAGCGGCAGTTTGCTGCACTTTCAGCTGACTTCGGTTAGCGGTAATACACCTCACTGCTCCGCCGCGAGCACGGTGCCTTCGGGCACTCCGAATTATGAGTTTCTAATGACACAAGCGATACGCAGTATCGCCCGCTCCACCGCAAGCACGCGGGGCCCGCGCGGCAGCGCAGTCGAAGAACGGTCGCGAGTTTTTCAGTGAACGAATCAATCTATTCATCGAAATAGATTGATTCGCTTAATTTAATTTCTATCAACGAACCGTATGGAACTGCCCTCACGCCGGGCGGGCGGTGCCTTCGGGCACTCCGTCAGACTGGTATTGCCTCAAATAGAGGTTTTACCGCATTATCCCGTTCGGCGGCTGTTAACGGTAATTACAACACTTCCGCTAATTTCAGTTAGTAGGAAAACACACCCTCCCTACTTCGCCGCGAGCACCCCGTCAGACCTTTTCGTCGCCCACATTTTACGTATAAATACCCATTCAAAATAGGTGATAACACTATCCCGTAATTTTTCAGGCCCCCGTACCTTTGTTTAGCGAAAAAGGCATCCGAAAAAAGATATGGGAAAATATTTCGACGAACTGATGCAGGACCCCCGCTTCCGCGAAGGACTCAACGCCTGCATGAACTGTGGTGCTTGTACGGCCGTCTGCCCCGCCGCCGAATACTACAACTACGACCCCCGACAGATCGTGGACGACGTCCAGGCCAAAGACGACGCCAGCATCGAAGCACTCATGAAAAGCGACACGATCTGGTACTGCGGCGAATGTATGTCGTGCCGCCCCCGTTGTCCGCGCGGCAATACCCCCGCCTACGTGGTACAGGCCCTGCGCAAACTCTCGCAGAAGTACGGATTCTTCACCGAATCGGAAAAAGGCCGCCAACAGTACGCCCTCGGCAAAATGCTCGGCCAGAATATGATGGAACTCGGCTACTGCGTCCACCCGACCCGCGTCGTACCCCGCATGCACCCCGAGCAAGGCCCCGTCTGGGCATGGGTCCACGAACACGACAAAGAGGTCTTCGCCCGATTCACCGACAACTACATGAAACCCGGTCCCGGCCCCGCCCGTGCCATCGACCCCGATAGTCTGGCCGAATTCCGACGCATATTCGACGTCAGCGGCGGCACCGAATTCCTTGACAACATCGAACGCCATTCCCACCGCAAAGCCCAGGAACTCGGCATGAGCGACGACGAATACCTCGAGTACGTATATACCTACAACAGCGGCAACCACACCCTGTAACCCACCGCTCCCCCCATCGGATCGCCCGCCCACCCGCTCAAGAATTCCACAGCCAACGCCACAAGCCATGAAATACAGATACGCCAACTGGCAAGAATATAGCAAAGACATCGCCGACGACCACTACTACTACGCCCGCAGCTGCATCCGTCAGAACTTTTTCCCCGGCTCCGAGAAAGCCTTTCTGGACATCCTGCGGAACGACCTGGGGATGGACGTCATCGAAGACCCGCGCCACACCACCTGCACCGGCATCGGCTACCACTCCGACGTGGTGCCCCTCGACACGACGATGGCCATCGTAGCGCGCCAGTTCTCGCTGATGACCGAATGCGGCTACGAGAACTACGTCGCCTCGTGCATCACCTCGTTCGGCATCTACAGCGAAGTGCTCGACATGTGGCACCACTTCCCCGAACTCGAAGCCAAGGCCCGCGAAAACCTCTACAAAGCCACCGGACGCGAGTTCAACAAGCCCAAAATACTGGTCCACACCTCCGACCTGATGTTCCACGTGCGCGAGAAGATCGCCCAGAAGAGCGTCCGCCGACTGGTGAACGTCCACACCGGCGAACCCCTCAAAGTGGTCGACCACATCGGCTGCCACTACGCCAAGGTATTCCCCAAGAAAGGAATCGGCGGAGCCGAATTCCCCTACGTGCTCGCCGGCATGGTCGAAGCCTGGGGCGGCCAGTCGGTCGACTATCCGGAACGCCGCCACTGCTGCGGTTTCGGATTCCGGAACTACCTCGTGCAGGCCAACCGCGGCTACTCGGTAGCCAACTCGAAAAAGAAATTCGAATCGATGGCTCCCTACCAGCCCGACTTCATCGTCGCCAACTGTCCCGGCTGCACCATGTTCCTCGACCGTTGGCAGTTCACCCTCAACGCCATGACCGGCAGCAACTACGCCATTCCGGTACTGACCTACGAAGAGATGGCCGGTCTGGTGCTCGGCATCGACCCCTGGGACCTCGGGCTGCAGATGCACCAGGTGCCCGTCGAACCGCTGCTCGACAAGCTCGGCGTCGAATACGATCCGGCAGCCAAGTACCTCGGCAAGAACGGCAAATACATCGGTCGGCCGGTCGATCCCGCCGCCTACAACCCCGCAGCACTCTAACCCCCACGAACACCCCACACAGAGACCACACGATATGACACAGGAACGCATACTGGTGATCGGCGGCGGCATCGCCGGCCTGCAGGCGGCAGCCGCCCTGCGCGAAGAGGGATTCCGTCCGCTCATCATCGAAAAGAGCCCGGCCACGGGCGGCCACGTAGCCCGTTGGGACCGTCTTTTCCCGACCCAGCTCCACGCCCGCGAAGTGATCGACACGCTGAACACCGCCACCGACGGCATCGAATCGGCCACCGGACAAGAGATCGTCTCGCTGCAGAGCGACGGCACGGGCGTCACCGCCCTTTCGGCCACCGGCGAACGTTTCGAAGGCCGTGCCGCCGTAGTGGCCACCGGGTTCGATCTGTTCGACGCCCGCCTCAAGGAGGAGTACGGCTACGGCATGTACGAGAACGTCATCACCTCGGCCGAACTCGAGGCGATGTTCCGCGACGGCAAGGTGACCATGCGCAACGGCGAAGCCCCCAAACGGGTAGCCATCCTGCACTGCGTCGGTTCGCGCGACGAGAAGGTCGGCCAGAACCACTGTTCGAAAGTGTGCTGCATCACCGGTATCAAACAGGCCATCGAACTGACCGAAGCCGTCCCCGGCGTACAGGTGACCAACTTCTACATGGACCTGCGGGCCTTCGGCAACGGCTACGAAGAACTCTACCGGCGGTCGCAGATCGAAAACGGCGTGACCTACGTACGCGGCCGCATCTCGGAAGCCGGCGAAACGATCGACAAACGCATCCAGCTCAAGGTGGAAGACACACTGGTCGGCCGCCCGCTGCGAATGACCGTCGACATGCTGGTGCTGCTGGTGGGGATGCGGGCCCCGAAATGCTGCTCCACCTTCGGACTGCCGACACAGGCCAACGGATTCTTCGCCCCGCGCGACCCCTACACCCAGACTGTCGCCAGCACCACACCCGGCATCTACCTGGCCGGCACGGCCACCGGCCCCAAGACCATCGGCGAGACCGTCAATGAAGCCGTTGCCGTAGCCCGCCGCATCCGGATGGACCTCAAAAAATAACCGGATCGACTCGGGCCGCAGTGCGGACTACAACTCCGACCACAGCACGAACCGCAGTTCCGACCACTGTTCAGCCCCAGCCTTCGACCCGTACACAGGGCCACCCTTCAGCCACCGAACCGCAACCGCCAGCCGCCCCGCCGCAAACATCCGGCCGGCGCCGCATCCAGGACGGGCAACCGCGGAGACCGCAACTCCACCGCTCCTCCCCGCACATCGGTTCGCGGCAACCGGGAGACCCGCAACACCGTTTACAGACAACTCCAGACCTATGGATTTCGGATTTACCATCAACGCGCCCCGGGCCATCTACCTCGACAAGATCGACCCCACCCTGCGCGACAAGATCATCGCCCGCGAGCGCACTACCTTGCTCTGCATCGGCTGCGGCAGCTGCACCGCCACCTGCACCACCGGACAGTTCACCTCCTTCAGCCTGCGGAAGATGCAGCACCTGATCCGCCGCGGCGAATACGACACCGTCCGCAAGTCCCTTCAGGAGTGCATGCTGTGCGGCAAGTGCCGGATGGTCTGCCCGCGCGGCGTCCACACCCGCGCCGTGATCCACGCCATGCTCGAAGTGCTGTAACGCTTCCGGCGAGCCCCGCACTGCTGACCACACGTCCGGCCGACCCACGCACGCCCCCGCCGCAACCGCCACCGCCGCGGAACGCTCCCGTTGCTGATGCGCCTCACACCTGCATCTCCGCCTACCGCTTCCGCGCCGCATACCCCACAAAGCACACCGCCCGGCCCCCCTCCTACCCGAAACCCCTACCGGCAACACGCCGAAACACCGCGGCGGCCCCCCCAAGAAACGAGAAACTGAACAGATATAAAGACTATTTCGACCTATGCACCCCGGTTCACCCTGGTTTTTCGATCCCTTCGTCCTGCCCTTCAGCATCGGCGTCCTGTGGCTCTTCATCGCCATCGTCTGGAAATGGAGCAAATGGTTTGCCGGCCTTCCCCGCGAAGACAAAGCCCTCATCCGGCACAACTTCTTCACGGCCCGCACCTTTCGGGCCATCAAGGAGGCCTTCCTCGAATGCCTGATCCACCGCAAGATCTGGAAAACCAACCCCATGCTCGGCTTCATGCACATGAGCCTCGCGCTGGGATGGTTCCTGCTGATCGTCGTCGGAAAACTCGAAACCTCGGCCTACATCCGGGATGCCGTCAACCCGCCCCACGTCCACGTCTTCTTCCGTTACTTCTTCCCCGAGGAACCCGCCGCCTACATCCGCCACTTCAACTACGCCCTGCTGATGGACTGCCTGCTGATCTTCGTTCTCTGCGGCGTGGCGCTGGCCTGGGGCAAACGGCTCTACTCGCGGATGATGGGCATGAAGCGCACCACGCGCCACACCCCCTTCGACCGCATCGCCCTGACCACCCTGTGGCTGATCTTCCCGCTGCGCTACCTGGCCGAATCGATCACCTGCGGCGTCCACGACAGCGGCAGCTTCTTCACCGGCGGCACCGGCGACCTGCTCGCCAGCGTCCTGCCCGGCGGCGTGCTCTCGGCCATGGAGTATCCGGCCTGGTGGGCCTACTCCATCGTGCTCGGCCTCTTCTTCGTGGCCATGCCCTACTCGCGCTACATGCACATCTTTACCGAGATTCCGCTCATCTTCCTGCGCGCCTATAAAGTCAAGTCGAAACCCGAAGGCTCCACCTTCGACAACTTCCAGATCCAGGCCTGCTCGCGCTGCGGCATCTGCCTCGACCCCTGCCCCATCGCCGCCGACCTCGACATCAACAACATCCAGCCCGCCTACTTCCTGCGCGACCGCCGCTATGGCCACCTGACCGCTCAGGTAGCCGACACCTGTCTGATGTGCGGACGCTGTGCCCAGGCGTGTCCCGTCGGCATCGACCAGGCCACCCTCCGCCTCAGCAGCCGCGTCGCCTTCGCCCGCCAGAGCTCGTTCTACGAGGCCCCGCGTTACGAGTTCCTCGCCTCCACGGCCGACCGCTCCGAAGGTACCGGCCGCGTCGGTTACTTTGCCGGCTGCATGACCCAGCTGACCCCGAGTATCACCCGCGCCATGGAGAAGATCTTTGCCGCCGCCCGCGTCGACGTCTGGTGGGCCGACAAAAACGGCGGAGTCTGCTGCGGCCGTCCGATGCGGTTGAGCGGCAACCTGCCCGCCGCCGAACGCATGGAACGCTACAACACCGAGCTCTTCCGCAAACACGGCATCACCACTCTGGTCACGGGCTGCCCCATCTGCTACAAGACCTTCACCCAGGAGTACAAGGAGCTTCAGAAAATGGGTATCCGCGTGCTGCACCACACCCAGTACATCGCCGAACTGATCGCCGGAGGACGCCTCAAGACTTCGACCCTCGCGGCCAGCTACGCCTACCACGATCCCTGCGAACTGCGCGGCATCTACTCCGAACCGCGCTACGTACTCTCGCACGTGGCCACGCTGACCAACGCCGAAAGCCACGAAAAGGACCGCGTCCACTGCTGCGGAGGCAGCCTGGCCAACCTGACGCTCGACACCGCTGCCCAGAAGAAAATCGGGACGACCGTCGTACACAACCTGCTGGCCACGGGAGCCGAGACCATCGTTACGAGTTGTCCGCAGTGTAAAAAGTCGCTCCAGCTCTCGGCCGGCAACGACCAGGTACACGTGGTCGATATTGCCGAAGTGGTTGCCCGGGCCGTCTGACTGTTTCGCATTCCGCATCCGCCGCGATTTTTCATCCGCAAAGGAAGAGGGGGGTACCCTATCCTTTGCGGATTATTTTTTACGCTCCACCTCAACGCCATCAGCTTCGCAGGCTCCCCCCCCGCAAGCCGCCCTCCCCCCATTCCAACGGGCCATACCAACTCCGCCAACACTCTCCCCGGCGGCTCGTACAGGTTTCCAAACAGTCCGACATCATTTATCAATATATTATATATCAACACGTTAATCTCTCCCCATTCCTCCACCCGCCCTCACCCTGCCTCCACTCGCCGCGGTCTCGAAAAAAATTATGTTTTTGCAAATCAAGAAAAAACATTACCTTTGCGCCATCAGAAATGAGGTTCTGACCCATGGTGTAATGGTAACACAGCAGATTTTGGTTCTGTCGTTCCAGGTTCGAGTCCTGGTGGGTCAACATAAAATTTTCAGCAATTTTATTGCAGATTTCTGAAAATCGCTTTAACTTTGCACCGTCTTCCTGAGGGAAGGCACCACCGATCTTTCTGATTGACCCGTGGTGTAATGGTAACACTACAGATTCTGGTTCTGTCTTTCTGGGTTCGAGTCCTAGCGGGTCAACACATCAACTGAGGCGTTCTATCACTCCGATGGAACGCCTTTTTTGTATCGCAAAACACCATACCATGAAAGCCATCGACCCGCGCACCATCTCCGACAACATGATCGACATCATCGGCAACGAATGGATGCTCATCACCTCCGGCCGCCCAGACCGATTCAACACCATGACCGCCAGTTGGGGCGGCGTCGGCTACCTCTGGAACAAACCCGTGGCCTCCGTCTTCATCCGCCCCGAACGCTACACCTACGGCTTCGTCGAAGAGAGCCACCGTTTCACCCTCTCGTTCCTGGGGGCCGACCACCGTGCCGTACACAAAATCACCGGTTCGAAATCGGGTCGCGACACCGACAAAATCGCCGCAGCCGGTCTCCATCCGGTCATCACCGAGAACGACGGCATCCTCTACGAGGAGACCCGCCTCGGACTCGAATGCCAGGTTCTCTACGCCGACCTGCTCGAAGCCTCGCACTTCCTCGACCCGGCCCTTGCCGAACGGTGGTACGGAGCCGAACACGGCGGCTTCCACAAAATGTATATCGCCGAGATCACCCACGCCTGGGTCAGGGAGTAATCCACACCAACCGGCTTCAATACATACCGAACGGGGAGAGAGGTTCTGAAATCGAACCTCTCTCCCCGCCTGTTTTATCCGAAACGAGGATCTCCCATCCCCGCATCCACGCTGTTTTAGCGAACTTCAATCTTCGCCCCGTACGGGACATCCGTTTTCATCCGGGCCAACAGCGCCTTGTTAAAATAACAGCCCCCCGGAACAACAGCACCGCCTGCATATGGCACGGCCCCCGGTCAGTTATCGGACATAGACATCCCTCCGCCTTCCATCCCCGCTTCTCAACCACACCGCCCCCTGTCTCTGCTGCCGCACATTTTCGGACGACCTCTTTTCCTCCGCTCTCACCGTATGCCCCACAGTCGTTTCCGGCCGTCCCCGAACGATACAAAAAAGGCCGGAGCATTACTGCCGGCCCATTCCCAATCGGTAAACGAAAGCGACACCCACTTTATAGGGTATCCATTCGCCGCTTCGGTTCCAGTTCGCATAGCGCTGTCCGGTCTGCGTATTCACACCGTAGTACCAGCCCAGGTGCCAGCCGCCACCGGCGTAGAAGTCCATTCCCCAGCGGCGTGCAATGTCGATCTGCCACCCCACCGTAGCCCCCAGGCACATGCCGATACCGTGCTGCACCTCGTTTTTCGGATGATCCCACTTGCTCACCTTGTAGGAGTCGTAGGATACGAAGCCGCCGACGTAAAATCCTTTCATCGCCTCTTTCGGATAGAAACGCACCTCCGGAATCAGCTGCAGCCCCTGCAACGGTCTGCCCTTGACGCTTTTCCAAGGCGAATAGACGGCATCGGCATTGAAGGTGAACTTTTCGCCCAGCCGTGTTTCGACCGACATGTTGGGCACCCCTACCACCCAGTAGAGAGCGTTCCACTTGAGCGACGTACTCTGTGCCAACGTTCGCCCGACCGTTCCGACCAGCGCGAACAAAGCGAGAATCACAATTTTACGCGACATAATCCGTTGTATTATGCGGGCAAAGATAGCAATAAATATTACCTTTGCAGAAAATCCGTATTTCACTGATGATATTCAAACAAATCGCCGCAACCGCCTTTACGGCCCTATTATTTTTATCCGCAGGCTCTCTGTCGGCACAGGCCCAAAACCAGAGTGCCACCTCCAAAGAAGAGTTGATCCGTCAGGCCATGTCGAAAGGTTACGACCCGAGCCTCCGGCAGGGGCTTGAAGGTTTAGGCGATCTGGGAACCACCACCGAAAACACCAACAAATTCTCCGGAACCAACGGTTCGACCACTACGCCGACCGACCGTACCCGTAAAGACGCCAATCTGGATAATCTGGAATACAACCGCCGCAACAACGGCGTAGATACACAAAGCTCCGCCTATAAGTACGAGCAGGCCCGCCAGAACGACTACCGTAAACGCACCATTCGTGACAAAAACGGGAATCTGGTCGATGCCGAAACCGGCGAGATATTCGAAACTGCCGATGGAACCGTAACCGCCGCCGGACAACAAAACCGCATCAGCACCTCCGGGACAACCCTTGGCGATCCCCGCCTCAACGCGGTCGGTGAACTGACCCCCACTGAGGTCAACCGTCTCAAAGAGGAGGAAAAACGGATTCAAGATTCAATCCTGCGTAACAGCGTTTTCGGTCGCGAAATCTTTTCGGCCCGCAACCTCACCTTCGCCCCGACCTACAACCTGCCCACCCCGGCCAACTATGTTCTGGCTGCCGGCGACCGGCTGTTCATCGACCTGTGGGGCGATGCCGAAGCCAACTACGACCTTCAGGTCAGCCCCGACGGCTGCATTACCGTTCCCAACGCCGGAGTCATCAACGTAGGCGGCATGACCATTGCGGATGCCGAGAACCGCATACGCAACACCCTCGCCAATACCATCTCCGGTCTGAGTGACGGCACCGTCAACCTGAAGATTTCGCTGGGCGACATCCGATCGATCAAAGTCAACATCATCGGCGAAGCCTCGATGCCCGGCACCTATACCCTCCCCTCGCTGGCTACCCTTTTCAACGCCTTGTACGAAGCCGGCGGCGTCAGCGACATCGGTTCGTTGCGCAGCATCAAGTTGATCCGCGACGGCAAACAGATCGCCGATCTCGACGTCTACGACTACCTGCTCGGCGGCGACCAGTCGGTCAACGTCGGTCTGCAGGACAACGACATGATCCTCGTCCAGCCCTACGAGAGCCTGATCAAGGTGACCGGCAAGGTCAAACGCCCCCGGATCTATGAGTTGAAAAAAGGCGAAACGGCAGAAGATCTGCTTCAATATGCAGGCGGCTTCATGGGTGAAGCCTATAAGGACAATCTCACCGTGAACCGCAAGTCAGGCCGCATGATGACCGTGCACAACATCCCGGCCGAAGAGTTCGCCGCCTTCGCGATGACCGATGGCGACAGCATTGCCGTCGGCGAAGTCATCCGCCAATACGCCAACCGCGTGACGATCGAAGGCGCCGTATGGCGTCCCGGTGACTATGAGCTGAACGACAGCCTGACGACCCTCAAGGCACTGATTCAAAAAGCGGAAGGAGTCCGCGGCGACGCACTGATGAGCCGGACCCAAATTATCCGTGTCAACGACGACTACACCTTTAGCGTCGAATCGGTCGATCTGCAAGGGCTGCTGAACGGCACGGTGCCCGACGTGACCCTCAAACGCGAAGACCTGATTCGCATACCGTCCGTCAACTCCCTGAAAGAGGGCTTTACAGTCACCGTCAAGGGTGAAGTCAACACGCCGCAAACCCTGCTGTATCGGGATAACATGACCATCGAAGATGCTATCCTGATGGCCAACGGCCTGAAAGAGTCCGCTTCGCTGGCCCGTATCGAAGTCGCCCGCCGGGTCAAGAATCCCAACTCGACCGAACCTTCGGACCGAATCGCCGAACTCTACCAGTTCAACATCAACGCCGATTTGGGGATCTCGCCGGAAACCGCTTCGTTTACCCTCCAACCCTTCGACGAAGTGTATATCCGTCGCTCGCCCGGCTACAGCGAACAAAACAGCGTATATGCCGACGGTGAATTCCTGTTCGACGGCGAATACGTACTCTCGACCAACAATGACCGCCTCTCCGACCTGGTCGCCAAAGCCGGCGGATTGAGTCCCGAAGCCTATGCACGGGGCGCCTACCTCAAACGCCAACTGACCGAAGAGCAACTCAACCGGAAAGAGACCCTCAGAAACCTCTCGGAACAAACCAAAAACAGCAGCAACGACTCGATTGCGATGAAAACCTTTCAGGTCGGAGACTACTACCCGATCGCCATCGACCTGGTCACAGCGTTGAATAATCCGAACAGCACCGAGAATCTCGTACTGGAAGATGGTGATATTCTGGTCGTTCCGAAATTCAACAACACCGTCACCATCAGCGGTGCCGTTCTTTACCCCTGCACCGTGACCTACGTCGAAGGTTTGAAACTGAAAGACTACATCTACCGGGGCGGCGGGTATGCCGAACGCGCCAAGAAACGTCCGTTCGTGATTTACGCCAACGGGCTTCCGAACGCTAAACGTGGTGGACGCTGGCCCAAGATCGAACCCGGATGCGAGATCGTCGTCCCCTCCAAACCGCCGAAAGGTTCAGGTATGGGCGCTACTGAAATCATGAGCATCGCCAACAGCACCCTCTCGATGGCCGCCATGATTACCTCACTCTTCAAATAGTAACTCCAAACACAGGAAAGAGGATGAACTTCCTTTATAACTGTTCCATACACGCCTTCAGCCTGGGAATCGGGCTGGGGGCTCTTTTTAACCGGAAAGCCCGCCTGCTGCATCAGGGTCGACAAGGGCTTCTTTCCCGCATCGAACAGCAGGAAAAGGCAGCCGACCACGGCGAAGGAACCATTTGGATCCACTGCGCCTCGCTCGGCGAGTTCGAACAAGGACGCCCCCTGATCGAAGAGCTGCGCCGCCGACACCCCGTGGGGAGTCCCCACTACCGCCGCATCGTAGTTACCTTTTTCTCGCCCTCCGGTTACGAGATCCGTAAGAACTACGACCAGGCCGACGCCATCTACTACCTGCCCGCCGACACCCCCTCCAACGCCCGTCGTTTCGTGGCCGCCGTCCGCCCCCAGACCGCTATTTTCGTCAAGTACGAATACTGGCACAACTACCTCTCCGCCCTGCGCGCCAGCGGGGCATACAGTTGCGTAGTTTCCGCCCTGTTCCGTCCCGGGACCGTCTTCTTCAAGGAGAGCGCAGCCGGACGCTTCATGCGCAAGACCCTCGGTCTGCTCGACCATCTGTTCGTACAGAACGAAGCCTCGCGCGAACTGCTCGCCACGATCGGCTTCGGCGCCGAACGCGTCACCGTCAGCGGCGACACCCGCTTCGACCGAGTCGTAACCCTGGCCCAAAAGGCCCCCGAACTACCCCCAATTGCCACCTTCGTCAGCAATGCCACCGCTCCGGTAATGATCTGCGGAAGCACCTGGCCCCCCGACGAAGAGCTACTGCTGGAGTTGATGAAAGCGCGTCCCGAGATGAAATTCATCGTCGCTCCGCACGAACTCGACAGTTCACGCATCGACAGCCTCATCCAGCGCAGCGGCCGCAAAGCACTGCGCTATACCACCCTCACTCCGCAGACCACCGAAACGCAACTGCAGGAAGCCACCCTGCTGGTAATCGACACCATCGGGATCCTCTCCGGCGTCTACCGCTACGGCCAGCTCGCCTATATCGGCGGCGGGTTCGGACGCGGAATCCACAACACCCTTGAAGCAGCCACCTGGGGAATGCCCGTACTGTTCGGCCCCAACTACACCGCCTTTGCCGAAGCGATCGACCTGGTCGGCCTCGGAGCCGCCGCCGCTGTAAGCGACACCCAAACCCTGCAACGCACCGTAGAGGAGTGGCTGTCCGACCCCTCGGGACTCGATTTCCGCAGCGCCGCCGCCGAATCGTATGTCCACAGCCGTGCCGGCGCCACGCAGATCATTCTCAACGCCATCGATCGCTAAACCGTTGCAGACCGATTGCCTGTAAGTCTGAAAATCATTACATTTGCCGCATTCCATCTAGACCATACCACACACCATGTCCAAGCGAGTTCTGACCACCCTGACCATCGTACTGAGCCTCGGCCTCGGGCCCCTGTCAGCCACAGCACAAAGCCGCAAAGCCGACAAACAACGCGCCGAAGAGTTGAGTTACCAGACCGCCGGAAGCCCCACCACCGACAGCAAGAAAGAAGAATGGGCCGCCGACCCGAATGCCACCATCGTTCGCGGCACCCCCCGCTCGAAGTTGAGCCCCGCCGAACAGCTGGCCTACAACCTGACCCAGCAGCGGGCCGAGTTGCAGGAGCAGGTCGACCTGCTGGGAGCCGAATTGAAAACCGCCCGCGGGTCGCGTGCCCGCAAGATCACCAAGGAACTCGACCTGCTGGCTGACCAGATTGCCGTCATCGACCGCAAACTGGAAGGTCTGCCCAAACCCGGCTCATCGTCGACCGAAGAGAGCGAGAACAAGACTTCGGACCTGAAAGAGTACGAATTCGAGACCCCCGCCACCGACCGCTACGTGGCCCAGAGTCAGGAACAGCCTCAGACCGACAACCGCGTCAGCTACCGCATTCAGATTTCCGTCACCGCCCGTCCCAACGAGAGCGCCTTTTCGAGCCTCGGGAACGTCCAGATGGTACAACGCTCCGACGGGAAATACGCCTACTACTACGGCAGCTACCCGACCTACACCGAGGCACAGAACGCCTGCAAACGTCTCCGCAGCAGCAGTTCGTACCGCGACGCATTCGTGGTAGCCACGCAGGGCACCCGCCGCATCAGCATGGAAGAGGCAGCCCGTCTGCTGAACCGCCAGCAATAGCCCGTCCAGCCCCCGGGGTGGAGAAAACGGGAGGCGAGGGCCCCCAGAAACACAGAAAAGCAGGGGGAAATACAGGAAAGTACCGGAGGAAACACCGGGAAAGCATAGGGAAGAGCACAAAGAAACAGCAGAAAGAGCCACAAGGAGATACAAATTTCCCCTGACGCCTGCTTATAACACACGATTACCCATTCATACAAGAAGAGCGGGACAGCCTAGTCGGCTGTCCCGCTCTTTATTATATTACCACCCGGAGAGGGGATTATCGCCCCGCCGTCCGCCAGCAAAAACACAGACATTTCCGGCAATTGGGGAACGATAATTTTGATCCGAGCCAGGTTCCGGTATCTTTCCCTATCTTCCTGCTTCACGCAAAAATATCCCCGCAAAGCGAAAGTTTCCGCCCCTGGCTCTACACCATACTATTGGATGTTCGCAATCGACATGATGTCGGCGAAGACACCCGCCGCCGTCACCGACGCACCGGCACCGTATCCCTTGATCTGCAACGGATACTCGTTGTAGCGCGTAGTGGTGATCAGGATAATGTTGTTGCTGCCCTCGAGGTTGTAGAAGGGGTGCCCCGCTTCGACCTCCTGCAGGCCGACCGAGCAGGTCCCGTTCTCGAGCGAAGCCACGAAACGCCACTTCTTGCCTTCGGCAGCGAGCACCCGGCGTTTCTCCTCGAACGAGGCGTCCAGTTCCGGCACCTTGGCCCAGAAATCATCCGTAGACCCTTCGAAGATGTAGTCCGGCACAAAGAGGTTCTTCACCACGTCCGACTGTTCGACCCGGTAGCCCGACTCGCGGGCCAGAATCACCAGTTTGCGTACCACGTCCGTACCGCTCAGGTCGATACGCGGATCGGGTTCGGCATAGCCGGCCTCCTTGGCCATGGCCACCGCCCGGCTGAAGGGCACATCCTCGGCCAGCACGTTGAAGATGTAATTCAGCGTACCGCTCAGCACCGCCTTGAGCCCCAGAATCGTATCGCCGCTGTGGCGCAGGTCGTTGATCGTGTTGATGATCGGCAGACCGGCCCCCACGTTGGTTTCGAACAGGAATTTCACGCCGCGCGTACGGGCCGTATTTTTCAGTTCGGCATAGTGTTCGTAATCCGACGAGGCCGCGATTTTGTTGGCCGTCACCACCGAAACATTGTGCGAGAGGAGGTCGCCGTAGATTTCGGCCACGTCGGGGCTGGCCGTACAATCCACGAACACCGAGTTGAAGATATTCATCTCCAGAATCTTGTCCCGCACAATATGCGGCGAGCTGGGGATACCTTCGTTTTCGAGCAGTTCGCGATAGTTGGCCAGATCGATTCCCTCGCGGTTGAAGATGCTGCGTCGCGAGTTTGAGATACCGACCACGTTGATCTTGAGGGCATTGGTACGCAGCAGTTCGGCCTGTTGCGAACGGATCTGCTCGATGAGCGACCCGCCGACCAGCCCGACTCCGGTCAGGAAGAGGTTCAGCACCTGGTACTCGGAGAGGAAGAACGAGTCGTGGATCACGTTCAGCGCCTTGCGCAGGCTTTCGACCTTGACCACGAACGAGATATTGGTTTCGCTGGCCCCCTGAGCGCAGGCCACCACGTTGATCCCGTTTCGGCCGAGCGTTCCGAAGAGTTTACCGGCGATACCGGGACATCCGCGCATGTTTTCGCCGACGATGGCCACAGTCGCCAGGTCGCACTCCAGCATGATTTCGTCGATCTCGCCCATGGCGATCTCCTGTGCGAACTCACGGCTCAGCACCTCGCGGGCATGTTCGGCATCGTCGCGACGCACGCCGATCGAGGTGGTGTTTTCGCTCGATGCCTGCGACACCATGAAGACGCTGATCCCCGATTTGGCCAGTGCCTTGAATATCCGGTAGTTGACCCCGATCACGCCGACCATGCCCAGCCCGCGGATGGTCAGCAGGCAACTGTCGTTGATGGACGAAATCCCCTTGATCGCCTTGCGCACGTCGCCGTCGGCGGCCGTTTTCGCACGCGAGATGTAGGTGCCGGGACATTCGGGGCGGAACGTATTCTTGATGTAGATCGGAATGTTGTGGTTGTAGGCCGGAAAGATCGTCGGCGGGTAGATGACCTTCGCCCCGAAGTTGCAGAGTTCCATGGCTTCGAGGAAGGTCAGGCTTTCGATCAGATAGGCCTTGCCGATCACGCGCGGGTCGGCGGTCATGAATCCGTCGACGTCGGTATAGATATTGAGCACCTCGGCGCCCATGGCCGCTGCGATGATGGCCGCGGTGTAGTCCGAGCCGCCGCGTCCGAGGGTCGTGGCCTCACCGCTGTTCTTGTCGGAGGAGATGAAGCCGGGCACGACGCTCACACGGGCGTTGTCGGCAAAGGTGCTCCGCACCAGTTCGTTGGTCAGCGCGAAATCGACGATATGTTTGTTGAAGTAGGGTTCGGTTTTGATGAACGCCCGCGAATCGCGCAACACGGCCTCATCGATGATGCGGCTGACGATCAGCGAGCTGAGCCGTTCGCCGTAGCTGACGATGGTGTTGGTGGTCTTGGGCGAGAGGTCCTGGATCAGGAACACGCCGCGCAGGATGTTGCCCAACTCTTCGAGCAGGGTGTCGATCTGCAGGCGGGTCTGGGCCTGTTTGGCCTCGGGCACGCTTTCGGTGATGGTATCGTGGTGCCGGCGGCAAATGGCTTCGTACTGTTCGCGATAGTTCGGATCGGCTTTGGCGGCCGCTTCGCTGGTGGCGATCAGCTGGTCGGTGATTCCGCTGAGAGCCGACACCACCACGACTACGCGTTCGGTTTCGTTACCGATAATCTGTTTGATATTCCGGAGTCCTACGGCACTCCCCACGGAGGTGCCGCCGAATTTGAATACTTTCATCGTATGGCTTAATCTGTTCGTTTTCAAACTTGCAAGATATACATTTTTCCCGGATCTATCGACAAAAAGCCGATAACCCCCCTCAAAACGCCCCAAAAACACTCCCCGGGACGGGAGACCCGCCGTTGGGGACTATTCCGATTGGGGAGCGCCGCGGCGGACGATCCCGCGGTTATTCTGTCCGTCGACAAAGACAAAGAGGTCGTCGGGGAAGGTGACCCGTCGGAAATGTTCGGTCTCGGCCACTGCCGGCATGGCATCCAGCGCCGCGGCATCGAACACTCCGTCGTTCAGCGCCGGATTCAGGGTCATATACCCGACACCGAACGAGGTCAGGTTCTGGAAGAAGTGGGTTCCCTGCGACGGATCGACGTGGAAGTCCTCCAGCCCGCACTCGGCAATCACGCGCGCCTCGGAGATCTGCGGCCACTTGACCGGTATCCCCAGCCACGGGTCGCTCGATCCCCATCGTCCCGGCCCCACCAGCACGTAGTTCACGCCGGCCTGTTTCATGGCCGTATTGAGCATGTCGATCTCTTGGGCCATCTGCTGGGTGGCCGCCCGTTCGAACCGGCCGGTCTTCACGTAGATGATGTCCCGCAGCCCCTCGATCCGCCCCAGTCCCAGGGCCGAAGTGGCATAGAGCAGCGCCCCTTCGGGCTGCGCCTCGGGTTCCGACCAGTCGAGCCGACCGTTCTGGATGGCATCGGCAATGGGTCGGATCTGCAAGAAGTTGAATATCTTTTCGTTGCCGTAGGGAACGTCCATGTTCACGGCGAACTCGATCTCGACCGGCGACTTCATCTCCTCGGCCCCGATCCGCAAAAGTTCGCGGAGAATCTCGGCCAGCGGGAAGGTGTCGTACTTGAGGATATGGGCAAAGGTGATGAGCTTGCGTCCCTTTTCGTTGGGCGAGTCGCTCACCGTCTGGTTCACGGCGTCCCAGGTCGAGGCCACATACTTCATGTTCCGGAAGTGGGCCGCCTTGGGGATCTCGAACTGCACGAGGTTCACGGCATCGTCGGTCGAGGTCCGCAGTTTCGACGGGTCGAGCGAGAGGGCGTACATCACCCGCTGCGTGTCGCGCAGGGTCAGCTCAGGGGTGGAGAGTTGCAGAACGCGCTGCGGATAGGCGGGCGAAAAACGGAGCGTGATGCCGCCGTCGACGACCAGTTTTCCGAGACCGAAGGCGATATTGACAATCCCCTCTTCGGGCCGTTCGTCGCCGATCGGGTAGAAGTTCAGCGACCGAGCCACTCCCGACAGGGTCGGAAAGTAGTACCCGTCGTCGGGCGTGCCGCAGATCTCCTGAATCACCACGGCCATCTTTTCGTCGGCCAGGCTGTTGGAGCTGGCCTCGATATAGGCCCGGCTGGCCCGGTAGTACACCGAGGCGTAGACCCCTTTGATGGCCTTGCACACCATGCGGATCATCTGATCCTCGTTATCGACGCGGGGCACCATGTAGGTGGAGTAGATTCCGGCGAAGGGCTGGAAGTGCGAATCTTCGAGTTTGGAACTCGACCGCACGGCCAGCGGCCGTTTGACGTTGCGCAGAAAGACCCGCAGATCGCGGAGCATCTTTTCGGGCATCCGCGAGCCGGCGAACTCCGACAGGATGTCGGCATCCTCCATCTTTTCGCTCTGGAGATACTGCAACCCGTTCATGGCGATGAACTGGTCGAAATGGTCGGTGGCCAGCACCAGCGTACGGGGAATGGTGACCCGCACCCCCTCCCATTTGTCGTAGAGCTTGTACTCTTCGAGCATGTTGCCGATGAAGGCGAGCCCGCGGGCCTTTCCGCCCAGCGACCCGCTGCCGCTGCGGGCAAAACTGATGAACTGGTTGTAGGTTTCGGGGACAAATTCAGCCACCACGCCCTGCCCCATCTGCCGCCGGTAGCCGCGGATCGAACGCAGGATGAACTCGCGCATCTCCTCCGGACTGTCGAACGTGCTGTTGGTCACGGCCCGCAGCATGTGGGCCAGCGAGAAAATCCCGCGGGCATAGAGCCATTTCGAGAGCATGTTCCGCGCGGTGTAGAAGGTGAGGACGTCGGTCGGGATGCGCTCGATGGCCTCCTGCATCTGCCCGAGGTCGCTCACGCGGGCCACCTCCTCGCCGTTCAGGGGGTCGTAGAAGACGAAGTCGCCGAACGCCAGCCGACGGTTGATGAAGTCGGCCAGATCGCGCAACAGGTGGGGAGATTTCTTATGGATAAAGTCGGCCCCCATTTCGGCGGCGTCACGCTGGTGGTCGATGTTGGTCGACTGGAGCACAATCGGCATGGTGGGGCGGTCGCTCAGCACCAGTCGGCACAACTCCAGCCCGGCACCGGGATCGATCTCGTCGAGCCGACCGCTGCGGCGGAACGAAACGTCGGAAATAATCCCCAGCAGGTTGTCCTTGTAAAGTTCATAATAGCCGATGGCCTCGTTGTAGGAGCGGGCAAAAAGGATTTTGGGACGAGCCCGCTTACGGAGCGTCCGCTGACGTTCGTTGAGCGCCTCGCGGACAAATTCGTTGCTCTGCTGGATGATGATGCGGTAGAGGTCGGGCAGATAGGCCGAGTAGAAACGCACGTTGTCCTCGACCAGCAGGATGGCCTGCACACCGATGCCAAGAATATCCTCGCGGGCGTTCATCCGGTCTTCTAGCATTTTGATGATGGCCAGTATCAGGTCGGCATTCCCCTGCCAGCTGAACATGTAGTCGATGGCGGAAGTGTCGGCCTCGACAACGCGCCGGGCCACCTCGCGCGAAAAGGAGCTCATCAGGATGAAGGGAATCCCGGGCCACTGCGCGCGAACCTCGTGCGAGAGGGTGAAGACGTCCATCTCACCGATATTGAACATCGTGATAATCAGATCATACCGTTCGCCACTCCGGAGCCGTTCGAGCGCCTCGAGACCCGAGCTGACGCGGGTGAAGGTGGGCGGATTGGTCAGGCTCAGATCGCCATACTCGCGTACGATCTGCGCCTCGATGTGCCCGTCCTCCTCGAGCGTGAACTGGTCGTAAGAGCTGCAAACGAGCAGGATATGGGTGATGCGTCGCTGCATCAGGTTGTGAAAATCGATGTCCACGAAAAATTTCTCGCTGTACTTCGCCATTTTATCGTTATTTTTGCTTTTAATCGTTCGATGCGCAGCCCCCCGTCAGAGACAACAGCACAGACAAAGGCCCGCATACGTGCACCGTCACAGCAGCCCGGCCGCTTGGCCCTGAAGGGAAACCCGCGGATACGGCAGCAAACCAGCCTCCGCAACCGACCCCACAGCCCGCTGTTCCAACAACGGACTTCGTCACACACCGGGAGACAACCCTTTCACGAAGGTGACGAACGATTAACAGTAAAAGTAAGCAAATATGGGGAAATACCAGCTTCGGGAAGTAAAAACGGCAGCGGATGCACGCAAATTCATCCGCATGGCCGAGCGTATCTATCAAAACGACCCCATGTGGGTACAACCCCTCGATCCCGATATCGAAAACGTCTTCAACCCGCAGAAAAACCCGCTCTTCCACGACGGCGAGGCGATCCGCTGGACGCTTCACGACGCATCGGGAGCGATCGTGGGCCGCATTGCCGCCTTCTACAACCGGGAGCTCAGCGCCAACGAGCCTCAGCCCACCGGCGGATGCGGATTTTTCGAGTGCATCGACGATCAGGAGGCCGCCAACACCCTCTTCAACGCTGCCCGTGAGTGGCTCGCCGCCCGCGGCCTCGAGGCGATGGATGGCTCGATCAACTTCGGCGACCGCATGCAGTGGTGGGGCGTGCTGGTCGAAGGGTTCACCCTGCCCCTCTATGGCATGAACTACAACCCGCCCTACTACGCCCGGCTGTTCGAAACCTACGGCTTCCAGAACTACTTCAACCAGCACACCTACCTGCGCCGGATGATCGTACACACCATGCCCGAAGCCCTCTACCAGAAAGCCGACCGCCTCTTCGCCAACCCCGACTACCGCTTCGACCACGTCGATCTGAGCGACAAACGCAAAGTGGCCCGCGACCTGATGGAAGTATACAACAGCGGCTGGGCCACCTTCTCCGGCGTCAAACCGATGGAGTTCGAACACGCCCTCCAGATGGTCAACACGCTGGCTCCGGTGGTCGACCCCGAAGTGCTCTATTTCGCCTTCCACAAAGAGAAGGCCATCGGCTTCTTCGTGATGATCCCCGACCTCAATCTGCTGATCCGCGACTTCCGGGGACGCTTCGGACTGTGGCAGAAACTGAAACTGCTGTGGCGACTCAAGGTCCGCAAGCAGAGCGACCGCCTCTTCGGCCTCGTTTTCGGCGTGGCTGCCGAGTTCCAGGGCCGCGGCGTCGAAGCCGGCATGATCCGCCGCTTCGAACAGTACGTCGAAACCCACCCCGACCGCTACAACTCGCTGGAGATCGCCTGGATCGGCGACTTCAACCCCCTGATGATGCGCGTGGCCGAAAGCTACGTCCGTGCCGAAAAATACAAACGCCACGTCACCTACCGCTACTTGTTCGACCGCACCAAACCCTTCGAACGGGCGCCGAAACTCGGCAAAGCCAAGCCCAAACCCGCTCCGGCAAGCAGTACAGAAAACCCCGACAACGCCAAACAATAACCCCCGATAAGTCCGCCTCCGAACAACGCCCAGCGCGCGACCGCGTAGCGACCTCCGAAAACAGCCTACTACCGCGAAAACAGCCTACGACCAAACAAAATAGCCCGGCCGGATTCCCACGTCCGAACACCGTTCGCCCGTCGACCGAATCCGCCCGACATTCGAAACCACACAGGCCATGAACCCGCACAACTGCACCAACCGGCCCAACGCATGCTGTTGTTGTCCCCAGAGGGACATCTACAGCCACGCGTATGCCTTGCCATGCACAAGGCGCCGGAGTGCAGCCACGTAAAGTACGGGGCAGGCATCAACAACCAGCAACTCACACATTCACGATCCGGCGCACCCAATTTTCGTCAAACCCACGGAAAACGGACGCCGGATCGTTTCATATTCGGGCGTGCCGTTCTCCCCAAACACCAGACCCACCATGAAAAACGCGCACGAAGCCCTTCGCCGTCTCGACCGGATCGCCCCCATGATCGGCCACACCCCCCTGCTTGCCATCCGCTACAGCTATCGCCGCGGAACGCCCCGCACCCTCTACGTCAAAGCCGAACACTACAACTACACCGGCAGCATCAAGGACCGCGTCGCCCTACACCTCCTGCGGGAGGCTTACCTCCAGGGCGAGCTGCACGGCGGCGAGACCCTCGTCGAAGCCACCAGCGGTAACACCGGCATCTCGCTGGCCGCGCTGGGGGCCCTGCTGGACCACCCCGTCACCATCTATATGCCCGACTGGATGAGCCAGGAGCGCATCCGGCTGTTGCGCAGCTACGGCGCACGCATCGAACTGGTCAGCCGCGCCGAAGGCGGATTCCTCGGCAGCATCGAGCGTTGCCGGGCCATGGCCGCCGCCCGCAGCGACGTCTTTCTGCCCGACCAGTTCGGCAATCCCCTCAACAGCGAGGCCCATTTCCGCACCACCGGTCCCGAGATTCTGGAACAACTGGAGCGTATCGGGATCCGCCCCGACGCTTTCGTCGCCGGCGTCGGCACCGGCGGCACCGCCATGGGCACCGGTCTGTATCTGAAACAGCAACACCGCGCGACGGGTCTCTACCTGCTGGAACCGGCCTCGTCGCCCACCCTGTCGACCGGCCACAAGGTCGGCAAACACCGAATCGAAGGGATTTCGGACGAATTTATCCCGCCGATCGTAGACCGAAGCGCCGCCGACGGCATTGTCGCCGTAGACGACGGCGACGCCATCCGGATGACGCAGCGTCTGGCCCGCGAGCTGGGTCTCGGCGTGGGCATCTCATCCGGCGCCAATTTCCTGGGAGCTGTCCAGTTGCAGGAGCGATACGGCCACGGCAATGCCGTCACCCTCTTCCCGGACGACAACAAGAAATACCTGACCACGGATTACGGTGCCGAAGAGCCCGAGCGGGAAGGGTACCTCTCCCCGGAGATCGAGCTGCTGGATGTGGCTGCCGTAGGAGGCCGATAATTCGCCCTGCGCGACACAGCGGCGGACGAGCGACAGAAAAGGGTACCGGATCCTTGTTCAGAGGCTAATTTGTTCTCAAAAATACCGGCCCGCTGCCTGTCATTACCCAAGCGCACACGACCCCGTGCGATCCGTTCGGCGAAAAGCCCGCACTGCCTCGCCCATTCCCCTGTCTGCGACCTCCACATGAACTTCTAAGCGGGGTTAGTTCAACGCTTCGACCGGGGATCCTCCCGACTCCGCGACCGTTAAAAAGAGAACTCACAAGGCGGCCGCTTCCGTTTCAGCACCCGTTGTGGGATAAATCAAGCAGGCGGGAGACACTGATCAAACAGTGTCTCCCGCCTGCCGTTTCGTTATATCGGAGGGATTAATAGCCGACGTGCCCCCTCCTTCACCAGCCCCAACCTTTGCTTTGGGTCAAATCCTTGGTCACACCCTCTTTCCCGATCCCCTCCGCTCATTTCACTCCCCCCTGCTCCTTTATCCACTTCTCTCCATCCCCTCGCTCACCCGCAGTCACTGCCGGTCATGGGCACAGCCGTTTACAGGGCCTCGGCCTGCTCCACCGAGATGTGCACCGCCGCATCACCCAGCTTCTCGCACTCGACCACCATCTCGATAAAGGCAATCCCCGCCATGTATTTGTAATCCTGCTCCTGCGCCTCCTGCAACTGTTCGCTGCGCAGACGGGCGCTCACCAGATTGATCTGCTCCTCGATCCCGCGCGAACGTTCAACCCCTTCGGCCGTCGGATTCTCCAGGTTCATGATCATCACATAAAGGGCCTGCTCCACCAGATCGAACAGACTGCCCAGCCGATCCCGCAACTCCTGGTTGAACCACAGGTTTTTCTCTTTTTTGGCCTTCAGGATCTTGGCCAGTTCCATGTTTCCGTCCGCAATCAGTTCGATGTGCGAGATGGTCCGGAACATGGTCTGCAGCTGACGGGTGGCCGCCTCACCGTTGTCACGCGAGGTGATCCGCGAAAGGTAGGTGATGATCTCCCGCTCCACGCGATCCGTAATCCGCTCATACTTTTCGACATGCTCGTACTCTTTCTGAAACTCCTGCGCGTTGGTGGTGGTCATCAGCGAGCGTACCATGCCGAACATCTTCAGGATACGCTTGGCATGGTTGGTAATTTCGTTGTGGGCCTGCATCAACGACAGTTCGGGCGTGGAGACCATTCCCGAATCGAGCGCAAAGAGGCGTTTGCGGTTGTCGTTGGGCGACTGCGGCACCATCCAGGTGACGGCCCGCATGATCTGCGGAATGAAGTTGACCAGCAGGCAGACGTTCAGCACGTTGAATCCGGTATGGAACGTGGCGAGCATCATCGGTGTCGCCTTGGGTCCGACATTGCCCATCGCCGCGAAAAGATCGACGATGCGGTCCGATATCCAGGGCAGCAACGGCACAACCCACACCAGCCCAGCCACGTTGAACAGCGTATGGGAAAGGGCCGTCCGCTTGGCCGAGGTGTTGGCGACGATGGCGGCCAGGTTGGCAGTCACGGTGGTTCCGACATTCTCGCCGAGGATCATCGCGGCACCTGCTTCGAAGGGGATCCAGCCGCTCTGACACATGATGATCGTCAGGGTAATGGTGGCGCTCGACGACTGCAGAATAGCGGTCAGCAGGGTCCCGATCAGGATGAACAGGAAGATCGACAGGTAGCCGAGTCCGGCATATTTGGCCAGCGCGTGGAAGAGTACCGTATCCTGGGCGATACCGCTCATCGACGACTGCAGGACGGCCAGCCCCAAGAGCATCAGGGCAAACCCGATGATGATTTCGCCCAGAGCACGGTAGTGTGTTTTGTTGATCAGAATCAGCGCGAAACCCAGCCCGACCATCGGAATGGAGATGATCGAGAAGTTGAGCTCGAAGCCGAAGATGGCAATGATCCAGGCCGTGAGGGTGGTTCCGATATTCGCCCCCATAATCATCCCGATGGCCTGCCGGAGGTTGACAATGCCGGCGTTGACGAAGCTGACGATCATCACGGTGATGGCGCTGGAGGATTGCACGGTAGCCGTGATGGCCGTCGTCGTAGAGATTTGCGAGAGGGGTGTCGCGGCCATTCGTCCCATGACGCGGCGCATACGTCCCCCGGCAGCCCGCTGCAGGGCTTCGCTCATGAGCTTCATCCCATAGAGGAAGAGGCCCAGCGAACCGATGATATTGAGAATCAGGATCAGGATATCCATCGGAAAAGAAGATTAACCATGAACAAAAATAACATTAATTAGCCTTCTGCGACACGACAGGCTCTTTTTTCCCGAAACTGCGGCCGAGCCACTTCGGCAGGATGAACACCCCCATAATCAGATAGGGATAGTAGGTCACCAGGCGCCACAGCAGCGCGATAACGGCCGCCGTACCGACCTGAATCGAGGCTCCCACCGGAATCACGTCGCTCAGAAAGTTGGAGAAGATATATTCGGCAAAACCGCTCCCGCCGGGAGTCGGCGCCACCAGCATCATGATCCACATGGCCAGCTGCCGTGCGAAGACCAACAGGTGGTCGCTGATCGAGAAGAAGGCCAGGAACAACGCATTGGCCACCAGATAGCGCGAACTCCACGACAGGAACGTAGCGGCAAACGACTTGAGCCAAAACATCGGGCGGTAGCGGCGGATTTCGATGGCGCTGCGCACGATGTCGGTACCGGCCTTGACCGCACCGGGTCGCCAACGACGCAGCCCGGGTAGCGAGAAGATTTTGACGATCAGCCATTTCAGGCCGATCGGATTGAGGAACAGGCCGTAACTCAACAGCAGCAGGTAGGCGAGCTTGATGCCATAGCCGATCGAAGCGAAGAGCATCAGTTCGTGGCCCATCGGCCCGTCGAAGAGGCGGTCGCCACCCACCAAAAAGAAGATGATGGGGAAGACCACCGCAAAGTACAATTCGTCGAAAAACGAGGTGAGCATCACGATGGCGGCACTGCGCCCCACCGGTATCCCCTCCTTGTGAACAAAGACGACCGCCACACTGGTACCGCCGATAGCCGAAGGGGTGACGGCCGACGTGAATTCCCAGAGCATAATGACGCGAAAAGCCTGTCGCCAGGTCAGTTGTCCGCGGCTGAAGAGGCGGATACGGATCATGTACCCGAGGTCACGGCCGACCATAAAGAGGAAGGCGATCGCAATAAAGAGTAGCGCATGCCACGTGAAGCGGACATGCTCGAAGATGGCAGGGTCGAAATCGCGGACGATCATCCAGGCCACGAAGCCGAGCCCCAGCAGGACCGGCAGCAGCACTTTCCACCAGCGAATATGACCGACAGAGTTGTTTTCCATAGAGTATTCACAAGAGCCCCCATCCAGTCTCGGAAACGAGCGGACAGAGTTGACAAAGATACGATTTTTCAGGAAGTTTCCGGAGACGGCACACGCAGGCTCCCGCAACTCGAAACAACCTCATGCAGCCCGAAACATTCCCAAACAACCCGAAGCAGTACAGAACAATTTGAAAAAGCTCGAAACGATACGAAGCAACCTGAAACTACCCGAAACGATTTGAGACTGCTCGAAGCGGTACGGAACAACCCGACAACCAAGCCCGGCAGTCAAGCCCGACACAGATGTCGGACAACAGGAGAAGCGGAAACGTTCCCCTCTCTTCGGCCGGGGACCTTGCAGAGCCGCTTCCGAAAAGCTATATTTGTCGAACAGAGCATCGACCACGCACCGCACGGCAACGGTTTCTCCGGCACCCCCGGCGGTACAACTCAAACGGCTCCGACACATGACCGTGGAAACACCCCTCTCGAACCACCTTCGCACCGGTCTCCCATCCGGCCGGCATCCCGAACGGACACAATCAACGCCCGCTGTTCTACGCCTTACGCATACACAGCCGAATGGTTCGATCGCCCCCTTCACATTCCACGTCCTCCCCTCCCCCGTCACATCCTTTGCACCTTCCAAATCTTTCACACTCCTCTGCCGCCTCACACCTGCCGCCGACAAACTCCGCACGGTTTTGCAGTACGCTCGTACACTGCTGTTTGTCGTCGTTTTTCTGATCGGCATCGCCGCACCCTCCGCTGCCCAAGGCCCCCGATCGCTGACCGTGGCAAGCTACAACGTCTGCAACCTGTTCGACACCATTAACGATCCCGGCATCCGGGACATGGTGTTCGATTCCACGACGTACCGGGCAAAAACGAAAGCGCTGGCCCGTGTGATCGGCGAACTTTCGCCCGACCTACTGGCTCTCTGCGAGGTGGAGAACGACGACGTACTGCAATCCCTAGCCCTTACCCTGCCGCTCGACACCCTTCCCCTGCGTTCCGTCCACTACGATTCACCCGACAGCCGCGGCATCGACGTCGCGCTGCTCTACCGCAGCGACCGGCTGCAACCGGTCGAGTCGGAACCGCTCCCCGCACCGGACGGCTACGCCACCCGCGACGTACTCCGGGCCGAGTTCATCGTCCGCGGCACAGAGCATCGGCTGGTCTTTTACGTACTCCACCTGCCGTCGCGACGAGGCGGATACAGCGAGGCCAACCGGATGCGTGAGCTGATCGCAGCCCAGGTCGGGGCACGGGTCGCCGCCGAAGAGCCCGGGAAACAGGTGGTCGTACTGGGCGACCTGAACGCCAACCCCGATTCGCGGCTGATCCGCCGTCACCTCGCGTCCCTGCAATGCCTCACGGCCGCCCCCTTCCGACAGGGACAGGGCTCCTACGCCTGGCGCGACACGTGGCAGATGTATGACCACATTCTGGTCAACGCAGCGTGTACGCCAATCGGGGCGGCACGGGTTTTCGTCCGCGACTGGATGCTGACCCGCGAAGGGCGATTCCGCGGCTACCCGGACCGCACGATCAGCGACCACCTGCCGGTCTATGTCCGCCTGATGTTCTAACCCACTGGGCTCCGTTCACCCGCATCCAGACAACCGTTTCGGCACGACCCGCCACCGCCGCCCATCGCCCCGCCGAAACGCGACTCCTACCGCCGGAATACCGACACCTCCCGTACAAAGACAAATCGCGCCGGACAGCAACAGCCATCCGACGCAATCCGTATTTTCTTCCGCCGTGCGCACTCGCGCCCGCGCGTATGATTTACTGTATGTTCAACTGTTCGTAAGCTTCGCGGGCTGCAAGCTGCTCGGCCTCCTTTTTCGAACGCGCCTCACCGTAACCGTAACGGGTGCCGCTGATCGTCAGTTCGCACTCGAAATGGGGGGTCAGCTCCAGCGCGTCGGTACACTCACGGCTGTGAAACTCGACGGCACGGTGGTGTTTCTGTCCCCACTCAATCACGCGGCTTTTGAAGTCCTTTTCGGTCTGCTCCAGCGCCTCGAGATCGACGTACTCGGGGAACACTCGCTCGATCAACACCCGGTTGGCGGTTTCGTACCCCTGATCGAGATAGAGCGCACCGACCAGCGCCTCGAAAGCGTCGCCGTAGATGTTGTTTCGGCTGGCCACCAGGCTGGAGGGATGGGCCACGATCACGGCGTCGATCCCCATGTCGAGTGCAACGCGGTTCAATGTCTCGCGGCTCACCATCCGTGAGCGCATCCGGCTGAGAAAGCCTTCGTTGGCCTCGGGGTACTCGATAAAGAGGAGTTCGGAGACCACGGTTTCGATCACGGCATCCCCCAGAAATTCGAGCCGCTCGTTGTTGACTACTCGCCCTACGTCGATCGCCACGGAGGCCGAACGGTGCACCAGCGCCAGTTTGTACAACTCGACGTTGTCGGGCACGATTCCGAAGATGCGCTTGAGCAGATCGTAGTAGGGTCTGTCAGCCCCCGAGGGGCGGCGACGAAACAGTTGACGCAGGTTCATAGAGGTTTGAGTATGGAAAGGTTTTGTCTCCGAATGCCATTCGGGGCCGCGGGAGGACGGAGCGTCTCCAACGAAAAAGGGCCGTCTCACGCAATGTGGAACGGCCCGGTAAACTGATCGCCCGATGGGCCTGGGATTACTGTACTTTCTTGAAGATCACGGTGGAGTTGTGTCCGCCGAATCCGAAGGTGTTGCTCAGTGCGCAGTTGATGTCGCGTTTCTGAGCGGTTCCCAGGGTCAGGTTGATACGTTCGTCGATGTGCGGGTCACGCTCGGTCACGTTGATGGTGGGGGGCACGATTCCCTTGTCGATGGCCATGATGCAGGCGAGGGCTTCAACAGCAGCGGCACCGCCGAGCAGGTGGCCGGTCATCGATTTGGTCGAACTGATGTTGACGTTATAGATGTGGTCGCCGAAAACGCTCTGGATCCCGGTAAGCTCGGGCAGGTCGCCGGCCGGGGTCGAGGTCCCGTGGGTATTGATGTAGTCGACATCTTCGGGACGGATTCCTGCGTCCTTGAGTGCTTCGTTCATGGCCCGTGCAGCACCGGCTCCGTTGGGATCGGGAGCGGTGAGGTGATATGCGTCGGCACTCATGCCGCCGCCGACCACTTCGGCGTAGATCTTGGCACCACGTGCTTTGGCGTGTTCGTACTCTTCGAGCACGAGCGCACCGGCACCTTCGCCGATCACGAAGCCGTCGCGGCCGACGTCATAGGGACGCGATGCGGTTGCGGGATCGTCGTTGCGGGTCGAGAGGGCCTGCATGGCGTTGAAACCGCCGACACCTGCGGGGTTGATGGCTGCTTCGGAGCCACCGGAAACGATGATGTCGGCTTTGCCCAGACGGATCAGGTTCAGGGCGTCGATAAACGCGTGGTTGGACGAGGAGCAGGCCGATACGGTACAGTAGTTGGGACCACGGAATCCGTATTTCATGGAGATTTGGCCTGCCGCCATGTCGGCGATCATTTTGGGGATGAAGAAGGGGTTGTATTTGGGAGTCCCGTCGCCTTTGACGTAGTTGCTGACTTCGTTGAAGAAGGTTTCGATACCGCCGATACCGGATGCCCAAACGACACCTACCTGGTTTTGGTCGATGCTTTCGATGACTTTGCCTTCGGCGTCAACGAGGCCGGCGTCCTGCACGGCTTCTTTGGCAGCTACGAGTGCAAACTGGGTGTATCGGTCGTATTTGCGGGCTTCCTTGCGGTCGAAGTGCTGGTTCGGATCGAAGCCTTTGACTTCGCAGGCAAACTGGGTTTTGAATTTCGAAGCGTCGAAGTGGGTGATGGGGGCAGCGCCGCTGACACCTTTTTCGAGGTTTTCGAAGTATTCAGCTATGTTATTCCCGATGGGATTGATGGTTCCGAGACCCGTTACTACTACTTTTCTCAATTTCATAAGGATTTATGATTGGTGGAATGCGGCCGGACGCAGTGATCCGGCGGTGGGCGGGAGGGGTTGCCCGCGCCGGCTGGTCGGCAAACGGGTTTCTGTTTCCGTAACCCCGTTATAACAGAAACTGTTCCGAACGCAATATTTCTAATGTGTCCGAAACAGTCTTATGCTAAGTACGATCGTATCGGCCGCTTAGTTCTTTTTGCTTTCGATGTAGGTGATAGCGTCGCCTACGGTAGCGATTTTTTCAGCGTCTTCGTCCGGGATCGAGATTTCGAATTCTTTTTCGAATTCCATGATCAGTTCAACGGTGTCCAGCGAGTCTGCGCCGAGGTCATTGGTGAAGCTGGCGGTGGGTACTGCTTCCGAAGCGTCTACACCGAGTTTGTCAACGATGATTTCGACTACTTTTGAAGAGATGTCTGACATAACGTTCTAAATTTAGAGTGTTTAACAATTGTTATCGTGTTCGTTGGAATGGATCAACACAATTATCCAATTCAGGGCAAAAGTATAGTTTTTTTCTCAAAATCGGCTATAACCCCGGTTTTTTTTGTACTTTTATTTGCCGTTTTCAACATAAAGAACTCATTATGACCAACATAGCAATATTCGCCTCGGGATCGGGCACCAACGCCGAAGCCATCATGAACCACTTTGCAGCGTCGTCGTGCGCACGCGTAGCCCTGCTGCTCTCGAACCGCGCCGATGCCTACGCCCTCAAACGCGCCGAACGGTTCGGCGTCCCCACCGCCGTCTTCTCGCGCGAGGAGTTCCGCGATCCCCAGGGACGCGTGGCCGCCCTGCTGCGCGAACACCAGATCGGGTTCATCGTGCTGGCCGGTTTCCTGTGGCTAGTGCCGGACTACCTCACCGGAGCCTACGCCGGACGGATCGTCAACATCCATCCCGCCCTGCTGCCCAAGTTCGGCGGCAAAGGCATGTACGGCGAACACGTCCACCAGGCCGTAATCGCGGCCGGCGAGACCGAGTCGGGCATCACCATCCACCTGGTCAACGAACAGTACGACAGCGGCGACACCCTGTTCCAGGCCACCGTACCCGTCACCCCGGACGACACGCCCGACACCCTGGCCGCCAAGATCCACGTACTGGAGCACCGCCACTTCCCGACCGTCATCGAACAGACCATCCAGAAACTGCGCTGATCCATGCACGTCGTATCCGCACTCCTTCGCCGCACCCTGCTGCAGTACCGCCCCGTCGCCATCGAAGGGATCGGTACCCTGCACACCGTGCGCAGCAGCGCCCGCTTCCAGCCCGGCCAGCGGCTCGATCCCCCGCGACGCATGCCCGAACTGGTCGCCACCGAAGCCGGCGACCTGCCCCTGAGCAGCATCGTTGCCGCCGAGCTCTCGCTCGACCCCGCCACAGCCGAAGGCCTCTGCCGCGAGTGGCAGCAGACAGCCGGTCTGCTGGCCATGCAGAGCGGACTCCCCGAAGGATCGCTCGTGCTGGAAGGGATCGGCACCCTGCAGGCCGACCCCGAAACCGGATTCGACTTCTTTGCCGACCCCGACCTGTTGGCCATGCTCAACCCCCTGCCCGCCGAACCGCTCGTCGTACCCTCGGCACGACGGTCGGCAGCCCCCATGTCCGCCCAGCACCGGCCCCGTCCGAAACAAAAGAATCCCCACAACTACACCGTATCAATCCTCGCCGTAGTGATCGTCGTAGCCGCCATCGGCTACCTATGCTATTATCTGTGGGCCCACACCGACCTGCTGTCCGACATCTTCCCGCGCTAATTTCCGGTCACAAAAGAGAGAAATACGCTTCCCCGGAAAAGGAATACAACACAATCAGAGGAATATCCCGCCTTGCGTATTTTGTAAGCCACTGAAAAACAAGGCTCTTTATACATCGTTCCAAGAGTATTCCAAGGCAGCGTCGCAACCTGCCCCCCCGACATGACCGTCACCAGAAACAGCACGCCCCCCGCTATGACCGTCATCGGAAACGGCACGTCCCCGCCATGACCGTCATCGGAAACGGCACGTCCCCGCCATGCAATTCGTCGTTACAGTCCCGAACGTGGCCGTAATCGGCCCCTTCAACGGTAGCCCGCAATAGACTAACGACTTACAGCCATTTCACAGCGGGGTGTTCTTTGCTAAAAACAAGGAATATCCCGTTTTCTTTGGCGTTTTCCATAAAAAACCGTTAACTTAGTGGTATTAAAACTCACAACGCTATGTTTCCCATACTGACCGAATCACCGCTGTTCCGCGGACTGGACCAGCAGACCATAAACTCCCTGCTCGAACGCGTATCCTACACCACCGCCGTATTCAACCACGACGATTGCATCGCCAAACGTGACATGGCCTACTCCGGACTGATGATTATCCTGAAAGGTTCCGCACGCGGCGAAGTGGTCGACGCCGCCGGACGCCGCCGCATCATCGACAACATCTCGGCTCCGCAGCTGATCGCCCCCGCCTTCCTCTTCGGCGGCTACAACCGTCTGCCCATCGACGTGATCGCCAACGAAGACGACACCGAAATCATGACACTCCACCGCGGCGGACTCTTCGAAATCATGCAGGACAACACCATCGTCCTCTCGAACTTCATCGACATCATCTCGAACCGCGCCAACTACTTCTCGCGTAAGATCTACACGCTGTCGGTGCTGATGCTGACCGAGAAGGTAGCTGCCCTGCTGCTGTCGCTGGCCACCGACGGCGACACCGTTCCGATGCAGGTCGACAAGATGACCGACGAACTGAACATCACCCGCAACGCGCTGGAACAGACCCTCACCGAGCTGGCCAAACGAGGATACATCGAGCTGAGCGAAACGCAGATCGTACTGCGCAACCGTAAAGCCCTCGAAACCATGGTCGGCCAACAGTAGGCCCCCAGGCTGTCCGAAACGATTGGAACAGACAGGTTTCAAAGCGGGACAGTCCGACGGAAGACAAAGTATGTTTCCTGTCATTCCGTCCCCCCCGCAAAGGACACTCACAAGATGCAGCGTACCGTTCTCCGATTCAGCAGGGAACGGTACGTTTCGTTTTTACCCGCCCTCCCTCAACATCCATCCGACAAAGTTTCCCGACCACCCGCACACCTCCCCTCGACGGGACAAAATCCGTAATCCATATACAAACAACCGTAATCGGGATAGCCCCGCACCGCCCCGGAGCCTCTACCTTTGTATCAGTCACGGAGCCGACCGGCAATACCGCCACTCGGGCTACACCCGGACCGATACGCCATGAAGAACTTCAAACATATTTTCCTCACGCTGGCCCTCGCACTGGGCCTCGCCAACCCGCTATTCGCACAAGAGATGAAAACCGAAATTCCCACCATCAGTCCCTTCCCCGTAGGCGAAGAAAACACCGCCTACGCACAGTATTTCAGCGGCCGGTCGTGGCTTGCACCGCTGGCCACCGATCCGCGGCTGAAGGTCCCCACCTTCAACGTCACCTTCGAACCCGGCTGCCGCAACAACTGGCACAGCCACACCGGCGGCCAGATCCTGATCGCCGTGGGCGGCGTCGGCTACTACCAGGAACGCGGCAAAGCCGCCCGCCGTCTGGTTCCGGGCGACATTGTCGAGATCGCCCCCGACGTGGAACACTGGCACGGAGCCGCACCCGACAGCTGGTTTTCGCACCTGGCCATCGAGTGCAACCCCGACACCAACCGCAACACCTGGCTCGAAGCCGTGAGCGACGACGAGTATGCCGAGGCCGTCAAATAGCCGCCACCGGAAACAAACGAACGAATCACAGACAGGCGCTCCCCCACTCGACAAAGAGCCGAAACGCCCCGTTCAAAATCTACGAACACCATGAACAACAAGATACTGATCGCCTACTTTTCGTGCAGCGGGAACACCCGTGCCGCCGCCGAAAAAATCGCCCGGGCCACCGGCGGAGACCTCTACGAAATCAAGCCGCAAGAGCCCTACACGGCCGCCGACCTGAACTGGCACGACCGTTCGAGCCGCAGTTCGGTCGAGATGCGCGACCCCGCGTCCCGTCCCGCCATCGCCGGACCACTGCCCGACCTGCGTCCTTACGGGACCCTCTTTATCGGCTTCCCCGTCTGGTGGTACGTTGCCCCGACCATCATCAACACCTTTCTGGAGAGCAGCGACATCAGCGGCAAACACATCATCCCCTTCGCCACCAGCGGCGGCAGTTCGATCGACAACTGCATGAAACACCTTCAAGCCGCCTATCCCACGGCCGACTGGAGTGGCGGCCGGCTGCTGAACGGCGTCTCGACCGAACAGATCGCCCGTTGGGTGGCACAACTCGGCCTGCCGACCCGATAACCAGCCTTGACAGGACACAAAGGGTGGTGACTTTGCCCCACGACAAACGTCACTCCCCGTCCCCCAATCGACCACATGCGGCACGCCCGGAACACCCGACAACGATTTTCGTCCATCCGCTCAGCCTCACCGAACGACACATCACCGAGCACCGCACAATCCCACGCCGTCCGACCTGCCCGAGCGAAAAAACGCTCCATTTTTATCCATTTTCGTCCCTCTTCGACCAACCCATCCCGTCTCCGGAGCCGCGTCGAAGGGGGCTTTTCTTTTCCGTCGCACGATCGTGCGCAAAGCGTATCGTAATCAACCGCAAAAGAGTATCTTTGTAAGGTAATTGAAAATCGAATCGCTATGAAAGTGACCGTCATCGGCGCCGGAAACATGGGAGGCGCCATCATCCGCGGTCTGATCGCCAACGGCCCCGTCGCCGCCGGCGACATCACCGCCGTAGCCGTACACGATACGACCCTGAACGCCATGCGCAGCCTCGGCGCCCAAGCCACCACCGACGCCAGGTCGGCCGTTCAGAACGCCGACGTGGTGATCCTGGCCGTGAAACCGTGGCTCACCGAAGGAGTCGCCCGCCAGATCGCCTCGGCCATCCCGCAACACACGCTGATCGGATCGGTGGCCGCCGGCATCACCCTCAACGAACTCGGCACCTGGCTCGGCAACGACCGCTACCTGTTCCGCATCATGCCCAATACCGCCGTGACCGTCAGCGCCGGCATGACCTTTATCACCTCACGCAACGCCACTCCCGAACAGATCCAGTCCATGACCTCGTTGTTCGAATCGCTCGGCATGGTGATGGAGATCCCCGAAAAACAGTTCGACGGCGGCATGGCCCTCGCCTCGTGCGGCATCGCCTACGCCCTGCGTTACGTCCGCGCCGCCATGGAGGGAGGCATCGAACTCGGTATTCCGCCCCGCATGGCCCAGACCATCCTGGCCCAGACCCTCAAAGGAGCCGCCGAGATTCTGCTCCGCACCGGCAACCATCCCGAAATCGAAATCGACAAAGTGACCACCCCCGGCGGCATCACCATCCGCGGTCTGAACGCCATGGAAGCCAACGGATTCACCCATGCCGTGATCGAAGGCCTCAAAGCCTCGAAATAACACCGCCCCGCCCACACGCCCCCGCACACGGCGCGTTTACGCGAGCTGCCCCCCACTCCGGCTCCGGCCGACCCACCTCACACATCCCGACAACCCTATGGCAAAAGTTGCGCTAATCACCGGCATCACCGGTCAGGACGGAGCCTACCTGGCCGAATTTCTGCTCAAGAAAGGCTACATCGTGCACGGCATCAAACGCCGCGCCTCGTCGTTCAACACCGAACGCATCGATCACCTCTACCAGGACCCGCACGTCGACGAACAACGCTTCATCCTCCACTACGGCGACATGACCGACTCGCTGAACCTCACGAAGATCATCCAGGAGGTACAGCCCGACGAAATCTACAACCTCGCCGCCATGAGCCACGTGAAAGTGTCGTTCGACACCCCCGAATACGCCGCCAATGCCGACGGAATCGGAACCCTACGGCTGCTCGAAGCCGTCCGGCTGCTGGGGCTGACCGACAAGACCCGCATCTACCAGGCCTCGACCTCCGAGCTCTTCGGCCTCGTCCAGCAGGTACCCCAGTCGGAGAAGACCCCCTTCTACCCGCGCTCGCCCTACGCCTGCGCCAAACTCTACGCCTACTGGATCACCGTCAACTACCGCGAAGCCTACGGCATGCACGCCAGCAACGGCATCCTCTTCAACCACGAATCGCCCGTGCGCGGCGAGACCTTCGTCACCCGCAAGATCACCCGTGCCGCCGCCCGCATCGCCCTGGGGATGCAGCAGCAGACCTACCTCGGCAACATGAGCGCCACCCGCGACTGGGGCCACGCCAAAGACTACGTTGAAGCGATGTGGCTGATCCTGCAACAGGAGAGGCCCGACGACTACGTCATTGCCACCGGCGTCACCACCTCGATCCGCGACTTCCTGCGGATGACCTTCGCCGAACTCGGCATCCGCGTCGAATTCCGCGGCGAAGGGCGTGACGAAGAGGCCGTGATCGTCGACGTGGACGAAAGCCGCTTCACCGAAACGGTCGGCGCCGAATACCTGAGCGGCATCCGGCAGCGGATCGGCAGCCGCGTGGCCAGCGTCGACCCGCGCTACTTCCGCCCCACCGAAGTCGAAGCCCTGATCGGCGACTCGACCAAGGCCCGCACCGTGTTGGGCTGGAAACCCCGCTACGACCTGCCCGCACTGGTGGCCGAGATGGTCCACAGCGACGTGAAACTCTTCAAACGCGACGCCTACCTCAAGGCCGGCGGCTTCACCATCAACAGCTACTTCGAATAGCCCCTGCAACCGTCTCCCCACACCCGATGAATCCAACAAACAAACATACCGAAACCTTCATGAAACGACTCCTTTTGACCGCCGCCCTGACCTTCGCCGTCAGCGCGAGCGCCGTACAGGGCGCCGAAGCCCCCAAAGCCAAAAAGCAACAGAAAGAGGCCACCGATTCGTCCTACGTCTTCACCGACATCAAGGTCGTTCCGGTAAGCCCGATCGACAACCAGAGCAGCTCGAGCACCTGCTGGAGTTTCGCCGGCACCGGCCTGCTGGAAAGCGAAATGCTGCGCCAGGGCAAAGATACCGTGAACCTCTCCGAAATGTGGATCGTACGCCACACCTACCTCGACAAAGCCATCAAGTTCGCCCGTACCCACGCCTCGAGCAGCTTCTCGCCCGGCGGCAACACCCACGACGTCATCACCATCCTGCGCAACCACGGCATCGTGCCGCAGGAGGTCTACGCCGGTCTGCGCTACAGCCTCGACAGCATCCATCGCCACGGCGAACTCGACGCCGTGCTGGGCAACTACATGCGTGCCGTGGTATCGGCCCCAAACAAAACCCTCTCGCCCGTATGGCAGGACGGTCTGAACGGCATCCTGGACGCTTACTTGGGCCCGTGCCCCGAAAAGTTCACCTATAAGGGCAAAGAGTACACCCCGCAATCCTTCGCCGCCGCCATGGGTCTGAATCCCGACGACTTCGTTTCGTTCACCTCCTACACCCACCATCCGTTCTACAGCCGCTTTGCCGTCGAAATTCCCGACAACTGGGCCTGGGAGACCTCGGCCAACGTGCCGATCGACGAACTGATGGCCATCATCGACAATGCCCTCGAAAACGGCTATGCCGTGAACTGGTCAGCCGACGTGAGTGAAAAAGGTTTCCGCTACAACGACGGTTTCGCCATCATCCCCGCCGAATCGCTCGACGAAGTGGCCGGCTCGGACATGGCCCACTGGACCGGACTCACCAAAGAGCAACTGGCCAAGATGTCGCAGAAAGTGACCGGCCCGATGCCCGAAAAGACCATCACCCAGGAGATGCGCCAAAAAGCCTTCGACAACTACGAAACCACCGATGACCACGGCATGGTGATTGTCGGCATCGCCCAAGACCAGTGGGGTAACAAGTTCTACAAAGTGAAGAACTCGTGGGGCGAACGCGGCAAGTATAAAGGCTTCTTCTACGCCTCGGAACCCTACGTGCGCTACAAGACGATGAACATCATGGTCAACCGTGCCGCCGTTCCGCAAGCGATCGCCGACAAATTCTCCAACCTCTAAATCCCTTTCGCACGACGCGAGGTTACTCTCCCCCCGAACAGTCGGAGAGTAGCCTCGCGTCACGCTTTCCTGCAACCCGTATCGACATGGAAAAAGATTCGAAAATCTACGTCGCCGGCCACCGTGGACTGGTCGGTTCCGCCATCTGGCGGAACCTCGCCAGCAAGGGCTACACCCACCTGGTGGGACGCACCCACGGCGAACTCGACCTGACCGACCAACAGGCCGTCGAAGCCTTCTTCGCGGCCGAGAAACCCGAATACGTCATTCTGGCCGCCGCCTACGTCGGCGGCATCATGGCCAACTCGCTCTACCGCGCCGACTTCATCTGGCGCAACCTCCAGATCCAGAACAACGTGATCGCCGCCTCGTGGCGCCACGGCGTAAAAAAACTGCTCTTCCTCGGCTCGACCTGCATCTACCCCCGCGAGGCGCCGCAGCCGATGCCCGAAGAGTGTCTGCTCACCTCGCCGCTGGAATACACCAACGAACCCTACGCCATCGCCAAGATCGCCGGGCTCAAGATGTGCGAAAGTTTCAACCTGCAGTACGGAACCAACTACATTGCCGTGATGCCTACCAACCTTTACGGCCCGGAGGACAACTTCGACCTCGAGACCAGCCACGTGCTACCCGCGCTGCTGCGCAAGATGCACCTGGCCCGCGCCCTGGAGCAGGGCGACTGGAGCACCATCCGCCGGGACCTCGACCAGCGTCCCGTCGAAGGGGTGGACGGCACCGCCTCCGAACAGCAGATCCTCGATAAACTGGCCCGTTACGGCATCACTCCCGGGCGCATGACCGTATGGGGGACCGGCCGTCCGCTGCGCGAATTCCTCTGGAGCGAAGACATGGCCGACGCCTGCGTCTACATCATGGAGCGCGTCGATTTCCGCGACCTAGCCGCCGACAAAGGCACCGAGATCCGCAACTGCCACATCAACATCGGCACCGGTACCGAACTGACCATCGCCCGGCTGGTCGAACTGATCGCCCACAGCGTGAGATTCCGGGGAGAGATCGTTTACGACTCGTCCAAGCCCGACGGCACCCTGCGCAAACTGACCGATCCGTCGCGTCTGCACGCCCTGGGGTGGCACCACACCGTGGAGATCGAAGAGGGCATCAACCGGCTCTACCGCTGGTACACGAAGAAACAGGAGGAAAATTCCTGAAAAATACAGATATTTGCAACGATTCGCCCGTGAAATGGGCGAACAATTCAATCAAACGAGCAAACACAAAACGAGAGGAGAAAGATGAAAAAGAAATTCTTTGCCGCCCTGGCCGCCGTTGTGATCGGAAGCGGCCTTTTCACCGGATGTGAAAAAGAACGTCCCTTCTGCTGGTACGAAGTCGGGGCATCGTTCTATAACCTACCCGACGTCAGTTCGCTGGAAGAGGCCGAGACCCTACCCGCTGAACAACGCGACATGTATTTCGTAGCCAACGAAGTGGCAACGCTGTTGCTTAACAATAGCCTCATCCGTACAGCCAACTCCGGCGTTGGTCCTGTGGTCATCGAAGGCGAAGACATCACCTACAACGACCAGCAGGCCTTGAACTACTATGAAGGTTGCGTGACCCGTCTCGACGAAATCGATCTCGACAAAGCCATCGAAGAAGCCCAGCAGGGCGGCACGGATCGTCTGACGATCACCACCAGCGGCACCGTCAGCTTCAGCTACGCGCTGACCCGCACCTCTACCCTTCCGGAAGGCACCTCGACCTCCAAAATGTACACCGTACACTACAGCCCGGTAGGCAGCTCCGATAATACCGACAGCTCGGACAACACCGACAGTTCAACCGCCGAATAATCGCATTCACATGAAGATAGCCATCGTAGGAACCGGCTACGTCGGTCTGGTGACCGGGACCTGTTTCGCCGAACTCGGCGTCGAAGTGACCTGCGTGGACACCGACACCTCCAAAATCGAAAGCCTGCGGAACGGGATCATCCCCATCTACGAGCCGAACCTCGAACTGCTGGTCGAAAAGAACCATAAGGCCGGACGACTCCACTTCACCACCTCGCTCGAAGAGGTGCTGCCCGAAGTCGAGATCGTCTTTTCGGCCGTCGGGACCCCTCCTGACGAAGACGGATCGGCCGACCTGCGCTACGTGCTCCAGGTGGCCCGCACCATCGGACAGCACATGGAACGCTACGTGCTCGTGGTGACCAAATCGACCGTCCCGGTCGGCACCGCCACCAAAGTGCGTGCCGTCATCCAGGAAGAGCTCGACAAACGCGGCCTGCAGATCCCCTTCGACGTCGCCTCGAACCCCGAGTTCCTCAAGGAAGGCAACGCCATCGAAGACTTCATGCGTCCCGACCGCGTCGTTGTCGGCACCGACTCCGACCGGGCCCGCGACCTGATGACGAAGCTCTACAAACCGCTGTTGCTGAATAACTTCCGCGTGATGTTCATGGACATTCCCTCGGCCGAAATGACCAAATACGCCGCCAATGCCATGCTCGCCACCCGCATCAGCTTCATCAACGACGTGGCCAACCTCTGCCAAGCCGTCGGAGCCGACGTCAACATGGTCCGCAAAGGGATCGGAGCCGACAGCCGAATCGGCAACAAGTTCCTCTACCCCGGTTGTGGCTACGGCGGCTCGTGCTTCCCGAAAGACATCAAGGCCCTGATCCGCAGCGCACGGGAAAACGGCTGCCGCATGGAGGTACTCGAGGCCGTCGAACGCGTCAACGAGCGCCAGAAAGGAATCCTCTTCGAGAAGCTCGCTGCACACTTCGGAGGCGTCGACCAACTGCGCGGCAAACGGATCGCGCTGTGGGGACTCGCCTTCAAACCCGGCACCGACGACATGCGCGAAGCCCCCTCGCTCGTGCTCATCCAGCAACTGCAGGAAGCCGGCGCTGAAATCGTGGCCTACGACCCCGTAGCCGCCGACGAAGCCCGCCGCCGATTGGGCAACACCATCCGCTACGCCACCGACTCCTACGGCGCCGTGCTCGATGCCGACGCGCTGGTACTCCTCACCGAATGGAAAGAGTTCCGCCTGCCCAACTGGGAAGTCATCAAGCGGGCCATGCGCGGCAACGTCGTCGTCGACGGCCGCAACATCTTCGACCGCAACGAACTCCGCTCCATCGGCTTCGCCTACTACGGCATCGGCGTTCTCTAATCTCGCCTCGGCCGGCCGCTGGACGGCCGGTTGGAGGTTCACGCATCACCTCACCTGATCGATCCCGCCACCACACGCAGCGCTCCCGACCCCACGGCGCGTTATCCGCACCACGGTCAGCCGCGCGACTCCCGGCCGATCGACACCAAACACCAAAACACGCAACAACACACATGTTCTCAGGGATTGTACAAACCGTCGGCACCGTCGTCCGGCTCGAAAAAGAAAACGACAACCTCCACCTGACCCTGAAGGCCGACATCGTGCCCGAGCTCCACATCGACCAGAGCATCGCCCACAACGGCGTCTGCCTGACCGTCGTGGCCATCGACGCCGAAGCCGGCACCTATACCGTCACCGCCATCCGCGAGACCCTTGAAAAGAGCAACCTCGGGCTGCTGAACGAAGGCGATCTGGTCAACCTCGAACGCAGCATGCGCATGGACGCCCTGCTCGACGGCCACATCGTCCAGGGCCACGTCGATACCACCGCCCTATGCCAGAATGTCGAACTGGCCGACGGCAGCTGGTACTACACCTTCAGCTACGAAGCCCCCGAACACCTGCGCCGCGCCGGCTACGTCACCGTCGAGAAAGGCTCCGTCGCCGTCAACGGCGTCAGCCTGACCGTCGTCAACTCCCAGCCCGGCAGCTTCCAGGTGGCCATCATCCCCTATACCCACGAACACACCAACTTCCACACGATTCGTCCGGGGAGCCGCGTCAACATCGAATTCGACATCATCGGCAAATACGTCGCCCGTCTGCTCGGCACCGACAACCGCTAACGATCCTCATCCACTGCGATGAAAATCAGAACCATACGAGCCGCCGCACTCATCTCGGCCATCGCCGGAGGAGCGGCGGCTCTTTTACTCCACCTGCTCGGCTGGGGATGGGTCACCGTGCCGACCGTCGCCGTTGTCGTTTACCTGGCCGCCAGCGCCGTCATGCACCGGTACGTGATCTTCCGGATCAAACCCATGTACCAGATCCTCCGCTCACGCGACAGCAAATCGGGCGAAATCGCCGAAGAGTACCGGGGCAAGGACGTCGTCACCGAGATGGAGGGCGAACTGCAGGCCTGGGCCGAACGCAACAGCCTCGAAATCGCCCGCCTGCGCGAAAACGAACAGTACCGCAAGGAGTTCGTCGGCAACGTTTCGCACGAGCTCAAGACTCCGCTGTGCAGCATCCAGGGCTACATTCTGACCCTGCTCGACGGCGGGCTCGAAGACCCGGACATCAACCGCAAATACCTCGAACAGAGCGAGAAGAACATCGAACGGCTGATCAACATCGTCCACGACCTGGAGGACATCTCGCGTCTGGAGGCCGGCACCCTCGAACTTCAGCGCGAACGGTTCGACCTGCTGGTGCTGGTCGACGAGATCATCCAGTCGCTCGAAATACAGGCCGCCGACCGACAGATTACCCTTGTCTCGAACCCCGGGCCACTCACCCAGCTCATGGTCACCGCCGACCGCGCCCGCATCGGCCAGGTGCTGATCAACCTGCTCAGCAACTCGATCAAATACGGCAAGGAGGGCGGACGCACCCGAATCAGCTACGTCGACATGTTCGACAAGGTGATGGTCGAGGTGCAGGACAACGGCATCGGCCTCACCGCCGAACAGCTTCCCCGCATCTTCGAACGTTTCTACCGGGTGGACAAGAGCCGTTCGCGGGCAGCCGGAGGGACCGGTCTGGGGCTATCGATCGTGAAACACATCCTCGAGGCCCACAAGGAGACCATCACCGTCCGCAGCACCCCCGACGTCGGCACCACCTTCTCGTTCACGCTGACCAAAGCCCGCTAACCGGCACCGCCGCCCCGCCCCCCGAAGCACGGACCGCACACACCGAAACGCACCAAGCGCACACACCGGGACACAAGAGCGATACGAAAACCGAACCGTACACAAGCCCGCGGACCCATACACAGCCGGAGACCTTCGGGCAGCGACCGCACCCGGCCCCACCAACGACCGACAACACGAAACCAGTACCACCATGCAACAATACCTTGACTTGCTTCGCCACGTCCGCGACCACGGCACCCGTCGCAGCGACCGCACCGGCACCGGCACCATCAGCGTCTTCGGCTACCAGATGCGATTCGATCTGAGCGCCGGCTTCCCGTGCCTGACCACCAAGAAACTCCACCTGCGGTCGATCATCCACGAGCTGCTTTGGTTCCTGAGCGGCGACACCAACATCAAATACCTGAACGACAACGGCGTGACCATCTGGGACGAATGGGCCGACCCCGCGACCGGCGACCTGGGGCACGTCTACGGCTACCAGTGGCGCAGCTGGCCCACGCCCGACGGCGGCCACATCGACCAGATCAGCCAGCTGGTCGATTCACTGAAGCACAACCCCGACAGCCGCCGCCACATCGTCAGCGCATGGAACGTGGCCGACATCCCGAACATGGCTCTGCCACCGTGCCATGCCCTGTTCCAGTTCTACGTGGCCGACGGCAAGCTCAGCTGCCAGCTCTACCAGCGGTCGGCCGACCTGTTCCTCGGCGTACCCTTCAACATCGCCTCCTACGCCCTGCTCACCATGATGATGGCACAGGTGGTGGGGCTCCAGCCCGGCGAATTCATCCACACGCTCGGCGACACCCACATCTACCTGAACCACCTGGAGCAGGTCGAGACACAGCTGGCCCGCACGCCCCGCCCCTTGCCCACCATGCGGATCAATCCCGACGTAAAGGATATTTTCGGATTCCGGTACGAAGACTTCACCCTCGAAGGGTACGACCCGTGGCCCGGAATCAAGGCCCCTATTTCGGTCTGAGGCTCGCGCCCCTACAGGCACACCGCCCGGCCACGATCGGCAAAATAAAGCCCCTCGACAGGCCCAAAATCGCAAAACGGCAAGGGTCGGTTCTCATCCCTGGTAACAAAAGGATAAGAACCGACCCTTTTTCAGTACTGTTCACACTCGTCTGAGGGCGGCTACCCGAAAGGAAAGAGCCTCCGACAAAGCGACCCGGACTCTGGCGTGAGGATCGTGCTCCGCGGAATCGATCACATCCTAATTGTGCACTTCCTAAGATGCTCCGCCTGATCGAGCACTTTCCAACTAAGTGAGCTCCACCTCCCCGCCCCGGGGAGAGCGGCTTAGAGCAGGAACGAGAGATCGTCGGCAGCAGTAAGTTCACGTGGAGCCTGACCGAAACGGAACAACCGCATCGGCCGTTTGCCGATGAGCGACAGTTTGCCGTCTTCAACCAGGAACATGCAGCCTTCGCGCAGACCGGCCACATTCATGCCCTGATTGGCGGCGATATACTCCTCGATGCGCATTTCGCGAGTTTCGCCCGCATGGCCGTCGGGATGAGCGTCCAGATAGTGGGGATTGATCTGGAACGGGATCAGGTTCAGCGCCTTGAACGACAGCGGTTCGACAATGGGCATATCGTTGGTCGTGCAGATGGTCGGACAGCTCATGTTCGAGCCGGCGCTCCAGCCGATATAGGGCACGCCCCGCTCGAGAACCGCCTCACGGATCGGTTCGTAGAGTCCGGCATCCTGCATCGATTTTGCCAGATGGAAGGTGTTGCCGCCCCCCACGACGATAGCCTGTGCCTGACGCACGGCTTCGGCCGGGTTGGCATAGCGGTGAACGGAATCGACCTTGACGCCGAATTCGGCAAAGCGTGCTGCCACCTTGGCCTGATAGTCATCGTAGCTGAAGGTCACGGCCGCATAGGGCACGAAAAGCACCGTATCGACCGGCTGCGCCGAAGCAGCGAGAAAATCGGCAATCTGCTGTTTCGGGTATTCGAGATAGGCCTCGCCGGCATTGGTCGAGTTGCTGATAAGGAGAAGTCGCATGGGTTATTTTCGATTTTTAGAGTTGGTTTTCGGAGCGTTTTCGGCCAGCGGCATGTTGGTATAGGGCTGGGCGGGACGACGCCACGCCCACCACAGAATCACCACGCCGGCCACAATGAACGGAAGGCTGAGGATCTGGCCCATGTTCAGCGCCATGTTCTGTTCCCAGACCTCCTGCGGCAGTTTGATCGACTCGATCACGAAACGCACGGCAAAGAGCAGGATCAGGAAAAGACCGAAGATCACCCCGCGTTTCTGCTGCGCCAGCTGGGTCCGCCAATAGAGGTGGGCCAGCAGCAGGAAGATCGCCAGATAGGCCACAGCCTCATAAATCTGGGTGGGGTGCATCGGGAGCGTTTCGCCGTTCTGGACAAAGATAAAGCCCCACGGCAGCGAGGTGGGATCGCCATAGATTTCGGAGTTCATCAGATTTCCGAGCCGCACCAGCGCACCTCCGATGGGCACCATGACGGCCACCCGATCGAGCACCCAGATATAGGGAAGCTTCCATTTGCGGACGAAGAGCCACAGACCGATCAGTAGTCCGACGGCAGCGCCATGGCTAGCCATACCCCCGCCGCGGATGTCGAGCAGTTTGATCCACGGGAAGTCGGACATGAAGGGATCGAGCAGATACTCCTGCGGTTCATAGAAAAGACAGTGTCCTAGCCGGGAACCGATGACGGTGGCCAGAACGCCATATAGAAAGCCGGAGTCAATGATACGCGGGTCGAGTCCTTCGCGTTTGACCATCCGGGTATAGATCCAGAGGGCAATCAACAGTGCAGCGGCCCACGAGATGCCGTACCAGGCTACCTCGAGCGAGCCAATCGAGAAGGCGATGGGATTGGGATCCCACACGATGGAGAGAGGGGTCATGATCAATTCGTACTAAGGGGGGGCACTTCGGCGTGCCCAATGGGACAAATGTAACCATTTTGTACGAAATGCCCGGCCTCCGGGCAAGGCTTCACCGGGAAATAGAGCCCGCCGGCAAGTGTGACGCACTGCCCCTCCCTACTCCATGGTTCAATTGCAACCCGACCGGTTTTTGAGAAAACATCCCGTTATCTTACACAAAAACGACAGACGACATGCAAGACTCAGAAGATAATCTCAGAATCAATCATCCAATAACATCGGAATAAAGTTCCCCAAACTAATTTATTTAGGTTTAATCCCGGTTATGACCTTCATGTTCTTTCTGTAATCGCTGGGATTCATTTCTCCCGGCTTTACATGAAGGCAATTATACGGTTCGAGCGAGGCATACCAGCCATCCTGCAATCCATCCCAGCCGAAATTATGATGGACATAGGAGCCTGACGAACTTTTTGCCGTGCCGCATTCTATTTCGCTGACCAACTGGTCGAACCAGTAGAACTGCATCCAATACGTAACATAGCGATGCTGATACAAGACCCCGTCAGCGACCCACGCATGGCCGTTACTCCCGCTTCCACTATCGCCACGAACATAGACGGGCCGGTTTTGTTTCACCTCGTTCAGGACCTTGCTGCCGTCATAATCGGAAAGCGGCGACCAGGCATAACCAAACGCATTGAAAGTGCGTCCCAAATCTTTCGCTCCATTTGCCTCACTGCCGCCGGGCCCATACAGCATGTCCAGGTATTGCGGCAGGCCCAAATCGACCATCAGGTATCCGACGCTGTACATCGCGTCCATGTGCCAGGAGTCATCCCGGTCGACAGCCATCAGGTCCCAAAGATAGGTATGACCGGTAGCCGCCATGTAATCCGGATGCTTGTGATAGGCCATGATCTGGGCGACGGCCGTGGCGACGCATCCTACCGGACAGCCCGGATGCGTATTGCGCAGCTCAAAATTATAAGGACTCCATTGTCCCCATCTCGTTTTCAGCAACGGACCATATTCGTACTCGATCTCATAATAGGGGTTCTTCTCCACGATTTCCACGCGATCGTAATTTTCAGGATAGTCGATCACGGGCGGAGGATCGACAGGCGCCCTTTGGGGCCGGTCGCTTTTCGAGGCCGACGCGCTCGCCAGAGCGAGCTTGTCCAAAAGAGCATTGTAAGTCGAATCGCCGCGCAGGGACTCCTTCGCGGCAATGGCCTGCGCGATATCCTCTTTCATTTGGGCCAACACGATGTCGAACCCGGGATTCTCACCCTCGACATAATCGCCGCGCTCGACGACACCCCATACGGGTTCGACACGGCTGTCGCCCGCTACGAGGACAAATCCGTTGCCGTCTCCACGGCTGACAACATAGATCGGAGCAGCATTCAGGTCGGCTCCCTTGGTCAGCGAGGATTCCACCGGAATGGAATCGCAAATACGCAAACGCGCTTCCGATTTGGTATCGGTTTGATTCGACATAAAGGCTTCAGCCAAGGCCAATACCTGATCCGATGCTCGGCGATGATTGTCCGAGAGCAGAGGCAATCGTTCCAACTCCGCTTCGGAAAGCCGGATGGCCGCGGGACGCGACGGGGGAGGCGCATTCACACCTGTTTCTTTTGAACAAGAAATGAGAAGCAATATTCCCAAACTATAGCAAACAGATTTTAGTTTCATAGTTGTTCGTGTTAAAAGTTTTTAAAATTAGAACCGGTATTTCAGGCCGATGGACAGGCCGATCCAGGCATGAGGCCAATGGCTGTCCCTACTAATTTTTTCCTGCCAGACCGGGTTGAAATGAAATTCGGGCTCGACAAACAACCCTTTGTAAAGCGTGATGTCCTTGGATATCTTCAACATCAGGCCATACCGATTCGAGTTATTATGCTCATAATGGGCTATACCCACTTTATCGACAAGAAGATCACAGCTAAACCCGGCACTCACATTGACGATCGGTGAATAGAACTTGTAGAGCACCGGAATGGAGAGATAACGCCAAGACGAAAACGGCATTGACACCTTCTCACCCGATTCATAAGCGTCGAAACCTTTCATGTTAAAATAATGGTAACGAAGTCCCGTCTCGATCCCGCTCCGACGAGTCAGCCGAGCCTCGAACGAAATCCCCGCGCCTGCGGAAAATTTGCCGTCGTAAGGATGAGGAAGCCCCATCATCCCGTGATCGGAAAGGCAAATTTGCCATTCCGGAACGAAATGCACCCCGACGATGTATTGCGGGCGGAACGAGGCATCTTCGGCCTTCGCCCGGTCGGCTGACTGCCGGGCCGACAAACTGCCGACAGTCAACGACAACAGGCAGCCAATCATAAGAAAACGATGAATGATACGTTTCATAATCCTGGTTTTAAGAGTGAAACATTCGTGAACGCATACCGTCTGTCAATATATTTCCAGCTCTCAAAAATTACAGACAAATCAATATTGTTCAGACAATAAATGATCTTGAAAGGAAATTGATGGATATATACCTGATATAAAAATGGTCTCAATTACCACATACTAAACTCTATCATCTTTTCGGAGTTAGAACCGGTATTTCAGGCCGATGGACAGGCCGATCCAAGCATGTTCCCAAACGCTAGACCAACTTCGTTTCTGCCAGACAGGATTGAAATGGAATTCAGGTTCGACAAACAACCCTTTGCAGAGCGTAATGTCCTTGGACACCTTAAACATCAAGCCGTATCGATTCAAATCATCAGGTTCCCCAAGAGTTGTACCGACTTTATCGACAAGGAGGTCGCAGCTAAACCCGGCACTCACATTGACGATCGGTGAATAGAACTTGTAGAGCACCGGAATGGAGAGGTAACGCCACGACGAAAACGGTATCGACGCTTTTCGACCCGATTCATAAGAATCGTAGCCTTCCATGTTAAAATAATGGTAACGAAGTCCCGTCTCAATCCCGCTCCGACGGGTCAGCCGCGCTTCGAACGAAATCCCAGCGCCTGCGGAAAATTTGCCGACGTAGGGATGAGGCGCACCTTCCACCAAGTGCTCGGAAAGGCAGATTTGCCATTCCGGAACGAAATGCACCCCGACGATGTATTGCGGGCGGAACGAGGCATCTTCGGCCTTCGCCCGGTCAGCTGGCTGCCGGGCCGACAAACTGCCTACGGTCAACGACAACAGGCAGCCAATCATAAGAAAACGATGAATGATACGTTTCATAATCCTGGTTTTAAGAGTGAAACATTCGTGAACGCATATCGTCTGTCGATATATTTTCCAACTGTCATTAATTACAAGTAAATCACTATTGTTCAGGCAATAAAATCTAAATCGAACACATAAACACCTGAAATAAGCCTACCTTCATCTTCACATTCAACAAAACTCGACCACCACACAGCTAATTTACAACAAATATACCACAAAACACATCAACATACTTAAATTATCCTATTTTTAATCCAACACAATCAATATCGGCCAGATATTATACACAACAAGCGGTATATTATTTCAGAACTCACCGGACAGCCGCATTGACCGCGCACCGCAACAAAGCGAGAGGTCCCGTTCGGAATCGACTATTCCGAACGGGACCTCTCTGACATTGCCGCAGGACGGGCAGCCCTATTTTTCTTCGATCTTGGCCATTTCGTCCTTCAGCCGCTGAACGAACTCTTCGGGCGTGCGGCTCGAACCCACCAGACGACCCAACTCCTTGCCTTCGGCATCCAGAATCAACATCGTCGGATAGCCTTTCACGGCATACTTCTTGGCCAGCTCGATCCCTTCGCCCTTCTCGGCATCGAACTTCGTGGAGACGAACGCCTCATTCATGTAGTCGCCTACGATCTGAGCCGGGAAAATCTTACTGGCCAGGTATTTGCACGGGCCGCACCACGTGGTGTAGATGTCCACGAAGATCGGTTTCTTGGCTTTCTTGGCCACCTTCTGCACATTCGCGAATGTATCTTCGGTGAATTTCACTCCGGCGTTTTCTTCGGCTACGGCCACTCCCGTAAACATCAGGGCCGCCAGGGCCATCATCAGCAGTTTTTTCATAATCGTTACGTGTATTTTGGTTTTGGTTTGTCGTTTGTATTGCAGCGCACCCCGGCCCAATTCCCCTCGCTCTACGCCGGACTACGGTTTTCCCTCACGGAATCGCTCCCCGCTCGCCACACACCTACACTCTCCCCCCGCAGGCGGGTGGTTACTCTTCGCTCATGTGGGTCAGCTGCTCGCGGTAGGCGGTCAGCAGCTTCGATTTCGAGATGAAGCCCAGGTAGTGGCTCTCTTCGTCCACCACGGGCAGGTTCCAGGCCCGCGTCTGCTCGAATTTCTCCATCACGCTGCGGATCGGCTCGTCGGGGTGGAGCCGCTCGGGCGCCTTGGACATGTACTGGGTCAACGGGGTTTCGTACTTGCCGCGGTCGAACATGTCGGTGCGGATGTCGTCCATCGTGATGACCCCCATCAGCACACCCCGTTCATTGACAACGGGAAAGACATTGCGTTTGGTATGCTCCACGGCGCGAATCACGTGGCGCAGACGGCCGTTGAGCGGCACCGTTTCGAAATCGTACTCGATCAGCGAACGGGTTTTGAGGAACTGCATCGCATTTTCGTCCTTGTTGTGGGTGAGCAGTTCGCCGCGCGCGGCCAGACGTTTCGTATAGATCGAATAGGGTTCGAAATAGTAGCTCACGGCGAACGAGATGGCCGATGCCAGCATCAGTGGTAGGAAGAGGGCGAATCCGCCCGTCAGTTCGGCCACCAGGAACATCGAGGTGATCGGGGCCTTCATCACACCGCCCATGACCGTGGCCATGCCGACCAGCGTGAAACTCGCCACGGGGAGGTGGGTCCCGAAGAAGTGGTTGCAGACGATGGCGAAGAGGTAGCCCAGAATGGCTCCGACGAAGAGCGACGGGGCGAAAGTCCCGCCCACGCCGCCCGACGCATTGGTCAGCGTCATGGCGACCACCTTGAAGACCAGAATCCCGGCCACGTAGAGCAGAATCATGCCGAACGCGTCGCGCCACTCGTAGAAGAGCGACTGGTCGAAGATAGCAGCCTGGCGCCCGGTCATCAGGTCGGTGATGATTTCGTAGCCTTCGCCGTAGAGAGGCGGGAAGACGAAGATCAAACCGCCCAAGACCAGACCGCCCAACAGCACACGGTAGCGCTGTTTTCGGATGCTTTTGACGCGCCCTTCGAGCTTCATGGAGGTGGTGGCGAAGAAGTAGGAGACGCACCCGCCGGCGATGCCGAGCAGCGCATAGAAGGGGATGTCGCGCAGCATGAAGGTAGGATCGACGCCGGCAAAGAAGGGCTGCATGTCGACCAGCAGGTAGGTGGTCGTGGCAGCGGTCACCGAGGCCAGAATCAGTGGCACGACGCTGGTGAAGGTCAGCTCGAGCATCAGCACCTCGATCACAAAGACAAAGCCGGCGATCGGGGCCTTGTAGACGGCGGCGATGGCGGCTCCCGCTCCGCACCCCAGCAGCAGGGTGATGTACTTGTAGTTCAGCCTCAGAAACTGCCCCACCGTGGAACCGATGGCGGCACCGGTCAGCACGATCGGCGCTTCGGCCCCGACCGATCCCCCGAAGCCGATGGTAGCCGAACTGGCCAACAGCGAGGTATAGCAGTTGTGGGGTTTGATGCGGGACTCCTTGCGGGAGATGGCGTAGAAGATGCGGGTCACCCCGTGCGAGATATCATCCTTGACCCAGTATTTGACGAATAGCACCGTCACGGCGATGCCGACCATCGGGTAGAGGAAGTAGAGGTAGTTGGCGGCTTCGATGTCGGCCCACGAGGTGAGGCCCTGTTTGATCAGGTGGATACATCCGCGCAGGAGGTGTCCGGCCACGCCGGCGGCGATCCCGACGATCACGGCCAGCACCAGGATGAGCTGCCGTTCGGAGAGGCGGTTGGTGACTTTCGTACACCAACGGTATAGCATGTCTAAGGTTGCTTTCAAGGTCGGAAAAGGATTGGTTCTGTAGACCGATTCGGGGACTAAGATAGTGAATTTTCGGACTGCCGCGTGTCGAAACGCGCGGGGACGGTCTGTCTCGCGTCTCAACCGCCCCCCGTCCCAACGAAAAACTCCGGCCGAGCGGGGGCTCTTGCCGGAGTTTCGTATCGTTGCTTAGGGCTGTTACTGGAAGAATTCATCGCCTCCGCCGCCGGTGGCTCCCGTGGCGGCCGAGGGGATGGTCTGCTGCGGGTCGCAGTCGTACTTGACTACGCCGATCGGCTCCATGAATTTATCGTCCATACTGATGCCCAGCGATTTGTCGGCATAGACTTTGGTCATGAAGCGGCCGAAAATGGGCAGCGCGATGCGCGAACCGTCGGCCCCGCTCAACAGGTGGATCGAGGGATCCTCGCCGCCGACCCACGTACCGGCCACCACCTGCGGGGTGACGCCCATAAACCAGGCGTCGGCGTTGTTGTTCGTCGTACCGGTCTTCCCGCCGATATCACCGCTGAAGTTGAACTGGTAGCGGAGACGCCCGGCGGTTCCGGCGGTCACGACCCGTTTGAGCATGTCGAGCATCGTGTAGGCGGTCTGCTCGCTGATCGCGTCGTGGGTCTGGGGCGAGAAGGAGGCCAGCACGTTACCCTGTTTGTCTTCGATGCGGGTCACGAAGAAGGGCTCGGTGTGGACGCCACGGTTGGCGAAGGTACTGAAGGCTCCGGCCATTTCGAAGACCGATACCTGGGGCGTACCCACGCACAGCGCATAGACGGGGTCGATATAGCTGCCGATCCCGATCTTGTGGATCATATCGGCCACGGCCTGCGGCTGGGCCTGTTTCATGATCCAGGCCGAGTAGTTGTTGCGGCTGTTGGCCAGCCCCCAGTAGAGGGGGTGGAGTTCACCCTCCTGCGCCACATTCGACGCCTCTTTGGGCGACCAGGGTCCCTGGGCCGTTTCGATCGTCACGGGCGAGTTGGGCACCAGCGTGCAGGGGTTGTAGCCCAGCATGTCGAAGGCGAAGGTATAGATGAAGGGTTTGATGGTGGAGCCGACCTGACGTTTGGCCTGCCGGACCATATCGTACTTGAAGTTGCGGAAGTTGACGCCGCCGACGTAGGCCGTCACGTAGCCGGTCGAGGGGTCCATGGCCATGAAGCCGGCCCGCAGAAAGGCTTTCATGTGGAGGATCGAGTCGCGGGGCGAGAGCACCGTATCGCGCTCGCCGGCATAGGTGAAGACGCTCATCGGAACGGGCTTCTCGAACTCGGCGAGGATCCGCTCCTCGCCCACTCCGGCGCGTTTCATGGCAATCCCGCGGTCGCTCTGGAGAATCGAACGGCGGATGATCTTCTCCTGTTCGCTTTTGTCGATCCGGTAGAAGATGGTCTTGGTATTCTTCCGCTGCCGGTCGAACATCGGCTGAACGGTCTGCGACATATGCTCTTCGACGGCCTCCTCGGCATACTGCTGCATCCGGGAGTTAATCGTGGTATAGATCTTCAGACCGTCTTTATAGAGGTTATAGGGGGTTCCGTCGGCCTTGGTGTTCTTGTTGCACCAGCCGTAGAGGGGGTCGTTCTGCCAACGTTTCATCTCCTGCTCGTAGTCCCAGTCGGTCAGGAACTGTTTGCGCTGGGGTTCCTCGGCGGTCATGTACTGGCGGAGCATCTCACGGAAATAGGTCCCGGTCCCGGCGTTGTGCGACACGGGATGATAGTCGAGCTTAATGGGCCGTGCCGAGAGCTCCTTGACTTCGGCCCGCGTAAGGAAACCGGCGCTCCCCATACGCTCGATCACGGTATTGCGACGTTTAAGGGCCCGCTCGGGATTACGCTTGGGGCTGTAGCGCGTCGGTGCGTTGACCACGCCGACCAGCATGGCGGCCTCTTCGGGAGCCAGCTCGGCAGGGGTCTTGTTGAAGAAGGTGGCGGCGGCCGATTTGATACCGTAGGCGTTCGATCCGTAGGCTACGGTATTGAGGTACATGGCCACGATCTCCTCTTTGGTGTAGTTGTGTTCGAGCATCACGGCGGTGATCCACTCCTTGAGCTTGGCGATCACAAGTTTACCGGCTTTGGCCAGTCCGGAACTGTTGGTGGTGTCGCGGGGATAGAGGTTCTTGGCCAGCTGCTGGCTGATGGTCGAACCACCGCCCTGTCCGCGGTCGCCGAGCAGCACGGTTTTGACACCCACACGGGCCAACCCGAGGAAGTCGATCCCGGAGTGGGAGTAGAACCGGACGTCTTCCGTAGCAACGAGGGCTGCCACCAGGTTGGGCGACAGATCGCCGTAATCGACATACGACCGGTTTTCGACAAAGAAGTTCCCGATGTTCCGTCCGTCGGCCGAAATCACCTCCGTGGCAAGGTTGCTGCGGGGGTTTTCGAGTTCTTCGAAGGTGGGGAGCTTACCAAAAGCACCGAGGCCGATCAGCAACAGCAAAATGCCGAGGACAGCAGGCGGAGCGATCAGTATGGTCCAGAATACGATGGTGATGCGCCGATGGTGTGCGGGATCGGCAATGTAGTTCCGTATTTTTGCGAAGGTCTTGTTGGCCATGCGTTTACGTTTTTCTAGTCGCGACAAAGGTACGACTTTTTACTCGGTTTATTATTCTGTGTTTCTTTGGGTTGGGGTTTTCGGGGATGATGAGCGAATTTCGACGGAGGAGACAGGGATACCTCTGTCCGAGAGACGCTGTTATAATGTAACGTGATTGGGAGCGAGGTAGTATGTTAGAAAGCAGGAATAGAGGGAATTACCGCACATGCAGCCGTTTATTCATCAGAATGGCATTACCCACAACGCCGTTATGTGTTGGTTTTCGATTCGACCGTTATTCGAGACAATACTATTCTGACGGGGTGGCCGAAGCCACCGCCCGCCCGGCGTGAGGGCAGTTCCGTACTGTTTCTCTATGCGTTGTATCATAAAGCACGCGAAACGCGATAAAGAAAGAAACGAATGATTCGCGCCACAGAGCGAATCGTTCGGTTCTCTTTGAGCGGGCTTTTGTTTAAAACCACAACCGTTCTTCGACTGCGCTGCCGCGCGGGCCCCGCGTGCTCGCGGTGGAGCGAGCGATACTGCGTATCGCTTGTAGCATTAGGAACCACTCTGTCGGGGTGCCCGAAGGCACCGTGCTCGCGGCGAAGCGGCGATGTCGCATCGCTTGTTTCGTCTTTGCTGCGGGAGATGCTCGCAATGAAACAAAAAACGCCCTATCTCATTCAGAGTTTCGCGGCGTCGCTCCGAACCAACGGCAAGTATCGACGCGAAGGCGACGGTATCAACGGTTCGCCAATCCCATACTCCGCCCACCGTCGATCGACCGCATCAATCACCTCGGCCGACATCGTCACCACATTGGGCCAACCACGCTCAACCGCCGAAGGTTTGAATCGTGCATCAAGACGCAACACCCCCTCCGGCGTAACCGTCACGTCACGTGCCGGGTCGGTATTCCCGGCCGCAAGCCAAACCCGCTCGTCGAACGTCAACTCGGTCCCCTGCACAAATTCGTCCCACACAATTTCGACCGGAATCCGCTCCCGACGGAGACGTTCGCCCCCCTCTTCCGGCAACTTGCGTGTCAAGTCCAGGCATAATTTCCCGCCGAAACCGGTCTGCGGGGCCGAATGGTCAAGCACGTCGAGCACCCCCCGCGAAAAAAGCGCATCCTGCGCCGGATCGAAACAGTGAAGCCGTTCACGGATCACTTTCAGATAGTCGTTACCGGTACACCCTTCGGCATCTTCGGCCGAAAGGACAATCAGAAACTTATTGAAACTCATCTGCCCGGCGCCCCACAGGGCATTGGCCACCTTCAGCGCCTGGCCGGGATAGCTTTTGCGGATGACGCACACCGCAATGTTGTGAGCCACCCCCGCCGGCGGCATCCAAAGGTCGACCACTTCGGGAGCGACAGCCAACCGGATCGGAGCCAGAAAGATACGTTCTGTAGCCAGCTGGATATAGGCATCCTCCATGGGCGGCACCCCGACCAGCGTGGCCGGCCAGATCGCACCACGCCGATGCGTGATGCAGGTGACGTGGAAACGGGGATAGAGATCCTTAAGCGAATAGAAACCCGTATGGTCGCCGAAATCGCCCTCGATCACCTTCGGTTCCGCCGGATCGACATACCCTTCGATGACAAAGTCGCAGTCGGCCGGCACACGCAGATCGTTGGTCAGGCATTTGACCAGCTCCATAGGCCGCCGCCGCAGAAAACCGGCCAGCAGGTACTCGTCCAACCCATCGGGCAGCGGAGCCGTCGCCGAATAGGTGTAGACCGGATCGCCGCCCAGACAAACCGTGACCGGCATCCGCTCGCCGCACTGACGATACTGCTCGTAATGACGTTCGCCGGTTTTATGGCGGTGCCAGTGCATACCGGTGGTGCGGCCGTCAAAGATCTGCATCCGATACATCCCGACGTTGCGCACCCCCGTTTCGGGGTCGACGGTGTGCACCAGCGGCAGCGTCACGAAGCGTCCGCCGTCGTGGGGCCAGCACCTGAGCACCGGCAGACGGCCGAGGTCAACCCCGTCGCCCTGCATCACCACCTGCTGACACTCGCCGCGCCGCGAAACCTCACGCGGCAGCCACGCGGCGACCTCCTTGAGCAGCGGCAGCATGCGGAGCTTCTCGACCCAACTCTTTTTAGGCCGCACGGCCTCCGCAAAGAGCGCATCGATCCGCTCGCCCACCTCGGCGAGTCGCTCCACGCCGAGCGCCATGCAGATGCGCCGCTCGGATCCCATCATGTTGGTCAGCACGGGAAATCCCGTCCCCGTATTTTCGAACAACAGCGCCCGACCTCCGCCCGGCAGTTTGGCCTGCCGGTCGGTCAGTTCAGCGATCTCCAGTTCGGGATCAACCGGCGCAGAAATGCGTATAAGCTGGCCCGCCCGCTCCAGTGCGGCCACATATTCGGCTAAATTTCTATACATAAACGGTACATGAATGGCTCAAAATTAATAATTTTGCAAAATGCACTCTATGCAAACGAGCAAGAATATGGCCAAACCGATCTATCTGTACAATACACTGACCCGCCGCAAGGAAGAGTTCCAACCGCTGCACGCCCCCGCCGTGGGGATGTACGTGTGCGGTCCGACGGTCTACGGCGACCCGCACCTGGGCCACGTACGCCCGGCTGTCACCTTCGACCTGCTGTTCCGCCTGCTGCGCCACGAAGGATACAAAGTGCGCTACGTGCGGAACATCACCGACGTGGGACACCTCGAAAACGACGCGGACAGCGGCGAAGACAAAATTGCCAAAAAGGCGCGGCTTGAGCAACTCGAACCGATGGAGATCGCCCAACACTACACCAACCGCTACCACGAATTCATGGACCGGCTGGGCGTGTTGCGCCCCTCGATCGAGCCGCACGCCTCGGGCCACATCATCGAACAGATCCAGATGACCCAGGCGATCCTCGACGCAGGCTACGCCTATGTCAGCAACGGATCGGTCTACTTCGACGTCCGCAAATACGTGGCCGACGGCCACAACTACGGCATTCTGTCGGGCCGCAACCTCGACGAGATGCAGTCGGGCGGCCGTTCGGACGACTACGAAGGCGAAAAACGCTTCGCGGCCGACTTCGCCCTCTGGAAAAAAGCTGCCCCGGAACACATCATGCGCTGGCCCTCGCCCTGGAGCGACGGATTCCCCGGCTGGCACCTGGAGTGCTCGGCCATGAGCGCCAAATACCTCGGCGAAACCTTCGACATTCACGGCGGCGGCATGGACCTGATGTTCCCCCACCACGAATGCGAAATCGCCCAATCCACCGCCGCACAAGGCCACGCCTCGGCCCGCTACTGGGTACACAACAACATGGTGACCATCGGCGGACAGAAGATGGGCAAATCGCTCGGCAACTTCATCACCCTCGAACAATTCTTCACCGGCGACCACCCGCTGCTCAGCCAGCCCTACGCGCCGATGGTGATCCGTTTCTTCATCCTGCAGGCCCACTACCGCTCGACCCTCGACTTCAGCGACGAAGCGCTGCAAGCCGCCGAAAAGGGACTCGAACGCCTCGTCCGCGCATGGAACCTGCTCCACTCCGGCAAGATCAAAGCCGCAGCCGCCACCACCATCCCCAGCCCCGCCACGCTGCTGGACGAGTGTGAAGAGGCGCTGTGCGACGATCTGAACAGCCCCGTGGCCATCGCCCGCCTCTTCGACTGGGTGCGCCACGTCAACGCGCTCAACGACGGCACGCTGACCGCCACGGCCGAAGAACTGGCGACCCTCACCACCGCCTTCGACACCGTCCTGGGTTCGCTGCTCGGTCTGTCATCCGCAGCCGACGCCGCCGTAGTGCCCGCCACCTCGGAAAACGACCGGCTGGGCGGCGTGATCGACATGATCCTCGAAGTGCGCCAAAAGGCCAAAGCCGCCAAAGACTGGGCCACCTCGGACCTGATCCGCGACCGGCTCACCGCCCTCGGCATCCGCGTGAAAGACCGCAAGGACGGAGCCGACTGGGAACTCGAATAATTAACAAACAACACACCATACACGATGAAACCTGAAGACATAGACTGGAACCACCTCAAGTTCGGTTACACCCGGACCCCAATGAACGTGCGCTGCTACTGGCGCGACGGAGCCTGGGGCCCGATCGAAGAGCACACCGAAGAGACCGTGACCATGCACATGGCCGCCACCGCCTTCCACTACGGCCAGACCGCCTTCGAAGGTCTCAAAGCCTTCCGCTGCAAAGACGGCAAAGTGCGCATCTTCCGCATGGAAGAGAACGCCAAACGGCTGCAAAGTTCCGCCGCCTACCTGCAGATGGCCGTCCCCAGCGTCGAACTCTTCTGCGAGATGGTCACCAAAGTCGTGACCGACAACAAGGAATACATCCCCGCCTACGAAACCGGCGGTTCGCTCTATATCCGTCCCGTACTGGTCGGATCGGGTCCCCAGCTCGGCGTGAAACCCGCCGACGAAACCCTGCTGCTGATCTTCGTCAGCCCCGTGGGCCCCTACTATAGCGGCGGCATGAAGGGGATCAACGCCATCATCGACCGCACCCATGACCGTGCGGCACCGTTCGGCACCGGCCACATCAAAGCCGGCGGCAACTATGGCGCCAGCCTCACCTCGGCCCTCGAAGGACACGAAAAGGGCTACGACAGCGTCCTCTACCTCGATCCCGCCGAACACCGCTACATCGACGAATGCGGCGCCGCCAACTTCTTCGGCATCCGCACCGACGCCAACGGCAAGGCCCACTACATCACCCCCGACTCGCGGTCGATCCTGCCCTCGATCACCAACAAGAGCCTGAAACAGCTCGCCGCAGACTTCGGCATGGAGGTCGAAGCCCGTCACGTCGAGTTCGACGAGCTCAACACCTTCGAAGAGGCCGGCTGCTGCGGTACCGCCGCCGTCATCACCCCCGTATCGACCATCTTCGACCCGGCCGACGGCAAGAGCTACAACTACGGCGAAGGGGTCGGTCCGTGGAGCAAGAAACTGTACGACGAACTCGTCGGCATCCAGCACGGCACCATCGAAGACCGTTACGGCTGGAACACTGTCCTCGATCTCTAGTCGCGCGACACGCAAAGAGAGGCTAAATCGCCCTCGAATCACACAGGGAGACCCAACCCTCCCGCCGGGGAAAATCCTCAAGCATTGACCCGGAAAAAGAACAGCAAGGGCCGATTCCAAACATCATGGAACCGGCCCCTGCCGTTTATATCACATCACGCAGATCTACATACCGAGATACCGCGGCTATAAATCCAGATACATATAGTCGTAATGGACAACCGGCCGGCCACCGTGCGTACCCGCCAGAGCCGCCACCGCCTCGTTGTCGCCCGTCACCAGCCCCACACCGATCTGACGTCCGTCCGGGGCCACCAGACGCACAATATCCCCCTCGTCAAAGACCCCTTCGACCGACACCACACCCACCGGCAGCAGGCTCGTTGCCGCCGGACCGAGCAGCGCCCGCACTGCACCTTCGTTCAGGTGCAGCACCCCTTTGGCAAAACTTTCGGAGTGGGCGATCCACCGTTTGACGCTCGACGGCGACTTGGCGCTCGGCACGAAACGGGTGCAGACCACCGCCTCGCGTTCGGCCTCCGACCCCAGCAGCAGCGACTCCAGGATATCGTCCCGTTTGCCGTTGGCAATTACCACTTCGACCCCCTCCGAGGCTACCTTGCGGGCAATGTTGCTCTTGGTGAGCATCCCGCCGCGGCCGAACTGCGACTTGCCGCTCTGGATATACTGTTCGAGCGACGTTTGCGGCTCCACGCGACGGATTACCGCCGCACCGGGAGTCGACGGGTTGCCGTCGTAGATACCGTCGATGTTGCTGAGGATCACCAGCGCGTCGGCATCCATCATGGTGGCGATCAGTCCCGAGAGTTCATCGTTGTCGGTGAACATCAGCTCGGTGATCGAAACGGCGTCATTCTCGTTGATAATCGGCACCACACCGGCTGCCAGCATCGTCGCGATACAGTTTTTCTGGTTCAGGTAGAGGTTCCGGCTGCCGAAGTTGTCCTTGGTGGTCAGCACCTGCCCGCAGGCAATGCCGTAGCCGCGAAACAGGTCGTAGTAGCGGTTGATGAGTTTGGCCTGTCCGACAGCCGAATAGAGCTGCCGCGACGACACGTCGTCGAGTTTGAGCCCCGTACCGAGTTCGCTGCGTCCCGAGGCCACGGCCCCCGACGAGATCAGAATCACCTCGACACCGGCCCGACGCAGGGCCACCATCTGATCGACCAGCGACGACATGCGGGTCACGTCCAGCGTTCCGTCGCTGCGGGTCAGCACGTTGCTGCCCACCTTGACAGCCACTCTTCGATAATTTTCCATCAGTTTCGTCTTGTTGGATTTCGAGCCAGCAGCGCGCGCTCCCCCATGCGGTTTCGGCACGCGTCGGCCCGTCTAACAGGTTCAATATTCAATCAGCTCGAGCGTTCCGGTCGCATCGAGACGGCCGTACACCGGATGCTCGATCCATTCGCCCAGCACCACCACGCTGCTCCGGTCGCTCAACCGATGGCAGACCGGCGTATGGATGTGGCCGCAGACGACATAAGCGGTTTCGGGATGGTCGGCGACATAGGTGCGGGCAAAACGAACGACCGGCTCCTCTTCGCCGCGGAAACGGTGCGCCACGCCCTCTTTCCGACCGTGCCGGTTGTGGGAGGACCACCAGTGGCCGAAACGCATCATCACGTTGGGATGCAGCACGGCCGAGAAGAAGCGGCGCAGGAAACGGCTGTGGAAGATCCGCCGCAACAGGGCGTATTTCCAGTCGCCGATCTTGCCGAGGCCGTCGCCGTGGGCGATCAGCAGCCGACGCCCGCAGAGGTCGAAAACGGTCGGTTCGAGATGGACGGTCATTCCGATCTCATGGGCGAAATAGTCGCCCACCCAGAGGTCGTGGTTCCCGACAAAAAAGTGAACGGGGATACCGCTGTCGCAAAACTCGGCCAGTTTGCCAAGCGTGCGAACGAACCCTTTGGGGATCACCCGCCGGTATTCGAACCAAAAATCAAATATATCGCCCACCAGAAAAAGCCCCTCGCAATCGTCACGAATCGCGTCGAGCCAGGCAACGAAACGCTCCTCCCGTTCGCGGGGGTCGGCGCCGTTATAACTGAGGCCCAGGTGTATGTCCGATGCGAAATAGTATGCCATAGCGGTGGTGTCCGGAGCCTTTGCAGCCATCCGGAAGAGTTTTTCGGGGGGCTTTATGAAATCGGGAGAGAGGAGGCGTGGAGTTGCGGCCGGCCTAAAGCAGTTCGCTCACGGCAGCCTCCATTTCGGCCGAGGAGACGTTGCGACGAACGATATTTCCTTCGCGGTCGATCAGGAAGTTGGCCGGGATCCGCTGCACGTTGTAGAGCCGGACGGCGGGCGATTCGCCTCCGAGCTGGTCACTGACCGAGATCCACGGCAGACGCTGTTCCGACACGCTGCGGATCCACTGCGCCTTGTCGGTATCGAGCGACACCTGGTAGACCTCGAATCCCTGGGCGGCGTGACGGTCATAGACTTCGACCAGTTCGCGGTTCAGGATCTTCAGTTCGGGGAGGTTGGAGGCCGTGAACGACAGCAGGATCACCTTCCCTTTGAGGTCGGAGAGTTTCTGCCGTTTGCCGAGCACGTCGGGCAGTTCGATCTCCGGGAAATCGACCACGTTGTCCATCCCTTCGGAGAGCAGCCGGGCCGCTTCGGCGGCATTGGCAAAGCCCTGCATGTCGGCAGCCAGCGCCTGGGCATAGGGCGAATCGGGATAACGGGCATTCAGCGAATCGCTGACGATACCGAAATAGACCACATCGCTCGCATCGTCGGTAAAGACAAAGGTTCCGTCAGCGGCCAGGTGGTAGAGCGGCACGATGGAGGCCATCGAACCGGCATGCTGGCTAATGAACTGCGCAGCGGCCTGTTTGCGGGCGATCGGGTCAGCCTGGGCCAGAATGGCGTTGGCCTCCTGTACGAGCACCGATCCTTCGGAACCGGTCACGGTATATTCGCTGGCAGTGCTGTCGGCGATGCGGACAACGATCTTTTCAGGCACTTCGGCCAGCAGGGGTACACTGCCGCCCCCGGCAATGCGAAGCGTATAGAACTCGGGGACATCGGCTTGTTGTTTGACAAAGAGGCTGAAATTGCCCTGCCGCCCGATGCGGAGCGAATCGACAAAGCGGCTGCCGGTGGGCGTCACGCGTTCGACGACGAGGGTTTTCCCGCTCCCGCCGACGGCAACGTTCCCGCGGATATTCACGCCGCTCTCGGAGCAGCCGGCCAGCAACAGGGTGGCCCCCAGAAGTGTAGCTATATGTTTCATGTATGAAGTTTTGAATGATGTCAGATTACAAATATAACTTTTTCCGTCGGGTTCGCTATTTCTTGAACATAAAATAGACCGCCAGCACCAGGAAGGTGGCCCCGATCAGGTGGTTGACCCGGAGGGTTTCGGTCTTGAAGAAGAGGGTCGTGAAAACGGCGAAGACCAGCAGCGTAACGACCTCCTGAATCACCTTGAGCTGCAGCAGGCTGAAGGGTCCGCCGGTTCCCTCGTATCCGAGGCGGTTGGCCGGAATCATGAAACTGTACTCCAGCAGAGCGATGCTCCAGCTGACCAGAATGATCCCCCACAGGGGCAGACTTTGGAAAAACTTGAATCGCAACTGCCCATACCAGGCCAGGGTCATGAACGAGTTGGAGACAATCAGAAGCAGAATGGCGTATATCCCTTTCATTTTTAATATCTTTATCCGCCCGGCCGGCATCGGTCGGTCGTTCTCGGGCGAGCCGCAACCGAAAGAACACGGTCGAAAGAACGTGACTGCCAGAACGCGCGAGCGGGCGATTTGCGGCACAAAAATAGGCAATTTATGTCCGGAATATACATACACATACCCTATTGTCGCCAGATCTGCCGATATTGCGACTTTCACCACAGCGCCTCGCTCCGCGACAAGGCGGAGATGCTGCGTGCCATCGGCTCGGAGCTGCGGTCCCGGCGACAGGAGATCGCCCCGGGCAGCGTGCGCACCCTCTATTTCGGCGGCGGCACCCCGTCGGTCTGCACCCCGGAGGAGATCCGACAGCTGGTGGATGAGGTCAGGGAGCTGTGGGACGTGGAGCGCTTCGACGAGGCGACCCTCGAGGCCAACCCCGATGACCTGACCCCGGCCTGGCTCGACACTCTGCGCCGCGAGAGCGGCATCGACCGCCTCAGCATCGGCATCCAGTCCTTCCGCGACGACCACCTGCAACGCATGAACCGACGCCATACAGCCCAGGACGCCATCGACGCCGTCCGCAACGCCCGCCGGGCCGGATTCGACAACATCACGATCGACCTGATCTACGGGCTGCCGTGGATGAGCCCCGATGAGTGGCAGCACAACCTCGACCGCGCCGTGGAGCTGGAGGTGCAGCACATTTCGGCCTACCACCTGACCATTGAACCCCGAACCGTCTTCGGCAAACAGGGGCTGCGGCCCGTGGACGAAGAGACCTCCGAACTCCACTTCCGGATGCTGCGCGAGACGCTGACACGGGCCGGATTCGAACATTACGAGGTCTCGAACTTCGCACGCCCCGGCTTCCGCGCCCGCCACAACTCCGCATACTGGCGCGGCGAACCCTACCTCGGTGCCGGCCCGTCGGCCCACTCCTACGACGGGGAGCGGCAGCGGTCGTGGAACGTGTCGAGCAACAGGCTCTACCTGTCGGGAGCGCCCCGCGAGACGGAGCTCCTCACGATGACCGACCTGCTGAACGAATACCTCATGACCCGGCTGCGCACGGTCGATGGGATCGACCTCGGAACCATCCGGGAGCGGTTCGGACCGGACGAGGCCCGACGGATCGCGGCCCGCTGCGAACGTTTCGCCGCATCGGGCGAGATGCAGCCCACCGACCGGGGCTTTGCCATCCCGCCGGCCCATTTTCTGGTGTCGGATTACGTGATTTCCGAACTATTCGCCTGATCTGTTCGTCGGGCATACCGCCCGATTTCCGTCCACCCAGGCCCCACCCCACTCCACCGGTTCGCTACGGGGAACAGCCCCCCCCTTCGCCCCGCATGATCCGCCGCCGGCACTCCACACTGTCTTGCATAGCAGAGCTTGAAGGTGGCGAGGAACGCTTCACCACCCACTTTCAGAAAAGAGCCTCCACAGAGCGAAGAAAAAAGCGTACATTTGTGGGTTATGATCGACCGCCAGACCGTAGATCGCATTTTCGCCGCCGCCGACATCGTAGAGGTGGTCAGCGACTTCGTGACGCTCAAGAAAAAGGGCGTCAACTACCAGGCGTGCTGTCCGTTCCACAACGAAAAGACCCCTTCGTTCGTCGTCTCTCCGTCGAAAGGGCTTTACAAATGCTTCGGCTGCGGAAAGGGAGGCAACGCCATCAGCTTCGTGATGGAACACGAAGGGCTGAGCTACGTCGAAGCGCTCAAATGGGTGGCCAAGAAATACGGTATCGAAGTTCACGAAAAGGAACAAACTCCGGAAGAGCGGCAGCGTAACGACGACCGCGAGAGCATGATGGTCGTCACCTCGTGGGCCAACCAATACTTCATCGAACAACTCAAAAGCCCCGAAGGGGCCAGCATCGGCATCGGTTACTTCCGCGAACGCGGTTTCACGGACGCCACCATCGCCAAATTCCAGCTCGGCTACTGTCCCGCCAAGGGCGACGCCATGACCCAGGCCGCGCTGGCCGAAGGCTATCAGGAGCAGTTCCTCACGGGCACGGGGCTGACCATCAAACGTGAGGCCGCCAACGGCGGCGGATACTACGACCGTTTCTGCGGCCGGGTAATGTTTCCCGTCCACTCGCTGTCGGGCCGCGTGATCGCCTTCGGCGGCCGCACCCTGCGCACCGACAAAAAGGTAGCCAAATACCTCAATTCGCCCGAAAGCGAAATCTACCACAAAAGCAACACCCTCTACGGCATCTATTTCGCCAAAAAGGCCATCACGCAGTTCAACCGCTGCATCCTGGTCGAGGGCTACACCGACGTGCTGCAGATGCACCAGTCGGGGGTCGAGAACGTCGTGGCCTCGTCCGGCACGTCGCTCACCGTCGAGCAGATCAAGCTCATCAAACGTTTCACGAAAAACGTGACCGTGATCTACGACGGCGACGCGGCCGGCATCAAGGCGTCGATGCGGGGGATCGACATGATCCTGCGCGAGGGGCTCACCGTACGGTGCGTACTGCTGCCCGACGGCGAAGACCCCGACTCCTTCGCCAAGTCCCACAACGCCACCGAACTGCAGGCCTATATCGAACAGCACGAGGAGGATTTCATCTCGTTCAAGACCCGCATTCTGCTGGGCGACGCGGCCGAAGACCCCATCAAGCGGGCCGAGGTGATTACGAGCGTCGTGGAGTCGATCGCGACCATTCCGGAGGCCATCACCCGCTCGGTATTCGTGCGGGAGTGCGCCCAGAAGCTCGAAATCGACGAAGACATCCTGATCCGCGAAGTGGCCAAAAAGCGGGTGACGATGATCGACGGCCAACCGGGCCGCGAAGCGGTACAGAACGCCCAGCGCAAGGAGCAGTTCCTGCGCCGCCACGAGAGCGATCCGAATGCCGCGCCTACCTACACGCCGGCAGCTCCGATCACCGAACCGGCTGCCCCGATCGACCTGGCCCCGAAGCTGAGCTTCGCCGAACAGGGGCTGAACCGCGAATTGGACCAGTTGGAACGCGAACTGGTGGGGTACCTGCTCAAGTACGGGGGCGAGAATTTCGATTTCGAGATGTCACCGACCGAGATCGTGTCGCTGAGCGTGGCCGAGACCATTATCGGCGACTTGGAGATGGACCGCATCGAGATGCACAATCCGCTGTGCCGCCAGATCTACGAAGAGTACGTCCAGGAATACCGCACGCACGGGGCTCCGCCGGCCAACCACTTCATCAACCACCCCTCGCCGGAGGTGGCGGCGCTGGCCGTCGACCTGCTGACCGAAGAGGAGACCTACGCCCCGAGCCGCATGTGGGAACGCTACGAGATCCGCGTATCGACCGAACGCGAACGGCTGGGCGAGGCCATCCCGAAGGCCATCACGATCTACAAGTCGAAGGTCGTCAGTTCGATCATCACATCGCTCCAGAAGCAGCTGCTGGGCATCACCACCATGGAAGACGCTCAGGAGATCATGCAACGGCTGAATGCCCTGAACGAGCTTCGCAAGGAGATCTACGACAAGTATATGCGCACGGTCTAAAGGCGCTGTGCGCCGACCTTCGCCTGTCCCCGGGCGGGAGGTAATCCCGCTTGTCAAACCGGGATTATCCTTTTTCCGGTTTGGCGATACGAGTCTGGCCGTATTCCGGGTTTGCCTGTTCCGGTTCGTTGCCGTTCCCAGTCTGTTGTTTTTCCGCGTTCCAGTTCATCGCCGCTCCGATGTGCCCATGTTCCGGTCTTATATCGCCTCACTAGGTACCCCCTCCTTTCTAACTCGCTTTCGTCCACATCACACCCCTACCAGCCCGCCATATTCAGCACAATCGGGCCCCGTTCGACACCATTCCGTCACATTCAGAGCCGCACACCACTCTGCAGATTCGACCCCGTTACCTCTCTTTCCTCCCTGATGGTCCTTGCCGGGTGCCCCACACTGCGTCGCCCTGACCTGCCCTGCAATCTTCCACACACGTTCCGGCAACACCCCGACCGCAGGATTCTACCCCATTCAACGCCCTTTTCTTTAACGAAAGCAGGAGATACCGAACAATCCCTACCCTGGTCGATTTGGCAAAAGAAAACGACCCCAATCGAGGCATTTCCGATCAACCAGCTATCCACAACACGGAGCCATTTTCCCCAATAGATTCATACGAAAGGCTCCACCCGGCTACGCCATCATGCAAAAAGAGGTTTTCCCGCCCATTGCATAAGCGGAAAAACCTCTTGAAAATTCACAGGTACTCAAGTCCGGGATTACGCGAGCCGCAACATCGGCCCCCGATCATCCCGCCTCGGACAGATTATACCCACTTGACGAGCGCGAAGTCCATGCGGTGCGGCAGTTTGGGATTCTTGGCGTAAACCCGGATCGCCACGTCGTACGAACCTGCGTTTTCGGGGGTGGAGTTGAGTCGGAAGGTGGCCACGTGGCCCTCGACCTGCACCAGCTCGAACTGGAAGGTATTGCGCAGGGTGATCTTACCCTTGTTCTGACCGTCGTCCGTAATCTGGTCGGCAACCAGCACTTCAACACCCACGTCTTCGGGTTTCAAGTCGCCGAGATCGAGCGTTACCTCCAGGTTATAGTGCTCGCCGAGCTTGATGGCCGTATGTCCGACGTCGTACTGTTTGAAGCCCAGCACCTGGATCTTGTCCCACGAGCGGCTTACGCGGCGTTTCCAGGCGGCAATTTCGCGGGCTTCGGCAAAGTCGTCGGCCACCATCTTCTGATGACGGGTGTAGAGCTTCGAGTAGAAGCGGTCTTCGTAGTCCTGCATCATGCGGTTGGTGGTGAACTGCGAAGCCACTTCGGCGATACATTTCTTGACCGAAGCGATCCACCGAACGGGCAGGTTGTTTTCGTCACGCTCGTAGTAGAGCGGTGCGATCTGCTCTTCGATAGTGGTGTAAATCAGTTCGGCATCCATTTCGTCCTGGTAACGGGGGTCGTCGAAGGTGCTTTCCATGGGGAGCATCCAGCCGGCACCCTCCTTGTACCCTTCGACCCACCAGCCGTCGAGCACCGAGAAGTGAAGCACGCCGTTCATTACGGCCTTTTCGCCGCTCGTACCGGATGCTTCGAGGGGTCGCGTGGGGGTGTTCATCCACACGTCGACACCCTGCACCATGCGGCGGGCCAGCTCCATGTCGTAATTCTGCAGGAAGATGACTTTTCCGAGGAACTGAGGCATCTTGGAGACTTCGACGATCTTCTTGATCAGATCCTGACCGGCTTTGTCGGCGGGGTGAGCCTTACCGGCAAAGACGAACTGTACGGGACGTTCCGGATTGTTGACAATCTGCTCGAGCCGCTCCATGTTGGTGAAGAGCAGGTGGGCACGTTTGTAGGTGGCGAAACGACGGGCGAAACCGATGGTGAGGACGTCGTTCTTGAGCGATTCCTGGATCTGGACGATCTGGCGGGGCGAGTCGTAACGGCACTGACCGGGATCGGCCACGCGCGAACGGATCTTCTTCATCAGACGCTCCTTCAAGTAGAGACGGGTATCCCACAGCACGCGGTCGTCGATGTTGTAGATCTTCTCCCAGTTTTCCTTCGAGTAGTCACCCTTGCGGAACGATTCACCGAAGGTATTGTAGTAGAGCTCCTTGAGTTTGGTAGCGGCCCAGGTGGGGAAGTGCACGCCGTTGGTAACGTAACCGATGTGGAGTTCGCCGGGCAGGTAACCGGGCCAGATGTTTTTCAGGATCTCCTTGCTGACTTCGCCGTGCAACCAGCTCACACCGTTCACCTCCTGCGACATGTTGGAGGCGAGAACGCTCATCGAGAACTTCTCGTTCGGATCCTTGGGGTTGGTCTTGCCGAGGTTGATGAACTGCTCCCAGGTGATCTTCAGACGGTCCGGATAGTGGGACATGTACTGACGGATCATATCTTCGGGGAAGGCGTCGTGGCCGGCCGGAACGGGCGTGTGGGTGGTAAATACGGAGGAGGAACGGACGCACTCCATGGCTTCGGAGAAGCTCAGGTCGTACTTGCTGATGAGGTTGTGTACGCGTTCCAGTCCGATGAAGGCGGCGTGGCCTTCGTTGCAGTGGTAGATGTCGGATTCGATGCCGAGGGTGTTCAGCAGACGGATACCGCCGATACCGAGCAGGAACTCCTGTTTGAGTCGGTTGTCCCAGTCACCGCCGTAGAGGTGGTGGGTAATGCTGCGGTCTTCGGGTTGGTTCAGGTCGTGGTCGGTGTCCATCAGGTAGAGCTGGGTGCGACCGACGTCACAACGCCAGATACGGGCAATCACCTTCCGGCCGGGGAAGTTGACGGTAACGGTTACCCAGTTGCCCTGCGCGTCACGAACGGGCGAGATGGGCAGTTTGAAGAAGTCCTGCGGTTCGTAGCTGGCTTCCTGGTATCCGGCGGCCGAGAGGCGCTGGGTGAAGTAGCCGTAGCGATAGAGCAGCCCGACGGCGGTCATCGGCACGTTTTTGTCGCTGGACTCCTTGAGGTAGTCGCCGGCCAGGATACCCAGACCTCCGGAGTAGATTTTCAGGGTATGGTGCAGGCCGTATTCCATCGAGAAGTAGGCGATTTTGGGTCGCGCGTCGACGGCCTTGGCCGCCATGTACTTCTGGAATTCGGCATAGACGGCGTCCATGCGGCCGAGAAACTCCTGATTTTCGGAGAGTTCGCGGAGTTTCGTCAGGTTCAGACTGTCGATCAGGTCGATGGGGTTCCGATCCACTTTGTTCCACAGCTCGGGGTCGATGGATTCGAAGAGTTGCCGAGCGGGATCGTACCAGGACCACCAGAGGTTTTTGGTCAGCTCTTCGAGGGGTTTGAGCCGCTCGGGAACCGAACTTTCGACCATCATGCGGGTCCAGTTGGGTTTGCTGTCGATAACGAGTTGTTGTAGCACGTAATTGAGTTGTTCGTGAGTATTACCGCCGTCATTGGCCATTCGGTTGCAACGGCGAATGGAGCTTTCCACGGCAAGGTGGTAAAGGTCGATGTAGTAATCGTAGAGGTTGGACCACAGAGCGGTATGCGATATGTTCCGGGCCGATTCGCGATGGCTGAGCATCTCCTGGTCGGTCATGTTGGCATACCCGATGAGGGTTTGGGCAATGGTGGCCACCACTTCAGGGCTGTTGGTATCGTCGCGGTGGACGACGGTGACACCCAGATGGTTGCCTTCGGCATGCTGTTCGACCCAGAGGCCGAAACCGGCCAGGTCGGTCGTAACGGTGGGCACCGAGAAGGCGATGCTTTCGAGCGGCGTATAACCCCACGGCTCGTAGTAGGAGGGGAAGACGGTGACGTCCATCCCGACCAGCATCTCGTAGTAGATTTTGTTGAAGATGCCGTCGTCACCGTTCAGGTAGCACGGGACGAATACGGTATGCACGCGGTTGCCCTGACCGAGCAGGCCACGGGCGCGGAGGTGGTTCACCACGGGGTCGTTGTCGGCGTCGCCCAGGTAGTGCGTGGTGTTCAGCGCGCCGGCATGGTCCATGCCGCATTCGTTCTGGCCGGCCAAGACGCATTGCAGGTCGCGGCGGGCACCATGATTCCAGCACGGAACCATAATATAGGCAAGGATGTCGCGCTGGAGCTTGTCGTTATTGTTGAGTTCGCCGAGCGAGTCGATAAATTCGTCGATCCCCTTGTTTTTGAACTCGTAGCGGCCACCGATCGAAACAATCAGCGGGTCGTTCTGGAGTTCGATACCGAGGGTGGCTTCGGCCACGCGGACCATCAGATTCCGGGCCTCGCGGCGTTTGGTTTCGGCCTCATCGCCCTGCCATACGAAGGTGTCGGCAAAACCGTTGGGGGTCACCACCGACACGTCGGCATCGAGCAGCGCCTTGCATTCCCGTTTGGTGATGTCGCTGACGGTCGAGAAGGCGTCGAGATTGTGGGCGGCGACCTTTTCGATCGAGTGTTTGGCCACGACTCCGAACTGGCGGGCCATGTCGTCGCCGTTGAAGCCATCGAGACCGCTGTACAGGGGGAGCCCGTTACCGGCAATGGAGCGTCCGACGACGGTGGCGTGGGTCGTGAAGACGGTTGCTACCGAGGGACGTTCCTTGCGGAGGTAGAGTCCGCCGCTGGCGGTCATCCATTCGTGGAAGTGAGCGACGGCGTGTTTCCCGGGTTCGTTGTAGTATTTGGTATAGCTTTCGATCACTTTACCGGCGGCGTAACCGAACAGGACGGGTTCCACGTAGTCCCACTGGCCGCTGATGGAGTCGACCTTGTAATCCTCCCACAGTTTGGCCAGAATGTCGTTTTTCTGTCCCATGATGGCCGAGAAGTTGACCAGCATGGCGATCGGGGTGCCGACCACGTTTTTCCACCGGCCGACCCGCACGCGCAGGCCTTCGGCAGCGATGATCTGTCGCCACGATTTCAACAGATTCGGATCTTCCTGGAATTCGGGATTTTCGCTTTCGCTGGTCAGATCGGGACCAATCACGATATAGTGGTCGTCACCAAAGTGCTCGATTGCGGTCTGAGCCTTGGTACCCACGACGGTATGGATACCGCCGACTTTGTTGCAGACTTCCCAACTTACTTCGAACAGCATGTTGGGGGTACACCTTGTATTTTCGCTCATATCATTGGATTTGAGTTATGGTCTTATCCGAGAGATGCCGAACGGGTCCGACAGCACCCACCGACGGAGCGCAATTCGGCACCACAAAGGTAACATTTTTAATGATTTACTTACATCGCCCCGATCTTTTCAGACAAAATTCAACGATTCGGCGATACCGTATTTCGTACGGGGAGGAGCTTTCCCGGAGCAAAGCGCGATTTTCAGAAAAGGTACACTGGAAAAAGCAGAGAACAGCGTTCAGCGAAAGACCGAGAGAGGAGAAAAGTTCCGCCTAACGGGCAATATCCGAATAGTAGCGGATGCGGGGTGTCGAGAGGGGCTGAAGGAGGACAGCCGCCAGATCGATCGAGATTTCGACGTTCAGCGCGTGAAGATCGAGGTATCGTTCGGCAGCCTGAAGCATGCGGCGGACCTTGGCCGGGGTGACGGCCGATTCGGGCGAACAGTCGCCGGTTGCGGCTCCGCTGCGGGTCTTGACCTCGACAAAGTGCCAGCGGCCGTCGGGCGAAGAGGCTATCAAATCGATGTCCGTACGAAGCCCACGCGGGGCCGGATCGCGCCATCGCCGGGCAACGATACGCCACCCCTGCGACACGAGATAGTCGGCCACCGCATTTTCGCCGTTCAGACCGGTTTCGAGATGTTCTGCCATAGTCTATTTCTTTCGGAACCGCCTAACACCGTTTCGGGAGACGGAATCGGGTTGGCAGGAGTCGAGCGGAGATACGGGTCCACTCCACCGAGCCGCCACCCCTCCTGCCTTACCCTGCCGGCTTCACTGTTCGCCAGGTTCACTGCTTGCTGGGCTCACTGCTACCGGGCCGCTAAAAGAGCGGCTCCACCTCTTTGAACCAGTAGCGGCGTTCGGTGCCGTCCGCCAGACGGAGGGTCAACTCGCCGCTGTGGGGGTCGACCCCAGCGATACGGGCCTCGAACAGCTCGCCGGAAGCGCTTTCCCGGTAAGGATAAGGGGAGCCGTCGCCGCGCCAAAGACGGGCCATGAAATCGGCATGCAAGTCGTTCTGCGGCTGCTCGTAGCGCCACTCGAACGCACGGAAGAAGGCCTGCAACAACTCCTCGGGCGACGGGACGTCACCCGGCAGCGACAGGCGGTCCCACTCGTTCGCGAGCGACGTGGGATTGGGCAGCGACGGATCGAACGACCGCTGCCGCACGTTGATTCCGATGCCGATTACGGAACGGCTGAGGTACTCGCTGTGGAGGGCATGTTCGATCAGCATGCCGCCGATCTTCCGGTCGCCGACATAGAGGTCGTTGGGCCACTTGATCCGACAGGCCACACCGCCGTCGGAAACGGCGCGAATGGCGTCACTGGCAGCCAGGGCAGCCATCTCGCTGATGCGGAACTGCTGTTCGACCAGAATATGGGTCGGTTCTATGGCCAGCGAGAAGGTCAGGTTCCGGCCGGCTTCGCTCACCCAGCGGTTGCCGCGCTGACCGCGTCCGGCAGTCTGCAGACGAGCGGTCACAACGGAACCGTGGGGATAAGCCGCAGAATCGTGCATGGCCACGTCGTTGGTCGAGGTCACCTCGTCGAACGGGAAAATCCGAAATTCCATGCGGTTACGGGCTATTTACAGAGGGTCGTTCCGCCGTAGCCGGGCTGGGTCAGGTTTTCTGCCGCACAGATCACGACGCTCGACACGCCGGAACGGATCGCCTTGAAAGCGTTGTCCAGCTTGGGAAGCATCCCGTCGGCAACGATGCCTTCGGCCTTGAGCTCTTCGTACAGGGCGGGATCGATACGTTCGATCACGGAGTTTTCGTCATCGACATTGCGCAACACGCCGCGTTTCTCGAAGCAGTAGACCAGTTCGACGGGATAGCGGGCTGCCAGACCGACGGCAACGGTTTGCGCCACAGTGTCGGCATTGGTATTGAGCAGCGCGCCGCTCACGGGTTCGTAGGTGATGGGGGCCACGATGGGAACCAGACCGCTGTCGATCAGGGCCGTGGCGGTGTCGAGATTGAACCGCTCGGGATCGCCCACAAAACCGTAGTCGATGGGGGTTGCGGCCCGTTTGCGGGACTGGATGAGGCTGCCGTCGGCACCGCACAGACCGAGAGCGTTGCACCCCTGGTGCTGGAGGCTGGCCACGATGTTTTTGTTGATCAGCCCGGCATAGACCATTGTCACGATGCGGAGGGTTTCGGCATCCGTCACGCGCCGGCCGTCGATCATGCGAGCCTCGATGCCGAGCCCCTTGGAGATGGCCGTAGCGACCTTTCCGCCGCCATGGATCAGCACCTTGGGACCCTCGAGCGAGGCAAAATCACGCAGGAACTGCTGTAACTTTTCGGGATTGTCGACGACATTGCCGCCGATCTTGATAACTTTAATGCTCTGCATATATGCTGTTCTTGTTTTCGTTCTGCGAGGAGGCTGCGGGAGCCCGTAATAGCCGTTTAGAGAGCCTCGATGCAACGGGCGAGACTCTCCCGCCAATCGGGCACTTCGACGCCGAAAGCGGCCTTGATTTTGGCCTTCGACAGCACGGACCAGGCGGGACGTTCGGCCGGCGTAGGGTATTCGGCAGTCGTGATGGGACGCACGGTGCAGGCACGCCCGCCCAGACGCATCGTCTCCGAGGCCAGGTCGTACCAGGTGGCCACCCCGTCGTCGGTGTAATGATAGAGGCCGAAAAGAGGCGCTGCCTCTTCGGCCGGGAGTTCGTCCACGCGGGCCACCATCCGCATAAGGGCGGCAGCCAAATCAGCCGCATAGGTGGGCGTACCCCACTGGTCGGCCACCACGCCGAGTTCCGAACGCTCGGCCCCCAGCCGCAGCATGGTCTTCACGAAATTGTTGCCATAGGTGCTGTAGAGCCACGCCGTACGCACCACAAAACTGCGCCCGTAGGCCAGTGCGGCCTGTTCGCCGCGGAGTTTGGTCGCTCCGTAGACGGAACGCGGCCCCGTGGGGTCGGTTTCGCTCCACGGACGGCGGTCTTCGGGCATCCGACCGTCAAAAACGTAGTCGGTCGATACCTGTACGAAACCGGCTCCGACAGCCGAAGCGCCAGCTACCAGATTGGCGACGGCTCCGGCGTTCAACAGTTCGGCCCGGTCGGCATCCGATTCTGCCCGGTCGACCGCGGTGTAGGCGGCGGCATTGATAATCCAGTCGGGACGCTGCTCCTCCATGAAGGCGCCAACCGCAGCACGGTCGGTGATGTCGAGTTCGGCGACATCGGTAAATACAAAACGGTATCGGGTGGCGTATGTGCCGCTGCGGTCAATCGCCCGCAGTTCGTTTCCCAGCTGCCCGTTGGCGCCGGTCACTACGATTTTTTTCATATCTCTGGGTCTGTTTGGCCGTTTGTCCGCCCCTTTTTTACTCCGAAACAGCGCGCGAGAAATCTCCACACGGTCCCCGGGAAAATGCAAAAAACGGGTCAAAAACGGCGGAATTACCGCATATCGTCGGTCGGGTCGTTCTCCAGAAAGGCAATGCGGTAGGCCTCCATGGAGTGCCGGATATCGCACAGCGGCCAGCGGGGTTCCGCTCCGCTCTGCTGCATGGCATGGACACCGTTCAAAAAGTCTTCGACAATGGCATAGTCGGCTCCGGCATGACCGGGAGCGTCGGCCAGGGCGGCAAAATGCCACTCCTGCCGGGCCTGATCGGAGGGCAGACCGGCCGTGGGATAGCTCTGAAACCGAATGGTATGTTCGTCGCCCCACAGTTCGCCTTTGGAACCCATGACGTGAATCCGGCGTCCTTCGACTCCGGTCACGCCGTTCACCGCCAGGGTGACGGAGACTCCGTCGGCCAGCGCAATCTGCACGGACTGATGGTCCCACACGTCGTTGTCGCCGACCCGATAGACACAACGGCCATAGCTCGTATCGCGCAGCACGCGGCGGATATCGCCGTCGCCGAAGCCGTCGGGCAGGTCGAAGTGGCGCAGCCACTTCCGCCGCCTCAGATAGAGTTCCACGGCCGAAAAGGGACACTCACGCTCCATCGGACACTCCAGACACCGTTCGGCTCCGCCGTTGGCCTCCGGAGCCCGTTCGGGCCGGAAAAGGGAGAGGCTGCCGGTGGTCTGCACCCGGGTGGCGGTGGAACCGGTCAGCCATACCAGATAGTCAATGTCGTGGCAGCATTTCGAGACGAGCAGGGTGTTGCTGGCCTCCCGATTGCGCCACAAACCGCGCACAAAGGCGTGGGTCATGCGGTCGAGACCGATATTCTCGGCATAGGAGATGCTGACGATCCGACCGATGCGTGACGTATCGCGGGCCAACTCGCGGAACTTCACAAAAAAGGGGTGGTACCGCAACGGGTGGCAGATGCCGACGATGCGGTTGCGCTGGCGGGCGACGCGGGCAATGTCGAGACACTCCCGGTAGCTTTGCGCGATGGGTTTCTCCAGCAACACGTGGTAGCCCCGCTCCTGCAGAGCCGACAGGGCAATCCCGTAGTGCTGGTGGTCGGGCGTGGTCACGATGGCGGCCTGAACGCCCTGTAAATCGGTCCGAACGGCCGAAGCGGCCAAGTAGGCTTCCCAGTCGGCAAATCCGGCCTCAGGCGGAAGCCCAAAGGCGGTCAGAGCGGCCGTGCGGCGAATCGGATTGGGTTCGACAATGGCGACGACGCGACAACCGGGACGGGCCGTGGCTACGGCCGTGCGGCGCAGATAGTCGGCATAGGTCCGCGCGCGGTTGCCGTAACCGACCATCACGATCTGCAATGCCTCTCCTTCGGTCATCGTCTCCATCGCTCCTCTTCCTCCAGTCTACCGGTTGCCGTACATCTCTTCGTAATAACGCTCGTAAGCACCACTGGTGATGTTGTCGAGCCACTCCTGGTTGTCGAGGTACCAGCGGATGGTCTTCTCGATCCCCTCTTCGAACTGCAGCGAGGGTTCCCAGCCGAGTTCCTTGTGGAGTTTGGTGGAGTCGATGGCGTAACGTTTGTCGTGTCCGGCACGGTCCTGCACGTAGGTAATCAGTTTTTCGCTGGTGCCGGCGGGACGTCCCAGTAGACGATCAGCGGTGGCGATCATCACCCGAATCAGGTCGATATTACGCCACTCGTTGAAACCGCCGATGTTGTAGGTCTCCCCGACGCGCCCGCTGTGGAAAATAGTATCGATGGCACGGGCATGGTCCACCACGTACAACCAGTCGCGCACGTTCTCGCCGGTGCCGTACACGGGCAGGGGCTTGTTGTGACGGATGTTGTTGATGAAAAGCGGAATGAGCTTTTCGGGGAACTGGTTGGGGCCGTAGTTGTTCGAGCAGTTGGAGATCACGACGGGCAGCCCGTAGGTGTTGTGGAATGCGCGTACAAAGTGGTCGCTCGAGGCTTTCGAGGCCGAATAGGGCGACTGCGGATCGTAGGGCGTCGTCTCCACAAAGAAGGTTCCGGGTTCGTGCAGCGACCCGTACACTTCGTCAGTGCTGACGTGGTAGAAGAGTTTGCCTCCCATCGCTCCGTCCCACGCCTCGCGTGCGGCCTGCAACAGCGAGAGGGTGCCGAGCACGTTGGTGTTGGCAAACGCAAAAGGATCCCGGATCGAACGGTCGACATGGCTTTCGGCAGCCAGGTGGATCACGCCGTCGATCTGACATTCGGCAAAGATCCGCCGCATGTGCTCGATGTCACAGATGTCCCCCTTGATGAAGTGGTAGTTGGGACACGAAGCGGCAACATCTTTCAGGTTTTCGAGGTTCCCGGCGTAGGTCAGTTTATCGAGGTTGTAGATCTGGTAGTCCGGGTATTTCTGACAGAAGAGGCGCACAACGTGCGACCCGATAAAACCGGCTCCTCCGGTAATCAACAGATTTCTCATGGTCTTGTGGTTCCCCATTTGAATTAATTCGCTGAGCGAAGGTATTTCTTTTTTATCTTTTTTGCTAAGTGTTGCGATCAGTCCCATATTTTTCCTTGAAATTCTTTACAGTCGGCAGAAGGGAGACATCTCCTCCATCCATTGACAGCATATCCTCCACACTCCCTAGCCGCTATTGTGATAATTATCTGACACACTCGGAGGACTCTATTTTTTCTCTTTCAGCAGGTCCCGGATTTCGGTCAGCAGCAGCTCCTCTTTGGAGGGTTTTTCGGCTTCTGCTTTTTCTGCCGCGGTTTCCGCCTTGGACTTGACGGCATTGATGCATTTAATCAGCGCAAAGATCGACGCCGCAATAATCAGAAAATCGATAACGGTCTGAATAAACTTGCCGTATGAGATCACCACGGCCGGCGTATCCTCCGTAGCGGCCTTGATGGTAACGGCCAGATTCGAAAAATCGACCCCTCCGAGCAAAACACCGATCGGAGGCATCACGATGTCGCTGACCAGCGAGCTGACGATTTTCCCGAAAGCCGCACCGATAATGATCCCGACCGCCATATCGACGACATTGCCGCGCATGGCGAACTTTTTGAACTCAGATACCCATTTTTTCATATCCAAATCATGTTTAACAGCTTTCAATACCGAGCATATCCCTTTTCTATCGGGAGGCCCGAAAAATCCTCAGAAAACGCTACCTGCACGCAAACAGTCCCGATTCGCCCCCGTACGCCATCCTAACCGGAGAAAGAGCTACTGCACATGCCAGGAGCCGCGCGCGCGGACAAACGTCCGCCGATCCTTGTAGCTACGCCCCTGCTGGAAGCCCTTGTATTCGCCGAAAGGAGTAATGTCGCGCTCTTCGAATACGTAGGTACATTCGATCACTTTGTTTTCGGTCACCGTCCGGAACTCCTCGATGCGGACCGGCACCATACGACAAACCTGCACATACGCTTCTTCGTCGGTCGCACGCCGTTTGTCCGACATCGCCAGGCCCTTCTGGGTCAGCTGCACGTCGATCACCGTCCGCCACGTATTGCGGTCGGACTGTTTGACCTCCAGCAGACCGGCATCGATCAGCGAACCGTAATGTTTGCGGATATATTCATCGCTGTTTTTGTGATTGTCGCCGGTCAGCACCTGCTCACCGACACGGATCGGCGCAAAGTACGGCACCTGGAATTCAGGTTGCTCGACGATGCTGATCAACGCCTCTTCCGGTGTGAGTTCCTTCGAACACGACACCATCACCCCCAGCGAGAAAGCCACTCCGCACACGACCCGCACACACCGTCCTACGCGACGGAAACCGTTATATTTCGACATTTGATCTCAATTTAAAAAACGACCGGCCCGTCCCCATGGGTACGAACCAGTCGCCAAGATAACGATTTTTAGCGAGATTTCTCAATCTCCGAGCATTCGGACAATATCGCCGTGCAGTTTGGCAAAAAGCGGACACGAACGGTATCCGGTATTGATTTTGAGCAGTTCGTCCACGTCCGAGAGCACATTGTTGTACGAGCTGAGCTCGTTGTTGAGCGGCAGGCCCTGGCGCGAGCTGCCCATAATCTGTCTGACGGCCAGTTTCCGCAGCGCGTTGCACACCGTGCCGACCACCACCGAGACCACGTTGTCCATCAGCGTATGGCCCTGCATGTAGAGGTGCGTCTCTTCGGGGACGACTCCGCGTTCCTTGAGGTAGGCCTCGAATTTTTCGACTTCGGACAGCCAGCGCTGGTGTTTGGTTCGGAGAAATTTCAGTCGTTTGGCGACCTGTTTTTCGAGCCACACGAGCGTATCCTCGCCGTTTTCCTCCACATTGATAAAGTTGATCTTAACCGTATTCCGGAAGTCGGCCAGCGTGAAGATGGTGGGTCGATCGACCCGTGCCGCAAAGGCATACCAGACGAACACGGGATAGATAATGCGCGAATACTCACGCATAAACTCCTCGAAATCAAACAGGTGCACATCCTTTTTCGTAGCCCGCACACAGACCGAGTGCAGCGACGGCGGATAGCAGAGGTAGTTTTCGATGGCATAGGTGTAGGTTTGCAGCAGGAAAGGGGTATGGTTAACCATCCGGGACTGCGACGAGAGATCACCGAAGAGATAATCGAAATCCGAATCGACGCAGAGGATCAGGTTCCGACCGGCCTGGGGTGCAAACTGAAGCACAACCTTTTTCCCTTTGGCGAGGTCGTTGCGGGCGGGCGTCGAAATTTCGAACCGTCGGTCGGGTGTTTCGAACTCGTCGAAGATGGCACGCCAGAAGGGGATATCGTCGTACCCTTCTACATAGACCATCACGCGGTTCCGTTTCTGCAGCGCAGACGTCGCCTCGAAATACTCCGACGTAATATTTTGTACCAGTCTTCTCCCCATAATGTTCCACGTGAAACAATTTCAATTCAACTTGCACAGCCAACTGCCGTTACACCCCTGGCTCCGCACTGCTCCACTCACAAGACACGACATCGCAACGGAATCACGGCTGCCCGGTCTTACGCCCCCGAAGCGCTCACTTATCTCGCCATCCGGACAATTTCGGCTTTGGGCACCTCCTGGAGATCCAGAATCAGCATTGCATCCAGCGCATCGCCCTGCGCGGGATCGACATTGAAGCCCATGACACGCCCGCCGAGCTGCAAATATTTGCGCATCAGCATCGGCATACCCTGTCCCGAGGGGTCGACATCGCGTACCAGCTTATCGATCGCGTCAGCCGAACGGATGCTGCGCACGAGCGACTCATCGACAACCGCACGACCCAGCGCACCAACTCCGTTCCGCGGCACCGCATAACGGGCCAGCTCACTGTTCCAGTGGTTCGCCTTGACATAATCGACCAGTAACCACTTGGCAGCCACGGCATAACCGCTCGGCATGGTCACAGGCCCCATCAGGTAGCGATACGACGGATTCTCCAGCAAGACATGCATCACACCCCTCCACAACAGCAGCATCGTCTGCGAACGGCAGGCATAGCCCGACACGATGAACGAGCTTCCCAGTTCAATTGACTGCTTCAGAACCTCTTGCAAATGGCGCGAAAACTCGAACAGCGTGTAGGAGTAGAACCCCTCAAATCCGCGTTTTTCCAGCAATTCATCGCCGAAACCGACCCGATAGGCACCGACAACGGCCCGCAAACGGGCATCCCAGACAAACAGGTGGCGATACAGATCGTCGTGCGGATCACTGGCATCGGGCAGACTTCTGCCTGTTTCGCGAGCCGCCTCTTCGCGCAGACGCGCGATCTCGTGCATGGTCATAGGAATATCGGCCATCGGAGCACAGTAGAGGCACATATCCCCCACCCGCGTCACCATCCGCGTATCGGCAATGGCATCCAACTCGCGTTGCAACAAGTCGGGGTTGACCGGCGCAATCTCTTCGACTGCCCCTTCCGTCTCCTCTTTTTCGGATTTGCCACGTACGGCTTTATTCGCCGCCTTAGCCCCTTCCCGATCCTCCGAGGCATCAGAAGCCAGCAGCGAACGCAGACAGTAGACGTTTGCCCGCAAGAAATCGGAAATACTTTGCACATCACCGATCTCGCGGATCAGTTTCGCCGAGACCGGAGCACCCATCACAACCGGAACCGAACATCCCTTTTTATTGGTCAGTTCGAGCGGCAGGCGCACGGTTTGCAACATCGGGTGAATTTTCCCCAACAGATGGAACTTCAGGCTGTTACTTCCATCTACATAGGTCGGAATGACCGGCACACCAGCTTTTCGGATCAACTTGGCCACCGAAAGCGACCAGGGATTGTCTTCGATTTTCGAAAAGGCCTTTTGGTAAGTCGAGACATCACCGGCGGGAAATACCACGAGCGGTTTGCCGCTTTTCAGGTGTTCCACAGCACTCCGTGCTCCCTTGATATTGCGTCTGTTTTTGTGGTAGAACGGATCGACTGGCAGAAAAAAATCGTTCAGCGTATCGATTCTCGACAGGGGGAAGTTTCCAAGAAATTTCACATCGGGTCTGATCCGGGCGACCAGCACCATCAGAATCAGGCCGTCCAGCGCACCATAGGGGTGGTTGGAGACAAGCACGAAGGCGCCTTTTCGAGGGATAACGTCAAGTCTGGGCTCACCGGCAATGCTGACTTCGAGCTGATCGAGGACAGCCTGGGCGAACTCCACCCCCTCTTTCGTCGAAGCCTCGGCGTAGAGGTGGTTGATTTTATTGATACCGAACATCGACTGAACCAGTTTGACGATGGCCCGGTTCAGTACGGTGGTATAAGGAATACCCAGATCGGAATTACCCACTAATTTTTTCATAATCTACAGCCCTGGGGCAGGAATTTCTTATCAGGAAACTTCATCAAATATACCCTTTTCGGTCGAGTTTTCCAAATGGCCAATTGTTCCACGTGGAACACTACCCTACCGACCGAAATAGACCAGCAAAACGTTAATATCAGCCGGCGAAACCCCCGGAATGCGCGATGCCTGAGCAATCGTAAGCGGCCGGATACGGGTCAGTTTCTGACGCGCCTCGATAGAGAGTGAATGCAGCGCCTCAAAATCAAACCCGACGGGGATCTTGATTCCTTCGAGCCGCTTCATCTTCTCGGCCACCATACGTTCTCGCTCGATATAGCCGGCATATTTCGCCGCAATCTCGACCGCCTGGACATCCTCCTTCACTGCGCCGATTTCCAGCATAAAACGCCTCAATTCGGGCAAAGCATCGGCCATCGCGGCAAGGGTTACACCGGTACGCAACAGAAGTTCGACCGCCTTGCGCCGCTGAGTGATCGGCGACTCGCCGACCGAAGCCAGATAACCATTCACCTCCTCGGGTGCAACATTCATCTCATTCAGCCGCTCGGTGAGTGCCTCGATACGCCCTTCTGAAGCCGTAAAAGCCTCCCAGCGCTCGTCCGTCACCAGACCGATCCGTCGGCCGGCCGGTGTCAAACGGCGATCAGCATTATCCTGACGCAACAGGATGCGGTATTCAGCACGACTCGTAAACATACGATAGGGCTCATCGACCCCCTTGGTCACCAGGTCATCGATCAACACGCCGATGTAAGCCTCGTCGCGGCCCAAAATAAAGGGCTCTTCGCCACGCAGGCTAAGCACCGCGTTGATTCCGGCCATCAGCCCCTGTGCCGCAGCCTCCTCGTAACCGGTCGTACCATTGATCTGACCGGCAAAATAGAGCCCCTCTACCCGCTTGGTTTCGAGCGTATGGTAGAGCTGCGTCGGCGGAAAATAGTCGTATTCGATGGCATAACCGGGACGGTAAATCTGGACATTTTCGAGTCCTTCGATCTGCTGCATGGCCGCCACCTGCACCTCCCAGGGCAGCGACGACGAAAACCCGTTCAGGTAGTATTCATTCGTCGATCGCCCCTCCGGTTCAAGAAACAACTGGTGCTGCTCCTTATCGGCAAACGTGCGCAACTTGTCCTCTATACTGGGACAATAACGGGGCCCTTTGCCTCGGATAACACCGGTGAAAAGCGGCGAACGGTCGAAACCCGTACGCAGCGTATCGTGCACCCGCAGCGACGTATAGACCAGATAACAAGGCATTTGACGCTCGAACGGAACAGGCTCGACCGAGGGGAGAAAAGAAAATTTTTCGGGCTGCTCGTCACCATACTGTGGTTCGAGACGTGCAAAATCGATCGTTCGCGCATCAAGACGGGCCGGCGTCCCGGTCTTCATACGGTCGACTTCAAAGCCGATCTGGCAGAGCTGCTCGGAGAGTCCATGACTCGGCATATCGCCGGATCGGCCTCCCTCGGCCTGCGCCGTCCCCACATGCATCAGACCGTTCAGGAAAGTTCCGTTGGTCAGGATAACGCGACGCGCCCGGAAACGCACGCCGAGTTGCGTCACGACCCCCTCAATCCGCTTATTATCATCGGAGAGCAGCAGTCCCGTTACGCTATCCTGCCACATGTACAGGTTGTCCGTCGAGTCCAGCACCCTCCTCCACTCCCGCGAAAAGGCATACTTATCGCACTGTGCCCGCGGGCTCCACATGGCGGCCCCTTTCGAACGGTTCAGCATGCGGAATTGAAGCGTCGTCCGGTCGGTTACAATGGCCATCTGACCGCCCAACGCGTCGATTTCGCGGACAATCTGCCCCTTTGCAACGCCTCCCACGGCCGGATTACAGGACATTTGGGCCAGTTTGTTCATATCCATGGTCACGAGCAGCGTTTGCATGCCCATATTGGCAGCAGCTGCAGCCGCTTCGCAACCGGCATGACCTCCGCCGACCACCACAATATCGTATTCGAATTTCATCTCTACTTACGGTAGTTTACTCCCTCCAGCAGCCCTACGGGGGCTTTGGCGAGATAGTGATTTTCACGTTCACGCATTTTGGCAGCATCGGGATCGGTTTTATCCTTATACCCGGCCAAATGCATGACACCGTGAATAATAACACGCAAAAGTTCCACGTGGAACATCACCTGATACTCCTCCGAATTGGCCTTGACCGTGTCGACGCTGATGAACAGATCGCCCGACAGGACACCGTTTTCGCAGTAGTCAAACGTAATGATGTCCGTAAAATAGTCGTGGTGAAGGTAGTGACGATTGATCTCCAACAGATAGGGATCGCTGCAGAAAATCACATTGATCTCACCGACCTTGAACCCCTCCTCCGCGACCGCCGCACGTACCCAGGCCGAAACGTCACGCTTGCTGCCCGAGATGTTGAATTTCGTGTCTTCCGAGTTGAACGTTATTGCCATAGTATATCAGTTTTAACGCCGGATCCAAAGTTCCGGATTCAGGTTTTCACTCTCTTTCCAAACCTCGAAATGGAGCGTAGCCTGCTGGCCGGGAGCGGCCTTGGCCACCGTTCCGATCGGTGTGCCCTCCATCACCTTCTCGCCCTCACGCACGAAAACCGATTCGAGATTGGCGTAAATCGTCAGGTAAGAACCGTGGCGAACCATCACCGAGTTGCCCAGTCCCTGGAAGAAAAAGACCTTGCGCACCTCGCCGGCAAAGACGCACTGGACCTGGCTGCCGGCTGCGGCCGCCATGTTCACGCCCTTGTTGTTCACCTTGACGCCCTTCTGTGTCGGATGGTTGTGGAGTCCGTAGCTGTCCACTACTACCCCATCGACCGGGCGCATCAGTTTGCCCTTTCGAGCCTCGAACTGGGCCGTCAGCGGGCCGGATGCGGCAGCCTGACCACCCGACTTCTTCACCTCTTCCTTGACCGCTGCCTGTAACTGACGTTCCAATTCGGCAATCTGCTTGCGACGCTTTTCTGCCTCGGCCAACAGCTGCTTCTCTTTTCCCTTCAGCGCGTCTTGGGTCTTCTTCAACTGCACGCGCTCGTTCTCCAACTCCTTCACTTCGTCGGCATGCTGCTTCTGCAACTCCGAAAGTTGACCCTTCCGCTCATTGAGCTCGGTCACTTCAGTTCCGAGCTTCTTGCCGAGGGCTTCGATCTCAGCGGCCTTTTTCTCCAGATCGGCACTGATTTGTTTAACATAATAAAGTCTTCGTGCCGCGTCTGTAAAGTCACGCGCCGAGAAGATGAACGAGAGAAACGAATTATTTCGATAATTTTTGTAGGCGATTCGAATAAGTGCTGAATATCTGCTCTTTAGCTCATCGTACTCCTTTTGGAGCTGCGAGACTTCAGCGGACTTCGACCGCAGCTCGCCCGAGAGGCTTCCCATCTCGCTTTCGATGCCGCTGACGATCTTCTGTCGCTTCTCGATTTTGGTCCCGACCAATTTCAGGTGGTCGAGTGTCGTCCCCTGCTCCTTCCGGGTGTCGCCCACCAACTTGTTGATTCGGGCAATCTCGGCTTCGGCCTGTCGGATCTCCTCACGAACATGCTCCTGCCCTTCGGCCAGCATCGGACACGCGGCCAACAGCGCCGCGAAAATCAGCATGCGATGTAACCGGTCGGTATATCGGGTAGGTCTCTTCATAACTTAGCGATTCGACACGCAACGAAAAATATCTGCCGCCCCTTCTCTACTCGCCCAACTGACGCAGACGTGCTTCGATCACGACACCATCGGCACCGGCTTCGAGCGCACGCTGCCAATAGGTCTGGGCCATGAAGGTCTGGCCGAGAGCGTAGAGGATGTCACCATAGTGTAACAACAGTTCGGAACTGTTGTTTGCATCGAGCACCAGTGCACGACGCATCACAGTCTGCGCCTCCTCGTACCGGCCCAACTGGTAAAGCACCCAGGCATGGGTATCGATATAGGTGGCATTCTGCGGCTCCAGTTCATTGGCTTTCTCTGCCATCTGCAAAGCTCGTTCCAAATCGCGCTGTTCCTCGCTCAGATAGTATGCGAAGTTGTTCAGCACGATCGGGCTGTCGGGCTTGAGTTTCAACGCCTTCTCGTAATACCGATAGGCCGATTTGTTATCTCCCTGCAGATGGGCCATATCGCCGCAAAAACCGTATGCCGAACTGGTGATGGAGTCGTTCCGGGAGTAACGGATCACCTCGCGGGCCGTCTCAATGGCCGCCAGCGTATCGCCGGCCTGAAATTGCGTATAAAGCTTGGTCATGGCCAACTCAGGGTTGTGCGGGAACTGTGCCTCAGCCAGTGCAAGGTATTTGGTCACGGTATCAGGCTGTTCGCGGTATTGGGCCAGCTCAATAACGTCGCGATAACACTGTATGGGGGCACCACCGAGGGTAATCTGATCGGTCAGATAGCGGTGGGCCAGGTCGAATTGACCACTGTATAGCAGGTGTTTGGCATAAAAAGCCTTTGCTTTCGGGTCGTCGGGTGCGGCTTGCAGCGCTGCATTGGCCAAACGGGCCATATAGACGAAATACTGCCGATACACGTCGGGCCGGCTCTTCACGTATAGCTCGAAATATTGCTCCTTATCCTGAATCGGGAAGTCGCTATGTTCGAACACGGGAACCAACGCCTCCAGAAAGTCTGGCCAAACATCATTAATGCGATAATACTCGGCCAGCGCAAGACGCGGAGCCAGCGCCGCGGAATCAATTTCGATGGCCGTATGGTAGTTGGCCAGCGCCACGCTGTCACGCCGCAGGGCAGCAGCCAATTCGGCAAACTGTATGCGGAAAGTGGGGTTGCCGGGCATCTGTTCACACACTTCCGACATATAGTCGTAGGCATCGGAGTAACGCTCCTTGCGGATCAATGCCTGACGCTTCAGATCGACAAACGCAGGGCGCAGACCGCCACGTACCTCGGCCGTATCGATCAGCTCAAGCACTTCATCGTAACGGGTGGCTTCGTTTTTGAGTACGGCCAGCAGAAACATCGTCTCGAAATCGGATGAATCGCTCGCCAACAGTTTTTCAAACAGCGGTTCGGCCTGAGCATAGTTACCGGTCATGCTCAACATCCGACCGTAATTGTCAATATAATCGGTACAAGTGGAGTCCAACAGGTAGGCCTGACGGGCATAGACAAGCGCTTCGGCAGGCAGAGACATGTCACGTGCCAACATCGACAGACGGTAGTACGACGCCGCATGCTGAGGAACGCGTCGCAAAGCGGCTTCGAACATCCGTGCTGCCTGACGCGCTGCACCGAGATTCTGCAGCCGTACTCCCTCAAGGTATAGATATGAGGCATGCTCCTGCTGCCTGAGCCGGCTTCCGCGGGCATCGGCGGCAACAGTCGAGAGGATGATCAACAAACTACTGAAAAACAGATATATGGCACTTCTTTTAAGCATACGATGGTCTTCACTATACATCAGTCTCACAACGGCGTCAGCACGACATGCACACCCTACCCCGCCCTACCCGACCGACAGTTCACCGGCGCGCAAGCTGTTCACACAGCCACGGCAACGACCTTCCCTCCACGGACGACGGGTAACAACGCTCGCTTTGAAAATCACCACACGCCGGTCCCCGAACACTCCCGAGAGCGAAAGGACGGAATACTGAATAAACGGTCGCCGGTAGGCGGATGTTGCGACGCGGAGGGGATTAGTGCGAACCGGTCGAGCCGAATCCACCCGCCCCGCGCTGCGTCTCGTCCAACACCACGGCCTCTTCCCACTGCAACCGCTCGTAACGGGCAAAAACGAGTTGCGCTACGCGCTCACCGGGTTTCAATTCGAAGGATTCGTTCGAGAGGTTCACCAACAGCACTTTCAGTTCACCGCGATAGTCGGGGTCGATCGTACCGGGCGAATTGATCACCGTAATACCGTGTTTGGCGGCCAGTCCGCTGCGGGGGCGCACCTGGATTTCATACCCTTCGGGAATCTGAAAATAGAGCCCCGTGGGCACCATCACGCGCTGGAGCGGTGCGATCGTAATCGGCTGGTCGATGGCGGCGCGCACGTCGAGTCCCACCGCCTGGGACGTTTCATATGCCGGCAGCGGATTGCCGGAACGGTTGATAACCTTTACTTTTTCCATAACGAACGAATGCTGCGGCCCCGGAGTTCAACTTTGAGGGCCGTCAGGAGGTAAATCAAAAGTAGTAAAAAATTGAGCGTAATACGTCCCCAGTCAGGCAAAAGGGCCGTTGCATAGGAGAGCGCAAAGATGACACCGCCCAGCAGGAAATAGAAACCGATACGACGCAGGTCGAACGGAACGGGAAAATATTTCTGACACAGGCAGTAACTGAGCGTCACCATCAGCACCATCGAGACGACGCGTGCCACGGCAGCCCCGTAATACCCCATCTTCGGGATGAGCATCATGTTGATAATCAGCGTAACGACCACACCGAATCCGGTGATGTAGATAGCCACTCGGGTCTTGTCGGCCGCCTTGTACCAGAACGAAAGGTTCACCAGAACGCCGGCCAGCAGATTGGCAAAGAGCAACAGCGGAAGTATCCCCATCCCTCCCCGGTAATCGGAACCGACGATGTAGGCAAACTCCTGGTCGAAGAGCGCCAGCAGCAGGTAGATGGCAATCCCGGCAATGATGAAGTATTTGGTGGCGGCGGCATTGGCCGACCGGAAATCCTCCTTCGAAAAGCCCTGAAGGAAGAATGGCTCCGCCCCAAGGGTGTATATCTGCCGGAAAATCATCAGCAGGGCTGCGATTTTCACCACGGCGGTATAGATCCCGAGCTGCGCATCGGCTTCGCCGGGAGGCAGCATGTAATAGATCAGCTGGCGATCGATAAAGTCGCCCGAAACGCCCATGATTCCGGCCATCATCAGCGGAATCGAATAGGTAAAGATGCTGCGGAGCAGACGCATCGAAAAGGCCGACGAGACGAGCCGCAAGGTATTGGGCAACAGCAGCAACAGCGACACGGTGCTGGCGATCAGGTTGGCCACGAGCACCCAGAGCGGATTGGTCGAAGCCCCCGGAATGTAGGTGTAAAAGAGGATACAGGCAACGAGGTTGACCAGCACCCCGCTGACGTTGACCACCGTGTAATAGACGGCCTTGCCCTGCTCGCGAAGGGCGGCCAGCGGTATGGCGGCAATGTTGTCCACGACGATCAGAGCAGTCATCGCGGCGATACATTCGGGCGCAAGACGCATCGTCTCGGCCAGTGAATTGTTGCCGAGCCCCATCAGCAGCCCGAATAGCAGGGCCATGAAGCTGACGGCTCCCCAGGTGGTGGTGAACAGCTGGCGTTTGTCGCCGAGCGTCTGACACTTGGCGGCATAACGGAAGTAACCGGTGGCGAGCCCCATGGTCAGGATCACGTTGGCAAAGGGGATGATCCCGTACAGCAGATTCACCTGACCGTAGGTTGCGTCGGGCATCACACGGGTCAGGAAGGGGGTGAGCAGGTAGTTCAGAAACTTGGAGAGAATGGCGCTGATGCCGTAAACGGCGGTCTGCGAGGCCAGTTTTTTGAGGAGTTGCGCTGCCGATGCCATGAGTTCGATTCCTTTCTCTTATTCGATCAACATGTTACAGCCGCGCAGCTGCGCGCCTTCGATACGCCCCAGCACGCGGAACGAGCCGTCGTCGTAGACGATGCCGCGATCCTGAATGGAGAGGAACGAACAGGACCAAAGGTTGGCCAGGTCGATAATGTCGATACCGCCCGTTTCGCCGGCGGACAGAGCCGTGAGCGGACTTTGCAGGTCACGCGTGCGGACGCGCATCCACGGGGGACAACGGAACAGTCCCTCGCCGGCAGAATAGGCCTGCGAGAGGAGTTCGGTCATGCCGTACTCGGAGTGGATGACTCCCACCCCGAACGCCCGACAAAGGGTCGTGTGCATCTCCTCGCGCGAAATTTCGCGGCGGCGCCCCTTCATCCCTCCGGTCTCCATCACGACGGCGTCGGCCGGAAGCGTCAGCCTGATTCCGTGCGTCTCGAGGTACTCCGCATAGTCGAGCAAGGCAAAAGCCACCCCAATCAGGAGGATTTTTTCGCCATTTTGAGCCGCTTTTTGCAGTTCTTGGGTCAGTTTATCGTGGTCGTAGAGAAAGAAGCCTCCACGGGCCCGATTTTGAGCCTGCAACCGCTCCACCATCCACACCAGCGAGGAGCCGCTGCGTTCCAGGTAGGAGGGCAACAGCGCAAAGATGCTCCACCGGGAGGCCGGACCGTAAAAATGTTCGAACCCGCGACTGAACGACTCGTCGTAAAGTGCGGCCACAGCCACTTCGTGGCGACTGGTCTCGCTGCCGGTGGTACCGCTGCTGGTGAAGACCGCTTCGGCCTGACGGTCGGGATCGGCGCTCCAGACACGGTGGGTTTTGAACAGCTCGACGGGCAGATAGGGAATATCCTGCACGCTCGAAACGGCTGCCGGATCGATGCCGAGCAACTCGACGTATTGCCGATAGGGGGCGCACTGACTGGCCTGAAAACGGAAAATGTCGAGTGCCAGGGCTTCGAACCGGTCGTCCGAAGTGGTATCGGTGAAAATTCGGTTTGGGAGGTTGTCTGACATCAGTAGAGGTAGTTGTTGAACGGGTATCGGCCTTCGTGAATCTCACGCACCATACCGTAAAGATCCTTGCGCAGGCGGTCGATGTTGGTTCGCTCGCGGGCCGAGATGAAGATGCAGGGTTTGCCGTCGTTACGGGCAATCCAACTGTGCTGCAGCTGCTCGAGGGTCCAGTTTTCGCGCGTCTCGGGCAGCAGGTCGTCGGCCTCTTTCCGTACGTAGGTGTAGGCATCGACCTTGTTGAAGATCAGGAAGACGGGTTTGTCACCGGCTCCGATATCGCGCAGGGTCTGGTTGACGACGTTGATCTGATCCTCGAAACCGGGGTGCGAAATGTCTACCACGTGGAGCAGCAGGTCGGCCTCACGCACTTCGTCGAGCGTCGACTTGAAGGATTCGACCAGTTGAGTGGGCAATTTGCGGATAAATCCGACGGTGTCGGAGAGCAGGAAGGGGAGGTTTTCGAGCACAACCTTTCGCACGGTGGTGTCGAGCGTGGCGAAGAGTTTGTTTTCGGCAAAGACTTCGCTTTTGCTGAGCAGGTTCATCAGGGTGGACTTCCCGACGTTGGTATAGCCTACCAGCGCCACGCGAACCAGTGATCCGCGTCCGCTGCGCTGGGTAGCCATCTGTCGGTCGACCTTGACGAGCTGCTCCTTGAGGCGTGCGATGCGGTCGCGAATAATACGCCGGTCGGTTTCGATCTCGCGCTCCCCTGCCCCACCACGGGTGCCGGTACCGCCTCGCTGACGTTCGAGGTGGGTCCACATCCCGGTCAGCCGGGGCAGCAGGTATTGCAACTGAGCCAGTTCGACCTGGGTCTTGGCATAGGCCGTGGTAGCCCGCTGGGCAAAGATGTCGAGGATGAGCCGCGTACGGTCCATGATCTTGATGCCGAGCTCTTTTTCGAGGTTTCGGGTCTGTGAGGGCGAGAGTTCGTCGTCGAAAATGACGATGCTGATCTCGCTGTCGGTCAGATACTCCTTGATCTCCTGCAGTTTCCCGCTGCCGACAAAGGTGCGCTTGTCGGGATAGGGCAACTTCTGGGTAAAGGTGGCTACGGTCTCCAAACCGGCCGTCTCGGCCAGAAAGCGCAGTTCATCGAGGTACTCCTCTACTTCGCGTATCTCCTGCCGGTCGCGGATGATGGCGACCAGAATGACTTTTTCGTTCTCCTGTTGTGCGATTTGCTGGTTCAGTTTTCCTTTCTCCATACACCAATAAATAAGGCGGCCGGCATGGGTATCCGGCCACCTACAAATTTACGCTTTTTCGCCGAAAGCACGCACAATGAGAGTCCTCACTCTCACCATGCGGCCACTGTCCGACCGAAAATCATTTTTCCTGATCGCTATTTCTTTTTTGTCCGTTCGCCTGGAGCAGCCTCGGGTTTCCCGTCTATTTCCCCATCGACCATACCCATCCAGTTAGCACGGAGCTTATCGGCAAAGCCGCGACGATAGTGCACCTCGCCGGTCCAGGAATCGATAGCCAGGTCAAGGTACATCTCTTCGCTCACTTCGGTGCTCTCGGCCAGCTTCAGACGGATGTACCAGATACCATTCTGTTTTTCGTGGCAAATCACCTGATAGTCGCTCATCCGGAACTGACGCGGATCCCACAACCAGAGTTGTTTGGGCAGGATATTGACTTCAGATTTCGATCCGTAAAGTTCGGAACGGAGCTTTACTCGGAACTCCATCGCCGAGACCAGTGCATCGACTTTTTCAGCCATCAGTTTGGCTTCTTCGGTCTTCTTTTCGTTTTTGAAATCGGGCATACCGGGACCTTCATACGGACCGATTTTACCCATATAAACGGCAATATCGCCTTCGGGAATGGTCGCCAGGTTCAGTGCCGCCTCGCCACTCTGGGAATCGATAGCCAGATTGAGTTTGAAAAACCCGTTGACGGTATCCATGCAGCTGAGGTCAACGATCCACACGTTGTCCGAATCTTTGGCAACGCTGTTGACCGCATAGTGCTCCTTGTCGATGAGCAGTGCACCGCCCATATCCATCATCAGCCACAGCGGGAAATCGGGCGTTTTGGTAAAGTATCCCTGCACAGAGGCGGCGTTACTTGCGTCATCCTGGAGGGTATTGGGTACGAATTGAAAACGCATCTCTTCGACCCATTTCTCAATTTGCGCAGCATCGGGTGCCGCAGTTTCTTCCTGTGCCGAAACGGTTCCGACGGCCCCAAGCAGACAGACTGCGATGGAGAGGAACAGGACTTTCATTTTTTCAATTTTCATATAGTTGCTTGTTAGGTAAGGTTAGGTAGAGGATTCTCTGCTGAAGGATCAGTTGGACGATGTAAAGGTACACGCTCCGCGATAGTGCGTCCAGTTTTTGAACAGAAAGTCGTACAGTCCCGAACGGCTGTAGGTCTCGGCCGTACGGGCATTGATGGAGTAATCGAGCACGGTTACTTTCTGATGGCGGTTTCTGCTTTCGGGGAATTCGAACCGTACGTACCACGTATCGTTGTGCTTTTCGAGGTAGACGAGCCGGGCAAACTGACGTTCGAGCAGCGTGGGGTTAATGGTCCGGCTTCCGGCCCGGAAGTTGAGACTCGGCACCAGCCGGTCAAGCATCTGCTCCGACTCGGCGGCGTTCTGCGCGGCACGTTCGTTTTTGTAGGCATACCGCAGATATTCGGGGAAGATATATCCCTGAAACAGAAAGGTGGTATCATTCCGATTGGTCTCGAATTTCTGAGGCGGCAGCGCTCCACGAGCGGTCTGCTTCACTTCGAGCATGGCCTTTCCGGTTTCGGCTTCGACCAGGAACTGGAGGTCGAAACAACCGTTGAGCGAATCGGAACAACTGAAGTGTAGCGACCGGATATCGACTCCGTCGATGGTGCGCTGTTCGCTGCGGTTCAGCATGAAATGCTGTCTATCCACGTATAGCGGCCCCCCCATGTTCATCATGACCCACAGCGGAAAATCGGGCGAGGGGCGGTACTTGTATATGGCGTAGAGGCCGTTGACCTGTCCGTTCAGCGTACCGGGAATAAATTGAAAACCGACCACGTGCAACAGGCTGTCAACCATATCACGCGGGGTTTGTCCGCGGAGGGCGGCCTGTTGGGCCACCTGTTCGGGTTGGGAGAGCCGTTTTTTTGCCGTTGCAGGGCCGAGCGCACCCCAAACGAGGATCACGGCCAGCATCGCTGCGCCGATCAGCTTGCAAGATAAGGTTTGTGTGCGCATTTCCGGGATTGTTATTGAATTTAAAGATACACTGTTTCTCCTTTATTTGCAAGGGGTTCATGTATTTTGACGGCAAAAAAAATCCGGAACCCCCGTCAAAGGGATTCCGGATGAATATGGGCTGTCCGGACGATTAGTATTCGCGGATGTTGCCTTTGTAGGTGATCGAGTTGGCACCACCGGGGTTGTTCTGGTCGAGCGATTTGTTCGAACGAACCTTGAGGGTGGCAATACCGGTTTTCGAGTTAACGGCAAAGTTGAAGTTCAGGGTGTTACCGTTGTCGGCGGTAGCTTTCATCTGAACAATCCAGTTGTCTTTTTTCTTTTCGCACGATACCCATTCGTAGCGGTTGGTGTTCACGCCGGGGCAGTTGGTCATGTAGACTTCGAGCGAGTTGGGACGTACTTTGGTGTATTCGTACCGGTTGATGGTGGTGGTACCGGTGTTGGTCTGGATGTATTCGTAGGGTACGAACTGGAAGTTTTTAGCCGGAATCACGCGGTCGATCAGCTGAGCGTTCAGCATCTCTTTTTTGGCTTTTTCGGCAGCTTTTTCGGCTTTCGATTTCTTCTGTGCCTGGGCGGAGAAGGTGACGGCCATCAGGGCGGCCATCAGCAGAATCACTTTTTTCATTGCAGTTTGGTTTTATGTATTGGTTTTGTGTTCTATTACTTGGACGTTCGGTAACGTCTGCGGTTTAAAATTGCAGTTCACCCTGTTGGATCACTCCTCCGGGTAGGGGGACTCCGAGGTGTTCATAGGCCAGCGGGGTGGCTTCACGGCCTCGGGGGGTCCGCTTCAGGAACCCCTCTTTGATGAGGAAGGGTTCGTACACCTCTTCGATGGTTCCGGCGTCCTCGCTCACGGCGGTGGCGATGGTGCCTAGCCCCACGGGACCGCCGTTAAACTTGTGGATAATGGTCGAAAGGATCCGGTTATCCATCTGGTCGAGGCCGCGGGTGTCGATGTCGAGGGCATCGAGGGCGGTGCGGGTGATGGCCAATTCAATCCGTCCGCTGCCCTGCACCATGGCGAAGTCGCGCACGCGGCGCAACAGACCGTTGGCGATACGGGGGGTGCCGCGCGACCGACGGGCGATCTCGGCTGCTGCCTGATCCTCGATCGGGATGCCGAGCACGGAGGCCGACCGTTTGATGATTCCGGTCAGGGTGGCGACATCGTAGTACTGGAGGTGGCAGTTGATGCCGAATCGTGCTCTGAGGGGCGAGGTGAGCAGTCCGCTGCGGGTGGTGGCACCGATCAGTGTGAAGGGGTTCAGCTTGATCTGCACACTGCGGGCACTGGGGCCTTTGTCGAGCATGATATCGATCTTGTAGTCCTCCATGGCGGAGTAGAGATACTCCTCCACGATGGGACTCAGGCGGTGTATTTCGTCGATAAAAAGAACGTCTCCCTCACCGAGGTTGGTGAGCAGCCCGGCCAGGTCGCCGGGTTTGTCGAGCACGGGTCCGGAGGTCACTTTCATGGTCACACCCAGCTCGTTGGTGATGATGTTGGCCAGAGTGGTCTTCCCCAGTCCGGGCGGTCCGTGGAGCAGGACGTGGTCCAGCGCTTCGTTGCGCATGATGGCGGCTTTGATAAAGATGGAGAGGTTCTCCACGATTTTATCCTGACCGCTGAAAGCGCTGAGTTCCTGAGGTCTGATCTGCTCGTCGAACTCCGTGTCGCGCTCGATATTTCGTATATCGCTCAAACTTTTACTCCGAATTTACCCCCTAAAGGTAATCATTTTTTGATTAGTCTTCCCTTCATCCCTCTATTTTTTACCGATACGGGGCATATTTTTCAGCACGAAAGGGTCGTGCCCGGGGTTTCGCGGGGTGTCAAAAAAGAGAGTGCCACGTTTCACAGAGAAACGGGCACTCGATATTCTGAAAATATTTCTACGCCTATGCGGGCCGGGAAGCCTGGACAACACCTCACTCTTCAATCGCAGGCAGCCCTACTCTCCCCCGCTCGGAAGATTACTCTTCTTCGCGCTGCAGGCTTTGTACGTAGATGGCTTTGAGGCGCTGAACGCGGTTTTTCACCGAAGGTTTGGTGAAGTACTGGCGAGCACGGAGTTCTTTGATGACGCCGGTTTTTTCGTATTTACGTTTGAATTTTTTCAGAGCGCGTTCGATGTTTTCGCCCTCTTTGATCGGCATGATTATCATGGTAGTTCTTTTTTTAGTGGTTAAAGTTTTGTGTGAAAAAGAGGTTCGGAGCGTTACGCCCTCCCGGCGGCAGCTCCCGATCGGGTTTCGTACAACGGGGACCCGATTTGCGAATGATTGAACTGAATTCGTTTTGTTGTTTAGTTCGTTTTCCCTCTAGGAAAAACGGTCGATGAGTTAACCTTAACCTCCTTTCAATTACCCTGTCCTCAGGGAGTTTCGGAGCGCAAAGGTAGCAATTTTTCCTCTCCCGGCCAACAGTTGTGTCCGCCCACGGCTCGAAATTTTCTTATTTATGAATAAAAAGTATGTAAATATCATTTTATGAAAGAAGAATAAGAATGGTTGTGAATGGCGTTGATAAAAAGTCGAAATTCCGGTTGCACAATCAGATATGAACACTCGATTGATTTTTTGTAAACATTTTTCCACGTCGTATTTTGCTGATAAACAGTACATCGTGTGAAATATCAACAGCTTCGGTCCGAAGAGTTATCCACGGTGTTCCGGGCTGTGGATTTTGTCGGCAATCGGGGGTGCTACGGGCAAAAAGGGTGTTCATGAAAAAAAATATTTTTTTGTTGGACGGGAATCGAATTTGTGCATATGAATTTTTCGATCGGAACAAACAAGAGGCTTTGCCCGAAAAGTTTGAAAATTTGCGCACAGCCGGTTCACAAACCTGTGAAAATAATTCTCTTCTGAAAATCAGTCGATTGTATATCTGCAAATAAAAATGTGCACACCTTATACACATCGGTTCCGGCGGAAAACCCTACCTTTGTTCCGGTTGTGAATATCTGTCGATTATTGCCGCTTTTCGCATGGAGTCGCCCGCCATATCCTATATATATGATTCGGTTAGCCACACGGTCGTTGCACATGCACCGTGGGACGATGCCCTTTGGCGGCAGGCTGGCGATTCGGTGGTGCCCGACACCGCCTGGCTGCTCCACCCGGCTGCCTCGCCCGCCGAGGTCTGGGGAGCCGGTTCGTCGATTGCCGGCGAAATGCAGTCGTTCGGTCCGCTCCACCGCATGGAGGCCGCGGGAGATCCGTGGCAGACGTCGGTCGTGATGGTGGTGCTGATCTGTTTCTATTGCTACCTGCTCTATCGCTACCGGCGCGACCTGATGAGTTGTCTGAAAAACATCGGCAGCACCGAAAACACCCTCACCCTTATGGAGGAACAGGGGGCCGACTTCGCCTATTTCCTGCGCAATGGCATCGTGCTGGCCATTCTTGGGGCCTCGTCGCTGATTATGGCCTGGCTGGAGCTCCATTTGCCCCGTATCGCGAGTTATTACCTCTTTCTGGGAGCCGTGGCGGCCAGCCTCTGCGTGGTGCTCTACCGACGGGTCGCCTTCGGAGTGATGCAGTGGCTCACCGACGACAAGTCCATCTTCCAGGAGGTTACCTTCATCAACCGCATCGACATTACCTTCATGGCTGTTTTTTATACCCCGATTGCGGTGATCGTCGGGGTCAGCGGACGTCTGTTCGACCTGGGCATGATAGCGCTTCTGGCGCTTGTGGGGTACCACTTCCTGGCTCTATATAAATACTTTAGATTGCGATTGTTTTCTAAATTGCAATGGATTTTGTACCTTTGTGCCGTCGAAATTCTGCCGGTGAGCTTCATTATAGCGCTGGCGATTCGGAAGAGTGGGATCAATTAAACATATGCCGAACACCTTGAAAGTAAAGAGAATACTTGTCTCTCAGCCGGCTCCGGCCTCCGACAAATCACCCTTTTCGGAACTTACCTCAAAACACAAAGTCGAAATCGATTTTCGTCCGTTCGTCACCATCGAAGGTGTCACCGTGAAGGAGTTCCGTGCCCAGCGCGTGGATGTTCTGGCCCACACGGCCGTCGTCTTCACCTCGCGCAAAACCATCGACCAGTTTTTCCGTCTTTGCGAGGAGTGCCGCATCGCCGTCCCCGAAGATATGAAATATTTCTGCGTCACCGAGGCCATCGCGCTCTACCTGCAGAAATACATCGTCTACCGCAAACGCAAGATCTTCTACGGTACCGCCACCTTTGCCGATTTGATGGACGTGGTGGCCAAACACAAGGATGAAAAATTCCTCGTGGCCCTCTCCGACCCGCACAAACCGGAAATCCAGCAGCAACTGGCCCGCACCGGGGTGAAATATACCAAAATCATCCTGACCCGTTCCGTACCGGCCGACCTGTCGGACATCGACATCACCAAATACGAGTTGGTGGCATGTTACAGCGCAGCCGACGTCAAGGTGCTGCACGAGACCTTCGCCACCCTGCCTGAAGGGATGATCGTCGCCACGCTGGGTAACGCCACGGCCCGCGAAGCACTCAAATCCGGCCTCCCGGTCGATATCCTGGCCCCGACCCCGAAATATCCTTCGCTGACCATGGCCATCGACAAATACATCGCCGCACTGGGCAGCGGTGCATCGGTCGAAGAGTTCGGCGTGAAGGAGCTTCCCGAACCCGTCGTGGCTCCCGTCGTGAAGAAAACGACCAAAACCAAATCCGCTTCAGCTGCCGCCAAAACCTCGGTCAGCCGTCGCGTAGCCGCCAAATAAGACCCGTCGTCCCCTCGGGGGCGGGAGAATAGCATTCAGAAAGTATGGACAGTTTGTCGAGCAGTTCAGCCATTACGGGGCGTCATACGCTGCCCAAAGCCGAACGGCTTGCCGGACGCAGCGACATAGGACGCCTCTTCGCTCACGGAGAGGCGTTTTTGGTATATCCCGTCAAGTGTACCTATCTTTTTCACGGCGATGGTCTGAATCGCGTGATGGTGATCGCCCCGAAACGTAACCACAAACGCGCCGTGGCGCGCAATCTGCTCAAACGCCGGATGCGCGAAGCCTATCGGCTGCACAAGGAGATGCTCGACGAGGCGGGCGAGGGGAGCGGTCTGAAAGTCGATCTGGCACTGTCGTACGTGGCCAAGGGCGAACCGCTCGATTACCGGACCATTGAGCGGGCTGTCGTTTCGATTTTGAACAAGTTATGCACAATCCGCAACCAACGCCGGATGAGCGCCGCGGATGGCGCTACTGGTGCCGCCGAATAGCTTCGGCTCCGTTTATCGGTCTGATTCGGTTCTACCAGGCAGCTATTTCGCCGTTGCTGCCCAACGCCTGCCGATTTACGCCGACCTGTTCGCAGTATGCACTGGAGGCTTTTTGCAAATACGGCCCCTTCAAAGGGTTCTATCTGACCGTCCGTCGGCTTCTTCGCTGTCATCCCTGGGGCGGAAGCGGCTACGATCCGGTTCCGTAAAATCAGTCAAAAGAGCGGGCCGGGCAGGGGATACGCTCCATGGTCGTGCAATCTGTTATTTTGGAAAAGCAGATCGGCCGGTGTCCGGGCGTGTACGGAAATCCCCTTAAGGTTTAAGGCAATTCAGTGTCAAATGATGATCACCATTCAATAGACGTTATTAACAACGTTGTTAATAATTATTCAAGAGGCTGCTGGAATGAACATTCAATCATTCCGGCAGCCTCTTTCGGTAAGGGTATTGGGGTGAGGTGCGGTGTCGCGAGGAGAGTGGGGGAGAGGGTTATTTATTGCCCCAGCGCGGTGAGAAGCCGATGAAAAGACCGTAGTTGCGTCGGGCCATCGGCCGCGAAAGCACCGATTCGTACTCTTCGTTGAACAGGTTGTTGATAGCTCCCTTGACCGAAAGCTCCGCCCAGCGGAACGAGAAACGCTTTTCGATCGACAGGTCGTTCATGAAGTAGGGGGCCAGCACGCCGAAACGGGTTGTCGTTTCGTTGCTCGAAGTGGTGTAGCGTTCGCTGTAGTAGTTCCACTTGTAGGTCAGCATCCACGAACGCCAGCTGAGGCGTCCCGTCACCGAGGCCGAGTAGACCGGGATATAGACCAGCTGTTTGCCGATCGATTCGTCGGCCCAGCTCTGCGGGTCGCCGTGGTTGATCGACCGTGTGATGGCGAAGTTGCCGTCCAGTCCGAGGTGCCATCCCCGGCCCAGATCGGCCGCCAGGTTGGCCTTCACCTCCAGTCCGTAGGCATGCACCTTCCGTACGTTGACCGGCGACCAGAACCCTTTGAAGGTGGGCAGCCAGGTGATCCAGTTGTCGATCCAGGAGTTGTAGGCCGTCACCTCGCCCTTGAATCCCACGCGGTGCTCTTTCAGATGCGGGTCGCCCACGGTGAACTCCACGCCGGCGTCGTAGGTCCATCCCCGTTCGGCTTTCAGCGTGTCGTTGCCGCCCGGCATGAAGTAGAGGTCGTTCAGGGTGGGGTAGCGGTAGTTTCGGGCCGCCGAAGCCTTGAACAATACCTGGCCGCGGCGCGAAAGCAGCACGTCGACGAAGAGGGCCGGTATCAGCGGCGTGGTGTTCCGTCCCCACACCTCCTCGCGCAAGTCCAGTCCGAGGCCGACCCGTTCTGTGGGGCGGTACTTGACGCCGATCAGGCCCGACAGTTCGAAACGCGCCTCGTCGTAACCGACATTCGATTCGCCGCCCGACGAGTTGGTCACCGTTCGGTCGGAGCTCTGTACGAAGTGCTGGTTTCCGGTCACCCGGGCCGTGAAGAGCCATTTGTCGCCCAGGTAGTAGTCGGCTCCGAATTCGCCGTACAGGGTCTGGGCGTAGCTCTGCGAGCGGATCATCTCGACCAGCGGTTCGTCGCCGCCCGGGTCGCCCCAGTAGTGGTATCCCAGATCGGTGTAGGTGTAGCCGGCGCGAGCCGACAGTCGCAGGTTGTCGCGCAGGCGGTTCCAGCTGGCCACGGCGCGGAGCGTCTGTTCGTCCTGTTGGTTCCGGCTGCGGCTGTCGGTCTTGTAATCGACGTTCAGCATCGGAACCCCGCGGCGCGAATTGAGGTACCAGACCGACAGACCCCAACGGTTGCCGTTGCCGGTGTCGTAGAAGAGGTCCTGGACTACGTGCAGGTCGCGATATTCGCCGTTCCGGTTGCGCTCTTCGGGATAGTGGTAGCCGACGATCTCACCGTCGGGATCCGTCTCGTACTCCTTTTTCCGGTAGTTGGTGTAGGGAAAGTCGTTTTCGGAGGTGACGTAGTAGAAGCGGGTGGAGGTCTGCCACCGGCGGTTGCCCCAGCCGATGCGCAGGAATTCGTCGTAGGTGTCGAAACTGCTGATTCCCTGTACGAATTTCAGACCGATCCCCTCTTCTTTCGCGGCGTGTGTGCCGAGACTCACAGCACCGCCCAGTCCGCCGCCGGTCACCCCGACCGAGCTGGCCCCGTGGTAGAGCGCGGCATCGTCGATCAGGTAGGAGGGGATCAGCGAGAAATCGACCATCCCGAGCATCGGCGAATTCATCTTCATGCCGTTCCAGGTCACCTGTGTGTGCGACGGTGCGGTGCCGCGGAACGAGGCGGTGGCCAGCGTCCCGCGACCGTACGACTTGATGAAGATCGAACTGTTCTGCGAGAGTACGTCGGCCAGCGAATTGGTGATGTTTTCGCGCAGGACGGTGGTGTCGAGCGGTGTTTTCTGGGCTCCGATGTCGCGCAGGCTCCGCTGGGCGCGAACCGTCACCGTTTCGGTGCGGAGGGTGCGTTCCTGAGCCGTGGCGGCGGGGTGCGAAAGGGCCAGCAGCAGGACGACCGGTACGAGAGTCCGATAGAGGCTGCGGCCTAACCGTTTGAGCCGGTCGCCATGGGTGGGAGCAGCCGCTGCAGGCGGAATGGAACCCCTTTGGGGCTTTCGGTGGCCGAAAAGGAGGTGCTGGTGTGGTATGGGGGAGTAGGTTTCCATCTCGTATCGCGGCGTGCTTATTTGAAACAAAAGGCTCCGGGAGTGATGCCGACCCGAACGGTGTCGAGTGGCAACCCCTGCGGCGTGAAACGATAGACTACGCCTGACTGCACGTAGTCGATGGCGTCGGCGACGTAGATTTCCGACGAGAGCGGATGGATGCCGAGGCCGTAGTAGATGGTGCCGGAGTAGGGGACCAGGGGCACGGCGGGCAGGTCATCGGATTCGACAGGCATCTGCCAGATTCCGCGGTCGATGTAGTAGAGGGTGTCACGGGAGCCGTTGAGTGTGACGCGCGAGGGGCTGTTGTCGATCGACATGGGGAGCCGGCGTTCGATCGTGAGGCTGCGGGCATCGATCCGCCAGAGGGCGGGTTTTTCGTGGCCGTAGGGGCTGCCTTCGTAGCCGCCGTCAGTGAGGGTCCACAATTTTCCATATTTGTCCAGCGCCAGCGAGGTGGGTTGGATGCCGACCGTGATCGAATCGATCAGCTGGTCGCTGCGGCTGTCGATCACCAGAATCTTGTTGTCGTAGGACCAGCAGTTGGTGAAGACCGTGTCGCCCCACTGGACCATCTGTTCGGCCGACTTGTGGCCGTTGAGCGGGATGTGGCCGGTGATTTCGAGGGTCTGGGGGTTGAAGATGGTGATGCGCGCGTCGTAGAGGTCGGTGACGTAGGCCTTGGTGTCGCTCACGAAGTGGACGTAGCGCGGCGAGACGAGTCCCGTGAGGGTGCCTGTGACGCGGAAGGTGTCGGGGTCGATGACGAAGATCACGCCGGAGTTGTTCACCACCAGATAGCCACGTCCGTCGTGGATGGTCATCGACTGGGCTACGTCGCCCAGGGCGATGCCGTTGGCTCGGGCGAAGATTTCGTTCTGAACGCTTCGCTTGCTGGGGATGTAGTACGAGAGGGTGGCGTTGCCGTACATGAAGTTGCCTTCGCAGAGGATGAAGACACCGTCGCCGGCGGGCGACGTGCCGTCGAAGGACTCTTCGTCCATCGGGCCGTAGTCCATGCAGGCGGTGAGGCTGCACGCCAAAAGGGCAATCAGTATGCGTCGGATGGGGTTGTTCATCGTCAGTGTGGCCTTGGGGGCGGTTAGGCTCTGCGGGAACGGCTGCCTGACGGGGAACGGGAATGTCGGATGGAGGTGGAGCGTGGTTCGTTCCGGTGGTGTCCGCGCCTATTCGCCGTAGGGTCGCCGATCGGGAGAGGGGGCGAAGGCAGGTCTTCTGACTCGTTCCTGTCGCGACGCCTTCCCGGCCCCACGGGGGCCAGTGGCTGAGAGAGTCGTGACGGCGTGATTCTCCCGGGTAGCGGATGGACCCCGGTGGGGGCCGCGGACGGGAGAGAAGCGGAACTTACAGCAGCGGGAACTGTCGCCGATTTGCACGGCGTTCCCTTTTAATCCGGTGACCGACGGGTGGGGTTGTCGGTCAGCATGGCGGAACCATCGCAGGGGACAAAGGTAGTGTTTTTCAGTCGGATTCGGAACCCGGAGGCGTGAGAATCGGCCGACCGTAGCCGCGGTTTTCCGGCAGGAAGCGGGGTAGAGCGGCAGAGGGATTGCCGGAAGCCCTGCGAAGGGCAAGAAAGCGTTGCCGGCAGCTATCGAGGTCAGCGGCGATCGGGTCCGAAAGGAGGGGAAAACAGAAAAGAGACGTGCCGTCTCCCGCCATGTGGAGACGACACGTCATCAGAGCAGATAGGGATGGGTGGTTTTAACGTTTCGAAAAGAGGAGCAGCCCGATAAAGGCGTAGACTCCGAAGAGCAGGATAAAGAGACATTGGGGCACGATCCGGATGGGGTTGGTTTTGCGGATCACGCAGAAGGCGACGGCCAGTACGGCTCCCAGAATCAGCGCCCAGCCCGAAATGTCGGTCACGCGGGGAATGACTTCGGTATCGAGCGATGAGGTGAACGAAAGGCGGAACGGGAAGAGGTATTTCCTGGCTCGTTCGACGGCGGTCGTTTCGGGAGCGGGGTAGGTGAGTTCGCGGAGCCGTCCGAAGTTGGCGGCATCGATGGCGTAGTAGTGTTCCGTGCCGTCGTGATCGCCCACCGAGAGGGTCCAGTCGAAGGGGTTGCCGACGATCAGCAGCCGCTGCCGGGTCAGGTCCACGGGCGGAATGTCGACCGGGTGGAGGGCATAGTCTCCGGTGGTCACGACATGGAGGCCGCCTTTGGTATCGGTCAGCAGGGCGTAGTACTGCCGGCCGCGGAATTCGGTGACGAAGATCCGGTCGATCTCCATCCCGTCGGGCAGTTCGACGGCCCGGACGTAGGGTCTTCCCTTGGTCTGTTTCATGTGGAAGAGCCGTCCGGTGGAGTCGGTGATGAAGAATCCCTCGTCGTACTCCTTGCGGGTGGTGGGGTTGCCGGCGATGATCCGGGCCGGGAAGGTGAAGCCCTTTTTGCGGAGCATCTCGGTGAAGGCGCTGCTTTTATCGGCCATCACGCTGTTGGTGGCGCAGTCGATGAAGGTGATGCCCTGGCGGTCGATGCGGAAAACGTCGGTCGGGGTCTCCAGATCGACCCGGCCCGACATCGATTCGAGCATCGGGTAGATCCCCGGACGGGTGGCATTCACCTCGCGCGGCGAACTGCGGAACATGAAGGTCTGGGTCTGTGCCATACGCGGGGTCACGGCAGTACCGCGCAGGGTGTCCGGAAAACGGTTGTCGGCAATCAGCTGGCGGTAGTAGAAGAAGGGCAGCAGGCTGTCGAACTCCCGTTCGGTGAAGGTACGTCCCGTGGCGTCGCGGTACTCGACTCCGCGGTCGCCGGACTGCAGGGAGACAAACTCACCGCTCACGGTGCTGTAGAGCGTAAACGGGGTGCGCGGTTTGGCACCGACCAGAAAATCGTAGGCCCAGGGCAGAATCCAGGCCAGCAGAACGGTGGCGATGAAAAAGAGGAGTATTTTGCTGAGTCGTATCATGGTGTGGTCGAAATGGTGGGGGTTAGTCCTGTTCTCCGGTCTTGAATCGATGGACCGAGAGCATGCTGAGCAGGCTCAACAGCAGGGTGAAGAGCGCCAGTCCGGGCAGAAAACGGTTGTAGGCTTCGGGTGCGGGGGCCAAAAAGAAGAGGCGCAGCACGCCGACTCCTACCAGCATATTGAGGATGCGTCGTTTCCAGGTGGGTTCGAGGCATACCCAGGCGGCCAGGAAGTAGGCGGCCAGTCCGGCCACGTACCACGGCAGGGCGGTCAGGATCACGCGGGCGAAGAGTTCGCGGGCCACGACTGCATCGAAGCAGAGCGAGATCATCGCCAGGCTGATCAGATAGTTCACGCAGAGCATCACGGTGCCGTAGAGCAGCATGGCGGCCACCATCCGGTAGTGGGGATAGGGCAGGTGGAGGGTCAACTTGATGCGGCTTTGCTGCATCTCGGGCATGAACTGGAACAGGGCCAGCAGCAGTCCCGCCAGCAGCGGCACGTAGGTGACCAGGTCAATGAAGATGGCGTCGCGTTCGAGCATCACCTCCCACAGGTGTACGGCGCCCTTGAATTCGATGACGCGGCTCACGTTGAGCAGGCAGTAGCCGGTCAGGGCGGCTAGCAGCACGGTCGAGAGGATCAGGTACCAGCGGGTCTTGATCCACTCTTTATAGCAAATGGTTTTTAACATATCACAATGTTTTACATGACGGGTCGGGAATCTCCCTTTGACATCCTTTGGCAGGCAGTGGCCTTGGCGGGCGGAGGCCTGCAATGGAATCACGGATGTGGTCCGGCTGCCTTTTCGGCAGAACAGGTTGTGGCCTTTCGGGAGGGAAATCCGCTCTGTGGTCATTAATATTTTCCGGTCAGTCCGATAAAGGCGTCTTCGAGTCCTACCCGGTGGCTTTGCAGGTCGGTGTAGGGCACCTGTTGCCGGTCGAGGATGCGGCGCACCTCCTCCTCGGGCAGGAACGAGAAGAGTTCGCCGCGGTTGCGGATGGTCGAGGGGTGGAAGAGCCGTTCGTCGTCGGGCAGCGGGCCGTCGGCCGTCAGCGTGAAGGTGTACTGCCGCACGGTGTCGAGCAGTTCGCCGATCGGTTTCTGGAGCAGGATGCGGCCGTAGTCGAGCATGATGCAGTCGTCGATGAGCCGCTCCATGTCCTGGATGATGTGTGAGGTGAGGAAGACGGTCTTGTTTTCGGCTTTGGCGTATTCGCGCAGGTACTCGATGAAGAGGCGCCGGTAGCCGGGGTCGAGCCCCAGCGAGAAGTCGTCCAGCACCAGCAGGTCGGGATTCTGGGCGAGGATCAGCCCCAGCGCCACCTGCGACCGCTGGCCGCACGACATGCGCGAGATACGCTGGCCGGGGGCCACGTGCAGCTTGTCCATCAGTTCGTAGTAGGCGGCGCGGTTCCAGCGGGGATAGAACGGCGCGTAGAACTTCTCGATCTGGGCGATGCTCATGAAGGCGTACTGGATGTGGCCCTCGATCAGCAGTCCGATGTTCTGCCGGGTGCGGGGATCCATCTGCTGGATGTTCTCGCCGAAAATGTAGCAGGCTCCCGAGCGGGGTTTGAGGTAACCGCTCAGGATGTTGATGGTGGTGGTCTTTCCGGTTCCGTTTTTGCCCAGCAGGCCGAGGATGCGTCCGCGGGGCACGCCGAAACTCAGGTTTTCGTATATCAGCCGCCGACCGTAGTAGTGGGTCAGGTTGCGGCACTCGATGATGTTGTCTGCCATAGGGTTGCGTTTGTCAGTGCGGGCGGCCTGCGGGGGACAGCGGGTGGCCGTTCGTCGGATGCGGAGTTTTCCGGTCGTAAGCCGTTTTTGCGGGTATGCGGAACTCTTCGCACGGCTCGGGGGTGGCACGGCTCGGGGCAGGCGCGTCGCGGGCTTTAGAAAAAGAAGAGGAACGCCAGCGGGAAGAGCAGGCCTGCGAGCAGTTCCACTCCGCCCCAGCCGATCAGCCCCTTGCGTCCCTTCATCATGGTGAAACCGGTGATGGTGATGAGGATCAGGGCGATGGCGAAGATGTCGGAGAAGAGGGTCCACCAGCGGCCGGGGTTGTAGTGGAGCCGGCTCACGGCGCTGAAGAAGGGGCGCCGTTTGAAGGCTTCGTATTCGGCCTGTCCGGTGGTGAGGTCGGCCACCACGCTCGACCCGCCCTTGAGGAACACCTTGACGGTATTCGGCTGCGGGAAGTAGTGCTTGGTGTAGGCCTGTTCCTCGTCGACGGGCCGGAGCAGGTGCTCTTTGACCCACTCTTCGGTCACGTTGCTGCGCGAGGGGAGGGTGCCTTCGATGGTGAAGGTGCGGCGGCTGATGTCGTAGTTGGAGTTGAAGGTCGCCTTGTGGTTCAGGGCGATGCCCGATATGGCGTAAATCAGGATCACGCCCGCGAAAAAGAAGGAGAAATCGCGATGGACACGGCGGCTGATTTTGCGCACGTTGTTCATGAATGACGATGCCATTCTTGATCTGTTTTTGTATGAAGGGTTGGTTCTGTTGGAAAAAGCGAGGAGCGGTGCATCCGGTGGCTGTTCGGTTCGATGACGGGTTCAGCGGCCAGCGGAGACGGTCTGCGGCCACCGAGGTGGAACGATCCGACGGGATTAAACGGCGGATGGTGTGCCGCTGCACGAGGGGAGGTTGGGCTGCCGGTCCTTAAACGGGGGATCGGCAGTGTGCCGACTGGGAGAGGGAAGGCGTGTCCGTCACTCCACGCCTCCCGGTCCGTTCGGCCGATCCAGGAAAGGGGTGCCTATTCCTGGATCGTGTAGGAGCTGCCGTCGATATAGTAGAACGAGAGGTAATCCTTACCCTCTTTGGCCTTGCGGTCGGCAATGCGTTGACGGAAGGCTGCGATGCGGTCGGCGGTCGAGACGGCACCGGTCGCTTCGCCGCGGGCTTTCTGTTCCGATTCGCAGCCCGCTCCGCTGTCGCCGTGTTTCTCTTCGGTTTGGTTCTTCACCTGCTCTTCCCAACGGGCCAGGTAGGCTTCGTCGATGCGTTGCTCGCGCAACGTACCGTTGATGGTCACGATGCTGTTCACGACCTCCTGCGGGAAGCTGCCGATCTGCTGGCCGGCTTCGACGCGGATGGTTTTGGTATCGTCGCTGCCCATCAGGAAGATCTTGCCTCCGCCGTGCGAGCAGATGTGGGTGCAGATGCCTTCGATGGTGATCGGTTGATCGACCAGTGTCTCGGCTACCGCCAGCAGCGAGTCGACGTCCATCGTTTTCACCGTGGCGCTTTGGTTTTCGGCCGTTTGGGCATTGCCGGAGGTGGAGGCGTTGCCGCCGCACGAGGCGAGGCTGAGGGCACCGGCGAGGGCCAGTGTGCAAAGAAGATACTTTTTCATGGTATGGTAGTTTTTATTGGTTTTCGTACGGGGAGTCAGTTCGGGTGTGGGCATGTCGAACCGAATGCAAAGGTAGTGGGGTGTTTCGGGGCGGGGAATCCCCAAAAATGGGGAAAAGCGTCGCCGGGCATCCCCGCTTTTGGGTAGGGGGGAGTGTGTCCAATAATTAGACATCCGGTGTCTAATTATTGGACACATGGGTGGAATAGACGTTTTTGTAATGTATTGATAAATAAGTATTTGTGCTGCTTGGCACGTTCTTTGGATTGAATGAACAACATGGAGAAACTTAACTTACAGTGATGAAAGCAGTGAAATTTCTGTGTGTGGCATGGTTGGCGTTGTTCACGTTGACGGCCCGTTCGCAGGCGACGGCTACGGTCGGTGTCGCGGCACCCGTCGTGGACCGGCGGGTCGAACTGATGACCATCGTTGCCCGGCTGGCCGATTTTCCGGAGTATCAATCTTCTTTGGTGCGGGCCTATACCGACAGTCTCGATGCCTGGTTCACCCCCTACCGCGACCATCCCGCTGTGGTGTATCTACGCGAGCTGAGGAAGCGGCAAGGGGTATCCTACAATGCGGTGCCGATTATGGGGGTCTACCTGAGCGAACCTCCCCGCCTGCGGGCGCGGTTGCCGCTGACCGCCACCCAACCCGAAGCGCGATGGGGTGTAAAATCCGGTACGAAGTTCATCCGTCTGCTGCGCCGTTTCTATCGCGACACGCGCTGCGAGGAGTTCTTTGAGCGTCAGGATACCCTGTTCGCTACCGTGGAGCGTAGTTTTCAACAGGTCTTCTCGGAGATCGACATGGAGTGGTTCGGACGTTTCTTCGGCGTTCAGTGTTCGGACGGCATGGTGCCGATTGTCGGAATGGGCTTCGGAGGCGGCAACTACGGAGGACGGATTCTCTATCCCGACTCAACGGTCGACAACTATGCCTTTATGGGGAGCTGGTCGCTTTGGGAAGGGCAGCCGATGTTCGATGCGGAGCTGTTCAAACGGACGATTGTCCACGAGTTTTGCCATTCGTTCATCAACCCGACGCTGGGGCGCGATACGTTGTTGTTATGCGCGGCCGAGGGACTCTATCGGGCCGAAGCCGAACGCATGAACCGACAGGCATATGCGGCTGGCAGTGTGGTGTTGTACGAGACGTTCGTTCGGGCGGCCGTGATCAGCTACCTGAAGGAGCATGCGACATCGGTAGCCGCGGAGAATGAGTTGTGGGCGCAGATAGACCTCGGCTTCGTCTGGATGCCTGAGGCGGTGGCGCTGCTCGAAGAGTATGCCGCCCATCGCGACCGCTATCCCGACTTTGTGGCTTTTGTTCCCTGCGTGCGGAGCTGGTGTCTTGAGACGGTCGGGAGTCTGGAGACCCTCTATGCGCGTCGTGAGACTGAACGCGAGGTGCGCCGCGAACAGGCGTTGAAGGTGGTGGCGGTCGAACCCTTCGGCAACGGAGCGCAGGACGTAGACCCCGCGCTGACCGAATTGACGATTCGTTTCGATCGTCCGCTTGTGGGGCGTGGCTATTCTTTCAATCCCCATCCCGATTCGGAAGAGGGGGTGCCCATGTATGGCAAGGCGCGTTATTCCGAAGACAAACGGGCGGTCACGGTATCCGTGCGGTTGAAGCCGGGGCGGACCTACCGGTTTTGGGTGTTGAAAGATTACAGTTTTGTCGGAGCCGACGGCGTCCGTATGTACGAAGATTACCTTGTCACGTTCCGCACCCGCGACAAGTAAACGGAACCGGTGCGGTTCTTGTGTGGGGACCGGCCTGCCGATCTTGAAGTGGCATACCCCTGTATGTCGCTTAAAATTCATAAATTTGAAGAGTACCGTATGGGGTGTGAAAAGAGTATGGGGGGATATGGCTTGGTGCCTTCATGGTGCGAAGGATATGCCGGGAGATTCAGTAATCCTAAAATACCGTTCAGTATGAAAAAGGCAATTCTTCTAATCGTTTGGACCGTTTTCATCAGTTGTGCGGCAGTTGCCCAGCCTGCGGCAACCGCATTTCACGGAATATCCGCTCCAAAAGTGGATCGCCGTCTGGAGTTGGTAACGATTGTGGCCCGTCTGGCCGGTCTACGTGAGTTCCAGTCGGAACTGGTTCCTCCCTATACGGACAGTGTGGATGCCTGGTTTGCCCCCTATCGCGAGCATCCGGTCGTCCAACACATGCGCCAGTTGCGTCAGACCAAACGGTTGGCTTATGATGCGGTGCCGGTGATGGCGCCCTACATGACCGAACCTCCGCAGATTGAGCCGCGGCTGACGCTGACGGAGACACTCCCCGACTGGCGGTGGGGCCTCGAGGGCGGAACCGAGTTTATCCGGTTGTTGAACGAATTCTACAAGGATGCCCGTTGTGAAGAGTTTTTTGCCCGACAGGATTCGCTGTACCGGGCCGTCGAAACCTATGTGGAGGGTGTTTTTCCGAAATTGGAGTCCGAGTGGTTCAACCGCTTTTTCGGCGAGGATTCGCACACGGGAATGATTCCCGTTATCGGGCTGATGCTCGGAGGGAACAGCTATGGCGGTGATATTGTTTATCCCGACTCGACACGGGAGATCTATGCCTTTATGGGTGGAGTGGGTATCCGGCGGAACAAGGAACCGGTCATGTTCGCCAATCGGATGGCCTATTTCAATACGCTGGTTCACGAGTTCGCACACTCGTTCGTCAATCCGGTATTGATTGCCGTTCCGGAGCTCTCGGCCTTGTCTACGGCTCTGTTTCAGGCCGAAGTGGATGCCCTGCGGGCGCAGCATTACGGAGAAGGGTACGGAATCGTTTGCGAAACGTTCACCCGTGCGGCGGTGATCCGCTATTTTATGGAATATGCCGATTCGGCGGTCGTAGCCGAGGCCATGCTCGACGAGACGGCGAACTGTCGTTTTATCTGGATGCCTGAGGCGGTGGAACTGTTGGGCGAGTATGAAGCGAACCGGGATAAATATCCCGATTTCCGAAGTTTCATGCCCCGGCTGACGCAATGGTGTGCCGAGACGGTGGAACAGATGGATACGATTCGGGCACGCCGTGAGGCCGAAGCGGAGGTGCTGCGTGAGAAAGCATTGAAAGTCGTAGCCATTGAACCGTTCGGTAATGGGGCCCAGGACGTAGATCCCGCACTGACCGAGCTGACGATTCGTTTCGACCGTCCGCTCGTGGGGCGGGGATACTCCTTCGGATTGGGGCCCGGAGGGGAGGCTACGCGGATCAAATTCGGCGACCTGGTCGGCTATTCCGAGGATAAGACCTCTCTGACTATGAAGGTGGAGTTGGAACCGAATCGGAATTATGAATTCCTGATATTGAGAAATTACGGGTTTGTCACCCCTGACGGAGTTCGGCTCTATGAGAATTACCTGGTTAAGTTTCGCACCCGTGACAAGTAATCCGACTCCGTGACGCCTGGCGGTGTGAAGGTTACGGATCGATTCGGGCCTCCCTAAAAATGGGGAGGCCCGAACTTTTTTTCCTCAAATGTGGCGATTGCCGTGCCCTGACCGCCCCGGTAACTTTGCAGCGCCATGATGAAAAAGACCCGCTGCCTGCTCTCCATAGTCCTTCTGTTGACCCTCCAGGGGGTTGCCGCCGCCGGAATCACGATCCGCGGAAAGGTGCTCGACGTGTCCACCGGTCAACCCCAGGATTATGCGCTGGTGCAGCTCTTTCCGGCCGCAACCGCCACGCCTCGCGGAACCATTACCGATGCACAGGGAGCCTTTGCTTTTTCGGCTTTGGAGCCGGGTGAGTATCGGGTCAAGGTGGCTTTCGTCGGGTACCAGACCTGGGAGCAGACCCTTCGGATCGATCGCGATACTACGCTGCGGATCGGATTGGTCATCCGCCCCGTGACTACCGGCGAAGTGGTTGTCACGGCTCAGGAGTCGCGTGGAGCTACCAGTGCCTCGCGCATCGACCGGCAGGCCATGGAGCACCTGCAACCCTCCAGTTTTGCGGACCTGCTGTCGTTGCTGCCCGGCGGCATGGCCGAGACGCCTCAGCTCGGGTCGCCCAACCTGATCCGGTTGCGCGAAGCCGGCATCAGCAGCGATGATTACGACATCTCGTCGCTCGGCACGGCTTTCGTGATGGACGGTGTGCCGATCAGTGCGGATGCCAACCTGCAGGCCATTCCCGGTTCGAGCAGCGACAATTCGATCGTTTCGCGCGGGCTGGACATGCGTTCGATCCCCACCGACAACATCGAGTCGGTCGAGGTGGTCCGCGGGATCCCCTCCGTGGAGTACGGCAACCTGACCAGCGGACTGATCAACATCCGTCGCCGGGCGACCGCCACGCCTTTCGAGGCGCGTGTGAAGGCCGACGAGTATGGGAAACTGGTCTCCCTCGGCAAAGGCATCGCCCTGCAGGGCGACGACAAGATTCTGAATATCGACGCCGATTACCTGACCGCCCGCAGCGATCCGCGCAATACGCTGGCCAACTATCGCCGCATTACCGGTTCGATGCGTTACAACAGCCGACGGGTCACCGACCGGTCGTCGCTCCGTTTCCGTTTGAGTCTCGATTACAGCACTTCGCTCGACAGCGAGAAAACCGATGCCGATGCGTCGATGGCGGGCGACAGCTACCGGGCCTCCTACAACCGGTTTGCCCTCTCCTCGAACCTGAACTGGGCCTTTTTCAAGGCCGGGCCCGTCAAAACGCTCGATGTGACCGCATCGCTGGCCCAGGAATTCAGTTACATGCACCAGATCAAACAGGTCTATCTGAACCGCGCCGTGCCGCTGCCGATCGGTATGGTGAACGGTCAGGAGTACGATGCCGAACTGCTGCCCTACAAATATACGGCCGACGTGGGGGTGGACGGCAAGCCGATGAACGCCTTTGTGAAGGCCGTGCTCGGGCTGGGCGGAACCACCGGAGCGGTCCGCCACAGCGGCAAGGTGGGGCTGGACTGGAAGTACGATAAAAACTGGGGCGCCGGCCAGATCTACGACATCACCCGTCCGTTGAGCACCAGCAATACCAACCGTCCGCGTCCCTTCTACGATATCCCGGCCAGCACCGAACTTTCGCTCTTTGCCGAGGATGTGCTCCGTTTTCAGGCGGGCGAACACCGTTTTATCGTGACGGCCGGCCTGCGGGCCATGATGCCGCTCAATATCGGTAAAGAGTATCAGATGCACGGCAAGATCTACCTCGATCCGCGGGTCAACGTACAGTGGAAGCTGCCGTCGGTGGGGAGCGGGGCGGCCCGTTGGGATTTCGAACTGGCCGGCGGTATCGGTCGCCACACCAAGACCCCGACGCTCGACCAGCTCTATCCCGACCCTCTCTATGCCGACCTCGTGCAGTTGAACTACTACCCGACCGATCCGGCGCTGCGGCGTGTGAACATGCTGACCTACGTCTGGGACAACGCCAACTACGATCTGCGGCCGGCCCGAAACCTGAAGTGGGAGTTCCGCTTCAGCGCCGCCCACCGCGAGATGAACTTCTCGGTGACCTATTTCCAGGAGCGGATGCGCGACGGATTCCGTACCATGACCTACTACAAGGCATTGCCCTACAAGAAATACGACGCCAGCGGCCTCGACCCCGCGACGCTGACCGCCCCGCCCGACCTTTCGACGCTGCCCTACACGTGGGATACGCTGCTCAACACCTATGGCCGTTGGGCTAACGGCACGCGGATCGACAAACAGGGGATCGAGTTTCAGTTCTCGACGCCCCGTATCGAGCGTATCCGCACCCGGATCACGGTGAACGGCGCCTGGTTCCGGACCACGTACAGCAACAGCGCCCCGATCTACCGTTCCGCGACGATCAACCTGGGGGGCGATCCGGTCAAGTATGTGGGGCTCTACGACTGGGAGGACGGTTCGATCCGTCAGCAGTTCAACACCAACGTCACGTTCGACACCTATCTGAAGCAGTTGGGACTCACCTTCTCGACCACGTTCCAATGCCTGTGGTTCACCAGCAGCCAGCCGTTGTGGAACGACGGTGTTCCGGTGGCGTGGGTCGACGCGTCGGGCACCGAACACCTCTTCACCGAGGCCGACCGCACCGATACCCAGCTGCAATGGCTCGTGCAGACCTACTCCGACGGTTATTTCGACCGTTCGACCGTCCCCTTCAGCATGGATGTGAACCTGAAAATCACGAAGGATTTCGGTCGCTGGGCGCGCCTGGCGATGTACGTCAACCGCCTGTTCGGAGCCTATCCCGACTACTACCGCAACGGAGTGCTCGTGAGACGCTCGTCGTCGCCCTATTTCGGCATGGAGCTGAACCTGAAATTCTGACCCCTCACTCGGATATTCAATCTTAAAAACATACCAACCATGAAACAACTCAAACGACTGGCCCTGCTCTGTGCAGCGGCATGTGTGTTCGCCTCCTGTTCGGACAACACCCCGAAACAGGTTTCCATCGGCAGCGAAACGATCGAACTGACGGCTCCGTCGAATTTCACCTCGATGACGGTCACGAGCGGTACCTACACTTTTACCAACGTGACCACCGGCGTCGCCACCGAGATTGCCTATCCGCTTCCGACCGGCGCATCGGTCGAGGAGGGGCTCTACAACGTGAAGTTCGTGGGCGAAGCCGAATGTGTGGTCGACCTCAGCAAGGCTGACGACGCGACCTCGCAGAGCTCCGTGACCGTCAAGATGCAGGGGGCGCAGACCAACGTGGTCGTCAAGGCCGACGGCAGCTTCAAACTGACCCTGGCGCTGTCGGTGGTGCCCGAATCGAGCAACGACTTCGTCATCTCGGAGATCTATTACGTAGGTTCGGCCTATGCGCCCGATGCCAGCGGAAGCCAGAAACAGTATAATGGCGACGCGTACATCAAGATTACCAACAACTCCGACACGGTGCTCTATGCCGACGGCTTGGCTTTCGTCGAGTCGGCCTTTACGACCTCGACCAAGAACGACTATACGCCCATGATTCGCGACTCGGCCATCACAGTGGATGCGGTGTTCGTGATTCCGGGCAGCGGCAAGCAGTATCCGGTTCAGCCCGGCGAGTCGATCGTCATCTGCGACAACGCCCAGAACCACAAGGAGGCCGATCCGGGCTTCATGGATCTGAGCGGTGCCGACTTCGAGTGGTTCACCAATTCGACCAACGCCAACTATCCCGACATCGACAATCCGGCAGTGCCCAACCTGGAGGTTTACTATTGCTACACGGCGACCATCTTCGTGATGAACAAGCAGGGAACCAAGGCCTATGCGCTGGTGCGGATGCCGCAGGGGATGACCAAGGACCGCTATCTCAACGAATACACCTATTCGGCCTACTACACCAACATCCTGGGTAAGCCGACCACCCCGAAAACCTACTACAAGATTCCGAACGATTGGGTGGTGGACGCCGTCGAGATGCGCGGTTACAAGTATGAATTTGCGTGGTCGGTGTTCGATCCGTCGCTGGACATCAGCTACACCTACTGCGGCGACCTGAATGCCGGAACGATCAACTACGGGACGGCCGTACGTCGTAAGGTAGCCTATACGAACGACGAAGGCCGCGACGTGTTGCAGGACACCAACAACTCGGCCGAGGACTTCGAGCGCAACGTGACCCCCTCGTTGCAATAGTGCGAAGGGGGGGCGTGTCGAGCCTGCCCGGAAGGGGCATGTGGACCCCAAAAATACCCGTTTTGAAGATTCGAGCCCTGTCGGGCGGATCGCGCTGCGGGTGAACTTGTGTATGATTTGTTAAGAACTCAATCGTAACGTGAATTTTGTTCGACCGATTTTATTGGGGCTGTTCGGCTGGTGCAGCCTGACGCTGCGGGCTGCGCCCGCCGATACGCTGACCCTGTTCGGACGCGTGATGTCCGACGCCTCGCCCGCGGAAGCATTGCCCGACGGATTGTTGCGCAACCCCGCGGCCGAGTGGTACCGGCAGGAGTTTTCTCTGTCCGAGCTGGCGATTGGCTACGACCGCGACCGGCGCGGTGCCGCGTCGCTGGCTCAGGAGGGCGACGGATACGACGGTTTCGGATTTGCGGCCCGTTCCTTTGTGCGGACTTCGGACCGCGGACGGGCTTTCGGTTCGGCCGGCTACACCAACGGCACGCGGCGTAACGTACAGTGGAGCGAGACGGCCGATTTCGCGCTGCTCTACCCCTATGTGACGGCCGATTCGGTGGGTGGAAGCCTGACTTCGGAAACCTACCGTTTTTCGGGCGGCTACGCCCACCGGACGGGAGCCTGGACCCTGGCGGCGAGTCTGGCCTATCGTGCCCTGCTCGAGTATCGCGAGGTCGATCCCCGGCCGCGAAACGTGGTCTCCGACCTGCAGGCGTCGCTGGCTGCGGCACGCAGCGTGGGGGCGCGTTACGAACTGGCGCTGGCCCTGCACGGTCGCAAGTACGGGCAGCGGGGCGACATCGCCTTCTACAACGACATGTACCAGGCCACCGTATATCACATGACCGGGCTTGGTCTGGATTACGTCCGTTTCGCGGGTATCCAGACCAGTACGAACTACTCCGGTTGGGGTGCGGGCGGATCGGTCGATCTCTTTCCGGCCTCGCGGAGCGGTTTCTCGGCTTCGGTCGGCTACGACTACTTCACCTTCAGCAAGCAGATGAGCGGGCTGAACAACCTGCCGCTGGTCACGGTCGCCGACCACACTCTGCGATTCGTGGCGGCCTACGGTCGCAGCGACGCGGCGCGAGCCTGGGGCGTAACGCTCGAGGGCGACTGGCGTCAGCGTCACGGCACGGAGCATATCTTCGGCGATGCGACCGGGAATATCTATACCGAGATTGCGACCTCCAGCGGCTATGCCGACCGTACGGTCCATGCGACCCTGTCCGGCTTCGTCGGTACCTGTCCCGATGCGGAACGGGTGGTGTGGTGGGTCAAACCTTCGGTATCGTATCTCGATTTTCGCTCCGATTACCGTTCGGCAGCGCGCTATCTGAACTTTTCCCGCTGGCAGGCCGGCGTGGATGCCGGCGTTATGCGGGCCTGGGGACAGTGGATGCTGCAGGCCGGTGCAGGGGTGGCGCTGTCGGGACGTGTGGCCGGGGAAATGGCACTGCCCGGGGCCGATTTCTCCTCTTCGCGCATTGTGGCGCTTCAGTCCAATTACCGCTATTTGACGGATGATTTTACGCGGCTGAAGATGAACCTGCGGCTCAACCGTCAAATCGGGCAGGGGCGGATGCTCTTCCTGCGCGGCGAGTGGACGAACGACTGGTTCTCGGCTTGCGGAACGGCCTCCGGTTGGTCGGTGGCCATCGGTTTCGGATTCTGACCGTGCAGCGCTTCCGTATGGCAAGCGACCATGCGGAGCGGCAGAACCGGACGGTCTATGAATACGGCAGGGCCGTGCTCAGCATACACTGAGCACGGCCCTGTCTGTTTGCTGTCCGGCGCGGCGGTTAGTCGTCGATGTCGATCAGCTGGAACTGTTTGTTGAAGGTCAGTTCGAGCCGGTTGTCGAGTTTCACGTCATAGTCCGACGAACCGCGTTCGATCTTCAGGATGGTTGCTTTCGGATAGTTTTGTTTCACATAGGTGGCAATCTGTTGCGGAATCAGCGCGGCGGGAACCTGGGTGCGTTTGCAGTCGAGCTCCGACCATTCGCCCGATCCGTTGAACTCCAGCTTGTTGCCGTTGGTGAAGAGCACTTCGTAGGAGGTCGAGAAGAAATCCTTGTCCTCTTTGGCCAGCGCGATTTTTTCGTTGGCGAAGTACTGTTTGATGAGCTGCTGGGCCTTGGCGGGCAGCTGGGTGACGGTGATGGGCCGATCGTCGTCGGCGCGAACGGTGGTCTGCAGGGCGAAGATGGCTACGAACAGAATGAGAAGCTTTTTCATGGCGTTATCGTTTTTTAGTTGGTTTGACTTTGTTGCGTAGTGTTTTCGGTTGAACTACGATGCAAAGTTGGTACCCGATTCTGAAAAGAATATGAAATCGGAGGTCAGTCGCGAAAAAAACGAATTTTTTTGAAGTGTTTTTTCGGGGTGGTAGAGCGATGATGCAGGGAAGGCAGGCGGGAGCAGAATGTTCCGGTTTCTGCCCGGTGGACGGATACTCGTGCTTCGGGTTTCCCCTCGGGCCTTTTCGGAGGGCGGGTTGGGTGCCCTTTGGCGAAAACGGAAGCGGCACCGACATGCCTACCCTCAGGCAGGTTCTGTCGGTGCCGCTTCGGAAACGGGAAGGGCGTGCGGCTGCTCTTTGCTTTCGTTCCGTGCTGCAGGTCGCAATCACAACTCGCGACTGCAGCTCGCAATTGCAGCCATAGGCCGCAGTTTGCCGTCGCAGACTGTGCAGTATGCTGCTCGCTATCGGATCGTATCGGACGGGTGGACGATAAAGTCGCTCCGTTCGAGGTGTTCGTAGTAGGTCTGGAGCAGAGCCTTCATCCGGTCGACCTGTTCGGGAGCGGGTTGGGTGCCCGTTTCGATCAGGTTGTGCTGCTCCATCGGGTCGCGGTTCAGATCGAACAGGTGGGTCACGTCGTGCTCGTTGAAGAACATCGCTGTCGAGTCGGTGATCCACTGGAACGCTTCGTTCACGTAGTTGATCGCAAAGGCCCGCTGGGCGGTGCGGGACGAGTCGGCCCGGATCTCGAACATGTCCTGTCCGTAGGCGAAGTAGGGCTTGTCGTAGCCGGTCAGTCCCAGCAGGGTCGGCATCAGGTCGATCTGCTGGGCCACGTGGCGGTCGTCGCCGCGCAGTGACCCGTCGGGGGTGTAGAGGAAGAAGATAATGTGCGAATTGCCCGTTGGCGTTTTCGTCACGTCGCCGTACACCTCGCTCGACACGTGGTCGGCCGTGAAGACGAAGATCGTGTTGTTGTACCAGGGCTGGTTGCGGGCGTAGGCGAAGAAGTCGCGCAGCGAGCGGTCGGTGTAGGCCACCGGACGCTGGGCCTTGGTGTGTCCCTCGGGCAGGATCGTCTCGTAGCCTTCGGGCACGACGAACGGGTGGTGTGACGAGAGGGTGAAGATCGTGGCGAAGAAGGGTTGCGGGGCGTGGTTCAGCTCGCGGGCCATGTATTGCATGAAGGGACCGTCCCAGATGCCCCAGTAGTTGTCGAAGTCGCGGGTGCCGACTTGGCCTCGTAGTCTTCGCGGGTGCGGGCCTCCTTCACGCCCGAGAGTTTGGCGTAGGCCACGAAACCCATCGATTTGTTTTCCGAACCGTTGAAAAACCAGGTGGAGTACCCCTCGTCGCCCAGCAGTCGGGCCAGTCCGTGGGTCTCGCCCAGCGACTGGGGGGTCACCACGAACGGGGTCTTGAACGACGGGATGGAGCTCAGAATCGACGGCAGGGCGTCGATCGACTTGCGCCCGTTGGCGTAGCCGCGGCGGAACAGGTAGCCCTGCTGCATCAGCGAGTCGAGGAACGGGGTGTAGCCCGCTTCGCCGGGATAGAGGTCGGGATTGAGGTAGGCCGAGTGCTCGTAGCTGAAACTTTCGAGCACGAAGATCAGGATGTTCTTGCCCTGCTGGGTTCCGAATCGGTCGTGACGCAGGCTGTCGGCTACGGGGTAGTGATAGGGCGAGAAGCGGGCGGCGAGCTCCTGCGGGTCGGGGAAGTAGCGGACGTAGCTGATCTTCTTGTTGCTGATGGTCCGCAGCACGCAGAAGGGGTTGCTCAGCACGATGGAGGCCTTGGCGGGCGAGACGGCGAATTGTGCGGCCTGGCTCATGGCGATGGGGCGGATGGCATGGTTCAGTCCGCCACGCATGCCGCCCACCAGCAGCACGACCGAAAGAATCGTCAGCAGAACGCCGGTCGGGACGAAAACCCAGTTGTTCCGGGTTCGGATCGGTGCGGGTTTCACACAGCGGTAGAGCCGGATCATGCCCCAGATGAGCAGCGCGGCGATCAGCACCAGGTACCAGTTTTCGCCGGCGGCTTTCCAGAGGATGTGGCCCGTGTTGTCGTTCTCGGTGAAGTGGAGCTCATCGACGGTGAGCCGTTTTTTGGCGTAGTGGAAATAGACCGTATCGGTGAGGTTCATCAGCACCACCACGACCATCACCACGCTCCATATCCAGAGTAGCATCCGCTGGTACCACCCCCGCTCGCGAGCGCGCAGCGGCAGCAGCGAAAGTACCACGAAGAGGCAGTAGACGTAACAGATGTTGGCCGTGTCGAAGAGCAGGCTGCCGCGCAGCAGGGCGGGAACTTCGGCCCAGGTCATGCTGCCTAGGGTGTCGGTGTTGAAGAGGTAGAAAATGACGCGCAGCACGAATAGCAGCACGTAGATCAGTACGATCCGCCAGGCCAGTACGGTCAGCGTGTTGTGGATCCAGGGACTCAGTCGTCGGTTCATCATGCGAGAAGATCAAAATAACGTCAGGGGGGAGCGAAAAGGCTCGCTACCGGAAATGTCGCGAGGAGTCCGGCGGCAGCTGCCCCCTGTGCTGCCCGGTTCATACCCGGTATGGGAAACCCATTGTTCCGCGGCCGTGAAATCTCTTGGCTTTTCAGTGCGGAATCAGCCAGGCAGTCGGCTGTTGTGTTCGAGGTATGTGGTTATTAACGTATGTTTTGGATAAGCAGGTATGTAAACGTGTCTGTTTTCCGGCGCAAAGGTACGATGTTTTCCGACGTACTGAAAAAAGAGTATCTTTGTCTGTATCCCGAATCGACCTCCGGGACAACTCTCCCGACTATCCGAATGCGTAAGTTCGCCATACTGCTCAAAAAGGAGTTTCTCCAGATTTTCCGCGACCGTTACATGCTGCGGGTCGTACTGCTGTTGCCGGTCATCCAGCTGCTGGTGCTGCCGCTGGCGGCCAATTACGATATCAAGAATTTCAGAATGGCGGCGATCGACCGCGACAACTCCCAGTTCAGCCGGCGTCTGCTGACCAAACTTCAGGCCGGAGGCTACTTCTCGCTGGCCGACGTGGCGCCGTCGTGGGCCGAGGCCGAACGCTGTATCGAACGGGGCGAGGTGGACATGATTATCGAGGTGCCGGACGATTTCGAACGCGATATGGTACTGGGGCATAGTCCCGAACTGTCGGTCCACATCTCGGCCATCAACGGGCTGAGTGCGGGCGTGGCTTCGGGGTATCTGAACTCCATCGTGGCCGATTTTGCGACTGAACTCGCGACCGAACGGCTGATTCCGGCCGCCGCACCGACCGACAAATACCCCGTACAGGTCAACGTGGCTACTCAGGAGTGGTATAATCCGCGGTTCGACTACAAAACGGTTATCGTACCGGGAATCCTGGCTCTGTTGATCACGATCGTCGGGCTGTCGATGACGGCCCTCAATACGGTTCGGGAGAAGGAGCGCGGAACCATCGAACAGTTGAACGTCACGCCCATGAGCCGTGCCTGGTACATGACGGCCAAAATGACTCCCTTCCTGGTTATCGGGCTGGTGCAGTTTACGATTGGGCTGGTGTTGGCGCGACTGGTCTATGCCGTGCCGATGGTCGGAAATATCGGTGTGCTGTACGCCGTGGTGACACTCTACCTGATCGGGGTACTGTGTCTGGGGTTCGTGATTGCCAACCTGTCCGAGACCCAGGTACAGTCCATCTTCCCGACGTTTTTCATCATGATGATCCTGATCCTCATGAGCGGTCTTTTCACGCCGGTCGAGAGTATGCCGGAGTGGGCGCAGCGCATGAATGTGGTCAATCCCGTGGCGCATATCATCTCGTCCATCAAGATGGTGCTCATCAAAGGCAGCTCGGCGGCCGATCTGCTGCCGCACTGGACGGGGATGGGACTCTTTGCCGTGGCCATGGCGGGTCTCGCGGTGGTTACGTTCCGTAAATTCAAGGCCTGAGGCGCTCTCTGCCGGGCATTTCCTGTTGAGAAGTTTTTTGGGGGATGGGGGAGCAGACCGCCTGTTGCCCCGACCGGTTGTGTCTTTGCGAACCCGAGGCTGAGGGGACTACCGCTCCCGAGGGGCTGTGTAGGCCGGGTTCGACGGGTCGGTTTCTCTGCCGGTGGCGGTTGTGACGGTCGGTTCGCTCCGGCCGTATTGTCCGATGCGGGGGGGTAGGATCAGATCTCTACAAGGCCGTTCTTGATGGCGTAGACCACCAGGTTGGCGGTGTTCTTGCAATTCGTTTTTTCGAGAATATTGGCCCGGTGTTTGTCGACGGTGCGTTTCGAGATAAACAGTGTTTCGGCAATCTCGTTGTTCGTCATCCCTTTGCAGATCAGCAGCAAAATCTCTTTTTCGCGGTCCGAGAGCAGGGTCTCGTCGGTCTCGCTCTCCTCTTCGTCGGTTTCGCCGGCCGTCGAGGGCGACGAGGAGTGCAGGTTGCTGACCAGGTTGAAGAGCAGCTCCTGCGAGAAGTAGGAGCCTCCCTCCAGCACGGCTTCGAGTGCGGCGTAGACTTCGGTGATGTCGGAATTTTTGAGCAGGAACCCTTTGACCCCCTGCGACACCATCTTGAAGTAGTAGTCCTCTTCGCCGTACATCGAAAGGGTGATGATCCGCAAGTCGGGATAGCGTGCGAGGGCTTCGGCTGCGGCGTCGATGCCGTTCATCTCGGGCATCGAGATGTCGAGCAGAACGACGTCGGGCAGTCCGTCGGGCGAGGCGGCCGCGTCGGTCAGCAGGGCGAGCATTTCGGTGCCGGTCCCGGCTTCGCCGCTGACGCGGAATTTCGGGTGGGAGTTGAGCAGCAGTTTGAGCCCGTTCCGAAAGAGAGCATGGTCGTCGACCAGCAGTACCGAGTATTTATTGTTTTCTTTCATTGCCGTTGGGTTGTTGGGGATGTTACCTCCCGAATTTTACACTGCATCACCGTTTGTTCCGTATGCGCGACTGTTGCGTCTTAATTTCGTTTCCTTCTCACCACCTCGCAAATTTCGCAAGCGGTATTTGTGTTCTGTAAGCGACTGCCGCTTTTTGAAAAAAGCGGCACCAAAAACTTTTGAGATGGCCGCGTCTGCCCGGTTGGTCGATGACCCGCCGTTTAGGATGCGCAGCATCCGCCGAAAAGTTCTTTGGGTCTCTTTCTTTCAAGAAAGGGACAGTTCCATACGGGTCATGCAGTCCTTCCCTTACCTCGTATTGATCCGGATGAAAACCCGCGTCCCGCCTCCACCGGGACGGCTGTCGATCCGCAGTTCGCCCCGGATCGAACTGATGCGCGAGGCGATGTTCGACATTCCCATTCCGTCCGATTCGGCCTCCGTGTCGAAGCCGATGCCGTCGTCGGCTACGTTCACCGTGATTCGCTCCCGCTCGATCCGCATGTCCACGGCCAGCGTCTTGGCCTGGGCATGTTTCAGCGCATTGTTGATCAGTTCGCAGACCACCCGGTAGAGGATCACTTCCCGATCAGGATTGAACCGCACTTCGCGCATGTTGCCGGGGTTGAAGACGATCCGTGTCGAGGGACACATCGGTTGCAGTTTGCGGATAAAGGTGTTCAGCGCCCGCGCCACCCCAAAGTTGTTCAGCACGTGCGGACTGAGGTTGTTCGAGATCTCGGTCAGGCTTTTGACCGCTTCGTTGATGACGTACTCCGTGTTGGCCAGGATTTCGCGTTGGGTGTCGTTGAGCGGCTGGGTCGAGAGTGCCGAGACGCTCATCCTTACCGACGACAGCAGGGGACCCAGTCCGTCGTGCAGCTCTTTGGAGATGATCTGTCGTTGGTTCTCCTCGGCCCGGATAACGGCGCTGAGGACTCGTTTTTCGCTGTTGCGTCGCTGTTCTTCCCGCAGGGCGATGTAGTTCAGAATCTTTTTGATCATGAACACCCCCACGGCGAAGCAGAGCGAAGTGGCCACGCCGACCCACACGTAGTATTCCGGTTCCATGACGATCATGTTGGTTCGTCCCTGGGTGCGTTCGGAGAGGGCCTGTGCGAATTCGTTGAACCGCATGGCGCACATCAGCACCAGGGCGATCGTGAAGAGGATCCACGACGAATTGAATTTGGTCGTGCGCGTCAGTCGCACGGCCACCCCGGCTGCAAAGATTTGCAACACGATCGAGATGACGAGTAGAATGAGAAGTACCATAATTCCAACCCGAAAGATACGAAAAATCCCGATTTTACACCTTCCTTAACCTTCCAGAATTCGGCGGGAAGTGGCTTCAGGCGCCCCGTCAGCATGGTTTCTAATGACATAAACGATACGCAGTATCGCCCGCTCCGCCGCGGGCACGGTGCCTTCGGGCACTCCGTCAGCGTGGTTTCTAACGACACAAGCGATACGCAGTATCGCTCGCTCCGCCGCGAGCACGCGGCCGCCGCCCGCGGAGGGCAGTCAAAGAATGGTTGTTATCTCAAACAAAAGCCCGCTCAAAGAGGAACGAACGATTCGCCAATGGCGTGAATCATTCGTTTCTCTCTTAATCGCATTCGCGGGTTTTTTGAGTATAGCATCGCGAGTAGTACGGAACTGCCCTCACGTCGGGCAGGCGGTGGCTTCGGCCACCCCGTCAGAGTGGTATTGTCTCGAATAGAGGTTGTTATGTGCACTTTATGTCTGCTAGCTGTCGCCTCAAGCCAACCACTGCGCCGCCGCGAGCACGCGGCCGCCGCCCGCGCAGGGCAGTCGAAGAACGTTTTTGTCCGCACGAAATAAAGCCCGCTCAAAGAGAAACGAACGATTCGCCCAATGTCGCGAATCATTCGTTTCTCTCTAAATCGCATTCGCGGGCTTTTTGAGTATAGCATCGCGAGTAGTACGGAACTGCCCTCACGCCGGGCAGGCGGTGGCTTCGGCCACCCCGTCAGAGTGGTATTGCCCCGAATAGGGGTTGGTCTAAATAATTCGGTGTGTTGGTTGCCAATGGGGCCCCACTGAAAAATCGATCGCCTGATGTACGAATCCCACTGGCGAGAGTCGTTATACTTGGCAGACTTTTTGAAACAGGGAAGTCGGAAAAGTCGTAATTTTGAGAATCATGAAGCGAAAAACAGTTCGAAAACTCATATTCATTCCCCTCGGGACCCTCGTTGTGCTGCTGGGGTTGATCCTTGGTGCTGCGGCTCTTTTGCTTACTCCCGAGCGGCTCACGCCGTTGGTGTCCCAGTTGTGTGACCGGTATCTCGATGCGCAGGTCCGTTTTGATACCGTCAGTGTCTCGCTGTTCCGGGATTTTCCGCATGTAACCCTTCGGTTACGCGGTGCCGAAATTGTTTCACACGCATTCGCTCCACTGCCCGACTCCGTTCGTCAAACCCTGCCTGCACGGGCCGATACACTGGCCCGGATCGGCCGTCTCGATGTGGCGTTGAACGCGCTGGCCCTTACATCCGGACGAGCCGACATCCGTCGTATCTCCCTCGAAGATGCCCATCTGAACGCCTATGTAGCTCCGGACGGCACTCCCAACTGGAATATTTACCGCAGCGACACGACCACTGTCGAGACCGATACCAGCTCGACCTCCTTTGTGGTCAATATCAACCGGATTACGATTCGGAACGGCCTTTCGCTCAGCTACGACAGCCGTCCCGACCGTCTCTCGGCCACGGTCACCCTGCGCAGTCTCGTCGTGCGGGGCGACCTGACGACCGATCTGTTGCAGAACGACCTGCGCCGCTTCCGGCTGCGCGATCTGGCCCTGCGACTCGATGCCGACGGGAAGGTCAGCTCTGCGCGGATCGACAGCCTCTCGGTCAGCGGTCGCCGGCGGGTCGACTATACCCTGGGGCTGGGTGTGAAGGAGGTAGTCTGGCAAGGGGTTCACTGGCTCGATTCCGTACGGCTGCAGACCGGGATCCGTTTTAGCGGGAAAGACCATCGGGCCGTCGCGTTGCGTGACTTTGCGCTCCATCTGAACGACATGCTCGTCACGGCCGAAGGCGATGCCACGTTCCAGGGCGATACCGTTGTGACCCACTTCGGGCTGCGGACCCAGGGAATGAAACTTGCCAGCATGCTTCACGTAATCCCCACCGAGATACTGCCCCTGGCGCGCGACTATGAGACCAACCTGACTACCGATCTCGACCTGCGGATCGACGGGCCGATTGCCCTTTCTACCCGCACCCTGCCCGACATAACGGCCGATTGGCGGATACCGGCCGGTTACCTGCATTACACCAAAGACCGTACCGGCAGTCGGATCGACACGCTGGCCCTCGACGCAACGCTGCGATTCCGGCCCCGTTATCCCGACTCGACGGGGGTCGATCTGCGGCAGTTTCAGGTGTCGGGCGTGGGGATGAATCTCTACGCCGCGGGTAAACTGGACCGACTGACCGGCGACGCCGGTTTTGCCGGCAACGTTCGCGGCGACCTGTCGCTGGACTACCTGACCCGCCATTTCCCCTCGTCCGACGGGACGACCCTTCGGGGACGGATTGCCCTCGATATGCAGGGGCATGCCCGTCTCAGTCAGCTCAATCCGGCTCAGATCGGGAATGCCGACTTGCGCGGCAAATTGACTGTCGATACGTTGCGGATGCACCTTCCCAGCCGTGAACTCCGTCTGATGGTCGGCCACGGCCTGTTGGGGCTGGGGGCCGGAGCCGCCCGGATCGATTCGGTGAAACGCACCGACTTGGGGGTTGTCGGGGCCCTGCTCTCGCTCGATACCCTGAATATGGAGATGGGGCACACGGTGAGCGTAAGAGGCAAGAAAATCAAAGTGCAGGCCGCGACGTCGGCTCAGACCCTGACGGGCGATACGACCGCCGTACACCCTTCGCAGGGGTTGTTGTCGGCCACCGGTCTGCGGGTCGAACTGGGTGACTCGACCACCTTTGTGGGGCGCGGTCTCGAAACCGACTGGAGCATCCGGCCCGATCGGGATGCACCGCGTGTACCGCACATTGCGCTTCAGATTCAGGCACGGCGGCTTTCGCTGCGCGACCGCGCCAGCCGTTTCGTGATCGGTCGCGGGAGTGTCGGGCTGGAGGCAACGCTGAACCGTCCCGACAGCGCGCAGCTGCTCCGTCGGGAGCAGCGTTTGGACTCCCTGCAACAGCTCTATCCCGACATTCGGCGAGATTCCCTCCTGGCTCATGTCCGTTCGTTGCGTACGGCCCGGCAACCTCAGCAGGAGACGTGGGCCGGCGACATCGACATGCAGCTTTCGTCCGACCTCTCCGCCCTGTTGCGGCGTTGGCAGGTGAACGGTTGGGTCAAGGCCCGTTCGGGGCGTATCGTGACCCCCTATTTCCCGATTGCCACCGTGTTGCGGGATGTGGATATTGTGTTCAATACCGACGAGGTGCGTCTGAACCGGACCTTCCTGAAGGCCGGCCAGTCGCAAATGGTGCTCACGGGCGATGTGAACGGGTTGAAGCGGGCCATGTTGGGACGCGGCAAATTGCGCGGAAACCTGACGGTTGTGGCTGATACGTTGAATCTGAACGAGATCGTCCGCGTGGCCAATGCCGGATCGGCACTGGTGGCTCAGGGCGGAGTCGGAGAGGTCGAAAGCGACGACGCGCTGGAGCAGCGGATCACACAGTCGGTCGATACTTCGGCTGTGAGTTCGCTGTTGATGGTGCCCGGCAATATCGACATGAAGTTCGACATGACGGTCCACCGCGGGGTCTACGCCAATCTGGCGCTGGACAGCCTCTCGGGCGAAGTGCAGGCACGCAACCGGGCCATCCAGCTCTCCAACCTGGTGATGCGGAGTAACGCCGGCAATCTGAAACTCACGGGGCTCTATGCAACCCGGACGCCGCAGGACATACAGACCGGTTTCGACCTGGAGATGGAGAAGATGCAGGTGGCGCGGCTGATCGAGCTGATACCGTCGATTGACACCCTGATGCCGATGTTGCGGTCGTTCGACGGTGTGGTCGATTGTCAGATCGCCCTCACGGCACGGCTCGACAGCGCCATGAACATCCTGTTGCCGTCGCTCAATGCCGCCTGCCACCTGGATGGCGACAGCTTGGTGCTGATGGATGGCGAGACGTTTGCCGAGATCTCCAAGATGCTGCTTTTCAAGAACAAGAAGCGTAATCTGATCGACCATATCTCGACCGAACTGCTGGTGCGCGATGCCCAGATCGAGATCTTCCCGTTTGTGGTCGAGATCGACCGCTATCGGGCTGCAGTCAGCGGGGTGCATAAGATGGACATGACGTTCAATTATCATATCTCGGTGCTCAAGTCGCCGATTCCGTTCCGGTTGGGCATTGATATTTTTGGCAACCTCGACGATTTTGACTTCAAGATCACGCGGGCCCGATACAAGGACGCCAATCTGCCGACGCGGGTCGAGTTGATCGAAGATACCCGCATGAATTTGCGCAACTATATCCGCGAGGTGTTTCAGCGCGGGCCACGTCTGGAGGATGCCACCCGCCTGCGGATCACGCCGCAGACCGAGTCGCCCGAAGCGCTGCTGCCGGCGGCCGATTCGCTCAGTTCGGAGGAGGCCCGTGAGTTGGAATCGCTGGAGGCAACCGGCTCTGTCGCCGATACGACGAGTAATGAGACGGTGCCTCGTGGGGAGAGCGCTCCCGCCGAGCCTGTCGAACCGTTTGCCAGGGAGGTCGAAGTACCGGCGGCTGGACGGTCTGCCGAGTAGCCGGGGTGGCGGTGCGTCGGGGCGCTTGTCCGCTCTTGGCGGTATGTGCAGCGTCAGTTTTGTGAAAAAATTAGGGATTGCAGAGCCGGTTTTACTTCGGAATCTCTTCGTCACCGCGCGGCAGGTCGGGTGAAAGTCGTGTGGTGCTCCAAAAACCGCAAAAAAATATCGGTTTTCTTCGTGCTGACAATGAGGGGGTTGAGTCGATCGGGGCAAAAAAAGTGAAAAAAAGTTATCGAAATTTTTGGAGAATATCGAAAAAGCCGTACCTTTGTATCGCAATCAGCAAGGGAGCTTAGCTCAGTTGGTTCAGAGCGTCTGCCTTACAAGCAGAGGGTCGGGGGTTCGAATCCCTCAGCTCCCACTAAGGAAAGAGAGTCATCAAACGGTGATTCTCTTTTTTTGTTTGTGCGTTTTTTGGGAGAAGGGCGGCGGGTGGAGAGGAGAAGTTGCGTGAAAAGGATGGGACAGGGGGAGGGGGCAGGAGTGAATGGGAAGAGGCGGTGCGGAAGGTGCTGAGGTCGGGAGCCTGGCGGGCGGTACGCTGTCGGAATCCAGTATGAGCGTGGGATGCGAGGTCGTGGGGGGGAGTGTTCTTAAGGGGGAGCGGAAGTCTGAATATGGAATATCCATCGAATATACCGTCGAAATGTGTCGGGGCATGCAATGAATGGTTGCGCGCCCTGTATTCGTTTGTGGGGGTGGTAATAAAACGGATCGACTTGATTACTTCAAGGTCGATCCGTTCGTCGTATTAATGCCGAGTGACTGGAGATTGCGGAGGGGGGCAGGTGTTGATGTCCGCGGCAATCACACCTTTAATCCCGTTCGGCGAGTCGCGGCGTGCGCCGGGCGGCCGGAGGGTTAGTGGCGTTGCAGTTCCAGCCGGTGGTCGATGCACGACGGCAGGTCGGTGTCGTAGTGCGATATGTAGATCAGCGCTTTTCCCGTCCGGGCGCAGAAGGCGTCGATAATGGCCTTTACCCGTTCCTTGTTCGTTTCGTCCAGTCCGTTCAGCGGTTCGTCCAAAATCAGCAGATCCGGGTCCTTTACGAAGGCACGCGCCAGCAGTACGAGGCGCTGTTCGCCGCTCGAGAGCCGCAGGAACGACTGCTGGCCCAGTGACTCGATGCCGAACGTCTCCAGCCAGGCCCGGGCCGAAGTCAGCTGGGCCTCGGTCGGGGTTTCGTACAGACCCAGCGAGTCGAAATAGCCCGAGGCTACCATCCGTACGGCCGGAATGTCTTTCAGGAACGAACGGTGCATCTCGGAACTTACGTACCCGATGTGGCGTTTGATCTCCCAGATGCTCTCGCCCGTGCCTCGCTGCCGTCCGAAGAGGACGATGTCCTGGGCGTAGGCCTGCGGGTTGTCGGCGCTGATGAGGCTCAGCAGGGTCGATTTTCCGGAGCCGTTCGGACCCGCCAATGCCCATTTCCCGCCATTGGCGATGGTCCAGTCGAGCGCCTCCAGAATCGTACGGTCGCCGTAACGGATCGTCACGCCGTTGAGACGCACCATCTCCGTACATTCGAGTGCTCTCCCCTCGGCCGGCGGCAGCGTAACGGTCGGATGGGCCGGGGCGGGAGACTGGACGAACTCGCCGATCGGAATTTTCGGCCCGAGGGTGCGGTCCGAGAGGCGGTAAATGTGGGTGATGAAGGGCGGAATGTCCGATTCGGTGGCCAGTACCAGAATCAGTTGCAGACCTGCCATTTCGGTCAGTCGCCGGAGCAGTTCGTTCAGCAGCCGGCGTGCCGCCACATCCAGCCCGATGAACGGATTGTCGACCACCAGCACACGTGCCCGGGTCAGCAGCATCCGGACGATCTGAAACTTGCGCAGCTCGCCGCTCGAGAGCATGATGACCGGTTTGTCCAGCATCGGACGGATGGCCAGCAGGTCGTACAGCTCGTCGCGCAGGGCCGTGTCGCCCTCCAGCCGGCCGAGCAGTTCGCCCACGCGCGGCGCATTCTCGTTGTCACACGAGTTCCAGCGTTGCTGGTAGTAGTATTCGCCGTCTTCAGCGCGGTTGTAGGTTTCGTGGAACGCGATGTACCGGATGCCACCGCCCGCGAAGCCGTACTCCAGACGGCCGTTGCAGAGGGCGCGTTGGCCCAGCAGGGTCTCGACCAGCAGCGTTTTGCCGCTGCCGTTGGGACCGACGATGGCGATATGTTCGCCGCTGTTGAGTGTGAAGTTCAGAGGCGAGGTGAAACGACAGGCAGTTTCGCTCAGGATTCCGTTTTCGAGCGTGACGATAGGTTCCGGCATGACTTTTGAAGGTTGAAAAACAGCCCAAAAATACGCAAAACCGGGTGTTATCCCTAAATTTGTCGAGATCGGACCGCAAGATTCTTCCGCCCTCCCCGGTCGGAGGAGCCTCCGCCCCGCCCGTGATACGACGTAACTAAAACGGATTCTATAAGGTAGATTATGTTTGGATTCTTAGCTCAACTGGCCACCAATCCCGAGGTGGTCGAAAAGGCCGACAGTGTCAAAACCACGTTTGTGCAGAAACTGGAGACCCTCTCCCAGATGTCCGGCGAGGAACTGGTCAAAACGGTGACCCACAGTGTGATCTCCGTCGCGCTGAAGATACTCGTAGCCCTGCTGATCTTTTGGGTCGGCCGGTGGTTGATCCGTCGAGCGCGGAAGGTCATGGAACGCATCATGATCCGACGGCGGGTCGACGTGTCGCTGCGGGCCTTCCTGATGAGTCTGGTGAATATCACCCTGACACTCTTTCTGATCATCATTATCATCGGGGTGCTGGGCATCGACACCACCTCGTTCATCGCCCTCTTCGCATCGGCCGGTCTGGCCATCGGTATGGCGTTGAGCGGCACGCTGCAGAACTTTGCCGGCGGGGTGATGATTCTGTTGTTCCGTCCGTTCCGGGTGGGCGACTATATCGAAGCGCAGGGTGAAGAGGGGACAGTCAAGGAGATCCGGCTGGTCCACACGGTGCTCAATACGGTCGACAACAAGACCATCCTGTTGCCGAACGGCCCCGTATCGACCGGCATTATCAACAACTTCTCGCACGAGCCGCGGCGGCGTGTCGATTGGGTCTTCGGCATCGCGTATGGCGACGATTATGACGTGGCCAAAGCGACGATCGCCGAACTGCTCGACCAGGACGAACGGGTACTGAAAGAACCCGAGCCGTTTATCGCTCTGAAAGAGCTGGCCGACAGTTCGGTCAACATCGTGGTGCGTGCGTGGGTCGAGTCGCCGGAGTATTGGAACGTCTACTTCGGGATGAACGAGAAGGTGTATAAGGTCTTCTCGCAGCGCGGTCTGAACATCCCCTTCCCTCAGATGGATGTGCATATGTACAAGGGCGATGCTTAAACTCCGCCAAGGTGTCGGAATTGATCCTTTGTCTCCCCGGAAACCGTACAAGGTCTCCGGGGAGATCTGTTTTTGTCGGGCTGCGGGCAGGGGTTTCGGAGCGGTTGTTTGCGTTTCGTGACGGGTTGACGACAGGCGACAAGTGGGGACGGAAAGTTGTATATCGGTCGTGAATTTTTATCTTTGTGTTTTACTGACCCCATAACTATTTATACCCCTATGAGAATCAACCGACTGGCGGCACGCCTCTGTGTCGCTCTGCTGGCGTCGGGACCCGGTCTGGTCTGGGCCCAGCAGGCTGAAATGAATCTGAAAGTCACCGACGGACGATTGACCTACGACGTCGAGTATCAGGGCAAAACCGTGATCTCCGCCTCGCCCCTGGGGCTGAACGTCGACCGGCAGATGCTCGGCGAAGAGGTCCGCATCGCCGCAAACGCTCCTGCCGGCGCCGGAACCGTGACCTACACCATCGAGCGCGCCGACGGGCAGACCTACTATGTCGACACCCGTGCCTTTGATAACGGCGTGGCCCTGCGTTACCGCATCCCGGCCGACGGTCCCCGCTGCATATACAGCGAACAAACCTCCTATATTTTCCCTGCCGGGACCCATGTCTGGTATGCTAGCGGCCCCTTCCAGTATGGATGGATACAGGCCTACCAGGATCGCGGAATTGAGACCGTTAACGGCGAGCTGCTCGCTCCGCCGGCCACCTTCCGCCTGCCCAACGGTACCTATGCCGCCATCACCGAAGCCAACTTGTTCCACTACCACGGAGCCGTGTTGTTCGGTCGCGAAGGCAACCGTGTGCAGTGGGGCTATGTCGAAAACAAAGGCCACCTGGAAACAGGCATCGTTACCGGTCTGCCTCCCACGAAATACTGGCACGAGGAGGTGCGCGACTGGCCTTGGATCGTCACCCCGCGTGACGGGGCCGACCAGATCGTCACCCCGTGGCGTATCCTGATGCTGGCCGATAATCTGAACGGGCTGGTCAATAACGATATTATCGCTCAAGTGTCCGACCGTCCCGATCCCAAGCTCTTCCCGGATGGGGCTGATACCGAGTGGATTCGTCCCGGCCGTTCGGTTTTCACCTGGCTGACCGAAGGACCCGACCGGCTGAGTGTTGCCAACCATAAGAAATATGTGGACGGTGCCGCCGAACTGGGTCTCCAGTCGGTTGTGGTCGACGACGGTTGGGAACTTTGGGCCAAAACCGAGAAAGAGGCCAACGGACGCTCCAAGTGGGAGATGATGAAGGAGCTGGTCGATTATGCCGCCGCCAAGGGAGTGGATATCTGGGTTTGGCGCTCGTCATCGCCTCGGTCGGGCAACACGACTGACATCGGTCTGGTCGATGCCGAGGAGCGGGCCAACTTCATGAAGAAATGCCACGAAATCGGTGTTAAAGGGCTGAAAATCGACTTTTTCCATACGGAAAATCTCTTTACGGTCGATCTGATGGAGGCAATCCTGAAAGAGGCCGCTGCCAATCAGCTGATGGTCATCTTCCACGGCGTGAACAAACTTACCGGCGATAACTTTACCTATCCGAACCTGTTGGCCAAAGAGGCCGTACGCGGTCTGGAAACCGTCGGCGGCGAGAACAGCTGGGCTCCCGGTCCGCCGTGGCCCTACCACAATACGGTGCTGCCTTTCACGCGCTGGCTGGCCGGCCCGGCCGACTATACGCCGCTGAACTTCCGCCAGTTCTGCCCGCCTTCGATTTCGTTCACCCATCAGTTGGCGTCGATCTACATGTTTACCTCGCCGATGCTGATTCTGGCGGCTGATATGGAAGATATGCTGGCCTGCCCCGGACGGCAGTTTATCGAAGAGGTGCCGGTGGTGTGGGACGAGTCGCGGGTGCTCGACGAGAGCCGCATCGGCGAACTGGCCGCCATTGCCCGTCGCAAGGGGGATGTCTGGTATCTGGCCGTGTTGAATGGCGAGCAGGCTTTTGACGGCGAGCTCTCTCTGGATTTCCTGCCTGCCGGAAACTATTGGATGACCGTGGCCTCGGACGAGGGCGAGAATTACAAGAAGATTGTGATGAGCACCGACAAAATCCGGGTTAAAACAGGTCGCACACTGCCCGTGAAGTTGTTGTCGGGTGGCGGTTACCTGGTGAAGTTCGAGAAGATGTAGTACGTGACATCGGTCTGCAGTCGTCCGATTGTGTGGTCGGTGGCTTTATCAAACGGGCGAGGGGTTGCGAATCGCATGTTTCGCAACCCCTCGCCTCTTTTGTGCGGTGTATGTTTTGTTTCTGGATGCGCGGAATCTATGCGGAGAGTCTCTTTTTCGTACAGGCGATACCGCGTGACGGAGAGAAATATCGGAGCAATTATGGCGTTACGGGTGGTTTTTGAGGGCGTTTAAGTCTTGTAACTCTCTGGTTCGAGATTGGTTGTCTGCTCGGCGGTAATAGCGGGCCTTGACAAAACACAAAATCCCTTTCGGCCCGTCAATATTCAACGGGCCGAAAGGGATTGTATTTCGCACATATCCGCGGATTATCGGCGGTTGCCGTAATCGTAGGGCGGAGGTGCCGGCGGCCCTTTGGGCTTTTTCGGCTTTTTGTGGGGCTTCGGCGGTTTGTGGTGTCCGGGAGGGTGATGCGGGGCCTCCTTGTGATGCGGAGGATGGGGCCGGCTGTGTCCGGGCGGTACTGCAACGCATGACATTGCAAAAAGTGCTGCTGCCAAAAGACACAAAACCCCTGTTCTGTGGAGTTTCATGGGTTGAGTGGTTTTTACAAATATAGCAAAAGTGGCGATAGTGGCAAGGCGAGAATGAAGTTTTCGACTTGGGCAAATCCGGCGGTATCCCATACTCGGACATGGGGGATTACGCGTAACGGAGGCAGGGAAAACGGATTCCGTTTTCAAGTATATCTGCTGTACCCGGTACTGTTCTTTGTCCGATACTGAATCGAGGGGATTGATGTGGTTTTGCTGTCGGGTGGCAGGAGAGTAGGGAAAACAGCGTGGCTCAGAGGGGACCGAGTCTTACATAAATACTTCCGGAATAAATAGGGAGGGAAGCAGGTTGATAGTTTAAGGCAATATACCGGATTGTTTTGTCACTAATATCGGAATCCAATGTCAGAAAAGAAGCCGAGTCTATGTGTAGTGGGGCTGTCTGGGAGGGGGGCTCAAACGCTTGTTTGGGCTCTATTCCGACGGGGCGCTGTTTGATAGAAATTGTTCCGTTTGATTTGGGGTAAGGTAAAGGTCCATAGGTTGCAAAAAAGAATACCCTGCGATCTGTCGGTCGCAGGGTATTCTTTAAGATTCTGTACCTCGTTTGTTATTGCAGCACGAAGTTGATGGGCACCTGGATATACACGCGGACGGGTTTGCCACGGTTTGCACCGGGTTGCCATTTGGGCGAGCTTTTTACCACGCGGATAGCCTCTTCGTCGAGGTATTTGTCCACGCCGCGGAGGATGGTGATGTTGGATACCGAACCGTCACGTTCAACGACGAACTGTACGGTAACTTTCCCCTGCGAGCCGTTGTCGGCAGCTGCCGGCGGGTATTCGATGTTTTTCGAACACCAGCGTGCGAATGAGTTGACGTCTCCACCCTGGAAGCTCGGCATGGTTTCGGCGATGATCACGGGTTCTTCTTCTTCGACTTCACCTTCGGGGCCGGTGTAGGTACCGCCGAAACGGGTAACGTCCACAGCGAGGTCGGTGGTTACGTCGAGGTCGAGGATGTTGACCGTTTGTTCGATTTTAGCGTCGTTTTTCACGACGTTCAGCAGGTCGGAGAGTACGACGGCCTGGGTTTTCATCGGTGCCGGCGGACGTTTGTCTTCCTGAACCGTGACCTCGGTCATTTCGGTTTCGACGACGACGGGCGCCTCTTCGACTACCTCAATGACCCGTTCTTTCTGGCTCCAGCTGAACATGCCGATGCAGGCAGCCAGGGCCACGATGATACCGATTTCCAGAAAATAGCTGCGTTTGTTTTCCAGATCGGCCTTGGGCGATTTTTTGAGTTCCATATGGTTAGTAGTGGTTTATGCGTTAACCGTGGGAATAGGATTACCGATACAAAGCTATGCCTTTTATTTGGAAAATGCAACACTGTTTTTCGCGGATGTTTGGTAAATGAAAAAAAAGCCCTATATTTGCGTTGCAATTGGGGGATTAGCTCAGTTGGCTAGAGCGCTTGCATGGCATGCAAGAGGTCACCGGTTCGAGCCCGGTATTCTCCACAAAAATCGTCGAATAGGACACTGAAACCGCCTCACAATACCCTGTGAGGCGGTTTTTTGTTTTGCCGGCTGTTTCGTCGTATCGACGGAAATCGTATCTTTACCTGCGGAACGGAGCGGGTGTGGTGCGACGGAACGGTTCGATCGCGGCCTCCTCTGTAGGGTAATTTTTTATCGGCAAAAGAGGGGCTGCGGACAAAAATTTGGGAAAAATCGAAAATTATTTTTTGTCTTCTTTCAGAAAATAGGGATATGGAAAAATGGTTGACGGGTTTGTCGCCTGCCGAATTGAAGGCTGTGGCGGCCGAGGTGGGGCTTAAGCCCTTTGCGGCACGGCAGATGGCCGATTGGCTTTACAAAAAACGGGTCTCGGACATTGCGGCGATGACCAACCTGTCGCTGGCGGCCCGCGAACGGTTGGTCGAGGCGGGTTATGTGGTGGGGCGGATCGAACCGACCGAAGTGCAGGTGTCGGTCGACGGGACCAAAAAATACCTCTTCCCCACGTTGGGCGGCCGTTCGATTGAGGCGGTCTATATCCCGGACGGCGATCGGGCCACCCTCTGCGTATCGTCGCAGGCGGGCTGCAAGATGGGGTGCCGTTTCTGCATGACGGGGCGGCAGGGGTTCCAGCACCACCTGACGGCCGGTGAGATCATGAACCAGGTGCTGGCCATTCCCGAGTCGGAGCGGCTGACGAACATCGTCTTCATGGGGATGGGCGAACCGATGGACAACCTCGACGCGGTGTTGCGTGCGGTCGACATCCTGACGGCCGAGTGGGGATTGGGCTGGAGCCCGACGCGGATTACGGTCTCGACGGTGGGGGTGATCCCGGCCATGGAGCGGCTTTTGCGTGAGACCAAGGTGCACCTGGCCGTGAGCCTCCACGACCCGTTCGACGAGGAGCGGCGCGAACTGATGCCGGTTCAGAACCGCTATCCGATCCGGGAGGTGGTGGCTGCGCTGCGGAAGTTCGATTTCGCCCACCAGCGGCGGCTGAGCTTCGAGTACATCGTGTTCGACGGCGTGAACGATTCGCCGCGGCATGTCGAGGGGTTGGCGCGCCTGTTGAAGGGGCTCGACTGCCGGATCAACCTGATCCGCTTCCATGCCATTCCGGACAGTCCGTTGAACGGCGTGTCGCCCGAGCGGATGCGGTGGATCAACGGGGCGCTGAATGCCGCGGGGATCACCACTACGACCCGGGCATCGCGCGGTGAGGATATTTTCGCGGCGTGCGGGTTGCTCTCGACCCTGGCTGAGAAATAGTTTTTTGAGGAGGGGGATTGAATAGAGCGTGCGCGGGCGCGGAGGAATGAAAGGAATGCGGAGGATGCTTGTGTGGAGATGGTTGGAGCAGAGTCGAAGTGATGACAGGTTAAAGTGGGGTGAATGAATTGAGACGTGAAGGGGCGGTGCAAAACAAACCCGGACAAATGGGGAAAGGCAGTACCGGTGCGCAGGGGAAAATCATTCGCGAATAATAAACGAGCAGGGCAGGAAAGAATCACTTTCCTGCCCTGCTCGCTTTGTTCTCAGCTTGCTTTGTTTTCAGCGGCCGTCTCTTTCGGACGGGGCCGGGGAGAGTCGGTTAGAGGGTGTTGAGCAGCTCCTCGAGTTGTACGAGCATCGCTTCGGGGGCGAGCTGCGATTTTTCGAGTCCTTCGGGGGTGAAGAGGGCGACGGTCTCGTTCAGTTCGTCGAGCTCTTTCTGTGCCCCTTCCGCAGTCAACTCTTCACGCAGCAGGCGGATCTTCTCGGCCTGCTGGATCCCTTCGATCAGCCGTTCGAAGCGGATGCTGCTCCGGTCGCCGGGGTAGACGATGTAGCAGTCGCCGGCGGCCCAGGTGCGGAAACGTGAGTCGCGCAGCGGATCGGCCGTCCAGCTGTTGTAGGTCCAGCGCAGCGCTCCGTCGTAGTTGCCGGCGATGGCGTGCACCGGGAGCCAGGCCGCATCGGCCGGGTTTGAGAAGGTGAAGGTGTTGGGGAACGGTTCGGTACAGCAGACGTAAACGGTGCTGATCTGGCCGTTCTTTTCGCGTTGTGCCTTGACTGCTTCGGGGAACTTGTGGGTGTACGGGATGCTCAGGTCGTGGAGGTCGGCCTGGATCTCTTCGTGATAGTTGCCGGCCAGCGTGATCTTGAATTCAGGGTCGGCCTCTTTGATGAGTTTGATGGCCTCCTGCATTGCCTTGAGCGGCCGTTCGTCCATCGAGATGGCGGTCTTTTCGAACCATCCCTTGGCACGGAGGTGGCGCGAGAAGTCCTTCAGGAACGGCAGCCAGTAGTCGGCATAGGCGGCTTCGCCGGGTTCGGCGTTCACGAACTGCACGCGGTTGGTGGCCTGGTCGAAGTAGTCGAAACTCAGTGCCCACGGGATCATGGTGTAGCAGTTGATCTGTTCGTCGATGCCCACTTCGTTGAGCATGAAGTCGATCCATTTGTCGAACACGGTGTAGTCGTAGACCCACGTGCCGTCGATCTTCTTCATGCGGAAGATCATGCTGTCGAAGTGGTCTTCGGTCTGGCCGGCCCAGGGCTTGTGCATGATGGAGGCGGTGACGACCTTCTGGCCGGCGTTGGCCAGCATCTTCATCAGCGGCAGCATCGCGTCGAAGTGTTCGCGGCTCCACAGCGGCACCTGGTAGTAGCGGGCCACGGCGTAGGGGTTTTGCCACAGGTCGAGGTGGAATTTCCAGTCGGACGGATGGGGCAGCGTGCGATCGACCACCTCGAGTCCGATGTCGAGTTTCATCGGTTTGAGGTCGCGGGCGGTGACGGTCAGCGTCCCCTTGTATTGGCCGGGGGCGGCATCCTCGGGAACCCAGACGTTGACCCAGATGGGTTGGGTCGAGCGGGGCTGAAGGTCGCGGAGGCTCACGATGTCGAGTACGTCGGCGACAACCGAGGAGTCCCAGTCGGCCCGGTTCGGACGGTGGCCGCAGCCTCCCTTGCCGTCTTTGTTCAGTTCGTCGGTCATCACGTAGCGCACGAACTGGGCGCGGATGGCCGAGGCCGGAATGGTCGATTTGCCGCAGCGCAGGTCGCTGACGGTGACCTGTACGTCGTCCAGCGCGCGGTTGGTCCACAGTACGGCCTGTCCGTTGACGCGCTCGCCTCTCCAGGCTTTGGTTTTCCAGAGGGTGCTTTTCTCGATCTTCGGAACGTCGAGCTTCTTGTAGCGGGTGTCGATGCTGCCCCAGCCCAGTTCGACGGGTTTCTTGAGGGCATCCCATACTTCGGCGTCGTCGTGGGGCTTGGTGTCGGTCAGTTCCTGGTAGTCGCCCAGGGGGTATTTCTCCATCTCTTGTGCCGAGGCCGCACTCAGGGCGAGGGCGGCCGCAGCGCATGCAATCAGTGCTTTTCTCATCGGTAGGGGTGAGTTCTTTGTTTTATAGGGTTTTATGGGGGATTAGTTCAGGCTGATTTCGTCGATGAATACGAAAGCGGGACTGCCTTTGCCACCGTGCCATGCGGGCATGCTGTGTTCGGGTTTGACGGTGATCTTCACGTAGCGTGCCTGGACGGGGTCAAAGGTGAGTTTGTGTTCGTAGACGCCGTTGCGGTCGCCTTGCTTCATGACGGGATAGTCGGCTTCGGCAACGGTTTTATAGGTCTGTCCGTCGTCCGATACGGCTACTGCGAAGTAGCGGGCGTCGAATACCCAGTCGCCTATGGCCACGCAGGTTTCGATCTGCGCTTCGGAGATTTCGGTGGGCTGCTGAAGGTCGATCACGGCCTCCATGTCGTTTTGCCAGAAGGCGATCCAGCGGCCGGTTTTGTAGTTGCCGTTGCCCTTGAGGCCGTCCACCAGGGTGATGGCTCCTTCGTATTCGTACTGTTTGTTGATCGGCTGGAGCATGGTGATCGGTTTCATGCTGGCTTTGTTGAAGCCGATCTCTTCGGTGAAGATCCGGCTGTTGCCGCTCGGACGGACGATCACGGCCTTGAGGGTGCAGGGCTTGTCGATCTTCAGCGTGTCGGTGTATTTGGGCGACGAGGCGGTGGGCTCGCTGCCGTCGAGGGTGTAGTGGATGTCGGCTTTGTCGATGGCCAGCATCACTACGTCGAGCACGCCGGCCTGCTGGTTGGGCCGGAAGGTGACGTTCACGTCGAAGACGTGTTGGGCGTAGTTGTACCCTTCGAGGTTATAGATGTTGACCAGTTGTCCGAGGCGGGCCAGGAACGAGTCGTATTCTTTCAGGCTGGGGTCGGTCCACTGCACTTCGGCCAGGGCGGCGATGCGGGGCATCTCCATGTATTCTACCTGACGGAAGTTGGGGATGTATTCGGTCCAGAGGTTGGCCTGTACGCCGATGATGTGTTTGGCCTCTTCGGGGGTCAGCTCTTCGGGCACGGGTTCATAGTTGTAGACGGTTTTGACCGGAACATAGCCGCCGATGGCCTGCGGTTCTTTGTCCACGTCCTGACTCTGGTAGTAGTCGAAGTAGAGGTACGAGGTGGGGGTCATGATGGCGTCGTTGCCCATCTTGGCGGCTTTGATCCCCTCTTGGGCGCTGCGCCAGGCCATGACGGTGGCCGTCGGGGTGATGCCGCCTTCCATGATTTCGTCCCAGCCGATGATCCGGCGGCCGTGTTCGTTCAGGAATTTTTCGGCGTGGCCGATGATGTAGCTCTGGAGTTGCTGTTCCGGGGTATGCTTACCGTCGGGTTTGATGCCGAGGGCTTTGATGCGGGCCTGGCATTTCGGACATTTTGACCAACGCACTTTGGGACATTCGTCGCCGCCGACGTGGATGTATTCGCTGGGGAAGATTTCAATAATTTCGCTCAGCACGTCGTCGATGAATTGCAGGGTCTGGTCGTTACCGGCGCAGAGCACGTCGTCCGAGATACCCCAACGGTTCCACACTTCGTAGGGACCGCCGGTGCAGCCCAGCTCGGGATAGGCGGCCAGAGCGGCCTGCATGTGGCCGGGCATGTCGATCTCGGGTACGATGGTGATGTGGCGTTCAGCGGCGTAGGCGACGATCTCGCGGGCCTCTTCCTGGGTGTAGAAACCGCCGTAGGTAGTGGTGTCGTACGAGTCGCTGTTCTGGCCGATGACGGTTGCCTTGCGCTGCGAACCGATGGTGGTGAGTTCCGGGCGTTTCTTGATCTCGATGCGCCATCCCTGGTCGTCGGTCAGGTGCCAATGGAGGCGGTTCAGGTTATGCAGGGCCAGGATGTCGATGAAGCGTTTCATCGAGTCGACGCCGGTGAAGTGGCGGCTCACGTCGAAGTGGGCGCCGCGGTACGAGAAGCGGGGCCAGTCGTTGATCTCAACGGCGGGCAGCTGAACGTCGCCCTTGGTCACGGGCAGCGATTTGCGCAGGGTCTGGATGCCGTAGAAGACGCCGGCTTCGGTGGTACCGGTCAGGGTCACGCCGTCGGAGCTCACCTGCAGCCGGTAGGCTTCGGGATTTTCGGCGGTCTGGCCCAGGGCGAGCAGGATGTTGCCGGAGGCGTCCGAGGCGGTGCCGGGAGCAGTCTGGAGCTGGAGACCGGTCATCTGCTGGATGTAGCCGGCCAGGAAGTCGGCGTTTTTCTGCATCTGTTCGTTCCCGTCGGGGTAGATGATTTTCACGCTGTTGTCCAGACGGAAGGTGCCGTTTTTGTCTGCGGCGACCTGTTGCGGCAGCGGGATGACCTGATAGTCGGCTTTCGGGAGGTTACCGCTCGAGCAGGCTGCGAGTGCGCCGGCCATGACAACGGTGCCCAGAAGTCGGTAGAGTGATTTCATGGTATTATGGGTTGTTTTTGAGGTTAGTAATTTCTGAGGGAGGGGCGGGTGGTGTGGCTCGCCTTATTGTCAAAACACAAAGCTAATCAATATTCGTGAGATTTCTTTTCTGCCGTATGTCGAAGGGGCGGTTTTTTGTTGTTTCGGGGCATTCGGGGGAAGGGTGCTCCCGAGGGGTGGTGTGCGGAGTGCAGCGGGTGGAAACGCTCGGGCGGGGTGTCGGAAAACGGCAGGATCGCGGAACCGCCGGGAGGCGGGGCGGACCGAAAAATGAGGCTGTGGTATCATAATACGGGGCCGGCCTCCGTTACTTGGGAGTCGGTGTGTGGGGCGGCTCCCCGAGGTGGTTGCGGTGTGGGGAGGGTGCGGCGGCGGTCGGCGGAAAACGTTATCTTTGTCTCTATGAATGTAATCGATCTTATCGTCGTCATAGTGCTGCTCGCGTGTGTGTGGAGCGGCTGGAAAAGTGGGATTCTGGTCCAGTTGAGCGGAATCGTGGGGATTGTGTTGGGTACGTGGGTGGCCTATCGCTTTTCGCATGCGATCGGCCGGTGGCTCGATCTGGAGGGGCTGCCGTCGGAGGCGCTGTTCGTGATTGTGCTGATCGGGGTGCTGGTCTGCGTGATCGTGTTGTGTCAGTTGATTACCCGTCTGCTGAAGGCGGGCGGACTGGCCGGCTGGCGGCGGTGGCCAAGGGGGCCTTGATGCTGGGCCTGGCGCTGGTGGCGCTGGAGGCGGCCGTACCGTGGCTCTCGCCAAAAAAGAGGGCCTCTTTCGACAAGGTGTTGAAAGAGGCCCGCAGTTATGCGATATTAAAGGAGGTAGGGGGCTTCGTCTTCCCCTACATTGTCAGCGGCACGAAGGCCGTGGCGGATGAGTTGCAGGAGCACTATCCGACCACCGAGCCGGCCGGAGCATCGATCTCTTCGCCTTCGGGAGCGACGATCGACAGTTTGCCGGCGGGCGATTCGGCCATCAGGATCATGCCCTGAGATTCAATCCCCTTGAGCGTGCGCGGGGCGAGGTTCACCAGCACCAGCACGCGTTTCCCGACCATCTGTTCCGGAGTGAAGTATTCGGCGATGCCGGATACGATGGTGCGGGTGTCTATGCCGGTATCTACGGTGAGTTTCAGCAATTTCTTGGTTTTCGGCACCGGTTCTGCGGCGATCACTTTGCTCACGCGGATGTCCATCTTGGCGAAGTCGTCGAACTGAACGGTGTTCTCCTTGGCTGGGGCTGCGGTGGCGTTGGCTGCGGCATTGGCGGCTTTGGTCTCTTCGAGTTTGCGGAGCTGGGCTTCGATGACGCTGTCGTCGATTTTCTCGAAGAGCAGTTCGGCCTGGCCGAGCTGGTGGCCGGGTGCGAGCAGGGTCATGCAGCCGATGTTGTCCCACTGCATGGAGCTTTGGGGCATCTGGAGCATGGCTTGCAGCTTGGCCGAGGTGAAGGGCAGGAAGGGTTCGCAGGCGATGGCCAGCGATGCGGTGATCTGCAGCGAGATGTTCAGAATGGTGGCCACGCGTTCCGGGTCGCTCTTGATCACTTTCCAGGGCTCGGTGTCGGCCAGGTATTTGTTGCCGAGGCGGGCCAGGTTCATCATCTCCTTGAGGGCTTCGCGGAAACGGTAGTTTTCGATGTTCTGTTCGATGGCGGCCTTGATGCGGGGCATCTCTTCAATGGTCTGCCGGTCGTAGTCGGTCAGACCGCTGTCGGCCATGGCGGGAACGCGGCCTTCGAAGTATTTGTGGGTCAGCACCAGGGCACGGTTCACGAAGTTGCCGAAGATAGCGACCAGTTCGTTGTTGTTGCGTGCCTGGAAGTCGCGCCAGGTGAAGTCGTTGTCTTTGGTTTCGGGAGCGTTGGCGCAGAGTACGTAGCGCAGTACGTCTTCCTTGCCGGGGAACTCGTCGAGGTACTCGTGGAGCCATACGGCCCAGTTGCGAGAGGTCGAGATCTTGTCGCTCTCGAGGTTCAGGAATTCGTTGGCGGGGACGTTTTCGGGCAGGATGAAGTCGCCGTGGGCCTTCAGCATCGAGGGGAAGACGATGCAGTGGAAGACGATGTTGTCCTTACCGATGAAGTGAACCAGTTTGGTGTCCTGATCCTGCCAGTAGGGTTTCCAGCCGTCGGGGTTGCCTTTTTCGGCGAAGAGCTCCTTGGTGGCGGAGATGTAGCCGATCGGGGCGTCGAACCATACGTAGAGGACTTTGCCTTCGGCGCCTTCGACGGGAACGGGGATCCCCCAGTCGAGGTCGCGGCTCACGGCACGGGGCAGCAGACCGCCGTCGAGCCAGCTCTTGCACTGGCCGTAGACGTTCGATTTCCACACTTCGTGTTCACCGCCGTTGTCGGGTCCGTGGCCTTTGAGGATCCATTCGCGCAGGAATGATTCGTAGCGGTCGAGCGGCAGGAACCAGTGTTTGGTCTCTTTCAGGATCGGGGTGGCGCCGGTGATGGCCGATTTAGGGTCGATCAGTTCGGTCGGCGAGAGGGTCGAACCGCACTTCTCGCACTGGTCGCCGTAGGCCCCTTCGCTGTGACATTTGGGACAGGTGCCGGTAATGTAACGGTCGGCGAGGAACTGCTGGGCTTCGGGGTCGTAGTATTGTTCGGTGGTCTGTTCGATGAAGTCACCCTGATCGTAGAGCTTGCGGAAGAAGTCCGAAGCGGTACGTGAGTGCATGGCGGAGCTGGTGCGGGAGTAGATGTCGAAGCTGATCCCGAAGCGGCGGAAGGCGTCTTTGATGATGCCGTGGTACTTATCGACGACGTCCTGTGGGGTGATGCCCTCTTTTTTTGCTTTGATGGTGATGGGCACGCCGTGTTCGTCGGAGCCGCAGATCGAGATGACGTCGGCGCCGCGGTCGCGCAGATAGCGGACGTATATGTCGGAGGGCACGTAGACGCCGGCCAGGTGACCGATGTGGACGGGGCCGTTGGCGTACGGCAGTGCCGAGGTGACGAGGTATCTTTTGGGTTGTTTCATGTTGCGTTATGTCTGTTTCGGTAGTATGTGCGGGTATGATCAGGCGGGGCTGACGGATCGGAGCGGAAACGGTCTGTTCAGGAACGTTCGGGTCGAGTGGGTCGGAGATGGGTCGGGATCGTTTTGTCTGGAAAGAGCTGCCATGGACAGGGGCGCTTGTTTCTTACTCTCTCCCCCATTCCCCATTCTTTCCAGTCCCTTGCTCTCTGCTCCTTTGCCTTCCCTTCTTTTTTATCTCTTCTTCTTCCTCTCTCCCCCCTGTTTCGGCCCCCCCGGGTGGGGTTATCGGCCGGCCTGGTAGGCTTTCAGTCCCGATTCGAGGAACTGGATGAAGCCGTTGACGTTGAGGTCGTACGAGCGCGGGGTCACCAGCGGCTGACCGGCGTTGTCGAGCAGCACGTAGTAGGGTTGTGCGTTGATCCCGAAGCGTTCGATCTGGAACGAGGCGTTGATCTTGCCGAGGGTTTTGCGCACTTTGCCGTCGGGGGTGGTGATCCACTCCTCTTCGGGCAACTGTTTCTTGTCGTCGACGTAGAGGGCGATGATGACGTAGTTGTCACGCAGCAGCTGTTGTACGGTGGGGTCGCTCCATACGTTGGCCTCCATCTCGCGGCAGTTCACGCAGCCGTGGCCGGTGAAGTCGAGGAAGACGGGTTTGCCGACCTCTTGGGCGTACTGCATCCCCTCTTCGTAGTCGAAGAAGCCTTCCAAACCGTGGGGCAGGTGGAGGAAGTCGCTGTATTTGGGGGCACCGCCTGCGATTTTCGATCGGTCGAGGCTTGAGGGGGCGGTGGTGCCGGTGGCAGCGGTTCCGGTCGTGGCCGAGAGGTTGAAGTCCATGGTCGAGAGCGGGGGCAGGTAGCCGCTGAGGGCTTTGAGCGGGGCGCCGAACATGCCGGGGATCAGGTAGACCACGAAGGCGAAGGTGATGATGGCCAGGAAGAGCCGTTTAACGCTGACGTATTTGGTTTCGCTGTCGTGAGCGAAGCGGATCTTACCGAGCAGGTAGAAGCCGAGCAGGGTGAAGATCACGACCCAGAGGGCGATGTAGACTTCGCGGTCGAGGAGTCCCCAGTGGTAGGTCTGGTCGGCCACGGAGAGGAACTTCAGCCCGAGGGCGAGTTCGATGAAACCGAGCACCACCTTGACGGAGTTGAGCCATCCGCCCGATTTGGGGAGGTTCTTGAGCAGCGAGGGGAAGAAGGCGAAGACGGTGAACGGGAGGGCGAATGCGATCGAGAAGGCGAGCATGGTGAAGATGGGTTCCCAGATGGCGCCTTGGGTCGATTTGACGAGCACGGTGCCGACGATGGGGCCGGTGCAGCTGAAGGAGACGAGCACCAGCGTCAGTGCCATGAAGAAGACACCGACCAGACCGCCCTTATCGGCTTTCGAGTCGCTCTTGTTGACCAGTTTCGAGGGCATGGTGATTTCGAACGCACCGAAGAACGATGCGGCGAAGATCATGAAGATCAGGAAGAAGAGGATGTTCGGAATCCAGTGCGTGGCCAGCCAGTTGAAGATGTCGGCCGTCACGGAGTCGCCGCCCACGAAGTAGGTCACCAGGATGATGATGGCGATGGGCAGGGTGTAGAGGGCGACGATCGAGATGCCGTAGAGCGAGGCCATCATGCGGCCCTTGGCCTTGTTGTCGCTACCCTTCATGAAGAAGCTGACGGTCATCGGCACCATGGGGAAGACGCAGGGGGTCAGCAGGGCGGCGAAACCCCACAGGATGGCTTCGATGATGATGCCCCAGAAGCTCTTCTTTTCGTTCTGCTGGAGCCCTTCGAGCGAGGCTTGTTCGGTGGTGCCGTCCGCGGCGCTGAGGGCGGCGTCCGCGGCGGGATCGACCATCATGGCGTCGTCGGCTACCATCTTACCGGTCGGGTCGGGCGTGGCGGTCACCGAGGTGTCACCGGCAGCTGGCGTTTCGGGAGCCGGCGATGCGGCAGCTTGAGCCGAGGGGGTGATGGTGAAGGTGAAATCTTCGTCGGTGGGGGGCATGCAGCTCTCGTCGTCGCACACCTGCCATTCGACGCTCCCTTTGATGGTGATGGGGGCGCCGGCTGCGGCCAGCTCGGACGAAACGTTGAATTTCTGGAGGAAACGGGCGCTCTTGCTGAAGTAGCCGATCTCCATGCCGAAGATCTCGTCCTGCACGCGGGTGGGCGGGGTGAGCTGCTGGATGCCGCCGTCGAGGGTGACGCCGGCGGGCAATTCAAAGGTGAAGGTGGTGGCGTTGGGGCCTCCTTCGTAGGGGCCGATGTCGTACATGTGCCAGGCTCCGCCGATGGTGGCGGTGATTTCGACCTGTTGGCCGGTGGCGGTGGCTTTCCATTTCACCGGGTTTTCGAACTGGGCGGCGGCGGTGAGCACCGTGCCGAGCAGTACGAACAGGGTGGCGATCGTGTGTCTGATTTTCATAGCGTTGTGTGCGTGGTTATGAAAAATAAGGCGTTTGACCGGATGTTGCGGGCCGCGCTATTTGGCGGCGATTTTTGCCCACGAGTCTTTGAGGGTGGCCGTACGGTTGAAGACGGGGATGCCCTCTTCCGTGCGGGGGGCGGTGTCGGCGCAGAAGTACCCGAGGCGTTCGAACTGGAACTTGTCGCCGGGCTGAGCGTCGGCCAGCGCGGGTTCGCACTGGGCGCGGACCACCTTCAGCGAATCGGGGTTCAGGTTGTCGAGGAAGGTGCCGCCTTCGGCCACTTCGTCGGGGTTTTCGGTGGCGAACAGGCGGTCGAAGAGGCGCACGTCGGCCGGGATGGCGTGCTGGGCCGATACCCAGTGGATGATGCCTTTGACCTTGCGTCCGTCGGACGAGCCGCCGCCCAGCGACAGCGGGTCGTAGGTGCAGCGCAGTTCGACGATTTCGCCGCTTTGGGGGTCTTTGACGACCTCTTCGCATTTGATGAGGTAGCCGTAGCGCAGGCGCACTTCGCCGCCGGGTTTGAGGCGGAAGAATTTCTTGGGCGGTTCTTCCATGAAGTCGTCGCGTTCGATGTAGATTTCGCGGCTGAAGGGCACCGGACGACGGCCGGCTGCGGGGTCTTCGGGGTTATTGACGCATTCGAGGGTTTCGACCTGGCCTTCGGGGTAGTTGGTGATGACCACCTTCAGGGGGTTGAGCACGGCCATGCGGCGCAGGGCGGTTTTGTTGAGGTCTTCGCGCACGCACCATTCGAGCAGCCCGAGGTCGATGATGTTGTCGCGTTTGGCGACGCCGACCTTCTCGGCGAACATGCGGATCGATTCGGGGGTGTACCCGCGTCGGCGCAGGCCGCTGATGGTGGGCATGCGGGGGTCGTCCCAGCCGCTGACGTAGCCTTCCTTGACGAGCTGGAGCAGTTTGCGTTTGCTCATCACGGTGTAGGTCAGGTTCAACCGGGCGAATTCGTACTGGTGCGAGGGGAAGATGCCGAGCTGTTCGATGAACCAGTCGTAGAGCGGACGGTGGACGTCGAATTCGAGGGTGCAGATCGAGTGGGTGATGCGTTCGATCGAGTCGCTTTCGCCGTGGGCGTAGTCGTACATCGGGTAGATGCACCATTTGTCGCCTGTGCGGTGGTGGTGCGAGTGGATGATGCGGTACATCAGCGGGTCGCGCAGCAGCATGTTGGGGTGTGCCATGTCGATCTTGGCGCGGAGCACCTTTTCGCCGTCCTTGTATTTGCCTTCGCGCATCTCGGCGAACAGGCGCAGGTTCTCTTCGACGCTGCGGTCGCGCCACGGGCTGTTCGTGCCGGGTTGGGTGACGGTGCCGCGGCCCAGGCGGATCTCCTCCTGAGTCTGGTCATCGACGTAGGCGAGCCCTTTCTTGATCAATTCGACGGCCCATTCATAGAGTTGTTCGAAGTAGTCCGAGGCGTAGTGTTCTTCGGCCCACTCGAAGCCGAGCCAGCGGATGTCTTCCTTGATCGAGTCGACGTATTCGACGTCCTCTTTGACGGGGTTGGTGTCGTCGAAGCGGAGGTTGCATTTGCCGCCGTATTTCTTGGCCAGACCGAAGTTCAGGCAGATCGATTTGGCGTGGCCGATGTGGAGGTATCCATTGGGTTCCGGTGGGAAGCGGGTGTGTACGCGGGGTTCGCCGTCGGCAATGGATTTTTCGATGATTTCTTCTATGAAATTAAGCTTTTCGGTGCTTTCCATGGTCGCTTACTGTTTGATATATCATGCAAATATACTGCTTTTTATCGCACGTATGGATAACGCAGGCCCATGTTGCCCATATTTTTCTGTATTTGAACCTTTTTTGCGGCGGGTGTGGAAGGTTGCGCGGCGGTTCGGCGGGCAGGTTTCGGGGGTGGAAATACGGGTTGGGCGGAGGCGTGTCGTTTGGTGAGGAAATACAGTCAAACGGGGGTAAAACGGAACGCAGCTTCGCACCGAACGGGGGAGCGAAGCTGCGCTGAAAGGGTAGTGACAAGGTTGCTCGAATGGGTATTCCGGGCAGGTTGTCGGGTTATCGGAGTTTGAGGGTAGCCTCCTGTCGGATGTCGCGCGAGGAGGCGCCGATACGGAGCTGGAACTCACCCGGTTCGAAGGTCCATGCGTTCAGCTTTTCGCTGAAGTATTGGAAGCTCTCCCGGTTCAACCGGAAGGTGACCGTTTTGCTTTCGCCCGGTTTGAGCCACACTTTTTCGAATCCCTTGAGTTCCTGGAGCGGGCGTTCCTCTTTCGAGACGGGGTCGCCGACGTAGAGCTGTACCACTTCGCCGCCGTAGCGTTTGCCGGTGTTGCGCACCGGCAGGGTGATCTGTACTTCGGCCTCTTTGGGGTCGAGGATTTCGACCGTCGGAGTGCCGTACTCAAAGGTGGTGTACGAGAGGCCATGGCCGAAGGGGAAGAGGGGTGTGGTGCCCTGTTTGTCGTAGCCGCGGTACCCGGTGAAGATCCCCTCGCGGTAGTAGACTTTGCGTTCGCGGCGGGTTTCGTCGTAGTTGCCGCAGGCAGGCGAATCGCTCCACTGGCGTTCGATGGTGAAGGGGAGTTTGGCCGATGGATTCACGCGGCCCGACAGGATGTGGGCCAGCGCATTGCCCCCCTCCTGACCGGCGTAGAAGGCGTGCAGGACCGTGGGGACGCGGTCGATCCAGGGGGTCATGCGGATGCCGCCGCCGGCATGGATCACCACGACGGCGTTGGGGTTGACGGCGGTGACCTCACGGATCAGCTGGTCCTGTCCGAAGGGGAGTTCGAAGGGGCGGTCGCGGCCTTCGAGTTCGATGGGGCCGTCCAGCCCGACGCAGAGCACCACCACGTCAGTAGCGGCGGCCAGTCGTTTGGCTTCAGAGAAGTCGATTTCGCTGTCATAGGTGTAGCCCATGCGGATTTCGGCCGGCAGGGCACGTTGGCTGCGGTACTCCAGCCGCACGAGGGTGCTGTCGCCCTGACGGACGGCCAGCGCACAGTCGCGCTTGTCGAACGACTGGGACTCCCAGGCGTCGAGGCGAAGGGTACCATTGACCCAGAGCCGGTAGCCGCCCTGGGCGTCGACAAAGATGCGCAGGCTGTCGGTGCGGTCGGCATCGATGTAGCCCTCCCATTCGATGCGGTAGTCGTCGCCGAAGCGGCTGTCGCCGAGCGGTGCGCCCCACCATTCGTTGTTCACGCGTGCGTCGATCCGTTCGGCCAGGAGCGTGTCGGCCGGAGCGACAGCCCCGCCCGGTTGGTTACCGGATGCGACCTGTCGGCCGGCGGCTACGGCCTGCTGTTGCATGAGGCGGCCGGTCGGGTCGTCGGCAGCGGCGGTCGGGGCACAGGTGTAGTAGCGTGCTTCGAGGCCGGGTGCTCCGGTGTGGGTGCGGAAACGGCTGTTGGCGAAGAGACGCGGTTTGAACTGGTTGGAAATCCCTTCGGAGTAGTAGACGGTGGCTTCGGGGAACTCGGCGCGGATCCCTTCGAGGTCGGTGACGACGTACCACGGGTGGACGCGGGAGCTTCCGCCTCCGCCGTACACGACGTTATCGGCCGTGTGGATGCGGTCGTTGACGATGGGCGGGTTGGCCGTCGGGCCGATCACGGCGATCGTCCGAGGCGCGGCGAGCGGCAGCAGCGAGCGGTCGTTTTTCAGCAGGATGATCCCCTCTTCGGCACTCTTCAGAGCCTGTCGGTTGGCCTGGGGGTTGAAGGCGGGGAGGGTCGAATCGCGCTGGGGACGGTCGAAGAAGCCCATCTCCATGCAGGTGCCGTAGATGTGGCGCACCTTTTCGTCAATCGTTGCGCGGGTGACGATCCCGGAATCGATCAGCGGCAGCAGCTGGTCGCGCGTGAAGCAGAGGTAGCTGCCCATTTCGAGGTCGAGCCCGTGGTTGGCGGCCCGTTCGGCCGAGTAGGTACAGGCCCAGTCGGACATCAGGATGCCGCGGAAGCCCCACTCTTTCCGGAGGATGTCGATCAGGTGTTTGTTTTCGGTGCAGAAGATGCCGTTGAGGGGGTTGTAGCCGGTCATGACGGCCCGCACGCCGGCCCGTTGGACGGCGGCGCGGAACGGCGGCAGGTAGATCTCACGCAGGGCGCGTTCGGAGACCTCGGTGCTCACCCGGTAGCGGTCGAACTCCTGGTCGTTGCCGGCGAAGTGTTTGATGGTGGCGATCACACCCCCGTCCTGGACCGAACGGATGAAGGGGACGACCATCTCGGAGGTAAGGTAGGGGTCTTCGCCGAAGTATTCGAAGTTGCGTGCCCCTTTCGACGCGCGGTAGATGTTCACGCCGGGGGCCAGCATGAAGTGGAGCCCGCGTGCCCGCCACTCTTCGGCGTAGAGTCGGCCGGTCTCGGCGGCCAGCGACCGGTTCCACGACGAGGCCAGCGAGAGTGCCGACGGAAAGGCCGTGGCGCGGCCCCAGATGCCCCACGACGAGACGCCCAGCGGGCCGTCGGCCATGGTGAAGGCCGGGATGCCGAGCCGTTCGCAGGGGTGGAGGTAGAAGTCGCGGTAGCCGGCCAGCAGGTCGATTTTTTCTTCCAGCGTCATGCGGCCGATCAGGTCGTCGAGCCGCTGGTCGAGGGTCAGTGTCGTATCCCGGAAGGGATAGCGGGCCGCTTCCTGTCCGAAGCCCGGACGGAGTCCGCCGAGGACAAAAAGGGTGAGCAGGAGAGTTTTCCTTAACATGGAGTGGTTTAGGGTGTTTGGGTAGAGGGCATGAAGTCCCAAAGGTAGGAAAAAATAATAATAAGTATCCCCCGGATGGCAGCTGGCGGGGGTGGAAGGGTTTTCGGGTGGAGGGAGGTGGGCGATCTTTCGGAGCGGCGACAGGTAGCAGGAAGAGGTGGAAAGCCGTGATGTCCCGGCGGTAAAGTCATTGTTCAGAGAGGTTTGGAAGCTGTCGAAAGGTGGGGCGGGAGTGACGGTCGGGTGTTGGGGAGGGGGTGAAACGGCAGGTGCGAAATTTCCTGCTCCGGGTTAAAAAGCGTAGCTTTGTCCCTCCAACCACCCGAAATCACTGCGATGAAAAAGACTACCATTGAGCTCGAAAACATGGAATTCTATGCTTTCCATGGCCATTATGAAGAGGAACAGGTGGTCGGCAACCGGTTTCGCGTCGATCTCCGTTTCGATGTCGACGGCGAGCAGGCTGCGCTGACCGACGAACTGGACACCACCGTCAGCTACCTCGATGTTTACGAGTGCGTCCGCGAGCAGATGCAGATCCCCTCGCACCTGCTGGAGCACGTCTCCAGACGCATCGGCGAGGCGCTGCGCGAACGTTTCCCTGCCATCCTCTCCATCCGGCTCAAGGTCTCCAAAATGGCTCCGCCGTTAGGCGGTCAGGTTGAGAAGGTTAGCCTCGTTACGGAATGGTAATTCACTGCGGTACAGTTAATTAACACGATTGTTAATAAGTTTTAATAAGTTTTTGGCAGATCGGAGTACCGCTCCGAAAAAGAGGTTACCTTTGCACTTAAAACGACAAAATTCAGCCCCCATATACCATGCAGGAACTTAAACAATATACCTACGAAGAGGCAGTAGCCGGCGCCCGTGAATACTTCAAGGGCGACGACCTGGCTGCCACCGTGTGGGTCACCAAGTATGCCCTGAAGGACTCCTTCGGCAAGATCTACGAATGCTCGCCGGAGCAGATGCACGAACGTATCGCTGCGGAACTCGAACGCATCGAGAAGAAGTATCCCAACCCGATGAGCAAGGCCGAAATCCACGAACTGCTCGACGGCTTCAAGTACGCCGTACCGCAGGGTGGACCGATGACCGGCATCGGCAACGATCTGCAGATCGCCTCGATCTCGAACTGCTTTGTGATCGGCCATGAAAAACCCGCCGACTCCTACGGCGGTATCATCCGCATCGACGAAGAGCAGGTTCAGCTGATGAAACGTCGCGGCGGCGTGGGACACGACCTCTCGCACATCCGCCCCACCGGCTCGCCCGTGCTCAACTCGGCCCTCACCTCGACCGGGATCGTTCCCTTCATGGAACGCTACTCCAACTCGACCCGCGAAGTGGCTCAGGACGGCCGCCGCGGCGCACTGATGCTCTCCCTCTCGATCAAACACCCCGACGCCGAACGCTTTATCGACGCCAAACTCGAACAGGGCAAAGTCACCGGTGCCAACGTCTCGATCAAAGTCGACGACGAATTCATGCAGGCTGCCATCGAAGGCAAACCCTATCGTCAGCAGTTCCCCATCACCGGCGACAACCCGATGGTGTCGGGCGAAATCGACGCCGCCGCCCTCTGGAAAAAGATCGTCCACAACGCCTGGAAATCGGCCGAACCCGGTGTCCTCTTCTGGGATACCGTCATCCGCGAATCGGTGCCCGACTGCTATGCCGACCTCGGCTTCCGCACCGTTTCGACCAACCCCTGCGGCGAAATCCCGCTCTGTCCCTACGACAGCTGCCGTCTGCTGGCGCTCAACCTCTACAGCTACGTCGACAAACCCTTCACCAAAGAGGCCAAATTCGACACTGCCAAATTCAAGAAACACGTCCGTAAGGCGATGCGCATGATGGACGACATCATCGACATCGAACTCGAAAAGGTCGAAGCCATCATCGCCAAGATTGACAAAGACCCCGAAGATGCCGACATCCGCCGCGTGGAACGCGACCTGTGGGAAAAGATCCGTCGCAAAGCCCTGATGGGACGTCGTACCGGCCTGGGTATCACGGCCGAAGGCGACATGCTGGCCGCGCTCGGTCTGCGCTACGGTTCGGACGAAGCGATCGAATTCGCCGCCAACCTCCAGAAAACCCTCGCCATCGAAGCCTATCGCGCCTCGGTCGAAATGGCCGGTGAACGCGGTGCTTTCGAGATGTACGACGCCAAACGCGAGGAGAACAACCCGATGATCCTGCGCATCAAGGAGGCCGATCCGAAACTCTACGACCTGATGGTGAAACAGGGTCGCCGCAACGTGGCCATGCTGACCATCGCCCCCACCGGAACCACCTCGCTGATGACGCAAACCACCAGCGGTATCGAACCCGTCTTCCTGCCCGTCTACAAGCGTCGCCGCAAGGTGAACCCCAGTGACAAGAACGTCAACATCACCTTCGTGGACGAAGTGGGAGACTCGTGGGAAGAGTACAACGTATATCACCACCACTTCCTGACCTGGGTTAAAACCAACAAGGGGCTGACCGACGAGCAGATCAAAAAACTCTCGGACGAAGAGGTCGACCGGCTGGTGGCCGAATCGCCCTACCACAACGCCACCTCGAACGACATCGACTGGGTGGCCAAGGTCAAGATGCAGGGTGCCATGCAGAAATGGGTCGATCACTCGATTTCGGTGACCGTCAACCTGCCCAACAACGTCTCGGAATCGCTCGTCGACGAAGTCTACAAAACGGCCTGGCGGTCGGGATGTAAGGGCGTTACGGTCTATCGCGACGGCAGCCGTGCCGGTGTGCTGGTCAAGAAGGACAAGAAGAAAGAGGAGGAAGGAATGCCCGCCAGCCGTCCCATGTCGCTCGAAGCCGACGTGGTTCGCTTCAAGAACGGTCCCGAAGACTGGATCGCCTTCGTCGGGCTCTACAACCACAAACCCTACGAAATCTTTACCGGTAAGGTCGACGAAGATGCCCTCTACTTCCCCAAGACCATCAAGAAAGGCTATATCCTGAAGGTGATCGAGAAGGACGGCACCAAGCGTTACGACTTCCAGTACAAGGACAAATACGGCTACCTGAACACCGTGGGCGGTATCTCGCGCCTGTTCGACGAAGAGTTCTGGAACTACGCCAAACTGATCTCCGGCGTGCTGCGTACCGGTATGCCCCCGATCGACGTGGTGAACCTCGTGTCGTCGCTGCGCCTCGACAGCGATACGATCAATACCTGGAAAAACGGGGTGGCTCGCGCCCTCCACAAATATATCCCGAACGGTACTAAACCCAAGGGAGGTAAGAAATGTCCCGAATGCGGACAGGAAAGCCTGGTTTACCAGGAGGGCTGCCTGGTTTGTACCAACTGCGGCCACTCGAAATGCGGTTGATAACCGTTTGACGGAATGAGTGAAGCGTCTGCCGACCCCGCGTGCGGCAGACGCTTTTTTGTATCTCCGCCGGTGGAAGGTATGGGGATCGTGGGGGCGCTGGATCGTTGTTTCAACCCACCGTGTTGATACAGTGGCAGGAGTGCATCGGAAGTTGTTGCGGGGTGGGGCGGGAGAAAGTCCGAAAAACAGTCTGAAAACAGTTCGCGCGGCCCTGTCCATACCTTCAGAAGCAGAAGTGCGGGTAGGTTCCGCTGCTCCGAAGTATTGCCCACGTGCGGAGCGGTTCGGAGAATATCCGGGGCGTATAGGACGAATCAATAGGGACGCTCGCCGAAAATCCCTATCTTTGCCGAAAACCACTCTGCAACAACGATGATTAGCACCTTATTCAGTTCTACTATCTTCGTCCTCTTTATCATTATTGCGCTCGGCTTTATCGTCGGACGCATCAGTATCAAAGGCATTACGCTCGACGTCTCGGCCGTCATCTTTGTCGCCCTGCTCTTCGGCCATTTCGGTATCGTTGTACCTGCCGAACTCGGGAATTTCGGGATGATCCTCTTCATCTTCGCCATCGGCATACAGGCCGGGCCCGGTTTCTTCAGCACCTTCAAAAGCAAAGGCAAAACCCTCGCCGGGATCGCTACCGTGCTGGTGCTGACGGCTGCCATCGTGGCGCTGGTCATGAAATACGTTTTCGGACTCAACGCTCCCGATACGGCCGGTCTGCTGGCCGGTGCGTTGACCAGTACGCCCGGTTTGGCCACGGCACGCGAAATTACGGGTGACAACGCGGCCATCTCGTACGGTATTGCCTATCCGTTCGGGGTGATCGGCGTTATCCTGTTCGTGAAACTCCTGCCCCGCATCCTGAAGATCGACGTCAAACAGGAGGAGGCCAAACTCAATGCCGACCAAAAAGAGCTCAATCCCGATATTGTCGCCCGGGCATACGAAGTGTCGAATCCGCTGATTATCGGCCGTCAGTTGCAGGATATTAAGTTGCGCCTCAATACCGGTGCCGTGATTTCGCGCATTCGCCGCGGCGAGGAGTCGATCCTGCCCAAAGCCACGACCGTACTGCAGGCCGGCGACCGCATCAAGGCGGTCGGTACGCCAGCCTCACACGAGAAGGTCCGGGAGTTTGTCGGCCGACAGCTCGAGGGGGAACTCCCCTTCGGCAAGAACGTCGAATTGCAGACCGGACTTGTGACGGCCCGCCCGGTCATCAACCAGACGCTGGGCAGCCTCAATCTGCAACAGAATTTCCACTGTGTCGTCACCCGGGTGCGTCGGTCGGGGATCGACCTGTCGCCCTCGCCGTCGCTGACGCTCAAGTTCGGCGATAAACTGACCCTGGTCGGAAGCAAGGATACCATGGACGAGGTGCTCGGGCTGATCGGTAACGACAGTAAACGCATCTCGGATACCGATTTCCTCCCCATCGCACTGGGTATTGCGTTGGGAGTAGTGGTCGGGCAGATCTCGCTTTCGTTCTCGGACAGTTTTACCTTCTCGTTCGGGTTGACCGGTGGCGTACTGCTGACGGCTCTGGTGCTCAGCGCCATCGGTAAGACCGGGCCGGTGATCTGGACCATGTCCGGTTCGGCCAATCAGTTGCTCCGTCAGCTGGGGCTGCTGCTCTTCCTGGCCAATGTGGGTACGGCGGCCGGGCAGGGGCTGGTCGATACGTTCCGTGACAGTGGATGGTCGTTGTTCATCAGCGGCTTCTTTATTACCCTGCTGCCGATGATTGTGGCCACGCTGGTTGCGCGATATTTCTTCCGGATCAATATTTTGGACCTGCTGGGTACCCTGACCGGGGGGATGACCAGTACGCCCGGTTTGGCAGCGGCCGACTCGATGGCAGACAGCAGTGCAGTGAGTGTGGCCTATGCGACGGTTTATCCCGTGGCGATGGTGTTGTTGATTATCTGTATTCAGATTGTGTCGATGATCGTTGCCTGATAGCGGCAGGGGCCCCTCCTTCTACCGCAAACGGTCGACGACCTACCGTTTAGGATGCGCAGCATCCGCCGAAAAGTTCTTTGGGTCCCTTTCTTCCAAGAAAGGGACGGTTCCATACAGGATATAATAAATATTCGAGCCGTACGAGACTACCTCGCCAAGCCCCGCAAGCGGTTTTTATGTTCTGTATATGACTGCCGTTTTTTAATTGCGTTTTCCTCGCACTACTTCGCCGAACCTCGCAAGCGGTTTTGCGAACAGTATAGGACTGCCGCTTTTTAACTGCGTTTTCCTCGCACTACCTCGCCAAACCCCGCAAGCGGTATTTGGTCTTGGCACGTTGCTCGGTTGTAAAAAGCGGCACCAAAAACTTTTGAGATGGCTGCCTCTACCCAATCGGTCAGTGACCCGCCTTTAGGATGCGTAGCATCCGCTGAAAAGTTCTTTGGGGGTCCCTTTCTTCCAAGAAAGGGACGGTTGCCTGCGGGTAGCCACCTCCAACCCTATCGAAAAATTATGGCCAAACTAAAAAAAAGCTACTTCTGTACCGCCTGTGGTAATGAATCTCCCAAGTGGGTCGGCAAATGCCCCGCCTGTGGAGCATGGAACACCTATACCGAAGAGCTCGTTGCAGCCAAGAGTAACCCCCTCACGACCAATAACGCCTTCGGGCTCAGCACATCCGGCGACCGTAACCGGCCGATTCCCGTAACCGAAGTGCGCCAAAGTACCGTTCAACGCATCGACCTGCTCAACCACGAATTCAATCGCGTACTCGGCGGCGGACTTGTCCCCGGATCGCTCGTGCTGCTCGGCGGCGAGCCCGGTATCGGCAAATCCACGCTGGCCCTTCAGGTGGCCGTACGTTTGACCGGGGTGCCCATTCTCTACGTTTCCGGCGAGGAGAGCCCCGAGCAGATCAAAATGCGCGCCGACCGGATCGGCATTCAGAACGAACAGTGTCTGCTGCTCAGCGAGACCTCGCTCGAGAACATCATCACGCGGCTGACCGAGACCGCCCCCCGGATCGTTGTGATCGACTCGATCCAGACCCTCTATTCCGAGCGGGTCGAGTCCTCGCCCGGCAGCGTCAGCCAGATCCGCGAGTGCGCCGCCATGTTGCTCAAATATGCCAAAGAGAGCAACGTCCCCGTGCTGATCATCGGCCACATCACCAAAGACGGCGCCATTGCCGGTCCCAAGATCCTGGAACACATCGTCGATGTCGTGTTTCAGTTCGAGGGTGACAGCAACAACGCCTATCGTATCCTGCGCAGCATCAAAAACCGTTTCGGGGCGACCAACGAGATCGGCGTGTTCGAGATGCGCAACGACGGTCTGCGCGAAGTCGACAACCCCTCCGAAATACTCGTCTCGCACTACGACCAGCCCCTGAGCGGCATCGCCATCGGCGCCACCATCGAGGGGATCCGCCCCTTCCTGCTCGAAACGCAGGCCCTGGTCAGCACCTCGGCCTATGGCACCCCGCAGCGGTCGGCCACCGGTGTCGACTACAAACGGCTCACCATGCTGCTGGCCGTGCTCGAAAAGCGCCTCGGCTTCCAGCTCGGCACCAAAGACATCTTCCTGAACCTGGCCGGCGGGTTCCGCATCAGCGATACGGGGCTCGATCTGGCCATCATTGCCGCCATCATCTCCTCCGGCCTCGACATCGCATTGGATGCCGACATCTGTTTTGCCGGTGAAGTCGGTCTCTCGGGCGAAGTGCGCCCTGCTTCCAAAACCGAACAGCGCGTCTCGGAAGCTGCCCGTCTCGGGTTCCGCACCATTGTCGTCTCCGGATACGCCCGCGCAGCGCTGCGCAACGCTCCCAAAGGAATCGAAATCATCTACGTCAACCGGGTCGATGAACTGGCTCGTCAGGTATTTGGCAACCGCTCGTAAGCGGCTGCCGGTGCAGTCGGGTGTACGTTCCGGTGTTTTTCCGGGCGGAAAGCGAGGTGGCCGAAGCGGAGACGGAGCGCTTTACCGGACTGACCGAAAGATCGGAACCGGTCGTTGACAAACTTTTCGTAAATTTGTCAGAACAACAGATTTCGTCGAGCCATGAAACGATACTGCCCCCACCTGTTCAGCTATTCGCGTCGACCGAGCAACCCGATCCGCATCGGCAGCCACCTGATTCTCGGTGGCGACGCCCCGATCGTCGTACAGTCGATGACCACCACCAACACGGCCGACGTCGAGGCATCGGCCCAGCAGGTGCTGCGCATAGCCGCCGCCGGAGCCGAAATGGTGCGGCTCACCGCACCCGGACGGACCGAAGCCGAACGGCTGCTCACCATCCGCCGGCGTGTGGAGGAGCAGGAGTGTTACGTTCCGCTGGTGGCCGACGTCCATTTTAACCCGCAGGTGGCCCTGATCGCCGCACAGTATGTCAGCAAAGTGCGCATCAATCCCGGCAACTTCATTGACCGACGTGCTACCTTCAAACACCTCGAATATACCGACGCGGAGTATGCCGCCGAGCTCGAACGGCTGCGCGTGCAGCTCACCGCGCTGATCGAAGAGTGCAAATACTACAACACGGTGCTCCGTATCGGCGTGAACCACGGTTCGCTCTCCGACCGGATCATGTCGCGCTACGGCGACACGACGGATGGAATGGTCGAGTCGGCCATGGAATTTCTGCGTGTCTGCCGGGCCGAGAACTTCGACCGCGTGGTGATCTCGATGAAGTCGAGCAATACGCGCGTCATGGTCGAAGCCTATCGCAAACTCGTCGTACAGATGGACAGCGAGGGGATGCACTACCCGCTCCACCTGGGGGTGACCGAAGCCGGCGAAGGCGAAGAGGGACGCATCCGGTCGGCCGTGGGCATCGGCGCCCTGCTGGCCGACGGCATCGGTGACACGATCCGGGTGTCGCTGACCGAACCGCCTGAAAACGAAATCCGTCCGGCTCGCATCTTGGCCGACTACTTTACCGGTCGCGAGATGCACAACTATATCCCTGTGAATGACGACCCGATTCCGTATGATCCCTACAACTATGCCCGTCGGGAGACGTTTCCCGTGACTTGGCAGGGGGTGACCATCGGGGGTGGTGCTCCGCCCGTGGTGATCGGCAACCGCGAAGCCGGTGCCGACATCGCTCCCGACGCCTTCTCACTGGTGACCCCTTCGCGCGCCATGCAAGGGCGCGACAACGGAACCGGTTGGATTGCCTGTACGCTGGAGCACCTGACGCCCGAGTTCCTGGGGTGGTTGGAGGCCCATCCCGACCGAATTCTGGTGCTTGTGTCGGAAAACTTGCACTGGGTGGGCGAGATTCGCGCCTGCTTCGTGCAACTGATGCGGCACAATGTGAAGAACCCGGTCATCATGAGCCGCTGCTATGCCGAGAAATCTCTCGAACAGCTCCAACTCTATGCCGCAGCCGACTTCGGTGCTTTGCTGATCGACGGTTTCGGCGACGGGGTGTGGATCGTCAACGAAGTGTTCGAAACGGCATATGATGAAGACGCCGCCGGACGTTTGATATCCACCGAACGCAACGTGACGCCCGATTTCGACCTGACTTCGCTCTCGTTCTCGATCCTTCAGGCAGCCCGGGCCCGGATCTCCCGGACCGAGATCATCTCCTGCCCCGGCTGTGGACGGACCCTCTTCGAACTGCAGGGTGTGGCCCGCGCCGTCAAGGAGCGTTTCGGCCACTATCCCGGTCTGAAGATAGCCGTGATGGGGTGTATCGTGAACGGACCCGGCGAGATGGCCGATGCCGACTTCGGCTATGTCGGTTCCGGTCACGGTGTGGTGACCCTCTACCGGGGCAAGGAGGTCGTCGAACGCAACATTCCGCAGGAGGGGGCGCTCGAACGGCTGGAACAACTGATTAACGAAAGTTTACGCTAAATTTAGAACCATACAGAGAGGAAATGACCCAAGAAGAAGTGCTCGATCTGCTCAAAGGGGTGAAGCACCCGGAGCAGGATAAGGATATCGTATCGCTGGGCATGGTCGAGGGGGTGACGATCGATCCGGCGGGAGCCGTCCGTTTCACCCTCAAGCTGACCAAGCCGCGCGACCCGATGGCGGGTTCGATCCGTCGTGCGGCCGAAGCGATTTTGCAACAGGCTACCGGTGTGATGCCGGTCATCGTGGTTTCGGAACCGCTGCCGCCCGACTCGAAAGCCGCCAAACAGCAGACCATGCGCGAAAAGAGCCAGTTGAACGGCATCGGACAGGTGATCGCCGTGGCCTCGGGCAAAGGGGGTGTCGGGAAAAGCACCGTGACGGCCAACCTGGCCGTGGCCCTGGCTGCCGAAGGCTACCGCGTGGGGGTGTTGGATGCCGACATCTACGGCCCGTCGATGCCCAAAATGTTCGGGGTCGAGGAGTATAAGCCGGTGGCCGAGATTGCCGAAGACGGTTCCGACCTGGAGTATATCGTTCCGGCCGAAGCCTACGGCGTGAAGGTGATGTCGATCGGATTCTTCATCTCGAACAGCGATGCGCTGGTATGGCGCGGCCCGATGGCGACCAATGCGTTGCGTCAGCTGCTGCACCAGACGGCGTGGGGCGAACTGGACTTTCTGCTGATCGACCTGCCGCCGGGAACGGGCGACCTGCACCTGACGATCGTCGGCGAGCTGAAGCTCTCCGGTGCCGTTATCGTCAGCACGCCGCAGGAGGTGGCGCTGCTCGACGTGGTGCGCGGGATCGCGATGTTCCGCAACGAGCATGTGAACGTGCCGATTCGGGGTATTGTCGAAAACATGGCCTGGTTTACGCCTGCCGAACTGCCCGAAAACAAATATTATATCTTCGGACCGGCAGGTCCTGAGGGGCGTGTGGCCGCACTCGCTGCCGAACAGGGAGTGCCGTTCCTGGGCTCGGTGCCGCTGGTGCAGGCGATCGCCGAAGGGGGTGACTCCGGCGAACCGATCGCTTCGCGCGATTCGGTGACCGGCGAGGCATTCCGCGAACTGGCTCGTGCGTTGGCCCGATAACGGGAGCGTGGATCGATTTTCGGCCGGCGGCCGGATGGGACTGCGTCTTTTCCGTCGCGATTGGTTCGCCCGCTGTTTTATGCCGCAGGGCGGATGTCGCGGGAGGCGGGAGACCGACTGCCGTCGGGCTGCCAGCATTCCGAACCAAGAACCGTAAAATCAATGAAGCCGGGGATGAAATCATTGTGATTTCATCCCCGGCTTTCTGTGTTCGGTAAGGACAAGGAATGGGAATACATGCCCGTGAGGATACGGGGTGTGAACGGTTGGGGGCTGCAGTGGGGAGTTGAAAAATAGTGGTCGGCGGTGGGGCGGACTTCTCGGTCGGTGTGCAGACCCATGGGAAAAGACCCGATAACTGGATTCAAAAAACACCCCGGCCGGGCCAACGTCCCGACCGGGGTGTTCTGTTTTTATCGTCTGAGGGAGTACCCTATTTGTTCGGAATGATCTCGTAGATATCCATAGCGCCTTCGAGTACGATGGTCGTGGCACCCGGTGCAACGGTGATCTTTTGGAACGGATTGTTGACAACCGTTTGGGCTACGACGGCTCCGTTGGCGTCCAGCTGTTTGATGCTTTGGCTGCCCGCGGCGGCGGGTGCCAGCAGCAGCGTGTAACCGGTGGTGCCGGGGGCGATGCCGAACGTCAGCGTGCCCTGGTTGGCGAACGAAGTGCCGGGGTTTTTGTCGAACACGTACAGCGTGTTGCCCGAGTCGGAGGCTTCGACCGTAAAACCGAGTTTGTCGAGGCTGACGGGATTCACCTCGAACGAACGGACGGCAGCCCAGTTGCTGCGGGTCGATTCGAGACGTTTGAGGCGCACGTAACGAGCCTGGACCGGTTCGCCTTTCCAGCGGATGACGTACTGTTTTTCTAGTTCGTCGGTCAGAGCCGTCCAGTTGCGTCCGTCGGCCGAGTATTCGACAACGGCGTGGTCGAAATAGTCGACGTCGTCTTTCGAGTTGCGTCCCTGGAGGATCAGAATCTCGTCCACCGGCTGGGCGGCTCCCAGGTCGGCGCCGATCCAGCTACCCTCTTTCTGCGATACGCCGGAGGTGTAGAAGGTGGTGGAGTCGTTGTCGAACATCAGCTTGGTCTGGATGCCGAACGAGTTGCCGAACGAGCCGATCCCTTTGGGAGCGGCCGGCAGTTGGCCGGTGATCTTGGTGTAGTAGGCGGCCAGCAGGTCGTCCATCGTGTTTTCGTAGAAGGGCTGGAGCTTCATGGTGCCCGATTTGTGGGCGGCATAGGCTTTCCGGTCTTCGGCGCTCATCATGTTCTGGACGTAGGCGGGCCAGAAGGCGGCCAGGTCGCCCGATTCGTAGAGCTTGATCAGTTCGAGGGCTTTTCGGCCGCGGGTGCCGAGTTTGCCGAATTCGACGAGCCACGGACGGAGCTCCTTGAGCAGCAGTTCGTTGTCGCAGTTTGCTTCCATCTGGGTCGGTACCTGCTCGATCTTCTGGAACTCTTTCAGCAGGGCGTCGTACTGTTCGGGGGTGTAGCGGTCGATGGTGAAGGTTTCGGTCTCCCACGATTCGGAACGGCGGTAGCCGGTCTCGGTGTCGCAGGAGTGGATGGCGAAGGTACGGTAAGCCTCTTTGGCTTTGGGGGCGAGTTCGACGATGCCGCGTTCCCAGTTGTCGATGGGGTTATAGGCGGCGGTGTTCCAGGCGTAGTCGGCCACGCCGTAGAGGGCCAGTTTCGAGGCTTCGCCGTGTTCCATCGGGTTGCTGGCCAGTCCGTACACCTCGTTGGAGGTGAGGCTGGTGTCCAGACCGTAGACCGGACCCTGCATGATGATGTGGCGGACGTAGTCGGTCACCGGGTAGTTCCACCAGTAGTAGCCGGGGCGCTGGATGCGGGAGTTGAGCCACTCCATGGTTTCGGGGGTGAGGTCGGTGCAGACGGCGTCGCCGGTCCAGAAGACGGCCACGGAGGGGTCGAGGGTGCGCCCGTAGACGCTCAGACTACCCTGCGGAGTGGGGTTGGCCCACAGTTTGGAGTAGTCGGTGGGGCAGACCACCAGCGGAGCCACGTCGCCTTTGGCCTTCACGAATTCGTTGGTCAGGCGGTTGAGCAGTTCGACCTGTTTGACGGGGTTGGTCCCCTCGCCGGAGATGTCGTCGAAGAAGATGGCGAAGGCGCGCACGCCCAGCGCATACATCATTTCGAACTTGTTCAGCAGGTTGTTATAGTCCTCTTCGTTCCATTTGATGTCCTGTCCGGGGTGGATGGCCCACACGAATTCGACGTAGTTGCGGTTGCAGGCTTCGACCAGTTCGCGGATGTTCTGGGCCTCTTTTTCGGGATAGGGCTGACGCCAGTTGGGGCAGCTGTGGTAGGGGTCGTCTTTGGGGCCGTAGAGGTAGCTGTTCAGCTTGAAGCGGCCGTAGAAGTCGATCAGCGAGAGGCGCACCTGGTGTGACCAGGGGGTGCCGTAGAAACCTTCCACGACGCCGCGTTTCTTCAGGTCGGGGTAGTCGTTGACGGTCAGCCAGGGGAGTTGTCCGTTGGCCGAGATCGGGCTTTCGACGATCTGGCGCAGGGTTTGGATGCCGTAGAAGGCGCCGCGTTCGTCGTAGCCGGTGATGGTGATGCCTTTGGAGCCGATGCTGAGGGCGTAGGCGCCGGAACGATCCTTCACGCCGGCATTGGCGGCGGCTTTTTCGCCGAAGTTAACGGTCACCTTGACGCCCGATTTGGCGGCGGTGAGGAAGTCGAAGTAGTCGGCGAATTTCTTCTGCTTGTCGATCAGGCGGATGCCGGCCGAGACGTCGAGGGTGCCGCTTTTGTCCAGGGTCAGCTGGTGGGGGGTGGGGTTGATGATAAGCCCGCCGTGGTCCACGATGTGGCCGGGCACCTTCAGCACGTCTTGTGCTTCGGCGCGCTGGCTCGACAGGTCGAAATCATTTTCTTGGGCCGCGAGGTTGCCCCAGGCAAAGATGCCGGCGGCCAGGGCGGTCAGTAGGATTCGCTTTTTTGCCATTGTTTTGTTCGCTATTGCTTGTATAGTAATGTTTTAGGTGTTTTGTCCGTCGGACGCTATGCGTTTTTCTCCGACAAGATAGCATTTTAATTCGGTTTGGCCTCTGTTCGCGGGCGTAACGCTGCTGATGGCGCAGCCGTTCCATGCGATTTCCGGGGGTGGCAATTCCCGGAGGTGACACGACGGGACGATACCGGGCGCGGAGGATGGGCAGGATGGCGGGTGGCAGTGCTGGTGTTACTCTCAAAGTTAGGGAGTGCGGCAGTTGAAAAAATTGTCGTGCGGCAAATTCGGCTTTCGTGTCGCTCTCCGAGGCGTTCCGCTCTGTCGCGGCGGCTTCGGCTCTTTGTATTCGTTTCCGATGAGCGTTCTGCTTTTACTCTTCACTGCCTTTTGTGGGCGTCGGCGAGGTGGTGTTTGGTGGTCGGTCACCGGGAGGAGGGCTGTTATTTGGCTTTTTCGAAGGTGAACCACTCCAGATTCATCAGGTCGATATCTTTCGAAAGGGTCGGGTCGGCCGAGCGGAAAACCAGTACCAGGGCGTGTTTGCCGCTCACGCTCTTGACGTCGGTCTGATGGATGGCATAGGCGGTTTCGCCCGCCATCGCCTTGACCGGGCAGGTGCCGATCAGTTCGCCGTCGGGCGAGTCGAGGCGAATCTCGATTGTTCCGGCCTGGCTGGGGCCCCAGGTCTTGCAGACGAAGCGGTTCACGTCGCAGCCGGTGAAGTCGTAGTATTTCCAGTAGGCGTGGTCGCCGTCACGGATCGCTCCGAGGTATTCGACCGGGATGTCGTGGGCGGGTCGGCGTACGGCCACCATTACGTTGCCCGACATCAGGCAGGCGCGGGCGGCGTCCATCCGCAGCAGGGGCGAGATCGGGCCGCCGATGCCCTGGGTCGTCATTTCGACCTCCTGAATCGTGCCGTCGGGGTTGAAGGTGATCGGTTCGAGGCACGCCTTGCGCATCGTTTGCGAAGCGTGGGTGGGACGGTGGTAGGCCACATACCACTGGCCGTCGATCTCGACGATGCAGCCGTGGTTGTTGACCAGGTTGCGGCCGCTGCCCCAGTTGTCGATAATCACGCCGCGGTAGGTGTAGGGGCCCAGCGGCGAGGTCGAGGTGGCATAGTTCAGCGTGGCGCAGTTCGACTCGCCGTGGCGCTGGTGACCGCCGTAGACGTAGTAGTAGATGCCGTTCCGTTTGCGGACCGAACTGGCTTCGTTGAAGGCGTGAGTTTCGTAGGTCAGCAGGCTGTCGTGGATCGGCCCTTCGATCGAACGCATGTCGGCGCTCAGTTTGGCTCCTTTGGCGTAGGCCTGTCCCCAGAAGAGATAGGCCTGGCCGTCGTCGTCGATGAAGACGGAGGGGTCGATGCCCGAGATGCCTTCGATGGCGCGTCCGTCGACAAACGGACCGTAGGGCGAGTCGGAGACGGCCACCCCTTCGTCCTTGCCTCCGCCGGCCAGACAGTAGTAGAGGTAGTATTTGCCGTTATGATGGATGCAGTCCGGCGCGTAGAGAATCTGTTCCGTGTAGTCGGTCTGTTTACCGGTGCCGTGGGTGGCGAACGAACACTGTTCGACGTTCCAGTGGACCAGGTCCGAGGTCGAGAGCACGTTGTAGGACTGCGAACAGTAGGCGTTTTGCGGTTCGTCGCGCGAACCGTAGAGGTAGATGCGTCCGTCGGGCATCTGGCGGATTTCGGGGTCGGCGATGTAGAGGCCGGGAGGGGCGATCGGGTTGAGCATGCGGGTGGTGGCCGTACCGGCTGTCGCTTGAGTGTTGCGATCGGAATTGCCGGTGGCCGTGCAGCTACTGAGCAGACTGACAGCCAGCAGACTGCCGAGAATCGGGAGCAGGGTGGCGTGTTTCATGGTTCAGAGTGGGTTTGTTATTGTTTTTAGTACAGTATTTGGGTCGACGATCAGACATCCACCCCATGTGGGGCGGCAGGAGGGGTCCGGGCGGGGCGGTTCATTGAAGCGCGGCCGGAGCGCGGTTTGCGGCGGATACTTTTGTTACGGTGTCGTGGGCGGCGGGTCACACGGTCTCGGAGGAGGCGGGGGCTCCTTCGGGGGTGGAACCGATAGGGGGGCTTATCCTTTGGGCTGTTCGCGGTAGTCGGTTGGCGAGATGCCCATCTCCTTGCGGAACAGGCGCGAGAAGTAAAAGCAGTCGTCGATGCCGACTTTGTGGCAGATTTGGTTGATTTTCATGTGGGTTTGATCGAGCAGGCGGCAGGCCATCTGGATGCGGAGCTGGTTCAGGCAGGCGATGGGGGTCTGGCCGGTGCGGGCGCTGAAGAGGCTGACGAAGTGCGAGGGCGAGTATCCTACCTGTGCGGCGATTTCGCCGACGGTCAGTTTACGTTCGATGTTGCGCTTCATGAAGAGGATGGCTGTATCGACGATGTCGTTCTGGAGCGACGTCTCGCGTTGGCCGACGAACTGGCGGGCGTAGCGGAACGAGGCCAGCAGGTGGTGGAGTACGGCCGAGGCGTAGTGGAGGTTGTCGTTGCCGTAGCCCCACTCCAGCGTGCGGAAGATCGTCTCGAACAGGTCGATGCGGTCGTTGGTGTCTGCCTCGGCCGGAGGGGCCACCTCGCACGGGACGCCGAGCCCGTTGCCATACTGCGGGGCCATCGTGCCGCCGAAATGGATCCAGTAGATTGTCCATGGAGCCTGCCGGTCGGCACCGTAGGCGTGGGGAATGCCCGGCGGCAGAATGAAAAACTGGTTGCGCGAGACGGTGTGGCTCCGGCCCTGGAGCGAGAATTGGCCCCGCCCCTCGGTACAGTAGATCAGAATGTACTGGTTGATGGGGGTGGTGCGTTCGCGGTAGTGGTTCCGTGCACAGGGATAGTGGCCGATGTCGGTGATGTACAGGGCTGCCAGCTGCGGATCCTGGCCGAACTCCCGAACCAGCGGATCGGGCAGGACCAGGGCGCGTTCGCCGGCGAATCCGTCTTTCTGTTTTTGCATGGCAGGCTTGCAGATGGTCTCTTTTTACAAATGAAACTCTTTTCCGGCGATAAATCAAGACTTGTTCGTAAAATAATCCATTGAATAAACGGGATTATCTATTGCATACCGAAGCGAATACCCCTTAATTTGTACAATAAGCATACGCGGCTTTTTCCGTGCCGGTCCGGGGAGGTTTGGATTGTTCCTGTGGAGTAGATGCTGGATAGGCTCGCTCGGGGGTGGAAATCGCTCCGGGGCGGTAATCCGCTCGAATCTGGAATAACGGATCGACAGGAAGCCGTATGACGCGTGTGTTTTGTAATTTTGAACGAGGTCGGGCTGTCGGGGTTCCGTAGAAGCGGACCTGCCCGTGGGCCGGCCGATGGATTTCACCTTCAACCTTGTACACGAAATGATGATGAAACGTAAATTCGGACTGTTGTGTCTGCTTTGTTCGACCCTCTTCCCGTTGCAGGCGAAAGAGAAACCGCAGGCCGTGTCGTTGGCCGGCGAGTGGCAGGTGCGCCTTGATCCGGACAGCAGCGGCGTCAGCCGCGGGTATTTCCGCCTGGAAAACGGACAGCCGATCCGGTTGCCCGGCACCCTGGACGAGGCCGGTTACGGCACCCCGACCGAAGGCTCGGACTACGGGATTCTGACCCGTCGCTACAAATACACCGGGCCGGCCTGGTACGTGCGGCAGATCGACGTTCCGCGCGAATGGGCCGACCGTGAACTCGAACTCTATCTTGAGCGGGTCATGTGGCAGTCCGAAGTGTGGCTCGACGGCGAACGCATCGACACGCAGGACGGCCTCGGAACACCCCATACCCACCGGCTCGGCCGGCTCTCGGCCGGCCCCCATACGTTGGCCGTGCGGGTCAACAACGACATGATCTACAACATCGGGGACAAAGGGCACAGCTACGGTGAGTATACCCAGATCATCTGGAACGGCATGATTGGCCGGATCGAACTGCGTCCCGTCTCGCCCTTCGGGCAGATCCGTCTGTGGCCCGACGGCAAGGCCGGTCGGCTCCGCATTACGGCCGACGTGGCCCCCGATGCCGGCAAGGTGCGTTACCGGCTGACCGAAACGGCCTCCGGGCGGCGCGTCCCGTTCCGGGTCGAGTCATCCGACCGGAGCGGTGCGACGCTCCAACTGCTCGAACCGGCCCGCACGTGGGACGAGTTCACCCCCTTCCTTTATACGCTGGAGATGGAGGCCGACGGCCGCAGCGAACGGCGTACGTTCGGTTTCCGGACACTGGAGGGGCGCGACGCCAAGATTCGTATCAACGACCGTCCGGTCTTCCTGCGCGGCAACCTCGACTGCGTGCACTTCCCGCTGACCGGTTACCCCTCGTGCGACCAGGCCGAGTGGGAGCGTATCTTCTCCATCTACAAGGCCCACGGGCTGAACCACGTCCGGTTCCACTCGTGGTGTCCGCCGGAGGCCGCTTTCGCCGCAGCCGACAAACTCGGTATCTACATCCAGGCCGAGGTGCTCTGGATCGACTGGTGGATGTCGGTCATCAACCCCGAACGTCCCGAAATGACTACCCGCGGCCTGCCTAAAGGGCTGGGCCACAACCCATCGGCCGATGCCTTTGTTCCGGCCGAGATGCGGCGGATGCTCGATGCCTACGGCAACCACCCCTCCTTCACGATGCTTTGCGTCGGCAACGAGCTGGGCAATTCCGATTTCGGGGTGATGCAGCGCTGGATCGACTCGCTGGAGCGCGAAGACCCGCGCCGCCTCTATGCCGTGTCGACTGCCCGGCAGGTGACCCCTGTCGATCAGTATATGGTGACGCACCACTATCCCGGGGCCGGGAATACCTACGGCCTCTCGGGTGAAGGGACGATGGACGACTGGGAGTCGACCTACTCCAAAACGGCCATCCCCACCATTGCTCACGAACTGGGACAGTATCCCGTCTATCCGCTCTGGAGCGAGATTGACAAATATACCGGTGTGCTCGAGGCACGCAATCTGGAGGAGTTGCGCCAGCTGGCCCGCACCAACGGGGTCGAGGCGATGGACTCGTTGTTCCATGCCGCGAGCGGCGCGTTGCAGACCCTCCTCTACAAGGCTCATATCGAAAAACTGCTCCGTACCCCCTCGTGCGCCGGGTACCAGTTGCTGAGCATGACCGACTATTCGGGTCAGGGCGAAGCGCTGGTCGGATGGCTCGATTCGTTCTGGGATTCGAAGGGGATCGTCACTCCGGAGACCTACCGCCAGTACGGCGGTGCCGTTGTCCCGCTGGCCCGTTTCGACCGCTACGTGTGGCGCAGCGGCGAGACCTTCACCGCTTCGATCGAGACGGCCAACTATGGTACCGAAACCCTTGCCGGGCCCGTGGTGTGGAGTCTGGCTGCCCCGGGCGATACGCTCGGCAGCGGGCGGCTCTCCGGGCCGGCCATCGAAACCGGAGGTCTGCGGAACTGCGGCCGGATCGAACTGCCGCTGAACCGGGTTACCCAGGCCGGGAGATATACCCTCACCGTGTCGATCGAAGGGACTCCCTACCTGAACGAGTGGAATCTCTGGGTCTATCCGACCCCCGGGGCGGTTGAGGCCGATGTGCTGGTGACCGATACGCTCGACGCTGCGGCGCGTCAGCGGCTCGCCGAGGGCGGACGCGTGTTGCTGCTGGCCCATCGGGCCGGAAACGACCGCACGACCACTCCGCTGGCCTTCACACCGCTCTTCTGGTCGAACTCCTTCTTCCCCGGACAGGCCACCAAAACGCTCGGCTTCTATATCGATTCGACCCACCGTGCGTTGGAGGCCTTCCCGACGGCTTCGCACAGCGACTGGCAGTGGAAACCGCTCTCCAGCGGACGTGCTTTCGTTATCAACGACTATCCGCAGCTGACGCCCGTTGTGCAGCCCATCAGCGATTTCCATATCAACGACCGGCTGGCCTCCCTTTTCGAATGTCGGGTGGGCGACGGACGGCTGATGGTCTGCGGCCATGACTTGACGGGCGATTCGCCGGCTGTCGAACAGTTGAAATACAGTCTGTTGCGCTACATGTCCGGCGCGTCGTTCGATCCGTCGGCCCGGCTGACGCTGGCCGAGCTGGAGACGCTGCTGGGGGTAGGCCCGGTGGCCGAACCTGCGGCCGGTGTGCGTTACGAGGTGGTGTGCGATGGCAAGAAGGTCGCTCAGGGCCCCTGGGTCGGCCGTGAAATTGAGGTGACGATGGCTACGCCGAACGGGATTCTGGCCGACTTGCAGTTGGTCTTCGACGGCGACGCTCCGAAAGGGATGCTGGAGGTCGAAGGGCGCAAGAGCGAACTGACTGCGAACGAGGCTTCGCTGTTTGTGATGCGCGAGGATACGAACGACGGGCGGGTGGTCTTCCGAGCCGTGGCCGCGCCGGGCGCGAAACTGACCCTCAAACGGATCGAACTGGTGGCCCGATAGCCTTTGGGGGCATCTCCGGGCGGTTCCCCGACCTGTGCGGCTGGGCTTGTCCCTGTTCGCCCCTGCTGCCCCTGTTCGGCCTTGTCCGCTCCTCTTCGACTTTGAAACGACAAACCAAACTCTACCCAATATGATGAAACGATGGATTGTATCGGCCGGTGCGGCGTTGGCGTCGCTGCTGCCTGCGGCGGCCCAAACGGTGCTGACGGGCGGCGGTGAGCTGAATCCCGACCTGAAAACGTCGGCCGAAGCTTTGAAAAAATGGCAGGACCTGCGGGTCGGCATGTGTGTCCACTGGGGACCGTCGTCGCTCAGCGGCAAGGAGATCGGCTGGAGCCGCGGCACTTCGGTGCCGGTAACGACCTATGACAGCCTCTACCTGCGCTTCAACCCCGAGCGGTTCGACGCTGACGAGTGGTGCCGGCTGATGAAGCGTTGGGGCATGCGTTACCTCTCGCCCACGTCGCGCCACCACGACGGTTTCGCCATCTGGTTCTCGGACTACTCGGAGTACGACATGGAGAATACGCCGGCCAAACGCGACCTGATGGCCGAGATGAAGGAGGCGTGCGACCGCCACGGCATCATGTTCGGGGCCTACTACTCCAATCTGGACTGGTACCACCCTGACTGGGCTCCGTACAGCCACGGCGGCCCGGGACCGCTCTTCCCCAAACAGGAGGACAGCCCGAACCTCACGCGCTATTTCGAGTATATGGCCAACCAGGTGTGCGAGCTGATCGACAAGTACGACCTGGCCTTCATTCAGTTCGACGGCGAGTGGGATGCGACCTATACGCATGAGGTGGGGTCGGCCATGTACCGCCGTTTCCACACCCGCAAACCGGACATTCTGCTCAACTCGCGGGTGGATATCGGTCGCCGCATGGCCGGTGCCGGCAACCACATCGACATGGATGGCCGCAAATATGCGGGCGACTTTCAGGACCGCGAGCGTCTTGTCAACGAGGGAAACAACGTGACGGTGTGGGGCGACCACCCGTGGCAGGCGTGGGTGACGATCGACCGGTCGCAGTGGTCCTACAACCCGACGCCGCAGCTGATGACAGCGGCCGAACTGGTGCGCGATATGGTCAGCATCGTCGGCAGCAACGGAAACTACATGATTAACCTGGGCCCGCGGCCGGACGGTACGTTCGAGCCGGGGCAGATCGCGCTGATGGATACGCTGGGCATGTGGCTGAAGCGTTACGGCGATGCAATCTACGGCACGCGCGGTGGCCCCTACTACCCCTATGAGGGCGGTGTGAGCACGCGTCACGGCAATCGGGCCTGGTTGTTGGTGACCGATCCGGAGGTGCAGACGCTCGAACTGCCGAATCCCCCGCAGCGGCTGGTGGCTGCCCGCAACAGGGTGTCGGGTGGCAAGGTGCCTTTTACGGTGTCGGGAGCGACGACCCGTTTCGAGTTGCCGGAAGCCTCGGCGGATGTGCCGGTGCGTGTGATCGAACTCCGTTTCGACGGGCCGGTCGAGATGTCTCCGCGTCCGAAGGAGTAGTCGGTTGGGCCCCGCGGTTGTCTGAAGGCGGTTCTGTCGACAATTTTGGTTGATGGCCGATACGGGGCGTAACGGAAAGATTGGATATGGGTTCGGCCCGGTGCAATACCGGGCCGAACCTGTTTTTTGTATGCGGTTGGTTTTATGGGGTTGCCGGTGGAGGGTGGTTTCCGTTGCGACCGGAGGAAAACCTTTTTAATAGAAGGTATAGTCTGTTTTTGTGGAAGATGGGGAAGGAATGGACCGAATGTTGGATGTACGGTTAGGTGAATATGCGATGGGCAATAAGGAATTCAGGATTCTCGGCTTGAAAGGTTAGGAGCGATACTTGGTAAAGCTGTGTTATGGCCGGCGGAGCAGGGCTCTAACGAAATGCTCGAATGAAAAACTCCAGTGAAGAGTTCCGACGAAATGTTCAAGTGACAGGGCTATAAGAAATGGTCTAGTGAAAAGCTTTCCGGATAGCGATATGATGACAGCGGGGTGTATGGATCGTGTGAATCCATACACCCCGCTGGGGCTTTCGTTCGTATCGGAAGGGGAACGTGAGGGCGTTCGGCTTGGTGGAATGCGGTCTCCGGTTTCCAGTTGCCGGTTATCAGTCGCCTGTTCCCCGTTCGGGCCTCTCTGCATGGGGCGGAACCGGGTGTATTGGCGTCTCTTACCTTCGGCCTGCTTTCGGTCGCTTCCGGTTGCTCCCGATTCGTTTTCGGTTGATTCTGGCTGCTTACGTCAGTCCTTGGCCGCTTCTGATACTTGCAGCCAACTCCTGGCCGCTCCGACTCAGCCTATTCGATGACGTACCAGGTGTAGCCGCCGGCCGGAATAGTGACGGTCAGGGTCACGGAGTAATCACGGTCGAGCTTGTAGGTTTTCGGTTTGCCTTCGGCCTCACGGATGCGGGCTTTGTCGGTCAGACCGGTATAGTAGAGCGGTACGCGGATCGTGCGGGTGATTTCACGGTCGGTCGGGTTGAAGAACATGGCCAGCCCTTTCTGCGGCTCGTCGGGGTTGACGTGCAGCAGACCGTCCCAGTCACGGGCGTCCGGACGGCGCAGGTGGATGATGTCGCTGTTGAGGATGCGACGGTATTTCTTGTACCAGTCGATCACCTCGATCACGGTAGCCTTGGTCTCCGGAGTGTCGTACAGGCGCGGACCGCGGTAGCAGGCCTGAACCCCTGCGCCGTAGTTTTGCACCATGTGGGTCTTGTATTCGTAAAGGTGCTGGCTCAGCGGTTCGAGCGTGGCAGCCGCACCGCCACCTTGGTATTCGACCAGCGGCACGAAGCTCCAGCACGACGAGGCCATGCGGTCCCACGTGCAGTCGTAGTTGAGCTGACGGGCGTGGATAATCTGGCGGTCACGCGGCAACGACCAGTTGACTTCGCGGTAACCGATGCCGACCTTGGTCGAACCGTTCAGGAAGTAGAAGTCGGGCACGTTGATGTAGATGCCCTGGCTGCACATCCAGTGGTAGAGGTCGGTGATCTTGTGGAACTGGTTCCACTGCGAGTCGTTCAGCCCTTTGTGGTGGGTGTGGGTCGTCGAGGCGCAGACGTCGCCCGGGTAGGAGCCGTCGTGCTCAAAGCAGCGCATGCCGGTGCGTTCGAAGAAGGTGCGGATGCGGTCGAAGTATTCATAACCCCAGTCGCTGCACAGGCAGGGCGAGCTGCCGAAGCGGGCGCCGCCGCGTTTGCCGGTGGCCGGGTTGATCACGTCGACGCTGTCGCTGATCCAGCGGCTGGCCAACAGCGAGTAGCAGCCCATTTCGATTCCTTTGCTGGTGGCGTAGTCCACCATCGATTTCCATTTGGCGATGTTCTGGGCCGAGGTGTCTTCGGCGTTGAGGCCCGACCCGAAGCTGATGATAATCATTTCGTAGCCGGTCGAGTCACACTGGTCGACGGCGCGGCGGATGACGTCGGGATCGGATGAGGTCAGGTGCATGAAGATCGGGTTCTGCGAGGCCCACGGTGCGATGGTGCGGTACATGCGGCGTTTGAAGAGCCCCTTGCGCTCGCGGTCGTCGCTGTCGAAGGGCATCTCCAGCACGCTGAACGAACGGAAGGTGTCGCCCGAGCGGACGGCCTGGTCGGGACCGATCGGCGGTGCCACCTCCAGGATGCAGAGCGTCTGGAGCATGTAGTTGCGTTGCGAGGTGTAACGCGGGTCTTCGACCCAGCGCTCGGTGATGTCGGTTTGAGGTTCGAAGAATTCGCCGCCGCAGGCGTAGTCGCTCTCGATGTGGATGTTGGGCAGGCGGAACTTGGTGGGATCACCGCCACCCGGCGATTCGGGTTCGGCAAAGGCGAGGTATTCGAGCTGGAAGGCGTCCACGTTGACCGGCACCGGCGAGTCGTTGTGCAGGGCGAAGCTCTTGCGCAGCACGGGGATGCGGTCGTAGATCGTGTAGCTCAGCTCGACGGTGACGTCGTGCAGTTCACCCTGGCCGCGGAGGGTGAAGGTGAGGGTCTGGCCGGTGGGGTTTTCGGTGTTGAGTGCCCAGCGGTTGCGGTTCCACGGCAGAATTTCGGCCACGGGTCGCAGTTCGAAGTCTTCGACCAGGAACGAGCCGGGAATGGTGGTCATTTCGTCCAGCCAGTCGCGTTTCAGGTAGCCGCGTTCGGGCTGCCCTTCGAGTCCGCCGAGGGTGTACTGGCGGCCGTCGAGGGTGATGGTCCCTTCGCTGCTCACGGCGCGGATCATGCTCTCACCGGTCATGCGGTTGATGATGTCCACCGTGGCGAGGTTCGGCACGATGCGGAACTCGCGGGCCACCATGCCGTTGGCCAGAATCACCCCTTTGCGGTCGGCGGTGGCGTAGAGGGCGGTCTTCGAGGCGGTGGGGTTGATCAGCCAGTCGTAGGGGGTGATGCCGTAGGGCAGCTCCAGTTGGGGAAGGGCGTTGATCTTGTTTTCGAGTTTCTGGCGCACGTCGTCGGCCAGTGCGGGGCCTTCGCCGCTGAAGCCGGCATCGACACTCTCGGGTTGGGTGCCGTCGTATTCGATGCGGGGATCGATCCACAGGGCGTGGTCACCGCTCGGACCGTCACTGGTGGGTTCGACGGTCAACTCCAGCAGTCCTACGCCCTTGAGCGGGATGTCGATCTCGGCCGGGGCCTGACCGTTGCCGATCGTGGCGCTGCGGTAGAGCTCCTTGCCGTCGCCGCGCACGACGAATACGGCCGAACCGGGCGATACCTTGCCGTCCGTACCCTCCAGACCGGCAAATTGTTTGGTATCCTGTTGGGTGGTGAAGTAGAGTTTGGTCCCGTTGACCAGCGCGATGGAGGTCAGATCCGGAGAGAAGTAGTCGATCGGGTTGTCGGCGATTCCGACGCGGGCCGTGAAGCGGGTGGCGGCACGGTGAAGGTCGATCTTGATGGTCGAGGGGCTGTGGACGCCGATCGATTGGGGATAGAGTGTCCCGGCAACGGCGGCCGGGACGCCGTTTACGGCTTTTCCGACGGTAGCGATACCGTACTCCTGACGGGCTTTGGTCAGGTCGGCGTTGGTCAGGCTGAAGGTCTGTTGGGCCTGAACCGTGAGGGCAGTGGCCGCCAGACAGCCGGCGGCGAGCAGTGTTTTAAACTTCATTGAGTATTTGGGGTGTATAGGGGTTAGTCGTGTTCGGGGCTCTCCGGCGGGGAGAGCGGTGCTTTCGGCAGGGGTCGTTTTCGAACGGGATGTCGCGGGGCGGCGGGGATGAGCGTGTTTCCGGAGACGGGAAACGAGGCGGGGTGCCTCTGAGTCTCTGAGCCTGTGCGGGGCGTTATCTGTCCGAGGTGACGGTTGCGAAAAAGCGACTTTCGCAAAGGTATCGCAATCATTATAAATAGGCAAAGCGATTATGTGAAATTTTACACAATTTGTAAAATGGTTTTGTCCGTCGGTGTTGCTGCATCCGAGTGGTGTAGTCGCTTCGGCAGAGTGGTGGCAGATTGAAAGAATGAACAATAAGTCGGTTTGCGTAAGTCTGTCCGTCTCGCGAGGAAATGGATATGACTGCCCGCAGCCCGGGGCGGTTGCCTGCGGAGGCGGGCACGTCGGGGGGCAAAGATGTCGGAAACCTCCCTGCACTGAGGCTTTTTCGGGCGGGATACGCGGTTTTAAAGAAAAATTGTATATTTGCATCCGTAACACGCTGAGGCGTGTGTACCGGACGGCTCCGTAGTTCAATGGATAGAATTTCAGATTCCGGTTCTGACGATATGGGTTCGAATCCCGTCGGGGTCACTTTTTTTGATCGAAGCTCCTGCCTCTTTTCACGAAGACGCGGGAGTTTTTGTTTGTCGGTCGCTCTCCCCTGTCCGTGGCCGGTCCGTCGTTGGCGGTCGCAGGCCGGTAGGGGCAGGTGAAGAGCGCTGCGTTTGTCGGAGTTAATAGTTTCGCACCATGCTGAAGATTTTTGCTGTCATGTGTCTGGGCGTCGTGCTGGGTTGGTTGACGCGTCGCTTTCCCCATCCGCGACGGGTAGCGACGCGGGCGGTGACTGCTGCCATTCTGTTGCTGATGGTCTTTCTCGGGACGGAGGTCGGCGGGAATGAACTGGTGCTTCGCCACCTCGGAACCATCGGTATCACGGCAATCTTGCTGGGGATCGGTGCCGTTGGCGGGGTGTTGACGGGGGCTCGGCTGCTGTGGCGTTACAGCTTCGGTGCGGTGGCGCCGAAGGCTCCCGAACCGGAGGACGCTTCGTCCGAAAATGCCGGTGGCGGCAATCACTTCAGCCTGGTGATCGTGGGGACGTTCGTGGCGGGGATCCTGCTGGGGGTCTTTACGCCGGCGGCCCGGTGGTTTGCGAGCTGGCCGCTGGCCATGTGGGCGTTGTACCTGCTGGTGCTGGCGGTGGGAATCACCATCGGCAGCGATACGGCGACGCTGCGCAGTGTGATCCATCAGCCCAAACGCAGCCTGCTGGTGCCGCTGGTGACGATTCTTGGCTCGTGGGTCGGGGTGACGGCCATGTGGGCGTTGCTGCAGCTGATCGGGCTGCGGCCGATGTTGTGGTCGGATGCAATGGCGGTGGGCTCCGGGCAGGGTTACTATTCGCTGTCGGGGGTGCTGCTGGCCGAGCTGCGCGGGCCGGAGGTGGGAACCATCGGCCTGCTGGCCAATATCACGCGTGAGATGCTGACGGTGGTGGGTGCGGCGTGGATGGTGAAGCACTTTTCGCCACTGGGCCCGATCTGTTCGGGTGGGGCGACGACGGTCGATGTTTCGCTGCCAGCGATTTTGAGGTATTGCGGTCCGCAGTATTTGGCTTTGGCGGTGTTGCAGGGGGTGATTGCGGATCTATCGGTGCCGTTCATGGTCCCCTTCTTCGCGGGACTGGCCGGTTAGGTTGTCGGTATTTGCTTCGTCAATGGGTGTGTTATGCTCAGACTTATCAGGCTTATATAGAATGGGCGGCATCTGTGAATTGGCGCTCCTTTGCCGTATGGTCCTGAAAATCATTCAATTGTTTTTTTGAATACCTACGATCCTGATACTATAACGGTTTGACACCGGCAGTCTTTTCGATAGGGATCGATCAACGTCTTTGGCCCGTCTCCGTATACCCCCTTTGGCCTTTCTGTCTCGGCAGGTGCTGTGCGAATAAAAAGAAATCGGGTCGATCTCCCATGAGAGATCGACCCGATCTATTAATTCAAAGGCTTCTGCTTCGGCAGCGATTATTTGCGGATGGCTGCTACGCCGGGCAGTTCTTTGCCTTCCATGTATTCGAGCAGTGCACCGCCACCGGTCGAGACGTAGCTGACTTTGTCGGCCAGACCGAATTTGTTGATGCAGGCTACGGAATCACCACCGCCGATGAGCGAGTAGGCACCGTTAGCGGTAGCTTCAACGATGGCATCAGCGATGGCTTTCGAACCTTCGGCGAAGGTGTCGAATTCGAATACGCCGACGGGACCGTTCCAGAGGATGGTTTTCGAATCTTTGATGACTTTCTGGAATTTGGCTGCGGTTTTGGGACCTACGTCCATGCCTTCCCAGCCGTCGGGGATGTCGTTGGCGGGGCAGATCTGGGTGTTGGCGTCGTTGCTGAATGCGTCGCCGCATTTGGCGTCTTCGGCCAGTACGAGGTTCACGCCCAGTTTCTTGGCTTTTTCGATGATGTTCAGTGCGGTGTCGAACTGATCTTTTTCGCAGATCGAGTTACCGATTTTACCGCCCTGTGCGGCCATGAAGGTATAGGTCATACCGCCGCCGAGGATCAGGTTGTCGACTTTCTCCATCAGCGATTCGATGATGGTGATTTTGGTCGATACTTTCGAGCCGCCGAGGATAGCGGTGAAGGGTTTTTGCGGAGCCTGGAGCACGCCGTCGATGGCTTTGAGCTCGCCTTCCATGATGTAGCCGAACATTTTGTCAGTGGGGAAGTATTCGGCGATCAGTGCGGTCGAAGCGTGAGCGCGGTGTGCGGTACCGAAGGCGTCGTTGATGTAGCAGTCGGCGTACGAAGCCAGTTTTTTGGTGAACTCTTTCTGCGATTCTTTCACTTTGGCTTTGGCTGCTTTCTTTTCCTCGTCGGTAGCGTCTTCTTTCAGACCGCGGGGTTTGCCTTCTTCTTCGGCGTAGAAGCGGAGGTTTTCGAGCAGGAGCACTTCACCCGGTTTGAGGGCAGCAGCTTTTTCGGCTGCTTCGGCACCCATGCAGTCGCCGGCGAAGTCGATCTTCTGGCCGAGGAGTTTTTCGATGGTCGGGATGATGTGTTTGAGCGAGAATTTATCTTCCGGACCCTTCGGGCGTCCCAGGTGCGACATCAGGATCACCGAGCCGCCACCGGCCAGTACTTTTTTGATGGTCGGGATAGCCGCGCGGATGCGGGTATCGTCGGTTACGTTGAAGTCTGCGTCCAGCGGCACGTTGAAGTCTACGCGGATAATCGCCCGTTTGCCTGCGAAATTGTAGGTGTCGATTGATTGCTGCATGGTTGTCGTTTTAGGTATGTTGTTTTTCGTGATGATTTGTCAGTGAATGATTGTTAGCTGATTCACAACGACAAAGATATGGATATTTTCGGAGATTGCTAAAATATTTGCAAAAGTTTGTCGCCCCGGAGGGGCTTTTCGGAGGGTCGGGGCCGGAATCGGGGGGTGGAAATCGAGCATCCGGCAGGTACGCAGGCAACTGGTGGAAGGGGTGGTCTGGATCCGGCGGGCCGGTGGTCGGGTCAGGAGATTTGCCGTATGGGTGCGTGTGGGGGGGCTGAAAACGCATCAGCCTCCGGCAGTGAGGGCCGAAGGCTGATGGATATGGCCGAGGCGGTGGGGCTAGTTGGCCTGGATGGTGCCGGTGTAGGAGATGGTGTTGCCCATGTTCGGCACGAGGGTCAGTTTGGCCAGCCCGTTGTCGATGTTGTAGTTCAGGTGGAATACGTATTTCACGCCGTCGGACTCGGTCTGGAACACGAGGGTCCATTGCGAACCGTTGTTCATGTCTTCCCAGAAGGTAAATTCAGCGGTGTTGATGCTGATCTTCTGTGGAATGGTGCTGACGTTCTGGTCTACCGAAACGTACGGCAGTTGCACCTCCATGTAGCCCGGGTAGACCGATACGTAGTTGTTCCACTGGTTCAGCTGTTGCGGTCCGTCGAATTCGGAGGTTACCTGCGAAGCCGAGAAGGTGAAGTTGTGGCTCTTGAGCGCGTTGGTCAGTTGTTGCACCATGGCCTGCTGCCGTTCGGTGCGTTTGGCGTCGCGTACGGATTTTTGGGTGTAGTCCTGGGCTGCTGCGGCCACGACCAGAGATACCATCAGAAGGGATAAGAATAGCTTTTTCATGTTTTTTGAGTTTTTTAGTTGTTTTTAGTTTTTTAGATAAACTTTTTAGTTTGTCGATTTAAGCTATCACAACTTACGTGCCAAAAAAATTGCATCAAATTTGCATAATTCTTTATACCTTGCTTGGGTCTGCTACCGGAGGCCCTTTCCGGTGCCGGCCCCTCCAACCATGAACAAACAATACGCTATGCAAATACATCAACCTTTTGCCGCCTGGGGATTGGGCGTCGCCCTGATGCTGGGAGGGATGGCCCCTGCGGCGGCGCAAACTGCGGAGGTCGATTCGACCTATGTGCTGACCCTGCAGGAGGCTGTCGACATGAGCTACCGCCAGAACCCCGTCATGGAGGCGCAGCGGCTGGCACGCGAGGCCGCCGTCGACCGTCGCAAGGCCACCTGGGGGCTGCGCATGCCCCAAATCGGCGTGGCGGCCAACTATACGTATCTTTCCGAGGATATTAAGGCTTTTGACCTTAATGCGGAAAAAGACGCCGCTTTGCAACAAATCGGCCAACTTCCTTTGCCTTTTCCCATTCCGTCCGAGATTTTGCAGGCCGTGCAGGGACTCGACCTCAGTCTGACCCTCCAGAAACAGCAGTTCGCCGTGGTCGGGGCTTCGGTGGCTCTGCCGCTCTACATGGGCGGAAAGATCAACGCGGCCGTCAATGCCGCCAAAATCGACATCGAAAAGAGCGACCAGGAGGCCCTCAAGGCACAGACCGATCTGTTTGCCGAGGTGGTCGAGCGTTATTACGGACTCTCGCTGGCCCGCAACGTGCAGCGGGTGCGTGAGGAGGTGACCGCCGGGATGCGCAAGCACCTGGAGGATGCCCGGCAGCTGGAGGCGAACGGGATGATCGCGTCGACCGAAAAACTCTATGCCGAGATGTTCCTCTCGCAGGCCGAAGGCGAAGAGCAGAAGGCGGCACTCCAGATTGCAACCGTTAACCGGGCGCTCGGCACGTCGCTCGGCCGGACGGCCGAATACCTGCCCGTCACGGCGCTGTTCATTGTCGATGAACTGCGTCCCCTCTCCTATTATCAAGAGCGTGTCAAGCAGAACAGCCCCATGCTGAAACAGGTGGAGCTGACCCGCCGGCTGGCCGAAGAGGGGGTTCGGTCCGCACGGGCTGCGTTTCTGCCCGAGGTGGCCGCCATCGGTGCGGTCAACGCCTGGGACTGGCAGCTGACCGATCTGGCACCGCGCTGGATGGTCGGTGCCGGTGTGAAGCTACGCATCTTCGACGGTCTCGGCAGCGAGTACAAACACGCTGCGGCCAAGAAAGACCTGCAAAGGGTTGAAGTGATGCAAAACAAGGCCGAGGACGACCTGATGACCCTCACCGAGAAGCTCTACAACCAGCTCCGAAGCTCGCAGGCCGAAGTGCACGCCCTCAGCGCATCGGTGGCTTTTGCCGAGTCCTATCTGGATGCCAAACTCAAGGCCTTCAGCGAGGGGATGGCCCCTTCGTCCGACGTGGTGGATGCACGGCTGAACCTGGCCAAAGCCAAGGTCGAACGGCTGGCCGCCGCCTGCACCTTCGACGTGACGCTGGCCCAGTTGCTGGCGCTGTCCGGCGAGACCGAATCCTTTACCAGCTACATGCGGCAGCAGGATTTCCAGATGATCAGTAATGAATAAGAAACAAAAAGTCGCTCCATAGTTATGAAATCAAAAGTCTATACCATCGCGCTGATCGTGATTGCCATCATTACGGTGGTAGCCTTCATCGGCTGGTTTGTGCTCAAGCCCGCTCCCTACATCATGCAGGGGACGGTCGAGGCCACCAGCTACAAAGTCTCGTCGAAAGTGCCCGGCCGGGTCGACAGCCTGACCGTCAAACGCGGCGACCGCGTCACCCGCGGACAGTTCCTGTACGGCATCAGCTCGCCCGAGGTCTTCGCCAAACTGACCCAGGCCGAAGCCGCCCGTTCGGCCGCCACCGCCATGCAGGACAAAGTCGATGCCGGGGCCCGCAAACAGCAGATCCAGCAGGCCTACGAGATGTGGCAGAAGTCGCTGGCTGGTCTGGAACTGGCCCAGAAGACCTATGACCGCGTGAAAAACCTCTACGACCAGGGGGTTGTACCCGCCCAGAAACTCGACGAGGCGCAGGCCAACCTTCGTGCCATGAAGACCACCTCCGTAGCGGCCGAAGCCGCTTACAACATGGCCACCGAGGGGGCGCAATGGGAGGATAAGGCCGCTGCCCGGGCCATTGTCGAGCAGGCCGGCGGTGCGGTGAGCGAGGTGGAATCCTACGTGACCGAGACCCGCCAGTATGCTCCGGTGGACGGCGAGGTGTCGAGCGTCGTTTCGGAGAACGGCGAACTGGTCGGCACCGGTTATCCGGTGGTCACCATCGTGGATCTCTCCGACTCATGGGTCGTTTTCAACGTCAAGGAGACCCTCCTGCCCAAAATCAAGGTCGGAACCAAACTTCAGGGCTACTTCCCGGCGCTGGACCGCAGCTGCGAACTGACCGTGACCTACATTGCGGCCGAAGCGTCGTATGCCACCTGGGCCGCGACGCGTACCAGCGGCGAGTTCGACGTCAAGACCTTCGAGGTGCATGCCCGCGCTGCGGAGAAGATCGACGACCTGCGTCCCGGTATGACCGTAACGGTCGATTACAACAGTTTGTAGAACTTCGCCACTTGAGGCAACACCGCCTTTTGTAGCAATACCGCTTCCTTCCGTACCGCGCGTCTGCTCCCGCTCCTGCTCGGAGGACTCCTTTCGCTTCGCTTTGCGGGGAGGCTCCGGCAGACCGTTGCGGCGGGCGAAACACTGATCGAAACTCGACCGGCCTGATACCGGCGGTTCTCGTTGCCGTGCGGCAGAACAGCAGTCGCGACCTCCGCGCCCGTGTAGGACTCTCGGGAAGATGCGGAACCCTATATTTAACCGAACGACCAACCACTCCCACCATGGGACTATTCAGAAACAGCCTTAAACGTGAAATCAGACGGTTCGGACAGAGCCGGATGCTGGTCACTTCGGCCATCATCATCCCGGTGGTGCTGACCGCCCTGTACGCGATGATGTTCTGGCGGGGCACCGTCCACGACCTGCCCGTGGCCGTCTATGACGGCGACCGCACCGAGCTGTCGCGCCAACTGATCCGGATGGTCGATGCCACCCCCACGGCCCGGGTCGCTTTCCACGTCCAGAGTATCGAGGAGGGCCACCAGACCATGCTTCAGGGGCGTTCCAACGCGCTTATCATCATTCCGTCCGGCCTGCAGGCCAACATCCTCTCTACCACCGGCGGGGCACAGGTGTCGGCCGAAATCAGCGGTGCACGGATTCTCAACTCCGGACTGCTCAAACGCGACATCAGCACCGTCTTTCAGGCCTTCAACATCGGGGTCGAGACCCAGATGCTCGGAGCCAAAGGCATCCCCGCCTCGCAGGGCTATGCCATGGCCTACCCCATCGCCTTCGAAAAACACATCCTCTTCAACCCCTATGGCAGCTATGCCTACTACCTGCTGCCCGGTCTGCTCTTTCTGGCGCTGGTCATCACCGTCAGTCTCGTGACCGTCTATGTCATCGGCAGCGAACTCAAGGAGGGGACGGCGGCCGAGTGGGTCGCCACGGCCGGGGGCAGCATCACCCGCGCACTGGCCGCCAAACTTGCCCCCTATGTCCTGCTCTTCTCGATGTTGTCGCTGCTGATGAACACCGTACTGTACCGCTTCATGGGCCTCCCGTTCCACGGCCATGAGGCCCTGATTCTGGTGCTCGGCAACCTCTTCGTGATTCTGGCCTATATGGCCATCGGCGTGATCATCGTGGCCGTGAGCGCCAATCTGCGCTTCTCGCTCTCGATCGCCGGCGGGCTGGCCACCGCTTCGCTCTCGTTCTGCGGGCTGACCTTCCCGGCCATCGGGATGTATCCGCCCATCGCCGCCCTCGCGAAGCTCTTCCCGTTCACCTATTACATCGACCTCTTTATCGAACAGAGTCTCCGCGGGGCTCCCCCGGCCCGTTCGCTCGGCGATCTGGCGGCCATGGGCGCCTTTGTGCTGGTGATGGCCCTGCTGGTGCCGAGACTCCGGAAGGTCGCGCTCAACCCCCGATACTACGGGAAAGAATGATGCCATGAAACGATTCTGGAAAATAGCGAAAACCGAATTCCTCTCCATCTTCCGCGACGGGGGCGCCATGCTGATCCTCTTCGGGGCGATGTTCATCTACGGGACCCTCTATCCGTTGATCTACGCTCCGCAGGTGGTCCGCGGTTTCCCGGTGGCGGTGGTCGATCTCGACAACACACCCCCCAGCCGCGAGCTGACCCGGATGCTCGATGCCACCCCGCAGGCCGACGTTCGTTACAACCCGCAGAACCTCGACGAGGCCCGGCAGCTCTTCCTCGACCGCCGGGTGTACGGCGTGCTCCTCATTCCGCAGGGGTACGAAAAACGGATCCTCTCCGGTCAGCAGAACCACGTGAGCCTCTATGCCGACGGCGGTTATTTTCTGCTTTACAGCGATTTCCTGACGGCTGTCGGTCAGGTGGTCACCACCGCCGGAGCCGAAGTGCAGGTCGGAACCCTGATGGCCGGCGGACTCAACCAGCAGCAGGCCGAGTGGACGGCCCGCCCCGTGCCCTACGATGTCAATACCCTCTACAACCCTTATGGCGGTTATGCCACGGCGATCATGCCTCCGGTGCTGCTGCTGATCGCCCAGCAGCTGCTGCTCGTCGGGATCGGCATGGTCGGCGGGACATGGTACGAAAAGGGGACCTGGCGACGTTTCCGCGACTACTCCGCCACACGGCTCACCTTTGCCAAGGCATCGGCCTATCTCTTCCTCTATATCCCGCTGATGCTCTACATGTTCAGCTTCCAGTACAAGCTGTTCGGCTATCCGATGAACGGCAACCATGTCGATCTGCTGCTGGTGTTCCTGCCCTATCTGCTTTCGGTCATCTTCCTGGGGCTGACGTTGGGGGCGCTCTTCCGCAAGCGCGAAACCTCGATGATGATGCTGATCGTCACATCGGTCTTTTTCCTGATTGTCAGCGGAATTTCGTGGCCGCGCGAGGGAATGCCCGACTGGATCTACGCCCTGGGGCGGCTGGTTCCCTCGAGCAGCGGGATCGACGCACTGGTGCGTATCCGGACCATGGGGGCGTCGCTCACGGACGTGGCTCCCGAGATGATTACCCTTTGGACGCTCACCGGAGTCTATGGGCTGACGGCCGTACTGGCCACGCTCCGGCGTACCCACGAACTGCGTGCTGCCGCCGAGCAGCGGCGTGAACAGCGCCGGTCCGAGGCATAATCCCGGGGCGATTGACCGTGGCGTCGACAGCGCACGAAATGGGCGTAAGGTCGGTGTCCCGTTTAGCAGAAAAATGGCTCGTCGAATGTTCGGTGGAGAAAACCACAGGGGCAGGGTGGCTGGCCGGAGCAGCAGGCGGTTGCGGGAAATCTCGGGCAAGATTGTTATCTTGCAAGGGGAATATCCCCGTGGTTCGGTGATGACGTCCCGAATCGACCCTTTCTTCAAAAAATAATCTGCCGATGAAAATATTGATCGTCGAAGACGAAGCGGCCCTGCGGGAGGTGATATGCCGTTCGCTCGAAGCGGAACGGTATGTGGTCGAAACCGCTCCCGATTACGACAGCGCCCTCGAAAAGATAGCCACTTATGATTACGATTGCATCCTGCTGGACATCATGCTGCCCGGCGGGAGCGGTCTGCAACTGCTCGAGCGGCTCAAGGAGTTGCACAAACGCGAGAGCGTCATTATCATCTCGGCCCGCGATTCGCTTGAAGACAAGGTGGCAGGGCTGGAACTGGGAGCTGACGACTACCTGCCCAAACCGTTCCACCTGGCCGAACTGCATGCCCGCATCCGGAGCGTCATCCGGCGCAAGCGCGGCGGTGAGTTGACCCTCGAGGCCGGTAACGTGTCGATCCGGCCGGATCAGTTTCGGGTGAGCGTCGGTGGACGCGAACTGGAGCTGAGCCGCAAGGAGTACGATATTCTGGCCTATTTTGTGAGCCGTCCGGGCCACCTGGTCAGCAAAACCACGCTGGCCGAGGCGGTGTGGGGCGACCACATCGACCAGGCTGACAATTTCGATTTCGTCTATGCCCAGATGAAAAATCTGCGGCGCAAACTCAAGGATGCCGGAGCCACGGTCGAGATTCGCTCGGTCTACGGGTTCGGCTATAAACTGATTTCGACGGAAGCATGAAACTGATCTGGAGTCTGACCCTGCGCATTACGCTGGCCCTGTCACTGCTGTTGACGGGGTGGGCGTTTCTGTTCCACATGGCCGTAACGGACGAGGTGAACGACGGTGTCGACGATGCGCTGGAGTCCTATTCCGAACGGATCATCCGCAGCCATCTGGTGGGCGATACCCTATCCCTGCCGGAGGGACCGGCGGTGACCGGACACACGCTTCGGGAGGTCGATGCGGAGTATGCCGCCTCTCACCCCGAGGAGCGCTACACGGACGAAGAGATTTACCTCCCCGACATCGACGAGAAGGAGCCCGGGCGGGTTCTGCGTACCATTTTCCGGGACGCTTCGGACCGTTGGTTCGAACTGACGGTTTCGACACCGACCCTCGAAAAGGAGGATCTGCAGGAGGCTGTTTTCCGGTGGGTGGTGCTGCTGTTCGCCTGTCTGCTGTTGACGCTGATTCTGATTAGCGGATGGGTGTTGTGGCGGAGCATGCGGCCGTTGTATGTGCTGTTGCGCTGGCTCGACAACTATACGGTGGGGGGCAAGAACCCGCCGCTGGTCAACCCTACGCGGGTTACTGAGTTCCGTCGGCTGACCGACGCCGCACGACGTTCGGCCGAGCGTACCGAGCGGGTCTTCGAGGAGCAGAAACAGTTTATCGGTCATGCGTCGCACGAGATGCAGACGCCGCTGGCCGTCTGTCGCAACCGGCTGGAGCTGCTGGCCGCCGATCCGGAGCTCTCCGAACGGCAGCTGGGCGAGGTGATCGCCGTGTTGCAGACGCTCGAAGGGCTGACCCGCATGAACCGAACCTTACTGCTACTGAGCAAGATCGACAACGGGCAGTTCCCGGAGCATACGCCGGTCTGTCTGAACGAGGTGTTGAAACGGCATCTGGAAAGTTATGCCGAAATCTACGGGCATCTGCAGATCGGGCTGACGGTCGAAGAGCCGGGCCGGATGGAGTGCGAAATGAACGATACGCTGGCCGAGATGCTGGTCACGAACATGCTGAAGAATGCCTATGTGCATAACCGCCCGCAGGGGAGCATCCGGATTCGATTCGACTCCCGGTCGATGCTGTTTGCCAATAGCGGTGACCCGCTGCCTTTCGACGAAGCGGATCTCTTCAAACGCTTCCGGCAGGGAGGACGCCGCGAGGATTCGACCGGTCTCGGACTGGCTTTGGTCGATTCGATTTGCAGACGTTACGGGTTGCGGCTTGTGCACGTCTATGCGGAGGGCGAGCATCGTTTCACGGTCTCCAAACCCTGAGAAATAGAACCCGGCAGGATAAGCAGCGCCCCGGTCGAGCCCTTTGCGGGGGCTGACCGGGGCGCTGCTTTTTGTGGGGGCGGGTGAACAGCCCGGCGGTTTTACGTCCCAGGCGCGAGTCGCCTCTTCGATAGGAACCGTCGGACACCGGCGGTTGTGTTGAGGTCAGGTGCGGCTAAAAGGCGAAGACCAGGTTGGCGCCGCAGGTGAAGGGTTTGCCGCGCTGGATGAAGGAGTTGCCGAACGATTCGAAGTAGAAGGCGCCGTAATCGGTGTTCAGGATGTTGCGTGCCCACAGCTCCAGTCGCACGAAGTCGTGGCGGAAACTCATCTTGGCATTCAGCAGTCCGTAGAAGGGTTGCTGGACATCGTTGGCTTCGTTCCAGTAGATGCGGCCGGCACCGGTGTACTGGGCCGAGAAGATCATCTGGTTGATCCAGCAGTTCGCCACGTTCAGCGTGTAGGCCGCGCCGACCGAGAAGGTGTGCTGCGGAACGTAGGGGATGAATTTGCCTTTGTAGTCGATCGTTTCGCCGGCCGAGTTCGTACCGCCGTTGTAGTCGCGGAACGTGGCGTGGGTGAAACCGTAGTTCACGTCGATGTTCAGCCCTGTTGCGGGTCGCAGGCCCAGCGATGCTTCGACGCCGTAGCTGCGTCCCTTGCCGGCGTTGGTCAGGATGCGGCCGCTGCCGCCGTCGACGAACTGGGTCAGCTGCACGTCCTTGATGTCCATCAGGAAGAGGGCCAGCTCGGCGTTCAGACGGCCGTCCCAGAAAGTGCCGCGCATCCCCAGCTCATAGTTCCAGGTCTGTTCCGGTTTGTAGGCCAGTGCGTTCCGAATGTTTCCGCTCTCAGTGGCGGCATCGGCTTTCGTGACCGAAGCTCCGGGGCGTCCGCCGCCGCTGCCGCCCATCGACGGGCGCGAGGCTTTCAGACTGTCCTGCATCACTTCGGAGAACATCTGGATGTTGTATCCGCCGGCCTTGTACCCTTTGGCGACGGTGAAGTAGGTCATGATCTGCGGGGTGCACTCGTATTTGAGCGAGATCTTGGGCAGGTATTGCAGAAACTCCTGATCGTCCTTACCGGTGAGGGTTTTGCTGATGGGCATCTCGATACCGCTCGGCGGCAACATCGGAATGCCGCCCGGTTTGTTCTGGGCCAGCAGGTCCATGCTCATCGAGGTGTTGTATTTCAGGTATTGTTTCTCGTAGTCGAGGCGCAGGCCGAGGGTCAGCGAGAGGCCGTCGGTCAGCAGGTTGTTGAGGGTCGACTGGTGGAAGATGGCGGCGCCGACGGTCGGGGTCCGGTAGGTGCCGGGGTTGGGAATCTCGTCGTTCTGGATGGTCAGCGCGATGGGCATCTGGATGTTGTCGAACACGGGCTGGAGGATGTTCTTGATGCCGTCCTGTTTGAAGAGCACGTCGCCGTCGGTGGTCAGGTGGTTGTAGAACCCGAAGGCGCCCACGGACCACTGGTAGTTCTGCTCCTTGACCGAGCGGACGGTGATCTCCTGGTTGATGGAGTTCTGGCGCTGGCGCTGGTTGATCGTGAAGATGCTGGCCGGCGTGAAGTCCTGGTCCATCCACATGTTGTCGTTGAGCCACTGGTAGCCGGTGTTGGAGGTGAGCAGGATCTTGTCGGTGCGGTATTCGAAGCGGAGCGAGTTGTTGCTCATGCGGCGCAGGTAGCTGCCGCGGTCGTTGTAGTCGACGGGTGCGATCTCGCCGGTGGTCTTGTCGTAGAGGCCGTAGGCGAAGGCTCCCTGGTCGGTGAAGTCGAAACTGGAGGCGAGCATGGCTTTGAGCCGGGGGTTGATCTTCCACTCCAGCTTGAGGCGGCCGCCGGCCGACTGGCCGTCGTCCACTTTGGGACCGGTGGCTGCGCCTTCCATGGCGTTGTCGAAGTATCCGCCCTGCTGTTCGTAGTAGGCGCCTACGCTGAGGCCGATCTTGTCGCTGAGTTTGGCGAGTTTCGAAATCTTGACGTGCCAATTGCCGTAGTTGCCGCCGCCGATCGAGAGCTTGTGGCCCTGGTAGTCGAACGGCGAGAGGGTGTAGACGTTGATGATCCCGCCCATGGCGTTACGGCCGTAGAGGGTTCCCTGCGGGCCGCGCAGCACTTCGATGCGCTGGATGTCCATGAATTCGAAGTCGAAGGTCGACTTGTCCATGTAGGGGATGTTGTCCACATACATGGCTACGCTTTGTCCGCTGCTGCGGGCACCGACCCCGCGCAGGTAGATCGGAGTGGTCATTTTCGATCCGTAGTCGGGGATGAAGAGGTTCGGAACGAAGGCGCTGAGGTCTTTGATCGATTCGATCTGGCGGTTGTTGACCTGTCCGGGAGTGATGAGCGAGGTGGCTTCGGGAGCGCTCCACAGGTTGTTGGTCTCCTTGGCCGAGGAGCGTACTACGACACTCTCGGTTTCGATGAGCCGGATCGAGTCGAGCTCGGCCGGATCGTCATTCGCGACGGGCGGGGTTACGTGCAGGGTGCCGGGGGCCGCAGTGGCGACGGCGGCAAGCAGAAAGAGGCCGGTGACGGTCAGCGATCGTTTCATGGAATGGGTGGTTTGGTTCTGGGTGCAAAGAAAACGCATCGAGTCGGGTCGGGCAATCGCTATTTGTAGTGATTTAGTCTCGTGGCTGGAGTGACTCTTTTGGCTCTTTGTCTTCGCTTTTCGCTCTTTGCGGTGGGGAAGCGGGAGCGCATGGAACGTTACGCGAGATCAGCATGAACGCTCTGTATGCCTATGGCTGCGGTGAGAAAATTCCGGGATGGGGGTATAAAACAAGGGTTTCCGATTCGAAGATCGGAAACCCTTTATGCTGTGCGCCCGTTTGTCGCGTTCGGGCTGCCTGTTATCCTCTTGCGGATGTGGAGGAATTATTGGGCAGCTGCGATATCGGTTTTGAGCTGTTTGGCTGCGGCTACGTTTTCGCCGGCGGTCACTTTGGTCAGCCATTCGGTCGCTTTGGCGTTGTTGCCTTTGTTCTGGTAGGCTACGCCGGTCAGGTAAGCGACGTCGCTCTTCTTGGCTTCGTCGGTCTGTGCTTCGTAGGCGTTGTCACCGTTAGCTACTACGACGTCGTATTTCTTGAGGTTGTTGGCGGTCTGGATCAGCAGCAGGTTGGCGTCGGCGTTTTTCGGGATGGCTGCAACGTAGGTCTGCACTTTCTCCAGGTCACCGGCCTGTGCGGCTTCGGAGGCGGCTACGAGCATGTAGTTGTCCATGTCGGCCTGAGCGCTGGCTGCCTGTTTTTCATATTTGCTGTTTTCGGCTCCGGCTTCGATCACCTGTTTGTAAAGATCGACTGCTTTGTCGAGTTGTTTCAGTTCGGCGTAGGATTTGGCGGTGAAGTAGGCCAGCTGGATGTTGGCGGTGTCCTGTGCCAGACCTTTCTGGAAGCTTTCGAGGGCTTTGGCGTAGTCTTTGGCGTTGAAACTGTTGACACCGATGGCCATATAGATGTTCGATACGAAACGTCCGGCTTTGCGGGTGGTCATCACGTCGCCCTGGAGGTCGGCCAGGTTTTCGGCTTTTTCAAAAGCGGCGATGGCTTCGTCCATCTTTTTGGCCTGCACGGCTACGACACCTTTCTGCAGGTAGAGCTGGGGCAGCATCTTCTGGGCTTCGGTGGTGATGTCCACAGCGTCGGCTCCGACGGCCTGACCCATTTTGATCACCTCTTCGAGGACGGGAATGGCCTCTACGAATTTCTTGTTATTGATCAGTTCGCCGGCTTCTTTCATCTTGAGGCCGACTTCTTCTTTGGTTTGGGCCGAAGCGCCGATGACCAGCATGGCGGCTGCGAGGGTCATCCCCCACAATTTTATCTGCTTCATTTTCTTACGGTATGTTTAGGTTAATATTCTGCAATCGAGGGTTCCGGACGGAACAACGGATACAAATTGAATGATTTTTTCGGAGAATTCAAAATTTTGAGCCGGCTTTTATCGTTCCATCGGGTTGGATTTACCGTTTCGAAGCGCGAAGTTCGGCGAAGAAACGGCTCATCAGGGCCGAACAGTCGGATTCGAGGATGCCGCCGACGACGGTCGTCCGGGGATGCAGCAACTCGTCGGAGACCACCCGGTAGCCTCGTTTGGGGTCAGCGGCGCCGTACACCAGCGTTCCCAGCTGGGCCCAGCGCAGGGCGGCGGCGCACATCGGGCAGGGCTCGACGGTGACGTAGAGCGTACAGCGGTCGAGGTATTTGCCGCCCAGGGCCGATGCGGCGGCCGTCAGGGCCTGCATCTCGGCATGGGCGGTGACGTCACCCAATGTCTCGGTCAGGTTGTGGGTGCGGGCTATGGTCCGCTCGCCGGCCACGACCACGGCGCCGATCGGAATCTCGCCCAGCCGATAGGCCTCCTGGGCTTCAGCCAGGGCCATACGCATGTATTTTTCGTGTTGTTCGGACATCGTGAAGGGTGTTGTTGGTGGGGTCGAAAGTCGGGGAGTGCGTCTGCCTGCGTGGGGGCCGCTCGTGGGGGTGCCAGTCGCCGGACGGGGCGCGGAACGGTTTTAACCCGGGCGTGGCGGCATACGCAAGCGCATGATAGGAAAAAATCACTATCTTTGAGTTTTCAAAATTACATGAAAAAATGTTCAGAACAGCGACTTGCGGCGAATTAAGGCTCGCCGATGCCAACCGGACCGTCACCCTGGCCGGATGGGTCCAGAAGGTGCGTAACCTGGGCGCCATGGTCTTCATCGACCTGCGCGACCGATACGGGATCACCCAAATCACGGTCGATGAACACGCTTCGGCCGAACTGAAAGCTACGGCCGAAGGGCTCGGGCGCGAGTATGTGATTCAGGTCACCGGTAAGGTGACGGAACGCTCCGCCAAGAATACCAAAATCCCCACCGGCGAGATCGAAATCGTCGCCGCCGAGATCAATATATTGAATACCAGCGAGGTGCCGCCCTTTACGATCGAAGAGAATTCGGACGGGGGCGACGACCTGCGGATGAAGTACCGCTACCTCGACCTGCGTCGTCCGCCGCTGCAGCGGGCCATGATGCTGCGCCACCGCCTGGCTCAGGAGATCCGCAAATATCTCGACGCACAGGGCTTCATGGAGATCGAAACTCCCTACATGATCAAGTCGACCCCCGAAGGGGCGCGTGACTTCGTGGTGCCGTCGCGCATGAACCCCGGCGAGTTCTATGCCCTGCCGCAGTCGCCGCAGACCTTCAAACAGCTGCTGATGGTGAGCGGTTACGACCGTTATTTCCAGATCGTGCGCTGTTTCCGCGACGAAGACCTGCGTGCCGATCGTCAGCCGGAATTCACCCAGGTGGACTGCGAAATGGCCTTCGTTGAGCGCGAAGACGTACTGGGAGTATTCGAAGGGATGATGCGGACCATGTTCGAAAAGACGCTGGGCGTGACCTTTGGTGACGAAAAACTGCCCCGCATGAGTTGGCACGAGGCGATGGAAACCTACGGTTCGGACAAACCCGATATCCGTTTCGGCATGAAGTTCAACAACATGACCGAACTGGTCAAGGGCCACGATTTCGTGGTGTTCGACAGTGCCGAGTATGTCGGCGGGATTTGTGTGCCGGGCTGCGCCTCCTACACCCGCAAACAGTTGGACGGCCTTACGGAGTTCGTAAAACGGCCTCAGGTCGGTGCCAAGGGGCTGGTCTACGTGCGTCGCGATGCCGACGGGGGCTACAAATCGAGTGTGGATAAATTCTATTCGGCCGACGATCTGGCCGCATGGGGCGAAGCGACCGGTATGCAGCCGGGTGACCTGCTGCTGATTCTGGCCGGGCCGAAAAAACAGACGCTCGCTGCGCTGTGTGCCCTGCGTCTGGAGATGGGCGACCGGCTGGGGCTGCGTCCGCACGACACCTTTGCTCCGCTCTGGGTGGTGGATTTCCCGCTGCTCGAGTGGGACGACGAAACGCAACGCTACTATGCGATGCACCACCCCTTCACCTCGCCCAAAACCGAGGATATGGAGAAATTCTTCTCGGGCGATCTGAAGGCATTGGGCGATGTCCGGGCCGAAGCCTACGACTTTGTAGTGAACGGTGTCGAAGTGGGTGGCGGTTCGATCCGTATCCACGACGGTCGCGTGCAGAGCCGCATGTTCGAGGTGCTGGGCTTCACACCCGAAGAGGCGCAGGCTCAGTTCGGCTTCCTGCTCGGAGCCTTCAAATACGGGGCGCCGCCCCACGGCGGTATCGCCTTCGGTTTCGACCGCATGTGCTCGCTCTTCGGCGGTTCGGACTCGATCCGCGACTACATCGCGTTCCCGAAAAACAACAGCGGTCGCGATATGATGATCGACGCTCCGTCGCCGCTGGCACAGGCTCAGCTCGACGAGTTGCAGATCGCCGTTGCCAAACCCGAGTAGTCCCCTGTTGGCCGAAATCGTGCCGCGGGGCGGGAGGGACCGGACAGGGGTGATGTCTTCGGGGAAGAGAGTTTTTGGTTCCTGTCGGTGTCTCCTGCTTGGGGCGAAACGTTGGGTCAAAACAGATCAAACTTAGCATAATTCGCAAGAGAGCCCTCCTATTGAGGGGCTGATACACAAAGTAAGGCTAACTCCAACTGAGTGGAGTTAGCCTTACTTGTATTATTATAACTCTTATGATTTGGGCTTACTTCGTCTGCTACGCGTATTATGGAGCGGGATACAAAGACAGTAGGCGAGTGGCGCGAAGTTTTTCCGAAACGGTGGCAGGGCTTTGGGGTATTCCGAAACCGGGAATTGATGGAGTGGGAAACGGTGGGGATAATAAGCCGACCGGGCAGCGCATTGTATCGGTACTTCGAGGGAATGTCAGATGACGGTCGATTGGAGGCGGGGGATCGTCGTTATCCCTCTTTATTGATGATCGGGTGTGTCTTCGGTGTAGTCCCGGTATATTACAACGGGTACACATTCGATCCGGTTATACCTATTTATTATATACCCTTAATATATCCAGCTCCTTTTGTCTCCACCTCTTGTGAATTTCAAGAGGGTATATGTTCCCTTTTCCCTTCACTTTTTTTGCGCTCTCTTTGATCTCTTGACACCCTCTTTTCCGTGTTCCCTTTATTCCCCGCTTTTCGTACCTCTGTTTTTACACCCCTGTTTTTTCATTCTCGGGCTATACATAGGTTCGGGATAGCGGCTGCACGGAGGAGGTTACAGTTTGCGGATCATGATGCGCATGGTGGTACCCTTGTCGATCTCGGAGTCGAGCACGAAAATACGGCCGTGATGGTACTCCTCGATGATGCGTTTGCTCAGCGAAAGCCCCAACCCCCAGCCGCGGGTCTTGGTGGTGAACCCGGGTTGGAAAATGCGTTTGAAGTTGGCTTTGGGCATTCCCTTGCCGGTGTCGCGCACGTCGATGCAGATCCACCGCTCGTCACGTTCGGTGAGTTGTACGATGATCGCACCGCGTCCCTGAAGCGCATCGAGCGCATTCTTGAGCAGGTTTTCCACAACCCATTCGAAGAGGGCGTCGTTCACCATCCCCTGCATCGGTTCCGAGGTGCACTGGGCGAAATTCAGCGTCACGTTTTTAGGGATGCGCGTGCGGAAGTAGGAGACGGCGCTGGAGACCAGTTCGTAGATGTTGCGGGGTGCGAGGTTGGTGGTGGCACCGATCTTCGAGAATCGGTCGACGACCTTCAGCAGCCGGGTGAGGTCCTTGTTCATTTCGTCCACCACGAAGGGTTCGACTCCCTCCTGGCTGCGGAGGTATTCGAGCCAGCCGAGCAGCGAGCTGGTGGGGGTGCCGAGCTGGTGGGCGGTCTCTTTGGCCATCCCGATCCAGACGCGGTTCTGTTCGCTGTGTTTCGACGAGCGGAAGGCGATGAAGGCAAAGCCGATGAAGACGGCGAATACGCTGAGTTGCACCCACGGGAAGTATTGCAGGGCCTTGAGCAGCGGTGATTCGTCGTAGAAGACGCGGATGATGGTTCCCTGCGAGGAGGGTATCTCGATGGGGTCGCGGCCGCCGGAACGCATGCTTTCGAGTTTGTCGGCGAGCCGTTCGGGGTCGGCCATGATCGACGGGTCGATCAGCCGGTACTGGAGCACGCGCAGGTTGTCGTCGCACACGATCACGGGGATGTCTTCCGAGAAGTTGATGATGCGGGTCAGGATCTCGGCCTGGTGTCGGTTGCCGGTGCTGGCGGCCTTGACGGTCTCGCCGACGGCGAAGGACCATAGGTGAATCTCGTGACGCTCCTTGTCGCGCAGTTCGCCGACCAGGTAGTTCGAGTAAACCAGCGAGGTTACGCCGATGGCCAGCCCGATCACGATGAAGAGCATCTTTCCGTGGTATCCGATCGAGAATTTGCGCATGGGTCGTTGTGGTTTAGGGGGGTGGCTGTGCAGCCCGGGGGGGACGTGTGGCGAAACGGACAGCGCCCGTTTCGCCGGAGATGTGTCAGGCGATGCGCCGGGCCGGTTTTAGGCGTGACGGTCGCCGAACAGGGAGGCGACGAAACGGTTGCGGTCGAATACCTGCAGGTCGTCGATGCCTTCGCCGACGCCGATGTAGCGTACCGGGATGCGGAACTGTTCCGAGATGCCGATCACGACGCCGCCTTTGGCCGTGCCGTCGAGTTTGGTGATGGCCAGCGAGGAGATTTGCGTGGCGGCGGCGAACTGTTTGGCCTGTTCGAAGGCGTTTTGGCCGGTCGATCCGTCGAGTACGAGCATCACTTCGTGGGGGGCGCCGGGAACGACTTTCTGCATGACGTTGCGGATTTTGGTCAGCTCGTTCATCAGGTTGACTTTGTTGTGGAGACGGCCGGCGGTGTCGATGATGGCCACGTCGGCTCCGGCGGCCTTGGCGGCCGAGAGGGTGTCGAAGGCGACCGAGGCGGGGTCGGCGCCCATCTGTTGTTTGATGAGCCGTGCACCGGCACGCTGGGCCCACACTTCGAGCTGGTCGATGGCGGCGGCGCGGAAGGTGTCGGCGGCTCCGAGGTAGACGTTCTTGCCGGCGGCCGTCAGCCGTGCGGCGAGCTTGCCGATGGTGGTGGTTTTCCCGACGCCGTTCACGCCTACGACCATCAGCACGAAGGGGTTGCCTTCGCTGTCTTTCTCGAACAGGAAGCCGAGGTCGGCGGAACTGGTGGCGGCGGGAGCTTCGGCCAGCAGGGCGGTCACTTCGTCGCGCAGGATGGTGTTGAGTTCGGCGGTGCCGAGGGATTTGTCGCGGGCAACGCGCGCTTCGATGCGGTCGATGATGCGCAGGGTGGTCTCCACGCCGACGTCGGCGGTGATGAGGATCTCTTCCAGCTGGTCGAGGACCTCTTCATCGACTTTCGATTTGCCGGCTACGGCGCGCGATATCTTCGAGAAGATGCCTTCGCGGCTCTTTTCCAGACCGCTGTCCAGAGTGGCCTGCTGGGTGGCGCCGGCGTCTTTTTTCTTGAATATGTCGAATATGCCCATCGTGTTGTTGTATAAGTCGTTACGTTTATGATTCGGGCGAAGGAGCTATGCCTCTTGCGCGGTCGGTGTGTGGCCGGAAACGGTGTTGCAATAAGGCTGGGGGAGCGGCTCTTTTTATATAGTATACAGACTCCTTGCTTCGTTTGTTGCCTCTATCCTCCCTCGTGCCATTCTTAGGTGGTCTCACCCGTTTCGTCGTTTTTTCGCCTTACGGGCTTTCGTAGTCGTGTCGAAGTTCGGGTTTCGGGGTCTGCGCTCTCCTGCTCTCGGTTTTTCTGCTTAGTTCTTTTGCTCAGTCTCTTGCTTCCCGACCCCTCTACTCTCTACCTGCCCGCTCTGGTTTTCTACTCGGCTCCTCAGCTCACTCTGCTCACTCTCCTTACTCTCCTCACTCTCCTCAGTTCCTTCTGCTCGGCCCCTCTGTTCGGCCCTCCCCCGTTTAGCGCACCAGTTCGGGAGCACCCGAAGATTAATAGACGGGGGTGAACTGACGCAGGAAGCGGAGGTCGTTTTCGAAGTAGAGGCGCAGGTCTTTGACGCCGTATTTCAGCATTGCGATGCGTTCGACACCCATACCGAAGGCGAAACCGGTGTAGCGTTTGCTGTCGATGCCGCAGGCTTCGAGCACGTTGGGATCGACCATGCCGGCGCCCATGATTTCGAGCCAGCCGGTGTATTTGCAGACGGGGCATCCTTTACCGCCGCAGAGGTTGCACGATACGTCGACTTCGGTCGAAGGTTCGGTGAAGGGGAAGTACGAGGGACGCATCCGGATTTCGGATTTCTCGCCGAACATCTCCTTGGCGAAGTAGAGGATGGTCTGTTTCAGGTCGGCGAAGGAGACGTTTTCGTCGATGTAGAGCCCTTCGGCCTGGTGGAAGATGCAGTGGGCGCGGTACGAGATGGCTTCGTTGCGGAACACGCGGCCGGGGCAGATCACGCGGATGGGCGGTTTCTGGGTCTGCATCACGCGCACCTGGATCGACGAGGTGTGGGTGCGCAGCAGGATGTCGGGGTTCTTCTCGACGAAGAAGGTGTCCTGCATGTCGCGTGCCGGGTGTTCGGGCGGGAAGTTCAGGGCGGTGAAGACGTGCCAGTCGTCTTCGATTTCGGGGCCCTCGGCGGGGACGAAGCCGATGCGTTCGAAGATGTCGAGGATCTGGCCGCGTACCAGCGAGATGGGGTGGCGGGTTCCGACTTTGTCGGCTCCGGCCGGACGGGTCATGTCCAGTGCCAGCGAGCTGGCGTCAACCGAGGCGAAGGCCAACTCTTCGAGGCGGGCCTTGAGGGCGTTGATCTTGTCGATGGTGGCGGTTTTGAGGCGGTTCATGGCCTGACCCAGCGTCTTTTTCTGGTCGGCGGGGGCGGCCTTGAACTCGTCGAACAGGGCGGTGATCGTTCCTTTCTTGCCTAACAGGCGGATGCGGAACTCTTCCACTTCGGCAAGGGTCTTGGGTGCGAAATTTTCGACTTCGGCTAACAGATTTTCTATCTTTTCAATCATGACGGTCGTGTTTTATCGGGGATGGCGTGGTGCCGCAGGGAGCGTGTGGGTGGGGCCGACGGGCGGCTAAAGGTCCTTCTTGCGGTCTTTCACTACTTTGATTTGGATACTTTTGATGTAGACATCTTCGTTTTTGGGGCGGTCCTGGGCGTCGGTGGGGAGCTTCGAGATCCGCATGACGGTGCCCATGCCGGAGAGAACTTCGCCGAAGATGGTGTAGCTGCCGTCGAGGTGGGGGGCTCCGCCGATCTTGCGATAGACTTTCTCGCGGTCGGGAGTGATTTGGGCCTCGGCGGGGTTGGCGGCGCGTTCTTCGATCTTCTTGCGGGCGGCGGCCAGCGTGCTGTCGGTCTGGACCTTGCCGGTCACGATGTAGAATTGCGAACTGGAGGACTGGCGGGTGGGGTTGACATCGTCGCCTTCACGCGCGGCGGCTACCATGCCGCGTTTGTGGTAGTAGCGCGGCAGAATTTCGGCATCAATTTTGTAGCCTGCGTCGGCATTGCCGTAGACTTTCACCAGCGAGGCCTCGATGCTCTCGGGGTCGCCGCACTGGATCATGAAGTCACGGATGACGCGGTGGAAGAGCAGGTTGTCGTAGAAACCCTGCTGGGCCAGCTTCACGAAGTTGTCGCGGTGTTTGGGGGTGTCGTTGAACAGGCGGAACTTCACGGTTCCTTCCGACGTCTTCATCTTGACCACATAGTGGGCTCCCGCTCCGGCGGTGAGTGTTCTTTTTGCCGTGGCGGGTGATACGACCAGGCAACAAATTGCGGCTATGAGCAGAGAGCGAATAATTTTCACTACATTTACGTGTTGTTCTACCATTATTCCGGGAATATGAGTTTCAAAAAACAAATTTACGAATTCCCGGCGAAATACGGGCGATTATGAAGCGATTTCTCGCACTGGTATCGATTTGCATGTTGCTGGCCGTCGGAGCACGCGGCCAGCGGGTGGGTGTTGTCCTGAGCGGGGGAGGTGCCAAGGGGCTCTATCATGTGGGTATTCTGAAGGCGCTCGAGGAGAATAACATCCCGATCGATTATGTCTCCGGAGCCTCGATGGGGGCCATCGTGGCCGGGATGTACGCCGCCGGTTATTCGCCCGACGAGATGATCCGTTTCTTCATCACCGACACGGTTCAGCACTGGCTCTCGTCCAAAAACTCTGACCTGGACAACAATTACTATTTCAAAAAGTTCGAACCGACGCCGAGCATGATTACGGTCAAAATCGACCCCAAGGCGGTCAAGTCGTCGGCCATCCAGCTCCCGACCAACATCATCTCGCCCTATCAGCTCGACCTGGCCTTTATCCGGATGCTCTTTCCGGCTTCGGCGGCGGCCGGCAACCGGTTCGACAGCCTGATGGTCCCCTTCCGGTGCAACGCCTCGGACGTGTACAATAAGAAATCGGTGGTCTTCGACCAGGGGAGCCTCCCGTTCGCCATTCGCTCATCGATGACCATCCCGTTGGTATTCAAGCCCCTCACGCAGGATACCGTGGTACTCTTCGACGGCGGCCTGTACAACAATTATCCGTGGCAGCCGCTCGATTCTGCGTTCCATCCCGACATCCTGATCGGGGGCGTCTGCGCCGCCAACTACGAAAACCCTTCGGCCAACGACATTGTCCAGCAGGTCAGCGTCATGGCCACCAGCAATACCGACTATTCGTTGCCCGACAGCCTCGATGTCGAGATCCGGCGCCGCTTCAAGGAGGTCGGCGTGCTGGATTACGACAAGGCCAGCTACATCATAGCCCGGGGTTACGAGGACGCCATGCGGCAGATGCCGCTCATCCGCGAACGAATCACGCGGCGGGTCTCGGACGAGGAGATCCGCGCCAAACGCGAGGCTTTCAAGGCCCGGATCAAACCGTTGATATTCGAGCAGATCGACATCGAGGGGCTGACCCCGAAGCAGACCGAGTATGTGTACCGTCAGTTGGGGCTCAAACCGCGCCAGCTGTTCGACGTGGACTATTTCGAGCGAAAATACAAACAGGTGTTGGCCGGCGGTGTTTTCAGCGGCGAGTTCCCGGAGGTGACCTACAATCCCGAGACGGGATTCTTCCGGCTGAAGCTGACCCTCCACACGCAGGCCAGCATGCAGTTTTCGCTGGGCGGCAACATCTCCTCCACGGCGCTGAACCAGGGCTATGCGGCCTTCAGTTACCGCACGGTGGGGCGCAACGTCTCGACCTATGCGTTGCAGGGCTACTTCGGCACCTTCTACAATTCGGTGAAGGTGGGCGGTCGCCACGATATCTACACCAATTTCCCGTTCTATATCGAGTATAACTACACGCTCGACAATTATGACTATCTGGCCAACCACATGAACCGCTACTATCTGGGGCGGGACTGGCGCTATCGGACCCGGAACGAAAACGTGTTGTCGACCTCGATTGCGATTCCGGTACTGGAGAATGCGGCGTTCCGGGGTCGCCTGGCGCTGGGGGTCACGGACGACTACTATTTCCGGGGACAGTATACGAGTGCCGATCTGGCCGACCGCAGTCGCTTCTCGTACGCGACACTCTCGGCCGAGGTACAGAAGCAGTCGTTGAACTACACCCTCTATCCGAGTCTCGGAACGGAGCATATCCTGCAGTTGCGTTTCACGGAGGGGCTCGAAAGTTACTACCCGGGAACACTGGCCGATGCTCCGACCACGTTCCAGGGACGGAACCGCAACTGGTTCGAGATCCGGTATCGGTATGAACGCTACGCGCCGCTGTCGAAATGGTTTACGTTCGGCTTCCTGGGCGAGGCGACCTTCTCGAACCATCCCGATTTTGCCACTCCGCTGGCTACGGCCATGTCGCTGCCGGCGTTCCAGCCGACCCCGCTGATGCGGACCATGTTCATGCCCGAATTTCGCTCGCGTTCCTATCTGGCGGCGGGCGTGATGCCGGTATTTAATATCATCAACAACCTCTATATCAAGTCCTACGTCTATGCCTTTGTGCCGCAGGAGGTGGTCTACGACCACGGGTGGACGGGTGATGTCTGGAATCGGCTGCGGGAACGGTCGGAGTTTGTCTTCGGCGGTTCGCTGGTCTATCAGACCTTTATCGGCCCGGCTTCGCTGACCATCAGCAAGTTCAGCACGGGACGTTCGGCATGGCAGGTGGTCTTTAATTTCGGTTATACGCTCTTCTCTTCGCGGCGCTTCTGATGGCCGTGAATGTGCGGGGGAGGGAAAATAATGTATCTAGGACGGATGGGGCGAATGAGGGGAAGATGGTGATGCCGGAGTGGATGCACTCCCGAATGTGTGTTAAGTTTCCGCTGTACAGCTCTGTGTGCGAAAGTATTTGTGGATGGGATGGGTTGGGGCGGAGAAAATAAACGGCGGGGAACAGGCTTATTGAAGTCTGTTCCCTGCCGCTGTTTTGGGAATGCCGGTCGGTGTGTTTTCGTCTCCGTTTCCGGTTTGCAACCGCTTCGCCGGGTTGCCGGGATGGGTGTTATTCGACGATGATTTCGTCCATGAAGGCAAAGGCTTTTCCGCCCGCACCCAGATGCCAGGGCGGGCAGGTGCCGACACCGTCGGTTACGACTTTCACGTAGCGTCCCTTGCGATTCACTGCGCTGGAGTAGTCGCGCACGCCGACCGATACCGATTGGTTCACTTCGGGCTGGGCCTCCATTCCCACCTGGGTGTAGTTCTGACCGTCGGACGAGACGTAGAAGGTAACCTGTTTGGGGAAGAAGATCCAGTCGGTGAGGGTCTGCAGGTAGGTGGCGGTCACTTTGCCGATCTGCTGTTCGGAGCCCAGGTCGAGGACGGCTTCGAAACGAGGAACGTCCCAACCGAGCCACTGGATTTTATAGTCGTTGGTGCCGTGGATGCCGTTGGTGAGCACCTTGTCGGCGTCGCGGTTGTAGCTCGGGTGCGGTGCGGGCGAGAGGGTGACCGGCTTTTCGAAGCTCAGGTTCCCCTCCTGACGTACGATCGACACGCGGCTCATGATGTCCAGATATTCGTCCGGCGTGGTGTGCCATTCCGAGAGGCGGGTGACACCCTCTTCCTTACACAGGGCGATGAATGCTTCGAGTTTGCGGGTGTATTCCGGATTGGTTTTCCAGCTGCCGTCCGCATCCTGGATGTAGATGCCGTGGGGACCGTAGGGGTCGAGTTTTGTCTGTTCGAGCTCGGCGTAGCGCAGCGGCTGACGGGCGATCTGGACGCGTTTGAGGATTTCGGGTTGGTTGGCAACGGCGGCTTCGGCCCGGTCAAAACACCCTTCGTAGATGGCCAGATTTTCGGGCGAGAGGTAGCTGTCGGCACCGTCGGTCGGCGCGCCGAAGATCGAGAGCGACTTGCCGCTCTGGTTGAGGTTCCGGGTGATCAGGTTGATGTACTCCTTGATGTGGGGGCCGCCGGCGCCGTAGTAGCCGTTCAGGAAGTCGTTCATCAGCGAGTCGGCATTGGCCGAGGGGTTCCACATCAGTTTCGAGATGAGGTAGGCGCGCAGGTCGGCGAATTCGCCGCCGATTTCGCGGTTGCCCTGTTCGAACATCGCTACGACGTGGTTATCCACGAAGTACTGGATGTTGGGTTTCAGAATATGGAAGTTGGGGAAGGGGCTGACCAGATTCTTGAACTGGACGACGTAGTCCCACACCAGAATGTTGTCGGTCAGGGCGGCCCACTCCTCCATGTCGCGGCGGAACGAGGCGCTCGAGGGGTCGGTGGCGATCGGTTGGCTGCGGTTGCACTCAATGTTGCAGAACATGATGTTCACGTTCTCGCGCGGTTTGGTCACCTTTGGTGCTGCCCGTGAGTACTGGTAGGCCAAGGTCGAGATGATTTTGTCCGGGAAGCGTTCGGCAACCTGGTTGACGAAACGGATCACGGAGCCGCTCGGTGATCCTTCGATCGAGTCGATCCGGGCGCACTCGGGACACTGGCAGTAGCCGAAGTTGTCGTTCGAGCTGACGGACCAGTAGGTGGCCGACGGGTTGGCTTCGATAGCTTTGGCCAGGTTCTCGCACATGATTTCGAGCACGGCGGGATTCGACAGGCAGGGTTGGGTCGTGGCGCGTTTCCCGTTTACGAGGGCAAAGTATTCGGGGTGGGTCTTGAAATATTTGTCGGCCGGGAGCAGGACGCCGAAGGTGTGTACCCAGGATCCCCAGTCGGGTTTCCCGCCGACGGAGTCGTGGCTCAGTTTGTGCCAGTCGACGTATCCCTGGTCGTTGGTGCCGCGGTAGTGGGTGTCGCGGAAGGTGATGATGGGGACCTGACGGTCGTAGATCTGTTCGGGCAGGGTGACGGTCTCCTGCTGGGGGATAACTTCGACTTTGGCGGAGTATTTCCGGCAGCCGAAGTAGTCGTCGAGCAGGCTGTACATGCCGTTCATCGTCCCGCGCGAGGTGCGGCCGGCGATGTGCAGGGTCGGACCCTGGGTGTAGATGACGAATCCGTCGGCGCCGAGGTGGTCGAACGTTACGGTGTCACCGGCGGCTGCGCGGTTGGTCGGGCCGAAGACGATCTCTTTCGGGGTGGCGGCTTCGGCATCGGTCACGATGGGCAGGGTGGCCTGCGAAATCTGGTTGAAGTAGCGCTGAAAACGAGCGGCGGTGAGCTGGGTGAGGCTGTCGGCGTCGGCGGCGATCACGATGCGGTAGTCGCTCCGGCCGTTGTCGGCCAGCTCGATGCCGCTGCTGCAGGCGCTGGCCAGCAGGGCTGTGCCCAAAAGCGGTAGAAAGGCTTTCATCGGGTGGTGGTTTTGGATTTGTTTATCGGGTTAGTTGTTTGGTTGTTCGATGAGTGCGTCTCGGGGGCGGGTGCCTGCGGGGGGCGGACTGGTCGTGGAGCGGTGCTGCCTGTGGCACCCGGTGGGGAGGTAGGTCGTTCGGTTTAGGGTGCCGTCGGAGTGACCCGGTGCCATTCGCCGGTGGGTTTCGTCCGTGGGCGTGGCCGGCTGGGGCTACGGGGTGACCACTGGAGGGGAGGTGCGAATGCTGTCGCGCAGGATGGTTCCTGCCTGGGGGCCTTCGCAGAAGAGCAGGTCGAGCAGCGACAGGTTCGGCGCGAAGGGTATGCGGTCGGCGAAGGTCTGGTAGTAGGTGGGGTCGGCGAAGGCGGGATCGGGACGTTTCAGTCGCGGTTTGTGCGAGATTACGTCGCGGAAGTCGCCTGCGGCGGGGGCGCTGTCGAGCGGTGCCGGCGGGGTGTACCGCTCGGTGAAGCGCAGGGTGTCGGGCCATCCGAGCAGTTGCAGCAGCAACCGGGTCAGGTCGCTGTTGAGGTCGAAGAGCCGCTCGGGCCGGTAGCGGCCGGGGTCGTAGTAGGGTGCCAGCCGTTCGGCATAGTGGTCGTAGTAGGGGGCGGCGGCATAGGCAGCCCGCAGGGTGCGCCAGTGTTCGCGCTGCCAGGGCAGTTTGTAGTCGATCCGCACCTCCCGGATGGGCATCTTGGCGCAGTGGTCCCAGTCCACGGGGACGGTCAGCGTACGCACGCCGGCGGCGGTCATCACTTCGGCCCGGTTGCGGTAGGTCTGCTTCTGGAAGTTCTCGTGGGCTTCGATCTGCGCTCCGCAGGCCAGTTTGGCGAAGTACTGCAGGTTGCCGAGGTAGGCGGTTGTCACTAACACGGTGCGGCGGGTTTAGAAGTTCCAGGCGGCGTTGGCCGATTCGGTGCGGGAGCCATCCATGATGGCTTTCAGCTCGGTAACCTTGCCGGGGTATTCGGCGGCCACGTCACGCAGCTCTTTGGGGTCGCGCGAGAGGTTGTAGAGCTCGTAGCGCACCTTCGAGGGGTCTTTGGAGAGCTGCTGGGCGTTGAGGCGGATCAGTTTCCAGTTGTCGCGGATCACGGCCTGTTTGCCTCCCTCTTCGTGGAATTCGAAGTAGAGGTAGTCGTGTTTGGGCTGTTCGCCCTTTCCAGTCCATTCGGGGAGCATCGAGATGCCGTCCACTCCTTTGGGGACGTCGGCTCCCACGATGTCGCACACGGTGGGCAGGAAGTCCCAGAAGGCCGATACGTGGTAGCTCACGCTGCCGGGACGGATGTGGCCCGGCCATACGACGATGAACGGGGTGCGGATGCCGCCCTCGTAGAGGTCGCGTTTGGTGCCGCGGAAGAGGGCGTTGCTGTTGAAATAGTTGGGGTCGTGACCGCCTTCGACGTGGGTACCGTTGTCGGAACTGAAGATGAAGATGGTATTTTCGAGCTGGCCGGTTTCACGCAACTTGGCGATCAGACGGCCGACGTTGTTGTCGATGCGTTTGACCATGGCGGCGAAGGCGGCGCGGGGCTGGGGCTGTGCGCCGTACCATCCCCCCTCGAACGGGGTCTCGAGGAATTTGCCTTCGAAGGGTTTCATCTCCTCTTCGGGCAGCACCAGTTCGGCGTGGGGCAGGGTGGTGGCGAACTCCAGAAAGAAGGGCTTGCCGGCCTGGACGCTCCGGTCGATGAAGGCCAGTGCCTTCTGGGTGGTCAGTTCGTCGGAGTATTGTTTGCCGTCGAGTTCGATTTTGGTCCCGTTTTCGTAGAGCTTCTTGGGATAGTAGTGGTGGGCGTCGACCTGGGCTTGGTGGCCGAAGAAGTAGTCGAATCCCTGGTTGCCTACGCCTCCCTCTTCGGGGTAGCCGCCCAGACCCCATTTGCCGGTGATGCCGGTGGCGTAACCTTTGGAGCGGAGAATCTCGGCCACGGTCACCTCTTCGGCCGGCAGCGAATAGTCATAGACGGTTCCGTCTTCGAGGGTCCGGCTGTCGTTGCCGCGGACGCCGGCATGACCGGTGTGTTTGCCGGTGAGCAGCACGGCGCGGCTGGGGGCCGAGACGGTCGATCCGGAGTAGTGCTGCATGAACTGCATCCCGGCACGGGCCAGCGAGTCGATGTTGGGGGTGGGGATGGTGCGCTGGCCGTAGGCTCCGATGTCGCCGATACCCAGGTCGTCGGTCAGTACGAACACGATGTTGGGCAGTTTCGTGTTCGTTGCGTCGGGTGCCGGGGCGGCTTTTTGTTCTTTACCGGTTGCGGTGAGGGGCATCGCTGCTGCTAGGGCCATCAGTGTGGTCCATTCCGAGAGGTGCTTCATGGGAGTTCTGTTTTATCCGGCAAGTTACTGTTTTTTTCTCAAACAATGGGGACCTTGTGGGCCGGGCCCCGTTTTTTATGTATTTTTGTTCCGGTTAATCAAGTGTTTGTCATGAAGATTGTTTTTGCGACGGGAAACCGTAACAAACTCAGAGAAGTACAGTCGCTGATCGGTGACCGGGCCGAACTCTCCACGCCTGCCGATCACGGAATCACGGAAGATATTCCCGAAGACCAGCCGACCCTCGAGGGCAATGCCCTGCAGAAGGCCCGTTATATCTATGAAAAAACCGGCATGAACTGCTTTGCGGACGACACCGGACTGGAGGTCGAGGCGCTGGGCGGCGAGCCGGGTGTCTTTTCGGCGCGTTATGCGGCCGTGAACGGCGCCGGTGAAGGCCATTCGTCGGAGGCGAACATGGCGTTGCTGCTGGAGCGGCTGAAGGGGCAGGAGAACCGTCGGGCACGTTTCCGTACCGTCATCGCGTTGATTCTGGACGGACGGGAGTATCTCTTCGAAGGGATCGTCAACGGCGAAATTACCCGCGAGCGGAGCGGAGCCGAAGGGTTCGGTTACGATCCGGTGTTCCGTCCCGACGGATACGAAGAGACCTTTGCCGAGATGCCGCTCGAACTGAAAAACAGCATCAGCCACCGCGGCCGGGCTACGGCCAAACTGATCGAGTTCCTGGCCTCTTTGTAGCGGGTTGCCGCTGCCGGGGGGCTGAAAACCGGGGGCTGGGGCTGTGAAGGAGAGGCTGAGAACCCGGGGCGAGGAGGTGAAAGAGAGGCCGTGAATCGGGAGAAGGTACGCGGGGTGTCCACCGGGAGAAATCGTAGGCTGCGGGGTTCGGGGCGTAGGTCGCCGGAGCAAAGGATAGAGGTTGCGGGGGGGGGAGTGGACGAGGGGCGATTGGACGGGCTCGCTGTGGGGAGTGAGGTGCGGAGCCTCCTGACGTGTTGCGTTGCGGCGCTGTGGTGATTGAGCGGGCCGTGCGTATGGGGTGTTTTCCAATGTTTCGCGGGCTTCATGCCTTCATACTTCCAGAACGTCTTAGGATGATTCCGAACCGGCCCGAATGTTTGGAAAGGGCCGGGTGTCTGGGATGCAATAGAATCAGGTGGAAATATGCGTAGTGCCCGATGTCCTACGCGATTCAATGCGTTCCGAACGATCCGTAGCCCTGCTCCGCCTCGAAAGAAAGACTTCGTAATAAACATTAAGAGGATAGCTGCATAATGATAGAGAATCCCGGCCCGATGCCGGCACCGCCCGCCAAAGGGCAAAAGATTCCCATTCCCCGTGGCCGTTACAAAACCCGCGGCATTGTCCTCCATTCGCTCAAGTACGGCGAACGGCAGCTCATCGTGCACATCTTCACGGCCCGTTACGGTCGCCATAGCTATATCACCAAGATCAGTCCCCGCAACAGCGGCCGAAGTCTGTACCAGCCCTTTTTTGTGCTCGATTTCGATGCCTGGGCCGGGCGCGGCGAACTGCACCACATCGAGCAGCCCCGCATGGGGCTTCCGCTGTCGGACATCCCTTTCGATATTGTCAAAAGTACCATCGCGCTGTTTCTCTCGGAACTGCTCTATCGGCTGATTCGCGAGGACGAACCCGACCCCGAGTTGTATCGTTTCGTCGAGGCCAGCATCGCGCGTCTCGATACGCTGACCGAGGGTGTCGCCAATTTCCACCTCTGGTTTCTGGTCCATCTGACCCGATATATGGGCTACGGCCCGCAGGACAACTATGTCGAGGGTTATGCGCTCGACTACCGGAACGGTCTCTATACGCCGGAGCTGCCACAGCATACGCTGGCCATGCCGCCGGCCGAGGCGACCCTTTTCCACACGTTCGACCACTGTACGCCCGACGATCTGGCCGGCATCGGACTGGCCCGCGGACAGCGCGTCTCGATGCTCGAACGGCTCACCGACCTCTACGGCTTCCACACCGACGCCATCTACAGCGTCAATTCGCTGCGCATTCTTTCCGAAATTTTTTGAGGCTTCGGTCGGTCCGCGTGAGGCTTTCTCAATCTATTATGCTTTAGACTTAAGGGGCGGCGGAATTAGGCCGCCTTTTGACAGTCGTGGCGTTCGTAACGGCGGTAGAAGACCATCAGCAGCGCGAAGCCGCACAGCGCGACCGGTGCCGCCACCAGCGCCGGGTATTCATAGCCCATGCCGGCCCGCAACGGAAGCCCGCCGACGTAGGCGCCCAGTGCATTGCCCAGGTTGAAGGCCACCTGCACGCTGGCCGCGCCGAGCAGTTCGCCGCCCGGAGCGTAGCGGATCAGCAGAATCTGTTGCGGGCTCGAAACCGCGAACAGGCACGCCGTGCAGCAGCACATCAGCAGAGCCGACAACCACCATACGCCGGCGCCGAAGAAGATCGACAGCAGCAGGACGAAGATCGTTCCCTGCGTGACCATCGCCACGCGCCCCGGCGAGTAGCGGTCGGCGAGTCGTCCGCCGGCCAGATTGCCGACCACCATGCCCGCTCCGGCCAGAATCATCAGCAGCGAGATGCTGCCCGCACTGAATCCCGATACGTCGGTCAGCAGCGGGTTGATGTAGCTGTACCAGCAGAAGACGCTGCCGTTGCCGAACATTGTCGCCCCGATAATCAGCCACGGGGCCGGATTCTTCAGGAACCGGAACTGGCCGCGGAATCCCGTGTCGGGCAGCCCTTCGACCTGCGGAACCCATTTCCAGATATAGAACAGCGTCAGTACCCCCCAGACGGCCACCAGCAGGAACGGGATGCGCCACGAGATGGTGTGGCTGAGCGAGGTGCCGAGCGGCACGCCGAACAGGTTGGCGATGGTCATGCCGGCGATCATGATTGACACGGCGGCCGATCCTTTTCCTTCGTCGGCCAGTTTCGAGGCCACGATCGACCCCACTCCGAAATAGGCGCCGTGGGGCAGGCCCGACACGAAACGGGCTGCGGCGAGGCTCCAGAAGTTCGGAGCCAGCGAGGCGAAGAGGTTGCCGGCGATCATCACCCCGACGAGCACCAGCAGGATGTTCTTGAGCGGGAACTTGCGGGCCAGCACCAGCATTGGAGCGCCGACGCATACCCCGATGGCGTAGGCCGAGATCAGTTGGCCCGCCTTGGCGATCGAAACGCCCATCCAGGCCGCCACGTCGGGCAGGATCCCCATCATCACGAACTCCGTAATGCCCAGCCCCAGTGTGCCGAAAGCCAGGGCAATCAAACTCTTTTTCATATCTTGAGAATGTACCGCTTGTTTTTGCGAGGCGCAAAAATAGCGAAATATCCCGGCCGTGGTACTGCGTGTTGCGGGGTAGGGGGTAGTCGGAACGACCATCCGGGCGGCAGCACGGACCCGAGTGGGGTAAATTTCCCGTCGACGGATGGGGAAGGCCCGTGCTATTCCCTGTATTTTGTTGTACCTTTGCGGAACGGAAAATAACTCGCAGAACAAGGAAAGATGAAACTCTGGCAGAAAAACAGCAACGACACCGCCGAGGTCGATCGCTTTACCGTCGGCCGCGACCGCGAAATGGATATGTATCTCGCCCAGGCCGACGTGCTCGGTTCGCTGGCCCACACCCGGATGCTCGAAACTATCGGTCTGCTCACGGCCGACGAACTGGCCGACGTGCAGCGCGAACTCAAAGCCATCTATCGCGAGATGGAGGCCGGCGACTTCCGCATCGAGGACGACGTCGAGGACATTCACTCACAGGTCGAACTGATGCTGACCCGCCGGATCGGCGATACGGGCAAGAAGATCCACAGCGGCCGCTCGCGCAACGACCAGGTGCTGGTCGACCTGCGCATCTATTTGCGTCGCGAAATCTACCAGATCGTAAACCGCGTCAAAGCCCTGTTCGACACCCTCCAGGGGCTGGCCGAACAGCACAAAGGGGTTCTGATGCCCGGATATACCCACCTGCAGATCGCCATGCCGTCGAGCTTCGGCCTCTGGTTCGGCGCCTTTGCCGAGAGCCTTGTGGACGACCTGACCATGATGGAGGCCGCCTACCGGGTCTGCAACAAGAATCCGCTCGGATCGGCCGCCGGCTACGGTTCGTCGTTCCCGCTGGATCGCGAAATGACCACCCGTCTGCTCGGCTTCGATACGCTGAGTTACAACGTCGTCTATGCCCAGATGGGACGCGGCAAGACAGAACGGGTGCTGGCCCAGGCCATGTCGTCGGTGGCTGCCACGCTCAACAAACTGGCCACGGACAACTGTCTGTTCATGTCGCAGAACTTCTCGTTCATCGCCTATCCGCCCGAGCTGACCACCGGATCGAGCATCATGCCGCACAAGAAAAATCCCGACGTTTGGGAGCTGATGCGCAGCAAAACCAACCGCCTCATGGCGCTGCCCAACGAAATTTCGATGATGACCACCAGCCTGCCGACCGGTTATTTCCGTGATCTTCAGCTGCTCAAGGAGGTGCTCTTCCCGGCTATCCAAACCCTCAAGGAGTGCATCGACATGGCCGACTACATGCTGCACCATATCGAAGTGAAAACCAACATCCTGGATGATCCGAAATACGACTATCTCTTCAGTGTGGAAGTTGTTAACAAACTGGTGCTGAGCGGTGTGCCGTTCCGCGAAGCCTACCGGACCGTCGGACTCGACATCGAAAACGGTACCTACCGCCCGAGCCGCGAAGTGCATCACACCCATGCCGGAAGTATCGGCAACCTCTGCCTGGACAAGGTGGAAGGTCTGATGGCCGCCGCGCTTCAAAAGTTCGATTTCGACCGTTTCATTCGTGCCGAAGAGGAGCTGACGCGCTGATAATTGGTCGGTTCCGCAAAAAAGCAGGTCGAAAAAATTTGGCGGAATAAAAAAGAGTATTTACCTTTGCAGTCCGTAATCCGGAAGTCAACCGGGTCGCGAACGAAAAGGATGGCCCTTTCGTCTATCGGTTAGGACACAAGATTTTCATTCTTGGAAGAGGGGTTCGATTCCCCTAGGGGCTACGAAGTAAAAACACAGACATTTTTTAACGTAATGGCAAACCACAAGTCATCCAAAAAACGTATCCGTCAGACCGAATCTCGTCGTCTGCACAACAAATACTACCACAAAACCGCTCGTAACGCCGTGAAAGCACTGCGCAATACGACCGACAAAGCCGCTGCCGAAGCTCTGCTGCCCAAAGTAGTAGCCATGCTCGACAAACTGGCCAAGAAAAACATCATCCACGACAACAAAGCAGCCAACCTGAAGAGCTCGCTTCAACTGAAAGTCAACGCACTGGCATAAGGCCCGTCGCGCTGGACGATACATTACGGAATACAGATTTACCGCCGTCATATATCTATATGAATGGCGGTAAATTATTGCCCGGATGGCGGAATTGGTAGACGCGTTGGTCTCAAACACCAATGGAGCGATCCGTGCCGGTTCGATCCCGGCTCCGGGTACAAGTTAAAGGGATAATTATTTGTAAATCAAATAATTATCCCTTTTGTGATTATTCCCGATGACGCTTGCAGAAGAGGTTTATTAGGTTGGAGCTATGCATAATCAACAGTTCTCCGACCATATTTTGCACAGCTCCATGATGGTGGTCTGCGTGTCTTCCTGCCCTTGGATATTTGTACTTCTTGAACAGTCGTTTGGCCAGACGGCTAACCTTCCTGACCCGATATCTTGTTTCTTCGGGTTCAATGTAAACCGGAAAATTCTCATTGTTGGAGCATACACAAATTGAGTAAAGGACTGCACTTTGTAACGGTCTTTCCCTTTGGACTCCATCTTATAAGAATGCCCAGTACTGAAGTATTTCAACCGTTCGCTATCCTCACGGCGGTTGAGCTGCACCTCATACACTACAATCGTCAGCTTTCCGGCCAATCGGCATTGAACTGACTGTGGGACTCCAAAGCATACTGTGCCTGTTCCCTGTTCTTTTTTTACAGAAAAGTAGACCGGTCGTCGGGTTGTCTCTTCCTTTTCTCGCAATATATGATTGTACGCCACCACATACAACCAGCTGCCCGACATCCGCAAATTCAAACTTTCCTGTTTTCACTCCTATCACGATATAACCTGCAGGATTAAGATTGTAAGAAGAGGATCTATAAAATTCTCTGTCTCACTGATCTGCGGCCGGTACTCTTGCCCCCATAAGCAAACCGGTTCCCGGTTCAGTACGAAATCTGTCACGTTTCTCAGCAGCGCATCTTTGGGGATTCGCTCATTGTATGGTTTGTAAAATCTGCAAAGACAAAGTCATAAGGTTTTTTTGTCAGTTTCTGAGCTGGATCGCTATCTGTATCCGGCAATGTCCTTCTAAAATTGGCAGGGGCTTTCCCTTGACGCTCATACAGTTTAAAGTTAAGCGACAATGCATGGCTTTATTCGTTTTCAGCGGCCTGATGCGTACTGAATATAGCCTTATCGACATTGTCGTTTCATTTGTCCATCAGCGCTTTATGATGTCTCCACGGTATGCAGAAAATGCCCGAATCCCATTTTGCCCCGGGCTGGGGCAAAATGGAATCGGTCGGTACCGAGTGTTTATCGCTTGTCGGGATACTGGCATTGCGCGGTTACTCTCAGAATGCGTTTAGAGTGCAGGGGCTTGTTGCCGACAAAACGGGATGCAGGTGTTTAAGCCTTAAAATGTACGCCTGGTTTGTCGGATTGAATTGGAGAAATGCTGTCGCATCGTCATCGGGGAATCGATCGTTTGCTGTCTGTGAGAAGGTTGCCATTAATTGTGAGGACGATCCGAAAGGGTAGCTTTTCTCCATGAATGGGCCTGATTCAACTCTATATCTTTGGGTTGATCTTCGGTAACCCGTTTAATTTTTCGATTGACTAAATGAAATCCTCTCCGTCTTAGTTCTGAGCAACAGGTATTTTCGCGTGAAGATCTTCCTGTCAGATGATGTATTGTTTGATGAATAGCTGCCATCGTTCCGTGGTATGGTGACAGACGTTTATTCCGCAGTTTGAGACGTAGCGATCGGGGTATTTTTGTAGGTTGCGGAAACGGTGCACGTATCTCATAATTGAGGGCATTGCGGTGTTATGACTCGGGCAAATGTTTTGAGGTTAGCCTGCTGTCGGACTTTGGGCGATTGTTGCCTGATGGTTTTCTGGTCTCCGGTTTGTGCGGTGCTCCCCATGCCAACAGACCCGGTCTCCGATGGACGGTAGTGCGAAGGGGTTATTTTGTGAGGTCGCTGTTACGTTCCATGCGCCGCACGATCGAGCAGATCAGGTCGACCGCTTCATGATCCCGTGCGTGTGAGTTGTCGAACATGAAGTGGTAGTAGTGACAATAGCCCCAGTCGTAACCGGTATAGTGCAGACAGTGTTCCCTCCGTTCCTGATCGACCCGTTTGAGTGCGGCGGGAGCTTCGTCTGCGGGGATCCCGTATTCGGAAATGATTCGTTTGATTCGTGAAGATTCGTTGGCGTAGATGAAGATGTGCAGACAGTTGGGACGGTCGCGGAGGATGAAGTTGGCCAGACGTCCCACGATGACCGATGAGCCCCGTGCGGCAATGTCGCGGATGACGTGGCTTTGTGACTGGAAAACGGCGCTCTGGGTGGGGTCGTCGTACAGCAATCGGCTGGTGACGATTTGGTCGCTTTCCTGTACGAGCGATTCGCTCAATCCGCTTTCTCGTGCTGTGAGTGCGATCAGTTCCCGGTCGTAGAAGGGGATCCCCAGGCGTTGGGCCAGCAGTCGGCCAATGTGATGGCCGCCGCTGCCGTATTCCCGCGAGATGGTTATAATTAACGGAAGGTGCTCGGCGTGGGCCGTGGCTGCCGGATTGTTGCCGACGTCGTATTGTTTGCGATTTTGGGGGTTGAACGAGGAGGGGTGGCGTCGTCCGAAGAGTAAATAGTAGCCCCACGAGAGCAGGCAGGGAACGATCATAAGCAGAAACATCGTATCGTATCCGAAAACTTTTACCAGTACGCCGGCCAGGAATCCGCCCAGCGCGATTCCGAAGTCGAAGGCGACGAAAAACGTGGAACTGGCGGCACCGCGTCTCTCCTGCGGTACGGCATGCATGGCCATGGTTTGCAACGACGGCTGGACTGCGCCGAAACTGTATCCGAGCAGTGCGGCCGAGAGCAGATAGCCAGGCAGGTTATGGAACAGGACTAGACAGAGGATACCGGCGATGATAGCGGCATTGCCGGTATAGACCAGCCGGGCTTCGCCGTATTTGTCGACGGCGCGTCCCAGCAGGATGCGGGTCAGTACCGTGGCGGCTGCGATACAGATAAAGTAGATACCGCCTCCGGGCAGGTGGTGCTGTGCGGCGTAGATGGCGACATAAACTTCGACTACCCCATAAGCCATCATGAAGAAGAATTGGGTGACGGCTGCCGGGAGCGACATCGGTTCGAAAAGGTCGCGGAGCCGCAGGGGCGAGGTCGACAGGCTGTAGTTGCGGGGACGGATGCTGATTCCGATCAGCAGGGCGATCAGTGCGACCAGGGCCGTGATGGCGAACATCGGGCGGAAACCCCAGTTGTTCATGATGGCGAGTCCGAGGGCGGGGGCGATGGCCGTGGAGAGTGCCATGGAGAGTCCGTACATGCCCAGGCCTTCGCCCATCCGGCGGTGGGGGATGATGTCGGTGACCCAGGTGGAGGCGGCATTGCTCGATGCGGCGTGGAATACTCCGTGCGCGGTGCGCAGGATCACGGCCAGGGCGATACCGGCCGATGCGAAGTAGCCCATCGGGATGAGGGTCATTCCGATCAGTCCCATTACGAGGAGCGAACAGCGGCCTTTGGTGTCGGTGAGCCAGCCGACGAACGGACGCGAAACGATGGAGGCAAGGCTGAAAAGTGCCGTTGCTATGCCGATGGCGACCGCGTCGCCGCCCAGATAGGTGACGAAGAAGGGAAAGGTGGGCAGCAGGGCGTGGAAATTGACGAAGATGAAAAAATTGACCAGGCAGATCTTTATGAAAGATGCGGTCCACAGTTGGGGATGGGTGTCGAGTTGATTCATGGGGGCAAAAAAAAGAGTAGTGCCAATCATTGAAAATCAACTGGATTTACGTGATTGGACACTACTCGTTGTCGGGGCAAAATTACGGAATGATTTGGAATTCCCGGGCCTGAGGAGGGCAAAAAAAGTTATTTTCTGAGGGTGACGGAGGTGTATGAGACGGTCATGCCCCGCGATCCCGCTTTGGCAGCGGGTAGCGGGGCATGACGGGAAGTTGCGTTTTTTGGGGGGCGGTCGGATGTCCGGTTTATCGGTGTTGTTCGAAGAGCCAATCCTGAACGCCGGGGATGCCGTAGGCTACGAACCAGGTGGCGCGGTGGTTTCCGCCGGTGAGGTGGGTGAACAGCAGGTGGGAGCCTTCGGCGCGCATTTTGTCGGCTTCGGCGGAGAGTTGGTCGGTGGGGAGTGTCATGTCCCAAGTGGCTTCGGTAACGGTGCTGCCCTGTTTACGCCACAGTGCGACGGCCTCACCCTGGAGTGAGTTGGACGAGCTGTCGCCTTCGCAGGAGATGATCCAGATGTTTTGTTTGTCGAGGGGGCCCATCAGAGCCGGGTTCCATTTGCCGGCCACCAGAAGTGCGCCTGCAAAAAGGTCGGGCTCTTTGAGCATCAGGACGATCGAGGACATGCAACCCATCGATTGTCCGGTGGTGTAGATGCGTTTGGGGTCGATCGAGTAGCGGGTCTCCAGATCTTTGATCAGGGCGATGGTGGCATCCAGATGGTGGCTGTAGTTCCAGTTGTCATCGACGGTCACGAAGGGGTATTCGGGGGCCACGACGATACATTTGTGGCGGGCCTGGGCTTCCGGAGTGGCCCAGGAAATGGCTCCGGTACCCTGGTAAAGGGGTTGTTTGATTTGTGCGCTGGCTACGCCGGCATCATGAATGAACAGTACCAGCGGGTAGGAGTTGGTCGGGTCGTAGTCTTCGGGCAGATAGATGTTGTAGGGGAGTGTCTGGCCCGTGTACGGGCTGATGAACTCCTGCTGTGCGAAGTCGTCCGCCACGAGGCATTTTTCCTGGGTGTTTGCGATCCAGGTGTCGCTTGCCGGAATGGTCGTTCCGTCGGTGGTGAGGATCGGTCGCCGTTGCATGACGGAGGCATTGCCGGGGTATTCGTCGTCGCCGCCCGTGCTCCAGCCGGCGCGCAGGCCGGGACCTCCCTGCATTCGGTCGCGTTCCTGTTTCTTTTCCAAGTCGGCCGGTGTCGGTTGTTTGGGTTGGGCGTTGAGGTCTACGCCCGCTTTCACTTCGATGATGACGTAGGGACCGTCGGTGCCTTCTGCGGCGGTTTCGGGAGCTGCATTGGCATAAACGCGGGTTATCTCCTTACCGTCGACCTGGTAGCTGTCGTTTTGGAGGCTTTGGTTGCTGATGGGGCTGTCGTATTCCAGAACGATTGTGGCTACTTTTCTGCCGTCTCCGAATACCTGGCTGATGGCCGTGGTCGATTTGATGCGGTCGGAAGAGGTGGAGTTGTTTTGGGCTTGTGTGAAGCCGAGGAGTCCTGCCAGAACCATGGTGAATACAACTTTTCTATTCATAACACGGATGTTTGTGGTTATGTGAATTTGTTTATCTGCATGACGAAGGTAATCTGTTTTTATGATTCTGAAAAATATTTTTCAACTAATTTTGGTTAATGTAAAATTTGTATTATTGTTATAAAAATTATGCGGAACTGCGGTATTTGTGGGGGGATAATGGAGATCGAAGCGGTAAATTTTAAAGATATGGAAATGTAGATTCCTGTTTTTGTTCTGTGCGAGTGCCGATCCTTGATTTACAGGGTGGTGGCTTTGGGGAGAGGAGCGATGCGTAACGAGGCGGCAGAGAAATTCGCATCGGGAACTCTGAAAGAATCCGATGTCTGTTTCATTTCTTCGGGAGTCGGTTTCGGGCGCGGGAGTATGATTCGAACGCCGGGTGTCGATCTTTTTTTGGTTGTTTCCCGGGGGGGGTATGGTGCGATTATTGCATCTTGTACTGTCCGGGCGACATTCCGGTATGTTGTTTGAAGTACTTTCCGAAAAACGACTGCGTGGAGAAGTTCAGCTTGTAGGCCACCTCCTGAATGCTCAGACCGGAGTATTTCAACAGCGTCTTGGCTTCGAGAATCACATACTCGTCGATCCATTCGGCGGCCGAACGCCCGGTGATCTCCTTCATCAGCGAGGACATGTATTTGGGCGTGATGTGCATCTTTTCGGCATAGAAACCGACGCTGCGCTGTTCGCGGTGGTGTTGGGTAAGCAGTTCGATGAACTGGCGGAAGAAGATTTCGCGGCGGCTTTTGACGGACCGTTCTTCGTCGTGTGCCTGGCTGTGCAGTTGTTCGGAGCAGGTGTAGAGGAAGGCACGGATCAGTCCTTTCAGGATTTCGGTTCGGAACTGACTCTGTTTGTTCTCGGCACAGGCCAGAATCAGGTTGTAGAACTGTTTCATGTGCTCGGCCAGTTCGGGAGAGACGATGCGACCCGGATGTGTTTTGAGGTGCATGTAAATCGAGATCATGTTGCTCAGGTCGATTTGTGCCTCGCGCAGAAAGCTCTGCGAAACGATCAGGATATAGCCCTTGAAGTTGTCGCTTACCCGATCGATGCGGATAATGTTTTCGGGAAGGTTGACCACCACCATGTTGGGCGTGATGACGGACTCTTTCAGGTTGATGGTGGCCCGTCCTTCGCCTTCGGTACAGAGGGCGATGACCACGGCGTCCAGGCGGCAAGGATAGCGGAAAAGGTCGGATTCGGTCGATTTGTCCGAAGAGATGATAACCACATCGTCGTCGCCACCGTCCCGGTAGCCCAGGGCTTTCCGCAGTTGGGAAATTGTGATGCTTATCAGATCGGTCATTGTTCTAAAGTTCCTGTTTAACGGTCCAAATATAGAAATGATTGTGATGTTGTTGGTATGATGGGGGTTATTATCCTACTTTTAGAACATCTATGCCGGATTCCGGTACTTTAAACGCCTCTGCATTTCGTGCAATTTTGCAGCAAAGATTAATAACGGATAGACAGCTATGATTGAACAATTAAACAAGGTCCGGAACGGGCTTTTGCTCGCCATGGGAGCGACCCTCGCCGTCGGATGCTCTTCCGGTACGACCACATCCCGTCCGGCACAGGCAATCCCAGTGCGGACCATTACGGTTTCGGTCTCGGCAGAAGCTTCGCTCGGCCGGGAGTACGTTGGAGTGGTCGAAGAGGAGTCGGCCACGGCGCTCAGTTTTCCCGTTCAGGGAACCGTCTCCTCGCTGACCGTCGGCGAGGGGCAGAGGGTTGCTCAGGGACAGTTGCTCGCGAAACTCGACGAGCGCAATCTCCAAAGTGTATATAATGGTGCACGGGCATCGCTCGAACAGGCCGAAGACGCCATGAAACGTCTCCAGCAGCTCTACGACAATAAAAGTCTGCCCGAAATCAAGTACGTCGAGGCGCAGACCAAACTGGAACAGGCCCGATCGATGGAAGAGGTGGCCCGGAAAAATCTGGACGACAGTCGGCTGTCGGCCCCCTTCGGCGGCGTGATCGGACAGCGGCAGGTCGAGACCGGCGAAAACGTCCTGCCCGGCCAGACTGTCTATACGCTGTTGAAAACCGATGTCGTGAAGATCAAGATACCGGTTCCCGAAAACGAAATTTCGAACATCGGCAGCCAGAGCCGCGCACGGATTACCGTAGCGGCGCTCGATGGACGTACCTATGAAGGTGCCGTGCAGGAGAAGGGCGTGACTGCCAACCCCGTGTCGCACACCTATGAGGCCAAGATCCCGCTCCGCAATGCCGACGGCGCCCTGATGCCCGGCATGGTGTGCCGTGTGACGATGGAGAGCGACTCGTCGGCCCGGGCCATCGTGCTGCCCAACCGGGCCGTACAGGTCACCGGACGCGGCGAACGCTTCGTGTGGTGCGTGCGTGACGGCCGTGCCGCGTTGGTTCCCGTGACGGTCGGTGCGCTGACCGAAACCGGAGTCGTCGTGACGGGTGGTCTCGCCGGTGGTGAACAGGTCATCGTCGACGGTTATCAAAAGGTGAGTGACGGTATGAATGTCGATGTGCTATGAAGAAAAAAATTGGAATCATAGAATCCTGCATGCGTTACCAGCGGATCATGCTGCTGGTGGTGGGTTTGCTGGTGCTGCTCGGCATCTACGGGCTGGCCGTGATGCCCAAACAGGAGTTCCCGCCCTTCACGATCCGGCAGGGGCTGATCGTCGGCGTCTATCCCGGCGCCACCTCCGAAGAGGTCGAAGAGCAGCTCGCCAAACCCCTCGAACGCTTCATGTTCACCTATAAGGAGGTGAAAAAGGCCAAAACCTACACCATGTCTCAGGACGGTATCGTCTATATGATGGTCGAACTCAACGACGACGTCCACAACAAGGACGAGGTGTGGTCCAAAATCAAACACGGCGTGGCCGACTTCAAGATGCAGCTGCCCTCCGGGGTGCTGGCGCTGGTGGTCAACGACGACTTCGGCGACACATCGGCCCTGCTGATCTCGCTCCAGTCCGAAGACAAGACCTACCGCGAGCTGCAAAATTACCTTGATGACCTCGAGGGACGGCTGCGGCGGATCGAATCGGTGTCGAACCTGCGGCGCTACGGCCTACAGAACGAGCAGATCACCGTTTATGTCGATCCTGACAAACTGGCTGTTTATGGACTCGACCAGCGGTTGCTGATGGCCCGGCTCTTTGCCCAGGGTTTCACCACCACGGGCGGTTCGGTCGAGAACTCCGGCCAGGAACTGCCCATCCACTTCACGCCCAGCTACGACTCGGAGTACGAAATCGCCGAGCAGATCGTCTACAGCGACCCGCACGGGAACGTGATCCGGTTGAAGGACATTGCCCGCATCGTGCGCGAATATGACGATCCGGACAGCTATGTGACCAACAACGGCCGCAAGGCGGTGATCCTGTCGATGGAGATGCGCGAGGGCAACAACATCGTGGAGTACGGCAGGGAGGTTGACGAAGTGCTGGCCGAGTTCCAGAAAACCCTGCCCGAGGATGTGCAGATCGAACGCATTGCCGACCAGCCCAAGGTGGTGGATGATTCGGTGACCTCGTTCGTCCGCGACCTGTTGGTGTCGATCGTGGTGGTGATTGCCGTGATGATGGTGCTGTTCCCCTTCCGGTCGGCCATTGTGGCGGCGACGTCGATCCCGATCAGCATCTTCATCTCGATCGGCATCATGTTCATCACCGGCATCCCGCTGAACACCGTGACGCTCGCGGCGCTGATCGTGGTGCTGGGGATGATCGTCGACAACTCGATCATCGTGGTGGATGCCTATCTCGAGAACCTCGACCGCGGAATGTCGCGCTGGTACGCTGCCGTTGCCAGTGCCAAAAACTACTTTGGGTCGATCTTTCTGGCCACCCTCTGTATCTGTATTATCTTTTTCCCGCTGCTGGCCACCATGAGCGGTCAGTTCCTGGACTTCCTGAAAGACTTCCCGTGGACCATCACCATTTCGCTGATGACCTCGCTGGTGCTGGCCATGATCTTTATCCCCTTCCTGGAGTATGTGCTCATCAAAAAAGGGTTGCATCAGCGAAAACCGGAGCAGGAGGGCAAAAAACGGCATGGCAATATGTTGGATGCTGTTCAGCGCTGGTATAACCGTGCCCTCGACTGGACCTTCCGCTGGCCCAAACTGACCATCTTCGGCGGGATCATGACCGTCGTAGTGGCCGGGTTCATCATGATGGGGCTGAAGGTGCGGATGATGCCCTTCGCCGACCGTGACCAGCTGGCCGTTGAGATCTACCTGCCTCAGGGCACGGCGCTCGAACGGACCGAAGCGGTGGCCGACAGCGTTTACCAGGCTCTCCGGGCCGACGAACGCGTCAAGTCGGTGACCCAGTTCATCGGGACCGCTTCGCCCCGTTTCCAGGCCACCTATGCTCCGAACCTGCCGTCGAAACACTATGCGCAGTTCATCGTCAATACGCAGTCGGTCGAAGCGACCCGCGGGCTGCTCGACGACTATGCCAACGCCTGGGCCGACCGCTTCCCCGGTGCCTACGTGAAGTTCAAACAGCTCGACTACCAAAACCTCACCACCCCCATCGAAGTGCGTTTCCGGGGCGATGATATCGATGCGCTGCGTCGGGCTGCCGATACCCTGATGGCCGGGATGCGCCGGATGGGCGAACTGGTGTGGGTGCATACCAACTACGAGGAGCCGCTGGCCGGAATCCGCGTACAGCTCGATCCGGTCGAATCGGCCCGTCTGGGCATCAACCGCATGACGGCCCAGACCGAGCTGGCTGCCTGCTACTCCGGCTTCCCGGCCGGAACCCTCTGGGAGGGCGACTATCCGTTGTCGGTGGTGCTGAAGGCCCAGGGAACCGAAGGGGACGATCCGCTGGACCGGATCGGCGACCAGTATATCGCCACGGCTATCCCCGGAGTGTCGGTGCCGTTGCGTCAGGTGGCCACGGTCGACCCCGCCTGGCACGAGGGGCAGATTGTCCGTCGGAACGGCGTCCGTACCCTTAGTGTAATGGCCGACGTGCGCCGCGGTTACAACGAGGGCGAAGCCTTCAAACAGGTCCAACGGCTGGTCGAGGCGCAAACTCTGCCCGATGGGGTCGAGTTCGAGTACGGGGGCTCCATCGAGAGCGATGCCGAAATCAACGGCCCGATTATCAAAGGGGTCTCGGCTGCGGCCTTCATCATCTTCCTCTTCCTGCTCATCAACTTTAAGAAGGTGAGTCTTTCGATCGTGGCGCTGATTTCGATCTCGCTCTGTCTGCTGGGGGCTGCCCTGGGGCTCTGGATGACCGGAACCGAGTTCGGTCTGACCTGTGTGCTGGGGCTGATCAGCCTGATGGGGATCATCGTGCGCAACGCGATCATCATGTTCCAGCACGCCGAAGACTTGCGGATCAAGAAACGGGTGCCGGCACGCGAGGCCGCTTACGATGCCGGCAAACGGCGTATGCTGCCCATCTTCCTGACCTCGGCGACCACGGCGGTCGGCGTGGTGCCGATGATTATCAGCCAGAGTTCGCTCTGGACCCCGATGGGGATCGTGATCTGTGTCGGCACGGTGGTCTCGATGATTCTGGTGGTGACGGTGCTGCCGGTGACCTACTGGAAGATTTTCGGAAACGTCAAGCTCAAAAACAATCCCTATGAAGCGTAACCTTTTGCTCCTGGCCGTCGCTCTGTGCGGCCCGCTGGCCCTGCACGCCCAAAACTACACCCTCGAGCAGTGCAAGGAGCTGGCGCTGGAGAACAACAATAAGATCAAAAACGGGAAGTTGTCGATCGACATCGCCACCCAGACCCGGAAGGAGGCCTTTACGAACTTCTTCCCGACGGTCAGCGCGGCCGGTATGGCCTTTATGGCCAGCCACGACATGGTGCGGATGAGTGTGCCGATCGACCTGCCGATACCGGGCATGACCCTGCCGCCGCTCTCGATGGGGATGATGAAAGAGGGAATGATGGGGGGCGTGACGGCCATGCAGCCGGTCTTTGCGGGGCGTCAGGTGGCCGTCGGCAACCGGCTGGCACGGATCGGCGAAGAGGCCGACGGACTGAAACTCAAAGTATCGGAGCGTGAGGTGAACGAAACGGTCGAAAAGTACTTCTGGCAGATCGTCGCCCTGCGCGGCAAACTGGAGACGCTGGATGTGGTCGACCGTCAACTGGCACAGATTCACAACGACGTCGATGTAGCGGTGCGGGCCGGGATTTCGACCCGCAACGATCTGCTCCGCGTGGAACTGAAGCAGCAGGAGGTCGAAAGCAATCGGCTGAAGGTGGAGAACGGTTTGCGGGTGACCCGGTTGCTGTTGGCACAGTATGTCGGTGCGTCGCTCGTCGAGCCTTTCGACATTGTCGACCCGGGACTGGGGACGCCCGAGGCACCCGACAAGTGGTACACCGATCCGGCCGAGGCTGCCTCGCAGCGTCCCGAGGCGCAGTTGCTGGATAAGAATCTGGAGGCTTCGAAACAGCAGATCCGCATGACCCGCGGGCGCAACATGCCTACCGTTGGGGTCGGAGCCGGTTACCTGTACCACGACCTGACGGGCGAGGGCAACGACTTCGGGATGGTATTTGCCGGGGTTTCGGTGCCGATCACGAGCTGGTGGGGCGGTTCGCATGCCGTGAAACGCGAGCAACTCAAACAGATGCAGGCTGAGAACGACCGCCAGCAGGCTCTGGAGATGATGCAGGTCGAAATTACGCAGTGCTGGAACGCACTGCGGGAGGCGTATGACCAGATCGGGCTGGCCGAAAAGTCGATCGCGTCGGCCACGGAGAACCTGCGGTTGAACGGCGACTATTTCAAGGCGGGGACGGTGTCGCTCTCCGACCTGCTGGATGCCCAGACCCTGTTGCAGCAGAGCCGCGACCAGCTGACCGAGGCTCAGGCCGACTATCAGGTCAAACTCTCCAAATATCGCCTGGTGACCGGCCGTTAGGCTCAGGTGGCCTGCCGCATATACGAACGCTCCGGGACTCTTCTCTCGTTTGGTTGAGAAGAGTCCCGGAGCATTTTGTTCGAGGGGAGCGGGGCGGGAAAGGTCTGCCCGACCCGTTCCGAAACGAGAGGTACTGTGGGGAGGTTGTTACTTTTCGGCCTGTTCAGCTACCGGTGCTTCGTCAGTTGCCGGAGCCTGCTGGTCCAAAGCTCCTTCCGGCCGTTGAGCTTTCGGAGCGCCATCCCGGCTTTCGGGGCCGCCCGGACGCTGATGTTTGGCATGGGGGCGCGGGTGACGTTTGGCTTCGGCCTGTTGTTTCTGCCACTGCTCGTATTGCTCGCTGCTCAGGGTCTTTTTGAGCTTCGTTTCCCACTTGGTGCGGGCTTTGGTCAGTGCTTCGGTTTCGACCGGAGCGGCGGGCCGCTGGGCACGCAGGGTCGAATCTTTCGAGCGGTCGGGGCGGGCGGAAAGTGCAGGACGTTCGCCGGAGGGCATTCCTTCGGGGCGTTGACCCCGTCCGAAACCTTCGGGACGGTTGCCCGGACCGAACCCGCCCGGGCCATTGTCGCCGTCGGGGAAGGTCGGACGTCCCATCTGCGGAGCCTCGTCGGCCGCTTCCGAACGGGCCTCGGATTGCGCGTCGAGCCATTTCAGATTGGCCTTGTAAACCTTTTTGTATTGTTTGTCGGTGAGTTGCAGCGTGCGTTGCATCTCTTCGGTCATCCGTTTGGCTGCCTCTTCGTTGTCGGGTCGCACAGCTTGCCGGCGGGCAAAACCGGGTTCTCCGAACGGTGGCTGTCCGCCGCCGAAGCCTTCACCGAAGCCACCGCCGAAACCGCCTCCGAACTCTCCGCCGGGTTGTGCCATGGCGAACGGGGTGCCGCAAACGAGTAGAAGGGCAAAGGCCCATCTGGCAATTTTTCGTGTTTTCATAGTCGGTATATTTTGGGTTGACGGAACAAAAATAGATGTCTCGATTCCCGTCGACGAATAAAATAGACGAATGCCCCCTTTTTCGGGGTGAACGGGGTTGAATCACCGCTGAATCACTCTTGAATCATTGCTGAATTTCGAGGGTGTAAAACGTGGCTCCCTGTCATTTGCGGATGGAATTCGGGAAACGGTGGGTGGAGTGTGAAGGGGGGAATATGATGCAAATCACCGGGTTGTATCCGAAGGGGAAAGACTTGGAGAAAGGAGCAAAGGTGGCTTGTATTGATACAAGCGGGGCGCAAGAAGCGCCTGTTATTAGGGGCCCTCCGGCAAGAGGCGGGGTAGATTGACTGAAGCTGCGAAAACAAACAAGGAGCGACTCATCGGGGAGTGCTCCTTGTAGTGCTCTTTGTGAGCGGCGTGTTATGTCTTGTTTGCGGTTTGTTATATTGCGGGATCTTCGCCCGGCCGGGACAAGAGGTCGGCGATGGTGCCTTGCGGAGTTGCCGGGTTGGGCGGCTACTCCGGGGAACGGGGTTAGTGGGTGAGCACCTTGAGCCCGTTTTCGGTCATGACGAAGGTGTGTTCCCACTGGGCCGAGGGTTTCCCGTCGCGGGTGCGGACGGTCCATCCGTCGCTCTGGTCGAAGGTTACGCGCCAGTCGCCCATGTTGATCATTGGTTCGATGGTGAAGACCATGCCGGGTACCAGCAGCATGCCGGTTCCGCGGTGGCCGTAGTGAGCTACTTCGGGTTCTTCGTGGAACTCGAGCCCGACGCCGTGGCCGCAGAGGTCGCGGACCACCGAGTAGCCGTTCTTTTCGGCATGGCGCTGGATGGCGGCTCCGATGTCGCCGACGAAGCCGAAGGGACGGGCTGCCTGTGCCCCGATGCGGAGACATTCGCGGGTGACCTCCACCAGACGGCGTTTTTCGTCGGACACCTCGCCGATCATGAACATGCGTGAGGCATCGGAGTAGTAGCCGTTCAGGATGGTCGAGACGTCGACGTTGATGATGTCACCCTCTTTGAGGATCACCTTGTCGCTGGGGATGCCGTGGCAGACCACTTCGTCGATCGAGGTGCAGACGCTCTTGGGGAAGCCTTCGTAGTTGAGCGGAGCGGGGATGGCGCCGTGCGAGACGGTGTAGTCGTAGACCATGCGGTCGATCTCGGCGGTGCTCATGCCGGGACGGATGGTGGATTCGATCAGGTCGAGCACGCCGGTGTTGACGATGCCGCTCAGACGGATACCTTCGATCTGTTCGGGGGTCTTGATGAGGCGGCGCGAGGGTACTTCGTGACCCTGACGACGGTACCAGGCAATTTTGCGTTCCAGATCATCGTCGGGGCCGATCGGCGCCTCGGGATGATGGAGTTTGATTTTGGGATTCATAGCGCGAAGGTACGAAAAAACGCTGTTCGCTGTTCTTCAAAAGGGGGTGGGGAGCGGGTCGCAACTGTTGGTCCCTGTCGGCGGGGGGGCGTGGTGTGGCGCGGATGGTTTTCGGTCTGGCCCGGGCGTTATGGAGTAGAAAATAGGAAGGTCTCGCCTGTCGGATAGACCGCAGCGGCTGGAACGACCACAAGGATCGTTCCAACCGCTGCATGGTAGTTTGCCCTCCCCGGGAGTGAAAGGGGGTGTCTTGGAATACGATAAGGTAACAGGGGGACGGGCGTCAGAAGGGAAGGTCGTCGACGTCCGACGAGGGCTGCGGGACGCTGTTGCCCAAGGCGTTGCTTCCCGAGGGACTGCCCGGAGCGGAATAACCGGGCGTACCCGATCCATAGCCGCCGGCCTGTCCGTAGCCTCCTGAATGACCGTAGTTCCCCGATGCTCCTTGACTGGGATTGCTGCCCGGATTGCCATAGCCGGGTGCTCCGTTGTAGCCGGTATTGCTGCCGTAACCGGAGTTCCCCGCATAGCCGCTGTTTCCGCCGGGGTTGCCATAGTTGTTGCCGGGCGTGCCGCCTGGATTGCTGTAGTTGCTGTCGTTGCGTCGTTGGCCGAGCAGGCGGATCTCGTCGGCGAGGATTTCGACCGAGTAGCGTTTGTTGCCGGTTGCCTCTTCGGTCCATTCGCGTGAGCGGATCTTGCCTTCGACATAGACCTGGCTCCCCTTGTGGATATATTTTTCGGCAAAATCGGCCTGGCCGCGCCAGAGGACGATGGTGTGCCATTCGGTGTGTTCGCGTTTTTCGCCGGTGGACGAGTTGTAGATTCGTTCGGTGGTGGCAATGCGCAGTCGGGCCATTTTTACGCCGGTCTCCAGGGCACGCACCTCGGGTTCGACTCCGACATTCCCTATCAGAATAACTTTATTGACCATTTCGTTCTGTTTTGTTGGATAGACTTCTTGTGTAGGTTGGTTCAGCAAGATACTGAATTATTTTGCATTCTGCCGAAACTCTCCCGAAAAAATTGTATCTTAGCGCAAATTAGTACATTACCGGTTCAAGGGTGATCCTGCGTCGGCCGCTGGTACGGTGGGAGGCGGAGTGAGTGGCGGAAGGTGCGGATCCGGGGCAATTGTCGAATGCGATGCGTCGGGACGGCAGCCTGTCGGATGTGAAACGAACCAGAAAACCTTTTGCAGGTAGATGCCGAACGCGTTTCGGATGGGCTTGTGAAAGGCGAGCCAGGAGGAAAAAGAGGAGATGAGGTGATGGAGAGATGCCGAAAAGGGGGCGCTGAAAAGCGAGGGGCGCCAAACGGGTGAATGCAGAGGCGGCTGCGGAGCGTATCCTGGGGGGAGCAGTATTGAATCGGTTAAGGAGATTGAACAGAGATGAATAATTTTTTTAAGACCTTTTTGGCATGCCTGCTGGCGATCGTTGTCGGAGGCGTTGCAACTTTCATATTGATGTTCATGGCGTTTGCGGGGGTGATTGCGGCCATCGGCTCGTTCGGTTCGTCCAGAAGCCAGGCCGCCCTGCGACCCCATACCGTGTTGCGTATCGATCTGGCGCAACCCATCGTGGATAAATCGAATGCCAGTGCACTCGATCTGTTCGATTACAACGATTTCAGTTTCCGCGAACAGACCACCCTGTACGAAGCGGTGGCGCTGATCCGGCATGCGGCCGAAGATCCCGATATCGACGGTATCTACCTCAATGTTCCGATGGCCATCCCCTCCTCCGTGTCGACCCTGTACGAACTGCGGCAGGCGCTGACCGAGTTCCGCGAGAGCGGTAAATTCGTCGTCTCCTATGCCGATGTCTACTCCCAGGGCGGCTACTACCTGGCTTCGGTGAGCGACAAAGTCTATCTCAATCCTCAAGGCGGCCTCTCGTGGCAGGGGCTCTCTTCGACCGTGACCTTCTACAAAGGTCTGCTCGACAAACTCGGCGTGCAGGCCGAACTGATCCGTCACGGCAAATTCAAGGGGGCCGGCGAACCCTATATTCTGGAGCACCTGAGCGACGAAAACCGGATGCAGATGGAGTCCATGACGGCTTCGCTGTGGGATTACCTCGTCAGCGAGATTGCCGAAAGCCGGGAACTCGTGGCCGATACGCTTCAAAGCTATGCTTCGCGGCTGGCCGTAGCCACGGCGCGCGATGCCCAACGGCTCGGCTTTGTCGACAGCCTCTACTTCCGCGACCAGCTGAACGACGAGCTGGCCCGTCTCTCCGGGCAGGATTCGACCGGAAAGCCCCGAATGATGACCCTGTCAGCCTACAAGTCGCTGTTCCGTAGCGGGGTGAGTCAGGGGAACATGCTCTCGACCAACGAAATTGCACTTGTCTATGCCGATGGTGACATTGTCGATGTCGGTGACGAAAATAAACAGATCGTCGGCAACGCCCTGGCCGAAACCCTGGCCGAACTGCGCCGTGACGACGACGTGAAAGCCGTCGTGCTGCGCGTCAACAGTCCCGGTGGCAGCGCTCTGGCGGCCGATATCGTGTGGCGCGAAGTCCGCCTCACCCAGCAGGTTAAACCCGTGATCGTCTCGATGGGCAGCTATGCCGCGTCGGGCGGATACTATATCAGTTGCGGAGCCGAATATATCGTGACCGCTCCGACCACCCTCACCGGCTCGATCGGCGTGTTCGGGCTGATGTTCAACGTGGGAGAGGGCGCCCGGGAACACCTCGGGATTACGGCCGACGTGGTCAAAACGAATCCTTCGGCCGATATGGGCAACATCTTCCGTCCGCTCACCCCCGCCGAACGGCTCTATGTCCAGAACGGCGTGGATACCGTCTATTCGCGTTTCGTGGAGCTTGTGGCTGAAGGTCGCCGCCTGCCCGTCGATAGCGTCGATGCCATGGCCGGAGGCCGTGTATGGACCGGCGTGCAGGCCATGGAAAACGGTCTGGCCGACTGCACCGGAACACTCTCCGACGCTATCCGCATCGCCTCCGAGCATGCCGGGCTCGACCCCGACGACTACGCCGTATGGCAGTATCCGGCCCCCGAAACCTCCTCTTTCGCATCGATCCTCAGCTCGCTCAGCAGCTCCGTGATGATGAAACTGGTCGGAAGTGACCTCCCGGCTGTCGGAGCCGAAGCGCTCCGGGTGCGCGAAATGATCCGAAACTCCGGTATTCAGGCCTCGGTGCCGTACCGGGTTGAATTGCAATATTGACCCGGTGGCAGCACGTCGCCGAACAGAAAGACAACGAAACGATTGTGACACTATTGGGTAAAATACTGGCCGCCCCGTTGGCATGGATTTACGGGGGCGTGATCGACATCCGTCACCGGTTGTTCGACTGGGGTGTGCTCAAGAGTCGGGAGTTCGACATCCCGATCATCTGCGTCGGGAACATCACTGTCGGCGGAACCGGTAAAACTCCCCATACCGAACGACTCATCGAACTGCTTGACGGCGAATTCAAGGTGGCCGTCCTCTCCCGCGGGTACAAACGCCGGACGAAGGGTTTTGTGCTCGCCTCGACCCACAGCTCCTTCAAGAAGATCGGCGACGAACCCAAACAGATCAAACTGAAATATCCCCATATCCCCGTTGCCGTCTGCGAAAAACGGGTCGAAGGAATCGAAAAGTTGCGCGCCGCCCATCCCGAGGTGAATCTTATCATCCTCGACGACGCCTTCCAGCACCGATACGTCGAACCCTGGGTCAACATCGTGCTGATGGATTACAGCCGTCCGATCTATGAGGACCACCTGTTGCCGCTGGGTCGGCTCCGTGATCGTCGCTCACAACTCAACCGGGCGCAGATCGTCATCGTGACCAAATGTCCGGAGGACATGAAGCCGCTCGACTACCGCATCATCAGCAAGCACCTCGATCTGTACCCCTACCAGAGCCTCTACTTCACCCACTTCCTGTCACAGCCGCCCGTACCCCTTTACCCGACCTTCGGGCAGCCTGCCAAACTGCCGCCCGGAACACCGGTCGTCGCCATGGCCGGAATTGCCAATCCCCAGCCTTTTATCGAAAAGCTCCGGCAGGACTACGACGTGGTGCGTACCTTCCTCTTCAAGGATCACTATGCCTTCAAGATGAAGGATATCCATGCTCTCGAGGAGGCTCTGAAAACGCTTCCGCCCCAGACCGCCGTTGTGGTGACCGAAAAGGATGCCGTGCGCCTGATGAAGAGTCGCAAAATCAGCGACGAGGTCAAACGCCGACTCTATTATAGTGCCATCCGTGTGGAATTCCTCGAAAATCGCGAGGCCGATTTCCACAGACAACTCGACCAATATGTCAGAGAGAATCAGAAATACAACGTGCTTCATCCGGAGTAGACTCAACATCGCCCCGCACCGGTATTATACCGATATGCCCGGCGGAGCCGTCGAAACGGGTGGCCTTCCCGCACCCCAGGTCGGAATTGTGCTGGGGTCCGGACTTGGCGCCCTGGCCGATTCGATCGAAACGATCGGAACGCTCGACTATGCCGAAATTCCCGATTTCCCCCGTTCGACCGTTCCGGGCCACCGCGGACGCTTCATCTACGGCCGGCTCGGCGGGAAGTACGTCATCGCCATGGAGGGACGTGTTCACTACTACGAGGGGTACCCTATCCGGGATGTGGTGCTGCCCGTGCGTGTCCTGTGTTGTCTCGGTATCGAAACCCTGATCGTATCGAACGCTGCCGGTGGACTCACACCGCTCTTTCAGGTCGGTGACATCATGGTTATCGAGGATCACATCAACCTGATTCCCAATCCGCTCGTCGGGCCGAACGATGCCGTGCTCGGCGAACGTTTTTCCGATATGACCCAACCTTATGACCGGAAACTGATCGCTCTGGCCCATCGTGTTGCCCGTGAACAAGGATTCTCCCTGCAGCAGGGTTGTTATGTGGGTACGACCGGTCCCAGTTATGAAACGCCGGCCGAGGTGCGCTATTTCCATACAATCGGCGGCGATGCCATCGGTATGTCCACTACGCCCGAAGTCATTGTCGCGCGTCATCAGGGAGTTTCGGTTCTTGGCTTTTCGTTGATTACCAATGCACTGAGAAGATCGGAAACCTCCGGATCACCGTTGACCCATGCCGAGGTGGTAGAAGCCAGCGGAGAGGCTACGCCGCGTCTGTGTGCGTTGGTGAGCGAGGTTGTTGCCCGCTTGTAAGCCCCGAGCATAAAAGGGCGAGGGTGTGCAACCGGGAGGACGAAGTAAACTTTGTGTGTGAAGAGGGACGTTACGGTCTGGAAATGAATAAAGCAGATGTGACGGATTGCGATGTCGGCCGCGCTATCGGGGGAGAAGGCTGATGATGGGGTATGTGTGGTGAGGCGGCTGGGCTAAGCAAGGAAGATTATCTATCGAACGAAATATTTTTCTGTCATGAGTGGGGTATATATACGCAAGATTGAGATCCAGGGATTGTGGAATATCTGTGATCTGTCGTGGGAACTGACGCCCGAAGTCAATGTGCTGGCCGGGAGCAACGGGAGTGGCAAGAGTACCGTGTTGCGTTGCCTGAGCGACCTGTTTACGACGGGTACCATCTCGAATGGACACCGGTGCCGACTGAAATCGCTGCATGTGGAGTTCTCGGACGGTACTACGGTCGGATCCGATCGGCCGTTCGATCCTTCGATTTACAATGTCTCCGTGATCAGTACGTTTGATACGGTGTTGCAGGAGAGCGACGCCATCTATAAACTCTCGGACGGGACGGTGGCCACCTATCTCGACTGGATTCTCTACAAACTCCAGAACCGTTACCTTACCTATCAGCTGGAGGTAGGGAAAAAGGTGATTGCGGCACTGCAGGCCGGACGTAGTGCGACCGAGGTGCAGGCGCTGACGATTCGTAAGACGCAGTATTTCGATATACTCGATTCGCTGCTCGAGGCGACCGGGAAACGTGTCGACCGGGATAGCGATACGCTCCAGTTTAAGACCCGATTCGGCGTTACGATCCAGCCATACCAGCTCTCCTCCGGCGAGAAACAGATTCTGATTATCCTCACCCAGGTGTTGATACAGGCCGGTCGCAGTTTTATCATGATTATGGACGAACCCGAGATCTCGCTTCACTTCGACTGGCAGCGGCGGCTGATCGAGGATGTCCGGAGCCTGAATCCCAACCTGCAGTTGATCCTGGCAACCCATTCGCCCGCCGTGGTGATGAACGGTTGGACCGACCGGGTGTCGGAGATCAGCGATCTGTTGCGTCCCATGCACGTGGAGCCCGCCAAATAACATCTGTTACTGCTCTTCTCCACGAAAAGTCGCGTTTCCTCCACGATTTTCTCCACGAAAAGTTTCTTTGATTCTTTCTTTTCAAAGAAAGAATGGCCCGCGCGGCCGGAGCGCCTAAAAAAAGAGCTCGATCCTGCGAACAGGATCGAGCTCTTTTTTCAAGATTCCAACTTGTAACTCTCCGTTGCTCTATTTCTGGTTTTCGAGCTGCTGCCAGATCAGAGCCGAGGCGCCCAGTACGGCTGCATTCTTTCCGTCGATACCCGACGGGAGGAGCTTCACCTTGTTGCGGAAGTTCGACAGCATGTGCATCTCCATGTACTTTTTGGTCGGTTCGAAGATGTACTTGCCGGCTTTGGCCAGCCCGCCGAACAGGAAGATGGCCTCGGGCGAGGTGATCGTCACGGCATCGGCCAGCGCCTGCCCCAGGATCATACCCGTGTATTCGTAGGCTTCGATGGCCAGACGGTCGCCGTTCAGAGCCGCTTTGGTAATCATTTCGGCGGTCAGTTCGTTGAAGCTGTAGTTGCGGAACTCGCTGTCTTCGATGTGGTCGGCCAGCAGTTTGAAGGCCGTACGTTTGATACCGGTTGCCGAAACGTAGGTTTCCAGACACCCTTTGCGACCGCAACCGCAGACGCGTGCGCTGGCGGTTTTGTTGACGATGACGTGGCCGAGTTCGCCGGCGAAGCTGTCATGGCCGTAGATGAGCTGTCCGTTGGCGACGAAACCGCTGCCCAGACCCGTACCGAGGGTCACCACGATAAAGTCTTTCATCCCTTTGGCGGCACCGTACACCATTTCGCCGATAGCGGCGGCGTTGGCGTCGTTGGTGATGAGCACCGGGATGGTGGGGTAGTAGCGTTTCATCTTTTCGACGAACGGAATGACGCCCTGCCAGATCAGGTTGGCAGCGTGTTCGATCGTGCCGTTGTAGTAGTTGGCATTCGGTGCACCGATACCGATACCGATGATCTCGTACTCACCGTCGAGGTTTTTCACCAGGCCCTGGATACCGATATAGAGCTCTTCGAGGTATTGGTCGAAATCCGGGAATTTCTTGGTAGGCACGACGCCTTCGCCGTACATGTTGCCCTCACGGTCTACCAGACCATATACCGAGTTGGTTCCTCCGATGTCGATCCCTACTGCTAATTGCTTCATTTGCTATTGGTTTATGTGATTAATCCTTTCGTAATTCAAATATAAAGATTTTTTATTTATTTGACAGCCAAAATGCAAGATAAATATTCGTCCCGGGTCGATTCTTTGGGGGGAACGACCGGAAAATTTCCGGTCAGGTGGCTTCGAAACGGGGTGAAAACGGTTTCCACGGGGCTGCTGGAAGTTAATCGAGCGGTAATAATGGTGATTCAATGGGATGGATTCCGGCCGCCGGGGAGTCGACGTGTGCCGAAAGGGGGCGAGTCCGGGAAATGACGGTAACCCTTGCAGGAGCTGTGTTGGGTGGATTACTGTCGAGGCCGATTCGGCTGTTGTCGATGGCAGTGAGGTGTTCATTGCCCGATCGGTCGGGACGGGCGTCCCGACATGAGGCGTTCGCAGAGGCGAAGTGTATAATCGGCTCGGAAAAATGTCGTATCTTCGTCATGAATTATACCGGTATGCGAGCCGATTGCCAACCATCGGTGCCGACGGATCCTTGGAGGTGCGTTTGGTACGGTTGCGGGTCTGCTCGACATGCCGAATCAATCCGGACGAAAGACTATGGAAAACAGAGAGACGTTGCTGCGGCTCGTGGAGGATGAGATCGGACGACTCCCCCTCGACAACATGCAGCCGCAGGGACTCTACGCCCCGATACGTTACATCCTGGAGGATGGCGGCAAACGGATCCGCCCCCTGCTCTGTCTGATGGGGGCCGACCTTTACAGCGGCGCTCCCCGGCAAGCGCTGTCGGCGGCCGTGGCCGTCGAGGTGTTCCACAACTTCACCCTGCTGCACGACGACATCATGGACAAGGCAGAACTGCGGCGCGGACGCCCTACGGTTCACCTCAAGTGGGGCGAAAGCGGCGCGATCCTCTCGGGCGACGCCATGCTGATCCTTGCCTATCAGATTCTACAGAGAGGAGCCTCGACCTACGGAACCGAGAAGTTGCCCCAACTGCTGGCCGTCTTCAACCGGGCCGCCATGGAGGTGTGCCAGGGACAGCAGTACGACATGGATTTCGAGAACAGCGACCGGCCCGTGACGCGCGAAGCCTACATCGAGATGATTCGCCTCAAGACATCGGTACTGCTGGCCGCCGCGCTGGAGATGGGAGCCGTAGTCGGCGGAGCCTCCGAGGCCGAACGGCGGGCGTTGTATGACTTCGGCGTCAACCTGGGGCTGGCGTTCCAGATACAGGACGACCTGCTCGACACCTACGGCGATGCGCAGACCTTCGGCAAGAAGATCGGCGGCGATATTGCCGTCGGCAAGAAGACCTTCCTGCACATCACCGCCATGGAACGAGCTTCGGCCGAGCAGCGCGAGGCGATCCTCGCGCCGGGCGACATTGCCGAGAAGCTGCCCCGCGTCCGCAGCATCTACGATGCGCTGGAGGTGCGTCCGGCAGCCGAAGCGGCCATCGCCTCCTATTTCGACGTGGCGCTGTCGGCGCTGCGCCGGGCCCATACGCAGGCCGACCGGCTGACCGTGCTCGAGGAGTATGCTTATTCACTGATGAAACGAAACAAATAGAGACCGATGTATAAAGAACTGTTCAACGACCCGCAGAACGCGACCGAAAAGATCTACGTGAACGGCCAGTTGCACCCCGACGTGCGCGTGGGGATGCGGCAGGTGAACCTCACCAACGGCGAACGAGTCGTGCTTTACGATACCACGGGTGTATATACCGAACCCGGCTACGAAGCTGATACCGACCGTGGCATTCCGCAGACCCGTGCCGGCTGGATCGCCGCACGTGCCGCCGCTCTGCCCGAAGGCGAGTTTCACACCCAGATGTGGTATGCCCGCCAGGGGATCATCACCCCGGAGATGGAGTATGCTGCGATCCGCGAAAACGCCGGTCTGGAGCCCGGCGACGCCCGTTACATCACTCCCGAGCAGGTGTGCCGTTCGATTGCCGAGGGCCGCGCGATCCTGCCCGCCAACCGCAAGCACCCCGAAACGGAACCGATGGTCATCGGTACGGAGTATCTGGTCAAGATCAACGCCAATATCGGCAACTCGGCCCTCGGCTCTTCGATTGCCGAAGAGGTCGAAAAGGCGCTGTGGGCCATCAAATGGGGGGCCGACACGGTGATGGACCTCTCGACCGGCAAGAACATCCATCAGACCCGCGAAGCGATCCTGCGCAACGTCCCGGTGCCGATCGGTACCGTGCCCATGTATCAGGCGCTCGAGAAGGTGCACGGCGTGGTCGAGGATATGACCTGGGAGGCCTACCGCGACACCCTGATCGAACAGTGCGAACAGGGGGTGGACTACTTTACGATCCACGCCGGCCTGCTGAAGGAGCATGTGCCGCTGGCCCAGAAACGCGTTACCGGAATTGTTTCGCGTGGCGGCTCGATCATGGCCAAATGGATGGCCCATCACGACCGCGAAAGCTTCCTCTACGAACATTTCGACGAAATCTGCGAAATCATGGCCCGTTATGATGTGGCGCTGTCGTTGGGCGACGGGTTGCGGCCCGGCTGCATCGCCGATGCCAACGACGCCGCCCAGTTCGGTGAACTCAAGACCCTCGGCGAGCTCTGCCAGCGGGCCTGGCAACACGACGTGCAGGTGATTATCGAGGGGCCCGGCCATGTGCCGATGAACCGCATCCGCGAGAACATGGACCGTCAGATCGAGTGGTGCCACGGTGCGCCGTTCTACACCCTCGGGCCGCTGGTGAGCGACATCGGAGCCGGCTACGACCACATTACCTCGGCCATTGGCGGGGCGATGATCGGGTGGTTCGGCACGGCGATGCTCTGCTATGTGACCACCAAGGAACACCTGGCCCTGCCCAACCGCGACGATGTGCGCGAAGGGGTGGTGACCTATAAACTGGCAGCTCACGCGGCCGATATTGCCAAGGGGCATCCCGCGGCCATTGCCCGCGACCTGGCGATGAGTCGTGCGCGGTACGATTTCCGCTGGCTCGACCAGTTCAACCTCTCGCTCGACCCCGAACGGGCCCGGCGCATGCACCGTGAAATGGTGGCCGGCGATGCCGATTTCTGTGCCATGTGCGGTCCCCACTTCTGCGCCATGCGGATCACCAAATCGATCAAATAGCAGTCTCCGTTGAACGGCTTTCTGCAGGAATCTTCGCTGTCATTCGATTGATTCTTAGTGAAATATCAGGCGGTATGTGGAGGAAAAGTTCCATGTGGAACAGTCGGAACCGGAACAAAATAATTTGCTGAAAAGATGGATACTTTTTTGTTCGACAGCATCATCGTCGGGCCGATCCACAGCCGTCGGCTCGGCACTTCGTTGGGTGTCAATCTGCTGGCCCCCGATGCAAAACTCTGTAATTTCAACTGTATCTATTGCGAATGCGGGTGGAACGGTGCCCACGGACACGGAGCCTTCAACCCCTACGACCGGGTGATCCCGGCACTCGAGGCACGGCTGAAAGAGATGGCGGCTGCCGGGAAGCTGCCCGACGTCATCACCTTCGCCGGTAATGGCGAGCCTACCATGCACCCCGAGTTCGACCGCGTGGTCGATGCGACGATCGCGTTGCGCGACCGTTACGCTCCGAATACCAAGGTGGCCGTTCTGAGCAACGCCACGATGATCGACCATGAATCGGTGCGCAAGGCGCTGCTGCGGGTCGACCGTAACATCCTCAAGTTCGACTCCGCCATCGATGAGACCATGCGGCACATCAACCAGCCGCAGAACCATCGGAGTGTGGCGCAGATTATCGAACTGCTGCAGGAGTTTCAAGGGTGCCTTGTGGTGCAGACCATGTGTCTGCGCGGCGATTACGGCGGCCATCACATCGACAATACGACGCCCGAAGAGGTCGAGGCTTACCTCGAGGCGATCCGTCAGATCCATCCTTCCGAGGTGATGCTCTACACCATCGACCGTAATACGCCGGCCGACGATCTGCAAAAAGTCTCGTACGACGAGATGGAGGCCATCGCCGCACGTATTCGCGATCTGGACCTGGATATCGTCACCTCCGTTGCCCGATAACGGTCGGCCGACCTCGGCCCGGCATTGATTTTGTGCGGATAAACCGTTGAAATGAAATGTGCAGCCGGAACCGTCTGAGCCGTTGCATCGGCCGGACAGTGTATTTTCGGGGGGGGCGAAACCGCCTGCGATGTGTGCCGCTCGATACGGATGGGCGGCGGATGTTGCTGCCCGATACGCTCCCGTCGGGTGAGAATTGAGCGGGTTTCCGTACCGAACGCATAACCGTATATATAAAGAGAACGCATCGCCGGAACAATCCAACAGAGATTGTTCCGGCGATGCGTTTCATGTCAGGCTGGAGCAAGTGTTGTTCTGCTCCCGGGAGCGGATGTTTTGTCTTGGAAAGGTGTGGACCGCTGCGGAATATTCGGAGCCGGCGGTTGTCCGTGTCTGCCCGTGGTTGCCCGTGTCTGCCCGTGGTTGCCCGTGTCTGTCCGTGGTGGGGGCGGATTACATCAGGCACAGCGCCATGGCGGCTCCGGCCTGTGCAATGGCGTATTCCAGCTCCATCAGGCTGTCTTTCATGGCGTACCATTCGCCGAGTCCCATCAGGGCGTCGATCGAGTTGATCTGTCCCTCGCGGGCGGCCTGTTGGAGCAACTCCGGATAGTCGGCCCCCCAGTTGTCCTGGAAACGGGCGGCAAGCGCCTCCGTGAGCGTCTGGTAGCGGGCGTAGAGCGAACGCAGCCGGGTGCGGGCCGACAGTTCGGTCGCTTCGTGCTGGGCCATCGCTGCTTCGTTCAGCGCCTTGGCGTGGCGCGTGCGACCGCTGTTCTGCCACAGCGGCAGCGAGATGCCGGCCAGCAGTCCGTTCGTTCCTTTCGAACCTTCGACCTCGACCTTGTAACCCACTTTCAGTTTCGGAATCCACTCCTGACGGCTCAGTTTCAGTTCACGCTGGGCGATCAGCGTATCGATCGCGGCAGCCTGCAGTTCGTAGTCGGCGGCCAGTGCGGCGGCGACGAACTCATCCTCCGTGCCCGTGAAACGGAACTGCGGATAGCCTTGCGGGGCGATCGGGGTGCCACCGTTCAGCTGGGTCAGCGTGGCGGCGGCCTCTTCGCGTTCGGTTTCGATCAGCGTCAGGCTGTTCTCGATCTCGGTCAGCAGCATCTGGGCGTTACGCATCTCGATAACGGTGTTTTGGCCCGCCTCGACCCCCTGTTTGTAGAGGTCGATGACCCGACGGATGTCGTCGCGGCGTTTCGTGAGGATCGAGATACGCTCTGTGGCGTAGTTCAGGCTCAGGTAGGCATCCGACACGGCGGCCATCACGCCGCGTTTGGCCGCCAGAAACTCCTGGTCGGCTTTCGTGGCGCCCAGTTTGCTGATCTTATTGCGCTGGTGATAGACGGTCGGGAAGTCGAAGGCCTGTTCCACGGCCAGTTCGTAGCGGGTCTCGCCGGCAAAAAAGTATTCGAGGCCGACCTCCGGATCGTCCGGAGCCAAACCGGTGCGCAGCCCGCGCAGGGTGGCCGTGTGGTTCTTTTGGGCTGCCGTCAGTTGCGGGCTGCGTGCGGCCACGTCGTTCAGAAAAGCCGCATAGTCGTCAGTCTGGGCGGTGGCGCTGCCGGCGGCCAGAAGCAGTGCAGGCAACGCTATCAGTGTGAGTATCTTCATCTTCTAATGGTGTTTTCGGTTCATCAGGGAGTACACGACCGGTACGACAAACAGGTTCAGCAGGGTCGAGGTCAGCAGCCCGCCCAGGATCACGATGGCCATCGGGCTTTGGATCTCGTTGCCGGGCAGGTCGCCGCCCAGCGCCAGCGGAATCAGGGCCAGTCCGGAGGTCAGGGCGGTCATGATGATGGGGCTGAGGCGGTCGGCCGAGCCGTGCAGGATCTGTTCATGCAAAGATAGTGCCGCGCCTTCCGGTTCGCAGGCGAGGTGGCGGTAGCGGGAGATCAGCAGGATGCCGTTTCGGGTGGCGATCCCGAAGAGCGAGATGAAGCCGATGATCGACGGGATGCTGACGATGCCCGACGTACACCAGATCGAGACCACGCCGCCGATGATGGCCAGCGGCAGGTTCAGCAGCACCACGCCGGTCAACCGGAGGTCCTTGAACTCGTTGTAGAGCAGCATGAAGACGATCAGGATGGCCAGCAGCGAGGTGAGCAGCAGCGTGCGCGAGGCGGCGGCTTCGCTCTCGAACTGTCCGCCGTATTCGATGTGGTAGCCTTCGGGCATGGGAACCTGTTCGGCGATGCGTTGCTGGATTTGGGTCACCACGCCGCGCAGGTCGGCCCCCTCGACGTTGCCCGATACGACCAGTTTACGGCTGACGTTCTCGCGGTTGATGGCGTTCGGGCCGGTGGTCGAGACTAGCTCGGCCAGGTTGCCCAGCGGCACCTTGACCGTTTCGCCGGCGGCATTACGGCCGTCGAGCAGGATTTGCGAGATGCCCTCCATCGAGGAGCGGCTCACCGAGTCGAACTTCAGCGTGATGTCGAAGTTGCGCTCCCCTTCGTAGACCTCCGACACGGCACGACCGGCCAGAGCCACTTCGACGGTCTCGGTGAACTGGGCCGGGGTGATGCCCCACTGGCTGAGGACGTTGCGGCGCGGTTTGATCTGCAGCTGCGGACGCTCGATTTGCTGTTCGACGTTGAGGTCGACCAGACCGGGGATATCCTGCGTGGCGGCCTTGATGCGGTTGCCCAGCGCGAAGAGTTCGTTCAGGTCGTCGCCGAAGACCTTGATGGCGATGTTCGACCGGGTGCCCGAGAGCAGCAGGTCGATGCGGTGCGAGATGGGCTGTCCGATCTCGAAAACAATCCCCTTGATGTTGCTGAGGCGTTGGCGCACGTCGGCAAACACCTCGGCGCGGCTCCGATCCTTCAGCACGAACGGCACGTCGATCTCCGAGGTTTCGGTGCCGAGGGCGTGTTCGTCGAGTTCGGCGCGGCCGGTCTTGCGCGAGACGATCACCACTTCGGGAACCTGCATCAGTTGCTCTTCGGCCAGTTCGGCGATCCGGGTGCTCTCTTCGAGCGAGGTGCCGGGCAGGGCCGAGACGGAGATGGCCATCGAACCTTCGTTGAACGGGGGCAGGAAGTTGCGGCCCAGCGTGGTGAAGATGGCCACGGCCCCGACGAAGAGCACGATGGCGGTGGTGATGACGATTTTGCGGTGGCGGAGGACGCCGGCGAGCATCCAGGTGTAGCCGGCTTTCATGCGGCGGACAAGCCACGGTTCGCGTTCGTGGCGGCCGAGCATCCGGTCGCCGGTGAGCAGATAGCTGCCGAGAACGGGGGTCAGCGTGATGGCCACGATCATCGAGGCGAAGAGCGACACGATGAAGGCGATGCCCAGCGGCTGAAGCATGCGTCCCTCCATGCCGCTCAGGAAGAAGAGCGGAGCGAAGGTGACGATGATGATGAGGGTGGCGTTCCAGATCGAGGCCCGGATTTCGGTCGAGGCTTCGTAGACCACCTGGAGGGTCCCCTTGCGTTGTTCTTCGGGCAGCCGGTGGTTTTCGCGCAGCCGTTTGAAGACGTTTTCGACATCGATGATGGCGTCATCGACGAGCGAACCGATGGCGATGGCCATACCGCCGAGACTCATGGTGTTGAGCGAGAAGCCGAGCACCTTCAGCACGATCATCGAGACCAGCAGCGAGAGGGGAATGGCCAGCAGTGAGATGATGGTGGTGCGGAAGTTCCCCAGGAAGATCATCAGAATTACGACCACCAGTACGCCGCCTTCGATCAGGGCGCGTTCGATGTTGTTGACCGAGCTTTCGATGAAGGTGGCCTGGCGGAAGATCTCGGTGGTGACCTGCACGTCGGGGGGCAGGTTGCGGGCGATGTCGGCGATGGTGGTGTCGAGCAGATCGGTCAGTTCGAGGGTCCCGGTGGCGGGCTGTTTGGTCACCGAGAGGCGGACGGCGCGGATGCCGTTCACCGAAGCGTCACCCATTTTCGGAGTTTTGCCGCCGGTGCGGACCTGGGCGATGTCGGCGATGGTGACGGGGGTGCCTTCGGGCGAGAGTTTCACCACACTCGAGGCGATCTCTTCGGGCGAGGTGGTGCGCACCATGCCGCGGACGATGTATTCGTTGCCGTACTGGTTCAGGATGCCGCCCGAGGCGTCGGTATTCATGCTTTGGGTGGCGGCGAGCAGTTCGTCGAGGCTGACGTTGTAGTGGCGCATCAGCTGGGGCGAGGCGACGATCTGGTACTCCCGGATGTCACCGCCTACGACGGTGACCTGGGCCACACCGCCGGTCGAGAGCAGACGCGGGCGCAGGGTCCAGTCGGCCAGTGTACGGAGCTCTTCGAGCGAGGTGCTGTCGGCCGTCAGACCGATCACCATCACTTCGCCCAGGAGCGACGACTGGGGCGCCAGTACGGGAGTCTGTGCCCCCTGGGGCAGCCGTTCGCCGATGCCGGAGAGCTTTTCGGCGACGATCTGTCGGGCGAGATAAATGTCGGTTCCCCAGTCGAATTCGACGGTCACGGTCGAGAAACCGGTGGTGGTGGCCGAACGGACGCGGCGTACGTCGGTGGCGCCGTTGAGGGCGGTCTCGATGGGGAAGGTCACGAGGCGTTCGACCTCTTCGGAGGCCATGCCGGGGGCTTCGGTCATGACCACCACGGTCGGCGAGGTGAGGTCGGGAAAGACATCGACCTCCATCCGGCTGGCGGTGTAGGCGCCGGCGATGAGCATCAGCGCCGATACGATCATCACGCTCAACCGGTTGTGGAGCGAGAAGTGTATTATCTTGTTAATCATCGTTTACTGTGGTTCGGTTTGGGTACGGGGGACGGACTCTGCGGGCGGGGCGGAACGGTTCCGCCTTGGAGCGGGGGCCTGTTGCGAAGCGCGAAGGCGTACCGGTCGGTGTCGTCGCGTGTGGTGCGGAGGGCCGGGAACGGGGGTGCGGCGAGCGGGGCGTCGCAGTATCTCCGGTGTGCTTCCGGTTCAGAGTCTTGTCCGGATGGAGGTGAATGTTAATGCGAGTGGGAGTGGCCGTGAGGGATCGCGTTGGACATGCTGGCCAGACGGACGTAGTAGGCTCCCGTGGCGACCACTTCGTCGCCGGGGGCGATCCCGCTCACGATTTCGATCCGGGCACCGTCTGTCGCACCGACACGGACGGCCTTTTTCAGGTAGTGGCCGGGCGAGGTGCGGACATAGAGGTAGTGGGCGCCCTGCTCTTCGGTGAGCGCGGAGAGCGGCACGGTCAGGATGTTGTCGCGGGTGGCTCCTTTCAGGAACACTTCGACGACCGAACCGGCCGTCAGGTTGCCGCGGTTTTCGAACTCGAACCGGATGGGGAGAGTCGGCGAGCCGTCGCCAACGCTCCGTGCCGACCCGATCATGCGGCCGCCCAACTGGGCGAGGTCGTAACTCTGGCCGTCGTATGGGGTGGTGAAGTTGGCGGTGCGGATCTGTGCGGCTTCGGCCAGGTGGCGTTGCGGCAGGTCGGCGCGTAGCACGAGGTTGCGGTTGGCCGAGATGGTGGCCAGCGGCTGGCCGGCGGTCACGTAGTCGCCTTCGCTCACGGCCAGCGAGGTGATGTATCCGCCGAGCGGAGCCACGATGCTCTTACCGCCCTGGGTGGCGTTTTCGGAGAGGACGGCCACCTGCCGGCGGGCAATGTCGACGGCCAGTCGCGCGGCTTCGAGATCGGCGCCGCTAACGACCTTGTTGCCCGAGAGCGATTCGGCGCGGGCATAGTCGGCTTCGGCTTTGGCCAGTGTGGCACGTGCATCGGCCAGCTGCTGGGGGTAGTTGCCTTCGGCCATGCCGGCGGAACCCAGGATCAGAAAGGCGCTGCCTTTGGCTACTTTCGAACCTTCGGTCAGCTGGCGTCCGCCGAAGCTGACGATGCCGGAGGTGGTGGCCGTAACGGTCGAGCGGTCGCCCGGGGCGGCTTCGATGCTGCCGCCGGTGCGGATCACGCTGGCAAACGGGGCCGGGGTGACGGTATCGTAGGTCAGGCCGAGCGACTCGGCCTGATGCTGGTCGAGCAGGATCACGCCCGGGGCGTGTTCGTCGTGGTTGGCTTCGGCCGCTTCTGCCTCATGATCGTGGCCGGCGGCCATCTCGGCTTCATGGTCGTGGCCTTCTGCCTCGTGGTCATGGCCTTCGTGACCTTCGGCTTCGTGGTTATGGGTCTCTTCAGCGTGGTCGTGGTGGTCGGCCGAGGTGCCTGAAGCACAGCCGGAAAGTGCCAGCGCGGTGAGCGCCGACAAAAGTATCAGGGATATTTTCATGGAGAGGTTCTCGTTTTATGGTTTTGCATGAAAGGGTGTTGCCGTGCGGGTCCGAAGGGGCGACGGCAGGGATGCTGAGGGAGCAAAACTATAAAACGGGAGGAGCGCGGCCGGCCCGGGTGCCGGGACACCATTGCGCGATCAGACGGCTGTCTGTGATGAAATGGGCTGTGGCACGGCGCGTTTCGGGAATTGTCTGGAGGAGGCTTGTGCCGGCATGGCGATCATGGGCGACAAGCAGTTGGATGTCGGGATGGGTGGGGTGGTCGTCTCCGCAGCGTAGGGTGAAGGGGAGCGGAGCGGCGCATCCGACGCTGTTGCAGTGGCAGTCGCAGTCGGCGTCGATCAGCATTTCGCTGCCACAGGCTCCGATCACGGGAGCGTTGTGGTGGCGGCACGGTTCGATGGCTTCGGTGCAGATGGCCAGGTCGGAGGCCCGGTGGTGATGCGGGATGACGGCATGCAGAAACATTACCGTGCAGGCTATCAGCACGGCAACAAACGAGATGTGTCTGCGTCGTTGCATCTTTTAGGGAATCCGAAGGTTCGGTCCCAAAGATACGGATTTTATTTCGATTTGCGCGACGAGGTGTCTTTCTGTGGGGTGGGGTAGTCGAGTCCGAGCCGGTGGAACATTTCGATGTCCTGGGCTTTGAATCCGACCTGGTCGAGGGTCTCGGGACGGTTGTGGTCGTTGAGGTAGTGGCGCGGGGTGACGGTGAACCGGGGCGAGGTGACGGCCAGCGAGTCGTTGCGGTACGGGGTGTCGACACCGCCCAGATCGAGCAGCGTGTGGAAAATCACGTTGGTGGTGACGGGCTTCGTGCTGTTGGCTGCGGCTTGGGCGTGGGCCTGGGGCCACAGGGTGTCGTAGCGCGGCGAGAACCAGATCAGGCAGGGGATGTGGAGCTGGTAGTAGCTGGGGATGGGCGACGCGTGGAGGAACAGTTTGCGGCGGTCGTCGTAGAGGTCTTCGCCGTGGTCCGAGGCGTAGAGCATGGCCGATGCGGTGTGGGGCAGAGCTTGCAGCCGTGCGATGATGCCGTCGAGCAGTTTGTCGGTGGCGCGGATCGAGTTGTCGTAGGCGTTGACCAGGATGTCGCGGTTTTTGAAGCCTACGGACTCGTAGCTGGCCGGACGGAAGTAGATGTCGTTGACGGGATAGCGTTCCTGGTAGTCGAAGTGTGAACCGTAGGTGTGCAGCACGATGAAGAGTTTGCGGAGGGTGGTGTCGGCCAGCAGCGGGTCGACGCTCTCCAGCAGCACGTTGTCGTACGGGTTGTAGTCTTCGCCTTTGGCCATCCGGTTGGCTTTCAGGAAGACGGTGGTGTCGGCCTCTTCGCCGAAGTAGTCGATGAACGAGCGGTTGGGCAGCTGGTTGGAGAAGAAGGCGGTCTGGAATCCGGCCTCCTTGAAGGCGGTCAGGATGCTTTTCTGGGTGTAGAGGGTGTTGAAGTTCTCGGCCGAGGCGGCGCTCATCATGATTGGCACACTCTTATGGGTGGCATTGGCCTGGGTGAGCATGTCGCGGAACCAGACCATGTGGTCGGTGTGGCGGATGAGGCGGGGGGTGGTTTCGCGGTCATAGCCGTAGAGTTGCCAGTTGAGGGCGCGCGAGGTTTCGCCGACTACCAGGATGTAGACTTCCCGGACGCTGTCGGCGTGTTCGGTCGTGGCTTCGAAGCGGAAGTCACGCGAGGTCTCGGCGTAGTGCTCGCTTTGGTCCCATCGCTCGACGGCGAGCTGAAGGTTGTAGGCGATGTTGGCGGGCCAGATGTCGAGTTTGACGCGGTAGGCGGGATCCTGCATCCGTGCTCCGAAGATGGTGGCCACGCCGACCAGGAAGAGTGCGCCGGCACGCAGCCGGTTGCGGCGTCGGAACTCGGGGGTGAGCCGGTCGGCGATGCGGATCGACATCACGCCGAGAATCAAGGTCGGTACGTAGAGCAGGATTACGCCGGCAATGGCGGGCACGAGTTTGCCGAGCAGTTCGAGTGCTTCGCCGGAGTTGGTGGTGGCCACGTTGAGCAGCATGTCGACGGCGATGATCGAGTTGCCGAACAGGTAGAGCAGCACCAGTTGGAAGGCTCCGAATACCAGCAGGGGCAGCATGCACCAAATGGGGATGCCGGGTCGTCGGCTAAGGGTGAGCAGGGCCATCCATACGGCTCCCGGAACCACGATGAGTGCGACCCGTCCGAGCAGGGGAAGGGGCTCGGTGAAACACAGAAAGAGGTTCGGAACCAGCAGTACGACCAGAAAGACCCAGTAGTAGGTCCGTTGGTCGGCGAGCCGGCTTTTGAGTCGCGACAGCAGGGTGTGTGGGTTAGAAGGCTTCATTGATTTGGAAGAGGAATCCGCTCTGACCTTTGCCGAAGCCGTAGTCGAGGCGGACGTTCACGCGTTTCTTGAATTCCCACCGGTAACCGATCCCGTAGTTGGGGAGGGTGTGGTTCCAGCGGAAGGTTTTGAAATCTTTGTATACATTACCGGCTCCGACCCAGGCGGCGATCCCGTGGCGGTGCCAGATGTGCTGGCGCAGCTCCATCTGGATCTCGGTGAGGTTGTTGTCGCGGTACCGTCCTTCGTAGTAGCCGCGCATGCGGTACGAGCCGCCGAGTTTGGCCATCATGGTCCAGGGTACGTCGCCGTAGTTGTGCTGGGTGTGGAAGTCGAAGGCCAGGACGGCCCCTTTCCACAGTTTCTGGTAGTAGTCGACGATCAGGTCGGTACGGCCGTAGGCGTATTTATTGCCGAGCCATTTGGTGTTGGCGTACTGTTCGAGGCGGACATACCATCCTTTATAGGCGTTGGTCATCACGTCTCGAGAGTCGTAGTTCAGCACGAAGCCGATCCCCAGGCTGAATACGGAGGGATCCTGTCCGTTGAGCAGTTCGGGGCGGTCGAAGTGGAGCCCGTCGACGTAATCGACGCTGGCCAGCGGGCCGAGGTAGAGGTTATTGGCGATGCGGAACTGAAAATCGACCTTCAACTGGTTCTGTTTGCGGGTGTACCGGCTGGCGTTGGCATTGTCCACGGCCATGTCGTAACCGATGCCCCAAAAGGCGCTGGGGAACGAGAAGGTGTAGAGCAGGTAGTTCAGCCGATACCGGTCTTTGGGCCAGATGTTGGTACCGCGGATGCCGACCATGTAGAAACCGGAGGTGGCTACGGAGCTGAAGAGCGATACGTTCGAGGGTTGCAGCAGGGTGTCGCTGCGGTCGGTACGGTAGAGCCCCGAGGCAACGATCCCCAGCCCTACCTTGATGTCGTTCGAGTAGAACGGACCCCCGATGATGCTGAAGTCGAATTTCTTGTCGCGTTTCTCTTTGTTCGACTCGGTGAAAAAGCGGGCAAAACGCTGCCATCCGGTCAGTTTTGCGGCCGTGTCGGCCTTTGCGGTGGTGTCTGCGGCGGTGTGGCGTCCGGTGGTGTCGACCGCGACGCTGTCTGTGGTGTGTCGTGTCTTCTTTTTTGCTGTTTGGGCTGCGTTGGCGGCGTCCGGCTGGCTGGCGAGCAGGGGGAGGAGCAGCAGGGCCGCGAGCAGATGTCGCAGACGTAATGGGCTGTTGTGGCTCATTGGTGGGGGGTGTAGTTTCAGTATTGGAATTTCACATTATCGACCCACAGGCTGTTGCCGACGGTTCCGATGTAGGCGCCGCCATAGCTGGAGGTGATCTGGAGAATCAGGTGGGTGGGTTGTTCGTCGGCCGAGGCCCATCCGGTTTCGTGGATCGGCACCATCTGGCCTTTGCTGTTACGGCCCCAGTAGGGGTCTTCTTCGGGGATCAGGCCCATGTGGGGGCGGTAGGCGGGATCCGAGGTGATGTCGCCGTAGTGAATCGGGATCGAGTGGTTGTTGATCCAGTCGGGGGTGTTCCGTCCGAAACGTTCGTTGGCGGTGGCCACGCGTTTGGCATAGAGGTTCCCGTCAGCATCTTCCCAACGTTTCTGAAGCATCAGCGTCACGTCGGCGAAGTCGGGGCCGGGGATGGTCTTCTGGGAGCTGAAACCGGTGGCTTTGATGCGGTTGGGTGATCCGTCGGTGTGGAACTTGTAGTCCAGGATCAGGGCCGTGGGACGGCCGGTGAACGGGACGCCCTGGTTGAGTTTGGCCAGCGGGTTTTTGGTATCTTTGATCGGTTCGAGCATCTCGCCCAGGAAAACGCTTCCCGAAGCCAGCACCGAGATGTTGATCAGACCGAGCACTTTGACGGTCTCCATGCGGGTGTCGAGGCGGGCGCAGTATCCGTTGCCGCGTTTCTCGGGGAAGACGGTGACGCTGCATTTGGTGATGCCGCTGACCTTGGCCAGCACGTTGGAGGTGCGCCAGGGGGATTGCGAACTGCGTCGGTAGGGGATGTCGCCTTTGATGGTGTCGCCGGGTGCGATCTCGTAGAGGTAGCGCACGTTGCCGCCGATCACCCCTGACTCTTTGATCTCGCGGACGGTCCAGCGGTCGAAGTTGCCGTAGGCCAGGCCGACGGTCTTTTGACTGGAGGCTGTCGGGATGATTCCCGGGCTGGCGAGGATGAGCAGGGTGGCGATAAGTTTTTTCATAGCGGTTCTTTTTATTGGCGAAGCGGGGTATCGGGTTCGCGTTGTTTAGGTTACCGTACTTGTTGTGTCTTTTTCCTCCCGGTGGTGGCTGCGCAGCGTTGGTTTCCGATCCTAATCGTCAGGATGTAACAATTTTGCAAAGATACGAATTATTTATGTTTCGAAAATTCGGCCACTTGCCGGTGTTCTCATTATGAACAGAATTCCGACACTTCATGTTGTGTTTCGTGACGTTTTTGAACCTAGCGGCCATCAGAGCCGCAGTTTTGTCCATTTTCGTGGGGCGGGGGCACAACGGGAAGGGGGGCGCTGTGCCGACTGCGGACAGGACGGTGGGGGCGGAGTGTCGTTGTGGTGGGCATGGCATGGGTTACGGCATTGGAGGAGTAACGGTACGTGCGGGGTCGGCGGGCGAAGTTATGGCTTGGCGCTGCCGACCGGTTGCAGATAGTTCCGTAACAACTCTTGTGCCGAAATCGGCAAGAGGCTGATTGATGCCCGGTTACGCGGGCGTATTTCGGGTGGTTTCCGGGAGAAAAACGACAAAATGAGGTGTGCTGAACGGATATTCGCCTGCGGAATCGGAAACTGTGGTACCCTGCGCGAAGAAGTGGAGCGCGGCGAATAGGTGATGGCTGGAAAGAAAGCGGCAGAAACGGCGCACATTCCGTTTCTGCCGCTTGTGTGTGGGGTGACAGGCGGGACGAACGGGGGCGAGGAATCGTTTCAGTGGCGGCAAACGGCGATTCGGTGTACGATCCGAAGGGCGGAGGTCAGCTGTGAAAGGTCGGGGTCGATCCGCCCGTCCGTTCCGTCGGGACTGCTGTGTCCGATCGGACGAGCCTGCCAGCAGCTGTCGCGTGAGGTCAGGTCGACGGTCGCGGCCCAGACCAGGGCGGGTTGTCCGCTGCCCATCGCGCCGCCCGACCAACCGGGCGATCCCGGTTCGGCCTCTTTGGGGTAGGCGTCGTTGAAGTCGGTCGAGTGGTTGACCTCGGCCCTTATGACAAATCGTTGCGGCAGGCTGTCGGAGCTGAAACCGATGACGAACGCACCGTGCGGCGTGGCTCCGGAGGTGGCGTCGGTCAGGGGCTGGCTGCGGGTCGGCAGATAGAGGCCGTCGTCGTAGCGTACGCCGCGTGCGTGGCACCAGACGGGCAGCGCTTCTGGCCGGCGGTTGCCGCCGGCCAGAAGCCAACCCTGCGAGGCTATCTTCTCGCTGACATAGAGGGTACGCAGGTAGCGGCCGTCGGTGTCTTCGACCCAGACAGCAATCTGTGGGGCGTTCCGGCGTTTGATACCGAGCAGTAGCGGGAAGTCGTGCAACCATGCGCTGCCGGGTTCGACCACGACCCGCAGGTCGCCCTCGCCGTAGCGTGCGGTGTCCGGTCGACAGGCGGTGAAGGCGAGCGACAGACCTGCCAATGATAGACCTGCCAGCAACAGACTTGGCCGTAGCCAGACCGCCGTCAGCAGACCAAAACGTGCATGTCGTCGCGGCGTGCTCATTTTGACTTGCTTTTGAAGGTGGCGGTCCATTGGTCGATCAGGCTGTCGATTCCGGCGGCGTATGTCTCCCATCCGGCGGGCTGTTGGAGCGGCAGGCCGTTGTAGGTCGGGCAACTCTCTTCGAGCAGGGCCAGGTAGCTCACCGAGGCGGAGATTAGCGTGGCCAGTACGGCCACTTCGGTCCGCGGTCGGCCGGTGAGCTGGCTGACGGACTCGACGAGCCACAGACCGGTCGCTTCGCGCTGGCTGCGCAGTTCGGCGATCTGTGCGTTGTTGCCGCTGAGTTCCCAGCGGTAGAGCCGTTTGAGGGTCGTGTCGCTGCGCAGACGTTCGATTTGGCTGCGGAACATCTGTTTCAGAAAGATTCCCAGGTGTTTCTTCTTGGGAAGTTCGGGGCGGTAGTCGATCCAGAAGTCGTGGGTGCGGATGTAGGCGGCAATCAGCCCGTCCAGTGATTCGAAATATCGGTATATCAGTACTTTCGACACTCCTGCCCGGGCGGCGACGGCGTTCACGCCCAGCCGTTCGAAACCCTCTTCGGCCACCAACTCGCCGATGGCCCGCAACAGCGATTGTTCGGTCGTTTCCCGGTCTTTCTCGGTGCGTATTTTGCGGTTTTCCATAGTGTGAATAAGAGTTACCTTTTGGTTACAAAATTATGTTACTCTAAGGTAACATGCAAGCGAAAACCTTCATTTTTTACCTTTAGGTTGATGTTTTGCTGTGATTTAGGAATCTTCTTTAGAGGGATGCGGGGCGCTGGCGAACGAATTGGTGCTCTTTTATGAACCCGACTGGTGTGTTCAGGGTGCGAAACGGAGAATTCGGGATGCGAAATGGGGGAGTCCAAAGCGTGAAACGGGGAGTTCAAGGCACGAAACGGGGAGTTCGGGAGCCGATTTCCCGGGTTGGGCAACGAAACGCCGCTGAGAACAGGCCGGTGCCGATACCTTCGCGGTGTGAAATTCAAAACCGGACCGATGAATATAAAGGCAATCAGCATTCTGCTTCTTCCGCTGGGGATGATGTTCGCCACGGCCTGCTCCGGCGGACAGAGCGTCGCCGAATCGCCGCTGGTGGTCGAGACAACCCGTGCGGTACCGGCCGAAACGGCTCAACGCAAAGAGTTTCCGTTTATTTCCAAGCCGTTGCGCACCTCGGAACTCTCGTTCCGCGTGTCGGGACCGATCGAGCAGTTTGATGTCTACGCCGGGAATTTCTACCGGCGTGACGCGGTGATTGCCGAGATCGATCCGCGCGATTTCCGGTTGCGCTATCAGCGGGCCGAGGCGACCTGGCGCCGGGCCAAGGCCGATTACGAACGCATCGAAGCGCTCTACCGCAAGGACAACGTGTCGGCCAGCAGTTATGAGGCGGCGCGGGCCGAGCATGTGGCGGCCGAGACTGCCTATGAAACGGCTGCGAACGATCTGGAGGACACGAAACTGCGGGCTCCGTTCGACGGTTATGTCGGCGAAGTGTTCATCGAGCGGTTTCAGGATGTGAAGGCTTCGCAGCCGGTGGTGACATTGACCGACATCTCGGAGTTGCGCATCGAAATCTACGTGACGCAGGACATCGCCATGCGGGCCGACGAGTTGCGCGAGGTGAGTCTGGTTTTCGACCAGATGCCCGATCGGGAGTTCACGGCGCGGGTGGTCGATTGTGCCCGCAGCACCACGCCGAACAACCTCTCCTATTTGCTGACGGCGCTGTTGCCCAATCCCGACGGAAAATTACCGGCCGGGTTGTCCGGACGGGTCTGCTTCGACCTGCCGGCGGCCGCTTCGCGTGCGGTGGCCATTCCGCAGGCGGCGCTGTGCCACCGCCCGACCGTGGGCGATTACGTGTGGGCTGTCGATACCCTGACAGGACGGGTCGCTCAGCGCCCCGTGACGCTGGGCGAGCTGCTCCCGGGTGGAAGAATCGTCGTCAGCAGCGGGTTGAAGAGTGGAGAGACGGTGGCTACCAGTGGATTGCGTTTCTTGAGTGACGGTATGGAGGTGCAGGTGAGTGACGGCGCCCGTGCGGAGACTGCTTTGCGACAGTGACCCGGCGACGCAAAGAGTGTGTATGCAACCGAGGTCTGCGGGCGCTTCATGTCCGGCATGTGAGTGGAGGTTTTGGGGCGCAGGTGCAGGCTGGAGGGGCGAAGCGCGTGACGGTTGAATGACGGAATGATCATGACGGACAGAGGTGTTTCGATGGGGGGAGACGACAGCTCTCTGGGGGGGAGTGTCGTGTCTCGGAAAGCCTCTGCCCGTCTTTTTTTGTGAACGGATCGTCCGATCGGGCAGTTCGCGGGGCGGCTGGTCTTCAGGGGTCGAACCTGTCGGCCGGGGGCAGCGAAGGTGGTGGATAATCAAGATTTTCATGACGATATGAATGGATTTGTAAAATATTTCCTGAAAAACAGGGCGGTGACCTGGCTGTTGCTCGTGCTGGTGCTGGCGGGCGGGTTGTTCTCCTATGTCCATATGGGCAAACTGGAGGATGCTCCGTTCACGATCAAGCAGGCGTTGGTGCTGACCCCCTATCCCGGGGCTTCGCCCGCCGAGGTGCAGGAGCAGGTGACCGATGTGCTGGAGGAGTCGATCCAGTCACTCGGCGAGCTCTACTACCTGAAGACCGAGAACCGTGCCGGAATGTCGAAGATCACGGTGTATGTCAAGAAGGAGATCCGCGCCGATCAGATGCAGCAGCTGTGGGACAAACTGCGACGCAAGGTATCCGACGTGCAGAGCAAACTGCCGGCCGGTGCCGGTCCGTCGGTGGTGAACGACGATTTCGGCGACGTGCTGGGGGTGTTTTACGGCATCACGGGCGACGGACGCACCTATCGCGAACTGGAGGATCAGGCCAAACTGCTCAAGAACGAGCTGCTGAAGGTGAAGGATGTGGCACGGGTCGAGGTGTACGGCATGCAGACGCCGACGATCGACGTGACGGTGCGGCCGTCGGTGCTGGCGCGAGGCGGGCTGACCACGGCCGACATCGCCCGGGCGTTTGCCGCGCAGAACAAGGTGGTGGATGCCGGGGCGGTCGAAACGGCCGAAAACCGGCTCCGTATCGAATCGACCGGGAATTTCTATTCGCTCGACGACATTCGGCGGATGACCATCACCTCGCAGACAGGCGAGCATTTCCGGCTGGCGGACATTGCACGGGTCGAGGAGGGATACAAGAGACCGGCCGGAAATATCATGCGTATCGATGGGAAACCGGCGTTGGGGGTGGCCGTGGCGACCGTATCGACCGGCAACGTGGTCGATATGGCGCGTGCCGTGGCCGAGTGCATCGACCGTTTCGAGCGCACGTTGCCCGAAGGGTTCGACCTGCATCCGATCTACGACCAGGGCTACGAATCGGAGGTGGCCAACCGCGGCTTTGTCTGGAACCTGATTATTTCGGTACTGACAGTGGTCGGGATTCTGCTCTTTTTCATTGGTTTCAAAAACGGAATCCTGATCGGGAGCGGACTGGTCTTCTCGATTTTCGCCACGCTGATCGTGATGTACGTACAGGGGATTGCCCTGCAACGCATGTCGCTGGCCGCCATCATCATCGCCATGGGGATGCTGGTCGATAACGCGATCGTGGTGTCGGACTCCGCGCTGGTCAACATGCAGCGCGGGATGCGGAAACGGGTGGCCATTCTGCGGGCCTGTTCGTCGACGGCTCTGCCGCTGCTGGCCGCCACGGCCATTGCCATCCTGACCTTTATGCCCATCTACTATTCGCCCCACATTACGGGCGAACTGCTCTCGTCGCTGGTGATTGTCATCGGTATCTCGCTGATGTTCAGCTGGGTGTTTGCCATGACCCAGACGCCGTTCTTCATCCAGCAGTTCGTGCGGCGTCCCCGTCCCGACGAGTTGAAGGGGGTGCCCTTCTCCGGACGGGGATACGACCGGTTTCGCTCCTGGCTGCGGTTTGTCATCCGCCACAAGTTTGCCACGCTGGTGCTGCTGGTCGGACTGCTGGTGCTGGCGGCCTGGGGATTCCGGTTCGTTCCGCGGGTCTTCACCCCCTCGCTCGACAAGGCCTACTTCACGCTCGACATGTGGCTGCCCGAGGGAACGAGAATCGAAAAGACGGATACGGTCGCGGCGCGCATGGTCGACTACGTTGCGGCGCACGAGTCGGTCGAGACGGTCTCCTCCTACGTGGGACGGACCCCTCCGCGCTACTACCTGTCGAACATTTCGATCGGCCCGCAGTCGAACTATGCCCAGCTGCTGGTCAAGTGTCGCACCTCGGCCGAGGCGCGTGCGTTGCAGGCCCGGTTGCAGGACTCCATCCGGCTGCGTTTCCCCGAGCCGTTGATCAAGGTGAATAAGTTTGAGTTGAACACCCTGCCCGAAGCTGTGATCGAGGCGCGTTTCCTGGGACCCGACCCGGCGGTGCTCGATTCACTGGTCGGGGTGGCCATCGAGATCATGCGTCGCAACCCCAAGGTGGCCGATGCCCGCAACGAGTGGGGCAATATGGCGATGATGATCCGGCCGGAGTACGATCCGGTGCGGGCCGGCGCAATGGGGATCACCAAGGCCGAAATGATGGAGTCGGTCAAGGCCGGAAGCGACGGCCTGGCGGTGGGCGTCTATCGCGATCGTGAGAAACAGGTGCCCGTGCTGCTGCGCAGCGAAGAGGGCGACCTGACCGGGGTGGGCGATCTGCCGGTCTGGAACGGCGAGCGTTCGGTGCCGTTGTCGCAGCTGACCGGCCGCATCGAGACCACCTGGGAGTATCCGCAGATCAGAACCTACAACCGTCAGCTCTCGATGGCCGCCATGTGCGGGGTTGTCCCCGAAGCCACGATGGCCGAGGTGCACGGCGAAATCCGGGATCAGATCGAGGCGATCGAACTGCCCGAAGGGTACTCCTTCTTCTGGGATTCGCAGTTCAAGGACCAGAGCGAAGCGATGGAGGCACTGATGAAGTATTTTCCGGTGGCGTTCCTGCTGCTGGTGGTCATTCTGGTGGCCCTGTTCGGGAACTTCCGCGAACCGGTGATTATTCTCTGCATCCTGCCGATGTCGCTGATCGGGATCGTCGCGGGGCTGCTGCTCACGGGATTCGACTTCGGTTTCTTCCCCATCGCGGGGTGGCTCGGGCTGCTGGGCATGATGATCAAGAATGTGATTGTGTTGATCGACGAGATCGATGTGCAGTATCGAACGGGTGTGTCGCTGCAGCAGGCGATTGTCGAGGCGACGGTCTCGCGCACGCGGCCGGTGCTGATGGCGGCGACCACGACCCTGGCCGGGATGATCCCCCTGTTGTTCGACGTTGCGTTCGGCGGAATGGCGGCGACCATCATCTTCGGGCTGACCTTCGCCACGGGGCTGACGCTCTTTGTCACGCCGGTTTTGTACGCCGTATTTTATAAAGTAAAGATTCGATAGAGGATGAAACGAACGATCATGCTTCTGGGGGGACTGTTTTGTCTGGCCGCGGCTGTGGCGCAACCCGTGTCCGATTCGCTGCTGGCCCGTTACCGGCAGATGGCGCTGGCCTACAACGACGATCTGAAGGCGGCGCAGAAGAATATCGAAGCGGGGATTGAACTGGAACGGGCCGCACGTGCCGACCGTATGCCGAGTCTGGGGGCCGGAGCCAACTTTCGCTACACGGGCAACCCGTATGAATACACGGCGGAGCTGCCGAACGTGGGCGAGCTGAGTTTCCAGGGGCGTCACGTGAAGTACGGGGCGTCGGCCAGCCTGATGTAGCCGATCTATACCGGCGGGCGGATTCTGGAGGCGATTCGGCTGGCGCAGTCGCAGCGGCTGGTGGCCGAGGCTCAGCAGGATCTGCTGCATGCGGCGGTCTGCTACCAGACTGATGTGCTGTACTGGACGGCCGTTGCGCGGTTCGAGCTGCTGGGGGTGGCCCGGGAGTTCCGGAACGCGGTGGCCGATCTGGCGCGAATCGTCGGCGAACGGGTCGAGGAGGGGATGTGCGACCGGCAGGAACTGCTGACCGTCGAGGTGAAGCTCAACGAGGCGGAGTATCAGCTGTTGCAGGCGCAGAGCGAATTCGAAATCGGACGCATGGCGCTCAACTCGCTGATCGGGGTGTCGCTCGAGGCCGAAACGCCGGTCGGTGCGGTTGTGGCGGAGGTCGGCGATGTGAACGACTCGGTCTGTGACCTCTCGCTGCGTCCCGAAGTGCGTATTGCCCGGGAGAAGATCCGGATGGAGTGGAGCAGCCTGCGGGCCAATGACGCCCGTTACAAACCGCAGCTCTACGTAGGGGCCGATGCGGGTTACCTCTCGCCGGGTTACGATTTTCGGCCCGATCTGTCGCCGAACTACGCGGTGTATGCCCAGCTGTCGGTGCCGATTTACGAAGGGGGCCGGCGGCGGAGCGAAAAGCGGGCCGGCGAAAAACGGGCCGGTATGGCAGCCGACGAACTGCACCGGGTCGAGTCGGAGGTCGAACTTCAGACACGTACGGCGTGGACGGCCCTGGGCCGGGCCGAACAGCGGGTGGAGTTGTCGCGATCGTCGCTCGAAAAGGCCCGCGAAAATGAACGTCGCGCTACCGAAGAGTATGAAGAGGGGGCCATCTCGCTGGCCGATGTGATCGATGCGCAGGTCTACCGCCAGACGGCACAGACCAACGATGTGACGGCGCGGGCCGAGGCGCAGCTGCATCTGGCCGAGCTGCTCAAGGCCCTCCATGGCTATGGTGCGCTGTAAGTTTTGTACCTTTAGGGAGTCAATCGAAGAAGTTTTGCAGAACATCAATCGAAATATGCCGATGGGCGATCGAACGAGAAACGGTCTTTTTCCGGCGCTGCTGTTCACGGGGCTGGGCTGTTTTGCCTGGTTCCTGCTGGCGGGCTACACAGACCTGACACCGAGTGCCGAAGCGGTGCTCGGCTCAGGCTGGGTCTGTCTGTTCCTAGTGGTGCTGTTCAATGCGCTGGGTTTCCTGACCCTGCGGGTGTCGGCCTGGCTCAACCGGCAGTATGTGCTCCACGTCCAGCGGCGGTGGAAGGTGGCGGCGGCCTGTATGGCCGTGCTGGCGGTCTATCTGCTGGTCGATTACGGATTCCTCGTCGTGGGCAAGGCGCTGGTCGGCGCGCGTCATCCGTTTGCCTTCTCGGGAGGCGGTGTGCGTATTCTGCTCGTCGTCTGGCTGGTCGAGGTGGCAGTCTTAGGGCTGCTGCTCTCCAATCGGATGATGGCTCAGACGCTGCGCCTGTCGCAACGTGCGGCTGAACTCCAGGCCGAGAACAATGCGGCCCGATATGCCGCCCTGCAAAGCCAGCTCAATCCCCATTTCCTGTTCAACAACCTCAATGCGCTGATTGCCGAAATCGAGTACGATCCGGCTCGGGCCGTCTCCTTCACGCGCAATCTGTCGGAGGTCTATCGCTATGTGTTGCAGGCCCAAAGCCGGCCGCTGGTGTCGCTCGGCGAGGAGTTGCGGTTTGCCGATGCCTACCTCTATCTGCACGTGGTGCGGCTGGGCGACTGTCTCCGTTGCCGGGTCGAGGTGACGGACGAGGAACGCGAGTGCCGTGTGCCGCCGCTGACCCTCCAGCTGCTGATCGAAAACGTGGTCAAACACAATACCATCACGGCGTCGCGCCCCATGGAGATCGTCGTTGCGACGGACGATGGCTGGCTGACGGTCTCCAACCCGATCCGCCCCCGGCAGGGGGTCGCCTCCGAAGGGGTCGGGCTGCGCAACCTCTCGAACCGCTGCCGCATCATGCTGGGCCGCGAGATCGAGGTGCTCCGCACGTCCACAAGTTTCACGGTTAAAGTCCCCATGTCGTATGAATAAGATTCGTGTCGCTATTGTAGAAGATGAAATCCCGGCCGCCCGGTTGCTGCGGTCGCTGGTCGAACGGCTCAGACCCGAGTGGGAGGTGGTCGTTCTGCCGGGCAACGTCGAAGAGGCGGGCCGATGGTTCGCCCAGCATCCCCATCCGCAGTTGTTGTTTTTGGACATCCGTCTTTCGGACGGGACGTCGTTCGACCTGCTCTCGCAGGTGCGTCCGCGCTCGGCCGTCATCTTCACCACGGCCTACGACGAGTATGCCGTGCGGGCGTTCAGCGTCAACAGCATCGACTATATCCTGAAGCCGATCGACGAGCACCGCCTGGAGGAGGCCATTGCCAAGTATGAGGCCTCGGTGGGGCGCCTCCAGCGGCCCGATGACTATCTTGAAACGCTGCTCGATGCGTTGCAGCGGCGTGAGAAACGGTTTCGGACGCGGTTCCTGATTGCGGGTGCCGACCGGTTCCGGACCCTGCAGGTGGAGGATATCGCCTATTTCTATTCGGAAAACAAGGTCACCACGGCGGTTACGCACACGGGGACGCATCATGTGGTCGATTTGCCGTTGAGCCGGCTCGAGGAGCAGTTGGATCCGGATCGTTTCTTCCGGGCCAACCGTCAGATTCTGTTGAGTGTCGGAGCGATCGCGCAGATCGAACCCTATTTCAACGGAAAGGTGTTCGTAACGGTGCGTCCGCCGCATAAGGATAAGATTACGATCAGCGAGGAGAAGATCGCGGTTTTCAAGGCGTGGCTGAATTATTAGAACGGGGGAGCGGGCCTTTGTGAAGTCTTGCCGCCCTATTGCGATGGTTGGGATTGTCCTGGCACGGGATTTTGGCGTGCAGATGCGGTGTGGCTAAAGGGAATCAGGGTCGAGCAGGAATCTGGGCTGAACGTCAGGGTCGAACGAAGATGATGGCTGAACGAAAATAATGGCCCAATGGGAATCGAGGAAATCTGCACCCGGACGAGGATAAAAAAAGAGGTTTGCTGTTCGGCAAACCTCTTTTTTGTTTCTCCGGCCCTGTCGGTTCCCGTAGCGGAGAGATAGGGATTCGAACCCTAGGTACAGTTGCCCGTACACCGCATTTCGAGTGCGGCCCGATCGACCACTCCGGCATCTCTCCTTCAATTCGGGGGCAAAGATAGCAATTATTTTGATTCCCCGACGCTTCGCAGTGCGAAATTTATGCATCGTGGCGAAAAATGTATCCCGAGTGCCCGCTCCGAAGGGCTGTGAACGGCGAATGGCGGCCTCGTGTGCAGAGATGGAAGGGATGCGGGGGACGTGTTAGGCAGAACGGCAGGGGTGTGGAATCCGGATTGTCGGGAGTATGGAAGCAGGAGGGGTGGGCGAAATTTTGAGCGGAAACCCTTTACCTGCCCCCCGGCGTGCGATCTCCGGCCTGGCTGCGCAGCCATTCGGTTCCCGGTTTGGTCGGGGAGTGGCGTCAAACCGCAAAGATTGGCTTGCGGCCCGAAGGGCATTATACCATATCGTCCCCGACTTTGGCCTCTTTGACGCGAATGGTTTTGTGGAACGGAATGAAGCGCGATATCACGGCGATCACCAGCGACACGATGAGCAGCCAGCCCAGAATCTCCTTGAGCGACAGCAGCAGACTTTGTTGCTGAACGGTCGTATAAAGGTTCTGTACGGCCATTTGCACCGATTCGTCGTAGCTGTGTCCTTGGGCCATGGCCGAGTTCAGCGACGAGGTGTAGCGCTCGGCGGCCAGCGGGTCGAGCATCGTGAAGTTTTCGGCCAGCGAGTGCGTGTATTTCTGCTGGAGGTGGTAGAGCAGGTTGCTGTAAAACGATGTGGCCAGCACCGGAGCCAGTACCGATCGGAATGTGATGAGGAAAAAGGCGTTGTATATCAGGAATTTCGGGTTCAGTTCCTCGACGGCGAACAGGGCGAAGGCGATGATGAGGGTGAGCATCCCGAGTCCGCGGATGAAGATCGGCAGGAAGAGGCTCTCGTAGGTGCTGTCGGGCGATACGCCGAAGTAGAGCAGCCCGAAGAAGAGCGCGAAGCAACCCATTCCGCCGGCGATCAGGAAGCGGAACCGCCACCGCTGCCAGCGGAACCACCAGAAACAGATGAAGGCGGCCAGACAGTAGCCCGGCAGGAGGTAGATGTAGAGGGTGTAGGTGCGTGTGGCGTCGACTTGCAGGATGGAGGTCATGTAGTTGGTCATCAGGGTGGTGGAGGTGCTGAAGAACATGACGATCATCATGTAGAGGTAGCCGACGATGGCTTTGGGCTGGTAGAGCGGTGCCAGATTGACGTAGGGGGTTCGCGAGTGGTACTGGATCCAGATGAAGAGGGCGATCAGCATGGGGGCCAGCACGATGTAGAGGCAGATGCGGAACGAAGACATCCAGTCGAGCAGTTTGCCGTAGTTGATGACGTACATCAGCATGAGCAGGCCGGCCGAGATGACCAACATCTCGCGGATGTGGAGCTCCCGGAGGGGAATCCGGCGCAACGGCCGGTCGTGGCGGAAGCAGACGGCGACCACCAGCAGTGCAACCAGCAGCAGAATCATCATGAAGTAGTACATGTACTGCCAGTTGTAGTGGTAGGCCAGTTCGGCCGTGATAATCATTGAGAGTTGTCCGCCGCAGTAGACCAGCGGGTAGAAGTAGGCGTAGAATTCGCTGCGGATGTTGTGGGGGCTGAAGATTTTCTGGAGCCGCCGGATGCCCCACAGCATCAGGAACCCCTTGAGGAATCCGATGGCGAAGCTGCAGGCGATCAGCATGTCGGCGCTCTGCGAGCGGGCACAGACCCAGCTCAGGAGGAGCTGCAGCAGCAGGTCGCCCAGCAGGAGCACTTTCGAGGAGAGGGCTCCCAGCACTTTGGGGATGATCGGGTAGGCGATGGCCATGCCGGCCGAGGCGGCGTAGTAGCCCATGGTGATGTCCTCGGTGTTGGTGCCGAGGGTGTTGGAGACCTCGAGCATGCTGCCGGTGTAGGAGCCGTTCAGCATGGTGATGGGGATGATGATCAGAAAGAGGCTCGCCGTGGCGAGCCAGTCGGGTACCCATCGGCGGACGGGCATTTCGAGCGTGGCGGCGGTAATCATCGGCGCAGGGCTTCGGTTTCGACCATCATGCCGGCCCGCAGCAGGGCCATCTCGTCGTCCGTGACGTCTTCGAGGTCGATGCGCACGGGGATGCGCTGCTGCACCTTGACGAAGTTACCGGCCGAGTTGTCGGTCGGGACCAGCGAGTATTTCGATCCGGTGGCTTCCGAGATGGCCGTCACGCGGCCGTGGAAGATGCGGCCCGGCAGGGCGTCGACCTTGATGCGCACCTCCTGGCCGAGGTAGATGTGAACGATCTGGGTCTCTTTGTAGTTGGCCGTGATCCATTTGTCGCTGCTGCGCACCAGATAGGTGATGGTCTGTCCGGCCTGTACGAACTGGCCGGGTTCGAGGGTGCGCCGGCCGACGTAGCCGTCGTAGGGGGCGGTCAGCGCCGTGTAGGAGAGGTTCAGGCGGGCCATGTCGAGGTCGGCCTCCTGGCGGAGAATGCTGGCCTCGGCGCTGACGGTGCGCTTGCTGGCTTCGTGGTATTGCGACTCGGCGGCGTTCTTCTGCTCGATGTAGGCCTGATAGCGGGCCTGGGCGGCTTCGTAGGCGGCTTTGGCCTGTTCGTACTGCTGCTCGGGGATCGACTCTTCGCGCAACAGCCGTTCGAAACGGTGGTAGTCCTGTTCGGTCTGCCAGAGTTTGGCTTTGGCTTCGGCGATGTTGGCGTCCTGTACGGCGACGTTGGTTTGCGAGGTGCGGATGCCGGAGTGGATCACTCCTTGGGTGCCCTGGGCATCGAGCAGGGCGGCTTCGGCCTCCTTGACGCGGATGCGGTATTCACGGTCGTCGAGCACCAGCAGCGTGTCGCCCCGGTGGACGAACTGGTGCTCCTTGAAGCGCACTTCGCGGATGTAGCCGGCCACGCGGATGTTGAGCGGTGCGACGTACTGGTCCACGTAGGCGTCGTTGGTCACTTCGTAGTTGATGTATCGCCAGAAGTAGTCGGCCGTGAACCACAGGCCGGAACCGGCCAGCAGAATGCAGACGGTGTTCAGCACGATGTTGCGGAACCGGTGTCTGCGGAGTCGTTGTTGTTTCTTGATCCAGTCTCCCATGTTGTGTGTCTCAGGGTTGTGTGTCTCAGAGGCGCCCGCTGGCTTCCAGTAGTTGGTAATAGGTGTAGATGACGCGCGTGCGGGCGGCGGTCAGTTGCAGCTCCACGTCGAGCAGAACGGTGTTGGCGTCGAGCAGGTCGGTCAGGATGGCCAGCTGGTTGAGGTAGCGGTTCTGCATGATGCGGTAGTTTTCGCGGGCCTGACGTGCCGAAAGACCCAGCGCTTCGACCTGCTGGAGGGCCTCCTGATGGCGGAGGTAGGCGGTACGGATCTGTACGCGGAGGCGTTGCATCTCCTGCTGTTCGGCGTTTTGGCGCAGGGCCACGGTCAGTCCGCTCGCCTTCACCTGGTGGTTGTTCTTGTAGAGTGCCGACAGGGGTACGGCCACCGACAGCCCGACGTTCCAGGTGTTGTTGTAGTAGTCCTCCATGGTGCGGGTGATGGGGCGGGCCAGGGTGTTCGAGGCGTAGAGCGAGATGTCGGGCAGCAGGGCGGAACGGCTCAGCGGGATGTCGTTCCGGGCCAGTTCGGTCTCCAGGCGGAGCTGCCGCATGGTGGGGTCGTTGTCGCGGGCTTCGGCCACGTAGGTTTCGTAGCTTTCGAGGGGCACCGGAGCGTGCAGCAGGGTGGTGTCGGGGAGGATCAGCAGCCGTTCGTCCTGACCCAGCAGGATGTCGAGTTGCTGGGAGGCGATGCGGATGTCGTTCCGGGTCTGTTGCAGGGCGAGCTGGTCGTCGGTGAGCTGCATCTCGCTGCGGAGCACGTCGTTGGTGGTGATCAGCCCTTCGTTTTTCATGCGGCGGATGTCGTGCAGCCGCCGTTCGGACTCTTCGATGTTGCGTTGCAGCACCTCCTGCTGGCGGTAGAGGTTGAACAGTTCGAGGTACTGGCTCAGCAGGCTCAGCTTGACGGCCGACTGATCGCCTGCCGTGCGAAGCGTGGCCAGGGTGTGCTGGAGTTGGCTCTTGCGGAGCGAGTGGCGGAGCCGGCCGCCGGTGTAGATGGGCTGGTTGAGGTCGACGGCGTAGTTCTGCGACCAGTCGGGGGCGTCGGGACGGGTGGCGTGCGAGAGTCCTTCGCGGAATATGACGGGCTGGCCGACGTAGCCGCCGCGCAGACCGACCTCCAGATCGGGCAGCCGTGCGGCCCGGGCCGTGCGGGTCTGCTCCAGAGCGACCTCCTCTTCGATGGCGTCGGCCTGCAGCTGCAGGTTGTAGCGCAGGCCGCGTTCGAAGAGCTGCTCGACGGAGAGGGCCAGCGTATCGTTCTGTGCGGCGGCGGGCGTGACGCTCAGTGCTGCCAGCAACAGCCGGAACAGGTATTTAGGCGTTCTCCAGTGCATGCTGAATGGTCGTTAGGTCGTGGGTCATGAGGCGGATGCGCTCGAGGCTGACGTCTCCTTCGAGGCGGGCGTACAGGTCGTTGAGCAGGGGCAGGATCCGGTCCCAGAATGCCCGGCCCTGCGGGGTCAGGTAGACCAGTTTGTTGCGTCGGTCGGCGGGGTCTTCGCGCCGTTCGATGCAGCCCTTCTCTTCGAGGATGTTCATCAGGCTGCTCAGTGCGGCTTTACCTTTTGCGGTGCGGGTGGCGAGCACCTGTTGCGGGATGCCCTCTTCGCGCCACAGGGTGCTGAGCACCTGGATCGTTTCGTAGCTGACGTTGATGCCGTGTTGTCGGAGGGTTCGCTGGAGGCATTCGCGGAAGGCGATGCGCATGCGGACAATGGCGATCTGGAAGTTGCGGAAATCGTTGCCGTCGTTTATCATGCAGTGTGGCTGATTTTCGGGCGCAAAGATACGGCGGGGTGAAAAATTAGTCAAATTTTTGACTAATTTTTCGTTGTAGTATCTCTGATTGTATATGTAAGGTGTTGATTTACTGTGAATATACTGGATTGGAGAAAGGCCCGAAAAATGGGGCTGGCTCGATGATATTATGGAATGGCCTTCCTACTCAAACTGTACCAAGGGAGAAACAAAAAATCCAGCAGAGGTAGTAGTGCCGCGCTGGATCTCTCGTTATTTCAGCGCTTCTGCCTCACCCGGGTGAGGCAAAAGGGGAAACTTTGTGTTCCGGCAGGGGCGTAATGGAACCGGAAAGGGTATCTGACTCGGGTGGTTTTAAGGGGTTGACTGTCAGTTTTTCCTGCTGCTGGATTTGATGCTATTTTATGCCGGTCATGAAGTCAATCGTTTCCTGGGTCCAGCGTTGCGTGTCGACGAAGTAGGGAGAATCCATCCCTCCATGCCCCGCATTTTCATATACCGAGAGTCGCTGGTCCGTATCTTTGGGCAGCGCATGATATATTTTCTCGGACATCCATCGGGGGGTCCTGTCGTCCTTGTCGCCCACGACGAGGAGAATGGGTTTGTGGAATTCGGGAGCTATCAGGGCCGGCATCTGTTCGCGCGGGAAGTCATCCGGTACCAGTAGGTTCTTTGCGCTCTTTCCTTTGGGGTGGACTTTCACCAGTTGCGGGATCACCTCTTCGAATGAAGAGGGTGTCCCGCTCACGATGCATCCCGTTACGTTTCGGTTGTTATGGGCGGTGATCATGCTCAAATAGGCTCCCGTGGACCAGCCCATAACGAAAATACGTTTGTGGTCGACCTCTTTCTGTTTCCGGACAGCCTTAATGACTGCTCCGTAATCTTCGAGCATCTCGGTGTAGCAAAGGTAGTTCTCGTTCATCTCGAAGACTGAACTTTGACCGAATCCCCTCCAGTCGAATGTCACCACATTGAATCCGTTGGCGGTGTATATTGAGGCGAGCAGGATTTGTTGGTAGGACATGTTTCCGGCATCGCCGTTGCAGATAACCAACGTGGGTCTTCGCCGGTGGTCGATGACCCGGTAGGGTAGCATGTCGTCTTGTCCGGCGTTTGGGGCCGCTGCCTCCTGGGCGGGATAAAACCACGTCTCAATGCGGTAGCCGTCCGGTGTTGTGACGTTTAACTTTTTGTAGATCAGTCCCACGTGCTGCGGCAGGCGAATGTATTTCCGGTCCGGCTTTATGGCGAGGGAATGCAGGGAGAGAAGAATCCCGCATAATACGAGCGTTACATGTTTGATTTTCATACGCATGGTCTTGGGCGTGATACCTTGCAAAGATGTGAAAAATATGGTCGTCGAAGGTGTGTCTGCCGGGATTTATGGGCCCCAAGTTGGTTGTGCAGGACAGGTGTGGCCGGGAGGTGCAATTTGTGTGGAAGATAATGCCTGTGGCAGGCTATGTTCCCAATTCGGACGTGTGAAGGGGGGATGGGATGAAAAAGAACATCCGCTTTTACCTTGTGGATGTAAAAGCGGATGTAGATCTGTAAACGATCGATTGTTCGATGTTTTCTGGCGGAGAGGGAGGGATTCGAACCCCCGGAGCCTCGCAGCTCAACGGTTTTCAAGACCGCCGCAATCGACCACTCTGCCACCTCTCCGGGGGCAAATGTAGCGGTTTTTTCCTTACGGGCAAAACCAGACCCGCTTTTTGTCCGCTTTCCAGACGCTAAAAAATATGGCTAAAATGTTGGTTATTAAGATTTATAAGTTATATTTGCAACAACGAAGAAACACTCACTCATTAAAGTTACCATTATGAATAAAACTCAACTCATCGACGCAATCGCTGCTGAAGCAGGACTCTCAAAAGTACAGGCTAAGAAAGCCCTCGAAGCCTTCGTCTCCGTGACGGGCAAAACCCTCAAAGCTGGCGAAAAAATCGCCCTTGTAGGCTTTGGCTCGTTCGGCGTGACCGAAAAACCGGCTCGTACCGGTCGTAACCCCCGTACCGGTGCAACGATCGAAATCGCGGCTAAGAAAGTCGTGAAATTCAAAGCCGGCGCCGAACTCTGCGCTGCCATCGAAAAATAGTCCGATGCCCGGTGCCGTGCCCAGCGCACGTCGATCCGACTGAAAACAGCCGGCCATCTTGCGACTCCTCCAGACTGGAGGGGCGAAAGATGGTCGGCTTTTCGTATCTTTGCGCCGGGCGGCCGGCCGCCCCACTCATCCTGCTGCGTCGCAGCCCCCTCCGGGGAAGAAGATGATGCCCAACCTGAGACTATACAACGATGGAATCCAATAGAAAAAAGAGCCTTTTTGTGGTGCTGCTCGTTATCGGGCTGCTGATCCTTGATCAAATCGTCAAAATCTGCGTCAAAACACACATGACCCTCGACGAAGCCATCCCGGTCTTCGGAGAGTGGTTCTACATCCGGTTTATCGAGAACCGTGGCGCCGCATACGGCATGGAACTCGGTGGCGATTTCGGAAAACTCTTCCTCAGTCTCTTCCGCATTGTGGCCGTTGTGGCCATCGGGTGGTATATTCGCCGCCTGATCCGGCGTCAGGCACCTGTCGGCGTGATCGTCGGCGTATCCGTCGTACTGGCCGGAGCGCTGGGCAACATTGTCGATTCGGCCTTCTACGGGCTGATCTTCTCGGAGTCCACCTTTACCGAAGTGGCCCGTTTCGTACCCTGGGGCGAAGGGTATGCCTCGTTCCTGCACGGCAGCGTTGTCGACATGCTCTATTTCCCCATCATCGAGATTGAACAGATGCCCGACTGGGTGCCCATCTGGGGGGGCGAACCCTTCACCTTCTTCAGCCCCATTTTCAATATCGCCGACTCGTACGTTACGTGCGGTATGGTGTACCTGCTCCTGTTCCAGTATAAATTTTTCAAGTAATATTGTCCAGACAACAGGAAATTTCGTACTTTAGGGGCCGCAAAAGTCTTTTGCAGCAGCTCGTTTCGGAGTTGCAGCCCGTCTGATAACGGGAATCTGAACCCCCCACGAGGAACACTAACTCACTCAAATAAAGATGAAATTTTTTCTGGACACAGCCAACCTTGAACAGATTCAACAAGGTGTGGCACTGGGAATTATCGACGGGGTCACGACCAACCCCTCGCTGATGGCCAAAGAGGGCATCGAAGGACACGAAGCAGTCGAGGCACACTATCGCCGCATCTGCGAAATCGTTGACGGCGACGTCAGCGCCGAAGTGCTCAGCACCGATTACGAAGGCATGATCGCCGAAGGAACCGCCCTGGCCGCTCTCCATCCGAACATTGTGGTCAAGATTCCCTGCACCGAAGCCGGGATCCGGGCCATCAAATACTTCGCCGGCAAGAAAATCCGCACCAACTGTACGCTGATCTTCAGCGTGGGACAGGCCGTGCTGGCCGCCAAAGCCGGAGCATCGTACGTGTCGCCCTTCGTGGGCCGTCTGGACGACATCTCGGAAGACGGGATCGGACTGGTTGCCTCGATTGTCGAAACCTTTGAAACGTACGGTTACGACCGGACCTGCGAAGTGCTGGCCGCCTCGATCCGTCACACCCGCCACATCATCGAATGTATGGAAGTGGGTGCCCAAGTGGCTACCTGCCCGCTCAAGGCCATTCTGGGCCTGCTGCAGCATCCGCTGACCGACAAGGGGCTGGCTCAGTTTATCCGCGACAGCGAAAAACTGCGTTAGCAAACCAATTTACTCCGTGGCGAGCCGGTATCGAACTCAGTTTCGATACCGGCTCGTTGCTTGTCGGACGGGTGCGGAGAGGTTGTGAAAAGCGTGTGGGCAGTGAAGGCTCCGGAAGGCGTGCAGAAGTTTTGGGGACCGGGGCTGTTGCAGCGGTTGGCAGATTGGCAGGCGAGGAGTGATCTTGTGTTCCGCGCGGCGGAAGCGGGAACCCTGAATCTGAGTCGAAAAGGGGGCGGATTATGGGTCGAACCCCGACGGACGCAAGAATTTCACAAAAAGCCGCTCCGGATGTGAAAAAAACCGATAAATTTGTGTCTCAAAATCAAGCTCTACCCATGAAAAAAATATTGATCGTCGGAGCCGGCGGACAGATCGGTTCCGAACTGACTACCCACCTGCGGGGCATCTACGGCCAACACAACGTGATCGCTGCCGATATTCACGGCGACCGCGAGGATAACGATTTTGTACAGCTCGACGCGCTCGATGCCGAAGCTGTGGCCAAAGTGGTGCGTGAAGACAAAATCGATACGATTTTCAACCTGGTGGCCCTGTTGTCCGCCACCGGCGAAGCCAATCCCCAGAAAGCCTGGCGGGTGAACATGGGAGCGCTGATGAACGCGCTGGAGATCGCCCGCGAGTACAACTGCTCGGTCTTCACACCCAGCTCGATCGGAGCTTTCGGCCCCGACGCCCCCAAAGACAAAACGCCGCAGGATACCCCGATGCACCCCACCACGATCTACGGGGTGTGCAAGGTGACCGGCGAACTGCTCAGCAACTATTACTTCCAGCGTTTCGGGGTGGATGCCCGCAGCGTGCGTCTGCCCGGCGTCATCTCGTCGCAGGCACTGCCCGGCGGCGGCACGACCGACTACGCCGTGGAGATCTTCTACGCCGCCCTCAAAGGTGAAAAATTCGTCTGCCCCGTGCCCCACGACCGCTTTATGGACATGATCTACATGCCCGACGTGCTCAACGCCATGGTGCAGCTGATGGAGGCCGATCCGTCGCGACTCAAACACCGCAACGGTTATAACGTCGCTTCGATGAGTTTCTCGCCCGAGATCATCTATGCCGAAATCAAAAAACACATCCCGTCGCTGGAGATGGTTTACGAAATCGATCCCGTGAAGGATGCCATTTCGGACGGATGGCCCAACATGATGGACGACAGCGTGGCGCGTGCCGAATGGGACTGGGCTCCGAAGTGGGGGCTGCCTGAGATGACCGCCGACATGATCAAAGTCCTCGGCGAACGGTTGCGCAAGTAATCCAACCGGTATTCATATTCGGAGGAGGCTCTTTTCCCGTGAGGGGGGAAAGAGCCTCCTCTATTGTATGCTGCGGCAAAAGCACGGGTGGTGTGTGGAGAACGGAGGCCGCTGCGGTGGACGTCTGTTGGGGTATCCTTTGGGGGCGTCCGATTCACTCCCGGGTGGCAGCAGGTGGAGTGCGAATAATTCTTAACTTTGTGTTCAACACCGAATCAATCCGTTTGAGCTATGGGATACCAGGAACAGAAACAACGTCTGCTCGACAGCCGTTACATCCGTATGGCCCGCATCTGGGCCGAGAACTCCTACTGTGTCCGCCGACAGGTGGGAGCGCTGATCGTGCGCGACAAGATGATTATCTCGGACGGATACAACGGTACGCCACAGGGGTTCGAGAATGTCTGCGAAGACGAAGCGACCGGGTTGACCAAACCTTATGTGCTGCACGCCGAGGCCAATGCCATTACGAAGGTGGCCAAGTCGAACAACAGTTCGCTCGGCGCGACGCTCTATGTGACGGCGTCGCCCTGCATCGAGTGTGCGAAGCTCATCATTCAGGCGGGGATCCGTCGGGTGGTCTTCTGCGACGATTACCACTCGCAGGACGGCGTGAAACTGTTGGAGCGGGCCGGAATCGAGGTGGTGCAGGTCAGCGAGGACGGAACGGTGTCGCGCACGAATCCGATCGTACCGGCCGAGTAGAGAGCGGACGATGGTTATTCCGGAAGTTCCGCGGCAGCTCGATTAACCGAAGGGGATGGGTGAATTTCCCCACTGAACGCAAGCTTATTTCACGAGTTCTATTTCCCGAACGGGTAGTCCTCTCCCGAGGGGGCAGAGAATATGGGTATAAAAACGGGGCGGCCTCCTGGCGAAAGGAGTGCCGCCCCGTGTGGTATGATGCGGTGCTGTGCAACATGGTTTCCGGGAAACAGGTCATGGCAGCCTGAATCACAAAGGTATCGTACAAATTCTTCAATTTTTGTTCGTTAGGTTCCGGTTTCTTTTGGGTACGATTGCACGGTGTAGGGTCCAGAAACGGGAAATTAATAAGGGGGCAGCTCCGCGAAGTCATGCCCTGGACGTTTCTATTTCTGTCCGCCGGATTCCAACTTCTTTTTGTAGCAGGATTGGGCGGTGTAGAGGACGGCGGTTGTAAATGAATGGGGGCAGCCCCGTGAAGTCATGTCCCGGACGTTTCTATTTCTGTTCGTCGGGTTCCAGCTTCTTTTCGTAGTAGGATTGTGCGGTGTAGAGGACGGCGGTTGTAAATGAATGGGGGCCAACTCCGAAGAAGTCATGCCCCGGACGTTTCTATTGCTGTCCGTCGGGTTCCAGCTTCTTTTTGTAGTAGGATTGTGCGGTGTAAAGGACCGCAGCTGGATTATGGCCGGTTACCCGGTCTTTAGTCACCAGTGTGGTGGTGTAGGCTTCGGCGTATTTGTAGAACAGGCTGTCGTGGCCTACACACAGGCCGATTACGACATTCAAATCGGTCCGGGCCTGATTCAGCAGCCGCGCCTGAAGAATCGGGTTGCACATGGCGGCCCCGATTTTTTCGCACTCGGCCGGGATCCCCATCGAACTTTTGGCCTGTCCGGCCACCTTGCAAATCACGGAGTAGACCTCAAAACCGTTGGCGCGCAGGATGCGGGCAAAGATGCGGGCTTCGTGGATCAGACCGATGCAGTTGGCGATGCCGATCTTTCGGGCCCCGATCCGGCGGGCAAACTCCATGATCTCCTGTACGCGGGTCCAGCGGCCGTAACCCTCGTACTCCACCTCAGCGCTGACCCGCATGATTTCGCGGTTTCGCCCCTGGTCGTAACGCTCGAGGGCCCACTGGCGATCGCTCTCGTCAAGATGGGTGGTCAGACAGAATTCGGGATAGGTGGCGGTTTTGATTTTACAGTTCTGAGTGCCGCAATCGACACAGGTCGGTTCCTTGATCTTCTCCATGGTCTGTGGGCTGATTGGTTACCCCAAAGGAATAAAAAAGCAGCGCGAAAAAGAAACTTTCGGGTCTCTTTTTCGCGCTGCGGTTATCGGTGCGCTCTCCGGACGGCGTGTCGCTTCTGCGGAGGGCGAAGCTATGGATGCGGGGTCAGGTTAGTGACGCGGGCCTCCCGGACGGGGACCCATGCCCATGCCGCCACGGTCGGCAGTGCCGTAGTTCTCTGCAGAACGTCCTTTACGGGTGTCGAACTTGTAGGTGAAGCTGACCATGAAGTAGCGTTGCAGTACGTTCGAGAGGGTGGTCTGAATATAGCTGCTCTGGGTGCTCTGGCGGAAGGCGCGGTTCTGGTTGAGCAGGTCGTAGCCCGAGATACGGATCTCGGCCTGACGGTATTTGAGGAATTTGTAACCGATGCCGGCGTTGAGCAGGGCGTAGTGCTGCGAGTAGGAGGCCTGCGTACCGAACGAGTTGCGCCAGGTGGCGTCGGCGTTGATGAAGAGCCCTTTCCAGAGGAAGACGTTCAGGAAGGCCGACAGGTCGCTGCGCAGGTAACGGTCGAACTGACGGGCCTGGGTAGCCTGGTCGCGGCTGGTGGTGAAGGTGAGGCCGGGACGGTAGGCGAGTGTGAAGTCGACGTTTTCCGAGATGTTGCTGGTCAGCGAGAGGTTCAGGTTGATCCGGTTGCTGTTGGTGCGGTACTCGACGTTGTCTTCGATCGAGGGGGTGCGGGTGTACATGTACATCAGGCCGATGTTCATGTTGCTGCGGATCGGGTTGATCGGGAATCCGTACATCGAGAAGAGGTTGGCGCTGATGTAACCGTCCAGGTTGACCGGGCTCGAGAGCTGTGCCCCCTTGACGATGGTCGTACCGTCGATCTCCATGTCTTCCGTGAGGAAGCGGCGGTGTGTCGAGATGTAGTTCTGGATGAAGTTAACCCGTGCGAACAGGTGGAAGTAATTGGACTTTTCGGGGTTTGCACGGTTATATCGAACCTCCAGCCGGTCAGTGTAACTTTGTTTCAGGTTGGGGTTACCGACCGACACGTTCAACGGGTCGCTAATGTCGTAGAGGTCCTGCAGCTGGTTGACGGTCGGGGTCGAGGTGGTGCGGCGGTACTCGAAGTTCAGGTGTTCCATCTTGCTGGGGTTGTACTCGAAGCGTACGCGGGGCAGCCAGGCGTCGAAGTTGTACTTGCTGTTGATGGTGCGCGGGTAGGTCTCGTCGTCGTTGAGGGTGGAGTACTGGTAGTTCAGCGAGACGTTGAGGGTCATTTTGTCTTTCTTGACCCAGTTGTAGCCGACGGTGGCGACATGGCGGCTCTGGTCGCGGTTGAAGAGGTTCGAGGTGACGGGATCCGGATCCAGACCGAGGTCGGTGATCATGTCACGGATGGCGTCCAGCGATTCCAACTCGTCGGTGAGGTTGTAGCTCAGTTTTTTCGAGTCGCTCTCGTCGTAGCTGAAACGGTAGCTGAACTGCAGACGGGACGATTTCGAGAGCGGTTCGGCGTAGCTGACCCGTCCCGAGAGGTCGTAGCCCGGTGCGTCGAGGATACCGATCTGGTTGATTTCGTTATAGGTGAGACCGATGGTCTGAGCCACCGAGGCGTTGAGCGAGGCGTCGTCGGAGATCGATCCGTAGACCGATTCCTGGGTGCGTTCGCCCCAGCCGTTGCTGCCGCCGCCCGATCCGCCGATGGAGAAGGTACGGCCGGCTTTGCCGAAGCGGTGCATCCAGAAGAGGTTGGCCGATGCGTCGTAGGTTCCCAGCTGGGTGGCGTAACGGTTGTCGCCCGAGGTGTTGGGCAGGCCGTTGAGCAGGTTCATCGAGATGCTGCTGCTGTTACCGTGGTTGGTGGAGTAGGTGATGCGGGGGGTGAAGAAAATGCGGTTGGTCTCGTTGGGGTTCCATTCGATCCGCAGGTTGGCGCGGTGCTGGTAGTTGTACCCCATGGAACGGGTGGTGTCGTTTTCGCGCAGGTCCTGGGACTGGTATTCGCGGCCGACGATCTGCCAGATGTTGGCATTCACGTTGTTGAAGAAGTAGCTGCCGTTGATCTTGATCTTTTCGAAATCGCCCTGGTAGTTCAGACCGGCCATCGTGGTGGTCTGGATACCGCCGCGGACGTTGGTGGTGAACTGGCTGGCGTCGATACCGCCGCCCATGCCGCCGCGTCGGCCGGTCATGGCGCTGGCGATGTCGTTCAGGGTGAAGCCCTGGTTGTTGACGTTGTTGCGCGAGGCGAGGATGGTCCAACGCTGGTTGGAGTTGAAGATGTTGGCTGCGCCGCCGACCGAGTAGCGGTCGTCGGTGCCGTATCCACCGTAGACTTTCCCGAATACGCTCGAGCTGACGCCGCTCTTGGTGACGATGTTGATGGCTTTGATGCGTTCGCCGTCGTCAAAACCGGAGAATTTCGATTCGTCGCTCTTGTCGTCGAACACCTGGATGCTGGCTACAACGTCGGCCGGCAGGGTCTTGATGGCTACGGCCGGGTCGTCGGCGAAGAACTCTTTGCCGTCGACGTAAACCTTGCCGAGGGTCTCGCCGTGCACTTCGACGGCGCCGTCATCGTTGGTGGTCACGCCCGGCATCTTCTTGAGCAGGTCTTCGCTCGATGCATCGGGGTTGGTTTTGTAGGCGGCGGCGTTGTATTGCAGGGTGTCGCCCTTGACCACAGCCATCGGGGCTTTGGCGGTGACGGTCACCGTTTCGGTCACCTGGGCCTCCGGAACCAGACGGATGGTGCCCAGATCGACACTCTTGCCGGTCGGGGTGATCTCCTTATAGTAGTTCTTGTAACCGATGAACGAAATCGTCACATTGACGGTCGCTTCCTTGCTGGTGACCTGGAAGGTACCGCCGGTTCCGGTCAGGCTGGTGCGTTTAGCGGCGTCGGGGGCCGAGGCGTTGATGATGACGTAGGCACCGATGATCGGTTGGCCATCGTCTCCGCCGACGACGGTCCCTTTGATGGTTGTGGGAGCTGCCCACCCGGCCGATGTGGTCAGTAGCAGGAGTAGCAATCCGAGGATTCGTTTCATGGTTTGGAGTTGTGGGGTTACTATATGTTTATAAATCTGTGTGGTGGCACTTGGGTGTCCCGTTCTTGGTGCGGGATGCTTATTTATGACGCGCAACAGCCGAAAAGTTTAATCCGTTGTCGATAATTTTTCGGCAAAAAGATTCCGGACGAGTGAAAATTTGGTCCCCGGGCTGTTATTTTTCGGAAATAATCGCCTAACTTTGTATGAATCTGTTAGTCGATTCACAGAGCTACCTCCCTTGCCGCAACTGCTGGCAATACACGAATAAATAACCCAAATACACTCACCATGGCAGAAGAAAAAGCTAAAAAGCTGATGGCCGAATTTCCTCCCGTTACCACCCAGGAGTGGGAAGAGGCCATTGCCAAAGACCTCAAGGGGGCCGACCGGACCAAAAAACTGGTTTGGCGTACCATGGAAGGCTTCAACGCCGAGCCCTACTACCGGGCCGAAGATATGAAGGAGCTGAAACACCTCGGGTCGGCTCCCGGACAATTCCCCTACGTGCGTGGCGTCAAGGCCGACAACAACTGGCGCGTGCGTCAGACCATCGAAGTCGGCGACGACATCGCGGCTGCAAACCGAACCGCCCATGACGTGCTGATGAAAGGCGTCGACTCGCTCGGATTCGTCATCAAGAACAAAGAGTTCTCGGCCGCCGACCTCGAAGCCCTCCTCCAGGGAATCACCATCACCGCCATCGAACTCGCATTCAGCGGATGCGGCGTCGCTAAAGTCGCCGAACTTTTCCTCGACAAAGTCGCTGCCGAAAAACTCGACCCCGAACAGGTCTTCGCCACCTTCGGCATCGACCCCTTGATGAAACTCTCGAAAAAAGGCTCCTGGGGCTGCTCGGCTCCCGACGGTGCCAAACAGTTCGCCCGCATCAAGGAGCTCCTCGAAAAGGCTCCCCAGTACAAACGCGTGCGGCTGATCGCCGTCAACGGGACCCTGTTCCACAACTGCGGCGCCTCGATCGTACAGGAGCTCGCCTTTGCGCTGGCCATGGGCCATGAATACGTCGTGCGGCTCACCGACCTTGGACTCGACGTCGATCAGGTCGCCCCGTCGATCAAGTTCAACTTCTCGGTCGGCACCAACTATTTCATGGAGATCGCCAAACTGCGTGCTGCGCGGATGCTCTGGGCCAACATCATGGCACCCTACAACCCCAAACGCGGCTGCAGCTCGAAACTTCGTGCCCACATCCAGACCTCGGCCTGGAACCAGACCGTCTACGACCCCTATGTGAACATGCTCCGCGGTACCACCGAAGCGATGAGCGCCGCCATTGCCGGCGTCGATTCGATCGAAGTGCTGCCGTTCGACCACGCCTACGAAAAACCGACCGAATTCAGCAGCCGCATCGCCCGTAACGTACAGCTGCTGCTCAAGGAGGAGTCGCACTTCGACCAGGTGACCGACCCCGCAGCCGGTTCCTACTACATCGAAGAGCTGACCGCCTCGATCGCCGAACAGGCCTGGAAACTCTTCAAGGAGATCGAAGAGAAGGGCGGATACGTAGCTGCCTTCGAGGCCGGATTCGTTCAGGATCAGGTCGAAGCGACCGCGGCCAAACGCGACCAGAACATCGCCACGCGGCGTGAAATCCTGCTCGGTACGAACCAGTACCCCAACTTCAACGAAGTGGCTCAGACCGAAATCACCGACGAGATCGTTACGCGCGGCATGAAAAAATGCCACTGCGGATGCAAACACGCCGACCAGGAGCCCGAATACCGGCCCCTCAAACCCTATCGCGGTGCGATGGCCTTCGAAGCGATGCGTCTGCGCACGGACCGTAGCGGCAAGGAACCCAAAGCCTTCATGCTCACCTGCGGTACGCTCTCCATGGCCCGCGCCCGCTCGCAGTTTGCCTGCAACTTCTTTGCCTGCGCCGGGATCCGCGTGATCGACAACACCTTCTTCCACACCGTAGCCGAAGGGATCGAGGCTGCCAAACAGTCCGGCGCCCAGATCGTTGTGGTTTGCTCGTCGGATGACGACTACGCAACCGTAGCGCCCGAAGTGTACGAAGCCTTCAAGGGCACCGACGTGATCGTCGTGGTGGCCGGTGCTCCGGCCTGCCAGCCCGAACTCGAAGCTGCCGGCATTTCGCACTTCATCAGCGTTCGCAGCAACGTGCTCGAAACCCTCGAAGGTTATCAGAAAGAATTAGGTATTTAAATCGTTCGTATTCCGTTCATTGAGCCGCCTGGAACTGTTCTTTTTGTGAACAAAAAGAACCAAAAAAACTTTCGAGGATGCTGACGCATCCTAAACATTCCGTGTTTGAGAGTTAGGTTGCACCGAGGAGGATTTTCCGTGAGGGGGAGCGACCGTTCCGTGCGACTGGTGAAATGGATTGCGGACTCCAACGAAACGACAAACCATGAGAGCCAAATTTTCAGATATAAATTACACTTCCGCTACTGCCGCCGGCAGCTGCGGCTGCTCTTCCAAAAAAGAGTGCGGCGAAGCGCCCGTGTGGATGACCCCGGAGCACATCGCCGTCAAAGGCTCCTACTCGGCCGACGACCTGCTCGGCATGGAGCACCTGAACTACGCTGCGGGTCTGGCCCCCTTCCTGCGCGGCCCCTACAGCACCATGTACGTGATGCGTCCGTGGACCATCCGTCAGTATGCCGGTTTCTCGACCGCCGCCGAATCCAACGCCTTCTACCGCCGCAACCTTGCCGCCGGACAGAAAGGTCTGTCGGTGGCCTTCGACCTGGCTACCCACCGCGGTTACGACGCCGACCATCCCCGTGTAGTCGGTGACGTCGGAAAAGCCGGTGTGTCGATCTGCTCGGTCGAAGACATGAAAGTCCTCTTCGACGGAATTCCGCTCGACAAAATGTCCGTCTCGATGACCATGAACGGTGCCGTGCTGCCCGTGCTGGCCTTCTACATCGTGGCCGGTCTGGAACAGGGCTGCACCCTCGACCAGCTCAGCGGGACCATCCAGAACGACATCCTCAAGGAGTTCATGGTGCGCAACACCTACATCTACCCGCCTGAATTCTCGATGCGCATCATCGCCGACATCTTCGAATACACCTCGAAGAACATGCCCAAGTTCAACTCCATCTCGATCTCCGGCTACCACATGCAGGAGGCCGGCGCTACGGCCGACATCGAAATGGCCTACACCCTCGCCGACGGTCTCGAGTACCTCCGCACCGGGGTCAACGCCGGGATGGACATCGACTCCTTCGCTCCGCGTCTGTCGTTCTTCTGGGCCATCGGCATGAACCACTTCATGGAGATCGCCAAGATGCGCGCCGCCCGTATGCTGTGGGCCAAGATCGTAAAACAGTTCAACCCCAAGAACCCCAAATCGCTGGCCCTGCGTACCCACTCGCAGACCTCCGGCTGGTCGCTCACCGAACAGGATCCGTTCAACAACGTGGCCCGTACCGCCATCGAAGCCATGGCCGCCGCGCTCGGACACACCCAGTCGCTGCACACCAACGCCCTCGACGAAGCCATCGCCCTGCCGACCGACTTCTCGGCGCGTATCGCCCGCAACACCCAGATCTACATCCAGGAAGAGACCAACATCTGCCGCGGTATCGACCCGTGGGCCGGTTCCTACTACGTAGAGTCGCTCACCAACCAGATCATGCACAAAGCCTGGGCGCTGATCCAGGAGGTCGAATCGCTCGGCGGTATGGCCAAAGCCATCGAGACCGGCGTGCCGAAGATGCGTATCGAAGAGGCAGCGGCCCGTACGCAGGCCCGTATCGACTCCGGCGAACAGACCATCGTAGGGCTGAACAAATACCGGCTCGAAAAAGAGGACCCGATCGACATTCTGGCTGTGGACAACACCGCCGTTCGCGAATCGCAGGTGGCCCGTCTGAAAGAGCTGCGTGCCAACCGCGACGAAGCGGCCGTGAAACGTGCCCTGGATGCCATCACCGAATGCGTGCGCACCAAGAAGGGCAACCTGCTCGAGCTGGCCGTCGAAGCCGCCAAGGTACGCGCGTCGCTGGGCGAAATCTCGGATGCCTGCGAAGTGGTCGTAGGTCGTTACAATGCGGTGATCCGCTCAATTTCAGGTGTTTATTCTGCAGAAGTGAAAGACGACCAGAAATTCGCCAAAGCCAAGGAGCTGTGCGAACAATTTGCCAAGAAAGAGGGGCGTCAGCCTCGTATCATGATCGCCAAACTGGGGCAGGACGGCCACGACCGTGGTGCCAAAGTCGTTACGACCGGCTATGCCGACATCGGATTCGACGTGGATATGGGCCCGCTCTTCCAGACCCCCGAAGAGGCTGCCAAACAGGCCGTTGAGAACGACGTTCACGTCGTGGGCGTATCGTCGCTGGCTGCCGGCCACAAGACCCTCGTGCCGCAGATCGTCGAAGAGCTCAAGAAACTCGGCCGCGAAGACATCGTGGTGATCGTGGGCGGTGTGATCCCCCACCAGGACTACGACTTCCTCTACCAGCACGGTGCTGCTGCCATCTTCGGCCCCGGTACGCCGGTCACCGACGCTGCGATCAAGATTCTGGAAATCCTGCTCGACGAATAACCGATCGTCCCGCAGTGTTCCCGTAAGAGATTCCCCGCACTGCCGTCGGTAGTGCGGGGAATTTTTATCTGTGAGCGGTGTTGTGCGCGGTTCTGCTTCCGATATTGAGAGGAGGCGGCCGAACGTTGCGTGTCTCGATTCGCTGTATCCCGGTTCCGCCATGCTGTCGCGTTTTGTCGAGAGGCGTGTATGGGGTGGCCCCGTTACGCTTTATTTGAGACAGTTGCGGCCGAGCCGTCGGACAACCCCTCGTTTTGTTTAAGTTAAAGACCTGTAAATACTTCCCCGACACTCAGCAAACCTTCAGACATAAGAAATCCAAACCAAACCAAATCCAAACCCACCACCATGAAAAACCAATCACTAACCATGTTGCGGAGATCGCGATGGTTGTCGGCTGTTGCTGTCCTTGCGGCGACCGTGACGACCGCTGTCGCACAGAATCCGCTGTTGCCGCCGACCGCCTTCGTGCCCGACGGCGAACCCGACGTATTCGAATACCAGGGTCAGAAACGACTGTTCATTTACGGCTCGCGCGACGAACGGGTTACCGCCTATTGCGGTTACGGCCACGACGCCTGGTCCGCGCCCATCGACGATCTCACCCAGTGGACCAATCACGGCGAGATATTCAACGTCAGCCAGGTTCAGGAGATCGGCTACGGCAAGGTCGATGAGCAGCACTTCGGGGCGCCTGACTGTGTTTACAATCCGGTACTGAAGAAGTATTTCCTCTACACCTTCCTCGGGATGGCCTACAAGCTGGACGGAGTCGAGGGACCGGCGAGCGATGCGCCGGGCACGATTCCCGGTTTCGGCGAATACGGGCCGAAGTGCGTTGTGGCCGAGAGCGACAGTCCGGCCGGGCCGTTCGTGAATCCGCGGATCTGCGACTGGCCGGCTCTCAATGGAGCCGGAGCGTTCGACCCCTCGGTGGCGGTGGTGCCGCAGGCCGACGGTACGGTGCGCGTCTATGCCTACTGGGGGATGCGCAAAGGCGACTGCTGGGCCGAACTCGACCCGAACGACATGTGTACGATCATCGACGGCCGGACGCGCAAACCGGATCGGACAGCCTGGTATCGGACGCTGAACAACCCCGAACTGAACCGTCATACGACCCTTTTCGAGGCGTCGTCCATTAAGCAGGTCGCTCCGGACAAGTTTGTCTTTATCTGTTCCTCCAATCAGTTCGGGTCGGCGCTGACCTATTTCTACAGCAATTCGCCCGAGGGTCCCTGGACCTACGGCGGCATTATCGTCGAGAACCGGACGGGCTGGCGCGGCGGCAACAACCATGGCAGCATCGTTCGGGTCGGCGACCAGTGGTATGTGGTCTACCATCGCAGCACGTGCAACGACTACAACCGTCAGGCGATGATCGAGCCGATCGAGGTGCGGATCGAGGGCGACCGGGTGGTGATTCCGCAGGTCGAAATGACGTCGCAGGGGATATTCGCCGACGGACTCGATCCCTTCCGACGCTACTATGCCGGTACGATCGCCTACCAGTCGGGCGGGTATATTGCCGGGAGCCTGCGTCAGCCGGACGGGTTGAATCCGGTGGTGGTCGTGGGGCGGACCCCGGCCATCGGATGGAAGTATTTCAATTTCGACGCGTTGCGTTCAGCCGGGCAGCGCGGTCGGGTGACGCTGAAGCTCCATATGCAGGCGGCGCAGGCGGATGCACGAATGAAGATTTTTGTCATCGCGCCCGAAGATTGGGGTAAACCGGACCGGTACCGTTTGTTGTATGAATGCAGTCTGTCGAAACACCTCAAGGCGGACGGCGAGTTCCACGAAGTGAAGTTGCCGATGAGCGAGTTGTTGAAACAGGGAGTCGATGGGAAAAAGGCGTTGCTGATTCAGTTCGACGCCCCAGAAAATAAGGAGGTATGTCGGCTGAAGGAGATCGAGTTCACGCGCTCATAATGTTGTGAAGTCTGCCGATCCAACGGTAGCCTAACTGGGATGTTGTGGAGGTTGCCTTCGACACGCTGATCCACTGTAACTGTTGAGGTTATCGCATGGGCTGTTGTTCGAACCGCCGGGCGAGGTCTATGCGGCCGGTGCTGTTGATGCGGTTAGTACGGCGGATGTTGTTTATACATCATTTGCGTCCGTATGACCCCTCAGGTGTGCTGTTATCTCTGCGTGGTGCTCTGTTTCGGGTGCATTGCGTGCCCTTTAGCGCCTTAGTATGCGGAACATCCGTGGAATCAATCCTGGCATCTGCGTTCTGTTTCCGAATGAGAAGGTGCAATCCTTTTTCCCGGGTAGATTATTTCCGTGCGCCTTCGGTTTTTCCGTGGGGGCTTTTTTCTGTTTGTCGGAGATGCCGGAAGGGGGATTTGTGGAGGGCGGTGGTTGTTTTGGGGTGTGGGCGTGTGATGGCGGAAAGAGCTGAATTTTGTCTGAGATTTGGAATAATGCTCCAGGGGGATATGTCGAGTCTATTTTGAGCTTTCGAGGGATTCTGCGTTCAGTTGCCCCTGTTCTGAGCGGGGGTCGAAGGTGTGCATGTCCGATAGGCGGAAGGAAAGATCGTGGTGTGTCCATCGTTCTAAAAAGGAATCGGGATTCAGAGAAACATCGTTCTCTGAATCCCGATTGTTTTTCAGCAAGTTCTGAAAACCGCTTGCCGCGTTTCGCCGGTGGCGAGAAGGTCGTGTGGATTATCGTTGAGCCGGGGTACTCTATGGCGGGGAGTGCTTCCTATGGGGTATTTTTACCCGTTGGCCTGGTGGCGACGCTTCTTCCGGGAATTGTTGTGATTCCCCGGTTTTTGCGGTCCCACCTTATGTCAACGTCCCGTCGTTCTCCCGCTTGCCCTTTGTGCCCTTTTCTTTCCGTTCGTCTCTTCACCTTCTGCCGGGATATCTCGGGGCGCTTCGGTTGCTCGCTTCTCTCTTACGCACTCCCACTCCATCTCTCGTTCCATCTCCCACTTCTCTCCCCTTCTATCTCCCGGCCGACTGGCTGGTTAGCGTTCTTTGTAGCGGTCGATCTGGCGTTTGATGGCGTCCACGCAGAGGTCGACGGACTCTTCGAAGGTTTTGCTGCGGCGTTCGGCGACGAGTTCGCTGCCGGGTACCGACAGGCGCAACATCACGACTTTGTTGCCGGCTTCGTCGTCCTTGTCGAGTTTGAGGGTCACTTCCGCACCGGTGCTGTTGTCGATCATGCGGTCCAGTTTGCCTACTTTATGTTGTACGAAATCGAGCAATTTCTTGTCGGCGTCGAATTTCACGGATTGAATCTGGATGTTCATACCTTGTCCTCCTTACTTTTTCTTGTGTTTAAAACGGCCCGGGGGTGGGCATTATTGTAGGTTTCTCGCAAAGACTCGATCGTGTTGTGGGTATAGATCTGTGTGGCGGCGAGCGAGGCGTGGCCGAGCAACTGTTGCACGACGCGTACCGAGGCTCCGTGTTGCATCAGGTGGGTGGCGAAGGTGTGCCGCAGCACGTGCGGCGAACGTTTGCCCTGCACCCCGGCCGTCGACAGATATTTGCGGACGATCGTATAGACTCCCATGGGGGAGAGTCGTTTGCCTTTGTTGGTTAAAAATAGGAAATTTTTGTCTTCTTCGCAAATGTTTTCTTGTTTTCTTATCTGCAAATAGTGTTCCAAACGGGCCGCCACGTCGGGCAGAATCGGCACGGCTCTCTCTTTGGATCCTTTACCCATGACGCGCAGGGTTCGTTCCGCGAGATCGAGGCTGCTGAGGGTCAGGGAGGAGAGTTCGGAGCGGCGCAGACCGCAGGCGTATAGCAGCAGTACGACCATCAGGTCGCGTTCGATGGGGAATTGGTCGGAGGGTTCTTCCAGTACGCGGACGAGTTGGGCCATGCGGCTCTGTTCGACGAAGACGGGAAGGTGGCGGCCGCCGCGCAGTGCCCGGATGTCGCGGACGGGGTTGTGGGTTACGACGCCTTCGCGCACGAGGTAGCGGAAAAAGGAGCGCAGCGTGGATATCTTGCGGTTGACGCTGCCGGTGGCGATGCCGGCTTCGACGTTGCGCATCACCCAGCCGCGGATGTCGTCGAGCCGAACGGCCGTCGGGTCGAGGGGCGGCGTGACAGGATGCAGGTGATCGGATTCGGGCAATGCGGAGTGCTCAGTGGCCGGGAGGGCGGCACTGTTCGCCCGCTTTTGTTTCGGGCGGGAGGTCCCGTTATCTGTCTGGTCGGCCTTGTTTGGCCGGATCGGGCTGGTGGAAATGGAGGTTGCCTCTTTTTCCTGGTTGGTGCTGGCTGGTCCGGGCTGGCTGGTGGCGGGGGCTGCATTCTCGGCACTGTCGTACAGGTATCGCTCGAAATCGCGCAGGTCGCGGGTGTAGGTATCGACAGTAGAGGCCGAGCAGCGTCGCTCGGCCTCCATGTAGCGTGCAAAGTTGGCGATGTAGTCGATCATACGATGGAATCGTATTAGTAGGCGGGTTACGGGGCAAATGCAGCGTCGAAGTAGTGCGGGGGACTTGGAGTTGAGGCGGGACAAAATCCCCGTCCGGGTGTACTCCTACGGGGCATAGTTTAATGTGTGCAAGGGAATGTGTGCGGGGCTTGAAGTGTGTCGGGTTTGCCGTATTCGGTGGATCGAGTCTCTGGCGGTGTTTGGTGCTTGGAGAAGTTGTGCATTCAGTTGCCTTCCTGCCCTCCTCTCTTCTGCTCCCTATCACCAGAATCCTCTTCCCCTGTATGTCCCTTTTTGGGACCTCTGCCTCTTCCCTGCTCCCTCTTCCTTTATGCCGCTTGTGTTTGCTTTTACTCTCCCTGATTCAGGGAGGCTTTATGCTAGCACTCCTTGGCGCGGCATCCTTTCACAGGCTATTTTTAATCCCTTTCACGTTCTTTGCTCACTCCTTCCTTCCACTTCCTCTTTTTCGCGTTCTTTTCTCCGACCTCTTTCGGTCCCCCCCTCTCTGTGCCCCTCGGTGACGGGGCGGTTAGCGTTTCTTCTTGCCGCCGCGCGAACGGGATTTACCGCCTCGGGCTGCCTGACGTGCTTCGGCGGGCGATGCACCCCATTCGTTCGATGTGGAGGTGGGTTGCGGCAGTCGGTCGAGCTTGCGGGTGTGGAAGTCGATGGCGCCGACCATCTCGAAGTCGAGCTGTTTGCGGGTGAGGTCGGCCCGTTTGATGCGGATCCGCACTTCGTCGCCGAGGGTGAACCGGCGGCCGGTGGTATGGCCTACCACGGCGTAATTCTCGGAGTCGAAGGCGTAGTAGTCGTCGGTCATGTCGCGCAGGGAGACCATCCCTTCGATCTTGGTGTCGTTCAGTTCGACGTAGATGCCCCAGTCGGTGACGCCGCTGATCGAGCCGTCGAACTCTTGGCCGAGCTTGTCTTCCATGAATTCGACCATCTTGTATTTGATCGAGGCGCGTTCGGCTTCGGCGGCGCGGATCTCCATGGCCGAGGAGTGGTCGCAGAGTTTTTCGTAGGTCTCCTTGTCTTCGCTCTTGCCGCCGTCGAGGTAGTGTTGCAGCAGGCGGTGGACCATCATGTCGGGGTAGCGGCGGATGGGCGAGGTGAAGTGGGTGTAGTAGTCGAAGGCCAGACCGTAGTGGCCGATGTTGGTGGTCGAGTAGACGGCTTTGGCCATCGACCGGATCGCCAGTGTCGAGATGAGGTTCTCTTCCTTGCGGCCCTTGACGGTGGTGAGCAGTTTGGTCAGTTCTTTGGCCACGGCTTTGCCCTTTTCGGCCTTGAAGTTGTAGCCGAAGCGGGTGATGAAGGTCTTGAAGCTGGCGAATTTCTCTTCGTTGGGTTTGTCGTGGATGCGGTAGACGAAAGTGCGTTCGGTGCGCTGGCCGGGACGCTTGCGGCCGATGAATTCGGCGACTTTGCGGTTGGCCAGCAGCATGAACTCTTCGATCAGCTGGTTCGAGTCCTTGATCTCTTTGAAATAAACGCTGAGCGGTTTGCCGTTCTCGTCGAGCACGAATTTGGCTTCGTCGCGTTCGAACCCGATCGAGCCGTGCTTGAACCGGTCGGCACGCAGTTTCTTGGCCAGCCGGTCGAGGGTCAGGACGGCATCTTTGAGAGGCTCGTCCGGAGATTTGCCTTCGATCACGTTCTGGGCCTCTTCGTAGGTGAAGCGGCGGTCGGAGAGGATCACGGCGCGGCCGAACCATTCGTTGATGACTTTGGCTTCGTCGTCGAGTTCGAAGATGGCCGAGAAGGTGAGTTTCTCTTCGTTGGGGCGCAGCGAGCAGAGGTCGTTGGAGAGCTTTTCGGGCAGCATCGGCACGGTGCGGTCTACCAGGTAGACGCTGGTGGCGCGGTTGACTGCTTCGGTGTCGATGGCGTCGCCGGGGTGGACGTAGTGGGTCACGTCGGCAATGTGTACGCCGACTTCCCAGTTGCCGCCGGGCAGCTGGCGGATCGAGAGGGCGTCGTCGAAGTCTTTGGCGTCGGCCGGGTCGATGGTGAAGGTGGTCACGCCGCGCATGTCTCGGCGGCGTTTGATTTCGGCTTTCGTTATGCCGGCTTTAATTTTATCGGCTGTCTTTTCGAGCTCTTCGGGGAAGTGGTAGGGCAGGTCGTATTCGGCCAGGATGGCGTGCATCTCGGTGTTGTTGTCGCCCGAGTTGCCGAGTACGTCGATCACTTCGCCGGTGGGATTTTTTGCGGTTTCGGGCCATTCGGTGATCCGCACGATCACTTTCTGTCCGTTCTGGGCGCCGTTCACGGAGCGCAGCGGCACGAAGATGTCGGCGGGCATGGTCCGCGAGTCGATGATGACGAAGGCGTATTTGTCGGAGATTTCGATGCGGCCGACAAAGGTGCGTTTGCCCTGTTCGAGGGTCTCGACCACTTCGCCTTCGATGCGTCCGTCGCGGCGGCGGCCGATGATGGCCACGCGCACGTGGTCGCCGTGCATGGCGTGGTGGGTGTGGCGCGGTTCGACGATGATGTCTTTCTCGCCTTCGGCGGCGTCATCGACGATGATGTAGGCCATGCCGCTGGCGGTCATGTCGACTTTGCCGGTGCGGGTGGGGAGCTGTTTGCGTACGAGACGGTACTGGCCGGCGCCGACCTTCTCGAGAACGCCCTCGACGGCCATCTGGCGCATCAGATCGTGGATCATTTTGCGGCCGTCGTTGCCCTGGATACCGATCTGTTTGGCGGCCATTTTCGAGTCGTAGATTCGCGACGGATGGTTGGCGAAGGCTTCGAAGAGCATTCGCTTGATCTCCCGAACGGCCACTTCGGGAATGTTCGGGCGTCCCTCGCCCACGCTTGCCGTCTGGTTCTCGGCGGCGGACACGGAGTCGGACCATTCCAACCCCAATTTCTTTTTCAGTTTCTTCAGCATCTAATATTCTTTTATTCGCTTCAAAGATAGTGATTTATTCAGCGGCGGGGGTGGCCGTGGAACAGAATTTCTGAAAAAAGGGAGAGATTTAAAATTATATTTACCTTTGTACCCGAATTATCGGCCGGCAGCGACTGTCGGTCTGTCGTCAATCTCAAGTATTTCTGAGGATGAAACTTTGCAGGCGGGCGTCGGAGCTCGCAGGATTTCAGGGCACGGTCGGGTTCGTGCCCACGATGGGGGCCCTCCACCAGGGGCACCTCTCGCTCGTGAACGCATGTCGCAAGGCCTGCGACACCGTGGTGGTCAGCATCTTCGTGAACCCCACCCAGTTCAATGACCCGAAAGATCTCGAAAACTATCCCCGCACCGAACAGAACGACCTCCAGCTGCTCGAAGCGGCCGGTGTGGACTATGTCTTCGCTCCCTCGGTCGAAGAGGTCTATCCCGAACCCGACACCCGTGTGTTCGACTTCGGGGGGCTCGACCGCGTCATGGAAGGCGAACACCGGCCCGGACACTTCAACGGCGTGGGGCAGGTGGTGTCGCGGCTGTTCGACATCGTAAAACCCGACAAGGCCTTCTTCGGCGAAAAGGATTTCCAGCAGCTGGCCATTATCCGTTATATGGTGCGTCAGCTCGGTCTGCCGATCGAAATTGTCGGCTGCCCCATCGTGCGCGATACCGACGGGCTGGCCCGCAGCTCGCGTAACATGCTGCTCACGCCCGAATGCCGTGCCGCAGCGCCGCATATTTATGAAGTGTTGTCGGATGCTGTCCGTTCGTTGCGCGGCCAGGTGAGCGTAGCCGAAGCCAAACGGCTGATTGCCGAGCGCATCGATGAGAATCCGAACCTCCAGACCGAATACATCGAGATCGCGTCGGCCGCGACGTTGCAGCCCGCCACCGAGTGGGGAGCATCCGTCGGTGAGCTGCGTTGCTTTGCCGCCGTGCACGCCGGTCAGATCCGGTTGATAGATAACGTTGCAATTTAAATCGACCGTATGGGACTGCCGCTTTTTGAAAAAAGCGGCACCAAAAACTTTTTAGATGGCAGCCTCTACCCCAGTCGGTCGATGACCCGCCGTTTAGGATGCGCAGCATCCGCGAAAAGTTCTTTGGGTCCCTTTCTTCCAAGAAAGGGACGGTTCCATGCGGGTAGTGCCCAAGAAAAACGCAAATCAGCATACCATGCAAATTGAGGTATTGAAATCCAAGATACACCGCGTACACGTGACCGAGGCAAACCTCGATTACGTCGGGAGTATCACCATTGACCGCGAACTGATGGACGCCGCCGGTATCATCCCCGGCGAAAAAGTGCAAATCGTGGACAACAACAACGGCGAACGCTTCGAAACCTACGTGATCGAAGGGGCCGCCGGCAGCGGCTGCATCTGCATCAACGGTGCCGCTGCCCGTAAAGTGGCCGTGGGAGACATCGTGATCATCATCTCCTACGGAATCATGGACTTCGAGGAGGCCAAAACCTTCCGTCCCAGCGTTGTATTCCCCGATACCGACACCAACCGGATCATCCGGTAGGCCCGCGCGCCCCGGGCGCAGGATACTTCGCCCCTGAAATCGTATCGAAAGCCCGACATGGCCACCATGTCGGGCTTTTTCTATCCGTCGTCGGCGGGCCGCTCCGGCCCCTAACCGGTTGAAACACCGGGCCGGGAGGCTGAAATCCCGATATTATCGCCTATATTTGCAACATATGGGATGCGGCCTGGCCCGGAAAACCGCGAAAACATCACTGCCGCGGTTTCATAGCCGTCTGCCCGTCCCGACTGGAATTGGGTACATCTCAGCTGAAAGCTCCGGCCGGTGTCCGGCTTCCCGCTTTCGACTCTCCGTATATTTGCAACATGATGACACTGAAAGAGAAAATCGAACAACTCAAACGTGAGCGCCATGCCGTGATCCTGGCGCACTACTATACCGAAGGCGACGTGCAGGACGTGGCCGACTTTGTCGGTGACAGTCTCGCCCTCTCGCAGAAAGCCGCCACGACCGACGCCGAAGTGATTCTGTTTGCCGGCGTTCACTTCATGGGCGAGACCGCCAAGATTCTTTCGCCCGACAAAACCGTTCTGATGCCCGACATGAGTGCCGGGTGTTCGCTGGCCGACTCCTGTCGCGCCGACGAATTTGCCGCCTTCATCGCCGCCCACCCCGGCCACACGGTGATCTCTTACGTCAACACCACCGCCGAAGTCAAGGCCCTGACGGACATCGTCTGCACCAGCAGCAATGCCGTTCAGATCGTGCAGTCGCTGCCCGAGGACGAACCCATCATCTTCGGCCCCGACCGCAACCTGGGCAACTACATCAAGAACATTACCGGCCGGCAGAACATGCTGATTTGGGACGGCGCCTGCCACGTGCACGAAGAGTTCTCGCTCGAAAAGATCCTCGAACTGAAGCAGGCCCATCCGACCGCCAAGGTGCTGACCCACCCCGAGTGCAAGCGGCCGATCGTGCTGATTTCGGACTACGTCGGGTCGACCGCCGAGTTGCTCAAGTTTGCGACCGACGACACCACCACCGACACCTACATCGTGGTGACCGAGCCCGGCGTGCTGCATCAGATGAAGAAGTCGGCCCCGGCGAAGACCTTCATTCCCGCTCCGCCGATCGACTCCACATGTGGGTGCAACAACTGCAGCTACATGAAACTGGTGACGTTGCAGAAGATGGCCGATGCGCTGGAGCGTCTCGAACCGCAGATCGTCATCCCCGAAGATACCCGCGTACGGGCCGAAAAGTCGATCCGCCGGATGCTGGATATTTCGAAAAAGTTGGGGTTGATTAAGTAGAGAGCTCCTTGCCCGGGGGAAAGGATATCCCGACGAGGAGCCGCACGCCCTCCCTTGGAGGGCGAAGACCCCCTTGGAGGACAAAGCCCCCCCATCGGAAGGCGTTCTTCCCCCATCGGAAGGCGTTGGAACAACCCGAAACCGGATGAGCCGGAATCCCTTTGCCCGGAGAGGTGTATGGACCGGCGGATCGGCGGGTGGGTGGCATTCCGTTTTTGCAAAGACAATGAGTATGATTTTATATAAAACCGATGCGGACAATACATTGGTCCCCATCCGGGAGAAACCGTTCCGACTGGAGCGCGAAATGCAGCGCCTCTTTGAGCAGAACCTCGAAGTGATTATGGGGCTGGAGCTGGTCAAGACGGAGTGTACGATCAAGAACAAACGGATCGACACGCTGGCTTTTGACCCGCAGATCGGAGCGTTTGTCATCATCGAGTACAAACGCGACCGGAATACCAGCGTTTTTGACCAGGGCATCACCTACCTGAACCTGATGCTTCAGTACAAGGAGAGTTTCCTGGTGGAGTACAACGAGTCACTGGGGCGTAATCTGAAGCGGGCCGACGTGGACTGGTCGCAGACACGTGTGGTGTTCGTTTCAACCGACTTCACCGAAAACCAGATTGAGGCAACCAATTTCCGGGACCTTTCGATCGAGTTGTGGCAGGTGAAGCGTTACGAAAACCACACCATCGCCATTATCCCGGTCAAGAAGAGCCGGACGGCCGAAAGTATCGGTCAGCTGGCCGGTAAGGGCGACTCGGCGATTCGTACCGTGGCCGAAGAGATTGTGACCTATACCGAAGAGCGTCTGTTGGCCGGGAAACCCGACGAGACGGTCGAACTTTACGAGCGGTTCAAGGGGGCGATTCTGAATCTGACCGATGATATCGAGGTGAAACCGCTGAAACTTTACGTGTCCTTTAAAAAAGAGGGGCGTAGTATCGTTAGTATTGAATTGCAGCAGCGCAATATTAAACTGTTTGTCAATGTCAAAAGCGGGTGTCTCGACGATCTGAAAGGGATGGCTCGCGATATTTCTTCAATTGGGCACTATGCGTCGGGCGATTATGAGGTGAAGGCTATGGACGACCGTAATCTGGAGTATATTATGAGCCTGGTGAAACAGGCTCTTTGATTCCTGTACGGCGTTCCCCCCCCCTGAAAACGAATAAAAAAAGGCGGCAGCGGAGAGATTCTTAACGATAATCTCTCCGCTGCCGCTTTTATGTCGCACAGGGTGTATGGGCGGAACGGGAACTGGCGGACGGGGTGAGAAATGCTCGTGGCGGCTTTCACCCCCTCGCACCCCCTCTTCACCCGCGCCGTGACGCTATTTTCTCGGCACAGCGACCAGTTTGAACACCTTGTCGCCCCGGTGCACCACCTCCGGCGTCTTGACCGAGCATTTGACCCCCTGCGGTGCCAGTTCGGTCGGCTTCAGGTCTACCCGGATTTCATCCGGCGTGAACTCCAGCGTACCGGTGGTCGCACCCAGGAAGAGCAGTTTCTCGCCCAGTGCCAGCGGTACCGCCTCGACCGAGACTTCGGCCACGCCGATCCGTGCGAAGTAGTTGGTCACCTTGCCGACCATCACCTTTTTCTCCGTGGCGGCCGAACCGTAGTGCTCCGACCATTCGCCCAGCCGCTGGCCCAGGTAGTAGCCGTCCCAGAAGTCACGGTTGAAGACCGTCCGCAGCCGTTCTTTCAGCCCGGCGGCCAGTTCGCGGGTGAAACGCCCCTCGGCCACGGCCTGCACCCCCTCTTTGTAGCACTCGCAGACGCGGCGCACGTATTCGCCCGAGCGGGCGCGTCCTTCGATCTTCAGCACCCGCACTCCGGCTTCGAGCATCTTGTCCAGAAACTCGATGGTGCAGAGGTCTTTCGGCGACATGATGTGTTCGTTCTCGACGACGAGCTGCATCCCGGTCTCGACATCTTCGACCCGGTAGGAGCGGCGGCAGAGCTGGCGGCATTCGCCGCGGTTGGCCGATTTCCATGCCTCGTGGAGGCTCAGGTAGCACTTTCCGGAGGTGGCCATGCAGAGGGCGCCGTGGGCGAACATCTCGATGCGGATCGGTTCGCCTTTCGGACCGCGAATGTCGCGTTCGGCAATCTGGTCGTAGATGTGGCGCACGCGTTCGAGCGTCAGCTCGCGCGCCAGAACCACCACGTCGGCATAACGGGCGTAGAAGGCCAGCGATTCGGTGTTGCTGATGTTGAGCTGGGTCGAGAGGTGCACCTCGACGCCCTGTTCGCGGGCGTAGTTCATGGCGGCCTGGTCGGCGACGATCACGGCGTCGATACCCTCGGCTCGGGCCCGGTCGACGACCTGCCGCATGTAGGGGATTTCGTCGTCGAAGAGGACGGTGTTGAGGGTCAGGTAGGTTTTGATGCCGTGGTCGCGGCAGGTGGCTACGATGCGGGCCAGGTCGTCGAGCGTGAAGTTGACGCTCGAACCGGCGCGCATGTTGAGCCCCTGTACGCCGAAATAGACGGAGTCGGCGCCGCCCTGAATGGCGCCCTGAAGCGACTCCCACGATCCGACGGGGCACATCACTTCGACTTCGGTTGCTTGTATCATCTCTTTTGCTCGTTACTGGTGGGGGGGGGACGGTCGGGGAGCCGACGGCCGCCGCGGGAGGTTCTCCGCGGTGGCTGTCCCTCTCCCGGTGAAACATGGCAGCCCGCTGCCGGGAGTCGGCTTCGGGCTGCTGTGGCGGGGGCGGATCGGTCTGATAGTGTGGCCGGTGGCCCGGCGGGTGGCCGATCGTGCGATTAGAGGTCGATCATCTCCACGCGCCGCTGATGGCGGCCGCCTTCGAACTCGGCGTCGAAGAAGGCGTCGAGAATGGCTGCGGCCTGCGTCTCGTCGATGAAACGGGCGGGCAGCGAGCAGACGTTGGCGTCGTTGTGCTGACGGGCCAGGGCGGCAATCTCGGGACACCAGCAGATGGCGGCTCGCACTTTGGGGTGCTTGTTGAGGGTCATGCTGATGCCGTTGGCGCTGCCGCAGAGCGATACGGCGAGGTCGCACTCTCCGGCGGCTACGACGCGGGCCAGGGCGTGGGCATAGACGGGATAGTCGACGCTCTCTTCGCTGTGGGTTCCCAGGTCGTTGACGGCGTATCCTTTGGAGAGCAGGTAGCCGGCGACGAACTCTTTCATGCGGTAGCCGGCGTGGTCGCTGGCGATGGCGACGTTATAGGTTTTCATCCGTAGGTATGGTTTTGATTCTTTAGCGTCGCCAAAGGTACGATTATTTTGCGGGATTGCCGATGCTGGAGGCTACCTTGGTGGCCTGTTCGTCCTGGAAACAGTGCAGACCCGAGACGTTTTCGTAGGTATAGGGCACGAATTGCATCACCTGGAGGGCGATGAAACGGTCGTCTTTCGAGCGTTGGATGTCGAGGCGCACGGGGCCGCTCTCTTTGCGGCGGGCGGCGCGGATTTCGTCGAGTTTGTTCTGTTCGATCAGTCGCACGAGTTCGTCGCCCGAGATGCCTTCGAAGTAGAGCCGGTAGGTGCGGACGGGGCTTTTGGTGGGCAGGTAGAGGGTGGCTTTGTCGCCGAAGCAGATACGCAGCAGGCCGATCACCACGAGCGCGAAGCTGCCGGCGATGCAGGCCATATAGAGCGATCCGGTGTTGTCGGTGATGTTGTCGGAGAGCAGGTAGAGGACGACGCCGGCCACGATCAGCAGGGCGCTGATGGCGACGGCTTTACCGCTTTTGCGTTTGGCGACGAGGGTTTCGATGGAGATGGTATTTGCTTGAGTGGACATGGTTTTCGTGATTTAAGGGTTGTTTTTTGTGTTTACCCGCATGGAACCGTCCCTTTCTTGTAAGAAAGGGACCCAAAGAACTTTTCGCGGATGCTGCGCATCCTAAACGGCGGGTCTTGACCGACTGGGTAGAGGCGGCCATCTCAAAAGTTTTTGGTGCCGCTTTTTACAAAAAGCGGCAGTCGCATACAGAATACAAAACCGCCTGCGGGTTTGGTGAGGTAATGCGAGGAAAACGCAGTTAAAAAGCGGTAGTTGTAGGCTGTAAGATTTAAAAAAAACAATCGATTAAATCACGATGCGGCGCAGTGCCAGGACGACTCCGTCGCCAGCCCGGCTGACGGAGGTGGCCCGGCCGCAGGAGTTGCCGCAGAGGCGGGTACGCCATGTGGTGAAGGAGCGGGCGGCGGATTCGCGCCCAAGATAGGAGAGCCGCGTGTCCGGCGACCGGAAAACGGGACTCGATATTTCGCGCCGGAAACCGGTCAGCCACGAGCATCGGGCACCGCCAGCGGTGCTGTTCGTCGTGCGGCTCGACAGGCTTCCTTGCTCGGAGATCGGAACGAGGGCGAAGGTGTAGTTGTCAGCGGCGGATCGGTCGGGCGAGGAGGTGTCGATGAGTTGCGCTGCGTGGTCGGTATGGACACAACTGCGCTGAATGCCGTTGCTTGCGGCCGCGAGGTAGAAGAGTGCGGTGGCAAACAGCAGGCAGACGTAAAGCAGCGATCGATATGTAGCCCGGCGGCGCATGACGGGATAAAGATACGCAAAATCTGCGAAATCGGTCAGTGGATTCCTCGATGCCCGGAACCGGACCTTCCGAACCGCTCCTGTTGCGAGACGATTTTCAGGGGCGTTTCGATTGTGAGGAAGGCCGTATCGTTGTTGAGGATGGGCGACCGGGAAATGAATGGGGATGAGCGTATCCGAAGAGGGGGATGCGGCTCGTCGTCAGTTATTCGGGGAGGTCGAGGTGTGGGGCGTTACGCGTTGTTTTCGCGCATGAAGGAGATCAGGGGCCAAAGCGACCGTTCCTCTTTCCAGCGTCGGGCGATTCGGAGTCGGTAGGGTTTGTATCGGTCGAGGCGGCGGAACACGGCGATACGGTGGTCGGCCCAACAGAGGATGCGGTACCACACGTAGGCCCACAGCAGGCCTTCGGCCGTTCCGAAGAGGATGTCCATGGGGTAGTGGACGCCGAGGTAGATGCGGCTGTAGGAGACTCCCACGGCCCAGCAGAACATCATGATGGTGAACCAGCGCCGGCGGAGCAGCAGCGAGGAGAGCAGCGCGAGGCCGAAGCAGTTGGCGGCGTGGGACGATACGGTGCCGTACGGGCCGCCGACGTATCCGTTGACGGTGTGCACGTCGGCCATGATGGGTTCAAAGTGGGTGGGACGTGACTTGGGGAGGTACTCCTTGGCGAGGGTGGCGGTCTGGTCGGCGCACAGGATCAGCAGGGGAACGATCAGGGCGAAGAGCACCAGTTTGCGCACACCGAGGCGGGCGTAGATAAGCCACAGAATGCAGACGTAGAACGGGATCCAAATGAGTTTGCCGGAGATGGCATACATGATCTGGTCCATGACCGTTCCGCCGTCGAAGTTGAGGGCGAGAAGCAGGTTTTGGTCGAAGAGATAGGGGGTAATCATCTTTACAGAAAGAGCTTACCACAAAGATATATGCTTTTGTGTCAGGTTGTTCTCTTAACGGACAAAAAATCGGAATTTAGGCACAGAAGGGATATGGAGTTGTCCAAAAGGGAGGTCAAATGAAGATTTTGGGGGCGCTTCGATGCCGGACTGCCGGTGGAACAGGCTGATTGAAAATTTTTTGGAAAAATCCGAAGGTCTGTTCGGGTATGCGAAAAGATCCGTATGTGGGGTCGATTGAGCTGTTTGAAGGTCTGATTGTTGGGCTACTCGGCAAGGAGGGGAGGTTTTCGGGAACGTGCGAGTCGTGGGCCGGAGGCAACTGCCGATGCAGAGAACAGTGCTGGAGGGAGGGGATATGCCTTCACCTTCGGTTCTCTGCGGAGATATCCATATAAAAAATCCCGCGCGGCTATCGGACCGCGCGGGAGGACAAGCAGATGGGGAAGGGGGTGCTGGTTTTGCCTGCGTTAATGGGCGTCGAGCCAGCTGGTACCGGCATTGGCCTCGACCAGCAGCGGTACGCTGAGGCTGGCGGCGCCGGACATGGCCGTGCTCACCAGCTGCATTACGCGGTCGGCCTCGTCGCGCGGCACTTCGAGCACCAGTTCGTCGTGGACTTGCAGCACGATGCGAGCGGCCGAACCGCTCTCGCGCAACTGTCGGTCGACCTCGATCATGGCGATCTTCATGATGTCGGCGGCGCTGCCCTGGATCGGGGCATTGATGGCGTTTCGTTCGGCCAGCGAGCGGGTCATCGCGTTGCTGGAGCGGATGTCGCGCAGGTAGCGGCGACGGCCGAACAGCGTCTCGACGTAACCGCGTTCGCGGGCTTCGGCAACCACACGGTCCATGTAGCTCTTGACCCCGGGGTAGTGGGTGAAGTAGCCGTCGATCAGTTCGCGGGCTTCGGTGCGCGGGATGTGGAGCCGGGTGGCCAGGCCGAAGGCCGAGATGCCGTAGATGATGCCGAAGTTGGCGGTTTTGGCGCGGCGGCGCTGTTCGCGGGTCACCTGGTCGGGGGCGACGCCGAAAATCTTGGCGGCGGTGGCGGTGTGGACATCCTCGCCGTCGAGAAAGGCCTGCCGCAGGGCGTCGTCGCCCGAGAGGTGGGCCATGATGCGCAGTTCGACCTGCGAATAGTCGGCCGACACGATCACGTGGTCGGCATCGGGGGCGGTGAAGGCCTTGCGGATCTCGCGCCCGGCGGCGTCGCGGATCGGAATGTTCTGCAGGTTGGGGTTGGTCGAACTGAGACGGCCGGTGGCGGTCACGGCCTGGTTGAACGAGGTGTGGATGCGGCCGGTGGCGGGGTTGATCAGCTGCGGAAGGGCCTCGATGTAGGTCGAGAGTAGCTTTTTCAGCCCGCGGTATTCCAGAATCTTGTCGACGATCGGGTGGTTGTCGGCCAGCGATTGCAGGTACTCTTCGTCGGTGCGGTACTGGCCGGTGCGGGTCTTTCTGGGTTTGGGGTCGATTCTGAGCCCTTCGAACAGCGCGTCGCCCAGCTGTTTGGCGGAGTTGACGTTGAGTTCGGGCTGGCCGGCCATCTCGCGGATCTCGGCCTCCAGGCGGGCGGCTTCGACGGTCAGGGCGGTGCCCGACTCGCCGAGGATCGCACGGTCCACGTAGACGCCGTTGCGTTCCATTCGGGCCAGTACGGGGATCAGCGGAGCCTCGATGTCGAGGTAGAGGCCCGTTTGGCGGCTCTCTTCGAGCAGGGGCCAGAGCTTGTCGTAGAGTTGCAGGGTGATGTCGGCATCCTCGGCGGCATATTCGGCCACCCGGACCGGGTCGGCATCGGCCATGGAACTCTGTTTGGCGCCTTTGCCGATCAGGGCTTCGATCGGGACGGGTTCGTAGTTCAGAAAACTTTTGGCCAGAAAATCCATCCCGTGGCGCGACTCGGGGTCGAGCAGGTAGTGGATAATCATCGTGTCGTAGAGCGTGCCGCGCACTTCGATGCCGGCGGCATGGTTCAGTACGAGGAGGTCGAATTTGATGTTCTGACCGATCTTTCCGATCCGTTCGTCTTCAAATGCGGGGCGCAGCGTCTCCAGCACCGTGGCGCGGCGTTCGGCGTCGGGGGTGGGTACCCAGTAGGCTTCGTGGGGGGTGAGGGCGAACGAGAGGCCGACCAGTTCGGAGCGGAGCGGGTCGAGGCCGGAGGTCTCGGTGTCGAAGCAGAAACGGTCGGCAGCGCTGAGCCGTGCTGCGAGGTCGGCGAGGCTCTCGGCCGTATCGACCGTGTGGTAGCGGTGGTCGGTGGTGGCGACGGTGGCGTAGCCGCTTGCGGAGGTGGAGGTGTCGTCCTCGCCCAGTGCCGGTGTCGGTGGAACGACGACGGGGGCGGGCTCGGCCGCCGGGGTGTCGAACAGGGACATCTGACCGGTCAGCTGCGAGTAGGGCTTTGGTTTGCCGGGTTTCGTGCTCAGCTGCGGCAGCGTGTTGGCGCTGGCGGCATGGGTGTGGTAGATGCGGCTGTCGAGGTCGCGCAGCAGCTGGCTGAAGTTGTGTTCGAGGTAGAGGCTGCGCAGGGCCGGATAGTCGGGCTCTTCGACCTTCAGTGCCTGCGGGTCGAACTCGATGGGCACCTCCAGACAGATGGTGGCGAGCACTTTGGAGAGGCGCAGCTGCTCCTGGTTGTCGAGGATTGAGGTGCGCAGTTTCGGGGTGAGGGAGTCGGCGTGGGCGATGATGTTTTCGACGTCGCCCCACGTGCCGACCAGTTTGCGGGCTCCCTTCTCGCCGATGCCGGGCACGCCGGGGATGTTGTCCGAGGCGTCGCCCCACAGGGCCAGTATGTCGATCACCTGGCGCGGGTCGGCGATGCCGTAGTTCTCGCACACTTTGTCCAGACCGACGATCTCGATGCCTTCGCCTCCCTTGGCGGGCTTGTACATGCTGACGTTCTGTTTGATCAACTGGCCGTAGTCCTTGTCGGGGGTGACCATGTAGACGTCGTAGGCGCCGCAGCACGAGGCCTGGTGCGAGAGGGTCCCGATCACGTCGTCGGCTTCGTAGTTCGGCACTTCGAGCACGGGGATGCGCATCGCGGCGAGGAGTGCCTTGATGTGGGGCACGGCAGCGATGATGTCCTCCGGGGTGGCGTCGCGGTTGGCTTTGTAGAGGGGATAAAGCTCGCGACGGAACGAACCGCCGGGCGGGTCGAACGCCACGCCGAGGTAGCGGGGCTGTTCGCGGGCGATCAGGTCGTTCAGGAACTTGGCGAATCCGTAGATGGCCGAGGTGTTGAGTCCCTGTGCGTTGCGCATGGGACGGTTGATCAGGGCGTAGTGGAACTTGAAGATCAGGGCGTAGGCGTCGATCAGAAAGAGTTTTTCCATCGTGATGGGTGTGTCGGCCCCGGAGCGGGCGGATGGGGAATGGTATGGGGAACAAGGGGGTGCTTCGGTCGCGGCGCGCGGCGTGGTCGTGGCCGGGGCGGCGTGGTCGTGGCCGGGGAGCGGTCTGAGGGCGCGGTGTGCGGCCCGGAGCGTTGCGTCGGCTACAGGGGGTTGTCTTCGGCGCGCCAGGTGGCGTGGGATTTGGCGGTCTCGTAGAGGGTCAGTTCCGCCAGCCGGACGCCTGCGGGAAGTTCGGCCGCAATCTGGGGTGCCCACCGGGCGATCATCTGTTCGCAGGTGGGTTGGTAATCGACGGTATAGACCCGTTTCCACTTGTCGCGCACCTGTTCGAGCAGGGGGGCGTTTTCGGGGGTGAGCCGGACCACGAGGGCGTGGTCGTGGGGATCGACGATCAGCCGGTTGACGATGGCTTTCAGCTCGCCGAAGTCCATCACCATCCCGTATTTCGGATCGTCGGGGTTGTCGCACGGGGTGCCGCTCACGGTCACGAAGAGTTTGTAGGAGTGGCCGTGGATGTGGCGGCAGAGGCCGTCGTAACCTTCGAGGGCGTGGGCCATCTCGAAGGAGAATTCGCGGGTCAGACGGATCGTTGCCATAGGTTGTTCTCGCTGTGTGGTGTGTATCGAATGACCGCCGGGGACGTTGGGATACGCCCCCGGCGGGTGTAGCTGCCGGATCGGTCGGACTGTCGTCCCGGAGGAGCGACGGATGATCGGATCGAGCGGTCGCTGTCTGTTGTTCTTCGGGGGCGACGGATGACCGGAGCGGGCGGTCGCGGCCCGTTGTTCCCCGAGGTGTCGGCCGGCGGGACGGAGCTTGTGTGTTCTTCCCATCCCCAGCCGACCGGAGAGCGGACCCGGCCGGCGGTTAGTGCTGGAATCCGGTGAGGGTCTTCAGGCCGGTTTCGCCGGGAGCGGCCCATTGCAGGGCGAGCGATGCGCCGTTGTTCATGTCGAAGAAGTCGACGCGAATCTTGTGCCATCCTTTGGCCAGGGCGCGTTGTGCCTTGAGGCAGCGGTCGCTGTGGGGGCCGTCGTTGTCGATCAGCATGGCGCCATCAATGTAGAGCATCGAGCCGTCGTTCGAGGTCAGGGCGAAGGTGTAGATGCCGTCGGCCGGCACTTCGAAGTAGCCTTCGTAGACGAGACCAAGCCAGCCGGCCATTTTCGTCGGGATGGCCACGCTGTCGAGGGTGTGGCGCGCTACCGTTTTGGCGGCCTCGATTTCGGCGCATTTGTTGCCTTTGAACTCATGCTGAACCATGCCGATGCCCGGTTTTGCGGCTTCGGGCAGCTCCTGGGCCGGAGAGTAGGACTCCTTGCGGTATTCGGCGGTCTGGATGGCACCGGCGGTGCCGTCGGGACGGAACGGACGGAAGGTGAATTTCGTCGATTCGGTCACGGTGATGGGACCGGTGTAGAGGGTCGATTCGGCGTTGGGCTTGGTGCCGTCGGTGGTGTAGCGGATCTGGATGTTGGGCAGTACGCAGTTGACTTCGACGCGGGCCGTATCGACAAAGACGTTGATGTCGTTGAAACCGGTCAGGTCGGGAATGCGGTAGTTGACGCCGATGCGGTCGAGGTGGTTGATCTGGGCGACAAAGCGTTTCTGGAAGTCGGCCCAATCCTTGGCTTCGGGTTGCGACCAGCCCAGCTCGCTGATGGCGAACATGCGGGGCATGGCCTGGTACTGCATGCGGCGAACGCTGGGGATCCGTTCACACCAGATGTTGGCCTGTACGCCGCGGATGTTCTTTTTCTGCTCGGGAGTGAGGTTCCAGTCGGCGCGGTAGGTGGTCGGTTCGGTTTCGTAGATGCGTCGCAGGTCGCCGCCCTGTTCCATGAAGTCGAGGTAGAGCAGGAAGTCGGGGCAGAGGATCACCTGGTTGCCCTGGGCGGTGGCGGTGGTGACGGCCTTGGGAGCCCAGTCGCGCCACCAGGTGATGGTGGCCGTGGGCGAGAGACCGCCGTCGACGATTTCGTCCCATCCGATCAGCTTCTTGCCGTTGGCGTTGAAGTGGCGTTCCATGTCGTGGACAAACCAGGCCTGGAGTTCTTCTTCATTGGCGAGGTTGTTGGCTGCGATGCGGGCCTGGCAGTCGGGGCAGGCTTTCCAGTTGGTCTTTTCGACTTCGTCGGCGCCGAGGTGGACGTATTCATAGGGGAAGAGGGCGAAGACTTCGCTGTAGATGTTTTTGGCGAAGTTCACGGCCGAGTCCTTGCCGGGGCAAAGGGGCGACGAGAAGCTCTGACCCCAGTCCGATTCGCCGTTGCAGGTGATCCAGGGATAACCCTGCTGGGCACCCATCAGGTGGCCGGGCATGTCGAGCTCGGGGATTACGTCGATGCCGCGTTCGGCGGCGTAGGCAACCACCTCTTTGATCTGTTCCTGGGTGTAGTAGCCGCCGTAGAGGGTGTCGCCGTTTTCAATCTTCATCAGTTCCTGGGGCAGCTCCATGTCGGGGTTGTCCTCGTCGATGGCCATGGCCATGCACTGACGGTCCTGGCCGTTGAATTTGCGCCAGGCTCCCTTTTCGGTCAGCAGGGGGTACTGCTTGATCTCGATGCGCCATCCCTGGTCGTCGGTCAGGTGCCAGTGGAACTTGTTGAATTTGTAGGTGGCCATCAGGTCGATGAAATCCTTGACCTGGTCGGCGGTGAAGAAGTGGCGGCTCACGTCGAGGTGCATCCCGCGCCAGTCGAAGCGGGGGGCGTCGCTGATGGTCACGTAGGGCAGCCGGCTGTCTTTGGAATCAACGGGGACGAGCTGGCGAAGGGTGGCGATCCCCATCAGCACGCCGCGGGGAGAGGCTCCCTGAATGGTCACGCCGTCGGCGTTGACGGTCAGCGTGTAGGCTTCGGGGTTGTCGTTCTGCAGCCCGAGGCGCAGGTCGATGTTGCCGGTTTTGCCGGGTGCGGCCGCTTCGAGTTGCAGGGCCGATGAGGCCTGCAGTGCTTCGGTCAGGTAGCGGGCGGCTGCGGCGAGGCTCGTGTCGGCCGACACGGTCATGCCGCTTTTGAGTTTGAAGGTTCCGTCGGTCTGGGTCATCGAGACGGGACGCGGAATCAGGTTGATCTCGGGGGTGGCGACGGGCTCGGTCCCGCAGGAGACGGCCAGCAGCGATGCGGCGCCGAGTACGGCTGCCAAACGGGGTAGGGTGCGGAATTTCATGTAGAGAGTGTGTGGTTGGGTTATGAGTGGATGAGTTTTTCGATGCGGTCTACGTATTCGAGCGAGTCGTCGATGGCGAAGGCGATCTCAGGCACGGTCCGAAGCTGGTTGCGGACCCGTTTGCCGAGCTCGTAGCGGATCATGGGGGTGTTCTCCTTCAGCGTCTCGAGCTGGGCCGTGGCGCGGTCGAAGGGGAAAACGCTGAGGTAGATCTTGGCGAAGGTCAGGTCGGGGCTGACGCGTACTTTCGATACGGTCACCATGCTCCCCTGTACCAGGTGGCGGGCCTCCTTCAGGAAAATGTCGCTGATGTCTTTCTGTATCTGGCGGCCGACTTTTTGTTGCCGGGTCGATTCTTCTCGTTCCATATGTCTGTCGTTACGTTGTGTTTTTCTTTTTTCTTGTGTGCTCAGCCGGAGGAGGTGCCTGCCACAGTTGCGAATCCGGGACGGGGCTACACGGGCAGGGCGGGCGCGGCTTCGTCGGGTTTGTAGCCGGTGTCTTCGAGCAGGTCGGAGCCCTGGGCGGCGGCGGTGGCCAACTGGTCGCAGCGTTCGTTGCCGGGGTTGTCGTTGTGGCCCTTGACCCAGATGAACCGCACCTGGTGGCGGCGGTAGACGCTCATGAAGCGGAGCCACAGGTCGGCGTTCTTCTTGCCGGCGAATCCTTTGCGGATCCAGCCGAAGACCCATCCTTTCTGGATGGCGTCGATGACGTACCGCGAGTCGGAGTAGACCGTCACGTCGAGTCCGTCGCGTTTGAGGGCTTCGAGTCCGGTGATCACGGCCAGCAGTTCCATCCGGTTGTTGGTGGTGAGGCGGTAGCCGGCCGAGATTTCGCGCCGGTGGGGGCCGCTGAGCAGCAGCACGCCGAAGCCGCCCGGACCGGGGTTGCCGCGCGACGAGCCGTCGGTATAGATGGTGACCTGGGTATTCATATCCTTATCTGCAAAGGTAGTCTTTCCCGGCGATATTACCCGCGTCCGAGGCGATCCGCACGGGGAAATTCTGCGGCGGTGGGGGGGGCTGGCCGAAGTTGAGACGGAAAACGGCAGGGCGAGAGGGGCGCAAACGTGCGCTTTCTTTCCTCCACTCCGGGGAGAGACGTATGTGATGGGGAGCGGGTTGGTCGTCCTGTTTTGAAGGGAATTTACGTCGGGGACCGGTGCGTGAAGTCTGTCGGGCGGGGTATGGTTCGGAGGCGGCCTGTGGGAGCGTCTGGTCGGATGGCACGGCAGATTGAGGGACTTTCGGGCGACGCTTCGGTGCGGGAGGGATAAGAGAGAGAGGCCGGAGTGTAAACTCCGGCCTCTCTGCTGAAGGGGTGTCGTGGGGAACGATTTACCAGAAGATGGTTTCGTCCAGGTTGGGGTTGACGGTGCGGTCGTCCTGGTTCAGGGGGCGGTAGTAGTGTTTCGGTTCGAGGAACTGGCCTTTGCCGCCGTCCTTCTCCTGGGTGACCATCACGTAGCCGTGGTCGCCTTCCGAGAGGTAGAACTGTTCGTTGTCGAGGTAGTAGAGCGTGATGCCGTTTTTCTCGACGTAGTCTTCGGGATAGCCGTTGGCAGCGAGCCACTCTTTCTGGTGCTGCTCATTGAAGAAGACGCCGGTGTCGACAAAGTCGGCCGGACGGCTGCGTCCTGCCTTGCCGCTCATGTCGATCAGGCCGATGTGGTCGAGCCACATGCCCTGGCCGGGACGGGCAAAGAGCTGGCCGCATTTCCAGCGCATCACGTCGTCGTAGCGGAAGCCTTCACAGGCCAGTTCGACGCGGCGTTCGCGACGGATTTCGAGCGTGCCGCCGATGTTGGCGTTCTGTACGTTCGGATATTTGTCCATCAGGTCGGGATCGGGGTTGGCGTCGGCCTGGGCCAGGTCGAGATCGGGAACGCCGGCACGCTGGCGGATGAGGTTGACGGTTTGGTCGATCACATCCTGGGTGAGTTCACCCAGCTCGGCGCAGGCTTCGGCGTAGATCAGCAGCACTTCGGCGTAGCGGATCATCGGCAGGTCGTTGAAGGCCATGGCCCAGCCGTCGTGTGCCGGATCGAGCGGGTAGAATTTGATCTGCGGGTAGCCGCCCAGTTCCACCTTGATACGGGCCGTGTCGGTCGTGTTGCGCGGGATGAACCACTCCGGAGCGAAGGTCTGTGCCAGACGCGGGTCGCGGTTGGCGAATACCTCCTGACGGTTCATGGTGGCGTAGCCGGGAACCTGGTTGAACGGTTTGGCGGTGTTGGTGGCCGGGTCGATGTAGAGGTATTCGTTCATCAGTTCGCGACCCAGGGCGTGCTGGTAGTCGAACAGCGACGAGGCGTTGTGGCGTACGCCGAGGTCGGCGTCGTAGTCCTTGAAGAGGATGATCTCGGGGCTCTTGCTCAGGTCGGTGCTCAGGAACAGGTCGGTGTAGTTCGGTTCCAGGCTGAAGCCTCCTTCGCGGATGATGGTCAGGGCCGAGTCACGGGCGATGCGGAGCCATTTTTCGGCCGTGCCCTGCAACTCCAACTCGTCGTGGTACTTGCGGAAGGTTCCTTCGTAGAGGGCCGTGCGGGCCAGGTAGGCCAGGGCCGACCAGCGGGTGATGCGGGTCTTGCTGCTGCCGGCGGGGATGTGGGCCGCTGCGAACTGCATGTCGAGCAGAACGGAGTCCATCACGTCGGAGCGTGAGTCACGCGGTTTGTAGAGTTCTTCGATGTCGCTGGTCTCGAGCGGGCGGCTGTACCACGGCACGTCGTTCCAGCGTTTCACCAGACCGGCATACTGAAGGCCGCGGAACAGACGGGCGATGCCGACGTAGTGGTTGATGTCGGTGGGGTCGCCGTCCACGGTCCCGGTGTTGACCAGCATGAAGTTGATGTTGCGGATGTTGCCGTAGTTGCTGTACCAGCTGCCGATGTTGTCGGGGCGGACGAGCCCTTTCATCAGGTTGCGCAGCTCGGAGTCGTTGTTGTAGAAGGCGGTGTTGTCGGTGTAGATGTCGTCGTACGAGGCGCCGATGTAACCGTAAAAACCGTTGGTGTAGGTTTCGAGGTCCTTGACGCTCCGGAAGTAGCCTTCGGGCGAGATGTCGGTGTGCGGGTAACGATCCATGAAGGAGTCGTTGCAGGCGGTGCCCAGCAGGGCTGCACAGAGTGCCGGCAGGAGGATGTATTTGCGTTTCATTTTCTTGGTGTCCATTTAAGTCTCGGAATAGTGGGTTAGAAGCTGAAGTTCAGACCGAACGAATAGGTTTTCTGATGCGGATATACCAGCCCGTCCAGTCCTTCGGGATCGAGGCTCTTGTGCAGTTTGGTCCAGGTGATGAGGTTCTCGCCCGTGAAGTAGACGCGGACGTTGCGCAGCCCTACTTTCTCCATCCAGCGGTTGGGGAAGGTGTAACCGATGGTGAGGTTCTTCAGGCGCAGGTACGAGGCGTCCTGCATGTAACGGGTGTTGGTGGCGCCCAGCTCCTTGCCGCTCAGCTCGGCAGCGTAGGATTTCGGGGCGGGGAAGTAGGCGTCGCGGTTCTCTTCGGTCCAGTGGTCGAGGTTGTCTTCCATCAGGTTGGCCCAGGGCTGGGCGTACATGCCCCAGAAGTAGTGGTTGCTGGTGCTGGGGTAGTAGTCGCGTTTGCCGACGCCCTGGAAGTAGACCCGAAGGTCGATGCCGGCCCATTCGGCGCCGATCGTGAAGCTGTAGTTGTAGCGCGGACGGTCGTTGCCGATGATCTTGCGGTCGCCCGGATCAGCCAGCGTGTTGGCGCCGCTGCTGATCTCGCCGTCACCGTCCAGGTCGCGGAACTTGATGTCGCCCACGCCCTGGCCGCGGGTGCCGGGATAGGTCAGAATCGGGGTCTGGTCGGCATGGTGGAGGATCTCCTCTTCACTCTGGAAGAAACCGTCGCAGACGTAACCCCACAGTTCGCCGATCTCCTGTCCGACGTAGTAGTCGCTCAGCAGGCCGGTCGGGTTGTCATACTTGGTGATGATGGTACGGTAGTCGCCCATGGTGAAGGTCGCGTCGTAGCGGAACGGATGGCGGCCCAGCATGAACTGGTCTTTCCAGGTGAGGTTGACTTCCCAGCCGCTGGTGCGCAGGTCGGCGGCGTTCTCACGCGGTACGCCGGTACCGATCACCGAGGGCAGCGTCTGGCCTTTGGTCAGCATCCCTTCGGTCCAGCTGCGGAACCAGCCGCCCGAGAGTTGGAGTCGGTTGTTGAAGAAGTTGGCTTCGAGACCCAGGTCGAGGGTGCGCACCTGTTCCCAGGTCAGCGACGACGAGACGAGGCCCGGTGCCGACACGTAGGTGGGTTGGACGCCGTCCAGAATCGTACCGGTCGTGCCGCTGCCCATCGTGGCGATGTATTCGTAGGTGCCTACGTTCTGGTTGCCCACCGTACCGTACGAGGCGCGGAGTTTCAGCAGATTGACCGTCTTTTTGGCCTTTTCGAAGAATCCCTCTTCGGAGATCACCCAGGCCAGCGAACCCGAGGGGTTGAAGACGAAGCGGTCGTCGCTCGGGAAACGCGAGGTGCCGTCGTAGCGGGCGTTGGCTTCGAAGATGTATTTGTTGTCGTAGATGTAACCTACGCGGGCAAACAGACCGCGGGTGGCCCAGTCCGAGATGCTCTGTCCGACGGTCGGCACTTCGGCCGTGGCCAGCTCGATCGAGGGCAGCGTGGTGGTAATCAGGTCGTTGCGCTGGGCCGAGATGCCGTCGCTGTAGTAGGATTCCTGGTTGAAGCCGACCGTAGCCGAGAGGGCGTGTTTCTCGTTGAAGGTCTGGGCATAGTTGGTGTAGAGGTTGTAGGTGGTCGATTGCGAGTAGCTGTCGTAAACGTAGGCGTACGAGTTGCTCGGGTAGCTGTACTGCGTCTCACCCTTGTTGATCCCGGTCGAGTAGTAGACCGGAGCGTCCCACTCGCTTTCGCGGTAGTTGTATTTCGAGAAGGAGGCGTCGGCGCTCACGGTCCAGATGTCCTTGATGAGGGTGGCCTGTGCCGTGAAGAGGGTCCGCAAACGCTGGGTGTGCTGGTCCTGGCGACCACCGTTTTCGAGACGACCCAGCAGCGAGGCGCCGTCCGAGGTGTAGCTGCCGTCGACGTTATAGACGGTGCTCAGCGAACGGGTGCGGTTCACGTTGTGGAAGAAGGTGCCGTTGCCGTGGTTGGCCACGGTGGTGGCTTCGTTATAGTCGAAGTCCATGTACGAGGTGTTGTTGCCCAGGCGCAGCCACGGGGTCACTTCGTAGTCCACTTTCGAGCGGATGTTGTACTGGTTGAAGTAGTCGTTCCCCTTGCGGAGCATACCGTTCATGTTCATGTACTGGCCCGAGAGCAGGTAGCGGACGGTTTTGCCCTTGTTGTCCTTGGCCGATCCGGAGAGGGTCAGGTTCTGCGTGGTCTGGAAACCGAGGTTGTCGTACACTTCGTCGAACCAGTCGGTCTGGCCCAGGTTCTGGAAGTTGCCGTCGTCATCGACGTACTGGGCCGGGTAGTTTTCCGGATCGTCGCGTACGTTCTTGGCGTGTTCGATCTGTTCGGTGCTGTAGAGGTTGTACCAGCCGGCCGCGAAGACATTGGCGTATTCCATCACGGCCACCGGGTCGGTCACTACTTCGGGCAGACGGCCCAGACGGCGGAAAGCGTAGCTGCTCGAGTAGTCGACCTTAATCGCACCTGTGCCCTCTTTGGTGGTCACCAGGATGGCGCCGAAGGCGGCGCGCGAACCGTAGATGGCGGCGGTCGAGGGGTCTTTCAGTACGGAGATCGATTTGATGTCGTTGGGGTTGAGGCGGGCGAACTCTTCGTTGTCGGCCGGCACACCGTCGATCAGGATCAGCGGGTTGGTGTTGGCGTTGCTCCCGATGGAGGTCATACCGCGCAGGTTGATGCTCGGGATGGCGTCGATGGCACCGGTCGAGGAGGTGATGTTCAGGTTGGCCACGGTCCCCTGCAGCGACGAGAGGACGTTGGTCGTGGAGCGGTTTTCGAGCATCTCGGTCGGGGCGACGGCCACCGAACCCGACAGGTTCACTTTCTTGGCCGTACCGTAACCGATGGCCACCACTTCGTCGGTCACCACGGCGTCGGGTTCCATCTCGACGGCTACTTCTTTCAGTGCGCGGACGTTGATGGTCTGGGGCTTGAGCCCAGCGAAGCGGACTTCGAGTTCGGTGTCGGCGGCGACGTTCAGTGTGGCGACACCCTTGTCGTCGGTGGCTTTGCCGGAGGTGGTGCCTTTGATGATGACCACGGCTCCGACTACCGGTTCGCCTTTCTGGTCGACAACGGTCACTTTGACGTCGTGTTTCGATGCGGTCTGTGCCCAGGTCGGTTGCGGGACGCTGGCGATGACCAGCATGGCGAGCAGCGCTCCGAACCATGATAGCGGAAGTCTGCACCTGATGGAGGAGAGTTTTCCCATAGTGTGTTGGTTTAATTGATTATTGAGTGATTGAAAATGAATTTGCTTTGACTCCGTCCCTGCGGAGCGGAGGGTGGGGGTGAAATAGGTTGTGGTATAGGTTTGGTCCCTTTTCACTTAAATGATTTGTATAGGTTGTGTATGAATCTTGCGGCTGTTTTTGCGATGGCAAACGTACTGTGGTGGTGTTACGTGATCGTTGGGTTAGTCTGAAGTTTTTGTTATTGTGACGTGAAGTGAATGTAAACTGGGGGGTAGGGAAATGTGAAAAGATGAATCTGAAGAGGCTGTTTATGAGGTGTTTACTTGCATAAGGCTGTCCCTTTCTTGTAAGAAAGGGACCCAAAGAACTTTTCGCGGATGCTGCGCATCCTAAACGGGTGGGTCATTGATCGGCTGTGATAGGGCCAGTTGTAGCATAGGGGGATAGAGAATTCGCTTGGCTCTTATTTCTGGCAAGGAATGCTCCTTTTGTTAATCTGTTGACATTCAATGTGGCGATGTGAGATCTTGCGCAATGATGATAGAATGTTGATAAAATCTCGGCCCGCAGTACCCCCGGTCTCTGCAAAACTCCCCATCTTTGTTTCCGGCAAACGGTTCCCGACACCGCTCCGACGGTCGAAGGATTAAAAGGGAACCCTGTGCGAATCAGGGACTATCCCCGTAGCTGTAAATTCCACCCTCCAAAAGGCCGTGCCCTCCGGCGACCCCTGCTGTCGCCAGCCACTGTGCCCCGCACGGGAAGGCCGCACGTCCCGGAACAAGTCAGAAGACCTGCCGCCTGCCACCGCAAAACAGACCGTAGCTTTCGGGAGAAAAGCCGGTGAAACGCTCCCTCCGCGGCCCCAGGTCCCGGACGGGCGCCTCACGCATCCAATCACCCCGTAAGCTGCCATTATCCACCTTTTAACATCTACTGCAAAAGATGAACGGCAGCAACATTCCCAGCCAGATCGTCAAACGCGACGGCACCATCGCACCCTTCCAACCCGAAAAAATCGAACAGGCCATCTTCAAGGCCATGCGGGCCGTCGAAGCTCCCGACCGCAAGGCCGCACATGCCCTGGCCGAAGAGGTCGTCCGCAAACTCGCCGGCGAGCCCCGTCTCGGCACCCCCACCGTCGAACAGGTGCAGGACACCGTCGAACAGACCCTCTTCAACCACGGCTATTTCGCGCTGGTCAAGGCCTATCTCCTCTACCGTAAACAGCACGAACAGCTGCGTACCTCCAAAGAGCTGCTCTCGAATCTCGACGTGATCGACGACTACCTCTCGCTCAACGACTGGCGGATCAAGGAGAGCGCCAACTCCGCCTACTCGCTGCAGGGGCTGAACCAGCACATCTCCACCATGATCACGGCCCAGTACTGGCTGAACCGGCTCTATCCCGACAGCATCGCCGAAGCCCACAAAAGCGGGGCGATGCACATCCACGACCTCGGTTTTCTGAGCGTCTATTGCGTCGGATGGGACCTCAAGGATCTGTTGCTGACCGGTTTCCGCGGGGTCGAAGGCAAGGCGCAGAGCTCACCGGCCCGCCACTTCCGCACGGCGCTCGGCCAGGTGGTCAACTTCTTCTACACCATGCAGGGAGAAGCCGCCGGGGCACAGGCCTTTGCCAACTTCGACACCTTCCTGGCGCCCTATATCCGGTACGACGGCCTCGACTACGATCAGGTCAAACAGTGCCTTCAGGAGTTCCTCTTCAACCTGAACGTGCCGACCCGCGTCGGATTCCAGACCCCGTTCACCAATATTACGATGGACCTGGTGGTGCCCGACTTCCTGCGCAACGAACCCATCGTCTGGGGCGGACAGGTGCAGAACGAAACCTACGGCGAGTTCCAGCCCGAAGTGACCCTGCTGAACCGCGCCTTCGCCGAGGTGATGTGTCAGGGCGACGCCTCCGGCAGCCTCTTCTCGTTCCCCATCCCTACCTATAATATTACGCCCGACTTCGACTGGCAGAATCCCGACTACGAGGGGATCTGGGAGATGACCGCCAAATACGGCATTCCCTACTTCTCGAACTTCGTCAACTCCGACATGAAACCCGACGACGTGCGGAGCATGTGCTGCCGGTTGCGTCTCGACAAACGCGAACTGATGAAACGCGGCGGCGGGCTCTTTGCGGCCAACCCCCTGACCGGTTCGGTGGGCGTGGTGACCATCAACCTGCCGCGGCTCGGCTACGAATCCTCCTCCGAGGACAACCTCTTCCAGCGGCTGCGTCACCTGATGGAGCTGGCCAAACAGAGCCTCGAAATCAAACGAAAGGTGATCGAGCAGTACACCGAACGGGGCCTCTATCCCTACTCGAAATTCTACCTGCGTCACGTTCACAACCGCTTCGGCTGCTACTGGAAAAACCACTTCTCGACCATCGGCATCAACGGCATGAACGAATGCTGCCTGAACTTCCTCGGCGTGCCGCTGGCCTCGCCCGACGGGATGGAGTTCGCCCGCAAGGTGATGAACTTCATGCGCGACATCCTGACCGAATTCCAGGAGGAGACCGGCAACATCTACAACCTCGAAGCGACCCCGGCCGAAAGCACCGCCTACCGTTTCGCCAAGCTCGACACGGTACGCTACCCGGACATCATCGTCGCCAACCAGGAGCAGTTCAAGGCCGGCGCCAAACCCTACTACACCAACTCGACCCACCTGCCCGTAGGCTATACCGACGACCTCTACGAAGCGCTCGAGATGCAGGACGAGCTGCAGACCCTCTACACGGGCGGAACCGTCTTCCACGTCTTCACGGGCGAAAGCGCCATGACCGCCGAAGCCGCCAAACAGATGGTGCGCCGAGTGACCGACACCTTCCGGCTGCCCTACATTACCCTCTCGCCGTCGTTCAGCATCTGTCCCTCGCACGGCTACATGGCCGGCGAGCACTTCACCTGTCCGAAGTGCGGCGCACCGTCCGAAGTCTTCAGCCGCATTGTCGGGTACATGCGCCCCGTGAGCCAGTGGAACGAAGGCAAACGGGCCGAATTCGCCGACCGAAAACTCTTCGACCGCAGCGTATTGTCGTCCGCCTCGCCCCGTTGTGCGTCATGCGAATAGGCGGATTCCTCAAACAGAGCCTGATCGACTGGGACGGAAGAATCGTGGCGGTAGTCTTCACCAAGGGATGTAATTTCCGGTGTGGCTACTGCCACAACCCGTCTTTGGTGATTCCCCGCCTGCTGGAGGCGACGCCCGACCTGAACGCGGACGAAATTTTCGGCTACCTCGAACGGCGGCGAAACTGGCTCGACGGAGTGGTCGTCACAGGCGGCGAACCCACCCTGCACAAGGACCTCGCGGACTTCCTCGAACGCATCCGGAACCTCGGTCTGGAGGTCAAGCTGGATACGAATGGAACGCATCCTGATGTTTTATCTGAACTGTTTCGGAAAAAATTGGTTAATTTTGTCGCGCTGGACGTCAAACATTTCGTCTCGCGGGACCACTATGCCCGTGTGACACCGACCGTGACCGATGCCCAAATCGAGGCCATTCGCCGCACCCTCGCTCTGCTGCGCGAACACCCCGAAGTGGGGCATCAGTTCCGTACCACCCTGATCCCCGGCGTCCATGCGCCGGAGGTGGCCGCACAGCTGTCGGAAATGTTTGCTCCCGACCCGATCCGGTTCCAGGAGTTCCGCGACGGAGACCTGGTCCGTGATTACTTTTAACCGTTCCTTCCGATTCGTAACCGCGCGAAAAACAGCACCGAACGTGCATCGGCAGATGCCGGCGGCCGGATGGCCTGCCGGAAACTGGCCGAACTGCGGGGCCCGATACGAACCGGATCCGGAGGGATCGGATAAACAGTAAAGCATGACGTCAACGAGACCGCACATTCAAAACCCGCACTCTGTCCCCACTCTTTGTACGGCCGGACAGACGCACGTCGGACGCTGTCCCGGCTCTCCGTGCCGTGGATCGCTCCGAGGCAGGGTCGGTTTCGTCTCCAGCGTCGCACCGTTCCGCATCGGGCGACGCTATCTTGTCCCGATATAAATTCACTCAATCCGATACGTCGCTCCCCCCATCCGTCCGACCGGCGACATACCCCCACGGGAGCTCCATAGCTACGAAACGTAAACCAGAAAAAATGGGAAAAGCATACGATAAGTTCCTGGCCCGCCAAGCGGCGCTGGAAAAACAGTACGATGCGAAATACTACGAAAAACAGCACAACCGCGGGAAACTGACTGCCCGCGAACGCATCGAACTGCTCTTCGATCCGGATTCGTTCCAGGAAGTGGACGCCTACGCCACCCCTGCCGCTGCCGGCAGCTTCGGTAAATCCACCACGGCCCTCGGCGACGGTGTCATCACCGGCTACGGTACCATCGGCGGCAAACAAGTCTACGCCTTCTCGCAGGACTTCAACGTGCTCGGCGGTTCGCTCGGCTCGGTCCACGCCGCCAAGATCGTCAAAATCCAAAGCATGGCCCTCAAAACCGGGTCGCCCCTGATCGCACTGATTGACTCCGGCGGCGCCCGTATCCAGGAAGGGATCTCCAGCCTGAACGGTTATGCCAATATCTTCCGCCAGAACGTACTCGCCTCGGGCGTAGTACCCCAGATTTCGGCCATTATGGGCCCTGCAGCCGGCGGTGCCGTCTATTCGCCCGCACTGACCGACTTTATCTTCATGACCGAATCGACCAGCTATATGTTCGTGACCGGCCCCGACGTCGTGCGTCAGGTGCTCAACGAAGAGGTGACCGCCGAAGAACTGGGCGGCGCTTCGGTTCACTCGACCCGTACCGGTGTGGCCGACTTCGTCTTCAGCGACGATGAAAACACCATCAAGGGGATCAAAATGCTGCTGTCGTTCCTGCCGGCCAACAACATCGAAAACCCGCCCTTCGTGGCCACCGACGACCCGGCCGACCGCTCGGAAGATGCACTGCTCGACATCGTACCGGACGACCCCGACAAACCTTACGACGTGCTGGAGGTGATTCGTCTGATCACCGACCACGGCCGTTTCTTTGAAGTGGGTGCCGGACACGCCCGTAATATCGTCACCGGTCTGACCCGTATCGGCGGCTATGTGGTCGGCATCATCGCCAACCAGCCTAAGGTGATGGCCGGTACGCTCGACATCGACGCATCGGTCAAGGCGGCCCGTTTCATCAACTTCTGCGACAGCTTCAACATCCCGATCGTGACGTTCGAAGACGTGCCGGGCTTCCTGCCGGGTACCGACCAGGAACACGACGGGATCATCCGCCACGGGGCAAAACTGCTCTACTCGTACACCCGTGCCACCGTACCGAGAATTACGGTCATCCTGCGCAAAGCCTACGGCGGTGCGTATATCGTGATGAACAGCAAGGGGATCGGCGGCGACTTCTGCTACGCATGGCCCACGGCCGAGATTGCCGTGATGGGTCCCGAAGGGGCTACGGCCATTCTGTACCGCAAGGAACTGGCCGAAGCCGAAGATCCGGCAGCGCTGAAGAAAGAGCTCTCGGCAAAATATCGCGAAGAGATTGCCAATCCGTATGTAGCGGACGAGAAGGGCTTTATCGACGAGGTAATCGATCCGCGGTTCACGCGCGAAAAGATTATCAGCGCGCTCAAGACGCTGGAAAAGAAATCGGTAAGCATGCCGCGTCGCAAACACGGTAACACGCCGCTTTAATGGATGAATGTTTTTAACCGTTCGGTTTTTATATGTGTCTCTACCCGCAAAGAACCGTCCCTTTCTTGAAAGAAAGTGACCCAAAGAACTTTTCGAGGATGCTGCGCATCCTAAACGGGTGGGTCATCGCTGGGTAGAGGCGGCCATCTCAAAAGTTTTTGGTGCCGCTTTTTACAAAAAGCGGCAGTCCCATACGGCATAAAAACCGAACCATTAAAACGAAAAATATGATCAAATCGATACTGATAGCCAACCGCGGCGAGATAGCCATCCGCATCTGCCGCACCGCTAAGCGGATGGGCATCAAGACCTACGTGATCCGTACCGTCAAGGAACCCAATGCCGTTTACCTCAATTTTGCCGACAAGGTGATCGATTTCCCCGAAACCGACGGCTCCGTGCCCGAGTTCCTCGACATCGACAACCTCGTCAAACTGGCCGTCGACAACCACGTCGAAGCCATGCACCCCGGATACGGTTACCTCTCCGAAAACGCCGACTTCGCCCAGAAATGTACCGATGCCGGTGTCAAGTTCGTCGGACCGCCCGCCAAACTCATCAAAGACATGGGCGATAAGATCATCGCCAAAGAGATCGCCGCTAAAAACGGAGTCCCCATGCTTCAGGGCAGCCATGGCAGCGTCAAAGACGTCAAGGAAGGCGTCAAGATCGCCAAAGCCATCGGTTACCCCGTCATCATCAAAGCCGCCTCGGGCGGTGGCGGACGCGGCATGCGTATCGTCCACAAACAGAGCGAAATGGAACAGATGTTCCACGCCGCCTCGTCCGAAGCGCAAAGCGCCTTCGGCGACCCGTCCGTATTCATCGAAAAATACCTCGAAAATCCGAAACACATCGAATTCCAGGTCGTTGCCGACGCCCACGGTAACGTGATCCACCTCGGCGAACGTGAGTGCTCCGTACAGCGCAAACACCAGAAACTGCTCGAAGAGGCCCCCTCTTCGGCACTGGACGCTACCCTGCGTAACAAAATGGCCCGCGTAGCCGTTAAACTCGCCAAAGGCGCCGGATACGAAAGCCTCGGTACCGTAGAGTTCCTGCTCGACAAGAACAAGAACTTCTACTTCATGGAGATGAACACCCGCATCCAGGTGGAACACCCCATCACCGAAGCCATCACCGGTCTGGACCTGGTCGAGCTGCAGTTGCGCATCGCCTCCGGCGAACGTCTGCCCATCAAGCAGAGCGACGTGAAGCTCAACGGCTGGGCCATCGAATGCCGCGTCAATGCCGAAGACGTGCAGGCCAACTTCACCCCCTCGATGGGTACCATCCGTCAGCTGCGTCTGCCCCAGGGCGACAACATCCGAATCGACACCGGTATCGTACCCGGTTCGGAGATCACCCCCTGGTTCGACTCCATGATCGCCAAACTGATCGTCCACGGCAAAGACCGTCAACAGGCCATCGAACGGATGCTCTCCGCCCTCGAACGCTTCCACATCAAAGGCGTCAAGACCACCATCCCGTTCTGCAAGGCCGTTCTGCACAACGCAGCATTCTGCAGCGGCGATTTCGACACCTCGTTCATCGAGACCAAACTCGAATCGCTCGTCTACCGCGAACCGGACGAAGAGCTGATGGCCGCGATGCTGGCCCTCTACCAGTACACGCACGAAACCGTGCCCGATGTCGGTCCCGAGACCGGTATCGACCCCTGGGTACTGAACCGCCGCATCCGCAACTTGTAATCCTTAGCATCGAGAGACCATGACAACCAAAAAACCGAGCAATACCACCAAACTGATCGCTCTGAACACCGATACCAACGCGGAATACGAGTTCTCGGTCAAAAATAACTACGAGTACCGCTACCAGCGCAAACCGATCCGCATCGACCTGATCCACGAAGCCGACGGCGTGAACGTGCTGCTCTGCAACGGGATGCGTTACCCCTACGAAATCACCCAGCAGACCGCCAACACCTACAGCATCACCCTGAACGGCGTCAGCTACAACTTTTCGATCGAGACCCCCTTCTCGCTGACTCGCAAGCGGATGCTCGCCGCCAAAGCAGGACTCTCCAAGAAAGAGGTCATCAAGGCTCCCATGCCCGGAAAGATCCTCGATGTTTTCGTCACCGAAGGACAATCCGTTGGGAGTGGCGAAGCGCTGCTGGTGCTCGAGGCGATGAAGATGCAGAACTCGATCTCGACCCACATGAAGGGTACCGTCACCAAAGTGACCGTCGTTCCCGGCCAAACCGTCGGCAAGGACGACGTGCTGATCGAAATCAAAGCCGAACAGTAGAGCGTTACGGCCGGTTCTCTCTGTCGGTGCAGGGAGAGCGACTCCGGAAAGGGGGAGAGTGGTCCGAAACGCTTTGCGGATTCTCCCGATCGTCGGAGACCAGGTCTCCCTCGGGGAGGCCGAACCATAGACATCAAGACCCATGGAAAAGAAATTCAAACGCGAAACCCTGTGCGTTCAGGGTGGATGGCAGCCTAAAAAGGGAGAACCCCGCGTGCTGCCCATCTACCAGAGCACAACCTTCAAATACGAGACCAGCGAACAGATGGCCCGTCTGTTCGACCTAGAGGATAGCGGCTACTTCTATACCCGTCTGCAAAACCCCACCAACGATGCCGTAGCGGCCAAAATCGCCGCGCTCGAAGGCGGTGTGGCCGGGATGCTCACCTCTTCCGGACAGGCTGCCTCGTTCTACTCCATCTTCAACATCTGCTCGGCCGGCGACCACTTTGTCAGCGCTTCGGCCATCTACGGCGGGACGTTCAACCTCTTTGCCGTGACCATGAAGAAGATGGGTATCGACGTGACCTTTGTCGACGGCGACGCTCCGGCCGAAGAGATTGCCAAGGCTTTCCGTCCCAACACCAAAGCGCTCTTTGCCGAAACCATCGCCAATCCCGCACTCAACGTGCTGGATATCGAGAAATTCGCCCAGGTCGCCCATCAGCACGGAGTGCCGCTGATTGTCGACAACACCTTCCCCACGCCCATCAACTGCCGCCCGTTCGAATGGGGCGCCGACATCGTGATCCACTCCACCACCAAATACATGGACGGCCATGCTGCCGCTGTGGGGGGAGCTATCGTTGACAGCGGTAATTTCGACTGGGAAGGTCATGCCGACAAGTTCCCCGGTCTGACCGCTCCCGACGAGTCGTACCACGGGCTGACCTACACCAAAGCCTTCGGCAAGGGTGCCTATATCACCAAAGCCACTGCGCAGCTGATGCGCGACCTGGGATCCATCCAGTCGCCCATGAACGCGTTCCTGCTCAACACCGGGCTGGAAACGCTTCACCTACGGATGCCGCGTCACTGCGAAAACGCGCTGAAGGTGGCCGAATACCTTGCTTCGCGCACCGACAAGGTGGCCTGGGTCAACTATCCCGGCATGAAGGGTAGCAAGTACTATGAACTGGCTCAAAAATACATGCCTAACGGTACGTGCGGCGTGCTGACCTTCGGTCTGAAGGGCGGCCGCGACGAGTCGATCCGTTTCATGGACAGTCTCCAGTTGGGGGCCATCGTGACCCACGTGGCCGACGCCCGTACTTCGGTGCTTCACCCGGCCAGCCATACGCATCGCCAGTTGACCGACGAACAGTTGATCGCAGCGGGTGTAGCTCCCGATTTGATCCGCTTCTCGGTCGGTATCGAAGACGCCGATGATATTATCGCCGACATCGAGCAGGCCCTGGCTAAAAGCGGGAAGTAGTATTATTCTTGGATTTGAGCAGGAGCCACAGGAAAATCATTTTCCTGCGGCTCCTGTGTATTTTGTGACGATCTATCCGTATGGAACCGTCCCTTTCTTGAAAGAAAGGGACCCAAAGAACTTTTCGGCGGATGCTACGCATCCTAAACGGTGGGTCATCGTAGGGTAGAGGCTGCCATCTCAAAAGTTTTTGGTGCCGCTTTTTACAAAAAGCGGCAGTCGCATACGGAACGCAAAAACACTGCGGGGTGGTCTAGAACAACGGGGTAGTATCAATAAAGTAGACCGCTAAATTGGTGTCTTCCAAAACATTACCACCTCGCTTTTCTCTGTGGAAAAGCGAGGTGGTAATACTATATTCTCTTTGTTTGAAACGGCTTGGCTTATGCCGCTACGAACAGGATCAGTAGCTGTGCCGTCAGGATGCGGAGGAACATGGTGAGCGGGTAAACCGTAGCGTAACCGACGGCGGGTAGGTCGTTACCGGCCAGTGCATTCGAGTAGGCCAGTGCGGGCGGGTCGGTCATACTTCCGGCCAACAACCCGGCCAGCGTAAAGTAGTTGACTTTGTAGAAGAGTCGTCCGATTATGCCCACCAGCAGCAGCGGAACCATCGTGATGATGACGCCGTAGCCGATCCATTTGTATCCGCCGCCATCGACAATCGTTTCGACGAAACCTTCGCCGGCTCCCAGCCCGACGCCGGCCAGGAAGAGGGCGATGCCGATTTCACGCAGCATCAGGTTGGCACTCATGGTCGTATAGGTGACCACTTTGTATTGGGGACCGAAGCGGCTGATCAGGATCGAGACGATCAGCGGGCCGCCGGCCAGCCCCAGTTTCAGCGGTTGGGGGATGCCGGGCAGCATGATCGGGATGCTGCCGAGGAGTACGCCGAGGAAGATGCCGACAAAGATCGGAATCAGGTTCGGTTCGCGCAGACGGCGCATCGAGTTACCCAGGACTTTGGTGGCTTCGGCAACGCCGGTCTCGGTACCGACCACGGTCACTCGGTCACCCATCTGGAGCTGGAGGTGCCGGTTGGCAACCAGGTCGACGCCGGCACGGTTCACGCGGGTGATGTTGATGCCGTAGAGGCTGCGCAGTTTCAGGTCGCCGAGCCGTTTGCCATTGAGCTCGGGCTTGGTGATCATCACGCGGCGCGAGATGAACTGGCTGTCGAGTTTTTCCCAGGCCGAGAAGTCCATGTCGATCTTGTGGCCGAGGAATGCGACCAGCGCCTCTTCGTCTTTGTGGGCGGCGATGACGAAGAGTTTGTCGCCGAGGTTCAACACTGTCGTGTTGCTGGCGATTTCGGTGCGGCCGGTGCTTTGGTGGCACACGCGCGATACGACGAAGGTACGGTCGATCAGCCCGGAGATTTCGCCGACGGTGCGGCCGGCAATGGTCGGGTTTTCGAGTACGATCGAGAGGCGTTGTGCGCCGGAATCATCCTGATCGCCATGGTTGGCTGCGGCGGCTTCCTTGTCGAGTTTGATGCGGAAGAAGACGCGGATGGCCATGATCGAGACGATGATGCCGATCACGCCGAGGGGGTAGGCGACGGCGTAGCCGAGCGGAATCGAGGGATCGTTGATGCCGGTCATGTCGCTATAGGTTTGTTGAGCGGCACCGAGCCCGGGGGTGTTGGTCACGGCCCCTGAGAGGATCCCGACCATCGTGGTGATGGGGATGCCGGTCACCACGTGCAGGATGTAGGTGATGACCACGCCGAGGAAGACGATGGCGGTGGCGAGCATGTTAAGGGTCAACCCGCCCTGCTTGAGCGAGGAGAAGAAGCTCGGGCCGACCTGCAGTCCGATCGAGTAGACGAAGAGGATCAGGCCGAACTCTTTGACGAATTGCAGGGTCGAGGGGTCGATGCGCATGCCGAAGTGGCTCAGCGCGATGCCGACGAACAGGATCCAGGTGATCCCCAGCGAGATGCCGGCGATCTTGATCTTGCCGAGGGCGATCCCGATGGCGATCACCATGGCGATCAGCAGGATCGAGTGGGCGACTCCTCCGCCGAAAAATAGGTTATTAATCCATTCCATAGTTTTTACAAGGCTAAACGGAGTTGCAAAGGTACTCTTTTATTTAATTTTTAAGAAATCTTGATAATGGCTTCATTTTTCAAAATCGGTGTAAAAAAGGAGTTTCCCGGAACGAAAACCGCCCCGGTGGAGGTTGAAGGTCCATCGGGGCGGGAAAAGGTGTCGGTGTGTGAAGCGGTTTAGTAGAGGTATTTGTCGTACCAGTTTACGTGGCGTCCGGTGCTGACTTTGCCGCTCTTGAGCACTTTGCCCATTTTGAGTTTGATACCGGCCATAACCATACCGGTGTATCCGTAGCCGCCTTCGACGTAGAAGCAGAAGTTGCCTTTGCCCATTTCGACACCCACGGGTGATACCTGGTAGGCGAGTACGGCTTTGTTGGTCTGGTCACCGTCACACGATACGTAGCGGGTGCCGATACCTGTGCCAATCCCGGCACGGGTGTAGATCGAGATCCAGTTGTTACGCATCCAGTTGATGCGTAGGTTAGGAAGGATCGTTATCCAGTTGTCTTTCTGGTAGCCGGAGACATCCTGTACGCCACCGAGGATGCACTCCTGCCAGCCCTTGCTGTGTGAATAGACGATCGGGATGTTGAGCTCGAGCCATGGGGTGATTTCGTAGTTGAAACCGAGGCTGACGGTTCCGAAGCAGCTGGTGATATCTCCCTGCGGGAATGTCTGGCTTTGGGCGTTGTTGTAGACGAACGGGAAGCGTTTATTGGCGTAGCTGTTGTAGGAGGTGACGGGTGAGTAGCCGTATCCCACGGTAATGGCGATGCGGCTTCGGCGTACCTCCTGAGGTTGCACGTAAACTTTCTTTCCGGTAGAGTCGGTGATACGCGGGGTGAACGGAGTGATGGTACGTCCGCGTTGGGCATAAGCCTCGCCGGCTGAGAACAGGACGCCGGCCAGTACGATCCATAATAGTTTAAGCCTCATAATCTACACGTGTTTGATGAGTGAATAAATACGTTCGGGCTTGGGCCTTCCGAACTGTTCCGAAGAGACTCTGCGGATAAAACCGACGCTTTTTCAACGTGTCTGTTTTATACAATAAGGTCCTCATGCAGTCCTTGCGGATGAAGCCATGAACGAGCATTATGCTCTCCAAAGTTAGTGCATAATTTGAATTCTCAAGCATATTTCGTAATATTGTCTATATTTTGGCTGCATTTCCCCATGATTAGACCTGTAATCCCCCTGTTTTTGCTGGCATTATGTGTCGGCCCGGCCGTGGCGCAGGAGACGACGCTGACCCTCGACGCCTGTCGTCAGGCGGCCGTGACCCACTCTCCGTTGACTGCGCGGCAGGCACTGGCCGGCGAAAAACGTGAGGCCCGCGACCAGGCCGTTTCATCGTCGCTGATCCCGCAGCTGGAGCTGAACGCCCAGGCCAGCTACCAGAACGATGTGCCGACCTTCCCGGATGACCTGCCCATTGCCATCACCTTCGACCTGCCGCGCGACCAGTACAAGGCGACCGTCGACCTCTCGCAGGTGATCTACGGCGGTGGCAGCGTCCGCAATACCAAACGGGTCAACGAGGCGACCGAACAGGTCGAGACCGCTTCGCTCGAGGTGCAGCTCGACCGTCTGCGCGACCGGATCAACGATATCTACATGAACATCCTGCTGGCCGACCGACAGCTGGCCGTCAACACCCTGATGCGTCAGACCCTGGAGGCCGACATGAAGGTCGTCGCCGCGCAGATTGCCCACGGCACGGCCACCGGCGGAGTCCGTGCATCGCTCCAGGCCCGGCTGCTCGAACTCGACCAGCAGCGAGCCGAATTGCTTGGGACGCGGAGCAAACTGACCGATGCCCTCGCAACCCTGACCGGGCTGACCATCACCGAAAACACCCCGCTGGAGGTGCCGATCGTACCCGGGACCCTGCCCGGCGAGAGCGACATCTCGAAACGGACCGAATTTACCCTCTTTGCCCGTCAGCAGGAGCAGCTCGACATGCAGGACAAACTGTTGAACAGCAAATCCAACCCCAAACTGTCGCTCTTTGCCAGCGGCGGGTATGGCCGTCCCGGTTACAACTTCTTCGACCGCGACTTTGCCCTGATGGCGATTGGGGGGCTCCGTTTCAACCTGCCCCTGACCGGATGGGACGCCACGCAGAAAGAGAAACGCGCCAATCGGGTGCTAAGCCGCGACATCGATCAGCAGCAGCGTGATTTCGAACGGAATACCCGAATCGAAGTCGACCAGTACGTCACCGACATCGAGAAGCTGCAGGAGATCACCGCGCTGGATCCGCAGATCGTGGCGGCGCGCACCGACGTCCGGCAGCGGGCGTTGGCCCAGCTCAAGGGCGGCGTCATTACCGATTCGGAGTACCTGACCGAATTCAACAACGAGGCGACTGCACGCATCAACGCCGAGATCAATGCCCTGCGTCTGGTGCAGGCATGGCTCAAGTACGACGCCGCACGTGGAATTTACAAATAACAGACCGTCAACCAAGAATCGAGAGATACTATGAAACGCATCCTGTCCATCGGAACTGCCGCTTTGCTGGCAGCCGGCAGCTTCAGCTCCTGTGACCGGGGGCTCGAGCCCGACGCCTACGGCAACTTCGAAGCCGTCGAGGTGATCGTCTCGGCCGACTGCAACGGCAAACTGCTGGAATTCAATATAGACGAAGGTTATAAACTCCACCGTGGCGAGATCGTCGGGTGGGTCGATACGCTGCAACTCGTCCTGCAGCGCAACCAGCTTCAGGGCGAAATCGCCGTGTTGCGAGCCCAACTGCCCGAGAAGGAGATACAGCTCGACGTCGTCCGCGAGCAGCTGGCCAAGACCCGTCACGAGCTGAACCGCTTTAAGGCCCTTGCCGCCGAAGACGCCTCGACGGCCCAGCAGGTCGACAACCTCGCATACGACGCCCAAGTGCTCCAGAAGCAGATCGAAGCCCAGGAGTCGAACCTCGATATCCAGACCCGCACCCTGCTGGCCCGCATGGAGCCGCTCCGTCAGCAGATCCTGCAGGTGCAGGACCGCATCGATAACGCCTACGTCACCAATCCGGTCGAAGGGACCGTGCTGGCCAAGTATGCCGAGCAGCACGAACTTGCCTCGATCGGCAAACCCCTGTACAAGGTGGCTAACCTCGACACCTTGATTCTTCGGGCCTACATCGAGGAGCCGCAGCTCGCCTCCGTGCAGGTCGGGCAGCAGGTTCAGGTGCGTGTGGACAGCACCTATGCCGGTACGACCTCTTTCACCGGACGGATAGGCTGGATTGCCGACAAGGCCGAGTTTACACCCAAAGTGATTCAGACCCGCGGTGAACGGGCCAATCTGGTTTACGCCCTCAAGATTTACGTTCCCAACCCCGGAACGCTCAAGATCGGGATGCCTGCTGAAGTCTATTTCGGGCAGCCCGCGGCGAAGTGACGTCCCGTTGCTGAACGGGTGTCCGAGCAGGTGATCATGGAGGATACGATAGAAAGTGTCGATTAGCGACGCACAAGATACGAAGTGAAGTAGGACGAACGCGCAGGATGCGAAGAACAGGATAGTGACGCGCAGCAGGCGAAGAGAGTAGGATAAATGCGCAGCAGGCGGAGCATGCGGACAATGAGAAAGCCCTGTTCGAGGCGGTGTTGTAAGGCTGGTGTCCGGTGCCTCCCGGCCGGAGAAGTCGCGAAGCAACGATCACACGATGGATAACGTATCATCTCCGGATGCTGTCGAACCCCGAACCATTTTATTACCCCATAAGCCCCTACTATTCCTAAACCGTAATGAAAAAACTGACTCGTCTGAAAACGTTGATTTGTGCCGCGTGGCTGGCTGTTTCGGCCGCAGGCCCGCTGCACGCCGGTGAAAATGCCAAACCCTTTGTTGTTCCCGAACTCAAGCAGTGGACGGCCGGAAGCGGTGAATTTACGCCCGGAGCCAAAACCCGGATCGTCTGCGCATCGGAGGACCCCGAGGTGCAGCGTGTGGCCCGCATGTTGGCCGACGACTACGCCACGATGTTTGGCACGACCCTCAAGGTGGCGCAAGGTCGGGCAGCGGCTGGCGATATTGTGCTCGCCCTCGGCCAGGCGGACAAAACCCTTGGCCAGGAGGGTTACATGATTCAAACCTCCGACCGGGTGGAACTGTCGGCTCCGACCGCTACCGGGCTCTACTGGGGGACCCGCACCCTGCTCCAGATTGCCGAGCAGAGCGACACGCGCGCCATTCCGCAGGGGACGATCCGCGACTATCCCGACTACCCCCTGCGCGGCTTTATGATTGACTGCGGCCGCAAGTATATCCCCATGACCTACCTGCGCGACCTGGTCAAGGTCATGGCCTACTATAAGATGAACACCCTGCAGGTGCACCTGAACGACAACGGGTTCAAACAGTTCTTCGGCCACGACTGGAACCGTACCTATGCCGCCTTCCGGCTCGAATCGACCACCTTCCCCGGACTGACCGCCCGGGACGGTTCGTACTCCAAGCAGGAGTTCATCGACTTCCAGCACGAAGCCGCCGACCGGTTCGTGGAGATCATTCCCGAGATCGACGTACCCGCCCACTCGCTGGCCCTCTCGCACTACAAACCCGAGATCGGTAGCAAGGAGTACGGCATGGATCACCTCGACATCTTCAACCCCGAGACCTACCGCTTTGTCGATGCCCTGTTCAAGGAGTACCTCGAGGGCGATCAGCCCGTGTTTGTCGGCAAACGCGTCCACATCGGTACCGACGAGTACTCCAATGCCAAGAAAGAGGTGGTCGAGAAGTTCCGCGCCTTCACCGACCACTACATCCGGCTGGTTGAAAGCTATGGCAAGCAGGCCATGCTTTGGGGGGCGCTGACCCATGCCGACGGCGATACGCCCGTCAAGGCCGAAAATGTCGTGATGGGTGCCTGGTACAACGGTTATGCCGACCCCGCCACGATGATCGAAAAGGGTTACCAACTGGTCAGCATTCCCGACGGACTGGTCTACATCGTACCCCGTGCCGGATACTACTATGACTATCTGAACGAACCCTACCTCTACGAAAACTGGACCCCGGCCCATATCGGCAAGGCCGTTTTCGAAGAGCAGCACCCCTCGATCCTCGGCGGCATGTTTGCCGTGTGGAACGACCACGTCGGCAACGGTATCAGCGTCAAGGATATTCACCATCGCCTCTTCCCCGCGATGCAGACTCTGGCCGTGAAGATGTGGACCGGAAAGAGTGCCAGCCTGCCCTACGCCGAGTTCGACCGCCAGCGTGCCGGGCTGAGCGAAGCCCCCGGCGTCAACCAGATGGGGCGGATCGGACGTACCCCGGGACTGGTCTACGAGCGTGCCGAAGTCAAGGCCGGCAGCACGTCGGACTATCCCGAAATCGGGTACAACTACACCGTCAGCTTCGACATTACCGGTGCCGAAGAGCAGCCTGGAACGGTGCTCTTCCGCTCGCCCAACGCCGTGTTCTACCTGAGCGATCCGGTGCGCGGCATGATGGGCTTCTCGCGCGACGGCTATCTCAACACTTTCCCCTTCCGTGTGAATCCCGGCGAGAAGGTCAACGTCTCGATCGAGGGAGATAACGTCAGCACCACCCTCAAGGTCGATGGCCGGGTGATCGAGAAGATGGACGTTGCCAAACAATACTTCAACGGCGGACGCGATTCGATGAACTACGTTCGCACGCTGGTGTTCCCGCTGGAGCAAGCCGGCGAATTCAACAGCCGGGTCGAAAACCTGAAGGTGTATAACTACTGTCAGGATTAGCCCTGCTTCCCGGCCGCGCCGCCGGGGTGCTCCGCCTGCTTGAGGAAGGTGAGCAGCGCACTCCGTAAGAGTCTTTTTTGAAAAGTCATTTTTGACGGGGTGCCGATGAAGCGTACTTTTGCAGGGCCGTTCCGCCGGAGGATTGTTCCTTCGGGGCCGTTTTGCTGGTGAGACCTTTCATCGCAGGGCGTTTGCCGGGGCATTCCGTCGGAGAATCGTTTTGCCGGAGTGCCCGGCCTGAGGGAATTGGTGCCGGAGTGAATCGGTGCAAAGGGGATTGGAACCGGATGGGATCGGTGCCGGGGCGGAACCCTGTGCGGGGCCGCACCGTTGCAGGTTCCGAAACACGAAACAAAACCAACGAAGAGACAGGATCGTATGATCGAAGCCGAAGGGATATCGAAAAAACGGGGCGAGACCCTCGCCCTTGACAACGTGTCGCTCCACGTGCCTCGCGGAAGCATCCACGGGCTGATCGGTGCCGACGGGGCTGGGAAAACCACCCTGTTCGACATCCTTGTGACGCTGTTGCGGCCCGACAGCGGTACGGCGACCGTCGGCGGCTACGACATCCTCCGCCAGTGGCACGAAGTGCGGAATACGGTCGGCTACATGCCCGCCGTTTTTTCGCTCTACGGCGACCTCTCGGTCCGCGAAAATCTCGAATTCTTTGCCCACATCTACCGCCAGCCCGTGGACAGCATCGGGACGCTTGTCGGCGACATCTGGGGGCAGATCGAACCCTTCGCGTCGCGTCCCGCCGCCAAACTCTCCGGCGGGATGAAGCAGAAACTCGCCCTCTGCTGCGCCATGATCCACAACCCCGACGTGCTGATGCTCGACGAACCCACGACCGGCGTCGACCCCACATCGCGCAGCGAATTCTGGGCCGCCCTGCGCCGTTTGGCCGACCAGGGGAAGACGGTGCTCGTCTCGACCTCCTACATGGACGAGGCCGCCAAGTGCGACCGCATCACGCTGCTCCATCGCGGTGCGGCGCTCGATACGCTTGCGCCCGCGGAGGTCACCCAACGCTACCGCGGAACGCTGTACGAAATCAGTGCCGCCGACCCCGCCCGGAACAGCCGCCTGCTCCGTCTGCTGCGCGACTGGTCGCTCAGCGGCAACTGCTACACCTTCGGCGACCGGATCCACCTGGGGGTCAACCTGCCCGGCATGCGTACTGAGACCGTGGTCAGCTACCTGCGCGGTCAGGGCATCGACACCTCGCTGGTCGGCATCAGCCCCGTGCGCCCCACGGTCGAAGATTTCTTCATTCAACTCACCTCCGGCGCCGAAACGACCGAGAGTTTGCAAGACGATAACCGATAGAGAACCATGGAAGAGCGGAACATCATCGTAGAACATCTGAGCCGGCGGTTTGGCGACTTTACGGCTGTCGACGACCTGACCTTTGACGTCGGCCGCGGCGAGGTATTCGGTTTTCTCGGTGCCAACGGAGCCGGAAAAACCACCGCCATCCGGATGCTTTGCGGCCTGCTCAAACCCTCCGCCGGTCGGGCCGAAGTGGCCGGTTTCGACGTGGCGCGCCGTCCCGAACAGGTCAAACGGCGGATCGGATACATGAGTCAGCGGTTTTCGCTCTACGACGATCTCACCGTCAGCGAAAACCTCCAGATATTCGGCACCATCTACGGCCTCTCGCGCACCGTGCTGCGTGAGCGTATGGCCGAAATGTTCCGCAAACTGGAGATGGAGCCGCTCCGCGACCACTTTGTCGGGAGCCTGCCGCCCGGCTGGAAACAGAAAATCGCCCTTTCGGCCGCCATGCTCCACCGTCCCGAGGTGCTCTTCCTCGACGAGCCGACCGGCGGAGTCGATCCGCTGGGACGCCGCCGTTTCTGGGAGTTGATCCTCGATGCCGCCGCCGGCGGAACGACTGTTCTGGTGACCACCCACTACCTCGACGAGGCCCTCTATTGCAACCGGACCCTCATTATGGCCGACGGGCAGATGAAAGCCCTCGACCGGCCGCGCACACTGATGCGCGAGTATGGAGCGCGCGACATGGACGACCTCTTCGGCAAGCTGACCCGCCGGGCCGCCCTGCCGCAAACCCCCGCGACAGACCCTGCGAAAACGGAGAACGGATTATGAAAAACAGTATCTTTCTGAGTTTCGTCACCAAAGAGTGGCGCCACATTCTCCGTGAGCGGCGGACACTGGTCATGCTTTTCGCCATTCCGCTGGCGCTGGTGCTGCTGTTCGGCTATGTGATCTCCACCGACATCGACCATACTCCGATTGCCGTGCTCGACTCCTCGCACGGTGATCCGCTGGCCCGTCGGCTCGTGCAGAAACTGACCGCCGCCGACCAGTTTCGGGTGGTCGATGACGTCCGCCGCGAGGCCGATATCGACGCCGCCTTCAAAAAGGGGATTGTCAAGATGGTGGTTGTCATTCCGCCCGACTTCGGGTCCGATGCCCGGCGGCTGGGCGGTGCCACCGTGCAGCTTGTGACCGATGCCTCGGACCTGAATATCGCCACGACCATCATCGGTTACGCCTCCGGAATCGTGGCTGATCTCAATGCCGAGATCAACACAGCTGACGGGTTGTCGGCGGCCGATGCCGCACCGCTTCGTACCAACGTCCGGATGATGTATAACCCCGAATTGAAGTCGGCCTACATGTTTGTTCCGGGGGTGATCGCCATGATCGTGATGATCGTTGCCGCCATGATGACCTCTGTGACGCTGGCCCGCGAAAAGGAGACCGGTACGCTGCGGCTGCTCACCGTTTCGCCCCTCAAGGCGCGCACCATCGTGCTCAGCAAGGTGTTGCCCTATTTCGTGCTGACGGCCATCAACACAACCCTTATCATGCTGCTCGGCACGCTCGTCTTCGGAATGCCCTGCTACGGGTCGATCTGGGGCGTCATCCTGCTTTGTGCCCTCTTTATCCTCGCTGCCATCGGACTCGGCATTCTGATTTCGTCGCTCGTCAAAACCCAACAGTCGGCCCTCACTTCGTCGTTCCTGGGGCTGTTGTTGCCAACGATGCTGCTGTCGGGTTTTATCTTCCCGCTGGCCAATATGCCCGTGGCGCTGCAATGGGTCTGCCAGGTGGTTCCCGCAACGTGGTTCATCGAGGGAATCAAAGGGGTGATGCTCAAGGGACAGCCGCTGGTCGACCTCTGGCTGCCGCTGGTCGTTCTCGGCGGAATGACCCTCGTGCTGATCGGACTTGCACTCGGGCTCTTCGTGCGTCACGCCCGTCCCAAAAAATAGACTCTCTTGGGCGGTTCCCGTTGCCCGATTGGCCGTTGTTGCCGGGTGTAGAGCACGGGGCGGCTGTTTCCCCGAAAGTGTGCTTCCTGTTTTTCCCCGAAGGGTGACTGTTGGCATCATGCCGGGGTGTTCCGATTGCCCGACAGCCATTCACAGCGGGTGGCCGGTGTTAAATTCATGTAAAATTTCGGGTTCTTTTCCTCCAGCGCTCGTCGAAGCGTGCGGCGACCCCGGAAAAATCTGTATATTTGTTCGTTTATTGGCATCGAATGGCCCGACGCGTCGGTAGTCAAGGAGTCGTGTGCGTGCGGTTTCCCGCCGGGGCACGTTCGATACCGCGCCCGACAAGGTCTCTCCCCCGTAGGGTATCCTGCCCCGGAGAGCGGCGACAGTGCGTCGGGAAACTGAACGAACGATTATGCAATCTATCCGGATACGACACCTGTTTTTCGCCCTGCTCGCCGCCGCCATATTCGTGCAGTGCGCCTCGATCGCACAACCGCAGGGCGGCCCCCGCGACTCGTTGCCGCCTCTGATTATCAGCACGGTTCCCGCCCAGCGTGCGGTTAACTTCAAAGGGAAACAGATTACCCTCAATTTCAACGAATACGTCACCCTGCAAGATCAGCAGAAGGAGTTTATCGTCTCGCCGCCGACCCTCAGCGGAAGCAAACCGTCGCTCACGGTCAAGGGGCGTTCCATCCAGGTCGACTTCTCCGAACAGCCCGACAGCAATACCACCTACCGGCTTGACTTCGGCAATGCCATCGCCGACAACAACGAAGGGAACCGGCTCGGCAACTACGCCTACGTCTTCTCGACCGGTCCCGAACTCGACACCCTGCTGATGAGCGGGCTGACCATCGATGCCCAGACCCGCGACTCCGTTATCGGTGCGCTGGTCTTCTTTTTCGATGCGCGGGCCGACTCCCTGCCCGATCGCGATTCGACCCTCTTTAACGCCCGGGCCGATGCCGTCTTCCGCAGCGACAGCTCCGGTTTCTTCCTGGCCGACATCCTGCGCGACAAGGATTACCGTGTCTATGCCATTCTTGATAAGAACGGCAATCAGCGATACGAATCCGGCGCCGATTACGTTGCCATTCTCGACTCCGTGTACAATCCCACCCGGATGCCCGACTTCGACATGTGGATCGAGCCCGCCACCGGCAACAAAGGCCCCCGTCGCCAGATCGACCCGCCTCAGCTCCGGTTTGAACTCTTCATGGAGGAGCCTGTCCGTCGACAGACCATCATCGGAACGGCGCGTCCCGAGCGGCAGAAATTGCAGATCATCTTCAACTCGATCGAACAGGCACAGATCGTTTCGTTCCGCCCCGCCGGTATCGACTCCACGTGGCTGAAACGCGAAAACGGTGTCAAGGGCGACACCGTGTGGTACTGGATTGCCCCGCCCACCCTGCAGGATGCTGAGGCGTTGCAGGATACGATCCGGGCCACGATCTCCTACATGACTCAGGACAGCCTGTGGCGGCCGCAGCTGAAGACCGAAGAGTTGTCGTTTGTCCACCGGGTCTTCGATCCCAACGCCCCGCGTGCCCGGCGCTCGGCTACCGCCTATGCCGACAGCGTCCGGATGGTCAAGGAGGCGAAACGAAAGGCCAAGCGCGCGGCACGGCTCCAGAAAAAATGGCTCCGCGTGGCCCGTGCGATCAGCCGTCGGCGTGGCGATCCGAAGCGGACCGATGCCGAACTGCTGGCCGATACGACCCTCTTCAAACAGGTTGATGTCGATACCACCCAGGTCGAAAAACCGCGCCGCGACGAAGAATTGCCGCCCAAGAACCCCTTTGGTTTCAAGGTGATGGCTGCCAATCCGCTGAATCCCGAAACCCACATCCGGTTGCTGTTCGACTATCCGTTGCGGTCGGTGGACGAGGCCCGCATTCGGCTGACCAAACTGTCCGAAAGCCAGTCGGCGCTTCCCAGTCGTGACCGGCAGAGCGTCGAACCGGCCCAGGCCGAAAAGGTCGAAGTGCCCGAACCCTTCACCGTGGAACTCGACAGCGCGACCCATCGATTGCTGACCATCCGGGCCGATTGGAAGGCGGACGACGAATACGGACTGCTGATTCCGGACAGTGTTTTCCGGAACATCGCTTTCCAGGCCAATGACACCCTGCAATCGACCTTCAAGGTGGCCGACTCCAGCAAATTCGGCACGGTGATCATCGATCTGAAGGCCGACGAACAGCTGGGCGATGCCGAGTATATTCTCGAACTGTTGACCGCCGACGGGAAGGTGTCGCAGCGCATCAAGCACGCGACGGCCGGTCGGAGCTACAAGTTGCGCTACCTGACGCCCACCAGATATCAGTTGCGGATCACCGAAGACCGGAACAAAAACGGTGAATGGGATACCGGTTCGCTGGTTCAGCGCCGTCAGCCCGAGCGTATCCGTTATTGGGAGCATCCCGCGTCGGGACGCGAAATCATCGCCAAAGAGAACTGGGATGTGGCCGTACCGGTCGATCTGCGGGAACTCTTCGACCAGTTCTGACCCCATAACCTCCTCCAACCATGAAACGATTCAGAATCAACCATATAATATTCGGCCTGCTGGCGCTGCTCTGTGGCACCGCGGCACAGGCTCAGCAGCGCGGCGTACCGTCCGAGACGCTCAGTGCCGCCTGGCAGCCCGTCAAGGTCGATCACTACATCGGTATCCGTGGCGGATATGCCATGGGTAACGCCCGTTTCGAACCGACCCGTCAGACCGAGTACAAGATGGGACTGATACTCGGCGGACTGGTCTACAAGTTCGACGTTCCAGCCCAGAAGTACGTCGGCTGCATCGAAGCCGACATCAACTGGTCGCAGCGCGGTTACCGCGTCTTCCAGTCCTTCGAGTCGGACGACGTCTACGAACGCAAGTGGAATTCCATCGAAATCCCCATCCTCTGGCAGCCCTATCTCCCGCTCAGCAAGGGCGGAAGCCGTTTCTATCTCAGTGCCGGGCCCTATTTCAGCTACGCCTACAGCTCCGAGTACCGAGAGTTCAACCAGGCGACCGGTGAGGTCTACGAACAGGGCAAGTACGAGTACGACCCCACACGAGACAACCGGTGGGAGTACGGTATCACCTTCGGGGCCGGCCTGCTTTTCGCCATCAAACGCTTTTCGATCTCGGCCGAATTCCGGTATAACATCGGACTCTCGGACGTGCTCAAGGGTGTAACCAAATACGAGGGAAACCCGTTCCGTTCGCCCGTCGACCAGCTAGCCGTTTCGCTTGGCGTGAACTACAAACTGAGGATGCACAAGTAACCCCACCCAATTATTATATCCCCTAATCCGTCGGACAGAACCGACACTAACAAACCCCATCAGATGCGTTTCAACTCCCTTCCGCTCTACGTCAAGATCCTCGCGGGCATGGTGCTCGGGATCCTGCTCGGAATCGTCGCCATTCAGGCCGGATTCGTGCAGGGGGTCAACGACTGGGTTAAACCCTTCGGCGAGATCTTCATGCGGCTGCTCAAGTTCATTGCCATTCCGCTGGTGATGATTTCGCTGATCAAAGGTGTCGGCAACCTCAGCGACATCGCCTCCCTCTCCCGACTCGGTTTCAAAACCATCGGAATCTATATCTGTACCACCGTACTGGCCATTGTGGTGGGTCTCGTGCTCGTTGAACTGATCGGCCCCGGTAAGATGGTCAGCACCGAAAGTGCTGCCGCCATGCAGGCCAGCTACGGAGCCACCGCCGCCGAACGCAGTACCGAAGCCGAAGCCATGGCCGAGACGCCGCCGCTGCAGTTCCTGGTGGACATTTTTCCTGACAACATGATCGGCGCCATGAGCAACAATGGCGGCATGTTGCAGGTGATCGTCATCGCCATCCTGATCGGCGTGGCCGTGCTCTTTGTCGGAAAGGAGAAGTCGGCGCCCTTCATGAATCTGGTCAATTCGCTCGATGCCGTGATCCTCAAACTCATCGACATCATCATGCAGTATGCTCCGATTGGCGTGCTGGCGTTGATGGCCGGCATGATTGCCGATACGGCCGGTGACCTCGAACTGCTCGGGGCGCTGGGGCTCTACGTCCTGACTGTCGTGATCGGGCTGCTGTTGATGATCTTCCTGTTTTACCCGCTGCTGCTCAAATTCTTCTCGAAGACCCCCGTCCGCAAGTTCCTCACCACGATGCCGCCCGTGCAGTTGCTGGCCTTTACGACCAGTTCCAGTGCCGCCACGCTGCCGCTCAATATGGAGACCGTGGAACGGAAACTGGGCGTATCGCAGCGCGTGACCTCGTTTGTGCTGCCCATGGGGATGACCATCAATATGGACGGAACAAGCCTCTACCAAGCCGTGGCCGTGGTCTTCATCGCACAGGTGGCCGGTGTCGACCTCTCGGCCAGCCAGTTGCTGACCATCGTTGTGACGACGACGCTCTCTTCGATCGGTACGCCCGGCGTTCCCGGCGGTGCCATCGTCATCCTGATTATGGTGCTCTCCTCCGTGGGGCTGCCCGCCGAAGGACTGGCCCTGATCCTGGGACTCGACCGGCCGCTCGACATGCTCCGTACGGTCGTGAACGTCACGGGCGATGCCACCGTGGCTTCCATCGTTGACTCGAATACCAAAACCGAATAACCTGAACTCGATATGAAACGGAATCGCATTCTCTTTCGCATGATCGTGGCCGGTGCCGTTGTACTGGGTGTCGCGGCGTGTCAGAAAAAAGGCAAAGCGCCCGAGCCGGTCTATCCGATCCCGACGCAGGCACAGGTCGATTGGCAGAAAATGGAGACCTATGCCTTTGTCCATTTCGGCCTTAATACCTTCAACGACCTCGAATGGGGGTACGGCGACACCCCGGCCGAGACGTTCAACCCCACTGATCTCGATGCAGAACAGTGGGTGCGTATCATCCAGGCGGCTGGATTCAAGGGGGTGATCCTTACGGCCAAACACCACGACGGATTTAACCTCTGGCCCTCGAAATACACCGAGTACAGCGTGAAAAACTCGCCGTGGCGTGACGGAAAGGGTGACATGGTGCGCGACCTGGTCAATGCCTGCCGCAAATACGGCCTGAAATTCGGCCTCTACCTCTCGCCCTGGGATCGTAACCACGCCGAATACGGACGTCCGGCCTATACCGAATATTTCCACAACCAGATTCAGGAACTGATTACCGAGTATTGCGACAGCGTCGAACTGTTCGAATATTGGTTCGACGGCGCCAATGGCGGTGACGGATACTATGGCGGTGCTCGCGAGAAGCGTTCCATCGACCCGAACAGCTACTACCAGTACGAACGGGCCGTGCAGTTCATCCACTCCCGTTTCCCCAATGCCATGATCTTCGGCGGTACGCAGCCGACGATCCGTTGGGTCGGCAACGAAGAAGGGTGGGCCGGTCAGACCGACTGGGCGCCCTATAAACCGGGCGATAACCCCCACTACGGGTCGCCCAACGGCATCGAATGGCAGCCGGCCGAGTGCGATGTTTCGATCCGTCCGGGTTGGTTCTATCACGCCCGCGAAGATCACGCCGTGCGTAGCCTCTCGCATCTGGTGAATATCTATTACCAGAGCGTCGGCCGCAATGCCAACCTGCTGATGAACTTCCCGGTGGGGCTGAGCGGCAAGATCCATCCGATCGACTCGGCCCGGATCATGGAGTGGCGTCACGCCCTGGACGAAGAGTTCAAAACGAACCTGCTGGCCGGCATTGAACCGCGCGTCAGCAACGAACGTGGTTCGGATTTCGACGCCGAAAACCTGACTGACGGCGATTGGGACAGCTACTGGGCCACGGAAGATACGGTCAAGACGGGGAGCGTCGAGTTCCGTTTCGATACCGTGACGCCCATGAACCGGGTGCTGTTGCAGGAGTATATCCCGCTCGGCCAGCGTGTGGCCAGGTTCTGCGTGGAGTACCTCGACTCGCTGGCTCAGTGGCAGCCGGTCGTTACGGAGGATACGATGACGACGATCGGGTATAAACGAATCATTCGGTTCGAAACGGCGCCGGCACGCGGCCTCCGGGTGCGTTTCCTCGATGCGCGCGGGCCGTTGTGCATCAACAATATCGAGGCATTTCTGGCTCCGGTGCTGATGGTCGAACCGTCGATCCGTCGCAATGCCGAGGGCATGGTCTTCATCAGCGGGCCGCAGGGAGCCGAGATCCACTACACGACGGACGGTTCGCAGCCTACTGCCGAATCGCCCGAGTTTACCGAGCCGTTTATGATGCCCCGCAAAGCGATGGTTCGTGCCATCACGGTCGATCCTACGCTGGGAAAAATGAGCCCGGTGGCTTCGCGTCAGTTCGATATCCCGACTGCCGGATTCAAGGTCGTGAAGCCTGCGGGCGAGACGGCACTCACGGCGTTTGACGGGAACCCCAGTACGGCCTGGTATCTGTTGCTCTCGAAGAGTCGCGAGCTGGTGATCGACCTGGGTGAAACCTACACTCTGAAGGGGGTTACCTATGCGCCGGATGCCAATCGTTGGGGCATGGGGCCGGTTTCCAAATATCGGATCCTGGTCGATGGGCGTGAGGTCGCCAAGGGTGAGTTCTCGAACATCAAGGCCAATCCGATCGAGCAGATAGTTACTTTTGCCGAACCGGTGAAGGGACGTCAGGTGACCTTTGTGGTGGATGCCACGGCCGACGATGCGGCCAGTGCTTCATTTGCCGAGGTTACGGTCCTGACGGAGTAGATAACAACAGGTTCCGGCTGCACTGAGCGATCTCCTTTTCGGAGGGATGTGGCCGGGACAATGTTTCTCAGTTTTTGCCCGTGACGGTGCTCTTGTAGAGTCCGTTGCGGGCTTTTTTTGAGCAGTCTTCGGAGGAGGAAATGAACGGAGGGTGTAGGACTGTTGTGGTTGCTTATCCGCTGTTTTATATCTCTGTTCGCCGGTCAGTATGCGGAGTCTGTTGTGTGTTTCGTGTGTCCTGTGTCGCTTTGCTTGCGGTGAGCCGGCCGGAGATGGAGGTTGTGTTGGTTGATCGGCACGCATTCTCTATTCTATTCTATTCTATTCTATTCTATTCTATTCTATTCTATTCTATTCTATTCTATTCTATTCTATTCACCCTCCCAATCTTTCTCTTATGGCAATTGACCATTCCCATCTTATATGTGAGAAAAGAATGAGGGTCATCGATAGAATCTTACTTCGAGCTATGATGTGTATGTAAAAGTTCTCCTTAGCATTGAAGCATCTTCTTATTGTGTATATTATTGGGGCGCGAAACGGGGGCATTTAATTATGAATCGACGGGCGAAGCGGGTCTGTCATCGGTTCCTCACTCTTTTTCCTAAAACCCCTTTTTCCAAAAAAAGCAGTCGAGCCGATAAGTTATCAACTTATCGGCTCGACTGCTTGTATCGTTTGTGATACCGTTCTCTTTTCGGCCCAGCGTAACCCGCCCGGGCCCGAGGAGATTAATAGAAGCGGTAACGGGTATCCTGAATGTCGCTCAGTTGCATGAAGGCTTCGTAGGCGGCCATAAAGGCGCTCTGCTGAGCTTCTGCGGTCAGACGTGCTTTTTCGATGGCCTGATCTGCGGGAGTATCGCGTTTGTCGGTGATCTCGGCGGCATAAACCCCGATGCGACCAATAATCGGTTTCGATACGGTGCCGGTCTGTGCGATACCCGACACACCGCCGGTGAAGGCGGGATCGTAACCCACTTCGGGAGCCATGAAGCCCTGGAAGTTGATGTCGTTGTTGCTCAGCGTATCGACACCCAGCGTGCCGGCCAGTGCGGCTACCGAGGTGGCGCCTTTCATCTTTTCTGCCAGCATTTCGCCTTTCTTCTCGCGAATTACCAATGCACGGACATCGTTTTTAACCTGTTCGAAGGGGGCGATGCCTTTGTTGCGGATGGCGGTGATGGTACCGATCACAAAGTTGTTGCCGAACTCTTTCACGTCCGAAATCTCGCCCTGTTCGCCGTTGAAGGCCCAGCGAGCCAGTTCGCGGGATTGCTGGATGCCGCCGACGGTACGGTCGTTCGGGCCGACGGTTGCGACACGTTTGGCGAGGGCACCGTCGGTGACTGCCTTTTCGAATCCGCTGGTGGCGGCGGCGGTGGCAAATTTATTGGCCTGGCTGTACACGTCGTTGCGGGTCTGTTCGCTGGCTTCGACGGTATAGTTGATGACGCCGAGCTGTACTTTCTGCGATTCGCCGGTGGTTGCGGTCACTTTCACGATGAAGGTGGCTTCGGGAGTGGTGATGGCCTTAACAGTGCCGGTGGTTGCGCCTTTCAGCGCTTCGGCAAACTGCGGTGCCAGGGTCTGCGGATCCATCATGCCGAGGTCGCCGCCCTGAGCTGCGCTCTGTGCATCGGCCGAGTATTCGCGGGCTGCAGCAGCAAAGTCGCCGCCGTTCTGCAGGGCGGTGGTGAGGCTGTCGGCCATGGCTTTTTCTGCTGCGGGAATTACGATGTTGCTTACGCGGATGCTGTCCGGAAGGGTCTGTACGTCGGCGATGCGGGCCATGGTCCATTGGTCACCGTTCAGAACGGGGCCGTAGAGTTGGTCGGGGGTGGCGCTGAAGGCGAAAGTGCCGAGGTCACCGGTGATTTCGCCGGCTTTGTAGTAGCGCGAGTCGAAGGCGCTCTGCGAGTTCATCGATACGAATTGCTGTACGTTTTCGGCTGCGGCAAAGTCTTTGGCCAGGTCGCGTACGGTTTTTTCGGCGGCTGCGTAGTCTTCAGCGGTGGGCAGGGCTTCGAAGGTGACGTATTCGATGTCGCGCAGGTCTTCCTGTTTGAACATGCCCTGGTGTGCGTCGTAGTATTTGCGCAGTTCGGCGTCGCTGACCTGTACGGTGCTGTCGGCGATGGTTTCGTAACGGCTGACGAGGTAGTTGACGCTATAGGTGCTGCCTTCGATCGAGGCGAGTTGTTCGGCTTCGAGCGAGGTTACGTAGGCTGCTTTGTCGATCAGGCTTTTGAATTTGAAGATCAGGCTCTGATCGCTGACTTCGTTCTGGAGGTAGTTCCAGAACATCTGCATGCGGCCGGTCTGGTCCTGATCAACGTTGGCTACGAACTGGCGCAGCTGGGTGGGATCGAACATGCCGGTCTGCGGGTTGGCAAACATTTGGGCGATGATGGGCGAGGGGTTGGCTCCGCTCAGCAGTTCAACCATCTCGTCTTCCGAAACGCTCAGACCGATGGCGTTCAGATTGGGTTTCAGGGCTTTCTGACGGATCATCAGGTCCCATGCCTGAACGCGGATCATTTCGTTTTCTTCTTCGCTCGAACCTTCACGACCGGTGGTGATGCGTTGTACTTCGGTCAGTTCGTCGATGGCCTGGGCGTACTCCTGGGTGGTGATTTTCTCGCCGTCGATTGTCCCTACGTTCATCTTCGAACTGTTCATCAGGGTGCTGCCCGAGGTGAGCATGTCGCCGAGCACGAAGGCGAGCAGTGCTACGCCGATCACAATGGCTAGCAGAACGCCGCCTTTGTTTCTGAGTGTGTTGAGAGTTACCATTCTTTTATCGTGTACTTTATTTTTTCCGGTAAATCGCCGCAATGGGCCTAATGGGGGCAAATGTACTGTTTTTTTCCGAGATTGCGAAGTCTCTTTTTATGCTTCGCGAGCTTTTGTGAGCTGCACCAGTTCGATGCGGGTCCGGCTGGTACGAAGAATCTTGATTTTCAGACCGTCGGCCTTGATGATGTCGCCCGGGCGAGGGATGTCTTCGCTCTGGTCGAGGATGTAGCCCGCAAGGGTGTCGTAACGATCGGACTCGGGGATACCCAGCCGGTAGCTTTCGTTCAGGTGGTCGATCTCCAGACGGCCGGCCAGTATGTACTCGTTGTCGTTGATCTGCTTTTCGACCAGGTAGTCGGCGTCGTGCTCGTCTTCGATCTCGCCGAAGATCTGTTCCAGCAGGTCTTCGAGGGTCACCAGTCCGGCGGTGCTGCCGAATTCGTCGATCACGATGGCCATCGATTTGTGGTCGTGGATCAGGGCCCCGAGCAACTTCTGCTGCGACATGGTCTCGGGTACGTAGAGCGGCTGCCGGAGCACTTCGCGGATGGTGGCGGGGTTGCGGAAGAGGCTCTTGTGGTTGGCGTAGCCGATGATGTTGTCGATGGTGCCGTCGTAGATTGGGACGCGCGAGTAGCCGGTGGTCACGAACAGATGGCGCAGGTCGTCGACGCTGGAGCTCACTTCGAGGGCTTCGATGTCGGTACGCGGCACCATGCAGTCGCGTACGCGCTGTTCGGAGAAGTCGAGGGCGTTCTGGAACAGGCGGATGCGTTGGTCGTTGTCTTCCTTTTCCTCTTCGTCGCTCTCTTCGCCTCCGGCGGCCTCTTCGACCAGGGTGGCCAGGTCAACCTTGCCGAATTCGGCGGTTTGGGGTGCGGGGGTCACGCGTTTGCCCATCAGGCGCAGCAGCAGGGTCGAGAGCAGGGTCGCAAAACGCGATAGCGGGTAGAATATGATGTAGAACCCGTACAGCGGGATGGCGAAGTGGCGCAGGTAGAAGTTGGGATTGGCCTTGACGACGGCTTTGGGCAGGAACTCGGAGGTGAAGATGATGATCAGGGTCGAGATCAGGGTTTCGAGGGCGTAGTTCGAGCTGCCGGTGATGCTGACGTACAGGCTGCTCATGAAGATCGAGTAGATGACCAGTGCGATGTTGTTGCCGACCAGAATGGTGGAGATATACTGCCCGGGGGCTTTCAGGAACAGGCTGGCAATGTGGTCGTAGGTCTTGCTCTGCTTGCGTTCGATTTCGAGCCTCAGTTTGTTGGAGGAGAGAAAGGCGATCTCCATACCGGAAAAGAAGGCCGACAGGAGAAGGGCTATGGCGATGATGATAATCTGAATCTCCATGGGTGGGTATAGGGTGGAGGCGGGAGACTACCGTCCGCGGGTCGTGTCGGCTGCGGATGCGGTGCTGCCGGGGGTTGCGGTAGAGTCGGACTGGGGGATGTTCTGCCGGGTGGAGTCTTGCTGGTTGATGGCTTCGACTTCGATCTGGCCGGCGGTGCGGTGGAAGCTCCAGGTCTCGAAGTTTTCGTCGGCTTCGAAGTTGCTGCCGATGTGGACGCTGCTACCGTCGACAACGCGTGATACGGTGTCGCTGTATATCTTTTTCTTTTTCTGATCCCAGTAGAGCCGTTCGGTGTAGAGGGTCCGCTGCCGCTCCTGGTTGTAGCTGTGGGCGATGACGTTGCCGCGGGCCTCCCAGATTTCGGTCACTTCGTTCAGTCGGGCGTAGTCGGCTACCAGGTCGCTCTCGACGCGCAGGGCGCTGTCGAAGGTCTCGATTTTGATCCCCTTCTTGAATTCCGTAAAGGGCACTTCGGCGAGTTCGAAGCGTTCGAGCAGGGGGGTCTCCATGCGGTATTGGCGCCGGCCGTCTTCGGAGTTGATGACGCGGTGGTTGTGGCTGATCTGGGTAGGGGTGGTTTCGGGGTCTTTGACGGTCGGCTCGGGCTCCTTTTGGCCGCAGCCGAACAGACAAAGAGTGCCTGCCGCGGCGATGGCGGCAAGCACTGCTCGATAGGTTGTGTGGTGTTTCGTAGGTTTCATGGTCGGAAGGAATACGGGGCTGTGTGGGTCTCTTCGTATCCCTGTGCGGCGGACCTGGATTAGCGTTCGCGCACGGTGGTGGCACCGCTGATCCAGCCGCAGCTGACGGTGTACGAGTCGCCAGGGTTCAGACCGCGCATGAAGGTCTCTTCGGTTTTTGGGAAGTTGGCGCTGTAGTTGGCGATCATCTGGCTGATTTGTTGCTGCTGGGGATCATCTTCGGGCAGAAGCTGACGGGCGCGCGAGAGGTTGTCGACGGCCAGCCACATGGCGGTTTGGCTGTCGAAAGCGCTGCAGGCGCTGCCGGCACCACTACCGTATGCGGCACCCAGAAGCAGGTAGGCTACGCCGTTGTTCGAGTCGAGTTCGATGGCTTTGCGGGCGAAACCGGCGGCTTCACGGTAGGCTCCGTTGGCGCTGCTCATGGTTGCGGCCTGGAGCAGGAAGTTGGCTTTTTTAGCGGGGTCAGTCTCTTTTTCGATGCCCACGGTCAGGTATTCCATCGCTTTGGTGAAGTCTTTCTTCTCCTGGAATACCGAGGCGAGTTGGATGGCGATTTCAGGTTTCGGATTGACTTCGTAGTATTTTTCGAGCATCGAGAGGTAGAAGTCGCTCGAGCAGCCGCCGCGGTTCAGCAACGAAAGAATGGTCTCGATAAGTTGCTGGTTGGTGGGATCGGCTTCGTATTTGGGTTTGTAGATCTGTTCGATCGAGGCGCAGTCGGCGGCACCGCTGGTGGCAAAGAGGTCGTCCAGGGCTTTGGCTGCTTCTTTGGCTTCTTCGGAGGTGTTGGTGGCGATACGCTGGCTGAGGCGTTCGTAGGTCTCGATCAGCTCTTCGGGGGTCACGTCGTCGAGTTTGAAGCTTTCAACGACGGTGTTGAAGTACATCACGGCCAGGCCGGGTTCGAACTGGTGTTCGCCGTCGATGGCTTCGCGGAAGAGTTTGAACAGACGTTCGCGGTCGGCGGGCATCATGCTCATGAACAGTTTGGCTTTTTCGCCGCGCAGGTAGCCTTCACCGCGTTCGGGATGTTCGCCGAAGGCTTCGATACGTTTGTCGTAGATCCAGAGGATACTGTCCACCATGGCACGACGCTCTTCTTTGGTTTCGGCAGCGGTGGCTTTGTTGCGGTAGATGTCGATACCGCGGATGTACATGTTTTCGGATGCCTTCGGGGCGTTTTGGATCAATTGACGCAGATAAGTGGTGGCGGTGTTGTAGTCTTTGGCACGGTAGGCATCGCCGAAGAAGTTCAGGATGCGGACGTTCTGTTCACGGGCGGCCGGATCGGCTCCGTATTTGGGGTCGTCTTTGTAGTCTTGTGCTGCGGCCATGCTTCCCACTAAAGCAAAGGCTGCGATCAATGAGTAAACTCGCTTTTTCATTGGTTTATGGTTAGTTTGTCTTTTTTGTTTCCGGTTGGTTGGGCGGTGCGGGGGTCGATCGGGGGGAGATCGTTCGGAGCGGTGCGATTAATTGTATTTCGGACGAACGAACCAGTAGTCTTTTCCGAAGAGACCCAGCGAGAGGAAGATGTTGAAGTAGCGTTCCTGCACCTGACTGGCGGCGCGGCTTCCGCGTTCGCCGTATTCGACGCCGACGCCGACGGTGGAGAAGCTACCTTTTCTCAGAGCGAATTCAACACCGAGCGAGACGGCTGCATCGTGGAGTTGGTTGCCGTTTTTGACCAGGTAGCTGTCGCTGTAGCGCAGACCGGCTTTGTAGGTCCAGCGTTTCAGGGCACTGCGCAGGTCGAATCGGTTGGGGGTATAGCTGATCCCGAAGCGATAGTCTTGCTGGGCGGCCAGGCTGATGTCCTGTCCTTCCGGGATTTCGAAGGCTCCATCCCAGTTCTGATAGCTGTAGTCGAACCCGACTTCAAGTTTTGTGGAGCGGTAGTTGAGGCCGGCGGCTACTTTGGAGGGGATGTCCATGTTCCAGCGGCTGCTTCCGGAGTAGACGGTGTCGGCGGTGTAGCTGCTGTACGACAGGGTGACGCGGTTCTGTTTGACGGAGGCGGTCACTTTGGGCTGGTAGGTGACCCCGAGAATCAGGGCGTTGTTCTTACCGACCTTGAAGGTGTATTGGGCGCCGAGGGTGAAGAGCAGCTTGCTGATGTTCTGTTTTTCGGACGAGAGGACTCCACGGTAGGTGGTGGAGTTCATGTAGTTGGTGATGGTGGCGGTGTACTGGCGTTCGATGTCTCCGAACCAGTAGTGCATGCTGCCGCCGAGGGAGAGGTTTGGGGTGATGTTGACCCCGAGGCTCATGGAGACCTGGGTGATACCGCCGTCGCCGGCATAGTCGTAGATGGTGCTACCGATGTTTTCGGTGATATTTTGGTTTTCTTCGACGATGCGGCTCATGTATCCCACCGAGCTGATGGGGGTCATCGAGCATCCCAGTCCGACGCCTTTTCCGAGCGGAACGGCCAACCCGAGGTCGTGCATGGAGAAGGAGTTGTAGGAGGTGGTTGAGATGTCGTTTTTGTCGTAGAAGTTTTGCCCTTCGCCGGCGAAGTTGAAGATGGCCGATTGTCGGGGTATTGCGCTCATGGCGGCGGGGTTACGGTAGTTGAAGGAGTAGGGATCGCGTACTCCGACGCCGATACCACCCATCGGACGGTATTGTGCGCTGCCTCCCACGGCCAAATCGCCGAGGCCGTACATGGTGTACGGTGAATAGGCTTTCAAACTGCTCATTTGGGCCCGGGCGGGGCGCTGACTCACGATAACTATGGCGCACAGGCATAGTACGGCCTGGATAGAGCGACCGGATAGGCTATGCTTCAATGTCCTCATTATTTGGTTGGGCATTATACTCGAGTATTCGGTTCAATCCTTTTATGACTAAATCGTAAATCACAAATATCGGGTTTTTTACTTTGTTCGCAAAGAAATTTGCGTCCCGACCGGCAAAAAATACACAAAGGTCGCTATTTTTTTCGCTCAGGCGGCTGATATAACCCTCTATTTCGTGGATGATGCCGAGCACCACACCGCTCTCGATGGCGTTTCGGGTCGAGGTCCCGGTCAACGCGAACTCGGTCGGGGTGCTGCACAGCGGAAGACGGTCGGTGAGGCGGTGCAGGGCTTCGAAACGCATCGCCATGCCGGGAGAAATGTTGCCGCCAAGGTATTCGCCTGCGGCGCTCACGCGGTCGATGGTGATGGCCGACCCCAGGTCGATGATGAGCAGTTCGCGGCCCTGGGCGATGTCCCATGCGCCGACGGCGGCGGCCAGCCGGTCGGCTCCGAGGGTCTCGGGCGTGGCGTATCGGTTGACGAGCGGTACGGGGGTGCCGGGGACGAAGCGCATGAAGTGGCTGACGTGGCGGCGGATATACTCTTCGGTCTGTTCGTTGGGGTTCCGGGTGGTGGAGAGGATGGCGCGGTCGATGGCCGGGTAGGCGCGCAGCACCTCGCGCAGGGCGGGGCAGCTGAGTTCCGGGGCGACCTCCTTGAACACGATCTCGGAACCCTCCATCACGGCGGTTTTGGCGAAAGTATTCCCTATGTCTATGACTAGATTCATCTCTACGGGTCAGGCGGTGAGTCCTTCGAGGGTGTGGCGCAGGGCGGCCACGGTGGGGACCTCTTTGACCGACAAAGATAGCTTATTATTGGATTGGTTGAGTTTGAACTTTCGCGGTGAGGCGGTTACGGCGCGCAGCAGGGTCATGAAACGGTCGCTCTTGTAGAAGGCCGATTTCTCGTTGGCCACGAAGTAGAGGGTGGCGCTGCCGTTGCGCAGCACGATCCGTTCGATGCCGTCGCTCTCGGCCACGCGGCGCAGGCGCACCACTTCGAACAGCTCTTCGACCGGGGCGGGCGGTTCGCCGAAACGGTCGGTCAGCCGGGCGATAAAGTCGTCGAGGGCCGCTTCGCTCGAGATGTTGTCGAGTTCGCGGTAGAGGCGGATCTTTTCGGCGGTGTTGCCGATGTAGCTGTCGGGCAGGTGGGCCGACGAGTCGGTCTCGATCACGCAGTCGATGGTCGAGGTGTCGGGTTCGAGGCCCTGCTCTTCGCGCAGCTCGGCCACGGCTTCGGCCATGATCTTCTGGTAGGTCTCGAAGCCGATGTCGGCGATGAAGCCGCTCTGTTCGGCGCCGAGGATGTTGCCGGCTCCCCGGATGTCGAGGTCCTGCATGGCGATGTTGAAGCCCGAACCGAGGTCCGAAAACTCTTCGAGGGCACGCAGACGGCGGTGGGCGTCGGCCGTGACGGCCTCTTCCGAGGGGATCAGCAGGTAGCAGTAGGCTTTGCGGTTGGTGCGTCCCACGCGACCGCGCAGCTGGTGCAGGTCCGAGAGGCCGAACATGTGGGCGTTGTTGATGATGATCGTGTTGGCGTTCGGAATGTCGATCCCGGATTCGATGATGGTGGTGGCCAGCAGCACGTCGTATTCGCCGTAGATGAAGTCCATCATGATCTTTTCGAGTTCGCCGGCGGGCATCTGGCCGTGGCCCACGGCGACCCGGACGGCCGGACACAGCCGTTCGATCATCTCTTTCATGCGACCGAGGGTCTGCACGCGGTTGTGCAGGAAGAAGACCTGACCGTTGCGTTGCAGTTCGGTCTCGATAGCTTCGCGGATGATCTCCTCGTCGAAGACGTCTACTTCGGTGGCGACGGGCTGGCGGTTGGGCGGCGGGGTGTTGATGATCGACATGTCGCGGGCGCCCATCAGCGAGAATTGCAGCGTGCGCGGGATGGGGGTGGCGGTCAGGGTCAGTGTGTCGACGTTGGCTTTCATGTGGCGGAGTTTCTCCTTGTTGGCCACGCCGAACTTCTGCTCTTCGTCGATGATGAGCAGGCCGAGGTCCTTGAACCGGACGTTCTTGCCCAGCAGACGGTGGGTACCTATAATAATGTCAATCTTGCCGTTGGCCAGGTCGTCGAGGATTTCGCGGGTCTGTTTGGTGCTCTTCACGCGCGAAAAGTTCTCGACGCGCACCGGGAAATCCTTGAGGCGGCGCGAGAAGGTGCGGTAGTGCTGCAGCGAGAGGACGGTGGTCGGCACCAGTACGGCCACCTGTTTGCCGTCGGTGGCGGCCTTGAAGGCGGCGCGGATGGCGATCTCGGTCTTGCCGAAGCCGACGTCGCCGCAGATCAGGCGGTCCATCGGCACGGGCTGTTCCATGTCCTCCTTGACGGCCTGGGTGGCGCTTTGCTGGTCGGGGGTGTCTTCGTAGAGGAACGACGCTTCGAGTTCCTGCTGCAGGAAGCTGTCGTGCGAGTAGGCGAACCCGGCGCTGGCCTTGCGTTTGGCGTAGAGGGCGATCAGTTCGCGGGCGATGTCCTTAACCTTGTTTTTGGTGGTCTGTTTCAGCTTCTGCCAGGCGCCGGAGCCGAGTTTGTGGACTTTGGGCTCGGGGGCGTCCTTGTCCTTGTATTTACTGATGCGGTGGAGCGAGTGGACGTTGACGAACAGGATGTCGTTGTCCTTGTAGATCAGTTTGATGAACTCCTGCACCGCGCCGTTGGTGGTGCTGCGGACCAGACCGCCGAAGCGGCCCACGCCGTGGTCGATGTGGACCACGTAGTCGCCGATCTGGAGGGCATTCAGTTCGGCGATGGTCATGCTTTCGCGGCGGTCGATCTCGCCGGGCACGGTGTAGCGGTGGTAGCGGTCGAAGATCTGGTGGTCGGTGTAGAGGGCAATCTGGAGCGACGGCATCACGAAACCGCCATGGAGCGTGAGCGGGATATGGCCGTAGCCGACATGGGCGAGGCCGACCGATTCGAAAACGTTTTCGAGACGCTCCATCTGGGCGTGGTTCTCGGTCAGGATGTAGGTTGTCCGGCCGTGTTCGTTGCCCAGCCGGATGTCGGCGGCCAGCAGCTCGAAGTTCTTGTTGAACTGGGGCTGGGGCGAGGCGCCGAAGTCGATGTCTTCGCCGTCCGAGGGGCGTTCGGGGGCGTTGAGGTTCAGGTCGATCCACTGCCAGTTGCGGGTCTCGGCCAGGAAGCGTTTGCGGCTGGTTACGAGGCGGTCGATCTCCGAGGGCTCGGGCAGCTCGCCGAGGAGTTTGCTCCGGATCTGATCCAGGCGGGTGAGGTGCTGCACGGGGTTGGTCAGCCACAGCGTCACGCGGTCCGAACCGATGTATTCGGCCAGCGACACCCGTTTTTCGGCCAGTTCGGGGTTCTTCAGGTTGGGGACGATCTCCACTTCGTCGCGGTTCTCGGTCGAGAGCTGGCTCCCCACGCTGAACAGGCGGATGGAGTCGATGTCGTCGCCGAAAAAGTCGAGGCGGTAGGGCTTGTTGTCGCCGAACGAGAAGATGTCGATGATGCCGCCGCGTCGCGAGTATTGGCCGGGTTCGCCGACGAAATCGACCCGCTCGAACAGGTAATCGGTCAGTTGCTGTTCGAGGGCGTCCATGCTGATGTGTTGCCCGCGGCGGATGCGGAGGGTGTGATCGGCGAGGCGCTGACGGTCGGCCACCTTCTCGGCCAGCGCGTCGGGCCACGTACAGATCAGCAGCGGCCGCTCGGGGACGGAGTGGTTGCCCAGAGCGGTGAGCACGGCGGTGCGCTGTACGATGCCGGCCGGGTCCTCGCGCAGGGTCTGCACGGAGCGTTTGTAGGCGGTCGGGTAGAAAAAGATGGTGCCGGCGGCGCCGCTGCCTGCCAGGTTGGTCAGGTCGTTACAGAGGTACGAGGCTTCGTCGCGGTCGCCGGCCACGAGCAGGTGTATGCCGCCGATGCGTCGCGCCAGCGTCAGCGCGGCGAGCGACAGCAGCGACCCTGCCATGCCTTTGACGCGCAGGGTGCGGTCGTTTCGGATGCGTTGTTCGAGTTGCCGGACGGGTTCGCTGTCGCTGACCCGTTGTTCCAACTGTTCTGTGGTCATGGGGTTTGGTTTGCGTGAAACCGGCAGCGGAATACCTTATATATAAGGAGTATGCGAAGTCGGTTCCGGGGGGGGATGTGCGTTTCGGTCTCTGAGGTGGAGCCGATGAACAGGTGCGTCGGGCCGCCGATGCCGGTTACAGCAGACGGGTGGCGCGGGCTTCGGGGGTGAGGGTCATGGTGGTGAAGTCGACACCGCTCAGCAGTACGGCACCGGGGCGTTTGCCGGTCTCGAAACTGCCGATCTCGTCGTCGAACCGCAGGGCATGGGCGCCGCCGAGGGTGGCCCACTGCAGGATGGTCTCCAGCGGGAGGGCGGAATTATGGACGGCGAGCCATTTGATCTCTTCGGCGAGCGAGAGCGAGGTGTTCGACGAGAGGCTATCGGTGCCGAGCGCCACGCGGGCACCGGCTTCGAAGAGCATCTGTGCGGGCGGGAAGTCGGCGTCGATGTAGTAGTTCGACCGCGGGCAGAGCACGAAGGTGACGTCATCGAAGTGGTCCAGAATCAACTCCATATCCTTGCGCTGCATTTGGGCGTTGTGGATCAGCAGCAGCCGGGCCGTGCGGGGTAGCGACCCCACGAGGCGCTCGGCATGTCCGCCGTAGGCCAGGAAATCGGGTTCGCGTCCGCCGGAGGAGGCTTTCACCATGTCGTAGATGCCGCCGCGGCGTTCGAAGAAGTCGACTTCCGAGGGGGTCTCCATGAAGTGGATTGACAGCAGGGGCGAGTCGGCACCGAGCCGGAAGAGCCGGTCGGAGACGAAGTAGGTGGAGTGCTGGGTGGGGGTGATGGTCAGCCCGTCGCGGGCGGCGGCCTCCAACAGCGGATCGATGCTCCGGTGGTAGAAGGCTTCGGCCTGATCCGGGGTGGGAACACCGAAGTATTCGGCGAAGGTGTGGTAGCGGGTCCGGTTCTCGTCGCGGGCGAGGACTTTGGCCGGGAAGGAGGTGGTGTCGTTGCTGATGTCGCCCACGGCCTGGATGCCTTCGTGCCACATCAGGCGGTCTTCTTCGATGGCGCGGGCGATCTGCTCGTCGCGGGAGTAGTCGTTGCGTTTCGAGACGACGTGTTCGATGAACCGCACCATGCCGACGTGCTGCGGGATGGCTCCCTTGAAGAAGGAGAGTTCCAGGTGGCAGTGGGCGTTGGTCATCCCGGGCAGGAGGATGCCGTTGTGGTATTCGGTCTGGGGCAGGCTGTCGATGTGGTCACAGGTTTCGACCCCGGCGACGGTGCCGTCGGCGGCGAAGTGTACTACCCCGTTCCGCAGGAGTTTACCGTCCGGTGAGAGGAGGTAGGGGGCCGCCAGATTTCTGGAGGCTGTCGAGGTATTGTTTTTCATAGTGGTCGAATAGATCGGTCGGAAGGCCGGTGAGTTGTTGCATGTAGATGGCGCGCGCTTCGTCTATGGGCAGATGGTAGACCAACTCGATGCCGCTCAGGTAGCAGGTGTCGGGACTCTGGCCGGGACGGCTGATCTCGGCGAACTTGATCTCCAGCATCTTGGTGTTCGGACGGACGAGGATGTCGCCTTCGTAGTCGGTGGTGTCCTTGGCCACGGGGAGCCAGAGGGTGTTTTCGTTGCTCTTGCCGCTGGTAGCGGTCTGGCTCAGGCGGATCGATTTGGTGTAGGAACGGGCGTGTTTGCCGGTCGAGTAGGCGAAGCGAAGTTTGTAGGTCCCGGCCTGAACGGTCGAGTCGGCGGAACGGTGGCCGGTGTAAACGATCCGGTAGCCGTCCAGTGCGCCGCGCAGGATGGTGTCGCTGCGGAAGACGGTGTCGGCCGTGCGGGCGAGGGCCACGGAGTCGATGCCGAGCTGCTGTTTGTAGCGGTCTTCAGCTCCCACGCGGGATGCCTTGATGTCAAGGGCCACGCCGGTGAGAATGTTGGGCAGGGGGTTGCTCTTGCGCATCGACATCTCGCGGATGGTGAAGCGGAAATCTTCCATCGTGTAGCCGTAGCGGGCCAGGATGCGGGTGTGGAGGTCGAGCGAGTCGGGGGTTCGGCCGTCGATCGTTTTGGCTTCCTGGACGATGGCTTCGCTGATGAGGGCTTCGCGGATGATCGAGCGCATCTCTTTCTCGGGGATGCGTTTGGGACCTTCGTGACAGGAGCCCAGAATCAGGGCGAGGATGACGATATGGAGCAGTCGTTTCATGGGTTTCGTTTGATGAGTCCGGTGGCGGTCAGGCGGCTGACGAGGGTGCCCAGCAGCAGTACGCCGAGGGTGATGGCCAGCAGGTCGAGGGGGGCGATCCGCACGGGGTAGGCATCCATCAGAAACGCGTCGCCGGCCATTTTTATGATGCCGGTCTGTTGCTGGAGCAGGGCGAATCCCAGACCGAGCAGCAGGCCGATCACGACTCCGCCGAGGGTGATGAGGCTTCCCTCCCAACTGAAGATCTGGCGCAGCAGGCGGGGAGTGCCGCCCATGGCCAGGAGCATCTCCCGGTCGCGTTCCTTGTCGGCGGCGAGCATCACCACGGAGCCGACGAGGCTCAGCGCTGCGATCAGCACCACGAACATCAGCAGCAGGTAGATGATCCATTTCTCCTGGGTCACCATCCGGTAAACGGTCTCTTTCTGTTCGAAGCGGGTTTTGACGTCGAACCGGTCGCCGACAACGGCCTGTATCCGGGGCTTGGCGTTTTCGGGGTCGGTGCCGCTCGCCAGCCGGATTTCGAGCGAGCTGATCTTGCCGGGGCTGCCGATGAGCCGTTGGGCGAAGTCGAGCGGAACGAACAGGTAGCGGGTGTCGGTCTGTTCGTCGAGCGAGTAGATGCCGACGGGGGTGATGCGGGCACTGTTGTAGAGGCTGGTGGGCAGAAAGGTGGGGTTGCCGCTGCCGGGGCGGATGGCGTAGATCCGCAGGGGCTCGGGCAGGGCGGTCTGGACGCCGAGGGCGTAGGCGATTCCCTGGCCGATGACGGTCTGGTCGATATCGCCGCGGGTGAGCTGGTATTTGCCGTGCACGAGGCGGTGCTCGATGGGGATCACGCGGGCGTAGGCGCTGTCCACGCCGCGCATCGTGGCGATCCACTGGCGGTCGGAGTAGGTGAGCAGGACGTTTTGTTCGGTGGTGGCGCTGACGGCGGCCACCTCGGGCAGGGCGGCGATCTGTTCGCGCAGGCGGCTGCCCTCGAAGAGCTGTCCTTCGCGGGGGGTGATGCGCAGCTCGGAGTCGAACTCGCTGTACATCCGTCCGATGAAGTCGCCCAGTCCGTTGTGGAACGAGAGGATCACCACGAGTGCCATGACGGGTACGGCTACGGCAATGACGCTCACCACGGCGATCAGGTTGATCACCGAGTGTGATTTGCGGCTGAAGAGGTGCCGGCGGGCGATGAATAGCGGTAACATACGTGCTGCTCTGTCGTGCAAAGGTACGGTTATTTGCGGGTATTGGAACCTTTTTGCCCGGCAATCTTGCGGCGGCGCGGAGTGGCGGGGGAGCGGCGGTGTAGTTTGAACGCGAACGTGAGGTCGGTGAAATCGCACGGTGCAGCCCTGCCCGAGGTGTTCATTCCCGGCGGAGAGTGACGGGCTTACGCTCTCTTGACAGCGTACCGGGATTGCATGGGGAATTTCGGTGGGGTGCCGGTGAAATCGCACGGTGCTGCCCTGCCTGAGGCGTTCATTCCCGGCGGGGTGCGGCGGAGGGGCTATTCGGCGGGTTCACCGGTGAGCTGCCGGTCGATGAGGATCCCTTTGAAGAAGCGTTCGGCCACGAGCAGCCCTTCGGGTTTGGAACGGGGATAGGCGACCATGAAGTACCAGACGGTGTGGCCGTACTGGGCCATCAGGGCGCGGAATTCGAAGGCTTCGACTCCGAGCAGGTAGCTGCCTGAGAGGCTGCGGGCTTCGATGTTGGGGATCGAGTAGTCGTTGCGGAAGAACTCAAATCCCTGGAGTCCGTTTTCGTGGAGCATGCTGAGCAGAATCTGGCGGGTGGCGATGTCGCGGTTGACGCCGAAGTCGGGCTGGTAGTCGATGCGGCTGGCGGTGACGCTGACGGTGCCGGGTTCGGCCCAGCGGCGGCTGACGGCGTTCAGCACGATCTGACGTTGGAGGGTGTCGGCCGTGAGCCGGTCGTTGTCGCGCTGCAGGGAGTCGGCCGTGAAGGCACTCTCTTTTTCGAGGGTGAAGGGAAACTTGAGGGTGGTTCCCAGATCGTCATAGTAGCTGATCTGCCACGCTTTGTTCAGCAGGGCGTTGATCGAACCGCTGCGGTTGTAGCGGCTCCAGGCCCAGTAGCCGCCGATGCCGAGGATGGTGACGACCAGTGCGATCCCGAGGGCCAGCAGCCCCCGACGGGCGGCTTTGCCGCGCATGATGGCGCGTCCGATGCGGCGCTGGTCGCGGACGCCCTGCAGGGCGCTTTCGCTGACGGCCATCTCGTCGAGATAGGCCGTGTAGCTGCCGCCGGGGTTGCGTTTGCGCCACTCGGTGAAGCTGTTGTCCATCTTTCGTTTGCAGGCGGGGCAGAAGACCATGTATTGCGACTTGATCTCCACCAGTTTGCCGCAGTGGTTGCATTGGATGTAGTGCATCCTGAATCGTTTTTGCGGTTGGGGTTGTTACTTGGTGTTGGGCAGACCGAGCGGGTTGCGTTTGCTGCGGGTGACGACGAAGTCCTTGAGGTAGTAGGGCTCGTAGTAGGCCACGTCGACGAAGTCTTCAGCCTGGAAGGCGGCTTCGGCCAGGGTCACCAGACCGCGGGCCGACGAGGCGATGCGGGCGAACTGGGCCTGGGGCAGCAGGTCGGCGCATTTGCGGGCTCCGTTGCCGAAGACCAGCAGGGTGCGTCCTTCGGCGAAGATGTCGGCGAAGCTCTCGGGGGTCAGGATATGGGCGTAGGTGTCGCTCATGGGGTTGAGCGAGGTGTCGAACAGGCGGGGGGAGACCTCCATGCGGCGGGCGTCGATCATGGGGGCGAGCACGGCCCGCTGCGGGTCGTCGAGGTCGATGATGCCGGCTTCGAACTCTTCCATGGCGGTGTTGGCCAGGGCTTTGAGCGAGTCGATGGCGATCAGCGGACGGCCCAGGGCGTAGCAGAGTCCTTTGGCGGTCGAGACGCCGATGCGCAGGCCGGTGTACGAGCCGGGGCCTCCGCCGACGGCTACGGCGTCGAGTTCGTCGGCGTCGAGGTCATTCTCGCGGAGTACTTCGTCGATGTAGACGCCGAGGTTGTTGGCGTGTGCACGGCCTTCGCTCCCGCTCTCGCGCAGGGAGATCATCTCGCCGTCTTTGGCCAGGGCGACGGAGCATATTTCGGTGCCGGTTTCGATGGATAGGATAAGTGCCATGGGTGATGTTATGGTGTGGTCGCTGTGTTGTTCGGTGGGGGTTACTGGTTGTCGGTGGGTTGAGGGGCGGTCAGCGAGGCGACGGGTTGCACCTGTTGACCGTCGACGAGCCGTTTCGAAATGGCGGTGAAGGGGGCGGTGACTACCTGCAGGCTGGTGTCGATGCCCGTTCCCGAGACTTCGATGTATTGGTTGTCCTGAATGCCGGTCCGCACGGGAAGGATTTCGACGCGCGAACTGTCGGCCCGGTAGGCGAAGACGATCTCGCGGTTGGCCTCGCCGGGACGGGTTGTGACGGCCTGGATCGGGATCGAGAGGGTATGGCGCGTGTCGGTCTGGATATCGACCGTGGCCGACATCCCCGGTCGGAAGGGGGAGATCAGCTGTCCGTTCTCGGTGCGCATCAGGTCGGCGTAGGAGTCGGGCAGGATGTAGATCCGCACTTCGAAGTTGGTTACCTGGTCGGTCGAGGCGGTTCCGGTGGCGGTGTTGGCGATGCGGGTCACGATGCCTTTGAACGAACGTCCCAGATAGGCGTCGATCTCGATGTTGGCGGTGTCGCCCAGTTCGACGCGGACGATGTCGTTCTCGTTCACGTCGGCCCGAACCTCCATCTGCGAGAGGTCGGCGATGCGCAGCATCTCGGTACCGGCCATGGTCGCCGTCCCCACCACGCGTTCGCCCAACTCGACATTCAGTTGCGAGATGGTGCCTGACGTGGGGGCGAAGATGGTGGTCTTGTCGAGGTTCTCGTCAGCTTCCTTCAGCGAGGCTTCGGCGCTGCGGATGTTGAATTCGGCGGTGCGCACCTGGGCCTGAAGGCTGAGGTATTGGGCTTCGGCGCTCTGGAAATCGGCTTCGGAGATGGCTTTCTGTTCGAAGAGCTGTTTCTGTCGTTCGTAGGTCTGCCGGGCGAGGACGAGCTGCGAACGGGTCTGTTCGAGTTGCGACTTGGAGGAGTTGAGGGTGGCTTCGGCACGCTCCTGGGCCGACTGGTAGGTGTCGGGCTTGATCTTCAGCAGCAGCATCCCTTTTTCGACCTGCTGTCCCTCTTCGACGTTCAGCTCGACGATCTCACCCGATACGTCGGGCGAAATCTTCACTTCGGTGACGGGTTGCACGCGTCCGTTGGCCGAAATCTGTTCCACGATGGTGCGCACCTGGGGTTTCTCCAGGGTGACCTGTTCGAGGGGCGCGGGCCACAGCAGTCCGCTGCGTTTGCCGACAATCAGCAGGAGCAGGAGCACCAGTAGGGTGCCCCAGATGATGAGTCTCCGTTTTCTCTTGTTTTTCTTTGCCATGGAGGGTGGTGGGTATGCGGTGAGTGGTTGGTATCGGTTGGGTCGGTGTTCGGGTGGTTGGTCGGTGGGTTACAGGGTGATCTCGACGCCGCGGTAGAAGTCGAGGATCTTCATCTTGAAGATGTATTCGTAACGGGCCTGAAGCATTTGGGATTGTGCTGCCAGCAGATTGTTCTTGGCGATGTTGTAGTCGACGGCGGTGGCGGCTCCGGCGTTGAGTTTCTGTTCGACGTTGCGGAACGATTCGCGGCTGGAGGTGACGCTGCTCTCGGCCGAGCGGTAGCGGGCAAGTGCTCCGGAGGCGTCGGTCCAGGCCTGCTGGATCTCTTTGTATAGCTGGTCTTCGGCCTGTCGGACGGCCAGGTCGGCTTGACGTAGGGCGATTCGGCTCTTGCGGACGCTGTTGCGGGTGGTCAGGGCGCTGAAGATCGGGATCGACATGCTGAACTGAAGGGCCGACGAGGCGTTGTCGCTGAGCTGGTCGAAGAAGGGGTAGTGGGTGTAGTAGGGCTGGCCGTCGGGGTTGAGCTGCGGTTTCATGCGGGCGTCGGACCAGCTGCTGCCGTAGCTGGCGCCGAAACTCAGCGTGGGGTAGTAGCGGGAACGGGCCAGCGAGAGGTCCTGTTCGGCCATCTTGCGTTGCAGTTTGGTCACCTCGATGCGGGGCAGATCGAGCGCCATGCCGTAGATTTCGCCTACGCTGCGCAGGTCGTTGCCCTCCATGGCGGCGGCCAGGGTCAGGCTGTCGGGCACGGCCACGTCGAAGCCGGGCATCTCGCGCAGCTCGAGCAGCTGGGTGAGGTTCAGTAGCGCGTTGATCTGCTGGTTTCGGTAGTTGGTCAGGGTGTAGCGTTCGGCGGCGAGCTGGGCTTCGAGTTCGAGCTGGTCGCCGATGGGTACCGATCCGGCGCGGACCAGTTTGGCGGTGCGTTCGATCTGGCTTTCGAGGGTGGCGATCTGCGACTCCGACACGGCCACCTGCTCCTTGCCGTAGAGCACCTGGAGGTAGGCGCCGGCCACCGAGACGGTGATCTCGTCCTTGATGCGTTCGACGTCCTGGATGGTGGCCATCAGGTTGAATTCGGCGCGACGCAGGTTGTGGAGCTTCTGCATCCCGGCGAAGAGGGTGCTGCTCAGCGAGAGGCTTCCGCTGGCGTTCTGGACGGTCTGTCCCGATACGTAATTGTAGGTGGTCGGGTCGAGCGATCGGCCGAACGAAACGTTGTAGCCCAGTCCGGCGTTGAGGTTGGGCAGGTAGTTGAGTTTGCTCTGGGTGTTGTCGATTCGGGCGGTTTCGATCGTGTTGAGGCCCTGTTTGACCTGTATGTTGTGTTCGATGGCGTGCTGGATGCAGCGGGCGATGTCCCACGCCTCGTCGGCCCGGCCGGGGCAGATGACGGCGGCGAGCGCTCCTAACAGACAGCCTAATGAAACGTATGTTCTCATGCGGTTCGGAATCGAACCGGCAAGTTACGAAATTTATCGCGTTAATTTGCAAAACGATCCGCTGACGGTGCTCAGAGGGTGGCCTTTAGCGGGGTTGCTCCGCCGGCCGGATGGGTTGAAACTTATCCCCTCGTGCTCCAGAATTGTCCCATACCGCCTCAAAAGCAGAAAGATACCGGACCGTGCCGCAAAACTTTCCGCGGAATGTGCTAACTTTGCCGCGGAATTGCTCGCGGCATGCCGCCCCGGCCGTTATCCCATCGATACTATGAACAAAACCGCTGCCTATAAATTTACCATCATCGTTCCCGTTTATAACGAAGAAGACAATATCTATGCGCTCGAGGAGCGACTCAAAGCCTATCTGCCTGTGGCCCACGCTGCCGGCCAGCCCGCCTGCGTGCTGTTCGTCAACGACGGCTCGAAAGATGCCTCGCCCGAACGCCTGCGCGAAATCTGCGGTCGCAACCCGCACTTCTTCTGGCTCGATCTGGCACAGAACAGCGGTCTCAGTGCGGCCATGAAAGCCGGGATCGACGCGACCTTTTCGCCCCTGGTCGGCTATATGGACGCCGACCTGCAGACCACGCCCGAAGATTTCGACCTGCTGCTCCCGCACATGGATCAGTACGAAATGGCCATGGGGATCCGCACCGGCCGCAAGGACTCCTTCGTCAAGAACATGTCCTCGAAGATCGCCAACGGATTCCGCCGCATGATGACCCACGACGGTGTGGAGGATACCGGATGCCCGTTGAAGGTGCTCCGTACGGACTATGCCAAACGTATTCCCTTCTTCACCGGGATGCACCGCTTCCTGCCCGCGCTGATCCAGCTCCAGGGAGCGAAGGTGGTTCAGGTGCCCGTCCGCCACTTCCCGCGCGTGGCCGGCCAGTCCAAATACCACCTCTGGAACCGCCTCGCAGGCCCCTTCATGGACTGCTTCGCCTACCGCTGGATGCGTAAACGATACATCAACTACCGCACGGCCGGCAACAACCTCGAATAGGCCGACCCGTTATGCTCCTCTACGTCATCGGATTCCTCGCCCAGGTCTTCTTCTCGGCCCGTATCCTGTTGCAGTGGATACTCTCCGAGCGGGCCAAACGCGTTGTGTCGCCCTCCATCTTCTGGATCCTCAGTCTGGCCGGTTCCTACCTGCTCTTCATCTACGGGTGGATGCGCGACGACTTCGCCATCGTCCTCGGGCAGGTCATCTCGTATTATATCTACATCTGGAACCTCAGCGCCAAGGGAGTCTGGGCCAAGATTCCCGGGGTTGCGCGGCTCCTGCTGTTCATCACGCCCGTTATCGCCATCAGTTTCGCCGTGACCCACGCCGATACCTTCGTCCACGACTTCTTCCGGAACGAAAAGGTACCCCTGTGGCTGCTTATCTTCGGCTCGGCCGGACAGATCATCTTCACCCTGCGCTTCGTTTACCAGTACTTCTACTCGCGGCGGCAGGGCGAGTCGCTGCTGCCCGTCGGTTTCTGGATCATCAGCCTCACCGGGTCGGCCGCCATCGTGGCCTACGGGATCGTGCGCCACGACCCCGTGCTGATCCTCGGCCAGTCCACCGGCTTCATCGCCTATACCCGAAACATCCTCATATACCGTAAAGACCGGGCACGGCATGCCGAAGAAGCCCGCACCCAATCCGACGAACTATGCGAAAGCTCATCTATTCAATAGACTGGGGGCGTTACCTGCTCCTTTTCATCGCCGTCCTGCCGCTCTTCATTTTCCGCGACCTGACCCGGAACAACGAGCTGCGCTACCTGAGCATTGCCGACGAGGCCATCCGCGACGGTCACCTCTTCGCCTTCTACAACCATGGGGCCGCCTATGCCGACAAACCGCCGCTCTACCTTTGGATCGTGATGCTCGGCCGATTGATCTTCGGCAACAACATGGCCGGTCTGATGACCTTCATGAGCCTCTTCTCGGTGGTGCCCTCGCTCGTGATCCTCTGGATCATGAACCGCTGGGTGCGACCCTTCGTCAGCTACATCCCCGCCCGGCGGGCTGGACAACTGATGCTCTACACGAGCGTCTATTTCATCGGTTCAGCCGTGGTGCTGCGCATGGACATGCTCATGTGCATGTTCATCGTGCTGGCCCTCCACACCTTCTGGCGCATATACAGCGGCGAGTCCGACCGCGAAAACCACCTGCGGCGCGACCGGCTGCTCTTTCCTCTGTGGGTCTTTCTGGCCATCTTCACCAAAGGACCCGTCGGTATCCTCGTGCCGCTGGTGAGCGTGATCGTCTTTCTGATCGTTCAGGGCCAGTGGCGCAAGATCGGTGCCTACTGGGGCTGGCGCACGTGGGGAATCCTGCTCGCGCTCTGTATCGTCTGGTTCGGTGCCGTCTATGTCGAGGGCGGTACGCCCTATCTGGACAACCTGCTGGTCAAACAGACCGCCGGCCGCGCCGTGGATGCCTTCCACCACAAGGCGCCCATTTGGTACTACGGCGTCTCGATCTGGTACTCGCTGGCACCCTGGTCGATTCTGGTGATCGGCGTGCTCGTCTGGGGGCTGTGCCGCTGGCGCCGGATGGAGGTCACCGAGCTTGAACGTCTCTTCCTGGTGGTGGCCCTATCGACCTTCGCCGTACTGTCGATGGTCAGCTCCAAGATTCAAATCTATCTGCTCCCGGCCTTCCCTTTCTTTATCTATATCGCCGTGCTCTGGATTGCCAAAACCGGCACGCGCCGCTGGATGTACTGGCTGATCGGTGTTCCGGCTGCCGTTCTGGCGCTGACCTTCCCCGGACTCTTTGTGGCCGCGCGGTATGTCGATTTCCCGCTGTTCGACTCGCTCTTTGTGCCGATCGCGGCGGCGCTGACCACCCTGGCTTCGATCGGCTGCATCGTGTGGCTCTTCCGCCGTCGTCTCCATACGGCCATTACGACGCTGGCCGGAGGGCTGTTGGCAACGGTCTTTACCATCTCGTTCGCCGTGCCCCAGTTTAACGGCTACCTCGGTATGGGCGATGTATGCGGGGCGGCCAAGGCGGTCGGCGATGTGGCCGGCATCGACCGTTATTATACCTACGATATCGATCGGGCCGAAAACATCGATGTCTATCTGGGACAACCCGTCGAACTGCTTGAAACGCCCGAAGAACTCGCGGCTGTGCAGCAGGGGATTATCATCACATTCAAAGCACGTATCGGAACTGACGAGGCGCTGACCCGGACCTTTGCCGGGCATGAAATTCATCGTGTGGGGGACTATGCTTTCGGCGTGATTCTTAAAAACGAATGACCATGAAAATTCTGGTTACCGGTGCTGCCGGATTCATCGGCTTCCACACTGTGCGCCGCCTGATCGAGCGGGGCGACACGGTGGTGGGGCTCGACAATATCAACGACTACTACGCCGTCGAACTCAAACATGCCCGTTTGGCCGAATCCGGAATTGAACGGGCTGACGGAATCGGCGATCACACCCTCGTGGCGAGTGCCACGCTGCCCGGCTACCGCTTTGTGAAGGCCGACCTGACCGACAAGGCCTTTATCGACGCGCTGTTCGAAACCGAGCGTTTCGATGCCGTCATCAACCTGGCGGCGCAGGCCGGCGTGCGCTATTCGATTGAAAATCCCTATGCCTACGTCCAGAGCAACGTGCTGGGCTTTCTGAATATTCTGGAGGCGTGCCGCCACTTCCCCATCCGGCACCTGGTCTACGCCAGCTCGAGCAGCATCTACGGGCTCAACGAGAAGATTCCCTATTCGGAGAGCGATATGACGGACCGTCCGGTGAGCCTCTATGCGGCGACCAAAAAGTCGAACGAACTGATGGCCCACAGCTACTCCAAACTGTACGGCATTCCGGTTACCGGTCTGCGTTTCTTCACGGTCTACGGGCCGTGGGGGCGTCCCGATATGTCGCCGTCGCTCTTTCTGGAAGCCATTCTGGAGGGGCGGCCGATCCGCGTCTTCAACCACGGGAACATGTTCCGCGATTTCACCTACATCGACGATATCGTGCGGGGTGTGGTGGCGGTGCTCGATGCGGCGCCCGAGGCGAATGCACAGGGGGTGCGCGCGGCGGTGTACAACATCGGAAACAGCGAGCCGGTGGCCTTGATGGATTTCATCGGGGCGATCGAACGTGCTGCCGGGCGTGAGGCGCAAAAAGAGTATCTGGAGATGCAGCCCGGCGACGTTTACCGCACCTATGCCGACACGTCAGCGCTGGAACGGGACTTCGGCTATCGTCCTTCGACGCCGTTGCAGAGCGGCATCGACCGTTTCTGCGCCTGGTACAAGGCCTTTTACGGATTGTAGCGGGGGTGCGTGGATAGAGCCGCTGGGCGGAAGGGGTGTGAGAAAGAGGGGGGAAGGGAGAGGTGCGAGACGGAGGGGTGCGGAACCGAAGGAACGCGGGGCGGAATCGTTATTGTGTGCGGGGCGGCGAGCGACGGATATGATATGAGTGGCGTCGAAGAAAACGCCGGGAGTGGGTGACGGGATGCGTGAAGAGAGCTGCGGGTGACCAGAAATGAGGAGAACGGGGGGTGGAAAAGCTGGAGTGGGGAAACTGGAGTGGGGGAAACTGGGGTCGGGGAACAGAAACTGGCGAACCGGGGCGGGTGATTCGAGGCGGATATAGCGTGAAATTGATATGCAGAATTTTGCAGCCATAGATTTTGAAACGGCCAACGGCCAGCGGTCGAGCATCTGCTCCGTGGGGTTGGTGGTCGTCAGCGACGGGGAGATCGTGGAGCGGGTGCACCGGTTGATCCACCCGACGCCCAACTACTATTATCGCTATTTCACCGAGCAGATCCACGGGATCTCCGAGGCCGACACGCACGACGCGCCGCGTTTCCCCGAGGTGTGGGAAAACGAAATCGCCCCCCTGATCGAGGGGCTTCCGCTGGTGGCACACAACGCCCCGTTCGACGAGGGTGCTCTGCGTGCAGCCCATCAGGCTTACGGGATGGATTATCCTGCGGATTACCGCTTCTACTGTACGCTGCGTGCCGCGCGGCGCATGTTCCCCAAGCCGATCCTTCCTAATCATCGTCTGCCTACGGTTTGTGAGTACCTCGGCATTCCGTTCGACCACCACCACGATGCGCTGGCCGATGCCGAAGGTTGCGCCCGGATTGCCCTGCGCATTTTGTAGGCGGCCTGAGGCGGAAGAGAAGTGGCTGGTGATGATCTATTTTCCTCTTTAAGGTTAAGGGGAATTTTCAAGAATCCTTAATAATAAGAGAGGGTGTCTCTGTTGTGTGGGGGAGGAAGTGCTGTTTCCTTGTTGAATGTCATATCCATTTCTGATTATCTCGGATTTTAAGAGATGTGCGTAGCGTATCGCTGTTCGTGCCGCGAGTCTGGTATGGATTCCCCGGTTGTTCGGACGGAGTTGTGCGTGGCCGATCTCTCTCCTGTTTTCCGAAGGCGTAATGCCGATCGTTTTACCTCTCCCGTTCCCGTTGACAAAACGGACTTTCTCTCGTCTGTGATTCGCTGATTATGGCTGCTGCCATAAAGAAGGGGTCCCCGCCGAACGCTTCGGCGGGGACCCCTTCTTTCGGTTACGCACGGGATGGTGCGAAGGTGTGTCTCGTGTTACTGACGGGTAACCGGCTTGATCACAAAGTCGAATTCATAATCGCCGTAGGGCAGCAGATATTTCTGCAGCGGCCATGCACCCCAGCTGTCTTCGCAGCCCAGACCCATCTGTTTCGAGGCGATGTTCAGCGTCACGAAGTCGCGTTTGACGAGCGATCCGGAGTGGCGCTGGTCTTTGCTCGGGCCGTCGTCGAGATCGTCCATGGCGTAGGGCAGGGCCGAGGCTTCGAACGGTGCGTTCGATTCGATCATCAGGCCGACGCCGTCCACGTTGGTCTGTTTCCACCAGCGGAGGTCGCTCTTGTTGCCGCTCTCCTGCGGACGGATGTAACCCCAGTACTGGTCGTCGACCGACTGCGTGTAACGGCCGATCTTGGCGGCACCCTGACGGTCGATGTAGTTTTCGACCGGACCGCGACCGTAGAAGTCGATGGTGCGGAAGGCGGCCGGCATGGTCAGTTCCATCCCGAAGCGGAACAGGTGGGGCATCTTTTCCTGAGCCGGATCGGTCGTCAGTTTCTGTTTCACGCCGATCTCACCCGCGCCGTTGATCGTGTAGCTGATTTCGAGCGTGGCGAAGAGTTTGGGCAAATCGAAGGTGCTGATCACCTGGATGTTGCCGTTCGCGAGGGTCGAGTCTTTGATCGATTTGAGCTTCATCTCCGGATTTTTCCAGAGGGCGAAGCGGTTCTGCTGGCCGGCACCCATGTCGTTGTCGGTCGGGGCGCGCCAGAACATCGGACGCAGCGTGCAGCCCGTTTCGACCAGTTCGGTGCCGTCGAGCGTGTAGTCGGTCAGCAGGCCGGTCCAGCGGTTGAAGTAGATCTTGTTGTCGCCGGCAACCACCACGATGGCGCGGGTGTTGGGCTCGATGGTGGGAGCCACGGCGGTCGGAGCGGCTTCGGCGGTCCAGGCGTCGTAGGGGCGCACGCTCATCTGGTCGTAGGCCACGACGGTGCCGGCCGGCAGGATGCCGTCCTGTTGTTTGAGCAGGTATTCCACGTTGAGCAGCAGTTCACCGGTGGCGTCGGCCGGAACGGAGTAGCCCGGGAGGGTGATTTGGGCGCGTTGTTGCGGGGCGACGTTCAGCTCCATGACGGTACCCTGGCGAACCACCTCGCCGTCGGCTTTGAGCTGCCATACCATGTAGTAGCGCGACAGGTCGATGAAGAAGTTTTCGTTATAGACCTCCACGATACCCTTTTGCAGGTCGACGGGGGTGGTCAGGATCGAGCGCTGTACGAAGCCGGCTTCGTACATGTGGGGGTTGGGCTTGCGGTCGGGGTTGATCAGACCGTTGTTGTTGAAGTTGTTGTCCGAGACGGTGTATTTGCCGTAGTCGCCGCCGTAGGTGTAAATCATGTTGCCGTAGCGGTCGTATCCGCGCAGGGCCTGGTCTACGAAGTCCCAGATGAAGCCGCCCTGGAGGTTCGGGTATTTGCGGATCACGTCCCAGTAGTCCTGGAAGCCGCCGAGCGAGTTACCCATGGCGTGGGCGTATTCGCAGAGGATCACCGGACGGCCGTCGACGTTGGGGTTCTGGTTCCGGCCGAGTTGTTCCATTTCGGCCACGCGGGTGTACATCGGACACCAGATGTCGCTGTAGTGGGGTTCTTTGTTGTCCCAGATGCCGCGTTCGTACTGCACCGGGCGGGTCGGGTCGTACTCTTTAATCCATTGGTATTCCTGACGGAAGTTGTGGCCGTCGCCCGATTCGTTGCCGAGCGACCAGAAGATCACCGACGGGTGGTTCTTGTCGCGGATGGCCATGCGCGAACCGCGCTGGATGTGGGCTTGCTCGAAGCGCAGGTCGCTGCCGAGGTTCTCTTCGTCGTAGCCCATGCCGTGGGCTTCGATGTTGGCTTCGTCCACCAGGTAGATCCCGTACTTGTCACACAGTTCGTACCAGTAGGGGTCGTTCGGGTAGTGCGAGGTGCGGACGGCGTTGAAGTTGAACTGTTTGAGCAGTTCAATGTCCTTGAGCATCGTCTCGCGCGGCACGTGGTAACCGTAGGTGGGGTCGATTTCGTGGCGGTCGGCACCCTTGAAGAGTACGGGCTGTCCGTTGACGAGCACCTGCGAGTTCTTGATCTCGATCCGGCGGAAGCCGACTTTCACGGGGATGTATTCGCTCACGGCCTCTTTGCCGTTGGCCGGGTTGACGGTCACGAGCAGTTGGTAGAGGGTGGGGGTTTCGGCGCTCCATTTCTGCGGGTCGGTGACGGGGATTTCCACTTTCACGGCCCCTTTTTCGGGTTTGAGCCCCTCCTGCGTGGCGACGGTGCGGCCCGACGGGTCGGTCAGGGCGATGTCAACGCGGGTCGAACCGTTGGCGTTCAGCACTTCGGCGTCGACTTTGAGGGTAGCGTCCTTATACTGGTCGTCGAGTTCCGTTACGACGCGGATGTCGCCCAGACGGGTCTGCGGACGGGCGTACATATAGACGTCGCGAGCCACGCCGCTCAGACGCCAGAAGTCCTGGTCTTCGAGGTAGCTGCCGTCGCACCAGCGGAACACCTGGAAGGCGATCTTGTTCTCCTGACCCGGAACGAGGTATTTGGTCAGTTCGAATTCGGCGCCGAGTTTGCTGTCTTCGCTGTAGCCGACGAACTTGCCGTTTACCCACAGGTAGAGGTTCGAGGTGACGCTCCCGAAGTGGATGTAGATGGCATCGCCTTTCCAGTCGGCCGGGACGGTCACTTCACGGATGTACGAGCCGACGTAGTTGTCCTGTGTGGGGATCTGGGGCGGAGTGGGGCGGGTGATGTTGCTCCACGGGTAGCCGGGGTTGATGTAGACCGGGTCGCCGTAGCCGTTCACCTGCCAGATGCCGGGGACGGAGATCGTGGCCCATCCTTTGGAGTCGTAGTCGGTTTTATAGAAGTCGACGGGGCGCTGGTCGGCGTTTTCGACGAAGAAGAATTTCCACTTGCCGTTGAGCGACAAGAATCGGTCGGAGGCTGTGGGGTCGCCGCTCTGCGCTTTTTGAGGGGTCTCGTAGGCAAAGTAGGAGGCTCGCATGGGGGCTCGGTTGATCTCGTTCACCGCCGGGTCCTGCCATTCGGTGAAGGTTTGGGCTTGGGCGGTGTTGCTCAGGAGCATGGCTCCGGCCGCGACTGCCGCAAGGCTCAAAAGGGATTTTTTCATAGAAATTTATTGGGTTGTTGGTTTGTTTCGTGTGGTTCGGGTCTGCAACCAGACGCTCCGGTAACAAAGATAGTTTTTTAGTCGGAAATTGCGATAATGGCACCGAGTTGCTGCGGTGGTTTGTCCGGGTTGGCTAATACAGTTTGATAACCTGGCACCTCTTCCTGAATGTCGACACCGGCTGTTTGTGGGGGCCTGCGCCGCAGAGATTGGCTCGCGTGTAGGGCTGCCAGCCGTAACGTACCCATATCGAAGGACCGGATACGGATGGTGGCGGGAGCGTGGCTTCTGAATCGATGACGTAGACTTTCTTCCCGTCGATCAGGGCCTTGGCCGGATGGTAAATGCCGTTGTGGCTGGCGATTTCGAATGTTCGGGGTGCTTCGCCATCCAAGGTGGTCAGTGGTTGGCTGAATGTCAGGATGAGTGTGTCGCAATGTCGGAGAATATCTACGCATTGCGGGGACTCGAAGTCTTGAATGTTATGTCTGTATTCCCTGGCCAATGCTTTGAGGGCCAGTCGTTCGCCGATTGGTTTTTTGTGACGGGGATGTACGTCGGTCGAGTCGCCCAAATCTGAGCTGACGACCATGAGAACATTTTCGTACCAGTAAAGGCTTTTTTCGAGTTGCCGCTGGCTGTCGCGGAACTCCGGCCAGCTGGGGCGGTTCAGCGACGAGAGCTGTACGAAATAGAAGGATGGTTTCAGACCGGGATAATTCCGGTCGAACGCTTCGCGGAAGCTCTTGACCACGGCCGGGAAAATCTTTTCGTGCAGTTCGGGAAACTCGGCATTGCTTTCGCCCTGATACCAGATGAACCCCTGTACATCGTACCCGGCAGCCAGCGGAGCAATTCGGCTTTCGTACAGGTAGGCCGGTTCGAAGTAGTGGCGTTGCAGGGGGTTGGAAACCTTCTGCAGGTTGTTCTGGATGACCGATCTGACCCAGGCTCCCGTCATTTCGTTATTGCGCCAGTCGTAGAGCAGGTCGACCAGGGCGGGGTCGTTTTCCAGCGTGTTTCGTGCCACGAATCCTTCGGCCGTGGCGCCTCCCAGCGAGGTTTGGATGAGGCCGATGGGCACCTGCGGCCCCAGCGAGTCGGCCAGCATCTGACCGAAAAACCAGGCCACTGCCGAGAATGCCTCCATGGCTGCCGTGTCGCTGGCCGGAACCCACCCCTGCGGATTGCGGATGTAGTCCAACTGGTTCAGCCGGTACAGCTCCGTACTGTCCAGCGGCCCGCGGCCCTCCTGGGCGAACGTCGGATTGGTCCGGAACAGCCGGATACGGGCATTGGGGTGCGCTTCGTGGCGTTCGGCCGAGTTGATCACGGGCCACGACATGTTCGACTGGCCGCTGGCGATCCACACCTCGCCGACGCCCACGTTGCGGTAAATGGCCGTGGTGTCGGGGGTCGAGATGGTCAGCACGGCCGACAGTATCGGGTCGTGAAGCCGGAGGTGCATTTCCCATTTCCCGTCCTCGCCCGCCGTCACGGTATCGGTCGCGTAGAGGGTCGGGGCCGGTGCGCGTCGGGACTGCCGGGTGCCGGGAACCTGGTCGGAGAGGGTCACGGTCACCAGCCGTCCGGCGTTCGCCACCCCTCCGACGCGGATCATGTGGCCGCGCTGAAGTACCATGTTGTCCGTGTAGACCGGAGACATGCGCAGTTTGCCGAAATCTCCCGTGATCGCGCTGTAGACCCGTCCGGCAATCAGCCGGGCCCCTTCGGCGTTGGGGTGGACGGCGTCGGGAATCAGTTCGGGACGCGGTTTCAGAACCGATTCGAGGTCGATCAGCCCGGTATGCTGCGATTGGGCCACGATTTCGATGGCCTCCTGAATCTGCTGGTGCCAGTCGCGGGTGCCGGCCTTGAAACGGGGGTGACGGTGTGCGATGGGGGTCATGCGGCAGACGTAGACGCGTACCGAGGGGTTGGCTTCCCGGAAACGGGCGATCAGGGCGGCGTAGTCGGGGATGAATTCGTCGCGGTAATGGGGCCAGTTGCGGGGATCGGTGTCGTTGATGCCGAGGTGGATCACGACGATGTCGGGCCGGTAGGCCAGTGCCGCGGTGTATTCCGGGGTACGGGTGTAGGGATTGTGCCCTTTGTTGAGTAGGGTGGCGCCGCTGTGGCCGAAGTTGCGCACTTCGTAGCCCGGGCCGAGCAGTCGTCCCAGTACGGCCGGGTAGCAGTTCGTTTCGCGGTTTTCGACGCCGATTCCGTAGGTGATGCTGTTGCCGACGCAAGCCACGCGGAGCGTAGCCGAGGTGTCGGCCGTGCGTCGGGCGGCGACGGTGAGGGTCGTCGTTAGGAGCAGGCAGAGGAGAATAGTGCGTTTCATGGCGAGTGAAAGGGGTTGACGGTCTTAAAGGTACGAAAGTTTTACTGTCCGACCAACCGGGCGATCCATCGGCCCGCGGTCCACCGTTTCCCGTACTGGAGGGCCCGCCAGAGCAGCCACGGGAGGAGAATCCCGGCCAGCGAGCTGACGATGACGCCGATCCAGGGGGTGAGGTGGGCAATGTCGTAGCAGAGCACGCGCAGGGCGGATTGCGGGAACCAGGAGAAAAGGAAAATGGCGTAGGTGGCGCCGTCAAGCGGAGCGAGCAGCCGGAGGCGTGCCTGAAGGTAGGTGTGGCCGAGGGAGAGGGCGAACAGAATGCCGCACACGGCGGTCAGTTGGGCCATCAGCGGGTCGAGGGTGGCATACCCGGTGACGACGAGCACTACGGAGGTGGCGCCCCAGCCGAGTGAGGTCCAAAGGCTGCCGAGGTAGAGGGCCGGGTCGATCCGGTCCTGATAGGTGCAGTAGGCGATGCCGAGTACGAAGAAGAAGGCGAATTTGATGACTCCGGCGAGGTTGAGCCAAAGCACACCCGACAACGGGTTGAAAATCGAAAGTATCAGTGCAGCACAGGGCCATACCCACAGCGGGATGCGTCCTCCGAGGCGGACCGTTCGCAGCAGTTTGGCCAGCAGGACGGTGCCGGTCAGCAGGATAAAGATGGTGGGCAGGAACCAGTAGTAGACAATGACGTTTTTCGAGGGGACGAGGAGCATTTCGAAGTAGGCGCTCCACGAGAGGTCGACGGGTTTCACGGCCCAGCGGCTGAGCCACACCTTGGGCAGAAAAACGCAGGTGCTGATCAGCAGGTAGGGGACGAGCAGTCGTCGGACCTTTTTGTCGAGGAATCCGCCTCGGCCGCCGAACCGGATGCCGGCCAGTGGACAGGTGCCGGGAGCAGCGGCGGGTGCGGTGTAGCGGAGCAGGTAGCCGGAGAGGAAAACCCACAGGGGCATGTGGAAACTGTATATCCACCGGTATAGCAGGTTGTCGTGTCCGTCGGTGGGGAAGGCGTGGCCGACCACGACGAGCACGATGCCGAAGGCTTGCAGAAAACTGATATAGGGGTTGCGCATGGGTGTGAGTGTAACGCTATGCTGCAAAGGTACGATTTTCGCAGGTTTACGGGGCTGTGACGGCTGGTGAAGTAGTGCCATTAGCCGTGTCGGGCGTGTCGTGTCGGGGCATGTTCGAGGTTGGATAACGGGTGCAGGTGAAGTTGTGTCTCTGGCGGAATGGGGAGCAGAACCAGTAATTGCGGATGGTAATGTGGGGGGAGAATCCGTGATACATTGGGACCCGTTTGCGTTTGTCGCGTTCTGCCTGTGCTCGAACAAAAAAGTGCAGCCGGACATCCGCGCGGGAATCGGCGGCTGAATCGGTTGCACTTCTTGTATTTTCATGCAGTGTTCCGTGCTTTCAAACGGTGTCCGCTTTTCCTACCGGGATTGTACGGTCGACGCAGGCTCGGGTGGTGCAGCCCTCCCGGTTATCCGGCCGGAAAAATAGGGTGTACGATGCCCCAATTGCGAATATGGGCGGGCAATGGCGGATAATGAAACGGCCGAATGTCACGGGCAGCACAGCGAAACTCCGCAGGCTGATGGCAAGCGAGGCCGCGGGGAGGTTGTTCCCTCGACTTGCGGAGTGTCGGAATGGGGGTGTCTGCCGACCGGTCCGTGTCTATTTGTTGCGGTTGTTGCGGACTTTTCGCGCCATGGCCGAGGCGAAAATGAAGGCTTCGAGCTCTTTGTTGTCAGTGTCGAGGATGTCGTCCTTGGTCCCTTCCCACCATTTGCGGCCCTGGTAGATGAAGATGATGGTGTCGCCGATCTCCATCACGGAGTTCATGTCGTGGGTGTTGATGATGGTGGTGATGTTGTACTCCTGGGTGATCTCCTGAATCAGGTTGTCGATCACCACCGAGGTCTTGGGGTCGAGACCGGAGTTGGGCTCGTCGCAGAAGAGGTACTGCGGGTTCATCACGATGGCGCGGGCGATGGCCACACGTTTGATCATCCCGCCGCTCAACTCCGACGGGTAGAGGTGGTTGGCGTTGGTGAGGTTGACGCGTTGCAGGCAAAAGTTCGCCCGATCTTCCTTCTCGCTCTGCGACATGTCGGTGAAGAGGTCCAGCGGGAACATCACGTTCTCGATCACGGTCGAGGAGTCGAGCAGGGCGCCGCCCTGAAAGATCATGCCGAGTTTCTGTCGGATCTCGCGTTTGACCTCGAGGGGAGCTCCGCTGAAGCAGAGTTTGTCGTAGAGGATCTGTCCGCTGTCGATCTGGTGGAGGCCGACGAGACTCTTGAGCAGCACGGTTTTGCCCGATCCGCTCTGGCCGATGATCAGGTTGGTCTTGCCGGGTTGGAAGGTGGCCGATACGTGGTCGAGCACCAAACGGCCTTCGAATGATTTACAGATGTCTATGGCTTGTATCATCAGTCGATCAGCATGATTTGGGTGAGTACCAGGTCGAGGATCAGAATCACGATGCTGCTGACCACCACGGCGCGGGTGCTGGAACGGCCCACCTCGAGCGAGTTGCCCTTGGCGTAGTAGCCGTAGTAGGCCGATATGGTCGAGATCATGATCCCGAAGATGCAGGCTTTGATGATGGAGTAGGTGATGTAGAAGGTGTTGACGGCGTACCGGATCCCCGAAACGTATTCGAACGGCGGGAAGATCTGGGTGATTTGTACCACCACGTAGCCGCCGATCACGCCGATGATCATACTCATGATGGTCAGCAGCGGGAAGAAGAAGGCGGCGGCAACCACCTTGGGCAGGATCAGGTAGCTGGCTGAGTTGACCCCCATGATCTCCAGGGCGTCGATCTGTTCGGTGATGCGCATGGTGCCGATCTCGGAGGCAATGTTCGACCCCACCTTCCCGGCCAGGATCAGGGCCACGATGGTAGAACTGAACTCCAGCACGAGGGATTCACGGGTCGCGTAGCCGATCATCATCTTGGGAATGAAGGGGCTTTCGAGGTTGTTGGCCATCTGGATGACTACCACGGCGCCCATGAAAATCGAGATGATGGCGACGATGCCGATCGAGTTCAGACCGATGGCCTCCATCTCGAACAGTGTCCGTTTGCGGTAGATCGAGAGCTTCTCGGGGCGCGAGAACACTTTCTTCATCAACATCAGGTATTCGCCTGTCTCTTTGAGTATGCTCATCGTTGTGTGTCGTTTCTGTTTGTTTTGCCGGCGGATCGGCTGCCGGGGATCCGGAATGGCGGTGTGGTTCCCGGGACGCTCGGTCCGTTGCGGGAGGGGAGGGTTGGCGGTTCTCTTCCCGGAGCAGTATGCCGTCTCCAGCCGTCGGGCTTCGGGTTGCATCGGAATATCCCCCCTCGGCAAGCTCTCTGGCAGCCTCCTTTGTCCCTCCGTGTCACTCGTTTCCGGAGTGTCGGCATAAAGTACCGCTTGCTGACAAAGGTAATGAAAAAGCAGCAAAGGATATGCCGAATGAGAATTATGCCTTATCTTTGAACGATAAACCCATGACATTCATTATCTGAAAATGGCCCAACACAATAACTACTGCGTGATTATGGCCGGCGGAGTCGGTAGCCGCTTTTGGCCGTTGAGCAAGAGTCAAAAACCCAAGCAATTCATTGACGTATTAGGGACTGGGAAAAGTTTCATTCGCAGCACCTATGAACGGCTGTTGCCTGTGGTGCCGCCGGAAAACTTCCTGGTGGTCACCAGTGCGCAGTACAAGGATATGGTGTTGCGGCACCTGCCCGAACTGACTCCGGAACAGGTGCTTACCGAACCCGTGCGGCGCAATACCGCTCCGTGTGTGGCCTATGCCGCCTACCGGATCGCCGCCCGCGACCCGCAGGCCAACATTGTCGTTGCCGCTTCCGACCACCTGATCACCGGCGAGACCGAGTTCCTGAAGATCGTCCGCGAAGGATTCGAGTTCGTCAGCGGGAATCGGAAACTGCTGACCATCGGGATCAAACCTTCGCGTCCCGAGACCGGATACGGCTACATTCAGGTCGACCGGACTCCCCGTCCCGAAACCGAAGGCACCGCCATCTGCAAAGTCAAAACCTTTACCGAGAAACCCAATCTTGAGATGGCCCGCGTGTTCGTCGAGAGCGGCGAATTCTTTTGGAACTCCGGTATTTTTATCTGGTCCGTGCCCGGCATTCTGCATGCCCTGGAGACCTACCTGCCCGAGATGAACGCCCGTTTTGCGGCCGGCCGTGCCGACTACGGAACTGCTACCGAACAGTCGTTTATCGACGCCATTTACCCCTCGTGCGAGAACATATCGATCGACTACGGCGTGATGGAGAAATCGCCCGATGTCTATGTCCGTTGCGGCGACTTCGGATGGAGCGACATCGGTACCTGGGGCTCGCTCTACCTTCATGCCCGGCATGACGAACAGGAGAACGTGCTCGGCGGGGGCGGAAACATTCTGACCTACAACACCCGGGGGACGATTGTCAACGTTCCCGAGGGAAAAGTGGCCGTTGTCGAGGGGCTCGAGGACTATCTGGTCATCGAACGGGACAACGCCCTGCTCATCTGCCGCCGCAGCAACGAGCAGAATATTCGAAATTACGTGGAAGATGTCAAATACCGTTTTGGGGAAGAGTTTATCTAGACTCTACGAATTGTATTGCGAGAATGGCGGTCGGGTGACCACCGACAGCCGGAGTGTGGCGGCCCAGAGTGCCGAACATGACGGTGTGGGGCCCATTTTCTTTGCCTTGCAGGGCGAGAACTTCGACGGCAACGACTATGCCCGTCAGGCCGTGGCCGATGGAGCCGTGGCAGCCGTCGTACACGGCAAAATGCCCCGGGGCGTTGCGGCCGATTCCGAGGAGGCCCACCGTTACATTGTCGTGAAGGATACCCTGGCAGCGTTGCAGGAGCTCGCTGCCCACCATCGTGATATGCTGGGGCTGCCCGTGATCGCCCTGACCGGCAGCAACGGTAAGACCACCACCAAAGAACTGATGGCCCGTGTGTTGCGCACCCGTTACCGGGTAGCCTGTACGAAGGGCAATCTCAATAATCACATCGGCGTACCGTTGACGTTGCTCAGCGTGAGCGACCAGGACGACGTGGCCATTGTCGAGATGGGGGCCAACCATCCCGGCGAGATCGCCGCCCTTTGTGCCATCGCTCGGCCCGACATCGGGTTGGTGACCAACGTTGGACGGGCCCACCTGGAGGGCTTCGGTAGCCCCGAAGGGGTGCGTCGCGGCAAAGGCGAACTGTTCGACTACCTCGCTGCGCATGGCGGTACGGCCATCTACCGCTCCGACGATACGACCCTCGCCTCCATGATCGCCGAACGTTTCGGGGAGGGCTCCAGTGCCGTGGCCGTGGGATATACCGTGGCTGAACTCGGTGTGTCTGCAGCCGCCGGCACGCACGACGATCGGCTGGTGATTGTGGCCGACGGCGCCGGCGAGATGGCGACCGGCATGACCGGTGCCTACAACCTTTACAATGCGGCTGCCGCTCTGGCCGTGGGACGATATTTCGGCGTCGAGCCGGTCGATGCCCTTCGTGCTGTCGCTGGATACGAACCCGACAACAACCGTTCGCAGGTCGAACACTCGGCCAACGCCACCGGCAATACGCTCTACAAGGATGCCTACAATGCCAATCCGTCGAGCATGGCCGCCGCTCTGGACAACTTTTTCGGGCTGCCCGTCGCGGGTCGGCGCGTGGTGGTTCTGGGCGACATGCGTGAACTGGGCGACTTCTCTGAGGCTGAACATCGTGCCGTGGTCGAGCGTCTTTCGCTCCAGCCCGATCTGGACGTCTATCTGGTCGGTCCCGAATTTACGAAAGCGGCCGGCGAAACCTGCCCCGGTCATGTACAGGTGTTCGAATCCTCCGCCGCTTTGGCCGATGCGCTGAAGCGGGGCGAGGTAACCATTCGGGACGCCCATGTGCTGGTGAAAGGTTCGCGCGGCATCGCACTCGAAACCCTCTATCCGTTGCTTTAGAAAGCCAGCGGGTCGCGTGCAGGGGGGGAGGAACCGATCGAAGGTGCGGTTGCCGGGGGCTGAGGATTGCCGGGGTCTTCTCGCTGTTAGGGGAAACCGTTTCAGCGGTTTGGCTGCGAGGGGGCGGCGAACGAACGGGGCGGCGAACGAACGGGGCGGCGAACGGGTCGGCAAACCGGGCGGCGGGGAGACGTTGGAATAAATGGGAATAGGACATGGAGAGGTTCGCAGTGTGCCCACCCCTTAGCGTTTCTTCCCGTTTGGGGGGCGTAACCCTTGTTTCGCAGTTTTTGTCTTAAACACTGGTTCCGCAGGCGTAGCCCGGCAGGGAAGCGCGAACCGCGTATCCTTACCTGCGACAATTTGGTTATCTTTGCCACATTGAACCGTAATCCCCTCAGCGCGACATCGGTATGTATTTTCGCCCCCCGAAATTCATCAAACGTCTTTTTCCCGAGCTGAACTGGAACCTCAGCGAGCGCGGATCGATCTTTCTGACCTTCGACGACGGTCCCACCCCCGAGGTGACCGAGTGGGTGCTCGACACGCTCGACCAGTACGACGCCAAGGCGACCTTCTTCTGCCTCGGTAAGAACGTTGACCTTCGTCCCGACATTTTCCGGAAAATCAAGGCCCGCGGCCACGCTGTCGGCAACCACTCCTACAGCCACATCAAAGGGTGGGGAACCCCCACCGGACGCTATATCGAGGATGCCGACCTGGCCAACGAACTGATCCGGACCAACCTCTACCGGCCGCCCTACGGGCGGATCACCCGCAGCCAGATGCGGCGCATCTCGGAACGTTACCATATCATCATGTGGGACGTGCTGAGCCGCGACTATTCGCGGGCCGTTTCGCCCGAAGCCTGCGTGCTCAACGTCACGCGTCACCTGCACGAAGGGTCGATCGTCGTGTTTCACGACTCGGTCAAAGCCTCCCGAAACCTCTATTACGCTCTGCCGCGTGTGCTGGAGGCGATCCAGCAGGCCGGGTTGCGCTGCCGGAGCATCGAACTCTAAACACACACAAGCAAGACGGTCGGAAACACATGGAGTGGCTGCTCAATCTGGGATACCTCGGACTCTTTATCGGTTCGCTGCTGGCGGCGACCGTTATCCCCTTCAGCTCGGATTTTCTGCTGATCGGTATGCTGGCTGCCGGCGGAAACGTCGTCTGGACCGTGGTGGTCGCCTCGCTCGGCAACTGGAGCGGCGGCATGATCTCCTACTGGATGGGACGCGCCGGAAAATGGGAGTGGATCGAAAAGTGGTTCAAGGTCAAGCGCGAAACCCTCGAACATCAGAAATCCCGCATCGACCGCTGGGGCTCGTGGCTCGCATTCCTGTCGTGGCTGCCGCTGGTGGGCGATCTTTTCGCCCTGGGGCTGGGCTTCTACAAGGTCAACGTCTGGCAGGTGGCCCTCTTCATGCTGATCGGCAAAACGGCCCGATTCGTCGGGTGGGCCGTGGTCGTGGAGTGGATACGCCCCATGTTTGCGTAAAACCCGTCTTTTTCATACCTTTGCACCTCCAATTCATACTTGTTCCATCTAAAAAACAAAACCATATATGGCAACTACCGCAGACATTAAAATCGGGATGTGCATCGACTTCAACGGCAAAACCTGCCAGATCGTCGATTTCCAGCATGTGAAACCGGGCAAAGGCCCTGCCTTCGTGCGCACGAAACTCAAAAACCTGGAAAACGGTCGCACGATCGATAACACCTTCACTGCCGGCGCCCCGATCGAACCGGTACGTGTCGAACGCCGCCCCTACCAATTCCTCTACGAAGACGACTTGGGTGCCAACTTCATGCACACCGAAACCTTCGAACAGATCGTCATCGACAAAAAACTGATCGACAACGCCGACCTGATGAAAGAGGGTGAAATCGTCGAAGTCATGTTCCGTACCGACAACGAACAGGTGCTTTCGGCCGAACTGCCCCAGCTCGTCGAAATGGAAGTGACCTACACCGAACCCGGTCTGAAAGGCGATACCGCTTCGTCGAATGCCCTCAAACCCGCTACCGTCGAAACCGGCGCCACCATCAAAGTACCGCTGTTCATCAACACCGGTGAAAAGATCCGCGTCGATACCCGTACCCGCGAATACTACGAACGTATCAAATAGTTTCCCTCTCCCGGGGGGGCGAGTACGGTTGGTGCGAGTCGCCCGGCGGGAGTATGACGGAGAGCAGATGTGCGAGGGGCGAGAGGTGAAGCTCGGTGGTGGTGAGTGAGGCTTCGGACAGAGGAGAGGGGCAGGGACGAGGGGCCGGAGCTCGTAGTCGTTGATTCGGAGAGCCTTGAAGCCAATCTCCGTCGGAAAATATCGAAACAGTTCGCGGGGCATCAGGTAAATCTACCTGATGCCCCGCGAACTGTTTGTGTATGGTGCCCAACTGGGGAGAGAGCGACCGTAGACTTCCGCCCGCCGAAGAACCGTAACCGGGCCGCGGCGCACCTCTGCCGTCGCACAAGGAGCCGTTTGGATTATTGGGCCGATGTATCGGAAACGGAATCGGTGATGGAATCGGAACCGGCGGCTGTGCTCGCCCTTTGGTGCAGATAATCGAGCAGAATGCGTGCCCGCTGCGGGCCGATCAGCTCGGCCAGTTCGGGCTCGGGCGTGCGCGACATCCGCGCCAGCGTCCGGTAGCGTTTCAGCAGGCGGTCGATCGAGGTCTTGCCCAGCCCCGGAACACTCTCCAATTCGGATTTCAGGAAATTGATCGACCGTTTTTGACGGTGGAACGTGATCCCGAAGCGGTGGGCCTCGTCACGGATGTGCATCAGAATGCGCAGCGATTCGCCCGTTTTGTCGAGGTAGTGCGGAAGCGGGTCGCCCGGGAAGTAAACCTCCTCCATACGTTTGGCCAGCCCCACGACCGATACTTTGCCCCGTAGCCCCAGTTTTTCCAGTGCCGTGAAGGCGAACGAAAGCTGCCCCTTGCCGCCGTCGATCACGATCAGGTCGGGCAGCGGCTGATTTTCGGCCAGCAGCCGTCCGTAACGTCGGGTGAGCACCTCCTCCATCGAGGCGAAGTCGTTGGCTCCCACGACGGTCTTGATGTTGAAATGGCGGTAGTCCTTGCGGCTGGGGCGTCCGTCGCGGAACACGACGCACGAGGCGACGGGGTTGGTCCCTTGGATGTTGGAGTTGTCGAAGCACTCGATGTAGCGCGGTTCGACGGGCAGCTTCAGGTCCTTCTGCATCTTGGCCATGATGCGGTCGGTGTGGCGGTCGGGATCGGTCTTCTCGATCTGTTTGAACTTCTCGAGGCGGGCCAGTTTGCAGTTTTTCTCGGCCAGCCGGAGCAGTTCGAGTTTGTCGCCGCGCTGCGGAACGGTGAAATTGACGGTGGGGAAGAGTTCCGGGTCGGGTTGCAGCGGGACGATCATTTCGCGCGGGAGCGGCGTTCCGGCTTCACGGGCGTCGGCGAAAATCTGGCCCAGCGCGAAGGCGAGCAGTTCGTCGGGGGTCTCGTCGAGACGTCCCCGCATCTCGAAGGTGAAGGAGTGGACCACGGCTCCGTGGACGATCCGCATGTGGTTGCAGAACGAGGCTCCTTCGTCGTTCAGCACATACACGACTTCGAGGTTGGTGAGCGTGGCGCTGACGATCACCGAGCGGCTGCTGTAGTTGGAGAGCAGCTCCAGTTTCTCCTTGACCTGGGCGGCCTGTTCGAAGTGGAGCCCCGCGGCCAGCCGTTTCATCTCGGCCGTGAAGTACTCCTGGGCCGGACGCAGGTCGCCGCGCAGGATGTTTTTCGCGCTGGCGATGTAGTCGGCATACGCCTCTTCGCTGAGCTGGCCGACGCAGGGGCCGAGGCAGTTGCCGATGTGGTATTCGAGGCAGACGGAGTAGGTCCCTTTAGAGATGGCCTGCGGGCTGAGGTTCAGTTTGCAGGTCCGCAAAGGGTAGAGGCCGCGGATCAGTTCGAGCACGGCGCGTTGCATGGTCACCGACGAGTAGGGGCCGAAGTACGACGAACCGTCCTTGACGAACTTCCGGGTGGAGAAGATGCGCGGGAAGGGCTCGTTTTTGACCACGATCCACGGATAGCTTTTACTGTCCTTGAGCAGGATGTTGTAGCGTGGCTGGAGCTCTTTGATGAGGTTGTTTTCGAGCAGCAGGGCGTCGGCTTCGCTGCCGACGACGATGTGGCGCAGGTCGGCGATCTGCCGCACCATTACCTGCACCTTGCGGGTGTGGTCGGCGCGGCTGACGAAATAGGAACTGACTCGACGTTTGAGGTTTTTGGCCTTGCCGACATAGATAATGGTCCCTTCGGCGTTCAGGAACTGGTAAACGCCGGGGCTGTCGGGCAGCAGGGCCACTTTTTCTTTGACTTGTTGTCGGGTCGTTTCGTCGATCATGGGTGTCGACTTTTATCTGGTTTTGCGGGTACTGGCATCACCGACCAGTTGGGGTAGAGGCTGCCATCTCAAAAGTTTTGGTGCCGCTTTTTACAAAAAGCGGCAGTCGCGTACGGCGCAGATACTTGTCTCGCACTATACGGAACCGTCCCTTTCTTGTAAGAAAGGGACCCAAAGAACTTTTCGTCGGATGCTGCGCATCCTAAACGGCGGGTCATCGACCTACTGGGGGTAGAGGCTGCCATCTCAAAAGTTTTTGGTGCCGCTTTTTACAACCGAGCAACGTGCCGAGACCAGAAACCGCTTGCGGGGTTTGGCGAGGTAGTGCGAGGAAAACGCAGTTAAAAAGCGGCAGTCGCGTACGGCGCAGATACTTGTCCTGCACTGTGTGGAACCGTCCCTTTCTTGTAAGAAAGGGACCCAAAGAACTTTTCGGCGGATGCTGCGCATCCTAAACGAGTGGGTCATCGACACTTGTTGGGTGAAGGTGTCACCTGGGCGGTACCTCTGCCGTTAATCGCCGTTGTAAAGCCGGTTCAACTGCGTCTGGATCTTCTCGCTCATGATGTACTCGTCGTACTCCATGTATTTGTCGACCATGCCGTAGGGCGTGATCTCGATGATCCGGTTGGCCACCGTCTCGATAAATTCGTGGTCGTGCGACGTCATCAGCACGATGCCCGGGAACGATACCAGCGAGTTGTTGAACGCCTGGATCGACTCCAGGTCGAGGTGGTTCGTCGGCGAGTCCAAAATCAGCGTATTGGGGTTCTCGATCATCATCCGCGCGATCATGCAGCGCATCTTCTCGCCCCCGGACAGCACGCTCACCTTTTTGTACACCTCTTCGCCGCTGAAGAGCATCTTGCCGAGGTAGCCGCGCAGGAAGAGCTCGCTGGTGTCGGGCGAGAACTGGGCCAGCCAGTCGATGATCGAAAGATCGGAGTTGAAGTAGGCCGTGTTGTTGACCGGCAGGTAGGCCGATTTGATGGTCACGCCCCATTCGATCATCCCCTCTTCGGGCTGGAGGTTGCCCGTGATGCATTCCAGCAGCGCCGTAACGGCACGCGGCTCGCGCGAGAGGAATACCACCTTGTCACCCTTCTCGATGGTGAACGAGAGGTTACGGAACAGCGTCTCGCCGTCCGGGGTCGAGTAACTCAGGCCGTCCACGCCCAGAATCTTCGTCCCGGGGTCGCGTTCCGGTTGGAAAATGATGCCGGGATATTTGCGCATCGACGGTTTGATCTCCTCGATGTTGAGTTTTTCGAGCATCTTTTTGCGCGAGGTGGTCTGTTTCGATTTGGCGACGTTGGCCGAGAAACGCTGGATGAATTCCATCAGCTCTTTGCGTTTCTCTTCGGCTTTCTTGTTCTGCTGGGCCTGCTGACGGGCGGCCAGCTGGCTCGACTGGTACCAGAAACTGTAGTTGCCGGCAAAGAGGTTGATGTCGCTGTAGTCGATGTCGATGGTATGGGTGCTGACGGCGTCGAGGAAGTGGCGGTCGTGCGATACGACCAGCACCGTATTCTCGTAGTTCGAGAGGTAGTTTTCGAGCCACATGATGGTGTTGACGTCCAGGTCGTTGGTGGGCTCGTCGAGCAGCAGGTTGTCGGGCTTGCCGAACAGTGCCTGGGCCAGCAGCACGCGCACCTTCTCCTTGGCGTTGAGGTCGCCCATCAGCGAGTAGTGGAGCGACTCCTTGATGCCGAGACCGCTGAGCAGTTCGGCGGCATCGCTTTCGGCATTCCAACCCTCCATCTCGGCGAATTTCTCTTCGAGTTCGGCGGCGCGGATGCCGTCTTCGTCCGAGAAGTCCTCTTTGGCGTAGAGGGCGTTTTTCTCCTGCATGATCTGCCATAGGGGCTGGTGGCCCATCAGCACGGTGTCGAGCACGGTGTACTGGTCGTACTCGAAGTGGTCCTGTTTAAGCACGGAAAGCCGTTCGCCCGGACCGAATGAGACGCTGCCGCGGGTGGGGTCGACGTCGCCGCTGAGCACGCGCAGAAAGGTCGATTTGCCGGCTCCGTTGGCGCCGATCACGCCGTAGCAGTTGCCGGGGGTGAATTTGAGGTTGACGTCCTTGAACAGGACGCGTTTGCCGAATTGTACTTCCAGATTCGATACCGTTATCATGCTTTCCGTGAAAAAATTGGGGTTTGAAATGCAAAGATACCCAAATTTCGAGATTCGCTTCCATCCGGAGGGCGCTTCGTCTCGGAAGCTGAGCCTGCGCGCGGAGCGGCGGTGCGGGATGACGGTCGTGCGGCAAGTTTGCGGGGCGAGTCTGCGGGGCGCAGTTGGTTGCGGTGCGTTAAAGGCAGGAGGCGTTCTCCACTGTACTGGGGAGAACGCCTCCTGTCTGGTCGGGTTGAACGAGGCCGGCTGTCGGTGGGGCTATTTGTTCCACCAGGGGCCGCGTTCGTTGTAGGTGGCGACGAGGCGTTCGATCGAACGGTCGTGGGTCAGTTCCACATCTTTCGGGAAGAAGCAGGCCGGCAGTTGGCCTTTGGCGCGGTGATGGGCGACGCACTGGCAGCAGTATCCGTGGCGGACACACCCCGTGGCGCTGCACGGACACTCCGTGTTTCGGGGACCTTGTTGACATTCCATAGGCTGATATTCTGGTGGTTGTTGGTTGGTTTTCGTATGCACTGGGGGCGTTTCGTTGCGCTCGGAGAGCCTTGTTACGCCGCGGGGCCATTGCCGAACTAGCGAGCCTTGCCACAGGTCGGGACTCGGGGAAGGGAGGCGGACTGGCGGGGTGTCCGGTCGCGCGGGGCGGGGACCGGAGACAGCGGCTGCGACCGATTGCGGCAGCACGGCCGAAGGCAAGGGGGCAGGGCCAGAGCCCATACGATGTGGCGGTGGGTGGGGCGGCCGTTCGACAAAGATAGAAAATGGCACCGTTTTTGTCGCATCCGAAGGGTATTCCAACACCTCTTCTGCCGATGAAAAATGTTTTGACTAAAATCGACAAACGTATTATCAACTGGCTCAACGTCCTGGTGCTGCTCGGGTCGCTGGCCATCATCGTCTCGCTGTCGTACGATATTCTGACCGTGGGGCGCTATCGTCCCGACAGCCAGATGACGCTGAATGTCCAGCTGGCCGTGTGTGCGATCTTTATCCTGGATTTCGTGGTGCGCTTCTGGATCAGTCCCCGGAAGCTGCGGTTCGTATTCAGCAATTTCCTGCTGTTGCTGTTTGCGATACCCTACATGAATATCGTCCATTATACCCACGCCGAAGTGCCGCACGAGATTCACTATCTGCTGGGTTTCATGCCGCTGCTGCGGGGCGGTTACGGACTGGTGATGATTACCCGCTGGTTCACGCGGCGCAGTGCGACCAGCCTGATGGTCTCGTATCTCTCCATCCTGGCTGCGGTGACCTACTTTACGAGCCTGATCTTCTTCGTGGCGGAGCGTGACCTCAATACCGGCGTCAAATCCTATTGGGATGCGCTGTGGTGGGCCTGCATGGACCTGACCACCGTCGGATCGAACATCACGGCGGTTACCCCCATCGGCAAAATCCTTTCGTTTCTGCTGGCTGCTGCCGGGGTGATGATGTTGCCGATCTTTACGGTTTATATCACGGACCGGGTAGTGAACAGCCGGTCGCGTGCTGCCGGGCAGCCCAGTGTTCCGGCGTCGTCGGATCCGGCATCCGGGGCTTCGCAGGGAGAGGCGTGAGTCGGTGCGGGCGGGCAGGTGCTTCCTGTCGGATTCAAAAGGTATCGAGCGGGTCGGGGAATGGAATTCTCCAGCCCGCTCGGCTTAATTTCGTTTGGAGTGGTGATTGCGGGATGTTGCTGAGGCGTGAAATCGGGAAATTTTCCATTGCTTTTGGCGGATTATCCATTGCTGACCACAGGGGGAAAAGATAATTTTAACGTTCGATCCCCTGCTGTGCCCGATTGTGCCGGTACGGGCGGGGTGTTTATGTTGGTTCTATCTCAGTAATCGATTGTTTATGAAAATCTTAACCCGCTTCCTGGCGCTTTTTCTGCTGCTGTCCGCACCGGTGTCGGTCCGGGCATTCAATCATGACTATTCGCGTACCTGGGTGACGAAAATCGCCCTGGCCGTACCCGACCGCAAGGGCGGCTGCGAAGTGCGCGTGACTTTCGAACAGGCGCTGGAGATGATCCGTCAGTCGGACAACCTGTCGCTCGGGGTGCCGAAGATCGTCTATCTGGTCGGCTGGCAGTACAACGGCCACGACGACAAGTATCCCGCTTTCTTCGAGGTCAACGAGCACCTGAAACGACCGCAGGATGCCACGGCCGAGGAGAGCCTGCGCTGGCTGATGCGCGAGGCCCGCAAGTACCACACCACGGTCAGCCTGCATATCAACATGACGGACGCCTATGATGACAGTCCGTTGTGGCCGGAGTATGTCGAGCACGATCTGATCTCGAAAAACGCCGACGGCTCGCTGAAGGTGATCGGCGAGTACAACGGTCGCAAGGCCTATCAGATCAACTACCGCAACGAGTGGGAGGCCGGCTATACGCAGATGCGTATCGACCGGCTGATGGCCCTGCTGCCGGAGTTGCGCGAGGCGGGAACGATCCACTCCGATGCGTGGATTGCACGTCCGAGCGAGGGACATGGCGAGTCGGTGATGCTGGAGGCCGATTACCAGAAGCGGACGGCCGATTACTGGCGGGATAAGGGGATGGACATCACCAGCGAATGGGTGATGGATTACATGGTCGGCCGGGTGCCGTTCGCCTGGCACTTCAACGGGGCGGCGCAGGCCGATTACCTGCGGATCCCGGCCGATGTCTACACCGGGTCGGGCATTAATCCCGATATTCGGACCAGCGACCACGATCTGGGCTTCCTGTTCGGAACGTCGTGCTACGGCGAACCGTTCTACCGTTTTGCCGAGGGTTACGAGTGGCAGCCGGCGCTGACACGCGATTTCATGCTGAAGTGTCCGCAGTATTTCTTCCTGAACCGGCTCGACCGGCTGGCAGTTGAGGGCGAGGGCAAGCAGCGCACGGCGCTCTTCAGCGACGGGGTGAGCGTCTCGTTGGCCGACAGTACGGTGCGGCAGTACGACCGGGTTCTGCGCGTGAAAAACACCTACTGTATCCCGGCCGTGTGGCGTGACGACCGCGGTGCAATTGTTTACAGTGCGGATCAGGGGGGGCGGATGACGTTCGACGTGCCCTATTCGTGGGGCAACGCTGCGGAGGCTACGATTTACCGCATTACGCCCGAGGGGTTGCAGCAGCCCGAACGGGTCCGGGTATCGGATGCGAAGATGACGCTGAAGATCGAGCCCGGCGTGCCCTACTACGCCATCCCGGAACGGGAGACGCGTTGAGACTTCGGCAGGTGACTCCCGCGAAATACAAATGTGATCGAGGCTCCGGCATTTTACGTGCCGGAGCCTCGATCGTTTTTGGGGGCTTCTGAATCGAAGAAGGAGCAGGAGATTGCGGCCAGCCGGGGTGGGCGGTATTTTGTAAGAGGCCGATACGTCGTCTCATGCGCGGAATGTCTAAAAACATTCCGGGTATGCCCAAAGACACGGGGGACGCGTTGCCAATGGGGGATTAAATGCCTTGCAGGAATGCCTTTAGCTGGTCGGCGTCGGGGCCCATCGTGTCGAACACGCGCGGCAGACGCATGTGCTCCTCCAGTGCCGGGGGTAGTGCGTGCGGAATGGCTTCGGCGGGGAGCGCCTCTTGCAACACCTCCCGGAATTTGGCTTCGTGGGCGGTCGAGAGCCAGAACCCATGTGCTGCGGGACGCGATTTCATGGCCAGATACCCCACGGCGCTGTGCGGGTCGCTCAGGTACCCGAATCGGTCGTAAATCTCGGCGATCGCCTTGCGGATGCGGTAGTCTGAGGCGCTGAAACCGCGAACTTGGGCCCACAGCCGGTCGAATTCGGCACCGCAGAGGGCCATCATCCGTTCGAAGTTGCTGGGGTCTCCGACGTCCATCGCGTTGGCCAGCGTCCGGATCGAGGGGCGGGGCCTGTACTCGCGTGTGCGGAGGAACTCCGGTACGACGTCGTTGGCGTTGGAGGCGGCGATGAACCGTTTGACGGGCAGCCCCATGCGGGCGGCGAGCATCCCGGCCGAGAGGTTGCCGTAGTTGCCGCTCGGAACGGCGATGGTCGGAGGTTCGGCCCGGCCGGTGGCTCGGCTCCACAGGTACCAGCCGTAGAAGTAGTAGAACGACTGGGGCAGCCATCGCAGCAGGTTGATCGAGTTGGCCGAGGTGATGCCGTGCCGGCGGCAGAAATCCGTGTCGGCGAAGACCGTCTTGGCCATCCGCTGGCAGTCGTCGAAACTGCCGTCGATCTTCAGCGGGTGGACGTTGCCGCCGAGGGTGGTCATCTGGCTCTCCTGAAGGGGGCTGACCCGTCCCGAGGGGTAGAGCAGGACTACCTTCGTGCCGGGTACGTCGTGAAATCCGCCGGCCACGGCGCTGCCGGTGTCGCCCGAAGTGGCGGTCAGGATGATGAGTTCGCGGTCGCTGTCGTTCAGCAGGCCGAGCATCGATCCCATGAAGCGGGCTCCGAAATCCTTGAAGGCAAAGGTCGGCCCGTGGAATAGTTCGAGGGTGTGGAGCCGCTCGTCGAACGAAGCCAGCCGCGGCGCGAAGTCGTAGGCCTGTGCCACGGCCTGTTCGATCTGAGCAGACGGGAGATCGTCGCCGAAAAAGAGGTCGGCCAGATAGGCGGCCAGTGCGTTGTAGGATTCGGCGGCGAGTGTCTGCACGGTGTCGAGCGACACTTGCGGAATCCGTTCGGGCATGAATAGCCCGCCGTCGGGAGCCAGCCCCAGCCGGGCGGCTTCGCGCAGGGTGAAACTCCTGTGGGGCGAGCGGGTCGAGATGTATTTCATGGTCATTCGTGGTGTTTCGGGTTGGATTAAAGCACGCGTGCGCCCTGTCGGGACACGGGGCCGGTGTAGAGTTCGGCTGCGATGTCGAGTTGCCGGAAGTGGAGGACCATGGCTGCTCCGGCTGCTTCGGCGGCCCGAGGACCGTCGCAAAGGGCGAATACCGAGGGGCCCGATCCGGCGATGTTCGAACCCAGCAGGCCGTCGATGCCGCTGAGGGCCGCCTTGAGTGAGTCGTAACCGGGGATGAAGTGTTTGCGGTAGGGTTCGGCGATGGCATCCTTCAGCGATCGGCCGATCAGACCCATGTCGGCGGTGAGCAGTCCGGCGACCAGTCCGCCGACGTTGCCCCACTGCGAGACGGCGTCGCGCAGGGGAACCTCCTGCCGCATGACGGCACGGCTCTCGACGGTATTGACCGTGATGTGGGGGTGGATCACAGCGGCGTACAGCCGCTCGGGGACGGGAATGCGGATGTAGTCCAGCGGGTCGTAGCCGCGGATCAGCATGATGCCGCCCGTTACGGCCGGACCGGCATTGTCGGCATGGGCGGTGCCGCCCGAGACGAGCCGTTCGCCCTCCATGGCAAAGGTGATGAGTTCCTGCTCGCCGAAGGGGCGGCCGAGAAGCTCGTTCAGCCCGACGACTGCGGCGGCGGACGATGCGGAACTCGATCCGATGCCGCTGCCGGGGCGTATCTTTTGCCGGATGACGACTTCGACGGCCAGGGGGTGACCCCAGGCGGCGATCATTGCACGCAGGGCGGGGGTCACGACGTTTTTTTCGATGTCGTCGGGCAGTGGCATGCCGCTTTCGTTGCGAATCGCGAGGCTGTCGCCGGGGGCGATGCGTATGCTGAGCAGGTCGCCGGCTCCTTCGATGGCCATGCCCATGATGTCGAAGCCGGGGCCGAGATTGGCTACGGTGGCGGGGGCGAATATGTCGATACTTTGGTGGTATTTCGGTTGCATGATGTGGTAGATGTTGGGGCCGTTCTGGCAAACCGTAAGGGTATGGGTGTAGCGTGCCGCTCTTGTCGATCGAAGTCGGCAAAAGACGGGGTGGAACTGTCCCGACGGGTGTGCAGAACGGGTGTTTAACGAACGGTGTGTAGGAATGGGACTGCGGCGGGAGCCTGGCTCGCCTTCGAAAAACAGGAATGTATGTAACCGCAGGTGCTCCGAAACGGAAGCAAAATAGAAACTATACCCCCCAGGGGGTGGTAGTAGTGGTGGTCACCGTTGTGGTAGTACAACGGAAGGTGACGGCCGTAACGCAACCGGTCAGCAGATCTGCCGACGTGAAGAGGGTTGAGTATGTGCCGAGTGCTTTCATCGTATTATGCGAATATAGTCATTCGGCCGGAAACCTCCAACGGGTTGTGAAAAATTGCACCGAATGGAGCCGATTTGTTGGAGGGTATACCCGTGTTGTGCAAAAAGTGACGGTAGTGAGCATTTACGCAGGCTGAACGGGGATGGTGCGAGTAGATCAGCAGGTCGTGTCATCTACTCTGCGTTTGGGACGGTGGGTAAAATGACAGCGGCTCCGCTTACCGAGATTCTAGGTAAGCGGAGCCGGCAAAACTTTTTCGGAATGGACTGCGGCGATTAGTCGATCAGGCGGAGCCGACGTTGAGGCGCAGTGAGGTAGTCGTTCCAGGCTTCGGTCTGGCGGTTCAGATGAACGCTGAGCGAGTAGCGGGGTTCCAGCCTTTTCCCCTGCAGCAGGTGGATGCGGATGGCGGTTTGCTGCCAGTCGCGGCCGGCCTCGTCGTAGTTGATCAGCAGCGTGGTGAGCGGCATTTTCGAGGCGGCTTGCAGAGCCAGGGCGTAGGCGGTGGCACCCCAGTCGCGGTTGCAACGCAGGTAGAGGCTGTTCAGGTTGCGGATGTCGTTGCCGAGCACTTTGTAGTGGGCGAGCAGGTCGGACGTGAAGAACGACAGATCGCTGGAGGCCACCTGTCGCCCGGTGCGGATAAACGAGGCGGTCGGCTCAGCCTCCTCGCAGGTGGTAGGCTGAGTCTCGCGGGGCGGCGTCTTGGCCGAGGCCGGCGCAAACTGTGCCGAGGCACTCAGGCCGAGCAGCAGCCAGCCGAACAGACGTATGTGTAGGGTGCGGGTTGCGGTCATGGGGCGGTGTGGGGGTCAGTCTTCGATTTCGAGCAGCCGCGTGTCTTCGTCCACGGGGGTGAGGTGTACGATCATGGCGTCTTCGGGGAGCAGCTCCTCGATCTTTTCGGGCCATTCGATCAGGCAGAGGTTGCCGCTGAAAAAGTACTCTTCGTATCCGAAATCGAAGGCTTCTTCGATCGATCGGATGCGGTAGAAGTCGAAGTGGTAGACGGTTCTGGGGGTGTCGTCACTCTTCTCGGGTTGGGAGTCGTAGACGTTGACGATCGAGAAGGAGGGGCTGTTCACCTCCTGGGGGTCGATGCCGAGTTGGTGGCAGATCTCTTTGATGAGGGTGGTTTTGCCGGCGCCCATCGCCCCGTAGAAGGCGATGATCGTGGCTCCGCGGCGGGTGGCTTCGGTCAGTATCTCTTCGGCGGCATCGGGCAGGTCCGAGAGGCCTTTGATGGTGGTTGCTTTCATATTCGGGGGTGACGTTCCGGCCGAAAGATACGACTTTTTGCCTGTTTATCCGCATCGACCGGTGATTTCGTCTGCTGCCGGGGTCTCCGCCCCAACGGCACGGATCGTGGACGGGGCGGCGCCAAGGCGTGAGGGCTTCGGACGGCTATTTGGGGTTGAGCACGATGTAGGGTACCATCATCTCTTCCATCGAGATGCCGCCGTGCTGGAAGGTGTTTTTGTAGTACCGCACGTGTTGGTTGAAGTTGTTGGGGTAGACCAGAAAATCGTGGTCGTAGGCGAAGATGTAGGTCGAGGTGAGGTTCGACTTGGGCAGGTGGGCCTCTTCGGGCTTGGTGATGGCGAAGACCTGTTTGGGGTCGTAGTTGAGGTTACGGCCGCTTTTGTAGCGCAGGTTGGGCGAGGTTTCGCGGTCGCCGATCACCTTCACGGGGTTGTCGACGCGGATGGTGCCGTGGTCGGAGGTGATGACGATGGTGTGGCCCCGTTCCGAGAGCTGCTTCATGATCTCCCACAGGTCGGAGTGCTCGAACCACGACCGCGTCAGCGAACGGAAGGCGACCTCCTCTTCGGCCAGTTCGCGGATGATTTCGCTTTCGGTGCGGGCGTGCGAGAGGATGTCCAGAAAGTTGTAGACCACCACCGAAAGGTCGACGTTCGAGAGGCGGTCGATGCTTTCGAGCAGTTTCTTGCCCTGTTCGGGGCGGATCAGTTTGTCGAAACTCATCCGGTAGGGTTTGCCGAACTGTTGGAGCTGGCGGCGCAGGAAGTCCTCTTCGTAGCGGTTTTTACCCCCCTCCTGGTTGTCGTTGAGCCAGAGGTCGGGCATCAGTTTGGAGATGGCCAGCGGGGTGAGCCCGGCAAAGAGTGCGTTGCGTGCATACTGCGTGGCGGTCGGCAGGATGGCGCAGTAGAACTCTTCGCTGGCCACGTCGAAGTGGTTGTGGAGCAGCGGGCGGATCATCAGCCACTGGTCGTAGCGGAAGTTGTCGATCAGCAGGAAGGTGGTTTTCTTCGACTTGTCGACCACCGGGAAGAGCCGTTGGCGCAGCAGGGTGTGGGAGAGTACCGGACGGTCCGGGTTGGTGTCGTCGAACCAGTCGAGGTAGTTCTTCTTGACGAAGCGGGCGTAGAGGTCGTTGGCCTCCTTGAACTGGTAGGAGAGGATCTCGCGCACGCTGGTGTCGCTTGACTCGGAGAGTTCGATGTCCCACTGCACGAGTTTGCGGTAGACTTCGGTCCATTGGGCGAAGGTGCGGGCGTCGTTCAGGGCCACGGAGATCTTGCCGAAGTCGGACCGGTAGTCAGCCGTGCTCTTTTCGGAGACGAGTTGCTGCTGGTGGACGTTCTTTTTGATCGAGAGGAGCACCTGGTTCGGGTTGACGGGTTTGATCAGGTAGTCGGCGATCTTGGAGCCGACGGCGCGGTCCATGATGTTCTCCTCTTCGGATTTAGTGACCATCACCACGGGGGTGGTGGGGGCGAAGTTCTTGATCTGCGGAAGGGTCTCCAGACCGGTCATCCCCGGCATCATCTCGTCCAGGATAATCAGATCGAAGGGGCGCTGCTGCACCATTTCGATGGCGTCGTAACCGTTGTTGCAGGTTTCGACGTCGTATCCTTTGTTCTGGAGGAAGAGCAGGTGGGGCTTGAGCAGTTCGATTTCGTCGTCGACCCAAAGTATCCTTACGTTCATAGCGTACTCGATGGTTTTGTGGAGTGTGGGGTTGCGATCGTGCCGTCGTGGGGGGGCGTGTGGTTGTGGGCCCGGGGGGATGGGCGGCAACAATCGGGGCGGTAGCCTTAATATAACGTAAAAAGTCGCCTTCGCGGTATGTGGCGGGGCGACTTTTCGGGTCGGTTCCCGTGATTTTCAGAGCAGACCCTCTTCGGCAAAACTGAAGGCCGAGGTGTCGGCGATGATGACGTGGTCGAGCAGGCGCATGTCAAAGTACGAGGCGGCCTGTTGCACTTTGCGGGTGTTGAGCATGTCCTGTTCGCCGGGCGCGGGGTTTCCCGAGGGGTGGTTGTGGATCAGGATGATGCCGGTGGCGTTGCGGTCGAGGGCGCGGCGGATCACGATCCGGGGATCGATCACGGAGCCTTCGATGCCGCCCTGGCTGATGCGGAACCGTTCGATGATGCGTTTCGAGCGGGTCAGCAGCATGACCCATACCTCTTCGTGGGGCAGGTCGGAGAGCAGGGGGTGGAACGTGGCGATGATGTCCGTGCTGCCGGTGATGTATTCCGGGGTGGGAAGGTCGGCGGCGCCACGGCGTCGGCCGAGTTCCAGTGCTGCGGCGATGCTGACGCCGCGGGCCAGCCCGATTCCGTTGAAGGTTTGCAGCTCCGACAGGCTTTTGCGTCCGAGTTCCACGAGGCTGCCGCCGACGGAGTCGAGCAGTTGCCGGCCGATCTCGACGGCGGAGTGTTCGACGGTGCCGGAACCGATCAGCACGGCCAGCAGTTCGGCGTCGCTCAGGGCCGATGCGCCCTGGCTCATGAGCTTTTCACGGGGGCGGTCCTGTTCGTTCCACTCTTTGATCGACAGCCGGTTGCGCCGGTTCGGTGGGAGGGTGGCTTCGGGTAAATCGGAAACGCTCCGTCCCGGAGGGAACGGAGCGGTCTTGTCTTTGGGCATGGCGGTGGGCTTAGAGGCCGAATTCGCGCAGATAGGTGGGCATGTCCTTGTCGCCGCGGCCCGAGAGGTTCACCACCACGATGTCGTCGGGGCGGAACTTGAGCTGGGGCAGGGCGGCCAGGGCGTGGGCCGATTCGATGGCGGGAATGATCCCTTCGAGTTGCGACACTTCGCGGGCTGCGTCGAGGGCCTGGCGGTCGGTGGCCACGAGGACGGTCGAACGGCCGGTCTGTGCCAGATAGGCGTGCAGCGGGCCGATGCCGGGGTAGTCCAGACCGGCCGAGATGGAGTAGGGTTCGCGGACTTCGCCTTTGTCGTCGAACAGGATCAGCGAGCGGCTGCCGTGCAGGATGCCTTTGGTCCCGCAGCTGAGCGAAGCGGCGTGTTCGTTGCCCTGGGTGCCGTGTCCGCCGGCTTCGACCTGAACCAGGTGTACGCTTTCGTCTTCGAGGAAGTGGTAGAAGGCTCCGGCGGCGTTGCTGCCGCCTCCGATGCAGGCGATCACGTAGTCGGGCAGTTCGCGGCCTTCCTGCTCGAGGAGTTGCTGGCGGATCTCCTGGCTGATGACGGACTGCAGACGGGCCACGATGTCGGGGAAGGGGTGGGGGCCGACGGCCGAGCCGAGCAGGTAGTAGGCTTCGGGGTGGGCTACCCAGTAGGCGAAGGCCACGTCGACGGCATCCTTGAGGGTAGCGCCGCCGGTGGTGACGGCTTCGACAGTGGCGCCGAGCATCTTCATACGGGCCACGTTGAGGGCCTGGCGTTCGACGTCGACGGCACCCATGTAGATGGTGCATTTCAGACCGAGTTTGGCGCAGACGGTGGCTGTGGCCACGCCGTGCTGACCGGCGCCGGTTTCGGCGATGATGTGGGTGCAGCCCATTTCGCGGGCCAGCAGGATCTGCCCGATGGCGTTGTTGATCTTATGCGAGCCGGTGTGGTTGAGGTCTTCGCGTTTGAGGTACACGCGGGCGCCGTATTTTTCGCTCAGTCGCGGTGCGTGGTAGAGGGGCGAGGGGCGGCCGGCATAGTTGCGCAGCAGGTAGGCAAATTCCTGTTTGAATTTCGGACTCTCGAGTATCTCGATGTAGCGCTCGGTGAGCTGGCTGATGTTTTCCTGAAGTTCGTCGGGGATGAAGGCGCCCCCGAATTCACCGTAGTAACCGTTCTGGTCGGGATCGTATTTCATGGGTTGTTATGGGGTGGGTTATTTTGTTTCGGATTGGGGCAGGCTGGCGGTGCGGAAGATCGCCTCGACCTGGCGGACGTAGTCCCGCATCGGTACGGTGTTGTTCGGCGAGGGGGAGTATACGTAGCCGTCGATGGCCTGTATGCGGTTGTTGATGCTGTCGTAGGTGGTGTAGTTGATGAAGGGGCCGCCCATGAAGTCGCCTTTCACGTCCCAGAAACCGCGCACCTGGGCCCATTGGCGGCCGTCGATGGTGAGGATCTTCTGGTCGGGCATGGCGGCGGTGCTGGTGGTCATGTAGCTGCCGTCCGAGGGGCCGGGAACCTGCATCACGGCGGCGTTACGCGCTGCGATGATGTTGCCGGCGGCCATGTTGAGGGCTGCCGAGGAGTCGGCCGGATAGGTGTAGAGGATGAAGCCGACGCTGGCCAGCGGCAGTTCGTAGGATACCCACAGGAAGTTGGTGGTGTCGATACGGACGGTGTAGCCGTTGGGGATGCTCATCCGCAGGCCGAATTTCTTCTCGATCAGGTCGCTGACTTCGGCGTTGCGGTATTTTTGGGCGCGGGCGATGGAACGGTTGCGTTCCGTGATTTCGTAGAGCCGGACGAGGTCTTCGCCGTAGGTGTGCAGGAAGGCGGCCAGCGAGTCGGTCGAGGGCGAGGTGATGGTCACTTCGAGTTGCGGGGCGGAGTGGACGTCGTACGAGGCGGTCATGTCAGACTGGCTGTATTGGCTGCCGGTCTTCAGAATCAGGATGTTGCGGTGCTTGCGTACGGTGGCCTTGTAGCTGGCGGGCGGTACGCTGTAGACGGTGAAGCGCGGTTCGGGCTGGTTGATCATCTCCACGTCGGAGGTGAAGTAGGCGCGCGCGGTGTCGCCGGCGGCGCTTTCCCACACTTCGTTCGGGGTGACGATAAACATTTCGTAGGGTTTGCCGGTCGAAGATACTTTGACCAGTCCCGAGTCGCAGGAGGTCAGAAGCAGGACGATGGCGGTCAGCCAGGTGAATCCGAGGGTTTTCATGGCGGGTTGTCGGTTTTAGGGAGTGGGCGTATCGTGCCAGGCTCGGCGGCGGCACATATCTCACAAAGATATGAATAAAATTCGATATGGATGCTTTTTCGTACCGCTGCGTAAGGCTGGTGAGTAGGTCTTGTGGGGCGGCTACGGTTTCGTATGGTCGCGGATGAAGGTAAGTACGTTTTCCAGATTCGAGAGGGAGGGAACGGGGGCGGTGATGCGGTGGTCGTCGCGGTCGAACAGAAGGAGCGGTTGGTTGGGATGGACGCGGTAAGCCTGTGTTAGGGCTGCTAATTGTTCTGCATCGAGCAGGCAGTGGTGCACGTTGGGGGCGGTCAGTCCGTAGCGGGCCGTGACGTTCCGCCATTTGTAGGGGAAGCCTTCCTGGAAGATGTAGATGATGTCGAGCGGTTCCGTTTCGAGGGCTTTTTGCAGGGCGCTTATCTGCTCGGCGTTGTTGAAGGATTGCAGAATGAACAGACAGGTCGGGCGGTCGGTGCTGTGGCCGAGCAGGGAACGGACGATGGAGTCGGCCTGGACGATGGTGTCGCCGACGGTCCAGGTCGGAATCGACAGCGAGGCGTTTTGTTCGGCGAGCCGGCGGTAGTGGGTGTTGCATTCGAGCAGCGAGTCGCGCAGGAGGGGGCTGTCGGCGAGTTCGTTGCGGATGAGGTCGAGGGTCTGATCCGAGAGCGGCATCTCGGAGAAGAGCCAGAGCAGTTTGAATCCCGAAGCGAACATATGATCGCGGTTGGGACCGGGGGTGGGGAGCAGACTGTCGGTGACGGGAGCAGCCCATTGCAGGTCCGTCTCTGTGTCAAATGGATTCGATTGCAGGACGGAATCGATACGGGGTTGGATACGCGCACGGAACTCATTGAGCCGTATGGGGTTGAGCTGGTACATGTAGCCGAAATTCAGAAAGGTGATTCGGTCATCGCCCTGGAGTCCGAGCCGGTCGGTCATGTTGATCGGCTGGTACCTGCTGTGGAGCCGTGTGAAAGGCATGAGAAGAACCTGGTTGTCCACCCACAGGAGCAGTTCGGGGTCGGAGTAGTCGAGGTTCTCGTCGGGCAGGTAGTAGGTGTAGGGACAGATGATGCCGTTCATCTCGGGCATGGAGATGATCTTGTTCAGCGTGGCGTACTTGGCGAAACTGTTGTACACCTGTTGGGTCTTTCGGGACAGCTGGTGCTGGGCGCAGAAGTCGGCTATGGTGTGGAGGGCCATTCGCAGGGTCGAAAGCTGTCCGAAACGCCAGCTGCTCAGCTCGCTGATGCGTTCGTTGGCGCGGGGCGAGGGCATGAATTGGTCGGCGTACTGGCTGGGATTGTAGCGGTCGAGTTCCTGATTGATGCGGGCGTTGTCGCCCATAAAAAGGTTGCGGTCGCGGGTGTGGAAGGCGATGAAGAGGTGGTCGCCTGGACCGGCTACGACATAGTTGCCGAGTTGGTGGAGCTTCTCGTAGTGGACCGGTACGGTGAAACGGAAGCGGCCGAGCGAGTCGAGCGGGAAGGGGCGCTGTTCGAAGCCGCTCTTATTATCGGGAAGCAGAAACTGAAACCGGTAATTGAAGTGGGTGACGCCGTGTTGGTAGTCGATGACGAACCCTTCGATCAGGATGCTGTCATTGACCCAGGGACCGCAGGCGAACGAGGTGGTGTCGGGCGGTGTGGCGAAGGGGCGCTGGGCCACGGTGGGGCTTTCGCGGAGCAGCGTACGGAGGGTGCCGTCGTCATTCCACAGCAGGGTGCTGTCGTTCAGCAGCTCCAGTCGGAGGGTGCGTCGGGTGCCGTTGGTGCTTTTCAGGCGGACGGTGGCTCTCTCCTCTTGGACTTTCCACCGGTCGTACTCCCAGAAGGAGGCGTCGAGGGCGGCAAATCGGGGCTGGAGGCTCAGTGCCCACAGGCTGGTGGCGCTGTCGATCCAGGTACCGTGAAAGGGGGTGGAGGGGGTGTCGTTTACGGCGCTCGCCACGTTGGCTGCATCGTTTCCGGTGCGGGCTGTCGAGGGGGCGAACGTGGTGCTCAACAGCGCGAGGAGGGTAAGTACCGTCCGGCGAAAAAGTCTGTTTTCCATGGCGCACAGGTTTTTGTCCTATAAAAGTAAAAATTCCTGTGCGGGAATACAAGGTATGGTGTGCGAAATATCGTATTTTTATTCAAACAGGTCGTGGATGGTGGTCGGAGCGACCAGGTGCCATGCGTGGATGCCTACACGTTCGGCGGCATCGGTGTTGGGCCGATTGTCGTCGATGAAGAGGGTCTCGTCCGCAGTGATACCGGCCTGTTCCAGTGCCGTGCGGTAGATGGCGGGATCGGGCTTGCGCAGGTGCATGGCGTCGGAGTAGAAGCAACGGTCGAAATAGCTTTCGAAGGTGCGGTGGAAGGGGTTTTCGCGGTCGAAACGCTGGACGAAGTACTCCCGGTGGGGCAGGTTGGTGTTGCTGAGCAGGTAGATCCGGTAACCGCTCTGGCGCAGGCGGTCGAGCAGTTCGAACCGGCTCCAGTCGTAGGGCAGCAGCAGGGTGTTCCAGGCGTCGAGGATCTGCTGGGCGCTGGGAACGGGCTGGCCGGCGGGCACGTAGCTCTGGAGGCGTTCGACGAACTGTCGGGTGGTGATTTTCCCGAGTTCGAGGTCGAGGAAAACACCGGCGTTATGGGGGTGTATCTCTTCGGGTTTGAGGCCGCTGAGTCCGAGCGCCCGGAAGGCGTCGACCGAAAGCGGAATGTCGATGTCGAGCAGTACGCCTCCGAAGTCGAAGATCAGGTTGCGGATTCCGGAAGCTATGGTGGGTTTGAGTTGCATGGACGTGTTGTTTTGGGCTGGTTTTGTGTGTCTTGAGCGGGTCGGGTGCAGGCAGTTCTGTGGCGCAGCACGGGTCGGCCGATTTGGAAAATCGCAGGTAAAAGTATATTTTTGCAGACATATTCTCAAATCCTGTTTTGTCGGGATGTGCGAGAAGGGCCTATAGCTCAGTTGGTTAGTAGCACCTGACTCATAATCAGGGGGTCGCTGGTTCAAGCCCAGCTGGGCCCACCGTCCAATCAAAGGGTTACGGAAATCTCCGTAACCCTTTTTTGTACCGGCTCGGGAATCGAAGTCTTGGGGGTGTCTTTTCTCTCCTTGCTTTCTGTCAATTCATGTCAATTTTTCGGTGACTGTTCGTGCTGGTGTGTATCCGGTCGGAGTGCGTGGCGGCTTGACTGCGTGAAAATGCGGAAGTTTGCCGTGACTGGTGGCAGTGAAAGTGAACGGTGATTATGGGTGCAGGGGGCGAGCATGTCTCGAAAAGTGCGGTCGGTAGGCCGGAGGGTTGTTTCGGTGAAAATCATCGTTGGATTTGTTTGAATTTCATTATATTTATACCCGATCGGCAGGGTCTGACTCTGCAAGTGCTAAATATCGAAGAACGACGTTCGTCTTATAAATATCGCTGTCATAAAGTCGGTTTAACATATCGAAAATAATTAATTGTGGCCGGGACCGTGGAGATGTAAAAAGTTGTGTGCGGCGAAACCGCGGAACGTATATCGCTCCGTAGAAGTCGCAACCGCAGACCATACGATGCCAAACCTAAACCCACAAAGATATGAAGAACAGACTGTTGCTGCTTTTGATGGGCGTTTTCTGCCTGTCGAACGCATCGTTTGCGCAAAGCGCCGATTGGCGTAACGCCAGGAACGGAGACCCGATCTACACGAACGGTTATTGCGACCAGCCCTATGTGGTTGTGCTGCCCGACGGGAAATGGTTGTGCGTGTTCACGACCAATCAGAATCAGGAGGGAGCCAAGGGGCAGCATATTGTCAGTACGGTGAGTGCCGACCAGGGGCGAACCTGGTCCGAGCCGGTGCGGATCGAGGAACCCGGCACCGAATCGGCCTCGTGGGCGATGCCCTATGTGACCGACTTCGGTCGGGTGTACGTTTTCTATGACTACAACGGCGACAAGATCCACACGCTGGGAAATCGGAAAAACATTCGCGAAGATATTGTCGGCTGGTACTGCTACAAGTACAGTGACGATCAGGGGCGCACCTGGTCCGAACGGTACCGGCTGGATGTGCCGAAGACAACGGCCGACCTGACCAATGACTGGGGCGGCAAGGTGCAGATCATGTGGGGAATCGGCAAACCCATCCGGTACGGACGAGGGATGATGTTCGCCTTCACGAAGATCCAGAAGTATATGCTTTTCAACAGCGAGGGATGGTTCTTCCGCTGCGAGAACATCGATCGGGAGCGGGATGTCACGAAGTTGAAATTCACCATGCTGCCCGAGGGGGACGAGGGGGTCAAGAATCCGGCCTACGGACCGATCAATTCCGAACAGAATATCGTCCCGTTGAATAATGGCGATCTGTACTGTATGCACCGGACCATATCGGGTTATCCGTTGGAGTCCTACTCGCACGACGGGGGCCGGACGTGGACGCTGCCGGTTCCGCCGACCTACGTGACGGGCAATCCGATCAAGCATCCGAGGGCCTGTCCGCGCATCTGGAAGTGCAAGAACGGAAAGTACCTCTTCTGGCACCACAACAACGGTGGAAAGACCTATCAGCACCGCAATCCGGTCTGGATCAGCGGTGGTGTCGAGCGGGATGGCAAGATCGTGTGGGGGCAGCCCGAAATCTTGTTCTATGAAAACGATACAAGGGTGGGGATGAGCTATCCCGACCTGATCGAACAGGACGGGAAATACTGGATCACGGAGACCAACAAGGAGGCGGCGCGCAGCCACTTGATACCCAATGATTTTATCGAGGCGCTTTGGTCGGAGTTCGACACCCCAGTAGCCGTTACGGATCATGTGGTCTGTTCGGTGTCCGGGGATTCTCTCCGGGAGCGTGATACGATTCGGGTTGAAGGGGTGCTCGAAGTCGATTTCAGTCGCGGCATGACCATCGACATGACCGTGGAACTCGCCTCTGCGTCGGCCAACCAGGAGATTCTGCGTCTGAACGACCGCTACGGAAAGAGTATCTCGCTGCGGACCGGAACCTATGGAGATATCGAAGTCTCCATCGTGGATGGAGCTCAGGTGAGCACCTGGACTTCCGACCCCGGACTGATCCCTCCGTTCGGGAAGCAGGATGTGGCGGTGGTGCTGGACAACGGTCCTCGCATCATTCAGTTTGTGGTCAACGGAAAGGTGTGCGACGGCGGGACCTTCCGCCAGTTCGGATGGGGACGCTACAAGGCCGATCTGGGGCGTTTCGAGCTAAGCAATGTGCTGACCCGGCACCTGGCGGCCGAAAATCCGGAGGCAACGCGCGGTTACTATCATCTGGCGATCTACAACCGTCCGTTACTGAACGCTGAAGTCGTTGGAAATCATGCGTTGAGATAGGCGTGGGTATTACGGAGTGTAAAATCGCACGGCGGAAGAGTGTAAATCTCGTAAAAATCCCTATTTTTAGGCTGATTATGGAGAGTGGATGGCTGGGTTTGTGTGGGGAAAAGTCCGATTAAGAGGTGTTTGCGGAGAACTCTCCTCTTTCATGCTTATCTTGTTGTTACGATGGAATCTCGAAGAACCGTTACCGTCCGGGGTAAGGGCGGTGTGTCCGTTACCCCCGATATTATTCGTCTGACCGTGGTCAACCGGTCGATCAGCCCTTCGTACGAGGCTGCTTACACGCTTGCGGCACAGATCAATACCGATATGTCGGGTACCCTGCAGCAGATCGGGATCGAACCGCAGGAGATGCGCACCTCGCATTTCGACATCTCGAAGCACTATAAGCGAGTCAGAAACAGCGATGGCGACTGGGAACAGCGCTTCGCCGGTTATGAATTCAAACAACAGTGGAGAATCGATATCGACCTCGACAAAGAGCTGCTCGGAAAACTGATCGCCGCTGTGGGGCGGCAACTTCCCGATTGCAATATCGAAATCGGTTATGCCGTTCGGGATCCCCACCGGGCAGAGTTGCAGATGCTCGAACAGGCGGTCCGGGATGCCACCCGAAAAGCCGAGGTGATGGCTGCGGCGGCCGGAGCCGAGTTGGGCGAACTGTTGTCGATCGACTACTCGTGGCACGAGATGCGCTTCTACTCCAGTGTACAGCAGCTCGATGATGTGGATATGATGGTGTGTGACAGTGCGGCCCCCATGGGTATCGATCTCCACCCCGAGGATATTGAAAATACGGATACGGTTACCGTAGTGTGGGCGTTGAAATAGTGCGTGAGGTTGTGTTTTTACGGAATGGTCGGTGTGGTGCAAAGACCTCTTCCCCGTGCGTTTGGGGCGCTTGGGCACACGGATCGCAGTCTATACGAATCAAAATGATGAAAAAAACAGGATGGATCGGCCTGTTTCTCCTGGCCGTTCTTCAGGCCGGGGCGGCAAATGTCGTGAAAACGGAGCATATCCGCAGCGGATGGAAATTCTCGTCCATCATGGGGCCATCGCGTTCCGATGCGGGACGTGACGCGCAGTTGACCGTGCGCGACAACCGGCCCCTCGCTTCGTGCGTCTCGATGCGGGGGCTCAACAACGGTATCATGCCGCGCGAATGTCGGTTGTTGCGTGATTTTTTCTGTTTCACGAATGACAATGCCGACGGAGGAAAGATTGTGATGGACCTCGGCACGAGACAGCCGGTTTCGATGATTAATACCTATTCGGCCCACGGTCCGGTGGGCGGAACCACCTGGTGTGAGGAGTTCGACGGGTCGCGTGGCCCGCAGGTCTACTCCGTGTACGGCAGTGCGAAGGAGTCGCCCGATTTTGACCACTTGAACTCCGCCGATTGGGAACATATCGCCGATGTCGATACCCGTCCGTCCGCCGACTCCAGCTGGGTTGGCCAGTACGGAGTCAACATCAGTGGCGAGAACGGGGCGGTGATGGGGTCCTATCGTTGGATCGTGTGGCAGGTGCGTCCCACCCTCAAGCCCGGAGCCGACAACCCGAACTGGACCGATACCTGGTATGCCGAGTTCGATGTGCACACGCCGCAGACCGCTCCTCAGGGCGGGGATTTTATCTTTACCGGGAACCAGATCGACGAGATTATTGTGGTCTACAAGACCCATTTCGATATTGGTTTCACGCACCCCGCTCCCGAAATTGTCAACACCTATCGCACGGAGATGATCGACAATGCGCTGAAGGTGATCGACGAGTCGAATGACTGGCCCGCCGAGAAACGTTTCAGTTGGACCATCCCCTCGTGGGTTGCCTATCAGATTTTATGGGACGGGCAGGATTCGACCCGTCGGGCCCGTGTGTTGAAGGCCGTCCGGGACGGGCGGTTGGTCGTACACGGATTACCCGTGACGGTCCATACCGAGAGCCTCGATTTGGAGGATGTGGTGTTCGCTCTCTCGTTCAATCGGATTATCAGTCAGAAACTCGGCATCCCGATGTCGCGTTCCGGCAAGATGACCGACGTGCCCAGCCACTCCTGGATTTGGCCCACCGTGTTGAAAAATGCCGGGATCGACTTTCTGCATATCGGGGTAAACCCCGTCAACGAGCGTCCCGACCTGCCAATCCTCTACAAATGGGAGGGGCCCGACGGGTCGCAGCTGCTGACCATGCATTCGCAGGGGTACGGTTCGGATGTCGAGTTCGGCCACGGGATCTATCCGCCCGTCGACTGGCCCTACCGTCACTGGCTCGGTATGATTGTTTCGACCGATAATGCCGGACCGCCCAAAACACAGGAGGTGGAGTGGCTGCTGGGCGAACTCAGCCGGGATATGCCCGGAGTGCACGTCCGCTTCGGAAAGATGGAGGATTTTGCCGATGCGATCCTCGAAGAGGAGCGTCAGGGCGCCCGGATACCGGTCGTGCGGCAGGATATGCCCGACTGCTGGATCCACGGGGTGGGAACCATGCCTGTGATGGATTCGCTGGCACACGCCACCCGTCCGCGGATCGCGGCGGCCAAGATGCTCGACGCTCATCTTCGGATGTGGGGAGTCGGCGGCAGTCAGATCGATTCCGGACTGTTCGTCGCACAGGAACGCAGCCTGATGTATGGCGAGCACACCTGGGGCGGATCGCGAAATCTGGAGGGAATGGATGCGTACCATATCTCCGATTTCGGCCGCTTCGTGCAGACCGACGACCGCTGCCGGTGGCTTACTTCGACGTGGAACGATCACGCTGATTATATGCGCAGGTCGGCCCATGTGACCGACAGCCTGATCCGGCTGGAGACCGACCGTCTGATCCGTGCGGTCAGTGCCCGCGAAGGGAGCCTGCTGGTCTATAATCCGCTTCCACGGGAGCGGGATATGTTGGTTGAGGTGCCCGGCTCAAACGGTCAGAGATTCCTGGCCAAAGGGGTACCCGCGAGCGGTTATCGGTGTTATCCGATGCCCCCGACACAGCGTGTCGAGGCGGATAAACGCCAACAGGCTGTTGTCGAGACCCGTTTCTTCCGGATTGAGTTCGACCGGGAGCGGGGCGGCATCGTCTCCATCCTCAATAAGTCCAACGGCAAAGAGATGGTCGATACCCAGGCGCCTCATGCGTTCGGCACCTACCTCTACGAGCGTTTCGACAGCGTGCAAATGCTCGACTATCATCTCGGTTGCAGCCACCTGAATACGGTGTATGGATATAACGGGCGCGGGTGTCGCGGGTGGAATGTCCGTAAGGATCTCCCCGGAACTCCCTCCTGTCAGAGTGCTGCGGCTCAGTACGACAGCATGGAGGTGCGTAAGGTGGCCGAAGGTACCGAAGTGGTGCTGACGGCTCGTCCCAAAGGGATCATCCGCGCCACGGTCAGAACCACCGTATTCGTTCCCGATCGTCTCCCCTGGATCGAAGTTGGGGTGACACTGATCGACAAGGAACCCGATTATTGGCCCGAATCCGGTTCGATCTATCTGCCGGTCAATGCTCAGAAGCCGAAGTTCCGGTTGGGACGGCTCGGTAGTGTCGTCGATCCGGCGACCGACTTCGCTCGGGGCAGCAACCGTACTTACGGTTGTCTGAACGACGGTGCGATGATTGTCGGGGCGGACGGTACTGGAGTGGGAATCTATCCCCGTGACAACGCTCTGGTGAGCTTCGGTGAACAGGGGCTCGGTACGATCGATCCCGATTATGTTCCCCGGACGCCGCTGGCCAAGGTCAATATGTTCAACACCATTTGGACGATCAATTTCCCGTATTGGATTCAGGGAACGCTCACCTCGCGGGTACGGATCTGGGGTGTCGACGCTCCGGACGAGGCGAATCTGTTGGTTCCGGCGCTTGAGGCCAAAAGCGAAGGAGTGGTGGCGGTGATTCCGTCCGGCCACGGGGGAGAGCAGACGCTGCCCGCCTCGCTGGAGGGGATTCGGCTTTCGGAGGATGGTTTCCGGATCACTTCGATGGGACCCGATGCCGGTGGGTCGGGTGACCTGCTGCGAATCTGGAACATGCAAGGGGCCGATCGCGAGGTGACTGTGTATCTGCCTCGGAAAAGCCAGTATACGCAGGCCATACCGGTCAATCTCCGGGGCGAACGTGTGGGCGAACCTTTGCCTGTCGTTCGGAATCAGTGGACCTTTACGGCCCGGCGGAATGCTCCGCACAGTTTTGTGTTGCAGTAACGCACTGTTTGTGCGTGAGGGGTAAGATTGTCGTCCCGTTCTCCGGGTGCGGTCGTGTGCCGCCGGAGGACGGGACGCTTTTTTTTGGGGGGGGATTTTTTGCCGGTTGGAAGGTGCAATTTGAGGGTAAAATAGTCTGTTTCCCATAGCGAGGTTTGACACGGAGGGGAAAAGTGTTCAAGGGCTTCATGGGGAAAAATCCGCTGCGAAGATGTCACGGCGTTGTCCGGCAGCGGGTGGCTTATTGTATTGTCGGCCCGAACCGAAATGTAGTGGAATTTCAGTATATGTCGTGAAAAACGGATTGGATAGGGCTGGTGTTCCTGTCGAATTTGGCCGTTCGGGCAGATTTCCATATTTTCGGACTTCCATTTGATTCCGGTCCGGTTCACACCGAGGTGCGTAGGGCCGGAATACCGTGTTGTGTATATTCATAACCCAAACCATACAAACCCGTCATGAAGAAAAACTGGATGTTGTTGCTGGGGCTTTGTGCCATGGCTGTGCCGCTACCGGCTACCGCAGTGCCGGAGACCGAACAGGTGGATCTGAACCACACGGCGACCGGCGGCTACGGATACCTGATCGCCCGGGATGACCGTGCCGCGCTCTGGTGGGCCGAAGGGGCCTACAAAGTGTTGAAAGATGCGCCGCTGCCGCAGCGGAACCAACCGGTCGTGCAACTCTCGGCCGCCCGCAACGAGTACGAATCGTTCGTGCTGGTGGTGACGCCGCAGCGCGAGATGGAGCAGTGCCGGATTGCCCTCTCCGACTTTGTCTCCGCAGCAGGCGATACGATTGCCGGCAGCGGAACCGAGATTCGCCGGGTGGAGTACGTGCGGGTCAATCCTCCGACCGACTATTATGGTCGCAAGGGCGATTTCCCCGATCCGCTGCCGCTGTACGAAGGTCCCGTGACGCTCAAAGCCGTGGAGAATACTCCTTTCTGGATCACGGTACACGTTCCCTCCAACGCTGCGGCCGGTGAGTATACGGCTCAGGCCACCGTGTCCGGCAGCGGCGGATGGCAGCAGAGCGTTCCCGTGAAGCTGCGGGTGCGAAACTTCACCCTGCCCGATACCCCCACGATCCGATCCGGCTGGGGCATGAACATGGACAATGTTGCCCGGTACGAGAACCTTACCACCGACGAACAGAAACGGCAGAAGTTCGAAAAGTACATGGAGATGTTTGCGCGGTACAAGATTGCGCCCTTCGATCCATTCGTCTACGCCCCGATCCGCGAGCAGGTCAGCGGTGTGGCCTGGCAGGGCGGCTTTTTCGATAGCCAGGAGAAGGTGGCCGGCACCTACGGTTACAAGGTGACCGACAATTCGGCGACCGAGCGGGTCGAAGCCACCACGCGCGAGCTGGTGCCCGTCGAGCCGGGACGCGCTTACCGGATGGAGTGGCAGGCCAAGAGTCAGGCTGACCAGCAGACCTATGTCGTGGGGGTCGAATGCTACAATGCCGAGCGCGAGCGGATCGTTTTCCAGAATCGTTTCGAGCAGTACTCCGCCACGCCCGAGTGGAAAGCCTTTGAACTGCCTCTGGGCACTCTCGACGAGGAGGTACGCTACCTCAAGGTCGTGTTGTGCAGTGCCAACCGCACGCTGAGCGGCGAGGATCGCGGAACGATGTGGTTCGACGAACTGGCCATCCGTCCCGAGGGGGCGCAGGAGAACATCCTGCCGGCCGGTTCGTTCGAGGTGAACCTCGACGAGATCGACATCCGGCTCGATTTCTCCGATTTCGAGCGGGCCGCGCGCAAGTATTTCGCTCCGCCCTATAACTTCAACTCGTTCCGTCTGGCGCTCAAGGGGCTCGGCTCGGGAACCTACTATTCGCGGCAGAACGGCCGTTTCGAGGGCTTCGAACAGGGGACGCCCGAGTATGAAAAGCTGATGCAGCGCTACCTGCAGCAGATTCAGTCCAACCTGGAGCGGATCGGCGTGCTGGGCAAGGAGTATATCTACTGGTTCGACGAACCCTCCGAAAAGGATTACGACTTCGTATATCAGACCAACAAGATGATCAAGGAGTATGCGCCGAAGCTCACGACCTTCCTGACGGAACACGTGGCCGGGCAGGACATCTCCGAGGTGACGGACATCAGCTGCACCATCTGGCACCAGCTCAACCACGACAAGATCAAACGGATGAACGACCGCGGACTGGAGTACTGGTCCTACCTCTGCGTATGGCCCAAGGCGCCGTGGATTTCGGAGTTCATCGACCACGACGCCGTGAACATGCGGATGTGGCTGTGGGGGTCGTATGTGCACCACCTGAGCGGCATTCTGATGTGGGAGACGACCTATTGGAATTCGCCCGAGGCCTCGCCCGAAGGCTATCTGCAAAACCCCTGGAAGGATGCCATGAGCTGGGTGACCGGCTACGGGTGGTCCTACGGCAAGCAGACCATCTGGGGCAACGGCGACGGTCGCTTCTTCTACCCCGAAAACCGCGATCCGAACGGCGACCGGACCACGGCCTATACCGGTTATCCCGTGCCGTCGATCCGGCTGGAGATTCTGCGGGCCGGTATCGAGGATTACGAGTACCTCCGCCTGTTGGAGCGTCTGGCCGCCGAAGCCGGTCGGAAACAGGCTGCGCTGAAACAGGAGGCCGAGGCGCTGTTGCAGATTCCCAAGTCGATTTACACCGACGAAAAGACCTACAACAAGGATCCGCAGGCGCTGCTCGACTATCGCGAGCGGGTGGCCGACCTGATTGAACGTTTCCTGCAGCAGTAGCGACCGGACCATGCGGCGGCAGGTTGCCGTCACCGAGCGAGCGGGCGCATCAACCTTTCGGTTGGTAGCGCCCGCTCTTGTTGTATGAACGGAGGTGGATTCGGCCCGGGGGAACGAGGTCGGTGTGTTCTGTGTGAAGTGGGGGGCGGGAGAGAGAAACGATGTCGGGTTGCAAAAATGGAAACTTAGCCTTAATTTCATCCGATTTTTTGCGATACCTGTGGATGTCGAAGAATCTGATAAACCCAATAAAACCCGAACTTGAAATGAAAAGACTCTTTCTGTTTCTGCTGGCGGCTTTGTTGCTGATGCCGGCAGCGGCCAAGACGAAAAAGGTTGTTTACATCATTATCGACGGAGTTCCGGCCGATATGATCGAGCGGCTTGAACTTCCGGCGATCCGCGAAATCGGCCAAACCGGCAGCTACGTGCGGCTCTACACCGGCGGCGAGGTCGGCGGCTATACCCAGACCCCGACCATCTCGGCTGTCGGCTACACCAACATCCTGACGGGATGCTGGGCCTGCAAACACAACGTATGGGACAACGCACCGAAACCGAACTACAACTATTGGACGCTGTTCCGGATTGCCGAAGAGCAGAAACGCGATGTGAAGACGGCGCTGTATTCGGGCTGGACCGACAACCGGACCGTGCTGATCGGCGAGGGGAAACCCGAGACCGGCGGATTGAAACTTGACTATGTGGCCGACGGGTACGACCTGGATACGGTCAATTTCCCGCGTGAGAAAGACGAGTTGCAGATATTCAAAATCGACGAGAAGGTTACGGACGAGGCCGCCCAGGGGATCCGTACCGATGCTCCGGATCTGAGCTGGGTCTATCTGTGGTACACGGATGACGCGGGCCATTTCTACGGGAACAGCGAGTTCTTCGACCGTTACACGCGCAAGGCCGACGATCAGGTGCGTCGCATCTGGGAGGCCGTGAAGTATCGCGAGGCGAATTTCGACGAGGAGTGGATGGTGATCGTGACGACCGACCATGGTCGCGACGACAGCGGTTACAATCATGGCGGACAGTCGCCCCGCGAACGGTCGTCGTGGATGGCTACCAACGTGAAGATCAATGAATCGCTGGCCGGGCAGACCGAACTGGCCCTGACCGACATCGCCCCGACGATTTGCCGTTTCCTGGATTTTGACGTTCCGCGCGACGTGCAGTGGGAGCAGGACGGGATTCCGTTCATTGGGCAGACCGACCTGGTGGAGCTGCGTTCGAAGATTGACGGAGGAACGATCGAACTGAGTTGGAAAAGTCTCAACGATAAGGCACGTGCTACGGTTTACGTAGCTCCCTCGAATAATTATCGGACCGGTGGCAAGGATGAGTGGGTGCGTGTCGGAAAGGTGAAGGTCGGCGACGAGGTATTCCGTTTCGATACGGCCGGGATGCCCTCCGACTTCTATAAGTTTGTGATCGAAACTCCGGGCAACCACCTGAACCGTTGGGTGGAACTGCCCAAGTAAGCGAGATTTCCCCGGTTGTTCCGCCGATTTTCGGTCGTGCGGTTTCGGTTGACCGATTTGGTCGCAGCCGGTTTGACGCAGAAGCGCGGTACCCTGCTTAGCAGGATACCGCGCTTCTGTATTTGTCCGGCCCGTGTTGTGGGGGCGATATTTTGCACCGGGCGGCGGGACGGTGGCCTGGGGTGGTCGGATGCGGGGGCGCGAAACGCATGTAAAAACCGCCCGAAGTGCTTCACGCTTCGGGCGGTTGGGGTAAAGGAGTTTGCGCGCTCCTCGGTTCCTGGGGGTTGGGTGCGGAGCGGGAAAATGGCGTTTTTTTGGGGGGGCTATTTCTTCCGTCCTTTCTGCTCGTGGTCGATGACGCAGAACTCGTAGATCGAGGCGGGGGCGGTGGCCTTCGTCACGCAGAGACGGATCTTCTCGGCCTGGTACTTCCGGCTCAGGCGGATCACCTTGCAGTCGCCCATCGGGGCCGTATCGGCATAGATGGTTTCCCACTGTCCGTTCTGCAGCAGGTCGATGTGGTAGGCCTGGATGCGGTTGGTGCGGTAGTTCGAGAAGCCGTCGTCGCCGTTGCGGGTGTCGCAGTATTCGAAAATCGAGATCTTGTCGAACGGCTCCTGCGGGTCGAGGTCGATGGTCAGCGTCGAGAGGGTGTCGGCCGCTGCCCAGCGGGTCTGCATCCCGCCGTCCACGGCCAAGTGGGCGCCGTACTGCCGGGAGTCGTCTTCATACACGGAGCTGGCTGTGGCCGGATGCTCCAGCGAACGGAACGCGCCGTTGGTCGGGAGCGGTTTGCCGCGTTTGAGTCCGAGGCGCTGGCCGAGCGAGATGATGGCTTCGGCTTCGTTCTCGCGGATGCGCCCCGTCTGGTCGGGCGGAACGTTCATCACCAGCGTGTTGCCGTTGTCGGTGCACCAGTAGAAGAGTTCCTCCAGCTCGTCGAGGTCGCGTACCGGCTGCGGGCCCTCCTTTTGGAACCAGGACCAGGCCTTGCTCAGGCAGACGGTGTGCTCGAAGGGCACGTAGTACGATTCGCCGTTGTGGAGATATTGTTTGTGGTCGCGCTTGTGGGCGATTTTGGGGTCCCACAGTCGGAAGTCGCTGGGGAAGTACTGGAATCCGTATCGGTTGTCGACGGTCATCGAGTCGGGCAGTGCAAACTGGCGCGAGCCGGGCGTTTGTTCGATGGTGTGGTTCACGCCCACGGCACAGTGGGGCTGGAGTTGTTTCACGAGTTTGTAGACGCGCGGCAGGTCCCAGTCGGCCACGGCACGGTCCCAGCCGCCGTCGAACCAGAGTTCGCACACGTCGCCGTACTGGGTGAGCAACTCGGTCAGCTGGTTACACATGTAGTCGATGTACTTGTTCTTGTCCGGGTCGCGGTATGAGGGGTCTTTACGGTCCCACAGCGAGTAGTAGACGGCAAATTCGAGTCCGTATTTGCGGCAGGCTTCGGCCACGGCCCCCACCACGTCGGTCTTGACGGGCGACGAGGCTACGTCGTAGGTGGTGTATTTGCTGTCCCACAGGCAGAATCCGTCGTGGTGTTTGGTCACCAGCAGCACGTAGCGGAACCCGGCGTCGCGGGCCACGCGGACCCACTGGTCGGGGTCGAGGCGGGTGGGGTTGTAGCGTTCCACGGGGATGCTACCGTCGGACCATTCGGTCTGTCCGTAGGTGTTCACACCGAAGTGGATGAACATCCCGTAGCCGCGTTTCTGCATGGCCTGCTGGGTGGCGTTGGGCGAGGTCGAGGGGGTGATCTCCTGGGCTGTGGCGGTCATGCAGCAGGCCGCGAGTCCCAGTAGTCCGGTAAGTAGTTTTTTATACATAATGGTAGGGGTTATTTGGGTTAGCAACTACAAAAACAGACGGGGTTCGATTGCGCGAACCCCGAGGGCGTGACGGCAGTATAAGTACCAGTCCTGTTTAGTGTGACAAAGATAGAGTATTTATCGGCAGGGGTGATGCTCTTATTGTTATTTTATTGCTTCTTTATGGATTTTTTACGGGTGGTATGGAAAAATCCACGAATCGTGTGGAGGGGATTCGTGGTCATAGGCGGGTGGAGGAAACAGCCCGGGGAAAACAAGTAGGAGCGGGTCGTGGGGATTCCGGACCGAAGGTTAAGGCTCGGTGAGGGACGGTTGTTGCAGGATCCACTGGGTGATGAGTTCCAATGCGGCCGGCGAAAAGGTCTCCGCGATGTAGGGATATTCGTTCGGCGCTCCGGTGGTGGCGTGCTGGAACAGGTGGTTCAGCCCTTCGCAGGTCTTGACGGTGACTTGTCGGTTGCCGCCCTGAGCGGTATATTCCTGAATCAGGCCGAGGTTCGTCTCGGCATCGACCTGCCGGTCGAGGGTGCCGTTCAGTGCCAGTACGGGACAGCGGGTCGCCTGAATGTACGGCTTGGGGTCATGCTGCATGTAAAAGCGCATCCATGTGGAGAGCGGTGTTGTCAGTATGATCTGTAGATTTTGCTGGACAGGTTTAGGTAGCAGCTGTTTGCGGTTGCCGGCTAACAGCACTCTCATAAGCGAGTCCTGCTGCGACCTCAGGTATTCGACCGGATAGCCTCTTTGCAGTTGGAAAATCTCTCTCAGTGCATCGACGTAGGCATTGGCCGACGAGTCAGGAGCGCCTTGTGCTCGCAGTATGTCGCCATTTTGTTGCAGCAGCAGGGAATCGCCGCGGGCAGCGGCTCCGGCGAGGGATACTACAAAACGGATGGCCGGGTTTTGGGCGGCGGCCATAAAGACAATCATTCCCCCTTCGCTGTGGCCGATCAGACCGATTCTGTTGCGGGCAATTTCGGTTCGTGTGGTGAGGAAATCGACGGCCGCCAACGCATCACGGGTGAAATCCTCGCTGGTTCCGGCTGAGAAGTTCCCACTGGATTGTCCCACGCCGCGGTCGTCGTATCGCAGTACGGCGATTCCGTGGCGGGTCAGGTGGTCGGCGATGACGGCGAAGAGTTTGTGGCCGTATATTTCCTCATCGCGGTTCTGCGCTCCGCTGCCGGTAACAAGCGCTACGGCGGGGAAGGGACCCGGGCCGTCGGGCAGGGTCAGCGTACCGGCCAGCGTGACGGAGTCGCGGGTGTTGGTGAAACGGACCTCTTCGGAACGGTAGGGAAAGGGCGGTTGGGGTGTCTGCGGGCGACGCAGGGCATAGTCGCCGCGGGTGAGGTTAAGGCGTAGTGGCAGCAGACCTTGTATGAAGGTGCCTCGGAGCGTATCGCCGGTGAGTGTGGCCTGGTAGATGGCGTTCAACTGGTTCCACCGGACGTTTAGCGAGGGGGCGGTGTAGGCGGCGGAGTCGGCCGGAGCCAGAAAGGATCCCTGGTCGGGGCTGTCGAGCGAGACGGTGTATGTGGAATCCGTTGCGGCGATGTGGAGCACGATTCGAAGCTCCTGTCCGCCGAAGCTGAGTTTGCCGCCCCAGTCTCCGACGATGGATTGGGCGTGCAGTGTGGGGGCGATCAGTATGCTGAGTAGGGAGAACAGTGTGTAAAGCAGGTTTTTCATGATGGCGGAATTGCGATGTAAGATAAGAAAAATGCAGATAATATCGGAGGGTGATGGTTCATGAATGATTCTTCCATGTGATGTGTTGTGCCATACAAGAAAAGGGGTCCGATGAATCACTCATCGGACCCCTTTCGCTGTCTTGGGAATCTTGTGTCCCTCTCGGGATCGCGTACCGCTTATACCGGTCGTTGTTTGGAGGCCAGGTAGGCATCGATGTAACTGATCTCTTCCTGACGGAAAAAGCCCCGCAGCAATACGTTGCTGAGCATCCGTTGTTCTGTGTACGAGACGACCCCCTGGCGACACTGCTCGAAAAGAATTCGGGTCAGGTTTTCGACAATGGTGACTGTCTCGACGAACGGAAGCAGGCAGTTGTGGGCCTGGCACTGGTTGAAGGCATCGAGCAGTTGCTGTTTCCAGAAACCCAGTTCCCATTCGATGAACGAGTGGTACTCCTCGTCGGGCAGCAGGTCGGTGAGCAGGGTGCTACCGAGGGTGTGCAGCAGACGGATGTAGCAGTTCAGGGTCTGGAATAGGGTCTGAACACTGGCAGCGGCCGACCGGTCTTCCCGGTCGGGCAGGCTGCCGCGTGCTTCGTTGGCGATGTCCGACAGACAGAGCCGTATCAGGCAGGTCTTCTGCGGGAACAACTGGTACAGGGTGCGTTTGGAAACTCTCATTCCCCGGGCAATGTCGTCCATGGTCAGTTTGCTGACCCCGTGGCGGCAAATCTCCTGCCGGACGTAATCGACGACTTGTTTACGGGCTGTTTCTGATCGTTTCATGCGTCAGTCCCTTCGGTTACAAGCGGCCGCCACCGAGGGCCTGATAGAGGGTAATGATACCTTGGATTTCGGTGAAGCGGTTGGCTACCTGGTTCAGCTGGGCGCTCAGCAGACTCTGTTGGGCGGTCAGCACTTCGAGGTAGGTGGTGTTGCCGTGTTGCATGAGCAGCTGGGTGCTGGTTGCGGCGGTCTCCAGTGCGGCTACCTGTTTTTCGTACAGGTTGGCTTTGTTGCGTGCGGTCTGGTACTGATCCACGGCTTCGTTGACTTCGACACCGGCGTTGAGCAGGGCCTGTTCGAAGGCCAGTTGAGCCTCTTCCTGTTGTGCTTTGGCAATGCGCAGCTGGGCGATGTTGGCGGCACGGTTGAAGAGGGGCTGGGTCAGCGAGGCAACGGCCGAAGCCAGGAATTTGCCGGGGTTGACGATCATGCCGCCGGCGCTGTTGGTCCATCCGGCGCTACCGCTCAGGGTGATGGTCGGATAGAAGGCGGCGCGGGCTGCATTGGTGCCGTAGAAGGCCTGAGCCAGGCTCTGTTCGGCGCTGCGCACGTCGGGACGGTTCGAGAGCATCTGGAGCGGAATGCCTACCGAGAAGCTTTCGGGGAACTGTTGGCCGGCGAGTTTGCCGCGTTCGATGGTGCGGGGCGTTTCGGCCAGCAGCAGGCACAGGCTGTTCTGAGCCTGATTGATCTGCTCCTTGAGGTCGTGCACGGTGGTGCAGACGCTGTAGTAGGTGGCTTCGGTCTGGGCCAGGGCGGCTTCGGTCACCATGCCGGCCTCTTTCATGGCACGGGTGGTTTCGACGCTGGCTTTCCAGGCTGTTTCGGTCTCGACGGCAATCTCGTACTGGGCGTCGAGCATCAGCAGCGTGTAGTAGGTGTTGGCCACGCCGGCTACCAGTTGGGTCTTGACGGCCTGGGCATACTCCTTGGTCTGTTCATATCCGGCCAGGGCCTGACGTTTGGCGTTGGTGAGTTTGCCGAAGATGTCGATCTCCCAGCTGGCTGCCACCGGAATGGAGTAGGTTTGTGATGCTTTGCCGCCGTCGAAGCTGCTGACGGTTCCCTGGGGGGTGAAGTTCAGTGAGGGAACGTAGGCCAGACGGGCCGAAAGCAGTGCGGCTTCCGCTTCCTTGATTTTCAGGTGTGCGGTCTGCATGTCGGTGTTGCGCACCAGGGCCGAGTCAATCAGGGTCTGGAGGTAGGGGTCGGTGAAAACCTCTTTCCACGTGAGGTTCCCGAAGCTGGCGGTGTCGGTGGCTGCGGAGAGCTCTTCGCCGTAGAGCTGGTCGGGGACCGTGGTGGCGGGTTGGTATTTTTTGTAGATGCCGCAGCTGCTCAGGGTGAGTGCAGCTGCCGACATCAGAATTATTTTCTTCATACTTCCTTTTTTCATGGTTAGAGAAGCTCCGGGATTATTTGAGTCCGGCTTCGTGTAAGTCTTTTTCGGTTGCTTGCATCTCTTCCTGGATTTCCCAGTCGTCGGTCTGTTCGACCTGCAACGGGTGGATTTTCTCCTGGAGCCACTGGAAGGCGATGAAGAGCGAGGGCACGATGAAGAGCAGGGCCAGCGTACCGATGACCATACCGCCGACGGCACCCGAACCCAGCGAACGGTTACCGTTGGCACCTACGCCGCTGGCGGCCATCAGAGGCAGCAGACCGAAGATCATGGTCAGGGCGGTCATCAGAATCGGGCGCAGACGGGCTTTGGCGGCGCTGACGGCGGCTGCCGTGAGGCTCATGCCGGCGTGGCGACGCTCGGTGGCGTACTCGGTCAGCAGGATGGCGGTCTTGGCCAACAGACCGATCAGCATGATCAGACCTACCTGGAGGTAGATGTTGTTTTCGAGACCCATCATCTTGGCAAAGAGGAAGGTCCCCATCAGACCGCACGGTACGGCCAGCAGCACGGCGAACGGAATGACGAAGCTTTCGTACAGGGCGCACAGGATCAGGTATACCATCAGGAAGCAGATACCGAAGATGATCAGCGTGGTGCCGCTCTGCTGGCTCTCTTCACGGGTGATACCCCCGAAGTCGTAGCCGTAGCCGATGGGCAGTGCGGCCATGGCGGTTTCCTGTACGGCGCGGATGGCGTCACCGGTACTGTATCCTTCGGCCGGCATGGCGCTCACGGCGATCGAGTTGTACATGTTGAACCGGCTGAGGGTTTCGGCGCCGTAGGTACGGGTCAGGGTGACGAACTGGCTCAGCGGGGCCATCTCGCCGCTCGACAGACGTACGAAGGTGTTGTTGAGCGACTCTTCGTCCAGACGGTATTTCGGGTCGGCCTGGATCATCACACGGTACACTTTTGAGAAGCGGTTGAAGTTCGATACGTACTGACCGCCGTAGTAACCGGCCAGGGTGCTCAGCACGGCATCGGTGGTGGTACCGGCGCGTTTACATTTGGCAGCGTCGACGTCCACCATCCACTGCGGGTAACGTACGTCGAAGGTGGAGTAGGCCATCGAGATCTCGGGACGCTGGTTCAGGGCGCCGAGGTATTGCTGCACGGTGGTGAAGAAGGTGTTCACGTCGCCACCGGTTTTGTCCTGCATCTGTACGTCCAGCGAGTTACCCATACCGTAACCGGGGATCATACCCGGCGAGATGGCAAAGATCTGGGCGTCTTTGATGTCGGCCGTGCGGGCGTAGATTTGACCGATGACGGCTTGTACGTTGTCCGATTTTTCGGGGCGTTCGTCCCAGGGTCTGAGTTTGGCGATGAACATACCGAACGAGCTACCCTGACCGGCCAGCAGACCGTAACCGGCAACTTTCTGCAGGTGGAGGATCTGGGGAATACCTTCGAGGCGCTGCTCGATCTTGTTCATAATCTCGTTGGTGGTGTTCAGTGAGTTACCGGCAGCGGTGCTGACGTTCACGAAGAGTACACCCTGGTCTTCATCGGGCACGAGGCTGGTCTTGGTGTTACGCATCAGGAATACCAGCAGACCGATCGAGCAGATGAGCAGACCCCAGGTGAGCCAGCGGTGTTTGATGAACGAGAGGACGATTTTTTTGTATTTCTCGCTCATGGTACCGAAGGCGGCGTTGAAGGCTTTGCGGAATCGGGCGGCGAAGTTGTTTTTCTGGGTGCCGTCTTCGTTCATGTAGGGTTTAAGCAGCAGGGCGCAGAGGGCAGGACTCAGGGTCAATGCGTTGACGGCCGAGATACCCACGGCCACGGCCATGGTCAGACCGAACTGGGTGTAGAACGTACCGGAGGTTCCGCCCATGAACGACACGGGGATGAACACGGCCATGAACACCAGCGAGGAGGTGATGACGGCGTTGCTGATCCCCTTCATGGCATCGATACTGGCCATGTAGGAGGAGCGGTAGCCGACGTCGAATCGGGCCTGAACGGCCTCGACCACAATGATCGAGTCGTCCACCACGGTACCGATCACGAGCACCAGGGCGAAGAGGGTGATCAGGTTGATACTGAATCCGGCCAGTGCCATGAAGGCGAAGGTACCGATCAGCGATACGGTGATACCGACCAGCGGGATCAGGGTCGAGCGTAAGTCTTGCAGGAAGATGTAAACCACCAGGATCACGAGGATGATGGCTTCGAACAGGGTCTTGACCACTTCATGGATCGAGGCGAAGAGGAAGTCGTTGGCACTCATCACCTGGGTCAGTTCGACACCTTTGGGGAGGGTTTTGGCGGCTTCGGCCAGGAATTTGTCGATGTTCTGGTTGATTTCGGTAGCGTTCGAACCGGCGGTCTGGAAGACCATCACCGAGACACCGGGGTGTCCGTCCATGGTACCGTGGTATGCGTAGCTTTCCTGTCCGAGTTCGATGTCGGCCACGTCTTTGAGGCGGAGGACTTCACCGTCTTCGGTCGAGCGGATGACGATTTCGCCGAACTCTTCGGGCTGGATCAGTCGACCGCGATATTTCATGGTGTACTGATAGGTCTCTTCGGAGTTTTCACCGAACGAACCGGTGGCGGCTTCGATGTTCTGTTCGGCCAGTACCTGGGTCACGTCGGACGGGATCAGGTTGTACTGGGCCATTACGTCCGGTTTCATCCAGATACGCATACTGTAGTCGCCACCCAGGATCATCAGGTCACCCACGCCCGAGATACGAAGGATTTCGGGTTTCAGGTTGATGCTGATGTAGTTGGCCAGGAAGTTCTCGTCATACGAGTCGTCGGGGCTGTAGAGCGAGAACATCTGCAGCATACTGGTCTGCCGTTTGGAGGTGGTCACACCGACCTGGGTTACTTCGGCGGGCAGCTGACCGGTGGCTTTGGAGACGCGGTTCTGTACGTTGACCGCTGCCATGTCGGGGTCCGTACCCTGTTTGAAGTAAACGGAAATATCGACGGAACCTGCGTTGGTGGCGGTGGAGGTCATGTAGGTCATGTTTTCCACACCGTTGATGGCCTCTTCGAGCGGGGCGATCACACTCTTTTGCAGGGTCTCGGCGCTGGCACCGAAGTAGGTCGTACTTACGCGGACCGTAGGCGGCGCAATGTCCGGAAATTGTTCCACGGGCAGGGTGAACAGCCCGATGATCCCCACCACGACGATCGAGATGGAGATAACCGCCGAAAAGACGGGGCGTTCTATAAAGTGTCTCAGATTCATGGATTAGTCCTCCTTGGTGGTTTGGTTATCCGCAGTGGAGTCGGCTGCAGCCGTAGCGGTCGGTTCGGTTGCGGGGGCTGCGGGAGTTGCGGATGCTGCGGCGGCGTTGGCGCCGGCTGCTTTGGGGGTGATGGGGGTACCTTCGCGGAGCAGACCTACGCCTTCGGCTACGATCACGTCGCCGGCGGTCAGACCTTCGTCAACGATGAATTCGGTACCGCCGTTCACGCGGGTTACCTGGACGGGAGCCGACTGGGCTTTGCCGTCTACGACTTTATATACGAAGCGTTTGTCCTGGAGTTCGTAGGTGGCCGACTGCGGGATGACCAGTGCACCGGTCTTTTCGGTCGGGATCACCACGTTACCCACGCCGCCGCTGTGGAGCAGGTTCTCGGCATTGGGGAAGACGGCGCGGAGGCTGACCGTACCGGTCGAACGGTCGATCACGCCGCTGATGGTTTCGATTTTACCTTTGTGTGCGTAGGTCGACTGGTCGTTCAGGATCAGATCGATTTCCGGCATCTGTTTGAGGGCTTCGTCTTTCGAACCGTACTGGCGGATGAGGCTCAGCAGCTGGTTTTCGGTCAGCGAGAAGTAGACGTACATGTCCGAGTTGTCCGACACGGTGGTCAGCGGCTGCGGGATGGCCGAGCTGACCAGTGCGCCCACACGGTAGGGGAGGGTTCCCACTACGCCGTCCGACGGGCTTTTCACTTCGGTGTACGAGAGGTTGTTGCGGGCGTTGACCTCCTGGGCTTCGCACTGGGCGAGCTGGGCTTTGGCTGCCAGCAGCGAGTTCTTGGCGGTGTTGAGGTCATAGTCCGAGATGACGTTCTTTTTGTGGAGTTCCACTTTGCTGTCGTAGGTCAGCTGGGCCGTTGCCAGCGATGCTTCGGCGGCCTGTACGTTGGCTTCGGCCGTTTGCAGGGCGGCTTTGTAGGGAACCTGGTCGATGATGAAGAGCGTCTGGCCTTTCTTCACGTGTTGACCTTCGGTCACGCACAGTTTGGTCAGCGTCCCGCTCACCTGCGGATAGATGTCGATATCTTGGCGACCGCGGATCGTTGCCGAGTAGGTGCTCGAAAGCATGCGATTCGTCGGTTCGACGGTCATCACGGCGTATTCGCTTGCGACTTGGGGGGTCGGGGCCTCTTTACAAGCTCCGATGGCCAATGCGCAGGCAGCCAGTAGTCCTGCCTGCTTCATTTTGCTTAACATGTTACTCATTTTTCGTTACCTATTTGGATTTTAGGTCACAAAGATATGGGCTTTCGTGCTTTGAAAACTCTCCCGAGTTAACTCAGTTTTGTTCATTTTCGGAATAACGACTCTTGGTAAGTTCATAATTTCGCTATTTTTGTCCTGTTTATTCAAGTATGGGTATGATGAAGAGGAACGATTCTGAAAAGGTGCTGCTGCAGAAAAACTTTATTGCCGGGACGTACAACCTGACCCACACCACCAACCGACTGTGGAAACTCGAAGGGGGGGCCATCTTTTTTTGCCGGCAGGGGACAGCCAGCGTGAATGTCGATCTGAAGGATTACCAGCTGACGCCCCAAACCGTAGCGGTGCTGATGCCCGGAACCATCTTCCGAATCGACCGGGTCAGCGACGATTTCACCATCTCGCTCTTCGGCTTCCCGCTGGAGATGTTTCACGAGGCCTCGTTCCGGATGGAGTTGAGTTTCTTCGGTTTTCTCAAGGAGTGTCCCTGTTACGTGATCCCCGACGAATATGTCGGGGTGGCCGAATCGATGATGCAGACGGCCAGCGCCCTGTATGCCGACACGCAGAATCGCTACCGGAACCAGATTGCCAAAAATCTGTTGCGCAGTTTTCTGTTCGACATCAACGACAAGTCGTACCGTCTTTTTGATCGGCAGCAGATCGAGGGTAGCAAACGACTCGACGGCCTGTTCCGGAAGTTCATGAATCTGGTGCACGAGCACTGTGCTTCGGAGCGTGAAGTGGCCTTTTATGCCGACAAACTCTGCATTTCGACCAAATACCTCACCTCCATCTGCCGTCAGGTGAGCGGTGCGCCCGCCAAGGCCATCATCGACAATTTTGCCCTGCTGGAAATCAAGGTGTTGCTGCAATCCACCGAGATGAGCATACAGGAGATCTCCGACCGGCTCAATTTTCCCGACCAGTCCTACATGGGACGCTATTTCAAACGCCACGAGGGCATTTCGCCGAAAGAGTATCGTGCCAAAGGCGATACGGATATGTAATTCAGTGGGAATGATGCCCTGAATACAGTGTAGAGCGGTTTTTCGCTCGGCCTGTTTGTTGTCTGTCGTTTTTGTTCATTCCCACACATCCCCGTTCATCTCTGCTCATTCCGTTTATTTTCGGTTGCGGGGAGATTTGCTGTTATTGCCCATCGTAATCGATTATTGTCGGCTATTGCAGACTATTGAGGTGTCAGTATAGGGAAGCGGATTTATGCCAATTTTCGGTTTTCGGGGCGGATCTATATCGAGGAACCGAAGCATGGCGTAATGCCCTTGGGTGCTTTGGGTGCGGTGGCTTAGATGGAAAAATTGCCCGTTCGGCGATTGAATACGGCGAACGGGGTGCGCAATATGTGGGAGGGATACTCACGGGCAAAATCCGGTTTTATTTTTTGGGGAGCGTGTGGGGAGCGTAGGTGAAGACGTGAAACGAGGAGTGCGCGTAGGCGATGTTACCAGTTGGTTTTTCTGGCAGAATCGGGGCTGACGCCTTGTCACGGCAGGGATTGTTTTGTACCTTTGCTGAGATACTAACCCCAAAATTCTCTTTCCCCATTCATGAAAAATCTTGGCAGATCACTGGCGGTTCTGGCAGCCGCCGCTGCGCTGTTGGTCTCCTGTGGAGACTCGGCGCTCGTGTCGCTCAAAACCGACGCCCTGCAGGTCGACATTTCGGCCACCGGACAACTCACCTCCATCAAAGACCTCACCTCCGGAACCGAATACATGCCCCAGGGGCAGACGGCTCCGCTGCTGGCCCTGCGGGTCGATACCGTATGGTTCGAACCCACCGCTGCACAGTGGGATGCCGCTGCCGGCCAGATGGTGCTCAGCTACGACGGCAACCGGACTGCCGATCTGAAAATCGAACAGAAAGAGGGCTATGTGACCCTCGAAATTCTCGGCGTGCAGTCGCCCGACTCGGTCGATATCGCCCTCTGGGGGCCCTATCCTACCACCATTACCCGGACCGTGGGCGAGTGTGTCGGCGTGGTGCGCGACTCGCTGTTTGCCTTCGGTATCCGTGCGCTTAATCCCAAGACCATCGGCGGCTATCCCTCGACCGAAGACGATGTCGATCCGGCATTCGATATCTTCGCCACCAACTCGCTGGTCGACGTGGCCGACTCCGTGAAGATCCTTTACCGCGGTCAGGCCGCCAAACACACCGACTTCGGGAGTGTCGTGCAGGCCTATGTCCGCAACCGCTATCGGGACCGCATCGAACCGATGTGGGGCCACGACTACTACACCATGCCGGCCTACAACGATGGCGGGCTGGTCGGCAGCAAGATTGCCCTCTTCGGCTGTCCCGAACCCCAGGCGCTGGACTACATTGAAAAAGTGGTTCTCGGCGAGGGGCTTCCCCATCCGATGATCGGTGGCGAGTGGGGTAAACGCACCCCCGAAGCTGCTGCGGCCTACATCATCTACCCCTTCAACGAAAAGAACATTGACCAGGCGATCGAGTTCACCAAACGCACCGGTCTGAAATACCTCTACCATGCCGGTCCGTTCAGCGAGTGGGGCCATTTCGCGCTGAATCCGGGCGAGTTCCCGTCCGGTTACGCCGGGCTGAAAGCCTGTGTCGAAAAGGCCAATGCGGCCGGTATCGACCTTGGCGTACACACCCTCTCGAACTTCACCACCACGAACGACCGTTATGTGACTCCGGTGCCCGACCGTCGACTGGCGGCTGTGGGTAGCTCGGTGCTGGCTGCGGCGGTCGATGCTTCGGCCAAGGAGATCGAAATCGCCGATCCGAAGTTCTTCAACCAGATGAAAAACAACTCGCTGCACGGGGTGCGCGTGGGCGATGAGCTGATCCGTTACGAAAAGGTTTCGGAGTCGGCGCCGTGGAAACTGCTGAACTGCCAGCGCGGTGCATGGGGCACCCAGGCTGCGGCTCATGCGGCCGGCGATACGATTGCCAAACTGATGGACCACGCCTACGGCGTCTTCCTGACCGACATCGATCTGACCAAAGAGGAGGCTCGCAACATTGCGCGGGTGTTCAACGAGACGGGCATCATGCAGATCTCGTTCGACGGTCTCGAAGGTGCCTGGTCGACCGGTCTGGGGCAGTACGGCCTGTCGATGATGATCAAAGAGTGGTACGACAACCTCGAACCCAAATACCGCAACTGCATCAACGATGCCAGCATGACCACCCACTACAACTGGACGATGTTCACCCGCATGAACTGGGGTGAACCGTGGTATGCCGGTTTCCGCGAAAGTCAGTTGAATCTCCGCCTCATGAACCAGGACTTCTATCGCCGCAACCTGATCCCCTGCATGCTGGGTTGGTTCACCTACGGTGCCGAGACCAGCATCGAGGACGTAAACTGGCTGCTGGCCCGTTCGGCTGCCTTCGATGCCGGCTATACGCTGGTGACCAATGGCGACGCCGTGGCTCGGAACGGGGCTTCGGACCAGATTATCGAGGCCATCCGTATCTGGGAAAACGCCCGCATGGCTCAGGCCTTCCCCGCAGAACTGAAACGCGAAATGGAGCACATCGCCAACGAATATGCGTTGGAAGAGGTGTCGGCCGACTCGTGGAATCTCTATCCGTTTGCCTTGCAGCGTTTCGAGCACAAGAACATTACGCGTCAGCCGGGCGAACCGGTGGTGGCCAAGTGGGCCTTCAACAATATGAACGGCCGTCAGCCGGTGCGTTTCCTGTTGCGCACGGACGACGAGTCGGTGTCGGACATCACCCTTTCGGTGGGCGGATATTCGACCGTCTCGTTCCCCGGCAAACTGGCCAAGGGTGAGTGGCTGAAGTACGACGGTGGTGCCGAAGCACAGGTGTTCGATCGGAACTGGCAGGTGATCCGCACCATTCCGGTGGACAGCTCGTTGCTGATGGTCGATCCGGGCGAGGTGACCCTCACCTTTGCCTGCAAGTTCGCTTCGCAGGATCCGGAACGCAAAGTCTCGGCCGAGGTGAAAACCAAGGGTGAGGCCCAACTGCTGACCGCCACGCGCAAACGTTAGCCTGGGAGCCGAACAGATCCCACGCGATCGGAAGGGAGCGTGCAAGCCTCTCCCCGTGTCGGGCTGAAAAAGCGGCGGGCATCGACAGACAACTGGTCTGTCGATGCCCGCTCCCTTTTATTTCGGAGTCTCTATGCTCTCTTTCCGAAAAAAAAGAAGCGCCTCTCATCCTCGGACAAGTGGGCCGGGAGAGAGGCGCTTCTTTTTCTGCAGGCGTTGCAAAAAAAAAGTCAGGCTGTCCACAGACAGCGCGGCACTATTTTACAACGGCAGCCGAATCGCAGGCGGTGGTGTCGCAAGCGGCGCTGTCGCAAGCTACAGTATCCACAACGGCAACTTCGGTCATTTCTACAACGGCGGTAGAGTCAGCGTTTTCCGAGTTAGCTGCACCGTTGCCGCAAGCTGCGAAACCAGCAGCGATGGCTGCTACACAAGCAAATTGGAAAAGTTTTTTCATGGCGGTATGAATGATATTGTTAAAACCGGGTGCAAAGATATATCATTCTCAGTAAAAAAGTTCAGTGAAAGAAAAATTTTTATAAAATATTAAGTGTCCGATAATCAGGAGTCGTTCCACTGTGCCGCTTTACGTGCCAAGGTGTGTGGGGAGTGTGTTGTGAAAAAAATTGCAAATGATTGCCGGTTTCCCGCTCCGGCGAATATGCGTATCTTTGCCGCGGACTAAATCAGAACAGAGACAAGTTGGCTATGGGTAATCCGAAATACAACCTTGCTGTGCAGCAGGGACAGGGCAAATTTCACATCGAGACCTACGGGTGTCAGATGAACCAGAACGACAGCGAAGTGGTCGTGGCCGTCATGCAGCAGAACGGGTTTGAGTACACCCCGACGCTGGAGGAGGCCGATGTGGTGCTGATCAACACCTGTGCAATCCGTGACAATGCCGAACAGCGCATCTGGGGCCGGCTGGCTGAACTGCGCGGACTTAAAAAACGGAAACCGTGGCTGTTGGTCGGCATTCTCGGCTGCATGGCCGAACGGCTCAAGGACCAGCTGATCGAGCAGGAGAAGAGCGTCGATATTGTGGTGGGACCGGACGGTTACCGCTCGCTGCCCGAGTTGGTGCGGCAGGCGGCCAGCGGGACCAAGGCCGTGAACGTGCTGCTCTCGCGCGAGGAGACCTATGCCGAGATCAGCCCCGTGCGGCTCGACCGTAACGGCGTGACCGCCTTCGTGAGCATCATGCGCGGGTGCAACAACATGTGTGCCTATTGCGTGGTGCCCTATACGCGTGGCGTGGAACGCAGCCGCGACACCGAAACCATCCTGGCCGAGGTGCGCGATCTGTTTGCCCGCGGCTACCGCGAGGTGACGCTGTTGGGGCAAAACGTCAACTCCTACCGCTACGGCGAGGTGAATTTTGCCCGTCTGCTGGCGATGGTGGCCGAGGTGTCGCCGCTGCTGCGCGTGCGTTTCGCCACGTCGCACCCCAAAGACCTCTCGGACGAGCTGATCGACACGATCGCCGCCTGGCCCAACATCTGCCGGGCCATCCACCTGCCTGCCCAGTCGGGTTCGTCGCGGATGCTGGAGCTGATGAACCGCAAGTATACGCGCGAGTGGTACCTCGACCGCATTGCGGCCATCCGTCGCCGGATTCCGGACTGCTCGATCTCGACCGACCTGATTGCGGGCTTCTGTACCGAAACCGAGGAGGATCACCAGCAGACTCTATCATTGATGCGCGAGGTGGGATATGAGTTCTCCTACATGTTCAAATATTCCGAACGCCCCAATACCAAGGCGCAGCGCACGATGACCGACGACGTGCCGGAGGAGGTCAAGACGGCGCGGCTCACGCAGATCATCAACCTGCAGAACGAACTGTCGCTGGAGTCGAACCGGCGCGACGTGGGGCGTCATTTCGAGGTGCTGATCGAGGGCGACTCCAAACGGTCGGCGGACGAGGTCTATGGACGCACGTCGCAGAATAAGGTGGTCATTCTGCCCAAGATGAACTACCGGCCGGGCGACTACGTGCATGTGCTGATTACGGACTGCACGTCGGCGACGCTGATCGGTACGCCGCTCTGTTAGGCTCCGGTAATATAGGAAACAGCACTGCGGGTGGTAACGAGGTATTCAACTCCTTGTCGCCACCCGCAGCCTTTTTGGGGGTGTGTTGGAAAGTCAGGGCGGATGGAAGGATTGCCGGGCGTAGTTCCCATACGACTGGTATGCTTCGATGAAGTCCCTGTTTAATCTATGTTTCGATGTGCGGGCGCGCGGGCTCGAAACGAACGGACAGGACACCGTCGGGATGGAAACTCATGTGTCCTATATAATTAGGTGTGGCGGGAATGGGTGTGGCGAAATTTTGGGGGAGCAGAGCGAAAAGGGTTCAAATTTTTGACGCAGGACAATTTTTTGTCCCTCTGCGTTCCGTAGCTTTGCCCCATTGTCTTATTAACCCCCACCCTTTTATCGAAATCGTAAGAGTATCATGCAAAACATCTCCTCCGCTGCTTTCGCAGACTCCAAAAAACACTACGAGATTCTCGACGGATTGCGTGGCGTGGCCGCTCTGCTGGTTGTGTTCTACCACATCTTCGAGGGGCTCTCGTTCGCGGCCGGCGGCACGGTGATCACCACCATCAACCACGGATACCTGGCCGTCGACTTCTTTTTTATCCTCTCCGGCTTTGTGATCGGGTACGCCTATGACGACCGTTGGGGCCGGACGATGACCCTCGGCGGATTCTTCAAACGGCGTCTGATCCGACTCCATCCGATGATCGTGATGGGGGTGGTGCTGGGCGCTGTGACCTACCTGTTGCAGGGTAGTGTGCAGTGGGATGGCACCCGGATGCCGCTGTCGATGGTGATGCTGGCGATGCTGCTGGCCCTGTTCATGATTCCGGCGGTGCCCGGTGCGCCGAACGATGTGCGCGGAAACGGCGAAATGTTCCCGCTCAATGGGCCCAGCTGGTCGCTCTTCTTCGAGTACATCGGCAATATCCTGTACGGTCTGTTCATCCATCGCCTTTCGACCCGCGTGCTGCGGTTGCTGGTCGTGCTGCTCGGGATCGGCCTGGCCTGGTTCGCGCTCTTCGACGTGGTGGGCTACGGCATGATCGGCGTGGGGTGGACCCTCGACGGCTGGAACTTCTTCGGCGGCCTGCTGCGGATGCTCTTCCCCTTCACGCTGGGGATGCTGCTCTCGCGTAACTTCCGTCCGGTGCGGGTGCGCGGTGCCTTCTGGATCTGCTCGCTGGTGCTGCTGGTGCTCTTCTGTGTGCCCTATATCGAAGGAAAGGCGGGTGTCAGTCTGAACGGTCTGTACGAGGTTTTCTGTATCTTCCTGGTCTTCCCGTTCCTGGTGCGGCTGGGGGCGTCGGGGTCGCTCACGGACGGTGTCTCGACGCGCGTCTGCAAGTTCATGGGTGACATCTCGTTCCCGCTCTATGCCGTGCATTATCCGATCATGTACCTCTTCTATGCCTGGCTGATCGACAATCAGCACTACACCTTTGCGGAGGTGTGGCCGCAGGCGTTGGGTGTCTTTGTCGGCAACGTGCTGCTGGCCTACCTCTGCCTGAAGCTCTACGACGAACCGGTGCGGCGGTGGCTGGCCCGGCGCTTCCTGTCCAAAAAGAACTGACGCGAGCCGTCTCTCTCCTATTTGTAGAGCGGGCGTGCGTTGCATCGGCAACGCACGCCCGCTCGATTGTTTGGCCCTTCCCTTCGATGTGTCGGGTGCAGGGAGATTCAATAGGCTGCTGGGGGGGGATGAAGTGGGATTAGCGGCCGCCGTCGACATGGTCGATCCATACGCCGGCCGGGTCGGGGGTGTGGCCGCCCAGCAGGTGAAGGTATGAAATGCCGTGCTCGGTGGGGCTGACCAGCGGCAGGGTGGCCCGTTTCCGACCATCGACCCAAAGGGTGGCAGGCTGGTTTTTCTTCCATTTTACGGTGACCTGGTGCCACGATTCGTCGTTGTCCCGGAGTTTGAGCTGTCGGCGGTCGAGCGGTACGGTGTACATGCATTCGTAGCGGGCGACGGTATCGGTGGGGTTGAACCAGCGGTCGTTCAGTACCAGTTGTACGCCTTTCGATCCGCGGGGCAGCTTGAGGCGGATGTTGACCGATCCGTCAGCAGCAGCCGGGAAGTTCCACACGGCACCGTCGTTGTCCTGCACCAGTGAGTCGTTCGGGGTGTAGCCCATGTGGAGGGCATTGGCTCCGGGACGGTCGGGGTGGGGTGCCAGCAGGGGCATCGCCTGGCGGTTGTAGCAGCAGTGGCCGACGATCCCCTTGTAGTACCGGAAGGCGGACCACTGGGCGAGGCTGTCGCTGAAGTCGCACGAGCGGCGCGGCTCGTAGAGCCAGTCGACGTCGAAGAGCAGCATCTTGCGGCAGAGCCGGTGCTGGCCAATCGAGACGAGTACTTTGCCGGGAGCCACTTCGACGGCCTGTACCTGGTGTACGCTCTTGTCTTCGCCGGTGCGGGTGTCGCCGAAGCGGGGCGAGTTACGTTCGCCGTTGAGCAGCAGCTCGCGCATGCCGACCCAGGTCCGGCCGTCGTCTTCCGAGATGGCTACGTGGGCGGCGTCACGGTTGGTGAAGACGTCGTCCCACACGCCGTTGGCCGTGGGCAGTTCGGGCAGCGGCGTGGTGTTGCACCAGAAGAAGAGCAGCCGGCCGTCGCTCAGCCGGTAGAGGGTCGGCATGGTGATGGTGCCGTAGAAGGGCGAAGGAGTGGCCGGGCTCCAGGTCTCGCCGCCGTCCTCGGAGAAGGACTGGTAGTGGCGGTCCTGCGAGGTGCGCATGATCATCCACAACCGGCCGTCGTTCAGCTCGACGATGGTCGGCTCGACGGCGCCGTGGTTCCAGCGCGTGCCCTGATGGAAACCGCCCTTCTCGTGGAGCGGTGCGGTGACCTGTGCCGAGGCTTTCCAGCTGCGGCCGTCGTCGTCGGAGTAGTAGACGAAGGCACCGCTGCGGTCGGTGCGGTGGGCGCCGGAGATGATGCGCCGCCCTCCGCGGATGAAGATCGGCGGTTTGTTCATAATGCCGGGCCGGTCGTCGATCCGGACGATGGTGCGTCCGCCGGTGAGCCCTCCTTCGGTGCGCATGGCGTAGACGTTGTTCCCGACGCAAAAGAGACGGATGTATTCGCCGCTCAGGGGCGACTGTTGGTCGGCGTAGGGCAGCTCGTAGGGCAGGGTGACGCTGCGCCAGGTCAGCCCGCTGTCGCGGCTCGACAGGTAGAGCGGTTGAGCGGAGGCGGGGTGGCTGCCGTAGTTGTAGTGGCGCAGTTCGCCGTCGGGCATCCGCGAGAGGCCGATGAAGGCGTCGCTCGGCGGGGTCCCCACGATGACGGGGGCGTAGACCGAGTCCAGCGAGACGGGAACGGCGCTGCGGGCGGCGGTCAGGGTGCAGCCGAGCAGGCACCCCAGGATTACGATTCGTTTCACGCTTATTGTGTTTTTGTTGTTGCGGATAAAGGTAGTGAATCCGGACTGTTTCTCAAAGGCCGATTCGACCGACAGGTAGTTTCAAGAGGCTTTAGAGTTCGGTAAGGAGGGGTGTGGGGTAGTTTCTGAAACAAACTGTTGGAGCGGAGGCTTGTTGTATCCGACGGGAAGAACGAAACGTGTGCGAACAGGGAAACCGATGGCTTGCGGCGGGGGATACGCAGCAAGGGATATGCGCAGGGGAGGATGAAATGCAGCCGAGGTGGAACCGTGGCGGAGCAAGGCACGGAAGAGGGGGTGAAAGAGGACCGAAAGAGGGTTGAAGGGGGTAATGAAAAAGGCGCCGGGGCGGAACTATTTACGGGCGCGGAGGCGACTCAGGGTCGGCAGGGTGATCCCGAGGTAGGAGGCGATGAATTGCAGCTGGACGCGTTGGCAGACTTCGGGAAACTGGCGCTGGAACTCCTCGTAGCGCTCCCGGGCCGAGAGGGTCAGCCGCTCCTTGTGCGAGCGGTGGAGGCGACGGTATTCGTTCTGGTGGATGATGCGTCCCCAGTTGGCCAGCTCGATGTTGGTTTCGAACAGGTGGATCAGGTCGGTCAGCGCGATGCGGTAGGCGACCACCTCTTCAAGCGCCTCGACATACTCTTCACTGATCTTGTTGTAGTAGAGCTCGTCCATACTGAAGACGATGCTCCCCTCCCAGGCGAACGAGGTGGTGATCTCCTCGCCGTTCACCAGCCAGAATGACCGGGTCATGCCCTGTTCGATGAAGTAGGCCGACTTGCAGTAGATGCCGGCGCGGATCATCTGGTGGCGTTTCGGAAAGCGGCACGGCTCGACCCGGTCCAGCAGCTGTTGCACGGTCTGGTCCGACAGCGGGTAGAGTGAGTTGATCTTGGCAATGACGTGTTCCATGCGGCGGTTTCCAATCAATCGGCCGGAGGAGACGCCGGCCGATTCACAAAGATAGCGCATTGCTCCGGAATCTCCTCGTTTCGTCGCGTGTTGTCTGCGGAGCGGCAGCAGCGGGCGACTGCGGTCGGTGGGGCTGAGGCGGCGAAGGTGTGCGGCGTGGCCGGAAGAGGTGGTGCACGGGGTGTGAGTGCAGAAGGGGGGAGTGGCCGAACCCCGGATTTTCCTTACCTTTGTGGCGGGAATTCCGGGCAGTGACGCTGGGAAACGTGTGCCGGAGAGAGGGGCGGGAGAGGTGTTGCGTGCCGCGTTTCGATGACCGTCCGCCGGCGGCTGTTTGTGCGTGGTGGGGGATTGTACGCCGTCCGCACCCCTGTGATACCTGTTAAATCTCGGTCCGTATGAAGAAAAAGAAGATCAATATCGTCACCCTCGGGTGTGCCAAGAATATCGTCGATTCCGAGCACCTCGCCGGCCAGCTCGGCGACGGCTGGGAGGTGGTTTACGACAGCGACTCCACCGATGCCAAAGTGGTGGTTATCAATACGTGTGGTTTTATCGGCGACGCCAAAGAGGAGTCGATCAATACCATTCTCCGTTTTGCGGCGGCCCGTGAAGCCGGCGACATCGACCACCTGTTCGTGATGGGGTGCCTCAGCGAGCGGTATCGCGACGAGTTGCGGGCCGAAATCCCCGAAGTCGATGAGTTCTTCGGCGTGAACAACCTGGCCGATATTCTCCGCACGGTCGGCGAACGCTATCGCGACGAGTTGCGCGGCGAACGGCGTCTGACCACTCCCGCCCACTATGCCTACCTCAAAATCTCCGAGGGGTGTAACTGGGGCTGCGGCTACTGTGCCATTCCGCTGATCCGCGGCAAACACGTCTCGGTTCCCTTCGAAGAACTGATCGACGAGGCGACTGCACTGGCCCGGAAAGGGGTGCGGGAGTTGATCGTCATCGCTCAGGATACCACCTATTACGGACTCGATCTCTATGGTAAACGTCGGCTCGGCGAACTGCTGCGTGCATTGTGCCGCATCGACGGAATCGAGTGGGTGCGGCTTCACTATGCCTACCCGGCTCACTTCCCGCAGGATGTGATCGAAGCGATGCGCGATGAGCCCAAAATCTGCAAATACCTCGACATCCCCCTCCAGCATATCAGCGACCGGATGCTCCGTTCGATGCGGCGCGGTCTGGACAAGGCCGAAACCATCCGGCTGGTCGAGGATCTGCGGTGCGAGATTCCCGACATCGCCCTGCGCACCACGCTGCTGGTGGGCTATCCCGGCGAGACGGAGGCCGATTTTCAGGAGTTGATGGAGTTCGTGGCGGCCACGAAGTTCGATCGTCTCGGCGTCTTCCCCTACTCCGAAGAGGAGGGAACCTATTCGGCCCGCGAACTCACCGACGACGTGCCGCAGGAGGTCAAGGAGGCGCGTGCCGACGCCATCATGGAGCTTCAGCGCGACATCGCTCGCGGAGGCAACGAGCGGCTGGTGGGTACCACCCAGCGTGTCATCATCGACCGCCGCGACGACGATTTTTGGGTGGGCCGCACCCAGTACGATTCGCCCGAAGTGGATCAGGAGGTGCTCATCCCGGCCGTGGAGACGCTGCGGCCCGGCGAATTCGCCACGGTCCGGATCGTCTCGGCTGACGACTATGACCTGCAGGGCGAACTGGTCTGATCCTCCAAGCGTGTTGCAAGATTTGCAAATCCCGGGGGAAAGCCTTAACTTTGTAGTACAGATAAGTGGATAGATACGCCCAATGACCGAAATCTCGGAGCTGAATCTCGTGGAACGCGTCGAACGCAACGTCGAACGCATCCTGGCGCAAAACGAAGAACTGCGTCAGGCCAACGCAGGGTTGGCTGCCGAAAATGCCAGGCTCGAAGCGTTGACTGCCGCACAAAAGGAGGAGATCACATCGTTGCGTACGCAACTCGATCAACTCCTGCTGCGCAAATCCGTGACCGAAGTGTCCGGAGGCGTGCGGGCAGCCAAAATCCGCATCAACCGCCTGCTGAAAGAGGTCGATCGCTGTATCGCACTGATGAATAAATAGAAAGCGGTCCCCTTCTGCTGTCGCATTCCCGACCGGCCGGATCGAACGCTCCGCATGTGGAGCGCCGAATGCCGCCACGCGGGCACAGGGACGACACGAAGACCGCAAGGCAACTAAGGACACCAGGTATGGAACGGAAGATGATGAAGATTCGGGTAGAGATAGCCGAAAAACCGTACCGACTGACCATACCTGCCGATGAAGAAGAGAGAGTGAGGCGCGCGGCGAAACACATCAAGGAGCAGATCGACTTCTTGAAACGCAATTACGACGCGTCGCTGACCGAATATCTGGCCATGGCCGCCATGCGCATCTCCATCGAAAACGAGGAGAACAAAGAGCGGCTCCAAATGGCGCCCGAAGCCCTGAAGCTCAAGGCACTCGCCTCGCAGCTCGACCAGTGGGCCGGCACATACGGCGACCGGGAAACCCAAACCGCACAAACGGAACCCGCACCGATCGTCAAACCCAAAGCCAGACGGGGCCGACCCCGTAAAACGGACAGCGTGAAGCCTTGATAACGAGCTAACACACCTACGCGTCCCCAGCGACGCGACATCCCGGCCACCCACACCCCGTGGCATGCCGGAAAACAACGTTCTTTCGGGAAAAGATACATTACTCCCCCCCCCGTGGCTGTGCAGACAGTCGTATGGTGGTGGTTCCCGGAACAAAGGCCGTGCTCCCGTATCGGGGAACGGACCCTCCGGGTCATCCGTCGGGGCGAAGTGTATCTCCATTCTCGGTACATACCAGAAGAAACCGAAACATGCCCGCATGGTTTCCTTTTGCTTTGCGATACTCAACACTAACTACTTGGAGCATATAACTCTATGGACGTAGGACAGGCCTTGCCCCGCTTCGGCGGGTTCCCGCACTCCAAACGCCGCCCGGCGCGGCGGCGGGACGTTGGAAGTCCCAAATCCACAGGCGGCTCCACCCATGATTTGACCGGAGTTTTCGTCAAACCATCCAAAGGAGACCATGCTTTTTTTATGCCCGCCCGTCAGCACTCCCTCCCCCAGGCCCAGCCCCGGTGAGGCGGTACGCAAACGATGAAATATACTTAACCAATAACATAACCAACCTTCTAACAACACACGAATGGACATACTGATTATAGTAATAAGTGCCGTAGTCGCCGCCGCCGTGGTAGGTTACGCCACTTATATGTTTACCTACAAATCGACCGAAAAACGGCGCACCGCCATCCTGCGTGAAGCCGAGCAGGACAGCGAAATGCTCAAGAAAGAGAAAATTCTTCAGGCCAAGGAGAAATTCCTCCAGATGAAGGCCGAGCACGAAAAACAGGTCGCCGACCGCAACAGCCGTCTCCAGCAGATCGAATCCAAGATCAAGCAGCGCGAGAACCAGCTCAATCAGGAGAGCGATCAGCTCAACAAACGCATCAAAGAGTTTGAAGCCACTAAAAACCGCGTGGAAAACGAACTCCAGTCGTTGGCCGGCCGTAAGGAAGAGCTCGATCGGCTGACCAAGGCACAGATCGCCAAACTCGAACAGATCAGCGGCCTTTCCGTCGACGAGGCCAAAGCCCAGCTCATCGAACAGCTCAAGTCCGAAGCCAAGACCGAAGCGATGAGCTACATCAACGACATCATCGACGAGGCCAAAATGACCGCAAGCAAAGAGGCCAAGAAGATCGTCGTGCAGAGCATCCAGCGCGTAGCCACCGAAGCCGCCATCGAAAACTCCGTTACCGTCTTCAATATCGACTCCGACGAAGTCAAAGGCCGCATTATCGGTCGCGAAGGTCGCAACATCCGCGCCCTCGAAGCCGCAACCGGCGTCGAAATCATTGTCGACGACACCCCCGAAGCCATCATTCTCTCCGGTTTCGATCCCGTCCGTCGTGAAATCGCGCGTCTGGCTCTCCACCAGCTCGTCACCGACGGCCGCATCCACCCCGCACGCATCGAAGAGGTTGTCGCCAAAGTCCAGAAACAGATCGAAGAAGAGATCGTCGAAGTCGGTAAGCGTACCGCCATCGACCTCGGTATCCACGGGCTCAACTCCGAACTGATCCGCCTGATCGGTAAGATGAAATACCGCTCGTCATACGGTCAGAACCTCCTCCAGCACTCGCGCGAAGTGGCCAACCTCTCCGGTATCATGGCAGCTGAACTCGGTCTGAATCCCCAGCTGGCCCGTCGTGCCGGTCTGCTCCACGACATCGGCAAGGTGCCCGACGACGAACCCGAACTGCCGCACGCCATCATCGGGATGAAGATCGCCGAGAAATTCAAAGAGAAACCCGAAGTGGTCAACGCTATCGGTGCGCACCACGACGAAATCGAAATGACCACCCTGATCGCCCCGATCGTTCAGGTGTGCGACGCCATCTCCGGTGCCCGTCCCGGTGCCCGTCGCGAAGTGGTCGAAAGCTACATCAAGCGACTCAAAGAGATGGAGGACATCGCCCTGGCTCATCCCGGCGTGCTCAAGACCTACGCCATCCAGGCCGGTCGTGAGCTGCGCGTGATCGTCGGCAGCGAAAAGATCAGCGACCAACAGGCCGAGATCCTCTCGCACGACATTGCCAAGAAGATCCAGGACGAAATGACCTATCCCGGTCAGGTGAAGATCACCGTGATCCGCGAAACCCGCTCCATCAGCTACGCCAAGTAAGGCGGCTGATGGCCCGGGGCCGGGTGGGCTGTGCCGGGGGGCAGTAGAGAGAAAAACAGAGAGGAGCCGAGAGGAGTTTGGCAGAGAGGTGACCGATAGAGAGAGCAGCAGAGAGGCCAAAAATGAGGGGGGAAGCAAGGGGTGAGAAGGGGATGATGTAAGCGTGAGGGTGTGAAACCCCGAATAGACCCGAGGCATAAGATGTGAGGCGTGGATGGTGTGAAGACCATCATATCATGCCGAGCACAAAACCACCGGTAGACAGGTTTATTGTACAAGGGAGCGGTTCCTGGTCTGACTGACCGGGAACCGCTCCCTTTTTATGCCCCAGCCAAAGAGGCGGAAGCACGGCTATATAACTGAAAATTTTATCTTTGCTGCGAAAGCTCTTTGTCTGCGGCGCCGACTGCGTATAGTTGATGCCAACCGACAGACCGCGCCCTGTTTCAACCTGTTACGATATGAAAAAACGATACCTTATTGTCTCTGTTTGCAGTGTGGCTGCGGTGTTCGCCCTATCCTGTACACCGCACGAAATGAGTGTTGCCGACGATCCCGTCGTGCTGGTGAACCCGCTGATCGGAACCGACGGCCCCGGTAACGTCTATCCCGGAGTCAGCGCACCCTTCGGAATGGTGCAACTGTCGCCCGACAACGGAACCAGCGGTTGGGACCGCATTGCCGGATACTTCTGGCCCGACACCACCATTGCCGGTTTCTCCCACACCCACCTGAGCGGTACCGGGGCCGGTGACCTCTACGACATTAGCTATATGCCTGCCGTCCCCCCCTTCAAGGTCGGCGAAGGCGAGTTGGGAGTCTACTCCGTCTTCAATCACGTGGAAGAGACAGCCGAGGCAGGCTATTACAGCGTCTATCTGACCGACTACCAGACCCGCGTCGAACTGGTCGCCACCGAGCGGTGCGGCATGCAGCGTTACCTGTTTCCCAAAAGTGCCGAAGCCACGGTATTTGTCAACCTCGCCAAACAAATGAATTGGGACTACACGATGGGATCCGAGTTGCGTGTGGTCGATGATCGTACCATCGAGGGGTACCGCCTTTCGGAAGGGTGGGCGCCCGATCAGCGCATCTATTTCGTGGCTCAATTCTCGCAACCCTTCACGACGTACAGCATCGATACGGTGGTTTCCGAGCACCCTGTGGCTCGATACAACGGCCTTGAAAGCCACATCGGCCGTTTTGTTTTCGACACCCGCGACGGTCGCCCCGTGACCGTTCGGACCGCCATTTCGGCTGTCGATATCGAAGGGGCGCGTCGCAACCTGGCCGCCGAGATGCCCGACTTTGCCTTCGACAGCATCCGCACCGCCCAGCGTACCCGGTGGAACGCTCTGCTCGATCGGATTCAGGTCAGGGGCGGCACTCATGACGAGCGGGTCAGCTTCTACACCGCCCTCTACCGTACCATGCTGGCCCCCACGCTCTTCGACGATGTGGATGGCCGATACTTCGGCCCCGACCGGCAGATTCATGCCGGAACACCCGGTGCCCGCAATTATTCCACCTTCTCGCTGTGGGATACCTACCGTGCCGCTCACCCGCTGTATACGCTGATTCAGCCCCGTCGTGTGTCCGACATGGCGATCTCGATGCTGAATTTCTACGACCAGCACGGTATGCTGCCCGTGTGGCCGCTGTGGGGCAACGAAACCGACATGATGATTGGTTACCACTCCGTGCCTGTACTGGCCGAGGCGGCGCTGAAGGGACTGCTCCCCGATACGATCTTGAACCGCGTGCTCGACGCCTGTGTCGCAACGGCCGAACGCGACGATTACCGCGGTATCGGGCGTTATCGTCAGTTGGGGTATGTCCCGGCCGACGAGGAGGGGGAGTCGCTCTCCAAGACGCTCGAGTATGCCTACGACGACCATTGCATCGCCCGGCTGGCCCGCTATCTGGGGCGTGATTCGGTGTATGAAGTCTTCGCGCGGCGGGCGAAAAACTATGCGAATCTCTTTTGTGTCGAGTCGGGTTTCATGCAGCCGCGTCTGGCGAACGGCCAGTGGCTGCCGGGTTTCGATCCGAAGGCCTATACGAAACACATCACCGAAAGCAACGGCTGGCAGTACCTGTGGGCCGTGCAGCAGGATGTCGAGGGGCTGGTGAAACTGATGGGCGGTCCCGAGGCGTTTGAGAAACGGCTGGACGAGATGTTTACGCTCTACCCCGAGGAGTCGGACACGCTGCCGATCTTCAGTACCGGCATGATCGGCCAGTATGCCCACGGCAACGAGCCGTCTCACCATGTGGCCTATCTCTATGACTACATCGGCCGGCCGCAGAAGACGCAGCAGTACGTTTCGCAGATTCTCCGCACGCAGTATGCCGCCACGCCGGCTGGGCTGTGCGGCAACGAGGATTGCGGCCAGATGTCGGCCTGGTATGTTTTCAGTGCGATGGGTTTCTATCCGGTCGATCCGGTGAGCCTGGAGTATGCCATTGGGACGCCGCTTTTCGAAGAGTCGGTGCTGCACCTGGAGAATGGTCGCACCTTCACGGTGCGGGCGCCGGGCGTCTCGGCCGAACGCTGCCGCATTGAGGCGATGACGCTGAACGGCAAACCGCTCGAACGCCCCTTTATCCTCTGGAACGATATTCAGGCGGGCGGTGTGCTGGAGCTGACCGTTGGCCGTTAGTCGTAGCGGGCCGAGGAATGCTTTTAGGAACGGGGGTGTGTAATCCTGAAAAACTGAAAAATTCGGAGAAACTGAAGCATCCGAAGAAACCCGGGAAAAACTGCCGGCGGGCGGAATGAGGCCTGTGCCTTTGGGGCGTATGAGAGGGTGCCGGGTCGGTTTCGAGGATGGGGGTCCCCGACGGATGGCCATCTCCGGTCGATACCCGTCCATCGGTGGTGTTGAAATTGTCGGAGGCTTCGGAATCCGGACTGTCGGTTGTTCCCTTCTCCTTTCATCAATAGTCCGGTGAATGGCCGACTGATAGTCCGGTGAATGGCCTGATCAATAGCCTAATCAATAGCCGGTCTCGCAGGCCGGTTGTCGGATGAAAAGGAATCGCGCCGGTTTCTCCCTCGTGGAGAAACCGGCGCGATGGGTTTTGCAGGTTGGATATTAGTGGGCGAATTCGGCGAAGAAGTCGTTGCCTTTGTCGTCCACGATGATGAAGGCCGGGAAGTTTTCGACGTAGATCTTGCGCACGGCTTCCATGCCGAGTTCCGGGAAATCGACCACTTCGACCGATTTGATGCTGTTCTTGGCCAGCACGGCAGCGGGACCGCCGATCGAACCGAGGTAGAATCCGCCGTGTTTCTTGCAGGCGTCGGTGACGGCCTTGCTGCGGTTCCCTTTGGCTACCATGATCATCGAACCGCCGTGATCCTGGAACAGATCGACGTAGGGGTCCATACGACCGGCCGTCGTCGGGCCGAACGATCCAGAGGCCATGCCGTTCGGCGTTTTGGCCGGACCGGCGTAGTAGATCGGGTGGTTCTTGAAGTATTCGGGCATCGGTTTGCCTTCGTCGAGCATCTTCTTGATCTGGGCGTGGGCGATGTCGCGGGCCACGATCAGCGTACCTTTGATGTTGAGGCGGGTTTTGATCGGGTATTTGGTCAGTTCGGCGCGTACGGCGTCCATCCCTTTGTCGAGGTCGATCTCAACGGCGGGGGTCAGACCGGGAGCCTGGGCGGGCAGGAAGCGGGCCGGGTTCTTTTCGAGCTGTTCGAGGAAGATACCCTCTTCGGTGATTTTTGCCTTGATGTTACGGTCGGCCGAGCAGCTCACGCCGATTCCCACGGGGCACGATGCGGCGTGGCGCGGCAGACGGATCACCCGCACGTCGTGTACCAGGTATTTGCCGCCGAATTGTGCTCCGACGCCCGATTCCTGGCAGATCTTCTTGATCTTTTCTTCCCATTCGAGGTCACGGAAGGCACGTCCGCCTTCGTTGCCGCTGGTGGGCAGGTGGTCGTAGTAGTGTGCCGAGGCTTTCTTGACGGTGGTCAGGTTGGCTTCGGCCGAGGTACCGCCGATCACTACGGCCAGGTGGTAGGGCGGGCAGGCTGCGGTGCCGAGGTCCTTGATCTTCTCTTTGATGAATTTGGTGAGCGACTCTTCGTTCAGCAGGGCTTTGGTCTGCTGGTAGAGGAAGGTCTTGTTGGCCGATCCGCCGCCTTTGGTCAGGAACAGGAATTCGTATTTGTTACCCTGGGTGGCGTAGAGGTCGATCTGCGCGGGGAGGTTGGTGGCGCTGTTCTTCTCGTCGGTCATGCTGAAGGGCACCACCTGCGAGTAGCGCAGGTTGCAGTCGCGGTAGGTTTCGAATACCCCTTTCGAGAGCCATTCGGCATCGTTGACGCCGGTGTAGACGTCTTCGCCTTTTTTACCGATCACGATGGCCGTACCGGTGTCCTGGCAGGTGGGTAGTTCGCCGTCGGCGGCCACGGTCTGGTTCAACAGCATGGTGTAGGCCACGAATTTGTCGTTGTCGCTGGCTTCGGGGTCTTCGAGGATGTTGGCCAGCATCTGCAGGTGCGATGCGCGCAGGTAAAACGATACGTCGTGGAACGCTTCGCGGGCCAACAGGTTCAGCCCTTCGGGTGCGACTTTCAGGATTTTCCGGCCGCAGCACTCTTCGACACTGACGTACTCTTTGGTCAGGAGGCGGTATTCGGTGGTGTCTTCCGACATCGGGAACGGCTCCTGGTATTTGAATTCTGCCATGGTAGTGTGATGTTTTGTAAGCTACCGCAAAGTTACTGTTTTTTCCGTAACAGAGAGGCGACGCATCGAGAAAATCCACCCTTCCGTCTCCGACCGCTGCGGCGACGAAGAGGGGAGGGTGGGTACAGTTTGTTGCGGGTGGCTGAAGGTGTGCCGGCCGTGCCGTTACGCCTGGAGGGTTGCCTCTTTCGTGGATGGGAGCCGGCGCAGGGGCTATGCGTGGCGTGTGAAGCCCTGGAGGGCATCGGCGATGTCGGCGCCGGAGGGGTTCTGGAACATCCGGATGCCGAACACGGGAGCGCTGGCAATCACGTATTCCACGACCGAACGGTGAACGGAGTCGAAGTCGTAGGGGCTTTTCTCTTTCGAGAAGGCGTAGACTTCGAGCCCGATGCCGCGCTCGGTGATGTCGGGCATGTAGCGGGCGTAGGTGAGCAGGTCGTGGTTCAGACGCGGGTGGCGGAAAAGATAGGTCTCGATGTGGGCCCGGAAGAGGGCCAGGTTGGTCAGGTTGTCGGGGCTGCTGGCGCGTGCCAGTTCGAGACTCGCTTCGGCCAGCGGTGCGGTGGCCGGGTGGGCGGCGATCTGTTGCAGCAGCTCCTGGTCGGCGAAACGGACGGACCCCATGTCGATGTAGAAGTGGCGCACGAAGCGTCGGCCGTCGCTGGTCTCCATGCCGCGCCAGTTGATAAAGGCTTCGGAGACCATCGAATAGATGGGGATCATGGTGATGGTGTTGTCCCAGTTGCGCACTTTGACCGAGTTGAGGTTGATGTCCAGCACGGTGCCGTCGGCCCCCTTGGAGGGCATTTCGATCCAGTCGCCGGGGCGGACCATGTCCTGGGCCGAGAGCTGGATGGAGGCGACCAGTCCCAGCAGCGTGTCCTTGAAAACGAGGGAAAGGACGGCCGCGGCGGCACCCAGACCCACCAGCAGCGTGGTGGGATTCTTCTGCAGGAGGGTGGCGATGATGAGGATCACGGCCAGGAAGGTCAGAAAGATCTTGCAGATCTGGATATAACCCTTGATGGAGCGGCGTTGGGCTTCGGGGCGTCGCTGGTAGAGGTCGTTGAGGGTGTCGAGCAGCGAGAAGCAGACCAGCAGCAGGGTGAAGATGATGGCCGAGCGCGTGATGAGCCGTGCGGCGAGGATCAGGCTGGGGTCGAAACCGCGGAAAAAGATCGTGATGCCGAACAGCACGATGCCCAGCGGTACCAGATAGAGCAGACGGCCGAAAAACTTGCGTCTGAATAGAATGTCGTCGATGTCGGTCTTGCTGTTCAGTACGCGTTGTTTGATGAATCCGATGACGAATCGGGAGATGATCCGGTCGACGGCCCATACGGTGAACGCCAGTGCCAGGCAGAGGCACAGAAAGGTGATCCCGTCGCTCCATCCGGGGCCTACGCCGTGGGAGCCGAGCCAGTTCCAGAAATTCTCGACCAGCCAGAATTTGGTCTGATGCGTTTCGGCAGCGGCCTGCAGGTGGGCCGTCAGGGTGGAATCGGCCGCCGCGAGGCGGGCGGTGTCGGCAGCTAACATGTTTTCGAACAGGGTGTAAGGGTCCATATATAAATAGGTCTCTTGCGGGCCCGGGTACGGTGGGGCGGATGCAAGGTAGTGATTTTTCCCCGTTTCGGGCCTCGCCTCCCGCGAGTTCTCGGTCGGGGCTGATCTCAGAAACGGGCAGGCGGGGCGATTCATTGTGCGTCGCGCCCGTTTTGCCGTTGGTCCCGAGAGGGGCGGCAACCGCCCGGTCAGGCAGCTTGAAACCCGGCAATTTTGGTTCCAAAGTCGAAATAGTGGGCGGGCGGAGGGGCTGAAAAACCGATTTTTAGGGAAGTGTCAGGAAAAAAGTATATATTTGCAACTTCTGATAACCGACTAAAAACAAAACAAAATAAAAATCTTTACAATCCATGCAGAATAAAGGCGCACTCAAGTTCCTGGCCATCATGCTGGCCATCGCCTGCGCGTTCCAGCTCTCGTTCTCGTTCGTGACGCGGAGCGTACGCAGCGATGCGGCCAAGGCATCGGGCGGGAACTCGGCCGTTGAACAGGCCTACCTCGACTCCATGAAGTCGCAGGTTGTGTACAACCTCGGGCTGGTGAAATACACCTATGCCGAATGTCAGGAAAAAGAGATCAACCTGGGTCTCGACTTGCAGGGGGGGATGAACATCACCCTCGAAATCGCTGTCGAGGACGTGCTCACGGCCCTCTCGAACCACAGCACCGACCCCGCCTTCCTCCAGGCGATGGCCGATGCCAAAAAGGCGATGAGCAGCAGTTCCGACGACTTCATTACCCTCTTTGCCAACGCCTACCGCAACGCGGCTCCGAACGGTCGTCTGGCCGCCATCTTCGGAACCTACGAACTGCGTAACAAGATTACCCCCGAGTCGACCAACGAACAGGTCATCAAAGTGCTCCGCGAATCGTGCGACGCCGCGATCTCCAACTCGTTCAACGTCCTCTCGACCCGTATCGACCGTTTCGGTGTGGTTCAGCCCAACATCCAGCGTATCGGCAACACCGGCCGTATCATGGTCGAACTGCCCGGTATCAAAGACCCCGAACGTGTGCGCAAGCTCCTTCAGGGTACCGCCGACCTCGAATTCTGGACCACCTACACCGCTAAGGAGATGTTCCCGTGGATGATGCAGGCCAACAACGAAGTGGCCAAAATCATCGCCTCGGCCGACTCGACCGCAGCACCGGCCGACAGCCTGAAAAGCGCTGTTGACTCCACCGACATCCTCGCAGCCCTCGACGCCGCACAGCAGGGTCAGGCTCCTCAGAGCGCTGCCCAGCAGGCTGCTCAGGCTACCTCGCTCTTCAGCGTGCTGCAGCCCATGCAGGAAGGCGGCGTGATCGGTATGGCTCAGTCTTACGACACCGCCACCGTCAACACCTACCTGAACATGCCGCAGGTGCGTTCGCTCTTCCCGCGTGACGTCCGCTTCTTGTGGAGCGTCAAAGGGATCAAAGGCAGCCCCACCGTATATGAACTCTATGCCATCAAAGGCAGCAGCGACGGTCGCCCCGCTCTCGACGGTAGTGTGATTACCGACGCCGTTGGCCAGTATGGCCAGACCGGCTCGGCCGCCGAAGTCTCGATGAGCATGAACGCTGCCGGCGCCAAAACCTGGGCTCGTCTGACCGCCGACAACGTCGGCCGCTACATCGCCGTTGTCCTCGACGGTTACGTTTACTCCTGCCCGGTTGTACAAGGTGAAATTACTGGTGGTAACTCGAGTATCAATGGCGACTTCACCATCGCGGAAGCCAAAGACCTGGCCAACATCCTCCAGGCCGGTCGTCTGCCTGCCCCTGCACAGATCATCCAGGAAGCTGTCGTAGGTCCCTCGCTCGGTCAGGAATCGATCGACGCCGGGATGACCTCCTTCGTGCTGGCCTTCGTGCTGGTGCTGATCTACATGATCTTCTTCTACCACACTGCCGGCTTCGTAGCCAACATCGCCCTGCTCGCCAACCTCTTCTTCCTGTTCGGGGTGCTCGTGTCGTTCGGCGCCGTGCTGACCCTGCCGGGTATTGCCGGTATCGTGCTGACCATGGGTATGGCCGTCGATGCCAACGTGATTATCTACGAACGTATCAAAGAGGAAATCCACGCCGGCAAGGGCCTCAGCCTCTCCATTGCCGACGGTTTCAAAAACGCCTATTCGGCCATCATCGACGGTAACGCCACGACCCTGATCACCGGTATCGTCCTCTTCATCTTCGGTAGCGGTCCCGTACAGGGCTTCGCTACCACCCTGATCATCGGTATCATCACCTCGCTCTTCTGCGCCATCTTCATCACCCGACTGATCTTCGTCGGCATGCTCGAAAAAGGCCGCAACATCAAATTCTGGAACGGCTGGACCGAACACTTCCTGGCCAATACCAAAGTTAACTTCATCAAGGCCCGCAAGTACAGCTACATCGTATCCGGCGTGGCTATTCTGGTGATGATCATTTCGCTGGCTACCAAGGGGCTGAGCTACGGGGTTGACTTCTCGGGTGGTCGCGCCTATGTGGTTCGCTTCGACAAACAGGTGACCGCCAACGAAGTGCGTGCCGCTTTGGAAACCGTCTTCACCGACGGCCTCGAAGTGAAACAGTACGGCAGCAAAGACCAGAAACAGATGCGCATCGTGACCCAGTACAAATATGCTGACGATGCAGACGGTGTGACCAACGAAATCAACGAGATGATGTACAAAGCCCTCGCGCCGCTGTACGAACAGAAAATCTCGATCGAGGACTTCACCACCACCGTAAGCAATCCCTACGGTATCATCAGCGCCGAAAAAGTGGGTCCGAGCATCGCTCACGACATCAAGGTTAACTCCTTCATCGCTGTGATCTTCTCGCTGCTGGCCATCGGCGTCTATATCGCCATCCGATTCAAGAACTGGCAGTACGGTATGGGCGGTGTCGTATCGCTGTTCCACGACGCCATCCTGACCATCGGTATCTTCTCGCTGCTCTACGGTCTGCTGCCCTTCAACCTCACCGTCGACCAGTCGTTCATCGCGGCCATCCTGACCATCATCGGTTACTCGATCAACGACACCGTGGTGATCTTCGACCGTATCCGTGAGAACATGATGCTCTACCCGCGTCGCTCGCGCAGTGAAAACATCAACCACGCGATCAACAGCACCTTGGCGCGTACGATCAATACCGCCGGTTCGACCTGCGTCGTGCTGATCGCCATCTTCATCTTCGGTGGTGAAGTGATCCGCGGTTTCGTCTTCGCTCTGCTCTTCGGGGTAATCGTAGGTACCTACTCGTCGGTATTCATCGCAACGCCGGTTGCCTACGACATGATGAAACGCAAAGACAGCAAAAATCGCAAGGCCATCGCCGAATAACGGCGCGGTATTGCGGATATGCCCATATCGCAGCGGGCTGTCCTTCCCGGAGAAGGACAGCCCGCTGTGTCGTTAAAAACGTTATATTTGTCCCCATGATGATACGATGCAGGGAGATACATAAACGATTCGGAACACTCGAAGTGTTGCGTGGAATCGACCTCGACATAGCACGAGGCGAAGTCGTCGCCATTGTCGGCCCCAGCGGAGCTGGCAAGACCACGCTGTTGCAGATTCTCGGCACCCTTTCGCGACCCGACAGCGGAAGCGTCGAAATCGACGGTCAGTCGGTCGGTGATCTGAAACCCGCCGAGCTCGTGAAACTGCGCAACCGGAAGATCGGTTTCGTCTTTCAGTTCCACCATCTGCTGCCCGAATTCACGGCCCTCGAAAACGTGATGATACCGGCTCTGATCGCTCGTCGTTCCCGGGCCGAGGCTGAAAAACGGGCGGTTGAACTGCTCGAACTGCTCGGGGTGGGACACCGCGGCAGTCACAAACCGGCCGAACTCTCCGGCGGCGAGCAGCAGCGCGTGGCTGTGGCGCGGGCGCTGATGAACGATCCGGCCGTGATTTTTGCCGACGAACCGTCGGGCAATCTGGACAGCGTGAATCGCGAAAGCCTCCACCGGCTCTTTTTCGAGCTGCGCGACCGTTTCGGATACACGTTTGTGATCGTGACCCACGATAATGACCTGGCAGCCATGTCTGACCGTCGTATCGCTATGCGTGACGGGCTGATTGTCAGTGAGTAGAAGCTTCGTGTTTGATATTTTGTCCGCCCTCAGCGGTGGATTTGCCTCTCCCGGTACCGAAATGGTGCCGGGATTTTTTTTGAGGGTATTTTGCGGTGAATCTGTTGTGAAGGGTTCCAGTCAGAAGGGATAGTCGGCCGTGTTTCCTGGCTGAACTGCGGGGATATGCCTGCGGCAATGCGTGTTCCGGCGTGCGAAACGACAGCGGACCGACCCTGCGGATTATCGATGTCAAGGCGCTTTTCAAAAGTGGATTTTCTACTGCTGTTGAAAATAAAATCGGATGGATGGTCGGAATCTGAATTCTAATCGTTATATTTATAGGCAGAATCCGGTTCGGATTTTTGGAAACTAACCCTCTAAAACCCGTTCGTTATGAAAAAATACCCCACTAACGAGATCAAAAACATCGTCCTGCTGGGAGCTTCCGGGGCAGGCAAGACCACCCTCGCCGAAGCCATGGCCTATGAAGGTAAAGTCGTAGAACGCCGCGGCTCCGTCGAGGGAGAAAACACACTGTCGGACTACACGGACATCGAACACCAGAACCACCGTTCGATCTTCTCGACCGTCCTCTATACCGAATTCAACGGGTACAAGCTGAACATTATCGACACCCCCGGTGCTGACGATTTCTGCGGTGCCCTTTTTTCATCGTTCAAGGTGGCCGACGTGGGTGTGATGCTGCTCAACGCCCAGAACGGGTTTGAAGTGGGGACCGAAATACAGGCACGTTACGCCCGCCGGCACGAAAAACCGGTCATCGCCGCCATCAACCAGCTCGACTCCGAAAAGGCAAACTGGGAGATGACCATCGAAGAACTCAAGGCCAACTCCGAAGCCCCGATCGTCGTGGTGCAATATCCCGTCAACCCCGGCCCCTCGTTCGACAGCTTCATCGACGTGCTGATGATGAAGATGTACAAATTCAAGGGCGACTCCGGCGAACGTGAAGAGCTGCCCATCCCCGAGTCCGAAATGGAGCGGGCCAAGGAGCTTAACAAAGCGCTGGTCGAAGCGGCTGCCGAGAATGACGAAGCCCTGATGGAACTCTATTTCGAAAAAGGCACCCTGACCCAGGACGAAATGCGCTCCGGGATCAAACTCGGTCTGGCCAAACGCGACCTGGTGCCCGTCTTCTGCCTCTCGTCCAAAAAAGACATCGGTACCAAGCGTCTGATGGAGTTCATTATCAACGTGGCTCCCGGTCCGCTCAAAGCCCCCAACTTCCGTCTGATCGGCGGTGGTGACGTGCAGGCCGATGCCAACGGTCCCGTGTCGATCTTTGTCTTCAAGACCTCGGTGGAACCCCACCTGGGCGAAGTGGCCTTCTTCCGCGTCATCAGCGGTACCCTCACCGAAGGGATGGAACTCACCAATATGGCTACCGGCAACAAGGAGAAGATCGGTCAGCTTTTTGTCAGCGCAGGGCGCAACCGTACCAAAGTGACCGAACTCTGCGCCGGTGATATCGGGTGTACCGTCAAACTGAAGGCTACCCGCGTGAACCACACCCTGAACGGTCCCGGTGCCGACTGGCAGATCAACCTGATCGGTTTCCCGCAGCCGCGTTTCCGCACCGCCGTCAAAGCCAAGAACAGCGCCGAAGACGAAAAACTTGGCGAACTGCTGATTCGCGCCACCTACGAAGACCCCTCGATCGGTGTCGAATACTCCAAGGAACTCAAGCAGACCATCCTCTCCGGGCAGGGTGAACACCACCTCAATATCCTCAAGGCTCAACTGGCTAGCACCCACAAGATCGAAGTGGAATACTTCCCGCCGAAGGTGCCCTATCGTGAAACCATTACCAAAACCGCTGCGGCCAACTACCGTCACAAGAAACAGTCGGGTGGTGCCGGACAGTTCGGCGAGGTGTCGCTCGTGATCGAGCCCTACTACGAAGGGATGCCCGCACCGTCGAAATACAAGATCGACGGCCGCGAACTGGTGATGAATATCAAGTCGGTCGAAGAGATCGACCTCGACTGGGGCGGCAAACTGGTCTTCTGCAGCGCCATCGTGGGCGGTGCGATCGACGCCCGCTTCCTGCCGGCCATCCTGAAGGGGATCATGGAGAAGATGGAAGAGGGACCCCTCACCGGTTCTTATGCCCGCGACATCCGCGTGGTGGTCTATGACGGTAAGATGCACCCGGTGGACTCGAACGAAATCTCGTTCAAGTTGGCCGGTCGCAACGCCTTCAAGGAGGCCTTCCGGAATGCCGGTGCGAAGATCATGGAGCCGATCTACCAGATCGAAGTGCTGGCCCCGAGCGACAAGCTGGGTGACGTGATGAGCGACCTGCAGAACCGCCGCGCCATCATCGAGGGCATGACCAGCGAAAAGGGCTTCGAAACCCTCACCGCACGTGTCCCGCTGGCCGAGATGAACCGCTATTCGACCTCGCTCAGTTCGCTCACCGGCGGACGGGCCACCTATACGATGAAATTCTCCGGCTACGAACAGGTGCCCTCCGACGTACAGGAAAAACTGCTCAAGGCCTACGCTGATACCGATAAGGACGAATAGTGTCCGCAGCGGAATGTGACGCGTCTATTTGCGAGCCGCACGCCGACTAATCCCGATGGAGCAGAGTCGGGTGCGGCTCGCTCCGTTTTACGGCCGATTCGGATTGGGTACGCGATCGGGTGAGTGGCTGCTATGATAGGAGTGAGGCGGGGAAACTGCAAAGCGTTTGATTAGTTTATACCCTGTCTATGTCTTACCTTGTATCACTGGTTTTGGGGCTATGAGGTCCCCAAAATGGTCTCCGTCCAGTGTGTAAACGCAAACAGGCTGTCGTCGCAAGTACGACAGCCTGTTTGCGTCTTTTCTACGGCCGCGGATTGTTTCGATGCGATCCTGCATGTCCGAGGGGCGATTTAAGCGTCCCGCAACGCGGCTTCGCATCAGGCTTCGAACCGTTCCAGCAGTTGAGGCATCATGGTCCAGATGGTTCCTTCGGTTTGCGCCGTGAAGAAGTTGCCGTCCACCACCGAGGGTTCGTCCGTGGCCGTGCCCTGCTGAATCGCGGCTTTGGCCAGCGGGTGTACGGCTACCCGTTTCCCGGCGGTGATGCCGGCCAGTTCGAACATCATCGCTGCCGCGCAGTGGCCGATCATCAGTTTGCCCCGTTTGCCGAAAGTCCGCAGTACCTCCATCAGTTCGACATTCCAGGGCTCCGAGGCGTGCTGCTGGAAGACGGGAATCGCGTCGCCGCACGAGAATACCAGCGCATCGAACTCATCCTCATGGCCTTTCAGTTCGGCAATGGTGCTGTTCACGGTCAGCCCCATGCCGGAGTTGGTCCGGATCTCGTTTGAACCGGAAACGGCGTAAACCGTGAAAGGAATCTTGTGTTCGTAGAAAGCCTCCAGGTACTGAAACAGTCCCATGCCATTGACCGGATTGACGGCCAGAACGGCTACTCGTTTTGCCATAATCGTTGTGTTTTTATGGGTGAGAATTTCGGTTATTTATCGTAAGCTGCTTACTTTTGTAATGCGAAAGTAAATAGTCTGTTGGTCGGAAACAAGAACGAACAGCTGGGTAACCGACTAACAGCGAGGTAACTAATGTTGAAAAAGAGGACGATGGAAACGGGAAAAATCGATCAGAATTTTCGGCCCTCGGCCGATTGTCCGATTCGGAACGTGCTGTGCCGGCTCGGCGAGAAGTGGCCCATGCTGGTGCTGGTGACACTGGCGGCTCGCGGGACGATGCGTTTTAACGAACTGCAGAAGTCCATCGGCGATATTTCGCAGCGGATGCTTTCGGTGACCCTGCGCACGCTGGTCGAAGACGGGCTGGTGGAGCGGATCGCCTATCCCGAAGTGCCGCCGCGGGTCGAGTACCGGCTGGCACCGCTCGGCGAGAGCCTGATGCCGCATATCGATGCGTTGGTCGGCTGGGCGTTATGCCATCTGGACGAGATCCGGGCTCGAAGAGCGGCAAGCCAGGCGGCGCGTTAGAACGCTTGCTTGACCATGGGAAGCCAAAGGCCGGCGCCGTTGTCCGCCATACCTCGTTCCCGCCAGACCTCCTATCCGCAATTCGTTCCGCGACGAGGTTTGCCGGAAAAGAGGCGTCGAACGGCGGAAGGTTTTCCGCAGCGGGCCGTGGAGGGCGAAAAGTTTTGTCGGATAGCCCCAGGCTTACCTTGCATATCTGTGGCGAAAACGTATCTTTGTACCATTAACGCTAACTCAAGCAGTAACTTACAATTAAATCATGTTCAAACACACTCTCTATGGTACTTTGGGCGTTGCGTTGATGGCTGGCGCCCTCTCGGCATGTACCTCCGGTGCGCCTGAGGCGTCGTCCAGCGACCTGGCGCAATTCGTCGATCCGACCATCGGATCGGGTGGTCACGGCCACGTCTTCGTCGGTGCCAACGTGCCCTTCGGTGGCGTGCAGCTCGGTCCCAGCAACATCACCGAAGGGTGGGACTGGTGCTCCGGCTACCACGTGAGCGATACCACCGTCATCGGTTTTGCCCACACCCACCTGAGCGGTACCGGTATCGGTGACAAGGGCGACATCCTGCTGATGCCGCTGACCGGAGCCGTCCAGCTGCCCGTCAAGGCGCAAACCTACCTCTCGACCTATTCGCACGCCAAGGAGGATGCACAGGCCGGCTACTACAAAACTTTCCTGGAACGTTACGGCATCGAAGCCGAACTGACCGCCACGGCACGTACCGGTTTCCACCGCTACACCTTCCCCGCCACCGATTCGGCCCGCGTGCTGATTAACCTCTACGACGGTATCGGTTGGGATGCGGCGTCGGAACTCAAGATGGTGGCCGTCAACGACTCGACCATCGAAGGGTACCGTATGTCGAAGGGATGGGCCCCGGATGACCGCGTTTATTTCGTGGCCGAATTCTCCAAACCGATCAAGAACCTCACCGTCTATGCCGATACGACTGTCGTTCCGGCCAAGGACGGCAAACCGGCTCAGACGATCATTATCCCCGATTCGTACGGCGTGCTCGATTTCGGCGCACTGGCTGAGGGCGACCAGATCGAAGCCCGTGTGGGTATCTCGGGTGCCAGCATCGCAGGGGCCAAAGTGAACCTCGCGACCGAAGCCAAAGGACGTTCGTTCGACGACACCCGTCTGGCTGCCCGTCAGAGCTGGAACGACCTGCTGGGCCACATGAGCGTCGAGACCACTGATACCGCCCGGTTGCGGACCTTCTACACGGCGGTTTACCACGCCTCGTTCTTCCCCTCGATCTTCAACGACGTGACGGGCGAGTATCGCGGTGCCGACGGATTCGTGACGACCGACACGGCCAATATCTACACCATCTTCTCGCTGTGGGACACCTACCGCTCGGCCCATCCGCTCTACACCATCACTGCTCCGGAACGCGTTGGCGACTTCGTCAACTCGTTTATCCTGATCAACCGTCAGCAGGGACAGGTTCCCGTATGGCATCTGGCCGGAAACGAAACCAACTGTATGGTCGGTTTCCCGTCGGTACAGGTGATGGCCGATGCGATCCTGAAAGACATTCCCGGTTTCGATGTCGAAGAGGCTTACAATGCCATGAAATCCTATGCCGCACGTGATGACCGCGGTCTGAAAGATATTCGTGAGAGAGGTTATATCCCGATGGAAAACGATGTGGAATCGGTGGCCAAAGCCCTCGAATACTGCATCAGCGACTGGAGTATCGCCCAGGTGGCCAAGAAATTGGGCCGTCAGGAAGATTACGACTACTTCATCGAACGTTCGAAAAACTACCGCCACTACTTCGATACGACCGACTGCTTTATGAAGGGCAAAATGGCCGACGGCAGCTGGCGCAAGGATTTCAACCCCGACCATTCGACTCACCGCGGCGACGAGTTCTGCGAAGGTAACTCGTGGCAGTACACCTGGCTTGTGCCGCACGATTTCGAAGGCCTGTTCGCTCTGTTCCCCAGCCTGGAAGCGGTCGAAGCCAAACTTGACAGCACTTTCACGGTTCCCTATGATGGCGGCCCCGGCGCCTCGCCCGACATTTCGGGGATGATCGGCCAGTATGCCCAGGGTAACGAACCGAACCACTCGACCATTTATGCCTATGCTTACCTCGGCAAGCAGTGGAAAACGGCCAAACTGGCCCGTCAGGTGATGGACGAGTACTTTACCGATCAGGTGGACGGTCTCTGCGGTAACGAAGATGCCGGCCAGATGTCGGCCTGGTATGTCTTCAATGCACTGGGCTTCTATCCGGCCAACCCGGCCAATGGCGCATTCGTTCTCGGCAGCCCGGTGTTCGACAAGGTGACCTTCCCGGTGTCGGACGGCAAAAACTTCACGGTGATTGCCGAAAACAACGGACCTGAAAATATCTACATCCAGTCCGTGACGCTCAACGGGCAACCTTACACGAAGGCTTACATTACCTACCGCGACATTATGAACGGTGGTGAACTGAAGTTCGTGATGGGTCCGCAGCCGAACGAATCGTTCGGTGCTGCTCCCGAAGATCGTCCTCGTTCGGTGATGCAGTAGGACGGGACATGCAACCCTGATGTTTTTGCTCGGGGCGGCCGGATGGATGAATCCGGCCGCCCCGAGTGCGTTTGCGGGTATGGTGGTGTGACTGTTTTGGGGCGGAGTTGCGGAGTTGCGGAAGGGGTACGTTGCAAGGCGTCGTGTGATGTGTGCAGGCGGCGGGGCGGAGAGGCCTTCTGATGTGCGGGCGTGTGGGCCGATTGTAACAGTATGGTGCTGAACCGGGGGCCGGGGAGAATCGGATGCAGTGTTCTGATGTCAGGAGAAACTGACTGTGTCGGACGGAGGAAGAAACCGCGGCGAGGGCGGGGCCGATGATGTGCGGGGAGTGGAGGTTAGAAACGGGACATATGTCACAAAGATTTCCGTCGCTACGCGGGTTATGCGGTGTAGAAATATTCTTGTGCAGAACGAGAAACCGCGTCACTCTTGCCCAAACAGGAGAGACGCGGTTCGTTCGGAAAATGACAAAACGGGGGGAGCGGATCTATTGCTCCTTGGGGCGCTTCCAGAAGAGGAAGGTCTTATTCTCGGTACCCTGGCGCAACCGTTGGATGTTTTTGCGGTGGGTGATGATCAGTACGATGGCCACGACGCCTCCGAAAACAATCTTGTACGGTGACTGGGTGCCGTTGACGATCAGTACGTAGAAGGGGAAAAGCACCCCGCCGGTCATCGAGCCCAGCGATACGTAGTGTGTGGTGGCCAGGACGATGATGAAGGTGGCCAGGCTCATCAGCACGGGGATCGGAGCGATAGCCAGCATGCAGCCGCACATGGTGGCGACCCCTTTGCCGCCTTTGAATCCGGCGAAAATCGGGAAGATATGGCCGATGATGGCAGCGGCGGTGAGCCCGATCTTCAGGAAGAAGAGGGCGTCGCCCTCCAGGTCGGTGAAGTGCGAGAGCATCACGGCGGCATAGCCTTTGGCGGCGTCGATCACGAACACCGGCAGCGCGGCGCGACGTCCCAGCACCCGCAGGGTGTTGGTAGCTCCGGCATTGTGGCTGCCGTGGAGCCGGACATCGGTGTGGTAGAACCATTTGCCGATCCACACGGCGCTGGGGATCGACCCCAGCAGGTAGCCGGCAACGATAAGTATGCAGATGGTGAGTGTCATGCCTTCCGTCTCTTCAGTCTTTGCACTACAAAAGTAGGAAAAGAGGCGCGAATCGCAAAAAATCCTTAAATTTGGCAGCATTGTTGTCTATGCTCCGAAAACCGATATACTTTTTGGGACAGGTGTACCAGAGCTGGCTGATGGCCCTCGAAAGCGTGGTCGTCAACAAACTCCGTACCCTGCTGTCGCTGTTCGGCATCACCATCGGTATCTTTTCCATCATCACCGTCTTCACGCTGGTCGATTCGATGCAGATCCGCATCCGTGAGAACATCAATACGCTGGGCAGCAACACGCTCTACGTGGGCAAATGGCCATGGGACGGCGGCGGCGAGTGGTGGAAATACTACAACCGGCCGCAGGTGAGCCTCACGGAGTACAACGAAATGCGACACCTGCTGCCCCGTGCGGCGGCGATGGCCATCACGACCTCGTTTTCGCGTACGGTCAAGAACGGAAGCAATTATGTGGACAATACCTCGGTGATCGGGGCCACGTACGATTACAACCAGATGAGGCCGAGCGATATCGGTCAGGGGCGTTACTTCACCCCCTACGAGTCGGAGCGCGGGGCACGTGTGGCGATTATCGGCCATACGGTGGCCGAAAAGCTCTTCCCGGGCGAAGACCCCACAGGGAAGGATATCCGTATCGGAGGGACGCGTCTGGCGGTGATCGGTGTCTTTGCCAAGGCCGGCGACGACATGATGGGGATGAGTATGGACGAAACGGTTTTGATTCCGTTGACGCTGGCCCGTTCGTTTGTCAACCTGCGCTGGGCCGGGACCGAGATGATTATCAAGGGGCACGACGGGGAGCCAATCGACGAACTGAAGGCCGAAGTCACTTCGATCATGCGGCGTCTGCGGCGCCTCAGTCCTCAGACCGAAGACAATTTCGCGGTCAACGAACTGAGCATCCTGACCAACATGCTCGACAGCATGTTTATGAAGATCAACTTTGCGGGCGGGATTATCGGCATCTTTTCGATCTTGGTGGGCGGATTCGGCGTTGCGAACATCATGTTCGTGTCGGTGAAGGAGCGGACCATGCAGATCGGTATCGAAAAGGCGCTCGGGGCACGGCCCTATTTCATCCTGTTTCAATTTGTGTTCGAAGCCGTTATCCTGTCGGTTGCCGGCGGAGCCATCGGTCTGCTGCTGATTCTGCTGGGCGTACTGATCGTCAACTCGTCGACCGACTTTACGCTGGTGCTGACCGTCGGAAACGTTCTGATCGGGCTGGTGATCTCGTCGGTTATCGGTGCGGTGGCCGGCTTCTTCCCCGCCTGGATCGCGTCGCGCATGGAACCGGTCAAGGCGATCTTCCATAGCTGATTCCGTAGGCCGGCGCTCCTATCTTGCCGTGGCTTGTTGTCTGAATTGTCTTGGATTCCAGCTGGTTTGGGTTTCTTTCCTGCTTTTGTCGTTGATCCCTTGGGGAATCTCTGTGCGGGTGCTTATCATCCGCGCAAGTAATTTTCTTGGCGGGGGATGCTGTTGTGTCATAGGGGAGGCTTCTGCCGTAAGGTCGCCGTGGAGCGATATGTTGGGACGGTTCGAAAGGAGGTATTGGTTTCGATGGCTTCGGATCTTCGGATTTTTTTCAGATAAAGTTGTATTTCTCAATCTTTCGGCGGGCTGCTGGCCGGAAATTTGCAGAGTATATCCTATGATAGTACCTGCGCATTCGGGCTCGCTCCCGACACAAGCCTATCCTGAAAATGTATCACACATACTTAATGTAACTGTATGAAAAATCTCAAGACTCTTCGCCCGCTCAACACATTGAAAACTGCGCTGTTTGGCGTAGCCGTTTTGTTCGGCCTGGGCGCTCTGGCGCTTTCATCGGCCAAGGCCTGTACGCGTGCCGTTTACCTCGGTCCCGACAGCATGGTCGTCACGGGACGCACGCTCGACTGGATCGGCCCGATGCCCACCAACCTGTGGATCCTGCCACGCGGCATTCAGCGGGTCAGCTTCGACAAGGAACCCCGGCTGACCTGGACTTCGCGCTACGGGTCGGTGGCTGCCGTTACGTATGACATCGGAACTACCGAAGGCATGAACGAAAAAGGGCTGCTCGTGCAGCTGCTCTACCTGCCCGGAACCCGATACGATCGTCTCGGACCGGATGACCGCCCCGTGATGGGGATGAGCATCTGGTGTCAGTACGTGCTCGACAATTTCGCCACGGTTTCGGAGGCGGCCGCAGCGTTGCGCAAGGACAGTTTCCACATCAATGCGCCCAATCTGCCGGGCGGTGCCGAGTCGACCATGCACATGGCCATGTCGGACCCCTCGGGGAACAGTGCCATTGTGGAGTACGTCAACGGTGAGATCACGGTGTACGAAGGGCGTCAGTATCAGGTGCTGACCAATGCCCCCACCTTCGACAAACAGCTGGCCATCCAACAGTATTGGGCTTCGGTCGGGGGGATGAACATGTTGCCCGGGACGGGACGTCCGTCGGACCGTTTCGTGCGTGCCAGCTTCTTCATCAATGCCGTGAAACAGACCTCCGACCCGAAAGAGGCGGTGGCTACGGTGTTCAGCGTGATGCGTGCCGTGTCGGTGCCGCTGGGGATCTCGACGCCCGAACAGCCGCAGAACTCTTCGACCCAGTGGCGGTCGGTGACGGACCAGAAAAACCGGATCTATTATTTCGAAACCACGCTGGCAACGGCCTCGCTGTGGGTACCCTTCGACGAAGTGGACTTCAGTGCCGGTGCTCCGGTCAAGAAGCTGACCCTGACCGGGCCGCAGGGCGACACTTACGCCGGTAATGCGATCTCCCACTTTGTGGAGACCAAACCGTTCGAGTTCATGTTCGTGATTCCGGACGATTTCCAGATGTAGACAACGCGTGCTGTTGCGCCGAAAGTTCGGGGCGGACAACCATCGTTGGTGTCCGCCCCGTTTTGTTTGTGGCGGGGAGCGACGAAAAAACCATTGAGGAAGAGCGGACGATGGGCTGAATACGTTGTGCGAAGGTAGTTCACCGCTTTGTGCTAATTTTGCGTGCAAAGCGAAAAACCTTACGGAACAATGGCAGACGTGTATGATATGATTCCGCCCCGTGCGGAGGTCAAGGAGTATCTGGACGGATTGTGTACCCGGTATAACTGTACGGCATTTATTGACGACGATCCGGTGTCGGTTCCGCACCGTTTCGAACGGCCCGAGGACATCGAGATTGCGGGATTTCTGGCGGCCACAATCGCCTGGGGACAGCGGCCCACCATCGTGCGCAATGCCCGCCGGATGGTGGAACTGATGGACGATGCCCCCTGGCAGTTTGTGATGCAGTCCGAGGCGGAGGATTGGGATGCGCTGCGGCCTTTCGTACACCGCACGTTCAACGGCGACGATTTTGTCTATTTCGTGCGGGCCCTGCAGCGCTTCTATCGCTCGCAGGGCGGCCTGGGAGGATTCTTTCGGGCCGGGTATCGGCAGCACAGGGATCTGCGGCCGGTGTTGTCGGACTTCCGGCGGGAGTTCTTTGCGCCGGAGCTGGAGCCGCAGCCGCGAACGATGCGCCATCTCTCGTCGGTGGATCGAGGGGCGGCGTGCAAACGGCTCAATATGTTCCTGAAGTGGATGGTGCGGCGCGACGACCGTGGGGTCGACTTCGGATTGTGGGGCGATGCGATTCCCGCCTCGGCGCTCTATCTGCCGCTGGATGTCCATACGGCCAATACGTCGCGGATGCTGGGGCTCTTGTCGCGTCGCCAGAACGACTGGCGGGCGGTCGAGGAGGTGACGGCGGTGTTGCGCGAGTTCGATCCGGACGATCCGGTTCGTTACGACTATGCGCTGTTCTGCGCCGGAATCTACAAGGAACTTTAGCGCGCCCTGCTCCCGGAGAGGGGACGACCATCGGGTTGCGATTGGGCTTATGCTCTTTCAAGGGAGGATGCTTCGCCGATAGCGGGGTAATACAACGTCGGGCCGCGAAACAGCTTCAGCGTGCTGTTTCGCGGCCCGATCTATTTGTGTGTTGTCTCCATGTCGTCGGTACCGGGCCGTACCATCGGATTGGGGTTGTAATGGAGTGTTACGAAAAGCTGACAGGTCTGTGTCGCTGTGCACAGGCCGGCATGGTGCGGTCTCGTGGGCGTGACTCGCGTGGTTTAGCGGTTGCGGCCGCGGTAAATCACGCCCATCTCGCATTCGGCACAGTGGAAAACCAGCTCCAACCGGACGCCGTTGTTCTCCAGAAAGAGTTTTTCGTTCCGTAGTTCGGGATGTTCCTTCAGGCAGGTGCCCGCTTCGCGGCGGATGCAGTAGGGGGTGCGCATCACTTCGCGGCCGATGAAGTCCGGATGCTCCTGGGCTTCTAGCGCCCACTCCGATACGGTGATTCCGGCCGACCGGTAGAAGGCTTCGGCCAGCGAGTTGGCCACATTGGCCCGGAAATCAGAGGCCGTTCCGGAGGGCATGACGGGCTGGATGGCCGGGCGCTCGTATGGGGCTGGACGGTGGTAAGCCGTCAGACGTGCTTCCGACAGCCGGGCGAGCAGTTCGCGGCGCAGGGCGTTCAGTTCGGAGGCGGGGATGAAGGGGAGCGGCGCGTCGGTCGGGAGGCTTACGTCGGTGATCCGGAAGATCGTGCCGCCGCTTTTTTGAAAGGCATTGCGGATGTTCCGTGCCGCCAGTTCGCGGTTGCCGGCGGGGTCGTAGTCCGGGCGCAGGGGAAGGGTGACCGAAAGTCCGGTCTTGTCTGTGGCCTGGATATGCGTCGGGTCGAAGGTGACGGTTGCCCGCAGGTGGCGGTGTGAGGTGGGGCGGAACGAGTGGTCGGAGTTGCGGTAGAGTTCCGCGCCGGAGGGGATGTTGAGCGGTTTGTTGAGGGTGACGCGGTTGCCCTCCGTGCCGTTGACGAAGGCCCCTTCGAGTTTGCCGGAGGGGGTCGCGAAGCAGAGACCGTCGCCGTTGTTCAGCCGGATACCAGGGCGCAGACGCAGGGTCAGTTGTGTGCCCTGGCTGCGGAGAACGGTGCCGACCGTCTCGCCGACCGATTTGGCTTCGGGAGCGGCCACGCCGCGGCGTTTGCCGTCCCAAAAGTAGGTGGTGAAGCCGCGCGAGAAGCTCTTCGACGGGTTCGGCTCGAAATCGGGGAGCGCCTCGCCGCAGGAGGTGCGGGCGACGCCCAGCGCGTTGAGCCGTTGGTGGTACCAGGCAGTGTTGTTCACCACATAGTCGGCCTCTTTGAGGCGCCCTTCGATCTTGAGCGAGCAGATGCCGGCGTCGATGAGCTCCTGCAACCGGTCGCTCAGGTTCAGGTCGCGCACCGACAGCAGGTGGCGGTCGCGTTGCAGCAACTGGCCGCGGTCGTTGTAGAGGTTGTACTGCGAGCGGCAGGGCTGGGCGCAGTTACCGCGGTTGCCACCGCGTCCGCAGAGGACGTGTCCCAGGTAGCACTGGCCGCTGTAGCAGACGCAGATGGCACCGTGGACGAAGGCTTCGAGTTCGACGGTGTCGGGCAGGGCGGCACGGATCGCGCGAATCTGTTCGAGCGAGGCGCCGCGTTCGAGAACGATGCGGCTGAAACCGGCTGCCGCCAAAAACGCGGCCCGTTGGGGCGTGAGGTTGAAGGTCTGCGTCGAGGCGTGCAGGGCGATGGGCGGCAACTCCATCCGGGTGAAGGCCATGTCCTGCACGATCAGCGCATCGACTCCGGCTTCGTAGGCGGCCCAGGCAGTGCGGCGGGCGGCGTCGAGCTCCGTGTCGAACAGCAGGGTGTTCATTGTCACGTAGACCTGTGCGCCGAACTGGTGGGCATACCGGGTCAGTTCGGCGATCTGGTCCATGTCGTTGGCGGCGGCCGTGCGGGCACCGAACCGTTCGGCACCGATATAGACTGCGTCGGCGCCGGCGTCGATGGCGGCGCGGCCGATGGCGGTATTCCCGGCGGGGGAGAGCAGCTCTATTTTAGTCATGTTTTTGTAGTTTGCTGGGGGCGATGGCGGGTTGTGGGTTGTTGCGACCGGTGCGGTGTGCTGTGGTCGGGGTAGCATGCGGCGCGTCGCGGTTGGTGTGGTGTGACGCGTGGTGGCGCGGTGCGGTTGGGGTACCCGACTCCCGACGGATCCGGCGGAGGCAAAACGCGGGGTGTATGTAAACCTGTCCGGTTCGAGCGGGCGTTCTTTGGAGGGGCGAAATTAAGGGATTTTCCTGTTTGGAACGAGTCCGGTCGTCGGAGCCGATACGCTCCGTCCGACCGGACTCGTTACTTTCCCGGCAGCTCGCAACGGCCCGAGAGGTGGCGGACTACTCTTCCGGTTCCGGGGCGGGCAGCTGCACGAGGGTGCAGATGTTGCCCTGTTCGAAGGCCCGGGCGGCGGTGGCACGGATGGTCTCCGGGGTCAGGGCCTGAAGGGCGGCTTCGTAACCGGTGAAACGGTCGTTGTCGTTCAGGTACCAGCTCGTCAGGTAGCCCATCCAGGTGTTGTTGTGGATCTGTCCGTCGCGGTAGCGTTTCAGGAAGAACTCTTTAGTCTTGGTCACCTCTTCGTCTGTGGCGCCCTCCTTGGCGAGGAGTTCGATCTGCTGGCGGACGATGGGCAGCAGTTCGTCGACCTTGGCGGCGTCGGTCTCGAAGAATATCTGGAAGGTGAAACGGGGCTGGGGCACCTTCTGATTGGTCAGCGAGACGCCGACGCCGTAGGTACCGCCCTTCTCTTCGCGGATGGCTTTCGTGTAGCGCATCTCGAGGATGTAACGGATCGCTTCGAGGTTGATGTCGTTGGCCATGGTGTAGGGCAACTCACCGGTGTAGAATTGGACGGCGGTTGCCTTCGGTGTCTCGATCGGGGTGGCGTAGCGGTTCTCGACGATTCCACTGACGGGAAGCACAATGTGTTTGCCCCATTGCGGTGCTTTGCCGCGTTGTGAGGGAAGCGAGCCGAGGTACTTTTCGGCCAGCGGACGCAGTGAATCGACGGCCACGTTGCCGACGAATACGAAGGTCATGCCGTCGGCGTTGGAGAAGAAGCTGCGGTAGAGCGCTTCGGTGCGTTCGAGGGTCACGGTGTCGAGCACCGGCTGGCTCATCAGCATGAAGACGCGGGGGCTGTGGTCGTAGAGGGTCTGGTAGAGGCTGTCCTGCAGCACGTAGTTCGGGCTTTTGGAGGCGGTGGGCAGCAGCGAACGGTACTGGTTCATCAGCACGTTCCAGTCGCCGCGGTCGAAGCGCGGGGCGGTGTAGTAGAGGTAAGTGAGCTGCAGCAGGGTTTCGATGTCCTGGGGCGAGCAGCTGCCGCTGAAGCCCTGGGTGAGGGAGCCGATGTTGGGACGGACGCCGGCGATCTTGCCGGTGAGCACCTTGTCGAGGTCCGAACGCGAGAAGTTACCCACGCCGCTCTGTTCGATGTAGGAGGGCAGCATGCCGATGTTGTAGAGGTCGACCGGGTCGGCCAGGGTCGAGAGGCCGCCCTTCTGGAAGGCGCTCATCTGGACTTCGTCGGCCTTGAGCTCGGTCGGTTTGACGATTACGCGGACGCCGTTCTTGAGCTCCAGCACGGTCGAGCCGAACTTGCCGGCTTCGGTTTTGACGGTCGGCGAGCCGGTCAGCGAGCCGGCGTCCATCAGTTCGGTGGTCTGGACATTGTCGCGGTAGGCTTCGATCTCGGCCTTGCCGACCCGTTCAACGACGGCGAGCACGTCGGCTTCGGTTGGAAGGGCGCTTCCCGCTTTCTCGGGCATGGAGATCAGGATGGCGCTGTTGCGGTCGTGGATCCACGAGGCGGCCTCGGCATTGACGTCGGCGAGGGTGATGGCATCCAGCAGGCGGCGCGTGATGACCAGATCCTGCTCGGGACTCAGGTAGGGGGTGCCGTCTTCGAAGTGGTCCATGTAGGCGCCGGTGAGTTCGCCGTTCTTGCGGTCGTTGCGGTTGGCGTAGTAGCTCTCGGTGCCGCGCAGGATCTCGGTTTTGGCGCGGTCTAATTCGGACTGGGTGAAACCGCCGCGTTTCATGCGGTAGGCTTCGGTGTAGAGCGCTTCGAGGGTGCGCAACGCTTCGCCGTCACGGGCCGTGCCGGCCAGGAAGAAGGCGTCAAAGGGTCGGATCACGGGGCTGTAGCCGCCGCCGGCTCCCAGGAAGGGGGCGTTCTCCTGACGCGACAGCTCGCTGAAGCGTTCGTTGAGCATCCGGCCGGCGAGCGACTGGATGTATTCGTGGTAGAGACGTTCCATGCCGGAGTAACGTTTGGCGTTGGGGGTCTCGCGGAACAGCACCTGTACGGTGGTGGAGGTCAGCTCGGGGTCGGCGGCTACCGAAACGAGCGGCTGTTCGTTGTCGGGGATGGTGATCTCGGCCTTCGGGGTGCGCACGGCGGGTGCCTGGATGTCGGCCATGGTGCGGCGGAGTTTCTGCTCCATGCTGTCCACGTCGAAGTCGCCGACGATCACGAAGGCTTGCAGGTCGGGGCGGTACCAGCGGTGATAGAAGTCACGCAGCTCCTGGTATTTGAAGCTTTTGAGGACCTCCTGGTTGCCGATGATGTTGCGCCGGGCGTAGAGCGAGTTGTTGTAGAGAATGGGCGACTGTTTCTCGTAGATGCGGCGGCCGGCGTTGTTGCCCTGGCGCCACTCTTCGATGATGACGCCGCGCTCTTTGTCGATCGCTGCGGTGTCGAGGGTGATGTGGCCGGCCCAGTCGTGCAGGATCAGCAGGGCCGAGTCGACGATGCCGGAACGGCTCAGCGGCACGTTTGTAATCATGTAGGTGGTCTGCTCCTGTCCGGTGGCGGCGTTGAGGTTCTCGCCGAAGCGCACGCCGACGGTCGAGAGCCAGTCGATCATCGAGTTGTCGGGGAAGTGGTCCGAACCGTTGAAGGCCATGTGTTCGAGAAAGTGGGCCAGTCCGTTCTGCGAATCTTCCTCCTGGATGGCGCCGACTTTGTAATAGATGTGGAAGTCGGCTCGGTTGGCGGGTTTGTCGTTGTGTTTGAGGTAGTAGGTGATGCCGTTGGGCAACTGGCCGACGCGCACGCTGCTGTCGAGCGGGACGGTTTCACCGGGAGCGGGTTTCTGGGCGAGGGCCGGAGCGCTGCTCAGCAGGGCGATGCCCAGCAGCAGGGCGGGCCGGAACAGGGGCCGAAGGATGGGTTTCATAGGCTCGGTTTTCTGTGTTTTGGGGGCGGCGGGCTTTTCGCCGCAAAGTTGTGATAAAGTTACTTTTTTTTCTAATTTTACACGCACGAAAATTTCGCTGTCGTCCGCTCCGTTCGGCCCGTGACGGGTCGGGGCGCTGAGTGCGGGCGGGGCGAGGTTTCGAAACGCCATTATTAAGAACTGTTATGAACGAAGAAAAAGTATTGGAGGCTCTGGTTAAGAGCGGTGTTCCGATGAAAGCGGCCGAGGTGGCCGAAGCGACGGGGCTGCCCAAAGCCGATGTGGACAAGGCCATCAAGAACCTGGTCAAAGCCGGCAAGGCAGAGTCGCCGAAGCGTTGTTTCTACGCTGCGAAGTAGCGCGGCCGGCGACGCGGATCGAAGCCTTCTGAACCGGACCGACGGGTCCGAACTGTTTTTACCCCCTGGGCGAAAGGGCCGCACGGTCGGCGGATTTTGCTCAGAGGGTGTTTATTTGGGCTTTCGGAACGGGTATCCGGAGGGAGCGATGAAAGGAGGCCGGGTGTACGCTGGCTGACAGAGAGTGCGGGGCGATTGGAAAAGTCTGATATAGGAAGAGAGGGGCCGCGGAGGGAAGGAGACGGGAGCGATGCGGGGCGAAAAAAGAATGCCCGGTCGAAGTTGGTTGAAAAATGGATACCTTCCTGATGAGCGTGGGCGGCGGACAATGGTTTCGCGAAAGGGAAAAATCAGCCCGAGAATGTATGATTCCGACGAACCTCCCTGTCGATAGCGGCATTTGTGGGTACTGTGCTCCCGGCTCGGCATGGAGCGTGTGCCGGAAAGCGTTACCCGATCTGAACAGAATTATGGATCACCGAATTCAAAGGGAAAAGTTATGGCGAATGTCAAAATCGAACCTTCGTGGCACGAACTGCTGGCTGGCGAGTTCGAACAACCCTATTTCGATCAGCTGACCGCTTTCGTGCGCGAACAATATATGACCCATGTGGTCTATCCGCCGGCGGCGGAGATCTTCCGGGCCTTCAACTGCTGCCCGGTCGATCGGCTGCGGGTGGTGATTATCGGTCAGGACCCCTATCACAACGTCGGACAGGCAAACGGTCTCTGCTTTTCGGTGGCGGCCGGTACCCAGTTTCCGCCTTCGCTGCAGAATATCTTTAAGGAGGTGAGCGACGACACTGGTGCACCCTATCCGGCCACGGGTGAACTCGACCGCTGGGCCGAGCAGGGGGTGCTGATGCTCAATGCGGTGCTGACGGTGCAGGCCCACACGCCGGCTTCGCATGCCGGCCGGGGTTGGGAACAGTTTACGGACGCCGTGGTGCGTGCCGTGGCGCAGCACAAAAAGCATGTGGTCTATATGTTGTGGGGCTCCTATGCCCAGCGCAAGGCGGCGATGGTCGATGCGGTGGAAAATTGCATCCTGAAAGCGCCGCACCCGTCACCGCTGTCGGCCTATCGGGGCTTCTTCGGCTGCCGGCATTTCAGTCGGGCGAATGAATACCTGATCGCTACCGGTCAGCAGCCGATCGTTTGGTAGGTTTTTGGGGGGATGAGGGAAAAGAGCGGCTGGAGAACTGTCCCTTTCTTGTAAGAAAGGGACCCAAAGAACTTTTCGACGGATGCTGCGCATCCTAAACGGTGGAATGTGGAGTGGGAGAGCAGGAATTTGGCAGAGTCATGCCCTTATTTTGCGGGCAGGGCCGAATGGAAAATGTAAAACTGTAATTGTTGTAGGGTAGGGTGAACTTACCCTGTGTATATATGGAAATGGACTATCTGAAGGGGCTCAACGGGCCCCAACGCAGTGCGGTCGAGAACTATTCGGGGCCGACGCTGATTATCGCGGGTGCCGGATCGGGCAAAACCCGTGTGCTCACGATGCGTATTGCCCACATGCTCCAGCAGGGCATCTCGCCACGGAACATCATGGCGCTGACCTTCACCAACAAGGCGGCTCGCGAAATGCGTGACCGCGTGGCCAAAATCCTGCCGCCCGATGCGGTACGGGGGCTGTGGATGGGGACGTTCCACTCCCTGTTCAGCCGTATTCTCCGGGACGAGGCTGCGCTGCTCGGCTTCCCCGAAGCCTTTACGATCTACGATACGGCCGACAGCCGCAACCTGGTCAAGGCAATCGTGCGTCAGCTCGAACTGCCCGACGACCAGTACAAACCCAACGACGTTTATGCCCGGATTTCGCTGGCCAAGAACAATCTGGTGCTGCCCGAGGCCTATGCTGCCAATGCGACCCTCATGGAGGAGGATGCCCGTGCCAAACGGCCCCGGCTGGCCGAGATCTATGCCCTCTACATGCGGCAGTGCCGCCAGAACGGCGCCATGGACTTCGACGACCTGCTGCTCTATATGAACATTCTGCTGCGTGACCATCCCGAAATCGCACGCAAGTATGGCGATCAGTTCCAGTACATTCTGGTCGATGAGTATCAGGATACGAACTACTCGCAGTACCTGATCGTCAAGAAACTGGCCGACATCCGGCGGAACATCTGTGTGGTGGGTGACGACTCGCAGAGCATCTATTCGTTCCGCGGGGCGCGCATCGAAAATATTCTCCGCTTCCAGCAGGACTACCCCGAGGCCCGGATTTTCAAACTGGAGCAGAACTACCGTTCCACGCGGACCATTGTCGAGGCGGCAAACAGTGTGATCGAGAACAACAGCCGCAAGCTGCCCAAGCACCTCTTTTCGGAGAACGAGCAGGGTGATCCGATCCGCGTGATTTGCGCCATGAGCGACAAGGAGGAGGCGCAGCGCGTCGCCTCCGACATCCATACGACGCTCTACGGCGAGCAGGCCTCGCCCAACGACTTTGCCGTGCTCTACCGCACCAATGCCCAGTCGCGCGTGATCGAAGAGTACCTGCGCGGCAACAACATTCCGTATCGCATCTACGGCGGTCAGTCGTTCTACCAGCGAGCCGAAATCAAGGAGGCGCTCGCTTACCTGAGGCTGGCCATCAACCCGCGTGATGATGAATCGCTCAAGCGGATCATCAACTTTCCGGCGCGCGGCATCGGCGAAACCTCGATCAATAAGATTGCGGCGGCCGGGCAGGCCGAAGGGATCTCCATGTGGGAGGTGATGCTGCGCCATGCTCCCGACGAACTGGGTATCCGCGGTACGGCTGTCAAAAGCATGGGGGCGTTTGTCAAGAACTTTACCGAACTGTTCCGCCGTTCGGGCGAGATGGATGCCTATGAACTGGCCATGGAGGTGATGACCCGGTCGGGACTGGTGGCACACTACAAGAACAGCCCCTCGATCGAAGACGAGTCTCGGTTGCAGAACGTCGAGGAGCTGATCAACTCCATCAAGGTCTTTGTCGACGAGCATCAGGCCGGCAGCGAAGCGGAAGAGACGACCGAAGCTGCGGTCGTACCGCCGGTGAACGAACCTCAGGAAGGGGTTGTGTCGGGACCGGTGACCCTCGACCGCTGGTTGCAGGAGATTGCCCTGCTGACCGACATGGACAACAGCAAGGAGGACGACACTCCGCGCGTAACGCTGCTTACGGTCCATGCCTCGAAGGGGCTGGAGTTCAAATACACCTATATTGTCGGGATGGAGGAGAACCTCTTCCCGAGCCAGCACGGCAGCTCGTCGGCTGAGGACATTGAGGAGGAGCGCCGGCTCTTCTACGTGGCGCTGACCCGTGCCGAAAAGCGGGCCACGTTGAGCTATGCGCTCTCGCGCTTCAAGTGGGGCAGCGTTGTGCCGTCGCAGGCCAGCCGTTTCATCAAGGAGATCGATCCGAAGTACCTCGACATGCCGACCCTGCCGGATAACGATTCGTTCGGCGGAGAGTTGTCGGAGGGGGCGTTCCGCGGCCGTTGGAACGGTTCGGCACGAACCGCGGCGGCCGATCCGCGACCGGCGTTCCAGCGTTTCCAGCGGCGCACGGCCACTCCGTCCGCCGGGCAGCAGACGGCACCGGTCGGTTTCCGGAAGGTGGAGGCACGTCCCGCGTCGGCGCCGCAGGGCAAACCGCTCGACTCGGCCGGAGACCTGACCGTCGGGGCACGTGTGGCGCACGACCGTTTCGGAGTTGGAACGGTCACGGCTTTCGAGCAGACCGCTACCGACACCAAAGTGACGGTGCGTTTCGAGGCGGCCGGCACCAAAACTCTGCTGCTCAAGTTTGCCCGCCTGCGGCTGTTGTAGAAGCCGGGTACTCGTCCTGAGGCGGAGGGTCGCAGGAGACGAAAAGTCGTCGGGTGGTTCCTCCAGAGTGTAGTCAGAGCCGTTGAAACGGGATGAGCGGGGAGGAATGGTGGACTGGGTGACGTGCGGCTGAGGGAAAGAGTTGAGATAGTTGTATAGGCGACCTGCCTTCGTCGATGTTGCGTTCGTGTTATTGCCGCCTAAATTGTCCGGGGCAGGGCTTGCGGTCCTTCTCGTAGTGCGATGGTGTTGGGACGATAGGTTGGCGGAGGGGGGTAAGGTAAAATCAACGAGGCGGGTTCTCCATTACGGAGAACCCGCCTCGTTGTATAATAAGGACGGTGAACGTCGCTGAGGGCGTTAGATGGTCATGATGTCTTTCTCTTTGACGGCCAGCGCTGCGTCGATCTTTTTGGAGTATCCGTCGACGATTTTCTGGATTTCGTCCTCGCCGTCTTTGGCTACGTCTTCGGGCAGACCGTCGGCTTTGATGGCCTTTTTGATGGCTTCGATGGCTTCGCGACGGATGTTGCGGATGCTGACGCGGGCCGATTCGGCTTCGGCTTTGATCTGTTTCATCAGTTCTTTACGACGCTCTTCGGTCAGCGGCGGTACGTTCAGGCGGATCGTTTCGCCGTTGTTCGAGGGGGTCATACCCAGGTTGGAGTTGATGATGGCTTTTTCGATGGCCGACAGCAGGTTCTTGTCCCACGGCTGTACCAGAATGGTGCGGGCGTCGGGCACGGTCACGCTGGCCACCTGGTTGACGGGCATCTGGGCTCCGTATGACTCTACCAGCACGCTGTTCAGTACGTTGGGGCTGGCTTTGCCGGCTCGCACGGCTGCGATCTCTTCTTCAAAGTGGGCGAAGGCCTTTTCCATTTTCGGCTTCGCGGCGTCGATGATCTCTCGTTTTTGTCCCATAGGTCGTATCGTATTTTTGATTTTCTGATTGTCGTTAGTTGTGTACCAGGGTCCCGACGGCACTCAGCGTCTCGGGTTCGCCGGTGGTGACTTTGGCCAGGTTGCCGGGGGTATCCATGTCGAAGACAATGATCGGGAGGTTGTTCTCCATGCACATGGTGAAGGCGGTGAGGTCCATTACCTTGAGCCGCTGTTCGATAACCTGGCTGAAGGTGATCGAGTCGTATTTCCGGGCGGTGGGGTCTTTTTCGGGGTCGGCCGTGTAGACGCCGTTCACGCGGGTTCCTTTGAGCAGTACGTCGGCTTCGATCTCCACGCCGCGCAGGGCCGAGGCGGTGTCGGTGGTGAAGAAGGGGTTACCGGTGCCGCCGCCGATGATGGCCACATATCCGGCGTTCATCAGTTCCAGCGCGCGGAATTTGGAGTAGATGCCGGCGCCCACGGGGCCCATCGGGATCGAGGTGAGCACGCAGGCCCGGCCGCCGGCGTTTTCGATGGCCGATTGCAGGGCCAGTGAGTTGATGACGGTGGCGAGCATCCCCATCTGGTCGCCGCGCACGCGGTCGAAGCCTTTGCCTACGCCGGTCATGCCGCGGAAAATGTTGCCGCCGCCGATGACGATACCGATCTGGGTGCCGCTGTCGGCCACGGTTTTGATCTGTTGGGCGTAGGAGGCGAGCATCTCGGGGTCGAGACCGTAGCCTTGTTTGCCTTGGAGGGATTCGCCGCTGAGTTTCAGTAGTATGCGTTTATACTTCGACATGTCGGGTATGTTTTGTGTGTCTGTTTGGTGTCTTTGGGCACGGGCTTGTGCGGGCAGCCGGCGCCGGGGGTGGAAATGTAAGGCGGGCGATGCGGCACGAGATGCTGTGGTCGGAGCGGTGTGCTGCTGGACTTGCATTTCGTGAGGAGCGCGTCGTTGTCTGCTCTGGAGTGTCTTGGTGCGCGGTTTTTCCGTTCGGGTATGCTCTCTCGTCTTTGGTGGCGTCTCTCCTGCCTTGGTGGTCGTTCCTTTGCTTTCCCGGCCCCGGTGGGGTAGTCGTATCGGTCATGCGGTGCGGAGGAACCGCCGGAAGGGAAAGACTATCGGGTGTTGTTGGTGATCTGGCCGGCCTGGTCGAGCAACTCCATCAGCCGATCCATATCGGGGGTCAGGATGATCTCGGTGCGTCGGTTGCGGGCACGTGCTTCGCTGCTGTTTCCGCTGGCTACCGGAACGTACTGGCTGCGACCGGCGGCGGTGACCCGTTTGGGGTCGATGCCTTTGTTGCGCAACAGGATGCGGACTACGGCGGTGGCACGGTGTACGCTCAGGTCCCAGTTGTCGAGGATCTGGTCTTCGGGTTTGGAACGGTAGGGCAGGTTGTCGGTGTGGCCTTCGATCGTGATGCGGATGTTGGGGTTGCGGGCCAGCACTTCGGCCACGCGTTGCACGGCCCGTTCGCCTTCGGGCGACACTTCGGCCTTACCCAGTTCGAAGAGCAGTTTCTCGTCCATCGACACGTAGATCATGCCGCCTCGTTCCGATACCGAGAGTCCCTCGCTGTCGAAGTCGCGCAGTGCTTCGCCCAGCAGGTCGCGTACTTCGTCCAATGCGCGGGTCCGTTCCTGGAGCAGGGCGCGAAGTTCGTCGTTGGTCATCCCTTCGGCGTCGAATTGCGCCTCGAGTGCGGCGCGTTGTTCGCGCAGTTGTTCCATTTCGGAGAGCAGTGCTTCCGAGTTGTATTCACATCGCAGGGCGCGTTGTTGCGTCTGCCGGTAGGTCTTCATCGATACGCACGACGCCATGCCGCTCGCGATGAGTGTCGCGGCGCAGGTCAGTCGGACTATTTTCCCCGTTTTCATAAGGCGAAGGTACAAAATTTCTATCTTTGTACTTATATCGACAGTTGAAATGACGGCGAAAGCGACCAAATATCTCGACCGTATCGACACTCCGGCCGATCTGCGGAAACTCGCGGTGGACGAGCTCCCGGCCTATTGTGCGGAGCTCCGCGAGTTCATCATCCGCGAAGTGTCGGCCAATCCCGGCCACCTGGGGGCAAGCCTCGGGGCGCTGGAACTGGCCGTGGCGATCCATTATGTGTATGATACGCCGGTCGATCGGGTGGTCTGGGACGTCGGACATCAGGCCTACGCCCACAAGATCATCACCGGTCGGCGCGACCGCTTCCATACCAACCGCAAGTTGGGCGGTATCAGCGGTTTCCCGAAGATGAGCGAAAGTGAATACGACGCTTTTGGCGGAGGGCACTCCTCGACCTCCATTTCGGCGGCGCTCGGTTTGTCGCGGGCGCTGCGCCGGGAGGACGGCACCGGACCCAAGTGCGTGGCGGTGATCGGGGACGGGGCCATGACCGGCGGTCTGGCCTTTGAGGGGATGAACAATGCCGGAGCCGATCCCGACAACGATATTCTGATCATTCTGAACGATAACCGCATCTCGATCGACCCCAATGTCGGAGCTCTGAAGGAGACGCTGCTGGACATCAGCACGTCGCGCCATTACAACCGCTTTAAGGATTCGACCTGGAAGGCGTTGAACCGTGCGCCCCGCCTGCGCCGGGTGATCCAAAAGATGCTCAACGGGGCAAAATCCTTCTTCCTGCACCAGAGCAACCTCTTCGAATCGTTCAACTTCCGCTATTTCGGGCCGGTCGACGGCAACGATGTGGTGGCGCTGGTCAAGGCGTTGCGTGATCTGCGCAACCTGCCGGGCCCCAAGATTCTCCATGCACTGACCGTCAAGGGCAAAGGGTATGCTCCGGCGGAGCAGAACCAAACCCAGTGGCATGCACCGGGGCGGTTCGACCCCGACACCGGGGAGCGTCTGGCCGTCTCGCCCGAAAAGTCGGGCAGGCTGCGGTATCAGGATATTTTCGGCCATACGCTGGTGCAGCTGGCCGAGGCCGATCCCCGGATTGTGGGGATCACGCCGGCCATGCCCACCGGCTGTTCGATGAACCTGCTGATGGAGCGGATGCCCGATCGCGCATATGACGTCGGAATTGCCGAAGGACACGCGGTGACCTTTGCGGCCGGACTGGCTGCCGGAGGTAAGGTGCCGTTTTGCAACATCTACTCGTCGTTCATGCAGCGTGCCGTGGACAACGTGATCCACGATGCCGCGATTCAGGAGTTGCCCGTTGTGCTCTGCCTGGACCGCGCCGGGCTGGTGGGCGAGGATGGGGCCACGCACCACGGGGCATTCGACCTGGCCCTGTTGCGCGGCATCCCGAACCTGACGATCGCGGCGCCGATGGATGCCGTCGAACTGCGCAATCTGATGTATACGGCATCGGCCGGAACCGACGGGATGTGGGTGATCCGCTACCCGCGTGGCGGTGCATTCCCTGTGGAGGTGCTGAACGAACCGCTGACCCGGATCGAGCGCGGCCGCGGACGGATCCTCGCTGAACCGGACGGGGCGAAGGTAGCCCTGCTCTCGGTGGGGGCGATCGGAGCTGAAGCAGCCCGGGCGGTCGAATCACTCGCGGCGGAGGGTGTGGCCGTAGCCCATTACGACCTGCGCTTTGTCAAACCGCTCGATGCGGAGCTGTTGGAGCGGATCGCCGGGCGGGGGTATCGTTATGTGGTGACGGTCGAAGACGGTGTCGTTGTCGGCGGGGCCGGGAGTGCCGTGCTGGAATATCTGGCCGATCGGGGGCGGTTGACTGAATTGCAGGTGATCCGTCTGGGATTGCCGGATCGTTTTGTGGAACACGGATCGGTGCAGCAGTTGCGTGCCTTGTGCGGTATCGATGCTGATTCCATCGCCCAAAAGATTCGGTTGTTGCTGGCGGAGTAACCCGTGGGGACGGGCGGCTGTCGTCCGGAATGCGGTCGGCGGGTCGGTGGATAGTTGAGGAAAAGAGAAAGAGTGAGTGGGGGCGTCGTGCAGAACTGAGAACGACGACGGAAATCGGAAAAGGGAGACTTGTCTGCGAGTATCCCGTTTTGAGAAATACGAACGGCCGTAAAATTCGGGTCGTGAAATTATAGCAAAACAGTCGGGGAAGAATTCCGTATGGAAATTCTTCCCCGACTGTTTTTTCTGTACCCGGCTGAGGCTAAAAGTCCATGGCCAGTCCGACGCCGAAATAGAATTTGTCGTTCGACGGGGAGGCCAGCGTGAATTTGACGGTAGCGGGGCTGGACGACCCCAGTACGTTCATCTCGAAGGCGATGTCGCCGCCGTAGGACCAGATGTTGTGGCCTCGGGTGGTGCCGCCGCCGGCAAAGTAGGCACCGCGGCTGAAGTCGCCGAAGAGATTCATCCAGATTCGTTTGAAAAAGACCACGCCGTTGATGCCGCCGTCCGGATAGCAGACCGGGAAGGTGTAGTCGAGCGAGGCGGCCCCGTAGTATTTGGCTGCCCACCCGTTGTAGGCGCCGCGCGGGAAGAAGGGCTTTTGATTGAAGCCCAGTTCGGCTTCGGTCTGGTACATGCCTCCCACACGCAGGGTCATGCTGTGGTTGCGCATGAAGCCGGGCAGGTAGCCCCGTGCGAAGAGGCTGTAGAGCATGCCGAAGCGGTTGTTGAAGGCGCCTATGACGTCGGCCCGCAGGGCGTACCCCAGCCGGGGGGTGATGCAGCGGGTCGAGGCGCGGCGGTTGTTGCTCCACCACAGTGAAGCGTAGTAGCTTTGGTAACCTTTGGTGAAGCTCGATCGGTCGGGATCGTACATCAGCGAGTTGTGGTGGGTCACGGTGAAGGAGGGTTGCAGCAGGCGCAGGTTGCTGCCGCCCGACAGGTCCAGCGGCACGGACACGCTTCCCTGTACCTGGAGGAAGTTCTTGCGGTCGGCCGGTGCGCGGATCCCGGCGTTGTAGCTGTCCACGGGGATATAGACGCTCTGTTTGCCGCCGCCGTATTCCACGTCGGCCGTAATCTGGAGCGGCAGGCCGGCGTAGGTCCACGAGCCTTGCAGCCAGTTGTCGCCGTGGAGCCGTCCGTAGGTGGCCGAGCCGTAGCTGTCGCCCATCACGCTCTGGAAGAAGAGGCTCGCACCGAAGCCGATGTTCAGGGTGCGGTCGCTGGTGTTCAGCAGGTTGTCGATGTCGGCGGCTACCGGCGCCCAACTGTGGATGTTGAACCATCGCAGGGCCTTGTTGTAGCGGCGTACGGGGTGGCTGGTGGTGGAGTCGTCCATGGGCAGTTGGCTCATGGTGGGGACGTTCCACCGCGGGGCGGGAATGTTCAGCAGATTTGCCGGGAGACGGCTCCAGCGAACCGTATCCTGGGTGTCGTGCGGTGTCGTGGAGGCCACGAGGTACCCGTCGGCGGTGTAGGTGGTGAAGAGCACGCGCGAGGTGTCGGCCGCGGGGGAGTAGGCCCCGAATCGCGAGGTGGTCAGTCGGCGTTCGGTCCGCTCCGGAGTGGTCAGGTCGAGGGTGTGGATTTCGTCCTTGCCGGACTGGATCGAGCTGAAGTAGAGGTGGCCGTGGCCGTCGGCGGTGAGCCCGCTGAGGGTCACCATCGAGGGAGCGGTGATGGCTTCGACGGGGGTCAGGGTGCCTTCGGGGGTGACGCTGGTGCGGCACAGCTGCATCCCCTCTTCGCCCAGCGCGATGAAGGCCAGCGTGCGGGTGGTGCTGTCCCATGCCATGCCGTGCAGGGTGGTCAGCAGGTCGAACGGCAGACGGTCGGTCTCGCGGAAGGGCTCGGCGGTGTGGAGCACCAGATCGCTCCCGCCGAGCGAGTCGGGCGATACGGTGGCCACAAACGTCCGGCCGTCGAGGGTCAGCGGCGTGGCGAAGTAGTGGGCCTGTCGGTGGCCGTAGCTCTTTCGTTTGCCGGTCGTCAGGTCGAGGCTCCGTATGATGGAGTAGGTCTTGTATTCCCATACGGGGTGGGGTTTGTACTCGGTCCACCAGAGGGTGTTCCCGGCGACGGTGGGGCGGCTCGACGGCGTGGCGATCCACCGTAGGGTGCGGTCGCGGTGGGTGGTGGTATCGACCCATACGAAGCGGGGCGGGGTGTCGTAGTCGGTCTTGGTGGCGATGATGCCGCGCGGGGTGGGAAGCGGATCGGCGTAGGTGGTGAAGGCCCGGCCGTCGCGGGTGGGACGGGTCAGGGTGCGATAGCTGTCGGGAATGGCGGAGTAGGGCTTCCAGTGGTCATACAGGTCGTCGAGGGCCGTCTGGCTGAGATCGCTGAGGCGGGTGTTGTAGTGGCGGCTGAGGTAGATGCGCAGCGGCACGATGAAGATGGGCCAGCGGCCGGCGTATTCGACGGCGCGGCCCCACATTTCGGGCCCGTGATACCGTTCGCCGGCGGCGACTACCTGGTAGCCGTATTCATAGAGGCCGGGGATGTAGGTGCGGTACGAGCCGGAGATCCACCGGTCGCTTTTGAGGCGGGTGTTGGTGCTGTCGGCGGCAAAGAGGGCGCGCATCCCGACGGTGAAGGAGGGTTGGTAGGCGCGGCCGAATTCGGAGTACTGGGTCTCGGCCAGGGTGGCGTCGCCTTCGAGAAACCATTTGGGTACGACGATCATCCCGACACAGGTGCCGGCTTCACCCAGCAGCCAGGAGGCAACGCGGGTCAGGCCGCTGCGCAGGGCCGAGAGCTGTACGATGTGGCGGCTTTCGTGGACGGCGAGTTGTTTGAGCCACGGCTCGGCATAGATGTCGCCGGCCGGGGCGGTGGTCATCAGCTCCATCCGCTTCGGGGCCCAGACGACTTCGCCGTTGGAGTAGAGGTTCTCGGTGTGGAGGAGGATCGGAAGCCGCTGGGGGGTGCGGGTGAATCCGTGGGTGATGCTCGGAGCGATGGTGTCCAGAAATCCGGCCAGAGCGGTGGCCGTCGGGGCATATCGCTCGGGATAGACGAGTTTGTAATGGGGGCTTTTGATCTGCTCCCAGCGGAGGTTCATCGGGCCGCGGCCGTTGTAGTAGAATTGGGCGCGGGCTGCGGGTTGTGCCAGTAGAGTCAACAGGAACAACACCAGGGCCGAAAGGCGGTACGTGCGGATGGGGTGTCGCATCGGGGTCGGTCGGTGGGGGCTCAGATCTTGCGGGCCTTGTAGCCGGCTTGGATGAGTATCTGGACGACTTTGTCGCGGAAGTCGCCCTGAATGATGATTTCGCCCTCTTTGGCGCTGCCGCCTACGCCGCAACGCTGTTTGAGCATCTTGCACAACTCCTTGAGGTCGCTTTCGTCGCCCACGAAGTCGGCCACGATGGTGACCTGTTTGCCGCCGCGGTTGCGACGGTCCAGTGCCACGCGGAGCCGCTGTCGGGCGGGTGGCAGGGTCTCGGTGCGGGGCGCTTCTTCGGTCTGGTATTGGAAGTCGGGATTGGTGGAGTAGACGGTGCCTAACCGTGCTTTCCAGTCATTGCTGCTCATGTCGTTCGAGGGCGTTCTGTGTCGTTTGGGGCGCGGCGTGAGCCGGTGAAGCGAATGTGGTGCGTTCTGCCGGTCTTCTCCCAATGGAGAGGGGGCGCCGTTCGGGGTGTGGTTAATAGGCGGTGATCTCGTCAACGAACATCCACGACGGATTCCCTTTGCCGATGTGCCAGTCGGGCAGTTTGCCGTTGCGGATCACAAAACGGATGTATCGGGCGGTGACGCCTCCGGGAATCCGTGTCCCGAAGAAGTGGGCACCGTGGCTGGCTGTCTGGCTGTCGATCGTGGTCAGGGCCACCGGGTGGGTGAAGTGGATGCTGTCGGTCGAGAAGTCGAATATGGCGTCGCGCGGCAGGACAATCCAGGATCCGGGCGCGTTGATGGCGTTAAATCCTACGTGGCTCAGCGTCTGAGGCTTCCCCAGGTCGATGACGCCGGTCAGGTTGTTGCCGTCGAAGCCGATCCATTGCGGTTGGATGTAGTTGTTGCCGCCCAGGGCGTAGTCGGTCAAGGCGGCGGCTCCGCCGTTGACATAGGGGGCCGAGGGGGCTTCGTCGAGTGTTACCCGGGCGCCTTTGAGCATACTCTTGTAGAAGTGATACTCTTTGACGTTGCTCATCTGGCGGTCGGGAGTGATGGCGCGCAACTTGAGGCGGGTGTTCTCCGAAAGACGGATACCCTGGGGACCGGCCGTGGGGGAGTTGCTGTCCGGATCACGTCCGTCGGTGGTGTAGACGATGCGGGTGCCGGGTTGGGCGTGGTAGAGTTTCGGCCGCAGGGTCTTGGTGGGGCCGAAGACCTGGAGGGTGTCGTCGATGTAGGGCTCGAAGACGATGCCGTCGAGCATCTGCTCCGATTCGACGGCATCTTCGGCCGGAATGACCGAGACGGGGCGGTCGGCCGGATCGGCGCCGAACGATTTGTTGGGGGTGTCACCCATGTGGAGTACGAGCTTGCCGCCCTGAGCGATCATCTGATGGGTGATGTAGGATTTGGTGTAGGGTTCGCCGTTGTATTCGGCGGACTGGATGTAGATGTCTTTTCCGTCGGAGGAGAGTCCCTTGGCTTTGATGATGAACGTTTTGCCGTCGGCCATGTGGATGGCGGTCTCCTTGAAGGTGGGGGTGCCGAGCACGTAGATGCCGGAGGCGGGGGTGACGGGATAGAAGCCCATTGCGCTGAGCACGTACCAGGCGGACATCTGGCCGCAGTCTTCGTTGCCGCAGAGGCCGTCGCGTCCGGTGGTGTAGAGGGTGCGTTTGATCTGGTCGACCTTTTCCTGGGTGCGCCACGGGGCTCCGGCGTAGGAGTAGAGGTAGGCCACCTGGTGGGAGGGCTCGTTGCCGTGGGCGTACTGGCCGATCAGACCCGACACGTCGGGCGAGTGGTCGGCGGTGGTGGAGGGGGCGTTGAACATCGAGTCGATGGCGGCGATGTAGGACTCGTCACCGCCGAGCATGGCGATGTGGGTGTTCACGTCCTGCGGGACGAAGAACCGGTAGTGCCAGGCGTTGCCTTCGGTGAAGTCGCCCTGGCCGAGAATCGAGATCTGGGTGGGGTCGAACGGGGTGACGAATTGGCCGGTGGAACGGCGACCCTTGAAAAATCCGTCTTCGCGATCGAAGTGGTTTTTGTAATATTGGGCGCGGGTGATGAATTCGTGGTAGAGGCTGTCCTGGCCCAGTGCGCGGGCCATCTGGGCGATGCACCAGTCGTCATAGGCGTATTCGAGGGCTTTCGATACGGAGTTGTTCTCCTTGTCGGAGGGGAGGTAGCCCAGTGTGTAGAAGTAACCCAGTCCGCTGTAATTGGGTTGCATGGCGCTGTGGACCATGGCTTCGAGGGCGAGCTGGCCCAGCGAATCGGGGATTTGGCCTTTGAGGTATGCGTCGGCGATGATCGGTACGGAGTGGTAGCCGATCATGCAGTTGTTTTCGTTCATGTGGAGGTCCCATACGGGGAGCCGGCCGGACTGCTGGTAGTAGCGGAGCATGGATTCGACGATGGCGGCGTTGGTCTGCGGAGCGACGATCGTCAGCAGCGGATGTAGGGCCCGGAAGGTGTCCCACGTCGAGAAGAGGGCATAGTTGGGGCGTTCGCCCTTGCTGGCGGGATTATGGATGCGGCCGTCGGAGCCCCGGTAGCGACCGTTGACGTCGCTGAAGAGGTACGGGGCGGTCATCGAGTGGTAGAGGGCGGTGTAGAAGATGGTTTTGTCGTCGGCGTTCGGGCCGGTCACTTCGATGCGGCTCAATGCCTGGTTCCAGCTGTCGCGGGCGGCCTGAACCAGTTCGTCGAAACTGTGGCCCTGGGCTTCGGCTGCGAGGTTGTCGGCCGCGCTTTCGAGCCCTACGGCCGAGATCCCTACGCGGATTTCGACCGTTTTGGTGTGTTTCTGCGGGAATACGGCCAGTACGACCCGTTCGCCCTGGCAGGAGTCGACGTTGGTGGTGTCGATGCCGTTGATCCGGGCCCGGATCTCGCGGATCGGTTCCGAAAATTCGGCGCGGAAGTAGATGGTGTGGTCGGCGGCCCAGCCGTTCGAACGGCGCCATCCTTCGATGGTGTGGTCGTCCACCAGGCGGAAGGCGGCGCTGTTCACGTTATCCTGGATGCCGTGGCGCAGGTCGATGATGATGTGTTGGTTTTCGGTGGTGCCGAACGTGTAGCGGTGAACGCCGGTGTGGGGGGTGGCGGTGAGTTCGGCGCGGATGTTCGGGTCTTCGAGAAAGACGCTGTAGTAGCCGGCCGATGCCTTTTCGTTCCTGTGCTGGAAACGCGAACGGTAGCCGGTTCCGGGCTCGGCTTTGCTGCCGGGTTCGAATTTGAGGGGGCCGGTGGCGGGCATGAACAGAATGTCACCCAGGTCGGCGCCGCCGGTGCCGCTCAGGTGGGTATGCGAGAAGCCGATGATGGTGGAGTCGCTGGTGTGGTAGCCCGAGCACCAGTCCCAACCCTGCGTGTCGGTATCGGGAGAGAGTTGCACCATCCCGAACGGTGTGGTGGGGCCGGGGAAGGTGTGTCCGTGGGCATCGGTTCCGATCAGCGGGTCGACGTAGTCCACGGCTTGTCGGGAGGAGTCGCAACCGGTCAGAATAAGGGTGCCCAGAAGGATCAATAGGGAGAATCTCATGAGTATGCGGTGGTTTGTGGTAGTTGATTGCAAATATATTGAATTTTATCCCTACTTTTACTTTGAGAATGGAGATTGAATGGTCGAAAACTCTTGTTTTTACTTCTTTTGCAGTATTTTTGACGATTTTGTCCCGTATACAGATTGATTTGTCGTGCGGGTGCGACGGCAGTGGCGAGTGGAGTGGCTGTCCGGCGTCCCCCGTTAACCGTTTGAATTTTGAATATGGAACTGCTGACTTTGGCTCCTGAATTTTGGGAGGACTACGAATTGCTGGACTGTGGCGGCGGGCGGAAACTGGAGCGTTTCGGCCGGGTGGTGACGGCACGGCCCGAACCTCAGGCATTGTGGGCCCCGTCGCTCGGCGAGGCGCAGTGGGAGGCGCGTGCCGGTGCCCGCTTCCGGAAGGACAAGGGGAGCGAGGATCGGGGCGAGTGGGTGCTGCGGCGCGGAACTCCGCAACAGTGGTTTGTCGAGTATCGTAATCCGCAGGGGCTGAAGCTGCGGATGCGGTTGGGGCTGACTTCGTTCAAGCATGTCGGAATCTTTCCGGAGCAGGCGGCCAACTGGGACTATATCTACGATACGGTCGGTGCGTTGCGCCGGGCCGGAGTCGATCGGCCGGCGGTGCTGAACCTGTTTGCCTACACGGGCGGAGCTTCGCTGGCGGCGCGTGCGGCAGGGGCCGAGGTGACGCACGTCGATTCGGTGCGGCAGACGGTCACCTGGTCGCGCGAGAACATGGAGGCGTCGGGGCTGGACGGTATCCGTTGGGTTGTGGAGGACGCTCTGAAGTTCGTGCGGCGCGAGGTGCGGCGAGGACGGCGTTACAACGGGATTATTCTCGACCCGCCGTCGTACGGACGTGGGGCCGAGGGCGAAAAGTGGGTCCTCGAGGAGCAGATCCGCGAGATGCTGTCGCTGTGTGCCGAATTGTTGAGCGGTGAGCACTGTTTCGTGGTGTTGAATCTCTACTCGATGGGGTTGTCGGCGCTCCTGGCCCGGACACTGGGTGAGTCGGTCTTCCCGCAGATGAAGGGGGCGCAGAGCGAACAGGGTGAACTGTTCGTGACGGACTCGTTCGGCAAGCGGTTGCCGCTGGGGGTCTTCTTCCGCTTCCGGAAATAGGACGGCGTGTCGTGAAGAATAAAGGCCGGGGAGATAACACTCCCCGGCCTTTTTGTGTATAGAAGGTGCGGTGGGTGGACCTGCGGTTTATCGGGCGTCGATGTAGCGGAGGATGCGGGCCGGAACGCCGCCGACGATGGCGTTGTCGGGAACGTCTTTCGTGACGACGGCTCCGGCTGCGACGATGGCGTTGCGACCGATGGTCACGCCTTGCAGAATGGTGGAGTTCGAACCGACCCACACGTTCTCGCGCAGGACGATCGGTGCGGGTGAGGTCGTGCCGCGGGTCTCGGGCGAGAGACCGTGGTTGAGGGTGGCGAAGACGACGTTGTGGCCGATCTGGCAGCCGTCGCCGATGGTCACTCCGCCGTGGTCCTGGAAGTGGCAGCAGGCGTTGATGAAGACGTTTTGGCTGACGTGGATGTTCTGTCCGAAGTCGGAGTAAAAGGGCGGAAAGACACGCAAGGTGTCGGGAACGGGCCGACCGAAGAGGCGAGAAAGCAGGGCGCGGACCTCTTCGGGGGTGTGGTAGGCGCTGTTCAGTTCGAAGGTGATGCGACGGGCGCGTTCGCTCATCTCGTTCATCAACTGTTGGGTTTCGGGGGTGTCGAAGGGTTTGCGTTCGGCGGCGTGTTGCAGAAATTGTTCGATGGTCATGGCTGGATGGATTGGGTTGGGAGCGGAGGCTCGGATATGTTTAGGCTCGAAAAAGGGATTTAAGGGGGGACGGGTGAAGTTTGCCGGTCGGAGAGGGTGATGTATGTTCTGCTGTTATGTGTGAGGGGATGTGCCGGGTTTGCGGTCGGGCGTCTCGGGTTTGCGGCAGTGTATGCCGGGAGAGCAGGGCGTCGGGCGGGTAATTTTAGGGGTGGAATAATTCGTTTACGGTCTGCGCAAAGATATAAAAAAGCGGCCTCGCACAGGGGAGGCCGCTTTTTTGTGACGGACGGATTGCTTCGCCGGGTCACAAAACGGGACAGGGTTTGTGTGTGTGGTTGTCCCGCTCGAAAATGGGATCGGATTACTTCTTGGCGAAGAAATCTTTAACTTCTTCGTTCGGAACGATTTCGGTCTTGAAAGTGTAAGCGCCGGTTTTTTCCGATTTCACCATTTTGATGCATTTGGTCACGTTCTTACCGTTAGCTGCGGTTTTGAGCGTTGCGACTACCTTCTTTGCCATGATTACTTAATTTCGCGGTGGATGGTTACTCGTTTCAGTATGGGGTTGTATTTTTTACGTTCCATACGTTCCGGGGTGTTCTTTTTGTTTTTGGTGGTGATGTAGCGCGACATACCCGGCATTCCGCTCTCTTTGTGCTCGGTGCACTCGAGGATCACCTGTACGCGGTTTCCTTTTTTAGCCATTTCGTTGGAGTCTTCCGACTGTTTGAGGATTAGTAAATTTTAGGCAGGGCGGCGGCGTTTTTCAGAGCCGAGCTCAGACCTTTCTTGTTGATGGTACGCATGGCTGCGGCCGAAACTTTCAGGGTCACCCAGCGGTTCTCTTCTTCGAGGAAGAAACGCTTGCTCTTCAGGTTCGGGCTGAAGCGGCGTTTGCTCTTCTTGTTGGAGTGCGACACGTTGTTTCCGACCTGTGCGCACTTACCGGTGATTTGACAAACTTTCATTGCTTTATCGGTTGTGTTGTGAATAAACAGGTTGCAAATTTCGGTATTTTTCTCCGAATAATCAAATTTTTGCAGAATTATCCGCCGCGGATCGGGCTGAACGTGGTGCGCTGAGGTGTGAAAACCGGGTGCGACGGGAAACCGAAAGGGCGCTCCGGTGGAGCGTCGGGCTCGGCTCAGGCCGATTGCTCGGGCTCTGCACGTTCGGAGCTGTCGGGTGTTTCGGCCGTTTCGTCCGGGGCGGGCGGGGCGAAGGCGGCGATCGTTTCGGTCAGGTCGGTGTAGCGGAAGGGAGTGTCGCGCATGACGGCCGATCCGTCGTAGCGTTTGTGGGTTGAGAGAACCGCGGACATCGAGGGGGCGAAGGGGATGGCCAGCCGCAACAGCCAGCGGGGCAGGCGGATGCGGGGGACGGCGAGTCCCTGCGACCGGGCCAGCAGGCTCAGAAACCGTCGGTAGGGGAGGTTTTCGGCCGAGAGAACGTAGCGCTTGCCCCAGCACGCGGGGGTGCGGGAGAGTGTCACCAGGGCGCGGGCCACGTCGTCGGCCGAGACGAAGGCGGTGGTGCCGTCGATCCAGAACCGGTTGGCCCCCTTGTGCATGGCTCTCAGCAGGTCGTTGAGCCAGAATCCGGAGCGGGGCGACATGGTGCCGAGGATCACGGCCGGGTTGACGATGACGGTGCGCAGACCGTGGGCGGCGCCGCGCCAGACTTCGTTCTCGGAGAGGAACTTGCTACGGGCGTAGGCCGAGGCGCCGGCCAGGTTCTCCATGATGGAGTTCTCGTCGATGCAGCCGGCATGATTGACGTTGCTGCCCAGCGCGGCGACCGAGCTGACGTGCGCGAAGAGGGGCTGTTCCTCTCGGGGCAGTTCGAGGGCGGTGACGATCAGATTGTGGGTGATCTCGACGTTGCGGGTGACCAGTTTTTCGCCGTCGCGGCTCTTGCCCACGGCCACGCGGGCGGCGCAGTTGAAGAGCAGGTCGGGGCGAACCTCCTGCAGCAGCTGCCGGCAGTCGCCGATGTACTCCAGGGCGGCGACCACGCGGTGGCAGGGGCGTTCGCTGAGCCCTTCGCGCATGAGCAGCCAGTCGAGTTTCTCCCACGACTCTTCGGAGTGGGCGACGGCCGTTAACTCGTATTCCGGAGCTCCGGTGGTGTCGGTCGAGCGGAGCAGCTCGGCGATCAGGTGGGTGCCTACCAGTCCGGTGGCGCCGGTGATGAGAACCTTTTTCATGGGTGCTGGATTTCTTGGAATGCTGGTTTCGTGGAGCGGCGGTACTGCGCGGGGGGCTTACCGGATGCGCAGGGCATGGGCGTAGTCGGTGGGCGGGGTGGTGGGGCAGTGGACGACGAGGCCTTCGGAGGTCTGCTCCCAAGTGATCGGTTCGTCGCTGCCCACCAGCGAGACGGAGTTGATCGAACTCAGGTGCGGATTCCCGGCCTTCAGGCTTTGGATCGTAAGGGTACGGTCTTTGGGCCAGGCTAGCGCGATGGCGTACAGCGTGTCGCCTTTCTGAGTGAAACGGATGTCCTGACTGGTGTAGCCGGCATCGGTTTCGCTGTGGTGGCCGCTGGCGTCACGGGCGTTGCCTTCGCCGAAGGTGACCCATGGTCGGGTGCCGTAGATCGCTTCGCCGTTGACGCTCAGCCATGCGCCGATGGCTCGCAGAACGGCCTGTTGTTTTTCGGGAATGGTCCCGTCGGCTTTCGGGCCGACGTTCAGCAGCAGGTTGCCGTTCTTGCTGACGATGTCCACCAGGTCGTCGATCAGCCGGTTCGGACTTTTCAGGTCGGTCTCGTCCTGCATGTAGAACCAGAAGAGTTCGCCGATCGAGGTGTCGGTCTGCCACGGGAATTTCCGCATCTTGTCGCTCTTGCCCCGTTCGAGGTCATAGACCTGGATGTTGTCGCCGTAGCCGAATTTGGTGTTGACAACCACCTCTTTGTTCCAGTCGAGGGCGTTGTTGTAGTAGTAGGCCAGGAATTTATAGAAGGTCTCCTGGAAGGGCTGTTTGCCCACGGTCCAGTCGAACCAGATCAGTTCAGGCTGGTAGAGGTCGATCAGTTCGTAGGTGTGTCGGAGCCAGTTCTCGCGCGAGTGGGCGTTGGAACCCGGGTGCTGGTCGTACTCCGGACCGAAGGCGGGGCCGTCGGGCTCCTCGATGCGTTCGCCGTAGAGGCTGATGGTGGTGTCCTGCACGTCGGACGGAATTTGCATCCCTTTGCTGTAGAACCAGCAGTGCTCGGCGCGGTGGGACGACAGGCCGAAGTGCAGACCGGCGGCCAGGGTGGCCTCTTTCAGCTCCTGAATCAAGTCGCGGCCGGGACCCATCGCCACGGAGTTCCATGGGTTGAAACTGCTGCGGTAGAGGGCAAAACCGTCGTGGTGTTCGGCCACGGGAATGATATATTTTGCGCCGGAGGCTTTGAACAGTTCCAGCCAGGCTTGCGGGTCGAAGTATTCGGCCTTGAACATGGGGATGAAGTCTTTGTAGCCGAACTGGTCTACGGGGCCGTAGGTTGCGACGTGGTGACGGTACGTAGCACTGCTGCTGTCGTACATGTTGCGGGCGTACCAGCCGTCGTAGGCCGGGACGGAGGCGGGACCCCAGTGGATGAAGATGCCCAGCTTGCTGTCGCGGAACCAGTCGGGGATGTGGTAGTGTTGCGCGATGGTGGCCGAGTCGGGCTGGAACAGGTCGGTCCCCTGAGGGGAGGCGGTGGTCGAGATGTCGGGCTGGTAGCCGCTCTCCGAGGTGCAGGCCGTGAGGCTCAGCAGTGCGGAGGTGAGAAGAATCGGTAGGGTTTTCATTTAATATATGGGGTGAAACTTTAGACTTTGTAATAACATTTGTAGGGGTCGGCGGCCAGTAGACCGTGTGCCCGCAGCTGGCCGATGAGGCTCGAGGCCTCCCACAGGGGCAGTTGCCAGAGTTCGGCGAGGCTCTCGGTGTCGAGGCGGGCGCCGGCCGGCAGGGCGTCGTAGGCCGTGCGCAAACGCGGCGAGAGGCTCTCGACGGTGGACGGGGCGGCGTGCGGTGGTTGCCAGTTCAGGGCGTTGGCGATGTCTTCGACGCTCTGGTACAGGATGGCCTGGTTGGTGCGGATCAGCATGTTAGTCCCTTCGCTGGCCGGCGAGTCGATGGGACCGGGCAGGGCGAAGAGCTCCTTGTTGTAGCTGGCGGCGATGTCGGCCGTGACGAGCGATCCGCCTTTGATGCCCGATTCGACGACGATGGTCCCCTGGCTCAGTCCGGCCACCAGCCGGTTGCGGCTGAGGAAGTTGCCGCGGTCGATCACGGTGCCCGGAGGCATGTCGGAGACGATGGCGCCGCCGGCGGCGAGGATCTGCCGAGCGAGGTAGTAGTGGCTGCGCGGCACGATGTCGTCGACCCAGCCGGCCATGACGGCAACGGTCCGGAGCCGGTATTGCAGGGCGGCGCTGTGGGCGGCCTTGTCGATGCCGAAGGCCAGTCCGCTGACGATCACCGTGTCGGGATAGCTCAGCGACAGTTCGCGCACGATGCGACCGGTGGCGGCGGTGCCGGCCGGAGTGGCCTTGCGCGTCCCCACGATCGAGAGCCAGCGGCCGCTGTTGAAGTCCACCGGGCCCCGGACATAGAGTATGCACGGAGCATCGGGACACTCGGCGAAGGCGCGCGGAAAGTCGGTCATCCCGTGGGTCAGAATCCGGATGCCGCTTCGGGCGCACTGGTCGATGATGCTCTCGGCGCGGGCCAGATATTGTCCCGAGGTGATCTCCCGGGCCATGGCGATCGAGGCGCCTGCGGCGGTCAGTTGGGGGATCTCCGCGTGGATGACCGCCTCGGCGCTGCCGAATGCGGCCAGCAGTTGTCGCATATGTTTGCTGCCGACTCGCGGGACGAGCGACAGGGCGATACTGTATTTCATATCGGTAAAGATAGGTATTTTTCGGAGGTTTTCCGTTGGCCGGTCTCGCGAAGGCAAAATCGCTCGGCGGAATGCGGGGCCGGAACAGGAATCGACCGCCGAACCAAACCGAAACGAGGACAGAGGGCGGGTGTTGTGTAAAAGGGTCGAGCGTTTCGGAAAATTGATTGGGGCAGAGGTTCCGGGCAGCGTGGCGGCCGTCGCTTTTCGGAAAAGCAGCGGCGGGAATCGAACGTGCGGGGCTGTCTGCGGATTGGTTTTTCGGGAAAATTACTACCTTTACGCTATGGCACTTTTAACTTCCGACATGCCGCTCAGCGCGGCGCTCGAACAACATCCCACACTGATCCCGCTGGTCAGCCGGTTCGGAATTCGGCTGGGGCTGGGCGACAAATCGGTCGCTGCGGTCTGTGCCGAACATGCCATCGATGCCGGCTTCATGCTGGCGCTGATGAATACCTATCTGTTCGAGGAGTACTTCCCGGAACAGAAACTCAAATCGTTCCACGTCAGCCAGATTGTCGATTACCTGTCCAAAACCAATGCCTATTATCTGCAGTTGCAGGTCCCCAATATCGAACGTCACCTGGGGTCGCTCATTGCCAGCGCCGGCGGCGAGAATAAGAATCTGGCCCTGATCGGCCGCTTTTTTGCCCGCTTCAAGGAGAGCCTCACCGAGGCGATCGAATACGATACCCGCGAGTGGTTCCCGTATTGTCTGGCGTTGAGCGCGGGAAACGGGGCGGCGGATTGTGCGGAGATCGGACAGCGGATCGCTATCCCGGCTCCTGATGAGGAGGATCCGGCGGTTAGCCTGCTGGGTGACCTGCGCAGCATCATGGTCCGCCACCTCAGCGGCCAGTATAACGATAATCTGGCCTATGCCGTGATCTTCGCCATCGACAGCATCGAACGCGACATCCGCCAGCATAACCGCATCCGAAACCGGATTCTCACCCCCATCATCACTGCCTTATGTCGCGGGTAGCCGTTATTTTGCCCGATCTGTTGCAGGGGGCCGGGCTGACGGCCATCCTGGAACGCTATTTTGCACCGGTCGAGGTCGAAACCTTTGCCGGAGTGACAGGGGTGTTGTGTGAGTCGGGAACTCATTTCGACTGGTACTTCACGGACAGTGTGACGTTCGCTTCGAACATCGCGTTTTTTCTGCCGCGGCGCGGACAGAGCGTCGTGCTGGTGCCCGGTCGCCCCGCTCCGGTGCCGGGGGTCGATTCGCCGAGGTTGATCGGCATGGGCGATACGTTCGAAGAGCTGCTCGAGGAGATTGACCGTGTGCTGTCGGCCGAGCGTGCGACCGATGAGACCGCTTCCGACGAACTCTCGGCGCGCGAGGTACAGGTCCTGCAACTTGTTGTGAGCGGCGCGATCAACAAGGAAATCGCCGAACGGCTCAACATCAGCCTCAATACCGTGCTGACCCACCGCAAGAACATTACGGCCAAACTCGGCATCAAAACGATCTCGGGACTGACCCTCTATGCACTGATGCACGGCTATATTTCCACCGAAGACATGACTCTCTAAGGAGGTGAAACGATGCGTGCGGAGTCCGAACCCCGAACCCGGACTTTTGGCCCCTGGATGTCGTATCCTTCCCGGACAGGATGTCGTGTTGCGCGGTCTGAGGAGAGTTTGAAGTGCTTGTCTGGATGGGTGTCTGATGGCGGAGGATGGAACGGGTGTCGGAACGAACCCGATTGGATAGTAATGTTGTAAATATATGTTGATCAGAATGAAAAATTTGAACATTCGAATGTTGCTGGGATTGGTTGCCGGGATGTTGTCGGCTTCTCCGCTTTGTGCCCGGTCGCTTGAAAACGGGAGTGGGTTGAAGTCGGCCGCCGGGGTCGAACTGACTATGCCCGTGACGCATATGGCGCTGACGGCGCGTCTGATCGGTCCGGCCGTCGAGGAGACCGACTGGTTCAACTGGTGTGTCTCTCCGATTATGGGCGAGGATGGTAAGGTGCATATCTTCAGCAGTCGCTGGCCCAAAAGCGAAGGAATGGAGGGGTGGCAGGGGCGGCATGCGCAAATCGCTCATTTCGTGGGAGACCGTCCTGAGGGGCCGTTCCGCTATGTCGGTCCTGTGCTGACTTCCGATATGCTGCCCGATTCGTTGACGATGGCTGCGCCGCACAACCCCCGTCTGGAGTATGTGGATGGGAAGTATGTGCTGCTGTACATTTGTCAGAATCCATCCCGGCCGGGACAGATGCGGATCGGGATGATGACTGCCGACCGGCTGGAGGGGCCGTGGCGTTTCGCAGGCGACCGGCAGGGAATCGTGGTCGACGCGGCCACGCAACCCGGACACTGGACTTACGGGGCGAAGATCGGGGTGTGCAATCCGGCGTTTCTGAAAATCGGCGACGAGTATCGCATCTATTTCAGTTGTGTGACCAAACCGCACGACCAGGCTTCGCGCAGTTACGGATGCGCCGTGGCCGAACGTCTCGAGGGCCCCTATCGTATGGAAGACAAACCGGTGACTGACAACATATCCTACATTGAGGATGCGCAGGCGTTCGAACAGGATGGAAAGTACTATTTGCTGACGACCGATAATTTCGGGCGCAATACGGGGCTGTTCGGGGCGTTGATTCTGTGGGAGTCGAAAGATGGCAGGGAGTTCCGGATGCAGGATGCGAAAATCGCCATGGGAACGCTCTTCGACTACTGGGGCGACGAGGCGGACCGGGAACGGTTGATGAGTACGCCGGGAGTGTTCGTGCGCAGTGCTTCGGGCAAACTGGAACGTCCGGCAATCCTCAAAATCAAGGGGAAACCGGCCTATCTGTATGCCGTGGGAGGTGTGAACCTGGAGGGCGGACCGGTCTCCAAATCCTATGTGTTCAAAATCGACTGGAAAAAGGGGAAATAGCGGGCTGCCGAAGTGTGGGCGGCGAGCGATGTTGCATTATCCGTCGGAATCTGCATTATAGATAAAGTACCTGACGGCGGTTGCTGCCCCGGCGGTAGCTGAGGTGGATCCAGTCGGGCCCGGTGGCGCTCCCCCGCTCCCAGATCAACTGGTCGAAATCGATGCGTTCACTCTGCTGCATCTCGATGATCCGGGCGAAAAGTTGACGGTTTTGTGCGGCGGTTCCGGTGGTGAGGTCGGCGGCTTCGCCGGTCTGATGCTGGGAGTTGGCGACCCCGCCCACGGCCCTGTTGAGTTCCGGACAACGGTACCCGCTGCTGACGCGGATCGGTTGGCCCCAGGCTCGGCGGAGCGGATCGAGCAGCTCGTCGATTAGGGTCTGTAACTTCTGGCGGACGGCCGGGGCGGGTGTGTTGTCGATCTGCCGGGCGGTTGCGGTGTCGGAATGACACAGCTCTTCGATACTGAAATAGGTCATAGGTGAAAATATATGGTGTGATACATAAGGTTGCCCGATGCCTAATGCTGCATTGGGGGGGCTGCGGCGAAATACGGATTTTGATGCAGAACCACCAAACGGGGTGTGATGGGTTGGCCTTTTTTCTTTCTATAACTCCATTCCCAACACATTTCTATCCTAAGTCGGGGAATAGCTGGGATGACAAAACAGTCATGATACAATAAATCACTATCTTTGCTCCAAATATCGAATTCAGACAATGGCCGAGGAAAAAACTCAATCCGGAACGAACAACGCAGAAAAAGAGATTGATCTGCTGGAACTGCTCCAAACAGTATGGGCTGCACGCAAGCGGATTATCAAATATGCCATCGTAGGGGCGGTTATCGGGCTGGTCATAGGCTTCAGCCTGCCGAAAACCTATGTGACATCGATTAAAATGGCGCCCGAAAGTAAATCGGGAACTTCGGGAGGCAACATGGCTGGTCTGGCTGCCATGGCGGGTATCAACCTGAACAGTGGAGCCGGTACGGAGGGGATTACAACCGATATTTTTCCCGATATTGTTAAAAGTACGCCTTTCCTGCTGGAGTTTGCCGAAATTCCGGTGACGCTGACCCCCAAGGCGAAAGGTGAGCCCGGCGAGCAGATGACACTCTTCGAATATGTTACCGAACACCAGAAAAAGCCTTGGTGGAAACACCTGACAGCGTTCCCCGGGAAAGCAGTCGGTTGGGTACTCTCTCTCGGGCGCGACAAGGTCGAGGAGGAGTTGCCGCCGGTGGATTCGCTGGATATATTCGAATTACCAAAAGCATACAAAGGTTTTGCTGGAGCTTTGGGGCAGATGCTTGCGGTTGAAGAGGATAAAAAATCCTCGATGCTCGAAGTGACCGTTACGATGCAGGATCCGCGTGTATCGGCCGTAATTGCCGATTCGCTGGTCAACAAACTCCAAAAGTATATGACCTCCTACCGGACCCGCAAAACCCGTTACGACCTGGAGCAGAATATGCGTCAGAACGAGGAGGCGCAGGCGCGCTACTATGAGGCCGAAGATCGGCTGGCCGAAGCAATTGACCAGAACCGAAACATCTCGTCCGAATTGTTGCGCGTGCGGATCGAGCGACTGCGTAACGAACGTAATCTGGCTTACAATGTCTATAGTCAGACCGCCTCGCAGGTCGAGATGAACAAGATCAAGTTGCAGGAGGCTACGCCGATTGCCACTGTCGTAGAACCTGCCATCGTTCCCGACCGTCCCGCCTCGCCCCGCAAGATGATGATCCTGGTCGCTTTTGCCTTCCTGGGAGGTTTTCTGGCCGTTGGGATCGTGGTGGTCAAGTCGCTTTTGGCAAACAATAATGCTTCGGAAGCCAAAGCCGGTGAGACGGTTGTGGATGTTCAGTCATAACGTGGAATCTGAGAAGACGCAGCATGTAGAGGGGGGATGTGAAAAATGATGCAGCAACTCGTTTTCCTCGGAAAAGGAAATAAAATAGAGTTTAAAAATTAAGGGATTATCCGCCTGTCGAATATAAACGGCAGGCGGATCTCTTTTTTAAAGGGAGTTGTGACCCGCGAGCCGGTATGGGATGGAGGAAATTCAGATACGGGCCAGCATCAGAAATGTCACGTAAAGCGTCAGAACGATCGTCAGATAGACCGTTCGGGCTCGCGACGGGGCCAGTCCCAGAAAACGGTACTCCACGGCCCCGTGCGGGCAGACCGCATGGCAATCGCCGCACAGGGTGCAGTTCAGTGCCGGTCGCCCCAGCTCCAGATCTTTCGGCGAGATGGCCGCGTGAGGGCAGGCCCGTGCACACCGCATGCAGCGGGTGCAGCGTTCGCGGTTGAACCGCAGCCGGGTCGGATTGACCCATTTGAGCAGCGATACGATTGCCCCCATCGGGCAGAACAGGTTGCAGTGGATCATTTGGCGTTTGCGCGGCGACAGGAAAAGCACGAGCAGCCAGCCGGTCACACCCCAGAGTACGACCAGTGCGGTGACGAGCCAGAGCGGTGCCCCGAGCAGGCGGAGCAGCACGGCGACGGTTGCCACCAGCGCGACAGCTCCTAGCCGGAACCGCCATCGGTGGCGGATGGCCCCCGAGAAACTGCGGAAATCACGTCCGGCACGGGCGCGGTTGAGGTCGCAGCCGCCCATGTAGCAGAGCTGGCTGCACCAGGCCGGTCCCGAAAGGAGGATGGTGGACAGGAAAAGGATCGGCATGAAGGCCCATTCGGCCCGGTAGATGGCTCCCCCCTCGATCACCATCGGGATCGGGAAGTGGAGTTTGCCCGTCATAAGAAACATCGGCGAGACGGTCAGCCCGAGCAGCAGCTGGCCGAAAAAGACCCCCGAAAAGAGCAGCCAGGTGCGTCGACGCCAGCGCGGTGCCGACTTCGGGTCGAGGTATTTGCCCGTCAGCCAGAACCCCAGCGCGGCGGCTCCCGCAATCTGTACCCATCCCAGTCCCGGCCCGAGGCGGTCGAAAAGCAGGATGTCGAAGCGGGCCATGCTGCGAGCCGTGACCAGCAGCGCGGTGACCAGCAGGGCCACGGTCAGCGCCGGTCTGTATTTTTTGAGAAACGCCACAAAAATGCTTACATTTACAACGGACAAAAATACGAAAAACGGATTCACCCTCAGCTGCCGGCCGTAAGAGATGAGCCCCCGGCGGAAGCCCGGTTCTACAGTTTCGCGGCGGAGGGTGGTATCACGTTATGGGTGTGTCCGAACAAAATCCATAGATAAGATACGAAAATATGTTCACCCCGGAAATTTACACCGCACGTCGGGCAGCGCTGCGGAAAAAAATCAAACATGGCGTCATTATCCTGCCCGGAAACAACGACGCCTCGATCAACTATCCGGCCAACGCCTATGATTTTCGGCAGGATAGCAATTTTCTGTACTACTTCGGTTTGAAACAACCCGGTTTCGTGGGGTTGATCGACATCGACCGCGATACGGACTGTCTCTATGCCAACGATTGGACCATGGACGACCTGATTTGGATGGGGCCGCAGCCGACCGTCCGCGAACAGGCCGAGCAGGTCGGCGTCAAGTCGTCCGGCAACCTGATGGAGCTGGCTGCCACGCTCAACAGTGCCATCAAAAAAGGGCGTAAGATTCACTTCGTACCGCCCTATCGCAGCGATACGAAACTGCAACTCTCGGCCTGGCTGGGCATTGCGGTCGACCGGCTCAAGGATCACGTGTCGCGCGAATTGATCCGGGCCATCGTCTCGATGCGCGAGATCAAACAGCCCGAAGAGATTGCCCAACTGGAAGAGGTCGCTTTGACCGGTTACAAAATGCACACCACCGCGATGTCGATGTGCCGCGAGGGGCTGTCGGAGTTGGATATTGCGGTCGAGCTGGACAAAATCGCAGCCCACGGCGGAGGACGAACCTCGTTCCGCAGCATCGTGTCGCAGCACGGCGAAACGCTCCACAACCTCAGTTACGACGGTCGCCTGCAGAACGGTAACCTGCTGCTGATCGATGCCGGAGCCGAAAACGCGATGGGATATGCGAGCGACCACACGCGGACGCTGCCCGTCAGCGGCAAGTTTACGCAGAAACAGCGTGAAATCTACGAAATTGTGCTGGCTGCCAATGCCAAAGGACAGGAGTTGGCGTGTCCCGGCGTTACGTACCAGAGCGTGCACCTCGAAGCGATGCGGGTCATTGCCGAGGGGCTGACGGCGCTCGGACTGATGAAGGGCGATCCGGCCGAAGCCGTTGCCACGGGTGCCGCCGCACTCTTCATGCCTCACGGATTGGGTCACCAGATGGGGCTTGACGTGCACGATATGGAGGGACTCGGCGAAAAGTATGTCGGCTACGACGACGCCACTACCCGCAGCACCCAGTTCGGACTGGGGGCGTTGCGGATGGGCAAGGCGCTGCAGCCCGGCCACGTGCTGACCGTCGAACCCGGTATCTATTTCATCCCGGCACTGATTCAGAAATGGGAACGCGAGCACATCAATTCGGCTTTCATCAACTTCCCGAAACTGCACAACTATTTCGATTTCGGAGGAATCCGTCTCGAAGACAACATTCTGATTACTCCGACCGGCAACCGTCTGATTAGCAAGCATCGGGCTCCGATTGCTCCCGACGATGTCGAGGCCGCAATGGCCCGATAGAGCGCGTGGGCTTCGATTCCGGGACGGGTGGTGTGGTCGAAAGAGCGTGTGTGCAGTGCGAATCCTGAAAGTCGAATTGAAAACTGAAAACAGATGAAACACTGGATGGCATGGATGGGCTGCGTGTTGATGCAGGCAGCTTCGTATGCCGTGGCACAGGAGCCGATCACCTGGCGGTGGGACTATTCGGAGGCCGACGATGCGTTTATCGACCTGGTCGATGAGGCGTCGAGCGGTTTTCGCGAGACCAATACGCCCGACCACTATGCCGGACGGCTGGTGGTGGAGTTGGGCGAAGAGTTGAGTTTCAAGTCCTCAGAAGTTCCGACTCTGCTGTTCGACAGTGAGGCGGAGGCTGCGGAGTTTCGGGTCGAGAACTGTGGCGAACGGCGCGTCGAATTGTCATTGAGCACTCCGCATCGAGGCTCGAAACGGTCTGACCCGGTTCGCGTGCGGCTGAATCCGAAGGCGATCAAAGGCCCGTTGAAGAAAGAGTACCCTACGGAGTATCGGATCGAGTTTCACGCCTCGGATGTGCCTGCGGTCTTCGTGTCGCCCGTGACGGGGCGCAGCTATTCGCTCGTCTTTAACGATGAGTTCAACGATACGGTGATCGACACGCTGAAGTGGGACACCCGCAGTCGGCTATCCCCTTTCACGCGACGGGGCATGTATCGCGAGGCGCCGTATTACGTCCTGTGCCACGATGAGTGGACCCGGGAACAGAACGGCGAACTCCGGCTCGAGGTGTCCAAATATCCGACGCAGCCCTCCGTGGTGATGACCGGCGGTATCCTCTCCCAGGGGCGTTTCATGACCCGTTACGGCTACTACGAGACCAAAGTCTCGTTCCGGGATTGTCGCGGCGAGGGCTATTGGCCGGCCTTTTGGCTGATGTTCACCGGTGAGGATATGTACGATGCGGGTACCGAGATCGACATCTTCGAATACATCCCCCGCGATCGGCAGATCTTCCAAACACTCCACTGGTATCAGCAGGAACCGGCCGCAGCCGATGACAAACAGGTGCAGCATGCCGCCAAGAATTACGATAAGACGGCCACGGTCAGTAAGCACCGCTCTTCGACGAAGTTTTTCCCGCTGGAGCGGGCCGAGGAGGAGCCTCACACCTTTGCGGTGGAGTGGACTCCGGATGAACTGATCTTCTATACGGATGGCCAGGTGACGCGGCGCGTCGACCGTTCGAACAATCCGCGCGAGGTACCCGCTGCCTATCAAATGGTCTACTTCTCGTGCTCGGCCGGTGAGTGGGGCGGGAACGTAATGAACAATCGGGAAGCGGCCTACGTCTATTTCGACTATTGCCGGTGCTACCAGGCGGAGGACCAGGATGCTGTCTACACCCTGCACGGCGAGTCCCGTAAGATTTCTGCGCAAGAACGGCAGGGGAAACTCTGATGCGGACGGAGAGTGGAAACATTGGTCGCGCGGAGGTAACTTTGCACTTTGTTCCGAGCGGCTGCCAACCACGAAAAACAGGGCTGCGGTTGAATGGTGAAACGTTGGGGTGCGAATCCTGTTTTATGGGTCAGCCGGTAGGTGAGATGAGGGTTGTGGAGTATAATGGATTGGAAAACAAAGAGATTGATTTACAATAAAATGATGAAATTCAAGAAAACGGAAACTCCGATCGAGGGGCTGTTCATCATCGACCCGACCGTGTTCGGCGATGCCCGCGGCTTTTTCATGGAGACCTATGCCAAACGTGACTTCGACGCCCTCTTTGGCGGGGAGGTCGAATTCGTACAGGACAACCACAGCAAGTCGCGTCGCGGTGTGCTGCGCGGGCTGCACTTCCAGAAACAACACGCTCAGGGTAAACTGATCCGTGTCGTGGCCGGTGCCGTGTATGATGTGGCCGTCGATCTTCGTCCCGGCAGCCCCACTTACGGACAGTGGTATGGGGTGGAACTCTCGGCCGAAAACAAACGGCAGTTTTATATCCCGCCGCAATTTGCCCACGGATTTCTGACGCTGGAGGACGATACCGAGTTCCTCTATAAATGTACCGACTACTATCATCCCGAATTCGACGGCGGGGTGCGCTGGAACGACCCGCAGATCGGGGTGGACTGGCGGTTGGAGCATTACGGAATCCGTCCCGAAGAGTTGCTGCTCTCGGACAAGGATCGCGTACAGCCGCTGTTGTCGGAACTTTAATCTTGGCTCGATAACGCACGGTGGACTGTTTGATCGGCGGGCGTTGTCATAGCCGTTAATGAAAGGCGTCTCTCCTTCGATAAGGAGAGACGCCTTTTTTTGTTGGTCGCATTCCGGAGCAGAAATGGGATGCGGCGAATCCGAAGAGTTATCCATTGCGTCGGGGTCCATGCGCTGCTGCTTCAATATTCGCCCTTGTGGGCACTGCCGGATTGTCCGGAAACGTTAGCGGTCGGCGCGGCCGCGGCCTTCGTACCAGTCGATGAAGGCGCGGTTCACCAGTTTGTTTCCGCCGGGGGTGGGATAGTTGCCCGAGAAGTACCAGTCGCCGGAGTGGTTCGGGCAGGCACGGTGCAGGTCCTCGATCGTCTGGTAGACCACTTCGACCTGCGACGGGCAGTCGGCCGGGGTGATCATTCGGGCAATCTGGTCGGAGATCTCGCGGTCCGTAAACGGTTCGTAAATCTCCTTCACGTGGTTGACGATCTGCTCCTTGGGCAGGTGTTCCTGTGCCTTGCATTCGGCATAGACCTCGTCGATGCGGGTACCCATGCCTCGCTCGCGCAACAGCTCGATCGCTGCGTTGAAGGCGATGAATTCGCCCATGCTCGACATGTCGATGCCGTAGCAGTCCGGATAGCGGATCTGTGGCGAGCTCGATACGATGACGATCTTGCGGGGACGCTGGCGGCTCAGGATATGGACGATGCTGCGTCGGAGCGTAGTGCCGCGCACGATGCTGTCGTCGATGGCCACGGCCGAGTCCACGCCGGGGCGGATCGTGCCGTAGGTGGTGTCGTAGACGTGGGCGGCCAGGTCGTCGCGGCTGCTGTCCTCGGCGATGAAGGTCCGCAGTTTGATGTCCTTCAGGGCCAGCTTTTCGGTGCGCACCCGCATGTTCATGATGTCGCGGATTTCGGCTTCGCTCAGTGTCTCGCGCGAGGCCAGCAGGACGTGGCACTTCTGATGGTTGAACCACTCCTGAAGCCCCTCCATCATCCCCATGTAGGCCACCTCGGCCGTATTGGGGATGAACGAAAAGACGGTGTGGGCGAAATCGTAGTCGACCCGTCGGAGCACCTCTTCGACCAGCAGCCGGCCGAGTTCCTTGCGTTCGCGGTAGATGTCGCAGTCGCTCCCGCGCGAGAAGTAGATCCGTTCGAACGAGCAGGCACGCACTTCGCCGGTGGGCTGGATCTGGGCCAGACGCAACTGGCCGGCCTGGTTGACGATCAGCGCCTGGCCGGGGAGCAGCTCGCGGACCTGGTCGGTCTCGATGTCGAAGGTGGTCTGCAGCACGGGGCGTTCGGAGGCCACGGCCACCACGTCGTCGCCGACGTAGTAGAAGGCCGGACGGATGCCGTGCGGGTCGCGCAGCGAGAAGAGGTCGCCGCTGCCGGTCAGCCCGCAGATCACGTATCCGCCGTCCCAAATGTCGGAGGCCTCGCGCAGGATGCGTTCGATGTCGATGTTGGCTTCGATCGCCTGGTTCAGCGGAGCACCGGCCAGCCCCTGAGCCTTGTAGTACTGATACTGTCGGTCGACCTCGCTGTCGAGCAGGTAGCCGAGCTGTTCGAGCATGATGAAGGTGTCGGCGTTGTGGCGGGGATGCTGGCCGCGGGCGACGATGTGGTCGAAGACTTCGTCGACGTTGGTCAGGTTGAAGTTCCCGGCCAGGGCAAGGTTCCGGCTGCGCCAGTTGTTGCGCCGCAGGAAGGGGTGGGTGTACGAGATGCCGGAACGGCCGGTGGTGCTGTAGCGCAGATGACCCATGTAGAGCTCACCCACGAAGGGCTTCTGCTGCGGATAGGCGGCCAGGTCGCGGTGCACGGTGCTGAAGATCTCCTGAATGGCGCCGGTGCCCATGGCCCGCTCGCGGAAGATGTACTCTTCGCCGGGTTCGGCGTGGAGTTTCACGGAGGCCAGACCGGCCCCCTCCTGTCCGCGGTTGTGCTGCTTCTCCATCAGCAGGTAGAGCTTGTTCAGGCCCCAGAGTTCGGTGCCGTAGGTCTGTTTGTAGTGTTCCAGCGGTTTCAGCAGGCGTACCATCGCTATGCCGCATTCGTGTTTGATGCTGTCGCTCATAGGTTGAAAGTGTGTCGGTGGGTGGGGCCCGTTGCCGCCTGTACGGTATGGCGGGCATGAAACGAACGTGCGGAATGCGGTTCTATTGCCTGCCTGCCGTGCGGGGCGGGGCGGACGGGGTGGGGGATCAAACGACAAGAGGACACGGCGCAACGGCTGTGTCCTCTTGTGGTGAATGGTTTGTCGGAAGGGTTGGCATCGATCCGGGTGTGGGCGCAAATGTTCCGGTTGCCGGCGATTTGGCGCGAACGGGCGGAACGGACGCGGTAGCGGCCTTCGGATTCGATGTTGTTGATGGCGTCGGTGCGGCGCGGCATGACGGCGACGGCAAAGCGGGATTGCCGTTCGCTCTCGATGCGGTTGAGGCTGCCGATTCTGTGCAGGTCGGTCGCACGGCATTGTGTCCGGCCTCCGCGGATTGTGCCGCTGTCGGTCGGGGTTGTGCCACACTGCTCTGTCGTGCCTTCCGGGGTGCGGATGGTGGCGGCGAGGGGAGCGTGCCGAAGGGTGGTTGTGTGGTGTGGTGCCATCGCTGCAAAGGTAGGAAATCCTGCGGTTAAATGTGCGTATTTCCGGATTCTTTTCGTGTCGGTACGGATTTTTGCTTTCGGCTTGCCGGAGCGGAGGATGGCATCTGTTCGGCAGTTCGGTATGCTTTCGTTAGTCCGGTAGGTTGGCGGAGTCTGGTTGGTCCTGTGACAGCCTGGCGGTTCGATAAGCAAACGCAGGAGAGTCCGTCGGGAGAGGAACGAAAACAGGCCGGTCGGTGTGTCGGATAAGGCGACTGTGCCGGCGGTGTCGACCGTAGAGGCAGGAGACCGGCCAAATAATCCCGGATTTTATTAACTTTGTCTTGATTCGATGAATGCTAAGCCATGAACAGACAGTTGATTCGACAATGGTTGTTCGTGGTGGTCGGCGCCGCGCTGCTGGCCACCGCTTTCGTGCTCTTCATCACTCCGTACCGCATCGTCCCCGGCGGGGTCTACGGCTTGGGGGTGGTGCTGAACTACCTGTTCCCGGCGATTCAGGTCGGGACCTACGGCCTGTCGATGGATATTCCGCTGCTGCTCATCGCGTTTCGGCTGTTCGGTGCCAAGTTCGGCTCCAAAACGATCGTGGCGGCCCTGCTTACGCCCCTTTTCATGGACTCGATGACCTACCTGATCGGGTCGGACCCGGCCACGATGCTCGGCGGTAAGATCGACCTTTCGGGCGACGTGCTGCTGAGCTGCATCTTCGGCGGTATCCTGATGGGGGCCGGCATCGGGCTGATCATGAAGACCCACGCCACGTCGGGCGGTACAGATATCGTGGCGATGATCGTCTCGCGCTACCTGCACCTGCCCATCAGCCGGTCGGTGCTCTATGTCGATTCGGCGGTGGTGATCTTCGGTCTGGTGGTGCTGGGTGACTGGAAACTACCCCTCTACTCGCTGGTGACGATCTTCGTCTCGTCGCGACTGATCGACTACATCGTCGACGGCGGCTCGGGCGACAAACTGCTCTTCATCCTCTCGGACAAGCATGCCGATATTCGCGATTACATCCTGAGCGGACTCGACCGCGGCGGTACCTATATCAAGGCCAGCGGCATGTATACCGGGGCCGACAAGGAGATGATCTTCGTGGTGGTTTCGCGGCGCGAAGTGTCGCTCATGCGTGACCGCATCCGCGAGATCGATCCGTTGGCCTTCATGATTGTGGTCGATGCCCACGAGACCCTCGGCGAGGGGTTCAAAACCTTTGAAAAACCATGATACGAAAAATCTCACTGCTGATCCTCCTGTCGCTGTTCATCACGCTGCTGATGCCGCGTCGTGCCGCCGTCAACCTGAACTTCGCCCCCGGCGAGGTGTGGGAGGACGAGACACTCGTCGCACCGTTCGATATACCGATCTACAAAAGCGCCGAACAGTACGTCTCGGAGATGGAGGCCCTGCAGGAGGGGTTCCAGCCCGTCTTCCGGCTCGATACGATGGTGGCGAAAACGCAGCTTCGCACGCTCGAAAAGGACCTGGCCGAGAATCCCTCGATACCCGAAGAGCGGCGTAAGTATATCCTCGACGTCTTCCGGTATATCTACACCAAAGGGATTGTCAGCGACGCCGATCGGGCCGCCTATGCCGACCGCATGGTACGCATCGACAGCGCCCATATCCTCATGACGCGTCACTCCACCGACCTGTTCACCCCCTCCATCCTTCAGAACTTTCTCCGTTCGCAGGGGATCGACCCCGAGCAGGCCGCCCGATACCTGACCACCTCGTTGAGCTATGACGCCTCGCTTAATACCCGTTTGCGTGAACAGTTGGCCTCCCACCTTTCGCGTACCGACGGGATTGTGCGCACGGGCGAAGTCATCGTCTCGAAAGGACAGGTCATCGACCGCCACGTGGCCAGCCTGCTGACCTCCTACCGGCGCGAGTACGAAGATCGTCTGGGGCTCGGAACCAGCGGCATCGTGCTGATGCTCGGAAAATGGCTGCTGGTGCTCGCTCTGCTTTCGCTGAGCTATGTCTTTTTTACCATTTTCTCCCAAAAACACTTCACCGGGTGGCGGCAGTTGCTGTTTGTTTTTGCGCTCTATACCGTGATGGCCGCTCTGATGGCCTTGGTGGTACGGACACCCTATCTCAGCCCCTATCTGGTGCCGCTGCCGGTGGTGGCCATTCTGTTGCTCGCTTTCTTCGATACGAGGGTCGCCATCTTCGGAAACATCACCGTCGTGCTCATCGCGTCGCTCTTCGTTCGCTTCAGCTTCGAGTTCTTCACCGTCAACTTCCTGGCTGGAATGGTCGGTATCTTCGTGGTGCGGCACTACTACCAGCGGCACAGCGTGTTCAAGGCCGTGGCGGCCGTGTTCCTGGCCGAAGCGGTCGTCTACATCGCATTCATGTGGATGTCGCAGGGCTCACTGCAGGGTAATTACCTCAGCGTCCTGTGGTTCCTGATGAGCGCCTTCCTGATGCTGGCCTTCTATCAACTGGTCTACATTTTCGAGCGGCTCTTCGGCTTCGTCTCGGACATCACCCTGCTCGAACTATCCGATACCAACCAACCGCTGCTTTTGCAGTTGGCCGAAAAGGCCCCCGGAACTTTCCAGCACTCCGTACAGGTGGCTTCGCTGGCCGAAAGCGCCGCCAAGGAGATCGGGGCCAATCCGCTGCTGGCGCGTGCCGGCGCCCTCTATCACGATATCGGGAAGATGGAAAATCCGTTCTACTTCGTCGAGAATCAGAACGGCAACTTCAACCCCCACTCGATGCTGAGTCCGTCGCAGAGTGCCTCCATCGTCCGCTCGCACGTTACCGAGGGGATCATGCTTGCCCGCAAACATCAGCTGCCGCCCATCATCCAGGAGTTTATCTCCGGCCACCACGGCACGTCGAAAATCTACTACTTCTATGCCGAAGAGAAGGCCAAGTACGGGACGGTCGAACATCCCGAAGAGTTCGTCTATCCCGGTCCGAAACCGGTTCGTCGCGAAGTGGCCATCTGTATGATGGCCGACTCGATCGAGGCGGCCTCGCGATCGCTGGGCAGTTACAGTCGTGACTCGATCGACGCGCTGGTCGAAAAGATCGTCGATCGGCAGATCGCCGAACACCAGTTCAGCAATGCCGAGCTCTCCTTTGCCGAGGTGACCCGCATCAAGGAACTCTTCAAAACCAAGCTCAACAACATCTACCACAGCCGCGTCTCCTATCCAGCAACGGCCTGACCGCACACCCGGTGTGGAACAGAACGGGGGCGGAGTGTTCTTTTTTCAGTTGTGCTGTTCGGGCGGGGTTGTCGGCAGTCTGCTCGTGGGCAGGGGATGACACCCTGCTGTTGCCGTGACAACCGGTGAACGCTTGTGTCGTTGCAGCTGTCAAGGGTCCGTAGATAGATAAAGCCTCTCCGGAGCGGGATTTCATGGTCGGACGCCGATGCAAAAGCGGGGATTTTCATTATTTTTGTGGCGGCCAATCGGAAATGCCGAGGAATCTCCTTCCGGGTGGTTCGGAAACCCATGAGGGGAACGGACCGTGTGGATTCACAGCTGCGCTTTTTGTGTGCGGTGTTGCGAGGCGGGAGGCTTTCGGTGATTCCGATCGATGCCGATTCTTGGAAACAAAACCGATACGATACTATGGAAACAGTAGTCAGCGGTATCCGCTCGACCGGCAACCTTCACCTGGGAAACTACTTCGGTGCCCTGCGCAACTTTATCAAAATGCAGGATGCGGCGAATTGTTTCTTCTTCATTGCCGATTACCACTCCCTCACCACGCACCCCGATCCCACGGCTCTGCACGGTAACGTGCGTGACATTCTGGCCGAATACCTGGCCGCCGGGCTCGACCCCGAAAAGTCGGCCATCTTCATCCAGAGCGACCAGCCGCAGGTGGCCGAACTCTACCTGTTGCTCAACATGCACGCCTACGTGGGCGAACTGGAACGCACCGCATCGTTCAAGGAGAAGATGCGTAAACACTCCGACAACGTCAATGCCGGCCTGCTCACCTATCCGACCCTGATGGCAGCCGACATCCTGATCCACAAGGCCAACAAGGTGCCCGTGGGCAAGGACCAGGAGCAGCACCTCGAAATGACCCGTAAATTCGCCCGTCGATTCAATACCAAATATGGTGTCGATTACTTCCCCGAACCCGAACCCTACAACTTCGGCGCCGACCTGGTGAAGGTGCCCGGTCTGGACGGCAGCGGCAAGATGGGTAAGAGCGAAGGAAACGGTATTTTCCTGATCGACAGCGACAAGGATATCCGGAAGAAGGTGATGAAAGCCGTTACGGACAGCGGCCCGACGGTGCCCAACTCCGAAATGCCCGAAGTGATCCGCAACATCTTCACCCTGCTGGAGATCGTTTCGGCTCCTGACACCGTGCAGTATTTCCGCGATAAATACGCCGATTGCTCGATCCGTTACGGCGACCTCAAAAAGCAGCTTGCCGAAGACATTATCGCCACGGTGGCTCCGATCCGTGAGCGTATCTTCGAGATTCAGGCCGACGAGGCTTACCTTTCGCGGGTGGCCCGCATGGGTGCCGAGAAAGCGCAGGCCAGCGCAGCCAAAACGGTGGCCGAAGTGCGTGAGATCATGGGGATCAAACGCTTCTAAACCGGAATCTCTGGCCGTGACCTCTTCGGGGGACGACGGTCGCAAAAGTTATGCTGAGGCGGTGTCGTTGTTCAACGACACCGCCTCAGCTCTTTTTTGTGTCAGCGCAAACACGAAATTTCGACGGAGGGGAAAGTGCTAATGTGTGGTGAAAAATGATCTTTTTGTGGAGGGAATATGGGGGCTTTGGCGGGCTTTTCGTCTCCGAAATCTTCAACCGGTGTCCACTCCTTTGAAAGACGGTTTAGCCGTTGGGGTACAGAAACGAAAAATAGCAGGAGAGCCCGGAAAACCAATCGGTTTTCCGGGCTCTCCTGCATGGAATGTGCACCAGGCCCCGCAGCGCTGATGATGAAAAACTACGGAACTGCGGGAACGGGTGATTATCGGGTTTCGGTACCGGCCGTAGCGGTTGTTGCAATCGCTGCGGTCACTGGGGTCGTGTCGGTCGTTGCAGCAGCTTCGGTCGTTGCGGCTGTTTCGGCCAGAAAGCGTTTGTACTCGATGGGCGTCACCTTCACGAATTGCCGTGCCGAGGCCGGCCACGACTCGAGCAGTTGTGCCGCCAGCGGGCTCCCGGTCAGTCGGCAGTGGTCTGCGATGAGGCTGCGCAGCTCGGCCAGCTCGGCCGCTTCGGACGGGATCGTGATTTCGATCATCTCCATGTTGCAGTAGAAGTCGAAGTCGCCCGCCGGATTCCAGACATAGGCGATACCGCCGCTCATGCCCGCCGCGAAGTTGCGTCCGACGGGGCCCAGAACGACTACGCGGCCGCCGGTCATGTATTCGCATCCGTGGTCGCCGACCCCCTCGACGACGGCTGTTGCACCGCTGTTCCGCACGGCGAAACGTTCGCCCGCGCGGCCGCCGATGAAGACCTCGCCCGAGGTGGCTCCGTAGAGCAGCGTGTTGCCCGCGATGGTGTTCTCCTGCGGCAGGAAGTGCGACTCGGTGGAGGGACGCACCACGATGCGGCCGCCCGAGAGGCCCTTGCCGAGGTAGTCGTTGGCGTCGCCCTCGAGGTTCAGCGTGATGCCCCGCGTCAGAAACGCGCCGAGGCTCTGACCGGCCGATCCCGTGAGGTTGACGGTGATTGTTCCGGGCTGGAGGCCACCGCCGCCGTAGCGACGGGCCACTTCGCCCGAGAGGCGGCTCCCCACAGAACGGTCCGTGTTGGCCACGCGGAGCGACATTTCGACCGGGTGGCAGCCGTCAAGAGCCGGTGCCGAGCGGCGCAGAATCTCGTCGTCGAGCGGATTCGGTACGGTGCGCGGTGCGCTGGAGAGTTGGCGTGCCGGGCCCTTGTCGACCCGCCACAGCAGCCGTTCGAGGTCGAGACCGCCAGCCGGGATCTGCTCCAGCAGGTCGCTGCGGCCGATCACCTCTTCCAGCCGGGTGAAGCCCAGAGCCGCCAGGTGGCGGCGGACATCTTCGGCCAGCAGGGTGAAGTAGTGGACGATGTTGTCGGCCGATCCGCGGAACTTGCTCCGCCAGGCCGGATCCTGCGTGGCGATCCCTACCGGACAGCAGTTCGAGTGGCATTTGCGGTCCATCACGCAGCCCAGCGCCACCAGTGGCGCCGTCGAAAAGGCATACTCCTCGGCCCCCAGCATGGCCGCAACCAGCACGTCACGACCCGTTTTGAGCTGTCCGTCGGCCTGCAGCGAGACGGTGCCGCGAAGTCCGTTGCGCATCAGGGTCTGCTGCACCTCGGCCAGCCCCAGTTCGAAGGGCATCCCGGCATAACGGATCGAGCTCACGGGGCTGGCTCCGGTCCCGCCGTCGCCGCCGCTCACGACGATCATGTCGGCTTTGGCCTTCGCCACGCCAGCCGCTACGGTTCCGATACCCAGCTCGGCCACCAGTTTGACGCTGACGCGTGCCGTCGGATTGACGTTCTTCAGGTCGAAAATCAGCTGGGCCAGGTCTTCGATCGAGTAGATGTCGTGGTGCGGGGGCGGCGAGATCAGCGTGATGCCGGGCAGCGAGTGGCGCGTGCGGGCCACCATCTCGTCGACCTTGTAGCCGGGCAGCTGTCCACCCTCGCCCGGTTTGGCTCCCTGGGCCACCTTGATCTGAATCTCGTCGGCATTCACCAGATATTCGGCGGTGACTCCGAAGCGTCCCGAGGCGACCTGTTTGATGGCGCTGCGGGCCTCGGAGTGGAGGCGGGAGGGCTCTTCGCCCCCTTCGCCGGTGTTGCTGCGTCCGCCGATGCGGTTCATGGCCAGCGCAATGGCTTCGTGGGCCTCACGGCTGATCGAACCGAACGACATGGCGCCCGTGGCAAACCGTTTCATGATCTCGCCGACCGGTTCGACCGATTCGAGCGGGACGGCGTTCGTCGGCCGGAAACGGAGCAGGTTGCGCAGGAAGATCGGATGGTCGGGGCTGTCGGCCAGTGCGGCGAACTGTTCGTACTTTTCGGCCGAACCGGTCGAGGCGGCCTGACGCAGTGCGGCGATCATCTTCGGAGTCCAGGCGTGCTGTTCGCCCCCCTTGCGGTAGAGGTAGAACCCTTCGTCGGGCAGGTTCCCCTCCGTCGTGGCAGCGTGGCCGAACCCGTCGGCATGTGCCCGCAGGGTGGCGGTGGCCAGGTCGGCCAGCGAGATGCCGCCCACGGGCGAGGGCATGCCGTCGAAGTAGCGTTCGAGCAGCCCGGCCGAGAGGCCGATGCTTTCGAACATCCGCGCACCGCGGTAGCTGCGGAGGGTGGAGATGCCGGCTTTGGAGATAATCTTGAGCAGCCCTTTGTCGATGGCCCGGATGTAGTGGGCTTCGGCGGTGTCGTAGTCGAGTTGGACCCGTTTGTCGCTCACCAGACGGTCCAGTACGGCGAAGGCCAGGTAGGGGCAGACGGCGCTGGCGCCGAAACCGATCAGCAGGGCGATGTGCATCACCTCGCGCGGCTCGGCCGACTCGACGATCAGGGCGGTCTGGGCCCGTTTCCCGCGGCGGATCAGGTGGTGGTGGATGGCCGAAAGGGCCAGCAGCGAGGGGACGGGAGCCTGGTCGGCCGAGACGCCCCGGTCGCTGAGGATGATGTAGTTTTTGCCTTCGTCGACGGCCCGTTCAGCTTCGGTGCACAGCCGGTCGAGCGCCTCGGCCAGCCCTTCGGCACCGCTTCGGGCCGGGAAGAGCATCGACAGGCGGGTGGTGTAGAACCCTTTGTATTCGAGGTGCTGGAGGATGTCCAGCTCACGGTTGGTGATGAGCGGGTTGAAGAGTCGCACCACTTTGCAGTGCTCTTCTTTCGGGGTGAGCAGGTCGCTGCGGATGGCGCCGATGTAGCCGGTGAGCGACATGACCAGCTCCTCGCGCAGCGGATCGATGGGCGGGTTGGTGACCTGCGCGAACTTCTGACGGAAGTAGTCGAAGAGCCGGTGGGGTTTTTCGGAGAGCACGGCCGGCGGGGTGTCATTACCCATTGAGCCGATCGGTTCGCTGCTTCGTTCGGTCATTGGCAGAATCACCCGGTCGATGTCTTCGGCCGTGTAGCCGAAGGCACGTAGCATGCGGTCGTACTCGTCGACGGTGTGCGAGACGCGGCGTCCGGAGCGGATCTCGCCCAGCGTGACGCGCTGCCGCTCGATCCAGTCGGCATAGGGATGCTCGGCGGCCAGGGCTGCCTTGACCTGTGCGTCGTAACGCAGCGTCCCCTCCTGCGTGTCCACGAGCAGCATCTTGCCGGGACGGAAGCGGCCCCGTTCGCGAATCCGGGCCGGGTCGACCTCCAGCACGCCGGTCTCGGAGGCTACGACCATGATGTCGTTGTCCGTGATGAGGTAGCGTGCCGGGCGCAGGCCGTTGCGGTCGAGCATCCCGCCGATGTAACGGCCGTCCGAGAAGAGGATGGTCGCGGGACCGTCCCACGGCTCCATGAAGATGCTGTGGTAGTCGTAAAAGCCTTTCAGCTCGCGCGAGATGGCGTTCTTGGCGTTGAAACTTTCGGGAACCATCATGGCTAGCGCGTGGGGCAGCGACATGCCGGCCTGGACGAAAAATTCGAGGGCGTTGTCGAGCGAGGCGCTGTCGCTCATGCTGGGCTGGATGATGGGGCCGAAGTCGGTGGTCGGACCGAGCAGCTCGGAGTGCAGCAGCGGTTCGCGGGCCTGCATCCAGCTGCGGTTGCCGCCGATGGTGTTGATCTCGCCGTTGTGGCCCAGCATCCGGAAGGGTTGGGCGAGGTCCCAGCGCGGGAAGGTGTTGGTCGAGAAGCGCGAGTGCACCAGTGCGATGGCGCTGGTGTAGTACGGGTCGCGCAGGTCGGGGAAGTAGTCGCGCAGCTGGAGCGAGGTGAGCATCCCCTTGTACACGATTCGACGGGTCGAGAGGCTCACGATGTAGAGGCCGTCGGTAGCTTCGCGTTCGATCCGTTTGCGGATGAGGTAGAGACGGCGTTCGAGCCGGTCGCCCTGATCGCCGGTCACGAAGAGCTGGCGGATGGCCGGTTCGGTGGCGGCGGCGTTGGGGCCGGGAATGGACGAGTCGACGGGTATGTCGCGTACGTGCATCAGGGTCAGCCCCTCGCGGGCGATCTCGCGGCGGATCAGTTCGAGTTGCCGCTGCTGCCGGGCGGGATCTTTCGAGAGAAAGACCAGACCGGTGCCGTACTTGCCGCGTTCGGGTACCGGAATACCGTGCAGCAGGATGAATTCGTGCGGAATCTGGGTCATGATGCCGGCACCGTCGCCGTCGCGGCTGTCGGCACCTTCGGCTCCGCGGTGGTTCATGTGTTCAAGCACACGCAGCCCCGAGTCGATGATCTCGTGGCTGCGGTCGCCCTTCAGGTGGACGACAAAACCAACGCCGCAGGCGTCGTGTTCGTATTCAGGCGAATAAAGCCCCCCTTGCGGAGGGCTGTTCTTGAGGTTCTCTTTCATGGGGTGCGGGGGTTAGCGCAGGAATAGCAGTTCGCGGTATTTGGGCAGCGGCCACATCTCGTTGTCGACGATCAGTTCGAGCTTGTCGATGTGGTAGCGGATCGATTCGAGCATCGGGGCGATGGTGTCGTGGTAGGCGATGGCCTTGTCGCGCTCGTTTTCGATCCGGTTGGCCACCTTGCGGGCTTCGACCATCTCTTCGACCTGACGCTGTACGGCCTTCATGTGGCCGGCCAGCTTGATGATCAGCTCGCGGTCCTGTTCGGCCAGTTCGCCGGCCTCGTCGCTGCCGAAGATCTCCGAAAACTTGGACACCTTGTCGAGCAGCATGCTCTGGTAGCGCGAAGCTACGGGCAGGATGTGGTTCATGGCCAGGTCGCCCAGCACGCGCGCCTCGATCTGGATCTTTTTGGTGTAGGTCTCGAGCTTCACTTCGGCACGGGCGTGCAGCTCGACGCTGCTCAGTACGCCGGTCCCGGCGAACATCTCGATGCTGCGCGGTTCGATCAGACGGTCGAAGATCAGCGGTACGCTGGTCTCGGTGTCGAGTCCGCGGCGGGCGGCTTCGACTTTCCATTCGTCGCTGTAGCCGTTGCCGTCGAAACGGATCGGTTTGCAGGTCTTGATGTAGCGTTTGAGCACGGTGAAGATCGCTTTCTCGGTGCTGAGACCGGCGGCGGTCTCCTTTTCGACCTCCTGTTTGAACTCGGTGAGCTGGGCGGCCACGGCGCTGTTCAGCGTAATCATGGCGTCGGCGCAGTTGTCCGACGAACCGACGGCACGGAACTCAAACCGGTTGCCGGTGAAGGCGAAGGGAGAGGTGCGGTTGCGGTCGGTGTTGTCGAGCAGCAGCTCGGGGATGTGGGCGATGCCGCTCAGACGGAAACCCGACTTGCCGTCCATGACGATCGTTTCTTCCGAGGTGCTGGTCTCGATGCTATCGAGCACGCGGCTGAGCTGCGACCCCAGGAAGACGGAGATGATGGCGGGCGGCGCTTCGTTGGCACCCAGACGGTGGGCGTTGGTGGCGCTCATTACGGAGGCCTTGAGCAGGCCGTTGTAGCGGTAGACGGCCATCAGGATGTTCACCAGGAAGGTGACGAACTGGAGGTTGTCGTGCGGGGTCTTGCCGGGCGAGAGCAGGTTCACGCCGGTGTCGGTGCCGAGCGACCAGTTGTTGTGTTTGCCCGAGCCGTTGATCCCCTTGAAGGGTTTTTCGTGGAGCAGGCAGCGGAAGCAGTGTTTGCGGGCTACTTCGCGGATGGTCGAGAGCAGCAGCTGGTTGTGGTCGTTGGCCAGGTTGGTCTCTTCGAAGACGGGTGCCAGCTCGAACTGGTTGGGAGCCACTTCGTTGTGGCGGGTCTTGACGGGGATGCCGAGCCGCAGGCAGGCGTATTCGAGATCCTTCATGAAGGCGAGTACGCGCGAGGGGATCGAGCCGAAGTAGTGGTCTTCGAGCTGCTGGTTTTTGGCGCTTTCGTGACCCATGAGGGTGCGGCCGGTGAGCACCAGGTCGGGACGGGCGGCCCAGAGGCTCTCATCGACCAGGAAGTATTCCTGTTCCCAACCGAGGTACGAGAAGACTTTGTTCACGGCCGGGTCGAACATCCGGCAGACGGCCGTGGCTGCTTCGTCGACGGCGTGCAGGGCGCGCAGCAGCGGGGCCTTGAAGTCGAGTGCCTCGCCGGTGTAGGCGATGAAGATCGTCGGGATACAGAGGGTCGTGCCAACGATGAAGGCGGGCGAGGTGGCGTCCCAGGCCGAATAGCCGCGGGCTTCGAAGGTGTTGCGAATACCGCCGTTCGGGAAGCTCGAGGCGTCGGGTTCCTGCTGGATCAGCAGTTTGCCGGAGAGCTCTTCGATGATGCCGCCGCGGCCGTCGTGCTCGATAAAGGCGTCGTGTTTTTCGGCGGTTCCGCCCGTGAGGGGCTGGAACCAGTGGGTATAGTGGGTTGCCCCCATCTCCATGGCCCATTGCTTCATCCCGGCGGCTACGCTCTCGGCGGTCTCGCGGCTCAGCGGGGTCCCGTGGCGCATGGTGCGCAACAGGGCGTCGTAGCTCTTGGCCGGCAGGTATTTGCGCATCTTCTCTTCGTTGAACACCTGAATGCCGTAGTAGTCGGCCGGACGTTCAGCGGGATGCGGTACCGGGATGGCTTTGCGGTTGATGGCCTGTTCGACCATCTTGAATCGGAGTGTTGACATAACGGTTGTTGGTTTCGGTTGGTTAGGTTTTAAAGGTTTTGTTCGTGGTTGATGGAGCCTCCTCGCCGTAGGATCGGCAGAGGGGGGCGGAGGGGAACAGTGTGGCTTTCGGTGCGAGTCTCGTCTGTATAGGCGGGCGGTCAAGGTTGTCGGAAGGAAAGGGTCAAATGTGACCGGAAGGATCCCTGAAACAGCTGCCGTACGTCACCCCTGCGCGAAAATTATTTCAGGAAAATTCCGCCTTTGCGGCACGCTTCGATCATCTCGTCGGGCCAGATGCTGGCCTGTACCTCGCCGATGTGGGCGCAGCGCAGGAAGAACATGCAGAGGCGCGATTGGCCGATACCGCCGCCGATCGATAGCGGGATACGATCTTCGAGCAGCGATTTGTGGAAGTCGAGTTCGGCGCGTTCGGGACACCCTTCGGCCTCGAGTTGTCGCAGCAGGGCGGTTTTGTCTACGCGAATCCCCATTGACGAGATTTCGTAGGCCGATTCGAGAACCGGGTTCCACAGGATGATGTCGCCGTTCAGCCCGGCGTAACCGGCTTCGTTGGGGGTGCTCCAGTCGTCGTAGTCGGGGGCGCGGCCGTCGTGTTTCTGTCCGTCGGAGAGGGGACCGCCGATCCCGATGATGAAGATGGCTCCGTAGCGTTTGGCGGCTTCGTTCTCCCGTTCGCGCGGGGTGAGCTTCGGGTACTGGCGGAGCAGCTCCTCGGCGTGGATGAAGGTGATCTCGTCGGGCAGGATGGGGGTGATGTGCGGATAGCGTTCGTAGGTGTCGGCTTCGACCTCTTTCAGTACGCCGTAGATGGTGCGGACGATCCCTTTCAGGAATTCGAGGTTGCGTTCCTCGGGACGGATGGTGCGCTCCCAGTCCCACTGGTCGACGTAGAGCGAGTGGAGGTTGTCGAGCTCCTCGTCGGCGCGGATGGCGTTCATGTCGGTGTAGAGGCCGTATCCGGGGGCGATGCGGTATTCACCGAGTTTCATGCGTTTCCACTTGGCCAGCGAGTGGACCACTTCGGCACGGCGGTCGCCCATCGCTTTGATCGGAAAGCCGACGGGACGTTCTGTGCCGTTCAGGTCGTCGTTGATGCCGGTGCCGGAGAGCACGAACAGCGGGGCGGTCACGCGACGCAGCCGCAGCTCCTGGGCCAGTCGGCGTTGAAAGGTGTCTTTGAGCATTTTGATGGCCTGCTCGGTGGTCTCGGGGTTGAGCGTGGCCCGATAGTCGGCGGGAATGTAGAGCGCCATAGTAGTGTGAGGTATTTAGGTTAGGTTGTGGTTTGTCGTTGGGGCGGGGGCTGAAAACGACAAGAGGACACAGCGCGTTGTTGCTGTGTCCTCTTGTGGAAGAATCTCGTATGTGTCTGCGTCGGTTCGGCTCGAATGCACGCGGTCGCACGCAGGGGTTCTCTCGTCATACCGCCCTTCGGATTCGATGCTGTTGATGGCATCGGTGCGGCGCGGCATGACAATGGCCGCAAAGCAGTATCGACCCTCCGACTCGATGTTGTTGATATCGTCGGTGCGGCGGATGGCGGTAATGTATGCTTTGTGGGAGTAGTTCGCGCTGCAATCCCCTGTCGGCTTCGATACCGATCGACGGAGCGTGGGGTGAGGGGTTTCGTTTCCGAAACGACCGCTCCGCGGGGCCGGGATTGTGGCGGTCTTGAACATCTTGATGGCGACAAATGTAGTGATAATTTTTTGGTGTGCAAATTTATTTTTCCAGGAAATCGGGCTGTGAAACTGGATATAATGCTGTAATCGAATCTTATGGGGTGAATTACAGGATTTTGTGCAAATGCAGGGCGCCCGTGAAATTTGTTTTGCGGTATGGTGAGGTATCGTGGCATGACAACGAACGGGAGGTGTTGGGAAACAGGGTGTTGAGGCGAGCGAATCTGATGTGGTCGCAAATGTGGTTTTTGTCCTTGCCGTGTAGAATGTCACCCGTTTATCCGTACCTTTACAAAAATTCGGCCGCGCGGTCAGCGGATTTTGAATGGGAAGGGCGTGTGCGGCTTGATTTTGACTAATCCAAACCCCAAAAATATGTTCATGAAAAGAGTTCTTGCAATCGGATTGGGCCTCTTGGCCTGGTCGTGGGCCGGTGCGTCGGTGGCGGACACGCTGTTTCGCTGTCACGCGCGGGGCGGACTACCCAATGTGGCCCGAATGGTGCGCGATACGGCGCGGGTCGGAGTGGCCTACTTCGGCGGAAGCATTACGGAGCAAAACGGCTGGCGGGTCAAAAACTTCGATTACCTCACGAAGCGTTACTCGCAGACCCGTTTTGAGCAGATCAACGCCGCCATGGGCGGTACGGGGTCGCTGCTCGGCGTACTGCGTATGGATCGAGACGTTTTGGCACGAAACCCGGATCTGGTCTTCGTGGAGTTTGCCGTGAACGATGCCTCGACCCCCGACGTGGAGGTGTGCCGCACGGTCGAAGGGATCGTTCGGAAGATCTGGGGCCGCAACCCCGAGTGTGACATCTGTTTCGTCTATACCACCACTGAGGCGATTCTCGGCAAGGCGGGGACCGAGCGGCTGCACAACACCGTGATGACGATGGAGCGGGTGGCCGACTATTACGGTATTCCGTCGGTTTATCTGCCCTATACGACTATCGAGCTGCTGCGGCAGGGAAAACTGGTGATGAAGGGAGCGGGGGAACGTGTGAGTGTCGTCTCGGGTGAATCGCTTAACGAGGAGGCCGAAGCGAAGGATGCGGTGATCTGTTTCTCGCCCGACGGGGTACACCCCTATCTGAATACGGGACACGAATTGTATCACGGGGTGTTGGTCGGCGCGCTGGAGCAGATGTTGAGCGAACCGGGAGGTCTGGTGGCCCATGTGCTGGGCGAGCCGATCGATTCGGTGGGCTATCAGTTTACGCGCAGGATGACGGTGGGTGAGATGTCGCCCTCGGGTCCGTGGACGAATATACCGAAGGATTCGTCGCTCTACCGGCGATACAGCGGCCGTTTCGACGAACTGTGGGTCGGCGAGGTAGGTGCCACGCTCGAATTTACCTTCAAGGGACGGTCGTTGATCTGTTACGATGTGATTTCGCCCGAGGGGTGTCGGCTGGAGCTGGAGGTGGATGGCGAAAAACGGTGGGTCGAACGTTTCGACGGTTATTGTACCTACGCGCGGCTGCACTTTGCCGAACTGGTGTCGGGATTGGACCCCGGGCGGGAGCATCGGGTGCGGATTCGCGTGAGCGACGAGGGGCTCGACAAACGGCAGGTGCTGTTCGAACAGAACCGGGCCGATCTGGATGCACATCCGAAAAAATATGCGCCGGTGCGGTGGTACCTGAACTCCATCTTTGCGGTGGAATAGGGCGCTAAGCCGGTTGCAGATAGATAGCGAAAAAGAGCGGGACACCAGCATAGGTGTCCCGCTCTTTTTGTGCTGTGGACGGACGAGGCCCGTTCGGGGGATTAGGCGTTTGTTGGGGGGGAAGGGCTGTTCCGGGGAAGGCGGGGGGGGCAGGCACAAGCCGTTCCAATGGATTCCGAGTACCGGAGGGTGTTGCGGAACCACTTTGTTTCAATGCATTTCGAGTGCTAGTGGACGTTTTGGAACACTTTGTTTCAACGCATTAGGAAACGGATGGTATAGTCAGACTGCTCTATTCCAATGAATTATGGGCGTTGGCGAGGTACTGGCGGGCGATTGAACCGGTAGTACGGTTTTGCCTCGGTGTTGTGTCCCGCTACCCGACGGACCGTCTTATTGGATGTACCGGGCGATCTCCTGTTCGATCCGTTCGCCGCGTAGGTCGCGGGCCAGAATCGTTCCGTCCGGGCCGATCAGCATAATGTGCGGAATACCATTGACGCCGTACAGCTCACGCACCGTGTCGTTCGAGTCGATGATCTGCGGCCATGTGATTTTCAGATCGCTCACTGCCGGGGCGAGGTTCTTCGGCTTGTCCCACACGAAAAGTCCCACGACCTCCAGCCCTTTGTCCTTGTATTTCTCGTAAGCCCGGGCTACCACCGGCGTCTCCTGGCGGCACGGACCGCACCACGAGGCCCAAAAGTCAACCAGCACGTATTTCCCCCGCCCCACGTAGTCCGACAGTTTCACCGCGCGACCGGTGCTGTCCGTCCCTTCGAAATCGACGAAGGGTTTGCCCGGCGAGGTCATTAATTCGGACTCTTTGGCCTTGCGGTAGTCTTTCAACGGACCGTAGTTGCGCACGGTCTCGCCGCTTTCGTTATAGAGGGCGATGTATCGTTCCGGCTCCAGGTCATAGGCGATATCCATCAGTGCATAGGCCCCCATGAAGTTGTTCCGATTGGCGCGGTAGGTGGCGATTGTCCGGCTCGTGTACTGCTCGCTGTAGAGTTTGCCCTGTCGCTGTTTTTCTTCCCGGGTTAGCGTGCTGTCGGCCCAGAGTCGGTCTACCGTGTCGTAATGCTGTTCGCGACGGGTGAGCAGACTGGAAAGCGAGTCGTTCAGCGGAGTGCCGCCCACCGATGAAGGAGTGTTCATGTCCACCGTGATGGTACCTGGCTCGGCAATCAGATTGGCGTATAGCTTACGATCCAGATCCAGCCGGCGAATCCCGCAGTCGGTGCGGGTGAAGGTGAATTTCCCGTCGCGGACAATGGCACTGTCCAGGATGGTGTTGTGCTCGTATTCGGTCATATAGACCGTTTTCCCGTTTTCCGATACGGGCACTGTGCCCTGAATCGTGTAACTCTGAGCCCAGACGGAACCCGTCCCGAGCAGGGCCGTGGCGGCCGTCAGAATCAGTGTTTTCATGCGTGCAGTGTTTGTTTGTCGTAAAGGTAGTTTTTTGGGGGGATATACGTACGGTTCATGTAGGAAAAAGTACGGATGACCGGGCAGGTAACATTCGCTTAACTTAAAGTTCAAGCAGGCTTAATGCTGTGGAAACATGGGCGTAACAGGGCCGAAATAATTTTGTAACATCAAAAATGAGGCTATAAAAACACTATGACCGCACGCCAACTTCGCAGCCGCCGCCTGATGTCCGATGCACTGTTCGTCCTTTGGGGCGGAGGTGCCGCGCTGCTTTGTTATTCGTTGGTTTACGCCCTGCGCAAACCCTACACCGCCGCCGGGTTCGACGGTCTCGAAATCTTCGGTATCGACTACAAGGTCGCCGTGACCATCACTCAGATTGTCGGCTATCTGATCGCCAAATTCGCCGGAATAAAAATCATCTCCGAACTCAAACGACCCCGGCGCCTCGCCTTCATCGCCTCGATGGGGCTGATGGCCGAGCTGGCGCTGGTGCTGTTCGGTCTGCTCCCGCGGCCGTGGAACATGTTTGCCATGTTCTTCAACGGTCTGGCGCTGGGCTGCATGTGGGGCGTGATCTTTAGCTTTATCGAAGGTCGCCGGCTGACCGACCTGCTGGCCAGCCTGCTGGGAATCAGCATCGTGGTCAGCTCCGGCACGGCCAAGTCGCTGGGCCTCTTCGCGATGAATAACCTCGGGATCGACCCCTTCTGGATGCCGGCCGTCATCGGCGGGATCGCCTTCCCGCTGCTCTGCCTGCTGGCATGGACCCTCAGCCGGATGCCCCAGCCCAGCAAAAAGGATATCCGGCAGAAGAGCGAACGCATCGTGATGGACGCACGGAGCCGTTGGAGTGTCTACCGTCAGTTCATGCCGATTCTGACGCTGCTCTTCGTGGCCAACCTGCTGCTGTTGATGCTGCGCGACGTGAAGGAGGACTTCCTGGTCAATATCTTCGACACGACGGGCCATTCGTCGTGGTTCTTCGCCCAGCTGGACAGCATCGTGACGGGGATCATCCTGGTGCTCTTTGCCCTGATGACGCTGGTGCGGCGCAACATTCGGGCACTCTCCATCCTGCTGGTGATGGTGACGCTCGGGGCGGCGGTGATGTCGGTCATTTCGTTCGGCTACGATGTCGTGCGGCTGAGTCCCGTGGTCTGGCTCTTTGTCCAGAGCCTCTGCCTCTATGTGGCCTACCTCGCATTTCAGACCATCTTCTTCGACCGTTTTATCGCCTGCTTCAAGGTCCGGGGGAATGTCGGTTTCTTCATCGCCACGATCGACGCCATCGGCTATACGGGCACGGTCTGCATCTTGATGGTCAAGGAGTTCGCTACGCCCGATCTGGACTGGCTGGCCTTCTATAACCTCCTGGCCGGATGTGTCGGAGTCTTCTGCGTGGCGGCTTTCTCGGTGGCCGGGGTGCTGATCCTCAGACGCTATCGTCGTGAGCAGCGCGCGGTCGAACAACCCGAGGGCGGCGTGAACCTCTATCGGCCGTCGCGCGTGACCACCGGCGCAACGGAGCCGCAGACGATTTAACTTTGAGCATAAAACCATACAATAAAAAACCAAACAAGAGATGAAACAAGTACAAGGTATCGTGATGGACTGGGCCGGGACGGCCGTCGATTTCGGATGCTTCGCACCGCTGGGTGCGTTCCTCAAGATGTTCAAGGAGTGGAACATCGACATCACCTATGCGCAGGCGCGCGAACCGATGGGGATGCTCAAGATTGACCATATCCGGACGATTCTTCAGATGGCCGACGTGGATGCCAAGTTCCGCGCCGCTCACGGTCGCGCATGGACCGAGGAGGACGTGAAGGCGATGAATGCCGCTTTCGAAAAACACCTCTTCGCCTCGCTGGCCGAGTATACCGACCCGATTCCCGGTGTGATCGGGACCATTGCCGAACTGCGTGCCAAAGGGCTGAAGGTCGGCTCCACGACCGGCTTTACCGCCGCCATGATGGAGGTGGTGCGTCCGGCTGCCGCCGCCAAAGGCTACCGCGTGGATAACCTCGTGACCCCCGACGGGTTGCCGGCGGGTCGTCCGGCCCCCTATATGATCTATCGGAACATGATCGACCTGGCGATCGACTCGACGGATTGCGTCGTGAAGGTCGGCGATACGATTGCCGACATCCGCGAAGGGGTCAATGCCAAAGTCTGGTCGGTCGGCGTTGTGACCGGCAGTAACGAGCTGGGTCTCGATGAGGCGGAATATGCCGCGATGCCGGCAGCCGAACTGGCCGAACGTAAGGCTGCCGTGCGCAAGAAGATGATCGCTGCCGGCGCCGATTTCGTGCTGGACAACATCACCGAGTTGCCCGCCTGCATCGAAGGGATCAATGCCCGCATGAACCGGTAGACCCGGCACTGCGACGCGGCGGAGGCCTCCCTGCGGATCGAACAACGCGGCGGAGTTCCGCGGTGCATCGCCCATCACCCCAAAACATACCATACGGAAAAAAGAAAAAGATTTAAGTCGTTAGAGATATCATGAGAAATTACCTTTTGCTGACCCCCGGTCCGCTGAGCACTTCGGAAACAGTTCGTCAGGCCATGTTGCAGGACTGGTGTACGTGGGACAAAGACTATAACCTCGGTGTGGTGACTCCGCTGCGCGAGGGGCTGCTGGAAGTGGCCGGGCTCGATCCCAAGGAGGGCGCTTATACGACCGTGCTGTTGCAGGGCAGCGGCACCTACGGTGTGGAGGCTACCATCACCTGTGCCGTGCGTCCGACCGACAAACTGCTGATCGTCAGCAACGGCGCCTATGGCAAGCGAATGGCCGACATCGTGCGTCATGCCGGGATTCCCCATGTGCACGTGGCGCTGAAGGAGACCGAACAGGTCACGCCCGAGGTGGTGAAACGCGCGATTGCCGAAAATCCCGACGCCACCCACTTCTCGGTCGTACACTGCGAAACCACGACCGGTATTCTGAACCCCGTGGCCGACATTGCCCCCATTGTGAAAGGGGCCGGGCTGACCCTGATCGTTGATGCCATGAGCAGCTTCGGCGGTATTCCGATCGACATTCAGGGGCTGGGAATCGATTTCCTGATCAGCAGCGCCAATAAATGTATCCAGGGGGTTCCGGGCTTCTGCTTTGTGATTGCCCGCCGCTCGGCACTCGAAAAGTGCAAAGGGGTGTCGCGCTCGCTCTCGCTCGATATCTACGACCAGTGGGAGACGATGGAAAAAGGGGGCGGCAAGTGGCGTTTCACCTCGCCGACCCATGTGGTTCGTGCCTTCTTCCAGGCACTCCAGGAGCTCAAGGCCGAAGGCGGTGTTGAGGCCCGTTATGCCCGTTACCGCGAGAATCACGATACGCTGGTGAAGGGGATGCGCGAAGCCGGTTTCCGGACGCTGCTCGACGACCAGATCCAGTCGCCCATCATCACCTCGTTCCTCTATCCGTCGGCTGACTTCAACTTCGCCGACTTCTACGAACGGCTCAAGGCCCAGGGGTTCGTTATCTATCCCGGTAAGATCTCGGAGGCCGACACGTTCCGCATCGGGAACATCGGCGACGTCTTCCCGGATGATTTCAAACGTCTGACCGATATTGTCAAAAGCCTCTAAATGAAAGCCGATATTATTATCATAGGCGGCGGCCTGCTCGGCACGGCCGCAGCTTATCAGTTGGCCAAGCGGGGAGCCGGGCGCATCGTGCTGTTCGAGCGTCAGGACATCGCTTCGCAGGCCTCCAGCCGGGCGGCGTGTCTGCTGACCCGTGCCCGCACCAAACCGGCCGTGATGCGGATGGTGCAGGAGACCTACGACTGTATTGCCGAGATCGAGACGCTGCTGGGCGAGTCGCTCGAGATGCAGAGCGTCGGCAGTGTGACCATCGCGGCCAGCGAGACGGCCGAAAAGGGAATGGATGCCCTGGCCGCTGCCGCCGAAGGGTTCGGCATTCCGGTCGAACGCATCGGTCGTGAACGGCTCAAGGAGCTGCTTCCCTGGATCGAAACGGCACCGGTCACCGGTGCAATCTATATGCCGACCGATGCCTTTATCGATTCGGCGCTGTTGTGCAACGGGTATGCCCGGGCAGCACGTCACCTGGGGGTCAAACTGCGGAGCCGCACGGCGGTCCGCGAGATTACGCACGAGAACGGGGCTGTCACCGGCGTGGTGCTGGACGACGGCAGCCGCGTCGAAGCCCCCGTGGTGATCGATGCCGCCGGGGCCTGGTCCAACCTGCTCTCGATGCCGCTCGGTATCGGGCTGCCGATGACCCCTGTGCGGAGCCACTTCTGGATCACGGAGCAGAATCCGGCCATCTTCCCGGCTCAGGAGCCGTTTGCCGTGATTCCCGATGCGCGGGCCTTCACCCGTCCCGATGTCGGCGGGTTGATCATCGGCATTCGCGAGCCGGTGTGCGTCAGCTTCGACCCCCACGAGATGAAAGATTCGATCGAACACGTCGACTTCAGCCCGGACAACGGATGGGAGACCCTTTCGCAGGTGGCCGAACTCTTCGAACCCTTCTTCCCGGCTATCCGCGATACCGGTATCGCCCACTATGTGGCCGGTCCGTCGTGCTATGTGCCGGATGCCATGTTCGTCGTGGGGCCGAGCAGTCGTCTGAAGGGATTTTTCGCAGCCACCGGATGTTGTGGCGGCGGGGTGGCCTGTGGCGGCGGTATCGGCCGTCTGGTGGCCGAACTGGTGATGGGGACCGAACCGTTTGTCGATCCGGCGCCGTTCTGTCCCGAACGTTTCGGCGAGGTCGATCCGTTCGACCCGGCATTCCAGAAACGGTGTGCCGATGCCCGTTCAAACAAGAAAGGAGGTTGATCCGATGAAAAGATATATCGTGTTTATCAAACAAGTACCCGCCTCGACGCGGGTGTCGATCGACCCGGTGACCCATGCGTTGGTGCGGGCCGGTGCCAAATCCCGGATCAACCCCTACGACCTGCATGCCGTCCGGGCTGCGGTTGAATTGCGCGAACGGCTGGGGGGCGAGGTGGTTGCCGTGACGATGGGGCCGCCGCAGGCCGAAGCCGCTCTGCGCGAGGCGATGACCGCCGGTGCCGACCGGGCCGTGCTGTTGAGCGATCGCGCCTTTGCCGGCAGCGATACGTGGGGCACGGGAGCCGTGCTGGCTGCCGCCGTCCGGAAAATCGGCGACGGGGATGTGCTGCTGTTCGGCAAACAGGCTGTCGATGGCGACACGGCCCAGGTGGGACCGGGCGTTGCCGCACGGCTGGGGCTGCCGCAGGTGACCGAACTGTTGCGGTTCGACGAGATTCGCGACGGGCAGCTGACGGTCGAAAAGTGTTGTGACAACGGTACTCAGCAGGTGCGCGTGTCGATGCCCTGCGTGCTGACCGTGACCAAAGAGGCCAACGAGGTGTCCGCGCCGACCCTTCGACAGTGGGAACGGGCCCAGGGGCTGCCTCTGGAGGTGTGGGGCATCGGCGATCTCGACCTGCAACCCTCGGATACGGGTTTTGCGGGCTCGCCCACGCGGGTGGTCGCCACCGAAGCGGCTGCAACCAAAGGCCGGGCGAAGATTCTTGGCTCGGCGGAAGAATTGGCTAATCTGATACGGACGTTATCATGAGCGAGTTTCCTTTGAAATTGGACGCGCAACGCTGTCTGCAGTGCGGCGTCTGCATCGATGCCTGCGGCTACGGGGCATTGACGATGAATGAATATCCGGAGATCGATCCGGAAGCCTGCCGTCTGTGCGGCAGCTGTGCCGAGGCTTGTCCGGCCGGGGCGTTGGTGCTCTCGGCGGTCGAGCGTGAGCGGGATACCCAGGCGCAGGGTATCTGGGTGTTGGCCGAGTCTCGCCCCGACGGTACGTCGGATCCGGTGACGGCCGAACTGTTGGGCGAGGCGCGCCGTCTGGCCGAGACTGCCGGCGAATCGGTGTCGGCGCTGCTGGTCGGCCCCTCCGAGGCCGGTGACCGTTGTCGCGAACTGTTCGAACAGGGCGCCGACCGGGTCTATCTGGCCCCCTGCGCCGATGCCGAGGTGCCGGAAGAGAACCGGTGGGCTACGGTCGTCGCGGCCGTTGCGGCCCGCTACCGGCCTTCGATCCTGCTGATCGGGGCGACCCGTTTCGGCCGGGGTGTGGCGGCTCGTGTCGCTGCATCGCTCGGAACGGGGCTGACGGCCGACTGCACCCGCCTGAGCATCGACCCGCAGAGCGGTAACCTGCTCCAGCAGCGGCCGGCCTTCGGCGGCAACCTGCTGGCCACTATCGTAACTCCTGACCATCGTCCCCAAATGGCCTCCGTACGGCCGGGCGTGATGAAGGCCATCGCTCCGCGCAGCGGGTTTGTCGGCGAGATCACGCTTTGTGAAGTTCCGGCGGCCGGACCGTCGGCGGTTGAAATCGTGGCCAGCAGGCTCAACGAAACGCGTGGCAGCTCGATTGCCGATGCCCGGATCGTCGTCGGCGGCGGTCGCGGAATGCAGTGTGCGGCCAACATGGCGCTGCTGCAGGAGCTGGCTGACGTGCTGGGAGGTTCCGTAGCCGGGTCGCGTGCCGCTGTCGAGGCGGGCTGGATCGGTTTCGAAAACCAGGTCGGCCAGACGGGGCGGAGCATCGCGCCGGACCTCTATATCGCCTGCGGCATCAGCGGTCAGATCCAGCATACGGCGGGGCTGACGGGTGCCGGAACGATCGTGGCCATCAACAACGATCCGGCGGCGCCGATCTTCTCCGTGGCCGATTACGGCATCGTCGGCGACGTGACCGACGTGCTGCCGCGGTTGATCGCTGCGCTTCGTGCCTGATATGCAAATCATGTGAAAGCAATCTCTTGATTGTATGGTGGACGGCTGGTTCTCTGTCTCAGTGGAGGGCCGGCCGTCTTTTTTGGGCGGGAGCAGGGCGGGCCTGGTGTGGAAGAGGGATTTCTTCCGGGACACGTTTCCCGATCTTTTGCCGAAGCCGCTTTCCGATTTCGCTACATCGCGGGATACGGGAAATATAGAGGTAAGTCATTGATTTACATGCGGAATTTTGGCCGCGCGTAAAGGGGTTGGTCTTGGCGTGGAGAACTATCATCGGGCGACGCGGCGAACGTTCCGCGGCGGAATCTTCGGCGAGGGCATCTTCCGGGGCGGAATCGCTCCGGCCTCTGTGCGATCGCTCCTCCGGCGGGCGAGTTTCCAAAATAAGTGGCGGCGGCCTTCCGTTTAGAAGGGTGCGGATTCATGCAAATCGGCAAATAATTTTTAACTTAGCCGCCGTTAAAACCAGCATAATAGTAATCAAATAGCCCATGAGCAGCTTCAGTAAGCGCAGCATCTGGGGCGGGTGGATCGTTTTCGTCATCGCCAGCCTCACCTACCTGCTCACCATGGAGCCCACCGCCAGTCTGTGGGATTGCAGTGAGTTCATCGCCACCAGTTATAAACTCGAAGTCGGGCACCCCCCCGGAACACCGTTCTTCTTCCTGATCAACCGTCTCGGCGCCATCTTTGCCGGCGACCCGTCGAACGTGGCCGTCGCCATCAACGCCCTCTCGGCCCTCGAAAGCGGTCTGACCATCGCCTTCCTCTTCTGGACCATCGCCCACCTCGGACGACGCCTCTACCGCAAGGAAGAAGAGGAACTGACCGATGCCCAGAGCTGGGCCATCATCGGCGCCGCCGCCATCGGCTCGCTGGCTTATACCTGGACCGATACCTTCTGGTTCTCGGCCGTCGAAGCCGAAGTGTATGCCCTCTCGTCGCTCTTTACGGCCGTGGTCTTCTGGGCGATCCTCAAGTGGGAAAACGTAGCCGACCAGCCCGGCAGCAACCGCTGGCTGGTGCTCATCGCCTACCTGATGGGGCTGTCGGTCGGGGCGCACATCCTGAACCTGCTGGCCATCCCGGCACTCGTCTTTATCTACTACTTCAAGAAATTCCCGGGGCGTCCCAAAGCCGACCTCTGGAAACCCGGCGTGGTGTCGATCCTGCTGACCGGGGCGTTCTACATCCTGACGCCCACCGTCGTCTCGATCGGAGCCTTTGTCGATCGTATCTTCGTCAACGGGTTCGGACTGGGCGTGAACAGCGGTCTGACCACCTTCGTCGTGCTGTTGCTCGCGGCGCTGGGATGGGGTGTGTGGAAAACCCATATGGCAGGGAAAGCCGGTTGGAATACCATCCTGCTCTCGGCCTTCATGGTGATCGTCGGCATCTCGACCTACGGGATCGTGCTGATCCGTGCCAGCATCAACCCGCCGATGAACAGCAACAACCCCAGCAACCCCTATGCGCTGCTGTCGTTCCTGAACCGCGACCAGTACGGTGCGCCGCCGCTGCTCTACGGACAGTCCTACGCTTCGCCTACCGTCGGCAACGAATACAGCGACTCCTATTTCGTGGATGAAGACGGCAAGTACAAGCCGATGGAACGCGTCAAAGACTATACGTACGACGACAATACCAAGATGGTCTTCCCGCGTATGCACAGCCATCAACCCTCGCATGTACGCGAGTATGAACGTTGGGTTGACGTCAAGGGTCGCCGTGTGCGGGCCCAAAACGGAACCATGGTGACCGTCCCCACCTTTGGTGATAACCTCGCTTTCTTCTTCTCCTACCAGCTCAACAATATGTACTGGCGTTACTTCCTGTGGAACTTTGTGGGACGCCAGAGCGATATTCAGAACAATACCATCGTGGACGGGAACTGGCTCAGCGGCATCTCGCCCATCGACGAACTCTACCTCGGCCCACAGGACGATCTGCCCTCGGAAGTGGCGGCCAACAAGGGACGTAATACCTACTACTTCCTGCCGTTTATCCTGGGGCTTATCGGCTTCTTCTACCAGCTCAAACGCGACGGCCGGAACTTCCTGGTGGTCTTCCTGCTCTTCTTCATGACCGGGTTGGCCATTATCCTCTACCTGAACCAGACTCCGCTGCAGCCGCGTGAACGTGACTATGCCTATGCGGGCTCGTTCTACGCCTTTGCCATCTGGATCGGGCTCGGCCTGCTGTGGATCTACGATCTGCTCCACCGCCACGCCTTCAAGACCAACGGACGGATCGCTGCCGCCGTGGCCTTTGTGGTCTGCGCCTCGGTGCCGACCGTGCTGGCCGTGCAGAACTGGGACGACCACGACCGCAGCCACCGTTACGTGGCGCGTGACATGGGGTACAACTACCTGACCAGCGTCCTGCCCAACGGTATTATCATCGACTACGGCGATAACGACACCTTCCCGCTCTGGTACAACCAGGAGGTCGAAGGGGTGCGTCCCGACGTTCGCGTGATGAACTCCTCGTATATCGGTGGCGACTGGTACATCGACCAGATGCGCATGAAGGCCAACGAGTCGGACCCCATCCCGCACTCGATGCCGCGAAACAAATTCTACGGCGATGCCACGGGACAGTTCATGATTCAGGAGTTCCCCAAACCGGATGGCAGCGTCTGGACAGCCAAAGAGGTGATGGCGGTGGCCAACAGTGACGACCCCCGTACACAGATGGTCGATCAGAGCGGTCGTACTTACAACATTATCCCGGCGCGGCGCATTGCCGTTCCCGTTAACAAGGAGAATGTGATCAAAAGCGGCATTGTCCGTCCCGAAGATGCCCATCTGATCGAAGATACGATCTATCTGAACATTCCGAAGGAAAAACAGGGGCTGATGGCTGGCGAGATGGTATTCCTCGATATGCTGGCCAGCGGCGACTGGACTCGTCCGATTCACTTCACCTCGGCTGCCGACCTGTTCAACTGGGGGCTGATTCACTACGATTCCGAGGGTGGCGACTCCTGGTCCTACCTCCAGCAGGACGGGATGGTGTATCGGCTGGTGCCGATCAAGTCGCCTATCGACCGGATCTTCGGTATCGGGCGTATCGACGTCGAAACCCTCTATGACAACCTGATGAACAAGTATCGCTACGGGAATATCCGCGATTCGAGAACCTACGCCGATACCTTCATTACCGGAACATTCCTGACCTCGCAGTTGCGTTCGACATTCGCACGTTTGGCCAATGCCCTCACCGAACAGGGCGACACGACCCGCGCCATCGAGGTGCTGGATCGCGCCATGACGGAGATGCCGCTCGAACAGTTGCGGATGGACGATCTGGTAGTCTACCTGATCGAAGCCTACTATAAAGCAGGGGCCGTCGACAAGGGGAATGCGCTGGCCCGTCAGGCAGCCCAGATCCTCACGGAGTATGTGAATTACTACAGCCGCTTCACCGGCGAAAAGAAAAAACTCGTCGAAAGCGAAATGATGGATCGGCTGCGCACGCTTTACAATCTCTACCTGGTTGCTGACCAGAACGGCCAGCAGGAGATTGTGGACCTGTGTGCCCCCTATCTCGGAGCGTAGCGGTCTCCTGTCCGGGAGCAGCGTGATGTTTGAATCGTCGTCGGCCTGGCAAGAATGCCGATGCCCGCTCCCGAACGTGTAACGTAAAAATGAGCCGTCTTCCCGGTTGTGGGAAGGCGGCTCGTTTTTTGTTCGGAGGGGAAAAGATCGAGCGATGTTTCGCTTGAGATACAAAACGGGAGAGAGGGCGCGTTCGTGTGCGGTGGTGGTGTCGCGGCGCGCGGGCCGGGAGCGATAGTAGGCCGGTTGGTGTGGACTGTGGGGTGACGAAATGAGGAAAATTTGTACGTGCAAAGGAGCGGCCGGAGGGGAAAAGGAAGGGTAGGGGGCAGAAACTGTGGAATGGGGCCTGTAATTTATCCGGAACGGCTCGTACATGCCGGAAAATCGTTATCTTTGAAGAATAATAGAGGTGCTGAATCGGGAGTGCTCGTCTCAAAGTGGCGGACATATTTCGGTACGGACGACGCTGTTCGATGATGGGGGCGTGCCGATAAAAGCGGCCGGTGTCGGAAAAGTCGGGCCGGAGAGAGGAGAAAACTGAAGAATAACCTGCTCCAGGAGGGAAGGCGCGGCGGAATAAGAAAGTAGTGGGGAAGGCTTGTGTGATGCTGTAATGCCTTGTTACCTTTAGGAAAGGCGCGGGCGGGTTTGGAAAACGTGCCGGACTGATTTGGGCGACGTGCCGGACTGGTTTAGACAACGTGTCGGATTGATCGAGGCAAAATGCCGGACAGAACAGCGCCCCGAGTTTTGAATCATAAAATGCTACGCAATATGCAACAGGTCAGAATGGCCGTTATCGGTCTGGGGTATGTCGGGCTGCCCCTGGCTGTCGAGTTTGCCCGGAAATACCCCGTCGTGGGGTTCGATATCAATGCACGTCGCGTCGAGGGGCTCAAAACCGGCCACGACGCTACGCTCGAAGTCTCGGACGACGATTTGCAGGCCAGTACGCTCCGCTTTACTTCCGATCGTGAGGACATTCGTCCCTGCAATGTCTATATCGTCACGGTGCCGACCCCCATTACGGCCGACAAACGTCCCGACATGATGCCGCTGATTTCGGCATCGGCGACGGTCGGCAGCGTCCTTTCGCCGGGTGACATCGTGATCTATGAGTCGACCGTCTATCCCGGGGCGACCGAAGAGGTCTGTGTCCCCGAACTCGAACAGGCCTCCGGGCTGGTGTTCAACCGTGACTTCTTTGTCGGCTATTCGCCCGAACGCATCAACCCCGGTGACAAACAGCACACCTTCGCCACCATCCGCAAAGTCACCTCCGGCTCGACCCCCGAGACGGCCGATTTTGTCGACGAACTCTATAACAGTGTCCTGCACAACGGCACCTTCAAAGCGTCGTCGCTCAAGGTGGCTGAGGCCTCGAAGATCATCGAGAATTGCCAGCGCGACATCAATATCTCCTTCTTCAACGAGCTGGCCCTGATCTTCGACCGGCTGGGAATCGACACGCAGGAGGTGATCGAGGCCGCCTCGACCAAGTGGAACTTCATCAAACTTAAACCCGGTCTGGTCGGCGGTCACTGTATCGGTGTCGATCCCTACTACCTGAAGTGGAAAGCCGAACAGGTGGGCTATCTCACGGCCGTGATCAGTTCCGGCCGTCGCGTGAACGACTCGATGGGGGCCTTTGTGGCCGACAAGGTGGTCAAACTGCTGATCGGGCACGACTTCAAGGTGCGTCATGCCAAAGTGCTGGTATTGGGGACCACCTTCAAGGAGAATTGTCCCGATATTCGCAATACGAAAGTGGTGGACGTGGTGGCCGAGCTGCGCGAATTCCAGTGCGATGTCGATGTCTACGACCCGTGGGCGTCGGCCGAAGAGGTGCGTCGGGAATACAACCTCGCGCTGTTGCCCGATTTGAACGGTGCGCAGGGGCGTTACGATGCCGTCGTGCTGGCCGTGGCCCATCGTCAGTTCCTCGAGATGGATATCCGTGCGTTGCTGAGCGGCCCCGAAGCGGTGGTCTACGACATTAAGGGAGTGCTGCCGAAAGAGTGGGTCACCGCCCGTCTTTAAGCCAAAAACCCATTTTATAAACACAGGAATAGAAGAAGCCATGAAAGGAATCGTACTGGCCGGCGGCTCAGGCACGCGGCTCTATCCGATCACGAAAGGGGTCAGCAAACAGATGCTCCCGATTTATGACAAACCGATGATCTACTATCCGATCTCGGTGTTGATGCTGGCCGGCATCCGCGAGATCCTCATCATATCGACGCCGCACGATCTGCCCGGCTTCCAGCGTCTGCTGGGTGACGGCTCCAACTTCGGCGTGCGGTTCGAATACGCCGAACAGCCGTCGCCTGATGGACTGGCGCAGGCCTTTATTATCGGCGAAAAGTTCATCGGCGATGATGCGGCCTGCCTGGTGCTGGGCGACAATATCTTCTTCGGACAGAGCTTCACCGCCATGCTGCGCGAAGCGGTGGCCGCAGCCGAAGACCCGAACGATCCGAAAGCCACCGTTTTCGGCTATTGGGTGAGCGACCCGGAGCGATACGGCGTTGTGTCGTTCGACAAGGACGGCAATGCCGAAACGCTGGAAGAAAAACCCGCCCATCCGAAATCCAATTATGCCGTCGTGGGGCTTTACTTCTATCCCAATCGCGTTGTGGAGGTAGCCAAGAATATCAAACCTTCGGCCCGCGGCGAACTCGAAATTACGTCGGTGAACGAACAGTTCCTGCGCGACAGCCAGTTGAAAGTGCAGTTGCTGGGACGCGGTTTCGCCTGGCTCGACACCGGTACGCACGACTCCCTTTCGGAGGCATCGACCTTTATCGAAGTGATCGAAAAACGGCAGGGATTGAAGGTTGCCTGTCTCGAAGGGATTGCCTACAGCAAAGGTTGGATCACGGCCGATAAACTGCGCGAGATCGCACAGCCCATGGCCAAGAACCAGTACGGGCAGTATTTGTTGTCCCGGATCAAGGAACCCGACCAAAACGAAGATAACGCATAAATCCGCATAGAACCGTATGAGCGACATTCGAATCATAGAGGGTGGCATTTTTCGCGACCATCGCGGCGATTTGGTGCATGTGAACGACTTCCATCTCGAAGGCGCCCATCGTTATTACATCATTCGACACGACAATACGGAGGTCATCCGCGGTTGGCACGGTCATCAGCATGAGGCCAAGTGGTTTCAGTGTCTGCGGGGCGGATTCCGGCTGGCTTTCGTGCGGCCCGACGACTGGGAAAACCCGTCGCCCGATCTGACTCCCGAGGTGTTCACCCTCACGGCCGAACGCAGCGAACTGCTCGCTCTGCCCACCGGCTATGCCAACTGCATCCGCGCCACGGAACCCGATAGCCTGTTGCTCGTCTTCTCCGGCAAGGTGCTCGACGAGGCCGTGCACGACAGTTGGCGCTGGGAACCCACGATGTGGGGCGGCGATACCCTTTGATTCGCGGCGGTACCCTTTGCACTGAGACGATACCTTTTGCTCCGAGGTGGCACCCTTTGCCCGAGACGCATCATCTGAGCTGCAGGGGATGCGGGGGACGACCGGTCTGGTTCCGGGTGCAACCCTTTGAACGACACCACAAAACGAAAACCGATATGAAAGCACTGATTTTTCCGGGGATAGCCGCTCTGCTGCTGACAGCCTGCGCGTCGAGTTCCCAACCGGTCGAGATTGCCATCATTCCCCAGCCCGCCCGGATCGTCGAAGCGGGCGGCACCGTAAAAATCGGCCCCGATGATATTCACACCACCGTCGATACGACCATCGCCAACCCCGAAGGGTATCGGCTCACTGTCAGCGGCGATGGCGTCGAGATTGTCGGGGGGAGCGATGCCGGTGTCTTTTACGGCCTGCAAACCCTCGCACAGCTGCGCGACTCGTCCGACCGCGTGCCCCGTGTGACTATCGAAGATGCGCCCCGCTTCCCGTGGCGCGGGATGCACCTCGACGTGAGTCGCCATTTCTTCTCGAAGGATTTCATCAAGAAGTACCTTGATATTCTGGCCTATCACAAGATCAATACCTTCCATTGGCACCTGACCGACGGTATCGGCTGGCGCTTGCAGATCGACAAGTATCCGCTGCTGACCTCCAAAGGAGCCTGGCGCAAGGTCAAGGATGAACAGGCGCCCTGGATCGGTTTTGAACTGAGCGACGAGTCGCGTCGCGACAGTGCCGACACCTATGGCGGTTACTACACCAAAGACGATGTGCGCGAGATTTTGGCCTATGCCAAAGAGCGACACATCACCGTCATTCCCGAAATCGAGATGCCCGGCCACTCCGAAGCTGCCACCTATGCCTACCCCGAGTATATTTGCGCGAACGCAAAACCCGGCAGCGGGGTCTATTGCCCGGGCAAGGAGGAGACCTTTGCCTATCTCGAAGGTATTCTCGACGAGGTGATCGAACTCTTCCCCGATTCGCCCTACATCCATATCGGCGGCGACGAGGTGGGCAAGGATCAGTGGCACAAATGCCCGCTGTGTCAGAAACGCATGCGCGAAGAGGGCCTCAAGGATGAACACGAACTGCAAAGCTATTTCGTGCACCGGATCGAAGAGTTCATCAACTCGAATGGAAAGGCGATGATCGGCTGGGACGAAATTCTGGAAGGCGGTCTGGCCCCGAACGCCACGGTCATGTCCTGGACCGGTTTCGAAGGCGGGATTAAAGCCGCCAATGCCGGCCACGACGTGGTGATGGTGCCGCTGGACTATGTCTATTTCGACCACTATCAGAGCCACAACGCCTGTGAACCGCAGGCCTGGGGCGGGCTCAACAGCGTCAAGCGCGTATATGCCTTTGAACCCGTTCCGCCGGCCATCGACCCGGCCAAGGCACACCACGTCAAAGGGGGGCAGGCCAACGTTTGGACCGAAACGATCCTGACTCCCGAGCACGTCGAGTATATGCTGCTGCCCCGTCTGGCGGCCCTCTCCGAAGTGCTCTGGAGCGACACCACGGCACGCGACTGGAGCCGTTTCGAGCGCAAACTCGACCGTCAGTACGACCGCTATGCCGCCCTCGGCTGGAACTACGCCGAAAGTGCCATGACGCCTTACGTTGCCGACCAGCATTTCAACGGGGATGGAAGCCTGACGCTCATGCTGGCTACGGAACTCGACAGCTGCACGGTGCGTTACACCCTCGACGGTACGACGCCCACCGCCCAGTCGGCACTGTATGCCGACTCGATCCGCATCGACGAGCCTGCGACCCTCACGGCGCAAACCTTCCGCAAGGGTCGTCCGGTGGGTTGTGTGCTGAAGGTGCCCCATCTGCTGCATCTCGCCTCGCAGGCGCAAGTTACCTACGCCACGCCCTACAATTCCGCCTATTCTGGAGGCGGCGACGGGGCGCTGACCGACAACCGTTATGCCTTCAAACGTGGCGACGATCCGGCATGGCAGGGCTTCGAAGGCAAAAACATGGACATCACGCTCGACCTCGGAACCAATCAGACGGTCAGCGGTGTGATGGTTGATTTCTTCCAGCATATCTCCACTACCTCGGTGATGCTGCCCACGCAGCTGAAGGTGTGGACCTCGACCGACGGTAAAAACTTCGCCGAAGCGGTGAACACTCCTGTCGAACAGGTGGATGCCAACGAAGCGCTTGTCAAGACTTGCGATGTTCGTTTCCCGGCGCCGCTCGAGACCCGTTTTATCCGTATCGAAGCGGTCAACCGGGGCATCCTGCCGGCAGGTATTCCGAGAGGCGGCGCTCCGGCATGGGTCTTCGCCGACGAGGTGATCGTTTATTAGCCCTCCCTGTGTCGCAACACTGTCCGGCTGTGTGGGGATTTGATGCGGCCGGACGGAATGGCCCGAAAGGGCAAATCGCGCGAAGGATCGGGCGGGAGTGTAGATTTGTTGTCCCGATCCGCATGTACCCGTGCGAGGGGGGGGATAGCCCGCGCTGTGTATTTTCTTATTGACAATCGTGCCGGTAGCTGAATGTTGGGTTCTGCTACCGGTTTTTTACAGGCATTTGGGCCTTTGTTGAAACTGCGGCTAACCTGAGATACCTGCAAACTTTTGAATTTTTCTGTAATCACCCCTTGATTCCGCTGCAATGTTTTGGCAGCATATAGTACTTCATAAATCTTCGGCTTATGACCCCTTGTCTCCCATCCAAACGCCTCGATTCGCTCGATGCCCTGCGGGGTTTCGATATGTTTGTGTTGGTTCTGTTGCACCCTTTTCTGATGGCGCTCACGGCAGCGGCGCCCGACAGTGCCGTCATGCAGTTTCTGCGTGAGCAGTCAACCCATGTGACGTGGGAGGGATTCACGTTCCACGACCTCATCATGCCACTCTTCATGTTTGTAGCCGGGGTGGCCATCCCGTTTGCCTTTGCAAAGTATCGCACGGGCGACACGTTTACTTTCGACCGGAGGCGCGTCTACGGGCGTATGGCTCGGCGGGTTGTGTTGCTGTGGCTGCTAGGTATGGTGATTCAGGGAAATCTGCTGGGACTCGACCCGAAACATATCTATCTGTTTACCAATACGCTGCAGGCAATCGCCGTGGGCTATCTCTTTGCATCGCTGTTTTATATCCGCTTCACGTGGCGTGTACAGGCTGCGATCGCTGCGGGACTGATGGTGGCATACTGGGCTGTGATGACCTTCTGCTCGGCCGAAGGGTGGGGAATGATCTTCGGAAACGGAGATTATGCTTTCCCGACCAACATGGCCGAATACATCGATCGGGTCGTGCTCGGGCGGTTCCGCGACGGTGTGACCTGGGAGGGTGAGGTGTGGAGCTTCGCGTCGTGGTACGACAATACCTGGATACTCAGTTCGCTGACTTTCGTTGTGACGGTGATGATCGGAGTCTTCTCGGGCGAGATGCTGCTGGCCGACGGCACCCCGATGCGGAAATTGTGGCGGCTGGTACTTTTCGGTGCGGCGCTGCTGGTCGGAGCCTGGGTATTGAAGGCGGCCGGTATACCGATCATCAAGCGGATATGGACACCGTCGATGGTGCTGCTGGCCGGGGGATGGTCGGTGTTGCTGCTGGCGCTCTTCTATTATATATTGGACATCCGGGGTTGGAAACGGTGGGCCTTCCCACTGCGTGTTATGGGACTGAATGCCGTTGTGGCCTATACAATGGGCGAATATTTCAACTTCTCGTCAATTACCGGACGACTGCTCTACGGCTTTGAACACTGGCTGCCCGACGGATGGTATCCCGTGGTGCTGGCGGCGGGACAGGCCCTGCTGATCTATTGGGTGATCTGGATGCTGTACCGTTGCGAGAAATACGTGAGATTGTAGCGGCTGGGTGGGGCGAGGCTTTGTTGCCGTGTAGGAAGTTCGCGTTTGTTTTGTGGCGACAATGCTGAGATTGTTTGGCGCGTTTCTGTGCAAGCGGCCCCTGTGAACAGGCAGGTTCACGGCTTTCGTTCGGGGCTTTCCCGGGGCTGCGCAACCGTTACGCCCGGCACCGAAAAACGGACCGTGTGAAGAAAAATTATTCGAGACGCTTTTGAAAGCATTGAAAATCAAAAAATAGTACCTATCTTTGCGCACCGATTTTGTGTAACTAAAAACAAAAGAGAAAAAACAAAATGCCAACTATCCAACAATTAGTACGTAAGGGAAGGACTGACGTGGCATACAAGAGCAAGGCTCCGGCCCTGGAAGCTTGTCCGCAACGTCGCGGTGTTTGTGTGCGTGTGTACACCACCACCCCCAAGAAACCGAACTCGGCTATGCGTAAAGTAGCCCGTGTGCGTCTGACCAACGGTAAGGAAGTCAACGCCTACATCCCGGGCGAAGGGCATAACCTTCAGGAACACTCCATCGTATTGGTACGCGGCGGTCGTGTGAAAGACCTGCCTGGTGTTCGTTACCACCTGGTTCGCGGTACGCTCGATGCCGCCGGTGTTGACGGTCGTAACCAACGTCGCTCCAAATACGGCACTAAACGTCCGAAAGCCGGCGCCAAGAAGTAGTCGCCGAACTGCGTAACGGAAACGTAAACAAGAATTAACCAAACACCCATCAACAGCCGTCCCCCGAGACGTTATCTTTGCGGCACGGTGGCGGCGAAACAACAAGAGAAATGAGAAAAGCGAAGCCTAAAAAGCGAATTCTACTTCCTGACCCCAAGTATGGAGACGTGCTGGTAACCCGGTTCGTCAACAACCTGATGTTAGACGGTAAGAAGAGTATTGCATACGGTATCTTCTATGACGCTATTGATATCGTAGGCGAGAAGATGAAGGACACGGAAAAGGCTCCTTTGGAAATTTGGAAAAAAGCGCTCGAAAATATCACCCCGCAGGTCGAAGTAAAATCTCGTCGTGTCGGTGGTGCAACCTTCCAGGTACCTATGGAAGTACGTCCGGAGCGTAAAATTTCTTTGAGCATTCGGTACCTCCTCCAATTCTCGAGAAAACGCGCCGGCCGTTCAATGGCAGAAAAACTCGCCGCCGAAATCATCGCGGCCTATAATGAAGAAGGTGGTGCATTCAAACGTAAGGAAGAAATGCACCGCATGGCCGAAGCCAACAAAGCATTCGCCCACTTCAGATTCTAACCGGACACATTACAGGAACCACATTGTATGGCAAGAGACCTTAAATACACCAGAAACATCGGTATCATGGCCCACATCGACGCGGGCAAGACTACCACTTCGGAACGTATCCTGTTCTACACCGGTAAAACACACAAAATCGGAGAAGTTCACGAAGGCGGCGCCACCATGGACTGGATGGTGCAGGAGCAGGAACGAGGCATCACCATCACCTCGGCCGCTACCACCGCCTTCTGGCACTACAAAGACAACACCTACCAGATCAACATCATCGATACCCCCGGCCACGTCGACTTCACCGTCGAAGTGGAACGTTCGCTGCGTGTGCTCGACGGCGCCGTGGCTACCTTCTGCGCCGTAGGTGGTGTTGAACCCCAGTCTGAAACCGTATGGCGTCAGGCCGACAAATACAACGTTCCGCGTATCGGTTACGTCAACAAGATGGACCGCGTCGGTGCCGACTTTGCCGGTGTCTGCGCTCAGGTACACGAACGTCTCGGCGCAAACGCCGTGCCCGTCGTGCTCCCCATCGGATCGGAAGACAAATTCGTCGGCGTGATCGACCTGGTATACAACCGCGCATACATCTATTTCGATGACAAAACCGTGCGCGACAACTACCACATCGAAGAGATCCCCGACAACCTCAAGGAAGAAGCCGCTGCAGCACGTGCCAAACTCATCGAAGAGGTGGCCGCATCGGACGACGCCCTGATGGAAAAATTCTTCGAAGATCCCGACGCCATCACCCCCGAAGAGATCCTCGTTGCACTCCGCAAAGCTACCATCAACATGTCGGTAGTGCCGATGCTCTGCGGTTCGTCCTTCAAAAACAAAGGCGTACAGCTGCTGCTCGACTCGATCGTAGCCTACCTGCCCTCGCCCCTCGACGTGGAAGCCATCGTAGGTACCGATCCCCGCACCGGCGAAGAAACCAAACGCCACCCGAGCGAAAACGATCCGTTCTGCGCCCTCGCGTTCAAGATCGCTACCGACCCGTTCGTAGGCCGTCTCGGTTTCATCCGCGTGTACTCGGGTAAACTCGAAGCAGGTTCGTACACCTTCAACAGCCGTTCGGGCAAAAAAGAACGCATCAGCCGTATCTACCAGATGCACGCCAACAAACAGAACCCGATCGAATTCGTCGGCGCCGGCGACATCGCCGCAGCCGTAGGGTTCAAGGAAGTGCGCACCGGTGATACCCTCTGCGACGAAAACAACCCCATCGTGCTCGAATCCATGACCTTCCCCGAACCGGTGATCGGTCTGGCCATCGAACCCAAAACCCAGAAAGACCTCGACAAACTCGGCGTAGGCCTCAGCAAACTCGCCGAAGAAGACCCCACCTTCACCGTGAAAACCGACGAAGATTCGGGTCAGACCGTCATCTCGGGTATGGGTGAGCTCCACCTCGAAATCATCGTCGACCGCCTCAAACGCGAATTCGGCGTCGAAATTACCCAGGGTGCCCCGCAGGTGAACTACAAAGAAGCCCTGACCGGTACCTACGAACACCGCGAAGTCTTCAAGAAACAGACCGGTGGTCGTGGTAAATTCGCCGACATCATCTTCGAAATCGGTCCCGCTTCGACCAAAGAGTTCTCCGGTCTCGAATTCGTTGACGTGGTTAAGGGTGGTAACATCCCGAAAGAGTTCATCCCGGCCGTACAGAAAGGCTTTACCACTGCCATGGCCAACGGTGCTCTTGCCGGCTACCCCATCGACTCGATGAAAGTGACCCTGAAAGACGGCTCGTTCCACCCCGTTGACTCCGACGCCCTGTCGTTCGAAATCTGCGCCCGGAACGGTTTCCGCCATGCAGCCATCAAGGCCAATCCGGTGATTATGGAACCGATCATGTCGGTCGAAGTCGTTACCCCCGAAGAAAACATGGGTGACATCATCGGTGACCTGAACAAACGGCGCGGTCAGATCTCCGGCATGGAAACCAAAGGCAACGCCCGCGTGGTGAAAGCCAAAGTGCCCCTCGCCGAAATGTTCGGTTACGTTACCGTACTGCGTACCATCTCCTCGGGTCGTGCGACCTCGTCGATGGAATTCTCGCACTTCGAAGCCGTACCGGCTAACGTCTCCAAAGAGATCATCGAAAACGCAAGTGGTAAATTCAAAAACGAAGACGAATAATGAGCCAGAAAATCAGAATAAAACTCAAATCGTACGATCACAACCTGGTGGACAAATCTGCCGAAAAGATCGTCAAAACCGTCAAATCGACGGGTGCAGTGGTCAGCGGTCCGATTCCGCTGCCCACCAACAAAAAAATCTTCACCATCAACCGTTCGACCTTCGTCAACAAAAAGTCGCGCGAACAGTTCCAGCTCTCTACCTTCAAACGTATTCTGGACATCTACAGCTCGACCTCGAAGACCATCGACGCGCTGATGAAACTCGAACTGCCCAGCGGCGTGGAAGTCGAAATCAAAGTCTGAGACTGATTCACGATACACACAACCTGTCGCAGGTTGAACCCGGCGAGTGCCTCTCCAGCAGAGGCACTCGCTTTTTGGTGCATTGGGTATTCATAATATGTCTCCTAAATATGGGAGTGGATGATGGTGGGGCTGCATGATGAAAATCTGCAGGGAATGTTTCTTATTGTTATCTTTAAAGGTAGTTTTTTTTTGGGGGGGGGGGATGCGTGTGGTCTACGTAAGCGTTGGTAGCAATGTGTGGTAGTGTAGTATGCGTCCTAGAGAGGTTGAATGGCGAAATTTCCGTTATGCTGATCATTGAGCTCTCTTTGATGATATTGACAGCTTGTTATACTGTAAATTTAAGTTTTAGTGGTGGATCTAAAATGAATAGAGGTTTGATGTGCATTGTGTTATTGTTTTTTTCCCTAAGTGCATCATGTGCATTTGCGCAGCGTGCGGAGGATTCCGTCCGTTTCTGTTCGGCGGAGAACTGGAAAACGGTCGCTGAGCAGGATGGCATTCGGATTCGGAGCTACCGGACGGGACGGGATGCTGGAGCTTTTCTTTTCGATGCTCCGCAGGCTATCTATGTGATGGAGGTGGATACGGCGCGTTGCCGGCTAGGGCTGGTGCAGCAAGCCCGGCGTCGGACCGTCCGGCGACTGGTCCATGCGCAGCGGGCGCTGGCCGGGGTGAACGGCGGTTTCTTCGTTGTCCATCCCGAACCGAAACGGGCGGCCGTGGCCAATGATTTTCTCAAAATCGACGGGCGGATCGTGAGTCCCGTTCCGACCCCGAGGTGGGGGAGCGGTGCGGTCGGAATTGCACGTGGTGTGGCACTCGGTTTCACTCAGTGGAACAAGGCGCTCGAAGCGGATACCGTGCGCGGATGGAGTGCCGCTTTCCCGGATGTGATGGCGGCCGGTCCGATGCTTTTGCTGCGGGGAGGGTCGCTGCACCCGTGGACTGAAGTTGACAAGCAGAGCCTGACGGACGCGCAGCGGCGGAGTATTTATGCGCCTCGTACGGCGATCGGCGTGCGCTCAGACGGGACGATCGTGCTGCTGGTGGTGGACGGACGGCGGGCACGTGCCTTCGGCGCGTCGATGGCCGAACTGTCGCTGATGGGCCGCTGGCTGGGGCTGACCGACATGCTCAATCTGGACGGCGGCGGCTCCTCGACGATGGTCTGGGGTCGTACGTTGATCAATTTTCCGTCGGACGGTTTCGGCATCGTGCGGCTCGAACGCCCCGTCGCCAATGCGGTGGTGGTGTTGCCGCGCTGACCTTCGCCGTTGCGGATTCGATGATCGAGTCCCGCCCCATCCGGAGGCGGGACTTTTTTGCGCTTTGCGGCCCCTATCGCCTGAAAATGAATGCCCAAGAATGAAAAAAAAGCGTGAAAAATTTGATAATCAACCGAAAAGCCGTATCTTTGCAGTCGCCTTTGCTCTGGTTATGCAGGTAACTGACTGAGCGTTAGTGCACTTGTCGATGGGCAGAGTTGAAAAGGCATTAACCGAAAAACAAACCATTAATCAACAAAATGTCAGGACTAATTGGAAAGAAAATCGGAATGACATCCGTTTTCAGTGCCGAGGGGAAAAATATCCCATGCACTGTTATCGAAGCTGGTCCGTGTGTGGTTACGCAGGTGAAAACCGTCGAAAAAGACGGCTATGCCGCTGTGCAGCTTGCCTATGACGACAAAAAGGAAAAACACACCAGCAAGCCTATGATGGGGCACTTCGCTAAAGCGAACACCACTCCGAAACGCAAAATCGCCGAATTCAAATCGTTCGAAACGATGCCGAATCTGGGCGATGTTGTCGGTGTTGACGTGATCGAAGAAGGCGAATGGGTCGATGTGACCGGTATCTCGAAAGGGAAAGGTTTCCAGGGCGTCGTGAAACGTCACGGTTTCGGCGGTGTGGGCGGTCAAACCCACGGTCAGCACAACCGTCAGCGTCACGTCGGTTCGCTGGGCGCATCGTCGTACCCCTCGCGCGTGTTCAAAGGCAAACGCATGCCGGGCCGTACCGGGGGTGAGCAGGTGAAAGTGCTCAACCTGAAAGTGCTCAAGGTGATTCCGGAAAACAACCTCCTCCTCGTGAAAGGTTCTATCCCGGGCGCCAAAGGATCTTATCTGTTAATCGAAGGCTAAGGGGAACAAGACTATGGAATTGAACGTATTCGACATTACCGGTAAAGAGACCGGGAAGAAGATCACCCTGAACGATGCGGTATTCGCACTCGAACAGCCTAACGACCACGCCATCTATCTGGACGTGAAACAGTATCTGGCCAACCAACGCCAGGGTACCCACAAATCGAAACAACGCAACGAAGTGGCCGGCTCGACCCGCAAGCTGAAAAAGCAAAAAGGTACCGGCGGCGCACGTAGCGGTTCGATCCTCTCTCCGCTGTTCGTAGGCGGTGGCCGCGTATTCGGTCCCGTACCCCGCGACTACAGCTTCAAACTCAACAAGAAACTCAAACAACTGGCCCGTCGCAGCGCCCTGACCTACAAAGCGCAAAACGCCGCCATCACCGTTGTCGATACCCTCGAAATGCAGCCCAAAACCAAAGAATTCCTGGCTGCAGCCAAAAACCTGGGCATCGCCGACAAAAAGACCCTCGTGGTACTGTGCGGCGACATGAACAACACCGGCGTGATCCTGGCCTCGCGTAACCTGCCGAACGTGAAAGTGATCCAGGCCCAGAACCTGAACACCTATGACGTGATGAACGCAGCTCACCTGCTCATCGGTGGCGAAGGTGCCGTAGCGACCATGCAGCAAGTTTGTGGAATCCAGTAACGATTACGACTCAAGAATCATGGAAATTTTAATTAAGCCGATATTAACCGAAAAAATGACGGCTCAGGGCGAAAAACTGAACCGCTACGGTTTTATTGTAGATCCGCGCGCCAATAAACTGCAGATCAAAGCAGCGGTGGAAGCTATGTACGGCGTTGTCGTTGCCGAGGTGAACACCTGCAACTACGACGGCAAATACAAGAGCCGCTACACCAAAGCCGGGATGCTCGAAGGGCGTCAGAACCGTTACAAAAAAGCAATCGTTACCCTCGGGGGCGAAGACAAGATCGATTTTTACAGTAATATCTAAAGACGATGGCAGTAAGAAAATTCAAACCGATGACCCCGGGTCAGAGACACAAAATTATCGGCACGTTCGACGATATTACTACTTCGACCCCGGAAAAATCACTGGTAACGTCGCTCAAATCTACGGGCGGCCGTAACAATACCGGTAAAATGACCATGCGCTACATCGGTGGTGGACACAAACGTCAGTACCGCATCATCGACTTCATGCGCAACAAAGATGGTATGACCGCTACGGTTAAAACCATCGAATACGACCCGAACCGCAGCGCACGTATCGCGCTGGTGGTATACGCCGACGGCGAAAAACGCTACATCGTAGCCCCCGTAGGGCTCAAAGTAGGCCAGACCATCGCCAGCGGTGCGGGCGTAGCACCCGAAGTGGGCAACACACTATTCCTTTCGGAAATTCCTCTTGGTACCGTTGTGCACTGCATTGAACTCACTCCCGGTCGCGGCGCCGCCATGGCCCGTTCGGCAGGGACTTACGCTCAGCTGCTTGCCCGCGAAGGCAAGTACGCCATTATTAAACTTCCTTCAGGCGAAACCCGGATGGTGCTGACCACCTGCCGCGCTACCGTCGGGACCGTATCGAACCCCGACCACAGCCTCGAGCAGAGCGGTAAAGCCGGTCGCAAACGCTGGCTCGGCCGTCGTCCGCGCAACCGTGGTGTCGTGATGAACCCGGTCGATCACCCCATGGGTGGTGGTGAAGGTCGTGCTTCAGGGGGCCATCCCCGTTCGCGTACGGGCGTTCTGGCCAAAGGCTACAAAACCCGCAACCCGAAGAAAACGACTACCAAGTTCATCGTTTCACGTAGGAATAAATAATCTAAAATCAGCGTAAATGAGCCGTTCACTTAAAAAAGGACCGTATATCGAGCCGAAACTCGAAGGTAAGATTCTCGCCATGAACGAAAGCGGCAAGAAATCGGTTATCAAGACCTGGTCGCGTGCCAGCATGATCTCTCCGGACTTCGTGGGCCATACCCTGGCGGTACACAACGGGAACAAATTCATCCCCGTCTATGTGACCGAAAACATGGTAGGACACAAACTGGGTGAGTTCGCACCGACCCGCAGCTTCCGCGGTCACGGGGGCAACAAGAAAAAATAGTGTTAAAAAAGTAATTCATCATAACTAATGGGTGCAAGAAAAAGATTGAGAGCTGAAAAGCTCAAGGCAGAAAAGCGCGTGACCGCCATCGCGTCGCTGCGTGAATGCCCGACGTCTCCCAGAAAAATGAGACTTGTCGCAGATATGATCCGTGGCGTTGAGATCAACAAAGCCCTCGGTATGCTGCGCTACAGCAAAAAAGAGGCTTCGGTACGCCTCGAAAAGCTCCTCCGTTCGGCCATCGCCAACTGGGAAGCCAAAAACCAGGGTGTTTCGCTCGAAGAAACTCCTCTGTGCGTGAAAACCATCTTCGTAGACGGCGGTCGCCAGCTCAAACGTATCCAGGCTGCCCCGCAAGGTCGCGCTCACCGCATTCGCAAACGCTCCAACCATGTAACCATCATCGTGGACCGCATGGAAGTAGCTGCTCCGGCCGCTAAAACCGCTCCGGCGCAGGCGACTGCCGAAACCACTGAAGTGAAACCTGAAAACGCTGCGAACTAAGATGGGACAGAAAGTAAATCCGATTGCCAATCGACTGGGCATTATCCGTGGCTGGGACTCGTCATGGTATGGCGGCAAAGACTTCCCGGCAAAACTCGTCGAAGACTCGAAAATCCGCAAATACCTCGGAGCCCGTCTGGCCAAAGCCAGCATCTCCAAAATCGTGATCGAACGCACGCTGAAACTCGTCACCGTGACCATCAGCACCTCGCGTCCGGGTATCATCATCGGTAAAGGCGGTGCCGAAGTCGACAAACTTAAAGAAGAACTCCGCAAACTCACCGGCAAAGACGTTCAGATCAACATCTTCGAAGTGAAACGTCCTGAACTCGACGCCGTGATTGTTTCGAACAACATCGCCCGTCAGGTAGAAGGCCGCATCTCCTACCGTCGTGCCATCAAAACCACCATCGCCTCGACCATGCGCATGGGCGCCGAAGGGATCAAAATCCAGATCTCGGGTCGTGTGGGCGGTGCCGAAATGGCCCGCAGCGAAAGCTACAAAGAAGGCCGAATTCCGCTGCACACCTTCCGCGCAGACATCGACTACAACCTGGCAGAAGCCCTCACCAAAGTCGGCCTGCTCGGCGTGAAAGTCTGGATCTGCAACGGCGAAGTGTATGCAAAACGCGATCTCTCGCCCATCGCCGGCATGAACGCTTCGGCTGCCGGTACCGCAGGCCGCGGTGGCGAACGTCGCGGTGACGAACGTCGTGGCGGCCGTGGCCGTGGCGAACGTCGCGGAGACCGTCGTAACGACCGCCGTGGTGGCGACCGCAATAGCAATAATCAGTAATCTGTCGTCAGACTTAAAAGGAACTAACCATGTTACAACCAAAAAAGACGAAATTTCGCAGAATGCAGAAAGGCCGCATGAAAGGTCTGGCACAGAGAGGAGCTGAATTGTCTTTCGGTTCGTTCGGCATCAAAGCGCTGGAATCGGCGTGGATCACCGGACGACAGATTGAAGCAGCCCGTCAGGCTATCGTGCGTGAGATGAAACGTGAAGGCCAGGTGTGGATCCGTATCTTCCCGGACAAACCCATCACCAAGAAACCGGCCGAAGTACGTATGGGTAAAGGTAAAGGTTCGCCCGAAGGTTTCGTGGCTCCCGTTACCCCGGGTCGCATCCTCTTCGAAGCCGAAGGGGTGCCCCTGGCAGTAGCTCAGGAAGCCCTCCGTCTCGGCGCCCAGAAGCTGCCCATCACCACCAAATTCATCATCCGCCGCGATTATACCGAAAACTCAATCTAGCACGAAGACATGAAAACATCAGAAATCCGTGAACTGACTGCTGGCGAAATCATCGAACGTGTGGAGACTGAGAAAGCCAACCTCCTGAAGGCCAAGCTGAACCATGCGGTTTCTCCGGCAGAAAATTCGACCACGATCAAAAATATGCGCCGTGACATCGCTCGTATGCTGACCATCCTGCGCGAAAAACAAACCACCACTATTAACAAGTAGAGGCCATGGAAGAAAGAAATCTTAGAAAAGAGAGAATCGGGGTGGTAGTCAGCAACAAGATGGACAAATCGATCGTCGTTGCTGTTAAACGTAAAGTGAAACACCCGATCTACGGCAAGTTCGTAAATAAAACCACCAAATTCGTCGCTCACGACGAAGAAAACACCTGCGGCGAAGGCGATACCGTCCGCATCATGGAAACCCGCCCGCTGAGCAAAAGCAAACGGTGGAGATTAGTAGAAATCATTGAAAGAGCTAAGTAACCATGATACAACAAGAAAGCCGGCTCTCCGTAGCCGATAACAGCGGAGCCAAGGAAGTTCTCTGTATCCGTGTACTTGGCGGTACCGGCCGCCGTTACGCCTCGATCGGCGACAAAATCGTCGTGAGCGTTAAAAGCGCTACCCCGTCGGGCGATATCAAAAAAGGCGCCGTGTCGAAAGCCATCGTCGTTCGCACCAAAAAAGAGATCCGCCGTCCGGACGGTTCCTACATCCGCTTCGACGACAACGCCGTAGTGCTGCTCAACAACGCCGGCGAAATGCGCGGTACGCGTATCTTCGGCCCGGTGGCCCGCGAACTCCGCGACGCCAACATGAAAATCATTTCACTGGCGCCCGAAGTGCTGTAATACACACACCTTTAACAAACACACAGAAATGTCGACCAAATTACATATCAAAAAAGGGGACACGGTGTACGTCAATGCAGGCGACAACAAAGGCCAGCAGGGCAAAGTGCTCGAGGTGCTTGTCGATAAGCAGCGCGCCATCGTCGAAGGGGTCAACATGGTGAGCAAACACACCAAACCCAACGCCGCCAATCCCCAGGGCGGTATCGTAAAGCAGGAAGCCCCCATCCACATCAGCAACCTGCAGCCCCTCGATCCCAAGACCGGGAAACCGACCCGTGTCGCACGTAAGAAAAACGATAAAGGCAAACTGGTCCGCGTGGCCGTTAAATCAGGGGAGGAAATCAAATAATGGCATACGTACCTTCACTTAAGACCAAATACAAAGAGGAGATCATTCCCTCTCTGATGAAAGAATTCGGCTACAAAAGCATCATGCAGGTGCCGAAGCTCGAAAAGATCGTCATCAACCAGGGTATCGGTGCCGCCGTTGCCGACAAGAAACTCGTCGAAGTGGCTCAGGCCGAACTCTCGACCATCGCCGGTCAGCACGCCGTTCAAACCCGTTCGAAGAAAGACATCTCGAACTTCAAACTGCGTAAACAGATGCCTATCGGTGTGCGCGTGACCCTGCGTCGCGACCGCATGTACGAATTCCTGGAACGTCTGATCGCCGTATCGCTGCCCCGCATCCGCGACTTCAAAGGCATCAACGACAAATTCGACGGTCAGGGCAACTACACCCTGGGTGTGCAGGAACACATCATCTTCCCCGAAATCGACATCGACAAGATCACCAAAATCTTCGGCGTCGAAATCACCTTCGTGACCACCGCACAGAACGACACGGAAGCTTATGCGCTGCTCAAACAGTTCGGTCTTCCTTTTAAAAACGCTAAAAAGAACTAAGCCATGGCAAAAGAATCGATGAAAGCCCGCGAAGTGAAACGGGCCAAGCTGGTGGCACGGTACGCAGCGAAACGTAAAGCCCTCAAAGAAGCCGGCGACTACGCAGGGTTGGCCAAACTGCCCAAAAACTCCAACCCGATCCGTCTGCACAACCGTTGCCAGATCACCGGCCGTCCGAAAGGCTACATGCGCCAATTCGGTATCAGCCGTATCCAGTTCCGCGAAATGGCATCCGCAGGTCTGCTGCCGGGTGTGAAAAAAGCAAGCTGGTAGTCTGCTGAGTGGGGCAGAGCGGTTATTGACTCCGCGCTTCCCCACGATGATTAAGATACGCGAGACTTCACGAACTGATCGTGAAGTCTCGCGCTTTTTTTGTTTAGCCGTCATGGTACAGGCCGGTGCCTGCAAGAAAAAATGGCGAGAAAATGATTGCTAATAATTTGATTATTAAGGAATAGTTTGTAACTTTGCAACTCTTTGTGGGCACTAATGAACTTTTGCTAATCGCGGTTTTGAAGTGCAACGCATTGAAAAACAGTAAATAACACAATTCATTTTTTAACCATGACAGATCCGATAGCAGATCTTCTGACTCGTATCAGAAACGCGGTGAAAGCCAACCACAAAGTGGTTGAAGCTCCCGGCTCGAAAATCAAGCAAGAGATCGTACGCATCCTGCACGAACAGGGCTACATCCTCGCTTACAAATTCGGAACCAACGAAAAAGGCTTCTCGACGATCAAAATCGCCCTGAAGTACCACCCGGAGACCAAAACCCCGGCGATCAAAGCCCTGACTCGCGTGAGCCGTCCCGGCCTGCGCCAGTATGCCAGCGTGGCTGAAATGCCCCGCGTGATGAACGGCCTTGGCATCGCCATCGTTTCGACCTCCAAAGGTATCATGACCGACAAGCAAGCCCGCAAAGAAAACGTTGGCGGCGAAGTGCTGTGTTACGTATATTAATCTAACAAACACCAGACAATACAATGTCAAGAATTGGAAAATTACCTGTAAACCTGCCTAAAGGCGTTACCGTTACCGTTGGCGCCGACAATGTGGTTAGCGTGAAAGGCCCTCTCGGACAACTTTCTCAGAAAGTCGATCCGGACATCACCGTGACGGTCGAGGGAGACGTAGTCCATGTAACACGGCCGACCGACCAGCCGCGTCATCGTTCGATGCACGGTCTGTATCGCGCCCTGATCGCCAATATGGTGCACGGCGTATCGACCGGATACGAAACCAAACAAGAACTCATCGGCGTCGGTTTCAAAGCCGAAGTCAAAGGCCAAATCCTCGAACTGAGCCTGGGGTATTCGCATGACATCCACATCATGCTGCCCGCCGAAGTGAAAGCCGAAGCTTTCGCAGAAAAGAAAGGCAACCCGATCCTGACCCTCAAGAGCGCCGACAAACAACTGCTCGGTCAGGTGGCAGCCAAAATCCGCTCGCTGCGCAAACCCGAACCCTACAAAGGTAAAGGTATCAAGTTCGTAGGCGAACAACTGCGTCGCAAAGCAGGGAAGTCAGCTAACTCCAAATAACAGTTAAGAGACAATGGCACTTACTAAAATAGCAAGACGCGCACGCATCAAGATGCGCATTCGTAAAATCGTGAACGGTACGGCTGAAGCCCCCCGTCTGACGGTTTTCCGCAGCAACAAGCAAATCTACGCCCAAGTAATCGACGACCAGGCCGGTAAAACCCTCGTCGCCGCCTCGTCGCTGGATAAAGAAGTGGCTGAAGCAGCACAGGGCAAAACCAAAACCGAAGTGGCAGCCCTCGTAGGTAAAGCCGTAGCCGCCAAAGCCCTCGCCGCCGGTATCACCGCCGTAGCCTTCGACCGCAACGGCTACCTCTACCACGGTCGTGTAAAACAACTGGCCGATGCCGCACGCGAAGGCGGGCTTAAATTCTAATCAAGACCAACGAAACGATTATGTCAACAAGCAACATAAAAAAAGTACGCACCAGCGACATCGAACTGAAAGACCGTCTGGTTAGCATACAGCGTGTAACGAAAGTTACCAAAGGTGGTCGGACCTTCACCTTCTCCGCCATCGTCGTGGTCGGGAACGAAAACGGCATCGTAGGCTATGGCCTCGGTAAAGCCTCCGAAGTGACCGCCGCCATCGCCAAAGGCGTGGAAGACGCTAAAAAGAACCTCATCAAAGTTCCCGTACTGAAAGGTACCATTCCCCACGAACAGACCGCCAAATTCAGCGGTTCGCGCGTGCTGCTCCGTCCGGCCTCGCCCGGTACCGGTGTGATCGCAGGGGGTGCAATGCGTGCCGTGCTGGAAAGCGTCGGCGTGAAAAACGTGCTGGCAAAGAGCAAAGGTTCGTCCAACCCGCACAACCTGGTGAAAGCCACCGTTGCCGCCCTGGCCGAACTGCGCGACCCGGTCACCATCGCCGAAACCCGCGGTATTTCCCTGACCCAAGTATTTAACGGGTAACCCTTAACCACTCAGAAACTACAGCGAAATGGCAATAGTTAAAATCACCCAGACCAAAAGCCGCATCGGTGCTACCAAGCAGCAGCGTGCCAATCTGGACGCTCTCGGGCTGCGCAAGATCCGCCAGAGCGTGGAACACAACCAATGCCCCGAAATCATGGGTATGGTCGAGAAAGTAAAACATCTCGTCACCGTTGAAGAAGTTAAATAACCGGCTTTTCAAAAACAGACACAACCATGAACCTCAGTAATATCAAACCCGCCAAAGGCTCTACGCACAGCGAAAAACGCATCGGCCGCGGTCAAGGGTCGGGCTACGGCGGAACCTCTACGCGCGGTCACAAAGGTGCCCAGTCGCGTTCGGGCTATAAAAACAAACGCGGCTTCCAAGGCGGTCAGATGCCTCTGCAACGCCGTCTGCCGAAATTCGGTTTCACCAACACCAACAAAGTGGTGTTCAAAACCGTAAACCTGGTATCCATCGAAGCCCTGGCCGCTAAAGGCATCACCACCATCGGCCAAACCGAAATGGTAGCCGCCGGGCTGGTGTCTAAAAACGACGTGGTGAAAGTGCTCGGAACCGGAGCGCTGACCAAAAAAGTGGACGTTACGGCACACGCCTTCTCGAAATCGGCTCAGGCCGCGATCGAAGCCCAGGGCGGTACCGCAACCAAACTCTAATCACCCACTCTTTTTTAGCCTCGGCTCATGAAAAAACTAATCGACACCATTAGAAACATCTTCAAGATCGAAGAGCTGCGTAACCGCATCCTCTACACCTTGGGGCTGCTTCTGATCTACCGACTGGGAAGCTTCGTTGTGCTTCCGGGCATCAACCCGGAAGCCCTTTCCGGATCCGGCCTTCAGAAACAGACCGCGGACGGGCTCCTGGGACTGCTCGACATCTTCTCCGGGGGTGCATTCTCCAATGCATCTATCTTCGCCCTCGGGATCATGCCCTACATCTCAGCCTCGATCGTGATCCAACTGCTCGGGATCGCTATCCCCTATTTCCAGAAACTCCAGAAAGAGGGCGAAAGCGGCCGGCGTAAGATCAATCAGTGGACCCGGTACCTGACCATCGGTATCCTGCTCATTCAGGCTCCTGCCTACCTGGTAAACCTGAACCAGCAGCTCCTGCCGTCGGCCTTCGTACTCGGAAACTCATTCCTGTTCACGTTCAGCGCAACGATGGTGCTCATCGCCGGAACCATGTTCGTCATGTGGCTCGGCGAGAAAATCACCGATAAAGGTATCGGTAACGGCGTCTCCCTGATCATCATGGTCGGGATCATCGCCCGTCTGCCGCACGCCTTCCTGGCCGAGCTTAACGCACGATTCACGACCGCCGGCGGCGGATTCGTGATGCTGATCGTCGAACTCGTACTCCTCTTCCTGGTGTTCGCCGGAACGATCGCACTGGTACAGGCCGTACGCAAAATCCCCGTACAATACGCCAAACGTATCGTCGGTAACAAACAGTACGGTGGTGTACGCCAATACATCCCGCTCAAGATCAATGCGGCCGGCGTGATGCCCATCATCTTCGCCCAGGCGATCATGATGCTGCCCCTGATCTTCACCAAATTCGAGGCTACCCAAGGTATCGGCGCCGTGTTTGGAAACATCTACGGCTTCTGGTACAACCTCGTCTTCGGTCTGCTGGTGATGGCTTTCACCTACTTCTACACCGCGATCACCATCAACACCAACCAGATGTCAGACGACATGAAACGCAACGGCGGTTTCATCCCCGGGATCAAACCCGGCAAGCAGACCGCAAGCTACCTGGACACTATCATGACCCGCATCACCCTGCCCGGTTCGATCTGCCTTGCAATCGTAGCCGTTCTGCCGGTGTTTGCCCACATGATCGGAGTGGACGGCCAGTTCGCCCTCTTCTACGGTGGTACTTCGTTGCTGATCCTCGTCGGTGTCGTACTCGATACCCTGCAGCAAATCGAGTCGCACCTGCTGCTCCGTCACTACGACGGTCTGATGAAAAGCGGACGTATGAAAGGACGCATGAACTAAACCTGTTATCGGGTGGGCGCGGATCGCGGTCCGCTGCCCGGATATGAAGTGGACGGCACCCGATGCCGTTCACTTTCCCCGATGATAGACCCTGCGTCCCAAAACTGAACCAACGACAAAAAGGTTCTTCCATATATATTTATGATATACCTGAAAACCAAAGAGGAGATCGAACTGCTCCGCCAGTGCAACCAACTCGTCAGCCGAACCCTCGCGCTCGTCGGACGTAACATCCGTCCCGGAGTTACGACACTGGAACTCGACGCTCTGGCCGAAGAGTATATCCGTGCTCACGGTGCAGTACCCAACTTCAAAGGTTATGGAGGTTTCCCCGCCACGCTCTGCATGTCGGTCAACGAACAGATCGTTCACGGGATCCCCTCGGGTTACGCTCTGCAGGAAGGCGATATTCTGTCGGTCGACTGCGGCGCTTATATGAACGGTTTTCATGGCGATTCCGCCTACACGTTTGCGGTAGGAGAGGTAGACCCGCGTACTCGGGAACTGCTGGATGTCACCAAGGAAGCTCTTTATAGAGGTGTTGCGCAGGCAAAGGCGGGAAATAGGATTGGCGATATTTCCCACGCCGTACAGGAGTATGCCCAGAGCCACGGCATGACCGTCGTTCGCGAAATGGTCGGCCACGGCCTCGGTCGCAGCCTGCACGAGGAACCGCAGGTTCCCAACTACGGGAAACGCGGCAGCGGTCCCCAGCTCAAGGCCGGGATGGTGCTCTGCATCGAACCGATGATCAACCTCGGCACCCGTAACGTAATCTTTGAAAAAGACGGTTGGACTGTCAGAACCGCCGACCGTAAGCCCTCCGCCCATTTCGAGTTCGCCGTGGCGATCACAGACGAAGGGCCAGATGTTCTCACGACTTTCGAGTATATCGAGAAAAACCTTCCGATCGACTGACCGGCTGCCCCTCACGCTGCCGCAGGTCCGAAAGAAGGGTACGCACTGCTTAAAAACCAACACTGAATGGCCAAACAAGCTGCAATCGAAAAGGACGGTACCATTATCGAAGCCCTGTCCAACGCCATGTTCCGCGTGGAGCTGGACAACGGTCACATAATCACCGCCCACATCTCCGGAAAGATGAGGATGCACTACATCAAGATTCTGCCCGGTGACAAGGTAAAGGTCGAAATGTCGCCCTATGACCTCACCAAAGGTCGCATTTCGTTCCGCTACAAGTAATGTTTCGGAGGACGACCGCGACGGTCCGCCTCCCAAATCAAACAACTCAAAACGATGAAAGTCAGAGCATCCATCAAAAAACGCAGCGAAGACTGCAAGATCGTACGCCGCAAAGGCCGCGTGTACGTGATCTGCAAGAAAAACCCGAAACTCAAAATGCGTCAGGGTTAGTCCCCACCGGCAAGAGCTTCAGGAATTCACTGAGTTTTAAGAATTTCAAAGAAAAAGAACAGAACTTATGGCACGTATTGTCGGAGTCGACTTACCTAAAAACAAACGGGGCGTAATCGGCCTCACCTATATCTACGGTATCGGTCGCAGCACCGCTGCCCAGATCCTCGCAAAGGCAGGTATCGATCAGGATACCAAAGTGAAAGATTGGACCGACGAACAGGTCGGCGCCATCCGTAACGTGATCGCCACCGAGGGTATCCGCGTGGAAGGCGAACTGCGTTCCACCATCCAGCTCAACATCAAACGCCTGATGGATATCGGTTGCTACCGCGGTATCCGCCACCGTCTGGGTCTGCCCGTGCGTGGTCAGAGCACCAAGAACAACGCCCGCACCCGCAAGGGCCGCAAAAAGACCGTGGCTAACAAGAAAAAGGCAACCAAGTAGTTAACCGTGTATCCTAACTTCAATTAGGCATAAAATTATGGCAAAGAAAACCGGATCAGTAAAGAAGAAAGTCGTCAAAGTTGACGCACTTGGTCAAGCACATATCCACTCTACCTTCAACAACGTGATCGTTACCCTGACCAACGCTGAAGGTCAAGTGATCAGCTGGAGCTCGGCCGGTAAAATGGGCTTCCGCGGCTCCAAAAAGAATACCCCCTACGCCGCTCAGACCGCTGCGCAAGACTGCGCCAAAGTGGCCTACGACCTGGGTCTTCGCAAAGTGAAAGTGTATGTAAAAGGACCGGGCTCGGGCCGCGAATCCGCCATCCGTACCATCAACGGCGCCGGTATCGAAGTGATCGAAATCATCGACGTTACCCCCCTGCCCCATAACGGTTGCCGTCCGCCGGCACGTCGTCGTGTCTGATCCTTCTGCGGGGTCGGACGCCCGTGTCAGCCTCTCGCTGAGGCTGCCTGATGAACGACCCCCCGGATCGTATCGCAACTGCGGATAAATTTTACCACACTTTTCAACAAAAGACAAAAAAGTAAAAAACACAATGGCACGTTATACAGGACCAAGAACCAAAATCGCCCGTAAATTCGGCGAACCGATCTTCGGCTCGGACACCTCTTTCGAAAAGAAAAACTATCCCCCGGGACAACACGGTCTGAACCGCCGTCGTAAGAAAGTTTCGGAATACGGCGTGCAGCTGAAAGAAAAACAGAAGGTGAAAGCCCTTTACGGCATGCTCGAAAAACAGTTCCGCCGCACCTTCGAAGCCGCTGAACGCGCCGGTGGTGTAACCGGTGAAGTGCTGCTCCAGCTGCTCGAATCGCGTCTGGACAACGTCGTATATCGTCTGGGTATCGCTCCCACCCGCGCCGCAGCCCGTCAGCTCGTGTCGCACCGCCACATCACCGTGGACGGCGAAGTGGTGAACATCCCCTCGTATACCCTCAAACCCGGCCAGATCGTTGCCGTTCGCGAGAAATCGAAATCGCTGGAAGTAATCCAGAACTCTCTGGGTTCGACCCAACGCAGCCGTTTCTCGTGGATCGAATGGGACGCCGCCACCATGTCGGGTAAATTCATGCAGAAACCCGAACGGGCCGAAATCCCCGAAAATATCAACGAGCAACTGATCGTCGAACTCTATTCTAAATAGTCATTAATCGAGGAGCACAAACACTATGGCAATATTAGCATTCCAGAAGCCCGACAAAGTGATTATGCTCGACTCCACGGCCTCCTTCGGACGGTTTGAATTCCGTCCGCTGGAGCCCGGTTTCGGCATCACGGTCGGTAATGCACTCCGCCGAATACTGCTGTCATCACTCGAAGGCTACGCATTCACCACGGTTCACATCCCGGGCGTAGACCACGAGTTCGCTTCCATCCCCGGAGTGATGGAAGAGATGATAGAAATCATTCTGAACCTGAAACAGGTGCGTCTGGTACGGACCGTTGAGAACGTAGAATCGGAAAAAGTCACCGTCAACGTGACCGGAGTGACCGAGCTGACTGCCGGTTACCTCTCCAACTTCATGACCGGTTTCAAAGTACTCAACCCCGACCTGCTGATCTGCCGCCTCGAACCCGACGTGAAATTCCAGATGGAACTCACCATCGGAAAAGGGCGCGGTTATGTGCCTGCCGAAGAGAACCGTCCGGCCGATGCTCCGTTTGGGCTGCTCCCGATTGACTCGATTCACACACCCATCAAGAATGTTAAGTACTCGGTCGAAAACTACCGTGTGGAACAGAAGACCGACTACGAAAAACTGACCATCGAAATCACCACCGACGGCTCGATTCATCCGAAAGACGCACTCAAAGAAGCAGCCAAAATCCTCATCTTCCATTTCATGCTCTTCTCCGACGAGAAGATCAACCTGGACACCGAGGAAAAAACCGCTACCGAAGAGTTCGACGAGGATATCCTGCACATGCGGCAACTGCTCAAGACCAAACTCACCGAACAGGATCTCTCCGTTCGCGCGCTGAACTGTCTGAAAGCAGCCGAAGTCGAGACCCTGGGCGAACTCGTCCGCTTCCAACGCAGCGACCTGCTGAAGTTCCGTAACTTCGGTAAGAAATCGCTCTCCGAACTGGACGAACTCCTCGAAAGCCTGAATCTCCACTTCGGGATGGACGTGGCTAAGTACAAACTTGACAAAGACTAAACACAATCATGAGACATAACAAAACCATCAACCACCTGGGCCGTCAGGCTTCGCACCGCAAGGCCCTGATGGCGAACATGGCAGCGTCGTTGATCCTGCACAAACGCATCAATACCACCCTGGCCAAAGCCAAAGCACTCCGCACCTTCGTAGAGCCCATCATCACCAAATCGAAAGATGACTCTACCCACTCGCGCCGTACGGTATTCGCTTACCTCAAAAACAAAGCTGCCGTAGCCGAACTCTTCCGCGAAGTGGCTCCCAAAATCGCTGACCGTCCGGGTGGATACTGCCGTATCCTGAAAACCGGTTTCCGTCAGGGTGACGGTGCTGAAACCTGCTTCATCGAACTCGTTGACTTCAACGCAGAATACACCCAGAACGCTGGTGCAGCCAAGAAAACCGCTTCGAAAGGCCGTACCCGTCGTGCCGGTGGCGCTAAAAAAGCCGCACAGGCTACCGCGACCGAAGCTGCCGCTCCTGCAGCCGAAACCGCTGAAGCTCCTGCTGCTGAAGTTGCCGAAACCAAAGCTGAATAAGACACGCCCTGTTCGAAAAGGCCTTCGTGGTGTTCCGCCGCGGTCGGCCAACCGAAAAATTTGCGTAGTCGAAAACAAAGCACTACTTTTGAGGGGAATTTGCCACGCTGGCAAATTCCCCTCACTACTTTGTGTGACAGAACATTAACTTTTTCAATAACTAAAGAAATGGGACAAATCATCAGCGTACACGCCCGTGAGATTCTCGACTCGCGCGGCAATCCGACCATCGAAGTTGAAGTACTGACCGCCAGCGGCGCATTCGGCCGTGCAGCCGTTCCGAGCGGCGCCTCGACCGGCGAAAACGAAGCACTCGAACTCCGTGACGGCGACAAAGGTCGCTACCTCGGCAAAGGCGTGCTCAAAGCCGTACAGAACGTCAACGAAGTGATCGCCAAAGAGATCGTAGGCATGATGGTTACCGACCAGGTCGGCATCGACAAAACCATGATCGCTCTGGACGGTACTCCGACCAAATCGAACCTCGGTGCAAATGCCATCCTCGGCGTATCGCTCGCCTGCGCAAAAGCTGCTGCCAACTACCTGGGTGTGCCCCTGTATCGTTACATCGGCGGCTCGAACGCCAAAACCCTCCCCGTTCCGATGATGAACATCATCAACGGCGGTTCGCACTCTGACGCCCCCATCGCCTTCCAGGAATTCATGATCCGTCCGGTAGGTGCCAGCTCCTTCCGTGAAGGTCTGCGCATGGGTGCCGAAGTGTTCCACGCTCTGAAAAAAGTGCTCCACGACCGTGGCCTCTCGACCGCAGTAGGTGACGAAGGTGGTTTCGCTCCGACCCTCAAAGGTACCGAAGACGCCATCGAATCGATCATCGAAGCCATCAAGAAAGCCGGCTACAAACCCGGTTTGAAATGCAATGGCGGCGACGTTGCCATCGGTATGGACTGCGCTTCGTCTGAATTCTACAAAGACGGCGTTTACGACTACACCATCTTCGAAGGCGAAAAAGGTGCCAAACTGACCTCTGACCAGCAGGTTGAATACCTCAAAGGTCTCGTTGAAAAATACCCGATCGACTCGATCGAAGACGGTATGAGCGAAAACGACTGGGAAGGTTGGCAGAAACTGACCGCCGCTATCGGCGATCGTTGCCAGCTCGTAGGTGACGACCTCTTCGTTACCAACGTAGAATTCCTGAAGAAAGGTATCGAACTGGGTTGCGGTAACTCGATCCTGATCAAAGTTAATCAGATCGGTTCGTTGACCGAAACCCTCGACGCTATCGAAATGGCACACCGTGCCGGCTACACCAGCGTTACTTCGCACCGTTCGGGTGAAACCGAAGACGCTACCATCGCCGACATCGCTGTGGCTACCAACTCGGGTCAGATCAAGACCGGTTCGATGAGCCGTTCGGACCGTATGGCCAAATACAACCAGCTCCTCCGTATCGAAGAAGAACTGGGCGACGAAGCCATCTACGGTTACACCAAGATCTACCGTCAGAAATAGTGTTTTCCGGCAGTGCCGGACGCATTTTTCGGGCCTTGCGCAACTCTGCGTGAGGCCTTTTTGTTTGGTAGCGGAGGAGGTAGAAGGGAGTGAGGGGGGAAATCACTGCTCCGCCGCGAGCACGGTGCCTTCGGGCACTCCGAATGAGTGGTTTCTAACGCCATAAGCGATACGCAGTATCGCATGCTCCGCCGCGAGCACGCGGACGCCGCCCGCGCAGGGCAGGCGGAGAACGGCTGGTGTCTCAAACAAAAGCCCGCTCAAAGAGAAACGAACGATTCGTGTAACGACGAATCGTTCGTTTCTCTCTATATCGCGTTTCGCGGGCTTTTTGATACGGAGTATCGAGAACTGTACGGAACTGCCCTCACGCCGGGCGGGCGGTGGCTTCGGCCACCCCGTCAGAGTGGTATTACCTCGAATCGGTGTCATGCCGGAAGTTTACGTGGTGTGGCTGTTAGAGGCTATTGGTTAACTGTCGTGATTACATGTATCAGAGGTAATACAAGTCATTGCTCCGCCGCGAGCACGCGGACGCCGCCCGCGCAGGGCAGTCGAAGAACGGTTTGTCTGAAAATAAAGCCCGCTCAAAGAGCAACGCACGATTCGCCCAGTGGCACGAATCGTTCGTTTCTCTCTATCGCGTTTCGCGGGCTTTTTTGGGAGCAGCATCGCGTACAGTACGGGACTGCCCTCACGCCGGGCGGGCGGTGGCTTCGGCCACCCCGTCAGATTGGTATTACCTCGAATCGGTGTCATGCCAAGAGTTTATGTGGTGCGGCCCCTCATCTATCAGGAATTGCTGCGCACTGGGGGCGGAACACGCTGTATGCTTGCTCTCCACGGTGCATGCCATGCCGCGATTCTCCAAAAGGGGATGTTTTCTTGTCGATAAGTGCCAAAAACGAAGCACCGCGACGTCAATCTGTTGGCGGAATTCGTATCTTTGCCTTACGATCTGAAAAAGGCCCTTCCATAAAAGAAACTATTATGATGCAACCCGATTGGGAACAGATATGCGGCCGTGTGCGGCAGATCGCCGCTCAGGCTGCCGACTATATCGCTACCGAACGTAAACGCTTTACGACCGACAAGGTCGAAGTTAAGGGAACCTTCAATTTCGTCTCCTATGTCGATAAAGGTGCCGAAAAGATGATCATAGCCGCTTTGGCCGAACTCTTGCCCGAAGCCGGCTTTATTGCCGAAGAGGGTTCCGGACGACACGATGAACAGGCTCCGTGGCAATGGATTATCGATCCGCTCGACGGTACGACCAACTTTGTGCACGGTTTGCCGCCGTATGCCGTCAGCATTGCGCTGTGGGATACCCAGGCACGTGAAACCGTGGTTGGCGTGGTGCATGAGGTGACCCTCGGCGAAAGTTTCTATACGTGGAAAGGAGCCCCCGGCGCTTATCTGAACGGACAGCCCATCCGGGTGTCGGACCACGTTGCCGGAGTGAACGATGCGTTGGTGCTTACCGGCTTGGCCTATGGACTCGACGAAAAAGTCGTGCGCCACTTCGAAAACAGTTTTGCATACTTCAACCGCCACAGCCACGGTGCACGTCGTATAGGTTCCGCGGCGACCGATCTGGTTTATATTGCGTGCGGACGCGGCGATGCCTTCTACCATATCAATCTCTCGCCCTGGGACGTGGCCGCGGGGGCATTTATTGTCCGTCAGGCCGGTGGCCAGGTGGCCGACTTTGCCGGGGGCGACGACTATGTCTTCGGACGCAGTATTGTGGCGACCACGCCTTCCATCTGGAACGAAATATTCGATCTCGTGGCCGGTGCCCGATTCACCAAAGGTGATTGCTGATGCTGACTTACTATGTGATATATCCGATAGCGTGGTGCCTGGGAAAGTTGCCCTACAAGATGCAGTTCCTCTTTGCGGATCTGATCCGGTGGGTGCTCTATTATGTGGTTCGTTACCGGCGTGAGGTGGTGCGTACCAACCTGCGCAACTCCTTCCCCGAAAAGAGCCCTGAAGAACGGCTCCGAATCGAAAAGGACTTCTACAAACACCTGGCCGACGTGGTGATCGAAACCCTCTCGCTGGCCTCGGTCAGCGAAAAGCAGATACGTGCGCGGATGCGGTACCTCAATATGGACGACCTGATGCGGTGGACCGGCGGACGTTCCTGGATCTCGGCCATGGCCCACTACGGCTCGTGGGAGTACACCACCAATTTCGACCTCTACAAAACGCACGATAACGCCCTGGCCGTCTATCGTCCCCTCAGCAATCGCGGAGCTGACCGGCTTTACCACCGGATTCGCAGCCGATTCGGGGTGATTCCCGTGCCGATGCACGACGTGGGGCGCGAGATGATCCGTTACACGCGCGCCGGCAAGCATGTGACCCTGGCGTTGATCGCCGATCAGACCCCCGCCTGGCCCGAAATTCAGAACTGGACCCTCTTTTTGGGCCGTTGGACCCCCTTCTTTATCGGGACCGAAAAGCTGGCCCTCAAATTCCATATGCCCGTTGTGTTTCTCGACGTTCGCAAAGTGCGGCGCGGATACTACGAAGCCCGTTTCGATCTGATTTACGACGGCAACGAATCCGTTGCCGAGGGCGAAATTACGCGCCGGTATGCCGAACGGCTCGAACAGATGATTCGCCGGCGGCCCGAACTCTGGATGTGGTCGCACCGGCGGTGGAAACACGACATGGAAAACTGGATGGCTCACCATCCGCACGCTCAAAAAATAGCCGATCAGATGCATGGACAAGGAACGCAGCAGTAGCTCCCCACGACCAGCCACCGAGAAACTGGCGGTCGTCGTACTCAACTGGAACGGCGAAGGATTCCTTCAACGATTCCTTCCCGGGGTGGTCGAATATTCGACCGGGAAGTATGCCCCTGCCGCATGTGAAGTCACGGTGGTTGTGGCCGACAACGCCTCGACCGACCAGTCCGTGGCATGGCTCGAGGAGACCTTTGTGACGCCCGGTGATCCCCGTTTCAAACTGCTCGTCTTCGACCAGAACTATGGTTTCACCGGTGGTTACAATCGGGTGCTCAGCCATGAGATGCTGGCCGATTATGACTACTACCTGTTACTGAACTCCGATATCGAAGTGACCCCCGGCTGGCTCGTCCCGCTGGTCGATGCGATGCGCGGCGACAGCCGTATCGCCGCCGCCATGCCCAAAATGCACGCCTACGGACGTAACGAATACTTCGAATATGCCGGAGCTTGCGGCGGGTTTATCGATGTACTGGGTTATCCCTTCTGCCGGGGCCGTATTTTCGGTACCGTCGAGCGGGACAACGGTCAGTATGACACCCCGCGGGAGATCTTCTGGGCGACCGGCGCCGCGATGCTCGTGCGTGCCGACCTGTGGCGCAGCTATGGCGGACTCGACGAGGCCTTCTTTGCCCACATGGAGGAGATCGACCTCTGCTGGCGGTTCCACCGCGGCGGATACACGGTGGTCGTCTGCCCCCGTTCCGTGGTCGGCCATGTCGGCGGAGGTGCCCTGCCGGCGACCTCGTCCCGGAAAACCTACCTCAATTTCCGGAACAACCTGGCGATGCTCTATAAGAATCTCTCCCGGAGGGCCTTTGTCTGTGTGTATGCCGTCCGCTTCTGGATCGACGCATTGCAGTCGCTCGCCTATCTGGTGACCGGCAAAACGTCGTTTGCCGGAGCCATTTTCCGGGGGCATCGGGACTTTTGGCGGAAGATGCGTTCCCGTCTGCAACGTCAACCCGGAGCGGTTGGTTTTGCCCTGCCACCGAAAAATGTCTTCTACCGCGGCAGTGTCGTGCTGCGTTATGTCTTTGGCCGACGCACGTTCGGAAATATGATGTGAACATGAAACGATTGACCCTTATATCCATGCTGATCATGGGCCTGACCGCCTGTGGCGGAACCGTCGCTCCCGCTGGCAGCGGCGAATCGAATACGGTGGCTGCGCAGATCCCGGTACCCGAGCCCCAAACCGTCGTTCCGCAGATTGTGGCCGAGTATCCCCATGACGAGAAGGCCTACACCCAGGGGCTGCTTTGGGCTGACGGAGCGCTCTACGAAAGTACCGGCGAGTATGGCGAATCCTCGTTGCGGAAGGTCGATCTTGCCACCGGTCGAGCCGAACGTACCCTCCCGCTGGCTGACAACTACTTCGGCGAAGGGTTGGCGCTGGTGGGCGACTCGTTGCTCTATCAACTGACCTGGCAGGAACAGCGCTGTCTGGTGTACGACAAGCAGGATTTCCGTCAGGTGAAGGTCTTTGCCTACTCCGGCGAAGGGTGGGGGCTGACCCCCGACGCAGCCGGCGATTCGCTCTACATGAGCGACGGCAGCTCGTGGATCCGTGTGCTCGATCCGGCCGACTTCTCGCAGCAGCGTCGTTTCCAGGTGCGTGACCACCAAGGCGAGGTGCTGCTTCTGAACGAACTCGAATGGATCGACGGAAAGATCTGGGCCAACCTCTATCTGACCGATCGAATTGCCGTGATCGACCCCGCCACCGGTCACGTAACTCACTATATCGACTGCTCGGCTCTCGAAACCCGGATCGGCCATCGACGCGATACCGACGTGTTCAACGGTATCGCTCACGACCCGGCTACCGGCAAAGTCTATGTGACGGGAAAAAACTGGGACAAACTTTTTGAAATCGACGTAAAGCTATGAAAATCGCGCTCGTACAGCAGAATTACAAGGTCGGCGATACCGCCGCCAATATCGCGAAAATGAAAGAGGCCATCGCAGCCGTTGCCGCTCAGGGCGCGCAGTTGGTGGTCTTCGGGGCTGAGGCCGTTACCGGTACGCCGTTGCTCGGTCTGGCCGATTCCTGCGCTTTCCGAGAGCGGGCCGCAGCTGCCCGGGCCGAACTCGAAGCTTTTGCAGCCGGACAGGGTGTCACGGTGGTGCTGGCCGATACGGAGAACGAAACGGTGAAAATCCTGTGTGCCGCCGACCATTTTCGTCACGGAGTCGCCGAACGGAACCGTGACCGTCTGCTGTCCGTTGCCAAAACCTCCGGCAAACCCATCGTTTGGGTCAACCCCGTCGGTGCTCAGACCGGAACCATCTTCTACGGCGGTTCCTGCATCGTTTGGCCCGATGGCGGATCGGTCGTGCTACCGCTTTTCCGCGAAGCGCAGGTTGTGGTCGATACCGATGCGGTCGGGGCGGGGCAGAGTGCCGTGTGGGGCGATCGCCTCGAACAGCTCCACGAAGCGTTGGTGCTCGGTATTCGCGACTATTTTGCCAAGACCGGTTGCCGTGACGCTTGTGTCGCCATGTCGGGCGGCATCGACTCAGCGCTGGTGCTGGCGCTCGCCGTCGAAGCGCTCGGTGCCGAACACGTCAAGACGGTCATGCTCCCGTCCCAGTACTCGACCGACCACTCTGTGACCGATGCCGAGGAGATGATCCGCCGTGTGCGGATTCCGCAGGAACAGGCCTGGCTGGTGCCGATCGCACCGACCTTCCAAGCCGCCGTTGAATCGTTGCAGCCCGTTTTGCAGGCAGCTGCTTCGGATAAAAACCGGGGGCTGGCCGAAGAGAACATGCAGGCCCGTATCCGTTGTATGATGACCATGGCGTTGTCGAACAGCCACGGAGCCTTGATGCTTAATACCTCCAACAAAAGCGAAGCAGCTGTGGGCTATGGAACGCTGTATGGCGATACAAGCGGGGCGCTGAGCGTGATCGGCGACCTCTACAAGCAGGACGTGTACGCTCTTTCGCGTCAGATCAACGCCGCTGCCGAAGCTCAGGGGTGTGTTGCCCCCATTCCCGAGCACATCCTGACCAAAGCCCCCTCGGCTGAATTGCGGCCCGGTCAGAAGGACAGCGACTCGCTGCCCGACTATCCGGTGCTGGATGCCATCCTGATTCGATTGATCGAGGGTGGTCGTTCGGCTGCCGATGTGATTGCCGAGGGGTATGAGGCGGCAACCGTCGAACGTGTCTGCCGGTTGCTCCTGTCGGGCGATTTCAAACGGTTCCAGCTGCCGCCCGCTCTGCGCGTGTCGGGCTGTACCTTCGGGGTCGAATGGCAGTGGCCCATCACGGCTGCCAAAATGCTCTGATCACTGCCCGTGCCGGGCGGCCGAAGAGGGTGCGAAATGGGAATGGATTCGAAACCGAACCGGAGCGGGAACGGAGCAAATCCGAAACCGGATGAAACGCTGTTCGGTTGGGACGTGTTGTGAGAAAAGACCGTACTCTGAAAGAAAAAGTATATCTTCGTAACAGAAAGAAAGATAATTCGTTTAGTCCGAAGCCTCTTTCGTTTGGGGCGTGGTGCAGCGGGGTGGTGCGTTGCTGAGTGAGGCAGCGGGCCCGAGCCGATCGTCCACATTATCGGCAGAGGCGCGGAGTGTCACGAAGGTATGTGTTGAATCGAAGTAACAGAATGAAGATGAAGAAACATATGGCTGTATGGGCGCTGTTCGGTGCTCTGTTGCTGGTGTGCAGCGGGTGCTCGGTGAAATACTCTTTCTCCGGAGCATCGGTGAACTATGCACTGAGTAAAACGGTGTCGATCAGCTACTTCAACAACATGGCGGCCATGGTTACGCCGACCCTGAGTCCTACTTTTACGGACGAATTGACCCAAAAGCTGGCCCAGCAGACCCGTTTGCAGGTTGTTCCTGAAAACGGAGACCTGAGTTTCTCGGGCGAAATCATCGGATACAGCTCCGACCCCGTGGCCATCTCGGGTGACGAGTATGCCACCAAAAACCGGTTGACAATCACCGTGCGGGTCAAATTTGTCAACAAGGCTGAGCCGCAGTACAGCTTTGAAAAAACCTTCAGCAATTACGGCGACTACGATACCAATATTCTGCTCACCGAAGCGGAAGGTACGCTGATTCCCGAGATTGTCGAAAAACTGGTGGACGATATCTTTAACGAAGCCTTATCCAACTGGTAATGGAGAATCCGATCGGTGCATACCTCGACGACTATGCGCGGCTCGACGAGCCCGGTGTGTCGCTGCAACTCTATGACCTTGTGCAGACCTATCCCTGGTTTACCCTGGGGCGTTACATGCAGTTGCGTTCGCTGCGGACGACCGATCCGGCCGGTTACAACCGGGTGTTGCGTCGCACGGACGTCCGGCTGTTTGTCCACCCCTGGCCCAGACTGCTGCTCGACGACGAGCCCGAAAACCAACCGCTCGATCTGTCGGGTGTTTATGCTTCGCCCGACGCTTACGATGCCGCCGGGTACGACACTTCGTTCCCCGATACGAACAGTGTGATCGATGATTTCCTGAACAGCGAGGGAGATGGCGAGCGGATCGTTCCGCCGCCAGCCGACGTTGACATCCCGCAGGAGGATATTTCGCTCGATTCGGTGGCCGATGACGGTGAAATCGCTACCGAAACGCTGGCCGAAATCTATCTGGCGCAGGGGCTGCCCGATCGGGCTGTGGAAATTTATTACAAATTAAGTTTGAAATATCCGGAAAAAAGCACTTACTTTGCAGACCTAATCGCCGATGTGCAGGCTCGTTACGGGTTGCAGTAGGCGGAAATCCGAATAACACAACTACTACACACATAGAGAAACTTTTACCATGTACGTTTTTTTCATTGTCCTGATCATCATCGCCAGCTTCCTGATTATCCTCACCGTGCTGGCACAGAACCCCAAAAGCGGGATGGCTGCCAACTTCGGCGCTTCGAACCAGGTTATGGGCGTACGCCAAACGGCCGACTTCCTCGAAAAACTCACTTGGGGTCTGGCTGTCGCCATCGTCGTTCTGAGTCTGGCCGCCACCATGGCTATGCCGCGTGCTGACATCTCGCGCAGCAACGATGAACTGCAACGGGCGATCGAAAATCAAACGGATGGCATCCAGAACTTCCAGCTCCAGACTCCGGGTGCAACTACCGAAGAGGCTCCCGCAGCCGAAACTCCTGCCACTCCGGCACCGGCTCAGGAAGCCGCTCCCGCCAAATAATTATCCCGCGGGGCCGGGAGAAAACCGGGAATAGGGTGAAGGGGTGAGAGAGAGTCGCGGATACATACTCAAGAAGCCCCTTTTCGAAGGTTTTTAAATAAAGTAAAACGTGCTTTCAGCGAAATGCTGAGAGCACGTTTTACTTTATTTGGATATTGTTGTGGTAGAAGTTGGGAACGTGATGTATGCGTTTGTAGCAGTGTGGTGGCTGTTTTGATAAGATCTTACTTCGACTGCGCTGCCGCGCGGGCCCCGCGTGCTCGCGGTGGAGCGGGCGATACTGCGTATCGCCTGTTTCCGTTCTTGTTTCAGGGGATAGACCCCTTGTCCGTGGCGGTATAAGCAAAGTATATCTCATTGGTCGGGGAGCGGCCAGCGCCAAGGGGCGGGACCACCCGTCCCGACGAGCGAAAAAACATATCGTTGTTCGAGCTCAGGTAATATAGGGACCCGGTTATGTTCCGCTTCATACGATCAGTCTAAAAGAACAAGGACTGTCAGATGTCTGACAGTCCTTGTCTCATTTTTGGGGTGCATCCCCGAAGATTACCAAACCTTCGGATTATTGAGCCGCTGCGGTTTTGTATCCGATCAGATCGACTTCGACGATGTATTGTGCCGTACCTTCGGCGTTGGGAGCCGAGCTGGCCGAGATGAAGCGTTCGAGATCCAGGTCGAGCGTGATTTCGCCGCCGCCTTGCGGTACGTCCAGGATACGCCACCAATGAACCAGAGCAGGATTGCCCGGACACCAGTTGGCACGGTCGTAGTAGCAGGTTCCGGCCTGTGAGTAGTTGTTGCCGCAGGCGATAAAGATCGAACCGGGATAGGCGGCAGCCTCACCGTTGACTTTTACGGTATAGGTATTTTCGTCAAATTCGGCAGCGTTTTTGGTCGAGTAGTTCGGACGATCGGGGAATTTACCCTGGTCGTGGCCGTGGCCCGTGATGGTGACCTTCATTTCGAGTTCGTTCACATCGGCCGGGATCTGGAAAGCCTTTTCACCCATACGTTCCGGTGCCTCGATGTCGTGACCGGCAACGCCATAGGCGAAACCGCGGTAGCCCGAGTTGCCGTCGCGGCTGCTGTCATAGACTTTGGCGTAGTAGACAGCCGTGCGGGCCTGTTCCCCGGCGTAGAGGTCAAAGGTGAGCGTAGCGGTATGGGCACGGGTGGAGGTGGCATCGAACCCGCCGTAGTAGACTTTGAATTCGGTGGCGCCTTCCATCATCGAGAGGTAGTCGGTTACGTCGAAGTAGTAGTAACGTTCCCAGGTCGATCCGAACGAGTTGCCGAACGGAGTCATGGCGCGGGTGATTTCGTACCACTGCCCGTCGGCTTTGTTCTTGATGAAGAACATGGTGGTGTTGTCGTACGACGAGCACCCTTCGTTCCATGCTCCCATGCGGTATTTAAGGATGGCACGGTTGTAGTTTTCGGAGTTTTCGGGGAAGTTCACGGTGAAGGTCTTGTCTGTTGCTTCGCCCCAACCGTAGAATTCCAATTTGATGGCTTCGGTCGAGACGGTGTAGGCCGGGCTGCCGCTGACGTCCTCGGGGTATTTCTCGAAGTATGCGGTGCGGTCAAGCAGGCGTGCCGCTTTGTTGACGGTACCGCTTTGCGTGATGGTGAGCGTCTGGCTGAGCAGTTCGGGCTCTTCCTGCGAACCGGCGGTTATGGTGATGGTGGTGGTGCGTTCGGCGTCGCCGTAGTTGTAATTGGCCGAGATGACTAACTTGTTGCCTTGTCCTTTGGAGGCATCACACCACTCTTGGCCTTCTTCGACCGAGAAATTCCATACGGGTTGGTTGGTGTTGATGGTGATGGTGTTGCTGGCTTCTTCGGCTTCGAACAGAACGGTTTCGGCCGGATCGGTCGTCAGATAGGGGTCTTCGACTGTTTTGTTGCTTTTACAGCCGGTCAGCAGTAGCACGGTCCACAAGGCACTGCCATACAACAAAGAAAGGGTTGGTTTCATAAAAGGTAGGGTTTTTAGTTTGGTTGGTTTGTTGTGTGGTGTTAGTAATCTTCGACCGTAAATTTATAATAAAATTTCTCGATTTTCCCAAGGAGTGGTAATCTTTTCTAATCTTCGGTTTCGAAAACCAGTGCGGTGCGGTTTACGTTGTAAATCCGCATGTAGCTGCGGGTGATCCCGTCGCCGTCGGTGCGGGCATAGGTGAAGTACTCTTCGCTGGCTGCACCGTCGTGGACGCGTCCCGTTCCGCCGAAACGGGTCTCGTCGCTGCTGAGGATGACGCGCCACTTGCCGGCTTTGGGAGCGGGCAGCTCGTAGTCGGGGATGCTGGCGGTGGGGTGCCAGTTGAAGACGAACAGCAGACCGGCCTGTTCGTAGATCAGCGTTTGGTTCGTCTCGTCGACCTTGAGCTGGTAGCCGTATCCGGCGCTCAGAATCTGGTGCTGTTTGAGTAGCTCGATCATGGCCTGGTCGAAGCGCTGCAGGTCGATGTAGCGCAGGTAGTCGGCGTCGGCCAGCGACCACATGCGGCGGGCGTGGGCGTAGCTCCATCCGTTTCCTTCGCGCGGGAAGTCGATCCATTCGGGGTGGCCGAATTCGTTGCCCATGAAGGTGAGGTAGGCTTCGCCGCCGAGGGTGGCGGTAATCAGGCGGATCATCTTGTGCAGGGCGATGCCGCGGTCGATGACGAGGTTCTGCGATTCGCGGTTCATGGAGAAGTACATCTCTTTGTCCATGAGGCGGAAGGCGATGGTCTTGTCGCCCACCAGGGCCTGGTCGTGCGATTCGCAGTAGGCCACGGTCCGCACGCCGGGCAGCCGGTTGCAGAGCACCTCCCACATGCGGTAGAGGTTCCACTGTTCGTCGGGGACGTCCTTGAGGTATTCGATCCAGAAGTCGGGGATGGCCATGCCCAGCCGGTAGTCGAAGCCGATGCCGCCGTCGTAGATGGGGACGGTCACGCCGGGCATGCCGCTCACGTCTTCGGCAATGGTGATGGCGCCGGGACGGATCTCGTGGACCAGCTCGTTGGCCAGCGTCAGGTAGAGAATGGCGTCGCGATTGGCTCCGTCGCCGAAGTAGGCGTCGATGTTCCACTCGGGGGCGTTGATGCCGTGGTGGTGGTAGAGCATGGAGGTGACGCCGTCGAAGCGGAAGCCGTCGAAGTGGAACTCATCGAGCCAGTATTTGATGTTCGAGAGCAGGAAATGCTGCACTTCGTATTTGCCGTAGTCGAAGAGCATCGAGTCCCACTGGGGGTGTTCGCCTGCCGGGCCGGGCTGGGAGTAGAGGTGGTCGGTACCGTCGAGGCGGTTGATCCCTTCGTTGACGTTTTTTACGTAGTGGGAGTGGACCAGGTCCATTACCACGCCGATGCCCATTTCGTGGGCCCGTTTGACGAGTCGTTTGAGCTCCTCGGGGGTGCCGAAACGCGAGCTGGGGGCGAAAAAGTTGCTGACGTGGTAACCGAAGCTACCGTAGTAGGGGTGTTCGGCGATGGCCATCAGCTGGATGGTGTTGTAGCCGAGTTCCTTGACACGCGGCAGGATTTTCTCCGTGAATTCGTCGTAGGTGCCGACTCCCTCTTTTTCCTGCGCCATGCCGATGTGGGCTTCGTAGATCAGGGGGCCGCCGTCGCGGGCGGTGTAGATGTTGAGGTTGTAGTGGTCGTCGCCCCAGTCGAACGGCGTCGGGGGTTCCCATACCTGGCCGCAGTAGTCTTTGGTGGTCTCGTTCTGCACCACGCGGCGGATGTAGGCCGGAATGCGGTCCATCCACGTGCCGTCGGCGCCGTGGACGTACATCTTCACGCGGCTGCCGTGGCGCAGTTTGCCGTGGGTGGTCTTGTCGGGCAGGAAGAGCGACCAGATGCCGTTGGAGTCGGGCATCAGTTCGGCCGGGTATTGGGTGCGTTCCCAGTCGTTGAAGTCGCCGAACAGAAAGACCTCTTTGGCGCCGGGAAGCCATTCGCGGAACCACCAACCGTGCCGGACTGGGTCGTAGTGGATGCCGAAGTAGAGGTGGGCGTTGGCATAGTCTGAGAGCGAACGGCTCCATTTGCGGATGTTGTTCAGCCGGTTGCGGAATCGTTCGCCGCGGGCGATGATTTCGGGGGCGGCGGGACGCAGCCAGGCGTCGCGTTCGACCATGCGGGGCAGGGGAGTGAGGGTATGCTGGACGTTCATAGCGGCTCGGTTTAGGGATGGTTAGTTCTCCTACAAATTTAACTTTTTTTGGCAAGAAATCAAGCTTTTCGACCGTTGGTCTTACTGTGGTGGCGCAGAGGGCTTTTTGAACAAAAAATTCTACCTTTGCGCCACCACCGAAGAAGCGTTGACGGTGCCGGTCGTGCGGCTCGGGGAGGTTGAAACCCGGTCTGCCGGGGGCGATTTCCTGGCCCGATGGCATTCGTCGGCCGACGGTGGCTTATTGTAGACCGTGCGGTTCGGGATGGAAAGGGGCGCAGGCCTCTTCGACCACAGTCGGACGGATTATGTGAAACAATCATCGTTTTTTATGAAAGGAAGAATTACGGGTTTGTTGTTGATGGCAGTGCTCGCTGTCGGATGTGTCGAGAAAGGGATGTTCGACAATATTCATATTCGCCCCACGACGACTCTGCCGGTGGGCAGCATCGAGGCATCCGACTCGTCGCTGTTCGAGCTGGCCGGCATTCAGGAGAGCATGGTGAAGGGGTCGGACGGTGTGCTTACGTTTGTGGACAGCAGCGATCTGACGCTCGCGGCGTCGGAGATCGGTGTGGCGCCGGTGACGTTTGACGAACAGCTTTTTGACTTCGATGCGTCGCTGGCTGCTTTCCGGAGTGGCGACGGCTTTGTCGAGATTCCGGCCGGTCAGCTCTCCGAAACGTTCGAACTGAGTGGTCTTGAGGCCGATGTGACACTCGATACGGTCATTTTCGACGGCGGTACGTTCCGTGTGTCGGTCGATGGGCTGGAGGGAATCGCCGGATACGACAAATCGGAGTTGAGGGTAGTGGTCCCGAGTCTGCTTCGGGACGAACGGCCGGTGGTGCTGACCCCGGGCGAGGTGTTGATCCTCACGTCCGACTACGTGTTGGTGCCCGAGGCCGGTAACCGCATCCGGATCGCTTTCGAAGGTCGTGTGCCGCAGATGAACACACTGGTCGGCACGGTCGAGATGCGGGGCTGCGAGACCGAATACATTGCTGGATTTTTCGGCCGCCGGGAACTGAGCCGTGTGGAGCGGACGATCCGGGCCACCGGTTTCGGCGATTTCATCAAGGATGCCGAGTATGTGCGGTTCGACCGTCCCGAACTGAAGGTCGAACTCCGCAACGCCTACAATGCGCCGATGCTGGCCGTTGTCGAGTCGCTCCGGGTGGACGGCCGCGAAATTGACCTGAAGGAGGGACAGGACGGCCGGTTGCTGTACATCGCTCCCCGTGCGGTGTCGGAGCTGGTCGTCAACAACGAAAGTACGTTGAGCGGGACGGGGCTGACTGACCTTTTTACGAAAGACTTCAGCGAGTTGAGTCTGGTGGTGAATACCATTCTGAATCCCACGGCTCAGGACCTACAACAGTTTGACTATCAAGCTCCCGACCATAACAGCATGGTGGTGGACGATACGCTGGGCGGCATGTTCGCGATGCGGCTGCCGTTGGATGGGGTGTTGGATCGCGTGTCGTTCGAACAGGAGCTCGAGGTCGATCTGGGCGATCTGAACAAAGAGGATCTGGATTACGAGAAACTGACCTTCATGCTCTCAGGCACCAACACCATGCCGATTGACTGGTCGATCTCGGTGTCGGTGCGCGAGCAGGGCAGCTGGCGACAGGTTTCGCTGTTCGACGACCCGGTGGAATTCCCCTCGTCGCAGAACAACCTTCCGCCCGACGATCCGGCTTTCCGGCCCGGCGTGGTCGATCAGAGTAATCTGATTGTCCGGTCGCTGTCGGCCGAGCAGATCGACCTGCTGCTCAATGCCCGGAAATTGTACCTCAAACTGACGGCAACGACGCTGGGGGCTTCGGAACGGCAGGCGGTGAAGATCTACACCCCCTCGGAACTCGATCTGAGTATCGTGGTCGGTGCCGAACTGGACTTTACGCTCAACGAAAAATAGACTGAAACGGTCGGCGGGGGGGCGGTTGGTGCGCGGTGGTGCGGACGGGCGATGGCTCGGGAATGCCCCTTCGGCGGAATGTCTCGGATGAGCCTCATCCCCATCCTCATCCCCAGCTTCAGCCTCAGATCGGCTTTCTCTCAATAAAGAAAAACAGTGCTTATGAAACGATTATATATCTTGCTTCTCACCTTTGTTTGCGGCAGTGCCGTTGTGCCGGCCGTGGCTCAGGACCACTTTACGCTGACGGCGCGCGATCTGCCGCAGTCGATGCTCTTCAACCCGGCCATGCGTCCTGCGGAGGGGTTCGTCTCGATTCCGCTGATCGGGAGCCTCTCGCTGGGATTCGACAACAGCTTCAGCTACAACCAGGTGATCGACAAGGACGACAACGGCGTGAAATACCTCGATACGCGTGCGCTGCTTCGGGCCACCGGAGGGAAAGACCTGACCCTCGCGCGATTCAACCTCGATCTGGTGAACACCGGGTTTTTCGTCGGGCCGAAGGATTACATGGGGGTTACTCTCCGTACGCGGGCCCATGTCGGGACCTCGCTGCCCGACGGACTCTTCGGCATGATTCTCGACAACCCGATCAACGAATACAAGACCTTCGACCTGAGCATGACGCCGAATGCCATCGGCTGGCTCGAGCTGGGGGTCAGCTACACGCGCGACATTGACGACAACTGGCGGGTCGGCGGCCGGGTCAAGTATGTGAACGGGCTGATGTCGCTCCAGAGCACCGATATGGATGTCACCGCCCGCAAGGAGTATGACCGTTACGTGGTGTCGGGCGACTACACGCTGCGGGGCGGTAATGTCGATTTCGCCCGCAGCGGAAACCTCTTCGACGAGATGCTGGACAATCTGTCGGCCAATCCCGGTTTTGCCTTCGACCTGGGGGCTACCTACCGTTCGGACGACAAGCGGCTCAATGTGAACGCCAGTGTCTCGGACCTGGGGGCGGTGTTCTGGAACAAACGCAACTCGTCCGTGATCCGCACCCACAGCGGTGGCAATGAGTTTGAATTCCTGGGGGTCGACGGGCTGAACGGGTTGATTAACGGAACCACCTCGCTGGGGCATGTGCTCGACTCGGCCTACACCGAGCTCTCCCGCACGCTGAATGCCGATACCACCTCGGGCGGTTTTACGCAGATGCTGCCGGTGTCGTTTCAGGCCGCGGCCGACTATGCGCTGGGGCCCTACATGCGCCACCACGTGAGTCTGGGCTTTGTCGGCATGATTCCCTACCACGGCAAGTTCCACTACGCCGTCTCGGCCGGCTATGCCTACCATACCCTGAGCGGTACGTGGCAGCTGATGGCCAACTATACCTATAAGTCGAACAATCCGGTCAACGTCGGGCTCGGCGTGGTGATGCGAACCGGCCGCTTCCAACTCTATATGGCCACCGACAACATCATTTCAGCCTTCACGCTGACCCGGACCAAAAGCGCGAATTTCAGCCTCGGGTTGAACTTCTTTACCACACGCCGGTCGAGTGCCCAGTCTGCCGCGCAAAACCGGATTTCCCGTCGCGCCTCCAAGTATTACACCTACTGATGAGCCGCCCGGCAGTCAGACGAAAGTTTTGGCCGTGAACGCGGCGTAGTTTGTACGTTTTTTCCCCCTGCGAAGTACTCCGACGACAGTAATGCCGTCCCGAGCTGTGCGTCGCAGGGGAACTTTTTTTGAGGGTGGAGGTTGGCGTATTTTGAGGTGCTTGTGTGGGGTGGGAGTGGGCCGTTCGGGGTTATGGTACGTCGGGGAATGCAGCTATGGCATGGGAAATGGTGTGTGCTGGCGGCGGAGGCCGTATGGCGGATGGATTCTTGTCAGTGCAAGGGGTGCCGCCGGAGAATCCTGCGCCCGGCTCCTTTTTTTCGGCGCGTCGGGAGAGGGATTTAGGGTAGAAAAGACAAAAACCAATTGATAAAAGTGGCCCCAAAGTGTGGGATATTTTGAGGAAATAGTATATTTGTGTGGTTAAACCCACGACAATAAAAACATAATATCAGATATGAAACCCACACTTTTGGTACTGGCCGCCGGCATGGGGTCGCGTTACGGATCGCTCAAACAGATGGACGGCATCGGGCCCAACAAAGAAGCCATTATCGACTATTCGATCTATGATGCCATCCGCGCCGGATTCGGCAAAGTGGTCTTCGTCATCCGCCACAGCTTCGGCGCCGAGTTCAAAGAGGTCTTCTGCCCCGAACGCTTCGGCGGTAAAATCGCTGTCGAATACGTCTTCCAGGAGCTCGACTGCCTGCCCGAAGGTTACAGCGTGCCCGAAGGCCGCGAAAAACCCTGGGGTACGAACCATGCCCTGATGATGGGTGCCCCCGTGATCAACGAACCGTTCGCCGTGATCAACGCCGACGACTTCTACGGCCAGGACGCCATCGCCCAAATGGGTAAATACCTCGCCTCGTTGCCCGAAGGCTCCAAAGGCGAATACGCCATGGTCGGCTACGAAGTGAGCAAGACCCTCTCCGAAAATGGTACCGTATCGCGCGGCGTCTGCACCATCAACGCCGACGGTTACCTCGACTCCATCGTCGAACGGACCAAAATCGAACGCCAAAACGGACAGATCGTCTACATCGAAGCCGACGGGACCCACCCGCTGGCCGAAAACACCCCCGTGTCGATGAACCTGTTCGGTTTCACCCCCGACTACTTCGGCTACTCGACGGCATTCTTCAAAAACTTCCTCGACGAAGCACTCGCTTCGGGCAACCTCAAAGCCGAATACTTCATTCCGCTGCTGGTGAACAAACTCGTGTCGGAAGGCACCGCCAAACTCAAAGTCCTCCACACCTCCAGCCCCTGGTTCGGCGTAACCTACAAGGAAGACCGTCCGGGCACCGTCCAGAAAGTGCTCGACCTGATCGCTGCCGGCGTATATCCGCAGTCGCTGTGGGGTAAATAGTCCCTTCGAGGGGTCTTCCCGAAGGCACCAGCGAAAACCAACCTCATCCCGCGTCCGGATTCCGGGCGCGGGAAACCTAACCTAAACCGACTTTTATGAACGAAATCACCCAACAAGTATGGGGCTTCACTCCCGCGTCGCCCACCGGCGAAGGCGGAGGCGAGCCGGTCATCCTCTACACGATGACCAACGCCAACGGCGCTACCGTACAACTCACCAACTATGGCGCTGCCGTGGTCAGCGTCACCGTCCCCGACCGCATGGGGAAAATGGCCGACGTCGTTCTCGGCTATGACAAATGGCAATCCTACATCGCCGACGGACCCGCCATGGGCAAAAGCGTCGGCCGGTATGCCAACCGTATCGCCAAAGGACACTTCCCGCTGAACGGCAAAACCTACTCGCTGGCCATCAACAACGGTCCCAACCACCTGCACGGCGGTCCGACCGGCTTTGCCAACCGCCTCTGGGAAGGACGTGTAGAAGGCGACCGCGTCGTATTCGGCTACCATTCCGCTGCCGGCGAAGAGGGGTATCCCGGCGCCCTGTACGTCGAAGCCTGCTTCGACTGGGACGATGACAATACCCTCGAAATCACCTACTTCGCCAAACTCGACGACGAAGCAGCCGAAGCCACCATCGTCAACCTCACCAACCACGTCTACTTCAACCTCAATGGTCACGATAGCGGTTCGGTGCTGGGCCATACCCTGACCCTCAAGGCCTCGCGTTACCTGCCCACCGACGAAAACGCCATCCCGCTGCCCGAAGCCCCCGCATCGGTCGAAGGCACCCCGATGGATTTCCGCACCCCCCACGTGATCGGCGAACGCATCGAAGAGCCCTTCCAACAACTCATCTGGGGCAAAGGGTACGACCACTGCTGGGTGATCGACAACTATCCTCAGACCGACTCCGTGCTGGGCAACACCACCTTGCTGCCCGCAGCCGAACTCTACTCCGAAGAGTCCGGTCGTTTCGTGAAGGCCTCCACCACTCAGCCCGGTATCCAGATCTACACCGGCAACTGGCTCAGCGGATGCCCCCAGTCCAAAACCGAAGGATTCGCCTATGAAGACTACTACGGAGTGGCCATGGAGTGTCAGGCATTCCCCGATACGCCGAACCGTCCGGACTTCCCCGGCGTGGCGCTTCAGCCCGGTGAGACCTACGAACAGCACATCGCCTACGAATTCGGCACCCGGTAATTCCGCCGCGGTTCCATCAATACTTAATTAACAATCAAATCATCAAACATGACTCAAACTCAACAGAAAAAGAACTACGTATTGCCTATCGCAATGATGTTCGCCCTCTTCGCGATGATCTCGTTCGTGACCGGGCTGACGAACCCTATCGGCGTGATCGTCAAGAATCAGTTTGCCGTAGCGAACTGGATGTCCCAACTCGGTAATGCGGCCAACTTCATCGCCTACGCCTTTATGGGCATTCCGGCCGGTCTGCTCCTCCAGAAAATCGGCTACAAAAAAACTGCGCTGCTGGCTATTGCCGTCGGTTTCGTCGGCGTCGGCATTCAGTTCCTCTCCGGCGAAGCCCGCAGCTTCGGTGTATATCTCTGCGGTGCCTTCATCTCCGGTTTCTCGATGTGTATGCTGAACACCGTCGTGAACCCCATGCTGAACACCCTCGGTGGCGGTGGCAAAAAAGGTAACCAGCTGATCCAATTCGGCGGTACGCTGAACTCCATCTCGGCTACCATCGTTCCGATCCTGGTCGGCTACCTGATGGGTAACGCCGCTAACGCTACCATCAGCGACGCTGCTCCCGCCCTCTTCATCGCCATGGGTATCTTCGCCCTCGCCTTCATCGTGCTCGCCAGCATGCAGTTGCCGGAGCCCAACCGCGAAGTCGAAAAGAAGGAAAAAGGCGTCAAAGACAAACACAGCGCCCTCTCGTTCCGTCACTTCGTGCTCGGTACCGTGGCTATCTTCCTCTATGTCGGTGTTGAAGTGGGTATCCCCAACTTCGTGAACCTCTTCCTGACCAACGCCCCCACGGCCGAAACTCCCGGTATGGGACTCGATGCCACGCTGGCCGGTTCGGTGGTCGGCACCTACTGGTTCCTGATGATGTGCGGCCGTCTGATCGGCGGTGTCCTCGGCGGTAAATTCTCCGCAAAAGCTCAGATCACCTTCGTCTGCCTGCTGGCCCTCATCTTCCTGCTGGTCGGCATGTACACTCCTTCGACCATCACCGTCAGCATGCCCGTCTTCACCGGTACCGGCTTCGCAATGGCTGCCGTGCCGATGGGGGTGATGTTCTTCGTGCTCTGCGGTCTCTGCACCTCCGTGATGTGGGGCGGCATATTCAACCTCGCCGTTGAAGGTCTCGGCAAATACACCGCCATGGGCTCCGGCCTCTTCATGGTGATGGTTTGCGGTGGCGGTATCCTGCCGCTGATCCAGGGTGGCGTGGCCGACCTCACCGGCAACTACATGGCCTCCTACTGGGTGATCTTCGCTGCCGTGGCTTACATCCTCTACTACGCCCTGCTCGGCTGCAAAAACGTCAACAAAGACATCAAGGTAGACTAATTCCCGATAGACTAACCCATTCGCTTTCGAAATTATGGATATTACCAAAGTACGGAATAAATTCAAGGAACTCTACGGCACCGAAGGCGCCCTGTTTGCTTCGCCCGGACGTATCAACCTGATCGGCGAACACACCGACTATAACGGTGGTTTCGTGCTCCCCGGCGCTGTGGACAAAGGCATGGTGGCCGAAATCATCTTCAACGGAACCGACAAAGTGCGTGCCTTCGCCCTCGACCTGGGTGAAAGCTCCGAATTCGGTCTCAGCGAAGACGACGCCCCGAAGGAACAGTGGGCCAAATACCTCTTCGGCGTGTGCCGCGAACTCACCAAACGCGGCGCCACGATCAAAGGTTTCGACACCGTCTTCAGCGGCGACGTGCCGCTGGGAGCCGGGATGTCCAGCTCTGCCGCCCTCGAGTCGACCTACGCTTTCGCACTGAACGACCTGCTCGATCTCGGCTTCGACAAGATGACCCTCGCCAAAGTGGGCCAGGCTACCGAGCACAACTATGTGGGCGTTAAATGCGGCATCATGGACCAGTTTGCCTCGATCCACGGCAAAGCCGGCCACCTGATGCGTCTCGATTGCAAAACCGGCGAATTCCAGTACGTGCCCTTCGACCCCGAAGCGCACGGCTACAAAGTCGTGCTGATCGACTCCTGCGTGAAACACGAACTCGTCGGGTCGCCCTACAACAAACGTCGCGAGAGCTGCGAACGTGCCGTGAAGGCCATCCAGCAGAAACACCCCGAAGTCGAATTCCTGCGTGACGCACAGCCGCAGTGGCTCGAAGAGGTCATCGGCCAGATTTCGCAGGAAGACTACATCCGCGCCAAATACGCGATCGACGAAGTGGCTCGTCTGCTCGACGCCTGTGCTGCTTTGGCTGCCGGCGACTACGAAACCGTCGGCCGGAAAATGTACGGTACGCACATCGGCATGAGTGTCCTCTACGAAGTATCGTGCGAAGAGCTCGACTTCCTGAACGAAGTGGCCAAAGAGTGTGGCGTGACCGGTTCGCGCGTGATGGGCGGTGGCTTCGGCGGCTGTACCATCAACGTGGTGCCCGCACCCAAGTACGATGACTTCATCAACACGGCCAAAGCGAAGTACAAAGAACGCTTCGGTATCGACTGCAAAGTGTACCCCGTGGTTATTTCGGACGGTGCACGCCGCTTGGCATAGTGCCTGCAGTTGACTGTTGAAAAGAGATCGGGTCCGTGAAGTTTCGGTGAAACTTCACGGACCCGAATCTTTTTGAACCTCGCCGCTCCGATTAAGCAGGGTATTTTTGACAGTCGCGGAGAGCATACGCATTCGAAGCGTACGCTCCCCGCGACTTTTTCGATCTCCCTGCGCAGGTGGTGACAGGTTGGCAACCGTGTGGCGCGGTAGCAGGGCAAGGGTGCCTGTCTACGTTACGGGGGCGGTGATTTATACCGATTGGGGTGGAATTGGGCTTGCCAATTGGGTTCGACGGCTTTGGCTGACCGCTTCGGTTCGACCGCTCGGAGATTGGTTCAAGGGAAAGTTCTAAAAAGCGGGTACCGCCCCGTTACTCCGAAAAATGCTTGTGCAGGCTCTTGAGTTCGAAGGCGAGCACGGAGAGGGAGATCCCCGCCATCAGGAAGGAGATGCCGACCCAGATGACAACCGCTTCGACGCCGAACAGTACGGGGTGAACCAGAATCAGCACCGAGCACAGGAGCAACAGCGAACCGACGATGATGGTCCACAGGCCGCCCGGCACCTTCAGCGACATCAGGTCGCTGCCGGTGCCGATCAGTCCGAGGCTGCGGAACATCAGCCAGAATGCCAGGAAGAAGGGGAGTGTGGCAGCCGAAACCGACGGGTAGATCATCAGCATTAGCCCGATCAGCAGTTCCATGATCCCGCCGGCCAGCAGCCAGCCTCGGCCGACGGCGGCATTGGAGTTGGTGGCAGCCAGGGCGATGTTTACGACTCCGGCCACCAGAATCAGTACGGCGAAGGTCAGGGCCAGTGCTACGTAACTGGCTCCCGGATAGGTGAAGATGAAAATCCCGGTGATGAATACCGCGATTCCCAGCAGCAACAGCAGCCACCAGTTCCTGACGGCCCGGCCGGTGCTCTCCATTTTTCTCATGAACAGGTCTTTCATAGGGTGTTATTTTTTTGCGGGACGTGGACGACCGGTTGTTTCTGCAAGTGGCGGGAACGGGGTGCGTCGCGTATGTCCGGCGGTTATACACCCGATAAATTGCAAGGTTTGTGCCACGGAAACGGTCTGGGCGCCCGGTGGACATTTCGGCAGGGAAAGTGAAGCGCAACGTGACAAAAAATCGTAACTTTGTCTGAGACTATGGAACTACAAAGCGTCAAACAACGATTCGGCATTATCGGTAATACCGCTGCGCTCAATCGGGCGTTGGAGGTAGCGCTGCGGGTGGCTCCCACCGACCTCAGCGTGCTGATTACCGGCGAAAGCGGTGTGGGTAAGGAGTTCTTCCCGCAGATTATCCATGCCTACAGCGCACGCAAGCATGGCAACTATATCGCCGTGAACTGCGGCGCCATCCCCGAAGGAACCATCGACAGCGAGCTCTTCGGCCACGAAAAGGGTTCGTTCACCGGAGCGACCGAGAGCCGCAAGGGTTACTTCGAAGTGGCCGACGGGGGAACCATCTTCCTCGACGAGGTGGGTGAACTGCCCCTCACGACCCAGGTGCGTCTGTTGCGTGTGCTCCAGAGCGGCGAGTTTATCCGCGTCGGCTCCTCCAAAGCCCAGAAAACCAACGTGCGCGTGGTGGCTGCTACGAATGTCAACCTGCGGCAGGCGGTCGAAGCCGGCCGTTTCCGCGAGGACCTCTACTATCGGCTCAATACGGTCCCCATCACCGTACCGCCGCTGCGGGAACGGCAGGGGGATATCCATCTGTTGTTTCGCAAGTTCGCAGCGGACATCGCGACGCAGTACCGCATGCCCCCCATCAGCCTGACCCCTCAGGCGCGTCAGGTGCTCGAGACCTACAGTTGGCCCGGCAACATCCGGCAGCTGAAAAACGTAGCCGAGCAGATTTCGGCCGTTGAGGAGCAGCGCGAGATCGATCCCGACACCCTGCGGCGTTATCTGCCCGATTATGCGGCGCCCACTACCCAGTTGATGCCCGTTCCGGTGGCTCACGGTGGGGGCGAGTATGCCAATACGACCGAACGTGATATTCTTTACAAACTGCTTTTCGATCTGCGGGGCGAAGTCTCCGAACTGAAAGGTATGGTCGCCGAACTTTCGGCCAACCAGCACCACGGCGGCAGCCATCCCGTTACGACCTATCCGACCTCGTCGCTGCCGGTCAAGATCGGCGATACGCTGCTTCCCACTTCGCTTGCCACCTCCCACAACGACAGCTATATCGAGACGGCTGCCGAAGAGATTCCTGCCGAGGAACCTCCGGTCGAACAACGTCTCCCGCAAACCAAGGAGGAGGCTCAGCGTGAGGCGATCGTGCAGGCCCTGAAGCGTCATCACGGGCGGCGCAAGGAGGCGGCTGCCGAACTTTTCATCTCGGAGCGTACGCTCTACCGCAAGATCAAGGAACTCGGTATTCGCGACGAAGATATCCGGTAATCCGAAGGGCATGTCTCCCGTGTGTCGGGACTGCCCGAATGTTTGGAGCTCACATTTTCCAAGGGACGCCTGTTGAGGCTTGCTGGGAGTGTGAGCCTTTTTTGTATCATATCGTAGGGAATGGGTGGTTGGTGCAGTATCGGGGGAGGAGAGCCGTTTCATGCAGCAAGGTAGAAGACCGGTGGCTGTTGTACAGGGCAGAATGTATCGTGGGAGGATGGGCGGTTTCTGCGAATGATGTTTTGTGGAAAAGTGGGGGGATATCAATGGCTTCGGGGGATTCTCTCCGTAAAAGGCGAAAGTGTGGCGGCTGTATGGATTGGCTGCTGAAAATGGGGTGGGGCTGTTGTCAGAAGCTGCATAAAAGAGCGAAAAGTGCGCGTGGTCATATCTTATTTTCACTTCATTTACGTTTAATATCACGATCTGTCGTCGCGGCTGTCGTGAGGCTCTGGGGAGACGTGTCTGCCGGTGGAAAGTGCATGTTCTGTATCCGGCGGCAAAATCGTTGAGGCGGCGGCCCGTCGGATTCCCCGTCCGAAGCGCTGTGGTCGGGCGGAGACGGCGGCCGGTAAATTACGGCGGAATGAGCGGTTTATGACCGAAGAAAGGGATGGTTTCACGGGAAAAAACTATCTTTGTAAGATTAAAACAGATACATGAAATTTAAGGATATCGTCGGTTACCTCCGCGAACGCAATAAACTCTCGCTGCGGAACGTCCGCACCGGGCAGGAGATCTGGCACGTCTTTGTCAGCCGTATCAATATGATCCTGGCCGTTGTGGCGCTGTTGCTGGTCGTGTTCATCGCCTCGCTGACCACCGTAGCCTATACCCCGGTGCTCGACCTGATCCCCGGTTATCCCGGCAGTCGGTCGCGTCAGGCGCTGATTGCCAACATCATGAAACTCGACTCCCTCTCGCTCGAAGTGCAGCGCTGGGAAGAGTATCATGCCAATTTCTCCAAGATTCTCGACGGGCAGGTCCCCCAGCCCGACACCGATACTGCCCGGCGTGAAGGGATCAAGGGGAGTGTCGCCGCGCGGATTCCGCTCGACTCCGTGCTGCGCGAACAGATGACCCTCGACGGATCGCCCTATCAGCTCGAAGCCGGTACGACGACTCGCTCCGAAAATACGTTCGAGATGCTTCCTCCGGTCAAAGGCTTGATCGCCAAGGCGTTTGCGCCTCAGGATGGGATCTACGGGATTGAAATCGCCCCCGGAGCCAATCAGGTCGTCATGGCCGTGCTCGACGGCACCGTGATGCTCAATACGTGGAACCCCGAAACCGGGAACGTCGTTGTGATTCAGCACGGCGGCAATCTGGTGTCGGTCTATAAACAGGTCGCCAAGGTGATGAAAACCACCGGCGAACATGTCCGTGCCGGCGAGTCGATCGCCGTGACCGGCGCGATGGTCGACAACAAGGTCCCGTACATTACGTTCGAACTGTGGTACAACGGAACTCCGGTGGATCCTGAAAACTATATCGTATTCTAAAGCTGTCGGCGTGGAGAAAAAGATGGAACATAAACGGCAACGTATCGCCCTGCTCGGCTCGACCGGTTCGATCGGGACCCAGACCCTCGACGTGGTCCGCGCCCATCCCGAACTGTTCGAAGTCGAAATGCTGGCGGCCGGCCGGAACTGGGAACTGCTGGCCCGACAGGCCCGCGAGTTCGAACCCGACTGCGTGGTGATTGCCGACGAAACGGGCTACGAACCGCTGTCGGCCGCGCTGGCCGATCTGCCGGTCAAAGTCTACGCCGGAGCCGATGCTGCCGCCATGTCGGTAACCTCGGCCGGGGTGGATACCGTCGTGTCGGCCATGGTCGGTTTTGCCGGACTGGCTCCTACGCTGGCTGCCGTGCGGGCCGGGAAGAAGATCGCCCTGGCCAACAAGGAGACCCTTGTGGTGGCTGGCGAACTGGTGATGGCCGAAGCCAAGCGGTGTCAGGCCCCCATCATCCCGGTCGATTCCGAACACTCCGCCATTTTCCAGTGTCTGGTCGGCGAGATGTCCTCCTCCGTGAAGCGGCTCGTGCTGACCGCCTCGGGAGGTGCTTTCCGCGACGTACCGGCCGATGCCCTCGAACGGATGACTGCGGCCGATGCCCTCAAACACCCCTGCTGGGAGATGGGGCGCAAGATTACGGTCGATTGCGCCACGATGATGAACAAGGGATTCGAGGTGATCGAAGCCCGCTGGCTCTTCGACATGCCTGCCGACCGGATCGGCGTGGTGGTCCACCCGCAGTCCGTGATCCACTCCTTTGTCGAATTCGAGGACGGAGCCTTCAAGGCTCAGATGGGAATGCCCGATATGCGGCTCCCCATCCAGTATGCGTTGACGTTCCCCTATCGGTTGCCCGTGGGGGGCGGCGTGCCGTACGATCCCGTAGCGGCCGGCGCTCTGACCTTTGCCGCTCCGGATACCCGGAAATATCCCTGCCTCGGACTTGCCTACGAGGTGCTCGGCGGAGCCTACGGTTCCGGCGGCGCCTGCGTGATGAATGCCGCCAACGAAATTGCCGTGGCGGAGTTCCTCGAAGGGCGGATCCGTTTTACCGACATATACCGGCTGATCCGGCAGACGCTCGATGCGCTGCCCGTCGCCACCCCCCGGACGCTCGACGATTATGTGGCGCTCGACGCCACGGCCCGTCAGACCGCCCGCGATGCCATACACACCCTGAAGTTGAACTGTTAAAAAAACACCCACTTACCTCTCTCCATGGAGATCTTTATCAAAGTCGTGCAGGTGATCGCCTGCTTCTCGCTGCTGGTGCTGGTCCACGAATTCGGCCACTTCCTGTTTGCCAAGCTGTTTCACGTGCGGGTAGATAAGTTCTACCTCTTTTTTAACCCCTGGTTTTCGATCTTCAAGTTCCGTATCGGCGAAACCGAGTACGGCATGGGGTGGGTCCCCTTCGGCGGATATTGCAAGATCGCCGGCATGGTCGACGAATCGATGGACACCGATCAACTCAAAAGCGAACCCCAACCCTGGGAATACCGCTCCAAACCCGCCTGGCAGAGGCTGCTGATTATCGTCGGCGGTGTGCTGATGAACATCGTGCTGGCCATCGTGATCTATATCGGTATCACCTTCACGTGGGGCGACTCCTACATCAAGACCAAGGATGTGGATAACGGTTTCATGTTCAGTGAAGTGGCGCACGAAATCGGGTTCCGCGACGGGGACAAAGTCCTCTCCGTCGGCGGTGAATATGTCGATAACTACGGCCAGATTCCGGCCGTTATCCTGCTCGACGACGCCCGCGAAGTCCAAATCGAACGCAACGGACAGCCCATGACCATCACCATCGACCAGAAGTACATCAAGTCGATGCTCAAGGATAAACAGTTCATCTCGCTGCGTACCCCGTTCGTGGTCGGGAAGACCGCTCCCGGCGGAGGCGCCGCGGCGGCCGGGCTGATGCCTGGCGACTCGCTCGTGGCCGTGGACAGCATCCCGATGCGCTGGTTCGACGAATTCCGAACAGCCTTTGCCCAGCATAAGGGCGATACGGCCGTCGTGACGTTTATCCGCGGCGGCAAGCAGATGACGGCTGCCGTTCCCGTGTCGGCCGAAGGGCAGGTCGGGGCCTACCTGGCCGGAGTCAACCTCGCCGACCTCTACACCATCAGTACCCGCCAGTACTCGTTGCTGGAGTCGATTCCGGTCGGATTCAACCGCACCTTCACCTCGATCGGCAGTTACCTCAAACAACTGAAACTCATCGCCTCGCCCGAAACCGAAGCCTACAAGTCCGTCGGCGGGATCATTGCCATGGGCAACTTCTTCCCCGGCGAGTGGAACTGGTTCTCGTTCTGGCAGATCACGGCTCTGATCTCCATCATGCTGGCCGTGCTCAACATCCTTCCCATTCCGATGCTCGACGGCGGGCATATGGTCTTCATCCTCTACGAGATGATTACCCGACGCGCCCCGAGCGACAAGTTTATGGAACGTGCCCAACTGGTCGGCATGGTTATCGTTTTCGGTATCGTGATCCTGGCCAACGGGAATGACATTCTGAAACTCATATTCAATTAATCCCGCCGCCGCGAGTGGCGGGCATAGCCCCTAATAACCCCAGACAAACCCCTTATGGAACTGCAAGGACTCAATCCGCAGCAAGTGGCCGAGAGCCGCGAGAAGTACGGTAGCAACAACCTCACACCGCCGCCCCGCACGCCACTGTGGAAACTCTTCCTCGAGAAATTCTCCGATCCCGTGATCCGCATCCTGCTGATCGCCGCCTTTTTGTCGCTCGGCATCTCGTTCGTGCATGGCGAGTTCTACGAGACCATCGGTATCTTCTGCGCCATTTTTCTGGCCACCGGCGTCGCCTTCTGGTTCGAGGTCGATGCCGCCAAAAAGTTCGATATTCTCAATCAGGTCAATGACGACAGCCCCGTGCGCGTAATCCGCGACGGCCAGGTGCGCGAAGTCGGCAAGAAGGAGATCGTCGTGGGCGACATCATCCTGCTCGAGACCGGCGACGAGATTCCGGCCGATGCCGAACTGATCGAGGCCGTGTCGCTGCAGGTCAACGAGTCGAACCTCACGGGCGAACCCTCCGCTTCGAAAACCATCCACCCCGAAGACTTCAAACCCGATGCCACCTATCCCGGCAACCATGTGTTGCGCGGGACGACCGTGATCGACGGCCACGGCATTGCGCGGGTGATCCGCGTGGGCGATGCGACGGAATTCGGGAAAGTGGCCCGACAGGCGACCGTCAAATCCGAAGAGGTGACCCCGCTGAACCGTCAGCTCGATCGCCTCGCCAAGCTGATCGGAGTGGTCGGTTTCGCCCTGGCGCTGATTACCTTCCTCTCGCTTTTCCTCAAAGATATTTTCGGCGGACAGAATCACTACACCCTCGGCCAACTCGGGCTCGTGGGGGCCGTGCTGGCCGGAGCCGCCGTGGCACTGGTCAAAGTGTGGGTGCCGATCCTTTACGATGCCTACTATCTGGCCGGCAAGAATAAGGATCTGCCCGCTGCGGTCGAAAAACTGGGCTGGATGTTCTGGCTTGTGCTCGGGCTGCTGGTCTTCGCAGCCATTGCCGCCATCGGGCTGCTCTTCGGTGTCAATCCGCTGTCGGCCGATTCGTGGATCGGGCTCGATGCCGCCGGGCGTATCCTCAATTACTTCATGGTGGCCGTTACGCTGATCGTGGTGGCCGTGCCCGAGGGACTGCCGATGAGCGTCACCCTGTCGCTCGCGCTCTCCATCCGCAAGATGCTCCGCTCCAACAACCTCGTACGCAAGATGCACGCCTGCGAAACGATGGGGGCCACGACCGTGATCTGTACCGACAAAACCGGTACGCTGACCAAAAACCAGATGAGCGTCGAAGCCGCCCATTTCGATTTCGGAGTGCCCGAGGCGGTTGTTTATGAGGGAATTGCCGTCAATACGACTGCCAATCTGAATCGCGACGATGCCGAGCATCCGAAGCCGCTCGGTAACCCGACCGAAGGGGCCCTGTTGCTCTGGCTCGATCGTCGCGGTCAGGAGTATGCCACGCTGCGCGGCGCGGCCGAGACTGTGACCCAGTTGCCCTTCTCGACCCGTCACAAATATATGGCGACCATCGTCCGTTCGGCTGCGGCAGGACAGTCCGGAGCGACGCTGCTCTACGTGAAGGGGGCGCCTGAAATGGTGCTCGCCCACTGCACCGGGCTGACCGACGAACAGAAACGGACGATCGAAGCCCAGCTGCTCGATTACCAGGGTAAGGCGATGCGTACGCTGAGCTTTGCCTACCGGGTGCTGCCCGAAGCCGACTATTCGCATTACGATTCGGACCGTATCAAGACGCTGGTGTCGGAGGGTGGCCTGACCTTTGCCGGCTTTACCGCCATCATGGACCCCGTGCGCGAGGATGTGCCGGCGGCTGTGGCCGAATGTATGAGCGCCGGTATTGCCGTGAAGATCGTGACGGGCGATACGCCGGGTACGGCACGCGAGATCGGGCGTCAGATCGGGCTGTGGAATCCCGCTACGGATGGGCCGCAGAACGAGATCACCGGTGTCGAGTGGGAGGCGCTGAGCGACGAAGAGGCCCTTGAACGGGTCGGCTCGATCAAGATCATGTCGCGTGCGCGGCCGATGGACAAACAGCGGTTGGTGCAGATGCTCCAGCGGCGCGGCGAGGTGGTGGCCGTGACGGGCGACGGTACGAACGATGCCCCGGCCCTGAACTTCGCCAACGTCGGGCTCTCGATGGGGAGCGGTACCTCCGTAGCCAAGGAGGCGAGCGACATCACGCTGCTCGACGACTCGTTCGCCAGCATCGCCACGGCGGTGATGTGGGGACGGTCGGTTTACCGCAACATCCAGCGTTTCGTGCTGTTCCAGCTGACCATCAACGTGGCCGCGCTGACCATCGTCTTCATGGGGTCGCTGCTCGGCTTCACGCTGCCGCTCACCGTGACGCAGATGCTGTGGGTCAACCTGATTATGGACACCTTTGCGGCCGGTGCACTGGCCTCGCTGCCGCCCGACAAACGGGAAATGACCCACAAACCGCGGCGTACGAGCGACTTTATTATCAGTCCCTTTATGCGTCGTTCGATCCTTTGGACCGGGCTGAGCTTCGTGGTGGTGCTCCTGGCGCTGCTCTACGTTTTCGGCCACACGGGACAAGGGGTGACGCCCTACAAACTCTCGCTCTTCTTTACGGTGTTCGTGATGCTTCAGTTCTGGAACATGTTTAATGCCAAGGCCTATGCCAGCGGCCGAACCGCTTTCCACGGGCTGCTGCACGATACGGGCTTCCTGATCGTGGCATCGCTGATCGTCGTGGGGCAGATTCTGATCGTTTCGTTCGGCGGCGAAGTGTTCCGTGTGGTGCCGCTGTCGCTGCGCGACTGGCTGATTGTGATCGCCTCGACCTCCATCGTGCTGTGGGTCGGCGAACTGATCCGCCTGATTGTGAACCGTCGCGAGAAACGGTAGTTGCCCAAACCGGAAGGACTCAGGAAAAGAGGAAAAGCCAATGGGTCTTTTCCTCTTTCTCATATAGACAGGGTGACAGTAGACCCCTCGTGTGGTGCCTGCTTGCACGGATGGGAGATAGAAGAGACGGTGTTGCAGATAAACTGAGCGGCTGGTGGTGCGCGTATGAACGTTGTCACAGTCTCTTCGGGTGCCGGGAGGTTTCTTGCGGAGAACCCCCGGGGTAATGTTCTCCACCGGTGTGTTTCTCTGTCCAGGCCTTTTAATCGGTTTTCTTATCCTGATATTTTACACCCCCAATTAATATTTCCCCCCAAGTTATGAAAATCAAACTCCTTACACTGGCGGTGTTCTTTGCCGTGGGTACTGCTTCGGCCGGTGATCTGCTCGTCGAGGCCGAAAACTTCGACCGCAAAGGCGGTTGGGTCGTCGACCAGCAGTTTATGGACCTGATGGGGTCGCCCTACCTGCTGGCTCACGGCATGGGACGTCCCGTCGAAGATGCCGAGACAGCCATAACGCTGCCCGAAAAGGGTACCTATCACGTCTATGTCCGTACCTACAACTGGACCTCGCCCTGGTATGATGGTGCCGGTCCGGGCCGCTTCACACTGTCGGTCGGTAACAAGCGGCTCAGTACCGAACTGGGTTGCGAAGGAAACAAATGGATGTGGCAATCGGTCGGCGAGGTGACGGTCAAAGAGCCCGAGACGACCCTGCGGCTGCATGACCTGACCGGTTTTGACGGCCGTTGCGACGCGATCTATTTCACGACCGAGGCCGGGGTGTTGCCCCCGTCCGACCCGGCCGGTCTCGAAGCCTTCCGGCGCGAACGGCTCGGCCTGAATGTCGATCCGCCGACGGCCGGGACGTTCGATCTGGTGGTAGTCGGCGGCGGGATCGCCGGTATGAGTGCCGCTGTTTCGGCTGCCCGTCTGGGTTGCAAGGTGGCGCTGATTAACGATCGTCCCGTGCTGGGGGGTAATAACAGTTCCGAAGTGCGCGTACACCTCGGCGGACGTATCGAAGTGGGGCCCTATAAGGAGCTCGGCAGCCTGCAGAAAGAGTTTGGACCGGCGCGCGGTGGTAATGCTCAGCCTGCGGAGTATTATGAGGATGCCAAGAAGATGGACTGGCTGAAGAATGAGAAGAATGTATCCCTGTTCACAAATTACCGGGCGCTGGCTGTCGAAACAGAGGACTCGCGTATTACGGGTGTCGTGGCACGGCACATCGAGACTGGTCGCGAACTGTGCTTTACGGCTCCTCTTTTCTGTGACTGTACGGGTGACGGTACGGTTGGCTATCTGGCCGGCGCCGACTATCGGATGGGACGCGAAAGCCGCGACGAGTTCGGCGAAAGTACCGCTCCTGAAGTGGCCGACAGCATGACGATGGGGGCTTCGGTTCAATGGTATTCGGTCGAAACCGATGCCGAAAGTGATTTTCCGGAGTTCAGCTATGGTGTTGAGTTCAATGCCGGGAACTGCGAGCGGGTAACTATGGGCGAGTGGACCTGGGAGACCGGGATGCAACTCGATCAGATCCGCGATTTTGAACGTATTCGTGACTATGGTTTGCTGGTGGTCTATTCCAACTGGAGCTTTCTGAAAAATGGTCTGGAGGAGAACGAGAAGTACCGAAACCGGGAGCTGGGCTGGGTAGCCTATATCTCCGGCAAGCGGGAGTCGCGTCGTCTGTTGGGGGACTATATTCTGAAGGAGGACGATCTGCGTCGCTATGTGGTGCACGAGGATGGCTCGGCCGCGACCACCTGGTCCATCGACCTCCACTATCCGGATCCGGCCAATTCTCGTCACTTCGGCGGTCAGGAGTTCAAATCCATTGCCAAGCACATTAATATCCATCCTTACCCTATCCCGTATCGATGCCTTTATTCGCGCAATGTCGAGAATCTCTTTATGGCGGGTCGCAACATCAGTGTAACCCATGTTGCGCTCGGTACGGTTCGCGTGATGCGTACGACCGGTATGATGGGCGAAGTGGTGGGGATGGCGGCATCGCTGTGCAAGCGTCATGCCGTGCTGCCGCGCGACATCTATCGCTACCATCTGCCGGAACTCAAGGCGCTGATGAAAGCCGGTGTCGGTCGGCGTGGTTTACCCAATAACCAGCATTACAACGAAGGGGCCACGTTGCCTGAAAAACCGGTTGTCCAGTAAATGCGTCTGGAGAAGACGTTTGGTTGCGGTATAAATCAATGGCCGTGTGCAGACAAATCGTTCTGCCGCGGCCTTTTCTATTGATGTCCGGAGTAAGGGAATTTATTCGAGGAGGGATATTTTTTGCTAGGACGTAGCTTCTAGTCTTTTATCTCTCCTGTAAATAGTGATAGTTGTGAAAGAGAAGTGAGGGTATGTCAACCTGTCGTACGTCTTGTGTTGAGTGTAGATTCTTGTTTTATTGATGTCTCCCAGATGTGTGGGTATGGATGCCTTTGATTGACAGTGTTATGGTGGTAGTTTCTGCGGTGATATGGTACATTATTGTAACTGGTGTAATTGTGTTTATAGGTGATTGGTTATTGTGTCGGAGGAAAACTTTGATCGTCGTAGTTTTCAGATGACTTCGGATATACACAATTCATCAGGTCTATTTGCGTTGACTTTGTGTTCAAGATTGGTATGCTTTATAAAAAGAGAGCAGAGTCCCTTGCAAGGGTCTCTGCTCTCTTTTTATACACTAATAGGATTGGCCGTGAATTATTCCTTGACCTGTACCAGACGCAACGGAACCCTGAAGTCAAGGGTATGATGGTCCACGTCCGCATCATTGAGGTAAAAGCTCAAGCTTCGGGCACGGGAACCATCATTCCAAAGTGACGAGGACCAATAACAGCCATTGGCTCCCCGGTCCGATATATTGTCTGAACTGGGATTATCCGCATTTGCACCTCTGTAGTAACCTGATGCGGGAAGTTTTAACTCGATGTAATCACCCGTCCAAAAAGATTCCGTTGCTACGTCATCGATTGTTGTTGTTCTATCGTCTTTTCTCAAAGCTTTAATCTTAATCGATAAATAACGTTCTTGCGGATCACTATCAATAGAACATGATTCCCAACGGTAGGCAGCATACTGACTGGTACCGTGGAAACGCAGACCGTAGACTGGAGCAAGGTTGTATTTGCGTGTCCCGGGATTGGTCGGATAGGCAAGGTCTGTGACGCTTGTCGTACCGCGTTTTATCCAACTTCTACCTGAAACAATATAATCGCCGTCGGTCTCTGAGCCGGCGTTCGTAGTCTTGTCAGGATAACCACCATCGTTGTTCTTCAGATATATTGTTTCGATCCAACCCGTAGTATAGGCAATCGGGGCAATCTCGTAGGACATACTACTACCGTTGGTAGGATCATTTGTTGTTGTGTTGTCGTTCCACCACGGATGGAAGACGCCGTAATGTTTATTATCCGCATTGAGCTCAACTCGCTGTTCAGCTTCTGTCCACATGGGGAGCAGCAGATTCAGTTCGCCCTCGGTCGGGAGACGGTACTTGTTGCCGTTTGCATCCTGAAGAATTTCCGATCCGTCCGATTTCGTCAAGTTCATCGTCTGCAGCTCGGTGTAGGTGAAATAGACCTCTTTCGGGTTTGCAGGAACAGTATTGTCCAGTTCAGAATAGAAAGTCACCGTCGTGCCGGCGATAGACCGTACGTTATACGGGGTGAATTTGTTTACCTTGAGAACAGCATTCAGACCTTTCTGAATTTCATCTTCCGTCGCTTTCACCAAACGAAGTGAACCTGCGTTAACTTTAGCTATGCCGGCTGATACATATGCATTGCTGATCGTATAGCCTGCATGATTGCTTGTCGATCCATCCACTTCAGTTGAGGTCCATAGGAAAGAATCCGTATTAGGTCTAATAATATCTTCGGATTCTATAGTTGCTTTATAGCCAGTGCCAGCAATATGGTAAATCAACTGATTTGCAGCGTCTGCATCTTCTTCGTAAGGTTTACCCCAATAGGTTTCATTGGCAACCTCATCAATAGTCAGCAATGTATTCGGCTGCAGAGCCTTGATACGAATTTCGACCTCCCCACTATTGGGTTGGTCGCTGTTTTTATGTTCATATCGGTATGCAGCACACTGCGCCGTACCTTTAAATCGGATGGCATAAACAATCGGGTAAGCCGGAGTGCCTGTACCACCGGCTACGGCTGCATTTTTGAAGCGAGATTTACCTTCACCACCATTCACTTCTGCACTGCCAAACAGGTTCTTAGGGAGCGTTTCAGTTACTTCCGTGGTTCCGTCCATTACTTCATTGAAGATAAGTCTATTGGTGACATCAGGGAAAAGCAGATACATTTCGTCCTTGGTCGGAACACGGTAGTAAGTCTTGTCCGTTTCATTGTAGTAGACGGCCGTAGCCCACTTGTCGCTCCATGCCAGATAGGCTGACGTGTTGTTCGGATCGGTCGTAACAAAACTTACCTTGTTCTGGGCTTCATCCAGCGAGGCCACGTTCGCTGAGGCAAAGTTGTTAACGGCCAGTTTGGCATTCATCTCGGCCTGGAAAGGTACGTCGTCAACATTGAACGACTCATCGTTGGTCCAGTCCAGCACCTCCAGATTGAATTCGGGTTTCACCTTGCGACCTACCGTGATGCGATAGAGGTAGTTGCGTTTCAGCGCCAGCGGCGTGAGACCCTCCGGATCGTTCGCATCGAGAAACTCGATCGTGTGGGTGTAAGTCTCGCCGTCATAGGTATATTCAATGTCGAGCGTCGGAACCGAGGCTTCGCCTTTCTTGCTGAGGTTTTCGTAGCTGTAGATTTTCGACGTGTATTCGGCCGGAACGTTGAAGTTTCCGACCAGGTTGACATCAGCATACTCTTTGTCTTCGAGCGTGCCGGCCTCGTCGATCATGGCGTTCGGGACGAAAAGTTGGCTCTTGACGGCCCGATTTTTAAAGATGACTTTGTTGATGGTAAGTCCTTCGGCCTTGTTCAGGATGTCGATACGTACCGACAGACGGCGCAGCGAGATTTCACCACAGTTGGCCTCTTCGCCGCTGTACGAGATCACTTTGACCGCTTCGGGAGTGGTCATGATGAAAGCATTATCGGCATCGGGAGCCTGGCTGACGATCAGCTCTTCGAGTTGGCTTACCGGCGTGGTAGCACCAAGGGCTTCAATAGCGGCGGTGAGGTCTTCGTCGGCATTGGCCACGAGGTACATGTCATAGCTGCCGTCTTTGGCGATGTCGAACGAGCAACCGCCATCGGTTACCGTCACGTCAAAGACCTTATAAAGACCCATCTCTTCTGATGCCTGTTTCTCATAGACTACAGCCAGCAGCGAGGTGACTTTCTTTTCTGCATCGGTAGCAGCCGTAGTGGTCGTTTGGTCGTTATCACCGGTGGCACGGGTCACTGCACCTTTTGTTTCGGGGGTAATCCCGGCCAGTGTGAATACCACACGGTTACCTTCCCCCGTAGGATTGGGGGTCGGCAATGTCTCGCGCGAGCAACTGCCCAGTACGAGCGTGCCCAGCAGTGCGAGGGTTGATATGATTCGAAATTTCATTGTTATCTAAATTTTCTCGGTTTGTTGTATTGTATCTGCTAGATGTTATTATTCAGATACTTTTTTTACCAAGCGCATTTGGTACAAGCGAGTGTCAAGATCATGCCCAGTAAAGGCAGCGTAAGCAGCAAAACGCAGTTGGAATGCTCGAACCTGCACAGTCCAATATGAAGAAGCCCAAGTAGCTCCAAACACTCCAAAAGATAGACGATTATCGCTTTCAGGATCTTCAGACGGTTTGCCTGTATAATATCCCGTAGCTGGGAATTTGAATTCGATGCATCCGTTATTCCAAAACGAAGCATTATCCGTAATATCATCTACTGTGAGTTTAGAATCCTGCGGTAATGCTTTAACCTTGATTGACAGGTAACGTTCCAAGGGGTTATCAGCAATGGGGCATGACTCCCAACGGTAAGCAGCATATTGACTTGTACCTTTAAAGCGAATCGCATAAACCGGCCGTATGGGATACACCAAAGTATTGTATACAATCTCTTCGGTTTGCTTGCCTTGTTTCATTTGCGACAAACCGGAAAGTGTATACTCGCTGTCAGTTTCATCCGAATGACTCATGTCTTGGTTAAAGTCTGCGCCATCTTGAAGATAGATCTTTTCTTGAAATTCCGTGGTCATCATGATCAATCCCTCCGTATTGGATATGGCATTATCATTCCACCAAGGATAATATATTCCCACATTCCCTTTATCTTCAACTGGCACCCGATCTTTAGGATTAGTGTACATAGGTAACAGCAGTTGGCATTCGCCAACAGTCGGTATTCGATATTGGTTACCTGCTTCATCTAAGAATGTCTCTTTACGCAAATCTGTTTCATTGACTCCATTTGCCGAAGTCGAGCCATCAGGGTCTTGACCAGATAACCATGTGTAGCTGAAATATGATGTCGGATCAGCGGAAAGAGTAAGATCAGAGAAAAGGGTAACCTTCTTCTGAATCGGATCGAGCGTCTTTACGTTGTACTCTGTGAACATGTTGACCTTCAGTTTGGCATTAAGAGCTGCCTGGTCGTGTTTGTCGAACGGAAGTTCGTCGATTTGGAAGGCCTCGGCCGTGTTCCAGTCATCCACAATGATATCGAAATCAAGATCCAACGGTTTTGTCAGCACGATACGATACAGGTAGTTGCGTTTCAGTGCCAGCGGCGTTTTACCGGTATCGTCTTTGGAATCCATGAAAGTCACCGTGTGGGTGAACTTCATACCGTCCATCGTGTACTTGATCTCCAGTGCAGGAAGATGAGCGCCACCTGGCGTAACATCTACGTTTTCATAGCTGTAGATGGTGGTCTTGTACTCGGTGGGGGTGTCGAAATCTCCGACCAGATCGATATTATCGTAGGTTTTCTCTTCGTAAAGATCGTCCTCGGTCGAGAAGTTCATGTCGTTCGAGGCACCCAGACGGCTCTGTTTGGTGCGGTTGATGAACTTCACCGAGTTGATGGTCACCCCTTCGGCAGCGTTCACCAGGTCGATGCGGACAGCCAGACGGCGCATGATAACCTGTCCGCCGTCGGTCACGACACCGGCTTTCGAAACCACGTGTGCGGCTTCGGTCGAAAGCATCAGGAACGGATGCCAGGCATCTGCGTCGTCCTGTTTGCCGACCTCCTGTGAGGTGATCAGCGTCAGCAGGTCATCGTCCGTCACCTGCGAGTTGGCGTCTTGGTCGGTCAGCGTCATCACAGCGTTTTTCAACGTTTCGTCGGCATTGGCCACGAAGTGAATGTCGTAGGTGCCGTTCTTGCCAAGGTCGAACGAAGCGGTTTGGTCGGCATCGCTGTAATTGGTTTCGAAAGTTTTGTAGTAGCTGCCATCTTCGCCGAAGACTACAGCCAAGAGGCTCTCGATTTTCTTTTCTTCGGCAGTGGCTGCGGTCGGCGTAGCGGAATCGTTATCGCCGGCAGCACGGGTCACGGCGCCGCCAAGGGTGAAGACCACCCGGTTACCGTCCGTGAGCTGCGGGTCGTCGTCGATCTCCTTGCTACAGCTGCTCAGGAGCGCCGTGCCGGCCAACAGCATTGTGAAAATTCTCGTTTTCATATGTTGTGTCTTTTATTTCTGATTTTTAGAGGGTCTTCTACTGTTGCGCATCGACTTTGACAAAACGAAGAGGAAATCTAAAACCGAATTCGTAGTTTGGCGTCACAAACGTACTGGTGAGGTATCCTTTCCATGAGTACGCATACGTTTCATCTACCTTTGATGATGACCAGCAGTAGCAAATGTCTCCACGTTCATGGATATTGTCGCTGTCGGGATTTGGAGTTACACCGAGTTGATATGCACCGGCGGCTGGGAATTGGAATTCGATATAACTACCAGTTGTCCAAAATGACTGTTGAGCCACATCTTGGATGGTAGTTTTGTTGTCTTGTGGGTGAAGTGCTTTTATTTTAATTGAAAAATAGTATTTATCTTCTTCGGGCTTTATTCTGCACATTTCCCAGCGATATGCAGCATATTGGTCTGTGCCTTTGAAGCGAAGTCCATATGCTGGGTGAATATTGTAGCTATTCCCGGGTCTGGTTACTTCTTCTGTTTGTTCCCCTATTGCTAATTGAGAAACACCAGTGAGTGTGTATTCTATATCGTTGGGGTGTGTTTTATCCGGATAGTGGTTCCCGTCATTTTTGAGATAGATCGTCTCCGTAAAAGGTGTGGGAACCATTACCATAGGGTATTCGTTGGTTGCAGGATTGTCGTTCCAAAATGGATAGAACACTCCGTCATTTTCTTTATTGACAGTTGCATGTTCTGTACTATACATGGGGGAAAGAAGTGCTAATTCTCCTGCTGTGGGTAATCGGTATTTTACTCCATCAGGACCGGTAAATTCGGCAGTCAGCGCGTCGTTGGCTGCCTCCAGGTCACTCCAAGTAACATACGAGGAGGTCGGACATTCTGCGAAATCAACAGTCAGTTTATCATAGAATGAGGTGATGGTTTTGCCGTCGAGACTGAACTCTTTGGCGTTGTACTCCGTAAACATGTTCACCATGAGTTTGGCGTTGAGTGCGGCCTGCGCTTCGGGATCAAGCTCGTCGCCCGGACCAATCTCCTCGGGCATCTCAACCTCGTTCCAGTCTTCAACTACGAAGGAGAATTTAATCTCGTTGGTCGTCACCGGCTTTCCGTTACCGAGTACGATGGTATACAGGTGGTTACGCGTGATGTCAACCGGAGTCTGTGCTCCGCCTGCTGCTTCGGTGCGAATAAACGGAATTTCGAGGGTCGTCGTGTTTTCGCCGTTGATCTTGTAGGTTACGCGAACAGCGGCATAGTCTTCGAGTGTATTCGGACGCTCATAGGTGTAGAATACTTTCGAGAAGTTTTTGGGGGTAAACACGCCGGCATCAGCGGGATGTTCTTCGGTGATATCCACATTGGTGTTGCTTCCGAGGATAATCCGATCGGGAGCGGGGGCTGCGAGCTGCTCCTGACCGAAGAGATAACCTTTAGTGGCTGCCCCGACGAGAACGGCACTCTCGATGGTCATGTTCGGAGTGTTGTTCTGAATATCGACACGGGCCACGATACGGGTCAGTTTTACTTCGCATTTCAAGCCCGGAACGATGGATAGCACTTCGTTACTGCCGCCCTCGTCAGTAGCCGTGCCGGACATGGCGATACCTGCTGTCTCGACTGCCAACTGGTCGGCCGTGGCGCCTTCGGACAGTTCAATCGAGGCGGTGGTATTCGTGTGCAGATCGGATTCGGTCGAACCGACTTCGGTCGCAGCCACAGCTGCGTCGTCATTGACCACGAAGACAAACTTGCGTTTGGCATTCATGTCCGAGATCGGAGCTTCGAGCGAAAAGTTGTAGGTTCCGTTCCCGTTGTCATAGAGTTTAATGTCCGAAGTGAGGTCGTGTTTGCGCAGGAACTTCGGCGAAGCCTCTTCCGTTGCGTCATACACCAGCAGGCTCATCTGCTTGATGGCATATTCGGGCGCATCGTGCGTGGCTTTGGTTTTGGGATAAATGACCCCATCGCTGCCGGGTGTGGCGAGCGTGAAGGTGATGGGCAGGCCTTGGCCGTCGCTGCCGTCAGGACCGACCTGTTCTTTGCTGCAACCGTTCAGCAGCATTCCTGCAAGGGTCAGTGCCAGCCCCCAAAAATATCGTTTCATAAGGTGTGAATTTTTAAGTTTCGGCAATGTTGTATTTTATTGCAGTTTGTCTTCGCTAACGTCAACCGTGCCTTGAGATTCCCAGCCAGCGATGGTGTTGTTCCCCAGGATGCCGGATGTTGCTTCCTGGACGCGAACCAAACGTAGCGGGAGCCTGCTGTCTAGAACAGTGTGATGTACGGGGGAGTCGTGGAGACTGAAATACATGAAGCGTGCTTCTAAACCTCCTGTCCAAAGTGAAGACGACCAACAGTAACCACTGACGCCCCTGTATTCGGCAGGAGAATCGCCTGGTGTTACACCGGAAACATAATGACCAGAAGCGGGTAATGTGAACTCTATAAAACCATCAGACCAGAAAGACTCGTTAGCTATCATGTCGATTGTGGTGTTCTGGTCGTCTTTTTTTAATGCTTTGATTTTAATTGAGAAGTAGCGTTCCAATGGATTGTTGTCCATTTTGCACGTTTCCCAACGATAGGCTGCGTATTGACTTGTACCTTTAAAACGTAGGCCGTAGACTGGAGCAATATTAAAGTTTCCTTTTTCCTCATCATCAGGCAGCTCAGTATAATAGTGTACCGTTTCGGTTTGTGTTCCGCGTATCAATTGGCTTTGTCCTTTGATAACATATTCTCCATCGTTTTCATCCGGCATAGTGCTGCGGTCAGGGTAGCCGTCGACACCATTTTTTAAGTAGATTGTTTCAGTAAAAGCGTCTGTAACCATTGTGAATGTCGAATTACTCGAAGGATTGTTGTTCCACCATGGGTGGTAGAATCCTTTTTTCCCATCGACATCTGGTTGCTCAGATGGCTCAGTGTACATAGGTAATAAAAGATTGAGTTCTCCAGCTGTAGGCATACGATACTTATTTCCTGCATCGTCGGTCAAATAAGCATCAGTGGTATTACCCGTAAGACCAGCTGCGCTCAATTCCGTAAAGGTGAAATAGGAATCAACCGGACAGTCCTCTGCAGATACGGCCAACTTGTCGAAGAAGGTTACTTTGTTCCCTTCCAAACTCTTCACATTGTAGGGCGTAAACATGTTGACCTTAAGGGCGGCATTCAGCGCATCCTGGGCGTCTTCGTCCGGATCGACGGCCTCGTCCATATCTACCGTGTTCCATTCTTCGACTTTCAGGGTGAAACTTACCGGGTTCGTGGTGATCGGCTCGCCGTTACCCAAAATAATCGTGTAGAGCGTGTTGCGGGCGATGTCGATATATGCCAGGTCGTCCGAAGTCTTGCGGAAGGGCACGACTACCTCGCCCTTGCTGTTGTTGATGGTGTAGGCAATGCGAACCTGAGCGCAGTCGCCCGCTTCGTTGGCTCGCTCGTAGAGGTAGAATACCTTTTTCAGGTTGGTCTGTTCGTCGTAGGTCGTGCCGAGGCTCACCTGTGCGTTCATGGCCTCGGTAATATAACTTTCGTCGGCCGCTGCAATCGTTTCATGCGGGAACAGATAGCCTTTGGGGGCTGTTTTCTCCAGTTGGATGGAGCTGATGACCAGATTCGGCGTGTTGTTCTGCACGTCTACGCGTGCTACGATACGCTGGAGGTGAACTTCGCATTTCACGCCCGGCGTGATGGTTACGATGTCATTCTCGTTGCTCTTGGCGATACCCGACATGGCGATACCCGTGCCGTTGGCAGCCAGCATGTCGGCCGAATTGCCTTCGGACAGGGCGATAGTCGCCAGCTTGTTTTGCAGTTCGTCCTGCGATTCGCCTTCGCCGGGTTCCGTAAAGGCGTCATTGGCTACGAAGACGAAGCGGCGCTGGGCGTTCAGGTCGCTCACGGGAGCCTTGAGGGTGAAATTGTAGGTCCCGGCTCCGTTCGGAACGATGGTGATTTGTTTGTCTCCCGTTTCGTCCGTAGCGTAGCGCCGCAGGAAGGTGCCGTTACCTTCCGCGTCGACTGCGTAAACGTAGAGGCTCAGACGGTGGATGGTCCACTCGGCTTCGTCATGGGTGGCGCGCGTCACGGAGGAGTAGGGGATAGCCTCTCCGGCCGGGGTACTCATCGTAAAGGTCACCGGGATGACTTTGTCCTGGTCATAACCCGATTGCTCCTTGGTACACGACAAGGATACCAGGGCTGTTATCAGTACGACAGCAGCCTGCAAACAGATTCTTTTCATGATTGTGGTCATAGTGTATTGTGCGTTTGTCATTGGCGTGGTGGTAATGGTCGGCATTGGCGAAACTTCATGGCCGTTGCATGGGGAGTTGGTCAGAGGACGGGAACTTTCGCGGATGTGGCATTGTGGAAATGATAAAAAATGTCTTTTTATTGCCGTATATTGTTGGTGTGAATATTTGTAATGGTTTTAGAACTGTTTTGGGTGGAAAACCGGTTGCGATGCAGGTTGAATGCGGGACTTTCGGTTTGTGCAATATGTATATCTCGGAGGTGTAATTGGGAGGATTTGCGTGATGTCTGACTCCGTGGAAGAGGCTGATCCTTCGAGTGAAAACAGATCTGTAATGTTTTGGATGTCAGATCTGTATAAAGTATGTTTCCGGGTGTCCATGGTGGTGGGTTGTATACCGATTGCCATATTTTCCGTAATCGGGAATTAGTAATTTTTCAGCACTCTATATACAGTTGCAAATGTAACAAAAAAGGCGTAATGTTGAGAATTTAGTATGTATAGATATCAAATTGTAAATATCTCGGCATGGCGTGTCGATACGGGTGAGGATGGGGAATGTTCGGATGGGGACAAACCGTGTTATGCGTGTACGTGAAGAGTGTGTACAATGGGAGAGTGCTGCGAGGATCCTTGCGGGGGGGAATGATGAATATGATTGAATGATATATGAGTGGCGAGGAGGTGCGGGAGGGGGCTTGGGCTATGAATATGGGGAATGTCTTGTGGGGTGTAGGGGAAGGTATGGGGGTGTCAGATATGAAACGTCACGCGACCTGTCGATTTTAGTTGACAGGTCGCGTGACGTTTTTATCCGACGACTGGGACGCAACTTCGTGTGCCTGGTTTGCTTTCAGCTTTGGAGTGAAAAGGGATTGTACTTGGGGTAGTGCAGGCGGAGCGTTTGGGGCAGTTTACGAGTCTCGGGGAATTGTGAGGGGGAGGGGGTTGAATGAATATTGGATGTTGAGGCCCCCAAGGAGGCTGTTATTGAAGGAAAAGATCAGAGGCGGCCTGACGCTGGGGCGGGTCGGGCAGTGGGATGAGGGACCCCTGAAGTGAGCCGAGGGGTGTGAATTGTGGGGTGGATGGGGCGTGGTATTAAACATCGGCCAGTGGATCAATCATTGATCCACTGGCCGTATGAGCATTTGTCTTTTTCAGATAGTGGGTGCGCGAGATAGTGGGTACGCGGACGGGGATGGCTACTCCTCGAGCAGAAGCTGGTCGGTGCTATGGAACCGATATGCCTGACGGCAGCCGATCACCTGGTTCTGTCTCAGTTCGACGTTGCGTGCGTTTCCTACATAGATGCCGCAGTCGTTGCCGGCTCCGGAGATCAGGTTGCGTTCGATGCGGATTCCGTCATGCAGGTAGGTGGCCGAGGTGTTGGCCGCCTCGATAATGACGGCGATGCCGGCAGCACCGGCCTGACTGCCTGCTCCTTGGCCGCAACCGGTCATCACGTTGTCGGTCACCAATACGTCACGGGCGTGGGTTCCTTCGTGCCAGTTGGCTTCGGCTCCGATGTGGATGGCGGTGCCGGTGCAGTTGCGGAAAACGTTGTTGCGGATCGTCACGCCGCGCGTCTTGACCAGAATGCCGCGAGCCAGATGGCTGTTGATGACCGAGTTTTCGAAGATCAGTCGCGGCAGCTTCGAGATGTTCATCAGGTAATAGTCGCCGCTGCGGGCCGGCAGGGTGTCCGACAGGGTGACTTCGACGGTGGTCTGCGGCGGGGTGTGGCGGGGCGACTCGACGGTGTAGGTGCGTACGGGGCGCAGGGTGGCTATCTCGACCAGCTCGAGCGTGTCGCCTGCACACGGCACGTCGGCCACCTGGGCATGGGTGTAGGTGCCGGCACGTACCTCGATTTTAGCTTGCCGCCCGTTGGCCTGCGTGATGGTCTGGTAGTAGCCGTGGACGTTGGTGGCGTCGTCGCCCTGTCCCTGGAAGTAACACCCCTGGAAATGGAGGGTCCCCTCGCAGCAGGCGAAGTGGGTGGCGTCGGTGTTGGTCGAGACGTAGTAGCCGGACGCGGGGGCAATCGTCAGCCGGAGGATGGAGATGTCGCGGCTGTCGAACCCGACGATCCCCATGCCGGCTTGTGAACGGATGGTCACGTCTTCGAGCGTGGTCTGTTGGGAACGGTAGATCAGGATGGCGGGGCGGAAGTGGAACGAATTGAGGACTGTGGCATTGCTCCCCTTCAATTCGGCCGGGATCGTGTGGTGGAAGCGTACGAGGTTGTCGCCGAGCAGTTCGCGACGCGGGAAGTAGATCGGTTCGGGGTAGAGGCGGTTTTCGACTTTGTTCCAGATGGTCATGCGGGTGAGGGGCATGCGGTCGGTGACGATCTTCTCAGGGCCGAACTGGACATCGAAGTGGTCGGGGGCCACGGCGACGATGTCGCCCGAGACGAAGGGTTTGCGTTTGTAGTCGATGGTCAGGCCGCGCAGGGTTACCCCCTGGCAGCTGTCGATCGAAACGGGCTCCATCCACCCTTCGCAGAGCAGCGTGGCCTGGCGCGCTTCGACGGTCACGTTCTGTGCGCCGGTGAAGTCGAGCCCCCGGGAGTAGGGATAGTAAGGGGTGTAGATGACGCGTTCCGGGTTTTCGCCCATCTGGCCGTCGAGTACCTGTCGTTCGAGTTCGACCGCTGCGTCGTCTTTCAGGTTGTAGACGCCGGCCGGAAAGTAGAGTGTCGTGCCGGGGTGGGCGACGGCGTGGGCTACGGCACGCCGAAGGGCTTTGGTGTCGTCTTTCCCGTCGTCGGGACGTGCGCCCCAGGCGGTGACGTCAATGGTGGTGGCATCCGGGGTGGGATGTTCAGCCACGCGGGCCGTTGCCGAATGGATGGCCTGGGCTGGCAGAGCGAGGCTCAGTGCACCGGCCAGGGTGAAGCGTGAAACGATTTTAAACATAAGCTGGGGATATAATGATTGGGGTGTATGTTCAGGTTTTACGGGGGCGATGGCCGTTATATGCCGAGGGGGAATATAAAAACGGGGGAGAACATCTGTGTCTCTCCCCCGTTGTGTAGGTCGGGTCGCTGTATGCGTTGCCGGGGGTAACTCCGGACTCGGACAGCTCTGCTCGGTTCCGGGGAACTCAGACCGGGGCGAAACCGTTGGAGGTTTGTCGGTGACCGGCTCGGAATCGTGGATCTGTAAGTCCCTTCTTTTCTGCTGAGGGGTGTCGGGCACCGGATACCTTTCGGTACGGATCCGGTTGGGACCCGGAGGGGAAAACGTTCGGGTTTGCCTTCTCCCGGTAACGCTCCGGGGTGGCTTATCGGCTTGCGGAGTCGGTGCGGCCTTTCAGCTGATAGGTGGCAATCTGACGTCCCGCTTCGCTGCAATAGAGGGTCCACGTTCCGGCTTCGCTGCCGGCTTCGAGGTGCCAGTCGTAGCGCGGGTCTCTGAGCAGGGTTTTGATCTGCCGCGGGAAGGCGTCGGCCCAGCGTGCATCTTCCCAGGTGCGGATGGCCTTGAAGATGGCGTATTTCTGGGGGCAGCTTTCGACGTCGGCCTGGTTGATGCCGAGGCTGTAGGTGGCGCCGTAGCCCACCGAGATGGCTTGTACGTGTTCGTACTGTTCGACGGTCGAGGTGTCCTTGATGGCGAAGTTGCCGCCGAACGATACGGGGAAGTAGTTCGAATAGGTCACGTCGCGCAGGTCTTTGCCCTGACTGGTGGCGCTGCCCCATTCGCGGGTGTCGATGTCGTAGAGGTTGCGGCCGCCGCCCACGTTCCAGACGCTCTGGTAGTGCCACGACCCTTCGGAAAGGGTGGCCCCGGTGAAGCGGATGTAGGGTACGCCCAGTTCGGCGGCGTGCTCGAACATCCGGCGGAAGAACCGTTTGGCCGAGTAGTAGCCGTGACCGTTGTTGAAGAGGAACTCCTGGCCGTCGAAGTCATAGTAGCCGAGCCCGTTGACGTGGCAGATTTCGGCATACAGTTCGGCGATCTTCTCCTGAAGCGCCCAGTTGGGGATGATCCCTTCGTAACCGTAGTTGATGGTCACCTGAAGCTTGTAGACGGTATCGTTCGCGGCGTGGGGAGTGGCTTTGGAGCCCCAATAGCCGCGCGTCACGTTGAGCAGGCGGTAGGGGGCGCTCTCCGATACGCCGAGGTAGTGGATCAATTCTTTGCCGATCTTGACCATGTTCAGGTTTTCACAGTGGCCTTCCCAACTGGCGATCTCGTTGAGGTAGGTGGGGTCGTCGATGTAGATCAGCGTATCGGTGGCGCTGATGTCGCGGGTCAGCAGCCGTTTCTGCTGGTAGCAGAGGCTGTCGCTGGGCACGGGCGAGGCGTCGAGGGTGCCGGGAGCCAGCGAGTTGGTGATGGGCGTGCGGCCCAGCAGAATGTCGTGCTGGCGTGCAGCGGCGGCCATGTCGCGGTGCGAGAGGTCGCCGGATTTCATGCGGAAGGGCTTGCGCTCGAACAACTTGCCGTCGATGTAGCCTTCGGTGCGGCGGTCGGGACGCAGGAAACCTTGGTCGTAGGCCGAGATGGCGGCGAATCCGAGCTGGTCGGCATACGACACGATGCTGTCGTATTGCAGGCCGCTGGTCAGCACGTCGGGCTTGTAGGCGGTGGGGTCTTTGACCCATTTGCCGCGCCAGGTGGGATAGGGCAGTCCTTCATCCAGAACGATGGTCTGGATGACGTCCATCAGGGCGGTGCTGTCGGGGCTTCCCCAGAGGGCTACGGACGATCCGATGTAGTCCACGCCGGGCAGCGGTTCCACGTCGATGTGGTTTGGAATGTTGGCCGGCATGTTGGGAATCAGCGAGTAGAAGACCTGGCGGGGTTTGCTGCGGTCGCGCGAGAAGTAGTTGATCGAGATCTGACCGAGCGTGTCGACCACGGCGGCGTTGCCGTAGAGGATGCGGTAGTAGGGCTCTTTGTGGGCATAGAAGGCCACGTCGCTGATGCCGTTGCCGCCGAGGGTGAAGATCTGTCCTTCGTGGAGGCTGTCGGGCAGCGGGAAACGTTCGGCGTCGGGGGTGTGGATGACGTACTGGAACGGGGCGGCGTCGCCTTCGAGGTCGGCCGTGCCGCCGAGGGTGTTGTCGTCGAGTGCCAGCAGGCCGATGCTGTAGTTGACGGCTTCGCTGGTGTCGCGGGCTACGCCGATGATCTCACCGAAGAGGTTGGTGATGGTGGTGTGGTACGAACCCCACTGGATGGCGTCGACCGAGTCGCGGGGCGTCACCTCCAGCAGCTCCATGCGCAGGTATTTGGCCTTCTGGTCGATCCGTACGCGGGCTTCGACGCCGTTCGGATAGCGGAGCGTAACGACGCCGGTGGCCGGGTCGTAGTCGGCGCCGTCGGGGGCGGTGTATTGGCGTGAGGTGCTGTTGTAGAGGGTCAGCAGGGGCGAAGGTTTGTCGGCGGGGCTGAACTCGTGTTGAGGGTTCGAGGTGCGGTTCTTGAGGCTGGTGATGTAGCCGCGGCCGTCAAGCCCGACGCTCAGATAGTCGGTCTCGAAGTGCCATTTGCTGCTGCCGCCGCACGAAACGAGTGCCAGCAGCCCCAGTGCTATTCCAAAGTGTTTGTATCGCATGGTGAATTGGGGTTTTGCGGGGTTAGCGGGAGCGAGCTGCACCTCCCCGCCGGAAGATAAAACGACGGTGACGGAATGGGGCGGGGAGGCGAGCTTCTCCTTCGGTGGGTTTGGGTTGTGTCAAAGGTACAATATATAGCCTGAATTTTTAGCGAGAAATGTATGATTTTTTGCCTGTTGTGTGGGTCGAACGTGAGCGTGTGTCTGGCTATTTGTTGTTCCGGTCCGGTGTTGGAAAGGGGTATATTCTTGGTTGTATAAGGATTCCATGGCATAGCTTATTGTATTATCTAGATATTCTTTCGGTTGAACAGGAAAATGAAAAAATCGCTCGTTTTCAGGGGTAAATCAGGGAGGCTGTCGTAGTAGAGAAGTGGGTGGCGGTTCGTGTGTATGAGTCAATGAAAAGTGATGGGTGGTGTATTGTAATAAGTGAAAGGAGTAAAAATTTAAATTATTTTCCATTGGAAATTTGTTTCAATGGAAAATATGTATACCTTTGTCCCGGGAGCAATCCGAATCAAGTGACCCGACCGGGAAGCGGAGCACGGTGGAGGGTGTGGGGAGGGTAGGATTCGGGCCGCCCGGTTTGGGGCGCAGCTCCGGTAAGATTGATCGAGAAACAACGCAACGCACCATGAAACACCTGATTATCGGCGGAGTGGCCGGAGGAGCCACCGCAGCAGCACGAATCCGTCGGGCCGACGAAATGGCCCAAATCATCCTGTTCGAAAAGGGGCCTCATATCTCCTATGCCAACTGTGGACTGCCCTATTATATCGGGGGTACGATAGCCGATCGCGACCGGCTTTTTGTGCAGACGCCCGAAGCCTTCGGTCGCCGTTTTGCCGTCGATGTGCGGACACAGAGCGAAGTGGTGGCCATTGATCCTGTGGCCAAAAACGTCACCGTTCGGCGTGCTGACGGTACAACCTATGTCGAGAGTTACGACAAGCTGCTCCTGTCGCCCGGGGCTGCGCCGGTTCGTCCGCCGCTGCCCGGCATCGACCTCGAGGGAATCTTCACGCTCCGCAATGTGGCCGATACCGATCGCATCAAGAGTTACCTCGGCGAACATGCCGTTCGGCGTGCGGTGGTGGTCGGAGCCGGATTTATCGGGCTGGAGATGGCCGAAAACCTCCACGAGGCCGGAGCCCACGTATCGATTGTCGAGATGGGGGACCAGGTGATGGCTCCGGTCGATTTCTCGATCGCCGCACAACTCCATACCCACCTTACGCAGAAGGGGGCCGCGCTCTACCTGTCGCGTCGTGTCGAAGGGTTCGAACGTCGCGACGGTCACCTCGTCGTTCGGCTCGAAGGGGGCGAGATGCTGGAGGCCGACCTGGTGATGCTCTCGATCGGGGTGCGTCCCGAGACGACGCTGGCTCGTGCTGCCGGCCTGGAGATTGGTGAGGCCGGCGGAATCCGTGTAGACCGTTACCTGCAAACGTCGGCTCCGGATATTTATGCCGTGGGCGACGCCATCGAATATCCCCATCCGCTCACCGGGCGTCCCTGGCTGAACTATCTGGCCGGTCCGGCCAACCGTCAGGGGCGTATCGTGGCCGACAACATGGTGTTCGGCAATACGACCGAATACGAGGGGGCCATCGGTACGGCGATAGCCAAAGTGTTCGACATGACCGTGGCCACGACCGGCCTGCCCGCCAAGCGGCTGCGCCAGATGGGCATCGAATATGTCAGCTCGACGACCCATTCGAGTTCGCACGCCGGTTATTATCCCGGTGCGACGATGATGACCCTGAAGCTCACCTTCGACCCCCGGAACGGAAAACTCTACGGAGCTCAGGGCGTGGGCTACGACGGTGTCGACAAGCGAATCGACCAGTTGGCGCTGGCCATCAAGCGCGGGGCTACCGTCCAGGAGTTGACCCGTCTCGAACAGGCCTATGCGCCGCCCTTTGCGTCGGCCAAAGATCCGGTGGCCATTGCCGGTTATACGGCCTCCAATATTCTGAGTGGCGCGATGCCGGTGATCGGGTGGCGCGACGTGGCGGAGGCCGAACGGCGCGGAGCTCTGTTGCTCGACGTGCGTACTGAGGCGGAGTTCGGGTTCGGCACCATTCCGGGGGCGGTGAACATTCCGCTCGACGAGCTGCGTGAGCGTCTCGCCGAACTGCCTGCCGACCGGCCGATCTACGTCTTCTGCGCCATTGGTCTGCGGGGCTACCTGGCAACCCGTATCCTGCTGGGACGGGGCTTCCGACAGGTGTGGAACCTCTCGGGCGGCTACAAAACCTATGCGGCCGCTACGGCTCCCTTGTCGGGCCCGGATTCCGCCGCTTCGCAAACCTCCGCCCGCTCATCGGCTGCTGTACAGCCGCAACCTGAGGCAACGGCAACTGCGCGGCCGACGCTGCGGGTCGATGCCTGCGGCATCCAGTGCCCGGGTCCGGTGTTGAAGCTGCGGCAGGCGATGGAACAGCTCCAACCCGGTCAGCAGCTCGAGATTGTGGCGACGGATGCCGGTTTTGCCCGCGACGCCCAGGCCTGGTGCAACACGACCGGGAACCGGCTCGTGGAGCAGCACCAGGAACGGGGTACCTATACCGTAGTTGTCGAAAAGGGAGGCGGTTGCACTTCGGCTGCGGTCGGCAGCGGCGATGAGGGGGCTGGCAAAACGTTGATCCTCTTCAGCGACGACCTCGACAAGGCGCTGGCCACCTTCGTACTGGCCAACGGTGCGGCTGCAACCGGACGGAAAACCACCATCTTCTTTACCTTTTGGGGCTTGAACCTGCTCAAAAAACGCCGCAAACCGAAAGTGCGCAAGGATCTCTTCGGCCGGATGTTCGGCATGATGCTGCCCTCGTCGTCGCTGGGGCTCCACCTCTCGAAGATGAGCATGTTTGGCATCGGCGACCGGCTGATGCGGCACGTCATGAAGATCCGGGGTATCGATTCGCTCGAGTCGCTCCGTCAGCAGGCGCTGGACAACGGGGTCGAGTTCATTGCCTGTCAGATGTCCATGGAGGTGATGGGCATCCAGCGCGAGGAGTTGATCGACGAGGTGAGCGTAGGTGGGGTGGCTACCTATATGGAACGGGCCGAGCAGGCAAACGTGAATCTGTTTATCTGATCCACATCCTGCGGGTGGCTCTCCCCCACAATGGCTGGCATTCGGAGGGGGTGATGTCGCCCGGGCTGGATCCTAAATTTTACATATGAACAACATGCCTTTGAAAATGAAAGTCAAACTTGCCTCGGGAGTGGCGGCAGTTCTGTTGCTGGCAGCCTGCGGTTCGCCGGCGCCCTCCGATGCCCAAATGGAAACCGATACGGATACGAAAACACAAATACAAACCGATACCATTATGAAACCTATTGAACTGACCAAAGCCGAATTTTTGCAAAAAGTAGCTAACTTCGAATCCTCGCCGAATGAGTGGCATTATCTGGGCGACCGGCCCGCATTGATCGATTTTTACGCTTCGTGGTGCGGCCCCTGCCGCATGGTGGCTCCCGTCCTGGAGGAGCTGGCGGCGGAGTATGGCGACTCGATCCGTATCTATAAGGTCAATACCGAAACGGAACCCGAATTGGCTGCTGTGTTTGGTATTCGTTCGATCCCGTCGCTGCTGTTCGTGCCGATGGAAGGACAGCCTCAGATGGCGCAGGGAGCCATGGGAAAGGCGGAATTCAAACAGTTGATCGATCGGATTCTGTTGAATCGATAGCGGCTTGCGACGAGTCGAACCAGCCGAACTCATCCGTCCGGCAGGTTCGGCCGTTTTACCCCGGGTTGCCTGACGGCGGCCGAGGTGTTGTTTCGCTGGGGCGGAATGAATCGGTAGAGGGCAGGTGCGGGGAGGATAAGTTTATGTTACGGATTTAGGTTATGAGTGAAAACAAATCTTCTGAACGGGTTGCGGTGTTGTGCCGTATTCGCGATATTCAGCGGGGGGTGGCGGCTTTCGAGCACTCCTTTTCGCAGCGTTACGGAATCGGATTGAACGAGGGAATGGTGCTCTGTTCGCTGACACACGCCGAACGGCTTGCGTCGGGCGAGTTGGGCGAGTTGTTGGGGCTGACCCCGTCGAATATCTCGAAAGTGATTGCTGCCGTTGAAAAAAAAGGACTGGTCGAACGTTTCCTGGGGCAGGAGGATCGTCGGCAGATGTATTTTGCGCTTACGTCGGCGGGACGTGCGTTGATCGATTCGATTTGTTGCAGCGAGGTGGAGTGTCCGCCGATCCTGCAACCACTCCTGAAGTGCGGCGCAGATGCCGAAGACCGATAGGGATCGGTTGCTTGTAAAAAAAGAAGCCTCGGATGCAAACTCTGTTTGCATCCGAGGCTTCTCTCATGTGTGAGCATGTCTTTAAAGGATGACCCGTAGATGGGTGGCTCGGTTGTGGCTGAGGCTCATTGTGCGGTTGTGCCCGTAGTTGTGGCTGTGCGAAACTTGTGGTCAGTGCACGCGGCCGCAGGGGCGAGGAAAACGGTGCCGAACGGACTATCGGTCGAGGGCCGACGGAGGCAGCGAGGCAGAGCCGAACGAGCGGTTCGGCTCGGGACCCATCTCCAGGTCGAGCGTACCGCCGGCGACAATCTCCTGATGGGTGAGCCATGCGCGGTCGATCGGCTGGCCGTTGAGCCGTGCCGACTGGATGTAGATGTTCTCGGGCGAGTTGCCGTGGGCGCGGATCGTGAAGGTGCCGCCCGGGTAGAAATCGGGGTCGAGGCGGATCGTCACCTGTTCGAATACCGGCGAGGTGAGCAGGTAGATGTTATCGCCCGGGCATACGGGGTGGATGCCCGATGCGGCCAGTACGTACCAGGCGCTCATCTGGCCGACGTCTTCGTTACCGCACAGCCCCAGCACGTCGGTTCCGTAGGCGCGATCGCAGATGCGGCGGGTCCACTTCTGCGTGAGCCATGCTTCGCCCGCATAGGGGAAAAGGAACGGTACGTGGTGGACCGGTTCGTTGGGGTGGTTGTAGTAGTTGTTCCAGAGGAAGTCCTCGGACGAACGGTCGAAAAAGTCGGTCAGCTTCCGAACGAACGCGTCGTGGCCCAGCAGGTCGATCAGACCATAGACGTCGTGCGGCACGAACCACCCCTGCTGGAGCGGGTTCGACTCGGTGCAGTACTGGTCCTGCACCGTTTCGCCGCGCCACGGACCGAAGCGGCCGTTGCGTTCGCGTCCGCAGAACCAGCCGATCGTATCGTTCCAGATGTTCCGGTAGTCGAGCGAGTAGGCGCGGTAACGGCGGGCGTTGAGGCTGTCGCCCAGTTCGCGGGCCAGTGCCGACACGCACCAGTCGCTGTAGGCATATTCGAGCGTGCGGGAGATGTCCATCGGGGTGTAACCCAGCCGGCGGTCGTTGCCGGTGTGTTCGACCGAGTTGCGGCTGAAACGGTAGCCCTTGTCGATGTCCCAGTCGCGGATCCCCTTGCGGTAGGCGTCCGTGAGCACCGATACGGCCGGGTTGCCCAGCATGCAGCCCGAGTAGGAGTTCATGATCTCCCAGCGGGGGAAGTAGCCTCGGCCGCTGACGTCGGCCAGGCTGATGAGCGAGTTGATCTGGTCGTTGACCATGCGGGGGTTGATGAGCGTCTGCAACGGGAACTGGCTCCGGAAGACGTCCCAGCCGCTGAAGATCGACCGGTAGACGTAGTCGGTGTTGCGGTGGATCTGTCCGTCGCCGCCGACATACTCGCCGTTGGTGTCGGCCACGTCGCGCGGGTCGATCATCGTGTGGTAGAGGGCGGTGTAGAAGATGGTCTTGTCGCGGTCGGACCCGGTGACTTCCATCCGGCTGAGGGCGTCGCGCCACGCCGAACGGTTGGCTTCGTGGACGGCGTCGAAGTCCCAGTGGGGAATGTCGTGTTCCAGGTTGCGGCGGGCCCCTTCGGCGCTCACGAACGAAATACCGGCCTTGAACAGCACCTGTTCGCCGGCGCGGGTCGGAAACTCGCTGAAGAAACCGATGTGGCGGCCGATGGCACTTTTGTTGCCCCGTTTCACGGCTGCATGGGCCGCGGCGTGGCGGTAGGCGCTGTCGCCGAGGGTCTGGAGCCGTACCTGTTCCATGGGCAGGGTGGCGCTCCAGGTACCGCACTGGGTGATCGGCCGGCTGAACTGGCCGTAGAAGTAAACGGTGTAGTTGACATTTCCGTCGCCGTTGCCCCATCCGCCGTCGCGGGCCGTGCAGCGGATCCACCCCTGAATGGTGGTGTCGTTCACCACGCGGACGAACTGTTCGGTGGCCGAACCGCCGATGCGGCGGGCCAGATCGAGGCTGATGCGCGAGGTGTCGCTCTCGGGGAAGGTCATCCGGATCATCCCGGCGCGGCGGGCCGAGGGCAGTTCGACGCGGATGTCATAGTCGTCGAGCGTCACGGCATAGTAACCGGCGCTGGCCTCCTCCGTGTCGTGCGAGTAGGCCGAGCGGTAGCCGCTGCGGGGCACCTGCTCGTCGCCGACGTAGGTGTGGAGCGGTCCGACGCTGGGGGTCACCAGCAGGTTGCCGAAGTCGCCGTACCAGCCGATGCCGCTCATGTGGATGAAGCTGAAACCTTCGATGGTGGGGTGGTGCCACGAGTAGCCGGGGCCGTTGTCGCCGCCGGTGCGGGTGTCGGGGCTGAGCTGCACCAGTCCGAACGGGGTGGCCGGGCCGGGGAATGTTTTGCCCAGGCCGTGGCCGCTCTTGCCGGCTTCGGTCGAGGTCGAGGCTCCGATCATCGGGTTGATGTAATCGACGATGTCGCTCTTGGGTCCGGCTGTTGTTTGGGAGGTGTTTTGAACTGGGGTATGGTCAGAAAGGGGGGCGGTGTGGCTTGAGGCCGGTGCGAGGAGCAGGGATGCGCAGCTCAGTAACAGCGTAATGTTGCGTCGCATCCATCCCGGCCGGTGGTTGATGGCGCGGGCGGAGACGCATGATGAGGATTGGGGTTGGCTCGATGTGGTCGGCCGAAGGTGGTGCGGGCGGCCGGGGCTGAACGAAAGGCGGTTGTGTCGTGGGGTCATGGTGTGAGTCGGGTCGTGGTGGTGTGAGAGTAAGAGGGTCTGTTGGTGGAAAAGTTGTTTCGGCGGGGCTGAAATCGTGGTTATGTTTTGGCTTAGAAGGCCCCGGAGGACTGGTTGGGGTTTCCCTGCCGGGCGTTGTCTCTGCGGACAGCAAGGCCGCTGCAGGGAAACCTTTGTCGTCTTAGAATCGGCTCCAGGTGCGGTTCAGTTCCGGTGCGGTGGCGGGGTAGGTTATGGGCTCCCCGTCGAACTCGGCTTCGATATAGTATTCGATGGTCTGGTCGTCGAGCTCCGGGGCGGTCACTTCGTAGGTGCGGTCGGTTTGCCGCTTTAGTGGTAACTGGCGGTAGCGCTTTTCGCCCAGGGCACGGTATTTCAGAACCGGGGCACGGGTCAGTCGGTCGCTGCCGAGCAGGTTCACCCGAAGCGTGTAGCTTTCGCCGCGGCTCAGCGTGGAGCGTTCGTTCAGAACGAACATCCGCGGAGAACCGGTGTACGCGGTGGAGAGCTGCGCTTCGGCGGGCAGTGTCGTACCCAGTGCTGCTTCGATCTGGGCATCGTGTCGGGTCACGAAACTGTAGGTGCCGCGGGTCTGCGATTCGAGGTTGATAATGGTGCCGAGTTCCCCGGTGTTGCTGACCGTGGGGAGCAGGTAGCGGATCATCTCCTCCCACAGCCGGGCCAGGGCGATTCGCTCGGGCAGGATCTTCTCACGTGCGAAGGCCGCACGTTGATCGGTCGGCAGTGCGGCGAGTTGCTTCATCTGACGATCCAGCAGGCCCCGCTGGCAGCCGAGATGCCCCATGGTCCGCAGGGCGCGGAAGGTGTTGAGCCAGTAGTCGTAGCGTTCGAGGTTGCCGGTGCCGTGCACCGCATCGCGCAACTGGATCAGGGTGTCGACAAAGGCATAGCGGGCGGACTCTTCGGCCCAGTCTGTCTCGTTGGGGTTGATGACGCCGGGGCCGGTGATCCAGGTGGCAGGACGGGGCATCCGGAAGTCGCGGAAGCCGTCGTTGCCGCGGGTGCCGTCGAGCGAGGCGAAGATCGATGCGACACGGGGCGCCACCTCGGCTCCGAACATGGCGCGGGCGTAGTCGGCATAAAAACTTTCGCTCGGCAGGTCGCGGGGTTTGGCCGGGGTGTTGGTCTGAAACTCGTTCAGGTCGGCTTCGAACTCCTTGTAGAGTCCTCCGCCCACGTCGATGCTGCGTTTGTAGGGCTCGCCTTTGACCTGATTGACGTCGTCGGTCTGTCCTTCGATAACGAAGGCCGAGAGAAAGGTCGGGCCCACGCGGGGAATCATCCGAATGTCGAGCGTGTAGTCGTCGACGCGGAATTCGGGGGTGGTCAGGGCATAGGCGCTGTCGCTGCCGGCACGCGCAAAAACGTCGATGTCGGTCAACAGCGGCTCTCCTTCGATGGAGATGTCGAAAATGCGTTCTCCGGCACTCTTGTAACGGGTCTCGCTGAACAGGAAGGTGATTCGGTAGGTTCCGTTCGGAAGATTGATCCGGTATCCTTCGAGGTCGTAGCGCTGGGTGTTGAACAGGTACTGGTCTTCGGTGCCGCGGATGTAGTGGTAGTAGTTGGTGCCGACGCCGCCGAGGCGAAGGTCACTCTTGGTCTCCGGCGCCGGTGTATAGGGTTTGCCGAAGTCGGGATTCCACTCCTGCTGTTCCCAGCAGGCCTGGGCATAGGCCATTAGGTTGGGGGCGATGGAACCGGTGCGCCAGAAGTTGGCGATCACGCCGTGGCAGCCGATGCCGTGGCACTCGGCCAGGTCGCTGCGCAGGCGGCCGACCCAGAATTGGGGGGTGGTCAGCGCAGGATCATCTTCGAGCCAGAGCACGGGAACGCGTTTCCGCTGGGCGGGCAGCTGGGCGTAACCCAGGTCGAGACGCTCTTGGCCGCAGAGGCGGCTGAGCGAGGCGAGGAAGTCGCCGGAGGGCAGGATGGTGTCAAACAGGCACCGGTTGTCGGGCGGGCCGAGCACCCAGCCGCTGAGTCCGAATCCGAGGCTGTCGAATTCTTTGCTGAGGACTTCTCGCGCGATCCGGACGTCGGCAATGGTATTGCGGATCGAGGCGTCGGAGGGGGTGCCCCAGGTCCACTCTTCGGGGGTCCAGAGCCAGAAGTAGTCGATGGGATGGGTGCGGGTGATGCGGGTGAAGATACCGCGGTAGAGGTCGGCGATGGTCTCCGGTGCGTAGGGGTCGCGGCCTTGTTCGCGAAGCCGGTCGGCAACCTCTTTGGGTACGGAGAGCGGGGTCTCCACTCCGACGCAAAATCGGATTCCGAGGTCACGTCCCAGACTGAATGCGTTGTGGAACAGCTGGCCGGTGCGGTCGAATATGAGGTTCATCTGCTCCGGTGTCCGGGGCCAGGGCGAGGCGCCGTCGAGCAGCGGGCTTTGGTAAACGGAGTCGGCAAAGAGTGTGGCAGCTCCGCTGCTGTACGTGCGGGTGTCCATGGCGGAGTAGCCCCAGGCTCCGGCCCGGGCGGTGTTGGCCAGGGTGGTGGGGTAGGAGTGGGTCACGGTGCCGTCTGCACGGACGTCGCCGGGCTGTCCGATCCATACGTTGGGCTCGACGTGGGGGTAAGTGTGCAGCGAAAAGAAGTTCATCTTCATCTTGACCATCTGGCTGAGGCAGGCTTTGTACATGTCTTCGTCCCAGAGGTCGGGCCCTTCGGGAAAGTCGTGGAAGGGAAGCAGTCCGCGGATGGCGAACAGCGGGGTGTGACGGCCGGTGGGGCAGTCGAGCAGCGAGCGGTCGAAGGGGGTGTCGGGCAGAATATCGCCGTGAAGGGCAAAGCGGACACCGAGGTATTCGGCATAGGCGTAGCTTCCGTAGAGCAGCGCGATGTCTGATCCGCCGCAGATCGTGAGGCTGTTGTTCTCACGGGAGATGGCGTAGGTCTCGGTGCCGAGGGTGGTGTCGGTGGCAAGCCTGAGTGCAGGTGTCGAAGCGGAACTGCCTGTGCGGATGGGAAGCAGGCGGTGGGTGCGTTGGTAGATGTACTTTTGGAGCTCCGAAGCGGCAAAGGTTTGAACGTCGGTCGGTTTTTCCGGCAGGCGGATTATGCGGGGCTCGCCGGCAGCACGGGCACACAGACTGCCCAGCAGCAGGGCCAGTAACAACAGGTAACGTTTCATGGTCGGTTTGGGTTTGGAGGTTATCAAAGGTACGATTTTAACTCGTGATTTTGTACTTATCTGTGTGTCTTTTTTCTTGATTTATCGCATGTTACCCGTGTGGTGTGATTTGTTGTGGCGGGGTATTTGTATTTCTTGGATTGGCAATGTAGCCTGCCAATAGCCTCACGTTCTATCTCTCTTCCTTTTGGGTTATTGTCAACTGACTCAATAAGTGTACCCCCGTTTGTAGTTGAATCATTCCAGCCGGGCAGAAGTGGAATATAATCGCTCGATTGATGGCGTGGTGTTGGGCTGTATCTGTTGTTTGGTGAGGAATATATTTTGGCAGTGCGTTTAATGTGCCTGGTGTATGTCATGATTTGGCATACTGTGAAGGTAATTTTACCGCATGAAACTCAATCATCTTTTCACTCAAAATGCCATGGATAGGGTATTCTGAGTTTGGTAATAGCTGTGTATTGAGAAGAACCATCATTTAATAGGAAGTGCGATGAACGTAGTCAACCTCGTGGAGTGAATGGAATGCTATGATCCTTACATTGTAAGGATCCGGAGGTGTGCATAATATTATAGATGGTTTCTTGCGGATATATCGCAGTATCGAAGAGTTTTGGGTGAGTGTGCGAAATATGCGGATCGGGGAGGATAGGTGTGAGGCAAGCGATGGTTGATTGAATCCGAATGCGGCATTGGAATATGGAATGGTGGAGTACCTGTCGCGGGTATGTAATGAAAATATTATTTATGGAATTAATCTATCGAAATAATCTATTAAAAATAAGCGGCATGCCTTCAATGTTGAAGACATGCCGCGTTGTATGTTCTGATAGGATTCGTTACATTTTCGAATCAAGATAGAGCCCTTTTTCCTGATGATCGAAATTCTTGAGAAAACGTTTCATAATTACGACGATCTCGGCTTTTGTCGTATCGGGTTTCTCGAATGCTGCTGTCAATTCCTCAAACAGCTGGTCTATCTCGGCCATCGGGCGGGGTTGAAGGCCGGTCACAACACCCAGTGCTCCATGGCGGGTCATGTCGGTCGTTTCGGTTTCGGTGAAAAACTCTTCGTAGGACTTTTCTCCGGTGGTGTTGCTGCCCGAATAGTAAACCGGGTAATCGCTGTCGGTATCGGTCAGACGGGCTGCCATGTCAATGGCTTCCTGTTCCGACTGGCATTCAACAACACGGTAGCCGAGTGTTTGCAGCAGCTCGGAGGCGATGGACGAGAAGGTCTTGACCTGTTCCTTGCTGAGTTTCGGGAAGTAGATTTCACCGCTGTTGCCGAGCATACAGGCCAACATGCAGATTTCACCGCTCTCATCGGGGGATACGAAGTATCGTGTCACGTCGTTCGGTGCCGAGAGGGGTTGCCGGCGTGCGATGCGTTGCATCCATCCGTCGGGTAGCGAGCCGTTGCTGAATGCAACGTTGGCGAATCGGGCGGTGGTAACGGGGAACTTGTCGCTGTAGGCCATGATCATGTCTTCCATGATTTTTTTCGAGCCGCCCATGATGTTCACCGGGTTTGCGGCTTTGTCGGTCGATACGCAGAAGTAGTGTCGTGGCGGGTACTCTTCGAGCAGACGCAGCAGCTTGCGGGCGCGTAGAACGTTGTTTTCGAGCAGTGCTTCGACCGAATAGACGTCTTTTTCGCTGCGGACGTGTTTGTGTGCCGAGAAGTTGGCGACAATGTCGAATCCCCGGTGGGCACGGAACATCTTGTCAAATACCGCATCGTTGAAGTTCATGGGGTAGGTGACGTATTGTTCGGGGACGAAGCCTCCCGGAGTCGATCGTAGGTCTCGGGTGAGCTCTGTGAGTGCGTTTTCGTTGATATCGACGACGGTTAGTGCAGCGGGGCGGAAGGGCAGAATGGCTCGTATGAAGGAAGAGCCGATGGTACCTGCTCCACCGATCACCAGAACGGATTTACCTGCGATTTCGTCAGTCAGTCGTTTTCGGTTAGCTTCAATATCTGCGGCAAACATGCTGGTTTGCCGTCCGGTCACGTGGTCTTTTATGAATTGTGCGAGGTGAAACATGCTTGTTCTTGAATTTTTCTGTTTATTTGCCTGCGTTGACGGTCAAAAAACCATCCGTATTTGTTGAAGTAGTAAATAATGGATTTTATGTGAACCCATAACATCTTTTTACTTCGATAAGACTCTTTGTTATGAGCATGTATGATTGTGACCTCCGGGTAAAAACGGGTGACCCAATGTGCTGAGGTATGAATGCGTCTCGATAGATCCAAGTCTTCAGCATACATGAAAATATGGTCATCGAACATCCCTACTTCTTGCAACGTCTCTACGCGTAGGAACATGAAACATCCCGAACAAAAAGGAACATCCATTTCCTTGTTATACCCTGTAATTCGCATTTCGAAACGTTCATCGCGTTTTTGGATTATCGGCATAAAACCTAAAAAACGTCTTCCGAAGAGATCTAACGGTGTTGGGAGAAGTTTACACAGGTATTGTAATTTCCCATCGGGATATATTACTTTAGGCATGACCCATCCTACATTGAGGTGTTGCTCCATGTATTGTGCCAATTTTTGAATTCCATCGGATTTGAATTCAATATCGGGATTCAAAACGATGTGGTATTTAGCCTGACATTCCATTGCTCGTCGTATGGCTATATTATGTGCGGCACCATATCCTACATTACCTTGACCGAAGATATACTCTATTTTATTGGAAAAGTTGTCGAGCTTTTTTCGGAGCGAGTCACATGGAGAATTATCCACCACGAAGATATGGCCCACATCCGCCCGGAGTGCACACTGCAGAACGGTTTGCAGTTGTTCCCATTCAGTATTATAAGTTACGATACTGGCAACAATCATTTTGAATCAATGGAAGTTAAAAAGTCCACCATGTTCGAAGAAGCATAGTGTGTTTGGAACTGTTTTTTCAAGTTTGCTTTATAAGCAGCCTCTATGGAATTGTAGCCCATAAGCTGCTCAATGAAATCTTCTGCTGTTTCAGCCGGGAAAAGGCATGGGGGAACACAATCATAAAATACTCTTGGAATTCCTTCTAAGGCAATCGAGGTTCCAATTACAGGAGTGCCTGTGGCTAGTGACTCGATTACTTTCACCTTAACTCCGGCACCTTGTAATAAGGGAGCTATAAGTGCTTGTGCTGAAGCAATAATTTCATATGGATTTTCTACAAAACCCGCATATTTGATATTAGCATATTGCGTAATTTCTTTTTGTAGTGAGGGACTCATTCCCCCTCCAACAATCTGGATATGAATATGAGAAACGTACGGATATATGTGATGGAGAAACCATTGTAGCCCATTACTATTGTCCGGCCTGTTCCATGCTCCATAGATTACAAAATAATTGTCAACGGATACGTTGAGATAATCAATTGTAATAATATTTTTGTCAATATAAAATGGGATCGTTTTTGCAGATACTAGGTAATTTTCATTCAATAGTTTCTGGTCTTTTTCGCTGAAGCAGAAGATGTTGGTGGCATTTTTCAGTAGGCTCCGTTCAGTTACTCGGCTCCATAATCCCAATAGCGTATTTTTTCGTTGATAACGCTGAAAAATCACATCATGAGCCATGAAAAGTTTATGTGGATGTTTTATGCGAGAGGCATATAAGAAGGTTTGACTAAAGTCAAAATATAAAATATCGTAATCTTTTGCAATTTGTTGTATGTATTGATGCAGTTTCCTTCGATAACGAACAATAAATAATGGAAATATCCATATCTTTGATAGGTATGATTTGATTCTTTGAGCTTTATTTAAAGCTAACTTCTGGAGAATGGTTACTTGCTGAGACAATTCAATTGAATGTCCCGGATAATCAAAATAAATTACATCGACCTCCATTCCATGAAGTATCATATCCTCAATTAACAACCGAGTATAGTTTTGGCCAGCCGTGTTCCGGCAGGGGGGATATGCTGTCAATATTAGTATTTTTAATTTTTTTTTCATGAATTACAGATTATTTGTATTTGTTGTTAATCGCATGAACAACTGACGCCATTGTTCCATTATGTTCTGCTCGTTAAAATTCTCACATATTTTGCACATAGCCGCCTGTCCCATTTGTTTCCGCAGAAGAGGGTGTTCGATAAGTTGACAGATAGCATTAGCTAATCCAATAATATCGTTTTCTGTGACTAAAAGCCCATCCTGTTGGTGAGAAATAATATCCCGAGGGCCACATTTGCAGGCAAAAGCAACAGCCGGGAGACCACAGCGCATGGCTTCTACCAAAACCAAGCCAAAGCCCTCAAACCGAGAACTGAGCACATAGATAGAACTGGATAAATATTCTTCCTGTATTTGGGAGGTCGGTGCTTTTAATTCGACAGTATCAGTTAAGCCTAAACGACTGATTTGTTGCTGAAGAGCGTCATGTTCCTCACCACCGCCGACAATTGTCAGTTTCCAGTTGGGATGGAGTGCATACACTTTTGCCCACGCCTCCAGAAGCATATCGTATCCTTTTTGGAATGTCAATCGCCCCACTGACAGTACACGTTTATTCTCTAATCGTGCTGTTTCGGAGGGAGTGAACGTCGCCGCATTGTATATAACCTCAATATTCGGAAGGTTACCCCAGTAGGCCTTATCTTCATGCGTCAGTACAACAAATTTATTGTACTGTCGGATATATTTCTGGTCCTTCCAGGTTCTCCATTTGTCAGCCAACCACCACACTCCTCCCCGCTGCTGCTGAAGTCGAAAGTATTTGGAGAAATGAATCTCCAGTACTTTTTTACTCCCGTCGCGCATTCGATATAAGAAACTGACTTCATGACCAAACATGGAGACCACCACATCAGCCCGAATTTCATCGAGCAAGGATTGGAGTTTTTGTCGATGGAGTTTTTGTTTTCGGAGGAATCCGATGGTTTTGGCCACAAAATTTTTACCCTGCAGATCCGTGTAGTTCACTTGTAGATCACACATCCGGATTTTCGGAGAAAAATCGAAGAATGGGTTTCGTCCTTTTTGGTCAGTGGTCACAATACTAACTTCATAGCCAGCGTTATTCACCAGCCAGTTAGCCTTGTTGCACAACACTCGTTCCATCCCTCCCGAATTAAATGTTCCCAGTATACAATATACAACTTTCATAGTTATCCAAACATATTAAGTAACCACGTTCTATATGGGATATAATCCTGTTCCCATTCTGCAAAAAAACTCCATTGCCTATATATGGAGAAACTGATGAACAATAACATCACTGCATATCGTCGAATACCTTTGAGGGTAAATACAAGGTTAGCAATAATAATTATCTCAAAGATAGAAAAATATATACTACCTCGTCCCGCAACTTGGGGGGCAAACCCAAGTGCCGTATAAATAATTAACGATAAAAAGTAGATGTTCAGAAAAAACTCCATGTGGGGGATAGTAAATAATCGTTTACGATAATAGTAACATGCGAAAAATACAAATCCCCGCAACATGACAGCGGAATTAATACCTAGTGCAGTTCCTTCGACGGATGCGTAATGTGCTAATTTTGTTGCCACATAAGTTGGCATCATGTCAATGAATCGTAAATATGCAATTTGTGTTGTTACGCTGCATACAACTGCAAGTCCAAAAACAATGACGTAAAACTTGAATGATTGGACTTTCTTAGGTACAAATAAAGACAATATCCCTATAATAGCCGAAAAATGGAACATCATGGCCAGTAAAATCCAACCAAAGAATTTTCCTTTATTCTCTCGGTTTACAATAGCCCACAAAACAAACGCCATCGCCAAAGCTTGTCGGAACTGCCCCATCGTGGAGGGGTACATAAACAACCCCAAATAAAAAACCAGGGATAAGATGGGTAATCGGGAATATTTCCAGAAAAAGAGGCATTGCATCCCCACAATCAGCCCACTCATCACCAGAATAACAAACACATAATTCCCCGTCAAATAGTTCAACAGAGAGTACCCAGGTTCCGAGCCAATTTTCAGCCCACGACTCAGCCAATGGGGATTATTGAGTTCCTCAAAGTATCGGTAATAGTTATAGTAGTCGAAACCACACTCACGCGTTCCCGCCACAAAAAACAACAACAGACATATCGCTACATAAAAATAGAGATGCACCATTCGATAAGGTGCACGTCCAGCGGCCACATTTTCCAGCAGACTGAACAGAATACATACAAAAGCTATGACAATATAAATTCCCATTAATTGCTCCGTTAAGGCTTGCCTATACGAGAAGCATAGGTCAGTTCCGAAAACGCTGCCTGTAGAATGTCTCGCGTTGTCAGGTGCTCAATTCCCGGAACCGTCAAGTATTCGTAGATATAGCGTTCACGCACCGAACTTGGCACACGACAACCTACCGAACTCCATTTCACAGTTCCATCTACATCTACTATACCAAGACCACTCATACGAGACAATCGTTGCAGATGTTGATATTGGTGCTTGGCACGATGGTAACCCTGAGTCGTGAGCAATGTAAGCGGTTTGTCAAACATCACCACAAACGAAAAGGCTGCACTGCTATGCATCAACGCCATTGATGAATCACGGACCAATTTTGCAGTCTGATATTTAATAATCCGACGTCCTTGGAAGGTTTGCTCGTTGTAATCGGATTTGGGATGTGCTGCTATCACCACCTCTACTCCGTAGCGTTGTTCGACTTGTTCAAAAAAACGATTCATACTGTGTTGGTATTCCACTGCACCGCTACCGTCTTGGCCCAAAAAATATCGCAAGTCGGGGTGCAATGGAAAGTATTCATCCAAAAAGACCGCATATGGCTTTTGAGGTTTTGATGTCTCATCTTTGATTGTCATATATTGTTCCCAGTCGGGATGGTTGATGTAGAGGTCCGCTGGAAATTTACATCCCGAACGAATCGCGTATTGATAGGGATTAAAATGATGTTGAAATTGGTAAAGACGATATGCTGCCTCTTCGATACGGTGGAATATCCCATTTGCTATTTGTTTGGGAGACGAGAGACTCACTTTCTGCCAAAAGGGCAACTCGTCCAAGGTCGCTGTGGAGTAGAGTTCCAGTTTCACAGTGAAACATCCATACTGATTCAGCAAACGGAACACTTTGCGATTACACCATCGGTTAAAAAATTCTACGATAAAGAGCGTTTGATCCAGGGGTTGTTCACGCAGTCGTTCTTCAAGCTCTTCGAGTGAGTTCAATGAATAGCCATAAGGTTTCTGGAGTGTATTAGGGAGTGTCATTCCTGGGAAGAAATACTGCGACATGTCCCAATGTTCCAACTCGAATCCTGCTGCTAGAAATTCCTCCATATGGAAAATTTGTTCTCGTCGCAGCGTCAGCGGTTCATGGTCGATAATGATAATCCGTTTCATGCAGCTGGATTTTTTTACAAAGATAGACTGGATCTAAGGCTTATGCAAATTTTAGATAGTACGTGCTGTTTGTGTTTATCATGTGAAATGGTAGGTCGTTATGTTAAATGTGGTAAAAAATATTTATATTTGCATAATATAAATAATGCGATTTTTCTCAAAGTATGACTGCTAAACGTATTATCAGTTGTGATATAGATGGTATTCTCAACTACTATCCAGAGTGTTGGTTAGACTATTTGGCTCAACGTTGCGGAACAAGATACACCACTGTACATGAGGCTAAGAACTATGAGCCTCTCTATAAAGAGTATAAAGCCGACTATCGCCGGAGTGACTTTAAGGGCAATTTGCCCGTGCGGACAGAAGGTGCTGACTTGTTACATGCTTTAGTCGATCGGGGATACAGTATTATTTTTGCCACTTCACGGCCTATAAATAATCCTCTGTATCCAGATTTGTATAACTTGACTCGTGGCTGGTTGTTAAAAAATAATCTTCCCTTTGAAGTTCTATTATTTAAAGATAGCTCGGTGGAATTTATTGATCTGTATCCGGATATTGAGTTCCACATTGAAGTTGAAATGAAATATGCTCAAGCTGTGGCTGAAAAAGGAATACCCGTGTACTTGTACAGTAAACATCTTAAAACCGGAGAATATGCCACGTCTGGTATTACTCTGGTTGATAATCTGTTAACCATTTTGGATTATGTTGGCTAATGTACCTTTTTTCAGTATATGCATGCCCGTAACAAATCGTGGGACAACCATTTTTAGAGCTCTTCGCTCGGTTGCTTATCAGCAGTTTCGGGATTTCGAGTTGATAATTGTTGATTGTGGTAGTACGGATAATTCTCGAGCAGAAATCGAACGTTTTTTTGCTTCAGAAACTTTTCAAGGTTATGCCTTTCCCTATCGATATGAAGTTCGAAATTATGTGCCTCGTACGGTGGAAGATTGGAATGAACCGGTACGGTTAGCGACTGGACGTTATGTTGCTATGCTCGAAGGAGACGACCAATTTCTTCCGGCCTATCTGCAGACAGCCTACGAGAAGCTCTCTGAACAACCGAACATCGGGGTTTACGCTACCGGTAACCAACTCCGTCCGCGTGGATATCAGGGTTTGATGGCAGCCCAGGAGGCAGCCCGACATATATACTCGCTCCAAGAGGTTCCCCCGCCTTCTGAAACGATATTTATCCGAACTGATATCAACGACAAACCGTTTTTGTACAACGACCGCGACTTTGAATATGCCCCGGAGATCGATTTATATTTGCGTATTTTGTTGTCCGGGTACGACTACTACTGCGACAGCTTTCAGCATACGGTTCGGGATATTTCGGCCAAAAATCGTACCACGTGGCACTACTTCCACGACCATTTTTTCATAGCCAAGTATTACGCCCCGCAAATGGGAGCAGAGATGCACAAGGAGTTGGTGTATCGTTATCTACGGCTGGCAGCGGGAGCCGCTTTATCATCTCGAAGTACCTCTAACATAAAGTCGATGACTCTCCATCTGGCTAATGCCGTCGGCTGGTGGCTGACCTGTTGTGCCTATACATCGGTATTGGCGAATGCCGTTCGTAAACGTTTACCCTTTTCATTATCACGCAAGGCATGAGCACTATTTTAATAAAAGCATCTGTCATAATCCCCTTTTACAACGTGACCCGTTTTTGCGGCGTTGTCAAGACTCGTAGATAAATGGCGGGGATAAATGTATAGGCGGGATATAAGAGAAACTTTCCGTTGTTGCTTTTCGGTAATTATTATTTTTGCTGTAAAATTAACGATATAATTATTTGAATCACACAGTCAATTGGTTGTTATGAAAATTCTTGTCCTCTACAATCGTGATATTACCATGGATGACTCAGGTGAGTCTCGTACGATTTACAATAGACTGCGTTATTTGGCTGATCAGCCAGGGATGGAAATTTATGTTGCGTTTCATTGCACGCCATCTATCCATCCTCGCATACACGAAATTCCCTTTACCTCAGTATCAACTGCAGAGGAGGTAGTTGCAGAAAAGGTCCATCAATTAATTGTTATTTTAGGAATTGACATCCTGTCAGTTCCTGTAGGAAGATGGCAGTCAAAATTAGCTCGGGAAGCTGTAGTTGGAACAACTTGTAAAGTTATAACTGAATTTCATACCCGGCCCGGTTATGAAATGCGGGGGATGTGGGAGGTGATGAAAGCACAATACAAATTAGGGGGAGCGGAACAACTCAAGACTGCAATTAAGATGATTGTGTGGCCTTTATATTGGCTCCACATTAGAAAGCTTCAACGTTCTAACTTTAGAAATGCTTATTTGCTGGCGGATAGATTCGTTCTATTGTCTTCGGCTTTCTTCGAGCCATATCGTAAATGGTATAAATTACCGTCGACGAATAAAATGAGAGCAATTGGTAATGCGGTTTCTTGGGAAAATGAAGCCTCTGCAGAGGAGATCATACACAAAGAAAAGACAATTCTTGTTGTTGCTCGTTTTGACGAACGACATAAACGAATCAGTTTAATTCTAAAGATGTGGAAAACGTTGCAGTTCCTCCATCCGGATTGGAATTTGCAAGTAGTCGGTTTTGGCCCTGATGAATATCTGTATAGAAAACTAGTTCAACAATGGCAATTAGAACGGGTTATTTTTGAAGGCAGACAGCAAAACCCTGAACCTTTTTATACAAAGGCTGCAATATTTGTCATGACATCAGCTTTCGAAGGGTGGGGTATGACACTATGCGAAGCCATGCAAAAAGGATGTGTTCCAGTAGTGATGGACAGTTTCGAAAGCGTGCATGATTTGATTTCCAATGGAGTAAACGGTTATATTGTGCGTAATAATGATTTGAAAATGTTTATCCAACGAGTCAATCAATTGATAACACAGCCCGAAGTACGCATTCGAATGGCATATAAGGGCCCTGAGAGTATGCGTCGATTCTCCCGCCAAGCCATTGGAGAGCAGTGGGTCAAGCTATACAATGAAGTGATAAACAGCTAACATGGTTCGAGAATCCAGAGTACATAAAAGCATCCTAAATGCCCGGATGAATCTATTGTTCTACGTACTGGTATTGGTTGTTACGTTCTTCTCCCGACGTATTTTTCTCGAAAAACTTGGGGCTGATTTTGTTGGGCTTACTACAACTCTCTCCAATCTGTTGGGGTTGCTTAACCTTGCCGAACTTGGCATTGGAGCGGCTATCGGATATATGCTCTATAAACCCTTAGTCAATGAAGACAGGCAACAAATCAATGAGATTGTCTCCGTGCTGGGGTATGTGTACCGAAAAATCGGGTGGATTGTTATCGCGGGTGCATCTATTTTGGCATTATTTCTACCATGGATTCTCGATAAATTTCCATTCGATAATCTATTGATATATTATACGTTTCTCTGTTACCTTGTCAGTGCCGTATTAGGCTACTTTATCAACTATAGACAACTTTTGCTCAATGCTGACCAACGGCAGTATGTGGTGACGGCATATTACCAAAGTGCCAATATTCTGAGGCTTTTTATTCAGATGTTGGTGCTCTACAAAACCGCAAATCCATATTGGTGGGTTACCATTGAGATTTCATTCTCCATTATCTATAGTTTGATTCTTAATGTTCGGATTAATAAAACCTACCCCTGGCTGAAAACTACGCTTAAAGAAGGGAGAACACTACTCAAAAAGTATCCCGATTTTATTAAGTACACCAAGCAAATTTTTGTGCATAAAATGGCCGGAACAGTGCTTTTTAATTTATCTCCGGTCTTTGTCTATGCATATACTTCACTCTCCATGGTGGCATTCTACACCAACTACACCCTCATCATCGCTAAAGTACAACAACTGGTTTCACAACTGCTCGGCAGCGCCGATGCCGGTGTAGGGCAACTCGTCGCGGAAGGGAATACTTCGCAGGTACTGAAGGTATTTGCCGAAATCTTTGCCTTGAGGTATTGGGTGGCAGCCGTATTGGTGGGGGCACTCTGGTTTGCAATTAATCCATTTATCACCCTCTGGGTTGGTGCGGAATATGTGCTCCCCGCTACTACGGTCGCACTCATTCTGCTGAACTTGTTTATCATGTTTACGCGAGTGGCTGACACTTTCAATGCTGCTTATGGACTTTTTTACGACATATGGGCACCTATTACCGAAGCAGCGCTGAATGCCGGTTTTTCCATTCTGCTGGGACACTTCTGGGGACTGAATGGTGTCCTGCTCGGAACGACATTCAGTATGCTGGCCATAGTTGTTATTTGGAAACCCTACTTCTTATACTCCAAGGGTTTTCATCTTTCGGTGTGGCATTATTGGAAACGGGTCGCGCGACACTTGGCTATCTTGATCCCTTTGTTTGCAGGCGTATGTCTTATTGACCACATCGTTGCATTTGACCCTTCTGCACATGGATGGGGAGGGTGGCTACTCTATGCGTCGGTGATTACGAGTGTGATGGCTTGTTTGTTCTGGGCTGGGTTGTATTTTTTGACCGATGGAATGCGCACGCTAACCCAGCGATTGTATACTATGGTATGTAATAGGTTTTTTAAATAAAAAAGATTGGTTTCTTTAAATAAACAACTCTCCTTCCCAAGAACTTCAATGAAGTATCACGTGAGAAGGAGAGGATAATCAAAGGCAGGGAAGATGAGAAAATTTAATTGATATACCCGCTCATAGCCTTGTAATAACTGTCTAAATGGGTCAGTTGCTGTTCGATGGTGCAGAATCTGGTATGATCTCCCGAGATAAATGCTCGTGTTTGTAAGTAAAAACCTGGCTTATAATTCAAGTCAAGTTGGTTGTCTATTTCAACCGGAGCTATTGCTACAGATCCTAATTCTTGTACTTGAAGAGTTTCCATTGGTTTAAAGTAGAGTCGATGTTTACGGGTCAGAACCTCTACTACCCATCGCCCCGGAGACTGCCATGCTGCTTGGTAGGAAAAGAGTGCTCCTCGATCACTAACTCCTGCACCTGCAAATATGGAGGCTGTTGGATGCCATGATAAGTTTCCTTCTCCTGCACGATAGCAACTTATTTGCTTTGGTTGTCCCCCTAAGAAGAAAGCCGTGTCGATCACATGAGACGAATTACCCAATAACCAGTGTGAAGCCGCTACAGCTGCATAGTTGTTTGGGTTGATAGTATGGGTCCATTCCGTAAATTCAAAATTGAACGAAACTACTCCGCCATCAGTGGCGATAATTTCCTCGGCTTTCAGTACAGAACTGTAAAAACGGCGATTATAGGCCAGTAAAACTGTAGCCTCGTGCTGACGCGTTGCGGCGACTAGTTCCTCCAATTCGGTTAACGCTCCGAAACCCGGTTTTTCCAATAAAATCCTTTTAACTCCATAATTCAGTAACTCAAGAGCGGCTGGTTGTAGTTGGTCAATTGGTAGGGCAACAATTACAGATGTAGGTAGTTGAGGCTTACTCTTCAGAAATGCAGTTAGCCCTCCCCGAACCACGGGTGCAGGTAACACGTAGCCATGTTCGGCCATTTTTGTTTCCAAAGTTTGCGCAGATTCTTCTCCACGACCGATAACAATGTAATCTACCTGTAACGAACTTAGAATACGTGCATATTCATAGCCGATCCCTCCTGCTCCGATAAGCCATATTTTTTGTTGTGTCATACTGATTTCTGTTTATGTTATGGGACAGTTGTCTTCGTTTTTACCGGTTAATTGGTTGTAAAGTTGAATTAACGGTTTCAATAAGGCTAAGTGGTAGTTGGTGGATTCCAAGTAGGGGGTTAAGTCGGAATGCTGGCGTAATAAAATGTCTTCTGTTACTATACCAGTCAGTCCACTCTGGAATTTCATTCCGATTTTACCCCACAACTGTCCGTTACGCGTAATTTGATCGGTTGTCTCATCAATGTCGTAGCGTACTCCATCTGCAATAAGCATAAGTTTATTCGGAGTTTCTGTCGAGGCCGAGGTAATCGCTATTTGATTTCCTTTGGATGTAGTGGCCTTGATGGTGCCTGTAAACTCAACATATCCAGCTCTTTTACTGTTGTGGACTATCGGATCAAGTTGGGTTACGTCAAATAGGGGCAATTCGGTATCTCCGCTCAGAAATGCATAATGATCGATAAAATGAATCGCATTACATCCTAAACCCCAGTCGGTACCGCTTTTGGTGTAGTTTATTTCTTTTGCTCCCGCTAATTCTGCTTTTAATTTTTTATATCCTTCAAATGTACGGCGGGTACAATTGATCCACGTATGGTCCAGTAGCCCGTGTGTTTGGAGCAGGTCTTGGACTTGTTCATATTGGTTGAGAGTGGGGAAAAGTACTTTTTCTAGAATCAAGTTCTTAACAGCTTTTTTAGCTAGCAACTCCGATATGATGGCTGCGCGAGGTTTGGAACCTGTCGCAATGATGACAAGGTCGAGATCTTGCGAGAGCGAGTCAATGGCTGTCTGGTATTCGATTGATTCGATTTTAGGATTGGGCTCGACTTGTTCGTAGCGTTCGCGAGCAATTTGTAGTGATTGCTCGGAATTATCGACAATTTGGATACGCATGGGTATCTGTGCGAGTTTTAATCCCTGCAGGTGACGGCTTCCCAATTGACCGGCACCGATGATTGCAATATGTTGAACTTCCATGTGAGGTGTTTGCTTTTGAGTTAGAATCTTGTGAATTAAAAGACTAGGTATATATTGTCTTTCATCACCTATCTGAAAATTATTCATTTATTTATTGATAGGTGTATCCATCGAGGTTTATTTGATTCTTTTGTGGGTATCACGTTGTGTTTCTTTGTTCCTTGAGGCCTCTGTGTATATATGTTTCTTGTTCGTAAAGATGTGTAATATCATTCCTTCTTGTCATGAGGTTCCCGTTATTTGATTTGAAAATACTTAGTGTATTGAATAGCTTCCCTTGTTTGTCATGGAAGGCGGCTTCCGTGTTAATGTAATTTTAGTCAATGAAAAGACAACTATAAGTGTAGAAGCAAGTCATAGTATGGCTGAAATCATTGCATTATATACATTTGTAATCATTGAAGTTTTCATGAAGGTGTGAGGGAGGATTACCTTCCTTTTTTATCGGTTTTATGATTAAATTTGGAGATTGTCCAAAAACATTTGAACAGTCGGGCACATCTTGGTTCTTGATTAAGGCACCTGCACCAACATTGACTTCATTACCAATGTGGCAATTACCAATAATGGACGAACCTGCGAACATTTTTACGTTATTCCCTATTGTTGGGTAGGCTATTGTCTTATTGGGTAAGTGAAAACCTCCTACTGTACAATTTTGGTAAAACATAAAGCCGTTACCTATGGTAGCTCTTCCGATAACGCTTCCCACCGGATGCTCTGCCATAAAAAAAACGGGCATCTGAACCGCATAAAATAGATCTAGTCCATTGAGTACTTTGTTTAAATAGTATAGTTTATCACATGTGGCGCAGCAACCCTTTTCTTGATATATACTGTTGGCTAAATAATATAGATATATCATATATTGGACAGAGTGGTAAGGGTTGAAATAAGGAGTGCCGTTCTTTTGATAGTATTTATTGGGGGTTCGACTAAAGCATTGCTCACATCGAATGATTGCTTGTTGAATGTAGTGGTCTATTAAGCTATTGTCATCAGCACTTCCCATAAATAACGTATCTATCTGACGACCTGTCAGTCGCTTAATGCTACTGATTGGCATTGATAGTTCCATGGTTCTTCTTTGTAATAGTTTATATTGCGGTCCAGCCGCCATCGACCATTAAATTGTGGCCGGTGATGAAACTGGCCTCGTCGGATAATAAAAAGGCTACGGCCGGAGCCATCTCTTCGGGGCGGGCCATGCGTTTGAGGGGAGACTTGTGGCAGTATGCTTCTACGAATTCCTGACGCTGGTTGTCAAATACGCCCCCTGGTGATACGCAGTTGACGCGGATGCCGTACTTCCCGAAATAGGAGGCCAGGTATCGTGAAAAGTTGATAATCCCTCCTTTAATTGCAGAATAACCCGCAGGAGAGGTCCCTCCATACGATTCGTAGATTGTAAAATCGTTGCCTACCACGCCGTAGATTGATCCGAAATTGACAATCGAACCGCTCTGCTGTTCTTTCATGATGGCCAGTACCTTTTGGCAAATCAGGAATACGGCGTTTAACTGCATCTCGACGTTCTGCTGCCAGCTCTCGTAGGGAACATCTTCGAATTTTGTTCCCCAATCTTTTGTTCTCGGATAAGCGGCATTCACTAAGCCATCTATGCGGCCATACCGGGCGTGAACATCATGGACCAGTTGCTCTATAACTGACGGATCGGTTATGTCTGCTGTTATATCCGGAGATTCTCCCCATCGATTAATTGCATAATCAACCCCAATCACCGTCGCACCGCTTTCGCGGCAGTATCGTGTTACTTCACGACCGATCAGTCCTCCGCTACCTGTGATCAGGATGATCTTTCCTTCAAGTTTCATATCTTAACTTTTATTCTAGGCAAATTCGTAAAACATCGTATGCTTCGGCGATCGTGTTGAATGGTTCGGAGTGCTTGGTGTGCATGCGATGTAAAAAATCGTGCATTTGAGCTTCGTAGGTTTCGGGAAACCGTTGTTGGCTCTCGAATAACAGTTGGCCCGTTGTAAGGTTGCAGACTGTGTTCTTCGCCAAATCAACTTGCCACGTTGCATCATCCAAAAGTATTTCCAAGGTCCTGCGATAGTCACGCCGGTAGTAGTTTAGTACAATGCTTACGGCAAAGGTAGGGTATTCCAAACAATAATTGGCATAGTCCCAGGCGTCGATCTGGAGCGAGGATACGTTGCGAAAGGTTTTGTGAACCTTTTGCGGGGCTCCGAACAGCCAGTAAACATAGTCTATCTCGTGTATCAGGTCGATATGTACGCCTCCTCCCATGTCGCGGTTGGCACTGTATATCTTACGCCAGTCGGGAGCCTGGGGACGCCATTCTGGCAAGTAGGAACCACAATAGACGTTTACTTCATTGATGCTTCGGTTGGTCAGATGCTGTTTTACCCAGCGCAAGCTGTCGAGAAAACGTAAGTTGCAGGCAACGTAGGTCATGCCTTGCACTTGGGGCAGCGGGTGAGTGATGCTGTCGAACACGGGTTTCTCGATGAACAGCGGAATCCCACTCGAGGCCAAGGCGTTTACGGTTTCGTAGTGGGCAGCAGTTGGGTTGGAGATGATAATGAAGTCCGGGCGAACGGCTACCAGGTCAGGCAAGGTGTAAAGGTCGGAAATTCCGGGGGTGACCGGACTGCCCGGTCGATGACGCAATGCCCAGAATTGGGTATGCGGATCGATAGACCGCAGGGCTGCGATATGTTTACGGGCAATTGAGCCGAGTCCTATAATGCCGACTTTCATAATGTGAAATCGAGTTTGTCGTTCCCCATCAAATAGGAGATGATCTCGAAATCGATCGGATGATCCAGATCGAAACAGATATGGGGAACTTCGTAGATGAGTGAACGATCCGTTATGGCACCCTTGTATCCCAGGGTAAAAAATGCGCGGCGGTAGAAATAAAACGAAGCGTTTAGATCGTAAACTTTGGGAGCAGCCTGACGGGACAGTACATTACCTACCGATTTTACTTTATCATAGTATCCGTTTTCTTTCCGTTCTACCATGTTAAAGTAGGGACTGCGGCCTGCCGGGCTGACTGAAAACAGGTTGACGGCTTGGGGATCCGCCTGAAGCAGGGCAAAGGCGGCATTCAGGTCGTCGACATTTCGCAGGGGGGACGTAACGTCCATATCCAGAATGAAATCATACTGTTTATGGTGATGTTCTTCGCTGAATCGGACGATGTCGGCGATGGCGTCGATTTTTCCGACGGTGTCGCCTGCCAGTGTCTCGGGACGGGTATATTCCGAAACCAGCCCACATTCAGCGGCTACTCGTTTGATCTCTTCTGAATCGGTCGAGAGGGCGATGTCGGTTTCGGGAAATTGGGCCGCGAACTTGCGGGCTGTCTCGATGGTATATCCAATCAGAGGACGGCCGCAGAGCGGTTTGATGTTTTTGCCGGGGATCCCTTTACTGCCTCCCCGGGCGCAGATGGTGATCAGCAGGTTCATCCTGTGTGAATTATAGTTTACTCATGTGTTGGGCCAGTTCCTGTACTTTGCGGAAATCGTCCGGTTTGCCGATGTCGATCCAGTAGCCCGAAAGCGGGAAACGGATTACCTTGCAGTTGTCGGCAATCAGTTGTTCCATCAGGTCTGTCGCGTTGTAGAACGTGCCTTCCGGAATGCGATCCAGAACACTGCGCTTGATCAGATAGATGCCTGCATTGGCGTAGTAGTGGAAGTTGGGCTTCTCTTTAATGCCCTTGATCTCGCGGGTATTCTCGATTTCAAAAATGCCGTAAGGTACGTTCACGTTATAGGGAACGGCAGCGACACTCATCTCGGCGTCGTGCTTCTTGAAGTGGAGATAGAAGTCCTCCAGGTCGATATTGGTAAACAGGTCGGAATTCATCACCAATACGGTATCGTTGTGCCATTCGGTGATGAATTTAATCGAGCCCATTGTACCGAGGTATTGCGGCTCGCGAACGCATTTCACCTGTACGCCGTTGCCTATCGGTTGGGCAAAGTGATTCTCGATCTGCTCGGCAAGGTAGTTGACCGTCACATTGATATGATCGACTCCATGGCCGAGAAGATTGTCAATGTTGTAGTCGATGATCGGTTTTCCGGCTACTTCGAGCAGGGGTTTGGGAGTGGTGAGGGTCATGGGGCGTAATCGCTCGCCTTTTCCTCCGGCCATCAATACGGCATCGATAGGCAGATAGGAATGGCCGTCTGCGAAACTGAGAATCCGAACTATATGTCCTTCGGCATCGAGAATCGGGACCAACTTGAACAGCATTTTACGAATGTAGCGTAAAATGTTCGGATCGAAATTCCCCTCTTCGATGAACGTAAAGCGGGGATTCATGACTTCGCAGATCGAACAGTCCAGGCCACAACCCCGGGCCAGTGCGCGTCGGATGTCACCATCGGTTACGGTACCCACCATCCGCATACTCTGGGGATCAACGACAAACAGAGTTAATGACAACGCGTCGGCGATCTCGTTGAGCATCCGGATTCCCGTGAGAATGGATTCGGTGTTATAGATTATATGTCGTTTATGATCTTTCATCGATTGGGAAAAAGGTCGTAGAAGTGTTTTTGGACTTCTAACGGGATTGTTTTCAAGGTCTGGTAAATATGATGAGCCGTGTCGGGTTGCTCGTACGGATTTTGGCCTTCGACGGGAATCATTCCTTGTAAAAGTAAGGATAATTTTTCGATTATGGCCTGTTTTTTAGGTGGGCAATGTACTACCGATGGAGCAGCAAGCCGACCATTTTGGCGGTCACCGATGTCGATGGTCGGAATATGGAAGCTCGGGACTTCGAGGATGCCGCTGCTGGAGTTCCCGACTACTCCGCCGATATATTGCAGTACGGAGAGATAACGTTTCAGCCCCAGTGACGTAAACCACACGGAGCGGTCGCGATGCTCTTCACACCATTGGCAAATGCGGTCTGCAATTACGCGTCCTCCGGTGTCAGAATTGGGCATGGTGAAGAGTACGCGGAGTTGAGGAAAACTCTCCAGGGCCGACAGCAGGGCTTCGATCTGTTGTTCGGCCGTATTGTTTTCGAGCGTTACCGGGTGGAAGGTTACCAGTACGGTCTGTTTGTCAAGGACGAAACCGCCAAGACTCTCCTCTGTTTGTGTTTGGGACCATAGGGGGATTTGTCGGATGTTATCGACTCCGATGGCGCCTACATTGAACACCCGGTCGGGCGATTCGCCCAGTTGAATCACACGTTGGCGATAGGTCTCGGTCGAGGTGAAATGCAGGTAGCTCATTTTGGTTACCGCATGGCGGATGGCGTCATCGAAGGCCCCTTCGGTAATCTCCCCGCCGTGCAGGTGAGCGACCGGAATTTTATAAATCAAAGCGGCCGTTACGGCTGCCAGAATCTCGTATCGGTCACCCAAAACGACTAGCAGATCGGGACGCAGGGTGTCATAGGCAGAGGCAAATCCGGATATGGCCCGACTCATTTCCAGTACCGTAGTGTGGGCAGTATCGTCGGTGGTGGATTCGTCGATGATGGGGACGCGGTAGTCGATGTTGAAACCGTCGGCCTCAATCTCGCGATAGGTCTCGCCGTACCTCGGAGATAAATGCATATTGGTGGCTACGATTTGCAGCACGAGGTCGGGGTCGGCCTGGATCAGACCGGCCAGACGACTCAGTAGTCCCCATTCGGCCCGGGTACCTGTAACAATGCAAATCTTTCTACGGTGTGTCATCATGCAGAATAAACCGGGCTGGTTATACTAATTCAATGGCTTCGTCGGTGGCGAAGTCTCGCACGGCACGTTGGCCTACGACAGTTTCCCACAGCATCGGACTTATGCCGTTCCCGGGCCGTTTGGCGGTGAGGTTCTCTTCGGTCAGCAGTTCACCGCGTGTAATGGGGCGGGCGGCTACGATCGATTTACGGGCTACCGGGATATTGGGCTTTTCGGCTTCTGAAGGTTCCTTCACGCCATTGCCCAATGCGGCTTCAATGTTGCGGATCTGTCGTACCATTTCGGCCAGTTCGTCGGGTTCGAGCGATGCTTTATGGTCAGGACCGGGAAGGTTTCGGTCGAGTGTGAAATGCTTTTCAATCACCGTGGCGCCCATGGCTACGGCAGCTACCGGTATCTCGATCCCTTGCGTGTGGTCGGAATACCCGGCGGGCAGTCCGAAATGTCGGTACAGGGTTTGCATGGCTCGCAGGTTAATCTGGTCTTTGGGAGCCGGATACTCGGTGGTACAGTGCAGCAGGGTGATTTGCTCGCGAGGTGTACCGAAGCGGGTCAGTACTTCGATTGCCTGACCGACTTCGTCGAGCGAAGCCATGCCGGTCGATAGGATCACAGGTTTGCCTGAGCGTCCGATGGCCCGTAGATAAGGAAAGTTGGTGATCTCGCCACTGGGTATTTTCCACAGGGGTAAAGCCAGGGTGTCGAGAAATGCGATGCTGTCGAGGTCGAAAGCGGTCGAAAGAAAGTGCACGCCGCATTGCCGACAATGGTCTATCAGTTGGAGGTGGTCTTCCTCGGACAGTTCGAGTGCCTTCAGCATCCGGTACTGAGACTGATCTTCGCTTCCGATGTTTCGGCTTTGGTATTCAGCTTGTCGTGCCGCTTGCGTAACCAGCTTTTCTGCCCGGAAGGTTTGGAATTTGACGTAGTCCACTCCGGCTGCAGCAGCGGCGTCGATCAGTTTGCGCGCCTGATCGAGCGAGCCGTTGTGATTGACACCAGCTTCGGCAATGATAAGGGTTTGTCCGGACATGGTTGTTTACAGTTTTTTCATCAATATGGCCGGGTTCCCGGCATATATTCCCGACTCTTTCAGTGTTTTTCGCACAAAACTTCCGGCTGCGATGATGGACCCTTCGCCTTCGATATGGGCTCCGTTCAGCATGACGCTTTGTGAACCCAGGAATACGCCGGATTCGATTTGGCAGTCTCCGTTCACCATGGCTCCGGTCGATATGTGGCAGTAAGCACCGACCTTTGCATCGTGTTCGATGTTGGCCAGTGTGTTGATGATGCATTGTTCTCCAATCTCCGCTCCGGCATTTACCATGGCTCCGTGAAGAACGACAGTCCCGGGTGCAACAGAGGCGTGTTTTGATACGTGGGCTGTTGATGCAATAACGGTCGCAAAACAGCCTCCGGCAAGAACGATGCGTTCGGCTATTTTTTTTCGAATGGAGGCCGTTTTGATGTGCCCCACGGTGATCACGAAGCGTACTCCGGGGTGTTGACTGATCAGTTCGGGAATACGGTCATCGGTTCCGATAATTGGATACCCGAGTACCGTTTTTCCAACGTTTTGAGGAGCATCGAGAATCCCGATGATTTGCCATTGGCCGGTCGATTCAATGGCTTCGATCACGGATTTACAATGTCCTCCACCGCCAACCAGAATAAGTGACTCCATATTGTGGATTGCTTTTAGAGTCTGACGCTGCTGGGGATGTTCACAACACGGTCGGCGAACCATTCGGCCTGGGTGAGGTCGCCGCATTCTGCTTCGCTGAACATGGGCAGACGGTTCATCAGTTCCCATATCGGACGGGTCATGACGCCGTTATCGTTGGTCTGGGTCAAAAAGTCAATCTGAGCCTCGTGTGACGGCAGAATGACTGCATTCAGCCAATAGTTGCTGCGTGTCTCTGCCGGTTCGCTGAAGAATTCGATCCCGGTAGCGGACTTTACTTCGGGACGGTTAAAATAGGCCTGATATTCGGCAGCCACGGCTCGTTTGGAAGCCAAAAAGCGCGGCAGGGTCTCCAATTGGGCGCATCCCAAGGCTGCATTGATGTTCGGCATGCGGTAGTTGTACCCCACAGCATCGTGACGGAACTCCCACCGGTGCGGGATTTTGGCCTGAGTGGTGAGGTGTTTGGCCCGGTCGGCAAGTGCGATATTCTCTTCGTTGAAGAGCAACATGCCTCCCCCTCCGGTCGTGATGGTCTTGTTGCCGTTGAAACTCAGAATGCCCACCCGCCCGAAGGTTCCGGTGTGGCGCCCTTTGTAGAGTGAACCGATGCTTTCAGCGGCATCTTCCACCAGTTCGATGTGCCACTCTCGACACAACTCCACCAATTCGTCCAGATGTACCGGGTGACCGAAGGTGTGCATGGGGACGCAGGCTTGGATGCGTCGTCCGGAATTGCGGTTATAGCAGTGTCCGTCGCGGATTTCGGCGTGGTTCTCGAGCCATTGGCGCATTTTGACCGGCGAGAGTCCCATCGTATCCCGATCGACATCGAGGAAAACCGGATGAGCTCCGCAGTAGGAGATGGCATTGGCGGTGGCGATGAAAGTCAGGGGTTGGGTGATGACCTCATCGTTGCGTTCCACGCCAGCCAGCATTAATGCCATGTGCAGGCCGTTGGTGCCGCTGACGCAAACGACAGCCCGTGCCGCTCCGGTGTAGGCTGCTACTTCGCGTTCAAAGCGATTGACGAATTCACCAACGCTGGAAACAAAGGTGGTGTCGATGCATTCGTTCAGGTATTTTTTTTCATTGCCGGCAAAGGTGGCCGCGTGGAGTGGCACAAAACCCTGGGCGGCATATGTCGGGTAGATTTCCCGAATTTGTTGTATGATCTGTTGATAGTCCACGTCTATGAGTTTTGTCGGGATCGTTAGTAGGTTTTCTTATTCTTTTGCCGGTCGGTAGGTTTGGAAGAGACCGCCAAAGATATGGGAAGATTTGTCGCTGCCAACCGTCCCGTTAATTTTTACAAAGGTAGCTTTTTCCTTAGGATTTATGGCTGTAGACTGTGAAAATTATGGCCTGTGCAGGCTCGTGAGTGAGGCGAGATCAGTGACGGTCGAGAGGATTTGGGAGGATGGAGTAAGGCGGGAAGAAATTCAGTATGCCATCCGGTTGTTTGTTACCCTCAAAAAGAATTTATTTCGGAAAGGTCTGTTGCTGTTTTATGTGAAAAATTGTTGCCAATTGAAATGTACAGACGGAAGCTGTGAACGGATTTGGGGGGATTTAAATCGTGGCGATGCGGAGAATCAGTTCGCGGAGCAACTCGCCGGGATCGGCCGAGCCGCCGTTCATCCCTTTTGACTTCATGTCGTATTCCCGCAGCCAGCCCAGGATGGTGAACACCTTGGTGTTCGGATAGTTGGCCGAGGCCGTGATATATTCCCGGGCGAAAAACGGGGCCGGGAGTTTCAGCAGTCGGGCGATCTCCATCTCCGACAGGCCGCTCATGGCGGGACGACCCTGGCGTTGGTTCTCCCACTTGGCGATACCGAGCGTGACGATGCGCTGGAAGTGGTTGAACAGTGTGGCGAGGGTCACCGGAAGCGGATTCCCTTTCGGATCGGCGGCGAAGTGCTCGGCGATGGTCAGGGCGCGAGCCATGTTCCGTTCCGAGAGGGCGTGAGTCAGTTCGAAGTTGTTGAAATCCTTGCTGATACCGATATTCTGTTCGATGTGGGTCGCCGTGATCTCGCGCGTACCCTCCGGCAGGCGGGTGAAGAGTTTTTCGACCTCGTTGTCGATCTTTTGCAGCTCGGTACCCAGGTGGTCGGCGATCATCTGAACCGCTTTGGGCTCAATTTTGCACCCACGAGAGGCAAACAGGTCGCGAATCCAACCGTCCATTTCGTAGTCGCGCGGGGCGGTACTTTCGAGCACCACGGCGCCTTTGCAGCCGGACAGCTGTTTGTAGACGGCCGAACGTTTGTCGAGGCTTTTGCCCTTGTAGCAGAGAACCAGTACGGTGCTGGACAGCGGCGCGGCGGCATAGTGGCCCAGCGCGTCGAAGTTCCGTAGCGCCTGGGCTTCACGTACGATGACGACCTGACGCTGGCTCATCATCGGGTAGCGGCGGCAGAGGTTGACCACGGCGCCTCCGTCGGTGTCCTTGCCGTAGACGATCGTCTGGTTGAACTCCCGTTCCATCTCGTTCAGCGCGTGGGTGGCGATGAAGTTGGCGATTTTGTCGGTATAGAACCCCTCTTCGCCCATCAGCAGGTAGAGCGGCGCATAACGACCGTCCGAAAGGGCGGTCAGGATCTGTCGCGCCTGCTGTTGTACCTCTTTGAAATTCTGTTTTGCCATACCTCCTTCAAAGGTAACACTTTTTTCGGTTGTTTGGTGTGTCGTGTGCCGACGGGGAGTCGGGAAAAAGAGGGGATGGAGTCCCGCCTGTCGCGTGGGTGTACATGTCTCCGAATGGGGTGAGCTGCGAGATAGGGCAGGGAAACGGGTTTCTGCCGTTTCCCTGCCTTGGGTGTGTCGGCCACTCCGGAGACTTAGTAATGCAGGATACGCCAGGGGGCGGGGTAGAGGTTGTTGTATCGGTTGCCGATGCGTTTGGCCCAGCCCAAGGCGATGTCGCGACAGGTGACGAGGTTCAGTCCCGGGGCGAAGGTGGAGACGGGGAGCAGTTCGGTCGAGGTGCCCTTGCGGAGGTATTCGAGGGCGGCGGCTTCCGGGAGGTCGGCGGCGGGTATGGCCTTGCGTGAGACGGCGTAGTAGAGGGCCAGGGCGTGTTCGGGTTTGAGTTCGCCGCGGATCAGGGTGCCGAGCTGAACGCCCGAGTAGAGCAGCGTGAAGTGTCCGTTCAGCAGCGTCGATACGGTATCGTGCAGGGCTTCGGAAAAGCCGTAGGTCATGCCGTCGCGACCGGTGGCGAAGCGACTTAGGGCGCTCTCCGGTGCGAGCCATCGGGTGAGGGCTCCCAGATCGGCCCGGGAGACCGGGACGAGGCTTTTGGCGGCTTTGACTTTGCCTCCGGATCGGTGCTGGGCGTCATGCTTGCGGATGACGGCGGCGTAGAACCCTTCGCTCGCAACGCGGTGGGGGTAGAAGTGCCAGCCGACCGGGGCGGTGCCGTCGGGGCCGGTGACGATTCCGGAGGGGAGGTCGTCGAAGGTGAGAAACTCTCCGCCCAGCTCGTCGGCGATCCATTGTGCGTTGGCCTCGTCTTCGGCGTCGTTGAAGGTGCAGGTGCTGTAGATCAGAATGCCGCCGGGGCGTAGGGCCTCCCAAACGTCGCTGACGATACGGCGCTGACGTGCGGCACAGAGTTGCACGTTGTCGGGCGACCACTCGGCGCGGGCGGTGTGGTCCTTGCGGAACATCCCCTCGCCGGAACAGGGGGCGTCGACCAGAATGAGGTCGAAGTAGTCGGGCAGACGCTGGCCGAATGCCGCGGGGTCGTCCGAGGTGACGGCTACGTTGCCGGTACCCCACTTCTGGACGTTTTCGGCCAGGATTTTGGCGCGGGTGCGGATCACTTCGTTGGCGACCACGACGCTCTCCGGCCCTGCGATCGAGGCCAGGTGGGTGGTTTTTCCGCCGGGTGCGGCGCACAGGTCGAGCAGGCGGGGTGCGGGGGTGTCGAGCTCAGGCAGCAGGCGGCGCAGCAGCCAACCGATGAACATCGAACCGGCCTCTTGCACGTAGTAGGCGCCGCCGTGGAAGACGGGGTCGGCGGTGAACAGGGGGCGGCTGTCGAGGTAGAGGGCTTCGCCGGGCTCGGCCCACGGAACGGGACGGCCTTCGGGCATCGAGCGGCCTGGCTTGAAGGGGTTGAGCCGGATGCTGACGGGCGATTCGCTGTCGAGGCTCTCGGCCAGACCGGGCAGGCGGGAGGCGGTGGTTTCGAGGAAGGCGGCGGGCAGGGGGATGGGGTTATTCGTGGTGGCCATGGATCAGCTGTTCGATGTGGGTCAGGATGTTTTCCCGGGCGGCGGGGTCGGTGACGAAATCTTCGTGGTCCACGTCAACGATGAGTTTGGGGCCTTCGTAGGTGCCGATCCACGCTTCGTAGAGCTGGTTGAGCCCTTCGAGGTAGGTGCTGTCGATGGCGGTTTCGTAGACGCGGCCGCGACGCTGGATCTGGCTCACGAGGGTCGGAACCGAGGCACGCAGGTAGACCAGCAACGTGGGGCGCAGCAGGTTGGCAACCGTGAAGTTGTAGAGCTGCATGTAGGTGTTGTAGTCGCGCGAGGAGAGCAGACCGCTCTGATGGAGGTTGGTGGCGAAAACACAGGCGTCTTCGTACACCGTGCGGTCGACCACCACGTGGCGGTCGGCGGGAAGGGCGGCGATGCTGTCGATCTGCCGCTGGCGCTTGCCGAGGAAGTAGATCTGCAGGTTGAAGGCCCAGCGGCGCATGTCTTCGTAGAAGTCGCCGATGTAGGGGTTCTCGGACTCTTCGTAACGGGCTTCCCAACCGAGTCGCTGGCTGAGCAGCTCGGTGAGGTAGGTCTTCCCGCTTCCGATATTTCCGGCTATGGCTATGTACATGATTCGGGTGGGTATGGTTCGGGGTGTCCGCCGTATGGGACACGGTGGCTGCATCTGCCGCGTCCGGCGGGCCGGAGGGGCAGTGCGGGGCTGGTGGGTTGCAGCGCTCACGACTGCAACAGTACAAAAGGGGCGGCATCTCCCTGAGGAAACACCGAAAATGTTTCCTGGTGTGCCGAGCTGAGTGTCGGCCGGGGTGTTGCTCCGGGTATTGCTCCGAGTGTCGCTTCGGATAGGGCGTCGGGTGTTGCACCGGGACTAAACCTTGTCATCTGCCGCTCTCAGCGTCACTCGTAGGCGCTCCAGGGGGCGTATCGGTGTTGCTCAGTGTTCTGCTCGGTGGCAGGGTGCCGGGGCAGTTCCCGGTCGGCCCGGCTTAGAGGGCGTTGATACGGAGCAATTCGTCCATGTAGCGGCGATCGTTGGCCAGGCGGGGCACTTTGTTTTGGCCGCCGAGTTTCTGACGCTCTTCCATCCATCGGTAGAAGGTGCCGCGACGCGCTACGACCAGTCGCGGCGGACGCAGCGTGGTGTCCTTGAACCGTTTGGCGGCGTAGTCGGAGTTGACCTCCTGTAGGGTGCGGTCGAGCACTTCGGCAAACAGCAGCACGTCGCTCGGGTCGGTATCGAACTCGACGAGCCATTCGTGGCTGCCCTTGGCGTTGCCCTCCATGAAGACGGGCGCGGCGGTGTAGTCGAGCACTTTGGCTCCGGTGACCTGGCAGGCGGCGGCGATGGCGCGTTCGGCGTTGTCGATGATGATCTCTTCGCCGAAGGCGTTGATGTAGCTCTTCGTACGGCCGGTGATGCGGATTTTGTAGGGGTTGAGGCTGGTGAACTCCACGGTGTCGCCGATCATGTAGCGCCACAGCCCGCCGTTGGTGCTGATGATGAGGGCGTAGTTGACGCCGGTCTGCACTTCGGAGAGCGGAATGGCTTTGGTGGGGTCGTGGAGATCCTTCATCGGCAGGAATTCGTAGAAGATGCCGTAGTCGAGCATCAGCAGCATGTCGCGCGTGGCGAGGTCGTCCTGCATGGCGAAGAACCCTTCGGAGGCGTTGTAGGTCTCCATGTAGCGCATGCGGTCCGAGGGGATCAGGCGCTGGTACTGTTCGCGGTAGGGGGTGAAGCTGACGCCGCCGTGGATGAAGAGCGACAGGTCGGGCCAGACGTCGAGCAGGGTGTCGGCACCGGCGTATTCGATCATGCGGCTCATCAGCACGAGGTTCCACGACGGTACGCCGGCAAAGGCGGTAACATGCTGGCGCGAGCATCGGCGGCAGATGGCTTCGACTTTCTTCTCGAAGTCGGGGATCAGCGCCTCGCGCAGCGAGGGTTCGCGCACCCAGTTGACCCATCGGGGGGCGTTGTGGATCAGGATGGCCGAGAGGTCGCCGCACTGGGCACCGCCGCCCAGCGTGTCGAGCCGGTGGCTGCCGCCCAGGGTGAGGGTCTTGCCGCTGAAGGCCTTGCTGTCGGGATTGCTGTCGGCGAAGAGGGCCATGGCGTCGCGCCCGCCGCGGAAGTGACACTGGTTGAGCGAGTCGCGGGTGATGGGGATATATTTGCTGCGGTCGCCGGTGGTGCCGGACGATTTGGCGAACCACTCCACCTTGCCGGGCCAGAAGAGGTCGGACTCGCCGCTGCGGATCCGTTCGACGTCGTGCTGGATGTCGTCGTAGCTGACCACCGGTAGCGTCTGCTGGAACTTCTCGACGGTGCAGAATTCGTTGAGGTCGTAGCGCCGGAAGTATTCGGTGCGGGCGCCGTAGCTCATCAGCAGACGGAACTGTTCGAGCTGCACGTCCCACGGGTGGCGCCTGAAGCGTTCGATGGCTCGGAGGCGTTTGGAGTAGATGGTGGTAAGTAACGTATTGGTCAGTGACATCGTTGGGTGTGGTGGTATGGGGTTATCGAAGCGAACAGTGGGCGTGTCGGGCGGAAACGTGGCCCGAGATGCACGGTTGCGGGTTGCGCGGGATCACGGCTTGAGCCGGGAACTGAAGGGGTGGGCCAGGTTTTTCCAGCCGGTCAGCGTGGCCTGGACGCTGCCCACGCGGATCGGGGTCTCGAGGTAGACGGGAATGCGGTTCTCGTCGTCCGAGATCCAGATGAAAAAGTCGGTCCCTTCCTGAAACGACTCGGCATCGCCGGGGGCCAGCTGGCAGGTGAACTTCAGACACCGCACGGGGCCGGTGGCGGGGGCGTCGATGATCTCGCGGCCCAGGAATTTGTATTCGACGGTGCGGATCGTGTCGACCATCACCAGGTTGAGCCGTCCTTTTTGGCCGACCTGCATGTTGCCGGTCGAGGCCATGCTCCGCAGGTTGAAGAAGTGGGCCACGGGGTCGAAGTCGGCGGTCGTGACGTTCATGGTGCGTCCGCGTTCGTATCCTTTTTTGAGGTTCTTGCCGAAGGTGTAGACCAGTCCGGCTTTCCAGTTGAAGGCCAGACGGCTGCGGTAGCGGTAGCTGCCCTCCTTGATTTCGGAGGTGGCCAGCACGGGGCGCAGGGTGGATTGTTCGAGCCAGGTCTCGTAGACATCGTCCATCTTGAAAAAGACGGAGTAGAAGGGTTGGGTCAGGCCGTGGGCGTAGATGCGGTAGCAGGGGATGCCGTCGAGTTTGTCTTCCGTGGTGCGGAAGGTGATGGTGGCCACGTCGGTGGTCAGTATGGCGGCGCTGTAACTGGCGGTGTAGGAGAGTTCTTCGCCGGGTTGGAAGGCGGTCTGGACCGTCTGGGACTGAGCCGGGGTGCTGTGGGCCACCCACAGCAGGATAGCCAGGATCGGGAGGAGTGTCAGTCGTTTCATGGTCGGAAAAACTGATTGGGTGAGGTCGGGCAGGGCGCCCGGGCGACTGTGGTTGGTGGCCGGCCGGGGGGTGCTTTCCCTACAAATATAACTGTTTTTCATCCGGTGCAACCTTCGTGCCGCACTTTTTATACATCCCTCCGGTCGAAAAGGAAACCGTCCGAAATATCTTATCTTTGTCGTAGGACTATGGACAGCATACTCGACAGACCCATACAGTACCTGACCGGGATCGGGCAGAAACGGGCCGAAGTGCTCGCTTCGGAGATCGGCGTATCGACCTTCGGCGACCTGCTGATGCACATCCCGTTCCGATACGTGGACCGTTCGAAGGTCTATCGCATCGGCGAGGTGGGCGAGGAGCTCGCTTCGCAGTATGTGCAGGTCCGCGCGCGGGTGCGCGACATGGGGATCGTCGGACACGGCCCCAAGGCGCGGCTGGTCGTGGTGGTGGCCGACGACACGGGCGAGATGGAGATGGTCTGGTTCCGCGGCGTCAAGTATATGATGAAAAAACTGGAGGTCGGGCGCGAGTATATCTTTTTCGGCCGTCCCACGATCTTCAACGGCAGCCCGAACATGGTCCATCCGGAGTTCGAACCGCCCATCGTGGTCGAGGGGCAGGAGCCGGTCGGGATGCAGGGCATCTACAGCACGACCGAACGCCTCAGCGCCATCGGGCTCGGGACGAAGGCGCTGTTCCACACGATGCGCAACCTGTGGGCGGCCGTGAAGGAGGCCATTCCGGAGACCCTCCCGGCCGGACTGCTCGAACGCGAGGGGCTGGTGGGGCGCGTGCGGGCGTTGCACGACATTCATTTCCCGCCGTCGGCCGAGGCGCTCCATGCGGCCATCCGGCGGCTGAAGTTCGAAGAACTGTTCGTCATTCAGCTCCAGCTGCTCGGCCAGCGGCGCGTCCGCACCGAGAAGAGCGAGGGCTACCTGATGCCCCGCGTGGGGGAGCGTTTCCATACCTTTTACCGCGAGCGGATGCCCTTTGCGCTGACCGGCGCCCAGCAGCGGGTCATCAAGGAGATCCGTGCCGACATGGTGAGCGGCCATCAGATGAACCGTCTGATGCAGGGCGACGTGGGCAGCGGCAAGACGATCGTGGCGCTGCTGTGCGTGCTGATTGCGGCCGACAACGGTTTTCAGAGCGCAATCATGGCGCCGACCGAAATCCTGGCCATGCAGCACTACCGGTCGGTGGCCGAACAGGTTGAAGGGACCGGCTTGCGGGTCGAACTGCTCACGGGCAGTACGCGCAAGAAAAAACGTGAAGAGATTGCACGCCGATTGCTGGACGGTACGATCGACCTGCTGATCGGTACCCATGCGCTGATCGAGGATGCGGTACAGTTTGTCCGACTGGGATTCGTCGTGATCGACGAACAGCACCGCTTCGGGGTGATGCAGCGGGCCCGGTTGCGGCTCAAGAGCCGCGGGCTGCCGCCGCACGTGCTGGTGATGACGGCCACGCCGATCCCGCGCACGCTGGCGATGACCCTCTACGGCGATCTGGACGTGTCGGTGATCGACGAGCTGCCGCCCGGCCGTAAACCGATCCACACGTCGCACGCCACCGAGTCGCACCGGTTGCGGCTCTTCGGCTTTCTGCGGGAGCAGATCGAACGCGGACGGCAGGTCTATATCGTCTACCCGTTGATCCAGGAGTCGGAGAAGATGGATGTGGCCAATCTGGAGGCCGGGGCCGAGGTGATTGCCCGCGAGTTCCCGCCGCCCCGCTATACGAGCGTGGTGGTGCACGGCAAGATGCCGGCCAAACTGAAGGACTACGGGATGGAACTTTTCAAGCAGGGCACGGCGCAGATTCTGATCTCGACGACGGTGATCGAGGTGGGGGTGAATGTCCCCAACGCGACGGTGATGGTGGTCGAGAGCGCCGAACGGTTCGGGTTGTCACAGCTGCACCAGTTGCGGGGGCGCGTCGGACGCGGGGCCGAACAGTCGTACTGCATCCTGATGACGAAGGATCGCCTGGGGCGCGATGCGCGGCTGCGGATGGAGGCGATGGTGTCGACCACCGACGGGTTCCGGCTGTCGGAACTCGATCTGCAACTGCGTGGGGCGGGCGACATTGACGGTACGGCGCAGAGCGGTCAGGGGATTGACATCAAGGTGGCAAATCTGGCCAAGGATGGCGATATACTGGAACACGCGCGGTCGGTGGCCGAGCGGATCCTGGCCGAAGACCCGCAACTTCAGCATCCGGACAACCGGCTGTTGCTGGCTGCGCTGGAGCGGCTGAACCGCAAGAAAGAGACGGTGTTCGATCTGAGCCAGATCAGTTGATGGCCGTGTGCGGTCGGTCTGGCGATTGCGGGGCTTTTCTGAAAGGTGGTGGCTGAGCGTGCCCCGTGGATATACGGGTTTATTACGAATGGAGGCGGTTCCGAAACCTCGCACTGAGGTTTCCGGAACCGCCTCCTTCGTTTTTGCCCAGACGGGTCTATTCCGCTTCGTATTTGGCTTCCAGGGTGCGGGGATTGGTGTACTCACCGGTGGGCGATACCTGGTACAGGGTCCAGGAGTTCGCATCGTTTTGCTCCAGGTGATACAGTTTGTCGGCTTCACGCATCTCGATTTTCAGCTCCTGCGGGAAGGCGCAGGCCACGCGGGCATCTTCCCAGGTGCGGAATGCCCGGAACAGCTCGTACTTTGATGCGCATTTCTCTACCGCCTCTTCGCTCAGCCCCAGCATGTACATGGCGTCCCAGGCAATCGCTTTGGATTGCAGGTTCTCGATCGTCTGCAGGCTCCAGGCCGGATCGAAGGTCTGAATGCCGAAGGTCGGCGGTACAAAGTTGTTCATGTTGATGTTGCGGACATCCTTGCCCTGTATGCCCCACTCGTTGGTGACGGGGTTGAAGACGTGGTTGCCGCCGCCGGTGTTGCTGTTGGCCATGAACAGCCAGTTGCCGTAGGTGACGCCCGACCCCATGATGCGCAACTCTTTGCCGCCGTATTCGCGGAATTTCTCCATCAGCAGCCGGTAGAAGCGTTTCATGGTGTAGAAGCCGTGGCCGGGGTAGATGAAGCTCTCCTGTCCGTCGAAATCGACGTAGTTCATCCCGCCGTCGGTCAGCAGGCGGGCGTAGTAGTCGGCATACGCATCCTGCAGGGCCATGTTCGGAACGAATCCGTTGTAGCAGTTCATCTGCAGTTTGCCGAGGGTCTCGCCGGCCGGGTGGGGTTGTGCTTGGGTGTTGTAGGCGCCGCGTGTCACGCCGGTCAGGGTGTAGGGCGGTGTGGTGGTGACGCCTTCGTAGGTCAGCAGCTCTTTCCCCAGCTTCAGCACGTTCAGCTTGTTGCAGTGCCAGGTGCCGTGTTCGTTGAGCCAGCTGGTGTCGGCCACACGGATGTTGTCGGTCTGGGTGGCGTCGATCGCGTCGGTGATCCGGGTCCGGAGCACCAGGCAGAGGCTGTCGCTCGGGACGGGGCTGACGTCGCTGCAGTGCGGTTGCAGGAATTCGCACAGGGTGTGCAGACCGTAGGCGATCCCTTCCGGATTGCTGCGGGCGGTGAATGCTTCGATCGGGATCTGCTCGCCGCCGTACCGGATCTTCTTGCCGGCCCACCGATCGGCCGGATTGGGATAATATTCACCCATGCCTTCGTCCTGAATGGCGCGGATGCCGAGTTGTTTGGCGTAGGAGATCAGGCTGTCGTGAGGCCCCCACCAGGCGATGTCGGCGCGGAAGCTCTCCGGGTCGCGGACCCACTTCCCGTATTGGGTGACGTAGGGGAGACCTTCGGTCTTGACGATCTGTTCAATGGTTTTGAGGGTTTTGTCTTTCGGGCAGCCGAACAGGGCGACTGTCGAGGGGAGAAAATCGACGTCGATGGTCTCCACGTCGTGGTGTCGCGGTTCGTTGATCCCGGTGAAGCCGGGGAGCAGGGTGAAGAAAATCGTTTGCGGCCGGCGTCTGTCGCGGGCGTGCATGACAAACGATGAGGTGTTCGTGGCGGGGTCGAAGCTGGCACCGTTGCCAGCACTCATGTAGAAAAACTCTTCGGAGCGGGAGGCAAAGGCCACGTCGCTCCAGCCGTCGCCTCCGATCCGGAACTTCTGTCCTTCGTACAACGAGTCGGGAAGCGGCTGCTTCTCGGGGTCGACCGAGTGGACGTAGTAGTACATCTGCGACCAGTCGCCGTCGCACGGCAGCCCGGTGGTGGTGTTGTCGTCGCCGGCCACCAGCCCGAGCGTGTAGTGGTCGTTGCTCACTACGCCGATCATGTCGCCGATGTACTCCCGGATGGTGGTGTGGTAGGGGCCCCAGACGATGTTGTCAACATCGCCGCGGTTCTCCAGTTCGACCAGGCGGAACCGGATGTGGGTATCATTTTCGGTGGCTTCGACCCGGGCTGTCTTGCCGCCGGGGTAGGAGAGAATGATGAGGTCGTCATCGAACCGGGCGGAGGTGGGGGTGATCGCCGAGTCGTTGCCCACGTACAGGCTCAGAAGCGGAGCGGCATATTGTTCCGGTGCGTATTCCTGTTTATTGTCTTTGTCGAGCAGGCTGCGGATGCAACCTTTCGAGTCGATGGTGACTGACAGGTAGTCACTCTCCAGGGTCTTTTGTCCGGGATTCTGACCGCAGGCTCCGAGCAAAAGCAACAGACTGCAAATCGATACGGATGGGAAAAGTGTGTTTTTCATAGGGGAAGGGTATGGATATGTTTAGCAAATATAGTGAATAACTGTTTGAATGTGTGATGATTTGGTGGTTTTGTCTTTTGCCGGGGAAGGGTTATTGTAGATTCGTTGTGTGTGGGGCTGGGGGGTTATTGTGAATCTGGCCCCGGGAACGTAAAAATGGGCTGGAAAATCGAAAGAAAGAATCCTATCTTTGTTAGAATTACATATCGTACTTGTTACATTAAACCGGTTATGCCGTGTAATGGATGGTCTGTGTAATCGTTTTGACTGTCATTGCTTTGCTGATTGGTATTTGGCCGAGTAGCCTGAAGTTGTGACGGTTGGCCCGCTGTCATCCGGTGGTGGCGATGTGTCTCTTCGGGGGGCATTCGGATGTGTGCGCCATCTGTGGCCTGCCCCAACGCCGCGCCATTGACCTCACGGATGCCAACAGCGCTCCCTGCGTGTTTCGATGCAACATGCAGTGGGGGCGTGTTTTACGCCAATAATGAATGTCTGCGTGCCCGGGGAAACGAATTCCGCCTGTACGTACTGATGCTTGCTAATACGAAATAATCCCAAATTCGCTCCATTATGAAAATAGCCCTTACCACTCTGCTGCTGTTTTGCAGCGTCGGCCTCTGGGCCGCACCCTACGGCGGACGTGTCTACGTCGATGCGAACGCCAACCGCCGATACGACAAGGGGGAAAAACTGCTCCCGGGCGTTTCCGTCACCGACGGGCTGAATGTCGTCCAGTCCGATGCGTCGGGCAACTTCAGTCTCGACGGCCACCCCAATGCCCGTTTCGTTTATATCTCGCTCCCCAACGGGTACCGATGCGAAGACTATTATCTCCGCATCGACTCCACCCGGGCCCACTATGACTTTGCTCTTCAGGCGGCCGATCCGGCCTCGGTGAAGGCCGACGGAACTCACCGCTTCGTGCACATCTCCGATACCCATATCTTCGATATTGAGCGGACGGCGGCCGACGGTCATGCCGTCAGCACCCGCCAGCTGCGTGACTATGTGGCCAACGAGCACATCGCTTTCGTGGTCCACACGGGCGACATCACCCGCGAAGGTTTTGCCACCTACCGTGACTTCCTGAATAACCGGAATATGCCGACCTCGCAGGTGTTTTTCTGCGTGGGCAACCACGACCTCGGTGAGGGGGCTTATGGCGAAGAGCGGTTCGAACAATATTTCGGACCGACCTACTATTCGTTTAATGTCGGTAACGTTCACTATATCGTCACCCCGATGCCGGTGGGCGACGGCCGGCCGACCTACAACAACGAGAGTATCGGTGAGTGGTTGAAAAACGACCTGAAGTATGTGCCCGAAGGAACTCCGATCATTGCCTTCAACCACAGCGTCCACAGTGGCGACGGCCATTTCCGCTTCGGAAGCAAGGAGAAAGGTTTTATCGACCTGGCCGACCGCAACCTCAAGGCGTGGCTGTATGGCCACTGGCACAACCATCGGATGTTCAAGTACGACGGCTCCGACGTCCAGATGATCTGCTCGAACGGCGTGGCCGGGGTGACCTATGACCACTCGCCGGCTTCGTATCGCGTGTTGAGCGTGTCGCCCGACGGTACGTTGGCTTCCGAGCTCCGTTACCCCTATCTGGATAAGCGCGTGGCTATCGCTTCGATCGGAAACATGCAGGCACCGGTTCTGCCTGACGGCGGAGTGCCGCTCTCCGTCAATGCCTATTCGTCGGTCTCGCCGGTAACGGCCGTCCGCTGTCGCTACATGGTCGGCGGCAAAACCTATTCACCTCGCACGGGGCTGGAACGTCGGACCGATTTCAACTGGTACGGTACCTTGCCGCTCGAGGCTGCTCACGACGGCCAGACGGTTACGGTCGATGTGCAGGCGCTCTTCGGAAATGGCGAGGTTTCCAACGTTCGGGAGGTGTTCGTCTATCACCGTCAACCGGCCGACACGGTGCGTCTGGCGAAGGACTGGACGAATCTGTTGCAGAACTCGAGCCACGTGACGGATGTGCTGGATACCCTCTCGACTCCACTGCGCCTGGCGTGGGTACAGAATGTCGGGGCGAACCTCTTCCTGACCACGCCGATCCTCTACGAGGGCATGGTCTACGCCGGGTCGATGGATGACAATGGAAGCGGTCGTGCGAGTGTCACCTGTATGGATGCTGCCAGCGGGGAGATCCGGTGGAAGTATCCGCTTCGTAACTCGGTCCGCAGCAGCATTGCCGCCACTGCGGGAGTGGTCTTTGCACAGGATATTCAGGGTTACCTCTATGCCATTGACGCGCGCGAGGGGACTTTGAAGTGGGAGAAGGATCTGAAAATGGATAAACATGTGCCGCTGGACAACGGCCTGGTCACCACCGATGGCGTGGTGTATGCCGGTACCGGTTCGTCGTTGTGTGCCGTGGAGGCTGCGACGGGGCGGACCCTGTGGCAGAACAGTGGCTGGGGTACGGATCACGGCAGCTCGATCACTTTTGCCGTCCGTAACGGCATCATCACCGGGCACGCTTTCTGGGAAGCCAACTATGCGAACGATGCGCGTACGGGCGAGCGGCTCTGGCGCATCGACCGGTATGATTACGACGGACAGATGACGATGAGTTCTTCGTCTGCGGCCATGTACGATCAGTACCAGTACATGATCAGCGGGAATTCTCTGATTATACTCGACAGTCGGAGCGGTAAACCCATCGTCCAGAAGCAATATGATTTCCCGTTGAAAAATACTTCGACGCCGTTGGTGACGGATTCCGAGATTATTTTCGGGACGACGGATCGTGGGGTTGTGGCGGTCGACCGCGAGAGTCTGGAGGTGAAGTGGAACTTCCGGACCGGCCGGGCGATGCTTTATACGGTTCCGACGCATATCGATCCGGGCGCTGTGGTTGAGACTAGTCCGGTACTGTCGGGTGACAATGTGTTTATCGGTGCCTCGGACGGTTATTTGTATGCCTTGGATCGTCGGACGGGGCTGTTGCGATGGAGCCATTGCACGGGTGCTCCCGTGCTCGGGACGGTGGCTGTTTCGGGCAATGCGTTATACGCGGTTGATTTTTCCGGTAATGTGTATTGCTTTGTCGGAGAGATTGATAAGGACAAACGGAACTGAGGCTGAGAATCCCCTTAATTCGGGGTGCCCGAAGGCACCGCCCGCCCGGCGTGAGGGCAGTTCCGTACGGTTTGTTGAAAGATTAATAAAGTGAGACAAGCGACCGATTGGGCAAAATCCCAATCGGTCGCTTGTTTTTCTATTTTCAACATCACCGTTCATTGACTGCCCTGCGCGGGCGGCGTCCGCGTGCTCGCGGCGGAGCACAGACTGGGTGTTTTCTTCAACCGCTGTTGTACGTTGGTATTCGGTTTTACCTTGCTTGGATGTATAGGTCCCTCATTCGGAGTGCCCGAAGGCACCGCCTGCCCGGCGTGAGGGCAGTTCCGTACGGTTTGTTGAAAGATTAATAAAGTGAGACAAGCGACCGATTGTGATTTGCCCAATCGGTCGCTTGTCTTTTTATTTTCAATATCACCGTTCATCGCCTGCCCTGCGCGGGCGGCGTCCGCGTGCTCGCGGCGGAGCACAGATTGGGTGTTTCCTTCAACCGCAGTTGTACGTTGGTATTCGGTTTTACCTTGGTTGGAGGTATCAGCCTCTCATTCGGAGTGCCCGGAGGCACCGCCTGCCCGGCGTGAGGGCTGTTCCGTACGGAGCCTCGGAGTTACTATTGTACGGTGAAGCGGTGCTCGCGGTTGATCCGGACGGATGAAATGCGTGGATCGACACATTGGCTCGGGTCAACGTTTTTCTCAAAGTAGATCGGTGCGTCGGCTGACTTCAGCCCGTCGATACGAATGGTGAACGGAGTGTCCGAAGTCCCGCTTTTCAAGCGGCTGAGACTCAAAATCCACTCCGTACCGTCGAAGAAGGAGTCGCCGACCAGTTGCCCGTTCAGGTAGGCATTGGCCACGTCGCCCAGATAGGAGAGGTACATCCGGGTTTCGCGGTCGTCGTGCAGAACGGTCGGGGTGTAGACCTCGTAGAGAGCCAAATGCTCCTCGGGAGCGTAAGCGGAGGGAAGACGTTTGTCGCTCAGACAGTTCGCGGGGGTCTGTTGGTCGTCGCCGGTCCAGGTGCCGTCCGTGTTCCAAACGAACCGTTCGCCGTTCTTCATCAGGATCTCGATCTCAGCCGCCATCCCCCGTGCGGGATCGTCGAGCGTGGCTTCAATACGGTTGTTTCCGAGGGTGAGCAGCGGGGTGAGGTCGGCCAGACGATAACCGGTGACGGATTGGCTCTCGATCGTCTGGTCATTGATGCGGAAGGTCGCGGGTGTGTCGTCCGTGTAGCGCAGGTAGGCGCGTTCGATGGTCGACAGGCTGTGCAGGGCAAATTCCCGGCTGAGGCAGTTGCCCGCAACCGGGGCGATTCGTTCGGCACCGGACATGGGCGAAAGTTGGCGCACGGTGGCGGTCAGTTCTGTCGGGGACTCTTGAAAACGGCTGTGTTCGAACGCGCCGTTGCGGTAGAGCCACAGTTCGGTGGTGGGTTCCTCGCTGATGAGGGTGATTGCACGGTCGTCGTAAATCAGGCTGGCCGGGGTCAGTGCCACAAATTCACTGCCGTTGCGCTTGCCTTTCCAAAGCAGGTCGGATTCGGGCTCGGTCAGCGTGACCAGCCGGACGGTCGTACCGTCGTTTTTCTCGATGCTGATGATACACTCCCGACCGGCCTCCAGTTGGTCGATGAAGTAGCCGTTTCGTTCCTTCCGGCATTGGCCGTGGGTGACGTTCACCTGTCGGATGCCTTCGGCGGCGAGGAGGTATTCGGCCGGTATGGCGTCGTCTTCGAACAGAAAGACGGTCTCGGTACCGTGGTCGTCCATGCGGCAGATGGGTTGCGCCGTGGCGTAGCGGACGGTGATTCCTCCGAAGGTCTGGTTGAAGGGCCACAGGAAGTAGGCCCCGTTGCGGACGGTGCTTTTTTGGCGGGGCAGGGTCAGACGCTCACCCTCCAGCGCGAGGGTGAACTGCACGTCCGGGTAGTCGTTCCGGTCGTGTTTGTAGAGGCGGTTCGAGCAGAAGAGGTAACCGCTGTTGCCGTGGGCGCGGACGGCCCACTGCAGGTTGGCGGTGTCCTGATTGCTGGTGGGCAGGTAGGCCACGGCCGGAGCCAGACTGCTGCCGAAGTCGTTCATGAAGTAGTTGTACTTCTTGGTCTCGGGCATGACGCGCCCCAGGGTACCGAATTCACGGATTGGGGCCTGATAGTCATAGTTGACGCGTGGGCCGGACGATTGGTTGGTGTGGGAGCGCCCCACGGGGTTCGATCCGCCGACGTACATGTAGTAGCCCATCAGATTGACGCCGCATCCCAGACGCAGGTTGATGTTCTCGCCGGCCATCTCCTGTGGAACGACAGCGCGGCGGCCGTAGAACGCGGTCGTTCCCACGCCCACCTCGCAGGTGAAGTACGGGGAGTCGTTCGCCTCGCCGCTCAGCGACTCGACTTCGCCGTCAATCTTGATGATGTCCGTGCCGATGTTGTCCGAGATGCGGTTGTAGGAGAAGAACTCGAAGTTCGAGGTCGGAATCTCCTCCTTGCCGGTAGCGGTCCAGGGGGTCTCGATGTAGTAACCGGCGTAGGGGACGATCTCGCCTTTCGGATATTCGCCGCCCATCCAGTGGGTCATGGTATAGACCGGTACGTCGAAGCCGATCTGTACAGCCATCCGTTTGAGGTTCGTCATGTGGGAGACGACCATCCCGGGGGTGACGTATTCGTTCTCCAGTTGGATGGCAATCACCGGGCCGCCATCTTTGTACAGCAGCCCCCGGGCCTGGTCGTAGATGGCGCGGTACCACCGCTCGACATAACGCAGGTAGAGTGGATCGTTGGTACGGGGTTTCAGGTGGGGGTTCTGTACGATCCAGTCGGGCAGGGCACCGTGGCGGATCTCGGCGTTGCAGTAGGGGCCGATGCGCAGGTGTACCTTGAGTCCCACTTCGCGGCACAACTCGATGAAGCGGCGCAGGTTCAGATTCCCCTCCCACGAGAGCTGACCTTCGAACTCTTCGTGCAGCGACCAGAGACAGTAGGTGGCGACGATGTTGATGCCGGAGGCTTTCATCTTCAGCAGGGCGTCTTTCCAGTAGCGGTGGTCCATGCGGCTGTAGTGGAATTCGCCCATCACGGGGAGCTGGGGAACGCCTCCCTCCTCGAGGTAAAGGTTGTTGATGCGGATCTCCCGACCGGCGGGGCCGGGGTCTCCCATCTGGAAATAGCGGATCTCGGGAACACTGACGTCACGCAGGTCGAGTCGGTACTGGGCCGAGAGGCTGCCCGTGGTGCCCAGTAGGGCCAAGAGGGTGAACAATTTTTTCATGGTAGGGGATAGATGTTTGGGGTTATGTATTATAACAGTAGGGGTTCGGTGTGGGGTGGCAGGTGCGGCGATCTCAGGTGTGTCTCGGTCCGATGGGGAGCGTTGAAGGGTGTAGACCTGCCGGAAAACGTTGCAAGGTCTGGAGGAAACGGTGGTGGGGTATCGCGTCCCTCTCGGGTGTAGCGGGGCGAGGCATACATGGAAGAGAGTAGCGGTCTGCCGGAAGGGTATTGGGGCAAACTTTATTTGCTCTGGCAAGGAACGGAGGTGTCCGCCTCGTGGGGACGGTTGATACGAAAAAGGAGTCCGACAGCAGAAGGACTCCTTTTGATGGTGTTGTTGCCACAGGGGCTGGCCATAAGCGTATCCGCCAGACCGTATGGGGTAGTGATCCCGACAGGATTCGAACCTGTGGCCGACAGATTAGAAATCTGTTGCTCTATCCAGCTGAGCTACGGGACCAACGCTGGCTACAAAAGTACTATTTCGACGGTAAGTTTCCAAATTGTTTCGGTATATTTGCCTTATTGGAACTTTTTATCGAATATTCATATGAAACTGCCTCTCCGTCTTGAACCGGTGATCGATACGGTTTATAAACTGGTCCCTGCGCGCCCCGCGCGACGTCTGAGCGAAGAACTCGATAGTGAAAAACTCAAAGAGATAGTGGCTGAAAATCCGGCGCACTTCGCGGCTCGTGAAGCACTGGCCGATCGGCTGGTCGCTCAAAACCGCATCGAGGAGGCCTGCCAGGTTCGTCTCGACGGGTGCATGCTGGTGTGCGAACTGATGGATGCGACCGACGATGAGTTCGTGACGCTCGACTGGGAGGATCCGTACACGGCGCAGGCGCTCACGATGGTCTATGATTCGGCCGAAGATCACTTCATGATCGGTGATTTCGAGATGGCGGCCGCCATGCTCGAGCTTCTGCAGGATCGTGACCCCGAAGATCACCTGAATGCTTCGGCGCTCTTGATCTACTGTTACATCGCGTTGCAGGAGTGGGAACTCTTCGATGATACGGCGGAACAGTTGGCGACCGATGATCCGGCTGTTCGTTTGGCCCGCTACTGGGCCGATTTTATGCGCCATCCCGATGGGCGGGAGCAGTTGCGTGATCAGATGAAACGTGACGATCCGGCTTTGTTCGGGGAGTGGAGTGGTCGGGAGCACGAAATCTCGCCCCGCTATCAGGAGGATATCGCTTCGCGTCGTCCTTCGCCGTCTGCACAGGCGCGTCGACTGTGGCTCCACACCGAACCGTTGCGGCGGGAGTTGCCGGAATTTGTACAGTTTCTTGAAGCGTAATTGGCGGTATTCAGAATACGAACAGGGTCGGCTTTCGAAAGCGAAAACCGACCCTGTTGCATATGGAGAAAAACGTGTTACCGCAGCCTGTTGCCGGATGACAGCTTGGCGCGGTATTTTTCGATTTTCTTTCGAACCGGCAGCAGACACTGGTATGCAAACCAGTCTTCGAATGCTTTGAACCGGTTGGATGGGGTGCGTTGCGAGTATTGCGAGATGATGGCGTCGATGCGGGCGGTGTGGAACGGATCCTGACCGTAGGCACGCGAGTACCACGTGTGTACCAGGAAGGGTTTTCCTTCGTGGTTGAGCAGGACGGTGGACCATCCGTCGGCGTGCTGACGGGCATCCAGGTAGAGGGTCTTGCACTCCTGACTGGTCCATACGAAGAAGGGGCAGTAGGGCTCGAAATAGTCGTAGCAGTGTGCCACGTCTGTTTTCAACAGCTCTTTCGGTGCCTTGGCTTCGTATTCGGGTCGGTGGACGGAGTATTCCCGCAGTTTGGCTTCCGAAAATCCCGCTCGGAGATTCCGAATGGAAAAGATATTGAAAAACGGGTTGGTTACCAGTGGGTTGTGTGTTCTCATGCGAGACACGCCGCCATCCGGCATGCCGCAGTTCACGATTCCGTTCCGGATGCAATAGTCCAGCAGATCGGCCAGCGCCTCTGGGTCGGTCACGAAGGCGTCTTCGTCGATGTTGATGACGTAGTCGGCTTTCGAGTGGAGCACTTGTTTGATGTAGCCGTCGGCTGTGGTTCCGAGCAGTCGACGACGGGGATAACCGAACGATGCCAGCGTTTGCATGGCGCTGGCATACAGTCGGTAGTTCATCGACCGGGTGCAGATCTCGATTTTGGGGGTCGTTCTCTTCACGCTCTATTCAAACTCGATCAACAGCACTCCTTTGGCCACGACTTCGTCCACGCTGACGTGGATGCGGGCCACTTTCCCGCTGATGGGGGAGCGGTAGGTGTTGTGCATCTTCATGGCTTTGAAGGTCAGCAGCACATCGCCCTCTTTCACGGTGTCACCCACTTTCACGTCGATGGTGGTGATGGTGCCGGGAATGAAGGAGTAGATTTGCCGCGGATCTTTGGCGTGCCACGGGGTGCGGTTCTTATATTTGGCGCTCAGAGTGGTTTTGTAGGTGCCGTGCATGGTGGCCAGCGTTTCCCACTCCGGTGCCGCTTCCTGTTTCTTGTTCATAGTCTCTGTTCCGTTTACTGATCTGGTGTTGGGCGGGTGACCGCGCCGGGGAACGGGCCGCGGCAAATCCTCCTGGAGGATTCGCCCCTCTCTGTGTCCGAATGGCTTTCGGGCGGACGGGTGGCTCGTGCCGTTGGGGTTCTCCGGTCTCTGTGCGGGGCGGGATCTGTGCGTGTCAAGGTGAGGATCGGAACGACGGGGTCGTTTTGCCGGCGCAACTTGTCGGGCGGAGTCCGGGCCGCGGTGAAACCGGGAGTGGTTCCCCGCCCCGGGCTGTCGATGGCTGTTCGTCGGGGCGCGGGCTGGGCGCCGGGCGGCTCAGATGGTTGTTGGCAGCGGGCGGACGGGGTGTATTCCGGCGTGGCGGTTGGGCCGATTAAAACGGCGGAATCCCGTGTTTCTTTTCGGGACGGAGCACGGTTTTGTGTTGGGCGACCTGAAGGGCGTGTACCAGGCATTTGCGGGTTTCGCTCGGTTCGATCACGGCGTCGATGTAGCCTTTGGCTGCGGCGACGTACGGGTTGGCGAATTTGTCTTTGTATTCCTGGATTTTGAGTTGACGCATCTCTTCGGGGTTTTCGGCCTCCATGATCTCTTTGCGGAAGATCACGTTGGCGGCCCCTTCGGGACCCATCACGGCGATTTCGGCCTGCGGCCATGCGAAGACGAAGTCGGCGCGCAGGTGGCGCGAGTTCATGGCGATGTAGCCGCCGCCGTAGGCTTTGCGCAGGATGACGGTGATCTTGGGCACGGTGGCTTCGGAGTAGGCGTAGAGCAGTTTGGCTCCGTGGCGGATCACGCCGGCGTGTTCCTGGTCGACACCGGGCAGGTAGCCGGGCAGGTCTTCGATCGTGACAATGGGCACGTTGAAGGCGTCGCAGAAGCGGATGAAGCGTGCGGCTTTGTCCGAAGAGTCGCAGTCCAGTACACCGGCCATCACCAGCGGCTGGTTGGCGACGAAGCCGACGGTCTCGCCGTTCACGCGGCCGAAGCCAACGACGATGTTACCGGCGAAGAGTTCCATCACTTCGACGAATTCGCTGCCGTCGCTCACGGCGCGGATGATGTCGCGCACGTCGTAGGGCTGGGCCGGGTCGGTCGGAACGATTTTGCTGATGTTGTATTTCTTGAGGGGCTCTTCGGGGTTGGTGCGTTCGGCCGGATGCTGGTTGTTCTGCGGGATGATCGAGAGCAACTGGCGGATCTGGTGGAAGCACTCTTCTTCGGTTTCGGCAAAGAAGTGGGCGTTACCGGTCTGTTCGCAGTGAACGCGGGCACCGCCGAGCTCTTCCATCGAGATCTCTTCGCCGAGGACGGTTTTGATCACTTCGGGGCCGGTGATGAACATTTTGGAGATTTTGTCCACCACGAAGACGAAGTCGGTCAGGGCGGGCGAGTAGACGGCACCGCCGGCGCAGGGGCCGAGAATTACCGAGATCTGGGGGATCACACCGCTGGAGAGGGTGTTGCGGAAGAAGATTTCGCCATAACCGGCCAGGGCGTTGACGCCTTCCTGGATACGGGCGCCGCCCGAGTCGTTGATCCCGATCAGGGGCATGCGCATGTTCAGGGCGTATTCCATGATTTTGGCGATCTTGCGGGCGTGCATCAGACCGAGCGAGCCGCCGGCCACGGTGAAGTCCTGGGCGAAGACGGCCACGGGGTTGCCGCAGATCGAACCGGTACCGATGATTACGCCGTCACCGGGCAGCTCTTTGTTCTGCATGCCGAATTCGGTGCCGGAGTGTTCGACGAAGATGTCGTATTCATAGAAGGAGTCTGCATCCAGCAACGCGATGATGCGTTCGCGGGCGGTCATTTTTCCCATCGCTTTTTGCTTTTCGATGGCTTTCATGCCGCCGCCGTTGTAGACTTTTTCTCGCCTTTGTTTAAGGTCGAGTATTTTTTTATCTACTGCCATAGGGTAAGTTTAGGTTAAAGATTCAGGCAAATATAGTGTTTTCCTGCGTTATAACCGCTCGACGTGTGTGAAATAGTTCACACTCCGGCTTTTTTGTGCGGGTTCCTGGCGGAAGAGACCAAAGACGGTCGAGCCCGATCCGGACAGGGCGGCGTAGGCGGCTCCTTCGCTGTAAAGCGCTTCGCGGATGGCTCTCAACTGCGGGTAGCGGGCCGAGAGCGGCTCTTCGAAGTCGTTGACGAGGGTCTCGCGCCACTGCTCCACGGGTTGTCGGAGAATTTCGCTCAGGGGAGCGGTCGGCAGGTGGGGGGTGACGCCGGCATAGGCTTCGGCGGTGGAGATGTTGAGGTCGGGCTTGACGAGTTTCAACCACCAGCCGCTCAAGTCGAGGTCGGGGTAGGGGGTGAGCCGTTCGCCGCGGCCGCTGCCGAGCATCGGGGTGTCGTGCAGGAAGAAGACGGTGTCGCTGCCGAGCCGCGCGGCATAGGGGGTGAGTTGTTCGGTAGTCAGTCCGAGCCCGAGCAGTTGGTTGAGGGCCTGGAGGGTGGCGGTGGCGTCGGCCGATCCGCCGCCCAGTCCGGCGCCGAAGGGGATTGTTTTGTGGAGGTGGAGCCGGAGACCGTCGGCCGGAAATCGGTCGGGGAAGTCGGTCTGGAGTAGCCGGCAGGCCTTGACACAGAGGTTCTTCTCGGGAGCGCAGTCGATGGTGAGTCCGCTGGAGCTGAAGGCGATGTCGGTCGGGGCGGCCGGTTCGTCGGGGGCGGTGGAGCCGTGGAGCAGTTCCAGTGCGTCGCGGAGCTGCCGGACGGGGTAGAAGAGGGTCTCGATGTCGTGGTAACCGTCGGGACGGCGGGCGATGATATGGAGGCCGAGGTTGATCTTGCAGTGAGGAAACAGTATCATGCGAAGGACGGTTGAGAAGTGAATCGGGGAAGGTTTTTCCTGCGAGGGGGGCTGGAACGAGGGGAAGAATGAGAGGGGCGGTATCGGGGGCGGTTATGCGTTTTCGATGGAGGGTGCGGCCGGAGAGGTGCCGTTCTCTTGCGGATCGAGGTCGGCGTCGGCTGGATCTTCGGCGGCGGGGGCCAGCGGTGCGGGCATCTTCTTGGTGGCCTTGACGCCCAGTTTGCGCAGGTTCTCGGCGCGGCGGATGAGGTTGCCGCTGCCGTCGCGAAGCTGACCCAGTGCGGCACGGTAGGCTTTGTCGGTACGTCCCAGTGCGTCGCCCACGGCCAGGAAATTCTCGGCAAAACCGACGAACTTGTCGTACAGCGCACCGCCCTGACGGGCGATTTCGAGTGCGTTGCGGTCCTGATTGTCGCGCCGCCAGAGGTCGTCGACAATCTTGAGGATGGCGAACAGGTTGGTCGGATTGCTGAGGATCACCTTCTTGCGGTAGGCGTCGTCCCACAGCTTCGGGTCGTACTGGAGGGCGGTCAGAAAGGCGGGCTCGGTCGGGACGAACATGATGACGAAGTCGGGCGAGGCGGCGGTCAGACGCTGGTAGCTCTTGCCGGCCAGCTCGTCGATGTGTTTGCGTATCGAGGCGACGTGGGCCGCAAGGGCCGATTTGCGGGTCGCTTCGTCGCCCAGGTCGGAGGCTTCGGTGTACTGGGCGTAGGCGGTGAGCGACACCTTCGAGTCGATGATCATCTGCTTGTTGCCGGGTAGGTTGAGTACCACGTCGGGGCGGACGTGGTTCCCCTCTTCGGTGCGGAAATCCTCCTGAACGTGGAAGTGGATGCCGCGTTTCAGACCCGAACTCTCGAGCAGCGTCTCGAGGATCATCTCGCCCCAGTCACCCTGTGTCTTACTGTTGCCGCGCAGGGCGGTGGCCAGGTTGTTGGCCTCGCGGCTCACCTGGTTGCTCATCTCGTGGAGCCGTTTGATCTCGGCTTCGAGCACTTTGCGCTCGGCGGCCTCCTGTTCAATTCGCTGGCGGAACCGTTCGATGTTCTCGCCCAGCGGACGGAGCAGCTCGCCGATGTTCTTTTGGTTGGTGTCGGTGAAGCGGCGGGTCTTTTCCTCCAGAATGTCGTTGGCCAGGTTGCGGAAGTGGTCGGCAAACTGTTTTTGCAGCTTCTCCCGCTCGGCGGTCTGGGTCTCGAAACGTTCCGACCAGATGCGGATTTCGGCCTGTGCCGCTGCCAGACGCTGTTCGGCCTGGGCCTGTGCGGCGGCCATCCGTTTGTCGGATTCGGCCTGCTGGGCGGCCAGTTGGCGGGCGGTCTCGGCCAGGGCTACGGCTCGCTCGCGCTCGGCTGCCGCACGCTGTTCGATGAGTTGCGACTCGGTTTGGCGGAGGGTCTCCTGCAGCTCTTCCCTTTCGATGCGCAGGGCGGCCGACTCATCGGCACTTTGCTGGGCGGCGGCACGTTCGGCGCGGTAGCGTACCCACAGGGCGGCGACGGCGGCTACGAGCAGGAGCAGGATGATGAGAATCAGAATATTGTTCATGGTGTGTGGCTTGGTATTAGGTTGTGGTGGGTGATCGGTTGGGCTGACGCACGGAGGGGGCGTTCGTATTCCGGAGGGGTTGTCCTTGTCCCGGGCGGCTCGTCCATGGTGCGGGCGGCGGAGCATGCTGGCTGGGGGGCGGGGACGTTAACCCATGGTGTTGAAGCGGATCGAGGCTTTGACCATGGCCAGCGCGCGGATCGAAGCGATGGGGATCTCCTTGGGGGCGTGGTGGGGGTTGTGGCTCACCAGCAGCACCCGGTCGGGATGCTCTTCGACCTTCTTGATGAACTTGACGGTGATGAACTCTTCGCCTTCGTAGTTGAACGAGATGAGGTACATCTCGCCCCAGATGATGTTGTAGTAGTCCTGGATCTGTTTATACATCACGATGTCGCCGGCCTTGAGCAGCGGGTACATCGAGTCGCCGCGCACGTACACGGCGCCGTCGCAGCGCGGCAGGTCGGGAATCGAGATGTAGTCGATCGGGGTATTCTGGTTGGTGAAGATCGGAACCAGACCGGCCACCGCCTCGAAGTCGTAGAGCGGTACGCGCTGCCGTTCGATGGGGGTGTCGATCCGGCGGCCGGGGGTGGGGGTGATGACCGGGGTGCGGTTGCGCTCGCTGCGCAGCATGTCGCCTTCGCCGCTGAGCAGCCACCCTTTGTCGATCTCCGGGAAGGCCATCACGATCCGGTCGGCCAGTTTGTCGGATATGCCGTTGCGGCCGCGCTGGATGTGGTAGATCGAGTCGGGATAGCGCAAGCCGATCCGCAGGGCGAAGTTCTTGCCGTTCAGGTGGGTGTAGTCGAGCAGGGCGGCGATGCGCTGGGCGTCGGTCTGGGGCTGGATTTTGTGCATAGCCTTGGCGTAATATGTTTCGGTAACGATATTTTGCTAATACAAAATGTATTAATTTTGCAGCATATATAATTACAAAGGTATTATAAATTATGAAAAATCAAAACTTAAAATGGTGGCTGTTATTGGCCGTGGCTACCGGCTGCGGGGTGACGGCCTGTACGCGGACGATTTATGAACCGGTGGTGCGGTCCGAACGGGTGGTCGATACGGTGGTGTGTACGGCGCCCGATAGTGCGGTGCTGCGGGCGCTGTTCGAATGCGACTCGCTGGGGAACGTCCGACTGGCCGAGCTGCACGACGCGAAGGGACGCATGGCCGAGATGGAGACCCGTCTGGAGGAGGGCGAGTTGCAGGTGGTGACGCGCTGGCAGACCCGCTATGTGGATCGTGTGCGCGAGGTGCACGACACGGTGACGGTGGTCGATGTGCAGACGGTAGTCGAACGGGAACGCTACGTGCCGCGCTTCTTCTGGTGGTGTTTCTGGGTGGCGCTGGCGGCTGTCGGAGTTGGTATCTGGCGGGTGGTGCGTCGCTTCCTGTAGTGCGACGGTCGGCCAGGAGGTGGCGCGAACCGTCGGTTTTTTCGGGCGGAATCGGTCAAAAAAGGGGATGGAATATAACACCCTTTTTGTAAATTTGTCGGCAGACTAACCCCAATACTTATACTTTTTCGGTATGGATAAAAAAACTCTCCTCTCTCTCTCGGCATTGGCACTGACCGGCACCGGAGCACTGGCCCAGCAGCGCATGAACGTGTTGTTCATCCTTACGGACGACCTGCAGAGCAAGTCGATCCATGCGTTGGGTTGCGCCGATGTCCACACTCCCAATATCGACTACATCTTCAGCCAGGGAACGGCTTTCACCAACTGCTACACGAATGGGGCCATCGGCGGGGCGCTTTCGATGCCGAGCCGCGCGATGATCATGACCGGCCGCGGCATGTTCGACATCGCCCGTGACGGATGGGTCATCTCGCCGCGCCACACGATGCTCCCCGAGCAGTTGCGCTCGCTGGGTTATCGCACCTTCGAGACCGGCAAGTGGCACTCCGATTACGAGGCTTTCAACCGGGCCTTCTCCGAGGGCGAGAATATCTTTTTCGGCGGGATGCACCCCTACGAGACGGGCGGGCACACGATGCCGCTCCTGATGCACTACGACCCCAAGGGGGACTACAAAAACCAGAAACCGTTCGTGGGCGACAAGTTCTCGTCGGAGATGTATGCCGACGCGGCGGTCGAGTTCCTGCAGAAGTCGGCCGGCGATACGACGCCGTTTTTCGCTTATGTGGCCTTCACTTCGCCCCACGACCCGCGCAACCGTCATCCGGAGTATGGCCGTACGTATGATCCCGATACGATTGCGCTGCCCGTTAACTATCGTCCCCGCCATGCGTTTGACAACGGCGAGCTGACGGTTCGCGACGAGGTGGTGATTCCGGCTCCGCGCTCGAAGGAGACGGTGCGGAAGGAGCTGGCCGACTATTACGGCATGATCAACGAGGTCGACACCCAGATCGGACGGGTGATCGAGGCGCTCCGCGAGAGCGGCAAACTGGAGAATACGATCGTGGTCTTTGCCGGCGACAACGGGCTGGCGATGGGGCAGCACGGGCTGATGGGCAAACAGAGCCTCTACGACCACAGCGTCAAGGTGCCGCTGGTAGTGTGGGCGCCGGGCGTGCCCAAGGGGGTGCGCAACGACGGCCTGTGCTACCTGTATGACATCAATCCGACGCTGTCCGACCTGCTGGGGATCGCTCCGGCCGAGTCGGTGACGGGACGTTCGCTCGCGCCGGCATTCCGCAAGGAGGGACGCGGCCAAACGCAGCGCAATCGCTTGTGGCTGGCCTATTCGAGCATCCACCGCGCGCTGGTGATGGATGGTCTGAAGTACATCATCTATAATGTGAACGGAACGATCACCGAACAGCTGTTCGACCTGCAGAACGACCCGTGGGAGATGACCAACCTGTTGGCAGGAACTCCCTCCAAAAAGGCGTTGAAACTGGCCGAAAAGTATCGCAAGATGCTGAACGAGGAGATGCGTCAGGCCAACGACTTCTGCGACCTGGATCGTCCGGAAGGCGACCACTGGTCGTGGTGGGAGAAGAATGAGAAGATCTCCTGGACCGACGGTGTCAATATGTACATGTTCGACAAATAGCGCGGTCTCCCGAATGATTGAACTGTTGAACCACAAACCATGAAGGGCAGCTCTGAAACAATAGAGCTTCGAGTTGTTGATCAGAGACAGTGGCCCTGCGAATTGCGAAGCTGAACAGTTGAATCACAAACTGTTGATCCGGGGACCGTTGAATCGCGAGTTGCCGGCCAGAAACAGCGGAACCGCGAACTACGGAACCGGAACAGCTGAGTCACGAATTGTGGGTTGAGGCGACGAATGACTAAACTGATGATCAGGAAATAGTGGCACAGTGAATCACGGGCTGAACTGTTGAATCACGACCGCTTACCTGAACAACTGTACCTCGAGGTGCTGGCTGGGAACAGTTCAACCATGAACCGCAGATCCGTCTGATCTGTGCAGACCGTCGGTCATGAGACGGGGACAGTCTGCTGCTGTTGCTGTTCTATGCGTTTCTCCTGGTTTATCTCGGCCGGGGGAAAAGAGGCCGGGTAAGGCTAGAAAAATGCGAAAAATGCGGAACGCCCGCGACAAACCAATCGGTTTTGTCGCGGGCGCTCTCGTTTGTATTGTGGTATGATCGGGGCAGGCTATTTGTGGCGGCGGGCCAGCTCTTTTTCGAGATCGGCCAGCGTCAGTCCGTTCGCTTCGAGCAGTACTAGCAGGTGGTAAACCAGGTCGGAGGCTTCATAGATCAGGTCAGGTTTGTTCTGTGCAACGGCTTCGATCACGGTTTCGACCGCCTCTTCACCCACTTTCTGGGCGATTTTGTTCACCCCGCGCTGGAAGAGTTTGGTGGTGTAGGAGTCGGCGGGCATGTCGCGGTGGCGTTGTTGGATCACGGTCTGCAGGTAGCGGATGAACCCTTCGGTTTCGTGGGGCGTTTCGGTGAAGCAGCTGGCGTTGCCGGTGTGGCAGACGGGGCCGGTGGGGATCACGCGGATCAGCAGCGTGTCGGCGTCACAGTCCATCGCCACCGAGACGATGTTCAGAAAGTTACCGCTCGTCTCGCCTTTGGTCCAGAGGCGTTTCTTGGTCCGGCTGTAGAAGGTGACGCGCCCTTCGGCCATGCTCTTTTCGTAGGCCTCGCGGTTCATGTAGCCCAGCATCAGCACTTGCAGCGTGCGGTCGTCCTGGATGACGGCGGGCAGCAGACCGTCGCCGTTTTTCGTAAAGTCGAGTTTTTCAATCTCCGGTTTCATGGTATTTTGGTTTTTAGTTCTATTTGTCGGGTTGTCTGATGGTGCTCCTCCCCTTTGGACAGGGCGGGCGAGCAGCGGAGGCTCCGGTTGCAGATGGCCGATCTCCTGCCGGGCCGGTTTATTCCCATCGTTGGGGTAGTCTTAGTGCGCGCTGCGTGCCATAAGCCGGTGCCGGGTGGCCTTCATTCCGCACCCGTTGCCGCTCCTCCGGGGCTATATCCGGACGGGGATGCCGCGTTCGTCGAGCGCTTTCTTGAGCACGGGGATGGGGATCTCGCCGTAGTGGAAGATCGAGGCGGCCAGTGCGGCGTCGGCTCGTCCCTGGGTCAGCACGTCGGCGATGTGGTCGATCGTACCGGCGCCGCCCGAGGCGATTACGGGGATCGATAGCATGTCGGCCAGCTCGGCGAAGGTGTCGCACGGGTAACCGTTCTTCGTGCCGTCGTGGTTCATCGAGGTGAAGAGGATCTCGCCGGCACCGCGTTCCTGAGCCTCGCGGGCCCAGCTGAAGAGCTCCTTCTCGGTGGGGGTGCGGCCGCCGTGGGTGGTCACCACCCAACGCCCGCTGTCGTTCATCCGGGCGTCGATCGCCACGACGATGAACTGGCTGCCGTAGCGGCCGGCGATTTCGTCGATCAGTGCCGGGTTACGGACGGCGGCGCTGTTGACGGTCACCTTGTCGGCCCCGGCCAGCAGCAGCGCTCCGGCGTCGTCGGCAGTCGAGATGCCGCCGCCCACGGTGAACGGGATGTCGATCTCGCGGGCGATCCGGCTGACCAGCTCGGCGAAGGTCTTGCGTCCTTCGAAGGTGGCGCTGATGTCGAGGTAGACCAGCTCGTCGGCCCCCTCGTCGGCATATTTCCGTCCGAGCTCCACGGGGTCGCCGACGTTGCGCAGCCCCATGAAGTTGATGCCTTTGACGGTCTGTCCGTCCTTGATGTCGAGGCAGGGGATTATTCGTTTTGCAAGCATTGTTCCAGGTCTTTTAGCGTGATGCGTCCCTCGTAGATGGCTTTGCCCACAATGACGCTGCGCAGCCCCATGCGGTCCAGCTGCCGCAGGTCGTCCATCGACGAGATGCCACCGCTGACGGTGATGTCGATGGCCGGGAAGTCGCGCTGGAGGGTGGCGTAGAGGTCGAAGTTGGGGCCGCCGAGCATCCCGTCGCGCGAGATGTCGGTGCAGATGGTTTGGCGCAGGCCGTGGACGGCAAAACGGCCGATGATGGTCTGCACGTCGGTTTGGGACGACTCCTGCCATCCGTTGATGGCCACGCGGCCGGCTTTGGTGTCGGCCCCCAGGATGATGTGGTCGGGGCCGTAGGCTGCCAGCCACCGTTCGAACTCTTCGGGGGCGGTGATGGCGATGCTGCCGCAGATGGCGCGGTTGGCTCCGGCCTCCAGGACGGTCTTCAGCGCATCGTCGCTCTTGATGCCGCCGCCGTACTGGATGTCGAGGCGGGTCGAGGTGGCTATCTTGCGCAGGGTGTCGAGGTTGCGGGGTGCGGCGGCTTTGGCGCCGTCGAGATCGACCACGTGCAGGCGGCGGATGCCGATCGCTTCGTAGCTGCGGGCGATTTCGACGGGGTCGGAGGAGTATACGGTCCGTTGGGCATAGTCGCCCTGGGTCAGCCGGACACACTGGCCGCCGATAATGTCGATGGCGGGAATGATTTCTATGTTCATAACGACAGGAAGTTGGCTAAAATCCGGCTGCCGGTGGAGCCGCTTTTTTCGGGGTGGAACTGACAGCCGAAGTAGTTGTCGCGGCAGAGCGAACCGCTGAAGCGGATGCCGTAGTCGGTGGCGGCGGCGGTGCAGTCGTTGATCTCGGCGGCGTAGGAGTGGACGTAGTAGACGTATTCGCCTTCCCGGATGCCGTCGTAGAGTGGGGAGCGCAGGTCGTGGATCGAGTTCCAGCCCACGTGGGGAACTTTCAGACCGGGCAGGGCGGGAAAGCGGCGCACGTGGTTGGGGAAGATGCCGAGACAGGGGGTGTCGCCCTCTTCGCTGTGGGTGCAGAGCAGTTGCATGCCGAGGCAGATGCCGAGCACCGGGCAGCTCAGACTGCGCAGGGTCTCGATCAGCCCTTTGTCGCGAAGCTGTTGCATGGCGGTGGCGGCTTCACCGACACCGGGAAGCAGGACGCGTTCGGCGCTCCGGATGGCCGCAGGGTCGGCCGTGAGGGTGTAGGTCGCCCCCAGACGATCCAGCGCGTTGGTGATCGATCGCAGGTTGCCGGTGCCGTAGTCGATGATGGTTACCATATGGGGTGTTGTCTTTTCTTTACTGTTGGTGCGGGTGCCGGGTGGTGTGGTGTTGTCCCGGGCGGTTCGGTGCCGTATCTGGCGGCGAGGGATACCGGGTGTGGGCGGGCCTTCTTGCGGGAGGACCTCTTGTAGACGGTGTCAGAACCGGTGTGCGAATCTTTTCCCTCTTTTGTTATCCCGGGTCGTAGGTCTCGGACGACGACCGTGCGAGGTGCGCTCGGTTCGAAACGTGATCCGGGAGCGGGCATCACAGCCTTTGTTATAACAGTCCTTTCGAGCTGGGCAGGTCGAAGTCGAGTGTCTGGCGTTCGACGGCCATGCGCAGGGCACGGGCGAAGGCCTTGAAGACCCCCTCGATCATGTGGTGCTCGTTGCGTCCGCGGGCGGCGATGTGCAGGTTGCAACGTGCGGCCTGGGCGAAACTGTCGAAGAAGTGTTCGAACATCTCGGTCGGTACGTCGCCGATCCGTTCCCGTTTCAGTTCCACGTCCCAGCGGGTGGCGATGCGTCCGCCGAAGTCGAGCAGCACCAGCGCCCGGCTCTCGTCCATCGGCAGGGCGAATCCGTAGCGGCCGATGCCTCGTTTGTCGCCGAGGGCCAGCCGGAATGCTTCGCCCAGCACCAGGGCGGTGTCTTCGATGGTGTGGTGCTCGTCCACCTGCAGGTCGCCGGTGGCGGTGAGCCGCAGCGAGAATTTGCCGTGGTGTACGATCTGGTCCAGCATGTGGTCGAAGAAGCCCAGTCCGGTCGAAATCTGCGACGGGGCGGCGTTATCTAGGTCCAAAGTTACGGAAATGTCGGTCTCGCGGCTCTTGCGGGTGACGGTCACGCAGCGTTCACCGCCTCCGACCGGCAGGGTCGAACGGTCGAACGGCTGGTCGGGGTTTTGCAGGGCGTCGATCAGGGCTGCGTTCTCTTCCGGGGTGCCGACCGTCAGCCGCAGGCACCCTTCGCAGCCGGCAATGCGGGAGCGGTCGCGGACGATGATGCCTCGTTCGATCAGGTGGTTGTATATTTTTCGCGGTTCGTCGACCTTCACCAGCACGAAGTTGGCGTCGGACGGGAAGACGCGGCGGATCAGGGGGATCTGTTCCAGTGCGGCGACCAGTTTCCGACGCTGGTCGATCAGCGTGGCGATCTGTTCGCGCCGGATGGCTTCGCGTTCGAGTTCGCGCAGCACGAGCCGTTCGGTAATGACGTTGACCGAGTAGGGGTATTTGATGCGTTCCATGGCGGCCACGATTTCGGGCCCGGCAAAGGCGAATCCGATGCGGATGCCGGCCATGCCCCACGCTTTCGAGAGGGTCTGCAGTACTACCAGGTTCGGAAATTCCGACAGGTGGGGTAGGAAGCCTTCGTGGTCGGCGAAGTCGATGTAGGCTTCGTCCAGCACGACGATACCGCCGAAGTTGCGGATCGTCTTTTCGACCTCCTCCGGGTCGAGCAGATTGCCCGACGGGTTGTTGGGCGAGCAGAGGAAGAGCAGCTTGGTGCGGGGGGTGGCGTGGGCCAGCAGGGCGTCGGCACTGAGCCGGAAGTCGGCGTCGAGGGGTACCTCGGTCAGCCGGATGTCGTTGGTGGCGGCGGCGACGCGGTACATGCCGTAGCTGGGCGCGATCGAGAGGGCTTCGTCCTGGCGGGGCTCGCAGAAGACGCGGAACAGCAGGTCGATGGGTTCGTCACTGCCGTTGCCCCCGACGAAGATCTGCTCAGCGGGAATGCCGCGCATGGCCGATACCTTGGCCCGGATCCGTTTGTTGTGGGGGTCGGGATAACGGTTGAAACCGTTGTCGAAGGGATTTTCGTTGGCGTCGAGGTAGATGCCCAGGTCGCCTTCGTATTCGTCGCGGGCCGTGGAGTAGGGGGCCATCTGACGGATATTTTCGCGCAGGAGCGATGTGATGTCCATAGAGTCTGTGGGGTTATGGTTCGGTTTGGGTGGGGTCAGTGCGGTGCGAGGCCGGTCTGAACGGTTTGTGAGGGGCGAGGACCGCGATCCGGGGTCGGTTGTTACGGGGTATCTTGGCCGACTGACGCTGGCTTTGTCATTGGCTGACGCTGGCTCTGTCGTTGGCTCTGATGTTGGCTCAGACGCTGAGGTCGCTTTGCCCGCAACGGCGCCCTTCCGGGTAGGGTTATTGCAACTCGCCGAGGCGGACGGTCACGGCGTTGCGGTGGGCGTCGAGTCCTTCGGCGGTGGCCATGCTGGTGACGGTCTGTGCGATGGCCTTCAGCCCTTCGGCGGAGAGCCGTTGCAGGGTAATCTTCTTGCAGAAGCTGTCGAGGTTCACGCCGCTGTAGGCCGTCGCCCAGCCGCTCGTGGGGAGGGTGTGGTTGGTGCCCGAGGCGTAATCGCCCACGCTCTCCGGCGAGTAGTGCCCCAGGAAGATGCTGCCGGCATTTTCGATCTGTTCGGCGATCGCTTCGGGATCGGCCGTCTCGACGATCAGGTGTTCGGCGGCATACAGGTTGGCCATCTCGATCATCTCTGCCGTGCTCCGCACGACGATGATGCGGCTTTCGGTCAGTGCGCGGGTGGCGATTTCGGCACGTCCCAGTTGGCGGAGTTGCCGTTCTACCTCACTTTCGACGGCGGCGGCCAGCGTGGCGGAAGTGGTTACCAGCAGGGCCTGGCTGTCGGGGCCGTGTTCGGCCTGCGAGAGGAGGTCGGCGGCAACGAACGGTGCGCGGGCCGTGTCGTCGGCCAGCACCATCACCTCCGAGGGGCCGGCGGGCATGTCGATGGCCACGGCGCTCAGACCGAGGAGCTGTTTGGCGGTGGTGACGTAGCGGTTGCCGGGGCCGAAAATCTTGTTGACGCGCGGAATTTCGGTGGTGCCGAAGGCCATGGCGGCCACGGCCTGTGCGCCGCCGACTTTGTAGATGCGGGTGACGCCGCAGAGTTGTGCGGTCCAGAGGATTTCGGGGGCGACGCTACCGTCGCGTTGCGGCGGTGTGCAGAGAATCACCTCCTTGCAGCCGGCGATACGGGCCGGTACGGCCAGCATCAGCACGGTGGAGAAGAGCGGAGCACTGCCGCCGGGGATGTAGAGCCCCACGCGGTGGATCGGCACGCTGCGCTGCTGGCAGGCAACGCCGGGCATGGTTTCGACGCGGATCGGTTCCATCTTTTGGGCGGCGTGGAACGCGGCGACGTTCTCCTGTGCCTGCCGGATGGCGGCTTTCAACGATTCGGCGAGCCGGGTGTCGGCTGCGGCGATCTCGGCGTCGGTGACGGCCAGTTGGTCGAGCCGCACGCCGTCGATCTCCTCGGCCAGTTCGCGCAGGGCCCGGTCGCCGTCGGTGCGCACGCGATCGATGATCCGTTCGACGCGTTCGCGTATCGTGGCGTTTTCTTGTTGCAACGGTCGCGACAGGAGGCTGTCCCATTGGTCGCGGGCCGGTTCGGTATAGATTTTCATGGTCTCGAATGCTTGATGTGGGGCGGAGCCAGACGGTCTGTTTCTGAAGAAAGAGGGGCTGCCTGTCCCCGCGGGTTGCGTGAGCGGGGCGTTAGAGAATCATTTTCTCCAGGGCCAGTACCAGGATGTCTTCCGCGCCGATGGCCTTGAGTTGTTCGATCTTCTGCCAGAGGACCTGTTCGTCGACTACGGCGTGCATCGAACTCCAGCCGGCTTCGGCCAGGGGCAGAATCGTGGGGCTCTTGACGCCGGGCAGGATGGCGGCGGCTTCGGGGATGCGTTCGGTCGGGATGTTCATCAGGATGTATTTCTTGCCGCGGCTGCGTTCCACCGACTCGATGCGGAAGAGCAGCTGGTCGAGCAGGGCCTGTTTTTCGGCGTCCAGTCCGGGGGTGGCGATCAGCACGGCTTCGGAGTGCATGGCGGTTTCGACCTCTTTCAGCCCGTTGGAGACGAGGGTTCCGCCGCTGCTGACGATGTCGAAGATGGCGTCGGCGAGTCCGACGGCCGGGGCGATTTCGACCGATCCGGCGATCTCTTCAATTTCGGCTTCGACCCCCTTCTCGGCCAGGAATTTGCGCAGGATCACGGGGTACGAGGTGGCGATCCGTTTGCCGGCGAAGTAGGTGGTGTCGGTGTAGGCTTCGGCTTTGGGGATGGCCAGCGACAGGCGGCACTTGCCGAATCCGAGACGGTGTACGATTTCGGCACGGCACTGACGCTCTTCGTATTCGTTGAGGCCGACGATCCCGATGTCGGCCACGCCGCGTTCGACGGTGTTGGGAATGTCGTCGTCGCGCAGGTAGAGGACCTCGATGGGGAAGTCGTCCGACCGCGAGAGCAGTTTGCGTTTGCTGGGTTCGATGCCGATGCCGGCTTCGGCGAGCAGCGCGAGGCTGTCTTCGTTGAGCCGTCCTTTGGATTGGAGTGCGATGCGTATCATGGGTATATTGAGTTTTTTGTTTTTTCGGTTGTATGGTCGTTGTTTCCGGGTCGGTGTCGTCTGCGGTGGGGCTGCCGGGCGCCGCATCCGGGAGGGTATGTACCGAAAAAGCCTGCTCCCGAATGTGGGGAAGCAGGCTTTTTGACGTTATGGCGTTTCTGATCGTGAAATACCCTATTCCGTAACGGCAACGAGCGAACTCCCCTCATCGGTGCGATGGTGGTGATGGCCGTGATGGATATGGTTGTTCAGAATCATGTCTCGGGCGGATTGACCTCGGCAAATGTAGGAATTATTTTTGGGTTTCCAAATTGCGAGAGGGTTTTTCCGGTCAAATTTTTCTCCAGACGGGCCACGCTCAACACGCGACGGACTGCGGAATCGGGAAAGCCCGTTTCCTCTCCCCCGGCTGGTATCTTCTGTCCGCGTCCAACGGATCAGGCTTTGTTGGGGTGTCGTTCGCTGTCGGAGTGTGGGTTACTCCGCAAGCATTGCGACGAAATAGCTCACCGTGCCGGAGTAGGCGTCCGGTTTTGGTAAACGTTCAATCGCAACGTAGGGATTTTCTATACCGAGTGTGCCGAGGTATACGAATGTTCCCGGAAATTGCTGTTTGAACGCTTTTTGGTGTCGGTCCCATGGCGATATGACGTTAAAGTATGTTATCGGGGAGCGATACGGGTGTTCATAGGCGCGTGATGCCACGAGCGTTGTGTCTCCCAAATGGCAGTATGCCACTTCGAATGCGAGCATCAGCGAGGTGTCTTTCCCGGAGAGAGCCGGCATTGCTTCGTTCGGAACGCGGAGTTCTTTCGTGGCTTCTGCAAAAGCCGGGGCCACATAGGATCCGAAGTGGTTTGCGTTGACGCGGGTGAGTTTTTCCTTGACGCGCCCTTTACGGTCGACAGTCACATGGAGATAGACTTCGGCCGGTTCGTCGTCGGGCAGCGAGAGGGCAAAGGTTGTGTCACGTGTGGAGAATAGCAGCGGCATTTGCACACGTTCTTTAATGCTGCTGGTCAGCATTTTTTCCAAATCAGTCGTTTGGCTGTGTGCAGGGATGGCCGAAAGCAGCATGGCGCATCCGAGTGCCGAGATGAAAAGTGCTTGCGGTTTCATGACTGTCGGATTTAATGATTGAACTGCATAAGTGGTGCGATTTGATTGCACCACTTATGCAGTATTTCCCCTACTCTTTAAAGAATGCCAAGTAGTACCAAATAGGAGTTGCGATGTCGCGGTATCTTGGATCAATGGCGCGTTCTGCACTTGCGATGGTTAGGAACGTCGAGTGTTTTTCGATGTCGGAAATCGTCATGGGTATGAATATCTCTTTCCCTGGGTATACACGTTTAGGATAGTCGGCGGTATTGAGTAGTTTGAGTCGTTTGTTTAGTTCTTCTACTGCGTTCGGCTGTGCTGCGCTGACTGTATCCAGCATGCATTGATACTCAAGCGAAAAGGTGAGTAACAGAGAGGTGTCTTTCCCGGCGAGTGCAGGCATTGTTTCGTTCGGAACGCGGAGTTCTTTCGTGGCGTCGGCAAATGTCGGGGCCACATAGGCTCCGAGGTGATTTGCGTTGACGCGGGTGAGTTTTTCCTTGACGCGCCCTTTACGGTCGACAGTCACATGGAGATAGACTTCGGCCGGTTCGTCGTCGGGCAGCGAGAGGGCAAAGGTTGTGTCACGTGTGGAGAATAGCAGCGGCATTTGCACACGTTCTTTAATGCTGCTGGTCAGTATTTTTTCCAAATTAGTCGTTTGGCTGTGTGCGGGGATGGCCGAAAGCAGCATGGCGCATCCCAATGCCGAGATGAAAAGTGCTTGCGGTTTCATGGCAAAAAAGATTTAAAAATTAATACATGAAAACCCGTGTAAAACAAAAAGAAGTAATTGGGGATAATTTGCTGAGTGGTTGTGGTGTTAGTGTGTGCAATATATTGAAAAAATATTAAACTTACAAGGGTAAAATTAAAAATATCAACTAATCTGTGCGGTTTTTGGAATCCGGCCGGATTAACTACCTTTGGAGGGGTTCCGTCGGGGTAGTTGTGACGGCGGGAGGGGCGGAACCGTGGTTGATTTGTGAAATGTAATCATGGAATTCAGAATACCTGTCGAAATAGCGGATCCGCCGTTTCGGATCGGCGTGTCGAACCGCGGAGTCGTGCTCGGCTCCTGCTTTGCCGAGCATGTCGGCGGCTGGCTCCGGGCCGGGAAAATGCCTGTTTGTGTCAATCCGTTCGGGGTGCTTTATAACCCGGCCAGTATTGCACAGGCGTGGTTGCGTCTCGAGGCGGGGCCCGCTTTTGCCGATGACGAACTGGTGGAACACAACGGATTGTGGCACAGCTTCCTGCATCACGGCGATTTTTCGGGACCGGACCGGGAGACGGTGCTCCGGCGCATCCGCACGGCGTGGGAAAGCGGAGCCGAAGCGTTGCGCAAGGCCGACTACCTGATGCTCACGCTCGGTACGGCATGGGTCTACGAACGGGAGGGGCAGGTGGTGGCCAACTGCCACAAACTGTCTGCAAAAACCTTCGTGCGGCGGCGGCTGACGGTGGACGAGATGGTCGGTTTGCTGGCCGAACGTATCGCTTCACGACCCGAGCTGCGGGTGATTCTGACGGTCAGCCCCGTGATCCACCGCGGCGACGGGCTGGTCGAAAACCAGCTCAGCAAGGCCTCGTTGATTGTGGCGGCCCACTCTCTGGCGGAGCGTTTCCCTGAGCGGGTCTTCTATTTCCCGAGCTACGAGATCGTCACCTCCGAATTGCGGGACTATCGGTTCTATGCCGAGGACATGTGTCACCCCTCGCCGCTGGCCGTAGCCTGTGTGCGGGAACGCTTTGCCGCGACGCTGCTCGAACCCGAAGCCGTGGAGTTGATGCGGGCGGCGGGCGATTTGCGCCGTGCGATGGAACACCGACCCCTGCACCCCGATTCGCCGGAGTATGAACGTTTCCGGGCGAAGATGCGACAAAGGGCGCTGACGCTGCAAGAACGCTATAAAAACGTCGATTTCGCAGAGGAACTGCAATTTTTTGGCTAAATTTGTCGCTTGAACTTTCTTAGACGATCCTATGCTCCGTAAATTTTTCCTCTCCCTGTTGGTTGCGGCAGTCGCTGCGCCTGCTGTCCGTGCGGCCTCGGCCATCAGCCGCCTGCGTCCCCGTCTGGTGGTCAACATCGTTGTCAGCCAGATGCGTTACGACTATCTGCTCCGCTTTGCCGACAACTTCGGCGAAAAGGGATTCCATGCGCTGGTGCGCGAAGGTGCGCTCTGTACCCACGCCATGTACGACTATGCGCTGACCCGAACCGGTTCGGGGCTGGCCACGATCGCTACCGGTACCAATCCGGCCATGCACGGAGTGGTCGGCGAACGCTGGTTCAACTACACCACGGGCGAGGAGATCGAACTGGCCGCAGACAAGAAAGCCTTTACGGTCGGCAGTGACGAATATGACGGCCAATACTCGCCGCGCGGCCTGATTGCCGCCGGTGTGGGCGACCAGCTTAAGGCCATGGTCAAGGATTCGAAAGTGATCAGCGTGGCGCTCGACCCCGTATCTTCGGTGGTGCTCGGCGGCCACTCGGCCGATGCGGCCTACTGGCTCAACGGCAAGAACGGGAAATGGGTGACCAGCAACTACTACGTTTCGGCGCTGCCCCAGTGGGTCGACAAGTTTAACAGTGACGAATCGGTGGTCGGCTATTCGTCGCAGCAGTGGGAGATCTCACGGCCTCTGAAATCGTACCACAGCACGGAATATACCGACATTGCCGTCGACTCGGCCAAAGGGATCAGCTTTGATTTCCTGACCCGCAAGAAATATGACTACGACCGTCTGTGTGCTTCGCCCGCCGGAAACACGCTGGTCAAAGACTTTGCCGTGCAGGCCATCATCTACGAAGGGTTGGGCAATGACGATGCACCGGATATTCTGAACATTGTCTTCGACGCATCGCGTCACATCGGTGAGAAGTACGGAACGGCGTCGGTCGAACTGGAAGACAGCTACTACCGTTTGGATGAGGACATCGCCGCACTGCTCGGATTCCTGGATACACAGGTCGGACGCGACCGGCTGCTGGTGGTGCTGAGCTCGGACCACGGTGCCTCGGATCCGATCCGGGCCAACAGCCGTGTACCGGCCGGCTTCTTCGATAATGGCCAGTTTACGGCCATCATCTCCGGTTTCCTGGGTGCCCAGCTCGGTCAGGGCGATTGGCTGCTCAAGTTTGAAAACAAACAGATCTACCTGAACCGGAGCGAAATCTACCAGAAAGGCCATAAACTCTCCGAAATTCAGAACCTCGTGGCCAACTTCGCCATTCAGTTCAGCGGCGTGTCGCAGGCTATTACCGCTACGGCCCTACAGAACGGCCACTTTACGGATGGGGTGATGGCCAGCATGCAGAACAGTTACTTCCCCCGCAACTCGGGCGACGTGATGATTAACCTGATGCCCGGATGGATCGAACTCACCGAAGGTCGACTCTCGGATTCGGGCTCGCCCTACAACTACGACACCCACGTGCCGCTGATCTGGTACGGCGGCGTGGTCGGCAATACGGATGTCGAACGCGAAGTGAACATGACGGATGTCGCTCCCACGATGGCCGATATCCTCGGTATCGCGCCTCCGCCCGCAGCTACGGGTACCCCGATCCCCGAAGTGCTGGTGAAATAACCGCTTGGGGGGGAGTGAACCGGTCGGAGGAACGTGATGGGGGTGCCGGAGTGCAAAAGGGGAGTAGGTGAGGAGCGTGCCGCCCTTCGGTATGGAGCGTGTGGCATGACCCGCCACAGAGAATTAACGGTTGAATATCAAGAGTAATTACGATATATGACTATCAACGAGACCCAGGATCAGATCATCGAAGAGTTTTCCATCTTCGACGAATGGCTCGACCGCTATAACTACCTGATCGAACTCAGTTCCGAACTGCCGGCGATCGCACCCGAACACCGCACCGAACAGTTTCTCATCAAAGGGTGCCAGTCCCGCGTGTGGGTCGACGCCCGTCTCGGCGACGACGGTCTGATGTACTTCACGGCCGACAGCGACGCCATCATCACCAAAGGGATCATCGCCCTGTTGATCCGTGTGATGAACGGTCACACGCCGGTCGAGGTGCGCGACGCTGACCTCTACTTCATCGAACGGATCGGATTGGCGCAGAACCTCTCCCCGACGCGGGCCAACGGTCTGCTGGCCATGATCAAACAGATGAAACTCTTTGCCACGGCATATGCCTCGATGCAAAAATAAATCCTATCTTTAGGCACGAAAATGATGACACCGCAAGAGATCCTCGACATCGAGAAAGATATCGTCTATACGCTCAAAAACATATACGACCCTGAGATCCCGGTCAATATTTATGACCTGGGGTTGGTGTACGAGATCGAAATGACCCCCGAAGGGACGGCCAATATCCGGATGACGCTCACGGCGCCCAACTGTCCGATGGCCGATCAGCTCGTGCAGCAGGTCCACGACGATGTGCTGAAGGTCAAGGGCGTCGAGCGGGTCGATGTGACCCTCACGTTCGACCCCCAGTGGGACCGCTCGATGATGAGCGAAGAGGCGCTGCTCGAACTGGGAATGATGTAACCCTGTCGGCCGCGGCTCCTCCCCCCAAAACAGAAACCATCTAAAAAACGAAATACCATGAGAAGAAAAATCGTTGCTGGCAACTGGAAAATGAACACCACGCCCGCCGAAGGCGTTGAACTCCTCAAAGGCGTAGCTGCGCTGAAAAGCACTGCTCCGGCTGACGTTGAACTGATCGTCGGGGTACCGTTCACCCACATCTGCTGCGTGAAAGACGAAGCCGCAGCTGCCGGCATCGCCGTTTCGGCCCAGAACTGCGCCGACCACGAATCGGGTGCCTACACCGGTGAAGTTTCGGCCAAAATGATCGCTTCGCTTGGCGCACAGTACGTGATCCTCGGCCACTCGGAACGTCGCGAATACTACGGTGAAACCAGCGAAACGCTGAACAAGAAAATGGCTCTGGCCTATGCTCAGGGTCTGGCTCCGATCTACTGCGTGGGCGAAAAACTCGACGAACGCGAAGCCGGCAAACACTTCGACGTTGTACGTACTCAGATCGAAGAGGTGGTATTCAACCTCACCCCCGAACAGTTCGCCAAACTGGTGATCGCTTACGAACCCGTATGGGCCATCGGTACCGGTAAAACCGCTACGGCTGACCAGGCTCAGGAAATCCATGCCTTCATCCGTCAGGTGCTGGCCGAAAAATTCGGTGAAGCTGCTGCTGCCCAGACTCCGATCCTCTACGGTGGTAGCTGCAAACCGGGCAACGCTGCTGAAATCTTCAGCAAAGCCGATGTTGATGGCGGTCTGATCGGTGGTGCTTCGCTTGTAGCTGCTGACTTCATCGCTATTGCAAAAGCATTCTAAGACATTTCCCGTCACGCTTTGGGGCAGGCTCTTTTCGGAAGAGCCTGCCTTTTTTGTTGTTGGAGGCGTTGCGCCTTTGTATTTGGTGGCGGCTCTCTTTCGATGAACTGCCAGTCTATCGGAGTGCCCGCAGCGGAGCTGCAATTGGTTTGCGGTGACAGCTGACAAACGTAAAATGTACGGTACAACTTCGGTTCGAGGTAATACCAGTCTGACGGTGTGCCCGAAGGCACCGCCCGCCCGGCGTGAGGGCAGTTCCGTACTGTTCGCAGTGTTGTGTTCAAAAAGCCCGCGAGCGTAAAAAGAGAGAAACGAACGATTCGCGCAACGGCGAATTGTTCATTTCTCTTTGAGCGGGCTTTGTTCTCAGATTAATCGTTCTCCGACTGCCCTGCGCGGGCGGCGTCCGCGTGCTCGCGGCGGAGCAGAGGTTTGTTTGCATCGACAACTAGCAGACGTAAAGTGTACGGTATAGCTTCAGTTCGAGGTAATACCACTCTGACGGAGTGCCCGGAGGCACCGCCCGCCCGGCGTGAGGGCAGTTCCGTACTGTCCGCGATGAACTGTCTTGTTTTGGAAAGCCCGTGATTGCGAAAAAGAGAGAAACGAACGATTCGCGCAACGGCGAATTGTTCGTTTCTCTTTGAGTGGGCTTTTGTTCTCAGATTAATCGTTCTCTGACTGCCCTTCGCGGGCGGCGTCCGCGTGCTCGCGGCGGAACAGAGGTTGGTTTGCGGTGACAGCTGACAGACGTAAAGTGTACGGTACAACTTCGGTTCGAGGTAATACCAGTCTGACGGAGTGGCCGAAGCCACCGCCCGCCCGGCGTGAGGGCAGTTCCGTACTGTCCGCGATGAACTGTCTTGTTTTGGAAAGCCCGTGATCACGAAAAAGAGAGAAACGAACGATTCGTGCAACGGCGAATTGTTCGTCTCACTTTGAGCGGGCTTTGTTCTCAGATTAATCGTTCTCCGACTGCCCTTCGCGGGCGGCGTCCGCGTGCTCGCGGCGGAGCAGAGGCTTGTTTGCATTGACAGCTAACAGCCGTAAAGTATACGGTCCAGCTTCGGTTCAATGTAATACCACTCTGACGGAGTGCCCGGAGGCACCGTGCTCGCAGCGGCGGAGCAGTGATTTATTTACATAGCCCGCCAATGTCCCCTTTTCAAGCCACTTACCCGAAGAACATCATCCGAATAGACAAAAAACACTATCTTTGCGGCATCTATGGACGACTATTTTCAAGGGGTCGAAATTCTGGCCTTCGACCCGAATCTGATCTGGATGCTGCTGGTACTGGCCGCACTACTAACCGTTTCGGCGCTGGTATCAGGCTCTGAAACCGCCTATTTCTCCCTCTCGCCGGGCGACCTCCGCGACCTCGAAGAGTCGGACAACCGACAATCGCAGGCAGCCCTCCACCTGCTCGAAGACAAAGACCGGCTGCTCTCCACGATCCTCATCACCAATAACCTGGTCAACATCGGCGCCATCCTGATGGCCAACTCCATCATCGACCATATCATCCTCTTCGGTCAGGCCTCCGCCGTGGAATTCATCGTCAAGGTTATCCTGGTGACCTTCCTGCTGCTGCTCTTCGGCGAGATCATGCCCAAAATCTTCGCCGCCTACAACACCCTCAGCTTCAGCCGGAAGATGGCACTGCCGCTACTCACCCTGCAACGCGCCTTCCGTCCGCTGGCCACGTTGCTCATCAAAGCCGGCGGGTCGATCACCTCGGCCCTGGCCCGCAAACAGGCCAACCTCTCGATGAGCGAACTCACCGACGCCATCGAGATCGCCGAAGCCGACTCGGCCGACGACAAAAAGATGCTCACCGGCATCGTTCGCTTCGTCCGCACCGAAGTCGACCAGATCATGAAACCCCGTATCGACGTCGTGGCCATCGAACAGACCGCCACCTTCGCCGAAGTACGCACCACGGTGCTCGAAAGCGGATTCTCGCGCATCCCCGTCTACGCCGAAGACCTCGACGACATCAAAGGAATCCTCTACGTCAAAGACCTGCTCCCGCACCTGGGCGAAAACGACGACTTCGGATGGCAGCAACTGCTGCGTCCTGCCTACTTTGTGCCCGAGCACAAAAAGATCAACGACCTGCTCGAAGATTTCCAGAAACGCAAGATTCACATCGCCGTGGTGGTGGACGAATACGGCGGTACGCTGGGGATCGTCTCGCTCGAAGACATCCTCGAAGAGATCGTCGGTGAGATTGCCGACGAATCGGACACCGAAGCCGCCCCCTACCAGCAAATTGACGCCAACCATTACATCTTCGAGGGACGTACCCACCTGGGCGACTTTCTGCGCGTGCTGGACCTTCCGGACACCTTTCTCGACCCGGTGCGCGGCGACGCTGATACGCTGGCTGGTCTGATGCTCGAGATCCGCGGCGAATTCTTCAACGAAGGCGACAGCGTCAACCACGACAACATCGAATTCAAGGCCCTCAAGGTCGAAAACCGACGCATCACCCAGGTCGAAATCACCCTCCACAACGACGACACATCCGATGGCGACAGCACCGATAACTAAGCTCACCGTCCGCCACGGAACCCTCTATCTGCTACCGCTCGACGCCGTTACCGAAACCGAGCTGACGGCTCGAGCCAACCTCACTGCCGCCGACACCGCCCGCTTCGAGCGAATCGATCCTCGTCAGGAACAACGCCGCAAAGAGTGGCTCGGCAGCCGTGTCATCGCCCGCGAAGCCCTCGCCACCTCGATTGGCTACACCCCCGAAGGGCGTCCCTGCGCACTCGATCGCAACGATCTCCACCTCTCGATCTCCCACACCACCGGCTGGGTTACCCTGATGGCCAGCCCCTACGGTCCCTGCGGCGTCGACATCGAACACGCCTCCCGCCCCGCCGCCCGTGTTGCCAATCGCATCGCCACCCCCGACGAAATCGCCCTCGGCACCCCGTTTCTGCCGTCCAATCCCGGCCTCGTGGTCTGGTGTGCCAAAGAGGCTGCCTACAAAGCCCTTGGCACTCCCGGAATCGATTTTCGACAACAAATCCGGCTGCACAGCACCACGGCACAGACTTTGCTATTAACCGTAAATATGAACGATATTTCGCTTGAGGTGTTCTTTTGGAAGGATTTAATCGCCGTTTGCGGTTCTTTCCGAAAAAAAAGTATAACTTAGTGACAATCGATAACCTTTTAAATTTTACGGTTATGAAAAGATTTGCTTTAACACTGGTAGCCGCCGCAGCCGCCCTGTTCGTGGGAACCGGTGCCGCTTCGGCACAAAATTTCAGTTGGGGTCCTAAAGTAGGTTTCAACGTATCCAGTATGAGCCACAGCGACATGAATGCCAAAGTTGGCTTCACGGCCGGTGTATTCGGAGAACTCCGCGTTGCAGATTGGATTGGTGTGCAAGCTGAACTGCTCTACTCCCGCCAGGGTGTAACGGACAAATACACCGAAGAAGGTATCAAAATCAAAGATCGTCTCAAAAGCCACTACCTGAATGTCCCGGTGCTGGCCAATTTCTACGTGACCGAAAACCTGGCCTTGAAAACCGGGGTACAAGCCGGTTTCTGTCTCGGCGCACGCTCGATTGAAAAGGTTGACGGGAACAAAACCAAATTAGGAGTCGGAAACGCATTCCATACGGCCGACGTATCCATCCCGGTCGGCATCTCATACGACCTCGGCCCGATCGTACTCGACGCCCGCTACAACTTCGGCGTCAGCCATGCTCTGAAAGCCGGCGACTCCCGCAATAACGTATTCCAACTGACGGCCGGTATCCGCTTCTAAACAAGCACGATTTCCTGGCTTTCAACCACCCACTTCAGGTCAGACGTTTTTTCGGAATTACCATCGAGAAAACGTCTGACTTTTTTATTTTCATTCTTTTCTCCGGATTATTTTCACAACATCGTCTTTAGCATTAGGATTGCTCCGTTTTTTTTACTACCTTTATTGCAATCCTAAATCCTGAAGCCATGAAACTGCTCCCCCTTCTATCGGTGTGGTTCGCTCTGGCCCTCTGCCAGCCCGCCTCAGCGCAGGATTCGCCTCCTCAGAACCGGACCGACAACAAAAACATCCAGATGCGACTCCGCAATGGCTCTATCGCAACCGGACAGATCACCTACATCACTCCGGACGGAAAAATCGTGGAGCTCCAGACTCCGCAAGGTACCGAACAGGCCGTCTGGTACAACGATGTTGTTGCCGTACGCCGCGACCGTGACAACAAACGCTGGCGCCAACGTCCCCATCCCTACATCCTCTGCCAACGCTATGATCCCAATTGGAAAGATGCCACCCGATGGGAATTCGGCTTCTACGGCGACTATGGTTTCGGCATAGGTAACGAAGGACTGGACCGCTATGAAGTGGGGTTGAATGTCCGATACGGTATCAACCAGTACCTTTTCGTCGGTGCCGGTGTGGGAATCAACAGCATTCGCGATGTTTACGCCCTCAGCGACGCCTTCTTCGAACATTCGACCAACACCACCGGTTGTGCGCTGTTCGCCAACATGCGCGGCTATTTCCGCAACCGCGGGATACGTCCATTCGCTGATCTCCGGGTCGGCTACAACTTTGCGACCAGCAACTATCCTGCCGCCGAGTCGCGCAATTTCTCGGATGAAGGTGTATTGATGCGGATTGGAGCCGGCATTGCCTACGTCGACCGCAGCGACATAGCCTATAGTCTGTCGGCTGGTTATCAGATGCACTCCGTCGAGTTGACCGAGACCACACGCAACACCTTCCGACGGTTGTCCGAGTCGATTGCGATCCAGTTTGCCGTGACCTTCCGATGGTGAGGTAGAGATAACGGCTATGAGCAAGCCCTCCCCCCTGCTCCGTCGCGAGCACGGTGCCTCCGGCCATTCCGTCTGAGTGGTATTATATCGAACTGAAGTTATACCGTACACTTTACGGCTGCTAGCTGTCGATGCAAACAAATCATTGCTCCGCCGCGAGCACGCGGACGCCGCCCGCGCAGGGCAGTCGGAGAACGATTAATCTGAGGACAAAGCCCGCTCAAAGAGAAACGAATGATTCGCCGCTGCGCGAATCGCTCGTTTCTCTCTTTTTGCACTCGCGGGCTTTTTGAGTCCAGCACTGCGAACAGTACAGAACTGCCCTCACGCCGGGCGGGCGGTGCCTTCGGGCACACCGTCAGACTGGTATTACCTCGAACCGAAGCTAGACCGTGCACTTTACGGCTGTTAGCTGTCGATGCAAACAAATCATTGCTCCGCCGCGAGCACGCGGACGCCGCCCGCGCAGGGCAGTCGGAGAACGATTAATCTGAGAACAAAGCCCGCTCAAAGAGAAACGAACGATTCGCTGTTAAGCAAATCGTTCGTTTCTCTCTTTTTGCACTCGCGGGCTTTTTGAGTTCTGCATTGCGTATAGTCCTGAATTGCCCTCACACGGGCTGCGGTGGCTTTTGCCGACAGGCTGCGACGGTTTGTTACAGTTGGCCTCAGTTGTGGTCCCAGTTTCCTGCGAATCGGATGCTGCGAGAGGTGAGTCTGGGTACGAATGTGGGCGGGTGATCCCCTGATGGGCTGGAGGCGCGAGTTGCCGCAGGCAGGTCGCCGAGTGTGGTTCGAGCAGGGGGAAAGTGGATAGTATGTGCAGCGGGTCTTGCCGCTTTCTGATCGGGGTGTGCGCGTCCGAAATTTTAGATTATTATCATTAGTATCGATAGTATAATTGTGTGATTAGTATGCTTATGGAGGTTAATATTAGACTTAAAGATGTTTTTTAAATTGTAAAATGCAGATAATCAATGTTATGTGTTGGTTGGTGCTATTGGTACGGATAGTATTGTCGTTATGTGTAACGTTAGTATTTGTGTGTATAACTTTGCATATCTGATGTTTAATTTTAACCGGAGGTGCGGTGGATTCCGGTATGACGGGCTCGGAATGCCCGATCCGCGGGCATAAGGAGTGGGATATCGTCGTTGGGGGAGGTATTCGGATCGTTGGTTGTGACGGTGGCCGTACCCCATTCAAGTACCCCTGTGGCACGTTCCAATAACCAATTCCTCCCGTCCCGCCCAATTAGGTAGTGTATGTCTGTCGATGCGGTCTGCGGTCCATGCAGGCAACTTGCAGCCTTGTCTGTATAAGACTCGCGGCAGGTTAAATAGCTGTCTCTTGGCAACGAAGTTGCTTCCGCCCGTGCCAGTCGCCTGTGTCCGTGCCTGTATCGTGCTCGAATACCTGACGCATCTAATGATGCAGCTCTCGATTCGGCCAGCCTGTGGCCCGTTCGGGCAGTTCGTATGTCTGCTGCAAAGAGGTGGGCGGCCGTTCTGGTGGTCTGTTTTTCTCGCCCAAAAGGTTCGCGTGAAATGTGAAAAAATGACAAAAAGAATGTTGTGTAATTAACAAATGGCACGATGTTTGTGAAATAAATTTCAAACTTTTTCTCCTTTCACCACTCACGATTCCTGAACACACGATGAAAAAAGAGCTACGCTTCGCGTCCGTATGGGTCCGGAACGCTGTTCTCCTGCTGCTGGCCGGAGGCGTTCTGGCCGCCTGCAAAAAAGAAAAAAACGACACGATGAAAGAGGCTGTCGTCACGGTGACCGTGACGCTGCCGGACGGTTCACCCGTGGCGACGCACCCACTGCTGGTGTTCGACGAGGCCGGGAAGCTGGCCCTCGACCAAAACCCCTTTGCCGAACCGCTCGCCGTGCTGATGACCGACGAACACGGAACGGCGATCTATACGCTCGAACCGGCACGATGGTTCACCCGTCGTAAGGAACGCGACGTGTGTTTCGCCGTGCGGGTCGGCGTGCCCGGAAACTACTCGCTGTGGTCCGAAACGCGTACCGTCCGGCCCGGCGACCGGATGAAACTCGATTTCCGCGTGACGGGCGACCCGTCGGACTTCTCCGATCCCGCAGCACCCGGTACACCGGGAGGTGATGACCCTTCGTCGACCGGCGGGGACGACTCCTCCACGACGGGGGGTGACGGTGGTTCCGACACTGGTTCCGAAGATACCGGCACGCAGCAGCCCTCCAATCCTGAGGAGCCGACCGACCCGGCTGACCCCGCGAATCCCGGCACTCCGGCCGAAGGTATGTTGACCGGTTTGTCGCTGCGTCAGGCTCCGACCCGAACCACCTATATGTTGGGCGAGGCGCTCGATCTGTCGGGGCTGTCCGTCGAGGGGATCTACTCCGACGGCGCGGTACGTCAGCTCGAGATCGGTCCCGAGCGGGTGAGCGGTTTCTCGTCCGAGCAGGCTGCCGAGGCGCTGACCCTCACGGTCGAGTATGACGGCCACCGGGTGACCTTCCCGGTTCGGGTGCTGCCGCTGCGCATCGAACAAGGTGTGCTGACCGAGATCCAATCCGTCGGGGGCGGCGAACTGCGTCTGCCGGATGGCGTGGTGGCGGTGGCCGACCGTGCCGGCATGTTCTGCGACGCCGAGCGCATTGTCTTCAACGACGGCCTGCGCTCGATCGGCAGTATGGCTTTCTACGGCGCGGCCTTCACCGAGGTGGTGCTGCCGGCCAGCCTCGAACAGCTCGGCAGTGAGGCGTTCTACCGTTGCAGCGCGCTGCGGCGGGTCGATCTCAGTCGCACGTCCCTCACGACCCTCCCGTCGGGTCTCTTTGCCTACACGTCCATCGAAGAGGTGGTGTGGCCGGCACAACTGGTCGGGATCGAAAGCCAGGCTTTTCTCTGCACCTCGCGCCTGACCGAACTGCAACTCCCCGCCACGGTGCGGAACATCGGGCGGGAGGCTTTCCGCGAGAGTGCCCTGCAACGCATCACGCTCCCCAATGCCATCCAGCAACTGGGCAGCCGGGCGTTTTACCAGTGCAGCGCGTTGCGCGAGGTGAATGTGGCGGGAGCGGTGCCGGCCGATCCGACGGGGGTGGTGGAGGCCTCCTGTTTTGTGCACTGTCCGCAGCTGGCGACGCTGAATCTCCCCCAGGGGGTGGCGACCGTCGGGCGTAACCTGTTGAGCGGCAATCAACAGGTGCGGTCGATCCGGATTCCGGCCGCCGTCAAGCGTATCGAGTTCGGTGCGTTCGACAACTCGGCCGTGCGCGAGGTGACGCTCGACCCGACCGTACCTCCTGTGGCCGAAACGGTGTCGGGCCAGTGGTATGGTTTCCCGTCGGCCGTGGAGTCGATCCGGGTACCCGCGGGCAGCGCCGAGGCCTACCGATCGGCCATGGGGTGGAGTAGTTTTGCTGCCGTGATCGAATAAGGCGATTGAATGACATAGGGACTGAGTCGTTGCGGTGCCTCCGGGCACTCCGACAGAGGGATTTCTAACGACGTAAGCGATACGCAGTATCGACCGCTCCGCCGCGAGCACGCGGACGCCGCCCGCGCAGGGCAGTCAGAGAACGATTACTATATAAACTAAAGCCCGCTTTACAGCGAAACGACCGATTCGCCGTTGGGCTAATCGATCGTTTCGCTATCACACGCATTCGCGGGCTTTCCAAAATACAAGACAGTTCATCGCGAACAGTCCGGAACTGCCCTCACGCCGGGCAGGCGGTGGCTTCGGCCACCCCGTCAGAGGGGTTTCTAACGACGTAAGCGATACGCAGTATCGCCCGCTCCACCGCGAGCACGCGGACGCCGCCCGCGCAGGGCAGTCGGAGAACGATTGCTATATAAACTAAAGCCCGCTCAAAGAGAAAAGATCGATTTGCCTTGCAGCGAATCGATCTTTTCTCTCTTTATGGCGTTCGCGGGCTTTCCAAAATACAAAATAGTTCATCGTGGGCAGTCCGGAACTGCCCTCACGCCGGGCGGGCGGTGGCTTCGGCCACCCCGTCAGAGGAGTCTCTAACGCCATAAGCGATACGTAGTATCGCACGCTCCGCCGCGAGCACGCGGACGCCGCCCGCGCAGGGCAGTCGAAGAATGATTGCTATATAAACTAAAGCCCGCTTTACAGCGAAACGACCGATTAGCCCAGCAGCTAATCGGTCGTTTCGCTATCACACGCATTCGCGGGCTTTCCTAAATACAAGACAGTTCATCGCGAACAGTACGGAACTGCCCTCACGCCGGGCGGGCGGTGGCTTCGGCCACCCCGTCAGAGGGGTATTGCCTCGAATCGAGGTTGTCGCGAATACTTCATGTTTGTCGGATGTCGCTATGGGCACTCACAACTCGGCTGCCGGGCCGATCAACCCATGATCCACCGTCCTGTCCGACCCGCTTTGCGGACGAGATGGACGAAACCCCAGGTGACCGTGAGCACCGCCACCGTACAGAGTACCATCTTCAGCATGGTGTGTATCGGGAGCGACTCGATGAGCATGTAGCACGGTCCCAGAAACAGGTAGTGGGACATCCAGATGCCGAACGTACAGGTCGAGAGACCGACTACCGCCCGGGACACCCGCGACGACCCGATGCGGAGTTTCTGTACGGCCAGAAAGATCGGCAGCGTCATCAGCAGCACGTTCGGCGAACAGTAGGTGAAGAACAGCTCGACCCGTTCGACCGGTTGACCCGGTACGGCCGTGATGGACTTAAAGCCAAAGAACGTTACGCCGTATCCGATCGCAAAGGCCGGAATGCCGATGGCGGCCAGTCGGCTCCAACTGATCTTCACGGGATGGTTCACCAGGTGGTATCCCAGCAGCAGGTAGCCGTTGAAGCCGGCAAAGTAGTAGAGGAGTCCGAACTCGTTCCACGAACAGGTGCCCCAAAGGTCGCCGGTGAGGTACTCCCGCAGGTAGGGGATGAAGAGCGAGGCGAACCACAGACCCAGAAAGATTCGTTGTTCACGGAGCGTGGCGCTGCGGACCCAGGCCGAGAAGATCGGCATGTAGAGGTAGAGCCCGATCAGCAGGTAGACGTACCACATCTGTACGGCCAGCATCGAGAAGTTGAACGGGATCATTCCGATGCGGTGCAGTGCGCCGGCGAATGATGCGTCGGGTTCGGCCCAGGCAAAGAAATCGTTGATCACCGAGGTCGGCAGGCCCAACAGCCCCGTGATCCACGGGAAGAGGTTGTAGACCACGGACCAGATCAGAAACGGAACCACTACCCGGGGCAACCGTTTGGCGTAGAAGGCGGTGAAGGTTTCGCGCACGGGCAGCAGCAGTGCCCCGGTGACCATCACGAACAGCGGAATGGCCGGTCGCATCAGCGACCCGTACAGACTTCCCCAGAGGTTGTACCAGGGTTCGGAACGTTCGGCCGGCGTGACATTGTCGGTACAGTGTACGGCTACCATCATGAAGATGGCGATCACTTTCACCACGTCGAGCCAGACGATTCGTGGGCGATTGTTATCGACGGATACTCCTTTCATGCCTTTTTTTGCACAAATGTAGCTTTCGGCACGAAGGCGTTTTTTGACCTAAGTCAAAAAACGTATGCTCTGTTTTCGGTATGATTTCCGGCCTGTATGTTCCTCTATCTTCCGGGTTGGAAAGTGGCTGTATGCGTGTTCCGTGGTCTGTCTCCTTGTTCTTAAGATATATACTTCCGGACGGTTTTCTTGCTGGAGCTTCTGGCTGCGAGTTTCTTGTACTGGGTATCTCTCCGGCATTGGCTTTCGTTGTGAAAGTTTCATGTATTTGATTCCGCCCGATGATTTCCCATGTTTGGTTATCCTCGGCGGATGCCTGTATGGGGTAGGCACGGGAACCGGTTTTTGCGTATAGGGCTTCCGTCGTGGTTCCTCGTGCCGATGCGCGGGCGTGTGGTGCGAGTTTGTTGGTTTATCCGCCTCTCTATGCCGGCACTGCGCCCATGCTCCAGCACGGTTCCTTCCGTGTCGGGTTTCGGCTTCCTACGGTTCGACATCCTCCTTGCGGTTCACCGGCACTCCTCAGTTTGGCGACCGGATGGCACGGCTTCTTGTGGTACAGTCCCTCGATCCCCTTCTAACCTGTTCCGATCCGCCTACCGTTCGGCGCGGATCCGGCTCAGGGTCGACAGCGAGATGCCCAAAAACGAGGCGATATATCCCAGGTTGACCCGCTGGCAGATGTCCGGAAAGGTCTTCAGCAGCACGTTGTATCGGTCACGGGCCGTCATGGTCAGGTTGTCGATGCGGACACACTGAAGGGTCAGCAGACACTCCTGATGGATCACCCGGCTCCAGTTGGCCAGTTCGATGTTTGTGGCGTAGAGACTGTTCAGAGTTCCGATCGGGATGGAGTAGGCCAGGGTCGGTTCGACCGTCTCGACAAACTCGAATCCGGCTGTGTTGTGGTACAGACAGAGCAGACCGAACGTGATGTCGCCCTCCTTGGAAAACCAGGTTGTGTGTTCCACACCGTCGGCCAGGCAGTACGAGCGGGTCAGCCCCTGTTCGATGAAGTAGACGTTACGGTCGATGACGCCTCCGCGGATGATCAGGTGTTTGGCTGGGAAGCGGTGGACCGTAAAGTGTTGGGTCAGCTGTTGGATGGATGCGTCGGATACGGGGTAGTAGCTGCGGATCGAGCGGATGATGTTTTGCATGAGCACGGCGGGGTGGGGGTTGACGGATGATTCTCGGAACATTAAAAATAGGGATAATTCTGCAGTCGGTCTGTGGGTATCGTAAATTTTCAGCAACAAGTTTTTTGATGGCAATGTCTGGTCGAGTGCTTACCCGTCAGAGGGGTATTACCTCGAACAGAGGTTGTAGCGAACACTTCATGTTTGTCGGCTGTTGGCGCTAACTTATCAACTCTGTCATCTGTCTTCTCAAACACTTATTGCTCCGCCACGAGCACGGTGTCTCCGGTCACCCTGACAGAGGGGTTTCTGACGACATAAGCGATACGCAGTATCGCCCGCTCCACCGCGAGCACGCGGGGCCCGCGCGGCAGCGCAGTCAATGAACGTTTTTTGATCGACACACAATCTATTCCGACGAATAGATTGTGTGTATCAGATATATTCTATCATCTGTCAATGAACCAGTCTGGAACTGCCCTCACGCCGGGCAGGCGGTGGCTTCGGCCACCCCGTCAGAGGGGTATTGCCTCGAATCGGACTCGTACCGTGCCCTTGCCCGCCAAATTTGTAAGAGCCGGTCCGGTAAGAGTGTGCCCGGAGACCGTGGTTGAAGTTTGGTGACTGGCAGACTGTGCGGGCGGGACGATTGCGGCTCCGGCGGGGCGGAAGTATCGGATGGATCAGACTGCGCCGTGGGTGTCCAGGGCCTTCAGGTAGCGGTAGTAGGTGCAACGCGGAACGCCGAACGTCCGACAGGCTTCGCCCACGGCGATGCCCTCGCTCGCGATGAGTTGCCGGATGGCCTGCACCTTCCGCAGGGTCGTGGGGTCGATCCCCCGGGGACGACCGAGCCGTTTGCCGCGCTCACGGGCCGCTGCCAACCCCTCTCGGGTACGCTGGGCCAGCAGATTCCGTTCGAATTCGTTGATCGAGAGCACGAAGTCGAGCAACAGTTTGTAGAAGGCGTCGCCGGCGTCCATGCGGAACCAGCTGTCCGAGAGCGACCGCAGCGAGGCTCCCTGCCGACCGATCCGTTCGATCAGCTCCATCAGGTCGTTCCGCGAGCGGCTGATGCGCGAGAGGTCTGTCACCACCACCGTGTCGCCGGGTCTGAGCCCCTCGAGCATCCGTTGCAGCACGGGACGGTTCAGCGATGTCCCGGTGAATTTCTCTTCGTAGATGTGTCGCCGGTCGATGCCGTGCGCGAGCAGCGCATCGATCTGCCGGTCGAGATTCTGGGCCTCGGTGCTGACCCGGACATATCCGATCTCCATGGTTGTCTCAAAAAATGTTGTTTTGTGAATTTATGAAACAAAACGGTATTTGAGACACCGCGGACCCCAAAATTTCGCCCTTTCGAGGCTGATTCCTGCCGGTGTCGTATTGTCTCAAAAAATGACCGTTTTTTGAAACGACTTATTTCGTCATTTCCGACGCCCGTGTTCAAAGCTCTTTATGTCGGCCGTGGAGGTTTGGACGTGAAGAGGACTTCTATTCCGATTGCTGACAGACGGCGCCAATCCTGGGCAGCATGGGGGTGACCTGGGACTTTGTGGCGCGCTCGTTATAGTATGTTACGTTCATAATCAGATAGAATAGATAGACTGTTTTATGGTCAGCCGCATCTCCAGGACCGTTACATCTTCACGGCGCACCGCCATTGTCGGAGTCTAGTTTGATAGGGGCCGATTCGGATCCGCAAGTAGCGATTGGGATTTGAGGCCCCGGGAGTAGTGTGGCCTCGGGTTGGCTCCCGGGTATAATCTTCCGTAAAAGTAGGTAGAAGCCTAATGTGTCCTGCAAACCTTCAATTGAAGGTTTGCAGGAGCGGCTGAGATCGTGCTAACGTAATATTTGGATCGAAAATTTTTGCGAAAGATTAGATATGTTTATAAAGAAATAGGGGCGATTATAACGCCATCACAGAGAAACGCTGATAACTCTATAATATTGAAAACATCAAGGAATCGAGCGTCAAGTGCCTAATAGACTATACCTGCTGTATTCGTTTTCCATAACAACGATAAAAAATGATCGGTAGTATAATTCTTTGTCCAGAATTATTAACTTTACATTCAGAGTAATTATGGACAATATCAACAAAATTTAAGTGGTACTTGCAAAAGATGGTAGAATTCGATAAGTGATTTGCCGAACAATTGGGAATGGTTTTTATGACCGTTTTCAAATGAGGGACAAACGTCACAAGGCCTGATTTGCAAACATTATCTAATAGGGTGTTCGATATTAAGTGTCTATTTCAGTGCTAATTAGCAAATAAAATACAATGGTAATCCATCCTGCTTTGCGACGAGTGGGTTAAATAGTTAAGCAACATGGCAATTCTGGAAGTTAACCAGAAAATAGGTTCGTATTCTGTAGAGTCCTTTTTGAAAGAAGGACCGTATAATGAATCGTACAGAGTTAAAAATAACTCGGACGAGTTGTTTTTCTTAAAAATTTATGATTTACAAAAGGTACCTGAAAAGGTGTTGAATTCAGATTCAATCATCACAGAGATAAGCTACTGTGAATAGATGAATCATGCTAATGTAATTAGCTATGTAGAAAAGGGCGTGTTTGTTAAAGATGAGACCAATTATCCATATCTTGTCACAAAGTATGTTCAAGGCAGTTTGGTGGCAGATCCTTTGACAAAAGGAAGGATATTCTCTCTGGATATGGCGCTGAACATTGTCAAGAACGCGCTGAAAGGGCTGGCTCACATACATTCGCTGGGACTTGTCCACAATGACATTACGCCTCGAAATATCATATACTATCCAAAGAACCTTTCAACCACAACAATAATAGATCTTGCACACGTATCTGCGCCCGGCACAGATGTTCATTCATTTGAGACCTCGGACCTCACAAATTACTTTCGCGCACCGGAGACATATAACTATGTATTTGACGAGCGTTCAGATATTTACGCAATGGCAGCAGTCTTATATGCCATGCTTTTTGGCAAGGCTCCGTGGTACTCGGAATCTGAGGAGAACTTGAGCTACGAAAAGATGAAGGAAGTCACCTTTGAACGACTCTCTTTTTCAGGTTCGTTAGACAAATGTCCACCCTGGCTCCAAGCCATACTTAAAATGTGTCTTTCGTTTGATCCGAACAGACGAATACAAACTGCAGAAGATTTTTTGCAGGCATTGGAGCGGGAGGAATGCCCCAGGACATGGAAGATCACCCGTAAAGACAGAGTTTGCCCCAGTCGACGCGAAGTCTAAACGTGGTATTTATAAAATATCACCCAAGGCAGGGAATGGTTTTGCGGACGTAGCTGGCATGGATGATATCAAAGCCATGCTCCAGCAAAAAGTATTGTTCTTGCTCAAAAATCCGGAGAAAGTACAAAAATACAAACTCACTTTGCCCAACGGCATGCTGCTTTACGGCCCTCCAGGATGCGGAAAGACGTTCTTTGCGGAGAAATTCGCAGAAGAAGCTTGTCTGAATTACATATGCGTTAAAGGTTCCGATGTCGGCAGCTCCTACATACATGGGTCACAAAGCAAGATCGCGCAATTATTTGAAGAAGCCGAGCAGCAGGCTCCTTCTGTGATATGCTTCGATGAGTTTGATGCAATGGTGCCAAAGAGAACTTCTGCTGAAGCAAGTACATTGATGAATCCAGAGGTGAATGAGTTCTTGAGTCAGATGAACAATTGCTCCCAAAGAGGGATATTTGTCATCGGTACCACCAACCAGAAGGATCTGATCGATCCGGCAGTTCTTAGAACAGGTAGGCTTGACATCCATATTGAAGTTGGCGCACCCGACAAGGCTACAAGAAAGAAAATGTTTGATTTGTATCTGAAGGATAGACCCTGTGTGGAAGTTAACACTGAAGAACTTGCTGATAAAACAGACAATTATTCCTCCAGCGATATTGCATTCATTGTCAATGATGCAGCTCTTGTAGCGGCCTTTAAAGATTCTCCAATTGAGCAGTCAATGTTGCTTGACTCGATAAAGAACCGCCCCTCTTCATTAGGTGCCAGCGCAAATAAAACCGTGCGTAGAAAAATCGGTTTTGCATAAAAGCGGTTTTCATTTATGGAACTAACGGAAGGAACAGAAATAAAGTTGCTAAATGGCAAAACCTGTACGATTGATTCTGAATTGGGCAGAGGTGGGCAGGGCATTGTTTATCTCGTGGATTATTGCGGGGGAGACTATGCACTGAAATGGTATACGAAGGAGTACTCAGATGATTTCTATGAAAATTTGAAGAGTAATGCAAACGCAGGTGCGCCAAGTAAGGCTTTCCTATGGCCATTGGCCGTAACCGAACGCCAATATGGTAGCTTTGGATATGTGATGCCTCTCCGCCCAAGAGGTTACAGGGAGTTCGGCGAATTCATGCTTGCAAAGACTCATTTTTCCAGTATGGCTGCCAACATCCACGCCGCTTTGTGTATTTGTGATGCTTTTCAGAAACTGCATATCAGAGGTCTTAGTTATCAGGACATGAATGATGGCAATTTCTTTATCAATCCAAAAAGTGGAGATGTCCTCATATGTGACAATGACAATGTGGCACCCGACAGGACGAACCTCGGAATTATAGGAAAGGCTGGTTACCTCGCTCCCGAAATAGTTGATCGGCAATCCATGCCGAATAGATATTCTGACTACTTCTCAATGGCGGTAATTTTGTTTATTCTGTTTTACTATAATCGTCCATTTGAAGGAAAGAAATATGCGAGTTGCAGCTGTATGACTGAAGACCTTGAGAAAGAACTATTCGGACATAATGCGGTATTCATTATGGATCCCTCGGATGATTCGAATCGTCCGGTTGAAGGTCTTCATACTAATGTAATACGACGTTGGGGGTTATTCCCCCAATTTATAGAGTCCCTGTTTGTCCAGGCTTTTAGTCGGCAGGCAATTCTGTTTCCTGAAAAAAGGATTATTGATCGAGAATGGATGACTCGTATGATTCAATTGCGGTCCGTGCTCGGTCGTTGTCCCCATTGCAATGAGGAGACCTTCATTGTCCCAGATGTCGTCAACCAAGCTTGCGTAGATTGTGAAATGCCCATTCCAAAGCCTATGCTTCTCAAGGTTGATCAGTATAGGATACCTCTTTTTGAAGGTCAGAAGATATACAACGTGCAGTTGCCGATTGAAGGGGATTTGAATGCTGTAGTTGGTGAGGTCGTGCGAAATACAGTTACTGGAAGATTAGGCATAAAAAACTATTCTTCATTTACCTGGCAGGCGGTGGATCCTATCGGAAGCGTACACAATGTGGCTCCAGAAGCGGGTATGCCGATCAAGAATGAGATGAAGATTAAATTCAGAATGGGAATTAACGCATTGATTGTTAGATAATATGGGGAAATTAAACGCACCTGTCGATAAATTGCCGAGAAAAACGCTGACCGTTTTTTTTCTTGATTGATACATCAGGAAGTATGGCTGGAGGCAAAATTTCAAGTCTTAATGTCGCCATAAGAGATACATTGCCCATGTTGGAACAAATCTCTTCTGAAAATACTGATACTGAAATAAAAATTGCAGCTCTTCAATTTGCAAGTGGATGTGATTGGATGTATCCTCGTCCTCTTCCAGTGGAAAGTTTCGAGTGGAATGACCTTGAAGCAGCTGGACTGACCAGTTTGGGGGCCGCCTATCTGGAACTTCAGAAAAAGTTATCCCATACATCAGGCTTTATGCAAGAAGCGAATGCGTCTTGTGCCCCCGTGATGATTTTATTCTCAGATGGAGTCCCGACAGATGATGCTAAACATGGGCTTGAGTATCTCAAAGGTAATAATTGGTATAGGGCAGCCATCAAAATTGCAGTAGCAATTGGTGATGATACGAATAAGGATGTTCTGAAGGAGTTTGTGAATAATAATAGCGAGGCGGTATTGACCGTGCATAATGTTACAGACTTAAAAAAGATGATTTATCTGGTGTCAGTAACAGCTTCTCAGGTGGCTTCCAAGGGGATTTCTGTTGGCATTGATGCTCCTGAATCTCGCCAGGAGGAGGTGATGCAAGATATCAAAAAAGCGATCAAACAGGATTCCAGTCTGAAAACGGTTGATGTCGGTTCAGATGCCGATGATAACAAAGGTTCTGATGACTGGACGAATTGGTAAGAAGGGATAGCATTGTGAAGTCTGCATTTAATAAATCGGTCAAAGGTGCAAGTCATATTGCATCAGGAAAACCTTGTCAGGACTATTCCATCTCCTATGATGGGTGTGGTATAGTCATCGCGGTGGTTTGTGACGGTCACGGCGGCAGCTCTTATTTCAGAAGTGATGTTGGCTCACGACTTGCTGCAGAGGTCACACTTGATCAGTTAAGGGAGTTTGCTCGAGACATTCCACCTGAGACCTTCGCCAATAAGAAATTTGCCATAACGGCAAAACCTAAACGTAATCCGTTCATTGACTCTGAAGGCAAGCGTGTACGCTATGAAGAATTGAACGAAGAACAACGACGATATGCTCGTCAAGCCCAGGCATATGTTGAAGCCGAAGGACAGTGCAAGGAACAACGGGCCTGTATGGAAGCTCTTCTGAACGATATCTACGAGGAGTGGAAAAGAGAAATCCTTAGGGATGAAAAAGCAAATCCTCTCAGCAAGCAGGAAAGGAATATTCTAAACGGCCAAGGAATTGAAACGGCGTATGGCTGTACGCTTTTGGCTTTCATGAAGACCCCGGACTATTGGCTGTCGTTTCATATAGGTGATGGAAAGATATTAGTATGTGACAGCTCCTTGGTCTGGACCACCCCCGTTCCAGAAGACTGCACCTGTTTCTTGAATTACACAACTTCGCTTTGCGACAATAATCCATTAGGCGAATTCAGATATGCCTTCAGTGGAAACGGAGATCAGCCGTTTGCGGTCATGCTGTGTTCGGACGGAGCAGACGGTTCTGTGAGAACAGACGATAATCTTCAGGATTTCTATGAACAGATTATCGGACTATTCCTTGACGGTGATGATGTGGAGGAAGAACTAAGTAGTTGTCTCCCGGAGGTTAGCAAAGACGGCAACAAAGATGACGTCTCGATTTCCGGATTTGTCGATCTGAAGGACATTGACACCGAAGGGCTAAGAAAAAAACTCGAAATCAAAAAGAGGAACAGAAATATAAAGTCCGATTACCGAGCCCGGGAATCAGAAATAAATGCTATCAAAGAAAAAATAGATCATCTCAGAATAAAGTATGAGATGCGAAAAGAATTGCGTTTTGGAAAGCAAACCGAATTGGAGGGCATCAGGCATGGACTTAAGATGAAAGAAAAAGAGCTTGAGTCAATCGAAGTCTCTGTGTCTACTATCAAAAGAGAAATCGAGGAACTGGAGCAAACATTAGAGACAAAAAACAAGGACCTTGAAGACTGGAAGTTCACAGTTAAAAATGAGATGGCTGAGAATGAGGCAGCATTAACAAACAACGCAAAAGATGACGGGGACACGTCTTCGTTAGCGGTTACAAATTGGTAATTACAAATCATAGGCATATGGGAAAAGCAATTGGTATAGACCTGGGAACAACCAACTCTGTTGTTGCATTCAAAGACGTTTCTGTCAGAACGATTCAGACAGGGGCGAATAATGAAGATTTATGTCGTTCATGTGTTGCCATGGACAAAAATGGTAATTTCATCGTAGGTAATTCGGTATTCAACGCATGGAAACGACACGTACCCAACATCGTAGTATCTGCCAAACGTTTGATGGGCGCCTCTATTAATGATTCCAACGTCCAGAAGATGAAGGCCGATAAACAGGCATATCCTTTTGGTATTCAAAAATTGTCCAGCGGTACAGAAGACGCTGTGGCTATCCTTCTTCACGGCAAAGAGTTTACGCCAGAGCAAATCAGCGCTGAGATACTCAGAGCTCTGAAAAATGACGCTAGTACGAAACTTGGAGATGTTGAGTATGCAGTCATCACCGTTCCTGCATACTTTAATGAAAAGCAGAAGTCTGCTACCAAGAAGGCAGCCAAACTTGCCGGCCTTAAGGTTCTGCAGCTGTTAGCCGAACCTACGGCAGCCGCTCTCTCATATGGTTTTGACAACCTTAAGCCAGACGAGGACAAAACGCTTCTGATCTATGACTTTGGAGGTGGTACCTTTGACCTTTCTATTCTTACTGCCGCCGGCGGTCAGTTCGTGGAGACCGGCGCCGGTGGCGACAGATGGTTGGGCGGTGATGACATCGATATAATCTTGTCCGATTATATCAAAGGACAAATCGAGTCCCAAAACAATCTTGATCTTCAGGATCTTTTGAGTCAGAAAACGGATAAGGAGGTCAAGGAATTCACGGCCGGTCTGAAGGCCGACGTAGAAAATGCCAAAAAGACATTGAGCCAAAGTACATCTGCAACCATTTTTGTCAGTCAATATCTTGAAGATGAAGATGGTGAGCCAATTGATGATATTGTTGTTTCAAGAGACACTTTTGAGGCGCTTATCAGGCCTCTGATTGAAAGAACGATTGACTTAATTGAAGAGTTACTGGCCAAGACCAGCATCTCTGCGGATGATATTTCGAACATTCTTCTCGTGGGAGGTTCTTCATGTATCCCTCTTGTTAAGAGAATGCTTGTTGAAAAGTATGGCGAAGAAAAGATCCTTTCTTCAGAAAAACCCATGTTGGCCATAGCTCATGGTGCAGCCATTCTTGCAGCCTCCATGGATACTTCGAAATGGAAGGATGACGACGACGATGACGACTTTGACGAAAATGCTGCTCCATCCGACGGCCCCATTGTTTATACGGCAAAACATAACTATTTGATCCAACTGCAAAGAAACGGCAGGAAAGAGCTGGACAAGTTGATTGAAGACCAGACACCCCTCCCGTATTCGATAAATCGTCAGTTCAGTACAACCGTCAATGACCAGAAGATTGTCGAGGTGTGTCTGTTCAATGATGCTGAAGATGGTACATACGAAAAAATTACATCAGGGTTCTTTAATATCAATGAAAATCTGCCCGCAGGGAGTAAACTTAACTTCACGTTTAATCTGGATGAGGATGAAACATTGCGCGTGAAGGTAAAGGTTGTGCAGACAGGCAAGATATCGCGAGTGGTACTTGGGCGAGGGAACCAAGACTCCAGTTGTCTCAGTGAAATCTCAAGCTCAATAGAAGACGTCATGAATGACGACAGTATCTCAGACAATAAGAAAGCTACATTTATGTCCAAGATTCAAAACATCATTGACGTTATCGAAAAGAGCCGCTTAAAGTCTGAAGATGACAAATGGTTGGAACTTGAGCAGCAGGTTAAGACAGCCAAGCAGTTTGCAATAGAGCAGGATGAAGCAACTGTCAAACTCGGTGTTATCCTCGCAACAATTCTGGTCAAGAATTTCCGTCAATACGTCGATCCTGCGGATTATGACCAAATGTCGACCAATCTCAAACGGTACGAGTCAGCTTCGGACAAGTTCCAAAGAGAATCAATCAAGATTTGGAAGATACTGCAAACCGGTATGGTCTCCTGTTGAACATCTTCCTTTTCAAAATTATTGCGAACAGAGCTACCTCTCCGCAAGATGCTGCCAGAGCCAACTGTGCATTTGACGAAATGATGCAGGCTCTAAGAACGGGTGATGTCGCAGCTATCCGACGTATTCAGAACGAGAACAGTGACCTGCTCAGAGAGAACGGTTCTGAAATTAAGGATTGGGGTGTCGGAATCGGTTTGTAATATGGAAACCATCAAATGTCCGGTATGCGGAAATCCAGGTATTTCCAATTACAGAAAAGAGGATGTCATTTGTCCCCATTGTGGTAGTGACTTGAGAATCTACCGAACAGTTGCAGATCTTGGTGAAGATAATGCAACTGCTGGTAATGGTGTCAAAAGATTCAAGACCTTGTCGATTGTTTTACCCATCGTTTCAGCAATAATTGCAATTGGGGCAACATGTCTTTTGTATCCTGATCCCCAACAGCCGAATGACTACGATGGCATTCTGGTTGAGAAAGACAAAACAATTTCCACGCTTTGTGATTCAGTATCTGCGCTTCAGGCGCAGATACTGGAACTCACAACTACCCAGGCAAAAAACAATTCAAGGGAATACATCATTGTACCTAATGATGGGCCTTGGAGGATCGTCCATAAGCTGTACGGAAATCGTTCGGATTGGAAGGAAATCGCGCAAAGAATAGCTGAAGATAACGGGATATGGGATGCCGAAAGCAAGTCGTGGAAACTAATTCATCCTGGCCAGATTCTGAAGATTAATAAAGAACAATAACTTCCGCCAAAATGGGATTGATATCATATATAAAAAAGCGGTATTACAACTATAAGCTTCACAAGGCTGACCGGTTGATGCGTGCAAACCGTTCGGCTAAAGCTGAACAAATTTATCTTGCACTTCTCAAAAAACAGCCATTTGCAGCTGTCCGACTTGCAGATTACTATTTTTCACTGGCAAGAAATGCAGATGCGAACCGTATTAATGGTCTTTTTAACAAAATCGTAAATCTGGAAACGGCAGCAAATGGTGTATATGATATAGTCTCCTACAATGCCAGTCTACAACGGATTTCAGAATATATATACCAAAGAGCCGCATCATTATTCAAGGCCGGTTCTTTTGCAGACTGTTGTATTGTTTTGAAAGCGCTGAATGACTCAAGACACAAAACAGAGAACACCCTCGACTTATATTGTGCATCAAGAATCAACCAAGCGCTCAATGATGTTTTCAGAACCAGGATATCGGATCCGTCATTTGGTTCGCATGTCGCCGTCTTGCAAGAAGAGTGGTCTCGAGGGAAGCAGATTCAAGGTGTTGGCGATGTTGTAAAAAGTTGTATTAACGATCTGATCAAACAAAAGAGATTTTATGCAGCTAATGAATTGCTGGCCATTACCGGCGGTAAACAAGAGGAACCCTGCATTTGGGATAATGCGACTCAAATAGTCAGCGGGAATGACTCGGAAGCTACTTCCGTTGCGTTGGCGAAGACGGTATCAACTTACGGAGAAGCGATTATTTTACGCGAGGGCATTTCTGTTGAAGAATCGGTCTCGATCTTTAAGAATTGTTGGAAAGTATCGAAGGATGTCCATGTATTAATGGATTCTTTGACGCATGCCCAATCGGAAAGTGTCAAGGATGCTCTACGCAATGCCATATTGGACAATCCGAGAGAATTTCTTGCAGATCGGCAGCTGTTGGCGGAGTTCGCTACATGGTTGAGCCAAGATAACGACCCTGACTCTTCACTCAGGAATCTCGAAAAATTACATGCGCTAGGTTATAATATAGAGAAATTATATGTCGAGAGACTGCATGGTTGGATTGTGACTTTAGCAAATGACGCTCGCATCGTGCGTCTGGATCACGCGCAGGCACTGTTTCCCAATTCAACGACAATCATCGAGGACAAACTGGAGTGTGCCCAACAGTATGAATCCCGGAAAGAGTACGATAAAGCCATCTCGGTGGCTGACTCTATTATTGGGAAATGCAATAAGGCTTACTTCGTAAAAGCAAAAGCTTATTTCCATAAAGCCATTATTGAGAAGGCTGCAGACGAGAAGGAAGTTCTTTTATTTAAAGCATTTGAAGCGATAAAACATGTTTCTGACCATTATGCAGCCCAACTGAATAATACGATAACGGAATCATTAGTCGAGCTTGCAGATTTGTATTATGCATCAAAAGAAAAGGATCGTGCGTACAAAGTTCTGGACAAGCTGGGGCGAGAAGGGGTCAAGAGGGCTGTTTCTTCGATAATGGAGCACAGAGAGGCAGAAATTAAGGCCCTCTCCGCAGCATCCGACAGACTCAAAGCTTCAAACCTGGCGGTCAGGGAGATTGACAGTTATGGTATTCAGGAAGTAAAACAGGATCCTGTATATCAAACTCTTTGGGACATAAAGATTGCTGCTGCATTGGAATGGCTCAGGGGGACCAGCCATGCTGCTGCTGTATCAGAGCTGGAACGTATTGTGAGTGAGATCGAGTCCTCGGGATTTGATTCTGCTACGATTGCTGCCAAAAAGGGGAATGTATTGGCGGAAATAATAAAGCGCAAGTATCTAATTGCTCGTGACCAGGAACGCTCGAACAAACTGTTGGAGGCCGCAAACCTGTACAAAGAGATTAGCCGTTTAGAAGCTAAGCGACAGCCTACCCTGGCTGCATTAAGGTTTATCATCTGTAGACTAAAAATGCAGAACAATCAGGACATCCTGGATCATAAGGATGTGATTTATAATCTGCTCAGAAAAGCTGTAACTACTTTCCGTGCTGAGAAAGAAGATATTGCATACCGATTCGCACTCATATTACTGAAGTCCGGTGCAGATAAAGAAGCTCTAGCAGTCCTCCATGAATTTCTCCCATCAGAGGAGTATTTGAAGAAGGCTTGCGAGCAAGGAGAAATCATAAAAGCGCAGGCCAAATTAGCAGACTTCAACAACAAAATAGAGGCTGTTAAGACCCAGACTCTCTCATCGGATGATGCGATATACTTTATCAATCATATGCTAGAGTACGCAGACGTCATCAGGCCGATTCTCAACATCCCCAGAAGCACATTGGTGAAGTACAGGAACAAGTTGAAGAATTATGCCATCTTCAAACTATTTGAGGAGGAACGGTATAATGTCGCTTTTGAGAAAATGTTGAAGGAACACGCAGACTATCTGGATGATCTTTCGGCCTTAAGGAACATTGCTCTTACCTGTCTTAATATGGCCGAGTCCAAACAGATTACCCGAAGCAACTACAAGGAGGTAATAGCTGTTTGGCTTACTGCCATCTATCAAGAACGTCTTTTTGTCAAGACTTTAGATTATACCAGCTGGAACGATCAATACACCTTTACGCTGTATGATGCTTATGGGCATTTCAGCGAGGAAGAATATGGAGATTTACCAGATAATGTCACTTTTGACGATTCTGATGACAGTACTTTGGTCTCAATAAAAGAGGTACAGCGTTCACTTCTTGACAGATTTGAAGCTGCAATCGGCGAAGAACAGGAATATCACAATTTCTATGCGTCGCAGAAGGATGCAATGGATGCTTTCATTGCGCTTAACCTTGACGTGAAATGCAGACTTGTGGCTCCGTATATCGCAAAAAACAATGAAGATGTTTTTAACGATATAACAAGTGCTCTAGAATTCGAAAGAGAACAAGAGTATGACAATTGGGAAGATGTGCTCGCTGTTGGTGCAGCATATCAGTTGGCTGGGGCTATTTACACCGATTACAGTAAGGCAAAAACCTACTTTGAAGAATGTATGACGGCATTAACCACGCTCGATGCCACAAAATTCGTTGGCACAAGAGTCTCTCTTATCAAGCCATTCGACAAATTGCAATCTGCGTTGGTGTCAAGCATTAATAGCAGGATTTCTGCACTAACGTCGCACAACAAGACTGAGTTTAAGACGAATTTCAGATTCTACTTTGTCGTTTGTGATTGTATGAAGGATAAAACGCTCTCATTCATATTCTCCAAGTATATCCTGTCTTATGTGGTTGGAGAAGTAAACGACAAAAAGATAAAACTATCTGAAGCATCTGAATACCTTCTTTCTGCATACACATTAGATACGTCAAATTCAAGAATAAAGGAAAACTTGAAAACGTTATTTGAGATGCTATGCGAAGAAAACAATACGGAAAGTAATACCGCAGTAAGTGAGATTCTCTCCAAGGTTCAACCCCGGGATGTAGCGTTTTATCGTTCTCTTTATGCTGAATACCAGGAAACGACTATTACGAAGAATCTAAATTCTATTGTAGAAGGAGTAAACAATCATTCTTTGTCCGAAAAAGAAGCCCTTAAAAAGGTGTATGCAATGTATATAAGCAATCCTGAACATAAAGGGATCTGCAGGAATTTAGCTCAATTGGCAGAAATCTGTGTCTTGAAGTATATCATAAGTGACGATGTTGATTCTTATTCGGTTAAGACGATTTTGAATGGAATTATCAGCAACAAGAGTGTTGAGTTTAGGAATCAATCGGCAGTGTTTAGAAAAGCTTACAGTGATATATGGAATCAATTGCCCGCTAGCACCCAATTATTGTTGAGAGACGAGGATTATTTAACCGCCATTAGACACTCCCTGACTGCGAAAGGTATTGCCCTTAAAACAGGATTGAATCTGATGAAAAAACTTGGAGGTTTTACCAGTACAGACTCTTCCCAATTGGGCAGTTTTGATCTTCCATTTTAATCAATGAATCGATATGAAGAATCCATATATCATACTTGAAGTCCCGCAGGATGCAAATAATGCTCAAATACTCAAAGCTATGACGGTAGCAATGAGGAAGAGAATTTATCCAAATACTGACATCGCTCAAGCTCGGGCACAATTATGCAAACCTGCTACGAGGTTGGCTGCAGATTTTACATTCCCCATTTTTGAGCCATTTGATGATATGGCTCCACTTCAGGCAACTTTACAGCCTGAAATCATTGACATCAATTCCATTGATCCTGAAATTCACAGTTCATTGTAAGTATGAATACCAAACTAGCTCAGATTGAAAGCGAGATTACAAAAATTAAAAAGGAGAATCTCAAGCAGAGAAATGACATTGAAGAGTTGACACTTGGAAACGAGCGTCAGGTAGATGCTCTAATCAGTGATGTCATTCAAATAATCGACGCATTTGAGAAAGCGGAGGCTAAGGTCAAGGACAGTGGTCTATGTGAAACAGAGAATGCACAAAAGGCTGTAAAAAGAATGTTACAGCCTAAAAAAGTCGCCATGTCGATACTCTCGAAATATAATGTTACGCCAATAGACCTTGATGGCAAAATGGTTGATGATAACGTATGTATAGTTGTCGAAACAGAACCTGACCCGGAAAAAGAGGATGGATTCGTTCTTTCAACAGAAAAAAACGGATATATGCGTGGTAATCGCTTAATAAGAAGAGCTGAAGTCATTGTGGTAAGAAACTAGATTGCAGTATCCATGAATACTTCCATATATGCAAATAAACAGCTAAGGTCTAAATTATTATAGGGTTATGCGCTTTCCTGTTCTGAGTTGATCAATTGACGTACCTCATATTTCCCGGACTCAACACCTGCTTTTTGTATCATCGGCTCTATCAGGAGCCGATTTTTATTTTCAGCCACATCAAGAGATATTCAATTCTCCAGAAGTACGACATCTATTGAGGCGAATATACCCGTGCAAAACGGAATAATTATGGGTATATTTGCAGTTGTGCAATCGATTGAGAAGCTCCCCTGCCCATATATTACCCAAAACCAAACCCACCTCTGCCATGAAATGCTGGAAACCCCTCCTCCCGCTGTGCGGTCTGCTGCTGGCGGGATGCACGCCCGATCTGCAGGTCGGTGAGCTCAGCTGCGAGTACCGAACCGATCCGCCGGCCGTCGAAACACAACGCCCCGCGCTGGGCTGGAACCTGCTCGCCCGACAACGTGCCTCGTCACAGAGCGCCTATCGTATCCTGGTGGCCGACCGACCCGAACTGCTCGACCGCGACGAGGGAAACGTCTGGGACTCCGGACAGGTCGGCTCCGACGAATCGGTCCACGTGGCCTACGGCGGCGACTCGCTGCTGCCCGGACGCTGCTACTACTGGAAAGTGAAAGTGTGGGACCAGGAGGGTGACGAGTCGCCCTGGAGCGAGCCCGCCATGTGGCGGCAAGTGGCCCCGAACCCCACCTTCAGCTGGATCGGATACCGCCCCGCAACCGATCGGCCCGACCACGTCGCCTCCGTCTGGTTCCGCCGGAGCTACACCCTCGGCGAGCTGCCCGACGGGCCGCTCTACGCCGAAGTCGCCACACCCGGTTACTACGAACTCTACGTCAACGGGCAGAAGGTCGGCAGCGACCTGCTCTCGCCCTCGGTGTCGGGACGCGACCGGCGCACCTTCTACGTGAGCTACGACATCCGGCCCCTGCTGCAGGCCGGCCCGAACACCGTGGCCCTGTGGGTGGGACGCGGCTGGAGCGGCACGGCCCCCATTCCGGTGGCCTTCCGGTGCGACGTGCCGCAGGCCGACGGCAGCGTGGTGAGCCTTCAGACCGACTCCACGTGGCGTGCCCGCGAGAGCCACTACGCCACCATCGGCACCTGGTCGTGGGGCAACTTCGGCGGCGAGTGTCAGGATGCGCGCCGCGCCCTGGCCGAGTGGAACGCCTGCGGACTGGACGACACCGCGTGGGACCACGCCGAAACCGTCGCGAGCCCCTCGCCCCGGCTGGTGGCACAGCCCTGCGAGCTGAACCGGCAGCAGGAGTTCGAACCCGCCCGGAGCATCACCCGGCTCGATGACGGCAGCTACGAAATCGCCTTTGCGCGTGCCCTGACGGGCAACTATCGCGTCTACTTTCCGCCCCTGAAGGCCGGCGACACGGTGGTGCTCCACTTTGCCGACACCCGCTGGAGCGGCGAGGAGGCCGTCGAGACCCCGGCCGGACGGGTGGCGACCATGGGCCTGCGATACACCCGCGACGGAAAGCCCTACCGTTATCCCACCTACAACCAGCGCAGCCTCTACGTGGCCTCCGGTGCCGAGCAGGGCGGCGAGTACATCGAGTCGAAATTCAACCCGCTGGGCTTCCAGTACATCGTGGTCGAGGGGCTGAGCGAGGCCCCCGTACGGGCCGAAGCGGCACTGGTCGAGAGCGACCTGCAGCGCGTGGGCAGCTTCGAGTGTTCGAACGAGCTGCTGACGGAGATGCACCGCGTGAACGACTGGACGATGCGGTGTCTGAACCAGGGCGGCTTCTACGTCGACTGTCCGCAGCGCGAGCGTCTCGGCTACGGCGACGGGCAGGTCTCCATCGAAAGCTCGGTGATGAACTACCACATGCCCTCGTTCTACCGCAAGTTCGTGAAGGACTGGACCCTGCGGCAGAACCCGAAGACCGGCCACATGCCCCACGTGGCCCCGAATGCCAGCGGTGGGGGCGGTCCGGCGTGGGCCGGTCTGGTGGCCTCGGCGGCCTGGCGAAACTACCTCTACTACGGCGACCGCACGCTGCTCGAGGAGACCTATCCGGCCATGTACGCCTACCTGAAATACCTCGAGACGCTGAGCGTCGACGAGGTCTACCGGTCGGAGCCGGGCGAGTGGAACTCGATCGGCGACTGGCTGGCCCCGGGGCGCGGCATGGACACCAACAACTGGCCCGACACCACCATGGCCGCCCTGTTCAACAACTGCTACATCATCTACCTGTGGGACCTGCAGCGCCGCTCGGCCGAGGCGCTCGGTCTGGACGACGAGGCTGCGGCCTGCGCCCGGAAGATCGACCGGCTGCGCGAACGGGTCCACGCCGCCTACTACGATCCCGAACGGGGCTGCTACGTCAGCGACGAACAGCCCTACCTGCTGATGCCGCTGATGGCCGGCGTGGTTCCCGACACGCTGCGCGACGCGATCTGGCAGCGGCTCGAGGCGAACATCGACAGCCGCGGCACGTTCCAGACCGGAATGCTGGGGACCTACTTCCTGCTGAACTTCCTGCAGGAGAACGACCGCAACGACCTGATATACCGTCTTGTGAACCACACGAACTATCCCGGCTGGGGCTACATGCTCTCCCAGGGGGCCACGACCTGGTGGGAGCAGTGGAACGGCTACTATTCGCACATCCACTCGGTCTTCACGTCGCTCGACGGGTGGTTCTACCAGGGTGTGGCGGGGATCAGTCCCGCCTCGACCGACGTGGCGGGCATGAAGCATTTCCGGCTGTGTCCGGCCTACGACCTGCCGCTGGACACGGTGCAGGCCACGACCCGAAGCCCCTATGGCACGATCCGCAGCGGCTGGACGCGTCGGGCCGACGGCACCCTGCAGCTGCAGTTCGAGGTGCCGGCCAACTCCACGGCCGAGGTGTGGTTCCGTCAGGCCTCGCCCGACTCGATCTCCGAAGCGGGTTGTCCGCTGGAGCGCGTGGAGGGGGTCACGGAGGTGCGTCGCGAAGAAAACCGCACCGTGGCCCGGCTCGGCTCGGGCAGCTACTGTTTTGACGTGATCCCGCGGCCGTAACCCGCTCCGTTCACGTCCCCCGTTTGATGCTCCATATCCCCGGCGACGGGCCGCACAGGCACTCTCCTGAGGCGGTTCGCCGCCGGGATCGTTTTGCACGGGCAATTCAAATGCCGGGAAAAAAGGAACAATAAGCGACAACTCCCAAGATCGCCAAACAGTATATATATTCCACTTTATTATGTATGGGAATGATAATTATTAATATTTCCCGATTCTTTGCATCTTTGTATTATGCCGTTATTCCCCCGGCTTCAGACACCCAATGGACAGTTTAATTAAGATTGATAGCAAACCTATAGAAAAACTGATCGAAGTAATCAGTGCAGGATTGAGCGTATTGTATCGTCCCCGCCGTATACGAAAGGAGGCTGATGCCAAAGCATATGCAATCCAAACAATAGAACGAGCCAAGAATAAAGCCCAAGCTGAAGGAAAAATAATAGAGACGGAGACATGGGATAGAATCAATGATAGGCTCATCGCTAAGGAAAAAAAACGCCAAGACAATATTGATGACGTGGTTGAAATTGCAGCAAAAACGCTTGAATCCCAACCGACCGTATCCGACGTACCGGTCCATCCAGACTGGACAACAAGATTCTTTGATATTGTGCAAGATATTTCGGATGAAGATATGAAAAAACTGTGGGGCCAGATCCTTGCCGGCGAGGTGAAATCCCCCAGGATCATATACTCTGCGGACCCTCGAGTTGTTGCGTAACATCACGAAGGAGGAGGCAGAAACCTTTGTTAAAGTTGCGCAGTTTGTATTATACAGAAATGGATACTTCATTTTAGAAGGTCGTGGAGGCGGTTTGCCCGAATTTGGAATTTCATATTCAGATATAGCAAATTTGACGGAAATTGGGCTCTTACAGGCGGGAACATTTGTGGGACAATCATTTAAATCATTGCCCGATAAAAAGTCCACAAGTGTAATTTTATATCAAAACAAACAGCTATTGTCGATAACCCTAGACCCTGGAGTAAAAGAAGTTTTTTTGCCCGCCAATGTGCTTACACGTGCAGGGAAAGAGTTATATCAACTCATCCCGGTTACCCCTAATATTGATTATTTGAAAACGGTAGCCGCTGCGATCAAAGGACCCAATGTCTCTGTTGGATATGCTGAAGTACGCTCCGTCAGTGATGACGGCAGAATACATTACCAGCAACCAATCATACCGTTATAAATTACGGTTTTTTCGATTTGTTTGCATGTGTAATTATATTGAGCTGATTATGAGGGTGATAATTGACTAAACAAATTCTATTGGCGAAAGCGTTTTGGGGCAATTTGCCCTAACCAAAGATCCTTTTGTTTTTTCGAACCAAAAACGTACCTTTGCCGCAACGCACACAGGCAATGGTATCTGCCTCGAACCGCCGCCCGATCGGGATGTGCTGATGATACCTGCGGAAGATAAATAGTCACACGGAACTATTGTCGGCAGGCATTATGGCGGTTAACAACTCCACACACTTCACCACGCAGACCTCGCAACCCTCACCACTCCGCAGACTCGCACTGCGGGGCGTCGCGTCGTGTCTGCCCGGATTCCGACCGCAGGGCCCGAACCTCTGCCCGCCGACGCTCCGTCCGACCCGATTCATTCACTACACACTAAATCCAATACCATGTTAGTCAGCTTTGCCTACATTTTCCTGCTGGGCCTGTCGATGGGCTACATCTTCAACCGGCTGCGGCTGCCCGCCCTGCTCGGGATGCTCATCTCGGGGATCATCCTCGGCCCCTATGCGCTCAACGCCCTCTCGCCCTCGCTGCTGTCGGTGTCGGTCGAACTGCGGCAGATCGCGCTGGTCATCATCCTGATGCGCGCCGGCCTGGCCCTCGACATCAACGACCTCAAACGGGTCGGACGTCCCGCCCTGCTGATGTGCTTCGTCCCGGCCTGCTTCGAGATCGCCGGCATGATGCTCGTGGCACCCGCCCTGCTCGACATCTCGCTGCTCGACGCCGCCGTGATGGGAACCGTCGTGGCGGCCGTCTCGCCCGCCATCATCGTCCCCAAGATGCTCTACCTGATGGAAAACCAGATCGGTACGCGCAAAAGCATCCCGCAGATGATTATGGCCGGCGGATCGGTCGACGACGTCTTTGTCATCGTCCTCTTCACGGCCTTCACCACCCTCTCGCTCGGCGGCGAAGTCTCGGCCGCCAGCTTCGTGCAGATCCCCGTCTCGATCGTCACCGGACTGGCGCTCGGCATCGGCGTGGGATGGCTCCTGTCGCGCTACTTCCGACGCTTCCACATGCGTGACTCCATCAAGGTGCTGATCATGATGAGCCTGGCCTTCCTGTTTCTCGGTCTCGAAGGGTGGCTCAAGGGCATCGTTCCGATCTCCGGACTGCTCGCCGTCATGGCCATGGGCGCCACCCTCCTGAAAACATACCCTCTGCTGGCCAAACGCATCTCGCCGAAATACTCCAAACTCTGGGTGGCCGCCGAAATCCTGCTCTTCGTGCTGGTGGGCGCAACGGTCGACATCAAGTTCGCCCTCGCCGCCGGACTGGCTGCCGTCGGGGTCATCTTCATCGTGCTGCTCTTCCGCATGGTGGGCGTCTTCGTCTGCATGATACACACCGACCTCACGCTGCGCGAACGGCTCTTCTGCATGATCGCCTACCTGCCCAAAGCTACGGTTCAGGCGGCCATTGGGTCGCTCCCGCTGGCCATGGGACTCCCCTGCGGCAAAATTGTCCTGACGGTGGCCGTCCTGGCCATCCTGATCACCGCGCCGCTCGGGGCCTTCGGTATCGACATGACCTACAAACGGCTGCTGATGCCCTCCGGACGCGACCAATCGGATCCGGGCAACATACCGGCCGATTCGCTGGGCGAGTTCGGCGGACAGAACCGGAACGAATAGCCGCTCCTTCGGTCGGCGGGGAGAACGGCGCGGGGCGGGGGGTGAGAGGTTCCCTCGCCTGACACCCGGGACACTCCCCGTCCCCCGAGGGAACCGCCTCGGGCGAAAAACAATCCGGAGAACCGTGTCGGGAGTGCCGATAACGACAAACCAGAAGGGGCGGATGGGCCCTTCGGGTAGGATGAACGCCCCGCGCGGGAGGGTTCCCCGGCCGGAGCGTGAATGGAACGGCCCGGAAGAGACTTAAAACGGGGGCCGGAAATCTGAATGGAGACCGGTTGAAAACCGATGCGAAACGCCCCCCGACCGACCGTCCGGCCGGCCGGACGGAATCCGATCTGACCGGAGAAGTGGCGGGGAGATGGCCGGAACCCGAAACAGGAGACGGGGGAACGGGGAGGAGGAAGAGGACGCGGAGCGAAGATGGCGCTACCCGCGGTCGGTGACCACGCGGTCCATACGGGCGTCGTGGTCGTCGGTCGGGACCCGGTCGACCAGCTGGAAATCAAAACAGATGCCAATCCGGCAGACCTCGGGCAGCGAGGCCAGCAGCCGGTCGTAGTATCCCTTGCCGCGCCCCAGCCGGAACCCCGACCGGTCGAAGGCCACGCCGGGAACCACAACCAGCTCGATGCGGTCGTAGTCGTCGAAATAGTCGCCCACCGGTTCCATGATGTTCAATGCCCCCTGGGTCCAGCCCCGGGCGGGGTCGTAGCGTTTGAGGCGCAGCCCCTCGGGCAGGCTCACGGGTAGCAGCACCTCCCGACCTTCGGCTGCCAGCCGTTCGATCAGTCCGCGGGTGTCGACCTCCGAGGGTAGCGAGTGGTAGAGCAGGATGACCCGTGCCGCGCGAAAACGCTCGTCCTCGGCCAGGTGGCGCAGGACGGCTTCCGAGGCACTCTTGCGCCGCTGGGGCGTCTGTTCCCGGAGCTGACGCAGCATTCGGTAGCGGAGGTTCTCCTTCTGCGTGGCGATGCGCTGACTGCCGAAGGGCTGCACGGGACCGTAACCCGACCCGAAGCGGTACGGTACGGCCTGTAGCAGGGCTTCGTGGATAAATTTCTCGGCCCGTGCCACGGCATCCGCCAGCCGCCAGCCGCGGGCCAGGTAGGTGGCGATGGCCGAGGCGAACATGTCGCCCGAACCGTTGACGTTCCGTGTCGGCACGTCGGGCTTGCGGAACTCGCGGAACAGGTCGCTCTGCGGGTCGTAGAACCAGTCGGTGCGCTGGCCCTGATCGACGATGGCCGACTTGACCACTACGGCCGTGGCACCGTCCCGGCTCAGCTCCCGCAGCTCGTCGCGCCAGGCGTCGGGGCTCAGTTCGTGCCCCAGCAGCAGTTCGGCTTCGCGGCGGTTGGGGGTGATGACCGTGGCACGCGGCACGAGGTGCTCCCGGTAGCAACGCACGGCGTCGGCCTCGAGCAGCGGGTCGCCTCCGGAGCTGACCATCACCGGATCGACCACCAGCGGTACGGTCGGGTAGCTGCGCAGCACGGTCGCCACGCTCTCCACCAGAGTGGCCGAATAGAGCATCCCGGTTTTGAGGCAGTCGGCCCCCACGTCCTCCATGAAGGAGCGGATCTGACCCACCACCAGTGTCTCGGGGATCGGGAAGACTTCCCGGACGTGGCGTGTATCTTCGTTCACCACGCAGGTCAGCGCCGCGGCCGCGTAACCGCCACAGGCGGCGATGGCCTTGATGTCGGCCTGCATACCGGCCGAGCCGAGCGGTTCGCTGCCGGCCACCACAAAGACCCGATGCGGGATCTGTTCTTCGGTTTCGTGTTGTTCCATGAGTTGCTATTTGTATTATCGGGTGACGCGCGTTTGTTTTCGTTGCACCGGCGCCGCTAACAATCCATTGTTCCGCCGCGAGCACGGTGGCTTCGGGCACCCCGTCAGAGGAGTTTCTAACGGCGTAAGCGATACGGAGTATCGCCTGCTCTACCGCGAGCACGCGGACGCCGCCCGCGCAGGGCAGTCGATGAATGGTTGTTATGATCGATACACAATCTATTCCGGCGAATAGATTGTGTATCAGATACATTTCATCATCCACCAATGAACCAGTACGGAACTGCCCTCACGCCGGGCAGGCGGTGCCTTCGGGCACTCCGACAGAGGGGTTTCTAACGACGTAAGCGATACGCAGTATCGCCTGCTCCACCGCGAGCACGCGGGGCCCGCGCGGCAGCGCAGTCGATGAACGGTTGTTATGATCGATACACAATCTATTTCGGCGAATAGATTGTGTATCAGACACATTTCATCATCTACCAATGAACCAGTACGGGACTGCCCTCACGCCGGGCGGGCGGTGCCTTCGGGCACCCCGTCAGAGGGGTTTCTAACGACGTAAGCGATACGCAGTATCGCCTGCTCCACCGCGAGCACGCGGGGCCCGCGCGGCAGCGCAGTCGATGAACGGTTGTTATGATCGATACACAATCTATTCCGGCGAATAGATTGTGTATCAAATACATTTCATCATCTACCAATGAACCAGTTCGGAACTGCCCTCACGCCGGGCGGGCGGTGCCTTCGGGCACCCCGTCAGAGGGGTATTACCTCCAATCGGGGCCGTGCCGTACACTTTAGGTCTGTCGGCTGTTGCGGCTAACAAATCACTGCTTCGCGGCGGTTGAGTCTGCTCTCCGTTGCGAAGGAACCCCTATCCACGTGAGGCGTTTCCAAATCCACTCCAGCGGCCCCTGACGGTGACGCGATAACCACCACCGGCTGAAACCCCACAACAGGGCGAAAATTCCCACGGCTATGAGCAGACAGGCCGTTGCGCCGGTGGTGCGGTACAGCCCCAGGCCGAAACCGTAGAAGAGCGTCACGCCGATAATGGACTGAGCAATATAATTGGTCAGGCTCATCCGACCGAAGGGGATGAAAAGGCGCTGGAATCGGTACCCTTTCCCGCGGTCGTACCACAGCAGTACGAAACAGCCCACCAGGAAACACATCATCAGGAAGTTGGTGATCGAGGGCAGCGCAATCTCCACCGGCATCAGCAACCGGGGGTCGCCCTGCACCATGTCGGGCACCACCATGCGCAGCAGATTGACGGGCACGAAGAGCAACGCGGCGTAAAGGGTAATCTTTTTCCACAGGGCGATGGAGCGCGGGGTGTCGGAGAATAGGTCGAGCCGCCCGGCCGCCGTCCCGAACAGGAAGAGTCCGCCGATCTGGAATATGCGTCCGTTTTCGATCTGCCACAGGTTACCGTAGAGCTGTCCGTAGGTGATGTTCGAGCCCACCACTTCGGTCAGGCTGCCGGACTCCATGACAGGTTTGGCCAGCCGGGCATACTCCATCCAGTGGTTTCCGTACTCGGGCAGGGGAATGTCGCCCAGGGCACAGAGCATCCGGATCCACTCCACGGGCTGGAGGATCATCACGCCGGCCAGGATGAGCATGGCGCGGGTCGAGAGACGCGACACGGCCACCAGGAAAAGCCCCATCACGGCATAAAGCAACAGGATGTCACCGTTGTAGAACAGGGAGTGGAACTGCGAAAAGAGTACCAGCAGGAGCATCCGCCAGACGAACCGTCCGCGGAAGTGGAGTCCGCGTCGTTCGGCGTTTCGGAGCTGGATGTAGAAGCTGAGTCCGAACAGCAGCGAGAAGGTCGAGAAGGCTTTGCCGGCCATCAGAAACCAGGTGGTGTCCCACACGCCGCGGTCGAGTGCGGTGAGCCACTGCGGATAGTTCTCGGGAATGTGGTACAGGTTGTAGTGTTCGAAACAGTGCAGGATGACGATCGCAAACAGGGCAATGCCTCGCAGGGCGTCGACCACTTCGATGCGGTGGTTGGGGTTTGGGTCCCGGGGTTTACGGGTCTCCGGGGCTGTCGGCTGTTGCTGGGACGTGGCGGCACCGATCGTACTGGGTGTCATGGGTGAATAGGGTTTAGGGTTAGTAATCATATGGGGTTTCGGGGTGTAAAGTTACTAAATCCTTGCTTCCGCCGCGAGCACGGTGTCTCCGGGCACTCCGACAGAGGGGTTTCTAACAACATAAGCGATACGCAGTATCGCCTGCTCCGCCGCGAGCACGGTGCCTCCGGGCACTCCGTCAGAGAGGTCTCTAACGAAATAAGCGATACGTAGTATCGCACGCTCCGCCGCGAGCACGGTGCCTCCGGGCACTCCGTCAGAGGGGTTTCTAACGACGTAAGCGATACGCAGTATCGCACGCTCCACCGCGAGTACGGTGCCTCCGGGCACTCCGACAGAGAGATTTCTAACAACGTAAGCGATACGGAGTATCGCACGCTCCGCCGCGAGCACGCGGACGCCGCCCGCGCAGGGCAGTCGATGAACGTTTTTTTTGATCGACACACAATCTATTCGTTGGAATAGATTGTGTATCATATATTCTATCATCTGCCAATGAACCAGTACGGGACTGCCCTCACGCCGGGCGGGCGGTGGCTTCGGCCACCCCGGCAGAGTGGTATTACCTCGAACCGGGGCTGTGCCGTACACTTTATGTCTGTCAGCTGTCACCGCAAATCAATTGCAGCTCCGCTGCGGGAATCCGATAGAGGGGATTATAGTGGGGAATAAGTGGTTAGCTCTTGATTCTGGGCAGGCGGATAGTCTCCCACGTGTCGCTTCCGGCGGGGAGAACCTGGGCTGTACCGTCGGCCGAGACCGAGCGGGCATCCGCGTATATTGCTCCGGGGGCGACCTCTTCACCTTGTTCGCTGACGTATCCCCAGCAGTCGCCCCGACGAATCAGTGCATAGCCGTAGTCGAATTCACCCATCCAATCGTATTGCAGCGGAACGACCGTGTGTCCCATGCGGTCGAGGCAGCCGTAACGACCGTCGCGTTCGACGTATGCAAACCGCGAACCGTCCCACGACAGGTCATCGTAAATCGGAGCGATCACCTGACGGCCCTCCTGGTTGATAAGGCCCATCAGTGTTCCCTGTTCGTCACCCGGTGCGGCGACAGCCACGGCGGCCCGGCCTTCGCCGAAGTCGCCCGCCCAAACATACTGTGCTTCGATCACGAGGTGTCCTGCCGCATCAGCATAGCCGAAAAGATCACCGCGGACCACTACCCGCAATCCTTCGTATAGTTCGCCCGCGCTGTCGGGTTCGTCAGAGATAGGTACGTCGGTCGAAGAATCCTCTGTGGCAGGTGTGTCCTCAGGCTCAATCGAGGAAGAATCGGTATCGGCCGGTGTTTCCACGGCACGCAACGCGACCGGATAGTAGGCGCCGGTACCATCCTCGCCGAAGACAAAGGCTTCGTCGGGTAGCAACTGTCCGTAGCGGTGAGCGTTCCGAAGGGCGGCCGGGGTGGTGAAGCAGGTCAGGTCGTGGGCGTGGCCGTTCAGCGTGACGCGAAAGGTAACCCGCCCCGTACCGCAGACATAGACCGGAAGACCGGTCGGATCGGTCACGGGATGCAGGTCGCGGAGGGTGGCAAAACGGCCCGAAGGGTTGGCGATTGTCTCGATGTAGTCGCCGATGGAGGGATAGGGGCGGTGGAGCGTCATAGCAGCAGGTCGGATGTGGCGGTGCCGATGTTCATCATGCGGACCAGGTCGGTCACGTTGGCGTGGTAGGCCATGCCGCGCACCGGAACGGTCATCGGGCGGCCTGTCGTGCGGGCAATCTCGTCGCGGTAGAGCGGCGGCATCGGGCTCGATATGTCGAACAGCAGCCGGGCGTAACGATCTTCGGGCAACTCGTCGGCCGTGGCGGGGAAGAGAATCGGTGTATGTTCCGAATGGCTGATGTGGATGTTCAGCAGCAGTAGGTTGCCGTCGGCCGTAGCCAGTGAACGGAGTCGTGCGGCTGCTGCGGCTACCTTTTCCGGAGTGCCGTCGGTCGCCTCGCCGTCCGTGATGTTGATGACGGTGGGCGGGTAGCAGGGGGATCCCTTGTGACGGGCGCACCATGCGTGCAGCAACTCGTGGGCTTTCTCCAGAGCGGCCACCATCGGGGTGTTCCACTCTGCGGCCGGACGTACCCACACCGGTTCGCGCATGACGGTGGCGATTTGACGTCCGTCGGGCAGGGTGCGAAAACGTTGCACGTCGCGCACCTCGACGGGGTTGTCGGCCAACTCTTCCGGAGTCAGAAACCATTCGTCGCCCATGGTGGGCAGCGCCGAACGCACTTCGGAGGCCGAGTAGCCCACCACGGCGATGTCGTAGTAGTGTTGGTAGCCGGCGGTGCGTCGCGATCGGGCGACCAGTTCGGCGAGCAGGGTGTTGATGGCAGTGGCGACGGCTTGCGACTTGGTGACGTCGCGACCGTTCCATCGGGTCGGTTCGGCCATCGAGCCGGATTGATCGACCAGCAGCACGATGGCAGTGGGGCAGGTCTGGGTGATGCGGGCCAGGTAACTCATGGAGTGGGGTGTTGGGTGAATAGGGGTTGCCGGTGCGGTGGTGTCTCGTTCGGGTCGGGACTTCGGTCGGAGGCGGGATGATCGGCGGAGGATCAATCCCGGAACGAGAAATCCGGCGGGAACGAACGGGCCCCAACTGCACGCGCAGAAGGCGACGGGAAGAGCCGTCTCTACAAAGATACATACAAAAACCGGCACGGGGCAAAAAATCTCACCCTCGTCCTGTAATCCGGATAGCGGCGGGTGCAACGGCCGAGACGGAACGTTGTTGATAGGTTCCGGTCGATGGACGATGGTGGGGTAGGGGAGCAGAAAGAGAGGATGTCGGCCGGCGACTCCCGTGAATCGCAAAAAAATAGTACATTTACTCTCTGAAAAAGGGCGTCACATTGTTGCGATGGAAGCCGGAAACCCCAGCGAAAACGGAGAGGAAATATGTGGTCTATAGATATCACTCCTCTGAAAGTGTTTGCTGCGATGTAGAGGCTGTGTTTCTGGCGAAAAGCGGACTTCCGTGACGGAAACATCGCCTTGCTTTGGGTCAAAAGGCTTGATAATCGGCCCTGAAACGAGTGTGGGCAAGCTTTCGGGCAATTTGGCAGTAACGACCTTGGTGTCGTGAGTTGGAACGACGGGAAGTGTTGCACTCCCAAAAATGTGTACCCCCAAGCGTTGCGCTCCAGAAAGTGTTGCGCCCCAAAAAGAGCAGAAAAATTTGTTGCCTATGAAATTCTATACCCTATGCGGTGTCGCCGCCCTTGCCGCGGCGTTCGCCGGTTGCCAGAACACCATGACCATCAAGACGAAACCCTATCCGGTTGCCCGCATGGACACCACCGTGCAGGACGACTATCACGGTACGATCGTCAAAGACCCGTACCGTTGGCTCGAAGACGACAATTCGGCCGAAACGGCTGCCTGGGTCAAGGCCGAGAACGAAGTGACGCAGGACTACCTGTCGCAAATTCCCTACCGTGACCGCATCAAGGAGCGGCTCACCCAGCTCTACGACTATCTGAAGGAGGGCACCCCGTTCCGTGTGGGTGAGTACTACTTCTTCTACAAGAACGACGGGCTTCAGAACCAGAGCGTACTCTACTATCAGAAGGGGCTGGACGGAACGCCCGAAGTGTTCCTCGACCCCAACACCCTCTCCGAGAACGGGACCGTGGCGCTGAACACCGTCACCTTCTCGAAAGACGATCGTTATGCGGCCTATTCGGTCTCGAAGTCGGGGTCGGACTGGGTCGAAATCTTCGTGATGGAGGTGGCCACCCGCAAACAGCTCGCCGACAAGATCGAGTGGGTCAAGTTCAGCGGGGCCAGCTGGGGTAAGGACGGTTTCTACTACAGCCGTTACGATGCACCCGCTCCCGGAGCCAGCGCCTATTCGGCCAAAAACGAGTACCAGAAGGTCTATTTCCACAAACTCGGCACCTCGCAGGCCGAAGACCAGTTGGTGTATGAAGATAAGGAACACCCGTTGCGCTACTTCTCGGGCCAGGTGAGCGACGACTTCAAGTGGCTCTTTATCGTCGCTTCCGAGGGAACCAGCGGCACCGAAATCCTCTACAAGGACCTCACCGCTCCCGGTGCCGGTTTCAAAACGCTCTTCCCGGGCTTTGCCAACGACTACGCCATCGTCGACTGCCGGGACGACCGGGCGCTGGTGCTGACCAACGACGAGGCTCCGAACTTCCGGCTGGTGTCGGTCGATCTGCGTGCCGCTGTGCCCGCGGTTGAGGATGTCATCCCGCAGAGCGAAAACCTGCTCCAGTGGGTCACCACGGCCGGCGGGTCGCTCATGGCCGGCTATCTGAAGGATGCGTCGAGCCGGGTCTGCCAGTACGACCGCTCGGGTAAACTGGTGCGCGAAATCACCCTGCCCGGCATCGGTACCGTCAGTGGATTTGACGGCGAGCAGGACGATACGGAGGTCTTCTACGGCTTCAGCAGCTTCAACGTGCCGCCGACCTCCTACCGTTACTCGCTGGCCGACGGAACCTCGACCCTCTATCGCCAGACCAAGGTCAACTTCGACGTCTCGGCCTTCGAGGTGGAACAGGTCTTCTACACTTCGAAAGACGGTACGCGCGTGCCGATGTTCCTGGTCTACAAAAAAGGCCTCAAACGCGATGGCAACAACCCGGTTTACCTCTATGCCTACGGCGGATTCAACATCAGCCGTACGCCGGGATTCTCGCCCTCGAACATCCTGCTGCTCGAACAAGGCGGGATCTACGCGCTGGCCAACATCCGCGGTGGCGGCGAGTATGGCGAGGCCTGGCACCGTGCCGGGATGCTCGAAAAGAAACAGAATGTCTTTGACGACTTTATCGCTGCGGCCGAGTACCTGATCGCCGAAAAATATACCTCGCCGAAAAAACTGGCCATCGCCGGCGGTTCGAACGGCGGGCTGCTGGTGGGGGCCTGCCTGACGCAGCGTCCCGACCTCTATTGCGCCACCTTCCCGATGGTCGGCGTGCTCGACATGCTGCGGTACCACCGCTTTACGATCGGTTGGGGGTGGGTCGTGGAGTACGGCTCGGCCGACAATGCCGCCGATTTTCCGTACCTCTACAAATACTCGCCGCTGCATAACATCAAGCCGGGCACCTGCTATCCGCCGACGCTGATCATGACGGCCGATCACGACGACCGTGTCGTGCCGGCCCACTCCTTCAAGTTCGGTGCCACGCTCCAGGCGGCACAGGGTTGCGACCAGCCGATTCTGCTGCGTGTCGAGTCCGATGCCGGTCACGGTGCGGGCAAACCGATCTCGAAAACCATCCAGGAACAGGCCGACATCTGGTCGTTCTTCCTGTGGAATGCCGGGGTGCGTGAGTTTTAGTCCGCACCGGGCCTGACTGCTGTACACGTTCCGGTCGGGGCCTCCCGACCGGAACGTGTGCTATGGGGACCTTCCCTGCCTTGTGGAGTGACGACCGCCGGCTGGGCAGTTGAGGCGTTCGGTATTCGGGGAAAGGACGCTTGATGTACGTTTTTGAGCCTTTTTCCCGTTATGAATAATTCAATATAACCACTGATAAACTCTTTGATTTCATGAGCGAAAAAGTATATCCGCGTGAGATGCACACTGCCGAACATATTTTGGGCGGTACGATGGTGCGGATGTTCGGTTGCGGCCGGGCTGTAACCACTCACCTCGAACGTAAAAAGTCGAAGGTCGATTTCGATTTTCGCAGCATCGGCCGCAATCTGACCTCCGAAGAGGTCGAGGACCTGACGCGGGTGGTCAATAATCAGATCGATCTTCACCTGCCGGTCACTTTCCGGATGGTGCCTTATGCCGAAGCGGCTGCGGAGTTCGACCTCTCGCGCCTGCCGGAGAGTGCTGCGTCTGGGCCCGATGCGCAGTTGCGGATTGTCAGCGTCGGCGATTACGACCGCTGCCCCTGTATTGGTGAGCATGTGACGAACACTTCCGAGATCGGCCACCTGCGCATCATCTCGACTGACTACGACGAGCAGAGCGGAATTCTGCGTATCCGTTTCAAACTCGATCAATAAAACCGCCTGCGGGTGGTCGCCGGTCGGTGTCGATGGTGTCGGAGGGGAGAAGGAGTGCTGGAGCATGTATGGCTATGGGCGGTTCGATGCGGGGTTGTGTCCTCGCTTTTGTCGTTATCTTGTCCGCTGTCCGATTGGTTAGCTTTATGGTTGTAATGCGTCTGAAATATCTGTTTCTTGCGCCGCTGCTGCTCGTCATGGGCGGTTGCGGCTACGATCGTTTCGACGCGTTGCCCGAACCGGACGAAACGGCGCCTCACGCCAATACCACGCTGGCCAGTGTGCGCAGCTATTACGAGAGGGGCGAGGTGGATATGCCGGAGGGGGTCGTTGTCGGTGGACGGGTCACTACGTCCGATTCGGCGGGGAATTTCTACAAAATGATCGTCATTCAGCAGGGCGACGCGTCGCTCGCCGTTCTGACGGGCACATATGATACCTATTCGGCTTATCGGCCGGGGGAGCGTGTCGTTGTGCGGCTCGACGGGTTGCGGCTCGGCTTGTGGGACGGGATGCTGGCTGTCGGTGTGCCCGAATCGGACTATCCCAAGGGAATCGACTATATTTCGTCGGATGTGGTGCTGCGGCAGATGATGTTTCGGTCCGAAGAGCCGATGCCGGAGATCGATACGCTGGAGGTGACGATCCCCGAGGTGACGGAGGCGTTGGCTGGGCGTTTGGTGCGGGTCGTGGACGGTAGTTTTACCCAAGGGGGACGGCATACCTGGAGTGGTGAGCAAACTTATTCGATCGGTTATGGTCGTTCGGTGAAGGTCTATACCAGTCCGTATGCGACGTTTGCGGACTATGTGCTGCCCGAAGGAAAGGTTGATTTGGTGGGAGTGGTGACGACTTATCGGGAGAGTGTACAGATTAAGGTCAGTTCGACGGATGATGTGCACCCGGTGGAACCGTGAGTGGCTTATGGAGAAATGTGTCGGGGTTTTGAAAAGGCATGGGCAATAAACCGCATCGCACTGCTGCGAATACGGTGGCTGTAGCCACGAGAGATTTGCCTTCAAGATTTACGCACAACATAGTTGGCCGTAATACTCCCTCTTTGCTCCGCCGCGAGCACGCGGCCGCCGCCCGCGCAGGGCAGTCGAAGAACAGTTCTGAATAGTATGAAAAAAACGCGTTGGGAGAATCGATCGATTTGCCGCGTTGCAAATCGGTCGATTCTCTCTTTTTTTAACGCATTTTTTGTTTGGCGAGGCGAACAGTCCGGGACTGCCCTCACGCCGGGCGGGCGGTGCCTTCGGGCACTCCGTCAGATTGGTATTGCCTCGAATAGAAGTTTGTCGGGATATGCCAGTGTTACGGTAGTGAATGGTGGTATCTATGGGCGTAATTACTTCTCATTGCTCCGCCGCGAGCACGCGGACGCCGCCCGCGCAGGGCAGTCGAAGAACAGTTCTGAATAGTATGAAAAAACGCGTTCGGAGAATCGATCGAGTTGCAACGCGGCAAATCGATCGATTCTCTCTTTTTTCAACGTGTTTTTTTGTTTGGCGCGGAGAACAGTCTGGGACTGCCCTCACGCCGGGCGGGCGGTGCCTTCGGGCACTCCGTCAGATTGGTATTGCCTCGAATAGAAGTTTGTCGGTATATGCCGGTGCTACGGGCGGTATCTATGGGTGTAATTACTTCTCATTGCTCCGCCGCGAGCACGCGGACGCCGCCCGCGCAGGGCAGTCGAAGAGCAGTTTTGGATAGTATGAAAAAACGCGTTCGGAGAATCAATCGATTTACCGCGTTGCAAATCGGTCGATTCTCTCTTTTTTCAACGTGTTTTTTTTGTTTGGCGCGGAGAACAGTCTGGGACTGCCCTCACGCCGGGCGGGCGGTGCCTTCGGGCACTCCGTCAGATTGGTATTGCCTCGAATAAAGGTGGTTCCGAATGGTAATCTTTAAAGGCTCGCAACATGATGCGTTGGAGGGCGTATCTTTCCGAAGAATCCTGCTAAAACAACGGTTGTGTTGCCTCGAAAATGTTGATGCAAATTTATAGCTGTCTATGATGGCGAAACCGAAAAATCATTGCATCTTTGTAACGCATTTGGCAATTTCGAGGAATCCGGCTTGTGCGGATTTGTCTCCCGGGGCCAATGTAGTGAAGTTACTTAACCATAAACCGTCCAATCCGACGTAGATGAAAAATAAGTATATCGACCTTATCGAACAGACTTTTGAGTTCCCCCAGGACGAATTCTCGGTGGTGGATAACAGTCTCCAGTTCCACGAAGTGCCCCTGATGGACATCATCAAGCAGTATGGAACCCCGCTGAAGATCTCGTATCTCCCCAAAATCAGTTCGCAAATCCAACGGGCCAAGAAACTCTTTAATGTGGCGATGGCCAAGGTCGATTACAAAGGTTCGTACAATTACTGCTATTGTACCAAAAGTTCGCACTTCTCCTTTGTGCTCGAAGAGGCACTCAAAAACAAAATCAATCTCGAAACCTCGTCGGCATACGATATTCACATCATCAACGCCCTGTATGACGGAGGAATGCTCGACAAGGACACCTTCATCGTATGCAACGGATACAAACGGCCCCAGTATGCCGAAAACATTGCGGGGCTGATTAACAGCGGGTTTATTAATACGATTCCGGTGATCGACAACAAGGAAGAACACGATCTGCTCGATGCCGCTATCGAAAGACCCTGCTTCGTTGGTATCCGAATCGCATCGGAAGAGGAACCCAAGTTTGACTTCTACACCTCGCGTCTCGGTATTCGCTACCGCGAAATCAAGAACTACTATCTCGAGAAGATCAAGCCCAACAAGAAGTTCCGGCTCAAGATGCTGCACTTCTTCATCAATACCGGCATCCGCGATACGGCCTACTACTGGAATGAACTCTCGAAGTGTCTGGCCGTCTATTGCGAACTGAAAAAGGTGTGTCCGGACCTCGATTCGCTCAACATCGGCGGCGGATTCCCCATCAAAAACTCGCTCGCTTTCGACTACGACTACGAGTACATGGCCGAAGAGATCGTAGCCCAGATCAAGAACTATTGCAATACGAACGGAATCGAAGAACCAAACATATTCACCGAATTCGGATCGTTCACTGTGGGTGAAAGCGGCGCAACGCTCTATTCGATCATCAACCAGAAACAGCAGAACGACCGTGAGTTGTGGTACATGATCGACAGTTCGTTCATGACCACCCTGCCCGATACGTGGGGTATCAACCAGCGTTTCATGATGCTGCCCATCAACAACTGGGACAAGGAGTACCAGCGTGTGTTCCTCGGCGGGTTGACCTGCGACAGCGAGGACTACTACAACGCCGAGGCCCATCAGAATGCGATCTTCCTGCCCAAACTGACGCCCGGCGATCCGCAGTACATCGGTTTCTTCCACACGGGGGCCTACCAGGAGTCTTTGGGCGGTTACGGTGGCATTCAGCACTGTCTGATTCCCGCGCCCAAGCACATTATCATCGACCGCGATAAGGACGACAACGAATACTATACCCGTCTGTTTGCCAAGGAGCAGAGCTACCGTTCGATGATGCGTATTCTGGGCTACTGATTGTGAGTTCGGGAGGCGGTCGTTGGGGATGAGGAAAGTTGCGATCGTGAGTCCGTGGGTGGGGGTGTGAGGACGTGAGGGATGTGGAGGCAAGGATTAAGGGTGTGTTCGCGGCGGTGGTCGAAGGGTAGTGTGCGAGGAGTTATGCGAGAGTAGGGGTGGTTGCCCGGGTGATCCCCCAGAATATATCTAGCGGTTGATGGGGTGTAGTTAAGAGGTGAGCAGGGTTGGCTTGTTCAGCGGTGGGGAAGTGGTGGAATGTGTATGGGGAGGGCCGGCTGAGAGATTCCTCTGATAAATGTTGTGCCTCTTGAAAGGTAAGACGTAAATAACTCTTTATAGGAAAAAGCGTTTTCCCGATTTCCCGGGGAGACGCTTTTTTATTGGGTTACGGTTTAGTGAAATGGTGTGGCAACGTTTATTGTTCATTCCGGATTCTTATCGTCGCATTTCCCTTGTCACTTGTTTCCACCTCCACCTTTCTCCTTTCTCCTTTCACCTTTCACCTTTCTCCTTTCACCTTTCTCCTTTCTCCTTTCTCCTTTCACCTGCAACCCCTAAGACTGCAAAAAGCCCGCGCTCCGGAGGGGGAACGCGGGCTGGAAAAATGATTCGGAATGAGAACTTATCGGGCCTGACGGTCCAGTGCGCTGAGGGCGAAGGCGTAGGCGCCGATGCTGATGGCTTTGCTGGTGCCGATGTGCGAGAAACCGATCCCGACGCGAGGCATCGAATCGTAGGTCACGCGTTCGGTGGTGTGCGGGATTTGGATCTGTTTCACCTCGCCCTGGAGGAATTCGGCCATTTGGGCCTCGTCCTCGAGGTAGAAGGCCTTTTGGGCCAGACGCGGGAACGATGCGCCCGTTGCACCGGTAAAGTGGCTGTGGATCTCTTCCATCATGGCCGGTACGAACAGCGAGCGTGCGCCGGCCACACCGCCACCGATGACGGCGATACCGTCCACGATGGTCAGTACGTTGCAGAGGGCATCGCCCAGTGCCTGACCCATGCGGCGGAAGGATTCGAGGGCTGCAGCCTTGTCACCCTCTTTTGCGCCGATCCCGATTTCGTAGATGTCCTTGGGAGTGGGCAGATGGTCAGCGGGGGTGCCGGTCAGTTCGCCGTACACGCGGCGCACGGCACGGATGCTGATCGACTCTTCGATGTTTTGTTCCTGGTGGTAGCGTTGGCTGAGCAGCCACACTTCGGCGGCAGCCGAGTTGTCGCCCAGGAAGAGGTTGCCATTGCGGACGATACCGCCGCCGAATCCGGTTCCGAGGGTCAGCCCCACCAGATTGTGGTAGCGTTTCGGGCTGCCGGCTTTTTCGAGCTGTGCGTTGACCCAGGGGAGGTAGCCGCTGATGGCTTCGCCGTAGGCATAGAGGTCGCCGTCGTTGTTGATGAAGACCGGAATGCCGAATTCGGCGGCCAGCATCGGGCCCACGGCCACGCCGCCTTTGTAGGCCGGGAGGTTGCCGATGTTCCAGATGATGCCGTTGGGGTAGTCGGCCGGGCCGGGGAAAGCGAAACTGATGGCCACGGGGGGCTCTTTGAGGCGCGAGCGGACGGCGTGGAAGCCGTTGATGAGGTTGGCCAGGCTCAGCTCGAGGTTATTGGCGGCCGAGGGAAGGTGGATCGGTTCGACGACCTCTTCGCATCCGCGGATGGCTCCGAAAACGAAGTTCGTGCCGCCGGCGTCGAGGGTCATGACCGTACGTTGGTCAGTATTGTAACTCATAGTGGGTCGTATTAAAACGATTCGGGTTATTGTACAAATGTAGGAAATAAAAATTTGTCACAAGCATACGGCCGGCTCAAAGTTGAACGTTCCGCCCCGGGAGGCTAATGTTCGCCTTTGTAGAATTTGGCCATCTCTTCGATATTGATGGCGTTCTGTTTGAAGCGGGCGTCTTCGCCGGCGCTCTCGAGCGTGTAGGGTAGGGTGGTGGCGGAGTCGGGCCATGCAAAACCGTACCAGCCCCGTTTGATGCTGTCTTTTTGTTCCATGAGCGATTTGGCGTCGTGGGTTGCCCAACCCGAAATGCACTGGATCAACTGGGTCTGGGGGCCGATCGCATTGCGTACCTTTTTCAGGTATTCGGCATCGGAGTTTTCACTCATCAGCCAGTCGGCCTGTTTGAAGATCCGGCTGCCGGGGCGGATCTGCGGATGGGTGAGGTCGTGGCAGGTCAGCCACACGATGCAGTCGGGATTGGCACGCTTGGCCGACTGGTAGATGGTGTCCCAGCAGCGTTCCACCGAGCGGCGTTTGTACTCCAGCACCTGGTCGTAGGTGATTTTGTCCTGGCCGGGGAACGGCTCGCCGAACAGCTCGGCGTAGATCTCCTGTTCGCAGGGCATCCACTTCATCGCTTCGGCCGAGTCGCGCGGGGCGGTGAACAGGGCGTCGATCATGAATCCGTCGATCCCGGTCTCTTTCACCGCTTCGTAGATCACTTTGCCCAGGTAGTCGAGGTACTCGGAGGTGTAGACGATGTGGAACATGCTTTGGTTGTCGTACACTTCGTCGGGGTGTTCCTCCAGCCACCGGACGTTGGTGCCGGGCGAGAAGTAGCCCATCACGCGCATCCCCTCCTTGTGGCCCATGTCGACCAGCTCTTTCAAGAAGTTGGATTTCAGCCCGGGAACCTTCGGGGCGATTTTGCTGTCGTACCACGCGTAACCGTTGTGGCTCACGCAGAAACTCTGGATCGTATTCACGCCGTGGGCCTTGTACCACTCGAGGTGGGTGCGGGGATCGGCATTCGAAAAGTCTTCGGGGCGCGAGAGGCTGGCGTAGCCTTTGCCGCTCCAGTTGAAGTCGATGCAGAAGGCCTGTATGGGCTCTTCGGCGATGTTTTTACCTCCGTTCGAACTGCATGACAGCAGGGCGGAACATACCAGTCCGAGGAGTCCGATTTTTTTGACAGCGTTCATCATGATTCGGGGTGTAAAGAGTTGGGGTTTGGGGTGTGGTGCCGAAGTCCTGCCCGAGACGTGCGGAATGCGGGGTGCGGTGGCATGCTTGTCCGGGGTGACTGCGAACCTTATCTTACAAAAATTGTAAAATTTCCCGAGATATCCAAGGCGTGCGGCATGGAGTGCGGTGGTGTGGAAATCTGCCCGAAGATTTGTATGGAAAAATGCGAAGACAGGGAGAAATGGGTGTTATGCTTCCTCTCTGAATGACAAAGCCCGCCGGAGAAGGCGGGCTTTGTCTGTATGGGGCAGTTCGGACGGATGGGACTTCGCACGGTGTGGAGTCCCGTCGGCGAACGGTTGGGGTCTGTTCAGGCGAGGGGTTACATCCACTTCTTGCGTTTGAAGAAGTAGAGGGTCAGCCCGATGGAGAGCAGCATCAGCAGGATGGCGAAGTGGAAACCGTACTCCCACTCGTCGAACGGCGCGAGACGGTAGTTCATGCCGTAGATGCCGGCGATCAGCGTGGGGGGCATGAAGATCACCGAGAGGATGGTAAACATCTTGATGATCTTGTTCTGTTCGATGTTGATCAGACCCATGAAGGTGTCCTGCAGGAACTCGAGTCGCTCGAAACTGAAGTCGGCGTGGTTGAGCAGCGAGCCGACGTCCTTGATCATGATCGTGACGCGCGGGTAGATGTCGTTCGGGAAGCGTTCGCTGCGCTGGATGCCGGAGAGCAGACGCTGACGGTCGAAGATGCTTTCGCGCAGGATCATGGTGTTCTCCTGGAGGCGGTTGATCTCCAACAGCACCTCTTTGTCGACGCTCTTGTCGACGTCGTTGTTGGTGGCGTTCAGGGCGGCGATCTGGCGCGAGATGATTTCGACCATGTCGGCGTCAAGGTCGATTCGGGCTTCGAGGATCGACACCAGTACGTGGTAACCGGTCGTGTAGGAGCGGTAGTTCATCTGGATCTTGCGGCTGGCTTCGCTGAAGGTGCGCAGGTCGGAGTTTCGTTCCGACACGAGCAGCCCTTCGCTCAGGATGAACGAGACGGTCTCCACTTCGAAGCGGCCGTCCTTGAGGATCGTGAAGCTGGTGTTGCAGATGATCGAGTCTTCGAGTTCGGAGTAGCGCGACGAGGTTTCGATCTCTTCGGCCTGCTGACGGGTCAACAGGTTCACGTCGAGGAAACTCTCTACGAGTTTGCGCTCTTTTGCGGTGGGGACCACCAGGTCGATCCACAACAGATCGTCGTATCCGAGCTCTTCGAACACTTTGGGGTCGGGATCGCGGATAATCTTGTTGATGGACTTCAGATAGAGAATAATCATTTCGCTCGCTCCTCTTTAATCGTTAGTAAACAGTTCTTTGCGGGGGGAGGACCGGTGCTTCTGTCGGTGTCTCTTTCGAGGCGGGCACTGCGCGTTGCGGCGGAAGTCTCCGGGCCGGTGGCGGGTCCGATGGTGGCGCCTGCTTCGCCTGGGTGTGGTCGGGGGCGGGCGTCTGTGGGACTGCGGCAAAGAACGATGGATGAGTCGGGGGATTAAAGGGGATTCAGTCAGCCGGGCGAGATGATTTTTTCCCAAAAGAGGTGCATGGCCTGTCGCTTCGGGGCGTCGAGTCGGAATTTGATCGACTGGGTCAGGTAGCGGTAGGCGGTGTCGAAGTCGAAGTTGCGTGAACGGTTGACCGTGCCGGTGATGGATTCGGCGATGTGGTCGACGCCGTAGGCGAGGGCCTGGTTCAGCCGGGGGGCGAAGGCCGCTCCGGCGGGGGTGCAGGCGACCCAGGCGGCAAAGACGAAGGGAAGACCGCCGGTGAAGTTGGCCCACTCCTGGGCCAGGTCGTAGCAGTAGGCGTAGGGGTGGGCGGCGCGCAGGGCAAAGACTTTGTCGCCGATGGCGACCATGGCTTCGCCGGGGGCGAGGGCGTGGCCTTCGGTGGCGAAGGTCGAGGCGCAGTCGGCAAAATCGACCCAGTAGGGGACTATGTGCCAGTGTTCGCGGGCCAGCACGCGGACCAGTTGTACGGAGGTGCGGGAGTGGCAGTCGAGGTAGACTTTGCGCACTTGGTCGAGGGGGGTGTCGGACAGCAGTACGACGGTGTCGACGGCACCTTCGGCGCCGATGCAGTAGTCAGTAATGACGTGGGGGGTGAACGGGGTGGGCTGACCGTCGGTGCCTGCGATACTTGTGTCGGTGGTATCGGTCTGGGTGGCAACTTTAGTGGCGGCGGTCGGGAAGCCGGGAATCAGTGGGATGGCGGCCGTGGGGACCAGTGCGATGTCGGTCTGGCCGGCGATGGCGTCGGCGGCACACAGTGCCGGGACCCTAAGCGAAAGGGCAATATCCGACCCTGCGGGCCGCCGTTCCGCTTCGCTGGCCGTCGCAGTGGAGGCCGTCGAAACCGGAAGCGCAACCTGCTGTTCGATGCCGTAGATGAACGGCAGCGTGTTCAGGTAGGATACAGCAGTAATTCTCACCGGGGTCGTCACCCATAGGGATAGGGATTGATGAAACAATAATTTGCCACCGCGAAGGTAGCTATTTTATTTGGTAAACCGTTCTTCGCGTTCGATTTTTTCGCGCCACTCGGTCGGAATGGCGAAGCTCTCTTTGGCCACGGCGTTCCATCCGACCAGCACGGTGCGGCTGTCGGCCTTGACGGCTCCGCTGTTTTGGTCGATCATCTCCTGAAAGACGGTGAAACTCTTGGTGCCGACGCGTTCGATGCTGGTGTGGATGATGATCTTGTCTTTCATGCTCACCGGGATGTAGAAATTGGTCGTCGAACTGGCGGTGACGACGGTCTGTTCGCCGTCCATGTGTTCGATGCCCAGCACGCGTTCGAAGTATTCGTTTTTGCCCAGATCGAAGATGTGTTGGTACTGGCCGTTGTACATGTGGCCCTGGATGTCGATGTCGTTGAAGCGGAGTTGGATCGGTGTTGTAATCATGGTTTGTTGAGAGGTTCGTGTTTTGTCGTACGGCGGGCGGTTGTCGCCGGGCAGCGGTTGGCGGGTGAAGCCGGGGTCCCCGCTTTACCGGGCGGGTAAAGGTAGGGAACCTGATGGGGAGTAGCAAACTCCGTGCCGTTGCGCGGGGGCGACGTCTGCTTTTTACGGAAGAGGCCGAAGTACCCCGGGGCGTAGCGCTGTCGGTTGCCGATGCCTTTTGTGTGTTTTTTATAGGAACGGTAAACCGTTGAGCGGGATTGTGCCTGCGACCTGTTTATTTTCTGTGTAGCAGGTGGCGGGCCGAATGGGAGGTTTGCGGTAAAATGCGGCACACGCCGAACCTTTCGGGGTGCGGCGTGTGTTTGTCGGTATTGCCGGCGAAGGACGTATTGCCTGCGAAGGGGCAGTTGGTCTGGATGTAGGGACAGCTGCCCGGCCGCTCTTTTCGATGGGGGCAGGGACGGGTTACGGACGGAGGATGGTGAAGGAACCGTCCATGTCGAGTTTGATGATGGAGGAGGATTTGTGGGTGGCGGTGGGCTCTTCCATCGAGGGGTCGGCTACCCAGTCTACGCCCTGACGGATGGCGTCGGGGATGGCGTCGAAGGTGGCGGGGGTGGGCTGGCCGCTGATGTTGGCCGAGGTCGAGACGAGCGGACGCCCGAGACGGTGGATCAGCCGTTGGCAAAAGAGGTTCTGGACGAGCCGGATGCCGACGGTCCGTTCGGCGGGGATGAGGTTCGGGGCGAGACCCGTGGCGCCGGGCAGGATCAGGGTCAGCGGATTGGCCCCTTCGGCGGCTTCCCACAGCTCCCACGCGATGGGGGGAACGTCGGGAACCCAGCGTACGACCTGTTCGGCACGATCGAGCAGTACGATCATGCTTTTGGCGTCGTCGCGCTGTTTGAGGGCGAAAATCCGTGCGACGGCCGTTTCGTTGGTGGCGTCGCATCCGATGCCCCAAACCGTATCGGTCGGGTAGAGGATGATGCCACCGCGTTTGAGTGTTTCAAGTGCCTGCTGTACCTGTTCTTCCATGGTTTTTCGGAGATCTTGTTGACTTATGGTTGTGCTCTGCGCGGCTGCGAGCGGATGTCGGCGCCCGAGGGGAGGGGGCCCGGGGGGGCTTCTTTGGGTGCGCTCCTGTGTGGGGGCGTGGCTTCGGGTGCTGGTGCTCCGGGAACGGGCCTGCGGGTAGTTCTGGGGGCCTTCGGAACGAGCCTGTGGGTTGTTTCGGGGAGACTCAGGAACGAGCCTGTGGGGCGCGTGTGCCGGAGACCACTCTTTTCGGGAACCAGTTTTCCCGGTACAGGCTTTTTCGGTAGCAAGCCTTCCCGGGATAGGTCTTTTCGTGACTGGTCTTTCCGGGGAAGGGAACTTGCCTGGTCGCCGCAGCGGTTGTGGCGCGAGCGGAGTTATTCTTCTTCCTGTTTGATGATGTCACGCAGCGGAATGGCCTGGAAGGTCATCTGCGCGACGCTGCTCTCGTACAGGATGCCGACGGTCTGCGGGTCGATCATTGTCAGGCAGGAGTATCCCCAGCCGGGCTCTTCGTCGATCAGCAGTTCGTTCTGCGGCAGCCAGGTCTGGCCGTGGTCGAGGCTCGCCTTGATGGTGATCCGGCTGCGGGTCTTGGTCGTGTCGGGGTTGGCGAAGAGTAGGATGTCGCGTCCTAGTTCGTTCTCGGCGGCGGGTACTTTGATCAGACTGGCCATGCAGACCGGCTCGGGCAGGGCTTTGCGTGAGGTGGGGTGCTCTTCCCAGGTGCGCCCCATGTCGCGGGTGACGCAGATGGCGCGGCTGTCGCCTTCGTTGCGCCGCATGTTCAGCATCAGCACGCCGGGCTCCAGCTCGACCACCTGGGCTTCGGTGGTGTTCTTGAAGGCGGGGGCGCCGATGGTCCAGGTCTTGCCGTTGTCGCGGCTCCAGACGATCGAGGCGTAGGGCATATAGGCGGAGTCGGTCCATTGGATTGGGAAAACGAGGGTGCTGTCCTGCATCACGATGCCGCGACCGGGTCCCTGCAGGATCAGGTGCCACGACGGGTCTTTGATCTGGGCGGTGATGTTGGCCGGCTCGGACCAGGTCTGTCCGTCGTCGTCGCTGTGGACCAGTACGACCTGTCCGGTCTGTTCTTCGGGGGTCATGGCGGAGTTGCGCGAGGCCCACCAGCCGCGACCGCCTCCCATCCCGTGGGTCCACAGGGCCATGACCCATACGCGATCCCGCAGCGGGTCGACCAGTATCGAGGGGTCGCCGACGCCGTTTTCCGACCGGGGCAGCGAGCCGTAGCCGGTCATGTCGATGATGCGGCGCATCGGTTCCCAGGTCTGACCGCCGTCGGTGCTGCGGCTCAGCCCTACCTGGATGTCCTCCTGCAGGTCGATGCTGTTGTGGTTTCGCACGTCGTAGACGCCCAGCAGCGTGCCGGCCGGCGTGGTGGCCAGACCGGGAATGCGGTAGGAGTTGACGCCGTCGTCGCCTGCGGTGCGCACGGAGACAGCCGGACGGTGGCCGTCGGCCTTATGGTCGCGGTGGAGCTGGGCGAACTGGCCGCCGTTGAAGGCCACTTTGGTGATCGTGGGGGTGAACCGGCGGGCGAGCGGCGTGGTGTCGGCGATGCTGAAGCTGACGTAGAAGTAGTTGGTCCACGGGAAAAGCTCCTGATCGAAGTTCAGCGTCACGGAGGTGCCGGGATTCGTCTCTTCGGCCAGCAGAATGGCGTAGGCGGGGTTGTCGAAGATGGTCTGTCCGCCGCCGTATTCGGCTGCGGCGTGGGCCAGTCCGGACGAGGCGCTGCGCGACACCAGCATGGAGGTGGTGCCGGTGTAGAAGATCCGCACGGCACGGACGTAGGGCTGGTCGGCCTGCGGCAGGTCGACGGTCACGCTGGTCATGCGTTCGCCTTCGCGGGTGGGGGTCACGCGCAGGTCGAAGACGATGTTGTTGGCACGGCCCGTGACCATCGGGATGGTGGGCTCGTGGACGAAAACGGTCTGTGCGGTGACGCTGGTCAGTGCGGCTGCAACGGCGGCGAGCGTCAGGAGGAACTTTTTCATGTTCGGGGCAGGGTTGGCAGGTTAGTGGGCGGGAGGCGTGGCTGCTCTCCCGAGGGTGCGGTTGTTGGTGGTTGTGAACAATGGTCGGTGCTTTGAAAAGCAGGAGACCGAAGAGGCTTGGAATGGCCGGTGGCTGTACGCGACCGACGTTATGCTCTCCGGCTTCGCGGGCTGTACTACTCGGCCGGGGCCAGCGGGAATTCGAACATCCCCTGTTCCCGAAGTACGTCGAGGTAGGCTTTCGAGAAGTGGAGGTTGTCGGCTTTGGTGTAGCGCCGTTCGGTGAAGATCCGGGCCAGGTTGGGCAGGTCGTTTTCGCGGAGCAGCTGGGCCGTTTCGGCCGAGGCTTCGCGTTCGGCCCAGAGGGCGTCGATCTGCTCGGGCGTGTAGTCCTGATAGGTGTCGTGGTGTACGACGGCCTCCAGCGGCAGCCGATCGGTCAGCGGAGGCAGCGGTTCGGCCGGGTAGCCGACGGCTACGGTGGTGACCGGTACGACGCCTTTGGGCAGGTGCAGGATGCGCACGATGTCGGCCGCCGTGTAGGTCGTCGTGCCGAGGTAGCAGATGCCCAGTCCGTGGGCTTCGGCTTCGAGCGAGAAGTTTTGCGATGCGAGCAGTGTGTCGATCGCGGCGTTTACGAACCATTGCAGGTTGTCGTAGCCGGGTTCGGCCTCCCGCTGGCGGCACCACTGGCTGAAACGGTGGATGTCGGCACAGAAGGTGACCAGTGCCGCGGCGCCCGTAGCGGCCGGCTGGTTGAAGTGGCAGGGGGCCAGTTCGGTGAATGTCGGCGAGCCTGCCGTCGAGACGACAATGCTGTACAACTGCATGTTGCCGACGGTCGAAGCGCGGGTGGCTGCCGCCAGCAGTTCGTTCATCAGGGTGTCGGGAATGGCCCGGCCGGGTTGGAAGTTCCGCACGGAGCGGTGGTTCTGTATTGTAGGTATCATAATACACAAAGATAGCAAAATTGCGCGGTAAAAAAACGGCGCTTGACGGAATCCTCCAGGATGCGATTTTGTCGTAGACGGCCGGGCTGTGTGGGGGTGTGTGCTCCGTTGCGATACGCTTGGATGGGGGCGTGCGAGGCTGGATGCGGTTGTGTCGCGAATGGTTCCCTGTGCCGGAATTTCGGGGCGGATGTCAGCTTGGAATGCCGGTGAAATTTCTGCGGCGGAGGCTGTTTGCTGACCCGGATATTGCTTTATATTTGCGTCGATGAAAACTGTGAATTTCTCGAAATATCAGGGCGCCGGCAACGATTTCGTGCTGATCGACGTCCGCGACGGGCAGATCTGTCTGGACCGGGAGCAGATCCGTTTCCTGTGCGACCGTCGTTTCGGCATCGGCGGCGACGGGTTGATGACTCTCGAACGCGACCCGGACGGCAGCGACTTCTACATGCGTTACTTTAACTCGGACGGCGGTGAGTCGACCATGTGCGGCAACGGCGGGCGGTGCATCGCCCTGTTTGCCGAACACCTCGGCATCGGCGGCCGAACGAAGCGTTTCAACAGCAGCGACGGACTGCACGAGGCTGAATTGCTCGATGACGGCCGGTTGCGGCTCCGGATGATCGATGTGGCGCGGGTCGAACCGCTGGCCGACGGTCGGTCGTGGTTCGTGTTTACCGGGTCGCCCCACTACGTTGAGTTTGTCGAGCGGGTGATGGATGTCGATGTGGCGCGGCGCGGTGCAGAAATCCGTCACCGTCCGGAGTTCGAGGCGCAGGGGGGAACGAATGTCAACTTCGTTGAGGTGACGGGGCTCGGGGCGATCCGCGTGCGCACCTTCGAACGCGGGGTCGAGGCCGAAACGCTGGCCTGTGGCACCGGGGTGACCGCTTCGGCCATCGTGACACACGCGCTGTTGCAGCCCGAGTGTCGCGATTTCCGGATTCAGGCCATGGGTGGCCGGCTTGAGGTCGCGTTCACGGTGCTTCCCGAAGGCGGCTTTTCCGAGGTGATGCTGACGGGGCCCGCCCGGCGTGTCTTCACCGGTACGATCGAACTCTGAGCCTGCGGGTCGGTCTGCTGAAATCGGACTCCGGTGCACGGAATATGAAAAATTCACGCGGATGCGTGGGAATTGAAAAAAATCGTATACTTGCATCGGATAAACCCGAAGTATTATTCATTTTCCAAACCTTATGAAATCGACACGAGATTTCCGCTCGGACAGGAGCGAAGAGACAACCCGTAAGGCAACGCGGCTCAACCCGATCCGCAAAAGCGGTAAGGAGCGCCACTCCCTCTACAAGTCGCTCGGTGACGACCAGGATGAGGATGCCGAACTGCTTTCGCTCCGTCGACGGGAGTCTGCACTGGACTATCTGGACGACGGCGAAGAAGACGAAGAGGCGGAAGCCTGAGCGGCTCCGCACTCTACGATGTGCGACCCGACATTCGGCCTACCCTGCGGTGTCTTCCCGCCCCCTCCGGTCGGTGACCCGCAGGGTTTTCCATGCTCGCCGGGCGTCGCTCCGCACGGCTCGCTGTAAACCTTGAACCTCTCAAATCAAACGCATATGGAAAAATTCGTCATGGCTGCCGGTACCGCGGTGCGTTATGCCGACGCCGGCAAGGGAACGCAGGCGGTACTGCTGCTGCACGGTTACCTCGAATCGATCGAAGTCTGGGATGACTTCGCCGGTCAGCTGGGCACCTCCTACCGCGTGCTCCGGCTCGATCTGCCCGGACACGGCTTCTCGGACTGGGGCGGTCGCGAGGTGATCGACATTGACTATATGGCCGACGTCGCCGCGGCCGTGCTGGAGATCGCCGGGGTCGAAAAATGTACCGTCGTCGGCCACTCTATGGGCGGTTATGTGGCGCTGGCGCTGGCGGCCAACCACCCCGAAAAGGTCGAAGGACTCGTGCTGTTCCACTCTTCGCCCAACGCTGACTCGCCCGAAAAGGCGGCCAACCGTCAGCGCGAAATCGAACTGGTCGAGGCCGGCAAAAAAGAGATGCTCTCGCGCGTCAATCCGGGCAAAGGGTTCGCGCAGGAGAACCTGCGCCGCTGCTCCGAGGCGATCGAAGACCTGGCCGAACAGGTGATGATGACCGAAGACGAAGCGATCGTAGCCATCCTCAAGGGGATGTCGCGCCGCAAAGACCGCAACGAAGAGATGCGCAACCTCACGATCCCCGAACTGATGATTTTTGGTCGGGGCGACAACTATATCCCCGTGGCGGCTGCCGAAACGATGATTGCGGCACAGCCCCAGGCGCGTGTGGCCTGGCTCGATGGCTCGGGACACATGGGCTTTGTCGAACAACCTGCCGAATCGCTCGCCATTCTGAAGGATTTTCTGGCCGAGGTCGCAGCCCGGAAAAACTGATTCCCCTGGCTGTAGGGAAACGGATACCGAGGGGTGTTCCTGTGTGATTTTTCATGCGGGAACATCCCTGTTTTTTTCTCGTACCCCTATATTTTATTGGGGTTTCGGGGTGGATCGTGTCGTTTTGTGACTTATATTTGCTCTGTCTAACCCGACCGCAAGGTCACAAACCCACTCTTTATGCAAAAGAACCACAAATCGATCGCCGTATGGGCTCTTGCTCTGTCGGCATCTGCCCTCGTAGCGTGCGGCTCGCAACCCGCCGGACAGAACGCGGGCGAAAGAGCCACCGCCTCGTCGACCGCGTCAGCCGAAATTGCCGGAACCTGGGTCGAGCCTATTCCGATTGCCCAGGACGCCGAACAGGGCATGCAACTTAATGCCGACGGCACCGCTACGTCCATCGGGATGGCTACGCTACAAATCAACAGCTGGAAACAACCTTCGTCCGATCTGCTGGTGCTCTCCACTGTCAGCATCGGTAACGGTGTGACGTGCGAAAGCGAGGATACGCTGAAAATCGTCAAACTCGATGCCGATTCGCTGGTGCTGGCCAATACCTCGACCGGTTTTGTCACCTGGCGGCTGGGACGGGAGAAATAACTGTCGTCGGACGGTCGGACGTATCGCGGCGGTAAGGACGTGTTGGCAGTTGGGGCGTATCGCGCGGGGCGGCCGGATCGAAGGTGAGAAGGACGTAAACGAGGATTTGATACAGTACTTTAGTCCCCTGTTTTCAGTTTTTAGTGCCCAGTCTTTATTTCCAATGCCAGGCTCCCTGTTTCCCGTTTCTGTTACGGGGAGTCGCTGCTCTATACCTTTCTGATTCTGCGCCCTACTACTTCTGACGGCTCTCCCTGTTGTTCCCCGAAGCGGTACGGAGTTCGTTTCCCGTCCGAATAGTCGAGTCTGTAACCTTTCATGCAAAGCGCCCGTGAACTGTTCATATGAACAGTTCACGGGCGCTCTCGCTATGAGGATAATTGCGCGGCTTACAGCTTGAATTCGGTAATCACGGCTGCGTGGTCCGACGGGAAACGAACCGGATGGGTATCGATCATCTTCGAATCGACGGGTTCTACGCCGGTTCCTTTGTAGTAGATGAAGTCGATGCGGTAGTAAAATCCGTTCTCTTCGGGCTTGTAGGCCGGCGACCAGGTCTTGCAGGGGTAGGTCTTCGGATCGGGGTACAGCTTGCGGTAAGAGTCGGTGAATCCGGCCTGATCCATCAGCAGGCTGGTGGGCCACGGAATCACGTATCCTTCGTGTTCGTCGCGCGTGGCTTCGATCCAGTCGAGGTGGGAGTCGATGTTGAAGTCTCCCGATACGAAGGTTGGTACCGACCCGTTGATGAAACCGGCATCGCTGGCCTCGCGCAGTATTTTCTCCAGCTCGGCGGCACGGGTGGTCCATTCGCTGGCTACAATCGAATCGACGCTCATCCGGTCCTTGAGCTGCTGCCGGGTGTCGGGCAGGTAGTGGAGCCAAAGGTTGATGTAGTTGATGGTCTGTGAACGGCTGACGCGGATCTTTGCGGCCGAACAGTTGAACGGTTGGAAAAAGTCAACCGGTTCGACGATCGGGTATTTGCTCAGGATCGAGAGGTTCGAGCTGTGGAGGTAGAGGCAGTAGCCGAGCTGGTCGGCAATTTTGGCTCCGGATCCGTAGGTTTCGATCAGGCCGACGATGTCAGCGCCCGAGTCCCGGATGATCTCGGCCACCCGTCGCGGACCTGCTTCGGAGCCGGTCTCATTCCCGCCGTGCCAGATGTTGAAGCCCATCAGGCGCAACTTGTCGCATCGCTCGGGTAGCTGTTCCCACCGGGCCAGGGTGTAGTATGAGGAGTAGATGCGGAAGATCGCTTCGGGCGAGAGTTGCTGTTCGTAGAGCGAAAATTCGTCGATCTGGCCGTTGAAGGCATTCCATTCGGTGCTGTCGGCGCCTCCGATCCGGATCTTGCCGCGACCGTTGAAACCGGCCATTTCGCGGAGGTTGTAGATGGCCACGTTGCGGCCGTCGTAGTAGAGCCAAGCTTTGCCCATACGGCCGTTGTAGGTCAGGGCCAGCAGGTGCCATCGACCGTCGTCGATCGGTTGTCGGGCATGGGTCGGCTCGTACCACAGGCTGCTGCCGTTGTCGTCGGTGAAGCCGGCGTACCACGAACCGTTGGCTGCGGCGCCGATGGTGAATCCGCCGGCCTGGGTCTCTTTGTTGACATTCGTGGCGATAACGTTCCCGTTTTCACTCGCCTTTTCGCCGCTGGGAACGCGTACCCACAATGCGATGCTGTACACCTGTTTGCCGTTGAGGGTGAAGGTCATCGAGTCGAGGGTGATCGGTTGACGGTTGGGGGCTGCGGAGCTGAAGTCCAGAGCCTGGCCGACAATCCCGTCGGGATAAAGGGTGTACGGGGCGAGCGATACGCTGTGATCGTGGGGGGTGCGATCGTCGAAACTGAGGGTGCGAATGTCAATCCCGGTGTTTCGAATCGGGTTCTGGCTTTGGCTCTGAGCCAGTAGCGGTACAAGGGCCAGCAGGAGCGTTATGAGGTGCTTTTTCATCGTGGGGTCAGCCTGGGTTGGGGGGCTGTGGTGGCTTCGTGGGGGGCGAATGGTGGGTCGATAAACAAAAAGGGCGGAGCAAGTTCCACCCTTTTGTCGGATATGCGGTTCGGTGCCTGCGCACCGGTTCGGCCGAATGGCGGCCGCCTCGGATCGTTGGTTAGGGCTCGGGTTGCTCGATGTCGATCACGGTCGTGGTGTCCTGCAGGGGCTCCATCGCTGCGTTGATGGCGTCCATGTCGATTTCGTTCTTGCCGGTGTTGATGAATCCGTAGATCATGATGGCAATAACGATCAGGGCCGCGATGATGGCAACAATCAGCCAAATGTCGGTCTTGGTTTTGGGCGGACGGCGACGGGGCGGAACGGGACGACGCGGAGTACGTCCGGGGCGGCCGTTGGGGCCTCCCGGTCCGCCGGGTGCACCGGGACCTGCCGGACCCGCGGGACGATTGGGATTCCCCATGCGTTGGGCCTGAGCAGGGTCTTTGGGGCCGCGCGGCGGTACGCCGGCTCCCATGGGCGGAGGGGTCTGGCGAGGCATGGGGGGTACGGGCGGTTGTCCGTTCCGAGCGGGTTGTCCGGGCTGGGGCGGCATGGGGCTCTGGCGGTTCCGAAGGGGCTGTCCCTGCTGGAGGGGCATCTGTCCGGGAACGGGCTGGCGACGCACGGGCTGCGGCGGAACGGGTTGATTCCGCGGGAACGGGGGCTGGCCTCCGGGTACGGGTTGTTGGTAACCCGCGGGAGCGGGTTGGTTCCGTACGGGGTAGGGTGCCGTTTGGGTAGGCATCTGACCGGGCATCGGGGGCGTAGCGACGGGTTGCGGCTGACGCACGGGCTGCTGTACGGCGGGTTGTCCCTGTACCTGGATCGACTGGGGACGGGTTATTCCCGGGGCGGCCGCGGCAGCTTGCGGCTGTGCGGGTCGGGGAAAACCGGCCGGAGTCTGTTGTATCTGTTGGGGTATGGGTTGCGGTTCGGGCTGAGGCGCAGGCTCGGGAACGGGTTCGGGCTCAACGGGAACCGGTTCGGCGACGGCGGGCTCGGGAGTCTCGATCTTTTTGAGCGAGATGGTTCCGTTGGCATCGGCGGTGAGGGTCCCCACGCCATCGATCTGGTATTGTCCGGAGGTGGCGAGGGCTTGGCGGAGATAGATGACGAACTCGGAGATCATGGCCTGCGCGTCTTCGGGTTCGACTCCGTATTCACTGACGACGGCGTTGGTGACCACTCCGTCGTCTTTGCGCAGGAACGGACTGAATACCAGCTCTTCACCTTCGGGTGTCTCCTTTTTGAGGAATGCGCCGAAGTCGGGGATGACGACCCTGCGGTGCTGCGCTACGAGTTGTTTCAGTAAGTTGTTATCCATGGACAGTACGTCTAATTTGTCCCAAGGTTACAAAAAAAAAATCAAACTGCCAATTTCCAGCGCGGAAATCGAACGTCGAAAAGCGTTGCAGGCACTGGGCGCGTCGGATAGAGAGGGTATGGCAGGCCGAAACGCGTGAAGTGAGATCGCGTCGTTTTCAGTCGCGATGCCAGAGCCGGGCTGTGCAAAACCATTCATTGGTCGGGGAGCGGCCAGCGCCAAGGGGCGGGACCACCCGTCCCGACGAGCGTCCATGAGGCCCCTCTCGCTCTTACGCAATTCACAACTCCCTGTCGCACTCATCTGTCTCATACCTTCCAATCCCTTGAAAAAACAAATAGCCCGCCTTCGGTGATCGAAGACGGGCTGTTGTCCGGCGGGGCCGGAAAGTATGCTAACCAAGGTAGGTTTTCAGTTGTTTGCTGCGCGAGCTGTGGCGAAGCCGGCGGATCGCTTTTTCTTTGATCTGACGGACGCGCTCGCGGGTCAGACCGAATTTTTCGCCGATCTCTTCAAGGGTCATTTCGGCGGTGCCGATGCCGAAGAAGTATTTGACGATGTCGCGTTCGCGTTCGGTGAGGGTGGCCAGCGCACGTTCAACTTCGGTCGAGAGCGATTCGTTGATCAGGCTGCGGTCGGCGTTGGGCGAGTCGTTGTTGACCAGCACGTCGAGCAGGCTGTTGTCCTCGCCTTCGGCGAAGGGGGCGTCGACCGAGACGTGGCGACCCGATACACGGAGCGTATCGGCCACCTTCTCCTTGGGCAGGTCGAGTACCGTGGCGAGCTCTTCGGGCGACGGGGTGCGTTCGTTCTCCTGTTCGAAGCGGGCGAAGGCTTTGTTGATCTTGTTGAGCGAGCCGACCTGGTTGAGCGGCAGCCGGACGATACGCGACTGTTCGGCCAGAGCTTGCAGGATCGACTGGCGAATCCACCACACGGCGTAGGAGATGAACTTGAAACCGCGGGTTTCGTCGAATTTCTCGGCGGCTTTGATCAGCCCCAGGTTCCCCTCGTTGATCAGGTCGGGGAGGGTCAGCCCCTGGTTCTGGTACTGCTTGGCCACGGATACCACGAAACGCAGGTTGGCTTTGGTGAGTTTTTCGAGGGCGGCCTGGTCACCTTTCTTGATTCGCTGGGCCAGCTCGACCTCTTCTTCGACGGTTATCAAATCTTCACGGCCAATCTCTTGCAGGTATTTGTCCAGCGAGGCGCTTTCGCGATTGGTGATCGATTTGGTAATTTTTAATTGTCTCATTTATACTGTACGATTTGTATCTTCGGAATGGTAGGCGTTTTAATATACGTTCGATTCGCGTTTTTGTTTCGTCGGATCGTATTTTCTTACAAAATTATTTTCGCGTGCGCTCCGGACGGATGGTGCCTCGGGTGGGAGACGCGGCCGTCGCGTTGCGTCGGTTTGCGCCGTTCCGGGCAATCTTTCCTGCACCGAACGACCCCTGCGGGTAACTTTCAAGGGGTGGCGTCGGTATGAACTTCCTGTCCCGGAGGAGGCTGTTTACAAAAGAGGCCACCTGTACGCATGTGGATATACAGGTGGCCAAGGAGTAGAGGCTTTGATGTTCGCCGTCGGGGTCGTTACGGCCGCCGACGGACGAAGGGGTGGTGGCTATCGGGTCAGTGCCTGGTAGCTGACGATCCGGCCGTCGGGATATACCCCGTCGATGGATTGTACTTTGTCGGTGATGCGGTTCAGGTCGCTGACGCTCGAGATCGGGGTGTCGTTGATGGCGGTGATGATGTAGCCGCGCTGTACGCGCGAGCGGGCCAGCAGGCCGTCCGATTTGAGTTCCACTACCTGGATGCCGCCGCGGATGCGGAGCTCTTTCTTCTGTTTGTCGCTCACTTCGCGGAAGGTGGCGCCGAGTTCTTCCATCAGGTTCACGTCGTCTTTCTTCACCAGGTCGGTCTTGCCGGCGCGGTTGCGCAGGGTCACGTCGAAGGTCTTGGTCGAGCCGTCGCGTTTGACGGTCACTTTGATCTTGTCGTTGGGACGCAGTTTGGCGATGGTCTCCTGTACGTCGGCGGTGGTGTTCATGGCTGCGCCGTTGATCTGGGTCAGCACGTCGCCCTCTTTGATGCCGGCGGCTTCGGCGGCTCCGTCGGCGGCCACTTCTGCGATGTAGACGCCACCGACCTCTTCGATGCCTTTTTCCTTGCCGTAGCGTTCGATCCATTCGGGGGTGATGGCCTGGAACGAGATGCCGAGCATGGCGCGTTGTACGACGCCGTATTCACGCAGGTCGGTGACCACTTTGCGCACGATGGACGAGGGTACGGCGAACGAGTAGCCGGCATAGGCACCGGTCGGCGATTTGATGACGGTGTTGATGCCGATGAGTTTGCCTTCGGTGGTGATCAGCGCACCGCCGCTGTTGCCGGGGTTGACGGCGGCATCGGTCTGGATGAAGGATTCGATGCCCATCTGCGAGGACATTACCCCGAGGCTGCGGCCTTTGGCGCTGACGATACCGGCCGTGACGGTCGAGGTCAGTCCGTAGGGGTTACCGATGGCGAGTACCCATTCGCCCAGACGCAGATCTTCGGAGTTGCCGAACGGCATGGTCTTCAGGTCTTTTGCGTCGATCTTGAGCAGCGCAATGTCGGTCGAGGGGTCGGTACCCACCAGGGTTGCTTTGTAGGTGGTTCCGTCGTGGAGGGTGACGATCAGTTCGTCGGCGCCTTCGACCACGTGGTTATTCGATACGATGTAGCCGTCTGCCGAGATGATGACGCCCGAACCGCCCGAGCGACGTTCCTGCTGCTGGGGCTGGCTCTGCTGCTGTTGGCCCTGCTGCGGGCCGAAGAAGAATTCGAAGGGATCGAAACCGCCTCCGCCGAAGGGGTTGGAGTACTGGCGGACGGTGTATTTCTGTCGGTTTTCGATGTTGACCACGGCTTCTACGCCATTTTCGGCTGCGGTGGTGAAGTCGGGCAGGATATTCTGGGTCGAACCGTCGGGTGCCGATGTGAAGTGGTTTTCGGCCAGACGATCGGTATAGGTGACGGTGGTAGCCGTTTGATTCTGCCCTGCGGTCAGGCGGCTGACGCCGTAGGCCGCGATCGAGCCTGCCACTACCGAGAGCGACACGCTCAGGATAATCCATCCTTTTCTCATAGTTACTGTGTTAACTTTTTTGTTTGTTAAGTGGTTGCTGTGAGTAGATGTTTATTTCACGGGCAAGGTATTCTGTTTTTCCGGTTTGTTTCTGCGAATTTACACATTAAGAACGTGACATGTTCGCTCAATGGTATATTGCTGCAAAAAAAATTGCACATTTTTCAGCTCAGGTCTCCGGGCGCTGGCTGCGGCGGGGACGAAACGAGACTCCCGGTGCCGGCAACTGTCTGTGTGTGCGCCGGAACCGGGAGTGACGGTGGGGAAAAGCGTGACGGGCGTTGCCCCGGTCGGGGCGTTTAGAGCCCGAATGCGGTGCGGAGTCGGTCGATTTCGTCGAGTTTTTCCCAGCTGAAGAACTGGATGCCGTTTTCGACGTAGGGCTCGCGGCCGAAGTGACCGTAGGCGGCTGTCGGGGAGAAGATGGGGTTCTTCAGTCCGTAGCGTTCCACGATCTTGGCGGGGCGCAGGTCGAAGAGTTCGGCGATTTTGGCGGCGATCTGGCCGTCGGTCAGGTCGACGTGCGAGGTGCCGTAGGTGTCGACGAAGACGCTCACCGGACGGGCGATGCCGATGGCGTAGGCCACCTGTACCAGCACGTTTTCGGCAATGCCGGCAGCGACCATGTTTTTGGCGATGTGGCGGGCGGCATAGGCGGCCGAGCGGTCGACTTTCGAGGAGTCTTTGCCGGAGAAGGCGCCGCCGCCGTGGGCACCGCGACCGCCGTAGGTGTCGACGATGATCTTGCGGCCGGTCAGCCCGGTGTCGCCGTGCGGTCCGCCGATGACGAATTTGCCGGTGGGGTTGACGTGCAGGATGTAGTCGTCGTGGATCAGGCTCAACAGCAGCTTGTTGCCGCGTTTTTCGAGCCGTTTCTTGACGCGAGGCATCAGGATGTTGCGCACGTCGGCTTCGATCTGCTGCTGGGTGGCTTCGGGATCGTGCTGGGTCGAGATGACGATGGTGTGGATGCGCTGCGGACGATGGTCGTCGCCGTATTCGACGGTCACCTGCGACTTGGCGTCGGGACGCAGGTAGGGCATCACGCCGGTCTGCGGAATCTCGCGCCGGATGTCGGCCAGCTCCATCAGTAGGATGTGGGAGAGCATCAGCGAGGCGGGCATCAGCTCTTTGGTTTCGCGGCAGGCGTAGCCGAACATGATTCCCTGGTCGCCGGCGCCTTGTTCCTCTTTTTCGGCCCGTTCGACGCCCTGGTTGATGTCGGGCGACTGTTCGTGGATGGCGGAGAGTACGCCGCACGATTTCGATTCGAACATGTAGTCGGCGTTGGTGTAGCCGATGCGTTCGATCACGCCGCGGACGGTTTGTTGAATATCGACGTAGGCGTTTGATTTCACTTCGCCGCTGACTACCACCAGACCGGTGGTGCAGAGGGTTTCGCAGGCGACTTTCGATTCGGGGTCGTTCCGCAGAAATTCGTCGAGAATGGCGTCCGAGATCTGGTCGGCTACTTTATCGGGGTGTCCTTCCGACACGGATTCCGATGTGAACAGGTATCCCATGTATGTGTTGCTTTTTGACTGTGAATAATCGGGTTCTGCCGTCGGGAAAGTTTCGGAAGAGGTGCGCCGCCTGGTGGGAAACGAATCAATGTGAAAGCGCACGGTAGGGCCGCGAGGGCTGCGATTGAAGGGTGTGCTTTAGCATTTTTTCGCGTGGTTGCAATCGACCAAATCTTTCCACGGTTCGGATTGTTTGTCCTTACGAACGGCGCAAAGATACGAATTATTATGACACGCTGGCATCACGGGGTAAAAATGAGCTGCCGGGCGCGAGGGCGAACGTCACGGAGAATGGGCGGATGCGGACGGAGGGGTAGCGGTAAACGGTCGTATCCCAACGGGGGGATTGCCCGGATCCTGGGGTGAGGAGCGGTACACATGGAGGGCGTCGGGGGTGGCTTGTCTCGGCGGGCGGCATGTTGTAGGGTAGAGCGCGAAGTGTAGTCCCAGCTCTGTGCAAAGGGGCTATAAGTCTGAAAATTGGCGTTTTATCGGGATGATCGGAAAAATCCGGATAGGAAGCAAAAAATTTTTTTTGTCGATTTGTTTGTTTTTGTCGCCGGAAGCATTACCTTTGCACCCGTAATGAGATCGCGGGGTGGAGCAGTTGGCAGCTCGTTGGGCTCATAACCCAAAGGTCGGAGGTTCGAGTCCTCCCCCCGCTACTAAGAATCGAAAAGGCTTTTACCCAATGGGTGAAAGCCTTTTTTCGTTGTGGATTGTTGAGAAAAGGGGTGGAGGAGGGCGGAGGAACGCGACAAAGTTTCCGAGCCGACAGCGGGTTGACGGTAAAAGTCTCGGCGACAGCGTCATCGCGCACGGGGTTTCGCACGGGGGGACGCGGGTTTTCGTGTCGGGGAGCTGGAGCGGGAGTGTTGCGGAAAGAGGCGGAGCCCGTTCTCCGGCCGGTGGGGAGAACTCCTACAGAGGGCCGAAATTTCATACACTCCACCCCGAAGTTCATACATTCCGGCTCCGGAAAAGGTCGGGCCATCGGCAAATCCCATTATCTTTGTTTTCGGATAGCGTGCTCCGCGAATGGAAAAGTATCTGATTATAAGTACGACGAACGATCTGGTGCGTATTGCCCCGGAGCGGATCGTGTACATCTCTTCCGACGGCAACTACTCCACGCTCATCCAGGCCGACGGCGAAACCCGTCTGCTCACGTTCCAGCTCGGGCAGATCGAAAAGATGATCGCCGAGCAGCTCGGAGTCGCAGGCAATCACTTTATCCGAATCGGGAAGTGCCTGATCATCAATCGTAACTACATCTATTACATCAACGTCCCCAAACAGCGCCTTACGCTCTCGGACGCCTGCTCGGTGAACTACACCGTCAGCGCATCGCGCGAGGCGCTCAAACAGTTGAAGGAGTTGATCGAAAAGGAGGGCCGATAGCATGAAAACTGAAAATGAGATACGTGACGACGAAATCCGGATCATCGGCAACGACCGGCCCGGTGCCCCGGACCGGAACGGACGTTTCGGCCGGCTCGGAAAGTGGCCCGTTGTGGCGGCAGCCGTGCTGTTTGTCGTGCTGGTCGCCGCGGCGGCCTATCTGCTCGGACGCGCCGAAGGTGAACCGCAGCCCGAACGCGAGGTGACCCCCGTGCTCTCGACACCCGACCGGATCCCCGCTCCCGCGCAACAGTCGTCCGATACGGCCGGTTATGTGGTCATAACCGAAGAGACCGTCAACGATGTGCCGCTCTACCTCTACACGCCCCACCACGCCTGGCCCACCCTGGAGCTCGGGCTGCCCGACCGGCAGGATTCAACCATTGTCTTTGTGGCCCAGGCGGCCGATGTCGGTACCCGCGGCGAAATTATCGGTGCATTTATTCTGCGGGGCGAGCAACTGGCCCGTGCCCTCTCCAAACAGGGCTATTGCGCTATTTTTGACGATCGCATCGAGATCGGGGTCAGTCCTGATACGCCCCTCTTCGACGAGGCGCTCGAACGCGGGGGCTGTTTTTTCCGGCAGTATCCGCTGGTGGATAACGGTCAGCCGGTCGAAAACAAACCCAAAGGGAAGGCCATTCGTCGTGCCATCGGTGAACGGCGGGGTGAGATCGTGATGGTCGAAAGCCGTTCGGCCGAGTCGTTTCACGATTTCGCGCAGGCGTTGGCCGACCTCGGTTTCCGGAACGCCATCTATCTGGTGGGCAGTACGGCCTACGGTTGGGCCGTCGACCGTGACGGCAGGCGCCACGAGTTCGGCATCGAGAACAGCGATCTGCCGGCCAACACCAGCTATATCGTTTGGCGGAGCCGCTAACGGTGCTCCCCGGTCATTCCCCCCTTGTCGGGTGCTTTTCCGCCTCTGTGCGGAGTAGGTAATCGCATCCCGATCTTCATTTCATACCTCATCCGATTGAGTTCGTACAGCCGCGCCCGAAACGCGAGGCGGTACGAACTCTTTTTTGGAGCTTTGCTCTCAAGAAACACCCCTAAAAAGCAAAGCATCCATGAGGCATTTTTCCCGTTTATTCCATTCACTCGCTGTGCTGGCGGTCGTGGCCGGTTTTGGTTCGACCGGTTGCTTCTCCGGCTCTTCCGGGAGCGCAGGACGCGATACCCTGAGCGCCGACAGCGCGGCTCTTCGCGCAGTGGCGGAACATCGGCCCGCGAACGGAATCTATTACTGGCGGACGGTCTTCGATCCCTCGGCCGAAGAGACCGAATTTCTGCGGGACCATCAGGTCCGGCGGCTCTACATCCGTTTTTTCGATGTCGATCGCAATTTCGATGACGACGGCGAGCAGCCGGTCATTCCCATTGCCACGGCTATTTTCCGCCAGCGGCCCGATTCCACGCTGGAGATCGTGCCGACGGTCTATATCACCATCGAAGCGTTCCGCACGATTGTCTCCTCCGGCAAGGTTGTCGAGTATGCGCGTCGGGTGGCCGACCGATTGCAGCGGATGATCCGCACCAACGGGATTCGGAACGTGCACGAGGTCCAGATTGACTGCGACTGGACTGAGTCCACCCAAACGCCCTATTTTCAGTTTCTGCGGGAGGTTCGTTCGCTCTTTGCCTCCGAGGGCATCGCCCTTTCGGCCACCATCCGGCTGTGGCAGCTGACCGCTTCGTTGCCTCCGGTCGATCGCGGCATGCTGATGTGTTACAACACCGGAAATGTCCTCCATCCCGACGAGCGGAACTCCATCATCGATCTGGAACGCATTCGACCCTATCTCGACTACCTGCCCCGGTATGCCCTGCCGCTCGACTATGCCTATCCCACGTTCGGCTGGGCCGTGTGGTTCCGCGACGGCAAGTTCCGGGCGCTGGTCCGGCTCACGGAGTGCTCCGACCGGTCGCTCTACGAACCGATTGGCGACAATAATTACCGTGTGGTACGGGACCACTACATCGTTGAAAAACAGCTCCGGGCCGGCGACGTGTTGCGGCTGGAAACGGCCCCCTTCGAGTTGGTCCGTGCCGTGAAACGGGCCGTTGAGGCCAAACGTCGGCCGGGATCGGCCTCCGTGGTGCTCTATCATCTGGAAAAAAACAACCTCGAAAAATATACCGCACATGAAATCGATTCGCTCTATTCTCTTCGTTAGTCTGCTGTTGCTGGCCGGAGTGTGGGAGGCTGCCGCCTGCATCGGGTCAACGTTTTTTCCGCGCGGCTATCGCACGTTCCGTATCCAGCCGTTCGGGGTCGATACGATGTGGATCGGCGACCGCGTGAACGGGCGTCCCAAACTGAACAACGACTGGAACTGCGAACTGTGGCAGCGGCAGACGTGCGACACCCTGCCGGTCGAGGCGATTGCCCGGGTGGTGTTCAAGTATTCGGTCGATCAGATGCGGCGGCTCCGGGCGCATGCCGCTGCGGGCGAGAGTGCGCGCGACAGGAACAGCTTTGCCCAGTGGCTCGTGCACAACCGCGATACGGATGCCCTCGACCTGCTCATCCTGGCCAAACAGTGTGAGGCGGTGCGGTGGCAGATGCAGGACCCGTGGTACTATCCCGACGGGCAGGACGAACTGCACGGAGCGCTGGATTCGATCTACCGGGTGGCGATGGCTCCGCGCCGGACGCGTTTTCGCGACCGTTACCTGTTGCAGGCCATGCGGGCGCTCTTCTCGATGGGGCGTTACGACGAGTGTGTGACGCTCTGGAATCGCGAATCCGGGACGATGCACCCGTCGGTGATTCGCAACATGACGGGAAGCTATGCGGCCGGGGCCTGTTTCCGGCTGCGCGATGCGGATCGGGCGGCGGCGCTGTATATCGAATGCGACGATGTGGACAATGCGGCCTGGTGTCTGGGCGAGCGTTATCCCGCCCGGTCTGCGGTGGAGCAGATGGAGTGTATCTACAATTACTACCCTCGGGCTGCCGAACTCACCCGGAAACTGCAGCGACTGATTACGTCGTGGGAGGATGGCCTCGAAACGCGCTTGGACTGGGGGCGTCCCTATGAACTGGATTCGGCTACGCGCGTGGAGTGTGAGCGGCTGAAACAGTTTGCGCTGCGGGTGGTCGGGGAGAACCGGGTGGCCGAACCGGTCGTATGGCAGTATGCTGCGGCTTATCTGACCGAGATGATGGGTGACCCGAAGGAGGCCAGACGGTTGCTCGCCCAAACCGAACGCATGGAACGCAACGAACTGGTGGAGGAGAGCATCCGGATGCTCGACATCTATCTGGAGGCCCAAACGGCGACCTACAATGCGGCTTACGAAAAACGGTTGCGCAAACAGCTGGAGTGGATCGAGAAGCGTATGGCCGACGGTATCCGGCGCGGGGTGGATACGTTGGCTCTGTTTAGCGGGATGAGCTCGAATCAGAGCTGTTTCTATCCGAACGACATGATCCGCAAGATCATGCTGGCGGTTATCGTGCCGCGCAGCGTGCAGCAGGGAAATCTGTCGCTGGCGCTATTGGCCGCCAACTATGGCGACAACCGGTTGTCGGTACTCCTGCGGATGCGGGAGCAGGAATCTTGTGTGCACGGGTGTTTTGGGTATCCCCGGGATTTGGTGTTCGGCTCGCGCGATATGGTGTACCCTTATGTGCCGGCGGGGCAGGAAGATTGGCGCCAGTGTAATTCGTTTGACTACTCCAACGACTATTTCCGTCTGATGGATACCGTTCCGCTGCGTGAACTGATTGCCCATGTGGAGATGTTGGTGGGCAAACGGGGCGGATCGGCGTTCGAGCGTTTTCTGCGGGATCGGGTCTATGTCGATACCGATTATCTGTACGACCTGATCGGGACGCGCTGCCTGCGTGAGATGGATTACCCGCAGGCACGGAAATATCTGGCCCGGGTGTCGGCTGGTTATCAGCGGAGGCTCAATACGGATGTCTACATGTGGCGCGACCCCTTCGAAGAGTCATGGGTGCGTGCCGGTCACGATTTGCAGGACGATTTCGACTATAAACTGAACTTCGCCACGCGGATGTGCGAATTGGAGGAGAAGATGCGTTCGGACGATCCGGTCCGCAGCGAAGAGGCGTCCTTCCGCTATGCGACGGGGATCTGCAACTCCTTCGAACGGTGCTGGGCACTGACCGCCTACCACAGGAGTGCATGGATTGTGCTGGGTAGGGACACTTCGCCTGTTGTGCGGTACGAGGCGAAGTGTACCGATATTTGGCAGCGGCTGCGGGATTCGAGTCGGAATCCGGAGTTGCAGGCTCGGTGTCAGATGGCTCTCGCGGCTCTCGCCGGGACGCAGACCCAATGGTTGTACAAAACGGAACCGAGAAAAACGCAATATGAGCAGTTGCGTGACTCTCTGCAGCGACGTTTCTCGGAGACGAAGGCTGAAGAGTACTTCGCATCGGTCTGCGACAACTATCGAATGTATATTGAGAAGACCGGCGAATAGCATACAGGCGCGGGGAATGGTCCCCGCTGCCGGTTGAAAATTTGAAAAATCTATTGAAGAATGATCTTGGCCCGTGCGGGGGTGGCACCCGTGTCGGTACTGCGGTAGTGACGGTTTTGCGGAGGAGAGTCTGCGTCCTGTATCTCTATCTCTCCGCATGCGGTATCGGGGGACAAGTTATGAAGCCGGGTGAGTGAGCCGGCGATGTAAAAGGATTATGGATCACCGTCAGTGATCGGAGTTGGGTGAGCGGAGTATCGTTGGGCTTCGGCGCGAATGCTAGGCCGTTCGGGGACAGCAACCCGACGGCTGAGGTGCCGACGGCTGGCGATGGCGGCCGAACTGCGGATTGCGTCGGTTTATGAATTATTCGAATGTATTGAGTAGTGGTGACATCCGGTGCCGGGCGGAGAAATCCGTGAGGTGCCGGATGTTTTTGTTGCAGGGTGAGGGTGTGGGACGATGAAGACCGAAGAAGGCTGACCGGCGAATCAGGTACGGGGAGTATCGAGTAGTCGGTGGGTATGGAGAGGCGGAAGATATGGGGGAGACGGAGAGTATGGGGCAGTCGAAGGGTATGGGCGGTGGAGGAAAACCCGGAGAAAGCGGGAGGGACCGGGTCGGGAGACTGGTTTTCAGAGGGGGCGGCGCAACAGGTGCATGTCGATGCAGCGGCTGCCGTCTTCGTCGATGACGGGCTCCGCGTAGTGGTCGGCGAAAAAACGGGGCAGGGTCCGCCAGTAGCGGAATCCGCACCGTTCGTAGAACGGGATGCCGCAGTTGCTGGTACCGACGGTCAGTGCCTCGAACCGTCCGCGATAGTGGCGGCAGAGCTCTTCCAGCAGGACGCGTCCCCAGCCCTGCCGCTGCCGCGCGGGAACGACGGCCAGGTTCTTGATCTCTCCGTCGGGCGCTACGACGGCCTCGCCGATGACGGTCCCGTCGGAGGCGCGCCAGACGAGCATCTCGCTGCGGTCGAGGTAGCGCTCCACCATCCCGATCTCCGGATCAGCCAGCAGCAACAGCTCCAGGTGGGCACGTTTGTGTTGCGGATCGGCGATGATCTCGACGGTGTAGTCTTGCCGGGTGGTGTGTGGTGCAGGAATGGGCATCGGTGGGGGCGGTGGTGGTAGAAAACGACGATTGCGGGCAGGTCCGAATTTGTCCGAGGCATCCCCGTAATCTCTTTATCTTATCAGGCGTGTGTCAAAGGATCATGTTCCTCTGCGTCCGGCAGGCAGGCGGCGGAACCTCAGACGATTCCCGGCAGGCCGAAGAAGGCAGGCGTCGAACGCTTCGCATGTCGGGTGCGGGGCCGGAACAGGTGCCGGGTATCGAAGCGGGAACGTGCTTGGGGCCGTTGCGGACGGCCCGGATCGCCGTACAAGCACCTGTTGCCGGAGCGGAGATGGTACGGTGCCGCTACCGGGTCGGGGCGGATTATCGTGCGGGGGCGGGCTGTCGGGTCGGAGCCGGCTGGAAGTGGAGCCGAAGGGTGGCTCCCTGATAGGCTGCGGCGGGTACGAACTGGGGGTTGTCGTTGCGGAAGCCGATGGCCTGTTCGTGGGTGTGGCCGGCCAGGATGCCGATCACCTGCGGCGACTCCCAAATGGTGCGGCAGAATTCGTAAGTCGTGGCCGTATGGCCTTCGGCGGGCCACGGCTCGCGACGCTCGATCTCGTAGTAGATGTCGTTGGCCTGGTTCCATTCCGGACTGCCGCAGCTGTAGTCGATGTTGGTGCCGGGCATGTAGAGCGGTACGTGGACGCACAGCACGATCGGCAGGCCGCGACGCAGCTCGCGTTTCAGCAGGGCCAGCTGCTGGGGGAGAATTTCGTTGGTCGAGTTGTCGATCATCAGGAAATTGACGCCGTTGACCACTCGCGAGTACCCCATCGGATCGGCTCCCTGGTAGAGCGGCGCGAGGTTGCTCCGGGTCCATCGGTCGCGTTGGTCGTCGGCCTTTCCGGGCTCGCCTTCGTAGTGCCAGTCGTGGTTCCCGGCGATGTAGCACCACTCCAGCCCGCTGCTGTCCATCGTGCGGGTGATCCACTCGACGGAGGCTTGTGACGGGAAGTTGAGGATGTCGCCGCCGAGGATCACCAGATCGACACTGTCGGTGCGGGCCTGTTCGAGGGCGCTCAGCAGACCGCTCTCACGACCGTTCGTGCGGCCGTAGTTCTCGGGTTCGACGGCCGAACCGCCCATGCGACGCGTGTAGTCGATATAGGGCAGTCCGCGGCGGTCTTCGACCGTGAAGTGCAGGTCGGCCAGAAACAGTACGCGGAACGGACGCTCCGGGCCTTTGCGGAGAAAATATTCGATCTGTCCGGTGGAGGGAACGTAGGTGACGTTGGCCAGCGGGCGGCGTCCGCTGGCGTGAACCGGAGTAAGGCTGCCGACGGTGGTCAGCAGGCTGAGGATAAACAGAGTCAGGGGGGCGAATGGCGGGTTATGCTTCATCGTTGAAAAAGAGTTGGTAGTAGTGCATGCCGGTGGCTTCGTCAAATCCTTTGCGGATCAGCTGACGGTCGCCGTGGACGTAGATGTGGAAATTCTTGTCGAGTTTGATGACGTTCTTGATGTTGCGCGACTGGCGCTTCACGGCTGGGGTCGAGATGTCGAACTGTTCGGCGATCTCGATGTCGTGCTGCTTCTCGTAGTCGGCCTTGTAGTTGCGGAAGCTGTCGATCACTTCGGGCTGTTCCATCACCTCGGCGGCGAAACTCCCCAGATCGAACGCCTCGTTCTCTTTGAAGTAGGCGACCGATTTGTTGAGCAGGTCGGCCTGGTCGGCTTTGGTCACTTCGTACTCCTGGGGCAGCTGGCGCGTGACGAAACTTTTGCACAGGGCCAGCGTAGCGGCCGTCTGGTAGTAGTCGTCCTGCCGCTGGCGCAGGTGTAGAAACTCGTCGATCCAGTAGCGCGCTTCGGTGCGGTTGGTGTTGTCCACCACAGCCACCAGGTAACCGTTCTCGCGTTCGGTGTTGAAAATCAGGCATCCTTTGTCGAGCCGGTGGATGTCGATCCCCTGCTCGCTGTCGATTTCGAATCCGTCGCCCTGGGGCCATACGCGCAGGAAGGTCTCCTTGTTCTCGGACTTGAACAGCCCCAGCGCATCGACCGTCTCGCCGTCCACGACACAGTTGCGCAGCAGGGCGACGTAAAATTCGCCGCCTTTGATCTTGGGATGGCCGCTCTGTTCGTAGAGGTGGCGGGCCAGGGCGACCGAACGGTCGAGAAACTGCGTGTCGAGCCGATCGGGCGCGGCGTCGAAAATCTGGCTCGCGTAGGCGTAGACTTCGTTGAGCGACAGGTCGCTGTCGTGGTAGAGACGGTAGTATTCGTTGGCCGCCACGGTTCCCTCCCGCGTGAAGGGGGTGGTGAAGTAGGTGGACAGCAGCCGCAGCACGGTGTCGCTCACGTCGAGCAGCCGGTCCGAGAGGCGGATGCCGTCGTCGTTGGCGCGGTTGCCCACGTGGTGCAGGGCTATCAGTTCGAGGGTCGCTTCGTCGCAGTAGATCATGATGTGTGGGGCGTTGATTGGAGGGGATGGGGTCAGGCGCCGACGATGACGGTCGAGAGGGTGGCGGGGTCGAGCCACTCGCGGGCCACCTGCTGGAGACGTTCGGGGGTGACGGTGCGCATCTCGTTGAAGAAGGCGGTCACGGCGTCGTTCGTGGTGCCGCACTGCACGTTTTCGATCGTCACGTCGGCAATGCCGAACGGTCCGTCGAGGATGCGCATCATCTCGCCGGCAATGATGTTGCGGACCATCTCCAGCTCGGTCGCGGGGATCGGTTCGGTGCGCAGCCGTTCGATTTCGCGCAGGATCTCGGCCACGGCGTCATCGGTGGCAGCGGCCGTCACGTCGGTGGCGATGGCAAAGTAGCCGGAGTGCTGCATGTTCAGCATGGCCGAGTAGATGCCGTAGGTGTAGCCCTTCTCTTCGCGGAGGTTTTTCACCAGTCGCGACCCGAAGTAACCGCCCAGCACGGTGGCGGCCACCTGAAGCGCGTTGAAGTCGGGGTGTCCTTTGGGGAAGAGCACCTTGCCGATGCGGATCGAGGATTGCAGTGCGCCGTCCCGCCGGGTGCGGATCAGCGGGGTGGAACTGGTCGGCGGGATGCCGGGGTCGGCCGGCGGTGCGGCCACGGGGATGCGGCCGAGAAACTTCTCCAGTGAGCGGGCTGCCTGCGGAGTGATCGCGCCGGAGGCCACGGCAAAGAGGTTGCCGGCGGTGTAGTAACCGGAGTAGAAGGTGCGCAGGGTGTCGGTGGTGAGTTGGTCGTATTCGGCTGCGGCAGCCACCCGGCCGTAGGGGTGTTCGCGTCCGAAGAGCGCCTCGGAGAAGAGCTCGCGGGCCTGGTAGGAGGGCTTTTCGCGTTCGATGGTGAGCTGCTGTTTCCGTTTCGAGGCGTAGAGCTCGAGTTCGTGGTCGGGGAAGAGGGGCCCGAACAGAATCTCGTCGAGCAGTTCGAGCGTTGTGTCCAGAAAACGGCTCAGACAGCTGACGGTCAGCACCGAGTAGTCGCGGTCGATCGAGGTGTCGTAGTAGATGCCGTAGAAGTCGAAGAGTTCGGCAATCTGGGCGGCGGTGTGGCGGGCGGTCCCTTCGCTCATCAGGTTGAGGGTGGCCGAGGCGGCAAACGGAGCGGGCTGGTAGCGGGTGCCGGCGTTGAAGACAAGGCTCAGCCGGACGAGCGGCTGGGTGCCGGCATCGATGGTCCAGAAACGGATGCCGTTCTGCAGGGTGGTCTGCCGGGCGGCGGGAATGGTGAGCCGGTCGGGCAGCTGGAAGGGGGGCTGTATGGTGCGGTCTAACATATAGGGTCGGTTTGTGTGGTGGTTGGGTGCGGCCGGGTAAGCGGAGGCGCGGTGTGTCCGGCCGGTGTCGCGTCGGGTGGCTGGTGTTACGTCGTCGGGTGGCTGGAGACGGCCGGTGAGGGCCGGGTTTCGGCGACTTGTGTGAACGGGGTCTCCCGGCCACTTGTGCGGTGCGGGTTCCGGCGGTTGGCTGGCGATCGGCTGGTGGCGGAATGTCTGCCGCGGATCGGTCGTCGAACGGGCTGCGTGTGGTGCCGTACGGTTGCACGGCGGGTGGTAATGCTATTCGGTCGGGGCGGTGTCGGGAGCCTCGGGATCGGCGATGTAGAGCAGGGTCGAACTGTTCTCGGGGCGGAAAATGCGGCGCGAAACCTCCTGTATCTCGTCCCGGGTCACGGAATTGTGCTGAGCCACTTCGTCGTTGATCAGGGCGGCGTCGCCGAGCATCTCGAAGTAGGCCAGGTTCATCGCCTTGTTCAGCACGTTGATCTCGCCGAAAACGTTGTTGGCTTCGAACTTGTTTTTGACCTTCTCGAGCTCATAGTCGCCGACGGGCTCGTTTTTCATCCGTTCGAGTTCGTTCCAGAGGGCGGCTTCAGCCGTCTCGAGCGAGGTGCCCTCCATGACGTGACCAGTCACGAGGAACAGCCCGGGATCGACGTCGCCCGAGATGTAGGCGTTCACGTTCGAAAAGAGCGGGTTCTCCTTGACCAGCCGCTGGTAGAGACGGCTCGAGGTGCCGTTGCTGAGCAGGTCGGAGATCACGTCGCAGACGGTCACCTCGCGGCTCATTCGGGGTCCGGTGTGGAAGGCGATGTAGATGACCGAAGCGGGCACCGGACGGCGTACTTCGAGGCGTCGCGGGGCCGTCTGGACTGGCTCTGCGGGGATCTTGTCCCGGGGCGGGGTGCCGCCGGGCAGCGGACCGAACCACTTTTCGACCAGGTCGAAGACGCGCCGGGCGGGGATGTCGCCGGCGATCGACAGGATGGCGTTGCTGGGCTTGTAGTAGCGGCTGAAGAAGGCGCGCACCTGCTCCATGGTGGCGTTGCGGATGTGGTCGATGTCGCGGCCGATGGTGGCCCACCGGTAGGGGTGGCGTTCGTAGGCCAGCGGACGCAGCAGCAGCCAGATGTCGCCGTAGGGCTGGTTGAGGTAGCGTTGGGCGAACTCTTCGATCACCACTTTGCGCTGTACTTCGAGGCTCCGCTCGTTGAAGGCGAGCGACAGCATCCGGTCGCTTTCGAGCCAGAGGGCGGTCTCGATGTTCTCCCGCGGCAGGGCCAGGTAGTAGTTCGTATAGTCGTTGTTGGTGAAGGCGTTGTTTTCGCCGCCGGCCAGCTGGACGGGCTCGTCGTAGCTGGGTATGTTGACCGATCCGCCGAACATCAGGTGTTCGAACAGGTGGGCAAACCCGGTGTGGTCGTAGTCTTCGTTGCGTGCACCCACCTTGTAGAGCACGTTGACTGCGACCATGGGGGTCGAGGGGTCTTCGTGGACGATGACGGTCAGTCCGTTGGCGAGGGTCTTTTTCTGAAATTCGATCATAGTGCCCCAAAGATACGCATTCTTGTCGGGATGGGAAACGGAGCGAACGGTCGGGTATTCGGTGCTGTGCTCCGGTGTATTTATCAAAGGAGCGAAGACCGAAGCGGACGATTGCCTGCGGAAACGGTGCAGGAAAAAGTCCGGAGAAATATAGCAGGGAATCGGGACTGTGCGGGGGTATCGCCGCATGGTGCGGGTCGTTGGGTGCCGACTGTGTAGTGCCGACCATGGGGTACCTGGGGGGCTATAAAGCGTCGGCGGCTCTGTGACTGGGTGGCCGCATTAGAAGGGCAGACCAATGGCGAAGTGGAGGGCGGTCTCCTTGATGTCGAATCCGCTGGTCCAGCGTTCGGCTTTCGGGACGTTGGGGTTGTGGAGCTTCAGCCCCCAGTCCAGACGCAGCAGCACGAACCCGAAGTCGTAGCGGAATCCGAGGCCGGTGTTCAGGGCGATCTGTTTGTAGAAGCTGTTGAATTTGAAACGGGCCTCCGGAGCGGCTCCCTTGGAGTTCATCCAGATGTTGCCGGCGTCGAGGAAAACGGCCATACCGAAGTCACCCACCACGTTAAATCGGTACTCCAGGTTGGCTTCGAGCCGGAAGTCGCCCAGCTGGTTCGGGTAGGTCTCTTTCTTGTAGAGCGACTCGCCGGGGCCGAGGGTGCGTACCTGCCAGCCGCGCATGCTGTTCGACCCGCCGGCAAAGTAGAGCCGTTCGAACGGCAGGGTCTTGGAGTTGCCGTAGGCAATCCCGCCGCTGATCAGGAACCTCCAGGCCAACTGGGTCGTGGCCGACAGGTTGGTGCGCTGGCTGATGTCGAAGCTCATCCGGGCGTATTGGGCGAAACGGATGCCGAAAATCTTGTAGTAGCTCTCCTGATCGCTTTGTCCGGCATTGATGGTGGTCGATCGGCCGAACCAGCCGGTCAGCAGCCGGAGCAGGTTCCCATCCACGTCGGCCGTCACGCGGATGGCGAGGTTGTTGGACTTCGGGCTGGGGTTGGGATTGGTTTGGTAGTAGTAACCGGCCGACAGCCCGGCGATCAACTGCGATTCGTAGCTGTTTTTCAGATAGGGGTTTTCGATACTGTTCTTGAATTCGGGATCGATCCAGGGAACGTCCACGACGTTGATGTCGATCGGGTTGATCTGGAACCGGGCGCCGTTGCGCAGTGACCACGAGTAACCGAACGTTCCGCCGGCGATGGTACGGTTGTAGTCCGGGCGACGCTGGATGTCGTATGATATGGAGATGTTGGTCTTTTGCTGCGGGAACTTGGCCAGCTTGTCGGCGCGGATCGGCAGCAGGAAGCGAGGAATGTCGAGCCCCACGTTCACGCCGAATTCGTAGGAGTTGCGTTTGCCCTGGTTCTTCATCAGCTCGTAGGCGCCGCGGAAGTTGACGGTGAAGTTCTCGGCGCCGCGGAACAGGTTCCGGTTCTGGTACCCGAGGGTCAGGGCCATTGAATAGTAGTCGGCGGTAGTCGAAATTTCGGCGTCCACATTGAAGTTCTGCCGGATGTTCGGCGTGCACTGGATCAGGCACGAGAGGTTTCGCTCTGTGGTCGAGACGGGGGCTCCGCTGGCCGAGGCACGGGTCACTTCGACGGGTTGCAGCGTGTCGTCGGGCAGCTCGTTGAAGAGTATGTTCGAACTGTACTGCAGGTTGCGGATGCTGTTGTAGGTGCGCTGGACGCTGCTTCGGTCGTAGAGTTCGTTGGGCGACAGGCGCAGCGCTCCGACCAGAATCTGCTCTTTCAGCCGAAGTTTGTCGAGGTACAGGATGTCGATTCCGTTGTAGTTGAGCGTGTCCCACGGCATCCGTTCCAGCTCTTCGGGGGCTTTGGTGGGGTCGTATTCGGTGTTGACGGTGATCTGGCTGAGCCGGTAGACGGGGTGGTTTTCCCGGATCTGCTGCCCGTCGGGGGTAACTTGCGCCACGCGCCTGCGGATGCGCATGGTCAGACGCATGGAGTGGTCATAGCCGGCCGTGTCCACCGTGTAGGTGATGTAACCTTTGTTGAAGCTCCAGAAACCCATGTCCTGAAGGCGGTTGCTGATCCGGTCGCGCTCGGCGTCGAACAGGTCGCGGTCGTAGATCATGCCGGTACGCAGCAGGCTGGAGGCGGTGTCTTCGAGGATGATCGGTTCGAGAAACTTGTCGTCGATGCGGTAGCGGATCTCGGAGACGGTGAACGGACGTCCCATGCGGGCTATGTACCGAACGGTGGCTTTGCGTTTGCGGGGGTGGTATTCGACGGTGTCGGTGACCGTGGCGTCGAGGTAGCCGCGCGAGGAGAGGTATACCTCCATCATCTCTTTCGACCGGGCGGCTAGTGTCGAATCGTACAGCACGGGGGCTTCGCCCACCTTGTCGCGCCAGAAACGCTGCCAGCCGTTGTGCTTGGCGGTGTCGGTGATGTTGTACACGCCCAGGTAGAGACCGATGCCCAGCAGTCGGTTGTTGGGACGCTGCTGGACGTAGGGGGCCAGGTCTTTGGCGCTGACACGCTGGCGGCGCGAGGTCTTCTGCTGGTCGCCTTCGATCTCGACCACATTGCGGCGCAGCAGGGCCCGATCCTGCGGCACGTAGCGCATCGTGTTGCACGAGGCGAGGCTCAGCACCAGCGTCAGCAGGGCTGTTGTCCATCCGAGTATGTGGGGTGTGGACCGCATGGGGCGAGGGTGGGGGTTAGAGGCTGGCGCTTTCGAGGATGATGGTTCCCAGGTCGGTGACCTGTTGGCCGGTGATTGTAATCGAGGTGGTGTAGGGGGCGATGCCGTAGTCTTCGGCAGGCACTACCTCCATGGTGTAGCTGCCGGGAGCGAGGCGTTTGAAAAAGGCGCCGGCCGTGGTGGTCGAGCAGTAGGTGGTGCTGACCGTACCGGTGGACTGTTCGGTGAAGCGGATCAGGAGCGGAGTGGTGACGGCGCTGTTACCGATCTGGAGGCCGCCCTGCACCACGCCGCAGTTGTTGGTGTCTACATACGAGATTTGGGGACGGAATCGGTAGCCGTCGGCAGCCGAGGCGTCTTCGACGACCGAGGTGGCGGCGTCGATGTCGAACAGCAGCGGGGTATTCGGACCGCTCATGGTGAAGGCCGGGCAGGAGACGGTCACCGTGGCGTCGGCGTCGTCGATGCTCAGCGGAGTGGTGGCGCCGCCTGCCGTGACCGTGGCGTTCTCGGTCGAGAAGGTGAAGCGTATGGCGTCATACGCGGTTCCTTCGGGCAGCGTCGTGCGGCCGATTTCCTGCATGGTGCCGTTGACCAGCGTCAGTAGCGGGATGTGGCTCTCGGTGACGGGTATCGGTGTCCAGTTTTCGCTGCCCGAGGCGCGCACTTCGAGCCGGTCGACGTAGAGGCTGATGCTGCTGTAGGCGGCTGGATTGTCGCAAACGTATATGGCCAGCTGGTTCTGTTCGTTGGCCTTGTCGCAGGCGCTCAGTCCCAGGCTGAGCAAAAGAATATAGAGAGTTCTGAAAATGTTCCGTGCCATATCGTGCAAAGTTAATAACTTTGTCAGACTATGACACAAGAGATACTCGTACCGCGCACCGGACGGCCTGAGGCTCCGTCGCGCGTAGTGATCGGCGAGGCTTTGGCCCGCCTGGAGGGGCTCCTGGAAGGCAAACGCCCCGTGGTGATTACCGATTCGAATCTGGCTGAGGCCTATCCCGAACTGATCGGGCGTTATCCGCACGTGGTGATCGGGCTGGGCGAAACCCATAAAACCATCGATACGGTGGCTCAAATCTACCGCGAACTGCTGGCGCTGGGGGTCGATCGCGGCTGCTATCTGGTCGGTATCGGGGGCGGTATCGTCACCGACATCACCGGTTTTGTCGCTTCGACCTACATGCGCGGCGTGAGCGGGTTCGGCTTCGTGGCCACCTCGCTGCTGGCTCAGGTCGATGCCAGTGTCGGCGGTAAGAACGGCGTCAATCTGGACGGCTATAAAAATATTGTCGGCGTCTTCAACCAGCCCGATTTCGTGCTTTGCGATCAGGGAATGTTCCGCACCCTGCCCGTACGCGAGCTGCGGGCCGGTCTGGCCGAAGTCATCAAATGCGGCTTGATCCGCGACCGCGCCCTTTTCGAAATGTTCGAAAACCACACGTTCGAGAGCTTCACGGGCAATCCGGAACTGTTGCATCGGGCCGTGGTGGCGTCCGTCGAGCTGAAGGCGGCAGTCGTGACGGCCGACGAAAAGGAACACGGCGAACGCAAACTGCTCAACCTGGGGCATACGCTGGCCCATGCCGTCGAGAAGTGCACGGGGCGGTACCTGCACGGCGAAGCCGTCGGGATCGGTCTCTGTGTGGCGGCCAAGGTGTCGCACAAACTGGGGCTCCTGAGTGCCGGCGACCGGGATCGGGTGATTGCCGTGGTCGGAGCCATGGGGCTTCCCACCGAGGTCGATCCGCAGACCGGAGTTCGACCGGAACAACTGCTCGCTGCCGTTGCCTCGGACAAAAAACGCGAAGCCGCGCACATCGACTACGTGCTGATGGAGGGTATCGGCCGGGCTGTTCGGCGGCGCATGTCGCTCGAGGAACTGGACGCTCTGGTGGTCGATCTGTTATAATTCGGGCGGCTGATGCGGCGCGATTCCGGTGCAGGGCGCCGGAGATGTTTTTATCGGATCTGTCGGTTATAACTTTTTGTTATAACGTATAATTTTTTCAATCCCGTCTTTTTAGGCGGGATTTTGTTCTTTTGTACGGTCGTTGATGGACAACCTCCTTGATCACAGGGGCGGAAGTTCCCCGAGAAGCCGGAACGCACTCCGGATTGCGCCGGGGAGACGGAGCCGGATGGAATCTTCAGACGGCCCCCCTCCTTGGACCGGGAGGTACAAACCGCACGAGATACGTTAGAACATAACCGTACAGATTGAATATGAAATTAAGTGAAAACAGGGGCAACATGCTCCACGGAGTGCTGCTGATCGCACTCTTTTCGTGTGCCGCTTTCTGGATTGCCGAAACTGAGGTGATCCGCAGTCTCTCGCTCAGCCCGCTGATCGTCGGGATCGTGCTCGGGATGCTCTACGCCAACAGCCTCCGGAACCGGCTGCCCGCCACCTGGGTCCCCGGGATTCTCTTCTGTTCTAAACGGCTGCTGCGGGTCGGTATTATTCTCTACGGCTTCAACCTCACGTTTCAGGACATCGTTCGGGTCGGGCTGCCTGCCATCGTGATCGACGCCATCGTCGTGACGGTGACCATCTACGGCGGCGTGCTCATCGGTCGCCTGCTCCGGATGGACCGCGGTATCGCTCTGCTGACGTCGGTCGGCAGCGGCATTTGCGGCGCAGCAGCCGTGCTCGGTGCCGAAGCTACGATCCGCACCAAACCCTATAAAACGGCCGTGGCCGTTTCGACCGTCGTGATCTTCGGCACGCTGGCCATGTTCATCTATCCGGCCCTTTACCGGAGCGGTGTACTCGGGCTGGATCCTGCCCAGATGGGGCTCTACACCGGTTCGACCCTCCACGAGGTGGCCCACGTGGTCGGGGCTGGTAACGCCATGGGACAGGAGGTCTCCGATGCGGCCATCATCGTCAAGATGATCCGTGTGATTCTGCTGGTGCCTGTGCTGCTGATTATCAGTTTCACCATTGCGCGCGTTCGGGCACGAAAATTGCAGAAACGAGGTACTGTGGGAGCTACCGATGCGGGGGGCAAGATTTCGATCCCGTGGTTCGCCATCGGTTTCCTGGCAGTGATCGGGTTCAACTCGCTGGGGCTGCTCCCGGCCGGTGTGATCGCCTTCATCAAACAGCTGGACGTGTTCCTGCTGACGATGGCCATGACGGCGCTCGGTGCCGAAACGAGCATCGAAAAGTTCAAAAAGGCAGGCTTCAAACCCTTCCTGCTGGCCACGATCCTCTTCGTGTGGCTGATGGTGGGCGGATGGCTGCTGGCCAAATACCTCGCTCCGTGCCTGCTGTAGCGGCTGACCGGGCGGCGGACTGAAGGATGGCCTGGGGCTGACCGGGTGACATATCGGGCGGCGGATGGGCCGAATTACCAGTGTCCTGTGTAGGGGGTGGTGCTCGGCGCAGCGCTGGGCCGAAGTAAATGGGCGGGCAAACGCGATGCAGGGCTCGCCGCAAAGCAAGAGATAAACATAAAAAAACAAACCATAAACAACGAACGCTATGAACTTCCTGACTGACGAAAAGCTCACCATCGTGGGCGCTGCCGGTATGATCGGCTCCAATATGGTTCAGACCGCCATTATGATGGGCCTGACCCCCAACATCTGTGCATACGACCCCTTTGCTCCGGCGCTCGAAGGGATGGCCGAAGAGATGTACCACTGCGGTTTCGAAGGCGTCAACCTGACCTGGACGAGCAATATCGAAGAGGCCCTCAAGGGTGCCAAATACATCATTTCGTCGGGTGGGGCAGCCCGCAAGGCCGGCATGACCCGCGAAGACCTGCTCAAAGGCAATGCCGAAATCGCCGCTCAGTTCGGGAAAGATATCCGCACTTACTGCCCGGACGTGAAACACGTGGTGGTTGTCTTCAACCCGGCCGACATCACGGGTCTCATCACGCTGCTCTATTCGGGGCTGAAACCCTCGCAGGTGAGCACCCTGGCCGCACTCGACAGTACCCGTCTGCGCACGGCACTGGCCCAGCACTTCGGCATCGAGCATGACCGCGTGACCGACGCCCGTACCTATGGCGGTCACGGCGAACAGATGGCCGTATTCGCTTCGACCACCAAGGTCGACGGCAAACCGCTGACTGACCTGATCGGCACGCCGGCCCTGAGCGACGAGCAGTGGGCTGCGATCCGTCAGCATGTGATCCAGGGCGGCAAACGCATCATCGACCTGCGCGGCCGTTCGTCTTTCCAGAGCCCGGCCTACATTTCGGTTGAGATGATCCGCGGCGCGATGGGAGGGGCACCTTTCCGCTGGCCGGCCGGGGTTTATGTGTCCGAAGGGGCCTACGACCACATTCTGATGGCTATGGAAACCACCATCGACGGTGACGGCGTTCATTACAAAGTGCCGCAGGGTACCGCCGAAGAGACCGAATCGCTGAACCAGAGCTACGGTCACCTCTGCAAACTGCGTGACGAGGTGATTGCCATGGGTATCATTCCGGCCATCTCGGAGTGGAGCCAGGTTAACCCCAATCTGAAATAGTCCCTTCCGGCGGCTCCGCCCGGGACCGATGGACTGAAAAGCATGGAGCGCTCTTCCCCGAACCGAGAGGAAGAGCGCTCCATCTTTATTTTTAACGCAGGGCGCGGGATGTGGATTTGCGAAGTGAGGATGCGGAATCTACACTGAGGGGAAACCCGGAGTGGGTAAGTGCGCCAATTGCGACTATTCCCGTGGACGGCTGCCTTGCCCTGTAACACTCTCAGAGGCTACCGACGGTAGCCTTCTCAGGCGTCCCCGTATGGGCGAGGTTTAGAATTATTCGCTCGTGGGCGTGGCGGAGGCGTGGAGCAACTTTTCGACGGCTTCGTGTAGTTCGGCCGGCGGCATGGCACCTGCCACAATGCGGTACGATCCGTCGGAGGAAACAAAGGCCAGCGCGGGAACATTCCGAACACGGAACAGAACGGCCATGCGTCGCTCGCGGTCGATGTCGACCTGATAGAAGTCGACCTGTCCGGCATACCTCTCGGCGGCCTCTTCGAGCAGCGGGCGAAATGCCTTGCAGGGGTTGCACCACGGTACGTAGAAGTCGATTACGACCGGTCGCTCCTGCACCGGGGTGGAAGAGGCGGAGGGAGAGGCTGAAGAAGAGACCGAAGACAGAGCGGCGCTCCGTTCGATCCACTCGGTATAGGTCAGTTCCGTAAGTTTCATCGTCGAATGGGTTGTTGGTTCTCCCTCATGATATGCAAAAACGGTTCCGTTTTCGTGGAACGGAACCGTTTTAGAGGTAAAGTACGTGGAAATTGTTTGGTTTCGTGGTGGCCGTTTGTGGTCTGACCACTCACTCGTACTGCGGGCGTTTGTAGCTCGGGCGTTATGGCACGGCCATTCGAGGCTGGGGGCGTGCGTCGTGGAGCACGTTCCGGCCGAACCGATGCGGTTGTCGCCCGCTCGGGCGGAGCCGCTGCCGCCCCCCGCGGGTGTTACTTGACGGCGATGGTCTCGATTTCGACCAGTGCGCCCATGGGCAGTGCGGCAACTTCGAAGGCGACGCGTGCCGGCGGATTCTCGGTGTAAAATTCGGCGTACACCTCGTTCATGGCGCTGAAGTCGGCGATGCGGTCGAGCAGAACGGTCGATTTGACCACGTCGTTCTTGGTGTAGCCTGCGGCGCGAAGAATGGCTTCGATGTTTTTCAGACTCTGGGCCGTCTGGGCTTTGATCCCTTCGGGCATGGTCTTGGTGGCCGGATCGATCGGTAGTTGGCCGGATATGTAGAGGGTTCCGTTGGCCTCGATGGCCTGGCTGTACGGGCCGACGGCGGCCGGTGCTTCAGGCGTGGCGATAATTTTTTTCATGCTTGTGACGTGTTTGGTATCAATTTTGGTAAGGCGTATTACGGAGTTTGACGCTATGCAAATTAAAAGAAATATCATCAGATTAGCAATACTCCTTCTGGCGGCCGGGTCGTTGGGAGCGTGTCGTGGTGTGCCGCATTCGTCGCTGGTGCTCGACAGCGACATCTGGGTGGTGGTCGATACTGTGTCGTTCGGAAACCCCTCGGCCGGAAAGGCCGCCTCGCCGCTCTCGATCGAATTCCAGCACGACGGACAACTCAACGGCATGACCTCGTGCAACAACTTTCACGGTTCATACATGACGCGCCGTCGCGATTCGGTCGCTGAGATCGGAATTACGATTGAGGGAATAACGCTATCTTTGTGTCCCGACAGCGAACGTGAGCAGTTTTATATCGAACAACTCAAACGGGCGCGCCGCTATGCTGTGAGTGACGAACAGCTCCGTTTGATGGACGACAAGGGTACGGTGCTGCTGATGTTCGTCCCCGCAACGAAAACCCAAAAAAACAATAATAAAACCACACTATGAGAAAGATGTTTGCAGTGGCAGCCGCAGCTTTTGCCGCCGTGGCGCTGAGCTCCTGCTGCTCGTGCCGCAAGGGTAGTCCGAAGATCGGAAACCTCGAAAATGACAACTGGAAACTGATTGAGTTCCGCGGCGAAGCGGTGCCGTCGGACAAGACGGTGACGTTGACCTTCGATGCCGAGAAGAAAACGATCTACGGGAAGGCGCCTTGTAATAATTTCTTCGCGGGCTACAGCCTGTTTGAAGACGCGGACCACAATATCGATGTCAGCAACGTAGGTGCAACGCGTAAGTTTTGCCCCGATACGGAGATTGAAGATGGCTTTACCCGTGATCTCAGCACGGTGAAGCGCCTCAAATTCGAGGGCGAACGGCTCCTGATGCTCAACGCTGAAGGCGATCTGGTAGCCTTGCTGATGGCGGTTCCCAAGACGGCCGAGTAGGGCCCGTTTTGTCCCGGCCTGTCGCTTGGGTCGCTTTTGTGCGGTGAGTTTTGCGTCAACGCGACTGGGTGCGAATGGGGCTGGACAACTGAAAATGATTTGTAAATGATAGCCCGGTGTTGCAGTTTGTGCAGCACCGGTTTTTTTATTCGAGGACGGTAATAGATTCAGTGTTGTTGAGTGTGGTAGGGCGAAAACTCTGTGGAGGTTGTTTGCTGTGAATGCAGAATGTGTGATGAAGGGTGAATATATGGGAGCGTAGTAGGGGAGGATCTTATCGAACGGGGGTGAGAACTTGAGTAAGTCACGCTGTCGATTTGAGTATGGTTGGTTGAGGCAGTAGAATGGGGAGAAATGGACACTCACTGCCACTGTATCACGCTTGCTGATTGATGTTAGGCTGCGAAATGCGGGGGGTGAATGTGGTGGAGTGGAAGGGGAATGGGTGCTGAAGGGGTATAAACAGGCGGGTCGGGTGACATTTCCCATGTCATCCGACCCGCCTGATAAAAGCAGAGGCCGCGGTTTTGCCGCGGCCTCTGGGTCACTATTTAACCGTTTTGATAATTTCGGCGAATGCTGCCGGGTGGTTCATTGCCAGGTCGGCCAGAACTTTGCGGTTCAGGGCGATACCTTTGGCGTTGACTTTACCCATGAATTCGGAGTAGGTCATTCCGTTGGCACGGACAGCAGCGTTGATACGCTGGATCCAGAGGCCGCGGAAATTGCGTTTTTTGTTTTTACGGTCGCGGTAGGCGTAGGTCAGACCTTTTTCTACCGTGTTTTTGGCTACGGTCCATACGTTCGAGCGCGAACCGAAGTTACCTTTGGCGAGCTTGAGGACCTTTTTGCGGCGAGCACGGCTGGCTACCGCGTTGACACTTCTTGGCATAATGATGCGTTTTTCGAACGGCCGGCGGTCTTCCGCTGGGGGAGGACGCTTGACGGAACCGACGGGGGTTCTGCCGGGCGCGATCTTGGTTTGTTAATTAAAGTAGTTGTTCCCGGGTTTTGTTTTGGGAGGCCTTCGGGAGCAGCGGCCTCGCGGATGTTACGACGGTTGGGAAACGGCCTGTGTGGGCGTTATTTGACAAGCATCAGTTTTACTGCGGGCGTGTCGATAGCGCTCATGGTCCCGGTGTGGGTCAGGTTGCGTTTCTGTTTGGTCGTTTTTTTGGTGAGGATGTGGCTTTTGAAAGCGTGTTTCCTCTTCACTTTGCCGGTGCCGGTCAGCGTGAAACGCTTTTTGGCGGCGGCGACGGTTTTCATTTTCGGCATGGTCGAAATTATTTAAGGTTGGTTAATAGTGTGTTCTGGCAGGTAGGGGCAGGCCGAGGTTGTGTCTCGGGGCCTACTTCTTCGGCTTCGGAGCCAGCAGGATGCTCATGCGTTTGCCTTCGAGTTTGGGCATCTGTTCTACTTTGGCCCACTCTTCGAGGTCCTGGATGAACCGCAGCAGGAGTATCTCGCCCTGGTCCTTGAAGACGATCTGGCGACCGCGGAAGAAGACGTATGCCTTCACTTTGGCTCCCTCTTTGAGGAAGTTTTCGGCGTGTTTGAGCTTGAAGTTGTAGTCGTGGTCGTCGGTCTGGGGTCCGAAACGGATCTCCTTGACGACGACTTTCACGGATTTGGCTTTAATCTCTTTGGCTTTCTTCTTCTGTTGGTAGAGGAATTTCTGGTAGTCGATGATGCGGCATACCGGAGGCTCGGCTTTGGGGGAGATTTCCACCAGGTCGAGTTCCTGTTCCTGGGCCATACGGAGTGCTTCGGGCAGCGGGTAGATGTCCGGCCGTTCTATGTTATCGCCCACAAGCCTGACTTGCGGTGCTGTGATCTCCCGGTTGATGCGGTGCGGGTTCTCTTTCTGCACGCGGCCCCGGAACGGGGTGCGCGGCGATTTGGGGCGGGGTGGTAGTGCTATGGCTGTGTCCTCCTTAAGTGTGTGTGGTTAATGTACGGGTTGCGTATGCTGCAAATTGTGTGCCGTCTTAGAGGTTTTCCGAGATCGGGCGGATCTCTTCGGCCACTTTGTCGGCTACCATCTTGGTAAATTCGGGCAGGGTCATCGCGCCGCGGTCTTTGCCTTCGCCTTGCATGCGGACCGTGACGGTTTCGTTGGCCTGTTCGGCTTCGCCGACGATCAGCAATATCGGGGTCCGGGCCAGTTCGTTGTCACGAATCTTGCGGCCGATTTTTTCGTTGCGCTCGTCAACGCGGGTGCGAATATCGCAATTATTCAGCAATTTAGCAACTTTTTTCGCGTAGTCGTTGTACTTTTCGCTGATCGGGAGCACGACGGCCTGCTCGGGAGTCAGCCACAACGGGAATTTCCCGCCGGTGTGTTCGAGCAGTACGGCCACGAAGCGTTCCATCGATCCGAACGGTGCGCGGTGGATCATGATCGGGCGGTGTTCCTTGTCGTCCGAGCCTTTGTAGGTGAGGTTGAACCGTTCGGGCAGGTTGTAGTCCACCTGGATGGTTCCGAGCTGCCATTTGCGGCCCAGGGCGTCTTTGACCATGAAGTCGAGTTTCGGACCGTAGAAGGCGGCTTCGCCGAGTTCCACGGTGGTCTGAAGGCCTTTTTCGGCGGCGGCTTCGATGATGGCGGTTTCGGCTTTGTGCCAGTTTTCGTCGGTGCCGATGTATTTCTCTTTGTTGTTCGGGTCACGCAGCGATACCTGGGCGGTGAACTCCTTGAAGTCGAGGGTCTTGAAGATGTACAGCACGATGTCGATCACCTTCTTGAACTCGTCTTTGAGCTGGTCGGGACGGCAGAAAAGGTGGGCGTCGTCCTGGGTGAAGCCGCGCACGCGGGTCAGACCGTGGAGCTCGCCGCTCATTTCGTAGCGGTAGACGGTGCCGAATTCGGCCAGACGCACGGGCAGGTCTTTGTACGAACGGGGTTTGCTGCGGTAGATTTCGCAGTGGTGGGGGCAGTTCATGGGTTTGAGCAGGAACTCTTCGTTTTCGTCCGGGGTGTGGATGGGCTGGAAGGAGTCCTTGCCGTATTTGGCGTAGTGGCCTGAGGTGACGTAGAGGTCTTTCATCCCGATGTGGGGGGTGATGACCTGTTCGTAGCCGTATTGTTTCTGTACGCCTTTGAGGAAGTTTTCGAGTCGTTCGCGCAGGGCGGCGCCTTTGGGCAGCCACAGCGGCAGACCCTGGCCCACGCGCGGCGAGAAGGTGAAGAGTTCGAGCTCTTTGCCGAGTTTGCGGTGGTCGCGTTTCTTGGCCTCTTCGACCAGGGCGAGGTATTCGTCGAGCATCGACTTCTTGGGGAAGGTGATGCCGTAGATGCGGGTGAGCATTTGGCGTTTTTCGTCACCGCGCCAGTAGGCGCCGGCCACGGAGGTCAGTTTCACGGCCTTGATGGGGGCGGTGCTGGGGATGTGCGGCCCGCGGCAGAGGTCGGTGTAGGCGCCGTTGGTGTAGAAGGTGATGGTGCCGTCGGCCAGGTCGCCGATCAGTTCGCATTTGTATTCGTCGCCTTTCTTGGTGTAGGTCTCCAGGGCTTCGGCTTTGGAGACTTCGCGGCGGACGAAGTGTTGTTTCTGACGGGCGAGTTCGAGCATTTTCTGCTCGATTTTGGGCAGGTCGCTTTCGGTGATGGGGGTGGGAGAGTCGACATCGTAGTAGAATCCGTTGTCGATGGCAGGCCCGATCCCGAACTTGATGCCGGGGTAGAGTTGTTCGAGGGCTGCGGCGAGCAGGTGCGACGAGGAGTGCCAGAAGGCGTGTTTGGCTTCGGGTTCGTCCCATTTGTGCAGTTTGATTTCGGCGTCGGTGTCGATGGGTTTCTGCACGTCCCAGCTTTCTCCGTTCACGGTGGCGGCGAAGGTCTCTTCGGCCAGCCGGGGGCTGATCGATTCGGCGATCTGGAGCGGAGTGGTGCCCGCGGCGAACTTACGACTGCTGCCGTCGGGGAAGGTGATATTGATCATACCGTTGGGTGTTTGGTTCTGTGTTGGTATTCTGTCGAAAAATGTGTGAATTGCAAATTTATGTATTTTTCTTCTGTTTGGTGCGTTTGGGCAGGCTGGAGAAATTTTTTTAAATTTTTTTGTGGATTTGTTTGCACGGAATGAAAAAAGCGTTACCTTTGTGCCGCTATTCGTTCGAGAGTAGTTTAGGTTTTAGGTTAGTTTGAAAAGACGGGCGGCCGAGGGGTCGCTGGGCAAAACGGAGGGAGCGAGTCTTCTGAAATTTGCCGAACGTCTTTTTCATCCGAAGAATCTACGCCTTCCGCAGCGAAGGTAGTTCTTACATACGACTGCCCAGATGGTGAAATTGGTAGACACGCTACTTTGAGGGGGTAGTGCCGGTTTACGGCGTGCAAGTTCGAGTCTTGTTCTGGGCACACGAGAAGGTTGATAATCGAAAGGTTGTCAACCTTTTTTGTTTTGCTTTTGGGGAGAACTCCGAAAGGGATACTGTTGCGAAGTCTTTTATGCAATGGACCCACGGGACCCTTTGCCGAGCTGAGGTGTCTGAGGTTGCACAATATCGTCAATTTTCCCTGCGAATCTTCATTTCGGATTATTTCTTACTTAAAGTTTCTTGGCGTGTACGTCGGGCAACTTGCAGCATGAATTTCTTCTATGTTGCTTTTACGCCGACCTTGTTCCGAGTCTGATAGCAGGAAAGTTATGTCGATTCAGCAGAGGGTGTTGTATCCATTGGGGTTTCTACATCAAACCACAACTACTTGCATCAAGAAAACGTTTACAAGCAGGTTGTATCATATTTGGATTCTACATCAAACCACAACGCCGACGGTCAATGTGTTTACTTTGCGTTTGTTGTATCATATTAGGATTCTACATCAAACCACAACTATCGCTGGCCCATTGAGCAATCATAGCCTGTTGTATCATATTAGGATTCTACATCAAACCACAACTCCGCAGTCGAAGTAAACTCCCTGTCCGACGTTGTATCATATTAGGATTCTACATCAAACCACAACCCACTGGTAATCCTGACGCCCCATCACGATGTTGTATCATATTAGGATTCTACATCAAACCACAACCCTGGTCGAGGTAACTCTTTTGTTTCTCCCGTTGTATCATATTAGGATTCTACATCAAACCACAACATACCTTGCATTTCGGTTTATTATTACTATGTTGTATCATATTAGGATTCTACATCAAACCACAACGCTTTGGACGGACATGATTAACACCGATCCGTTGTATCATATTAGGATTCTACATCAAACCACAACTCCGGCGTTGGTCAGATTATGGCCAGTGTTGTTGTATCATATTAGGATTCTACATCAAACCACAACGTACATCGGTTATTCTCCGCGGTACTATCGTTGTATCATATTAGGATTCTACATCAAACCACAACCGTGGTACATTTTCCCGTCGCTTCCTTTGTGTTGTATCATATTAGGATTCTACATCAAACCACAACAAGTCTGGCTCCGGTACACTGACTCTCTCGTTGTATCATATTAGGATTCTACATCAAACCACAACGCCGCACACAAAGTACTTGAATGAATCATTGTTGTATCATATTAGGATTCTACATCAAACCACAACGGTACTTCTCAAACAGAATTTTTTCAACCAGTTGTATCATATTAGGATTCTACATCAAACCACAACCCAATATATCATGATGAAATTATAAAATTTGTTGTATCATATTAGGATTCTACATCAAACCACAACCGCTGCTCATCGACGGCCATGACGGTAGCGTTGTATCATATTAGGATTCTACATCAAACCACAACTCTTCGGTTGTAATGTTAACCGGACGATACGTTGTATCATATTAGGATTCTACATCAAACCACAACTGCTGGAGGCCCATTGGCTGGAGTGGCTGGGTTGTATCATATTAGGATTCTACATCAAACCACAACAAAAAATTCACAATCCCTATTCGAGAATTGTTGTATCATATTAGGATTCTACATCAAACCACAACGATCTCCGCGCTGTCTGAGAGAAGTTCGTCGTTGTATCATATTAGGATTCTACATCAAACCACAACGACGGGGACGGGGTCCCAAAAAACCAACTAGTTGTATCATATTAGGATTCTACATCAAACCACAACTGAGCAACATATTTAACATTCTCCCGTTCAGTTGTATCATATTAGGATTCTACATCAAACCACAACGTGAACATTCTTCCTATCCTTGCTTACCAGTTGTATCATATTAGGATTCTACATCAAACCACAACATATTGGTTTGCACATTGGTGTGCTTATCAGTTGTATCATATTAGGATTCTACATCAAACCACAACTGAGAGTGGTCGAGTCTTACAGAGCGTTTTGTTGTATCATATTAGGATTCTACATCAAACCACAACAGTCTTGATAGCAGCTCGAACGACAGGACCGTTGTATCATATTAGGATTCTACATCAAACCACAACTATAATCCGTATCGATGGTCACGGCAGAGCGTTGTATCATATTAGGATTCTACATCAAACCACAACCACTTTCCGCAGTGCCCATACTGCAATCTTGTTGTATCATATTAGGATTCTACATCAAACCACAACGTCGGGCAGGTATTGATCTAATAAACTGATTGTTATCGGGATTACACGTAATGAAAAATGCAATTTAACCACTCCGACGAAGTCGATTTGATGCGTTTTTGGCATGTCAAAGAACCCTTCACAAAAATACTAAAATAGCTCCAACTGTTGAGGCATCTCAGGCCGTTCGCACTCGATTTTTCCCCAGAAATTCAAAATCTCACCGTACTGCTTGTCCGTCACACTCAAAATACTGGTACGCCCTGCCGGAGGCATCGAACGACGTACGCGGCGGATGTGAACTTCCAGATTCTCCCGCGAGGCGCAGTGGCGAACATAAACCGAATACTGCATCATCGTAAAGCCATCCTTTTCCAGCGCCTTGCGGAACTGCATCGCATGGCGCCGGTCACGCTTGGTGTTCGTCGGAAGATCGAAAAATACGAATAGCCACATTACTCGGTAGGCGTTCAGGCGAAGTTCGGACATCGTTTATTCCATTTGGGGAAAGACGATCTTTTTGCGAGTGCCGGCGAAGCATTTCGCCAGCGACGAGGAGGTAAAGGTCAGGCCAACATCCAGCGGACGCTGTATACGATCGAAGCGCGTGTCGACAAACAGCAGGCGCAGCAGGGCGCTTTTGACATCGCGGGTCAGTTCCGTGGCGCCCTCACGGTACAGACCGTAGACCAGTTCATCCACGTACGGGCGATAAGGTTCCATGAGGTCGTCGGCCAGCGGAAACGCATTGTAACGGTTGCGGTGGAAAATGCCGAAAGCAGGAAGCAGTCCCGACCCCATCAGCGCGCGGGCGACGGCGGCACGAAGAATGGAGTAACCGTAGTTCAGCAGGTTGTTGGGCGGATGGCCTTCGCGGGTGCGGATAAAATCCGGGCCGAACAGTTCGGACCAGTAGATTCGGGCGGCCGTACCTTCCCGGTTGTCCGAGTCCCCGCTCTTGACATTCATATAGTACGGTTTGAGTTTGTTGCCGTCCCGTCCTGTCTTCTGCAACAGGGCCGACTGGTTCCGGATCTTGGCCTCGACAATCTGTTTCCAAAGGTTCTTTTTGAGGGGTTCGCTGGCTTCGATCTGGGTGCGGAAACTTTCGCCCTGGGTGCTGTTGGAGTCCAGACACTGGAGCATGGCATGGGGCATGCGGTTCTCGCCGCAAAGGATGACCGACACGTTGTTGGCCGCGAGGGCATTGAGCAGCGGTAGCGTTACGCTGGTCTGCTGGTGTTCCAGTACGATCACACCGATGTCTTCGATCGGGATGCTTTTGTGCATGTCGGGAGCCTCGCGCGTTCGGATAATCAGTTGTCCGTTGCGCAGGCTCAGGTCGTACGGTGTCGAGAAGTACAGGGCGCGTTTCAGCATGGCGGGCTTAGTGTTTGAAGGTGATTTTTCCGGTGACCGACAGCTCGAAATCGTAACCTTCGACGTACATGTTGAATTTTTGTCTGCTTAATAACAACTTTGGGTGTGGGTATTGAAAATCTACCGAAGAATATCCATCCGTAAGGGCGTTTGGAGCGGTGTGTCCGTGAAATTTAAAGTAATCGTTTTTCAAGGTGTCGTCATTGCGAGCTTCTTGGTGATGCATAAATGTAACGCGGCCATCTTTGCTCATTTTTTTGACCTTGTAGAGTCGTTTAGCCAGTTCGCGCGGTGAGCACTCATACAGCTCAGCCGGTGATTGTTCGTAAAACAGTACCATGGTCCCCGTTTTCAGCAACCATCGCAGCGGATAGCCGTGGGTATCCGTCAGCGGAACCATATCCGGTCGGGCGGCTTTGTCGGAGCTCCGTTTGAAATATTGCGCGGCTTGCCAGTTGCTGATGATTTCGTATGTGCGGATAGTTTGCCCCTTGGCATCCGTTCCCTCGTAAACAGCCATCCCGTAGTTGCTCTTGTTGGCTACGTGGTAGTGCTGTTTGTAGTCATGTTTGGAAAGGTCGCGTTGTTTTTTATCCCAGGGAAGCGGTTCGGTCAGTTTGGCAATGATGCGCACTTTGCGTATCGCAATCCCTTTGTCGCGGTTCATCCAAATGGTGTGCTGGGTCGGGTCCATTGCGGCTTTGAAACCGTGCAACTTTATGGCCTCCTTGACCCGCTCTTTTACCGTTTCATCGACAATCTTCTCAACTTCGCCGGGAATGAGCTGGTTGAGCGACTTGCGTACCACGTATTGGATCTGTTCATCGCGAGAAATAGCTCCGTAGAACGTCTCCTGGTGGAGAACTCCGCGGGCCGTGTCGCCCTGAACGTAAACCTTCTCGCCCCGGGCGTTCAGCTTCGCTTTGCCGCGCAGGCGGAGCAGCTTGCGGCTCTGTTTGGCCATGTTGTCCGGCGTGTGGTGCGAAATCAGCAGGGTGTCGGCAATCGCTTTGACATCCTCCGTAAAGGTCGGCCACGGTTTCTCGACGATGGGACGGGTGGCACGATTCCTTCGATAGTACTCCTCCTGGGCGGCGTACCGGGCCCATTGGGCGTAGGTGCGGGGACCGATGCAGGCGATGGTAATGGCATCGATGCAGTGGTGGACGTGGTTGGAGCGCTCTTTCTTCGTGTACTCTTCCTGAATGCCCCACATCTGGCGGAAATCGGAGGTGGTGGCCCCTTTGACCGTGTAGATGTGTTCGAAAACGGTGTGCAGATATTGGCGGGCGTAACGGCCGATAATTCCGATGTCGACCCCCTGGCGGTTGCTGAAACCCTCCGGTACTTCGGTCATGGTGAAACGGTCGCATTTGCCGCGCCAGTAGTCGAGTTGCAGTTTCAGGTAGTGGCGGCGTTGGATCGCGTTGTCTCGTTCGGCTTTGGTGGCGGCGTTTTTGCTCTTGCGGATCTGGCCTTCGATCTGATTTTGCAGGGTTGTGATTCGCTCCTGCCAGCCGAAATCCTCGATGCGGGCTATGATTTCGGCATGGTTGGCCAGTTCGGCGGGGAGTTTGGCCTGCTTGACGTCGCGGTTGAAGCGGTTTTCGCATAGGGTCTTGTTCATCTGCGAATCGTCGCCCTCGCGCGAACGCGGAATGGTGTGCTCGATGTCAAACGAGGTGGCACCGCCGATGAAGTCCGTGATACCGATCCGCTTGCCGGTATAGGGGCAGGTGTGTTTTTGCTCTTCCCACAGCCGGTATTTCAGCACGTCGTCGTCGCTGGGCTCGATGGTTCGCCCGGTCGCTTCGGCGTAGAGGCGGCGAATCTCGTCGGCGAACTTCTGGTGTTCCCTCTCGCGTTCTCGCTGATACTGTTCGATGGCTTTGCGTTTGTTGGCATCGTTGAGGTTGCGCGAAAACTCGATCCGGATTTTCGTCGTACGGTCGATGGTTCTCTCCCTGAGCAGGGCGTTGATGAGGGCGCGCAGGCGGAACAGGGCGCGCATCGCCATCGGATTGCGCACGGAGGCCGTACGCGGCGAGCCGAGCCGGAACTGACCCGTGGCATCGGGCTGGGCGGCCGGATAGGTCTCGATCATCGAGGGGTGGTAGAGTCGCTCCAGACGGGTCGCGTCGATGTCCCATGTATTCTGCAGGTAGTCTTTGACGCACTGCTCCTTGGTCAGATGCCGGTTCATCGGGTCGGAACGGTAGTCATCGATGATGGAGGCGATCTCTGCTTCGATCGTCTGAAGTTTCTGCGGGTCGGCGTAGAGCGTGGCCGGAAGTACCGCCTTGAGGTTGGCCAGAAAGACCGCTTCGTCGTATCGGTAGCCGCGGCGCAGGTAGGGCAGCATCTTGCTGATGGCGTTGAGGCTCAGCGAGGCGTATCCCTGCGGCAGACGGATGGCGGCGAAGGTGGCGGCCTCCGCGGCGGATAGCTGGAGCTTTTCGGCGGCCCAGGCCTGCAGCCGCTCTTCGTCGTCGAAGAAAAAGAGTGCGTGCCAGATGTCGTTCAGGATCTGTTCCTCGTTTTTCGCGTCGGCGAGGGTGTAGAGGCTGGCGATGGTGGTGAGCCATTCGTCGCCGAACAGAGACGCCAGCGCGGCAGTAACGGGACAGCCGCTGACGGTGGTCGTGCGGGAGAAGTTGAATCCGTAGGGGGCTTCGTTTCGGTCGTCCTTGCAGGCATACATTCCTTTGCCGGCGATTTTTCGGGCGATCTCCTCGAAGTCGAAGTGGGGCTTGGACTTACGCAGGAAGAGCGGGCGGATGGCTGACACTTCCGCGTCGTTCAACGGCCGGGGCTGGTCGTCCTGCGGGGTGGTGACGCGGATGTTGTTGATGAAGGCGAGCATCCGAAACTCTTCGTACCGCGGATGGGACAGCGGACAGCGGCTTTTCCGGCGTTCGAAGGTGCAGTGGCCGACCTGTCCTTTCTGCGATTTCAGGGGGCGTTGGAAGAAAATGGCCTTTTTCAGGGCGGCGACCCACGTTTCGGGCAGCTGCTGCCTGTCGCAGATGGCCTGGAATTCGGCCAGGTAATGCTCGTTGCGGGCCGTATAGTGATTGCGGATCTTCTCTTTTCGCTGGTACAGCTTGTAGAAGTATTCCCCCAGATAGCGACAGCCGGCATCGTGCATCTGGACGGTCAGTTCCTTGATGCTGCTTTTGACCTGGCCGTCCTCTTTTTCGTTTCCGGCCTCTTTGCGGTTGCTGAGGAAACCGCGCCGCTGGGCCAGGTGGTAGAGGGCGCGTCCCAGGGCGTACCGGTCTGACTGCAGGTTGAGGTCAAGGCGTTCGGTCAGGGCGCGGTAACGATCGTGGTAGGGGTTCTTGTCCCGGTTGTCGTCGGTGCGCTGCCACTGCAGGAAAGCCTCGGTCTGCGGGTAGATCTGCCGGGTGCGCCACGTTTGCAGCTGTTCGTCGCTGAGGGGCGGGCAGAGATCGTGCGCGATGAGGACTTTCAGCAGGGCGATCTTGCGCAGCCGACGGCGGAAGTAGTGGCGACGTGAGGCGCGTGCTGTGGTGCGGTCCTGTACGGCAGGCTTTTCGTTGTTTTTGTCGCGGGCGACACCCTCCTGAAATATATCGACGCCTTGATCGAGCAGGCGATAACCGTTTTCACTCTCTTCGACCACGGCCCAGCCGATAGAGTTGGTCCCGAGGTCCAATCCTAATACTTTTGTCATGTTTAATGTGTTGTTTTGTGTAAATTTAGGATAAAAGTTGGGTTATGACAAGATAATTTTTATATTTGCGGTGTAAGACTTCTACATCTTACCACAATAAGGCTATATGCCGAAGGTCATAGACCTACAGTCTCCGCGTACTCCGTGGAGACTTTTTTTTATGTACGTATGTGGTGTGTGGGGAAAGATAAGGGGACGCGGGGCCTCGGTATGTGGAATGTTGGACGGAGGCAGGGGGGGAGGAAGGTTTCCGACGAATGCAACTTGAGGGTGGGTAAGGAACCCCGATGGGCATGCGTGGGGGACGATAGGTCAGGAAAATAGCGCTCGGGCAGGTCTGTGTTTAGGTAAACCCGTGTCTTCCGCAGTGGGGGTTGCGGCGGCTGAGGAAGCGAAAGTCAATGTGAAGGCGTCGTCGGCAGCCGGGTCAGAGGCTGAAGCTCATGATGTAGTCGTTCATGTAGTAGCCGTTGCCAATCGGAAAGTCGCCCTGACGGGCAATCTGCATCCCCATCCGTTCGTAAAAGCCCAGGGCACGGTTGTGGCGGTTGACGTTCAGTTCCAGGGTGCAGGGGGCCGGGTGTAGAGCCTTGACGGCTGTGCATGCCTGCTCGAACAGCCGCCGGCCGAGACGCTCGCCCTGACGCTCGGGCAACACGTAGATCTTTTGCAGGTGGAACAGATTGTCGCCCTCCTGCTGGATCGAAACGTAACCGACGGGTGTTGCTCCGTCCCAGGCGACGTAATAGCGGTGCCCTTCGTTTTCCATCTGGCTGTGCAGCGAGGTGGTCGAGTACATCCAATCCATCATGTAGTCGAGTTGGTCGGGGGTCAGTATCTCGGCGTAGGTGGAACGGAAGGCCACTTCGGCTACGGATTGAATGGCGGGGATATCGTCGGTGGTTGCGGGGCGTATTTCGATCATGGTCGGGGTGGTTTATCGATGCGTAAAGTTACTTATTTCTGCGGGAATATGCAGGACCCGAAAACAGTCAGACGGTTCGCTCTATGGTGGAGCAAACCGCCTGACTGCATTTATCGGCCGGCCGAAATTGGTGGAGTGGTCGGCAGGTGGAGGCTATTTGCCGGTGATGGTTTCGACCGGGAGGGTCTGGGTCGGGGCGAAGCTGTCCGAGGCCATGTATTCCAGCAGACTCTGGCGGAACTGGGCCGCGGCGGGACGCTGGTCGAGGTCGTTTTGCAGGTCGGCGCTGCAGACGAGCAGTTTACCGTTTCCGACGCGGGCTTCATAGAGCAGGCCGAGCTTGCGGTTGGTGAACCAGTCGTCGATGATGTGTACGATGGGGCGGAAATCGTCGGGGTAGCTCGTCAGGTTCATGGCCTGGCAGCGGCTCATCAGGTCCCACCACTGGTAGTCGCTCACCCCCTGGTTGGGGAAGGAGGCCAGAGCCGGATGGGCCGGGTCGCAGTAGATGCCGAGCGTATGAGGCGGCTGTTTGTTGGTCCATGCGGTGTTCCAGAAGATGCTGGAGAAGCCGACGGCGATATTGCCGCCCTGTTCCGGGGTGAGGGTGCCGTAGGGGAGCAGCAGAACCGATTCGCCGGCTTCGAGGCGGGCCAGGGCGGCCTGGTCGAGGCGGGTGGTGATGTAGGGCTGTTTTTCGACGGCGGGTTTCTGGGCCGGGTAGACCCATACGTTCCATTGGTTGCGGGCGTTGGCGGCTTCGGCGCTGACCGTTACCACGAGTTGGGTGGGGCGGTCGAGGCTCGAGAGGTCGCAGCGAACCGAACCGGCCGGGATGCAGTTGTCGATGGGCAGGTCGCGGTTGAGCTCGCCCGAGGCGAGTTCACGACCGTCGGCGGTGGCCACCGTCCAGCGGATCGGGGTGGCGGTCAGCGGCTGTTCGCCGAAGTGGGCGAATTCGATCGGGGCTTCGAGGGTCTCGTTGTTCAGCCAAACCATCTTCGGGAAGCGTACCAGCGGTACGGTGCGGTTGCAGAACATGCTGTACTCCTGGCCCGTGACGTACCCTTTCTCTTCCCAGAAGGGGTCGAGCACGCCCACCAGTGCGGTGCCCTGGCCGGGGAAGTCGTGCAGGTCGAGCAGCTGGAATCCGGCGAATCCGGGGGTGCGCAGGGCCGCTTCGATGTCGGCTTTGTAGCAGAGGGTCTGCAGGCGTCCCGAGGCGTAGAGGAATGCTTCACCGAGGTCGGCCATGCCGTGTTCGGCGAGGGTCTCGCGGAAGATTTCCAGATTTTTGGCCTTCAGTACGCCGGTGTACTTGTCGATCTCGGCGAAGTTGGGGTAGACGCACCACTGGCCGATTTCGTGGCTGACGGTGGGGCGGTCTTTGCGGATGATCGAGGCGAAATCGTAGTCCGTACGCGACGCTTCGCTGTTGATGATGCTGCTAAGGCCTGCGCCCCAGACCTGGATGCGGGGATCCATCGGGTTCCAGTAGTCGGTGACTTCGACGAAGGGCCATCCGGCGGCGCTGTTATAGACGCGGCGCGTATCCTGGGCCTTCCATTCGGTGATCAGGGAGGTGAACCATTCGGCCTGTTTGGCGCCGGAGGGTTCGTTGCCGTAGGCCATCATGCAGAACGAGGGGTGGTTGCCGTACTCGCGCATGATGCGCTGGCTTTCGCGGATAAACCATTCGTCCTGCGGTTTGCCGCTGCCCACTTCAGCCCACCCGCCGCATTCGACCTGCAGGTACATCCCCATGCTGTCGGCGGCACGGAAGGCGGCTTCGGGCGGACACCACGAGTGGAAACGGACGTGGTTCAGACCGTACTCCTGGCATTTGCTGAAGATCTTGGTCCAGTACTGAGGTTCCATGGCCGGGTAGCCGGTCAGCGGGAAGATGCAGCATTCGAGTGTGCCGCGCAGGAAGACGGGGTGGCCGTTGATTTCGAAACGGGTGCCGTTGGCTTTGAATTCGCGCAGACCGAAGAGGGATTGGGATTCGTCGGTGCCGTCGGCGGCCTTGAGTTTCGCTGTCATGCGGTACACGACGGGGGTGTATTCGGACCAAAGCTGTGCGTCGGCTCCCAGGTCGACCGTGGCTTCGACCTGCTGGCTGCCGGTGGCGACGGGAACCTCAATGGCGTGGCCGACGCGTTTGCCGGTCTGCGTCTCGGCCTGGAGTACCAGCGTGGCGGGAGCGGCGCCGATGTCACCGCCGAAATGGACCGTTACCTGGGCCTGTTTGGTGCGGATGTCGGGGTCGATGCGCATCGACTCGATGTAGAGCGAGGGTTTGACGTTCAGACTGATGCGGCCGATGATGCCGTTCCAGTTGCTTTGGGTGTGGTCCGAGACGCTGTGGGCGTTGACGCCGACGTCGACCAGCAGCCGGTTGTCGACCCGCAGGGTCAGGGTGTGCTCGCCGGCCGAGAGTCCGTTCAGCACGTAGCGGTGCGGGGTCTGCAGTGACTCTTCCTGACCGATCCGTTCGTCGTCAATGTAAAGGGTGGTGCCCCAGTGGGTACGCTCCAGTTCCAGAATGACCGGACGACCGACCCAGTCGGAGGGGATGTCGATCGTGCGCTGGTACCAGGCTGCGCCGACGTAGTGCTTGTCGGGATTGAGCCAGAAGGGGACTTTGATGTTGCCGGGTTGGCGATATTTCTCGTATTCGGGGGCGGTGTACCAGGAGTGGTCCACGATGTTTCCGGTCCATTTGGTGTCGGGACCGATGTCGTCGCCTTTGCCCTGTTCCTGGAGCGAACCGGGAAGGCGAAGGGTGTCTTTCAGGGTTTGGCTCTGCCATTGCTGGTCGGTGCCGACGTCCTGCGGGTCGAGGGCAAAGCGCCACGAACCGGACAGGTCGATCGAGGTGGGCCCCTTGCAGGCGTGCAGGGTCAGCAGCAGGGTGCTGAGCAGTGCCCAGTGGAGGTGATGGCGTTTCATGGTCGTTTAGGGTGGGTTGTTGGTTTGGGTGGTTGGGTGTGTTTGGCAACGGGGCTGTTGGTCGGCCTGCTGCCGGGACTAAGTAAATAAGGGATAAAGGGGGTGCGGAGCTCCGCCGGGGGTATAATAAGATGCGGGGTAAATGGTGCCGCCTCTCTGAAAGACGGCACCGGGAACGACGCGGATTCCCCGTCTGTGTTCCGTGTCGTGGTGACGATAACCGGCCGGAGCCGGTCGGAGGGCTAATATTCGATCTGTACGTCGCGGATCCAGGGAACGAGCGGGAAGGGGCCGAGGCTGTCGCCAAGACCTACCTCCTGCGGCATGGGCGGCAGGAACTGCCCGTCGACACCCTCCATCGTGAGGCCGTCGTCGGTGAGGGTCACGATGCCGAACAGTGGACGGTCGTAGGTGATGGAGTATTTCAGCAGGGAGTATTTCTTGTTGATCTCTTCGGGGTAGCGGCGTTCGGTTCCGGAGTCCTGATCGACCCATACGTATGAGGCGCTGTTGATCTGAATATAGGTGATGCCGTTGATCGTTTTCTGGTAGTTGCTGTGGTTGTGCCCGCTGAAGGCGGCGACCACTTTGGTGAAACCGGCACGCTCGTTCTCCTCTTCGAGAATCTTGCGCACCTCTTCGCGGTTGCCGACCACCTGGTCGAGGCTCTGGTGCGAGAACAGTACGCAGCGTTTGGTCGTGGCGGCCAGGTCCTGACGCAGCCACTCCATCTGTTCCGGGTCGATGAAAGCGCGGAATTTGGGGTTGGCGTAGTAGTTGGCGTGGTCGTAGTGGGTGTATTTCTCGCCGTCGAAGATGTTGTTGCCGTCCAGCACGATGAAATGGTAGTCGCCGCGGTCGAACGAGTAGTAGCGACCCGGCATGCCCATGCCGGCGGTGTATTCGTCGGGGCCGTAGACGTCCATGTCGTGGTTGCCGATGACGTGGTACTTGTCGCCCGGGAAGCGCTGCCAGCTGTCGCGGTAGGGTTTGCTGATGCTGTCCAGACGGCAGAAGTCGCCCAGCTCGATGATGAAGTCCACCTGACGGCTGATGGCCGTGTCGATGAAGGCGTTGAGGCGGTCGCCGCCATCGGGGATGTCCTGAGCGTGGAAGTCGGAGGCGATGGCGAAGGTGACGGGTTTCTGGGGTGTGCCGCACGAGGCGAGCAGGCCGGCGGCGCATAGAGCCAGGAGGGTTTTGGAGAGTGGGATCCGGAACATTGGTTTTTGTGTATTTTGAGGTATTCGCAAATTTGGGAAGAAGATTCTGGGAAGGGAATGGATAAATTTTCAATTTACATGGACTATTCGATTGATTTTAACAGGGCGTGTCGGATTTAAACCGCTGGATTGTCCATGTGATTCCATAAAAAATCCATTCTATCCGGGGTGTGGAAATGCTATCTTAGCATCCTGTTCCGGGCCGGGATACTGTATCCTCGGGGTAATGCCGATGTTGGTTGTCGGCCTGGACCTATTTGCTAACCTAAACCGGATTGAATCATGAAAAAACTTCTCCTCCTATTATTATCGGTATGTTTTGCCGGGGTGAGTGCTCTGGAGGCTCGCCCGAAGGCCAAACGGGTGCTGATGATCGCTCTGGACGGCATCTCCGTGCCGGGATTTCAGACGGCAAAGACGCCCAATCTCGATGCGCTCCTGGCTCAGGGGGCGCTGTCGCTCGATACGCGGGTGGTGATGCCGTCGGTGACCCTCCCCAACTGGACCAGCCATCTGACCGGCAGCGGCCCGGAACAGCACGGGGTGTTCGACAACGGCTGGGAACTGGCCAAAACGAAATACCCGGCCGTAGCGCGTGACGCAAAGGGCTACTATCCGTCGGTCTTTCAGGTGTTGAAGGAGCAGGTCGAAGGGGTCCGGACGGCTTTCTATTACAACTGGATCAATCTCTTCTACCCCTATAACAAAGAGTACCTGGATGAGGTAAGTTTCCTGGAGGAGGACGGTTATGTTCCCAATTACGAGAAGGCGCTCCGCTTCATGGCAGACCATCGCGACGAGCCGACCGTGGTGTTCCTCTACTCGGTGCACACCGACCACGCCGGACACAACCACAAGTGGATGTCGTCCGAGTATATCCGTTCGATCGAGGAGGCTGACCAGCAGATCGGACTGCTGCTGGATAAGATGAAGGCCGAAGGGCTGTATGAAGATACGCATATCCTGTTCCTGAGCGACCATGGCGGCATCAACTACGGCCATGGCGGGACGACTTCGGATGAGATGATTGTGCCGTGGGGGATCGTCGGTCCCGGCGTGCGCTCCGGCATGAAGATCGAGGAACCGAACAATACGGTCAACACGGCAGCTACGATTCTCTACCTGTTCCGGGTCGAAAAACCGGCCGCCTGGACGGGCGAGGTGCCGATGTCTGTCTTTAAGTAGAACGGTTTCATAGCGGTTGGGCTACGGACAAACCGGGGGCTGAACCTGTATGGTTTTCGGGCGGGTGCCGGAGGGCTTCCCGCCCGATTGTTTTTTGGGAAGGGCGGTTGTGGGTGAGGTCGGGAGATGGAGTCGGAGGGGACAATGTGTGGGGCGGTCTCGGTGGGGAGTAGGGCCCGCGGAACGGTGGTGTACGGAGACGACGGCGGGTTGTCGCCGGATGTTCTCGGGAAGAACTTGCGGACGGGGCGTACTTTTCAGGGCGGTTGTCCGTTATCTTTGTCCGAAGAATCGGATACTATGGAATACAAACATCGGGAATCGTTGGAGTTCATGACGCCGGACCTTTCGGGCGAGGCTGTGCAGTTGCCCCTGGCCGGAAGCGGCGTATCGGCTGGTTTTCCTTCGCCGGCCGAGGATTATGCCGAAATGTCGCTGGACCTGAACAAGGAGCTGGTACGAAACCCCGCGTCGACTTTCTTTGCGCGGGTCAGCGGGGTCAGCATGATCGACGAGGGGATCGGCGACGGCGACCTGCTGGTGATCGACCGTGCGGCCGAGGTGCGCGACGGCGTGTTGGCCGTCTGCTGCATCGACGGTGACTTTACGCTCAAGCGGGTGCGGGTCGATCGGGGTGAAGGATGCCTGTGGCTCGTCCCGGCCAATCCCGACTATCGCCCCATCCGGGTCTCGCAGGAGGATGACTTCCGAATCTGGGGTGTGGTGCGATACGTGATTAAGAAATTTTGACCTCCCCGGTCTGTCTGTTTTTGAATATAGCCCCGTTTGGGTCTCGCGGGAGGTGCGCTTCCGAATCCGGGGTGTGGTGCGATACGTGATTAAGAAATTCTGATCTCTCCACTCTGCCTTTTCCCCGATTATCGCTCTATCCGGGTCTCGCGGGAGGTGCGCTTCCGAATCCGGAGTGAGGTGTGGCGCGTTAATGAAAAAATCTGACCTTCTCCCTGATCTGCTTTTGGGGTAGGGGGGGGCTTGAGGGGGCGGAGATGGGCAGGAAATTGCAGTGATTTTTGTTGAAAACAATATGTACGGACTTGCGGATTGCAATAACTTCTTTGTGAGCTGCGAGCGGGTTTTCGCCCCTCGCCTCGAGGGGGTGCCGGTCGTGGTGCTGAGTAACAACGACGGGTGTATCATCTCGCGCTCGAACGAGGCCAAGGCAATCGGTATCCGGATGGGACAGCCGCTCTTCCAGGCGGCGCCGCTGATCCGGCAGTACGATGTGCAGGTCCTTTCGTCGAACTACACCCTTTATAGCGACATGTCGCACCGGGTGATGACCACTCTGCGGAACCTGGTGCCCGGCACCGAGGTCTATTCCATTGACGAGGCCTTTCTCGATCTTTCGGGCTTTGCACTGGAGGAACTTCCTGTCACCGGCCGCCGCATCGCCGCCACGGTACGGCGTCATACCGGCATTCCGATCAGTCTGGGCATGTCGCCCTCCAAAACGCTGGCCAAGGTGGCCAGCAAACTCTGCAAACGCTACTCGAAACTCCAAAACAGCTGCCTGATGTACCGCCCCCAGGATGTGGACAAGGTGCTGCGCAGCTTCCCGATTCAGGATGTCTGGGGGATCGGGCGGCGGCACACCCGGATGCTGCAACAGGCCGGGATCGTTACGGCCGGTCAGTTTGTCCGGATGGCCGAGGGATGGGTCCGCGGTCGGATGGGGATCACCGGGCTGCGTACCTGGAAAGAGTTGCAGGGCGAACCCTGTATCGGCTTCGAGCAGGCGCCGCCGGCCAAACAGCAGATATGCACTTCGCGCAGCTTCGCCACGGAGCTGACCGAGCTGAACGAACTGCGTCAGTCGATTGCCCTTTTCACGGCGCTCAGTGCCGAAAAGTTGCGTCGGCAGGGGAGTGTCTGCGGCCAGTTGCAGGTCTTTATCGCCACGAACCGTCACCGTCCCGACGAGCCGCAGCAGTATGTCAACCGGATCGTCGCTTTCCCGACGCCGACGGACAGCACGCTCGAACTGACAGCGGCTGCCGACCGGGCGTTGAAGAGTATCTTTACGTCGGGGTTTGGTTACAAGAAGGCCGGGGTGGTGCTGGGTGAGATCGTGCCGCGGGGCGCCGTGCAGACTTCGCTTTTCGATCCGATGGACCGGGGACGGCAGGCTCGACTCATGGAGATGCTCGACCAGGTGAATGAACGTTTCGGACGGCATACGCTGGTTACGGCTGCTCAGGGGTTCGATCCGCTGCGTTCAAACCGGAATCATGTCTCCCCCAACTATACGACTTCCTGGGACGAGCTTTTCGAAGTCAAGGTTTAGAAAAAACGGTTTTTTGGGGGACGAAAAACGGTCTGTGCGTCCGGTTGCGTCTTTTCGTTGCGGTATTTTGGGGCGTGAAGTGTGTCTGTCGGGTGCTTTCGTAGAAATGTCTTGGGGTGGTTGTTTCTGGTGATGCGGGGGTGGATTGTCGGGAGTGGCGTGGTTGGATGGTATGGCCGTGGAACCGGAAATTATTGGGAAAAACGGAGGGTTGTCGGTCTAATTGTTGTAAAAAGAGGTCATTTATTCAGATTGTAGACGAATCTTGGGAAATTTCCGTTATTCTTATAATCCATTGTTAAACGGAGAACATGAAGAATCGTTTGCTTGAGACGGACCGTGCGTCGGATCAACTGCCGGATATTGACTTGCCGGTGGATTTTTTTGCGTGGGTGGACATTACCCGTGAGGTGCTGGGGTGGTATCAGGTGCCCTGTAAAATCAAGGCGGGCATCTTTGTGCTGTGTGTCGAGGGGGAGCTGACCGCGACGATCAACCTGAAAGAGTGCAGCATTAAGAAAAACGACTTTATTATTGTGGCGCCGGGTAGCGTCATTCAGTTCCGCGGATCGGAGTCCAATTTCCGCCTTTCGTTCGTGGGCTTTTCGTCCAAGTTCATGGGCGAGGTCAACCTCTTCAAGTCGACCATGGACCTCTTTCCGGTGATGATCGAAAATCCGGTCGTCCCGCTCAAGGAGGAGATGGCGGAAATCTATCGGGACTACTTCTCGCTTCTCTATCGGATGTTCTCGCAAGATATGCTGACCCAGCCCAACATGCAGCGTTGTGTGCTGGAGTCGATGTTGTGCGGCATCTCGGGAATGTATCAGCGGGTCGAAAACGAGGACGGAAACCACCGGCTGAGCCGTGGCGAGGAGATTTGCAAGGAGCTGTTGCGGCTGGTGATGAAGCACTATGCCCAGGAGCGGCGCGTGTCGTTCTACGCCGAACAGATGCGCCTCTCTGCGCAGCACCTCTGCACGACGGTCAAACAGCAGACTGGAAAAACGGTGGCCGACCTGATTGCCGAGGTGGTTATCATGGATGCCAAGGCACTGCTCAAATCGACCAACATGCCAATCAAGGAGATCTCCATCTCGTTGAATTTCCCGAACGTTTCGTTTTTCGGAAAGTATTTCAAACGCTACGTGGGCATGAGTCCGCAGCAGTACCGGAACAGTTAGAGGGGGATTTTGCGCCGGTCCGGACGTTGAGATGTGTGCCGTAAATGAAGGGAATGGCCGGCGTGATGGTATGGTGAAACGGGCGTACGAGAAAGAGGAAGGGGGCGTAGTGGGTTTCGCGTGGTGATCGCCTGTCTGAAACGAAGTTGCTGTTGGCGGGTGCGTGTCCCCGGAACTCAGAGGTTTCGGATTATGTGCACTGCGGGAAAGGGTGCCGGGATGAGTGCTTTAGTAACGGGTCTTCCGCTTGTGGAGTGGGTAATGGATTGGAAACAAGAAGAGCTGACAATGCAAGTTTGGTCAGCTCTTCTTTATTATGTGATGTTTCGTCTGTTGGGATCGGTTTGGCGTGGCAGTACGAGCCGGTGAGTGCCCTCTCTTCTGTTTTCGCTTCGCTATCTTCTCAGCCGATCTTTTCCCGCCGTTCCTCATCTCTGTGCCGTTGGGTAGTATTCCGCTGTTTCGTGCCGGTCTCTGCTGCCGGGCGTATCGCCCTGCTCCCCTTTTGTTTCTATATGCAAATAAAAAAAGGTTGACAATCATTGACTGTCAACCTTTTCGGTGCCCAGGACAGGAATCGAACCTGCACGCCTTGCGGCACACGCACCTGAAACGTGCGCGTCTACCTATTCCGCCACCTGGGCATTCCATTATCGTTTAGGAACGAGCACCCTTTCGAATGCGGAGACAAAAGTAGTGCTTTTTTCGGAACCTGCAAATTTTTTGTGAAAAATATTGCGTGAAAAATGACTCCTGTTGTGTCAATTCGTTCAGCGTCAGACCTCTAAAAAATATCTTTCAGCTCCAGCAAACTGCGTATTTCGTAGCGGGGATGCTGGTCGTGCTCCATGCCTGACGGGTTGACAAAAACGGATGGCATGCCCGCCGTCGAGGATCCGTAGATGTCCGTGTAGACGTCGTCGCCGATCATGATACACTCGTCGGGCGATACCTCGGCCTTGCGCATGGCGTATTCGAAGATCCCCGGATTGGGTTTGCCGATGCCGGCAAACTCCGAGGTGGTGATCCGCTGGAAATACTTTTTCAGACCGCTGTACTCCACCTTGTGGAACTGCACCTCGTTGAAACCGTTGGTGATGAGCGACATGGCGTAGCCCTTGTCGTAGAGGTAGTCCAGCACCTCCTTCGAGTGGGGCATCAGGGCGTTGAAGGTCGGCGAGATGCGCAGGTACTCGTTGCTCATGTCCATCGCCAGCGGTTCGTCGTGTACGCCGGCCGATTCGAGCAGCCGGACAAAACGCTGGTTGCGCAGGGTCTCCCGGCTGACGATGCCGTCGCGATATTCGGTCCAGAGTTTTTGGTTGATCTCCCGAAAAGTACGGTAATAGGTGTCGAAATCCGGATAGTGGTCCGCCATGCCGAAAGTGGCGAAAAGTTCGCGCTGGGCGGCTTCCTGGTTGCTGCGGACGTCCCAGAAGGTGTCGTCCAGGTCGAAAAATAGGTGCTTGTACTCCATGACAGGGAACGAAATTTACCCTGCAAAAGTACAAAAAGTCCCGGAATACTCCGCCGTCGTGTCAGTCGGTGTCGGCCCTGTGTGTGGCAGAAAATTCTGCCATTTTGTCAAAACTCGCCTTTGGCACACCACTTGTTAATACTCATTGCGGATTTCAAACCAAAAACGAACAAATAAAAAACACACAATATTATGGGAAAAATCATAGGTATCGACCTTGGGACCACGAACTCTTGCGTAGCTGTAATGGAAGGCAATGAACCCGTCGTGATCCCCAACAGCGAAGGACACCGCACCACTCCTTCGATCGTGGCTTTCACCGAAAGCGGCGAACGTAAAGTGGGCGACCCGGCCAAACGTCAGGCCATCACCAACCCCAAACGGACCATCTTCTCGATCAAACGTTTCATGGGTGAAACCTACAACCAGGTCGGCGAAGAGATCAAACGTGTCCCCTACGAAGTCAAAGACGAAAACGGGGTGCCGCGTATCGCCATCGACGGACGTCTCTACAGCCCGCAGGAAATCTCGGCCATGACCCTTCAGAAAATGAAGAAAACCGCCGAAGACTACCTCGGACAGGAAGTCACCGAAGCCGTCATCACCGTGCCGGCATACTTCAACGACTCGCAGCGTCAGGCTACCAAGGAAGCCGGTGAGATCGCCGGTCTGAAAGTGGCCCGTATCATCAACGAACCGACCGCGGCCGCACTGGCCTACGGCCTCGACAAATCCGACAAGGATATGAAGATCGCCGTATATGACCTCGGTGGCGGTACGTTCGATATCTCGATCCTCGAACTGGGCGACGGCGTCTTCGAAGTGAAATCGACCAACGGTGATACCCACCTGGGCGGTGACGACTTCGACCACGTGATCATCGACTGGCTGGCCGAAGAGTTCCAGAAACAGCACAACGTCGACCTGCGTAAGGACCCGATGGCACTGCAACGTCTGAAAGAGGCTGCCGAAAAAGCCAAAATCGAACTCTCGAGCAGCGCTTCGACCGAAATCAACCTGCCGTACATCATGCCGATCGACGGTATTCCGCAGCACCTGGTTACCACGCTGACCCGTGCCAAATTCGAACAGCTGGCCGATCATCTGATCCACGCCACCATCGAACCCTGCCGCAAAGCGCTCCAGGATGCCGGTCTGACCGCTTCGCAGATCGACGACGTGATCCTCGTGGGTGGTTCGACCCGTATCCCGGCCATCCAGCAGATCGTGAAAGAGTTCTTCGGCAAGGAACCGTCGAAAAACGTCAACCCCGACGAAGTGGTGGCTATCGGTGCCGCTATCCAGGGCGGTGTGCTGACCGGTGAGGTCAAAGACGTGCTGCTGCTGGACGTTACCCCGCTGTCGCTGGGTATCGAAACCATGGGCGGCGTGATGACCAAACTGATCGACGCCAACACCACCATCCCGACCCGCAAGTCGGAAGTCTTCTCGACCGCGTCGGACAACCAGCCCTCGGTGGAAATCCACGTCCTGCAGGGCGAACGTCAGATGGCCCGCGACAACAAGACCATCGGTCGTTTCCACCTGGACGGCATCCCCGCCGCACCGCGTGGTGTGCCGCAGATCGAAGTGACCTTCGACATCGACGCCAACGGTATCCTGAACGTATCGGCCAAAGACCGCGGTACCGGTAAGGAACAGAGCATCCGTATCGAAGCCTCGTCGGGTCTGAGCGAAGCCGAAATCCAGCGGATGCGTGACGAAGCCAAAGCCAACGAAGCCAAGGACAAAGCCGAACGTGAACGGATCGACAAGATCAATGCTGCCGACTCGATGATCTTCAGCACCGAAAAACAGCTCAAAGAGTACGGCGACAAGATCCCGGCTGACAAGAAATCGGCCATCGAATCGGCGCTGAACGGTCTGAAAGAGGCTCACAAGGCTCAGAACCTGGCCGACATCGACAAATACACCGAAGCGTTGAACGCTGCATGGCAGGCTGCTTCGCAGGATATGTACAATGCTGCCGGTGCACAGGGCGGTGCCAATGCCAATCCGGGTGCCGGTGCGGCAGGTGCAGGCTCGAACGCACAGTCGCAGGGTAACGACGAACCGAAAGACGTTGAATTCGAGGAAGTGAAATAATTTCACACCTCAGTAGAGGTACCTGAACGGGCGCCCCGATCCGACTTTACTCGGATCGGGGCGTCTGTCGTTTTGTCGGTTCGGAACCGATGGCGTGCGTCCAGTTTCAGCGGCGTGCGGGAAACGGGAAGACGGCCGGGGGATTGGAACACAGGGGCGAAGGGGGAAGGATGGTCGGTAAAATGATCGCAAGAGATGGCTTAGGCAGTGTGACACACGAAGGGTATGAAACGGAGAGGGGTGTGATTGGGAAGGGGTGGAGTGCTGCGGGTGTGGGCGTTGCGGACGGTCCGGTGTGACCGGGAAAGTCGTGCAGGGCGTATGGCTGAGGTCTCTCTCGGGATCATCGGGCGGCGCATCCGCCGGGAAAATATGTACCTTTGTTCGAAAGGGCGGGCTGGAGATGGTGCGACCCTGTATATTTATAATGGATCATGGCGCGTCAGGCGCCGGATTGAAAAACTTTCACCCCATGTTAAAATCTCTGTTATTGGCAGTTGCAGCTGCAGGGTTGCTGGCGGGCTGCGCGTCGGAGACGACGTCGAAATGGCAACTGGTCTGGGAGGATGACTTCGACGGACCGATCGATTCGACCACGTGGTCGAAGATTCCCCGGGGAAAACCCGAGTGGGCCCAGAAAATGTCTTCCAATCCGCTATGTTACGATGTGCAGGATGGTCGGCTGATATTGCGGGCCATTGTGAATCCCGACGAAACGGATTCGGTGAAATTCCTGACCGGAGGCCTCTATACGAAAAAGAAACGGGCTTTTCACGGCGGACGGCTCGAGATTCGTGCCCGTTTGCAGGGTGCGCGCGGGGCTTGGCCTGCCATTTGGCTGAAACCCTTCGAAGAGGAGAAGTATCCGTGGCCGACCGGCGGTGAGATCGACATCATGGAGCACCTGAATTACGATACGATCGTTTATCAGACGATCCACTCCTATTATACCCACAATCTGGGAAAAAAACAGGATCCGCCGCAGGGTGGAACGGCTCCGATTCGCCCCGACGACTACAATGTGTACGGGGTGGAGATGTATCCCGATTCGTTGGTCTTCTTTGTCAACGATCGCCGGACGTTCATGTATCCGCGTCTGGAGAACGGCCCCGAGGAGCAGTTCCCGTTCGATCGTCCCTACTACCTGCTGGTCGACATGCAGCTCGGCGGCAGCTGGGTCGGCGCGATCGACCCGCAGGATGTGCCTGTCGAAATGGAGGTGGACTGGGTGCGCTATTACCAGGAGCGGAAGTAGAGAACCCGCGCATGCCGGGAAACCCATTCGGGCGCAGTTTGGTGCAGCTTGACGCGGCTTGATGCGGCGGTGCAGGGAGAGGCGTGAGTGTGGTCGGGCCGGTCGGTCGTGGGATAGCCGGTGAGCGGATGGCGGCGAGCCGTCGGATGGTCTGTGTGGGGCGGGGTTGTTCTGCGGAGGTGTGTGGCGTGCTGGCTACGAGGGGGGGGCGGGAAGTGTATGGGCCGGTGGGCGGCTGCCTGGCGATCGCAAAGGCGGCTCACTGAAGAGGTGGTTTGCAGAGAGGGAACGGGGTCATCCTTCACGGTTGAAACCGGGGTAAATGTAAAACGCCCGTCGATCGAAAGCTCGATCGACGGGCGTTTTGTGTCTATCCGGACGAGGCGGTGGAGGATCAGACGTTGAACAGGAAGTGCATGATGTCGCCGTCCTGCACGACGTAGTCTTTGCCTTCGATACCGATTTTGCCGGCCTCGCGGCAGGCCTTTTCGGAGCCCAGTGCCACGTAATCGTCGTACTTGATGACCTCGGCGCGGATGAAGCCGCGTTCGAAGTCGGTGTGGATGATGCCGGCAGCCTGCGGAGCTTTCGTCCCTTTGCTGTAGGTCCAGGCACGGGTTTCGTCGGGGCCGGTGGTGAAGTAGGTCTCCAGGTTCAGCAGCGCGTAAGCGGCGCGGATCAGGCGCGATACGCCCGACTCCTGCAACCCGAGGTCGGCCAGGAACATCTGACGCTCTTCGTAGCTCTCCAGCTCGGCGATGTCGGCTTCGGTGGCGGCGGCCACGATCAGCATCTGAGCTCCTTCGTCCTTGATGGCTTCGGCCACGGCGCGCGTGTGAGCGTTGCCGTCGACGGCCGAGGCTTCGTCGACGTTGCAGACGTAGAGCACCGGTTTGCTGGTCAGCAGGCAGAGGTCGGCCACCAGCTTTTCGTCCTCGCGGTTGTCGAGCGTCACGGTGCGGGCCGAGCGTCCCTGTTCGAGGGCCTCTTTGTAGCGGACCAAAATTTCGTAGAGGCGTTTGGCGTTTTTGTCACCGCCGCTCTGGGCCTGTTTCTGGACTTTGCCAAGGCGGCTTTCGACCGTTTCGAGGTCTTTCAGCTGGAGCTCCGTGTCGATGATCTCCTTGTCGCGCACCGGATCGACCGATCCGTCGACGTGGGTGATGTTGCCGTTTTCGAAGCAGCGCAGCACGTGGATGATGGCGTCGGTTTCACGGATATTGGCCAGAAACTTGTTGCCGAGACCCTCGCCTTTCGAGGCCCCTTTGACCAGACCGGCGATGTCCACGATCTCGATGGTGGTCGGTACGACCCGTTTCGGATTGTCGATCTCGACCAGTTTGTTGAGCCGCTCGTCGGGGACGGTGATCACGCCCACGTTCGGCTCGATGGTGCAGAACGGAAAGTTCGCCGCCTGGGCCTTAGCGTTCGAGAGGCAGTTGAAAAGCGTGGATTTGCCTACGTTCGGCAGGCCCACGATGCCGCATTGGAGTGCCATGGTATGTTTTCGCTATGAATTGACTGTAATGTTCGCTGTTTTCGGAGCCCAAAGATACGGTTAATTTTACATATTTCATGCAGTCGGGCGGCCGCTGGGCAGGGAATGGGCGCGTGTGCGAAGGGGAAGTGGCCTGTATGGACAGGGGGGCAGTGCGGTGCCCGGAGTGTGGAAACAGGGAGGGGTAGAAACCGGTGTGGCAGTCGGGGTGCCAGTGGGTGAGGCAGCCGGAGTGGAGCGGGGAGGTTGCCGGGGGGCAGGGGACAAAGTGTGCTTTCCGGAGTAAGGACAAAGGGGGGACACAATGCGTCGGGGTGGTTTGCCGTTAGCTTGAAAATCGTAACTTTGAAATCTGATACTATTCTCACGAAGATGAAACATACGTTCAGAACAGCCCTGGCGGCTGCGGCCGTGTTGCTGGGCGGCGCAGCACATGCCCAGAAGATCACGGCCGACCAGGCCACCCAGTTCCAGAAAATCAATCAGGTGATGTACCTGATCGCCAACGGATATGTCGATACGGTCAATATGCCGAAGCTGGTCGAAGGGGCCATCGTCAACATGTTGGGCCAGCTCGACCCCCATTCGACCTACCTCAGCGCCGAGGAACTCAAGACCGAAGAGGAGGAGGTCGAAGGCAACTTTGAAGGGATCGGTATCGAGTTCAACGTGCTGCGTGACACGATCGTGGTGGTGAACACCATTCCCGGCGGCCCGTCCGAGCAGGTCGGCTTGATGTCGGGCGACCGCATCGTCTACGTGAACGGCGAGCTGAAAACGAAGGTCAAACTCAACGACGTGCCCAAATTCCTGCGCGGGCCGAAGGGTACGCGCGCCGATCTGCGGGTGGTGCGTCCCGGAGTGGCCGATACGCTGGAGTTCAGCATCGTGCGCGACAAGATTCCGATGTACAGCCTCGACGCGGCCTACAAGGTCGATAAGAATACGGGTTACGTCAAACTCAACCGCTTCATGGCCACTACCAACGACGAATTGCAGAAGGCGCTCGGCGAGATGAAGGGCATCTCGTCGCTGGTGCTCGACCTGCGCGGCAATGGCGGCGGGCTGCTCGACCAGGCCTTCCGCGTGGCCTCGAACTTCCTCAAACCGGGCAGCCTGGTGGTCTACACCGAGGGACTCAACATGCCGCGTCAGGAGGCCAAAACGTCGGATGAACAGCCGCTGTACGGCGACGGAAAACTGGTCGTGCTGGTGGATGAAAGCTCGGCATCGGCTTCGGAGATCGTAGCCGGAGCCATGCAGGACTGGGACCGCGCGACGATCGTCGGCCGACGCACCTTCGGCAAGGGGCTCGTTCAGCAACAGGTGCCGCTCAACGACGGATCGGCCATCCGGCTGACCATCGCCCACTATTATACCCCCTCGGGACGCTCGATTCAGCGCCCCTACAAGCAGGGCGATGCCATGAGTTACTACCGGGACTTTGCTGACCGTTACAATTCGGGCGAACTGACCGACGGCAAGGCGGCTGCGGTCGATTCGTCGCAGGTCTTCAAAACGCTGGTCAAAGGGCGGACGGTCTATGGCGGCGGCGGAATCACGCCCGACGTCTATGTGCCGATCGACACGACGGGCTATTCGGAATACTGGAGCGGACTGGTCCGCAAAGGGGTGCTGCTGGAGTTTGCCGTGACGGAACTGGATGCACATCGGGCCGAATACAAGGAAAAATATAAGGATTTCGACGCCTTTGCCAGCGGATTCTCGCTCACGCCGGAGCAGGAGGCTCGACTGGTGGAACTGGGGCGTTCGCGCGGGGTCGAACTCGACCAGAAAGGGCTGGAGCGTTCGCGTCGGTTGATCGCCGCTCAGATCAAAGCGCTGATTGCCCAACGACTCTGGGATACGACGGCCTACTACCGGGTCATCAATGCCGAGACCGATCCCGACTTCGCGGCGGCCGTTGCCGAAGCTCGGAAATAGTTCTGCCCGGCCGTGCGAGTGTGCCGGAGGCCTGAACCTAAGAAAGCACGGCTTCGATCCTCCGGAAATAGCCATTCATTCAAAAGCCTGCCGACTGACAGCGGCAGGCTTTTTCGTACTTTAGCCTTTGCGGATTTTTCGCTACCTTTGGCCACCTCCCAAAATATCCCTGCTGACCATGTACTATGCCGAATATGCCGGCCATGCGCCGCAATTTTTTCATTCCGACGATCCCTTCTCGCTCGAAGCGGGCGGCGTGCTGCCCGAACTCACGCTGGCCTACCATACCTATGGTACGCTCAACGAAACGGGCGATAATGTCATCTGGGTGTGTCATGCGCTGACGGCCAGTTCCGACGTGGCCGAATGGTGGCCCGGTACGGTGGTCGAAGGGGGACTGCTCGATCCGACGCGCTATTTTATTGTGTGTGCCAACAAACTCGGCTCACCCTACGGATCGACCTCGCCCATTACGGTCAATCCGGCGACCGGCCAGCCGTGGTACCTCGACTTCCCTCAGATCACGGTGCGTGACATGGTGCGGGCCTATCAACTGCTGCGAAAGGCGTTGGGCATCCGGCGAATCCGAATGATTATCGGCGGCTCGACGGGCGGTTGTCAGGCGATGGAGTGGGCCATTGCGGAACCTGAACTGTTCGAAACGGTGGCCCTGACGGTTACGCTGCCCAAAACTACGCCTTGGATCGTGGCTGACAGCGAGGCGCAGCGCATGGCGATCGAAGCTGATCCTACCTTCTTTGAACCTCGCATCGATGGCGGGGAGCGGGGCTTGGCTGCGGCGCGAGCCGTGTCGATGCTGATTTATCGAAATTCGCTCACGTTCAACCGCACGCAGTATGATCCCGAAGAGAAACTGGACGATTTTCGGGCTTCGAGCTATCAGCGTTATCAGGGATCGAAGCTCTGCCGACGCTTCAATGCGCACTGCTATTACCGTTTGTTGCAGTCGCTCGACTCACACGATGTGGGACGCGGGCGTGGCGGAGTTGCCGCTGCACTGAAGCGCATCACGGCGCAGACGATTGTCATGGCGGTCGATACTGACATCATGTTCACCGAGCCCGAGGTGCGTGAAATGGCAGTGATGATCGGGGCCGATTATCACATTATTCATTCTGATTACGGGCACGACGGTTTTCTGATTGAGACTCCCGAAATTACGAGGATTCTGAAGAAATATCTTTGACGGGTTCGTGCCTGTGTTGGCGGGCACTACGGCAGGGCGGTTTTAACGGCACAAGCGATGCGGACATCGCCTGCTTCGCCACGAGCACCCGATTGATGGGTTCCTGACGACACAAGCGATACGTAGTATCGCCCGCTCCACCGCGAGCACGCGGGGCCCGCGCGGCAGCGCAGTCAATGAACGCTTTATTCGCAAACAAAAGCCCGCTCAAAGAGAAACGAACGATTCGCCCAATGGCGCGAATCGTTCGTTTCTTTCTTTATCGCGTTTCGCGGGCTTTTTGTGTGCAGCATTGAGGACAGTCCGGAACTGCCCTCACGCCGGGCGGGCGGTGGCTTCGGCCACACCGTCAGGGGGGTATTACCTCAAATAGATGCCATCCCAAAGTTTATGTATTGCGGCTGTTAGAGGTATTACCTCATTTGCTGGTTTGACAATTATTAGAAGTAATACCCAGTCATTGCTCCGCCGCGAGCACGCGGACGCTGCCCGCGCAGGGCAGTCGGAGAACGTTTTCATCTGAGAATTAAGCCCGCTTAAAGATAAAGGAACGATTCGTCCAATGGCGCGAATCGTTCCTTTATCTCTATTTCGCCGTCGCGGGCTTTTTGTGTGCAGCATTGAGAACAGTACGGAACCGCCCTCACGCCGGGCGGGCGGTGGCTTCGGCCACACCGTCAGAGGGGTATTGCCTCAAATAGATGTCATACGAAAGTTTATGCAATGCGGCTGTTAGAGGTATTACCTTATTTGTTGGTTTGACAATTATTAGAGGTAATACCCAGTCATTGCTCCGCCGCGAGCACGCGGACGCTGCCCGCGCAGGGCAGTCGGAGAACGTTTTCATCTGAGAATTAAGCCCGTTTAAAGATAAAGGAACGATTCGTCCAATGGCGCGAATCGTTCCTTTATCTCTATTTCGCCGTCGCGGGCTTTTTGTGCGCAGCATTGAGAACAGTCCGGAACCGCCCTCACGCCGGGCGGGCGGTGGCTCCGGCCACACCGTCAGAGGAGTATTACCTCAAATAGATGCCATCCCAAAGTTTATGTATTGCGGCTGTTAGAGGTATTACCTCATTTGCTGGTTTGACAATTATTAGAGGTAATACCCAGTCATTGCTCCGCCGCGAGCACGCGGACGCCGCCCGCGCAGGGCAGTCGGAGAACGTTTTAATCTGAGAATCAAGCCCGCTCAAAGATAAAGGAACGATTCGCGCCATTGGACGAATCGTTCCTTTATCTCTTTATCGCGTTTCGCGGGCTTTTTGTATGCAGCATTGCGAACAGTCCGGAACTGCCCTCACGCCGGGCGGGCGGTGGCTTCGGCCACACCGTCAGAGGGGTATTGCCTCAAATAGATGCCATCCCAAAGTTTGTACAATACGGCTGTTTGAGTATGTGGAGTAGGGTTGTTAAAACTCTTGCCGGCAATCTTTGCAGTAGTAGTGACAGCGGACGTTCCCGGCACTCATGGTCAGGGTGGAGAGTATGGTGGTCCAAATGATCCGCCATTTCGAGGCTCCTTGGGTGCCGAAAACAATTTGGTGCGATCCGCAGAAGGGACAGGTCTTGCCTTTCTCTTCGACCGGTTGGTTGAGGACCTCCATGGCGCGGTCGTAATCCTCGTCGGCCACGCCCAGGCGAATCTCGCGAACCTCTGACGACAAGTAGGAGACAACATTGTTGACCGTGTCGTTCAGCAGGCAGGATTCAATGCCGGCCGCTTCCAACTGACTCTGAGCCAGCGAAGCGTCAAATGACTGTTGGTAACTTCCTACGATTTTCATGGTGTCGGAGTTTAAAGGGATTCTTTCCCGCAAGTTAATCAAAATGACGTAGTTTTACAATCCGAAGTGTCTGAAAAAGAGGTTGTGTCTCGACCTGAATTCCACATAGTGAAGCGTGTCGGTTTTTCTATGGGCGGATCGGTTTATCGGAAAGGCTGATTATGCTGCCCATATCATCTTTTACGTTGGCCTCCAGGTATGTGATGGGATGACAGGGTAAGATTCACGAGGTTCCCCGGATGTAGCAAATCGAGTTGTGGTGATTGTCAAGTAAGTCAGATGCGTTCGTACGACGAGGGGCATATGTGCGGGCATTTGCAGCCCCGCAGAGAATCGGCGTAAAGCGTTCTCACTGTTTTTTCGTCGTAAGTATCAGACGGTGGGCAGAACGGCAGCAGGAGAAAAACAAAAGAGCAGTCGCTCATCGCAACTGCTCTTTGTGGAGTGACGCCGACAGGACTCAAACCTGTAACCTTCTGATCCGTAGTCAGATGCTCTATTCAATTAAGCTACGGCGCCAAACTCACCCGGGCTCTTGTCCCGAATGCGGTGCAAAGGTAAGTCACTTTTCTGCCTTTTCCAAAAAAATCGACCGATATTTTTTCTTTTTTTGATGATGGGCCGGAGCGAAACGTACAAAGTGTGGTTTTTTGAAGCTGCGCATCTGGAGGGCGTGTCATTCTCCGTAGTTCACTAACCGTGTGCTTCTGGTTTGAAATTCAGTATTTTGAACGAAGCGAGGAGGATGCGGCCACCTTAAAGTAAGGTGTACGGTGGGTGGTCAATCTTCGAATTTTACGGATGTTGGTGGAGTTGTCGTGTTTTTTGGTCCTTTTTGCTGAGGATTTTTCTGAGTCATTCGCTACTTTTGTATAACTAACCAAACCCCATGTTATGAAACTTTTACGGATTTTGCTCCCGGCGTTGCTTCTGTTCATGGCAACCGGGAATGCGGTTGCTCAGAAACTGGACGCGAATACACCGCACTATTGGACCTGGCGTCACTATTCGGCCGATGTCGATTGGGATGACTACTTTACCAAAATGACCGAAACCGGCATTCGCGGGATCGTCCTGCAGTGCGGGCCCAACGAGTTGCGCAAAGTGATTCCGATTGCCAAGAAGCACGGCGTTACGGTTTATGCCTGGCTGTGGGTGATCAACGATGGCGGCATCGCTCATCAGCACCCCGAATGGCTCGACTACAACCGGAACGGTGAATCGCTCAAAGATAAAAAAGCCTACGTCGATTACTATAAATTCCTCTCGCCGATCATTCCCGGCGTGCGGAAAGCGATTGCTGAAAAAATCGAAGAGGTCGCCAAGGTCGAAGGACTGGGAGGCATCAGCCTGGACTACTGCCGCTATGTGGACCAGATTCTGCCCACGACCCTCTGGGCCCAGTACGGGATCGTGCAGGACAAAGAGTATGCCGAGTGGGATTACGGCTACCACCCTGAAATGCTCAAGGCTTTCGAAAAGAAATACGGCTATGATCCTTCGAAACTCGAAGACCCGTCGCAGGACAGCGTGTGGCTCCAGTTCCGACTGGATCAGGTGACCGAAGTGGCCAACATGTTGGCCGACATCGCCCACCGCAACTCTATCGCCATCAGTGCCTCGCCCTTCCCGACGCCCTCCATGGCCCGTCGTATGGTACGTCAGGATTGGGGTCGTTGGAAACTGGACGTCGCTTTCCCGATGATTTATCAAGGATTCTATAACGGCGATACTACCTGGATTGCGAACTGTGTGCGCGAATGTGTCACCGTGAAACCCGAAACGATGATATGTTGCGGTTTGCACGTTCCGGACTTTTACAGCGGTGGTAAGGATGGGAAACCGACCCTGACCGAAGCCATGGGAGCTGCCATCTCGGCCGGAGCCAAAGGGATTGCCTTCTTTACCTTCGACGCGATGAACGAAGAGATGCGTGCCGAAGTGCGTCGCTTTATCGATGCACACCCGATGGAGTAGGCGCAGAATACTCACAGGGCGTGGGGGCTGAATGTCGGCGTAACGTCCGATGGGTATTGAGGTCCGGGGATTGAGGCCCACGACTGAGAGGTTGCGAAGGTGAGTGTGCAACGGGGGTGACGAAGAAGGAAAGGTAGGATGAGGGATGGATGGGAGCTGGGAGAGACCGGAAGTGGGGGCCCGAAGACAAGGGATCGCGGCGAGGGGCTGAGGAAAAGGATTGGGGAGACGGATTGGGGAAGAAGGTGGAGGGGGGGGCGAATCCCGTATCCAGCGTCGGTCGCAGCACTCGAAGCCCGTGAAATGAATATTGAAATTTAGAGTTTGATCCGAGCGGAGTTTTCATGTGAAACTCCGCTCGGATTTTTTTGTCCACATGGTGATGGGGAGAGTCTGATAAGGGAGTCCGGGGCGATGCCGGCGGGATGGTTCCGAATCGAGCCGGTGAACAGTCGGGGATTGTCATCCAGTTTCAGGGGGTGTTCAAAAACTATTGGACAGGAGTGGCCGGGCCCTCGTCCACAGCAGGGGCGGACGATGGAGCAAAGGGGCTCATCTCGGCCTGTTTCAGCAGTACCGGGCACTTCATCGACGGCGTCCGGCATCGGAACGCCTCCTGAATGATCATGCTTTTTCGTTCCAGCGTCTCGTCCTGGGTCTCGAGTTTCGTCTCGAGCTTTTCGACCTTGACGGTCAGGCGGTTGATTTCGTCCTGCAGCAGCGCGACGATTTTCGATGTTTCGTCGATCCGGCGGCTGTTCTTACCCAGAATCCAGCTCACCAGCGCGACCGCGATCGGCGCGATGACCGAGGTGATCCATGTGTCTGTCATATTGATACGAATATAAGTGGTTGAATAAATGATAGGCTGAGGTAATCTTTCTTCCCCTCGGCGGCTGTACGGTTCGACAGACGGGTGGGCCGAAACGATAATCGTTCCGACCTTGCGCGGAAGGCAGCAGGCGGTATCCGTGTGTACAGGCCCGGGGGAACGTGAGCAAAAATGGGGCGCAGCGGCGGTTTCTGCAAACGGCGGGCGAACGCTTTTCGTGAATCGGACCCGAGGGCGGATTTTTCGATAACCGGAATAGAACACGGGAGCCGAGCGAGAGCGCCACGTTCGTTATTCGTGTCGGGCAGGGCGGGAAACGATGCAATCCGTGTATGCAGGCCGGTGTACGCGAGGTGCGTCCCGGTATCGTCATGGCGAAGGCGGGCACGCAGACGAAACGACGGAATGGAGGGCAGGAACGACGGAAAATTTCCGTTTTTGGCGTATCTTTGAACTCGGTTCGATCGAACGCCGGCCGATCGTCGCACCTCCTTCCCGGACCGCCCTACTGAAAGGCTCTCCAGCCGGCGATACACATAGAAACTATGGCTAAGAAAGCGAGTCCCGAAGCGGACACCGACAAAAAATATGCGCTGACCCCCCTGATGAAGCAGTATTATGCCATCAAGGCGCAGCACCCGGATGCCATTCTGCTCTTCCGCGCCGGGGACTTTTACGAAACCTTCGGTCCCGACGCCATCACCGCCAGCAGCATCCTCGGCATTACGCTGACCAAGCGGGCCAATGGTGCCGCTGCCAGCGTCGAGCTGGCCGGATTCCCGTATCATGCGTTGGACGTCTACCTGCCGAAACTGGTGCGGGCCGGACAGCGCGTGGCCGTCTGCGAGCAGCTCGAAGACCCGAAACAGGCTAAAGGCATCGTCAAGCGCGGCGTCACGGAGCTGGTCACGCCCGGTATCACCTTCGACGACAATATTCTGGACCACCGCGAGAACACATACCTGGCCAGTGTGGCATTCGGTCCCAAGGGTCGTGCCGGAGTTGCGTTTATCGACATTTCGACCGGCGAATTTTATGCCGCCGAAGGGTCGTTGGACTACATCGACAAACTGCTGGCCAACCTGATGCCCAAAGAGATCGTTTACCGCAAGGGCGACGACGATCAGTTCCATCACGCATTCGGCGACCGCTACTATACCTACAAGCTCGACGAGTGGGCCTTCAACTACGACAGCAACCGCGAGAAACTGCTCAAGCAGTTCGACGTCACCTCCCTCAAGGGGTTCGGGATCGACCTGCTGCCGTTGGTCGTGAGCGCGGCCGGCGCCGTGATCTACTACCTGGAGTACACCGAACACAAGGACCTGTCGCACGTGCGGGGCATCTCGCGGCTCGACCAGGACAAGTACGTCTGGCTCGACCGCTATTCGATCCGCAACCTGGAGCTGTTCCACCCGTTGAGCGAAAACGGAACGTCGCTTACGGACGTGATCGACCGTACGCTCTGTCCGATGGGAGCGCGTCTGCTGCGACGCTGGATCTCGCTGCCGCTCAAGGACAAGGCGGCGATCGATGCGCGTTTGGAGGTGGTCGGCCACCTGATGCGTGACGCCAAACTGCGCGATGGGCTGATGGCCGAACTCGAGGAGATCGGCGATATGGAGCGAATCGTCTCCAAAATCGCCGTCGGACGTGTCAACCCCCGCGAACTGGTGCAGCTGGCCAAGGGGATTGCCGCGACGGAGCGTATCCGCACGTTGTGCGCCGAGAGTCCCAATGCCGAGCTGAGGCGGTTTGCCGAGCGCTTTGCCGACTGTTCGACCGCGCAGCAGGCCATCGAACGGCAAATACTGCCCGAACCGGCTCTGATTCCGGGTCGGGGGCCGGTGATCGCCCGCGGGGTTAGCGAAGAACTGGACCAGTTGCGCGACATTGCCACCGGCGGAAAGGATTACCTGTTGGCCCTGCAGCAACGCGAAAGCGAAGCGGCAGGCATCCCGCTGAAAATCAGTTATAACAATGTGTTCGGCTACTATATCGAGGTGCGTAACGCCCACCGCGACAAGGTGCCCGAAGGGTGGATCCGCAAGCAGACGCTGGTCAATGCCGAGCGTTACATCACCGAGGAGCTGAAGGAGTACGAGGAGAAGATTCTCGGGGCGGAAGATAAGATCAACGCCATCGAAGTACAGCTATACGGCGCGCTGGTCGGTTCTCTGCAGCCGATGGTCGCCACGATTCAGGGGAATGCCATGGCTGTGGCGGAGTTGGACTGTCTGCAGTCGTTTGCTCACGTGGCGATCGAACACCACTACTGCCGTCCCGAAATCACCGAAGACGATGTGTTGGAGATCAAGGACGGACGTCACCCCGTCATCGAACAGCGGCTGCCGATCGGCGAACCCTACATCCCGAACGACCTCTATCTGGACTCGACCACGCAGCAGATCATCATCATCACGGGGCCGAACATGGCCGGTAAATCGGCTCTGCTGCGGCAGACGGCGCTGATCGTGCTGCTGGCCCAGATCGGATGTTTCGTGCCGGCAACGTCGGCACGCGTGGGGCTGATCGACCGAATTTTTACGCGTGTGGGGGCGTCGGACAACATTTCGCAGGGCGAATCGACCTTTATGGTCGAGATGCTCGAGTCGGCCAATATCCTGAACAACATTTCGGGCCGGAGTCTGGTGCTGCTCGACGAAATCGGACGCGGTACCAGCACCTACGACGGGATCTCGATCGCCTGGGCCATGGTGGAGTACCTCCACGAACATCCCAACGGAAAGGCCAAAACTCTCTTTGCGACCCACTATCACGAACTAAACGAGATGGAGTCGCGTTTCGAGCGGATCAAGAACTTCAACGTACAGGTGCGCGAGGTGGACAAACGGGTGATCTTCCTGCGGAAACTGGTGCCGGGCGGAACGGAACACTCGTTCGGTATCCACGTGGCCAAGATGGCCGGCATGCCGCCGAGGGTGATCGATCGGGCCAAGGCGGTGCTCGAGGACTTGGAACGTCAGCGGCGTTCCGATGCCGGCGGAGGGAAGAACAGGGGGAAAGGGGCGCTGTCGGGGGCCGATTCGCCCGACATGTCGTCAGTCTCGACCGCCAAAGGGCGCAAGGGGACAAAAGGTCATCCGAACAGTTCCGACGGGGCGATGCAGCTCAGTTTTTTCCAGCTCGACGACCCGGTACTCAAGGAAATTCGGGATCAGATTCGCGGGCTCGATATCAACTCGTTGACCCCGCTCGAGGCGCTGAACAAATTGAACGAAATCAAGAAACTGTCGGGATTGTAGACGAAAGCTCTCGTACAATTATTTCCTGTACGATTATTTCCCGCTTGATTATTCTCGCACGATTGCAAAAGTCAGCGGCAGACACAATTAACAGTGTCTGCCGCTGGCCTTTTTATTACGTATAGTATGAGTCGTGCTGTGGTCAAGCGGATCGGTCTTGTGCTGTTAGGGGCGAACGCGGGCTAAGTGTAGCGGGGACTGCGCCTGTTGTCGGGTAGGGGAATTCCTATGGGGGAAGGCATGCCCTACGGGGGCTAAAGCAGCTCGTACCGCTGGTTGCGAAGCGCCGGAGTAAAGCCGGCGGCGCGAATGGCCTCCTGCATACGGGCGGCATCGATGGTCGTCCGACCCGAAAAGTCGGTTGAACTGACCACATTCTCTTCGATCATGATCGATCCCATATCGTTGGCCCCGCCGTGCAGCGCCATCTGACCGGCAGGAAGCCCGGTGGTCAGCCACGAGGCCTGTATGTTCGGGATGTTGTTCAGTACCAGCCGGCTGAGGGCGATTATCCGCAGAAATTCGGCCGTGTTGGCTCCGCCCGAGAGGCCTCGCTCGCGTTCGAGCTGCGTGCCGCGTCCCTGGTAGGGCCAGGCGATGAAAGCCAGAAAACCGGGAGCGTCGTCGGGTTTCAGCGATTGCAGATCGCGAATCTTCAGCAGGTGCAGGATGCGGTGCTCGGGTTTCTCGATGTGGCCGTACATCATGGTGGCCGAGGTGCAGAGCCCCATGCGGTGGGCGACGCGCATCACTTCGAGCCAGGTGTCGGCCGAACATTTACCGGGCGAAATTTCGTGGCGGATCTCGTTGTCGAGGATCTCGGCGCCGGCACCGGGCAGCGAATCGAGACCGGCACGACAGAGTCGTTCGAGGGTGGTGCGGTACCCTTCGGCGTCGTTGCTGAGGCCCGAAATGCGGGTAATGTGGGCAATCTCGGGCGGACCGAGGGCGTGGAGCTTGATGTTGGGGAATTCGCTCTTCAGGGTAGAGAAGAGCGTTTCGTACCAGCTGAGGTCGAGTTTCGGATGCAGACCGCCCTGGAGCAGCAACTGGTCGCCGCCGAGGGAGATGGTTTCGCGAATCTTTTGACGGTATTCGTCGAGGGTGGTGATGTAGGCGCGGTCCCGGTCGGCGAGGCGGCAGTGGAAGTTGCAGAATTTGCAGCAACTGATGCAGACGTTGGTAATGTTGACGTTGCGGTCGATCTGCCAGGTGACGATGTTGCCGGGGTGGAGCTGGCGGCGACGGGCGTCGGCCGCGGCCATCAGTTTGGCCAGCGGAATGTCGTTCCACAGCGTGAGGGCTTCGTGGAAGGTGAGCGGGTCGCCGGCGATGGCTTTGGTGAGTAATGCGGTGTGGTTCTCCATCTGTGAGGACGCTTTTCCTGCAAAGTTAGTGGTTTGGCCGGATATGTGGCGTGTGAAGGTGCTTTCTCTCCGGCGCACGAGTGTCTCTCTGCTCAGGGTTGCGTGGCGTTGCGAGGTATGAATCGGGGCGGAATCGATATGGAGCCGCTCCTCTGTGAATGGTGTCCGGGAAATGGTGTGCTAAGGAGGCAAACGGCGTTTTGCCGGGCGATTGGGGAATGGGGGGTGGTGCGTTGGGCGTCACTATCGGGTATGCGTTGCATCAGGCAGGGTTGCAATCAGACAGGGAAGAGGTGTTGGGCAGGGAGCTGGCGGGCTAAGTGGGGGCGAGTAGGGTGGATGAGTCGTACAAGGATGTGCGGAACATAAAAAAGGGAGGCGGATGCCATCGGCATCCGCCTCCCTTGGGTTTTCAGTAGTCGGGTGACTGACTATTTTTCCTGTTTGAGGGCTGCGTGGGCAGCTGCCAGACGTGCGATCGGCACGCGGAACGGCGAGCAGGATACGTAGTTCAGACCGGCGTAGTGGCAGAACTCTACCGAGCTCGGTTCACCACCGTGTTCACCGCAGATACCGCATTTGAGGCCTTCGCGTACGCCGCGACCTTTGAAGACGGCTTCACGGATCAGCTGACCAACGCCTTTGACGTCGAGGATCTGGAACGGGTCTTGTTTCAGGATGCCTTTTTTGAGGTATTCGGGCAGGAATTTACCGATGTCGTCGCGCGAGAAGCCGAGGGTCATCTGGGTCAGGTCGTTGGTACCGAACGAGAAGAACTGGGCTACTTCGGCGATTTCGTTGGCGGTAACGGCAGCACGCGGAACTTCGATCATCGTACCGATCATGTAGTCGATCTTGTCGTTGCGTTCTGCGAATACTTCTTCGGCAGTAGCGTCGATGATCTTCTTCTGGTATTTGAGCTCTTTATGGTTGCCGACCAGCGGTACCATGATTTCAACGTGTACGGGCATGCCTTTGGCTTTCACGTTCATGGCAGCCTCGATGATGGCACGGGTCTGCATTTCGGTGATTTCGGGGTAGGTGTTGCCCAGACGGCAGCCACGGTGACCGAGCATCGGGTTGACTTCGGCGAGCGATTCTACTTTTTCTTTGATCTTTTCGTAGCTTACACCCATTTCGGCTGCGAGTTCGCGCTGTTCTTTTTCGAAGTGGGGTACGAATTCATGCAGCGGCGGGTCGAGCAGACGAACGGTAACGGGGTTGCCTTCCATCACTTCGAAGAGGCCTTCGAAGTCGCCACGCTGGATCGGGAGCAGTTTGGCGAGGGCTTTGCGACGGCCTTGTTCGTCGTCGGCGAGGATCATTTCGCGCACGGCTTTGATGCGGTCGCCTTCGAAGAACATGTGTTCGGTACGGCACAGACCGATACCCTGGGCACCGAATGCGAAGGCTTGTTTAGCGTCGCGGGGGGTGTCGGCGTTGGCGCGAACTTTCAGGTGGGCGTATTTGTTGGCCAGATCCATCAGTTTGCCGAAGTCGCCGGAGAGGTCTGCGGCCTGGGTGGCTACCTGACCTGCGTAAACTTCGCCGGTCGAGCCGTTCAGCGAGATCCAGTCGCCTTCTTTCAGTACGGTGTCGCCGATGGTGAGGGTGCGGGCTTTGTAGTCTACCTGCAGGGCGCCGGCACCGGATACGCAGCATTTACCCATACCGCGGGCAACTACGGCTGCGTGGCTGGTCATACCACCGCGGGCGGTGAGGATACCGTTGGCGGCGTTCATACCCTTGAGGTCTTCGGGCGAGGTTTCGATGCGGACGAGGATGGTTTCCTTGCCGTTCTGTTTCCAGGCTTCGGCGTCGTCGGCGAAGAAGACGATCTGACCGGTGGCGGCACCCGGCGATGCGGGCAGACCTTTGGTCAGCACTTTGGCCGATTTAACGGCGTCTTTGTCGAATACCGGGTGGAGCAGTTCGTCGAGTTTGGCGGGTTCGACGCGCAGTACGGCGGTCTTTTCGTCGATCAGGCCTTCTTCGAGCATCTCCATGGCCATGCGGACCATTGCGGCACCGGTACGTTTGCCGGAGCGGGTCTGGAGCATCCACAGTTTACCGTCCTGGATGGTAAACTCGATGTCCTGCATGTCGGTGAAGTAGGTTTCGAGGTGGTTCTGGATTTCGTCGAGTTCTTTGTAAACGGCCGGCATTACCTCTTCGAGCGAGGGGTATTTGGCTTTACGTTCTTCTTCGGTGATCCCCTGGAGTTTGGCCCAGCGGCGCGAACCTTCGATGGTGATCTGCTGCGGGGTGCGGATACCGGCTACCACGTCTTCGCCCTGTGCGTTAACGAGGTATTCGCCGTTGAAGATGTTTTCGCCGGTAGCGGCGTCACGGGTGAAGGCTACACCGGTTGCGGAGTTGTCGCCCATGTTACCGAATACCATGGCCTGCACGTTCACTGCGGTACCCCAGTCGGAGGGGTATTTGTGCATCTGACGGTAGAGGATGGCGCGTTCGTTCATCCAGCTTTCGAACACGGCGCAGATGGCTCCCCAGAGCTGTTCCCACGGATCGTTCGGGAAGTCTTTGCCGGTCTGTTTGGTGACGGCGGCTTTGAATTTGGCGACCATTTCTTTCAGGTCGTCGGCGTTGAATTCAGTATCGTTGACGATGCCTTTGGCGGCTTTCATCTCGTCGATGATCTCTTCGAACGGGTCGTGGTCTTCTTTCGACTGCGGTTTCATGCCGAGAACCACGTCGCCGTACATCTGTACGAAACGACGGTACGAGTCCCATGCGAAGCGGGGGTTGCCGCTGCGTTTGGCGACGGCTTCCACGGCCTGGTCGTTCATACCGAGGTTCAGGATGGTGTCCATCATACCCGGCATCGAAACGCGGGCGCCCGAGCGTACCGACATCAGAAGCGGGTTGGTGGTCGAACCGAATTCCATGCCCATCTGGGCTTCTACTTCTTTCATGGCTTTTTCCACGTCGGGCTTGATCATGGCGATCACGCCTTCTTTGCCGTGAGTATAGAATTCGGTACATACTTCGGTGGTGATGGTGAAGCCGGCCGGTACCGGGATACCGATCAGGTTCATTTCGGCCAGGTTCGCACCTTTACCGCCGAGCAGTTCTTTCATCTTGCCGTTACCTTCGGCTTTTTTGTTGCCGAACGAATAAACGCGTTTTACGTTGGACATTGTGTGTTTTAGTTTATGAATTAATTGGCTGAATATCAATAAAATCCAATCCCTGCGGCCGCAAGACGGCGCTGGGGTCTGTCCGCAAATGTAAGCTATTTTTCGGGATTTTCATTGGGCGGATGCGCTTTTTGGTCTCCTTTTTCTTGCGAATGGCTCTGCCCGGGTGTTTTTGAACAGAAAATCCCCGCACTCGGGGTGGTGAGTGCGGGGACGGGGCGGAAACTGAGACCGTTTCAGCGGGTCTCGGCCGGAACGGGCGTGTGGAGATACCGCAGGTAGCTGTGGTAGCAGATGCCGAACTGGGGATAGACGAACTTGCGCCATACCCATTTGTAACATCGGTCGTGTCGTTCCGGTTCGTAGTGCTGGGCGGTCAGCTCCTGGAGGGCCTTGGCCCGTTTGTAATATCCTTTTTTATTATAAGCCATGATGGGATAGGTGTTGCGGAGGGGTGGGGTGTCCGTTCCGGCGGTCGTGATGCGGGTATGTCCCGGGGAACCGGGCCGAATCGGGCGGTGCGGGCCGGTTGTGTCGGGGTGGCTGGGCTGACCGGCCGCACATATTCCCTTTCCTCTGAATAATATATGTAATAGATATTTTGTTGTCTCTCTCCGAATCCGGGGCATGTCTTTTTTATGTATTGTCGCAGCTGTTGGGGTAGGCTGGGGGAGCGCGTGCCGGCGGTTGTGGCTTTTCGGAAAGAAATCGGTTTGCTACTTATTAATAAAGTAGCGGTGAGGGTTAGGCTTTGACTTCGGTACGTTCGATGCCGACAAAGATGTAGCCGTTCGGGGTGGCTTCGCGGGCGTAGCTGGCAATCAGTTCGCAGCTGAGCGTGGCGGGCAGGAATCCGATGACGCGTTTGTAGTCGCCCGGACGGACGCGGAACGGGTTGGCATTGGCTTTCATGTAGATGGCGGTTACTTTCATGGTGGTAGTTTTTGGGGGGTGATTCGTGGGTGAATGTTTTGTGGCTCTCTGGAGTAGGGGGCGGTTTTATAGAACGACGATCCGGTCTTCGCGTACGATCTCGATGCCCTGTGTGGTCAGCAGTCGGCGGACGTTTTTGTCGGCGCAGCCGAAGAGTTTGCCGAAATCGCATGCGAGTCGCACGTAGGCGGCCGGCAGACGGGCAGCCAGTTCGTTGCGGGCCGAGGTATTCATCGGGAGGCCGTTCTGGAGCGGTTTGGCGGCGCCGGCACGCAGGGCGAGGGTGCCGCTGTCCAGCGCCAGACGTCCTTCGACGAACTGGTCCAAGTGGCTGTTTCCGTAGGCTTCGATGATGCGTTCGGCTTCGGCCATTTGGGATTCGGAGTGTTGTTTGGCGGTTTTGGCGGTGCGGTAGAGGGCGATGGCTTGTTCGGCCTCTTCGCGAGTAATGGGGGTGGTCATGGTGTCTGTTTTTAAAGGTTTGGGGTTGTTGCGGCGTTCGACCCAGGTGCACTCGTCGATCCGTTCGTAGTGAACGGCCAGCGGACGGCGGAGTGCCTTGACCCGGTCGAGAACGGTTTGCGCTTCGACGCGTCGCTCGTTGACCTCTTCGAATGTCCAGCTCATCAGTTGTAGTCGGACGAAGGGTGGATCTTGCGGGTCGGGTTCAGTCGCCGGCAGAACTGTTCGGCCCGGGGGTGTCGGTTGCTGCGGCCGGCGAGGCGGGTCCGGAGCAGATGGCATACATTTTTCATAGTCTTGTGGATTAAAGTGAATTTGTCATACATTTTGTAATTGAACTACGGGGCAAATATAATACATTTTGTATTTGAAAAATACATTGTGATGAAAAATATGTGAAGGTATGGCATTATTTTGTTATATATATTGATAATCAGTGGTATAGTTAAATATAAGCAGTGTGTCGGAAGTACTTTGTGTTGCGAGGTGATGATTTTTAATAATACATAAAATATTATTTTGCTGAATTATACTGAGGGGCTTGTGAAGTGAAAGTGCTGCTGGATTGCGGAGTGGTGGAGTGGGGTGTTGTGAGAGCAGGATGGTATGGCTTTCTTGCGGGGCATTCGATGGGAGATTGTGGTCGGGATTACAAATCGTATCGGTGGAGAGTCGGGTAAGGGTGCAGGTTGTCTGGGAATGGGGCGGCCGGACGGAAATGACCCGGGGTCAGGAAGTTTGCGGTGGAGAAAACGGCGAAAATCCGCCTCAATTTGTGGAAACTAAGAAAATAAAACGCTATCTTTGTCCTTTAAAAACAACGAAACCACATAACGACATACAGCAGTGAAAAAAATCAAAGGCGCGCTGATCTCCGTCTTCTACAAAGACGGCCTGGCAGAGATCGTTAAGGAACTGGATAAACACGGAGTCAAAATATACTCGACCGGCGGTACGCAGACCTTCATCGAAGGCCTCGGCGTGAAAGCCCATGCGGTCGAAGACCTCACCGGCTACCCCTCTATCTTCGGCGGCCGCGTCAAAACACTGCACCCGAAAGTATTCGGCGGCATCCTCTACCGCCGCGACAACGACGGCGACCAGCAGCAGGCCACCGAATATGAAATTCCGGATATCGATCTGGTGATCGTCGACCTCTATCCCTTCGAACAGACCGTCGCTACGCCCGGTGCTACCGAACAGCAGATCATCGAAAAGATCGACATCGGAGGTATCTCGCTCATCCGTGCCGCTGCCAAAAACTACAAGGACGTGGCCATCGTGCCGAGCGTTGCTCAGTACGGCTACATCCTCGACCTGATTACCCGTCAGGACGGCTGCACCACCCTCGAACAACGCCGCCACCTGGCTGCCGAAGCCTTCAACGTCAGCTCGCACTACGATACGGCTATCTTCAACTACTTCAACCGTACCGAAGGTATTCCCGCCTTCAAACAGAGTTTCACCGAAGCCAAGGCTACCCACTTGCGTTATGGCGAAAACCCCCATCAGGCCGCTACCTTCTTTGGCGACCTCTCGGCACAGTTCGAACAGCTCCACGGTAAGGAGATTTCCTATAACAATATGCTCGACATGGATGCGGCCGTGAACCTTATCGCCGAATTCGGCGACAGCGATCCCGCCTTCGTCATCATGAAACACAACAATGCCTGCGGCGTGGCCGTTCGTCCGACCCTGGTCGAGGCTTGGAAAGACGCCCTGGCCGGTGACCCCGTTTCGGCATTCGGCGGCGTGCTCATCACCAACCGCCCCGTGGACAAGGCTACTGCCGAAAAAATCAACGAAATCTTCTTCGAAGTTATCATGGCTCCGGGCTATGACGACGACGCGCTCGCTATCCTCGAAACCAAAAAGAACCGCATCATCCTCAAAACCAAAGAGGTGGCCCGTTGCGACAAACAGTTCCGCTCGCTGCTCGGCGGGGTGGCTGTTCAGGAACGCGACGCCAAGGTCGGCGGTCAGGATTCCGAAGTGAAACAGGTGACCGACAAGGCTATCACCGCCGAAGAACTGAAAGACCTGATCTTCGCCAACAAGATCGTGAAACACTCCAAATCCAACGCCATCGTGCTGGCCAAAAACGGAATGCTGCTGGCCAGCGGGATCGGTCAGACCTCGCGCGTGGACTCGCTCAAACAGGCCATTGCCAAAGCTAAATCCTTCGGCTTCGACCTGCGCGGTGCCGTGCTCGCGTCGGATGCCTTCTTCCCCTTCGCCGACTGTGCCGAAATCGCACACAAGGAGGGTATCGATACCCTGATCCAGCCCGGTGGATCGGTACGCGATCAGGATACCATCGACTACTGCAACGCCAACGGGATGGCCATGGTCTTCACCGGCCTGCGCCACTTCAAACACTAGGCAGAGAGCAACTCGAGCGATGAGCCGAAACGTCTTTCGCCCCGTCACCGCAGTCGCGCTCGGCCTGGCCAGTGCGACTGCCGGGCTTGTGCCCGTGCCGGCGGCGGCCCGAAACGTGGACGCTTCTGCTGCGACTCGCAATAACCCTCGGCCGAAGAATCTGGTGGTCGTGATGGCCGACCAGTGGCGTGGAGAGGCGCTCGGGATACTTGGACGGGAACCCGTCCGGACTCCGAACCTCGACCGGTTCGCCTCGATGGGAATCCTCTTTTCGCAGTGCGTGAGTGCCTATCCCGTCTCGTCGCCCGCCCGCGCCATGTTCATGACCGGAGCCTATCCGCTTGCGAACGGAGTTACGGCCAACTGCAACTCCCGTACCGCCCCTTACGGCGTGGAACTTCGCGGCGATATCCGCACCTGGTCCGACGTTCTTAAAGAGAAAGGTTACGCCACCGGATACATTGGCAAATGGCACCTCGACGCCCCGTTCGAGCCCTACATCGACTGCAGCAACAACCGCGGTCCCGTAGCCTGGAACGAATGGTGTCCGCCCGAGCGTCGCCACGGCTTCGACTACTGGGTCGCCTACGGGACCTACGACGTCCACCTCCGGCCCATGTACTGGAACAATGCCACCGACCGCGACGACTGGAGCTATGTCGATTGCTGGGGCCCCGAGTACGAGGCCGGTCTGGCTGTCGACTATATCCGTCAGCATGCCGACGAACCCTTTGCGCTGATGGTCTCGATGAATCCGCCCCACCCCGGCTACAACCAAGTGCCCGAACGCTACCGCGAGTTGTATGCCGACCTCGATGCCGATTCCGTAGCCGCGCGCTACCCCGGTATCGACCCCAAACAGGCTGGCAGCATGCCCCACGTCTTGCGGGACTACTATGCCTGCATGAGCGGAGTCGACGAACAGTTCGGCCGAATCCTGAACGAGATTGAACGGCAAGGGTTGCTCGATAATACCATCGTGGTCTTTACCTCTGACCACGGCGATATGATGGGCGTCCACGGAATGATCGGTAAGAACACCTTTTACGAGGAGGCGATGCGCGTGCCGCTGATTATCGGAGGCGGCGGTATCGAACACCGGCAGGACGACGAACTGCTCATCTCGCTCGAAGACTTCACCCCCACGATCCTCAGTCTGTTGGGTTACGGCGACGACATTCCCGCCACCGTTCAGACCCGGGATCTGAGCGCCGCCGTCACCGGTCGGCGGAGAGTCAAAACCGACGGGCAGCTCTATGTGAAATTCTGGGCCAACGACAGTACCCGACCCGGAGGTTTCGACGGGGCCCAACCCGCAGACGGCTGGCGAGGCTGGCGAACCGCCCGCTACACCTATGCCGTGCGCTGTGTCGGCGGGAATCAGGTCGACGAGTACCTTTTCGACCGGAAAAACGACCCGCAGCAGCTTCAGAACCTGGCGGCAACCCACCCCCGTGTGGTGCAGAAGATGCGTGCCGCTCTGCGCAGTCGCCTGCTCGAGATCGGAGACCCCGCTGCCGACAACCTGAACGACAAGTAAACACGATATACGAAACATTAATATGGGACTCTTTTCATTCCTTACCCAGGAACTGGCCATGGACCTCGGCACGGCCAACACCATCATCATCTACAACGACAAGATCGTGGTGGACGAGCCGTCGATTGTGGCTGTGGACCAGCATGCCAACCGGCTGGTGGCCATCGGCAACCAGGCCCGGCAGATGCACGGTAAGACCCACCAGGACATAAAAACCATCCGCCCGCTGCGCGACGGTGTGATCGCCGACTTCACCGCAGCCGAGCTGATGATCCGCGGGATGATCAAGATGATTAAATCGCGCAACAAGATGTTCAGCCCTTCGCTGCGCATGGTCATCTGTATTCCCAGTGGTTCCACCAACGTCGAAATCCGTGCCGTGCGCGACTCCGCCGAACATGCCGGAGGACGCGAAGTCTACATGATTTACGAACCGATGGCCGCCGCCCTCGGGATGGGCCTCGACGTCGAAGCCCCCGAAGGACATATGGTGGTCGACATCGGAGGCGGTACCGCCGAAGTGGCCGTCATTTCGCTCGGCGGGATCGTCTGCAACGAATCGATCAACGTGGCCGGTGACGTCTTCACCGAAGACATCCAGACCTACATGCGTCAGCAGCACAACATCAAAATCGGCGAACGTACCGCCGAAGAGATCAAAATCGCTGTCGGCGCCGCCATCGACAACCTCGATAATCCGCCGGACGACCACATCGTCCGCGGGCCGAACATCATCACCTCGCTGCCGCTCGAGATACCCGTCTCGTACAAAGAGGTGGCACACGCCCTCGACAAATCGCTGATGAAAGTCGATGCTGCCATCATGAAAGTGCTCGAAAAGATCCCGCCGGAACTCTATTCCGACATCGTCAAAAACGGGATATATCTGGCCGGTGGCGGTGCGCTGCTCCGGGGCCTCGACCGACGCCTCTCGCAGAAGACCCGTATCCCGTTCCACGTCTCCGAAGACCCGCTTCGCGCCGTGGCACGCGGTACCGGTATCGCTCTGAAAAACATCGGCCGCTTCTCGTTCCTGATGCGATAGCCCTTCACCCCGGAGGGCGGAGTGTGAGTCACCTGGGACCCGCTTGGAGAGCAAGTTGCGGAGAGTAGGTCGACAGAAAACAGGTTGGGGAGTAGGGGGCGAGAGTAGGTCGGCGGGAAACCTGCGTGGGGTGAGGGTGAGAAGTGCAGGTCGACTGGAAGCAAGCGAAGGAGCGGGGGACGGAGTGTGAGTCGATGCGAGCCCGATGGGGGAGTTGGAGCAAGGGGCGAAGTAGAACGTGGACATGGAACGCGTACGGAGAGAACCGAGAGGGTGCAGAGTGAGAAGCAGGGCGGTAACAGAGTGAGAGGATGGGGTGTGGGCCCTCGTGGCCTGCGCTGTGTGGCACCGATACGCTTTATTGTGCTGTCGACAGAAAAGCCCCCGGTTCTGTGTCACGCCGGTTGAAACGGTTTTCGTCCCGGGCGTAACGAAGATGGTCGGCTGTCCCGCAGATGCGGGTGGCCTGAACTTATGCCAGTCTGCGATACCGTGGACTGGCAACCTTGTTAAAAACACCGAGAGTTGCTGAAGCTATTATTATTTCTCAAGCGGATCCACTTCGGACTGCTGTTTATCGCCCTTGAAGCGATTGCCATCGGAATCTTCCTCCACGGCAACGTGTACCAGAAGGCGAAAATCGCCGGTGCATCCAACCGGCTGGTCAGCGGCGTGTATGACAAGATCGCCGACATCAACGGCTATTTCGGTCTGCGGACCGAAAACGAGCGCCTCGTGGCCGAAATCGCACGGCTGCGCAGCCAGCTCAGCGCCCGCCAGGCAGCCGATACGCTCGGCGCAGCCGACTCCCTGCCCAGCCTCCAGTACTACCAGTACCAGCCCGCCCGTGTCATCCGTAACAGCATCAGCAAACGCGAAAACTACCTGACTATCGACCGCGGAACCGTGGACGGTGTCGAACCCGAGATGGCGCTAGTCAGCGAGGACGGTATCGTCGGGTATGTTGTACACTGCTCCGATCACTTTGCCGTAGCCGTTTCGCTGCTGAACACCAAGGAGTTTCGCTCCAGCGGCTGTATCAAAGGAAGTGATTTCGCCGGGGCCATCTATTGGGACGGTCTGAACCACCGCGAAGTGATCCTTGACGAGATTCCCAAGTATGCAGAACTCAAGGTCGGCGACACCGTCGTGACCACCAATTACTCCTACATTTTCCCTCCCGACCAGCCCATCGGTACGGTCGAGAGTTTCGAAATGGTCAACGGAACCTTCTATAAGGTGCGAGTCAAACTCTTTGCCGATCTGGCCCGCGTGCGCCACGTCTACGTCGTGCGGTACCTCGAACAGGAAGAGCGTCGCGCACTCGAATCGACCGTCGGCAATGCCGAAATCGGCGGACAAAAGAGAGGAGGCCAACAATGATCCGATTCTTGGAATACTGTGCGATCTTTTTGCTGCTGCTCGTGCTGCAGGAGTTTGTCTTCGACAACATCAACCTTGGCGGGATCGTAAACCCCTATATCTACATCATGTTCCTGATCCTGCTGCCGCTCGATACGCCCGGCTGGAGCCTGCTCCTGCTCGGCTTTATCACCGGCGGGGCGGTCGATTTCATGTCCGGAACAGCCGGACTGCAAACCGTGGCCTCCACCTGGCTCGCCTTCGTGCGTCCGACGGTGGCCGGACTGCTGCTGGGCAAAGAGATGGTGTACGATGGCGGTATCCCCACTGCGGCCCGAGTCGGATTGGGTAAGTTCTTCCGCTACGTCGCCGTCATGGTGCTGCTGTTCAACATCCCCTTCTTCATTCTCGAAGACTTCTCCGGCGAAGCCTGGGCCATTGCCCTGCGCATTCTGCTCAGCTCGCTCTTTAGTGTAGTGATTATCTACTTCCTCCACCTGCCCTTCGCCCACGCGGAGATTAAAATGTGATCCCGGCGGGCGGTGGAATCTGGAACCCTGCGGTTCTTCGCGCACGTTCGGGCTGTTTGCCCCGACGGGTCGCGGGCGGTGCCGCACTGCATCGTTCAGCGTGGCGGACAGCAGCGTGCTGTTCGTACTGAAATCCCCCCAGGGTTCGGCGACGCGATCCGCGATCGCTTGCCGAACCGAACGAAAAACCAAATATGAACTCCGGATATAACCGTCAGAAAATATTGCAGCTCAGCCTGCTGATCGTCGTACTGCTGATCGTCGGCCGCCTCTTCTGGCTCCAGGTGATCGACAGCGACTACAAAGACTCGGCCCGCAACAACGCCATGCGCTACATGGTGCAGTATCCGCCCCGCGGCGAAGTGTATGACCGCAACGGCGAGTTTCTGGTCCAGAGTACCGAATCCTACGACCTGATGGTGGTGCCGCGCGACGTCGAACCTTTCGACACTGCCTTCCTGGCCAATACGCTCGGCGTGACCGTCGAAGAGGTGCGCAAGGCCCTCGACAAGGCCCGCAGCTACTCCCGTCGTCGTCCCTCGATGATCTTCAAGCAGCTGCCCAAAGAGGTCAAACTCAAACTCGACGAGCGCCACCTGGTCGGTTTCTACACCCAGTACCGCACCTCGCGGACCTACCCCCGCAAGATTGCCGGCAACCTGCTCGGCTACATCAACGAAGTCGACGAGGCCACCATCAAACGCGACCCCTACTATCGCATGGGCGACTATATCGGCAAGAGCGGGATCGAAAAGTCGTATGAAGAGTACCTGCGCGGGACCAAAGGGGTCAAGGTCGAACTGGTCGACGTTCACGGGATGCCGCAGGGCTCCTATGCCGACGGCCGCTACGACACCCTCCCCATTCCCGGCAAGGCCATAACCTGCACGATCGACGCGCGGCTTCAGGAGTATGCCGAGCAGTTGATGGCCGGCAAGGTCGGTTCGGTGGTGGCTATCGAACCCGCCACGGGCGAAATCCTCGTGATGGCCAGCAGCCCCTCGTACGACCCCGACAAACTCGTCGGCCGCGACCTCGGTAACAACTACATGGAGCTGTTGCGCAACGGCCGTCACCCCCTCTTCAACCGCGCCGTCATGTCGCGCTACCCACCCGGATCGACCTTCAAGGTGGTCAACGGGCTGATCGGCCTGCAGGAGGGCGTCTGTCGCGCCGAAGATCTCCACCCGTGTTACAACGGGTACACCATCGGCCGTGGTGTCAAGTGCCACAGCCACTTCTCGCCGCTGAACCTGGTGCAGGCTACGGCCAACTCCTGCAACGCCTACTTCTGCTATGTACTGCGCGATATTCTCGACAACCGGAAGTATGGCGGCATCACCAAGGGCGGTTTCGACAAATGGCACGAGTATGTCGAAAGTTTCGGCTTCGGACGCAAGCTCGAATCGGACTTTTGGGACGAGCTGGCCGGCTATGTACCCACGTCCGACTTCTACGACCGTCGCTACCGTGGCAGTTGGAACTCGCTCACGGTCATCTCGCTGGCCATCGGACAGGGCGAGTTGGGTGTTACGCCGCTTCAGCTGGCCAACCTCGGTGCCACCATCGCCAATCGCGGTTACTACTATATTCCTCACGTGGTGAAAAAGATCGCCGGTCAAGACTCCATCGATGCGCGCTTCTACAAGAAGAACTACACGATGGTCGATCCCAAACACTTCGAGCCGATCGTCGAGGGGATGTACGAAGCGGTGAACGTGGCCGGTACGGCCACCCGATTCGCCGTCCCGGGACTCGACATCTGCGGCAAGACCGGTACGGCCCAGAACCCGGCCGGTCCCGACCACTCGACCTTCCTCTGTTTCGCCCCGCGCGACAACCCCAAGATCGTCGTGTCGGTCTACGTCGAGCACGGCCGCTGGGGAGCTACGGCCGCAGCGCCGATCGCCAGCCTGCTCGTCGAAAAGTACCTGACCGATACCGTCACCCGACCCGATATGGAACGGCAAATCAAAGAGATGATCCTAAACTATCCGATGTATGACAAACGAGGCCAGTAAAATCACACCGGGCGAAGGCAATTCCGGCGGTCGGCTTTTTGCCGCCGACATCGACTGGTGGACGGTCGGCATCTATGTGCTGATGGTCTTCTTCGGCTGGGTCAATATCTACGCCGCCGTTTATAACGAGGAGCAGGCCAGTATTTTCGACCTGAGCCAGCGTTACGGGATGCAGACCCTCTGGATTGGTGTCAGCTTCTGTCTGGCCATCTCGATCCTGCTGATTGACGGTAAGTACTGGCACATGCTGGCCTATCCGTTCTATATGCTGATGCTCGCCGTGATGCTCTTTGTGCTCTTTTTCGGCAAGGAGATCAACGGGGCGAAAGCCTGGCTGGTGATCGGCTCCGCCCAGATACAACCCGCCGAGTTCATGAAGTTCGTCACGGCCCTGGCTCTGGCCCGGTACATGAGCGCCTACAACTTCAACCTCCACTCGGCCAAGGCGCTTTATTATATCGGATTGATTATCGGGCTGCCGGTGCTGCTGATTCTGGCCCAGAACGATACCGGGTCGGCCATGGTCTTCGCCGCCTTCTTCATCATGCTCTATCGCGAAGGATTCGGCTCGGCACTTTATGTGGTGGTGCTGATGCTGGCCTTCCTGTTCATCATCTCGTTTCTGCTCGAGCCGCTGCCCATCCTCTTCATCGTGCTGCTGCTGTGTCTGGTGGTGCAGGGGTTCGTGAACCGGAACTGGCGTGACGCCGTGCGCTACCTGGCGCTCGTGCTGCTGCTGGCTGTGGGGGTGTTCGTTGTGACCACCTGTTTCGGTGTCAGCCTCGGATTCAACTATGCCATGCTGATCGGGGTGGCGCTTTCGATCCCGTGGCTGGTGCGCTACGGGGTGCGTCACCGATTGGCCAACCTTTGGCAGTTCGTGCTGCTGTTCGCCGGTGCCGTGATCTTTACCGAGGTGGTCGACTACGCCTTCAACAACATCCTGCAGGTCCACCAGCAAAAACGTATCCTCGACCTGCTCGGCATCGAAAACGACCCCCACGGATGGAGCTACAACGTGATCCAGTCCAAAATCGCCATTGGGTCGGGCGGCTTCTTCGGCAAAGGATTCCTTGGCGGTACGCAGACCCGCTTCAGCTTCGTGCCCGAACAGAGTACCGACTTCATCTTCTGTACCGTCGGCGAAGAGTGGGGATTCGTCGGGTCGCTGGCCGTTGTGGCGCTCTTCTTTTTCCTGATCCTGCGCCTGATGCGCATGGGCGAACGGCAGAAAGAACCCTTCGGACGAATTTACTGCTACTCTGTGGCCGCCATCTTCTTCGTGCACTTCGCCATCAACATCGGAATGACCATCGGACTCTTCCCCGTGGTCGGCATTCCGCTGCCTTTCTTCAGTTACGGGGGGTCGTCGCTGCTGGCCTTCACAATGCTGCTCTTTGTGGCCATCCGGCTCGACGCTTCGCAGTATGACGAAAACGCCCGAAAACTGCTGTAACGTTTAGGGAAGCGGAGCGGCCGGCAGGGGCTCTCTTCGGCGGATGGCCGGCCCTGTCGGAGCGTGTCGAACGGGAGGGAATGGAACGAATAAGAGCGGCCGGACGGGATCCATACCGATCCCGTCCGGCCGCTCTGCATACAATACGACGGTGATCGGGATGTTCAAAATGGGGCGGTGGAGGCTATGTCTGCCGGAAATGCAAAAGATTGTCCCGAAAAAGTATTACCTTTACCTCTACTAAATCGTAGAGATGTCACAACCCCGGATCCATAAAGACTCCATCTGTGCCGTCGTCGGCTACGGCAGTTGGGCTACGGCCATCGTCAAGATCTTGCTCGAAAACGGCAACACCGTGCGGTGGCACGTGCGTAATCCCGACGTCAAGGCCCACCTGGCCGCCCATCGTACCAATCCCAAGTACCTCAGCCAGGTTCACTTCTTTACCGACCGGCTCACCGTCACGAGCGACATTGCCAGCGCCGTGCGCGACAGCGATGTCATCATCGTTGCCGTACCCTCGGCCTTCCTCGGCCTTACGCTCGAACCGCTCGACCGCCACGCACTCGACGGGAAATTCATCATCTCGGCCATCAAAGGCATCGTCCCGGACGGCTACCTGACCGTGGCCGAGTGGCTCAACCAGCGCTACGGCGTCCCCTTCGACCGGATCGGAATCGTTACGGGCCCCTGTCATGCCGAAGAGGTCGCCCTCGAACGGCTCTCCTACCTGACGATGGTCTGCAAGGATCCCGAAATCGCCCGGATGCTTGGCGACAAGTTTGCCAACGACTATATCCGCGTCACAACGTCGGCCGATATCTACGGCGCCGAATATGCCGCCGTGCTCAAAAATATCTACGCCATCGCGGTCGGTATTGCCCACGGGCTCGGTTACGGCGATAACTTCCTGGCTGTGCTGATCTCCAACTCGGCCCTCGAGATGGAGCACTTCCTGACCTCTACGTTCGAAGCCGAACGGAACGTCTGCAACTCGGCCTACCTGGGCGACCTGCTCGTGACCTGCTACTCGCAGTTCAGCCGTAACCGCACTTTCGGCGTGATGATCGGCAAAGGGTACTCCGTCAAAAACGCCCAGATGGAGATGAACATGATTGCCGAAGGTTACTATGCCGCCGACTGTATCCACCGGCTCCGCGCCCGTTTCGGCATCGAGATGCCCATTGCCGAGGCGGTCTACGGCATCCTCTACGAGCGGAAAAATCCTGCCGCCCAAATCAAAAGCATATTGGATCAACTAAAATAGATGCACACCATGAAAAGTGTAAACGTACAGATCGACAAAATCCTGGCTCCGGCCTCCACGGTGACCGCTGCCGACATCGAAGCCCTCAAACCCGAAATCGAAGCTGCCCACCAGCTGGTGCACAGCGGTGAAGGAAAAGGCAACGATTTCCTGGGCTGGGTGACCCTCCCCTCGTCGATCACCGATAGCCAGATTGCCGAAATCGAAGCTGCGGCCAAAACGCTCCGCGACGAAGCCGACATTGTGATCGCCATCGGCATCGGCGGTTCGTACCTCGGAGCCAAAGCCGTTCTCGAAGCGCTCAGCGGCTCGTTCGACAACCTTACCGCTCCGAAAAAAGGCACCAACCCCAAAGTGCTCTTTGCCGGCCAGAACATCAGCGAAGACTACACCTGGGAACTGCTCGAAGCCGTCAAGGACTACGATATTGCTACGATCGTCATCTCCAAGTCGGGTACCACAACCGAACCCGCCATCGCTTTCCGCATCATCCGCGACCAGATCGAAAAACGCTACGGCAAAGCCGAAGCTGCCAAACGGATCGTGGCCGTGACCGACGCCTCGAAAGGCGCACTCCGCACGCTGGCCGATACCGAAGGGTACAAAACTTTCGTGATTCCGGACAACGTCGGCGGACGTTACTCGGTGCTGACCCCGGTGGGCCTGCTGCCGCTGGCCGTGGCCGGTGTCGACATCCGCGGACTGGTGGCCGGTGCGGTCGAAATGGAAAAACTCACCGCTACGGCTCCGTTTGCCGAAAACCCCTCGATGCAGTATGCCGCCGCACGTACCGCCCTCTATCGTGCCGGCAAGAAGATCGAAATCCTGGCCTCGTACGAACCGAAACTCCAGAACATCGGCGAGTGGTGGAAACAGCTCTACGGCGAAAGTGAAGGTAAAGACGGTCGCGGTATCTTCCCCGCTTCGGTGACCCTGACCGCCGACCTGCACTCGATGGGCCAGTATATCCAGCAGGGCGAACGCACCCTCTTCGAAACGGTGATCCGCGTGGCTCAGCCGGCCCACACCTTCAAGATCGAAGCCGATGCCGAGAACCTTGACGGGCTGAACTTCCTGGCCGGCAAACGGATCAGCGAAGTCAACCAGATGGCTATCCTCGGTACCATGCTCGCCCACGTGGACGGCGGCGTGCCGAACATTGCGGTCGAAATTCCGCAGATCGACGCCCACTCGATCGGAGCGCTGCTCTACATGTTCGAAAAGGCATGCGGTATCAGTGGTTATGCACTCGGAGTCAATCCCTTCGACCAGCCGGGTGTCGAAGCCTACAAGAAAAACATGTTCGCGCTGCTAGGCAAACCGGGCTACGAAGCCGAAGGCGAAGCACTTCGCAAACGCCTCTAAGGCGACAGAACAGGGCAATACCCGAGCACGGGGTGTCTCTCCAGGCGGAGAGACACCCCGTGCTCGCTTGTAGGGAGAGAAGAAGGCGTGCCTGTGGGGCAGAGGGTAGGGAACCGCGAAACGGATGGAGCCCGAGAGAATCGGTGAGGGGGTGCAAGGGCGGTCGAAGCGCCTTCCTGGGGAAAATGTGCAGGGTGGGCGACGAATACAAAAATGTGATTCCGTATAATGAAAATCCGACTATGAACGTTTAAAATATACTATCTTTGTCCAATTAATACACTTCGCACAACCATGTTAGGATTCAAAGGTTTCGGTCGCAAACCGCGCCAATTCGAATACAAACCCCGCTACTGGGATCCGGAAGCCGAAGAACGCGAAGCCCGTCGCCGGATGTTGCTCGGCGAAGAGTATGCCGAAGGCGAGTACAAACCCGGGATGTATATCCGTGAGCGGCGGTTGCTGCGCATGCAGGAACGCGAACGCGAACGGGCACAACGCAGCAAGCGAACCGCCATTCGTACCGTCATTTTCCTCGGTTGTGTGGTGCTCGTGCTCTATCTGATGTTCACCTATTTCGGGCGAGCCTTCTGATCGTTCGGCGAGTGTGACCGCAGAGATAGGCCTTGCTGAGAGATGCCCCGGCAGGGAGCGTGTGCAGGCGGGACCCGTGTTGCGGCCGGTGCGGTCGCAGGCCTGAGGGCCGATGCGTGCGGATAAACCCAAATGGGGGACGGTTTGTTCAAACAGATATTAGTTTTTTCGAAGATAATTCGTGTCCGGAAACCTGATTCAAATATTACCCGATAACGTAGCCAACCAGATCGCTGCCGGCGAGGTGGTGCAGCGTCCCGCTTCCATGGTCAAAGAGCTGATGGAAAATGCCGTGGACGCCGGTGCGCAGCACATCAGCGTCATTGTCCGTGACGGCGGGAAAAGCATCGTTCAGGTGATTGACGACGGGTGCGGCATGGCGGCCGGCGATGCCGTCGTCTGCTTTGCCCGGCACGCTACCTCCAAAATCCGGAAGTCCGGCGACTTATTTGCGTTGCGGACCTTCGGTTTCCGCGGCGAGGCGCTGGCCTCGATCGCTTCCGTCGCCGAAGTCGAACTGCGCACCCGGCGAGCCGAGGACGAAGTCGGCACGCTCGTGACCATTGCCGGCGGCACCGAGGCCGATGCCCGGGCCGAATGCGTCAGTTGTCCGCGCGGTACGCAGATCACCGTGCGGAACCTCTTTTTCAACACCCCCGCGCGGCGGAAATTCCTGAAGGCCGACAGCACCGAAACCAAACAGATCATCGCCGAATTTCAGCGGGTGGCCCTTTGCCATCCCGAGTTGGCCTTTACGCTCGTGGCCGATGATAAGACACTCTTTAATTTGATCCCCAGCGGATTGCGACAGCGTATTTCGGCCATCGTGGGACGCAAGACCGGAGACAAACTGCTCGATATCGAAGTCGATACCCCGATTGTCAGGATCGGAGGCTATATCGGTCTGCCCGCCACCGCCAAGAAGAGCGGTTCCGAACAGTTCTTTTTCGTGAACGGCCGTTATTTCCGCAGTGCATACCTGCAAAAGGCCGTCGTGAACGGATACAGCAAACTGCTGCCGTTCGGATATACGCCCTCCTACTTTGTCTATATCGATGTCGATCCCGCGCGGCTCGATGTCAATATCCATCCCCAGAAGACCGAAATCAAATTCGACGACGAGCAGGCTCTGTGGCAGATGCTCGCTTCGGCCGTTGCGCGGAGTCTCGGCAAACACAACGTCGTGCCGATGCTCGACTTCGACAACCCCGTGCCCGGCCTCGAAATACCGATATATAATACGCAGGGCGCAACGTCAGCCCGTCGCGAGATGCCCGCTCCGCCTCCCGTGTCGGTGCGTGACAACTACAACCCGTTCCACAGCTACGACCGCAAGGAGTGGGACAGTCCGTCGGCCTCGGCCTCGTCCGGCTACGGAGCCTCGCGTGCCCGTGCGTTTGACGACCCCGAGCAGGCTCCCTTTACGGAGATGATCCCTCCGTCGCTCACGATACCCGATTTCAGCAATCCGACCGCCGCGCCGACCTCCCTGCTGCCCGGCGAGGAGACCTACAGCGACTATGAATCACCGGCTGAAGAGGAACCCCGCGTGCTTCAGACCCAGTTGCCGCTGGCGGAGGCGCCTGCCGAAACATCGACCGATAGCAGTTCGCCGATGGCGGCCGCAGCGGCGGTCGTACCGCGCAGTCTGGTCTTCGGCGGCGGCAAATACATCGTCACCACGACGGCCGACGGTGTGGTCATTGTCGATCGGGCGCGGGCCCGGCTGCGTGTCGTATACGAGGAGTTCCTTCGCCGGATGGAGAACGACTTCTCGGTGGTCGGACAGCGCGAACTCTTCCCGCGCACCGTGGAACTGGCTCCGGCCGACCATTTCCTGTTGATGGAAAACGCGTCGGAACTTGCCGCAATGGGTTTCGACCTGCGCGACATGGGCGGTTCGACGGTGGTGGTCTATGGGCTGCCGGTCGAAATGGGAGAACAAACCTCGCCCGAGCAGGCGCTCGAGGAGCTGCTCGCTCAAATCAAGGAAGAGGGCAGTTCCCTGCGGGACAATCACCGTGAAAAACTGGCGCTGGCCATGGCCCGCAGCTGTTGCGGAGCCTTATTTGCCGGCGGTTCGGCGACCGTCACCCCGGTTGAGGCCGATGCGCTGGTGCGGCAGCTCTTTGCCTGTGATGAGCCCAACTATACGCCCGACGGTCGTCCTGTGATGACGGTCGTATCGGCTGTCGAGGCAGAAAAACGGCTGAAAAAATAGCCGGTGTGCGACCGGGCGGGGAGAGTGAACGGGAGTTCGGGGAGCGCAATAGGAGGTGTGGTGGAAGGTATATGTGGGGAAATTGGCGGGAAAAGTCGGGAAGGGAGGAGACCATTGTGCGGAGGGGCGGAGGAGTGTGAGGGAAGGGGTTGATGGGGAAATGTGAAGAAGAGCGAAATGGGGGATGATGGGCGAAATGATGGAAAGATGGAAGGATGATGGTGCAGGGGGAAAGCCTTGTGAATGGCAGCGTGTACCCTGGTACAGCAAACGGAGCGGCCTGTAGAAGCGGGGAGATTATCTCTTCCGAAAACGGTCGAACCGACCTGAATGAAGAAAACAAGAACGTATGAACAATAACTTTTTCGGTACGAACAACGGCTCGTCGTGGGGACAGAGCGTCGTGATGAACCTGATTATTCTGAACGTCATCGTCTTCCTGGCGCAGACCCTGCTGCCGCAGGGCACCGGGGGCGAACGCATGGTCGACCTGTTCGGTCTCCATTTTTGGGAAGGGCACAAGTTCCAGATCTGGCAGCCGGTGACCTACATGTTCCTGCACGGCGGATTCTCGCACCTGTTTTTCAACATGTTCGCCCTGTGGATGTTCGGACGCATCCTCGAATACGACATGGGCTCGCGGCGTTTCCTGACCTATTATCTGATCTGTGGTGTAGGCGCCGGGCTATGTAACCTCGCTGTCAACTGGTTCGAGTTCCAGCATTTCATTTCGGAAGGCTACCCCATTACGATGGTTCGCCAGCAGTGGGCCGACTACGTGGTGACCATCGGTGCTTCGGGCGCTGTCTTCGGCGTACTTTTGGCCTTCGGCATGTTCCACCCCAACGATCGGATCATGCTGCTGATTCCGCCCATCCCGATGAAAGCCAAATGGTTTGTCGTGGCCTACGGCGTACTTGAACTGTTCCTCGGAGTGACCCAGACCGGTTCCAATATTGCCCACTTTGCCCACGTGGGCGGGATGCTCTTCGGACTGCTCCTGCTCGTACTCTGGAAACGAAGCGGAAAAATATACTATTGATTGTTCGGTGCAGGCCTCAGCGGCGACGGACCAGCGGTATCATGCGGATACTGCGAGGCCGGTGACGCAACGCCAAACCCGAGATGGCCGACGTGACCCGCAGGGTCGCCCCCTCGGCCTGTAATGTAAGAATCTACTCTTTATCATGAGCGCCAACCGTAACAGCGCCGGAAACGAATACTACTACATCGACCAAAGCCAGCCCGTCAGTCTGTGGCGGGTGCTGCTCGATATTCTGCTCGTGCTGGTGACCCTGGCGCTCAGCGCAGGGCTTATCATGGCCTATTTGTCGACCGGAATCAGTCCCGAGCGGGTCTGGATTTTCGCCTTTTTCGGTCTCGGTGCACCCTTCCTGTTTCTCGGCAACTTCGTGATGTTGCTGGTCTGGATCATCCGCTGGCGGTGGTGGGTGCTGATCCCGCTGCTCACGCTGCTCTGCGGGCTCGGACACCTCGGAACTCTCGTGCAGGTCGACTTCCGCAAAGAGTACCATGCCGATGAGGATCCGGGCGCCGTGGCCGAACGTCGCAAGGATCCGGAACAGATCGCCGTGATGACCTATAACATTCACGGATTCAACCGCGAGCAGAGTGAACACAGCGGTTATATCGCCATTCTGGACAGTGTCAGTGCCTATGTGGAGCGCATGCAGCCAGACGTTGTCTGTTTCCAGGAGTACGAAACCATGATGCCCGAGGACGTGAGCAGGATCGACAGCCTTTTCCGCAAATGGCCGTACCGGGCACTCAACTTCATCTATGGCGGCAACGGCGACGTCGGTTACGGGACGGCCATCTTCAGTCGTCTGCCCATTCTTGGCAGTGAGCGGCTGCGCTTTGAACACTCCGCCAATTCGATGCTTCGGGCCGACCTGTTGACGGCTTCGGGCGATACGTTGCGTATTTTCAACAACCACCTCCAGTCGACCCAGGTCGATGAGCAGAGCCAGGAGCGGGTCGAACGGCTGGAGGTCAGTGGACAGGAAGGAGCCCAAAAATTCGTGCGGAGTCTGGGATCGCGCCTCAGAACCAACTACCGCCGTCGGGCAGCGCAGGTCGATACCGTCTCGCAAATGATTGCCCAGTCGCCCTATCCGGTGATCGTGGTCGGCGACTTCAACGATACCCCCGTCTCCTACACCTATAAGAAAATGAGGGGAACGCTCGAGGATCCCTTTATCAATGTCGGCACGGGGTTTGCTTATACCTACAACCGCCTCTTCTCGATGCTCCGCATCGACTACATATTCCACTCGCCAGCGTTCGAAAGTGTGGCCTACCGTTCCGACGACCTGCCCTGGTCCGACCACAATCCGGTCTTCGTGCGGTTGCGTCGTGCGGTGCCGCCCACCACGAATGACGACGAACCGAAAAAGTAGCATCCTGCCCACAAAGGCTTGGTCGCAGACGGGTCGGAAGGCAGGAGAAGAGGTTCAGAAATCGAATCGAACAAATGACTGAAAACATGGAACTCACACAACTCCGCCAAACGATCGAAAAGATCTGGGACGACCGCTCACTGCTCGACTGTGAAGCTTCGCAGGAATCCATCCGACAGGTGATCGAACTGCTCGACAAGGGTCGCCTCCGCACGGCCGAACCCAAAGAGGACGGTACCTGGCAGGTCAACGAATGGGTCAAAAAGGCCGTGATTCTCTATTTCCCCATCCAGAAAATGCGCAAAATGGGATGTGGCGATATCGAATTCTTCGATAAAATGGAAACCAAACAGGATTTCGAATCGCTCGGTGTGCGCGTCGTGCCGAACGGTGTGGCTCGCTACGGGTCGTACCTGGCTCCCGGTGTCATCATGATGCCGTCGTATGTGAACATCGGCGCCTATGTCGATTCCGGTACGATGGTCGATACGTGGGCCACGGTCGGATCGTGTGCCCAGATCGGCAAGGGGTGCCATCTGGCCGGCGGCGTCGGAATCGGCGGTGTGCTCGAACCGGTCCAGGCGGCGCCTGTCATCATCGAAGACCACTGTTTTATCGGTTCGCGCTGCATCATCGTCGAAGGGGCTCACATCGGGGCCGAAGCCGTGCTGGGAGCCAATGTGGTGATCACCGGATCGACCAAAATTATCGATGTGACCGGCCCGGAACCCGTACACTACAAAGGGTACGTCCCGCCGCGCTCGGTGGTGATTCCCGGCTCCTACACGCGGCACTATCCGGCCGGCGAATACCAGGTACCCTGCGCGCTCATTATCGGCCAGCGTAAGGAGTCGACCGACCGTAAGACGTCGTTGAACGACGCGCTGCGTGACTTCGGCGTTTCGGCCTAACGGGGCGTTTTGTTGTGCTCAGAGAATGTGCTGCCCGGGCAATCCTTCTGTGGAGGAGTGCCCGGGCTCTCTTTTTGGCAAGGGGGCAGGGACGTGAGCGTGTTGCTTGGATGGTAGTCTAATGAATGGCCCGTGCGCGGGGGATGAGGTGGCTTCGGTGTAGACTGAAATGAGTGGAGGTGCGAAGTGGGAAAACTGTCGGCGTGGGCGGTGATCTGTCGGTGGGTTGCCCTCGGTGAATCGAGGCCGAGGCAACGTCGAGTTCCGTTTTGTGCACATTTGAGCAGTCGGCGGTGCCGCATCGAATAACTACAACCGGTGCAGACAGGTACGCTCTTCGGAGGGAATTCCCTAAATTTGTAAATAAAAAACCCATGCTCCGAAAATTACTGTTTTTAACCCTTTCGGCCCTGGCCTGTCTGACAGGTGGCGCGGCCGAAATCGTTGTTCCGCGGCTCTCGCCGCAACCGCTCGTTCCGTCCGATGCGAAACTCTCGCTCAACGGCGAGTGGCAGTTCACTACCGCCCTCGGCGAAAAACATCTGCCCAACGGCTCGATCGACTGGAAAACCATTCAGGTGCCCGGCGAGTGGGTCATGCAGGGCTTTGAAGTGGAACCCGGTGCACAGACCGGTTATGCCCGTGATTTCAAACTGCCCGCCGACTGGCAGGGACGGCGCATCAAACTGCGTTGCAACGCGGTGTACAGCGACTGCTCGGTCTTTGTCAATGCCCATCGGGTCGGCTCGCACCTGGGAGGTTTCACCCCCTTTGAGTTCGACATTACCGATTGGGTGAAGTTTGGCGAGGAGAACCGAATCGTGGTTGCCGTGACCTCCGAAAGCGTGGCCGATGCCACCTCCAGCGCTTCGCGTTATGCGGTCCACCCGCTCGGTGGCATCACGCGCGACATCTATCTGATGGCCCTGCCCGAGGTCAATCTGGCGCAGTTCCACGTCTCCACCACCTTCGATTCGACCTATACCAACGCCGTGCTCCACGCCGAAGTCTCCGTGGCCAATGAAGCGAAGGCGGCTGCCGACGGACTGAAGCTCGCCTTCACGCTGAAGGATGCCCAGGGGCAGAGCGTAGCGCTGAGCCCTGCCGTGTGCAACGTGCAGCAGGTGGAGGCTGGCCAGACGGCTAAAATCGATGTGCCGATGGCCGTGGCCCGTCCCGAAAAGTGGGACCCCGAACACCCCTATCTCTATACGCTCGTCTGCGAGCTCCGCGACGGCGACCGTGTGGTGACCTCCTCGTCGCGGCGGGTCGGTTTCCGTCAGATCGAGGTTCGCGGGAACCAACTCTTCGTCAATAACCATCCCGTCAAACTGCGCGGCGTGTGCCGCCACGAAGTGATGCCGCTGCGCGGCCGCTCGCTCGAAGGCGACATTTGGCGTCAGGACGTCGAACTCTTCCGTCGCGGTAACGTCAATTATATCCGCACGTCGCACTATCCGCCGGACGAAGCGCTGCTCGACGCCTGTGACGAACTGGGTATGTTCGTCGAGGTCGAAGCTCCCTTCTGCTGGGCCCACGAGAGCGAGGTGCCCGAGAAACTGCACGACGCGGTGCTGGTCAACCAGCACATCGAGATGGTGAACCGCGACCGCAGCCACCCCTCGGTGCTGATCTGGTCGATCGGTAACGAATCGATGAAATTCAACGAATTCTTCAAGCGGGCCTGCGAGGTGGTGCATGCTATCGACTCGACCCGTCCGCGCAACTTCAGCCAGTGGGGCCCCGAAGCCGACGAAGGGATGCTCGAGGTGACCAACCACCACTATCCCGGACCCGGCGGACCGGATCAGTACCGCAACTATGCCCGTCCGGTGGTGTTCGACGAGTACTGCCACCTGAATGCCTACAACCGGCTGGAACTGGCCGCCGACCCCGGTCTGCGCAACATGTGGGGGCCGCTGCTCGACGTCATGTGGAACGACATGTACCACAGCCAGGGCGTGCTGGGCGGTGCCATCTGGGTCGGAATCGACGACACCTTCTTCCTGCCGGGCGACAAGGCGGTCGGCTACGGAACCTGGGGCGTGATCGACGGTTGGCGGCGCGAAAAACCCGAATACTGGGGCATGAAAAAGGCCTACAGCCCCGTGAAACTCAAACTCGCCGGTAATGTCGGCGCGGACGGCACGGTGCGCATCGAGGCTGAAAACCGCCACCTGTTCTCCAACCTGTCGGAGTGCCGGATCGAGTGGCGTGCCGGCGGAGGCAGCGGTACGGTGCAGGCCGACATCGAACCGCGTGGCGAGGGGGTGATCGAAATCCGGTTGCCCGACTCGTTGAAGCGTTGCAAAACTCTTGACCTGCGGGTGGTCGGTGTGCGTGGATTCGAGGTCGATCGGTACAGTTTCCGTATCGCGCCCGAAGTGGAACTCTGCACGGCCGAAAAACCGAAACGTATGCCCAAAATCCAATGCAGCGAACAGTCCGATGCATTTGAAGTTGAGGCCGGCGGACGTCGGTTCACGGTGGACAAACGCAACGGCCTGTTGACGGTCGAGCGTGACGGCCAGCCGCTGCTGACCGGGGATCCGTCGCTGATGGTGCTCCCGCTGAACGCCGAAGGCGAAGGAATCCAGATGACGGGCAAGGATCAGAAATTTGCGCCCTACAACCCGGTGTGCCGCAACTGGACGGCCGAACGGGTGGTATGCACTCCCGGAAACGATCGGGTCGAAATTGCCGTGAGCGGTCGCTATGCCGAGGCCGAAGGTACGTTGACCTACGGGATCGCTGCCGACGGCTCGCTGACGGTGGGCTACGACTTCACGATGGAGCAGGCGGTGTCGCCGCGTCAGGTCGGTCTGGTGTTTGACCTTCCGGCACGGTACGACCAGCTCGACTGGACCCGCCGCGGCTACTGGAGCGTCTATCCCGAAGACCATATCGGGGCGCTCAGCGGCCATGCCCGCGCGTTCGACAAACGGCTGCCGATCTCCGGACTGGCCGGCCCGTCGCGTCAGCCCGACGTGGCGTGGGGGCTCGACCAGACGGCAAACGGCTCGAATGCTTTCCGCTCGACCAAAGAGAACATCTACCGTGCGACGTTGACCGCTTCGCCCGACGAACGGCTGACGGTGGTTTCGGACGGCAGCCAGCATTTCCGCAGCTGGGTCGATGGCGACACGGTTCGGTTCCTGGTGGCCGACTACAACAATGCGGGCAGCGACCGCTTCCTGGTGTCGCACGCGCAGAAAGGCTATAAGCCGCTCCACAAGGGCGATCGGATTCAGGGCTCCGTGCATCTGGAATTCGACGGCCAGTAGAACGCAGCAGCATTGCTGCCCAGGCGCGGTGGCGAGCCGCCGCTCCGTAAATGTAGATTTTGAGGGTTCCCGGTCCGGTTCCTGTTGAGGATCGACCGGGAACCCTCTCTGCGTACATGGATGGTCGGATCGTCTCACATGTGATGCGGAGCGAGTGTCTGCGGTAACGCCCTTTTCGCTACCTTTGTTCCTGCAACCTGTTTTTGTCCGTTATGACTGTCAAAGAGAGATATGCCGGAGTGATCGGCTGGTTTTCGGAAAACATGCCCGATGCGGCGACCGAACTCCACTATCGTACGCCTTATGAACTGTTGGTGGCCGTGGTGCTGTCGGCCCAGTGTACCGACAAGCGGGTCAATCTGGTCACCCCGGCGCTGTTCGAACGCTTCCCCGACTCGGCCCGTCTGGCGGCGGCTTCGTCGGACGAGGTCTTCGAATATATCCGTTCGGTATCCTATCCCCGCGCCAAGTCGGAACATCTGGTGGCGATGGCCCAGCGTCTCGAAGAGGTTTACGGGGGACGTATCCCCGATACGGTCGAAGAGCTCACCACGCTGCAGGGCGTGGGACGCAAGACGGCCAACGTCATCGTCTCGATCATCTACGACAAACCGGCCATGGCGGTCGATACCCATGTGTTCCGTGTGGCGGAGCGTATCGGGCTGACGACCCGTTCCAAAAATCCGCTCCAAACCGAACGTACCCTCGTCTCGCATATCCCCAGAAATCTGCTGGGGCGTGCCCACCATTGGCTGATCCTGCACGGCCGATACGTCTGCACGGCTCGTGCCCCGCAGTGTCCCGCCTGCGGTATCGCCCCCTGGTGCCGCCATCGTCAGCGGGAGTTGGAGGCCGCCCGGAAAGAGGCGCAAAAGGCTCAGCGGGATTCCCGCGAAGCGATCCGGAAAGAGACTCCGGAACAGCCGAACGAATAAGTCAGAAAAAGGCAGGCGCTCCGTTTCTGCATACATTGTGACCCCCTTCGAGCGGGATCCCGTATATGATTTCGGGGTCCCGCTTCGTTATATTAACGTGTCGGTAGCTGGCGTAGGCCGCTGGCATATATTTTGTGATATTTCGTATAAATAGAATCATTCTGTTATGAAAACGAAACTTTTTGTGTCCGCAGCGGCCCTGTTCGGTTCGCTGGGACTGCTCTCCGGATACGCGGCTCATGCCGAGGGCGTTGCCGTTGCAGCCGAGCCATTCCCGCCATCTCGCCCTGAGGGGATGAAATCCGTTTCGGAACCCTTGAATGGGCCTGCTTTCAATGCGATTGTTCCCGATCGACTGGCGGATGTGGAGGCTGAGCCGGTTTACCTCTTGAACACTGATCCCGCCGTTGTCGTTGCGGCTACTGGTGATGCCGTTGCGGTTCCTGCCGATGACCGTCGCAGCAAACGGCAGCAGCAGCGGGCCCAGCAGGCTGAGGCTGCCGCACGTCGGGTTGATTCGCTGCTCACCTCCCGGCGATTCCTGTTCGTGCCGAGCAGGGTGGTGACCCAACTGCCCGGTACCCCTTACGTTACCCTGACCACCTATTACGAGGTGGCCGTGACGCCCGACAGCGTGGCCTGCACGCTGCCGTACTACGGCTATGTCTATAACACGATCTCCAATCCCGACCGTTCGCCTTTCTACTTCACGGCCGCGAATCCCGAAATCTCGCAAGAGGGCACCGCTGCGGGCAAGGAGCGTGCCTGGGTGACCGTTACTGCCCGTGAGAAGTTCAACCAGCGGGTCTATGTGCTGACTTTCGAGGTATTCGACAGTGGCGAAGCTTCGTTGACCATTCAGGGCAGCGGCACGCAGCACCTGCAGTTCCTCGGCAATATCGAACCCATCCCGGCCGGGCAGCCCACGGCCATCAATCCCGAAATCCTCTGACCGAAGGAGGTCTGCTCTTATACGGGGCTGTGATGCTGCCGGCTCTTAGGGCTGCTCCTTCGCCGTTGGCGAAGGAGCGAGTTTTGCCCGAAACATCCGGAGAGGTCGGGTGGAACGGCAGCCGGTCTGAAGGAGAACGATACTGCGGAGAAGTTGGACGGGGCGGTGTGCAGGGTGGGGAGGAGGCTTTTGTCTGCCCCCGTGCGCAGTCGTCCGGCAAAGAACGCGGGTCGCGAAACAGCCCGAAATAAAATAAAAATACTTACCTTTGTCCCCTAATAGACCCGGTGCGAAACAACGCTCCGGAAACGAACCGAACTTTTTGATTCAGAATGAGCGATAACACCCAAAGCCTCACCGAAACGATTGTCCGCGCCATGCAGGACAAAAAAGCGTCTCGAATCGTCAGCCTCGACCTCGGCTCCCTCGACGGAACCATCTGCGATACGTTCGTCATCTGCAATGCCGAATCCACCACCCAGGTGGCCGCTATCGCCGGCGGTATCGAAGAGGCTACCATCAAGGAACTCGGCGAAAAACCCTGGCGTGTGCAGGGGCTCGATAACGCCCTGTGGGTGGCCATGGACTATGGCGACGTGATGGTCCACATCTTCCAGACCGAAATGCGCGATTTCTACCGTCTTGAAGAACTCTGGGCCGATGCACCCGCGACCGAGTATGCCAGCGAAGACTGAGACCCGGTCCGAAGCGATATTTTCGTAAAACCCTTTTAATGAATCTCCGTCCCGCACGGCGGGACTCCGAATAAAATATGGCAAACGACAAACGCAATACCCTGCGCCCCAGATTCAATATCTATTGGATGTGGGGTATTATTATAGCCGTCATCCTGGGGTGGGCATACCTCGGCGGAGGCGGCCAGCAGAGCAAAATTAACTGGGACATCCTGCGCGATACCCTCCTGCCCAGCGGCAATGTCCAGCGGGTGCAGGTACTCAACAAAGAGGTCGCTCAGGTTTACCTCGAACCCTCGTCCGTGGCTTACTACAAGAGCCAGGAACGCTACCGCTACATCCCCGATCAGGGGCCTCAGTTCTTTTTCAACATCGGTTCGCTCGACAAGTTCGAAACCGACTACCAGGCTGCCCGCGACTCGATCGAGCAGCAGGTCGCACGGGGGCAGCTCAGCTCGAATCTGACCGTGCCGGTGCTGACCTTCGAAAACGAAAACTCGGGCTGGATGACCTTCTTCTGGCAGGCCTTCCCTTTCCTGTTGATTATCGTCTTCTGGGTGATCATCATGCGGCGCATGTCCGGCGGTGCCGGTGGCGGTGCAGGCGGCGGTGGCGGCGTCTTCAGCGTCGGCAAGGCCAAGGCTCGCCTCTTCGACAAGGATAACGACCAGAAAGTAACCTTCAAGGATGTGGCCGGGCTGGAAGAGGCCAAGGTCGAAGTGATGGAGGTGGTCGATTTCCTGCGCAACCCCTCGAAGTACAGCGAACTCGGCGGCAAGATCCCGAAAGGTGCTCTGCTCGTAGGCCCTCCCGGTACCGGTAAGACCCTGTTGGCCAAGGCTGTGGCCGGCGAGGCCAACGTTCCCTTCTTCTCGATCAGCGGTTCGGACTTCGTCGAAATGTTCGTCGGTGTCGGCGCTTCGCGTGTGCGTGACCTCTTCAAACAGGCCAAGGATAAAGCCCCCTGTATCGTCTTTATCGACGAGATCGATGCCATCGGTCGTGCCCGGTCCAAAAACAGCGGCTGGTCGTCGAACGATGAACGCGAAAATACCCTGAATCAGCTGCTGACCGAGATGGACGGCTTCGGAACCAACGCCGGGGTTATCGTTCTGGCCGCCACCAACCGTGCCGATATCCTCGACAAGGCCCTCCTGCGTGCCGGACGTTTCGACCGGCAGATCGAAGTGGGGCTGCCCGACATCAAGGAGCGTGCCGAGATATTCGCCGTGCACCTCAAGAAACTGAAACTCGATCCGAAACTCGATACCGATTTCCTGGCCCGGCAGACCCCCGGTTTCTCCGGTGCCGATATCGCCAACGTTTGTAACGAAGCGGCGCTGATCGCTGCCCGTAAGAACAAGAATCAGGTCGAACGGCAGGACTTTATGGATGCCATCGACCGAATCGTCGGCGGGTTGGAACGCAAAAACAAGATCATCACCGACGTCGAAAAACGGACCATCGCTTTCCACGAAGCCGGTCACGCGACGGTCAGCTGGATGCTCAAATGGGCCAATCCGCTGCTCAAGGTGACCATCATCCCGCGCGGCAAGGCGCTCGGCGCCGCCTGGTACCTGCCCGACGAACGGCAAATTACCACCCGTGAACAGATGATTCACGAGATGGCCGCTCTGCTCGGCGGACGGGCTTCCGAAGAGTTGACCTTCGGCGAAATTTCGTCCGGTGCGCTCAACGACCTGGAACGGACCACCAAACAGGCTTATGCGATGGTGGCCTACTACGGCATGAGCGACAAGATCGGTCACCGCAGCTTCTACGACAGTACCGGTCAGAGCGAGATGATGCTCGGCAAACCGTACAGCGAACAGACCGCGCAGCTGATCGACACCGAGGTAAATGCGCTGATCGAAGAGTGCTATGCACTGGCCAAAAAGATACTGACCGAAAACCGGGAGGGGCTTCACAAACTCGCCGAACTGTTGCTGGAGCGTGAAGTGATCTTCACCGAAGACCTCGAGCAGATCTTCGGCAAACGTCAGGCCGGAGCCCGGAACCCGCTGGATTCGGTCAATCCCGACAAAACCGCGGAGCATCCTGCCGAGCCGTCGAAGTCGGATACGGCTGCCGAATCGGCCGAAGGTCTGGCCAAAACCGAAGATCGGGTGGCCACGCTGCCCGATGCGGTGGAGGAGACCCGCCAGTCGGCCGGTGAATCCGCAGAGTAATCTGCTGCGGGGGGGCGAGTGTGGTCTTCGCGTCGAACGAACGTGTTGATATAGAACCTTGAACATGAAATCGAATTCGCTTTTCATACGCAGCCTGAGCGGCATCGTGCTGGTGCTGGTGATGGTCGGAATGACGCTGGCCTGGTACGATCCTGCTACGGGTGTGCCGGGTACTACCTTTTATGTGCTTTGGACCATTGTCGGACTGCTCACGGTCTGGGAATATGCCCGGTTGGTCAAACGACATCTTGCCGATCGCACAGCCGGTGCACGTGTGGCCTGGTATGTGATCGGTCTTCTCTACATCGCGCAGGCCATCGTGTTGGTCATGCTGCTCGACCCCATGATGGTCGTGACGCTGCTGACCGTCGTATGGCTCTCCGATACGGGCGCCTATCTGATCGGTAGCGCCATCGGTCGCCATAAAATGGCTCCGACCATCTCGCCCAAGAAAACCTGGGAGGGATTTGCCGGAGGGATGCTTTTTGCGGTAGGAACGGCTCTGGTCTGGTTCTCGCTCTACTGGAGCACACAGTTCGACGGTGCCATACTGACCTGGGGCGAAGCTGCCTATGATGACCACGTGATCGGTTCGCTCAAGTGGGCCGGCTTTGGGGTCGTGGTCGGATTGGCTGCCACCCTGGGAGACCTGATCGAATCGAAATTCAAACGTACCATCCGTATCAAGGACTCGGGGGGAATCATCCCGGGGCATGGCGGAATGCTTGACCGTTTCGATGCCCTTCTGTTGGCAGTTCCGGTCGCGTGGGGCTATATACTGCTCACCGGCCTGTTAGGTTAACCGCCGGGGCCGAGAGCGGGGGGCAAAGTGAGGGAGGCGAGGAGTTGGGGGGGAAGCAGAAAGTAGAGAACGCAGCGGGGAAGCTGGTAGGAGACCGTGTTTGGGAGGAGAAGGAGGAGCCGCTGTGTAATCAGAAGTGCGCGAAGGGGACTGGGGCGAGTTGAGTGCGAGACTGAAGGACAGAGAGGGGGGAAGGGCGTAGAGGGATTGCAGCGAAATGAGTTGAGCGTTGCGTGGGTACTGTGGATGGCTGTGGAAACGCGACCCCGTGTGTAGCGGAGTGTAACAGGGGGGCGCAGGCGGAATCGATCCGTCGCAAAGACTGATTTCCCTGTTCGGTTTGAACAAAGGCATACGGCCGGGATTGATGCGTGAGAAAGAAACGGATATTAGCGAAACAACTGTTAAGCATAGATATAACAACAGATGCGAAGACTTTTACACCGGGAAGGACGCCGGATTATCACAACCAGTGCACTCATCGCCGTCGTAGCCGCCGTGGCTGCCGTTCGCTTTTTGCCGCTGTGGCTGAGCATCGCCATTGTCGTGCTCGTGCTGCTGAAAGTGCTCTTCGTGTGCCGATTCTTCCGCGTCCCCGTCCGTAGCGTGCCGGCCGACTACGACGGAGATCCCTATGCCGTGCTCGCCCCCGCCGACGGAACCATCGTGGCCATCGAAGAGGTATACGAAGACGAAATCCTCTCCGAAAAACGTATCCAGGTCTCCATCTTCATGTCGATCTGGAACATCCACATCAACTGGTATCCCGTCTCCGGACTGGTGGAGTACTTCCGGCACCATCAGGGACGGTTCCTCGTCGCCTGGCACCCCAAATCCTCGACCGATAACGAACGAACCACGACCGTTGTGCGCACCACGCTCGGTCACCGGATCCTGTTCCGACAGATTGCCGGTTTCGTGGCGCGGCGCATCGTCAGCTACTCGCACGACGGACTCGAAGCCAACCGGGGGCGTGAGTGCGGATTCATCAAGTTCGGCTCGCGGGTCGATGTTTTCTTGCCGCTCGGCAGCGAAATCCATGTCGCTCTGGGGGACAAGACGGTGGGGATGCGGACGATGATTGCCCGGATGCCCGAAGTGGCGCCCAAGGCGGAATAAGGGTTGCGGCCGGCGGCACCGAGACCGGTGTGCAGTGGGGAGGGGACGGTTTGTTGGTCCCGTCCGCCACGCGGCAGCCGAGGATCGGTCGCGAAGATGATGCCGGTCACAGCACGGCGTGCACCCCTGAAACGAAATTTGTCAAGATATAACTCTCGGAGAGAAGATGAGCCCCATATACCGATGGATTGCAGCCGGAGCCGGCCTGTTGGTCGCCGGATTCCTCGTCTGGTATTTCCAGGCCATCGTCTTCTATATCCTGATCGCTGCCGTCCTGTCGCTGATCGGCAAACCCCTCGTGACGCTGCTCAGCAGTATTCGGATCCGCGAATGGGTCGTTCCGAAGTGGCTCGCCGCCATGGTGACCCTCATCACCATGCTCGTGGTGATCTACGTGTTGGCCGTGAGCCTGATTCCCGTCGTGTTGGACAAGATCGACCAGCTCACCTCCTTCAACCTCGACCAGCTCACCCAGGCGCTGGCGGCTCCCATCGCCCGTGTCGAAGAGTATATCAACCGCTTCCTGCCCGACAATAACTTCTCGATCCGCGAGTATATCCACACCCAGATCGGACCGATGTTCGCCGCCGTGAATATCGGCAGTTCGTTGGCTTCGGTCACCGGCTGGATCGTCGACCTGGTGATCGCCATCTTCTCGGTCAGCTTTATCACCTACTTCTTCCTCAAGGATGACCGGCTCTTTTTCGAAGGAGTCGTGATCCTCTTCCCCTCGAAATACGAAGCCGGTATCAAACGGGCCCTGAACTCGGCTATCACGCTGCTCGTGCGCTACTTTATCGGGATCTGTATCGAGATGATTATCAAACTGATCTGTATCGCCGTACCGCTCTATTTTATCGGTCTCGAGTTCGATACGGCTGTGGTGATCGGGCTGATTGCCGCCGTGTTGAACGTCATCCCCTATATCGGCCCCCTGATCGGTGCCATTGCCGGCTGTGTGATCGCCATGCTCAGCCCCGTGCCCGACGTGCCTATCGGCAGCGTCCTCTTTCAGATGGTGATCGTGTTCGTCATTTTCCAGCTGATCGATAACATCATCCTGCAACCCTATATCTATTCCAGTTCCGTAAAGGCCCATCCTCTGGAGATCTTTATCGTGATCCTGATGGCCGGTTACATTGCCGGCGTGTTGGGAATGCTGCTGGCCATACCCGCCTATACGGTTATCCGTGTTTTCGCCAAGGAGTTTTTCAACAACCTGCGGGTGGTACAGAAACTGACCGAAAAGATTTAGCTTGCGGTGTGGGTGCCCTTGGGGAGCATTTGACAAACCGGCGGTGGAGTGGGGCTGGAGGTCGGGAGAAGAACGGCTCAGGAGCGGAACAGGGGGGGGGAAGGAAGGATGAGGTGGAAAGGAACAATAGGAAAACGGGAGAAAAACTGCTGAGTCCGCAGAGCTGTTGACCGAAAAGGAAAAGAATTTTAACTACATACTAAGACCAGACTTACAAACAAAAACAATGGCAGAGATCAAACAACTGGAGACCATCGCCGCACAGGTCCGTCGTGACATTATCCGGATGGTCGCCTCCGCCGCTTCGGGTCACCCGGGCGGTTCGCTCGGCGCCGCAGACGTGCTCACCGCACTCTACTTCGACGTTATGGACATCCCCCAGGAACGCATCGACCACTTCGCACCCGCGACCGACCACGGGATCGGAGAAGACCTCTTCTTCCTCTCGAACGGCCACATTTCACCCCTCTTTTACAGCGTTCTGGCACGTCGGGGCTATTTCCCCGTGGCCGAACTCGCCGAGTTCCGTCGTATCGGCGCCCGCGTACAGGGACACCCCACCCCCGCAAAAGGTTTGCCCGGTGTTCGTGTAGCCTCCGGCTCGCTCGGTCAGGGCCTCTCCGTGGCCGTGGGTAACGCGCTGGCTAAAAAACTCACCGGCGACAACGATCACCGCGTTTTCGTCATGACCGGTGACGGTGAGCTCGAAGAGGGCCAGATTTGGGAAGCTGCCATGTTCGCCGCAGCACGCGGTGTCGACAACCTTGTCTGCATCGTCGACATGAACGGCCAGCAGATTGACGGTACGTGCGACGCCGTGCTCGGTATGGGTTGCCATGCCCAGTTGCGTGCCAAATGGGAAGCCTTCGGTTGGACCGTGATCGATATGGACGGCCACAACATGCAGCAGATTGTCGATACGCTCCGCTTTGCCAAAAACGATGCCTGCGGCCACGGGAAACCCGTCGTCGTGCTGGCCAAAACCGTCATGGGACACGGCGTGGACTTCATGGCCGGTACCAACGAATGGCACGGCAAGGCCCCCAGCGCTGAACAGGCCGAAAAAGCCCTCGCCCAACTGCCTGTGACCGAACTGGGCGACTATTAGCAGCGCGCGGGAGACGGCGGGCCGCGGGAACGTTTTTCGTGTTCGCCTCGCAGTCCGTTCCGTGTCTCCGCACCGCAGACCCGCTTCCGTTTGTGCGTGTTTCGCCCGGCGGGAACGGCCTGTCGGAACGTTCGTCGAAAGATCGTTTGCGTGTGCCGCAGGCTGATGGCCGGCGCGCCACGAGGAAACTCTTAACCTACAAGAATACCCACATGAGACCCTATACCATTACAGGAAAAAAAGATACCCGTTCCGGTTTCGGCGACGCCATGACCGAACTCGGACGCACCAATCCCGATGTCGTGGCCCTGTGCGCCGACCTCGTCGGGTCCCTGAAACTCGGCACCTTCATCAAGGAGAACCCCGATCGGTTCTTCCAGGCCGGGATTGCAGAAGCCAACATGATTAGTGTTGGAGCCGGGCTGGCTGTCGGAGGCAAAATCCCCTTCGTCAGCACCTTTGCCGCTTTCGCCACCGGCCGTGTCTATGACCAGATCCGGCAAAGCGTAGCCTACTCCAATACGAATGTGAAAATCGCTGCATCGCACGCCGGTCTGACCCTCGGCGAAGACGGTGCCACCCACCAGATCATGGAAGACCTCGGACTGATGAAGATGCTTCCCAACATGGTGGTGATCAACCCCTGCGACTACAACCAGACCAAAGCGGCCACGCTGGCAGCGGCAGCCTATAACGGCCCGGTTTACCTCCGTTTCGGCCGTCCGGTGGAACCCATCTATACCCCCGAAGACGAACCGTTCGTGATCGGAAAAGCCGTGCAGTGGAGCGAAGGCAGCGACGTGACCATCCTCGCTACCGGTCACCTGATGTGGCGTGCCATCCAGGCTGCCGAACAGCTCGAAAAAGAGGGCGTCGGCGTCGACCTGCTCAACATCCACACCATCAAACCGCTTGACAGCGAAGCGATCCTCGCCTCCGTCCGCAAGACGGGTTGCGTCGTGACCTGCGAAGAGCACATGATGAACGGCGGGCTGGGTGACAGCGTCGCACAGCTGCTGGCCCGCACCTGCCCCGTTCCGCAGGAGTACGTAGCCGTGGACGACAAATTCGGCGAAAGCGGTACGCCGGCCGATCTGCTCGTCAAGTTCCACCTCGACGTGCCCGACGTGGTGGCTGCCGTGCGCCGCGTCATGGAACGCAAGCACTAACCGGAGCGTTAAAGTCGGCGGGGTGGGGAAGAAAACCGTACCCCGTTCGGCCTTTCGGCCCTGCGACCCGGGCGGCGAAAATTGCCCGGTGTTCCGGACAACCGGTTTGTCCGCTCCCCCTTTCCGATCCGTAAACAGCACCTTGTGTCGCACATATCATGACTCAAACCGACGACATGCAGTTGATCGCACAGCTTCGCGCCTCCGACCCCGGAGAGCGTGAAGCTGCTTTTATGCAGGTGGTCGATCGGTACAGTCAGCGGATATACTGGACTGTGCGTAAAATCGTCGTCAGCCACCACGATGCCGACGACGTGGTGCAGAACGTCTTTCTCAAGGTGTGGAACTCGGCCGGCAGCTTCCGCGGCGAGTCCGGACTCTTCACGTGGCTCTACCGCATTGCGGTCAACGAGTCGCTGAGCCTGATTCGCAGCCGCCGCACCGGACTCTTCAGCTCACTGGATGACGGGGGTGCTTCGTTCGATCGGATTGTCAGCAGCGAAGGGCTCTTCGACGGCGAAGAGGCCGAACGTGCGCTGGCCCGTGCCGTCGGGCGACTCCCGGCCAAACAGCGGGCGGTCTTCACCCTCCGCTACTGGGACGAGATGCCCTACGAACAGATGTCCGCCATACTCGATACCTCGGTCGGGGCGCTCAAGGCGTCGTACCACCATGCTGTGACCAAAGTCGAGCAGTGGGTGCGGCAGGACGCCTCGGGAGCCGACTTCTTCGTGCCGGACGACGATGCCGATCGAGCCTGAGGCCGATCCCCCCGCTGCTACGGTTGGAAGTGTCGGACAGGCCGGCTTGGATTGTGTGTTGCAGTGCATGCCGTACCGATGTCGAAAAAATATTCGTGACGGATGTTAAACCTATCCGACCTTCGTGCATCCAATATGCAAAGAAAGCCGAACCCATAACAAGAGAGGAGGCAACCATGGATACACCGAAAAACATCAAACCGGGCAACCCCTATCGGGTTCCGGACGGCTATTTTGCCGAGTTGCGCAACACCCTGCGCGACCGCGTGGCAGCGGAGGCAAGCGCACCGCAACCGACGCTTTGGCAGCGGGTCAGGGGACTTGTCGGTCTCTCGGCCGCGTTCGGATGTCTGGTTTTGTTTGCCACGGTCGGATACTACTTTACCGGTTACAAGGCGCAGCAGCGTGAGCAGCTCGCCATGCAGACCGAGACCTCCGACATGATGCTGGGCTATCAGCTCTATACCGACGATCTCGTGGCCCTCGAAGAGTATGCCTATCCCGATTCGGTGACCCAGGTCGAAAATCAGGCGCTGTTTGCCCAGGCCGTTACCGAGTACTTCGATACCTATGGGTTCTACGGTGAAGACCTGTTGGCTGCGCTGACCGAAATCGATATCGAGTGGTAATGGGTCGGGCGGTCCTATGTGAGATTATACACGTTGTATCATGAAAAAAACGAATATCCGAAACGTCAGATTGTTCATGCTGTCGGCTGTTTTCTGTCTTTGCACGCTGGGTGCCGCAGCCACTTCGCCCCACGGTCCCCAGGGACCCCACTGCCCGCAGGGACAGAGCAAAACGCAGCACGGCGAACAGATCCGAAACATGAAGATTGCCTACCTGACGGACGCCCTGCAACTGACTCCCGAGCAGTCGCAAAAGTTCTGGCCCGTCTATAATGCCTATTGGGACGCACGCCGCGAGGTGGGACGCAAACGCCGCGACCTCTATAAAGTGATCCGTACCGGTCAGGCAGGTGAGCAGCAGTTCCAGGATCTGGTGGGAGTGATCGATGACGAACGCAAAGTGATGGTCGAGTATATCGCCAAGTTTCGTCAGATTCTTCCGGCCGACAAGGCAGCCAAGGTATTCGTTGCCGACGAGGATTTCAAAAACTTCCTGCTTCGCCGTGCCACGAACGGCGCTCAGAAGCAGCCGCCCAAGAAATAGTTCGAACATCTCCTCCTGCTGAGTGATGGTGTGTGAGGGCAGAAGGTGAGGGGTAAAGGGAGCTGGAGGAAACCAAGGGTGAGAGAGGCTGAGTGCGGGGGGGCGTGAGTGAAATCGGTGAGAAGAAGCGTGGGCCGGGCTGTGTTGAGGGAAACAGTTGGATAAGGGAGCAGAAGGGAAGAAAGGCAGCGAGGCTAAGGGAACGAAATGGAAAGTGTGAGGAGGGGAGTGTAGAGGGGGGGAAAGAGTCCCGACGAAGGAGAGAGCCGGAAAGACGAGAACGGAGCAGGAGAGTGGGAGAAAGAGCCTCGAACTTTATCGGTATCGCCCGGTATTCTGACTGCAGAATACCGGGCTTTTTGTCTCGGAGTACGGCCGAGCGATCGTTCGGGAGAGGCTTCGGAAAAATTGTCAGCGGGAGGTGAAATTTATGTGACGCCCTGTACCCGTTGGTACTCCGGCTGGCATCGAAACGACGGGGGCGGCCGGTTCGGTGAAATAACCCGACGGGGGATTACAACGCCGCCGGCTTTTTCGTATCTTTGTCTTATACACATTGTAACGCCATGAAACGTAGCTTGTTGAATCTGTTTGCTGTCGGACTGCTGTTGGCGGTGTTCGCGACCGCCCGGGGCCAACGGCAAAGTGTCCTGCTCGACCGTGGATGGACCTATACGCCCGGATGGGAGATGAGCCTCACCGAAGGGGAACAACCCGTCAACCTGCCCCATACCTGGAACACCGATGCGCTCGGCGGGAAAGCCGACTATTATCGGGGACAAGGCGGTTATCTGCGGGCCGTGGAGATTCCCAAAAGTTGGCAGGGTCGGCGTATCTTCCTGCGTTTCGGCGGAGCCAACTCCGTGTGCGACCTGTATGTCAACGGCAAACACGTCGGTCAGCACCGAGGCGGATACACCGCGTTTGCGTGGGAGATTACACAGTATGTCACCTTCGGAGGGCGAAACGTGCTCTGGGTGCGTGTGAGCAATGCCCCCTATCTGGATGTCCCGCCCCTGACCGGTGATTTCAATATTTACGGCGGACTCTACCGCAGCGTCGAACTGATTACCACTCCCGCCACACATATCGCCATGGACCACTATGGCTCGTGCGGTCTCTACGTGACGCCGACGCAGGGATCCGAACAGCAGACCGACGTCAACGTGATGACGGTCATTCGGGGGGGCAGCGGGGAGATTGCTAACGCCACCTTCCTGTTGCGTGATGCCGAAGGAAATCTGGTTGACTCGCTGACCCGCCGCATCAAACTCGGCAACGACGGCCGGAGCGATGTCGCCGCCACGTTCACCATCGCGCAGCCCCACCTGTGGGCCCCCTCCGATCCCTATATGTACGATATGGTGGCCCGTGTTGAGGGTTCCGGCGGGTATGATACCGTGCGGCAGAGTTTCGGTGTCCGCTGGTTCTCGGTCGACGACCAGAACCGGTTTCTGCTGAATGGACAGCCGTTCCAGATCCACGGAGTGTGCCGGGTCGAAGACTGGAGCGGGATCGGCAGCGCCCTTCGTCCACAGAACCATCGGCGCGACGTGGAACTGATGAAAGAGATGGGCGTCAACGCCGTGCGATGTGCCTATTTCCCGAACGATTCATACTTTCTGGACCTCTGTGACCGGGCCGGGATTCTGGTGTGGAGCGAAATTCCGATGGTCGGAGCCGGACTCTATCGCGGCAAGGGGTATAATGACAGTGAGGCGTTTCGGGACAATGCCCGTCTGCAGTTGCGCGAGATGATCCACCAGCAGTACAACCATCCGAGTGTGGTATGGTGGGGCTTGTTTGACCAGCTCGACCAGCGTGGCGACGACCCGATTGAGTTGATCCGCGAGCTGGACGTGATTGCCTCGGAAGAGGGGGGACACCGCCTGACGGTGGCGGCCAGCAACCAGGACGGAGACCTGAATTTCGTGACCGACCTGATCGCCTTCAATCAATTCCTGGGGTGGCTGTCGGGTCAGCCGACCGACTTTGCTGACTGGACGAACGACCTGCGCAAAGGATTCCCCGATCTCAAGAGCGGTGTCAGTGAATATGGAGCCGGAGGCAGCATCTACCAGTGGAGTGACACGCTGTCCCGTCCCGATTATGAAGGAGACTGGCATCCGGAACGGTGGCAGACCTGGCTCCACGAAAACTATTGGAAAACGATTGCCGCCAAGCCCAATTTCTGGGGAACGTTCGTCTGGACGATGTTCGATTACGGTGCGGCGCACCATAAGGACGGGGCACAACCCGGGGTGGCCGATTACGGGTTGGTCACCTTCGACCGAAGCGTGCGGAAGGATGCCTTCTACTTCTACAAAGCCAACTGGAATCCGGTCGATACGTTTGTTCATATCGTTGGCAAACGGTACGATCTGCGGCCCGAACGCAAACAGACCCTGCGCGTTTTCTCGAATCAAAAAGAGGTTGAACTTTTCGTGAACGGAGTCTCGCAAGGCATGCGGACCAACGACGGGCTCGGACGTTTTGAGTGGAAAGACCTGCAACTGAAGTGGGGAGCCAATACGGTCGAGGCCGTGGATCCCGTCTCGGGCGCACGGGACAAAACCGAAATTACGGTGCGCAAGCAGTTGGTACTGCCAGTGTCGACCCTCACGAGTGACGACAAGTCGACAACCCACTCGCGGACGTATCGGTAGTGCTGCGGGAGGGGCCCGGTATCGGGGGGGGGCGGGTGGTGCTCGCAGTGTTGAGGCGTGGTTGCTTGCCTGAGCGGGTAACGGGCCGAAGACGGAGCACAGATGTAACGCCGCAGGGCGTGAACAAAGTTGATGAAAATAGACGGGTTCCCGGGAATCAAACAAAATGATTCCCGGGAACCCGTCTGGTGTAAGACAGGGACTGTACGGAGGTGCGGACTTCGGACAGTGATTCGGCGTTGCGCATGACCTCGGCAATGTACCGCAGATATTCGGGGAGGGGGAAACGGGGTGTTCCGGTGGGTTCTTATAGGGGATTGTCTGTCAGTGAATGTACGCCGAAACAGGTAATTTGCTGCATTCGTCAGGTTTCGCCACTCAGGTCCCGAAGGTGCGATGTGCGGTCTCTGCGTTCAGTCGGTCGAGAGGCTGTTGAGCCGGAAGACCGGAAAAATGTCCCCGATCGGGCCGAAAATAGGCCGAATGAGACTAAACTGCCGAATTAATATTATCTTTGACAGTTAAAAACCAATACTCGAAAATTATGCGGATTACGAAACGTATTTTGATAGCTGTTGCCATCGTGTTGTTCGGGGCCGGCATGCAGCAAAACGCCTCCGCCCAGGGTTTCTATTGGGGCCCCCGTGTCGGGCTCAACGTCAGCACGCTGACCAAAACCACATACTCCAAAGCCCGTGCACGTGCCCATTTGGGACTGATGGCCGGCTATAAAATCAGCGATATCGTCGGTGTGCAGGCCGAAGCCCTCTACTCCCTGCAGGGTAGCAAAATGACCAACAGCGACCACGTCTATTCGTACAACTACTTCAAAATTCCGGTGCTGGCCAAAGTCTATCTGGTCGGCGGGCTGAACATCGAAGCCGGGATCTCGTTCAACTGGCTGATCAAGGCTCAGGAAAAATGGAGCGAACCCTACTATGACGACAGCGGCGCTGAGGTCGGAATGGCCAGCCATACCAAAAACCTGATGGGTAACAGCAAAAGCTTCGATTTCTCGATCCCTGTCGGTATCAACTATCAGTTCGCCCACATGTTCGATGTCGGCCTGCGGTACGATATCTCGACCGTGCGCGTCAACGCCGACCGGAAAAACCATGCCAAAAACAGCAACTGGGCGATCAGTGTCGGCGTCCGCTTCTAACCAACCGATCCCGGTTCCACTCCACCCGGTGGAATGGGGCCGGGGCGATTGTCGCCGGTCAATGCCCTATGCCGGGTGATTCCTATTTCAAGTTCCGTAACAAATTAATTCCTGATAATGAAAAAACTGCTACTCGGTTCTCTCTTCGCGGCACTTCTGTTTAGTGCCTGCAATAGTGGTAAAGGACGGTTGACGGTCAGCATCGAAGGCCTGCCCGACGACAGCCTGATCTGCTCCTACTTCAGTACCCAGACGATTCGTGAGCGTGGCGATATGGCCACTTTCATGGTCGGCGGTACCCGTGACGGTTCGCGGGTCGATTTTTCGATCGACATGCCCGATAAGGATCAGCTCTACAAGGTGCTTCTCGCTCCGCAGAGCTTCCGTGGCGACGGCCCTCGTCAGACCATCGAACTCTTCCTGCTCCCCGACCGGAAAACGCACATCGACGCAACCTACGAAGCCAAAAAGAAAACCATCGAGTACAGCTTTGACGACCCTGAACAACAGCGTTGGGTCGAAGCTAGCAAGGAGATCGAGCCGCTCGAACTGCGTCTCGACATGCTCCAGATGACCGCCATGATGATCTCGCCCGACCGTGCGCCGCAGGACTCGCTCCTGACTCAAATCCAGGCACTGGCCGATACTATCCTGAAAGTCAAGGCCAATTATATCGGGTCGCATCCCGACGATCTGGTCTCGGCCTACTACCTGACCTCCATCAACGACGGCTACGCTTTCGACAGCCTCTATAACCTGGTCGGAGATCAGCTCAAAACGGGTCCCCTTGGCGAGTGGCTCGACCTCCAGAAAGAGGCCGTCGGCAATATGTTTGCAGCCGAAAAGGCCCGTGAAACCGTACAGGTCGGTGCCGCAGCGCCCGACTTCACACTGCCCGACCTCGAAGGCAAGGAGTTTACCCTCTCGTCGCTCTACGGCAAAGGCAAATATACCGTCATCGATTTCTGGGGCACCTGGTGCAGCTGGTGCATGAAAGGGATGCCCTCCATGAAAGAGGCTTATGCCAAAAACAAAGCCAAAGTCGAGTTCGTCGGAGTCGACTGCGGCGACAAACAGGATATTTGGAAACAGGGCGTTGCCAGCCTTCAACTCGAATGGATCAACGTATGGACCCAGAACGACGACGTATCGGTCAGCTACGGCATTCAGGGTTTCCCCACCAAACTGATCCTCGATCCGCAGGGCACCATCGTAGCCCGTTTCAACGGCGAAGACCCTGCCTTCTATACCACACTGGATTCACTGGTTAATAAACAGTAATACCCCCCACAGCCATGCAATTCACAGCCGAGATGATCGCCGGATTCCTCGGTGGATCCGTCGAAGGAAATAAGGACGCTGCGGTCAGCTCCGTAGCCAAAATCGAAGAGGCCAAGGCCGGAGACCTCGTGTTCCTCTCCAACCCCAAGTACGAAGAACACCTCTACCACACCGGCGCTACGATCGCCATCGTCAATCGCGACTTCCACGTGCAGCACCCCCTGCCCGAAGGACTCACCCTGTTGCGTGTCGATAACGCCTACAAGGCCTTCGCGTCGCTGCTCGATCTGTACGTCGCCAACAAACCCCGCAAAAGCGGCATCAGCCCCCTCGCTTCGATCCATCCGACGGCAACCATCGGGCAGAACGTCTACATTGGCGAATATGCCGTGATCGGCGAAGGTGCCATCGTTGGTGACGGAACCGAAATCTGGCCTCAGGTCTATGTCGGTGATCGCGTGCGCGTCGGCCAGGGCGTGAAACTCTTTCCCGGGGTGAAGATCTACGAAGAGTGCGTGATCGGTAACCACGTCACCGTCCATGGTGGAACCGTGATCGGCGGTGATGGCTTCGGTTTTGCCCCCACCGAGGACGGAACGTTCCAAAAGATTCCTCAGATCGGCAATGTTGTGATCGAAGACAACGTCGAAATCGGCTCCAACTGTGCCATTGACCGTGCCACCATGGGCTCCACCCGGATCCGTAAGGGCGCTAAACTCGACAACCTGATTCAGATTGCCCATAATGTTGTGATTGGCGAAAATACCGTGATGGCCGCTCAGGTCGGGATCGCCGGGTCGACCAAAGTCGGAAGCAACGTGATGATGGGCGGACAGGTCGGAGTCGTCGGACACATCACCATTGCCGACGGCGTTAAAATCGGTTCTCAGTCCGGTATCCCGAACAACATCCTCAAGCCCGGCATCACGGTCTTCGGGACCCCTGCCTATCCCGGTCTTGAGGGCCACCGCATTCAGGCTTCCGTCAAACAGCTGCCCGAGCTGCGCAAACAGGTGACCGAATTGGCCAAACAGGTAAAGGCACTCCAGGAACAACTGGCTGCCGTCAACAAGTAATCCACTCATTCATTCGATGGACCGAGCGGGGCGGAGAGGGAGAAGTGAAGGCTTCGATTTTTCTCCGTTCCGCTCGATCCGTCCGCCGCGAAATACTCTACGATGATTGTCCGTCGCAGCCGCGCAGAACGCGAGGAACAGTGCGTTACACCCGACCCGCTGGAGGGGAAAACCGTGATCGGAATCGACCCCGGAACCAATGTGCTGGGCTATGGAGTCCTGCACATCAGCGGGGGAGTCCCCCGCTGTAAGGTACTGGGAGTCGTCTCGCTCGGAAAGTTTCGTAACCCCTACCAAAAGCTCAAACACATCTTCGAACGGGTCAGTGCGCTGGTGCGGGAGTACCGCCCCGACGAAATGGCGCTCGAAGCCCCTTTCTTCGGCGATAATGTCCAAAGTATGCTCAAACTGGGGCGTGCCCAGGGGGTGGCCATGGCTGCTGCGCTGATGCAGGATGTTCCCGTGTTCGAATACTCGCCCCGGCGGGTCAAACAGGCCATCACGGGGCAGGGCGGAGCGTCGAAAGAGCAGGTCGCCGCTCTGTTGCAGAAAATTCTCGGCATCGGAACCACTCCTAAGGAGCTTGACGCGACTGATGGACTGGCCGTAGCCCTCTGTCACTATTATATCTCCTCCAGTCCGCTGGGGACCACGGTCGGCGAGCGTCGCAACTCGGGCGAGGTCAGCGGCGGAGCCAGCAGTTGGGCCGCTTACGTTAACAGCAATCCCGATCGGGTCAAATAACCCGGGGGACGGTGAGGAGAGTGGAAGGAGAGGGCGAACAAGGAAGCGGGCAAAGGGGAGTATGGGGGGCTTTCAGATCCGTGCAGTCAGGGCGTGTCGGCGAACTTACGTTAGGCGCTGTGACATTGCGAAAAAGTGGGCAAGGTAGAGTTGCGGCGAAGGCGTGAATGACCCTACATGGAAGGAGGCGGGTGTGCGGTGAGGCCGGCCGATTCGAAAAAATGCTTCCGAATCGGGGAACTTAATGAAACCAAACGGGGGCAAAAAACGTAATGTGAAGTAGAAAACAAAAAACACACGATAAACCAGTATGAAAAAACAACTTCTGTTGAGCATCGCCGCTCTGGCTTTGGCGGCCTGCGCACCCAAAGGGTACCAAGTAAAAGCCGATCTCGAAGGTCTCGAAGATGGACAGACCGTTTACCTGTCGGTTCTCCAGGGCAAAGTGCCGCGTGTGATCGACACCGCAACCGTTAGCGGCGGTCAGGTTACCTTCGCTGGCGAAATCGCCCTGCCGATGCTGGCCCAACTCACCGTCGGCGACAGCTCGGCTCAGGCTGCCGTTCAGTTCTTCCTCGAAAACAGCCCCATCAGTGTGAGCGGTTCGCTGGCCGAAGCCGATAGCATCCAGGTGACCGGGTCGGCCGAACAGGACCTCTACAAAAGCTACCTGACCGGTGTCGATACGCTCGGAAACTATGCCCAGTACACCGTCTTCGGGCGTGATTTCGTAAAACAGCACCCGAACAGCGTTGCTGCCGCTTATGTCTTCTTCCGTCGCGTGACTCCCGGTATGAACTTCTCCGAAATGCGCGAATTTGTCGCCGGTTTCGACTCGACCCTGCGTGCCAACTCGATCTACCTGAAACTGGTCGACGATATGGCAAACCGTCTGGAGATGACCAGCCCGGGGCATAAATTCGTCGATTTCACGCTGCCCGATACGACCGGTACGCCGGTGGCTCTGTCGTCCGTAGCCGGCCAGGGTAACTATGTGCTGCTCGACTTCTGGGCTTCGTGGTGCGGCCCCTGCCGTCGCGAAAACCCGAACGTGGTGGCTGCATACAACCAGTTCAAAGATAAAGGTTTCACGGTGTTCGGCGTATCGCTCGACCGTCCCGACGGACGCGATGCATGGATCAAAGCCATCAACAACGACGGCCTGACCTGGACCAATGTCAGCGACCTGAAATTCTGGGACTGCGCACCCGCACAGACCTATGGCGTGCGTTCGATCCCCTCGAACCTGCTGATCGGCCCCGACGGTACGATCGTGGCACGTAACGTGACCGGCAAGGCACTGATCGAAAAACTGAACGAAGTTTACGCCGCTGACGCCGAAACCAAGTAAGTCCGTACACAGGAGGGGACTGCGGCCAGGAGTTCAGATGTAGGTTGAACGCTCATGCAGCCGACCGATGTCCGACCTGCCGCCGGTGTCTGTAAAATCACCGGGCTTTCCGCAGAAATCCTCATAAAATTCTGTCATTCAAACGCCGTGGAGCGGGGATATCACCCCGATCCACGGCGTTTTTGACTGGTACGGCCCCGTGACCTCGAAAAATCCTTTTTCGAGTGAAAAAATCTGTTACCTTTGTTAGCCGGATATAATAAAAACGGCTCGCAGTCGTTTAAAGTAGTTGATACTACTTTAAAAAGCGGGAAATAGAACAGAATTTTCAACCAAGTAACCAACTTCAGAGACATTTTATATGAGCACAGTCGTAAATATCCAGGAGCTCAATGCCCGGATCGAACAGCAGAGCGCTTTCGTCGACCTGCTGACCCTCGAAATGAGTAAGGTGATCGTCGGTCAGAAACACCTTGTCGAGAGCCTGCTCATCGGGTTGCTCAGCGATGGGCATATCCTGCTCGAAGGGGTCCCCGGACTGGCAAAAACCCTGGCCATCAATACGCTGGCCGATGCTGTGGATGCCAAGTTCAGCCGTATCCAGTTCACCCCCGACCTCCTGCCGGCCGACCTGACCGGTACGATGATCTACAGTCAGAAAAACGAAGAGTTCACCGTCAAACTCGGCCCGATCTTCGCCAACTTCGTGCTCGCCGATGAAATCAACCGTTCGCCGGCCAAAGTGCAGTCGGCACTGCTCGAAGCCATGCAGGAACACCAGGTGACCATCGGTGACAATACCTATCAGCTGCCCCGTCCGTTCCTGGTGATGGCCACGCAGAACCCCCTCGAACAGGAGGGTACCTATCCGCTGCCCGAAGCGCAGGTCGACCGTTTCATGCTCAAGGTGAAGATCAGCTATCCCCAGAAGGAGGAAGAACGGCAGATTATCCGCCAGAACATGCTCGGTGCCAAGTTCCCCAAAGCATCGAAAGTCGTTACGCCCGAAGCGATCCTCAAGGCCCGCGAAGTGGTCAGCGAAGTCTATATGGACGAAAAGATCGAACGCTACATCGTCGATATTATTTTCGCTACCCGTGAACCGATGAGCTACGGACTCGACCGGCTGGCCACCATGATCGGCTACGGCTGCTCGCCGCGTGCCTCCATCGCGCTGGCCAAGGCCGCCAAAGCCTATGCCTTTATCAAACGCCGCGGGTACGTGATCCCCGAAGACGTTCGTGCCGTATGTCCCGACGTGATGCGCCACCGTATCGGTCTCACCTATGAAGCCGAAGCCGAGAACATCACCTCCGAAGACATCATCACCGAAATCCTGAACACCGTCGAAGTGCCGTAGTCGTTCTGCGGAAGGGATGCAGTGCTCGGTCATGCGATACGCAGTATCGCCCGTCCCGCCGCGGTCACGCGGACGCCGCCCGCGCAGGGCAGTCCCCGAAAATACGGCTCGAGTGGCAGGGTAGTTTCCGAAAATGCCGCGATGTGAGTGGCGTGGGGAAAGCCCGCTTGTGTGGCGTAGTCCCGGCAATCCCGCTTACGTGAGGTGGCTCGGAAAATAATGCCCGAAAAAATAACGACACGCTGGTCCGCAGCCCCTCTTCGAGCGTAATGGCGAAAGCCATTCCCCGCGCGGCGTGCGAAAAGCATCCGAAGATCAGAACCCTTCGCTCACTCCCGTTCAGATCGTGCACCCCAGATGCCCCCACCCGAAAGTTCGAACCTAACCCAAGGCGAACCCGATGAAAGAAAACGAAGAAGACATACTGAAGAAGGTCCGCAAGATCGAGATTAAGACCCGCGGCCTCTCGAACGACATATTTGCCGGGAAATACCACTCGGCCTTCAAAGGACGCGGTATGGCCTTCAGCGAAGTGCGCGACTACCGCATCGGCGACGACATCCGCGACATCGACTGGAACGTCACGGCCCGAAATCGCAAACCCTATATCAAGGTCTACGAAGAGGAACGCGAGCTGACCATGATGCTGCTCGTGGACGTCAGCGCCTCGCGCATGTTCGGTACGCAGGGCCAGCTCAAGAAGAACCTCATTACCGAAATTGCCGCCGTGCTCGCCTTCTCCGCCGCACAGAACAATGACAAGATCGGCTGCATCTTCTTCTCCGACCGCATTGAAAAATATATTCCGCCCAAGAAGGGGCGTCAGCACGTGTTGCGTATCATCAGCGATCTGGTCGATTTCCAGCCCGAAGGGCGCGGAACCGATCTGAACGGTGCGCTGCGCTTTTTCACCAACGTGATGAAAAAACGCTGCACCGCCTTCCTGCTCTCGGACTTTATGGACCTGACGCCCGACGCCGGAGACGTCAACTTCGAAGAGGGGCTGAAAATCGCCGCCTCGCGCCACGACGTGGTGGGGCTGCGCATCTATGACATCCGCGAGAGCCAGTTGCCCAACGTCGGAATCATCGAGATGCAGGACGCCGAAACCGGTCGCAAAGTGTGGGTCGATACCGCCTCGCAGAAGACACGCGACAACTATGCCCGCTACTGGGAGCTCGCCTCGACCGCTATCGCCCATGTGCTGACCAAATGCCGGGTCGACAGCGTGAATGTGGCCACCGGCGAAGACTACGTGGCCGCCCTGCTGAGGCTCTTCAAAATGAGATAACCGATAGGGGATGAAACGATACCAGAAAATATACCTTATGTTGTTGGCCGGTCTGCTGCTCGGGCCGATCAACTTCCAATCCGCACTGGCTCAGGAACGGGCGCCCGAAATCCATACCCGTTTCACGCGCGATACCATCATGATCGGCGACCAGTTCGCGATGCACCTCAATATCGAAAAGGACGTAGCGCAGGAGATTCAACTGCCCCAGTTCGAGAAAAACCAGCTCACCCCGCAGATCGAAGTGCTTGGCATCGACCGTATCGATACCCTCAGCCAAAACGGTCGGCGGATCAAACTCTGCGTGTCGTACCGCCTCACCTCCTTCGACGAGGGGACGCACACCCTCGGCGGATTCCCGGTCGTGTGGTCCTCGTCGCTCAACGACGCCAAGGCCGGTAAGGCCGATACCGTCTTCGCGCCCGAAACCATGCAGCTCACCGTCGGAACGTTTGATATTGACACCACCAAACAGCAGATTTTCGATATCAAACGCCCCATCAACACCCCGCTCATCTTCGACGAAATCAAAGAGTATGTCTATTGGGGTGCAGCGGCTGCCGTACTTTTGGCCGTAATTATCTATTTGGTCATCAAATATATCCGTCGCCGGAAAGGACGCACCGGTCCCAAACGGGTCGTGCCGCCCCACGTACAGGCTATCCGGGCGCTGGAGAAACTCCACAGCCGGAAACTTTGGCAAAACGGCAAACACAAGGAGTATTACTCCCAACTGGCTGACATCGTGCGTATCTATATAGAAGGTCGCTACAGTATCGGGGCCATGGAGATGACCTCGGACCAGATTCTCGACGCGATGCGTGAGGTCAACGACGAGCGGCTCCGCGAGAAACTCCGCGAACTCTTCTCGTTGGCCGACCTGGTGAAATTTGCCAAGATGACCCCCAGCCCCGAAGACAATGAACAGGCCTACTTCGACGCCTATTTCTACGTCGAAGAGACCAAGGAGATTCCCGATCCCGCCCAGAGTCCGGCCGCAGCCGGTGCCACCGCGACCGACGCTACCGAAATCCCGGGCGATGACCCTGAACCCGATCCCGAAAACGAAGATAAAGAGGAGGCGAACCAATGATGCGGAGGCTATTGATTATTCCGACCCTGCTGCTCATGCCCGCCGCCGTGTGGGCCCAGAAGGAGCGTGCCGACATCCGGCAGGGCAACCGCGCCTACTACGAAGGCAAATATCCCGAAGCCGAGGTCGGTTATAAACGGGCGCTCGAAAAGAATATCAGCTCCTACGAAGCCAACTTCAACCTGGCCGGAGCGCTCTACAAACAGGGCCGTTACGATGATGCGGCGGCCACTTATCAGCGGCTGGTGCAGGATGGTACCGATCTCGAGCGGCAGGCTTCGGCCTACTACAACATGGGTAACACGCTGGTCAAACAGCGCAAACTCGACGAGGCGATCGAAGCCTACAAAAACGCGCTGCGTCTGGTGCCCGATGACAAGGAGGCAAAGTTCAACCTGGCCTATGCCAAGAAACTGAAACAGGACGAAGACCAGAAGAACAACCAGAACCAGAATAATCAGAACAACCCCAATCAGGATCAGAACAATCCGAATGGTGGTGGAGGTCAGAACAATCAGGACCAAAACAAGGACCAGAATAAGGATCAAAACAAGGATCAGAACGACAAGAACCAGAACAAGGACCAGAACAAGAATCAGAATAAAAACAACCAGGACAAGAACCAGGGCGACAACCAGAAAGACAAGAATCAGGGCGGCCAGCAGCCTCAGCAGCAGCCTTCCACCTCGCGCGACGAGGCCGAGCGTATGTTGCAGGCCATTCAGGCCAGTGACGACAACACCAAGAAAAAGGTGGACGAGCAGAAGGCCCAGGCCGTCGGTGTCGGCTCCGGCAAACAGTGGTAGTGCGTCATTCGCTGCCCGGTGTGTCCGCGGAGGATTGTCCGGGAGAGCATGGCGGAACGTCCCCGCAACGGACAGCCGTGACGCCTCACAGTACGAATTACATAATAGAGCTTAGATGTTCGATATAGTAAGATTTGAAAACCCGCGTATCCTGTGGCTGCTGGTCGTACTGGCGCCCATGATTGCGTACTACGTCTATCGCACCATCCAGGGGCGTGCCGCCATGCAGGTCTCCACGGTGGCCGGAGTCCAGCGGCTCGGGCGAACCTATCGCTATTGGCTGCGCCATACCCCCTTCCTGCTGCGGTGTCTGGTCGTGGCACTGGTCATCTTCGCCATGGCCCGGCCGCAGACCTCCGAAGACCATCAGAACGTCAATGCCGAAGGGATTGACATCGTCATGGCCCTCGACATCTCCGGTTCGATGCTGGCCCGCGACTTTCAGCCCGACCGTCTCTCTGCCGCCAAGGATATCGGCTCGAAATTCATCATCGAGCGCCCAACGGACCGGATCGGTCTCGTGGTTTTTGCCGGCGAAGCCTTTACCCAGTCGCCCATCACCACCGACCACGTCTCGCTGGTGAACCTGATGAACCAGATCGAAAGCGGCATGATCGCCGATGGTACGGCCATCGGGAACGGTCTCGCGACAGCCGTCAACCGGCTCAAGCAGAGCGACTCGCCCAGTAAGGTCGTGATTCTGCTCACCGATGGGGTGAACAACAGCGGCCAGATCGACCCCCTCACCGCTGCACAGATCGCCGCCGACTACGGTATCCGCGTCTATACCATCGGAGTCGGGACAGAAGGGGTGGCCCCCACGCCGACGCTCAACGCCTGGGGCGGTATCTCGTTCGTACAGGCCAAGGTCGAGATCGACGAAAAGATGCTCGGCGAGATTGCCGACAAGACCGGCGGACGCTATTTCCGCGCTACGGACAATACCAAACTGGCTGAAATCTACGCCGAAATCAACCAACTCGAAAAAGCCAAAGTCGAAGTCGAAAACTTCGTCAAATACTCCGAAGTCTATCACCTGTGGCTGTTGCTGGCCGTCGGACTGCTCTTTGTGGAGATGCTCTGCCGATACATCTTCCTGCGTCAGATTCCGTAGCCCGAGTGGAGCGGGGGGGCTGAAACGGGGGCGGTTGAAACCAGAGTGGTCACGCCGGGCTGGCTGAAATCAGGGGATGACTGAAACGGAGCGGCCGAAAATGAGGAGTGTATGACCGTTTGTTTCGTGTGTGGCCCGGCGCCCGGCCATGCAGTGAAACGCGTTGAAAAACAAGTGTACCATGAACATGTTCAGATTTGCACAACCCGACTACCTGTGGCTCCTGTTGCTGGTGCCGCTGGCTGTTGTCGTCTATATCCTCTACCGTCGTGCGCAGAAACGGCGCCTGGCCCGTTTCGGTGACATTGAGGTGATCCGTCAGCTGATGCCCGAAGCGTCGCCCAAACGGATCCGTAACAAATTTATCCTGACGACGCTGGCGCTGACGCTGATGATTCTGGCGCTCGGCCAGCCGCAGTTCGGTGCCAAACTGCACGAAGTCACTCGCAAAGGGGTGGAGATCATGCTGGCCGTCGACGTCTCGAACAGTATGCTGGCCGAAGACTACGCTCCGAACCGGTTGGAGAGAACCAAAAATGCGGTGGGCCGGCTGATCGAACAGCTCGACAAGGACCGTGTCGGGATGGTTGTCTTTGCGGGCGATGCCTATATCCAGCTGCCCATCACGTCGGACTACATCTCGGCCAAAAGTTTCGTGAGCGGGTTGAATCCCGATATGGTCCCGCGTCAGGGCACCTCGATCGCCCGTGCCATCGAAGTGGCCACCCGTTCGTTCTCGGAACAGAGCCACCAGAGCCGCGCCATTATTCTGGTGACGGACGGTGAGAGCCACGATGACGACCCGATCGCGGCTGCCCAGATGGCCAAGGAGGCCGGCGTGGTGATCTACACGGTCGGCATCGGTACGCCCGAGGGGGCGCCGATCACGATCGGTGGTGAGACCATGAAAGATGAAAACGGGCAGATGGTCGTCTCGAAGCTCGACGAACAGACCCTGCAACAGATTGCGGTCCTCACGGGCGGCAGTTATGTGCGGGCCTCGGACCGTACCGTCGGACTGGACGAAATTCTCAAACAGATCGGCCAGATGGAGAAAAAGGAGTTTTCCTCGATGGCTTTTGCCGAGTACAACGACCAGTTCCACTACCTGTTGGCTGCGGCGCTGGCGATCCTGCTGTTCGAGTTCCTGATGCTCGACCGCAAGAACCGCCTGTTGGCCCGGATTTCGGTCTTCAAGTCGTAGACCCTCGGGAGAGCGGACGGATGGGCGTACGGTAGGACGAGAGGGTGCGAGTGGGGTGTAGAAGCAGGGGAGAAGGGGGGGCAGTGTGAGGTGGAACTGAGAGAGCGAGAGAGAAGAACGCTATAGTGTAGTGGAGCAGCGTGGGGTAGTATGAAAGGAATTGGACTGTTTGGGGGGGAGACAAGGTGTTTTCCACTGTAAAAACGGTGCAGTGTGCGAATGTGGAAACGAAATGAAAAACGGACGGCAGATCGAGCATGACACCGATGAAGGTGCAGTCGAGACGGCCGAAAGCATAGTAAAAAGATTACACAGCAAAAGATTAACTTTGCATATTGTATGAATACAAAGCCATTCAATCGATATTTACGTCGGATCACGATGTTGGTCTGCCTGCTGCTGGCCGGAAGCCTGAGCCTGGTTCGCGCGCAGGGCGACGTTGAGTTCGAAGTCCATGCGCCGCTGAAGGTCGTTCAGGGCGACCAGTTCCGAATCGAATTCTCGGTCAGCGCCCCCAATCTGGACGTCAATGCAGTTCAGTTTACGCAGCCTGCCATGAACGGTCTGAACGTGCTGGCCGGGCCGGTGCCTTCGAACGGGGTCTTCTCCTCCTTCATCAACGGGGTGTCGCAGACCCGCGTTACGGTGACCTACACCTTCTGGGTGCAGGCCGATAAGGCCGGCAAGATCGATCTGCCTGCCGCTACGGCCACGGTTGCCGGGAAAACCTACCAGACCAAACCCACGAGCATCGAATGTCTGACCCCCGATCAGGCGCGTCAGCAGAATCCTCAGGGGGCTCAAGGTGGGCGCGGGCAGCATCAGGGGGGAGGAAACGCCCAGCCTGTTGGAAAAGCCACGCTCAACTCGGACGATATCCTGCTCCGGATGGAGGTCAATAAAACCGATGTCTATAAAGGTGAACCCATTGTGGCCAGCCTTAAAATCTATACACAGGTCAACATTGTCGGTTTCGAAAATGTCAAGTATCCGGCTCTGAACGGTTTCTGGGCCCAGGAGATGGATGTTTCGGGTCAGCAGGGCGACAACCGCACGACGCTCGGCGGAAAGGTCTACCATACGCAGACCCTGCGCCAGTGGCTGCTCTATCCGCAGCGTACCGGAACGCTCGAAATCGAACAGGCCCAGTTTACGGCCATTGCTCAACTCGTGACCCAAACCCCGACGACCGGGTCGCCCTACGATATCTTCTTCGGCGGTGCGCCCGAGGTTAAAAACGTATCGAGCCGACTCGCCTCGTCGGCCGTAAAAATCCGCGTCAAGGAGCTGCCTCAGCCGCAGCCGGCCGATTTCACCGGAGCGGTCGGACAGTTTGAACTGGCTGGCATGATCTCCGGCGACCGCTTCTCGGCCAACTCCGCCGGTTCGATCATCCTGCGGCTCACCGGGACCGGTAACTTTCCGCTGGTCGAGGCGTCGCGCATCACACTGCCCGCAGCCTTCGAACAGTTCGACATGAAGACCAACGAACGGCTGACGAACACGGCAAACGGTACGACCGGCGAAAAGACTTTCGAATTCCCGTTCATTGCGCGTGCCGAAGGGAAATACGACATTTCCGGCGTCTCGTTCTCTTATTTCGACCCCGTGTCGGGTCAGTACAAATCGGTCAAGACACCTGACTTCCCGGTGGAAATCCTGCGTGACGAAGGGGGCGGAACCTCCGGGCTGGGCATGGTCTCGGGCGTAACCAAAGAGGACCTCAAGATGCTGGGTTCCGACATCCGCTTTATCCGGATGGGCAACCCGAAACTGGTGCCGCAGGGTAACGCTCTGCTTTGGTCCTGGAAATGGTTCCTCATCGTCTTCCTGCTGGCAGCGGCTTTTGCGGGCCTGCTCTTCTACCTGCAGAAGAACATCCGCGAACGCGCCGACATCGTTCGGGTGAAGACCAAAAAGGCGAACAAAGTGGCCCTGCGTCGTCTTAAACGTGCCAAAGGTTATATGAATGCCGGTAAGGAGAGCGCCTTCTTCGAAGAGCTGCTCCGGGCTTTGTGGGGCTATATGGGAGACAAACTGGCGATCGACGTGGCCAACCTGACCAAAGAACGTGTCCTGGGTGAACTGGTCGAAGGTCGTGGCGTGCCCGAAGAGCAGGCGCGTGAATTCCTGAGCCTGATCTCGGAGTGTGAATTCGCGCAGTATTCGCCTGCGGCTGGGGTCCAGATGGACAAGGCCTACAACGCGGCACTCGATCTGATCGGGCGGTTTGAATCCAAAATATGATGCTGGTTATGAGAACGATATATAATAAATACAGTCAAGTAAACAAATTGAATCGGATGGTTGCCTGGTGGCGGCGTGTGTGCCGTGCATGGCGTGGTGCCGCGCGTCTCGACATGGGAAACCAGGCGGAACGTACCGAAGGGGCATTGACTCCGGTCGTGCAGCCCGTTCCGGTCCGCACGTACGAAAAAGCAGCGTCAGTACGGCGCGGCTATGGAGCGCGGATGTGGTGCGTGGCGGGAATTTTGTCGGCCTCGATCGCGGTACTGCCGGCCAATGCCGAACAGGCCAATGCGGCTTCCGACACGGTGGCTGTGGCTACTACCGATACCTCCGCGCTGCTGAAGGCAGAGTCGCCGGTAGATGTGGCCGAGGGCGGAAAAATGATTCTGGACTCGATTTGGGCTCAGGCAAATGCCGCATACAGCAACGGCAACTATCGTCTGGCGGTCGACCGCTACGAGACGCTGCTCCAGCAGGGCGTGCACAGCAGCAAACTGTATTATAACCTTGGAAACAGCTGGTTCAAGCAGGGACGCATGGGGAAGGCAATCCTGAACTACAACCGTGCTCTGTTGCTCGACCCCACGGATGAAGATACGCAGTACAACCTGGCGATGGCCAATGCGCGCATTGTCGACAAAATCGACTCGGTTCCCGAATTCTTCCTCAAGACGTGGCTGCGCGATCTCGGACTGATGTTCAGTTCGGATACGTGGGCGGCGCTGGGACTGTTCTTCCTGGCAGTGACCTTTGCGGCGATCATTCTCTGGCTCCTTGCCGGGACGATGGGGCTGCGAAAACTCGGTTTTTACGGCGGGATAGTGTCGCTGGTGCTTTGCCTTGGAACCACGTTCTACGCCAATTTCCAACGGAATAGACTGTTGCACAACACGGAAGCCATCGTCATGAATCTGGTGGCTCCGGTCAAAAGCTCGCCTTCGGCCGGCAGCAAGGATATCTTCGTACTGCATGAGGGAACCCGGGTACGGATGCTCGAACAGCTCGACGGTTGGACCGAAATCGTCCTCTCGGACGGTAACAAGGGCTGGATCACTTCCAATGCCATCGAGGCGATTGTCAAAACCGACGACGGAGGCGCCCGATAGTGTCGAAACTGCTCGAAAACGTGGTCGGCGAGTTCGCCAAACTACCCGGCGTCGGACGGCGTACAGCTCTGCGGCTGGCTCTGCACCTGCTCAAGCAGGATGTTGAGGATGTCGATCTGTTTGCCGGTGCGATCTACCAGTTTCGCCGTGACATCCGCTGGTGCAAACAGTGTCGGAACCTCTCGGACGAGGAGTTGTGTCCGATCTGCTCGGATCCCAAACGTGACCACACGACAATTTGTGTGGTAGAGCAGGTGGGCGACCTGTTGTCGATCGAAAATACCGGGCAGTATAACGGATTATACCATGTGCTGGGTGGGGTCATCTCGCCCATTCAGGGGGTGTCGCCCTCCGATCTGCATGTCGATCTGCTGATCGACAATATTGCCCGACTGGGGGTCAAAGAGGTGATCCTGGCGTTGGGAACCACCATCGAGGGCGAGACGACTTCGTATTACCTGACCAAAAAATTGCAGCCTACGGGTGTGACGGTGTCGGTGATCTCGCGCGGGATCGGTTTCGGGGACGAGTTGGAGTATGCCGATGAGTTGACCATCACGCATGCCCTTCGGAATCGTCAGCGGGTGTGATCTCCGGGGTGGACCTTTCGGGGGGAGTGCAGGAGTAGAGGTGTGTGGCTGATTGTGAACCTGCGGCGATGGATGTGGAAAAGAGCGGGTCGTCTGTGGGCGAAATATTTCGGTGGGTAGAGAACGGGGGAATGTGAGTATGGGAAAATGTTAAGATGTGATGGTGAGCGATGTCTCTGCGGAAGGCTAGGTTGACGTTTGTCGATCTGTTGTCTGTTTTTGCCGTTCGGCTATTGATCTTTAGTCGATTATTTTTTCTTTCTATCTTTCGGTGCTGTTTCTTGGGGGGTGAATGCCTATTGAGGTATTTTCTCTGTTTGCCTGCGACAGGAGTTGAGGGGGCCTTTGCGTGCGTGAGTATCTGTTGCGGCGAGGCGAAAGTGTGACGCAGGGGGTGGAAACGTGCGGGGAGTGGAAATCTTTTTATATGCTTGTAGAACCGGTTAATCCCCATAGCAAGAGAGCATTGGATGCGGAGGCTAAAGTATAATCCGAGTTTCCCTTAGGTGGGCTCTGCGCCAGAGAGGCACTGTGTTCGGACAATTTTAAATGCTCCATATGCAAAAAAATCGCCGACTGTCCCCACGGACAGCCGGCGATTCTGCTATTGTGTATGTTTCGGAAGGTTTCCGTCCCCCCTATCTGTGGGCGGAGAGGTTAGTCTTCGACTTTCATGTTGTGGTATACGCGCTGCACGTCTTCGTCTTCTTCGAATTTCTCGATCAGTTTTTCGATGGCTTCGCGCTGTTCGGGGGTAACCTCTTTCTGGTCGTTCGGGATGCGCTCGAACTCACCGCTCAGAATTTCGTACCCTTTCTCTTCGAGGTAGCTTTGGATCTTGCTGAACGATTCGTAGGCACCGTAAATTACGATCTCCTGGGTACCGTCTTCGTTCTCTTCCGAGAATACTTCATCAACACCGTAGTCGATCAGTTCCAGTTCGAGTTCGTCGAGGTCGATGCCCTGCGGAGCCTTGATCTTGAAGACCGATTTGCGTTCGAACATGAAGTCGAGGCTGCCGGTGGTGCCCAGCGAACCGCCCGCTTTGTTGAAGTAGCTGCGGACGTTGGCTACCGTACGGGTGTTGTTGTTGGTGGCGGCTTCAACCACGATGGCGATCCCGTAGGGACCGTAGCCGTCGTATTGGATCTCTTTGTAGTCGGCGTCGGTATCTTTCGAGATGGCCCGCTTGATGGCGCGTTCCACGTTCTCTTTGGGCATGTTTTCAGACTTGGCCGTCTGGATCAGCATACGCAGACGAGGGTTGCCTGACGGGTCGGGACCTCCGGCTTTGACGGCGATCACGATCTCTTTGCCCAAGCGGGTGAAAGTTCTGGCCATATTGCCCCAGCGCTTGAATTTACGCGCCTTGCGGAATTCGAAAGCTCTTCCCATAACTCTTTTCGGTTCAGTGGTAAAGTGTATCAGTTTTTATAATTGTCGCAAAGGTAGGGCTTTTCGGCGAAATTGAAAAGCGAACTTTTCCTGCAATATGCTATCTTTGAAAGTCTGGGCCCGATTCCGGATGGAGTGCTTCCCCGGAAACGTCCGATTTCGTCTGGGCGTGCGGGCAGGGAGGGGGATCGCGGTGCGGTCACCGTAAACGTGTAACCGATGAACTGATCTGTGTAATGACCCATTGTCCGAATACTAAATTACTTGCCATGGTCTGGGGACACCGCTTGTTTCGGGATGAGGAGGTGTGGGCTCCCGAAAGGAATGTCACGGTGGAGAGTCCGGGATATGTCTCCGAGTCGTCGGGAACTGCATCGGATGGCGATGGCCCTGATTTTCTGAACGCCGCTGTTCGGTATGGCGATACGGTGATTTACGGCGGGGTGCGAGTCGACGGTCGGGCGTCGGAGTGGCGAGAAACCGGTCGAATGACCGATCCGGCTTTCGATGGAGTCGCTTTCCACGTGGTTGGCGAGCGCGACCGGGTGCTGGTGCGTGACGGGCATCCGGTCCGGACGCTGGTACTCACGCCGGCTCCCGAACTGGAACTGCTTCATGCGCAGATGCTCGACCAGGCAGCCGCAGGGGCCGACGGTTGTGTCGGCTTTTTCGGGGCTCTCGAGCCGGTCGAGCAGGAGCAGATTCTGGCGCGGCTGCTCTCCGACAGGCTTCGACGTAAAACGGCCGAGGTCGAACGGTTGTGCCATGAGTTGGGCGGCGACTGGGAACAGACGGCTTACGTCTGCTATCTCCGTTCGCTGGGGATGGGTGATCGCAAGCAATCCTACGAAGCGTTGGCCCGCTCGATCCCGTTGCGCTGTTTCGTCCGGTGTGCGGGCAACCGGCAGCAGGCCGAGGCGTTGCTGCTCGGACAGTCGGGTTACCTGACGGCGGCACCTTCGTCCGATCCCGAAATCCGCCAGTTGCAGGATATTTATCTGACGCTGAAACAGGAGTATGGTTTGCGCCGGCCGGTGGTGGCGTGGGGCGGTGCGGGAGTGAGACCCGCTTCGCTGCCTCCCGCGATGCTCCGGCAGGCGGCGGCACTCCTGACCTCCACTCCCTTGCTGGCCAGTGCGATCCGCCAGGCTGTCGACGGAGGGATGACGGCGTTGCGTGACCTCTTCGGGCAGACCGGTATGGGGGTGTCGCCCGAAAAGATCGACCTGCGGATCATCAACCTGGTCATTCCGCTGCTCACGGCCATCGGAATGGAGGCGGGCGATGCCGAGTTGCGCGACCGTGCGCTGGCGCTCTACGAAGAGGTGGCTCCCGAAGTCAATCGCTATACGCGGCATTGGGGTGAAGTTTTCGACCTGATGAGCGCAGCCGATTCGCAGGCCGTTATCCAGCTTTGCACGGAGTATTGTGCCCGACGGCGCTGCGCCGAGTGCCCCGTGGGGGTGCTGCGGCTGGTGCGGCTCTGGAAAAAGCTCGGTTCCAACAAATAAGGTTGCCCGATTGAAGGGGTATTCCGATTCTGACGGATGGAGCCCACGGAGCTCGGACGGTTGTCAGGGGGCTCCGAAACAACTTTCGTGTGCCGAATCGCTGTAAATCCGTGAAATATTAGTATCTTTGGTTCTTTCAAACGGACGGCCTGAGGCTTTGCTCGGGCAATCTGTTGTGTGTCAGAAAATTAAAACGAGACTAACATAAATATGAGTGTAACAGCAAGTCTGCTGAAGATCTTCTTCGGAAGCAAAGCGGACAAAGACCGCAAGGCGATCCAACCGATTGTGGACAAAATCCTGGCCATCTATCCCGAGATCGAAAAGCTTTCCGACGATGAACTGCGTGCCCGCGTGACGGGTTTCAAAGAGTTGATCCGCGAACGCCTCAAGGAGGACGAAGACCGCATTGCCGAACTCAAAGCCAAACTCGAAGCCGCTGACGTCGAAATCGACGAAAAGGAACGCATCGCTACCGAAATCGACCGGCTGAAAAAACATGTCAACGAGACGATCGAAACCGTGCTGAACGAGATTCTGCCCGAAGTGTTCGCCATCGTTAAGGATACGGCCCGTCGTTTCGCCCAGAACGAAACCATCACCGTGACCGCCACCGACGCCGACCGCGAACTGGCTGCCGAAGGCAAGGATTTCGTGCGGATCGACGGCGACAAGGCCATCTACCAGAACCACTGGCTCGCCGGCGGGAATGAAATCAAGTGGGACATGATCCACTACGACGTGCAGCTCTTCGGCGGCGTCGCACTCCACAAAGGCAACGTGGCCGAAATGGCGACTGGTGAAGGTAAAACCCTCGTGGCGACCCTCCCGGTGTTCCTCAATGCCCTGGCCGGCAAAGGGGTCCACGTGGTGACCGTCAACGACTACCTCGCCCGACGCGACTCCGAATGGATGGGCCCGATCTACGAATTCCACGGCCTGACCGTCGACTGCATCGACAAACACCAGCCCAACTCCGACGAACGCCGCCGCGCCTACAACTGCGACATCACCTTCGGGACCAACAACGAATTCGGTTTCGACTACCTGCGTGACAACATGGCCATCGAACCCGGCGACCTCGTACAGCGCGAACACCATTACGCCATCGTCGACGAGGTCGACTCCGTGTTGATCGACGACGCCCGTACCCCGCTGATTATCTCCGGTCCCGTGCCCCGCGGCGAAGACCAGATGTTCGAAGAGTATCGCGGACAGGTCGAGTCGCTCTACAACCTGCAACGTAACCTCTGCACCTCGCTGCTCTCCGAAGCCCGCAAAGTCATCGCCGACGGTGACGAAGCTAAAGGCGGCAAGTTGCTGCTGGCCGTTCACAAAGGGTTGCCCAAGTACAAACCGCTGATCAAGTTCCTCTCGGAACCCGGCATGAAGGCCCTGATGCAGAAGACCGAAAACTTCTACATGCAGGACAACAGCAAACGCATGCACGAGGTGACCGACGACCTCTACTTCATCATCGACGAAAAACTTCACTCCGTCGAACTCACCGACAAGGGACACGATGCGCTGGCCGGAAATATCAACGACAAGCGCTTCTTCATCCTGCCCGACATCGGAACCGAAATCGCCAACCTCGAAAAGAGCGACCTCACGGTCGAAGAGCGTCTTTCGGCCAAAGACAAACTCCTCAGCGAGTATGCCCTCAAGGCCGAACGCGTCCACACCGTTCATCAGCTGCTCAAGGCTTACGCCCTCTTCGAAAAGGATACCGAATATGTGGTGATGGACAACAAGGTCAAGATCGTCGACGAACAGACCGGCCGTATCCTCGACGGACGCCGCTACTCCGACGGTCTGCACCAGGCCATCGAAGCCAAGGAGCGCGTCAAGGTTGAGGCTGCTACCCAGACCTTCGCCACCATTACGCTCCAGAACTACTTCCGCATGTACCACAAGCTGGCCGGTATGACCGGTACGGCCGAAACCGAAGCATCGGAACTCTGGAACATCTACAAGCTGGATGTCATCGTGATCCCCACCAACCGACCCGTGATCCGAAAAGACTACCAGGACCTGATCTATAAGACCAAACGCGAAAAATACGCCGCCGTGATCGACGAAATCGTCAAACTGGTCGGCGAAGGACGCCCCGTGCTGGTCGGGACCACCTCGGTCGAAATCTCCGAGCTGCTCTCGAAGATGCTCAAGCTTCGCGGGATCAAGCACAACGTGCTGAACGCCAAGCAGCACCAGCTCGAAGCGCAGATCGTGGCCGAAGCCGGACGTCCCGGTCAGGTGACCATCGCAACGAACATGGCAGGTCGTGGTACCGACATCAAACTGACCCCCGAAGTGCGCGAGGCCGGCGGTCTGGCCATCATCGGTACCGAACGCCACGAATCGCGTCGTGTCGACCGTCAGCTGCGTGGTCGTGCCGGTCGTCAGGGCGACCCCGGTTCGTCGCAGTTCTTCGTTTCGCTCGAAGACGACCTGATGCGTCTGTTCGGCTCCGAACGCATCGCCCGACTCATGGACTCCATGGGCCTCAAGGAGGGCGAAGTGATCCAGGCTGGCATGATGAGCCGTGCCATCGAACGCGCTCAGAAAAAGGTCGAAGAGAACAACTTCGGTATCCGTAAACGGCTGCTTGAGTACGACGACGTGATGAACTCGCAGCGTGAAGTGATCTACGCCCGTCGCCACAATGCCGTATTCGGCGAACGCATCGAAGTCGATGTCAACAACATGATGACCGACTTTGCCGAGACCTTTATCGAAAACTACCGCGGACTGCCCTTCGACGAATTCAAAGTCGAACTGATCCGTCAAATCTCGATCGAACCGTCATTCACCGAGGAGGAATACAACGACCTCAAGGATCAGCAGCTCGCCGAATTGTTGCTGGGTGACATGCGCAGCGCCCTCAAACGCCGCGCCAGCCAGATCGCCCAACAGGCCTATCCGGTGCTCGAAGCCATCTATAAGGAACAGGGCGACCGCTTCGAAAACGTTTCGATTCCGCTGACCGACGGTAAGCGTGGCATGAACGTGCCCGTGAACTTCAAACGGGTGATCGAAACCAAAGGGCTCGAAATCCACAAGGCCTTCAGCCGCATCATGATGCTGATTACGATCGACGATGACTGGAAAGAGCACCTGCGCGAAATGGACGACCTCAAACAGTCGGTTCAGAACGCCGCTTACGAACAGAAAGACCCGCTGTTGATCTACAAGTTCGAATCCTTCGAACTCTTCCGCAAGATGATCGAGAAGATCAACCGCGAGGTGCTGTCGATGTTGTTGAAGGTTTACCTGCCGATGGCTCCGGCCGGGACCGCTCCCGGTGCCGGACAACCGCAGCAGCAGGCTCAGCCGCAGGCAGCTGCCCAGCCCCAGCAGGCTATTCCGGCGCGGAATCGGCCCGATATGAGCCGGATGCAGACTTCGCGCAGCGAAACGCCCGTAGCGGCGGGTGGAGGATCGGCGGCTTCGTCGAGTGCCAAACCGGCACCGGCCCACGCCGAAAAACGGGTCGGACGAAACGATCCCTGTCCGTGCGGTTCCGGTAAGAAATACAAGAACTGCCACGGGGCAGCCTGATGATTCGCGGGGGGAGGCCGAAAGGCCGGCCCCCCGCGCTCATTTTACCGGGTGCCGCTGCGAGTAGCGTGCAAATGGGGAGGGGAGACAGTAAGAGGGGGGCAGATGACGATACGGTAGTCGATCGTTTCGGGGAGGGGGCAGGAGAGGGTAAGGCGTTGAGGCGAAAGGCGGGGAAGGGAGCGAAAACGGAAAGGGCTTCGTGCTGGGTGAGAAGGTGTGAAACGGGGGGCAAATCAGGGAGACGAAGTGTGGGAGGGGAAAGTCAGGCGATGTTGAAGGGGCAGAAGTGCTGGTAGAGGAGAACAGAATGGATGGTGATTGTGTCGTCAGGCTTTACTGGCTAGAAGACTTGGGGAAAATACGTCCGCAGGATTGGATCCGTGATTTGCGCTATCAATGTGGGAGAATTGCGCCCCAATTGAAGGGTGTGGGTGGAGATTGTTTGGCTGCCGTTTAATGCTCGCAGTGTTGTTGTCTGTTGCATGTTGTGTTTGCTGTTTGTTGTCAGCGAGTTCCCGTCTCTGGTTATGTCTGACCTGAGGAGAGGGGAGACTGACTGCTGTGGAGATGTGCGTAACAGAAGCGTATAAAAGGACGCCGCCCGCGGATAATCGTTATCCGCGGGCGGCGTCCTTTTTTATGGTTTCACCTTAAGGTCGGGTTTTCGGGTTATTGCGGGCAGGTTGCTGTTTCCGATGCAAACATATGTGTTATTTCTTCTGCATTCTCTGCATCTCCGGGCTTTATTCTTGCTCCCGATACCAGGCAGCCGACCTCTTTCCTTCGCCCGATGGCTTCTCCGGGAGGGAGGTTACTGTTGGGTGGCGGCAACCCAGGCCTTGACTTCGTCGGCGGTCGGATTTTTCAGTCCCAACTTGTTCTTCTTGTTAAAGCCGCACAGATCGTTGAACAGTTTACCGGGGGCCAGGTTGCTCAGCGAGGCGACGGTGATGTAACCCATCTTTTGCAGGACGGGTACCCATTCGGCTGCGATGCCCAGTGCCGTATAGGCGCTTTCTTCGTCGCGGGTGGCTTTCTTTTCGGGGCGCATCTGCGGGAAGAACAGGACGTCCTGGATGGTCGGCTGGTTGGTCATGAACATGACCAGACGGTCGATCCCGATCCCCATGCCGGAGCAGGTCGGCATTCCGTATTCCAGCGCGCGGACAAAGTCCATGTCGATGAACATGGCCTCGTCGTCGCCCTTCTCGGAGAGGCGCAACTGGTCCTGGAACCGTTCGAGCTGGTCGATCGGGTCGTTCAACTCGGAGTAGGCGTTGCAAAGCTCCTTGCCGTTTACGAACAGTTCGAAACGCTCGGTCAGTTCGGGATTGTCGCGGTGGCGCTTGCACAGGGGCGACATCTCAATCGGGTAGTCGGTGATGAAGGTGGGCTGGATCAGATCCTCTTCGCACTTGGCTCCGAAGATGGCATCGATCAGTTTGCCTTTGCCCATCGTCTCGTCGGTCTCGATTCCCATCCGGTCGCACGCCTCGCGAAGTTCCTCTTCGCTTTTGCCGGTGATGTCGTAGCCGGTCTTCTCGAGGATCGCATCGGTCATGGTCAGGCGGCGGAACGGTGCCTTGAATTCGATCTGACGGTCGCCGATGGTTACCTGGGTATTGCCGTCGTGCAGGGCTTTGGCCACGGTCTCCAGCATCTGTTCCGTGAAGTTCATCATCCAACGGTAGTCCTTGTAGGCAACGTAGATCTCCATGCAGGTGAACTCGGGGTTATGGGTGCGGTCCATCCCTTCGTTGCGGAAGTTCTTACCGAATTCGTATACGCCTTCGAATCCGCCCACGATCAGTTTCTTCAGGTACAACTCCGTGGCGATACGCATATAGAGGTCAATGTCCAGCGAGTTGTGGTGGGTGATGAACGGACGGGCAGCGGCTCCGCCGGGGATCGGTTGCAGGATGGGGGTCTCAACCTCCACGTAGCCGCGTTCGTTGAAGAACTGGCGCATCGTGGCGATGATTTTCGACCGTTTGAGGAATACCTCTTTGACCGGCGGGTTGACGATCAGGTCGACGTAACGCATACGGTAACGCTGTTCGGGGTCGCTGAAAGCGTCGAATACCTGACCGTCTTTCTCCTTGACGATGGGCAGCGGACGCAGCGACTTGCTTAGGACGGTGAATTCGCGGCAGTGTACGGAGAGCTCGCCCATGTTGGTGACAAAGGCATATCCCTTGACGCCGACAATGTCGCCGATGTCAAGGAGTTTTTTGAATACGGTGTTGTAGAGCGTGGGGTCGCCTTCGGGGCAGATGTCGTCGCGGCGGATGTATACCTGGATCCGGCCGGTGTGGTCCTGCAGCTCGAAAAAGGCGGCGCTGCCCATAATCCGGCGGCTCATGATGCGGCCGGCAATGGTGACATCCTGGTAGTTCGGATTCTCGGGGGTGTAACCGGCACGAATCTCGGCCGTGGTCGTGTTGACGGGATATTCGGCGGCGGGATAGGGCTCGATTCCCAGTTCTCGCAGCTTTTTCATCGATTCGCGGCGCAGGATTTCCTGTTCGCTCAGTTCCGTAATTTCCATATCTCTTTGAAACTCTGTTGACTCGATTTAAATCTTCTCCCATGGGGAGTGGCGTACAAAGATAACGAAAAAGAGCGGATCGAAAAACTTGCGCGGAAATCGTCTTGGCGGGCTCTGAATATATCGCTATATTTGTGATAATTTATGTAATTATCATGATGTATATTTGGTTCGTGATCCTGACGTTTGCCTTGTCGGCTGTCATCGGCTGGTTCGTGATCCCGCGGATTGTCATTGTGGCCAAGATAAAACGTCTGTTCGACGAAAACAATGCCAGAAAAGTTCATAAAGGGGCTATCCCGAGGCTCGGTGGACTGTCGTTCTTTCCGGCGGCACTCTTCTCCTTTGCATTTATGCTCGGGTTGCGCTACTATTATGGGTATGAGGTGTCGCTCGATTTGCAGGGAAACCTGTTGCTGGAATTCCTGTTTGTCGTGTCAGGTATGCTGATCCTCTATTTTGTAGGCATGGCCGATGACTTGATTGGTGTCGGTTATCGCAACAAGTTCGTGGCACAAATCGGTGCTGCGATATGTATGGTGTTCGGTGAGGTGACTATTTTCGACATGCAGGGACTGTTCGGAGTGTATCGGTTGCCGGTACCCGTGGATGCAATCCTGACTGTGCTTTTCGTTGTGCTCGTGGTGAATGCCTTTAACCTGATTGACGGGGTGGACGGTCTGTGCTCCGGACTGGGGACGATTATCCTGACCGTGCTCGGGGCTTTCTTTATCTATTACGAACTGTTTGTTTATGCGATGTTCGCTTTCGGTATGGTCGGCGTACTTATCGCATTCTTCCAGTACAACGTATTGGGAACTCGGTTGAAGATCTTTATGGGCGATACCGGGTCGTTGACGCTGGGATATATGATCTCGTTCCTCGGGCTGAAATTCGCCAACCTCGAAAATACCACCTTCATTGCGCTCCATCTCAACTCGACCCTCGCGATCCTGTTGGGGCTGTTGTTTGTCCCCGTATTTGATACATGTCGGGTGTTCGTCAGCCGAATCTCCCGTGGACGCTCTCCGTTTTATCCCGATAAGAATCATGTGCATCATAAGCTCCTTCAGTTGAATCGTACCCATTTGCAGAGTACCGGTATTCTGCTGCTGGTTGAGGTCGGATTCATTGTGCTGAACTTCGTCTTGGCGGAATTCGGCGGGCTGAATATCAACTGGGTGCTGCTCATCGATATCGCTTTGGGAATCGGTGTGAATATGACTCTGAACTACATGATTGCGCGGTTCGGACGTGAATTGGGCGAACACGAGGTGATGCAGAAACCGTGACGATCGCAATCCCCGAGGGGCTGATGTGAGAGGGGAGCGTGAGTGTGGTGTTCGAATGAGAGGACGAGGAGGGGCATGGTGAGAAGAGGAGTGGATAGCCCGGTGCAACAGCGGGAGCTGCCGCGGAAAAACGGAGTGTTTGTGTGAAGAGGACCCCGAGAAGTAAAGAGTGCTGGAGTGAGGGGCGGAAGAAAGGGGTAGATGTGAGAGGTGCGGGGAAAGTAAGGTGTGTGCAGGTGAAAAGGGGCGGAGGGAGAAGAGATGGGGGTGCTGGTGCGCAATGAACAATTTGGAATGGTTAATTCTGTAAACAAGAATAATATGTCAAACAAAAACAAAACAGTGCTTGTGGCAGGCGGTGCCGGTTATATCGGTACGCATACCACCGTTGAACTGATCAACGCCGGTTATGACGTGGTGATCGCCGATAACCTGTCCAACTCAGAACTCTCTGCCGTGCAAGGGGTAGAAAAGATCGTCGGACACGCCGTCCCCTTCGTGCAGGTGGACTGCTGCGATATCGAAGCGCTCCGCAAAGAGGTCTTCGCCAAATACGAGTTCGACTCCGTGATCCACTTTGCCGCCTATAAGGCCGTTGGCGAATCGGTAGCCGAACCCCTCAAATATTTCCGCAACAACCTCGACTCGCTGCTCAACGTGCTCACCCTGATGCAGGAGTTCGAAGTGCACAACATCGTCTTCTCTTCGTCGGCCACCGTTTACGGCCAGCCCGAAGTGCTGCCCGCTACCGAGCAGACTCCCCGTCAGCGTGCCAACTCGCCCTACGGCCTGACCAAACAGATGAGCGAAGACATTATTCAGGATACGGTGGCAGCCGTTCCCTTCTTCAACGCCATCGCCCTGCGCTACTTCAACCCCATCGGAGCGCACCCGTCGGCCCTGATCGGCGAACTGCCCAAGGGGGTGCCCGCCAACCTGGTGCCCTTCATTACCCAGACCGCTGCCGGTATTCGCAAGGAACTCTCCGTCTTCGGCGATGACTACGACACCCCGGACGGCTCCTGCCTGCGCGACTACATCGACGTGGTCGACCTGGCCCGTGCCCACGTAGTGGCCGTTGACCGTATGGTACAGGGTAAAACCAAAGAACGTTACGAAATCTTCAATATCGGAACCGGGAAACCCGTCTCCGTGCTGGAACTGGTCAACCTCTTCGAAAAAGTCAACGGGGTGCCCGTGCCGCATAAAATCGCTCCGCGTCGTCCCGGTGATGTCGAAAAAATCTGGGCTTCGACCGATCTGGCCAATACCGAACTCGGCTGGCGTGCTGAACGCGACCTGGGTGATACCCTCCGTTCGGCATGGGCGTGGGAAAAACATGTCCGTGGTTTGTAGGCCGCAGAAGCTGGTCCCACTCAGCCGTACAGCCTGACTTGCTTTCCGAAGGGCCGGCCCTCTCCGGCCGGCCCTTTTTGGATAGTCGTCCGAGGAGGAAGAGGATTTACTCGATGTGTATCCGGTAGCCCGGAACGGCCCGGTGCAGTGCATGAAGGGGAAGCGGGTGTTGGAATGTACGGTTCTGTATAAGTAATCATAAAAACCTCAAACTCAATACTACATGGAACAAAACGACCCGAAACAGGATCTCTCGCAGGAGAAAACCGTAGGGCTGCCCGAAAACGCCTACCGCGAACTGGCTCCGGGCGAGACCTACGAACCCGTGATGAACGACAAGGGCCCGCGACCCAAGGAGGTGACCCCCTACTCGGTGACCTTCGGGATCATCATGGCCATTATCTTCTCGGCCGCCGCTGCCTATCTGGGGCTGCGTGTGGGGCAGGTGTTCGAAGCCGCCATCCCGATCGCCATCATCGCCGTCGGTGTGGGGAACCTCACCGGTAAAAAGAACATGCTCGGCCAAAACGTTATCATCCAATCCATCGGAGCCAGCTCCGGCGTGATTGTGGCCGGAGCCATCTTTACGCTGCCCGCCCTCTATATTCTGGGATTGGATGCCGCTTTCTATCAGGTATTCCTCTCATCACTTTTCGGTGGATTCCTCGGAATTCTTTTCCTGATTCCGTTCCGCAAATACTTCGTGAAGGACATGCACGGCAAATATCCCTTCCCCGAAGCGACCGCTACGACCGAAGTGCTGGTCAGCGGCGAAAAGAAGGGAAATCAGGCCAAACTGCTCGCTGTCAGTGGGCTGGTCGGCGGTCTGTATGACTTCATCATCAGCACCTTCGGCTGGTGGCCCGAAACCGTTTCGACCCGTATCTGTGCCTGGGGCGATGTGCTGGCCGAAAAGGCCAAAATGGTCTTCAAGGTCAATACCGGTGCCGCTGTGCTCGGGCTGGGTTATATCGTCGGACTGAAATACGCCGCGATCATCTGCGCCGGCTCGTTCACCGTCTGGTTCGTGCTGATTCCCTTCATCAGCTATTTTGCCGACGGGCAAACGGTGGCTGTCGGTGAGGGCGTGACCACGCTGCTGAGCCAAATGTCGCCCGAAGAGATATTTCGCAACTATGCCCGTCACATCGGGATCGGCGGTATCGCCATGGCTGGTGTGATCGGTATTATCCGCTCGTCGAAAATCATCCGTCAGGCCGTCGGGCTGGCCGTCAGCGAGCTGCGCGGCAAAACCGGGGCCGGAGCGGACGACAACCGGCGTACGCAACGCGATATCCCGATGAAAATTATCCTCATCGGGCTGCTCGTGACGCTCGTTGCACTGCTGATTTTCTTCGCACTGGGCGTGGTGCAAAACCTGACCCTGGCGTTGATCGGTATCCTGATCGTCTTCGTGATTGCCTTCCTCTTTACGACCGTGGCGGCCAACGCCATCGCCATCGTGGGGAACAACCCCGTGTCGGGGATGACCCTGATGACGCTGATTCTCAGTTCGCTGATTCTGGCCGGGGTGGGGCTCCACGGGACGAGCGGCATGGTGGCTTCGATGGTAATCGGCGGGGTGGTCTGTACGGCGCTGGCCATGGCCGGTGGTTTCGTGACCGACCTGAAGATCGGTTACTGGCTCGGTACGACGCCTGCCAAACAGGAGGCCTGGAAATTCCTTGGTACGGTGGTCTCGGCTGCAACGGTCGGCGGAGTAATGATTCTGCTCAATAAAACCTATGGTTTCACGGGTGAGGGGGCGTTGGTCGCTCCTCAGGCCAACGCTATGGCTGCCGTGATCAAACCCCTGATGGAAGGAGGCGCCACTCCGTGGCTGCTCTATGGGGCCGGGGCGGCGCTGGCGCTGATCCTGACCATGATCGGTGTGCCGGCACTGGCCTTCGCCCTCGGTATGTTCATCCCGCTGGAACTCAATACGCCGCTGCTGATCGGCGGTCTGATCAGCTGGTTCGTGACGACCCGTTCGAAAGACAAGGCGGTCAATAACGCTCGCAAGGAACGGGGTACGCTCATCGCTTCGGGTTTCATCGCCGGTGGTGCACTGATGGGTGTGGTCAGCGCCATGCTGCGCTACTTCGGCTTCGACTGGTTCGCCGAAGGGTGGAACGGTACCACGGGTGCCGAAGTGCTCGGTCTGGTGATGTATGCCGCGTTGATCGGCTACTTCATTTGGGACAGCAAACGGGCCAAAGTGGGCGAGTAAGCTCTCGGAGAGTGGGGGGGGCGAAAGGTGTGCCGCGGGCACGGCGTCGTTTCCCTCTCTTCCGCATTTTTCCCGATGCGGCCGGTCGGGCCGAACGGGTAAGGTACAATTATTAAAAGTCAACAAGATATGAAAGAAAAACTGTTGGAACGTTTGCTGCGCTATGCGTCGTTCGACACGCAGAGCGATCCCGAAAGCGAAACGTTCCCCTCGACGGCCAAACAGCTTCTGCTGCTGAACCACCTGCTCGAAGAGATGGTACAACTCGGCCTGCAGGAGGTCGAAATCGACGAACACGGCTATGTGATGGGTACGATCCCGGCTTCTGAAGGATGCGACGGGCCGGTGGTGGGTTTCATCTCGCACGTCGATACGTCGCCCGAAATGAACGGTGCTAATATCCGTCCGCAGGTGATCGAAAACTATGATGGCGGCGATATCGAGCTGCGTGGGGCCGGCCTGACGATGAGCCCGAAGGATTTCCCGGAGCTGCTCGCGGTCAAGGGCCATACGATCGTCACGACGGACGGGACGTCGCTGCTCGGTGCCGATGACAAGGCCGGTGTGGCCGAGATCATGACGGCGGCCGAGTTCCTGATGACCCACCCCGAGATCAAACACGGCAAAATCCGAATCGGTTTCACGCCGGACGAGGAGATCGGCCGCGGGGTCGATTTCTTCAACGTCGAACGTTTCGGTGCCCAGGTGGCCTACACGCTCGACGGGAGTGCGGCCGGCGAACTGGAATACGAAAACTTCAATGCGGCGTCGGCCAAGATTGCCATCCGCGGCCGGGGAATCCACCCGGGTTACGCCAAGGATAAGATGGTCAATGCGGTGCAGGTGGCCTGCGAACTGAACGCGATGCTGCCGGCTTGGGAACGTCCCGAGCATACGGATCATTACGACGGGTTCTTCCACCCGATCGTCATGAAGGGCGACGTGGACAGCGCCACGATGGAGTATATCATTCGCGACCATTTGCGCGAACGCTTCGAACAGAAAAAGTCGGTGATGGAAGCGGCCGTGGCCTTTATCAATGCCCGTTACGGCGAAGGTACGGTGACGCTGGTGCTGAAGGATCAGTACTACAACATGCGTGAAATGGTGGAACCGCATCCCGACATTATCGAAAAGGCCAAACGCGCGATGGAGATGGCCGGGGTGATTCCGACGGTCAAACCGATCCGCGGCGGTACGGACGGTGCGCGGCTCTCCTACATGGGACTGCCCTGTCCGAACCTCTTTACAGGTGGGGCCAACTTCCACGGACGCTATGAGTATTGTTCGCTGGATACGATGGTGCTGGCAACGCAGACCATCCTGAACCTGGCGCAACTCTGGAGCGAAGGGAAGTAGTCTCAGTTTACTCTGAATTGCAAGCGAAGGGCTCCGTCCAATCCTCAACCTGAGGATTGGACGGAGCCCTTCCGTTTGATGATGGTAGAGCGTGAAAAGGATCGTGCTGTAAAAAAGTGGTCGGGTCCGAACCGGGCGGGGAATAAGCCGGACACTGTCGAAACGGTTGAGGCTGTCCCCGCCTGTTGCGGTCGGATCGGCCGCTTGAGTAGGCGGGACCATCGGGGGGGACGATGGTCCCGGTTAGTTCAGCTTGACCCGAATGGATTTTCCGGAGTACGTGACTGTCTTATCGGCTTTGGCACACAGGTCGCCGCCGATGCCGTGTCCGTTGGAGACTTTGACGATACGGAATTTACGCTTGCTCAGCATACCGGGGAATTCACCCTCCCGATCCTGAATGGTCAGCGTCCGGGAGGCGTCGTCCCAACAGAAACGAATCGTGGAGTATTGCCCCTTCTCGTAGTTGTAACTGTCTGTTTCGTCTTCGTACAGGACAAATTCGCCGTTGGCGCCGGGATAAATGCGAATCTCCAGCTCGTCCCATGGCTTTTCCGAGGCGTATTGTACGTCAGGACCGATCGGAAGGATGCTCCCTGACTTTACGTACAGGGGAAGGATGTCGATGGGGGCTTCCCGCTCGATCGTCTGGCTTCCGGCTATTTTGTCTCCGGTCCAGAAGTCGTACCAGACGCAATCGCCAGGCAGATAGACTGTTTTGGTTCCGATGGTGTCGAAGTTCGGCGTTTTGCCCTTTACGTACATCGGTTCCGTAACCGGAGCGACCAGCAGAGAACGTCCGAACAGGTACTCGCTCCCCAGGTCGTGGGTCTGCTGATCCTGGGGAAAGTCCATGATCAGCGCCCGCATGAAGGTGTCATGGTGGCTCGTTACCTGCCAGGCCGTGGAGTAGATGTAGGGCAACAGCCGGTAGCGTAGACGGATGTACTTCTCGATTGCGTCGAATGCCCAGGTGCCTCGCTCGCCGAACTGGTAAATCTCGCGGGGGGTGCAGGTCCCGTGGGAACGCATGAGCGGGGTGAAGGCGCCGAACTGATTCCAGCGGACGTACAGTTCGTGATAGGCCGGATCGCTGACACCGCCGGGGTAGGCCTCGCAGGAGACAAAACCGCCGATGTCGGTGTTCCAATAGGGCAGGCCGCAGAGCGAGAAGTTCAACCCTGCGGAAATCTGATTGGACAGGACGTCCCACTTCGATGCAATGTCGCCGGACCAAACGGTGGCTGCGTAGCGCTGCTGGCCGGCGAAGGCCGAACGGGTCAGTATGAATACGCGTTTGTCGTTAGATTCCTGTCGCTGGTTGGTGTACACCCCTCCGACTGAGGCAATCGGAAAAGCATTGGCTACCTCCTGGTAGGGACCGATGTGGGTCGACTGTTTGATCTTGTAGTAGTCTTTCTGGTTCAGCTCCGGTTCCGTGGCGTCCAGCCACCAGCCGTCGATGCCGATCGAATACATGTTGTCGCGGATGGCTGACCAATAGATTTGCCGTGCTTCCGGATTGAACGGGTCGTAGGGACGTGCTTCTGCGGGCCATCCTTCCAGGTCGAGCAGCATGCCTTTTTCCTTGAAGGTCTGATATAGCGAGGTCTTGTAGCCGAACGTGGGCCAGATGGAAATGGCGATATGGGCATTCAGGTTGTGGACCTCTTCTACCATTTTCCGAGCATCGGGAAATTTCGGGTTGTTGAACTCGATGGCGTTCCAGTCGGCCTGATCGGTCCCCCAATATTGCCAGTCCTGAACGATCACGTCCAGCGGAACCTGCAGGGATCGGTATCTCTTCACAACGTCCAGCGTCTCGTCCTGACCGGTGTATCGTTCGCGGGATTGCCAGAACCCGTAGCTCCACAGGGCATTCATCGGAACCTGGCCGGTGAGGTCGCGCATCTGGCCGATGACGGCGTCTGCACTCCCTCCGTACATGAAGTAGTAATCCACGCAGGTGCCGGCCTGTGAGTCAAATGCGGTCTCGGTCGGGTTGTCGGTGAACATGGTGTAGGAGGTGTTGTCCCAAAAGACGCCGTACCCTTGGATGGACTGGAAAAAGGGTATGGCGATGGAGGTGTTCTCCTGCCGGAGATATACCGCCTGGTTGCGCTGGTTCATGCGCCCCTGCTGTTGCTGGCCCAGTCCGTATATCGTTTCGTCGGGAGACAGGGAAAAGGCCTGGCGGATCTTGTGGGTGGATACCTGATTGTACCGGACGGGGGTGAACTGGGTGCCGCGTTCGGTCTCTGCCAACAGACGTTTCCCGGTGGGGTCGGAGTAGATCAGCTGGCCGGTCTGTAAATCGAGCGTGATTCGCATGGCCTGTGTGGTGAGGATGGCGTGTCCGTCTTTTTTCTGAAGGTCGAAATCGACGGACTCCGGTTCCTTGACGACGGCGAAACTGCTCGGTTCCTGCTGGATCGGATCCGGCGATTTCAGAATCCGGGCTATGCCTGGCGAGTACATGCGGATCTCGACCTCCATGTCGGGCAGCGAGGCTTTCAGTCCGTGGGGCGTTTGGTGGCATGTCTGTCCTTGCGCTATCCCTGTAAGGGACAGGCAGAGAATGCCCCAGAAGATTTTTTTGTTCATGGCGGGGTTGTTTTTGTGTGTTTTTTGTGTATTATCGGTTGGGCGGTGCTCGGTGAGAACGAAGGATACGGGTAACCGAGGCTTTGGCCAGGTGGGCGGGTTCGTATGAAGGGTTCTGCTCCGAGACGCACTGGGTTTTATTGGATCAGGGACTGTGGGTAACCGCCCGGAAAGGTTAACTTTTTCCCCTTGTCGCTCGCCGGGAAAACCTCGATGTCGTAGGAACTGTCGTGGATCAACTGCTCCTTTGCGTCGAAAAGTGCGACGCGAACGGTCAGCATTGTAGGTGTCGTCACGGTCGGCAGGGGAAAATCCAGATACCCCTGGAACTGCGGGTTGCTGGCCGGAACCGTGGCCGGTGCGCGACCGGTCGAGAGAAGTGTTCCGTCGAGTTCGGTCTGGTAGCGAAGTTCGCCGCCCTGACACGCCTCCGGGGTGTCGTTGCACACGAAGACCGCTACGCGTCCCGTATCGCCCGAGAAGCCGTAGAATGCGTCGGGACGAAGATTCACGGCTATCGGACGAAGTGCATCCCGGTAGGCGAAGTAGGCCGGTTTCGCTTTTCGCTCCGTATCGACAATGGCTTTCAACCAACTGGAGGGCCAGGCGTCAATCAGCAGATGGATGGCAAAGGAGTTCATCTTGGGCTGGCGCCGGAGAGCCTCCGTAAACAGGCGGGTCGCCCACATCTGATACTCCCGGCTGTTGCGTACCCACTCCTCCCGGGTGCCGGTCTGGATGTTGAGCCAGTGTTTGCCGGTCGTGGCGGTCTGGCAGCGCGGAATCCGATTCGGATCCCATTTGTTCTCGGCATCGATCGTCAGCCACTCGGGCGGAAAGTATTTTTCCATCAGTTCGATCCGGTCCAGCCCCTCGGCACCGAACTCTCCGCATGAGTACATCCATCCGGCAACGGTGGAAAACCAGCCTCCGAAATATTGTGTGCGCATGCTGTTGCCGTACCAGGTCTCGTAGCAATGGTGATCCGAATGCTTGCGGGAGAGGTTGATGTAGTCGCCGTCGATCCATTTGGTCACCTGGCCGGGATTCATGGCTGACGCCACGTCGTCGAAACGGCTGAACAGCGCTTCGTGCTGTGCGCGGTTCAACATCATGGGCTTGGTAAAATCCGGCTCGTTGCAGTAGGAGATCACGGCGTTGCTGGGGTGGTTGCGCACCAGCTTCATCAGTTCGATAAACTGCGGCTTCACCTCTTCCACGGCATCCTGGCGGTAGCCGTTGAAGGCTGGCATGTCGGTCTGGGCCAGCATTCCCAATTTGTCGAAATAGTCGTAAACCTCGGGCTGGCAGGGCTGCTGCGTCATCCGCCAGTAGGTCATGCCGGCCAGCTTGGCCAGCAGAATGTCGTCTCGCAACTGGTCGAAATCCTGACGGATCACGCATTGCATCAGGTTACCCATCATGTTGGCTCCGCGCAGCTTGATCTCCTGGCCGTTCAGGTAAAAGCGTCCTTTGGGGGTGCTTGTCGTCGATTCCGTGAAGGAACGCATGCCGAATTGCTGCCCCGCGGCATCCACCAGCCGATTGTCTTCCTCCAGCCTGACTTGAAGCTGATAGAGCCACGGTTCGTCCAACGACCATACTTTCAGGGGTTTCCCTGCAAGGTCGAGCGTGAAGCGACAGACCGTCAGCCCCGAACTGTCTCTCCCGATGCGATCGACCGCTCCGAGCAGTCGGTCTCTGACGACTGTGGCTTTGAAGTTCTGACCGTACAGCGAGCAGGATAGGGTCAGCTCCTTTCCCCGTGCGTTTGCCACCTCGACACAAACGTCTGCTTTGGACTCCTCCAGCCGCGGACGGATGTATATGTCGCGGATATAGGCGTCGGGGCGGGTCTCCAGGTAACAGCGCTGCCAAATGCCGAATCCGACCGGGCACATGGTCCAACCCCGGCCCAAGCCTGGTTCGTCCCATCCGGGACCGCCGCAGGCGGCCAGTTTCTTGCCGAATTTACGGTTGGGACCCAGAAAAAAGTTGTCTCCCATCATCGGGGAGTCGTTGAAAATGTGTATCTCGAGCTGATTCTCGCCGGGGTGGGCATAGGGCTTTATGTCGAATTCAAAGGCTCCGAAAAGTCCGGTGTGGTGTCCGACCTCTTTCCCGTTCAGGTATATGGCCGCCGTGTAGTCTACGCCGTTGAAGTGGAGATACAGGTGGTCGGATTCCAACTGCTCTGCGGTGATCCGAAGCTGCTTGCGGTAGACTCCTTCGGCTTTGTTGATCGGACCCGTGTAGTGCGGAATCGTCACGGTCTGGTAGGTCGTATCGGTCGTGGGTTCGACCTGCGGTATCGGATACAGATTCCCTGCCGAGTCGGTACGCATTTCGGAGGCGAGCAGACGCCATTGAAATTCGTTCAATACATATTGTTTTCGGGTCTGCGGTAACTTCGGTGCCAAATCCCGCATAAATGGAGCGTATCTTTTTCGCATCGCAGCCAGCGCTTGCTCCAGTTGGGACTGGGTGGTCATCTTGACCGAGGGCTGAAAACCTTTCTGGCACGTTTCGTCCCAGGGCAGCTTGATGTTGGGTAGCGGGCGGGCTTCGTTCTTCTCCAGACCAGGCGTCTCGATACGTTTCTGCAGAGCGAATTGCTCGAAAATGTCGCGCTCCTGTGCCCCGAGACTGACGCCGTGCAGTAGAGTGATTGCGATGATCAATTCTCTGATTTTCATTTTGATATGGTTCGGTGTGGTGGGTTCTTGTGCGGGGTGGGCTCGGTGGAAGGCGAACTTGCCTCGGGGGTGTTCCCTTTTGTTCCGGACGGCGCAGGGTATCGGCAGCGATGTGTTTCGCGTTGGTGCAGTACCGTGGAAATAAAAGCGTTACACTTCCGAAAGGTTGCCTTGAAGTTATAGCCAATCTTTCGAATCACAAAGAGTGTGAACGGAAAAAATAGGTTTCCGTTCGGTCGGGAAAATTACCTTATTGTACTGAATGGGGGCGACTTATTGTCCTGTATTTCTCGATGCGGGTGTTCGGGGGGTACGAATCGGGAGGGCGAAGGTCTGCGGAACTTCTTTGTCAGTAGTGGATGCCGTCGTTTTTCCCGGTCCGCTCGCGGAACGGGGTCCCGTCGGGCCAGCGGCACCACTTCCCGGTGGCCTTGACTTGCGGTACCTGGGCATCCATCCGACGCAGTTCACGTGTCAGCCGTTTGGCCATCTTTTCACGCCGTTTCTGCTGGCGGGGGTTCTCGCCGTGGTCGATCTTTTCGAAGATGTCTTCGCGCAGGTTGAACAGCATGGTGCGTCCGGTGTCGTAGTAGTAGATCAGTTTCCAGTCGCCGATGCGGATCGCGCTGTGGGGACCGATACCGTCACCCGTTGCGTCCCACATGTTCGGAAAGTGCCATACCAGAGGGTGTTTCCGCTTCAGGGGCGAGCCGCTCAGCAGGGGCAGGATGCTCTGGCCGTCGATCGGCTGCACGGTGCGGATTTTGTCGACTTGGGCCATCTCCAGAATTGTCGGCATCAGGTCCTGAATCGCTACCGGTTCGGTGCAGTGGGTGCCCGGGTCGCTGGCTCCGGGCCATTCGATCATCAGGGGAACCCGGATACCTCCCTCCAGTGGCGACCCTTTGCCGCTGCGCAGGGGCCAGTTCTGGGTGCCGGGCTTGCCGCCACGACCCCATACGGACAGACCGCCGTTGTCCGAACAGAAGATCACGATGGTGTTGCGGTCGATCCCTTTCTCTTTCAGATAGCCACGCAGGTCGCCCAAACTCTTGTCCATCCCTTCGATCAGTGCCGCATAGGCCGCTTCCGTCGGGTCGAGCCCGCGCTCGATGTACTGCTCATAATAACGCATGTCGCGGTTCAGTGGCACGTGGACGGCATAATGGCTCATGTAGAGGAAAAACGGGCGGTCTTGCAGCAGCGCGGTGTCGATCTGCTTCTTGGCTTCGAGTGTGAGGGCTTCGGTGGCGAAAATGTCTTTCCCCCAGTAGGCTTCGAGACCCGGTATCGCAAACGGGGGCTGCTGGCTGGCGCCGGGAATGTTGCCGAAATTCTGCTCGCCGAGGTACGAGGCGGGTCCGCCGGCCGCATGGCCGGCTATGTTGACGTCGAAACCCAGCGTCAGCGGGTCGGCTCCCGGGGTGTCGATGGCTCCGAAGTGGGCCTTGCCGATCATGATGGTGCGGTAGCCGGCTCCGCGGAGCAGCTCGGGCAGCGGGGTGACGTACGTGGTGTGCGGGATGCCGGGGGTGGTGCTGATGCCGTTCATGCTCCACTCGGGCCATTCGAGCAGCGGACTTGAGGGATCGGGCCCTTTATCTTTATGGAGGGTCCAGTTGGTGACGCGGTGGGCGGCCGGGTTCATGCCGGTCATCAGGCTGACCCGCGAGGGGGAACTGATGGCGCTGGCGTAGGCGGCTGTAAATTTGACCGAACGGCGGGCCATCTGCTCCATGTTGGGCGTCCGGTAGGTCCGGTTCAGGGGGGTAGTATCTTTCCAAAAGGGTTCGGAGGTGTCCTGCCACCCCATGTCGTCGACCAGAAACAGCAGGATATTGGGACGGTCGCCCTGTCGGGGCGAGGGGGTGTCGTGTCGCGGAGCGTGGCCCCACGCCGACGGCCCGAGCAGGGCTGCGGCGCTTGTCAGGGCATATAACGGGAGTTTTTTCATCCTCGGACTCTTTTTTCGTGCGGATTTTGTCGGCAAGTTACGAAATTTGATTATTTTTAAAGAGGCATTCGGCGTGTAAACCTTTGCCGCTTTGTGCTGGGAAGGAGGAAAACTGCAGGGCAGTCGTGTGAGTAGGGGGGAGGGCTCTGAGGGGTGGAGAATGTGGTACAAGTGGCAGAGAAAACGGTGCGGGGGGGATGGAAGAGTGGGTGGAATGGAGGGGGTGGAGTCGTTGATGAGGAGAGCGGCTGGCGGGGGTGATGCCGGGTGTTCCGAAACAAGGGTTATATATTTGGTATTATGAGTTTATATCGGGATTTTCTGCTTCTGATCGACGGTTCGTTCAGCGAGGCGTCGCGTCGGGATATTCGCAAAGCGATGCATGTGGCGGTCAGGGCGCTGGCCGGACAACGACGCTATGACGGATCGCCGTTCGTCTTCCATAGCGTCAAGACGGCGCGTATCGTCGCCGAAGAGATCGGACTCGGACGCAACTCGGTGGTCTCGACGCTGCTCCACGACGTGGCGCGGCTGGGACTGATGTCCCCGCAGCAAATCGGAAAAGAGTTCGGGGCGGAGTGCGAAACGATTGTCTGCGGACTGAACAATATCTCGGAGGTCGATCCTAAAACTTCGACCCTCCAGGCCGATAACTTCCGGGAACTGATCGTATCCTATTCGACCGACCCTCGTGTCATCCTGATCAAAATGGCGGACCGGCTGGAGGTGATGCGGGCGCTCGAAAGTTTCCCCGAACTCAAACGGAACAAAAAATCGTGGGAGACGCTCAACCTCTACTCCCAACTGGCCCATAAACTGGGATTGTATGCCATCAAGTCGGAGATGGAGGACCTCTCGCTGAAGTACCTCGAACCGAAAGAGTACGCCCACATCGTGCGGAAACTCTCCGAAGGGGCCGGCGAACGTGAACGCTTCATTGCCGAGTTCCTCAAACCGATCGAGGAAAAGTTGCATGCGCTGGGCATCCACTACAAGCTCAAAAGCCGCACCAAGTCGGTCTACTCGATCTGGCGCAAGATGCGCAAACAGAAGGTGCCGTTCGAGGAGGTCTATGACCTGTTCGCCATCCGCATCATCATCGACTGTCCGCCGGCGGAGGAGAAAATGCAGTGCTGGTCGGTCTATTCGGTGGTGACGGACTTCTACACGCCCAATCCCGACCGTATGCGCGACTGGATCTCGATCCCGAAATCGAATGGCTACGAATCGCTCCATACGACGGTCGTCACGCCGCAGGGACGCTGGGTCGAGGTGCAGATCCGAACCCTCCGGATGGACGAGGTGGCCGAACGCGGGGTGGCGGCTCACTGGCGCTACAAAGGGGTCGGTGGCGGCGGCATGGGCAGCGAACAGTGGCTCGCCCGGCTGCGCGAGATTGTCGAAACGACTTCGGCCTCGGAAACCATCGAGGAACGGTTCGACCTGGCCCTCAGCAGTCGCGAGGTCTTTGTCTTCACGCCCACGGGCGACCTCAGGAAACTCCCCGAGGGGGCCACGCTGCTTGACTTTGCGTTTGACATTCACTCCAATCTGGGGGCCTGCTGCACGGGCGGCAAGGTGAACGGACGCAACGTTTCGATGCGCGAAAAGCTCCACAACGGTGATGTCGTCGAGATTGCCACCTCCAAGTCGCAACGCCCCAAGTCGGGTTGGCTGGAGTATGTGGTGACCTCCAAGGCGAAGGCCAAAATCAAACAGATTCTCCGCGAGGACGAGGCGCGAAGCTCGCAACTCGGTCGCGAGGAGCTGGAACGGAAGGTGAAGAACTGGAAACTGCCGCTCACCATCGAGGAGGCTGTTACGGCGCTCTCGAAATACTATAAAATCAAGACGGGTTTCGAGGTCTATGCCCTGATTGCCGAGCAGCGTGCCTCGACGGCTGAATTGAAGGAGGTGCTGACCAACTATGCCGAGGGAATTGCCCCGGCTCCCGAGGTGCGCCCCCGCAAAGCCAAGACGGATGATCAGGAGTCGGGACGAAACAGCTCGGACGATTGCCTGGTGATCGACGAGACGCTGAAAAACGTCGATTACAAACTCGCGCGCTGCTGCAACCCGATTTATGGCGACCCGGTGTTCGGTTTCGTGACGATCCACAGCGGGATCACCATCCACCGGACCGACTGCCCGAATGCCAAACGTCTCCGGGAAGAGTACCCCTACCGGGTGCTTACGGCCAAATGGCGCCAGACCTCTTCGTCCGGGGCGTTCCGGGCGACGATCCGGGTGCAGGGTGATGACGTGCCCGGGTTGGCCGGACGGATTACGGATCTGATCTCACAGGAACTGAAGTTGAATATACGGTCGATGTCGTTCGGGGCTCAGCGTGGCGTGATGGAAGGCCAGTTGTCGATCGAGGTGAACAGTGCGCAGGTGGTCGACATGGTGCTCTACAAATTGAAGAGAATCAAAGAGGTGACGCGGGCTTTCCGGGTGAATTGATGCTGTTACGGGGGGCGAGGTGAGTGAAGATTACGGAGGGGAGGTGAAGGCTGCTTGGGAAGGGCTGTGGTAAATGGTCTCGATCTCAAATTTGGCCGTGGTTCGTGCCTGGGCTCACCGGTGCACTCTTGAGGATGATGGTGAAACCTGAATGTTGCATCCGGTAACCGGTATGGTATGAGGGGAAAGTTAGGGGGCGAAGGATTTGTGGCGCATTCTCTTGGAGTATATTAAGTGGCATCGCCGTTCCGGTCATGACCGGAACGGCGATGCTGTTTTATTTCTGTAAGGATGTGTGGTTAAAACTCTCTGTGCATGTCGGAAAACGCTGTGTCGGGAAGGGCCGTGACAAGTTGCAGGGGACTATTCTTCGCCGAGCAGGCTTCCCATGCCGGAGGCTGTGCTCCAACCGAAACGGGTGCGGTAGGCTTCGAGTGACAGCGGGGTCGTGGTGCGGGGCAGGTAGCACGAAAGACCGCAGTGCGTTTTGACCTGAATGGCTCCGCTCTCGTTGCGGAATAACCAGGGTGTCGCAGCCTGGTACTCGACTGCTTCGTGGAGGGCTGTCTCGAAGGCGGTGACCAGCGGATCGGTGGTGCCCCAGGTCTGATGTACGAAGTCCTCCAGGTCGTAAAAGGTGTCGCCGAATCCCATCGGGCGGCGTCTGAACTGTTGGCCCGCATACGAGATGCCGCTGCCGGGCAGGCCTGCCTCGCACAGTGCCTTGACGCTCGAGGCCAGGGCGGGCAGCCGGTCGGTGCGAACTACCCCCACGGTGGCACTCTGCATGGAACCGCTGAGGCGGCTGTAGTGCTCGTAAAACAGACGCCCCATGGAGGTTACGTCGGCCGTGCTCGAAAACATCGGTTCCATCAGTTGGGCGTAGGGAAATCCGTCGGCCAGTGTCTCGGCAACCGACGCGATCAGGTATTGCGTGTGGTCTTTCAACTCCCAGGCCAGTTCGACGCAACCCATGTGGCAGGCGTCGAACAGTATGAAGTCAAACTGGATGCCGGCGGGCAGGGCGGCTGCCATGGCGTCGATCTCCATCTCGCTGTTACCGTGGCTATTGCTTTGGCCGAATGAATATGACAGGATCGGAGAATCGGTTTCGGGGATGATGCCGGCCAGTTTGGAACCGGCCCATGCGGGATCGTCTGCGGCCGGAAGGGTGGATCTCAGGGGTTGCGAAGTACCGTCGGGCAGCCATCCCGATCCGTGTGACCAGAAGGCCAGGGCGTAGCGGCTCGCGGGAACGAGCTCCATGGCGTCGGCAATCACCTGTCCCATGAAGGCGGGATCGGTGGGGTCTTCGTCGCGGCTGTAGCTCTTGAGCGTGGTGCTGCGGATGGTTCGACTGTCCTCGTCGGACTGGATCAGCAGCAGCCGCGGGGTCTCGTCGTGGTCTGTGGCCGATGCGTAACTGCTGGTCGAGGCGACCGGATAGAGAAAAACAACCATGTAGCCGTCATAACCGTCGTCCCATGCGCTCTCCATCTCGTTGATGTCTTCGAGGGCGTAGCTGTACAGGTTGTTGTCGGCAATCATGTATTCGATCACGGCCCGATTCCGCTGTGTTAGCTCAGGGTCGGGATCGGGATTGGGTTCTGTCTTCTTGCACGACAGCATGAGGCTGGCCATCGCACCGAGCAATAGACCGTAAAAGGTGATCAGCTTCATAGAATCTTACAATACTGTGAAACAAAGATAACGGATTTTTCGGAAGTTCGTTGCGGGCTGTCGGCTGTGATCGTTCCGGCGTGGGGGAACGGTTGGCGTTGGGATCGGAGGGGGATAAAGAAACTCCCCCGCATCGGTGAATCAAACGGCGGGGGAGCGGGGTTATTCTGCAAAATCTTCGTATGACGGGTCGGGATTCGGATGTGTCCCGTATTGACGGCGGTATTGGGCCGGGGTCATGCCATACTGGGCGTGGAACAGCTTGATAAAGTGTGAGGGGGTGTTAAACCGGGTCTCGGCGGCGATGGTGGCGACGGTCTTGCGGGTCGTAATTAACTGCAAACGTGCCCGGGAGAGCCGTTGTGCCGTGAACCATTTGTGGGGCGAGGTGTGGTAGTAGCGCCGAAATTCTGTCTTAAAGGTGCTCAGGCTCATGCCGCACTGCTGGGCCATCTCCTGTACGTCGGCCTCTTTCAGAATGTTGTTGCGGACAACTTCGGGCAGCTGGGGAGGCTGTTCGGTGAGCATGTCGCAGATCGGGTGACAGATGCAACAGCTCGGATGGGTCAGCAGCAGGTGGAACAATTCGCACAACTTGATGTGTTCCAGCTCGGGATTGGTCAGGTGGAGACGGCTGTCGATCAAACGGTGGACGGTACGAAAAAAATCCTTGACCACGGGCCAGGCGGGATAGGTGAAGACTCCGGTCGGATTTTTACACCCCAGACATTGCTGGTGGCGCTGCTCGACGTGGTGCTTGGGGATAAATTCGTTGCGCAGGTCGGATACGGTGTAGAAGAAGAGGGTCTGTCCGAAGGGGTGGTCGGCGTCCTGCGGAACGTTCTCGATGTAGTGCGTCCCCTGGTCCAGGTGGAACAACTCGCCGGTGTGGATGGTGATGTAGCGGTCGCCGAGGTGGATGCGTTTACTTCCCTGCCATACGTAGCCGATGGTGCTGCGACTGTAGCGAACGGTCTGGATGCCGATGTCGGTGGCCGACTGATGGTGGAAAATAATCGAAGATTCGGTCTGGTTCATAAGTCTTGTTTTTTAATAGGTTATGGGGAAAATATAGATAGAGGCTTCCGTGAGGGAAGGCTGGTAATAAATCGCGTTGGATGGGGAATATGGAGTCGCGAATTGTGGTTCTTCCACTGTAGATAGCGGCAGAATGATCATAGGCAATAATTAAATCGTGTAATAGGTTGCACTTTCGTTTTTATTCGGATAGGGCTCCGTATATCTTTGCAAACGATACGAATGATGGATTATATGTTGCGAATATATAAATAATCGACGGGTTGTGCAACGTGCAGTCTGAAATTTTATTATAGAAATCGCTGTTATTACACGTGTTTTGTTGATAATGATGATGAGGATAACTGCGTGTGGTGTATTTGTCGATATTTAATACTGCAAAAGATGTGAACAATATAATTATTTGTTTTCTTATTATTGAGTCATGATATTTTATGAACGAACCTGTCTGAATGGTGTACGTGTCTTGTACACCCCGGTCGAGTATATGCGTTCGGCGGAAGGTGGGGAGCATAATCAAGCGCGCTTGGGTCGCCTCCGATGGCCGCACCGAAGGGAGAAAGGAGGTGGGGATGAAAACTGATTTTGTGGAGCAGGAACTTCGGAACGTCGGAGCGTTGGAGATGGCCTATCGCAAGGTGGCTGAAATGGTTGCGCCGGCCGAACTCGAGGAGAATCCGACTGCCTCGGCAAGGGTCTATCTGGCGGCCCTCCGGGGTCTGGAGCGGTGTGTCGAACTGCGGCTTAAACTGATCCGCGAGGCCGGGCGTCTGCCCGGCGAGGAACCGGAGGAGCCGATGGCGACGATCGACCTGAGCCGCCTCTCGGACGACGCCCTGCGTGAGGTGGAAACGGCGCTGATCCCGCTCGAGACGGAACGGGAATCCGAAAATCGTGGAGGAAAGGAGGTGAATGATGCGTAAAGGTGCGAAGTGTCCGGGACATTCCACGGATGGAAATACCGTTGAGGATTCGGCTGCCGTTGAGGTTGTCTCGGGACAGTGCCCGACGAGTGCCCTGCTGCCTGCTCGGCCGGCGGGGTACTCCCGGAAAACACTCCGTGAACAGCCTCGGGAACAATCCCCGGAACTGCCCCGGGAAGAACCCTTGGAACAGAGCCCGGAACCTCCCCTGGAACACTCCTTGGAGTGGTCTCGGGAGCAACTGCCGGAGGCACCGCAACGGAAACGATACGGAACGGGGATCGATCTGAGGCGGTTGGGGCGTGGTCGCAGTGTGAGGCTGAAGATGCGAGAACCGGCCGTAGAGCGGGCGCGAAGAGCGTTCGACGCTTTTGCCGAAGCGGTGGTACCCGCCCTGGAGCGGACGGCCTTCCACGAAGCCTATTTCCGGCTGCTGGAGGAGTTTGCGCGAGGCAGAATCCGACGGATGATGGTCAGCGTGCCGCCCCAGCACGGGAAGAGTCTCGGGGCGTCGGTGCTGTTGCCAGCCTACCTGCTGGGGTTGGATCCCGATTTGAGGGTCGCCGTGGCCTCCTATTCGTTTGCGCTGGCCGGTCGTTTCGGGCAGCAGGTGCAGCGACTGATGGAGGAGCCTCCCTTTCGGGCGATCTTTCCGGCCACGCGGCTGAAAGGGATGGGGGCCGACAGCCGGCAGGAGCGGACGGCGCGGCGGACGGCTCAGGAGTTCGACTGTCTGGAGGCGGCCGGGGGGCTGAAGCTGGTCGGCCGAACCGGATCGCTCACCGGGAACCGGGTCGATGTGGTGGTGGCCGATGACCTCTATAAGGATGCGCTGGAGGCCAATTCGCCGCTGGTTCGGGAACGGGTCTGGGAGTGGTACCACGCCGTGGTACGCACCCGTCTGCACGACCGTTCCCGGGAGCTGATCGTCTGCACCCGATGGCACGAGGACGACCTGATCGGTCGACTGAAACGGACGGAGCGGGTCGTGGAACTGCAGTCGTGGAGCCAGATCGAGCGGCTGGATGCAGGAACCTGGGTGGCCGTTACGTTCGAGGCGCTGAAGTGTTCCGATCCGTCGGAGGTGGACCCGCGGCCGGTGGGACAGGCGCTGTGGCCCGAGCGACACTCCGAACGGTGGCTCATGCAGCGACGCGGGGCCGATCCCGCGCTCTTCGAGGCGCTCTTCCAGGGGAATCCCGTGGTGCGCGAAGGGCTGCTCTACGGTTCGCTCGAGACCTACCGCACGCTGCCTGCCGGACGTCTGAAGCGGGCCAACTATACGGATACGGCCGACACGGGGCGTGACCGTCTGTGCTCGATCTGCTACGCGGTGGCCGAGGACGGGTTGTGTTACGTGACGGATGTGATCTACACGGATGAGGCGATGGAGGTGACCGAAGGGGCTGTCGCCGCGATGTTGAACCGAAACGGTGTGAATGTGGCGCTGATCGAGAGCAACAACGGCGGGCGCGGTTTCGGGCGTGCCGTGGAGGCCCGGTTGCGGGACGATGGGGTGCGAAACTGTACGGTGCGGCTCTTCCATCAGAACGGCAACAAGGAGTCGCGCATATTGACCCATGCCGCCACGGTGCGCCGGATGGTGCGGGTGCCGGAGGACTGGCGGGTGCGCTGGCCGGAGTTTGCGGCGGATGTGTGCGGGTTCCGGCGCGTGTTCCGGGCCAATGCCCACGACGACGCGCCGGATGCGCTGACCGGAATCGTCGAGTCGGAACTCACGCCGCGTGGGGGTAAAATCCGGCTGGGCGGCTTCACAAAGCGGTAGCCCGCTGGCTGCGGAGCGGGCGGCCGTGCCGGTTGAAAAAAGTCTATTTATCCTGTTTTTATTTATGTTTTTAAATGATTGAAAGTATGCAACAACCAGGTGTAATTCGCGTCAGCGGAGGCCGTCGGCTGACGATCGATATCGAGGGCATGATCGGAGTTCCCGAGTGGTGGAAACCCGATGACGAGGCCCGGCGTGCGGCGACGTATGAAAATTTCCGTACCCAGATTGAACGTATCGGGCGGAGCGGTGCCCGGCGTATTCTGGTCAATATCCGTTCGACGGGAGGCGACGTGAACGATGCGCTGCTGATCTACGAGACGCTCCGTGAGCGGGTGGCCGAGGGGGCCGAGGTGACGACCCTCTGTTACGGATATGCGGCGTCGGCGGCGACGCTGGTGGCTCAGGCGGCATCGCCCGGACGGCGGCTGGTCTCGCCCCATGCGCTTTACCTGATCCATCGTTCGGTCACGGCGCTCGAAGGCAATCTTCTCGATGCCGAACGGGCGGCACAGCTGCTGGACAAAACCGACGAACGCATGGCCGGGATCTATGCGGAGCATTCGGGGCGTCCGGCGGATGAGTTTCGCGAACTGATGACCCGGAATGCCGGACGGGGCGTGTGGCTCTCGGCCGAAGAGGCGGTCGAAGCGGGGCTGGCCGACCGGGTGAACCGTTCGAACTCGTTGAGTGCCGTTTGCGACCGGATGGTGCAGGGGGTTCGCGATCTGTTCCGTCGCGAGACGGTCGGAGGGGCGGAACGGTTGGCCGCGCCGGTTGCCCGAACGGGTACTGATGCAGATACCGGAGAGGTCGACGTTGTGAGCCGGGTGGCTCCGGCGGGCGGCGATACGGGAGTGGTGCTTGCCGATGCGCTCCGGGAACCGGATGGCCGGACTGTGCTGAGCGAGGAGGAGCGTCGGGAACGGGTGGTGGCGTCGATGACGCTGGAGCGCGAAGACCCGTCGGTCGCTCCGGCGGGGTTGTTGGGTGCTCCGTTGCCCGGGCAGGCCGAACTGTCGCGCAATGGTGAGGCTTACGAGCGTGATGCGGCCTATTTGCGTCCAAATTATTAACAAAATTATTAACAATTTGCGGGCCTTTCTTCGGCAGGGGATTGCTGTTTCCCTTATTTGGACTTTCAAAGGAGACGGACCCTGTTGTGCGTAGAGCGGCAGAAGTGCTTTTCCCGATTGGAGGTTTCTGTGTATTTCGCAGACTTCCGTCTGTATTGGTTTTGTATTACTTTGTCTGTGAGTGAATTGTCTCTCCTTGCGTCGATTCCTTGCCGTTCGAAAGCTCCCGAAGGTTCTCGAAGATTCTCGAAGGCTGCTGAAGATTCTCGGAGGCTCGCATGCAATCAAAAGGATGTACGAATGGCTCTTGTCGCCCCGGCCAGGCACCTCGACCTGTCGGTCGGCCGCTCCCGTCTGTGGGCTGCCGCAGGGCGAATCCCGATGAGTTGTTATTGCTGTATGGTCCGTTACGGCCCATGACAGGTGGGAACGACTCTGGTTATTAACAAAATTATTAACAAAATCCGGTCGTCCGGCGCGGCCCTCGCAACGGGAACGAGGACTCCCGAGTCGGTGACCATCCTCTTATTCAAACTTCAAAAACTATGGGAAAAATTATTGCAAACCCCAAAAACTACACGGGTAACGATCTCGAAAACATCTTCTTCCGTCCGCTGATCTCCGGACCCAATGCGCTCGACCTCGGGATCCGCATGATGTACAACATGCCAGTCCCCACGACCCTGAACTTCTGGAAACGCGGTACCGACCTGTTGCAAAAATATGCGGCCGGCTGGAACGGGTCGGCGGCTTCGGACAAGTTCCAGAAGGTCATCGAGCTCCACAAGGTGAAGGCCGAGATGGGCTATGCGGCCGAGGACTACTTCTCTATGGTCTACGAGCGTATCGTCGGCCGACCCGACGTCAACCTGGGTGACCTCACCGGTACCGAGCTCGAAGAGGCCGAAACCGCCCTGTTCCGTGAGGCGATCGCCGAGTCGGTGCGGGCCACCATGTGGGTCGGCGACACCGACCGTGAAAGTGGCTTCAACACCTTCGACGGCTTCTTCAAACGACTCATCGACGATACCGGCGCCGGGGCCGACGACGTCAAGAAGGTCGAAATGACCACCATGGATACGGCGGGCAATGCCGAAAAACTCTTCCAGGCCATGTATGCGGCTGCTCCGGCCGAGTTGCGCGCCATGAAGGGCGACGGCCATCTGGTGCTGCTGGTGACCGGCGACGTGGCTGAAAACTACGAAGAGAGCCTGCTCAGCGGTTCGCTTGACAGCGTGCGTGCGGCCAAAATCAACGGCATCGACCGGCTGTTGTTCCGCGGTATTCCGGTGGTGGACATCCAGGTGGACTCCTACCTGAGCGGCGTGGCCGACCAACCCACCTCGTGGGCGATCCTGACCGACAGCCGAAACCTGGCCGTGGCGGTCAATACGTCGGATTTCCCCGGTTCTGAGGTCTCGATGTGGTACAACCCGGACCAGATGGAGAACCGTCAGCGCGCTACCTTCATGGCCGGCTGCGACTACCTGCTGCCTGAGCTGATCGTGGCTTCGTACTCGGCTGTCCCGGGCGTATAGTCTCTCCCCCTGTATACTGGCGATCATGCGCAACCGTGGACTCACCTCGATCGGGGGGTGGTCTGCCGTGGGCGGTGGAGGGCTTCGGACTCGCCCCCTCTGTGGAGGGGTGGTAATTCGGCTCCTGCCGGATGCTAACCCGGACGGTTCTCCTTCTGCCCTTTCGGCGGCGGGCGCATGGTCGCCTTCTCTCTTTTCCGTTAACAACACATGGAGGTTTTATGAAATCTGATAAAAATATCGGCGGTCGGGTCTTTGTCGTGGGACAGGCGGCTCTGCCTGCTTCGGTGTCGGTGGCTCCGGCGGCACGGCGCGACGTGTGGCGCTGGGGGTCGGACAACCGTCTGCCCGAAGCGCTGGCCACACTGGCCCGCAGCTCGACCATCCACCGCCGAATCATCAACGACAAGGCCGACTACATCAGCGGCAGCGGGCTGACGGTCGATCCGTCGTGTCCGCGCACGGCCGCTCTCGTCAAGGCGGCCAACGGGCAGGGGCAGAGCCTGCGAACGATCGTTCAGCGGCTGGCGCTCGATCGCTGTCTGCTGGGGAACGCCTTCCTGGAGATCGTGACCGATGCGGAGCACGGTTTTCTCTCTCTGTACCATCAGGATGCCACGCAGTGCCGGCTGGCGCGTGACGGTGCCCACGTGGTGCTGCATCACGACTGGCGGCAGTATCGTGCATCGGAAGCCGTAGTGCTGCCGCTGTACCCCCGCTTCGAACCGCAGCCCGACGGGACGCTGCGTTCGGTGATCCACTACAAGGATTACGAACCGATGTTCCGGCATTATGGCGTTCCGAAGTATATGGCCGGTCTGAGCGCTTCGGCCATCATCTGGAAAACCGACCGGTGGAATATCTCGCGTCTGGACAACGCTTTCCAGCCCTCCGGAGTCATGGTGCTCGACGGGGATACCGATTCCGAGCAGGAGGCCGACGAGATTGTCCGGATGGCCGAGGAGCGTTTTGCGGGTCGGCCGGGGCAGGTGATGTTCCTGGTCAAGAACGGCATCGACAGCGACTCGACCAAATTCGTGCCCATCACCACCACGAGCGACGGCGACTGGAAGTCGCTTCACGATCAGGCGGTGTCGGACATGATCGTGGCCCACAGCTGGTTCCGGACCCTGAGCGGGCTGGAGTATACGACCGGTTTTTCGGCCGAACGTGTCCGTTACGAGTACAATATCGCGCTGAACACGCTGATTCGCGTCGAGCAGCAGGAGCTGATCGAACCGCTGCGGGCGGTGTGTGCCGATATTTTCGGCGAGCAGACCCGTTCGCTGACCTTCGTGAACCAGCCGCCGTTCGAGGTGAAACCCGAGTACATGCGGGTTTGGGAGGCGCGCAAGGCCGATGGCTACGACTACGACCCGGACGATCCGGCACAGCAGCTCTTCCTGTCGCAGATCTGACGTGCAGAGGACGAGTGCGCTTATTCAATGAAACTATTAACCTGATTTATTTAGGATTCGATTATGCAACTGATAACTCCTGAAGAGGTGCTTGGGTTGGCTTTCTCGCCCGACGATGCGATCGACGTCAGCCACATCCGGGTCTACCGGATCGAGGCGGCGCAGCTGCGCTACATCCGACCCGTATTCGGCGATAAGATGTATCAGCAGATGATTCTGGAGCGGCATGCCGATTTTGTCTTCACCTATATTCGTCCGGCGCTGGCCCACTATATCCGTTATGAGATGATCGGCGAGCTGGCCGTGCGGGCTTCGGATCGCGGCGTGGTGCGGGCTTCGTCGGAGGAGAGCACCCAGACCACCTCGGCAACCAAAAATGAACAGCAGGATCGGACGGACACCGAGCGTCGCGAGTTGACCGGTACGCAGGTGGTCGAGAAGACGTCGTCCGGCACGACCGAGCGTGTCACGACGACGCAGTCCAACGGTGAGCAGACCTCCGACGGGTCAGAGATCACCGAGACGACGACCCAGCGAACGATCAACGAAACGGATTCGGATCGGGTGTCCACCGACACCGACACCACGGAACAGGTCGATGAAGCGTTGGCAGCCACGGTCGGAAGCAGCTCGACGGTCGAGCAGACGAGTGGTTCGGTCAAGACGACCGACGAGACGACCGAGTCGGAGGAGGTCACGACCCAGGCTGTCAAGACCGATACTTCGACCGTTTCGGAGACCGTGAACGGCACGGAGTCGGGCTCCGAAACGACCAGCTCGGAGCAGAGCGACGTGACAACGGTCGATACGACGGTCGAAATTTCGGCCTCGACCGAAAACTCTGGCACGGGAACCACCTCGCAACAGACGGCCAAGGCAGCTTCGGCCTACGAGTGGATGCTGATGGCGCGTCAGGCGCTGCGCGATGCGCGTCTCTTTCTGCGTGTGGCGGTGGAGTATGTGGAGGCTCATCCCGATGAGTTCCCGGACTATGAACCGCGAATCAAAATCGGGAAGCGTCGCTGTATGGGCGGGGTGATCCTGTAAGGACCCGGTGGCTGTGGTCCGTTGGGCAGTAGTTCTGTGGTTCCTGCATATGATGGGGAGAGGGCTGATGACGTGTGTCTGGTACCGGTGCGCACTTTACTCCTGCAGAGAGGCGGAACGCGAATGGTGCGTGCTTTCCTCCTATTGTGGGGCTGAAGTGTGAACGGTGTGTTGTGCACTGGATTCACCGGTCGTACACTTCCATAAGACCTGCAGCGGATATGCCGGTTATTGAAACGCCGGGCGAACGAAACCATATTTCGTTCGCCCGGCGTGTTTTGTTTATGATTGTGGTTCGATGGCGTCGCCCGAAGGTAGTGGTCAGCAGCCGACCGTACGGCGGACGACAGCAGCCAGGGCGCGGCAGAGGGTTCGCAAGTCGTCGTCCGAGATGATGTAGGGCGGCATGATGTACACGAGCCGTCCGAAGGGACGCACCCAGATGCCGGCTTCGACAAACGCCCGTTGGATCGAGGCCATTTCGACCGGTCGCTCCATCTCGACCACCCCGATGGCGCCGAGTACCCGCACGTCGCGAACCGCGGTCGGGATCAGCTCCTGCAGTGGGGCGAGTTCGTCGCGCATCAGCGCTTCGATTTGTGCCACGCGTGGCAGCAGCCACCCTTCGGTGAGCATCGATACCGATTCGCAGGCCACGGCGCAGGCCAGCGGGTTGCCCATAAAGGTGGGGCCGTGCATGAAGGGGCCATCGATCCCTTTGGCCACGCGGTTTGTGGCCAATACGGCCGCCAGCGTCATGTAGCCTCCGGTGAGGGCCTTGCCGACGCACATGATGTCGGGGACGACGTCGGCCCACTCGCAGGCGAAAAGACGTCCCGACCGGCCGAAACCGGTGGCGATCTCGTCAGCCACCAGCAAAACGCCGTATTCACGACACAGGGCAGCGATGGCTCGCAGGTATTCCGGGTGGTAGAACCACATGCCGCCGGCACCCTGCACCACGGGTTCGAGGATGAAGGCGGCCAGTGTTGACTGGTGCTGTTCGAAGGCCTCGCGCAGCGGTTGCAGCGCGGCGGGATCCCACGTGCCGCCGAAGGGGATCGTCGGTCGCGGAACAAAGTGCTGGACGGCCAGTCGTCCCTGCCACAGGGAGTGCATGCCGCCGTCGGGGTCGCAGACGCTCATCGCGTTCCAGGTGTCGCCGTGGTAGCCGCCGCGGATGGTCATGAATTCGTTGCGTTCGGGGTGGCCCTGCGAGATCTGCCACTGCATGGCCATCTTCATCGCCACTTCGATCGAGACTGACCCCGAGTCGGCGAAAAAGACGTAATCCAGTCGGTCGGGGTCTCCGGCGGGCCGGTTGGCACCGGGGGCGATCTTCAGCAGTCGGCGTCCCAGTTCGACGGCGGGGCGGTGGGTCAGCCCGCCGAACATCACGTGCGACATCTCGTGGAGCTGTCGTTCGGCGGCGGCGTTAAGACGCGGGTGGTTGTAGCCGTGGACGGCGCACCACCACGACGACATGCCGTCGATCAGTTGCCGGCCGTCCTCCAGTTCGATGCGGACGCCTTCGGCTCTTCGCACCGCATAGGCGGGCAGGGGAGCGGCGGCCGAGGTGTAGGGGTGCCACAGGTGGTTTTTGTCCCATTCCAGCAGGGACGTCCATTCCGAGGGGGTATGTGCTTTTGTCATGATGGTCTGGTGTTTGAGTTCGGGGTTTTTCCTCCGGGGAGGCTCGACAAAAATACGGAATATCTGCGGAAGGTTTTTCAGGCAGGGTATGGCTGTGGCGGAAGGAAAACGGGTAGAGTGAAGAGTGAAGAGGGATGATGTCGGCAGGTTGACAGGTGCGGCAGCGCCGGTTGTCGTGTCGGGTGAGTCGAATTAAGGCACTATCCACAGGCTTGTCGACGAAAAAAGGGTGCGAGTAGAAGAAACGGGAAATCGCGGCGAAACATATGAAAAGGTGGCAGTGCCTCGTTCTTGTTGGCGGATGGAATTCGTCAACCAGCACGCAGTGGTCGGTAATGGTCGCAATGAGGTGGCTGAAGTGAGGGGAGGTGAAGAACGGAAGTGTGTCGGGAGTAAAAGAGGTGCGTGGCGAGGGTGGATTGTGTCTGAAAAATTGTTTTGAAAATATTTACATTTGCATTTTCAAGATATTCAGGAAAATGGACAAGAATAAAAGAGGATTTACGACCGAAGTGCTCGCCGCGCGCAGTACCAAACCGGATCCCCACGGGGCGCTGAATATGCCGCTCTATCAGAATGCCGCCTACGAATTTCCGACGGCCGAATCGATGGAACTGGCATTTACGGGGCGTTCGGCCGATCATGCCTATTCGCGCATCACCAATCCGACGGTGGAGTATTTCGAACAGCGCGTCCGGCAGGTGACTGGTGCGCTGAGTGTCACGGCTTTCAACTCCGGTATGGCAGCCATCACCAACCTGCTGATGACGGTGGCTCGGGCCGGCAGCAATGTGGTGACTTCGCCCCATCTGTTCGGCAATACCTATTCGCTGCTGCGATCGACGCTGGCCGATTTCGGGGTCGAAACCCGTTTTGCGGAGATGACCGACCCGGCTTCGGTCGAGGCGGCTATCGATGACCACACTTGTCTCGTTTTCCTTGAGATCATTACCAATCCTCAGATGGAGGTGGCCGACCTGGCGGCGCTTTCGGCGGTATGTCGGGCACAAGGGGTGCCGCTGGCTGCCGATACGACCGTCGTGCCGTTCCATGTTTTCCGGGCATCGGACTTTGGGGTTGATTTGGAGGTGGTTTCCAGTACGAAGTATCTGTCGGGCGGGGCGACCGGTCTGGGCGGACTGCTGATTGATTACGGGACGTTCGACTGGAACCGTTCGCCGAAACTCTCTGCGGCGGCCGCGGGTTACGGCGTCGCGCCGCGCGAGGCGTTTACGGCCAAACTGCGGCGCGAGATTCATCGGAATCTGGGCGCATACATGACACCTCAGGCTGCCTGGCAGCAGTCGCTGGGTCTGGAGACGCTCGAGGTGCGTTACGGTCGGTCCTCGACGACGGCACTCCGGCTGGCGCAGGAACTGGAGACGATGCCGGGCGTCGTGTCGGTTAACTATCCGGGGCTGGCCTCGAATCGTTTTCACGAGGTGGCTGTGCGTCAGTTCGGCTCGGCACCGGGGGCGATGTTGACCTTCGACCTGGCGTCGCAGGAGGCTTGCTATGCTTTTCTGGATCGTTTGCAGCTGATCCGCCGCGCGACGAATCTGTTTGACAATAAATCGCTGGCGATTCACCCCTGGAGTACGATTTTTGGCCCGTTCAGTGAGGCTGCCCGACGCGATATGGACATCTCACCCTGCACGATTCGGCTGTCGGTGGGGCTGGAGGACGCCGAAGACCTGAAAAAAGATATTCTGCAAGCCCTCGTATAATGCTGTGATATGCAGACTGATACGCTTAGGTGGGTGAAAGGTCGTCAAAAAAAGTTGCAATTTTTTTGCCGCAGGGGTTGCAGGTTATGATTTTTTGCCTACCTTTGCACTCGTTAATCGTTCAGGGGTTGCCCCGGCGGTGATAACGAAAAGTTGCTGTTGTAGCTCAGTGGTAGAGCACTTCCTTGGTAAGGAAGAGGTCACGAGTTCAATCCTCGTCAACAGCTCCACCCCTTACGGGACGGCGGAATCGGAAACAATTTCGTCAGACTTAAAAGGTAATGCGGAAATAGCTCAGTTGGTAGAGCACAACCTTGCCAAGGTTGGGGTCGCGAGTTCGAGTCTCGTTTTCCGCTCTTCAGAAGGCAGTCCGAAAAGACTGCCTTCTTCTTTTGTGTATCAGCGAGTTGTAATTGAGTCTTAATTTCTATTCTATTGGCTCAGGGTACAATTCATCCCGCTGAAAACCCACAAAAATTTCCTAAAAAAGACTGTTTTGACCCAAAATGTTTCACAGAATGTTTTACAGAAACGATTATGAAAGTCAGCTTAGAAAAGATGGATTTTTGTGGGATGTGAAACGTGGTTTGGGGGTATGCACTTTCTTGGTTCTCTTGAATATGGTTAAAGTTGTACGAGCTTTGTGCGAATTGCGTGATTGGAGGGGGTAGACTGTGTTGTGAGGTGAAGGGAAACGTGTGTTACGCCCGTGATAAAGTTCGTGCGCGGGTATTTATATCAGAAACGAGATGCACCGTACGGGTGCATCTCGTTTCTGATTATTAGCCTGTTGTGTGGCCGATTTCGGTTGGCTTAAGGTTCTGTAGTTTCGGCAGGGGTGATCACTACCTTGTCGCCATCCGGGAACTTATCATTTCCTTTTAGATTCTTATGTTCGTAGTACGGGCTTTGAGGTTGATAGGTGGTGTTGGGTTCGCCGGTTCTGTCATTGATGTAGTAAACGTGTTGGGCGGGAGTACAATTGTTAATTTCAATGGTAGCATACCATGAGATGTTGATGCCTCCGTCGCCGATATTTCCGATAAATCCGGAAGATGACATAATGGAGCTATATCGGATGTAAATATCTTCGGTTTTGCAGTTGTCAAACGATACGCCGCGGTCACCCAATACTTGTCCGACGAGGCCTCCTGCTTGATATCCGGTCATATGTATGTCGGTGGCAGAGCAATCCTTGAATGCAGCGACTCGATTTCCGGTGCTGCCTCCGCCTGAACCGACCCAGCCAACCAGGCCGCCGAGGTTTTGGGAGCTCGCCGAGGATTTGATCTGTACATGTTTTGCATGTACGTTCTCGAATTTACTGTCCATGCTCCATTGGTTGCCTCCGGTGTATCCGATGCAGCCAGCGAAGTAGGCGTATTCCTTGTTGTGATCAACCGGCTCGCCATTGACATCTTTGACCGGGAAGTCCGCATGAGCAAGCCCGTTGATGGTGATATTTTCGAAAGTCAGGTTCCGCATGATCCCGTCGAATTTGCCCCAAACGCCTGTATATGCTTCATATGTGTAAACAAACCACAAAATTTTATATTCGTAAATAGCCCCGAATGCTCCGCTCATGGAGAAATTACGCAAGGTATGACCGTTCCCTTCGAATGTATAGGTTAGTGCGCTTCCTGCGGGATAGATGGGTTTCCATTCTACACCGCTCATGTCAATGTCATTCATTAACTGAAAAGTGACACCTTTGGGGTCCCAATATCCCTCGCCTTTTTCGTTTATCTTCCAAGTGGCAACCATTTCGGTGATATGGTCAGGAAGCCAGGCAAATTCTTCTCGGGTGTTGATCGTGTAAGTCTTTGTTGCTTCGTCGTAAGCCGGCTCTTTCGGGGTGATGGATTGGGAATTCCACCACTCTTCGCCTTCGATCCACTCGTTGGTGAAGCTTTCGTCGATGCTGATCTGCATCGTTCCACCCACGGACAACAGATTGCCGAGAATCGTGGTCAGATAGTTCCGCTGGATGGGAATCTCGGTTGTGAAGTCGCGCGGGCTGCTGCCGATCGGAGTTGTGCCATTCAGCATTTCGAGGTTGAAATGGATGGCTTGTTGGTCCGGGGTTGCAATCAGATAATCGACGAGCAGGGTGCGATTGTTGGCACTCGCATCGTAGCCTCCTTCGTAAAACTTGCCGTTGGCGCCGTCGGTGGCCAGGGTGGCGGTGTAAACCGTTGTGCCGTCGGCTGTCGTCTCGCCGATAGCGTCACCGGTGAGGGCGTTGAACCCTGCGAAACGGGTGCAATCGTGGTACGTGACCTTGAAATTGTCCGGTTTGACAACGCCTTTGTTGTCTCCCTCCCAGTCGGTGGTGACGATGCGTATCTTGGCAAACGGGCGTTTCAGCGTCAGCGGTTCATCGAACGTTTGCGTAACGTTGATCACTTTGGTGGCGAAGTAGGCATCCCGACTTTCGTCGTTAATCTGGTTCTGCCGACCGTCCTCGTAGCTCTTGAGCGTGATGTTTGCCAGGTCGGTGGTGTTGTAGTGGAGGTCTTCGTCCTCGCCCTCGGCGACGAAGTCGGCCCAGGCAACAAACTTGTAGCTGTTGTTCGGGGTCAGTCGCAGTTCAAATACGGCGGAACTGTACGTGTCGTAGGTTTTGGACAGGCGGGTCAGCAGTTCGCTGCCGTCTGCCGAGTAGACAGCCAGCAGGTAGCGCAGATCATACTGTGACCAGTCGACGTTCGTCAGGCCACCTTGAGCACTGTTGGTGCCGGGAATGCTGCGTGTCAGCTGCAGCGCTTCGGGAGCTTCGAGTTGGATGCGTACCATCTCGCCATCGGGGTTGAGCCCCGGTTGGTCTGGCTTCTGGCTGCATGCCGCAAGGGCTATGCCTGCCAGGCAACCCAGCATAAGGTTAGTTAACTTTTTCATAGTGTGTGGTTTTTATGTGATGTATGATATTTTGTACGAGGCTTAGTCCGGAATGACGACCACGAATTCGTCGTCGAAGTTGTCATCGATACCGATGTCTCCGCTCCCGATCTCCCGGGTCAGGAAGGGGCCGCGGACAACCGTCTCGTGGTTTCGTTGAAGCGGAATGGTGATGTCCTGATAGTGGTTCAGTTCCTCTTCGCCCTTGTAGATGAAGATGTCGACCAGAATGTGGTCTTCCCGGTCGCTCGAGGTCAGCACGTAGTCGTAGGCGAGCAGGATGCTGCCGTCGCCGGGGACGGTGGTCGGAGTGGTCTCCATGGTGCGGGTCTGGACGAACCGGTTGGGGGTCTCCGTGTCGACGTTGTACCCGGCGCTGATGTATTGCTTGTAGATGATTTTGATGCGAAGGTCATCGATGCTGTTGCCTCCGTTCAGAAAATCCTGAAGGTCAGTGGCCCATAATCGGAACCTTCCCTCGGCACGTTCCATGTAGACCGGGACGACGTTGTCGTCGGTGGGGGTGGCTCGTGTCCCGTCGAGCAGGATCGAACTGCCTGTCGGGCTTTGGTTGAAGTCCACGGCGAAGTTGCTCGAACCGGTGGCGGAATTTTTGTGGTGGTTGTCTTGCGGCTTGTGGTCGATGTTGACCTCGACGGCATCCAGTGCCTCGGTGTTGAAGTGCCAGTCCTGCAGGTTGTTGGTGGGGGCATAGTCGGCCCACGAGAGGGCTCGGTAGATGCCTTCCGGCACTTGGAATTGCAGGGTGTCCTGCGGCGCTTCCTTGAGTCGCTCGACGGCGATCTCGCGGCGGGCGACGAGTGTGCCTTTGTCGATGCGGTCTTCCAGTGACGACACCCGGTACAGCTCCGTAATGATGCGCATGCTCAGCCGTTCATCGGCGGTGTAGCTCTCCGACAGCGAGGGGTCGAGAGAGGTCTCCGTATATTCGCCGTTGTTGTCGTAGGTCAGCTCCTTGTAGTAGCGTGGAGGGGTGCGGTCGACGTTGAGTTCGACCGATATGGTGGTCAGACCGCTCGAGGGATACTCGTGTATGGTCTTGTCGCAGGCGGCAAGTAGTGTGGTGCCACTTAGAAATATGAATGTATGATATATATGACGCATATTCATGATTGTCATTTTTTCCGATCCTTACGCGATAGATTCCATTTATACGAGAGGGTGACTCCTGCGCGGGTGATGCCCCAGTAGCAGTCTGATCCGGATTTGAATTTCGGCCCGTTGTGCCAGTTGCGGTAGGCGTCATACTTGTATTTGGCGAAACCGGCGCCAATGTTGAATTCCATGCCCCAGTGTCTGCTCTTGCCGAGCGAAAGGGCATAACCGTAGCTCAGCCCCATCCCCCAAAGCGCATGGTTCGGATCCTGATAGCGGGCGTAGTCGTTGAGGGCGATGTTGAAGCCGGCCACGTGGGTATGCAGGCCGACGAAGTGGCCGTTCATGGCCTCCTTGGCCCACCATCGGATTTCGGGCTGTACGGCCAGAAGTCGGATGTTCCGGGTCGAGGTGATGTTGTAGGGCGAGTACCACACGGGTATGTCGAGCGACCAGTGGGTCCACGGGCTGATCTCGACGCCGAGGTTGGCGGTCAGCAGCACGTCGAACAGCAGGTTGGTCTTTACGGCGATCTTCCAGTTCGAGTGTCGTGCGGCGTAGGTCGTCGGTATGGGTGCCGCCGGTCTGGTCAGGATTGCTTTGGGAGGCTCGGCCGTTGCCAGCGTGCCGTTCCAGGGCGAGATCTCCTGAGCTATGGGGGTGGCCTTGGGGTAGCATGATACGAGGGTCATGCGGGCATTGCGCAGCGGTGGAAAGACCTCGGTGATTAACTTGTGCCAGGTGGCTCCGTGATCGAGTTCCTGGATTTTCTGTTTGCGTGTCTCGTTGTTGGGCTCTTCCGACAGGATGGTCAAAATGCGATCCCGGTTGGGGAACCCTTTTTGCTCTTCCATGATTTTCTCCAGGGTGCTCCAGTCTTCTCCGAGATTGTGAATTCGGAGTTTCTGGTTTTCCAGCCCGGTCTCCTGAATAATGTATTTCGAGAGTGCTTCGGCACGGTATTGCCCCAACTGCCGATTCCACCTGTCGGGGCCTTCGGGGGAGGCGCTGCCGCCAACCCATATGAAAATAATGTTTCTGTTGTACTTTTTGATAGAATCAATAGCTTCGTTAAGTCGCTGGTTCGGTTTGATTGTGTATTGATTGACCTCGAAAACTACCGGTGTCATGAAAGGTCCGGCAACCACAAAAAGGCTGTCAGGATACTCTTCTTGATTAAATAAAGTGCTGTCAGATAGTGAAATGGCGGAATTGTCCCGGGAGGGCAAAGTTTGTTGTGCGTATAGTTGACATCCCCACAAGCATAATCCCAATAGGATGATGAAATTTTTCATATGCTTTTGCTGTATATTTTTTACAGTATTTATTATCTGTTTAGTATGATAAATATACACAAATTATTCTTTTGTTGGTAAGTAAATTCATGAAAAAATATTATTCAGAAAAATAGTAAAATAATAATTGTGGGAATTGGTTGGTTTGGACGAGATTTGGTAGGGGAGGGCGGTCGATTCGTTGTTTATGAAATACAATAAGATAGGCGGGTGGTGGGGGAAATTTGTGAAAAACGGAGAATAAGGGGGGGTGAACTTAAGATAAAAATTTGGGGATGACTCTGGTTTAGGTAAAGTGTAGATAATCAGGTGCGTATATTTAAAAGTGATAGGTCTGGGTCGAGAATTGTACTTAAGAATAGGTGTAAAAGAGTTTTTGGAATGATTTTTGAATGAAATTTTGAATCGCTTACGAATTTAATGTGAATCCAAGAATATTTTAGTCATAAAAACGTTGTACTGAAAAACGTTGCTTCCGGACGTTTTGGGACGGTGCGAAACGTTGCACATGAAAGATTATGTGTGATTTTTGACACATAAAGCCTTAAATGTAAAAAATTGATTATTAGCTCTATCTTTGTGCGCCAATATGTAAAGATGAGCAGAGAATAATGGATGAACCTCGAAACGGAAACGGCATGTTCGTTCGACTGACCTACCAGGTTGTACGATGCGTGTCTGTCTCTTTTCGGTTCCAAAGCAATCATGATTATGCGTTACAGATTTTATAATTTCGGAAAAACCGTCCTCGCAGCCACCGTAATGGTTGTGCTGCTGGTGCTGACGGCCTGTCGCGCTGATCGAAACGACGATCTGGGCGCCGGGGCGGATGGTTACATGCGGTTAACCTTTTCGCGGCTCGAGACTCGTGCCGAGATGGCCTCGGACGGTTCCGGCACCTTCAGTGAAGGTGACCGTATTGGACTGTACATCGACAATGGAAGCGAGGTGCAGTATCGTGAATTGATCTACCAGGGCGGTGAGTGGATGCCGCGTTTGAAACGGAGTGATTTCGGGGTCGGTACGCTGACCATGTCGGCTCATTATCCGGCCGTGGCCGATCCCGAGGCGATCGATCCGGCGGCTTACGCTGTTCAGTTGCCGCTGGACCAAAGCGGCGAGGCACTGTCGGCTGCCGATCTGTTGTTCGCACGTGTGGCTTTGGCCGCTGGTGAATATCAGGCCAGCTTCCGCTTTGAGCATGCCTTGCACCGGCTCCATGTCGAGTTGATCGGGGCCGATGATGGGGCTGAGGTGGCTGTGCGCAGCGTGGCCGACGGTTCGGTCAATCTGCTGACTGGTCAGACGCAGGTCGTTTCGGAGGATGTTCAATGGATCACTCCGCACCTCAATAGCGATGGCAGCATGGAGGCGATCATTCTTCCGCAGTCTGCCACGCCGTATCGGGATGGGGCCGGTTTGCTTCGGATTGCCAATTCGGAAAAGGAGGTGCTATATGATGCACCGAAGCAGACGGACGAAGGGCAGTCGCTTACCGCTTTCGAGTCGGGCAAGCAGACTTCGTTTCGATTGTCGATCAAACAGTCGAATCCTGACGTGGCGAACAAAACGTTGTGGGTCTATGGCGTGAATGCTCCCGATTTCCCCGGCAAAGAGAGTATTCCGACCTATCCGCCTCATAAAATGTACCAGCTTCCGGCTGGCCAGTGGTTCCGGCAGAGCTGGACGAATGTGGAAAATCAATGGCTGACCTGGGCCGAGGACTGTGGGTGGTACGATTGCAATAAGTCATATAATTATGATGAAAATGACCGTAATTTATGCTGGGCTGCGAGTGCTTCGAGTCTGCTGATCTGGTGGATGGTGAATAACCGTCCGTACATCGAGGCTTACACGAAGCTGTATGGGTCGAGCGTTGAGTCGACGGTTACGTCGGGGCGGATGTTCGAGCGCCCGTCGGATGAATTCAAACCGCTCTATCCCAATGGGACCACGGGCTCATCGGTGGTGGTGAACCGGGCGCCGGTATTCGAGTTCTTCAAAAGCTCTTTCCGTGATAATGGAAACTGGGATGCCGGTGGGGTGAACTGGTTTATTTCGGGTTATCAAGCGCCTCAAATGGGATCACCCGCGATTCTGGGATTCCCGGGATTTTTCTCCGAGGTGTTCAAAAAGGACGATGTGGTTGCTGTCGAATCCCAGCGTATGCCTGATGCTGCAGCGTTCAATGAATTCATAATCGATGCCCTGCTCAATCGGAAGGCGATTGGGTTCTCAGTATATGATATAGCTGGAACAAATACGGGCAATCATTCCATGGTGATATGGGGGTTTGAATTTGATGAAAACGGCATGGCTTCCCATTTCTATTATTGTGATAACAATATGGCAGATCAGGATGCCAATGGTGCAATGATTGTTCGTAAGAAAATAGTCTATGCTAAAGATCCTGCAATGAACAATAATGAATACACGTACATGCAGGCACTGGATAGCGAAGATGGTTCAATCGAGTTTAAAAAGTTCAAGATTACGGCCCTCTATTCGGTCGATCTGCGTCGTGATGTGTGGCGGCGTCATTTCCCCTCGGTTGTAGTAGAATAATTAAGAACATAAAAACGGATAAACGATGAAAAGCTTAGCTTATATATTGGTAGCAATGGTGTTCCCCCTTTTGAATGCATGCAACGGGGGTACGTCCACCCCTGAACCGGATCCTGCGCCGGGAGATAACGGTTCGACCGATACGCGAATCTCTATTTCGGCCAGCATTGATGCGCGGACAAAGGCTCCTCAGTTGGGTGGCGATGGCAGTGGTTCCTTTGCTGCAGGGGATATCTTTACGTTGCACCTGGCCAATCGGGTGCCGCAATCGACTACTTATGATTATAAGGTGGGAGAGACAAGTCTCTTTTGGGAGGACCTTCCGTTGGCTTCGGATGACGGGCTGGTCGATTTTTACGCCTGCTATCCGAAGCAGACGCTCAGTGACGGTACCTTTATGTTCGATCTGGAGAGTGCAGCCGATCAAGATCTGCTGTTGGCAACGACCAAAGGTATCCGGTCGGGCACGGAAGAACCGGTGGAACTGCGATTCCATCACGCGATGCACCGGTTGGTGGTTAACTTTACGAGTGACCAATCCTATGTGTCGGCCGATGAGATACAGATAACCTGTACGGCGAAGTCGAGTTGCAAGGTGAACCTGCTTGATGGTACGCTCGATAATACCAGCGCCCGGACGGCTTCGTTCACGGAGGTCGGACGTACGGCGTCGTTCCTGATCGTGCCTCAGAGTACATCGGATGTCATGTTGGAGATTCGTGCCGGTGAGGATGTGAAGGAGTTGGCACTACGGGATGTGGTGACGACCGGCGACGATCTTGAAAGCGGCAAGCAGTTGACGCTGAACCTGGCCATCAAGGATGGCAGACTGCAACTCAAAGATGCGATTATTTCGGGCTGGGGCGATCAGGGTACCGTCAGTGACGATGTTATTATGTAACCCGGGAGGGCTCAGAGTTCTCAGTTTCTGAAATATATTTCCGTATGTGCGGTGCGGGTTGTCCGGAAACGGAAACCCGCACTGCGTCGTTTATGGGCGGCAGCCGCAGGGGCCATGTGGAGGTTTTGTCCGGCGGTTTGTTGAGGCGTGGGGGAGAGGTTGCTCCCAAAAGGTTGTATTGTGGAAAGCGACAGCAGGGAGATGGTGTGACAATGTCGGGAGCGATCCGGTGATCTCCGTGGTTTGCAGGTATAAAAGTATTTCGGCCCGCTGCATCCGGACGGTTGTTTCCGGATGCGGCGAGCCGATGCTATACAGAAAAGGTTGGCGCAGGAGAAGAGGTTACTTCTTCAGTCGCAGCGAATAGTTCAGGGTTGTTTCGGGTTTTTCCAACCGGTCGTTCAGCAGGGTGAGGGTCGTGTCGTCCTCGCGCAGGAAGTTGAAGGTCCCTTTGTCGCTGTCGGCCACCAGTTGCCAGACGGTCGCATTCTCGTCGCCCGCCATGCCGCGCAGCGTGAAACGGCGACCCGTATAGGTGTACGAGCGGTCCTCGCCGTTTTCGGCCTCGAGGTAGGTCATCGTCAGGGTGAAGGTGCCGTCGCCGCTGTGCTCTCGGCTGCTGATCGTGAGCGTGTAGCGGATGCCCGGGCAGGAGGCTGCCGGCAGCAGCCCTTCGTAGGTGAGGTTTTGCAGGGCGCCCAGTTCCGAGCCGCCTTTCTGTTCTTCGCTGAAGACGGTTTTGCCCCGGCGGCTGATGTCCCACCGGCCGTCGATCAGACGGACGTTTTTCGTATCGTCGTCCTCGACATTCCAGGCCGAGCCGCCATTGGGCAGCCGGCGACGGTCGAGAATCTCGTTCGGGGTGCCGTCGGAGAAGAAGAGCTCGACTTGCGACGAGTCGGGGCTGAAGACGATGTAGGCCGCGTTACCCGCCGTGTCGACCGTGCGGATGCCCTGCTCGAAGAGTCGGATGCAATCTTGCCGAACCTCGCTCCAAATGTAGCCGGCCGAGCCGATACATCCGTGTGCGTCGCGGTCGCTGCCGGGCATTCCGCCGGGGGTGACCGCGATCCGTTCGACCTTCATACCGGCCGTGTAGCTGCCGCGCCAGAAAACGGTTGCCGAGTCGAGCCGCGCGAGTGTATCGGCTCCCGGTGTGCTGAAAATCAGGGTGTCACCCTGCCCGGTGACGAGTGTCAGGGTGTTGTCCGCCGCACGGTCGATCACGCCGGTGGCGAAATTCGGTGACGAAGCGCAGCCCGTGGCCGCCAGCAGCGCCGTGGCTGCCAATCCGCTCAAAATACGCATGGTGGTTACTGGGTTTGGTTTGTCTGCGCAATATAGTATTTTTTCACCGAGGAATCGTGGGTAAATTTACTGAAACGGTCGTCTGTTTGTTCGTTTTTCGGGTGGGTGTGGCCTGAAATGTCCGGAATGGGGGCGAAACTGTTGAACGGGGGCGTCTCCGGGCGCGATTTTTCGCAGTGCGCCGTACGGGATAAAATGTTACCTTTACGCCATCTTTGGATGGTTTAACCGAACGAACCGTATGGGCTTTATCAGTATCAGTCTGCTGGATGTAATCGATGTGCTGGTGGTGGCACTGCTGTGCTACCAGGTGTACCGCATGATCCGCGGTACGGCCGCCATGACCATCTTTGCCGGGATCTTTATCGTGTATCTGCTGTGGGTGGTGGTCAAGGCGCTGAACATGACCCTGCTCAGCTCCATCATGGGGCAGGTGATCGGGGTCGGCGTGCTGGCGCTCATCATCGTCTTCCAACAGGAGGTGCGCCGCTATCTGCTGCTGCTCGGCAGTCGTTATTCCAAGGCCAAAAACCGTTTCGTGCGCCACATTTTCCGCTCGGCCGGACGCAACGCGCAGTTGCAGTGGACCGAAGACGTGGCCCGCGCGTGCCGCGACATGGCGGCGACCTATACCGGTGCGCTGATCTGTATCGAACGCCAGGGCGACCTGGGGGTCTATGCCTCGACCGGCGACATCATCGACGCCCGCATCGACGTGCGGCTGATCGAAAACATCTTCTTTAAGAACAGTCCGCTGCACGACGGCGCCATCATCATCAAACAGGGGCGTATCCACGCGGCCCGCTGCATTCTGCCCTCGTCCGACAATCCCCACATTCCGCAGCACTACGGCATGCGTCACCGTGCCGCGATCGGCCTGACCGAACACAGCGATGCGGTGGTGGTGGTCGTCTCTGAAGAGCGGGGCAAAATTTCGATCGTCGAGAGCGGCGAAATTACCACCGTAAACGATCCGGAAACGCTCGGAGAAAAACTGGCCCGGATTTTGTCCGCGTAACGAAAAAAACGCTAACTTTGCATCCTAAGGGGGACACACCGGCTTCGGGAAAATCCGGAAGGCGTTCCCATTCAACGGCTTACAATTTAAATTCAACAATTTAGATAGCAATGGCAAATCAGAAGAAATTTATCACCTGCGACGGTAACTACGCCGCCGCCCACATCGCTTATATGTTCAGCGAAGTGGCGGCGATCTACCCGATCACCCCGTCCTCGACCATGGCCGAGTATGTGGACGAATGGGCTGCTGCAGGTAAGAAGAACATTTTCGGCGAAACAGTTCGCGTGCAGGAGATGCAATCCGAAGCCGGTGCGGCCGGTGCCGTACACGGTTCGCTCCAGGCCGGTGCGCTGACCACTACCTACACCGCATCGCAGGGGCTGCTGCTGATGATCCCGAACATGTACAAAATCGCCGGCGAACTGCTGCCCGCCGTCTTCCACGTGTCGGCTCGCGCCCTGGCTGCCCAGGCACTCTCGATCTTCGGCGACCACTCCGACGTCATGAGCGCACGCCAGACCGGTTTCGCCATGCTCGCCAGCGGCTCCGTTCAGGAAGTCATGGACCTCTCGGCTGTCTCTCACCTGACCGCCATCAAAGGCCGTGTGCCTTTCATCAACTTCTTCGACGGTTTCCGCACCTCGCATGAAATCCAGAAAATCGAAGAGTTCGATACCGACGCCCTCCGCTCGCTGATCGATATGGACGCCGTGCGCGCCTTCCGCGAACGCGCCCTCAATCCCGAGCACCCCGTTACCCGCGGTACCGCTCAGAACCCCGATATCTACTTCCAGAGCCGCGAAGCCGCAAACCGCTTCTACAACGCCGTGCCCGACTTGGTGGCCGACTACATGGCCAAGATCAGCGAAATCACCGGTCGTGAATATCATCCCTTCAACTACTACGGTGACCCCGAAGCCACGAACGTCGTGATCGCTATCGGTTCGGTGACCGAAACCCTCAAAGAGGTGATCGACATGCTCCGCGCCAAAGGCGAAAAAGTGGGTCTGATCTCCGTACACCTCTATCGCCCCTTCTCGGCCAAATACTTCCTGCAGGCCATGCCGAAGTCGGTGAAACGCATCTGCGTGCTCGACCGTACCAAAGAACCCGGTGCGAACGGCGACCCGCTCTACCTCGACGTACGCGAAGTATACTACTCGATGCCTGAAAACGAACGCCCGCTCATCATCGGTGGCCGCTACGGTCTCTCGTCGAAAGACACCACCCCCGCCCAGATGATCGCCGTGTTCGAAAACCTCGCACAGAACGAACCCAAAAACCAGTTCACCGTGGGTATCGTTGACGACGTTACCTTCAAATCGCTCCCCGTGGGCGAAGAGGTCAGCGTAGGACACGGCTCGACCTACGAAGCCCGCTTCATCGGTCTGGGTTCGGACGGTACCGTCGGCGCCAACAAAAACTCCATCAAGATCATCGGCGGCTCGACCGACAAATACTGCCAGGCATACTTCTCCTACGACTCGAAAAAATCGGGCGGCTACACCAGCTCCCACCTGCGTTTCGGCGACGAACCGATCCGTTCGACCTACCTGGTGACTACCCCGAACTTCGTAGCCTGCCACGTGCCCTCGTATCTCGGTAAATACGACCTCCTCAAAGGCCTCAAAGACGGCGGTACGTTCCTGCTCAACGCCGTGTGGGACGAAGAAACCACCAAGAAACACCTGCCGGACGATATGAAAAAATATCTGGCAGAACACCACATCAACTTCTACATCATCAACGCCACCAAGATCGCTGCTGAACTGGGTCTGGGTTCGCGTACCAACACCATCATGCAGTCGGCCTTCTTCAAGGTATCGGAAGTGATCCCCTACGACAAGGCCGTCGAAGAGATGAAGAAAGCGATCTACAAATCCTACGGCAAAAAAGGCGAAGACGTCGTTAACAAAAACTACGCAGCCGTTGATGCCGGTGGCAAGAACGTTGTCAAGGTAGAAGTACCCGCCGAATGGGCTTCGATCACCGTGGCTCCGAAAGCCGTTGATCCGAACCGTCCCGAATTCATCACCAAGATCGTTGACCCGATCAACGCACTGGAAGGCGACAACCTCCCCGTATCGGCCTTCACCGGTCGCGAAGACGGAACCTGGGAAGCCGGTACCGCCGCTTACGAAAAACGCGGTATCGCTGCCAACGTTCCCGCCTGGAAAGCCGAAAACTGTATCCAGTGTAACCAGTGTGCCTACGTCTGCCCCCACGCAGCCATCCGTCCCTTCCTGATGACCGAAGAAGAGGCTGCCGCAGCACCCGCAGGTACCCCCATGGTACAAGCCATCGGCCCGTTCAAAGAGTACAAGTTCAAAATTCAGGTGTCGCCGCTCGACTGTACCGGTTGCGGCAACTGTGCCAACATCTGCCCGGCTCCCAAAGGCAAAGCCCTCGTTATGGAACCGATGGAAGCTCAGCTCGCCGAAGAGGCTCCCCGTTGGGAATACATGCACAACAAAGTCGGTTACAAATCGACCGTTGCAGACAAAACCAAATCGGTTAAGAACCTGCAGTTCGCTCAGCCGCTGTTCGAATTCTCCGGCGCCTGCGCAGGTTGCGGTGAAACCCCGTATATCAAGTCGATCACCCAGCTCTTCGGTGAACGCATGATGGTGGCCAACGCTACCGGTTGCTCGTCGATCTACGGTGGCTCGGCTCCGTCGACCCCCTACTGCAAAGACCTCATTTCGGGTCACGGTCCCGCCTGGGCGAACTCCCTGTTCGAAGACAACGCTGAATTCGGCCTCGGTATCCACATCGGTGTCGAAAAACTCCGCGACCGTCTGAAACAGATCATGACCGAAGCCATCGAAAAATGCGACTGCTGCTCGGCTGAAACCAAAGCCGCCATGCAGGCCTGGATCGACGGCAAAGACAACGCTGCCGCATCGGTGGAAGCTACCAACAAACTGCTCCCGCTCGTGGAAGCATGCAACTGCGACTACTGCAAGCAGATCGTTGAACTGAAACAATACCTCATCAAGAAATCGCAGTGGATCTTCGGTGGTGACGGTTGGGCTTACGATATCGGATACGGTGGTCTGGACCACGTGCTCGCTTCGGGCGAAGACGTCAACGTACTGGTACTCGATACCGAAGTTTACTCCAACACCGGTGGTCAGTCTTCGAAAGCTACCCCTGTCGGTGCCGTAGCCAAATTCGCATCGTCCGGTAAACGCATCCGCAAGAAAGACCTCGGCGCCATGGTGATGACCTACGGTTACGTATATGTGGCTCAGGTGGCCATGGGTGCAAACCACAACCAGTACATGCAGGCCCTCAAGGAAGCCGAAGCCTTCCCCGGACCGTCGCTCATCATCGCCTACGCTCCGTGTATCAACCACGGTAACAAGAACGGCATGGGCGTATCGCAGTTGACCGAAAAACGCGCTGTAGAGTGCGGTTACTGGCACCTGTGGCGTTTCAACCCGCTGTTGGAAAAAGAGGGCAAGAACCCCTTCACCCTCGACTCCAAAGAACCCGATTGGAGCAAGTTCCAGGAATTCATCCACCAGGAAGTGCGCTACACTTCGCTGCTGAAAGCCTTCCCGCAGGAAGCTCAGGAACTCTTCAACGCTTCGGAAGAGAACGCAAAATGGCGTTACAACAGCTACAAACGCTACGCTTCGATGCAGTATCAGCCCGAAACCGCAGCTGAGGCTGAAGTTGCCGTCGTAAAGTAATTGAATCCTGATTCGGCGACTTGTTCGTCGAACCGTTAACCGAGCCGGGCGACCATCATAACAGATGGTCGCCCGGCTTGCGTTTTTTCTTACGAAGAGGGAAATGTTTGAACTTGTATGCTGTGGAAGTAAAAGACGAATGCGATGTGATACGAGAGGGTGGGTACGTTCGGAGGTTGCGTTTAAGAGAGGGAGCAGTTAAAGATGGAGGGGAAATGCCGTCGGTAATGGTACAGAGAATGTGGTGCGGTTCGGTTTTTGTGCCGCAGTTTCAGTGATGGCGACAAAGGTGTCTCCCCGTGACGGACGCGAGGACGAAAAATCGTGGGAAAGCCCTCCTTCGGTAAACGAATTAGTGCTAAATTTGTCGTGCGCTGTGCTGTCGCAGGCGTCCCGGACACGATGGCCGGGAAACCCGATCCGCTTCTCTTTCCGCAGTGATTGTCCGTATCGCAAAAAAAATAGTCAAAGTGAGTTTGACGGTGCTTTCCACCATGTTGATCGTGGTTGTGGCACTGCCCATTCTCGCCGGGCTTCTGCTACAGGTCGGCTTCGTTCAGAACTATGCCGTCGATCGCCTGACCCGGTGGTTGACCGAAAAAAGCGGAACGACCATCACCATCGATCATGTCAATATAGCCTTCTTCAACCGTGCCGTACTGGAAGGGGTTTACGTCCAGGATCCCCAGGTGTCGCAGGATACGTTGCTCTATGCACAGCGTCTGAGCGTTGGGATTGACGGGATCAACTTTTTCAACGGGAATACCGCGCTGGGAGCCGTGTCGCTCTCCGACGGGGTGCTGCATGTGGCCAAGGATTCGACCGGTGTGACCAACCTCAAACGGGTCATCGATCGCTTCAAACCTAAGGTCCCGCGGAAAATCCGGCTCCATCTCTCGGCCCGCGAACTCAACCTGATCGGGATGCGTTTCACGCTTCGCGATTATGCCTCTCCCGTGCGGGAGCATGGGGTCAACTTTCGCGATCTCGACCTGCAGAATCTCCATTTTCAGGCTCGCGGGATTGCTGTTCGCGGTGACTCCGTCGCGTGCCGGATCGAGCACCTGACCTTCCACGAAAAGAGCGGTTTCTATCTGCAACACCTCACCTCCGAAGAAGTGTCGGTCGGACAGACCGGGGTACGCTTTGCCGATCTGAGCGTCGAGACGCCTCTGTCTGTGCTCCAGTTCGACCGTCTCAACCTGCTGTACGACGATTGGTCGGCCTTCCGCGACTTTGCCCATCAGGTGCGGCTCGATGTCGCGCTCGGTCCCTCGACGCTCGCCTATCGAACACTGGCGGCCTTCTCGAAGAAACCGACGTCGATACGGCTTGCGCTCGGCATGGAGAGCGCCGTTGTGCAAGGACCCGTTTCCTCGCTTCGCGGGCAGATTCACAGTGCCCACACCGGAGGGACGCAACTCGACGCCTCGTTCGAAGTGACGGGTCTGCCCGACGTGAGCCAAACGTGGCTGCGCGTGCAGGTCGAACGGTTGGAGACTGATGCGCAGAGCATCCTCGCCACCTATTCCGATGTCAGCGACGGGCGGTCGCCCGGGCGACTCGCTCCGATTCTGGAACGAGCCGGTCAGGTTCGTTTTGCGGGGACGTTCGACGGACTTTTGAAAGATTTTAAAGCCACCGGACTGTTGACCACCGCTCTCGGGAGTGCCCGTGCCGAACTGAAATTCATGCCCGCCACGCAGCCTGGCGCTGTTCGTTTGCAGGGGCGTGTGGAGACCGAAGAGTTCCGGCTCGGCGAACTGCTCGGCTCCGGGCAACTGGGCTTGCTCAGCCTCTCTGCGCAGGTCGATGCGCTGGCCCGGATGGGCGAATTGTCCCTGACGACCGATGTAGAGATTGGACGGCTCGATTTCAAAAACTACACCTATTCCGGCATCCGGATGGATGGCCGTTTTACCGGGCGCACGTTCGAAGGGAGAATCAGCTCGTCCGATCCGAACCTCGACTTTGTGACCAGCGGTCGTTTCTCGCTGGCCGAGGATGTGCCCGCCTACGACTTCGAGATGGATCTGAACAATGCCGATCTGGTGGCCCTAAAGCTCAATCGCCGCGACTCCGTGTCGCGACTGGCGATGCGTTTCCGCGCCCACGCTACCGGTACCACGCTGGATAACATCAACGGAACGGCCGCGATCGACAGCCTCAGCTACGTCAACCACATCGATACGGTCCATACCGGAGTGATCCATTTCGAAGCGCAGAATACGCCCCAAAGCAAACGCCTCATCATGCGTTCCGACTTTGCCGATTCCGAACTGCGGGGCAGCAACAGCTACAATCACATTTTCCGCTTCTTTGGGCAGACCCTGAAGCAGTACCTTCCCTCCATGCCGGCCGGGACAGCTTCGCCGACTGCCGGGGAGGGCACGGCAGCGGAGGAGCAAAGGGAGGAAGGCAGTCAGCCGTCGCCTGCGGAGGGCGATTCCGCCGGGGAGGGTGCTGAGGCCGAAAACGGTTACTACCTGGTCAAACTGAATGTGAAACAGGCCAACAACGTGGCGGCGATCTTTGTGCCCGGGCTGGAGATTGCCGAAGGGTCGTCGCTGGCATTCCTCTTCAATCCCTATCTGAACGATTTCAGTCTGAGCGTCAAGTCGGACTATATTCTGCAACGTCAGTTCTATATCGGTAATCTGGTCGTGGAGTGTCGCAACCAGGCCGACTCGGTGTCGATCTATGCGTCGGCCGACCAATTCGGTGTGGGGAACCTCGACCTGCCCAATCTATCGGTTGTTGGCGGCATCCGGGATAACCGGATTGCGTTGGCAACGCGGTTCCGGAATCCCGACAACGGGGCCAACGCCCTGATTAGCACCAGTACGACGTTCGGACGGTCGGTCGACGGGCTGCCCCAGATGGATGTGGCGCTCAATCCGACGACCTTCTTCGTCGGCGGTCAGTTGTGGTACATTACGCCGAGCCACGTCGTGCTCGATTCGACCGGCATTGATTTCCACCGTTTCCGGCTGTGGGGCGAGGGGCAGGAGTTGTCCATCAATGGACGCGCCTCTGCCTCGGAAGAGGATACGCTTCAGATTCGGATGCAGAATTTCGACCTCTCGCCGCTGACCCGTCTGGTCTCCCGCCAGGGTTATCGCGTGGCGGGGCGCATGGGTGGCGACGCAACCTTCGTCGCGCCGCTCGGAGCCATGCAGTTCCAGGCCGACATGACGATCGATTCGCTGGCCCTGAACGACTATGCGCTCGGGACGGTCGATTTCCGCAGTGAATGGGACCGGCCGCGGCGCTGGGTACGCTTTATGGCCTCGACACGGCAGGGCGAGACCCCCATTTCGGGCGTCTATGACAGTCGGGGAAAACGCTATCGGGTCGATTTCAATTTTCCCCGTTTCGATATGGCTCTGCTTGAACCCCTGTTGCAGGGAGTGCTGATCCAGACGGCCGGGACGGCCAACACCAAACTGACCATGACCGGCGGTCCCGAAGGCGGCCCGCTGCTCAACGGGACGATTCAGGTCGAGAACTACGAGGCGACGGTCGATTATACCCGTGCGCGTTATCGGCTGGCGGGGCCGGTGACGGTGCGCAACAACCGTTTCGAGTTGCCCGAGGTGCCCATCTCGGACGGCAACGGTGGCGGCGGGGTGATCTCTGCCTGGTTCGACAGCCAGTATTTCCGTCATCTGCGGTTCGGCGTGAAGATTGATTTCCGGGACATGTTGTGCCTGAATACATCGGCGGGCGACAATCCCGACTTCTACGGGAAAATGTACGGTACGGGAGCCTTCTCGGTGACGGGCGATGACTTTAAAACCATGCTCGACGTACGGGCCGAGACGGCGCGAAGCTCAACCTTCGTGTTGCCGCTGTCCGACGTGTCGACCATTGCCGAGGCGGACTTTATCTCTTTTGCCCGCCCCAAACCCGAGCAGGAGAAGCCGGCCGATCATGTGGCGGCTTTCCGGCGGAACCTCCAGCAGGCTGTCAACCGGCGTCGGACCAAAAGCGAACTCAACGTGAACCTGAACGTCTCGGTGCTGCCCAATACCGAAGGACAGATCGTGATGGATCCCAAACTGGGGGATGCCATCAAGGGGCGTGGCAACGGCCGTTTCCGCATCAATGTGGTGCCCGACCGGGATATCTTTACGATGGACGGACAGTTCGATATCTCGGAAGGGACGTATCTCTATACGTTGTACGGGGTGCTGGCCAACAAGTATTTCGTGATCCAACCGGGCAGCTCGATCCAGTGGATGGGGGATCCGACCGATCCGTTGGTCAATATCGACGCCGTCTATCGGGTCCGTACCTCGCTCAAACCTCTGTTGGGTGAGACGCAGGGCAGCAATACCGGGAACGGTAACGTGAGTGTCAACTGCGGAATCCACCTGACCGAACACCTGTTCAACCCCACGGTGCAGCTGTCGATCACGGCGCCCGGAGCCGACCCCGAAACGAAAAACCTGTTGCGTAACCTGCTCAACACCGAGGAGTCGACCACCATGCAGTTTGCCTACCTGATGCTCTCGAACAGCTTCATGCCCGACGACCAGACCAACGCCATCGGTACGATGAGCGGTTCGCTGGCCGGTATTGCCGGGCTGGAGTTCCTCTCGAACCAGATCAGCAACCTGATTTCGGGGTCGAACTACAACATCCGTTTCGGCTATCGTCCGCAGAGCGAACTGACCTCCGAAGAGGTGACTTTCGACGTCGGAGCCGACATCATTGCCAACAAACTGTCGGTCGAGGTGGGTGGTAACTACGACGTGGGGCAGCGCGGCGCCTACACCACGACCAACAACCCGCTGTCGGTGGATGGTTATGTAACGTGGGTGCTGAACAAGTCGGGCTCGCTGAAACTCAAGGGATTTACCCGTACGATCGACCGTTTCGATGAGTCGCAGGGGTTGCAGGACAACGGTGTCGGGATCTACTACCGGCAGGAGTTCCAGAGCTGGAAGGACCTTCAGCAGCGTTATCGGGCCTGGCGTGAGGCGGTCCGTTTGAGACGGGCTGTGCGTCAGGAAAAACGGTTTGAAAAGCGGCAGTTGAAAAAGGCCGGGCGTTTCGAGCCGGAGGACACGTCCGGTTCCGTGCCCGAAGAGGCAAAAGATACGGTGGCCGTCGATGCGGTATTGCCTTCGGATACGACTCGCGTGGGGGCTCCTGTTTCGGGTGATGGGGCGCGTAGAGCGAAATAGGATGGCTCTGCGGGACGGGGTGATTGCGTGCTGTGTGAGGGGTTTTGTTGTGGACGGCGAGGGGATGGACTGTTTATGTTTGTTGAGGTGCAGAGAGGGGCGGTTGGCGAAGAGATACGAATTCGAAAGAGAGGGTGTGTGCCGAACCGAATGTGTTGAGGAGACGGTGTGTTACAATGATGTGTGGAGAGGGAAGATGGCGGAACGGTCGGGAAAATGGGCTAATGGAATAACGAAAACGGCGACGAGCATGGTTGGGTGCTCGTCGCCGTTTTTTGTGTAGAAAAGGATGTTATGCGGTCGATGTTGCGTGGTCGATGTTGTGCGGGCAAGGGAGTGACCGATGGGGTGTGCGGGTTATTCTTCGCGGAGCAGCTCGTCGAGGGTGATGCGCTGGAAGAGAATCCGTTCCTGGCTGCTCTCGAAAAATACCCCGACCGTCTGCGGGTCGATCGAAGTGATGCACGAGTAGCCGTATCCGGCCGTCGAGTCGAGCAGGATGCCGTGGCTCCAGGTCATGCCGTCGTCACGGCTGACCCGAAGGGTCATGTTGCGACGCTCGGTCCGGGAGGCCGGGTTGCAGAAGAGCAGCAGACTCTGGGCAGTACCGTTCTCGGTATAGGTGTGGCGGTGCAGCGATGCCATACAGACCGGCTCGATCAGGGTGCTCTCCGAGGTGGGGTGTACCTCCCAGTGGGCCCCCAGGTCCGAAGTGGTGCAGACTACGCGGCCCGTCCGGCGGTTGTTCCGCATGTTGAGCATCAGCCGGCCGTCGCTGAGCTCGACTACGGCGCATTCGGTCGTGTTGCTTGCGGCCGGTGCCGAGGCGTGCCAGGTGCGGCCGCCGTCGCGGCTCCACGTGATGTTCGAAAAGGGCATTCCCGTGCTGTCACGGCCCTGTGTCGGGAAAACGAGTACGCCGTCGCGTGTCACGATCCCCTTGCCGGGAGCTGGAGCGTAGAGCCACCACGACGGATCCTTCGTGGCGGAGGTGATGTCGCGCGGGTAGGACCAGGTCTGGCCGTCGTCCGAACTTTCGGCAATCAGGAACTGACAGGTCTGGTAGGGGCTTAGACCGGGTTGCGAGCCGCGGCCGGCCCACTGGTGCTGCCACCGGGTACTCTCTTCGGTCAGCCCCTTGATCCACCGGCCTTCGCTGTCCAGCAGTCCGTGCATCCAAAGACCGGCCACATAGATCTTGTTCCGGGCGCTGTCGACCAGAATGCAGGCGTCGCTCACGCCGTTGTACTTAGCGGGCAGGCGGCCCCAGCGTCCCATGTCGAGCACGATGCGCATCGGTTCCCAAGTGCTGCCGCCGTCGATCGAGCGGCTCAGGCCGATGGCCATTCGTCCCTGAAGGTCGCGGGCCGATTCGTAGCGGGCGTCGTAGATGGCCAGCAGGGTACCGGCCGGGGTGGTAGCGATGCCGGGGATGCGGCTGGTGTGGACGCTGTCCTGACCGTGGTAGCGGACCACGACCGAGGGGCGTTGGGCCTGCGAAACCCAGGCAGAGAGTCCCAGCAGAGCGAGGAGGAGAATACGTTGCATGGCGAGTTTATATGGGGTGTTGTGTTTCTTGGGAGGGGAGTGAGGTCATGTCGGCGTCGGGTCTGCGGGCGGGCGGCGTGCCGGAATGGTGGTATTTACGACGGGGTGACGGGAGCTGTAAAGGGGTGTTGAATGGGCTAAAGGGTGATTCGTATGACGCGGTGAGCGTCCTGACGCACTTTGTAACGGTCGTCGATGCGTCGGCCGACCAGCCAGACGATGGTCTCGCCGGAGAGCAGCACCCCCTGTCGGGCCTTTTCGGTGACGGGTATCTTGGCGTCGATCAGAAAGTCGCTCACCTTTTTCTGGCCGACCATTCCGAGCGGGATGAACCAGTCGCCCTCCTGCCACAGGCGCAGGGTCAGTGGAAACTTCAGCGCATCGGCTGAGAGGTAGGCCACGTTGGCGGGCGTGGCGAGGCTCTCCGGAAGCTCTCCCACGGTGAGCCATTCGATGCGCGGGTCGTCGGCTGCGATCTGCTCGTCGCGGAAAGGCTCGACGGTGCGGGGAACGAGCAGCAGCCGGTTGCGATCGACTACGGCGCTCCAGAGCGGCGCTTCGAATCGCTTGCCTGAGGCGGTCAGATCGTTGTCGGCGTCGTGTCCCAGCAGCAGATCGGCGAGGTCGGCTACCGTTTCGGAAGCAAATCCATACGGTCGGAGCAGTTCGTGGAGCTCGAAAGCGAGGCACTCGGGGTCGAGCCGTTCGAGGTCGATGGTGTGGTCGTCGAGGGCGGCGGCCCGAAGCCGGGCGATCTGCAGGTCGATGAACCGCTGTGTCTGCTGCAGGCGCAGCAGGTTCTCCTCCATGGTGCGGGCGAAACGGTTGTTCGAGGCGCTGTCGAAGCGGGGCAGAATGTCGTGGCGCAGCCGGTTGCGGAGGTATTTGAGGGTGGCGTTGGTCGAATCCTCGCGGTAGGGAACGGCGTGGCGGGCGGCGTAGGCGGTGTTGTCGTCGCGCCGTGCGGAGAGCAGCGGCCGGGTGATGCGTCCGCGGCGGGCGCTGATGCCGGCGGTGATGTCGTCGCGCCGTGCGAAGAGCAGCGGCCGGATGATGCGTCCGCGGCGGTCGCTGATGCCGGTCAACCCGCGCAGCCCGGTGCCGCGAACGAGGTTGATGAAAAAGGTCTCGATCGAGTCGTCGGCATGGTGGGCGATGGCGATTTTCGTGTATCCGTGCTGGTCGCAGAGGGTGTCGAACCACTCGTAACGCAGTCGGCGGGCGGCCATCTGGATCGATTCGCCGTGGGTACGGGCTTCGGTTTCGGTGTCGAAACGGATGGTGTGCAGCGGAATGCCGTACTGGCGGCAGTAGCTTTCGACCAGTTGCTGGTCGCCGTCGGACTCTTCGCCGCGGAGGGTGAAGTTGCAGTGGGCGGCGACCAGTCGGCCTTCGAAAACGCGACGTGCGAGGTCGAGCAGGGTCATCGAGTCGATGCCGCCGCTCACAGCGACCAGCAGCCGGTCGTCGGGTGTGGTCAGCCGACGGGAGCGAATGTATTGGCGAAACTCTTCGAGCATGGTTGATGCGGTTTTAGGGGGTTAAGCGAGCAGGAGGTGCGGAAGCGGAAGGGTGGCGCACTCCGTCGCGGTATGTGTGTTTCGCGGGGTATTCTCCGTCGGCGAGTGTGGGGGCTGACTCGTTGCGCAGGGCTTGTCGGAGGTGTCGAATCTGCCGGAAGTGCAGAGCGGCGGGCGGTGTCGGGTCTGTGGGGCGGCGTCGGATCGGACGGTACTGCGGGCGTTCCCGGCTCCGGAGGGCGGGGCGATCAGCCTTTGATAAGTCCGATTTTGCTCAGGAAGATGATGGCTACGGCGATGGGCGATACGTAGCGGATCACAAAACGGAAAACGGGGAATATCCGGTTGTTGTACATGCCGTTGGTGGTGAATACCTTGCGCAGCCGTTTCTCGGAGATGTGCCAGCCGGCGAAGATGACGATCAGCAGCCCGCCGATGGTCATCAGGTAGTTGGACGACAGCATGTCGAGGAAGTCGAAGACGTTGTAGTCCCCGATCATCAGGCGCGAGCCTTCGACCTGCGACTGGGCGCACAGCGCGGCCACCAGGCAGAGGGTAATGAGCAGCCAGAGCACGGCGCGTCGGCGGGTCATTTTGAGTTCTTCCATCATGTAGTTGGTCATCATCTCGAAGATCGATACCATCGAGGTGAGGGCGGCGATGGTGATCAACAGGAAGAAGAGGATGCCGACGTACTGTCCACCGGCCATCTGTCCGAAGACGTTGGGCAGCGTGAGGAAGATCAGGTCGGGGCCTTGGGTGGGGCTGATGCCGAAGGTGAAGACGGCCGGGAAAATGGCGATGCCGGAGATGATGGCGATCGAGGTGTCGATCATCGTGACGATGCCTTTGGAGCGGAGCATGTTCTCGGGTTTGACCACGTAGGAACTGTAGGTGATCATCACGCCCATGCCGAGGCTCAGCGTGAAGAAGACCTGTCCCAGGGCGTCGAGCACCGTATTGGCCGTAATTTTCGAGAAGTCGGGTTTGAACAGGAAGCTCATGCCGGCTCCGAACCCGTCGAGGGTGAAGGAGTTGATGCAGAGCAGCAGCAGAATGAAGATCAGCAGCGGCATGAGGATTTTGTTCCACCGTTCGACCCCTTTTTCGACCCCTTTCAGAACGACGAAGGCGGTCAGAGCAAGGAAACCGGCGCTCAGCAGGATCGGCTGCCAGCCGGTGTTTTTGAAGGCGTTGAAGCTGGCGGCGATCTCGTCGTGGCTCAGGCCGACGTTGGCGTTGATGATCGAGTCGTAGAGGAAGCGGACGCTCCATCCGGCGATGACGCTGTAGAAACCGAGGATACAAAAGCCGGCCACGACGCCCATGTAGCCTACCAGGTACCATTTGCTGCGTGGAGCGAGCTGTTTGAACGAGCCGACGGCACCGCGGTGGGTGGCTCGTCCGATGACGAACTCCGACAGGATCAGTGGAAGGCCGACCAGCAGAATCAGAAACAGGTATAAAAGCAGGAAGGCGGCGCCGCCGTTGACTCCGGCCAGGTAGGGGAATCGCCAGATGTTACCCAGTCCGACGGCCGAGCCTACCACGGCCATCATGGTTCCGAAATTGCTGCTGAATGCGCCCCGCTGTTCTTTCATGTCAAATTTTTGTTGGTGGAGTGAAAAAATGGGAATCGTCACGGGGGTGTGCCGGTCAGGGGGCGGGTTGTGCTCCCGGTGCGGAACAGGAGGGCAGCAGGGGGGAGTGCTGCCGCTGGTGGACGATTCCGACCGTATCAAAATGCAAAGGTAACGATATCCTGCATTTCTGCGTGTGGTTTCGGGAGTCTGATTCTCAACGGCGTTTACTTCTCGTCCCCTCTTCCGGAACGGAGTTGCCGCCTCGGGAGAAGGGACGATTCGCGAGATCTCCACCCAAAATCGGGCGAAAACGGATATGTTTACCAATACAAAAATAGTGTAAATTTGCGAAGCGGAAGGTGTCTGTGCCTCCGCTTTTTCATTACAGCCATGATTTTCAAACCGCAACAATATCGAATCGAAGACCGAATCGGTCAACCTTTTATCGACGAACAGGAGATCGAATCCCTTTTGGCAGACCATGCACACCCCACGTCGGCTCAGATCGACGAAGTGATTGCCCACGCCATGGAGCGTGAACGGCTCGACCTGACGCAGGTGGCCACGTTGCTCGGTGCCTCGGCTGCCGACCGCGAACGGGTCAAGGAGGCTGCCTCGCTGCTTAAACGTGAGGTCTACGGCAATCGGATCGTTCTTTTCGCGCCGCTCTACGTCGGCAACCACTGTACGAATCGTTGCGCCTATTGCAGCTTCCGGGCAGACAGCCGGGAGACTGTGCGTAAGACCCTCTCCCAGCAGGAACTGGTGCAGGAGGTCGAGGCGCTCGAACGCGCCGGTCATAAACGGCTGATCCTCGTTTATGGCGAGCACCCGCTCTATAACCCTGAGTTCATTGCCCAGACTGTCCGAACCACTTACGGTGTGAAGACGGCACCGGCCGGGGAGATCCGGCGGGTCAACATCAATGCGGCGCCGCTCACGGTCGAGGGGTTCCGCACGGTTCACGAAGCCGGTATCGGAACGTATCAGATTTTCCAGGAAACCTACCATCGCGAGACCTACAAACACTATCACCTGGGGGGTAAAAAGATGGATTACGACTGGCGGCTGACCGCCTTCGACCGGGCGATGGAGGCCGGAATCGACGACGTCGGCCTCGGTGCGCTGCTGGGGCTGCACGACTGGCGTTTCGAGATCATGGCCCTCGTGCGGCACACCAACCACCTCGAGGCCTGCTTCGGCGTGGGGCCCCACACCATCTCGTTCCCGCGCATCAAGGAGTCGTCGGCCTCGCTGCCCGCCGCGTCGCCCGTGAACGACGAGGACTTTGTCTACGCCATTGCCGTGCTGCGGCTGGCCGTCCCTTATACGGGGCTGATCCTCACGGCACGCGAACCGGCCGAAGTGCGTGATGCGGCCATCCGTTACGGTGTGTCGCAGATCGACGGCGGTACGCGGCTCGAAATCGGCAGCTACTCGGAAGAGCCTCAGGAGGAGCAGGGAACGCGTCAGTTCGCCATCAACGACGACCGCTCGCTGGATGAAATCATCGGCAAACTCACCCAAAACGGCTATCTGCCCTCGTTCTGCACGGCCTGCTACCGCCGCGGGCGTACCGGCGAACACTTCATGGAGTTCTCCGTGCCCGGGTTTATCAAACGTTTTTGCGGCCCGAATGCTATCCTGACCCTGGCCGAATATCTTTCGGACTACGCTTCCGAAGAGGTGGCCCGCCGTGGGTGGGAGGCGATCGAGGCGGCACTGGCCGAACTGCCGGCCGCTTCGGCCGAGCTGACGCGTGAACGTCTCGAACGGGTGCGTGCCGGCGAACGCGATCTCTATTTTTAGTGCTGCGCTATTTTGATGCGGGGGGTGACAGGGCCGGTGCTGCGGGTAGGGTGACAGGGCTGGTGTTGCGGGCAATGCGGCGTGGGTAATACGGCGTTGCGGATCAAGCGGGGTAGGGAATACGGTGAGCGAGGTGATGCGGTGTCTTCTCTGCGACCCGAGGCGCGCTGCGGAATGTGCTGTGAAGAACGAAATGTCCCGAACCGGACTCTTTGGTGCAGACCGGGTTGTCGAACGGAATCAATTTTCCGGCAAGTGGCTGTAAATCTGTGTGCAGTACATGGCGTTTGTTCGACCGGCAAGCAAGATCGCCCGGGACGGAGAACGGTTCGGCCGCTCACACGCGCTTGCAGGCGCAGAGATCGCCAAAAATCACTATCTTTGTCGGCATAACGTTTTTTATCAAACTTTTTCTGAGATTATGATCCTTTTGCAGGCCGCTGAGGTGGCGGCCAAACCCGAAACCATTGGCCTCGGCTCGCTGATTTTGGCCGGGGGCTGGCTGATGATCCCGCTGTCGATCCTGTTGGCCGTTACGATCTTCATCTTTTTCGAACGCTTCTGGATGATCCGCCAGTCGTCGGGCAAAACCGATTCCGGATTCATGACCAAAGTGCGTGACCTGATCTACGAAGGGAAATACGACCAGGCCATCCAGTACTGCCGTTCGCGCCGCACCCCTGTGGCACGCATGATCGAAAAAGGGATCATGAACCTCGGTCGGCCCAAAGCCGACATCCAGGCTGCCATTGAAAACGTCGCCAACCTCGAAGTGTCGCGGCTCGAAAACGGGCTCCCCTTCCTGGCCACCACGGCCGGCGGTGCGCCGATGATCGGGTTCCTCGGCACGGTGCTCGGGATGGTGCAGGCCTTTATGGATATGGCCGCTGCCGGCGGATCGGTCGACCTGTCGATCCTGGCCAGCGGGATGTACACCGCCATGATCACCACCGTCGGCGGTCTGGTCGTGGGGATTCCCGCCTACTTCGGCTACAACTACCTCGTGGCGCGGATCGAAAAACTGGTCTTCCAGATGGAGGCCAACACCATCGCCTTCATGGATATCGTCACGGCGCATGAAAACCCGATGATCGGGGGTAACTACATTAATCGATAGCAGACCATGGCCATCAAACGGGGTTCCAAAATCGACATGGGCGGAAGTTCGGCGTCGCAAACCGACCTGATCTTCCTGTTGCTGCTCTTCCTGATGATCTCGACGACCCTCATCAACCCCAACGCGCTCAAACTGCTGTTGCCCAAGAGCAGCAATGCCAACAAGGAGAAACCTTACACCACGGTCTCGATCACGGCCGACCTGCAATACTTTGTCGAAACGGAGCAGGTACCCTTCTCGGAGCTCGCCTCGCGGTTGCAGGCACGGCTCAACGGTGTGGAGGATCCGACTGTGTCGCTTCACTGCGATCGCACGGTGCCCGTCGACGAAGTGGTGAAGGTAATGAACATCGCCCGCGACAACAAATACAAACTGGTGCTGGCCACCGCGCCCGAATAGTCCCCTGTCTGAGGCTCGTGAGGCGACAGCCTCCACGGCGGGGCGGTGAACTACGCGAGGCGAACCGCGAGGGAAAGAGGGAGACCGAAGGGTGAAAGAGGATGAAAGGCGAGGCTCCCGGTTGTCCGACGTGCGGAGAGTGAAAAATAGGAACACAAACGGAGAGTGTAGGGATCGAATCAGAGAGTCCCCTTCTCCTCATCAGAACACGATACACAAGCAGATATGAACGCAGAAACTACCATAAAGAAATGTTGTGAACGGGCCGTCGCAGCCCTCTACGGCAACACCACGATGCCTGAACTGCAAGTTTCCAAAACCCGTAAGGAGTTTGCCGGAGACTATACGCTGGTGACCTTCCCGCTGCTCAAAATGAGCCGCAAATCGCCCGAAGCCACCGCACAGGAGATCGGGCAGTGGATCGTAGCCAACTGTCCCGAGACCGTCAGCGACTTCAACGTCATCAAAGGGTTCCTGAACCTCACGCTGAACCCCGCCTTCTGGCTCGGGTGCCTCGGCAGCCTGATGCAGACCCCCAACTACGGCTTCGTGTGCGACAGCGGCCGGACTGTGATGGTCGAATACAGCTCGCCCAACACCAACAAACCCCTCCACCTGGGCCACATCCGCAACAACCTGCTCGGATACTCCGTCTCAAAGATTCTCGAGGCCAACGGCCACAACGTGATGAAAGTCAACCTGGTCAACGACCGCGGTATCCATATCTGCAAGTCGATGCTCGCATGGCTGCGTTTCGGTAACGGCGAAACCCCCGAATCGTCCGGCATGAAGGGCGACCACCTGGTCGGTAAATACTACGTCGAATTCGACAAAGCCTACAAAGCCGAAATCAAGGAACTCGTAGCCGGCGGTATGGACGAGGAGAGTGCCAAACGCGAGGCTCCCATCATGAAGGAGGCTCAGGCCATGCTCCGCAAGTGGGAGGCCAAGGATCCCGAAGTGTACGCCCTGTGGGAGAAGATGAACGGATGGGTCTACAAAGGTTTCGACGAGACCTATCGTGCCATGGGCGTTTCGTTCGACAAGGTCTATTACGAATCGAACACCTATCTGCTCGGTAAGGAGTTGGTACAGAAAGGGCTCGACGCCGGGATCTTCTTCCGCAAGGAGGACAATTCGGTTTGGGCCGACCTGACCGGCGACGGTCTCGATCAGAAACTGCTGCTGCGCGGCGACGGTACGAGCGTCTATATGACGCAGGACCTCGGAACCGCCGTACAGCGTCACGACGAATACCACTTCGGCGACATGATCTATGTGGTCGGCAACGAACAGAACTACCACTTCCAGGTGTTGAAACTCATCCTGCGCAAGCTGGGTTACGAATGGGCCGACAACATCTTCCACCTTTCGTACGGGATGGTCGAGTTGCCCGAAGGCAAGATGAAATCGCGCGAAGGCACCGTTGTCGATGCCGACGACCTGATTGCCGAGATGGCGGCCACTGCCCGTGCCGTGGCGCAGGAGGCCGGCAAGGTCGATGACCTCACCGAAGAGGAACAGGCCGAAATCTCGCGAATCGTGGGTCTCGGTGCGCTCAAGTATTTCATCCTCAAGGTCGATCCCAAGAAGACCATGCTCTTCGACCCGAAAGAGTCGATCGACTTCAACGGCAACACCGGTCCCTTCATTCAGTACACCTATGCCCGTATCCGCTCGCTGCAGCGTCGGGCCGAGGCGCAGGGGATTGCAGCCGCCACGACGGCCGGTGACTTCGATGCCGGTCGTCTGCCCGAACCCAAAGAGATTGAACTGATTAAACACCTGACCGAGTTCGGCGGCGTTGTGGCGCAGGCCGGGGCCGACTTCTCGCCCGCCGTTGTTGCTGCATACGCCTACGATCTGGCCAAAGAGTTCAACCAATACTATCACGACTACCCGATCCTCAAAGAGGGCGTGGCCGAAGCCGACCGCAAGTTCCGCCTTACGCTCGCTTCGCAGGTGGCCCTGACGCTGAACAAAGCCATGGGGCTGCTCGGCATCGAGATGCCCGAACGGATGTAGTGTCCGGCCCTCCCCGCAAAGCCCTCCGATAAGATTCGCGCCCTTGCCCTATTTGCACGTGCGAACACCTCGTCTGCTGAACGCTCGGCAGCACGTGGTGCACGAAAAGGGTGTATGGCAAGGGGAGCGCACATCGCGATGTCGCGTGTCGCCAAGCCATCCGCCGTGGTACCGAAGCCAGAGAGCGGGAAAGGTCGCGGAGCGGAGGAGTAGGCGGATGGAGGGGGAGAAGGAGATTGAGGGAGAGTGGGAGGACGTACGAAAATGAACCATCGATAGAAATCCGAACGATATGAAAAAACGGTTCCTGCGATTGATCCAGCTTGCAGCGATCGGCCTGACCCTCGGGCTGACCGTTTCCGGTGTCGAAGCCCGGAAGAAGAGTTGCGAACCCGTGATTCTGGCCTACGTTACCTCCGGGACCACCATCCCGGTCGATCCGACCGTCGTGACCCACATCAACTACGCCTTCGGAACCGTCAAACCGACCTTCGACGGCGTCAACATCCAGCGTCCCGAGTATCTGCGACAGATTGTGCAGCTCAAGGAGCAGAATCCCGACCTGCGCGTGTTGCTCTCGATCGGCGGATGGGGAGCCGGCGGATTCTCGGAGATGGCCTCCAACGACACGCTGCGTGCCGCTTTTGTCCGCGATTGCCAGCAGATCGTTCGCGATTTCCGCCTTGACGGCATCGATCTCGACTGGGAATATCCCGGCAGTTCGGCCTCCGGAATCGCTTCTGCGCCCGAGGATGTCGATAACTTTACCCGCCTGATGGGGGAACTGCGGAAGGCGCTCGGGAAGAAAAAACAGCTCACTTTCGCTTCGGCTGCGTCGGCTCAGCACGTTGACTTCCCGGCCGTTATGCCCTATGTCGATTTCGTTAACCTGATGTGTTACGATATGGGGCGTCCCTCCTACGGTATGCACCATTCGGCCCTCTATCCCTCGCCCCGTGCGCGGTGGAGCATCGACCAGTCTGTGGCGGCCCATCGCGAAGCCGGCGTGCCCGACCAGAAGATCGTTGTCGGCGTACCTTTCTACGCCCACGCCAACACCCGCCTCGGTTACTCGGACTTTGTCAGCTATACCCAGGCGACCACGATTTTTCCCGGTGCCCGCTATGTAGTCGATACGGTGGCCGGCGTGCCCTATGTCGAGGACAGTACCGGACAGATGCTCTGCGTGTACGACGATCCCCGTTCGTTGCGGCTCAAGTGCCGCTATGTGCATCAGAACGGACTGCGCGGGGTGATGTACTGGGAGTACGCTTCGGACGACCAGCAGGGCTCCCTGCGGCGAGCCGTCTACGATGCCATGCGGAGCGACGAGGAGTAACCCCGCAACTGCCGTCCGGCCTCCGGCCGTGGCAACCGATATACGAGAATAAACAAAAAACGAGATAAATACCATGTTTGAAAATCTGAGCGATCGCCTGGAGCGGTCATTCAAGATACTGAAAGGCCAGGGCCGTATCACCGAGATCAACATTGCCGAGTCGCTCAAGGAGATCCGGCGCGCGCTGATCGAGGCCGACGTCAACTACAAAGTGGCCAAATCCTTCACCGACGAAGTCAAGCAGAAAGCCATCGGTCAGGAGGTCATCAAGGCCGTCAACCCCAGCCAGATGATCGTCAAGATCGTCCACGACGAACTGGCAGCCCTGATGGGTGGTACAGCAACGCCCATCAACCTGAAAGATAATCCCGCCATTATTCTCGTGAGCGGTCTGCAGGGTTCCGGTAAAACCACCTTCAGCGGCAAACTCGCCCTCCACCTCAAGAAAAAAGGGCGCGGCGTGCTGCTGATCGGAGGCGATATCTACCGTCCCGCCGCTATCGACCAGCTGAAAGTGCTCGGCGAGCAGATCGGCGTCGAGGTCTATTCCGAGCCCGAAAACAAGACCGATGCCGTCGCGCTGGTGCAGAACGGGATCAAATACGCCAAATCCAAAGGCGGGACCTTCAATACCATCATTATCGATACCGCCGGCCGTCTGGCAATCGACGAGCAGATGATGCGCGAGATCACCGCCATCAAGGAGGCCGTTAAGCCGACCGAGACCCTCTTTGTGGTCGATTCGATGACCGGTCAGGATGCCGTCAATACCGCCAAAGAGTTCAACGACCGTCTCGACTTCGACGGCGTGGTGCTCACCAAACTCGACGGTGATACGCGTGGCGGTGCGGCCATCTCGATCCGCTCGGTGGTCGACAAGCCGCTGAAGTTCGTCAGCATGGGCGAAAAGATGGAGGCTCTCGACGTCTTCCACCCCGAACGTATGGCCGACCGTATCCTCGGCATGGGGGACATCGTTTCGCTGGTCGAAAAGGCCCAGGAACAGTTCGACGAAGAGGAGGCCCGCAAACTCCAGAAAAAACTGGCCCGTGACCAGTTCACCATGCAGGACTTTCTGAACCAGATCCAGCAGATCAAGAAGATGGGTAACATCAAGGACCTCGCTTCGATGATCCCCGGTGTGGGCAAAGCCCTCAAGGATGTGGACATGGACAACAGCATCTTCAAGCAGACCGAAGCCATCATCCAGTCCATGACCCCGGCCGAACGCGAAAATCCGGCCATTCTGAACGGAGTGCGCAAGGCACGTATCGCTCGCGGTAGCGGTACCGACGTGGCTGCCGTGAACCGGCTGCTCAAACAGTTCGACCAGACCCGTAAGATGATGAAGCTCGTGGCCGGAGGCGGAGCCATGGCCCGCATGGCCGGTGCCGCCGCCATGATGCGCCGCAAACGCTAATACCGTTTTCCCGATTTTGTGCCGGAGGGTGTAACTCCTTTGAGAAATAACCGGTGCGGCCGTGTTTGTTTGCTTGCCAAGGTGAGCGGAGGATACAAACGCAGCATAGGGAGAGAAAACCGAGCGCGGAACACATATCTACGGGACGCCGCCTTCCGTGCAGCCGCTGGGGGGGAAGAGAGTATAGTTGAACACAGTTGTCCTGCGGCAGCCTCTGGAAAGTTTCTTTGGTTCTTTCTTTTCAAAGAAAGAACGGTCCCATACGGCCGAACGCGTAAGAACAAACTAACCTAACGATATTTGACATATGCAACTGATAGACGGGAAAGAGGTCGCTGCCGCCCTCAAACGCAAAATGGCAGAAGAGGTCGCCACGATGGAGCGTAAACCGACGCTTGTGGCCATCCTCGTCGGACACGACGGCGCCAGCGAAACCTACGTGGGCCACAAGGAGAAAGCCTGCAACGAAATCGGTTTCAACTCCACCGTACTCCGCTTCGAAGACGATATCACCGAAGAGGCCCTCCTCGGCGAAATCGCCAAACTCAATGCCGATCCGCAGGTCGACGGTTTTATCGTCCAGATGCCCCTGCCCAAGCATATCTCCGAGCAGAAGGTGATCGAAGCGATTGACCCGCGCAAGGACGTCGACGGTTTCCATCCCGTCAACGTGGGCCGCATGATTCTCGGGCTGCCCGCCTATATCTCGGCTACGCCCGAAGGCATCTGCGAACTTCTGCGCTACTACAAAATCCCGACCCAAGGTAAAAACTGCGTGATTGTCGGCCGAAGCAACATTGTAGGCCGACCGATGGCCAACCTGCTCTCCGACAAGGAGTTCAACTGCACGGTGACCCTCTGCCACAGCCGCACCGAAAACCTCAAGGAGGTGTGCGCCGGGGCCGATATTCTGGTTGCAGCGCTCGGTAAGGCCGAGTTTGTGACCGCCGATATGGTCAAACCCGGAGCCGTGGTGATCGACGTTGGTATTACCCGCGTGCCCAGCGACAAGACCCGTAACGGTTGGAAACTCCTCGGGGACGTGAAGTTCGACGAGGTGGCTCCCAAATGCAGCTACATCACCCCTGTTCCTGGCGGCGTAGGCCCGATGACCATCGTCAGCCTGATGAAGAACACCCTGCTGGCCGCCAAAGGCGCCATCTATTCCAAATAATCCGTGCCTGTGCCGGGGACGGTAGGTAGGGGCCGTGGCTGTTGCGCGGTTCACCGACCGACTGTCGATTCTGGCAGGCGCGGCGTCCGAAGCATATCGTTCTCGGACAGAAATTCTCTTCGTTCCGGAGTTGCCATACGCAGCTCCGGAACGGTTTTTGTGGATGCTCGGGGCGATGAGGGCAGGTTTCTCTCCCGCCGAAGTTTGCGCACGCGGGGGGAACTTTTCATGGAGGGGGTTGAGGCAGTGAAGGTCGGGTTTGTCTGATGCGGCACCTCTCAAAATCGGGTCGTGCAGGCAGCTCCTCTTCGAAATTGACCGCGCTGAGGAGTTGGGTGGAGCGTAAGTTGCAAGGCCGGCATTGCTGAATAAACACGCGCTCTGTCGGCGCCGATATTATACGAAGTCAGTCCGGACCGGGCAGGCAAATGAATCGAGTACCACGAATTTTCGGTGCCCCATGCGGCACCAAACGCATAAAATATCGCTCACTATGGGAACGCAGCCACCACGCAAAGTCGCTTTTTATACCCTCGGATGCAAGCTCAACTTCTCCGAAACGGCCACCATTGCCCGTCAGTTCGAGGAGGGCGGTTTCGAACGCGCCCGACGCGGCGAGCAGGCCGACATTTGCGTGATCAACACCTGTTCCGTGACCGAACACGCCGACAAGAAGTGTCGCAACGTTGTCCGCAAGGCCATCCGTGAAAATCCCGGCGCGCTGGTTGCTGTCACGGGCTGTTATGCGCAGCTCCGCCCGGGCGATCTGGCCGCCATCGAAGGGGTCGATATCGTCGTGGGCAACAACGAGAAGGGATCGCTCTATGAGCAGGTTGTCGCCATGCTGCAAAGCGGCCAGCGGACGCTGGAGGTGCACACCTGTGCCGTGGAGGAGATCCGCAACTTCTTTGCCGCCTTTTCGACCGGCGACCGTACCCGTGCGTTCCTGAAGGTGCAGGACGGGTGCAATTACCGCTGCTCCTACTGTACGATTCCCGATGCGCGGGGCGTCAGCCGGAATATCCCGGTGGCCGATCTGGTCGAGGAGGCCCGACAGATTGCCGCACGCGGCGTTCGCGAGGTGGTGCTGACGGGGGTCAACATCGGCGACTTTGGGCGGACGACCGGCGAAACGTTCCTGCAACTGATCCAGGCTCTCGACACTGTGGAGGGGATCGAGCGTTACCGAATTTCGTCCATCGAGCCCAACCTGCTGACCGACGAGGTGATCGATTTCTGTGCCCGTTCCTCGAAATTCGTCCCCCATTTCCACGTTCCGTTGCAGTCGGGCAGCGACCGGATTCTGGCCCAGATGCGTCGGCGTTACAATACGGCCCGTTTCGCGCAGCGGATTGAGCGGGTGCGGGAGGCGATGCCCGACGTCTTCTTCGGTATTGACGTGATTGTCGGTTTCCCCGGTGAGACGGAGCAGGACTTCGAGGATGCTTACCGTTTTCTGGCCGAGACGGTGCGGCCGGCCTATCTGCATATCTTTCCCTACTCCGTGCGGCCCGGTACGCCCGCTGCGGAGTTTCCCGATCAGGTGCCGCCCGATGTGGCGGCTAGTCGGGTGGCCCGTCTGGGCGAACTGTCGGCGCGGCTTCATGCCGAATTCTGTGCCCGCTATGCCGGAACGGTGCGGTCGGTGCTCTTCGAATCGACGGTCCGCGGCGGACGAATGGCCGGTTTCACGGATAACTACATCCGGGTGGTGGTGCCCTACCGGCGCGAGTGGGTCAATCGGGTGGTTCCGGTCGAGCTGGGGCAACTGGCCTCCGCTGCCCCCGAGGCGTCGGGTTATGCCGGCGGCGATGAATTTATGATCGGGCGGGTCGTTGAATAGACTTTACTGAGGTGGCGGGGAGATCGCGTGTGGCGGTGAGGAACGATGGACGGGCCGGGTAGCGGACTCGTGGTGTGATACGGCGGATGATTCCGCAGTGGTGCAAGGAAGGCGAGGCGTCAGCGCGAGGGAAGTGCGGTGGAAGTGGTTGCCACCAAGTTCGGATTGGTAACTCTTATCGGACTCGTTGGTTGAGGATGGGGATTGCAGCATGGGTTCCGCCTCGGGTCTTTTATCGGTAAAATCTATCAGGAGGGATTCGCTCTGGGCGAATCCCTCCTGCTGTGTTGATAAACCGTTGAAACAGTTTTTTGTTATTGTTGCGGGTCGCTTATAGACGAGTTACCCCTTTGTCTCACCTGTCCCCAAAAGGCTGCCGGTCTGACATGGTGTGCCGGTGCGAAGGATATGCCAGTCCGGCGGGGGTGTTTTCCTGAATGGTGTATCGATCGGAACGGGGTGTCAGACTGTCTGGAGTGTCGGCCTGAAGGGTGCCCCGCAGGTGTGCCTGACCGCCGGATAACGGTGGTAGCTTGGCAGCGAAGGTCAGAGTACGTTGACCTCCATGGAGAGGGTGATCCCGAATTTCTGCTGGACGTCGCAGATGATGCGGCGGGCCAGGTTCAGGATCTCCTGTGCCGTAGCGCCGCCCAGATTCACCAGCACCAGTGCCTGACGCGGGTGAACGCCCACAGTGCCGCAGCGGAATCCTTTCCAGCCGGCCTGGTCGATGAGCCACGCGGCCGGCACCTTGACCTCCGTTCCGCCGTTGCAGTCGTAGCCCGGCATGTCGGGGTGCTGCTGTCGCAGTGCAGCGGCCTGTGCGACCGGGATGACCGGATTTTTGAAGAAACTGCCGGCGTTGCCCGTAACGGCTGGGTCGGGCAGTTTGGCCTTACGGATGGCGGTCACCGCCTGTCGAATGTGGGCCAGCGTGGGGCCGCCGAGTTCCATCACCCGATTGTGTAAATCTCCGTATCCTATATTATAGGTATATTTCCCAATTTCCTCCGGCGTGAGTCGGAATTCCACCGCCGTGACGATCGCACGGCCGCGCAATGCTCCCTTGAAAATCGACTCGCGATAGCCGAACGCACACTCCGAACCTGACAGACGCACCGTTTCGAGGGTCTCGGCATCCAGATACTCGACCGTCTCGATCGTATCTTTCGCCTCGGCCCCGTAGGCGCCGATGTTCTGAACGGGCGCCGCGCCGACCAGACCCGGAATGGCCGACAGGTTCTCCAGTCCTCCCAGTCCATTTTCCACCGTCCATGCCACCAGATCGTCCCACACCACGGCGGCTTCGGCCCGCACGAGGGTCGGTTCGGGGCGGGTGATGGCCGTTGCGGCCGGGTGGATGATGACGCCCGGGAAATTTCCGGTCAGGATAATGTTGCTGCCGCCGCTGAGCACATACCAGGGGAGGCTGCGTTCGCGGCAGGTGAGCAGAATGTCACGCAGCTCGTCCGTGGAGCGGAATTCGGCCCAATATCGGGCCGATGCTTCGAGGCCGAACGTGTTGTAGGAGCGAAGTGCGAAATTGTCGATAAAATTGGTCATCTTGTCGCTTCGAGTCGGATTGTTTGCACAAAATTAAAAATAATACCTAACTTTAAACTCTGTTATCACCATCGAATTTTCGAGCTATGTTTACTCAGAAAGATTTGGCACAGCTGACCAGCCGAAACATAGAGCCGGCGCGGGTCGAAGAACAGTTGGAAGCGTTCCGCACGGGCTTCCCCTACCTGACGATCGACCGGGCTGCGGTGGTCGCCGACGGTATCGTCAAACTCGATCCCGAAAAGGCCGTCGAACTGGCCGCCATGTACGGAAAGTCGGTATGCCGTCTGACGGTGGAAAAGTTCGTACCCGCCTCCGGTGCGGCCTCCCGCATGTTCAAGGATCTGTATGAATACGTGGGCGAAAACAAAGCCAGCACCATGATCGAAACCGTTCTCTCGGGGCTGGAAAAATTTGCCTTCTATGAAGATCTGGCGGCTCTGAACATCAATATGAAAGATCCGAAAGCCGTGATCGGAGCCATCATCGAAGGTGATCCCGCGGCCGGAACCGGTCTCGGCCTCGGCAAGAAACCCAAAGGACTCATCAAATTCCATAAATACGCCAATGGCGGACGAACCGCCATGGAAGAACACTTGGTCGAAGTGGCCCTCTACGGCGGCAATCCCGCCCGTATACACTTCACCGTGTCGCCCGAACACATGGACGACTTCAAACGGTTGGTCGATGAACGCATCGGAGCCTTCTCGGCCAAATATGGAGTCGAATACGAAATAACCTACTCCATACAGGAGCCCTCGACCGATACCGTGGCTGTGAATCCGGACAATACCCCCTTCCGCGAGGGAGATGCCCAAACCGGCGACATCCTGTTCCGTCCCGGCGGTCACGGCGCGCTGATCGAAAACCTGAACCGTATCGATGCCGACCTGATCTTTATCAAAACCGTCGACAACGTGGTTCCCGATCATCTGAAAGGCGATACCGTCCTCTATAAGAAAGCGCTGGCTGCCATCGCTCTCGAATTGCAACAGCAGATATTCTCTTACCTCAAAACCATTGACGGAGGGGGTGAAAAGGCTAGCGACGCCGCTTTCCAGGCTGACGTGCGCCAGTTTATCGAACAGAAACTCTGCTACCGGTTCCCGGCCGATGCGCAACCGACGCTGGCCGATCTGCGTCGCGTGCTCGACCGCCCGCTGCGCGTGTGCGGTATGGTGCGCAACGAAGGTGAACCCGGCGGAGGCCCCTTCTGGGCACAGACCTCGCTCGGAATCCCCGGCGCACTCTCGCTTCAGATCGCCGAATCGTCGCAGATCGATCCCGCTGTGCGCAAAGAATTGATGGGAGGCGGTACGCATTTCAATCCGGTCGACCTGGTGTGCGCCGTTCGGAATTTCCAGGGAAAAAAGTTCGATCTCACACAATATATCGACAAGAAAACCGGTTTTATCTCCGAAAAAAGTAAAGAGGGTCGCAGTCTGAAGGCACTCGAACTGCCCGGACTCTGGAATGGCGCAATGGCCGACTGGACGACCGTCTTCGTCGAAGTGCCCATCACGACCTTCGCCCCGGTCAAAACCGTAGCCGATCTGCTGCGTCCGCAACACCAATAAGCTCAGTTTTCGCCGTACAGTGTCGCCGCTCTGTCCACGACGGACCCGCGCGGCGCCGGATGGAAAACCATCGGAAGAAACCTTCAGAAAGAAAAAATATAAACCACAGGGGTCATGGAAAACAAACTGCAACAACTGACTGAAAAACTGTATAACGAAGGGCTGTCGAAAGGGCGTGCCGAAGCCGAAGCCATTCTGGCCAAAGCCCACGCCGATGCCGAACGAATCGTAGCCGAAGCGCAGGACAAAGCCCGGGCCATCGCTGCACAGGCCGAAAAGAGTGCCGAACAGCTCAAAACCAACACCGAAAACGAAGTGAAGCTCGTGGCCGCTCAGCTCAAAAGCGCACTCCGTCAGCAGATCGAGCGAATGGTACAGTTGGAAGTCCTCTCGCCCAAAGTCTCCGAAGCATGGCGCGACAACAGCTTCATCCAAAACCTCGCCGTTACGGCCGTGCAAGCCGTCGGAACCGATAAAGGTCTGAGCGTCGTACTGCCCGAAAACCGCGGAGCCGAACTCGTCGAAGCCGTCAAACAGGCCCTCGCCGAACGTCTCGGTGCCGACGGTGGAGTCGAAGTCATCACCGACGCCAAAGTGCGCGTACCGTTCCGCATCCAGGTGAAAGAGGGCGGCTATTACGTCAGCTTCACCGACGCCGATTTCGACGCCCTGTTCCAGTCCTACCTGCGTCCGAAAGTGGCGCAACTGCTCTACGGAGAGGCTGCAAAATAGGCGCCTCGCGCACGGACCCGACCATCCAAACCCATCAGTAAAATCAGACGTATGCAATACTATTATCTGGTCGCGGGACTGCCCGAGTACCCCTTCGATATTGACGGCATCGTCACCGGGGGGCTGCGCATCGACGTTCCCGAGATCAAAAAGCAGATCATGGGCGCACTCTCGCCCCAGGATCGACGAGCGGTGGAATTGCTCTATACCTACTACGATATAGAGAACATCGTGGGATACATCAAAGGGACCAAACTCCCCTTCAACGAACTCGGCAACCTCACCCCGGCCGATATCGCCCTGCTGGTCGACCGCACCGTGGAGGGGCAGGACGGAGCGTCGCAGCTCCTGCCCGAAGAGCTGGCCGAACGCGAACAGGCACTGGCCGTACCGAGCGCCCTGCGACTCGTGATCGACCGGTTTCGGAACCGGACGAACGCCGATGAGATCAATCCTGCAACCGAAGAGATCGCGCCGCTCGCTATCGAAGACCTCGAGCGCGAACTCTACCTCAGTTTCTACAAAACCTGCGGAGCCGTGTCGGACGGCAAGGGATTTTCGCTCTCGGACCTCTGTCCCCGCCGAGCCGTGCCTCTGTACCTGCGCATGTGGGCCGATTGCGACCGCATGACGCGGAACATCGTGGCTGCCTACAAGTCCCGTCAGCTCGGACTCCCGGCCGAAGCCAAAGAGTCGATGATCGTCGAAGAAAACCGCGAAGTGCGTGAAGCCCTGATCAACAGTCAGGCTGCCGATTTCGGGCTGAAAGATCACTTTATCTATACCGAACCCCTGCTTCAGGTACTCGACACCGAAGATTTCGTGGAACGCGAACGCAAGATGGACGAACTTCGGTGTGTCATGGCCGACTCCCTGGCTGAACACGACTATTTCGGCATCGGACGCGTCATGAACTACCTGATCCGACTCAATATCCTCCATCGTTGGGCTTCGCTCGACACCGAACGCGGACGCACGAACTTCCGCGACATGGTGTCCGGACTGACCGATCCCGAAAAGATCGCAGCGTCCGTCGGAGTTCAATACTAATCCCTGTCTGTCCCCGGTGGGCCGGTAATAAAGACGGCCGTACGGGGGACGAGAGAGGGGAGGCCACGGAGAAGGAGAAGGTGAAAGGGACGAGAGGGCAGAGGTGCGTGGTGCGGAGGAAAACAATGCAGACGGCAATGTGTACGGGATTGAAGCTGACGTGGGGGATGTCCGAAGCCGCAAGGCATGCAGTCATTCGAGATGAATGCAGTGAGAGAGGGTGAACGTGTGGGGCCAACCAAAAACGGCGAGAAGGGGACTGGTGAACGGAGAGGCTTTTGGAGAATGGTCCGAAAAGGCATTGAAGAGGGAATACCCCGTGTGAGCAGTGGAAGTTGCCGAGTGGAAGGGGCAAGCCTTTAGAAGGCAGCGAAATTGTGTGAGGGGAAGAGTGGATGGGGTTGGTGGAGAAAGGCTGGAGGGTGCAGGAAAGGGCTGGCGAGGTAGAATAAGGCCCGCGAAACTGTCCGGCGTGCACCTGCGATTTACGGCTGAGATACAATCCCGTCCGGTACCCGATGCAGATCTTTCTTGGGCTCAAACCGCTGCTCCCGACAAACCGGTAACCTCCGGAGCCTGTCTGTTGCTTCGGCACAGAGCGTCTCTCCGAGGCGGAAGCCTCACCCCGCGTGAGGCATACAACAAGCAAACGACAACAAAAAGTAAAAACGACCATAAATGAAAACAACGGGCGAAGTAATCGGCATCATTGCCAACCTGGTGACAGTCAAGACTTCCGGTCCGGTGTCGCAGAACGAAATCTGCTACATCCTGATGGACGGCGGTGTCCGGCTGATGGCCGAGGTAATCAAAGTGAACGGCGACAACGCTTATGTACAGGTATTCGAAAGCACCCGCGGTCTGCGCGGCGGAACCCGCGTCGAATTCGAAGGCCACATGCTCGAAGCGACCCTCGGGCCGGGTATCCTGACCCGCATCTACGACGGTCTGCAAAACGACCTCAAAGCCATGGAAGGCGTATTCCTCAAACGCGGCGAGTACAACGACCCGCTCGATTTCGAGTCCCGGTGGGATTTCACCCCGCTGGTGGCTGCCGAAAATCAGGAAGTGCGCGCCGGCGACTGGCTCGGCTGGGTGCCCGAAGGATGGCTACAGCACAAGATCATGGTGCCCTTCAAGATGGAAGGAACCTACCGGCTCAAGTGGATCGCACCCGCCGGTAACTACAAAATCACCGATACCGTCGCGACGATCGTCGACGCCGACGGCGGCGAACACAACATCACGATGATCCAGAAATGGCCCGTGAAGGTGGCCGTTACGGCCTACAAGGATAAACCGCGTCCCTTCAAAACCATGGAGACCGGTTTCCGCGCCATCGACACCTTCAACCCCATCGCCGAAGGCGGTACCGGCTTTATCCCCGGCCCGTTCGGTGCCGGTAAGACCGTGCTGCAGCACGGGATCTCGAAACAGGCCAATGCCGACGTGATCCTCGTGGCCGCCTGCGGTGAACGTGCCAACGAAGTGGTGGAAACCTTTGTCGAATTCCCCGAACTCGACGACCCCCGCACCGGCCGTAAACTGATGGAGCGTACCACCATCATCGCCAACACCTCCAACATGCCCGTGTCGGCTCGTGAAGCCTCCGTCTACACCGCCATGACCATCGGCGAATACTACCGCGCCATGGGTTATAAAGTGCTGCTGCTGGCCGACTCCACCTCGCGTTGGGCACAGGCCCTCCGTGAGATGAGTAACCGTCTGGAAGAGTTGCCTGGTCAGGACGCTTTCCCGGTGGACCTCTCGGCCATTATCTCCAACTTCTACGCCCGTGCCGGCTTCGTCTTCCTCAATAACGGGGAGACCGGTTCCGTCACCTTTATCGGTACCGTATCGCCCGCTGGCGGTAACCTCAAGGAACCCGTGACCGAGTCGACCAAAAAGGCAGCCCGATGCTTCTACGCCCTCTCGCAGGGACGTGCCGACTCCAAACGCTACCCCGCCATCGACCCCCTCGAAAGCTACTCGAAATACCTCGAATATCCCGAAATCATCGAGTACCTCGACAAAAACTACGGCGACGACTGGGTAACCAAAGTGCTCGCCTCCAAATCGATGGTGCAGCGCGGTAAGGAAGCCTTCGAACAGATCAACATCCTGGGCGACGACGGTGTGCCCGTCGAGTATCACGACCGTTACTGGAAATCCGAACTGCTCGACTTCATCATCCTGCAGCAGGACTCGTTCGACCCCACCGACGCCAACTGCCCGATGGAGCGTCAGGTTTACATGTTCAATCTGGTGATGGACATCTGTGGCCGCACGTTCCACTTCGACGACTTCGAAGCGTGTGTGACTTACTATAAACGTCTGATCAACGAACTGCGGCAGATGAACTTCTCCGCCTTCGAGAGCGACGACTTCAAACGTCACTACGCCGCCGTGCAGGATATTCTTAAAGAACAACAGAACTAACAGGATATGGAGACTCAAGGATTTCAGAAAATATATACCAAACTGTCGGCCATCACCAAGGCCACAGTGACCCTGAAAGCAGAAGGCGCCGCCAACGACGAACTGGCCACCGTGGCCGGACGTCTGGCGCAAGTGGTGAAGGTGGCCGGCGATAGCGTGACCCTCCAAGTCTTCTCCGGAACCGAGGGGATCCCGACCGACGCCGAAGTGGTCTTCCTGCACCATCCCCCGATGCTCAAGGTAAGTGACGAACTGGCCGGGCGCTTCTTCAACGCCTACGGCGAGCCGCTCGACGGTGCCCCGATCGAAGGCGAAGAACGCGAAATCGGCGGTCCGACCGTCAACCCCTATAAACGTAAGCAACCCTCCGAACTGATCGCCACCGGTATCGCCGGTATCGACCTGAACAACACCCTCGTGTCCGGACAGAAGATCCCCTTCTTCGCCGACCCCAACCAGCCCTATAACCAGGTGATGGCCATGGTCGCCCTCCGTGCGCAGGTCGATAAGATCATCCTCGGCGGGATGGGCCTTACGAACGACGACTACCTCTACTACAAAAACGTCTTTGACAACGCCGGCGTGCTGGACCGTATCGTCTCGTTCGTGAACACGACCGACAATCCCCCGGTGGAACGTCTGCTGGTGCCCGACATGGCGCTGACCGCCGCCGAATACTTCGCCGTGGACAAAGGCGAGAAGGTGCTCGTGCTGCTGACCGACATGACCCTCTATGCCGACGCGCTGGCCATCGTGTCGAACCGTATGGACCAGATCCCGTCGAAAGACTCCATGCCCGGTTCGCTCTATTCCGACCTGGCCAAGATCTATGAAAAGGCCGTGCAGCTCCCCAGCGGCGGTTCGATCACCATTCTGGCTGTGACCACCCTGAACGACGGCGATATTACCCACGCCATCCCCGACAACACAGGTTACATCACCGAAGGTCAGTTGTTCCTGCGTAACGACGCCGAAATCGGGAAGGTGATCGTGGACCCGTTCCGTTCGCTCTCGCGTCTGAAACAGCTCGTGATCGGCAAGAAGACCCGCGAAGACCACCCGCAGGTGATGAACGCTGCCGTGCGTCTCTACTCCGACGCCGCCAACGCCCGCACCAAACTCGAAAACGGTTTCGACCTCTCGGACTACGACCAGCGTACCCTCTCCTTCGCCAAGGAGTACTCCGAACAGCTGCTGGCCATCGACATCAACATCGACATCAACCAGATGCTCGATACCGCGTGGAAACTCTTTGCCAAATACTTCTCGCCCAGCGAGGTGGCCATCAAAGAGTCGATCCTCAAGAAATACTGGCCCAAAGTGGATGCCGGGCGCAATGTGAAAGCAGCGGCCGCCAAGACCGGCGATGCGCTCGAAGCCGCTCCCGAAAATTAAACGTCCGGCAGAACCCGACCGGAGGGCGTGACCGGACGGAACCCCCGTCGTCGCGCGCCGCGGTCTGCCCCGAATGACGGATAACAACCAGGGAAGAGAGATGATAAAATTTCAATATAACAAAACCGCCCTCGGCGAGCTGGGTAAACAGCTCACCATGCGGCAGAAGGCTTTGCCCACCATCAAGAGCAAAGAATCCGCCCTGCGCTCCGAGGTCAAAAAGGCCAAGGACCAGATGACCCGCCTCAAGGCGAAACTGGACAAGACCATGGCCGAGTATGACTACATGGTGCAGTTGTGGGGCGAGTTCGACCGCTCGTTGATCGAGGTCAAAGACGTGAAATTCGGCACCCAGAAGATTGCCGGCGTCCAGATCCCCGTGCTGGAGGACATCCAGTACATCGAGAAACCCTACAACCTCTTCAGCGCTCCGCTGTGGATTGCCGACGGGGTGCGGATTCTCAAGGAGCTGGCCCGCCTGGGCGTCGAGAGCGACTTCTACCAGCGGAAGATGGAACTGCTCGAAAAAGCCCGCAAAAAAACCACCCAAAAGGTGAACCTCTACGAAAAGGTGCAGATCCCGGGCTATCAGGAAGCGATCCGAAAGATCAAACGCTTCCTCGAAGACGAGGAGAACCTCTCCAAATCGTCGCAAAAGATTGTTAAATCCAGACTTGAAGCGGAGGCAGCGATATGATAGAACCGATGATACGGTACGACCTGTTGTTGTACCACGGCGATGTGAAGCCCTTTATGGAAAAGCTCCGCGAGTTGGGCATGGTCGATATCACGCTCCGCGACTGGGACGCACCCCAACAGGTGCGTGACCTGGTGGCCGAGTCGGATCGCTATCGGACCGTCTGGCAGCGTCTGGGCTCCATCAAGCCTGCCGAGGCTGGCGATGGGCAGAGTCCCGAAGCGCCGTTCGACACCGTAGCCCAGGCCGTCGAAGCCTATGAAGCGGCCGCCGAACGCATCGACCAACTCGAAACGATGCGTGCCAAAGCGACCGCCGAACTCGACGAACTTGCCTTGTGGGGTGAATTCGATCCCGACGAAATCAAACGTCTGCGCGAGCAGGACGGTATCGCGCTGCGCTTTTTCGAAGTAGCCACCAAACAGTACAACTCCGAGTGGGAACGTGACTATGCCATTCAGGTCATAGCGCAGACCGCCGGCGGAGAGACCTACTTCGTCGTGGCTCAGCCGACCCCCGTCGGCACCCTCCCCGAACCGCTCGACCTGGGCAGTGCCGTGGTCGAACTCAAAGCCCCCGAGATGAGTTTCTCGCAGAAAGAGGCCCAGATCGAAGGTTACCTGAAGGAGGAGGCCGAACAGCAGGCCACGGTGGCCCGTGCCGCTTTGTCGCGCGATGCCATCTGGGCCGACTACCTGAAGATGAAAGACCAGGTCATGTTTGACGATGCGGTCAATGCCGGTGAATCCTTCGCCGATGGAACCATCAAAATCGTCGAAGCGTGGTCCGTGGCTCCCAACCGGCAGCAGGTCGAGGCCTTCCTCGATGCCGAAGGCGTGATCTACGAATCGGCTCAGGCCAAAGCCGAAGAGAATCCGCCCATCAAACTCAAGAACCACTTCTTTGCCCGTCTGTTCGAACCGATCGGATCGCTCTACATGTTGCCCAAGTACAACGAGCTGGATATGACGCCCTTCTTTGCGCCTTTTTTCATGCTCTTCTTCGGGATGTGTTTCGGCGATGCCGGTTACGGGCTGCTCTTCATCCTGGCGATCGTACTGCTGTGGCGCAAGATCCCGGTCAAGTTCCGCGACTTCGCCTGGCTGGCCCTGTTCTTGAACATTGCGGCCGTCTTCTTCGGCCTGCTCACCGGAAACCTTTTCGGTCTCGAACTGGCCAAGATGCCTGCGCTCGTTGAGTTCAAACAGTATTTTGTGTCGAACGACAACATGTTCAACGTGGCTGTCGGACTGGGTGCCGCCCAGATCCTCTTCGGCCAGATCGTCCGCATCTTCAACCGTACCAAACAGAATGGCAGCTTCCTCTACGGGCTTTCGACGCTTGGGTGGGTCATCCTGATGATCAGCGGTATTCTGGTGCTGCTCGGCGTAATACCCGGAACGAGCATCCTTTTCTACGTGCTGCTCGCCATCGCCGGAGTGCTGATCTTCTTCTTCAACTCGCCCCACAAAAACCCGTTTATCAACGTCGGGGCCGGTCTGTACAGCTGCTACGAAATGGCAACCGGCGTGGTCGGCGACCTCGTCTCTTACGTCCGGCTGTTCGCCATCGGCCTCTGCGGTGCGATCATCGGGCAGGTGTTCAACGCGCTTTCAGTCGGTCTGAGCGGCAATATCCCCGTACTGAGCTGGATCTTCATGGCCGTGATCCTGTTGATCGGTCACGGACTGAATATCTTTATCAGTGCGCTGGGCGCCTTTGTCCATCCGGTGCGTCTGACCTTCGTGGAGTTCTACAAGAATGCCGGCTTCGAAGGCGGTGGGCGTAAATTCACCCCCTTCAAACACGCCGAAAAGTAACGCACCGGGGGAGTGCGGGGAGGCAGGTTCCGGGTGAGTCGGCGTTATTCCGACTCCTGGAATCGAACCACTCCCGACCCGTTGCACGAAATGAAAAATTAAACAAACAAATAAAAACCCAAAAAACAGAAAACAATTATGGAACCAATCTTGCTTGCTTATCTCGGGATCGCGATCATGCTGGTCTTCTCGGGTATCGGAAGTTGCTACGGCACGACCATCAGCGGTAACGCCGCAGTGGGAGCCATGAAAAAGAACAAAGGGGCTTTCGGTAGCTACATGATTCTTTGCGCCATGCCTTCGACTCAGGGTCTGTACGGCTTCCTGGGCTACTTCCTGCTCAAGGGCTTCCTCGTTCCCGAAATCACCATGGCACAGGCAGCCGCTATCTTCGGTGGCGGTCTGGCGCTGGGACTGGTGAGCCTCTGGAGCTCGTATCGTCAGGGCCAGGTGGCTGCCAACGCCATCACGGCAATCGGTAACGGTCATGACGTGTTCGGTAACTCACTGATCCTGCTGGCATTCCCGGAACTCTATGCCATCCTCGGTGTGGCTGCCGTCTTCTTCATCAGCACGGCTATTTAATTTAGATAAGATAAACAAACAACTTTTTGACGGGGTCTGTCCTTTGATGAGGGCAGACCCCAATTTTTTACAGGGATAAATTTCTATGAAGGTAATAGGTGTACTCGTTCTTTATGGATGCAGCCCCGTGTAAGCATATGGGGTGTGAAATAATGGATATTTGGTCGTGAATCACTGCTTGTAATATTCGGTCGCCGTTTCGGCGATGATCCGGGTGTCGTTCAGCTGCACTCGCTCTGAGGCGACGGCTATTTTTCGACGTAAGGTTTCAAAGTCTCCCATTTTGTATCGAATTTACGTATATTTACAGTAAGCGAAAACCTGTGGGTTAATGACCGGCCAACACCCAGCGAGCGATGGGGACTGAGAAGTCTGGATCACCAGCGCAGGTTTAGTCAGCTCGCATAAAGCCTCCGATCTATTCGGAGGCTTTATTTATTGTATATTAGTATCTTGTCGGTGATCTTATCCCGAAGTTTCGTATATTTGCAGTAAGTGATTTCCCTGCGGGTGTAAGTGCTTACGTACCCTTGTGAGTGATGGGTGCCTGAGACGGCTGGTGAACCAGCGTAGGGGATTATGAACTCATCTAAGCCTCCGATTTATTCGGAGGCTTTTTTGTTGTACTCCAAGTAACTTTAGTGATGTTTCTTGAGGTTTTGTATATTTGCAATAAGCGAACGTTTGCGGTTAATCGAATCGGCCAGCACCCAGCGAGCGATGGGGACCGACTAAAGTCTGACACGATAACAGCGCAAACCAAGTCAGCTCGCAAAGACCTCGGTTATTCCGAGGTCTTTTTGTTATAGATTAACAATTCCCTCCTGTGGTTCGCCTGTACGCTTTTTTTGCCATCAAAGGGAACCAGGTCCGGACTTCATTTACTTTCCCACCTGCAATTTTACAGCATACGACAACAACCGAATCTCGATAATAGCGAATCAAGGTATAATTATCGTAGACGCTTTCCCCCGTTTCGTATTGAGCCACACTTCGTCCGGCGCGGTCAGGGTCTCGATCATGGCTAGGAGATACTCCACCCGTCCGGCATGGCTGCCGGTCGTATGCTTCTTCCAAATACTGTATTAGGAAATCCGTCTGTTGCAGGCAGACTGTAACTTTGCCTGCTTGCATGTGAGGAGTTGGACTAGAACAACAATAAAATGTGATCCGAAAAGAGTGAGATGCTGTGGTAAAAAAAGGGTATTTACGATATTATACAAGTGGCGCCTATTCTCCAAACGAACAGGCGCCCGGCGTATGGATTTCAGATTAAAAAGCGTGAAGTGCGGTGGTTCGTGTCTGTTTGATAAACAGAGTGATACCGGAAACCATAAGTGGCGCGATGGGAAAAGCCTACGCTCAACAGGGATCGGCCGTGAGAGGGTATTTCTAGTCAGACTGTGAAAAACCGTTGTCCTAACCTCCTAATAAAGAGTCGTCCCGGTCGCCCTCTCGGTCATTATTACTCTCTTTCAGTCTCTCTCGGTTCCTCTCTCAGTTTCCTCCCCCCCCGGACTCTGCATTCCGTTACTGGGCCTTGCTGAGGCTTTCGATAGTCTGGAGCAGGGTCTTGTCTTCCGGAAGCATGTAGTAGTAGAATGCCGTTTCGTCGAGCGAGGTGTTGCGTCCGATGTATCCTTTGATTTGGGCCGTGATGAGCGGGCGCGACAGGCTCATTTCCGATTCGGTGGGGCGGACGCCCTGACGCTCGGCATAGGCCACAAAGTCGTAGAAAAGGTTTTTGTCGGCAAAGAAACGGTCGAGCTCGTCGAGACTCTTGATAGCGTTAATCTGGCTGCGGTAGCGGTCGGTAGTCTGGCTGGCGTAGCGGAAGATCAGGTTTTTCTGAAAGAGTTTCATGAAGTAGGGGGTCAGCCCGGTGGTGTCGACCGGCACAAAGACGTCCGGCATGATCCCACCGCCGCCGTAGACAATCTTACCGCCGGGGGTGACGAATTTCAGTGAGTCGGCCATGTGGATACTGTCGGCGGTGAAGAGTTCGGAATGGGCTTCGCGGCGCAGCAGCTCGGTTTCGTACTCCTCCTCTTCGCCCGGCGTATAGGGTTTCTGGATCGAGCGTCCTACGGGCGTATAGTAGCGGGCGATGGTCAGTCGCATGGCCGAGCCGTCGAGCGGGTAGGGTATCTGTTCCTGAACGAGTCCTTTGCCGAAGGAACGACGACCGACGATCACGCCGCGGTCGTTGTCCTGGATGGCTCCGGCGACGATTTCAGAAGCAGAGGCCGAGTTCTCGTCGATCACGATGGCCAGATCGACGTCCTGGAAGCGTCCGCGTCCGTCGGCGTTCTGGTCAACGCGCGGCGATGCGTTGCCTTCGGTATAGACGATCTTACGTCCTTTGGGCAGAAATTCGTTGGCGATGAAAATGGCCTGGTCGAGGTAGCCGCCGCCGTTGCCGCGCAGGTCGAGGATCATTTTACGGGCTCCCTGTTCGCGCAACCGGATCAAGGCGGCCAGCACTTCGTTATAGGTGGAGGCGGCGAAACGGCCGAAGCGGATGTAGCCGATGTCGCGATGGCCCGGCACGAGGAATGCGGCTTCGAGGCTCTTCAGGGGGATGGCTCCGCGGACGACGGTAATGGGCAGCAACTCTTTCGACGGGGCACGCAGGATGCCGAGTTTGACGCTCGAGCCGCGTTCGCCGCGCAGCATGCTGACCACTTTGTCCTGATCCATCTTCACGCCGGCGATCAGGCTGTCGTTGACGGTGATGATCCGGTCGCCGGCCACGATACCAGCCGCGTCACTCGGGCCGCCCGAGATGACGTTAGTGATCTGCACGGTGTCGGTCAGCATGTTGAACATCACGCCGATTCCGTCGAACGATCCGGTTAGGGGTTCGTTCGTAGCGGCGAAGTCGCTGGCGGGAATGTAGACCGAGTGGGGGTCGAGTTCCTGCAGCAGCAGCGGCAGGGTCAGTTCGGCCAGCGAGTCACGGGTGATGGGATCGACGTAGCGTTCTTCGATTTCGCTCAGTGCCCAACTCAGTTTGTCGCCGCGGCGGACTTCGGTGTAGGTGTCGCGCAGGGCGGCGCGTTCGAGCATGATGCCCAGGGCGGCGCCGATCAGCAGGGCGGTGACGATAAACAGACTGATGCGTATGGAGGTTTTGTAGTTGCTCATGACGGTTCGTGGAGGTTGTTTTGCGCAAATGGCGCGAAGTCGCGCCAAATATAGTAATTTTGCACCGATTTATCCCGTTTACGTTATGGTTAAAGTTTCGGTCATCACGGTAGTTTGGAATGCAGCGGCGGAGCTCGAACGGACGCTGGCGAATCTTGCGGCGCTGGATCGTTCGGCTGCGGAGTTGGAGGTGCTGGTGATCGACGGAGCTTCGACCGATTCGACGCCGCAGGTTATGAAACGTTATGCGGAGTTGATTTCGTATGGCGTGAGCGAACCCGACAGCGGGCTTTACGACGCGATGAACAAGGGAATCCGTGCCGCAACGGGCGACTATCTGTGGTTCGTGAATGCCGGTGACACGGTGTTCCGGACCGATGTGCTGACCCGTATTTTCGGGGCGGACTCTCCGGTGGCCAGCGTCGGGCCGGCCGACATCTATTACGGCGAAACGCTGGTGGTGAGTCCCGAAGGCGAGGTGCTCGGGCTGCGCAAGAAGCGGCTTCCGAAGGGGGGACTGACCTGGCGGTCGCTGGAGCGGGGAATGGTGGTGTGCCACCAGTCCTTTATCGTGCGGCGGTCGATCGCGCCGCTTTATGATACGGAACGGTACCGGCTGGCGGCTGACATCGATTGGGTGATCGAATGCCTGAAACGGGCCGAACGGATCGTTGACACGGGGCTGATCCTGAGTTGTTTCACGACGGGCGGCGTCTCGACGCGCCGACGCCGGGCCAGCCTGCGCGAACGGTGGCGGATCATGCGGCACCATTACGGCTTGTGGCGCACCGGTGTGGCTCACGTCGGTTTTGTGTGGGGCATGCTGCTCGACAAACTGTTGAGGCGCCCGGCATACCGCCCGTGCAAACCGGTGTCGAAATTGCAGTAACCGGGGGGCGTTTCCTGAGCTCGGAACGGTCGGCAGCCGCGGTGGACGTATAAACGGATTTTTCCGACGGGGCTTGGTGGCGTTCCGGAAATAATCATAACTTTACAGAATATGTTGACAGCGAAAAAAAAGAGACGCGAAAATATAGCAGAGTACATTCTCTATCTCTGGCAACTGGAGGATATGTTGCGGGCGCTGGAGTTTTCGCCCGAGAAGATCTATTCGACCCTGGTGGAGCCGCACCGGGAACTGGACGACGAGCAGCGTCAGTCGCTCTTTTTCTGGTACATGGATATGGTCAACCTGTTGCGGACCGAGGGCAAGGAGAAGGCCGGCCACCTGGAGCATACGCTGCACCTGATCGCCGATCTGAACGACCTGCACCTGCATCTGCTGCAGGCCCCTGTGGGGCGTGAGCAGGGCTACGTCAAGGTGTTCGAAGCGCTGGCGCCGGAGTTGCCCCGGCTCAAGATGGCCATTGCCCGAGACAGCAGCATGGCGGCTGACGAGATCAGCGATATGGAGGCTTGCTTCCGGGCGCTGTATCTGGCCATGTTGTACCGTTTGCAGGGTGCGACGGCCGGTGAGCAGAAAACCAAAACCACCGAGGCGGCCGAACGCTACATCCGCGACGTGCTGGAGGTCGTTTCGCCGGTTGTGGCACGGCTGGCTGCGATTCACCGGGCGGCCGAGCGGGGCGAACTCGACCTCTATAAAGACAAGGCTTAGCAGAGCCGGCGGGGCGAGTCGTTGTCCGTTGAATGCCCCGTCCGTCGGACGACCGGCATGGCGGACTTTTCGTGTTGTATGGGTTCGGCCCGGTCGGTCGGAAGACCGGCGGTTCAGCGAGTGGCTCTGTGGAACGAAAAGGAGCTGGTGGAGAGGGCGGATAACGTTTTTTCTCCTCCCCGGGGGAGAAAGTCAGGATACAAGCCGCTCGGGATTCGCGACGGGGCGATGGAGGGACGGCTTGTGGTGTTGCGGCCCGAACGGGGGCAGTGGAGAGTTGCGGCCCGAGGTGTTGCGGCTCGAACGGGACTACAGCGAAGGCGAGGCCCGCCCGGCCATGTGCGGAAATTCATGTGGGGGAATCGAGGCGGAGAAAATAGGATGAATGGATGTTGGGATTCGTTTCCGTGAGGGGCGAGAATCCTGAATAACAACGAATATGCGACGAACGGAACCAATGCGTGTTGGCGACCTGCTCGAGGAGTACCTTCGCGACCGGGCCATGGGACCTGCCTCGATGGAGGGACGGGCCGTGGAGTTGTGGGCCGAGGTGGTCGGCGACTACGTGGCGCGCTGTACCGAGGATGTATATATCCGGGCCGGTGTGCTCTACGTCAGCTTTTCGTCGGCGGCCGTGCGGGCCGAGGTGTTCATGCGACGCCGGTGGCTCGTGGCACAGCTCAACGCACGCATCCGTGCACAGGTGGTGCGCAATATCGTGGTCCGTTGAGGGATCGAACAGTCAGTAAAAACGAAATATGAAAATTAGTGTTGTCATTCCGGTTTACAACGTGGAGCCCTGGATCGAAGGGTGTCTGCGGTCCGTCTTCGCGCAGTGCGAAGCGTTTCCGGACAGTGAACTGGAGTGTATCGTGGTGGACGACTGCGGAACCGACGGGTCGATGGTCCGTGTCGAGGCGATGGCCGGCGAGGCCCGTGAGCACGGTGTCGAGTTCCACATTCTCCGTCACATCCATAACCGGGGTCAGGCCGCTGCCCGCAATACCGGGACGGCCGTGGCTTCCGGTGACTACATCTTCTACCTGGACGGAGACGACCGTCTCGAACCGAGGGCGCTGGCGGCAATGGCTTCCGTGGCCGTCGAAACCGACTTCCCGGACTGGGTGCAGGGAAACTACCGGCGGGTGACACCGACCGGCACGGTGAAGGAAGAGACCCTCTATTACCACCCCGAACAGCCCGTTTATGAGAACCATGCCGAGATCGTGCGTCATTTCGGCCGGCTCAACTTCTCCAATACGACCAACAAACTGATCCGGCTGGACTTCATTCAGGAGAACAAACTGGAGTTCCGCGCCGGTTTGATCTACGAAGACGCGCTGTGGTGTATGCAGGCCTACGAAGTGGTCGAACGGATCGCCACGCTTGGCCCGGTAACCTATCGCCACAACCTGCGTGAGGGGTCGACCATGCGCAGCGCCATGACGTGCCTCAAACTCGACTCGCTGCTCTACATCGTGAAGTACCTGAGCGAGGCTCCGCGGGACATCAATATCGAGCATCAGGCCGTGATCAACGCCGTCTACGGGCTGAAAAACCTCTACCTCGGGTCGTTCGGCAAGGCCTACCGGCGCGAGTGGACCGAGGCGCTCTGGGAAACCGGCGTCCAGCACATGGAGATCGACTATGGGGCGCTGCAACCGCTCAGCCGGCTCGTGGCCCGTGCCCTGCGGCTGAACCTGCTCTGGGCGCGTGCCTATCTGTGGTTGCTGCTCTGGGCCTACGGTGTCTTTCTGGGCATGAAAAAACGGAGGAAAGAGGCATGATTCGCGTCGCTGTGGTTATCGTCAGCTACAATACCTGCGCCTTGTTGCGGGATTGTCTGACGTCGCTGTTCCGGAAAACCCGGATGGCGGCCGACGAGTTTCGCGTCGTGGTCGTCGACAACGCTTCGAGCGACGACTCGGTGCGGATGGTCCGCGAGGAGTTCCCGGCGGTTCTCTGCATCGAGGCCGGCGAAAATCTCGGGTTCGGCCGGGCCAATAACCTGGGGGTCGAGCGGATCGTGGCCGAGTGCGGCGAGGTGAAGTATCTCTTCTTTCTGAATTCCGATACCCTGCTGTTGAACGACGCGGTCGGTCGGCTGGCCGACTTTTTGGATGCCACGCCCCGCGCTGCGGCGGCCGGGGGCAACCTCTACGCGGCCGACAGGGTGACCCCCGCCCAATCCTTCTCGCCGGTCCACGGACTGGACTGGGAACTGCTCCGGCTGATGCCCAACGCTGTCAAACGGCGTGTGTGGCCGCCCGAAACCTGGTTCAACTACGGTATGGAGCCGATTCGGGTGGGGTATATCTCGGGAGCCGACCTGATGGTGCGGCGCGAGGCGCTGGGCGGACGGCAGCCGTTCGATCCCGATTTTTTCATGTATTACGAGGATGTCGAGATATGCGTGCGGCTGACCCGTGCCGGATACGAGGTGTGGTCGGTACCCGACGCGCGGATCGTGCACCTGGGCGGCCAGTCGTGCACCGTCTCGCGGCAGAAGTTCGAACGGATGCAGCAGGCCAAATACCTCTATTACGACAAGACGCGCGGTGCGGCTTACAGCGGTTGGGTCTATCGTCTGACCCAGCTGGGCTACCGGATTCACGAGTGGCTGGGGCGGATGACCGGCAATGCCGCCAAACGCGACCGCTATCGCGAGTGGGCTGAGGTGAATGCGCAGGTGTGGCAGGCGCGGCGTCGGTCGTAAGGTCTTGGCAGTGTGCGGGGTCGCGGGGTGTTTTCCGGCAGAGGTTGAGGGGGTAAAGGTGCGGATGCGTGGGGTGTTTTTCGGAAGAGGTTGAGGAGGTAAAGGTACGGAGGGATGAGCGGTGGCCGGAGAAGGGTGCCCGGGCGAGGCGTTTCGGAAATTGGGTTTGGAAAAGGACGTTGCGGGCCCGCGGTGGTACTGGTTGGTCGGGAATGGAGTGCAGGCTCTATATTTATACGGCTGGACGAGCGCGGGTTTCGCGCTGCTTCGGCGGTTTTAACGAAATCGGGTAAACGTGCACGGGGCGCCTGTCCGTGCGGCGAATAGCGTGCAATCGGAGGGGGCGGAAACGAAACTCCAGTCAGAGCAGAAAACGAATCATGTCGAGAATCTCATACAGCGTCAAGAACGTCAAGGTTTCACTGGTATTCTACATGCTGGTGCTGCTGCTGAATTTCTTTTCGCGGCGCGTCTTTCTCGAAACCCTGGGAAACGAGTTGGTCGGCCTCTCCGAAACGGTCATGGGCTATATCGGCTTCCTGAACCTGGCCGAAATGGGTATCTCCGTGGCCATCGCCAACGTGCTCTACGCGCCGCTCTTCCGCGGCGACCGCGAACAGGTGACGGAACTGGTGTCGCTGCTGGGGTGGCTCTTCCGGCTGGTCGGCATCCTGATCGGGGTGCTCGGGCTGATCTTTGCGGCCTTCATTCCGTGGATCTTTGCCAAGGACATTGCCGGCGGACTCGACCCGGGGCTGATCTATGCGGCTTACTTTACCTTCCTCACCACGACGCTGCTGAGCTACCTGGTCAACTACAAGCAGAACTTGCTGATGGCCGACCAAAAGGGGTATGCCGTTACCAAGGTGCTCAACCTCTGCCTGATTCTGAAGGTGTTGCTGCAGATGGCCCTGCTCAAGTGGGCCGGAGCGGGCTACCTGACGTGGCTGGCGCTGGAGGTGCTCTTCGGCGTGGTGTTCGCCGTGTGGCTCGAGGCAGTGGTGCGGCGCATCTACCCCTGGCTGCGGTCGTCGGCCGTGCGCGGACGGGGGCTGGTGAAACAGTATCGCGAGGTGTTTGCCGGGGTGCGGCGTATCTTTGCCCACCGCATCGCCGGTTTTCTGCTGGTGCAGTCCGACAAACTCATCATCTCGCAGCTGCTCTCGCTCTCGATGGTCACCTTCTATACCAACTATTCGACGATCATCAACCGCGTCACGACCTTCATCACCGGCACCCTCCAAAACAGCTATGCCGGGGTCGGCAACCTGGTGGCCGAGGGCGACTCGAAAAAAATACGGCTGGTTTTCTGGCAGTTCAATGCCATGTACTTTTGGATGGCCGGCATTCTGGCCTTCGCTTTCTATGAACTGATCGACCCCTTTATCGTGCTGTGGCTGCCGGCCGAGCGGTACGAAATCTTCTCTCGGCCGGTGGTGCTGATGCTGGTCGGGACGCTCTTCATCGGGATCGTGCGGCAGACGGTCCAGTATTTCCTGAACGCCTACGGGCTCTACCACGATGTGTGGGCTGCCTGGACCGAAGCGGGGCTGAACGTGGTTATCTCGATTTGGGCCTGCGTACATTACGGAGTGGCCGGGGTCATTGCCGGGACGCTGGTCAGCACCGGGTTGATCGTGATCCTGTGGCGGCCGATCTTCCTCTACCGTCGCGGGTTCCGCACGTCGTCGCTCGAATACTGGATCACCATTCTGAAATATATGGCCATTATCGCGGCCTCGTGGCTGCTGGTAGGTTGGGTCGTGAGCCTCGGCTGGCTCCCCTCTACGAAGAGTTGGGGCGGATGGCTGGTCAGTGCACTGGTGGTGCCGACGCTCTATGCCGTGGTCTGCGGCGGGGCGATGTATTTCTGTTCGCGGGGGATGCGGGCTTTCGTCAAACTGATGAAAGACCTGGCGAAGGGTGCTCTGCTGCGGTTCAAAGGGCGGCTCCTCCTGCGGAAATAATCTGAAGTGAAGGAGTGGGGTGGTGTGCCCAAGTCGTCGGAGCAGCCGAAATCGTCGAAAATAGTCGAAGAGGCCGAAATCGCCGAGGTGGTCTAACAACACAAGGAGAACGGAACCGGGGCGTGTCGGCTTCGGGGAACTTCCGTTATGTGCTGAGTCGGGAGGGGAAGCAATGGGGCGGGGCAGAGGCCGGCAGGGCTAAATCTCTTGAAATGTGCCGGCGCTGACGCTGAAGAGTTTGTAGTTTTCGGTCATCTTGGCGAGGATTCCCTCCAGACGGACTTTGTTGCAGTCGGTGATGAAAATCTGACCGAAGCGGTCCGACGAGACCATGCCGATCAACTGTTCTACGCGCTCCATGTCGAGCTTATCGAAAACGTCATCCAGCAGCAGGATCGGTTTGACGCCGCGCAGCTCCCGGATCAGGTCGAACTGGGCCAGCTTCAGAGCCAGCAACATCGACTTTTGCTGTCCCTGCGAGCCGTATTTGCGGATCGGGAAGCCGAGTATCTCGAGCCGCATGTCGTCGCGGTGGACGCCGCAGTTGGTGAATCCGCAGATCCGGTCGCGCTCCATCGAGGCGGCCAGCAGCTCTTCGAACGGCCGTTCCGTCAGTTCGGACTTGTAGGAGACCTCCACCGCTTCGCGGTCCGACGAGAGCAGGGCGTAGTACTCGGCCACCTTCGGGGCCAGGCGTTCGATCATCTCGGCCCGCTTGCGGTGAACCAGCGTGCCGTTCTCGGCCAGCTGCATGTCCAGCACTTCGAGCACTTCGCCGAAGCCGCCCCCGATGCCGCTTTTCAACAGTCGGTTGCGCTCTTGCAGCAGGTGGTTGTATTTCATGATGGCGGTCAGGTATTCGCGGTCGGTCTGCGACAGAAAGGAGTTGAGGAACCGGCGACGCTCGTCGCCCGATTCGTGGATCAGCGCCGTGTCGCCCGGCGAAACCATCACGATCGGCAGCAGGCCGATGTGCTCGGTGATGCGGTCGTACTCCTTGCCGTTGCGCTTGATGACCTTCCCGCTGCCGCGCCGGAAACTGCAAACTACCGCTTCGCGCTGCTCGCCCTCGCGCAGCGAATAACGACCGTCGAGCATGAAAAAGTCTTCGCCGTGACGGATCGACTGGCCGTCGGTCAGCCCGGTCGAACTCTTGCTCATTGACAGGTACCACACTGCGTCGATCAGGTTGGTCTTGCCCGTGCCGTTGTCGCCCACCAGACAGTTCACGTTGGCCGAAAAGGCCAGCTCGGCCTCTGCGATATTCTTAAAATTCAGTATCGAAATCCGTTCCAGATACATCCTGCGTGCCTTTCACCAATGGTTTGAGGACAAAGATACTCCTTTTTTCGGGCTCTTTCGCACCCCGACTCCCGCAGCGCAGCGTGGCAACCCGCCCGAACGATGTCGGAAGGTAAAAAATTCCGGTCCGGTTTTTTCTAACTTCGGTAAAAAACCATTACTTTTGCCATCGGATTTTCTAAAAACTGATTTTTTTAACCATGGCAGAAACCAATAAAAACCGCCAAACGCAAGACCCTGAACAGGTTATCGAACAGGGCCTGGGCCGTTTTGAACTCTTTATCGAACGCAACGGAAAAGCAATGCTCATCGTACTGGGCGCGATCGTCGTCCTCGTGGGCGGTTACTTCTCGTATAAATACCTCTACCTCGCTCCGCGTGCAGACAAAGCGTCGGCTGCCATGTTCGCAGCACAAAACCAGTTCGAACGCGACTCGTTCGCCCTGGCACTCAACGGCAACGCCTCGTTCGACGGATTCCTGACCATCGCCGACGAATACGGCAACACGCCGCAGGGTAACATCGCCAACCACTATGCAGGCCTCTGCTACCTCTATATGGGCCAGTTCCAGGAAGCCATCGACGCTTTCAAAGCCTATGACGCTACGAAAGACAACGCTGCCGGTGAACTGATCGCTACTCAGAATATCGGTCTGACTGGCGATGCATACGTCGAACTCGGTCAACCCGAAGAGGGCGTGAAATATTACGAACGTGCTGCCGCCAACAGCGACAACATCGCTACCACGCCGGTTTACCTCAAAAAGGCCGCCCTTATCAACGAAAAACTGGGCAACCTTGCCAAAGCGCTCGAACAGTACCAGACCGTGCGCAACAACTATCCCAGAAGCATTCAGGCTCGCGATATCGATAAATTCATCGCTCGCGTGCAGCAGCAACTCTAATCCCGTCCGGCCCCGGGCAATGCGGGGAGTGCCGGGAGGTGACCGTGTGTCCCCGGTTGTAAGGATACCCTATACGGCCCCGAAGGTTGGAAACGACTGGGGCCGTATTTTTGTTCCTACCGACTAGGTCCGATTGCCGCAAGGCTGGGGTCTAGGAAAGTGGGGAGGCAGTGGGGTGAGTGACAAATAGTGAGGAAGTGAAAGGAAAAGTGGCTCAGGTGTCGGTGCAGCGCATATGTTGATGGGCGGAACTGTCGGGTGGAAGGGGTTAAAACGTTTGTTCCTCCGATGTCTGGTTGGTTTCCCGCCTAGTGTGGGGGAGCAACAGCAAATGGGGGTGTTCCCGGGAGTGAAGATGTTGCCGGGGAACGGCTAGGGGTAAGACCTTACAGCGCGGTTTTCATACGAAAAACTTTTAATACAGCATATTCAATGGCTTCTAATCTGAAAAATCTCTCCGTTTTCGACCGTCCGGTGCCTTCGGCAGCCGAAATGTCGTTCGGGATCGTCGTGGCGGAGTGGAACCACGCGATCACCAGCGCACTGCTCGACGGTGCGATCGCTACGCTGCGTGCCGCCGGTTGTCCGGAGGAAAAAATCAGCGTCAAATGGGTCCCCGGGACCTTTGAACTCGCCATGGGCGCTCAGTATTTCGCCGAATATACCAATGTCGATGCCGTGATCGTGCTCGGTTGCGTTATCCAGGGCGATACCCGGCACTTCGATTTTGTGTGCCAGGGGGTGACCCAGGGTGTGCAGCAGATGCAGTTGAGTTGGAACATGCCCATTGCGTTCGGCGTGCTGACCACCAACGACCAGCAGCAGGCATTGGACCGTGCCGGTGGAAAACTCGGCAACAAAGGCGACGAGGCTGCTGCTACGGCCATTAAGATGGTCGCACTGCAACGCGAGATGGAACTGGAAGATAATGGTGAAGCTGCAGCATCGGGACGTGGTTCCGTTGTGAACTAGCGATCCGATCTACATTTTTAAGCGCAGACAGGACCCGAGGGGGACTTCCTGCGCTTTTTTGTTGTTGCGCAGCAGGCAGTCACTGCTCGGGGAGCGGCCCGCGTGAGGGATGAGGATCACTTGTTCCGTCAATCGGGAAATAGACTTGTGTATCCCTATTGCAATTATTCATGTAGTCGGTCGGACACTTTGCGTAATAAAAAATCGGCGTAAAATAGAGTCATTGTTCGGGGAGCGGCCCGCGCCAAGGGGCGGGATCACCCGTCCCGACGAGCGGAAAATCTAAAAAATATACCCCAATCGTCTTCAGCGCTTTCCCAATATTCCGGGGAGGCTGAACAGAAAAAACGTATCTTTCTGTTCAGCCTCCCCGGATGGCTTACACCACGTGTCTCTTCCGGCGGTCTTCAGTTCCAGTCTCCCCGGCAGGCACATTCCTGCCCTTTAGCGAAAAAAACAGAGCGCAGACATCGGCCTGCGCTCTGTGATACTATCGCTCTTGCCAACGACCTACTGTGCAGCCGGAGCCGTGTAGACCCGTGCGCCCAGCTCCTTGTCGATCATGTAGAGACCCATCTTGCTGTCTTCGACCATCTTGAGCTGATCCAGAATGTCGCGTACGTTCTCTTCCTCCTCGACCTGCTCGTTCACGAACCATACCAGTTTGTTGGCCGTGGCGTAATCCTTTTCGTCGTCGGCCGTGCGGCACAGACCGTCGATCAGCGCCGTTACCTTCTGTTCGTGGGCCAGCGTGTCGCGGAACATGGCCAGCGGAGACTCCCATTCGGTCGGAACGGCAGCAATCGGACTCAGCGTAACCTTGCCGCCGCGAGCCTGTACGTAGTCGATGAACAGTTGGGCGTGGTCCTGTTCCTCCTTGAACTGGATGGCAAACCAGTTGGCCATCCCTTTGTATCCTTTGGCCGAGGCATCGAGTGACATCGAAAGGTAGAGGTAGGCCGACCACAACTCGGCGTTGATATGCGCATTCAGCGCTTCCTGCATTTTGGTGCTTAACATGGTGTGTATGAATTGATGTGAAACTCTGTGTACGGTGCGAGATGGGCTCTCGCAGGGCGGCGTGTCAGTGCCGGATGTCACGTTTTTTGTGTCTCCGGGGCGACGCGCTGCCGACGAACAGAGAGCAAAAATCGTACAATTCGACCGGATGGCAGGCGAAATCCTCAAATTGTCAGGTGACTGGCAGAGGTGGCTGTCAGTCGTGTAATCCGTTGCTTCGGCAGCGGCCCGTTGAACGGCGTGTCGGGCATGTGGCCCGTAGTGGTGTGAACCCTTAGTGGCTCGATTGTCCGGTCAGCGACCGACGATCCCGGCGTGGAATTTCGAGCGTCGGGTACAATAAAAAACAGGTTCCAATCTGCCACGGAAACCGTTACCTTTGCGTAACTGAAAAAAGAGACCCTACGATGGATTATACCTTATCCCAGATAGCCGCCATCACGGGCGGCACCCTTCATGGCGACGACCGGCGGATGACGGCCATTGCCACGGACAGTCGGAACCATATCGCACGGCCCGACGAAACACTGTTCGTCGCCCTGGCCGGTCCCAGCCACGACGGACACCACTATATCCCCGATCTGTACGGGCGCGGTGTCCGCAGTTTCCTGGTGGGAAGTGTGCCGCTTCATGCGGCCGAGACGCTGCCCGGCGCTTCGTTTGTGACCGTGCCCGATCCGCTCACCGCACTGCAGGCGCTGGCCGCCTATCATCGGAACCAGTACAACGGTACGGTGGTCGCTGTGACCGGCAGCAACGGCAAAACGGTCGTTAAAGAGTGGATCGCCCAGCTTTGGCCCGAAGGTGCGGGCCGCCTCTTCCGCAGTCCGCGCAGTTACAATTCGCAACTCGGCGTGGCCCTGTCGCTGTTGATGATCCGCGGCGACGAGCAACTGGTGGTGATCGAGGCCGGCATTTCGCGTCCCGGCGAAATGGAACGCCTCGAAGCGATGATCCGTCCGCAGATCGGCATCCTGACCAACCTCGGATCGGCCCACAGCGAAAACTTCAACTCCGACGAGCAGAAACTTGACGAAAAACTCAAACTCTTCCAACGTGCCGAGTCAATCATCTATCATGCCGACAGCCCGCTGATCGCCAAACATGTCGGCAAACGGTTCGGCAAGTCGTCCGAACGGCTGCACGGCTGGCGGGCCGACGAGGTGATTGACACGGCGTCGCACTTCTCGGACTATGCCTCGCGCGAGAACGCGGTGCACGTTGCACAACTGTACAAATTGCTGGGTATCACGCCCAAGCCTTTCTCGGTACTGCAACCCGTGGCCATGCGGCTCGAACAGCGCGAAGGGATCCTCGGCAGTACGGTCATCAACGACGCTTATAACAGCGACCTTACGGCGCTCGGCATTGCGCTCGACTATCTCGATCAGAATGCCGGCGAACGGCCCAAGGCGTTGATCCTTTCCGATATTCTTCAGGCCGGGTTGAAAACCGACGAACTCTATCGTCAGGTGGCCGCACTGGTGCAGGAGCACGGTGTGGCCGATCTGGCCGGCATCGGACCCGAGATTACCTCGGCTGCTCACCACTTCGTTGCGCTGCTCGGCCCCGACCACGCCCGTTTCTATGCGACGACGGACGAATTCCTGCGCCATACCGACAAGGAACGTTATGCCGGTCAGGCGATTCTGGTCAAGGGGAGTCGCATGTTCGGTTTCGAGCGCATCAGCCGGATGTTTGAAAAACGGACCCACACCACGACGCTGGAGGTCAACCTCGGCGCGATGGCGGCCAACCTGGCCCATTTCCGCGCCATGCTCCGTCCCGAAACGCGGGTGATGGTGATGGTCAAGGCCCACTCCTATGGTACCGGTTCGGGCGAAGTCGCTGCCATGCTGCAGCACGAAGGGGTCGACTATCTGGCCGTCGCTTTTGCCGACGAGGGTATCGCGCTGCGTGAGGCGGGCATCCACCTGCCGATCGTGGTGCTCAACTCCGACCCGGGCAGCTTCGCGGTGATGGCCGACTATGACCTCGAACCCGAAATCTATTCATTCACGTCGCTGCGGAACTACGCCGCCGAGATGCGCAGCCGGGGGATTACCGGTGCGCCGATCCACCTGAAAATGGATACGGGGATGCACCGCCTCGGTTTCATGCCCGACGAGATCGAAACCCTGTGCGAAGAGCTGAAGGCGGAAGCGGCCGTGAAGGTACGGTCGATCTTCTCGCACCTGGCGGCTTCGGAAGATCCTGCCGAGGATGACTTCACCCGCGGGCAGATTGCCCTCTTCGAACGGATGAGCGGTCGTATCATCGAGGCGCTGGGCGACTCCTCGATTCTGCGCCACATTTGTAACAGTGCGGGCATCGCCCGCTTCCCGGAGGCCCATTTCGACATGGTGCGTCTGGGCGTGGGGCTTTACGGCATCGAAAATCCGGAGTTGCAGGTGGCGGCGACGCTCAAAACGCAAATCGTGCAGATCAAGACGCTCGACCGGGGCGATACGGTGGGTTACAACCGCCGCGGAGTGGTCACCGGGCCGATGCGCACGGCGACCATCCCGATCGGATATGCCGACGGCATGGACCGCGGTCTGGGTCGCGGTGCCGGACAGGTCTGCATCCGCGGGGTGTTGTGCCCCACGTTCGGCAATATCTGTATGGATACCTGCATGATCGACATCACGGCGCTGCCCGAAGCGCAGGAGGGCGACGAGGTGGTGATCTTTGGCGAACGGCCCACGGTGCAGGAGGTGGCGCGGGTGCTGGATACGATCTCTTACGAGGTGCTGACTTCGGTGTCGGCCCGTATCAAACGAATTTACGTCCGGGAGTAGGAGTCCGGCAGGAACAAATCAGATGTTGAGAGTATTTTAGGTGTGTTTTTTTGTGTGATATATTTTGTATTATTGCAAAACAAAACCATAAAATCGTTCGATTAAGAGGAAGAAAAAATAACTTGGGTTAATGACGGTTGTTGCCATCCTGTCATTGGGTTCGGGTGCATTTACGGCGTATCGTCTGGCGCAGTCCGAAACGGAGATTTCCGATCTTACCCTTGCCAATCTCGAAGCCATGGGGGCTTCTTTAGGAGATTTGGAGTTCATAGACCCTTTTTGGCCGCCGCCAGGTGAAAATCGCAATGCCTGGGTGCCTGATCATTTCAACCCTGGCCACAAGTTTTGTGCAGGCTCCGGTCATGAATGTTGAGTTGCTGTAGATAACAATTAGGTTATAAATTTTCGACTTTTTCCCGCATAGCGGGAAAAAGTTTTTATATCTTGAGGATAATGAATCGAACAGGATTATTCAGCTTGTTTGCAGCGTGTCTGCTCGTTGCCTGCGGCGCTCCGCACAAACAGGAGACGGTGATCGGTACCAGCGGGCTGCGTACCGTACGGATCGACAAAAATACCCTTTCTCTTCCGCTCGACAGTATCGTCAGCAAAGTCCGGTATGTCAAACTCGAGACCGAAAAACAGAGCCTGATAGGGCAGCCCGTGCAAACGTTTTTTATCGACAGTCTGGTGATCGTAGCGGATAATCGGTTTTCGCCGCGGGCCGTCGGTTTCGACCTCGACGGCAACCACCGTTACACCTACGGAGCCTATGGAAGAGGCCCCGGCGAATACTCCGAACTCAGTGCCGTTGCGCTGACTCCCGATCGTGATCGCTTGGTTATCGCCGACTATGCTGCCGCACGTTATCACTATTACCGGTTGGACGGTACCTTCGACCACAGCAGCGATATTTTCTGGCGGGGTTGCGGTTTTGAATTTCTGGCACCGGACACCATCGCCACCACCAATTTTGGCAACGTCTATCTCAACGGAGAAGGCGAACAGTCCGGCATGTTGGTTATCTCCGGCACGACCGGCAGCGAGGGAACCCAACTATTCCCATACCTCTTCAAAAACGGCCTAATGCCGCTTAATCCAGTCGGGAGCCTCCGCAAATACGGCGATACGGTCTATTATATCCCTTCGCTGACTGATACTGTTTATCGTGTATCTCCGACGGCTCTGCAAGCCGTATACGCCATCGACATTGAAGGAGCGGAACGTCCGGGATATGATGTTACCGTGCAGGAATATGCCGACTTAATGAACAAAACGCCTTATTTTAACGGTAATTTCGTCGAAACCGATAGCTATGCCGCATTCGGTCTGGCGCCTTATTCTCCCTATCCGGTTTTTTACAATAAAGTAACAGGAAAAAGCTATCGGATCGAAGCGCCGAAGCAGGAGGGCCTGTGCAGCTTCTTCCGCGACGGTTACCTGCTCAGCGGAAGGGGGACGAATACATTGGTTACCGAAATGAGCGCGGCGGAGATATTGGATAAGGCTGGCAGCATGGAGCAACCTCTGCCCCCGGAGGTCGAAGCGTTGATCGACGAGCTGGAGGAGAACGACAATCCGGTGATTTTTCTCTACGACATCGTATTGCCGGAGTAAATCGGATTTTGACCGGATGTCGAGATTACGGTGAAAGACGTTATCTTTGCGACTGCTTTTCGTAATTGATATGCGGCAGGCAGTTTTTCATTACCAACATTCGAACCATGCTTCAGGCAGCCCTTTTCGATATGGACGGCGTGATCGTCAACAACCGAGACGCCCATTTACAGGCCTTCGATCTATTTGCAAAACGTTACGGCATCGCCAATTTCGACCCGATGAGCCTGCTTCCCTATTTCGGCTCGACCAACGAGGTGATTATGAAATTCGTGTTCGGACGCGACGACATCCCGGCCGATGAGGTGGAACGCCTCTCGCAGGAGAAGGAACAGATCTATCGCGACCTGTACGACCCGGTGATGGCTCCGGCTTCCGGACTGGTCGATCTGCTCGAAACGCTCCGCAGCGCGGGTGTACGGATTGCCGTGGGCAGCTCGGCGCCCCGGGTCAATGTCGATTTCGTGCTGGAAAGGTGCCGCATCGCCCGCTATTTCGATGCGGTGGCCTGCGGTTCCGAAATCTCGCACAGCAAACCCGATCCGGAGGTCTATCTGCTCGCCGCCAAAAAACTGGGGGTGTCTCCGGCCGATTGCGTTGTTTTTGAAGACGCTTTCGTCGGGATGGAGGCTGCTCACCGAGCCGGGGCTAAAGTGGTCGCGTTGGCTTCGACCTTTACGCGCGAGATGATCGAACAGCGAGGCGGTTACGACTGGTTGGCGGATAATTTCCACGACGTGACGCTCGCGGGATTGCAGCATCTTTGGAAGTAGTCGCGCCTATTCTCGGGATAGAAACAGTACGGAACTGCCCTCACGCCGGGCGGGCGGTGCCTTCGGGCACCCCGACAGAGTGGTATTACCTCGAACAGTTGTAAGACAAAAGTGTATGTATTGCGGCTATTAGAGGTATTAGCAGTTTTGTCGGTAATACCAATATTGGCGGTAAGACCACTCATTGCTCCGCCGCGAGCACGCGGACGCCGCCCGCGCAGGGCAGTCGAAAAACGATCCGCTATCTCTGCGGGGCGAAGTACGAGACTTTTGGCTTGTGTCCCGTTTGTGGCAAATGGTCCGTCTGAAAAATACAGATCCGGCCGAAACGGTGTTTATACCTGTTTCGGCCGGATCTGTATGTATGGCGGCTGAAGGTGAACGAGGGGATCGTTCGCTGAGGTGTTTGGCTGATTCCCGTGGCAGTGGGGTAGAGAAGGGGTCAGTGTTGTCCGATGCGTAGCAGAAAATCGACCGTGTCTATGCCGTCGGCGTAGTCGTGCCATCCGGGACGTTGTGCCTGACCTAGCTTCACGCGGCGGGGAAAGGTGGGCGGAATGGCACCTCCGGCGCATTGCAGCTCTGTCTCGTGGGTCGTGAGCCACTCCTCGACCTGGGCCGGATCGCTGTATTCCGACCACAGCACTTCGGCGATTTTCGGCGTCTCGGGGCCCTCCTCGATCGGAACGTGGCGCAGAATGAAACTCTCGCCGTCGTGCCACCGGCAACCGCTCATGGCCGCCATGGCGCGTGCGTAGCGGTAACACTGGGCGTAGCGTGTGGCTTCGGCGGGTGAAAACGGGAGGTGGGCGGCCAGATGTCGGGTCAGGGGGGCGAGGTCGTGGCCCGTCGGAACGAAGAGGCGGACGATGCTGCGGCAACCCAAGCCCCAGTAGAGAAACAGGTCACAGGTCAGTCCTTTCAGTTCTTCGTCCGTCTCGTTGCCGGTCAGTACGGCGACACTTTGCCGGGCACCGCGCAGCAAGGTGGGGATGGCGGCAAGTTCCCGGGCGAAATGGTCGTGGGCGGCATTGCCTCCGGTGGCGATGGCTCCATCGAGCCCCTGTTCGGGCAGGCGGTCGACCCATTCGATGGTACACCCTTCGTCTCGAAGCCTTTCGACGACGAATTGCATCAGTGGCCTGTCTTTCGACGAAGGTTTGACTACGGGAGTGTGCCCCGTGGCGACGACAGCGGCCAGATCGGCGAATCCGACCAACGGCAGATTACCAGCCATGACGATCCCGATGCGGCCCGGGTGCCAATGGTCGGGAAACCGATAGGCGGATAACCATTCCGTCAGGCTCTCACGTGTGAGCATCTCGTGGCGCAGCGCATCGACAGCCGAAGCGATTTGACCGGGTGTGAACCACTCGTTTTTACTACCGGCAGCTGTAACCGCTTTCTCCCATTCGGCCCCCTGGAAACAGTCGGCCAATTTCATCAGAGGTTCGATTCTCCAATTTCCCATCTTTTTCCTACTTTTAACACGTCGTTCGGCGACTCTTGTGTGAAGAAGTGTGGCCCGCACGGCTTTAGGATGCGCAGCATCCTCGAAAAGTTCTTTGGGTCCCTTTCTTACAAGAAAGGGACGGTTCTCTCCCGAAAGTCTCTCCCGAAAGTCTCTCCCGAAAGTCTCTCCCGAGAAAGCACCCGTGCAGCCAAAGATAATACGCAATATCCAAAAACAAGAACAGTAAAAAGCAGATAAACACCCATGAAATTCTTAGCCCTGATTCCCGCCCGATATGCCTCCAGCCGATTCCCCGGCAAACCCCTGGCCGACATTCACGGCAAACCGATGATCCAGCGCGTTTATGAGCGTAGTGCCAGCGTATTTGGCGAAGCCTGCTATGTGGCTACGGACGATCCCCGCATCGAGGCAGCCGTCCGGGCGTTCGGCGGTCGCGTGATCATGACCTCGACTGCTCACCGCTCCGGGACAGACCGTTGTGCTGAAGCACTCGATACGGTCGAAAGACAGACCGGCGAACGGTTTGACATCGTGGTTAACATTCAGGGCGACGAGCCCTTTATCGCCACCGAACAGCTGGAACAGATCCGCCATTGCTTTGATGATCCCGCCGTGGAGCTGGCTACACTGGTCAAACCGTTCGGAGCTGATGAGGATATTTTTAACGAAAACTCGCCCAAGGTAGTCCTGTCTGCTGCCGGCGACGCGCTCTATTTCAGCCGCAGCCCCATTCCCTTCCTGCGTGGCGTGGCGCGCGAAGAGTGGCAGCAGTCGCACACCTATTATAAACATATCGGTCTGTATGCCTACCGCAGCGATGTGTTGCGCGCCGTGACGCGGCTGCCGCAGTCGACCCTCGAAAAGGCCGAGTCGCTCGAACAGTTACGTTGGCTCGAGAACGGATATCGTATCCGTACGGCCGTCACGACCCTCGAAAGTCACGCCATCGATACGCCCGAAGATCTGCAAAGCGTACTTCGGCTCTTTGCGGAAGAGGCTTAAAATCGCTGTACTTACCTCAAAGAGGGGGGCATGTCGTTAAATTGATAAAGTCTCTCTTGTCCCGACTGGCACGTCCGGGTGAATTTTTGTGCGGAAGTGCGAGTGGGGATTAATGTTCTGGCACGGTTTTGGGCGGGCATTTGCTCCCGTCCCAAACCGTGCTGATTGTTCTTGTCATTTTCGGCAGGCCCGGGGTGGGCTGGCGGTGGGGCATGATGGTATGTGTGAGCAAGAGAATGTGCGATCTGTTGAAGCCGAAGCGGTGAGGATAGCAGACTATCTGTTTGCGGTACAATATTCTGATTGTTAGCCTGAAATCATATCTGCCGGACAGTACTTCATGCGGCTATCTCTTCGTGGCAGGTTGTCGGTGCCGTCACCTGCTTGTTGACCGATTGACCGCGGTCCAAAATGTAGAAAAAATCGTTTTGTTTTTTCGGCATCAGATTTGCAATGAAAGAAAAAGTGTTTACCTTTGGAACGTAAATTTTCTACGCAGCCTAACAGCGAATCCAGGTAGAAAACATTAATTCTTTAAATTTTACGGACCCACGCACGGCAGAACCATTCGCCCTGATGATGAAAGGTTCTCCGTTGTTCCCCATGTTTGTCTGCGTGACGAGTCCGAATATACCTTATATTCTTGATTACATGCAAGATAAAGAGACACTGGAACGCATGACCCTCGGTCAGTTGCGTTCGATGGCCGAAGCCGCAGGAGTCGTTAAAGGCAAAGGGTATGTCAAAAAACAGGAGCTGATCGAACGGTTGCTCACTGTTGAGGCGGCGCCCGCAGTGCCGGCTCAGACAACGGCTCCGGTCGATACTCCTGCGACGACACCTGCTCCGGCACCGACCGGAAAACGTGGACGTGCAAAACGTTCGGCAGAAGCTGGTCACTCCCCCAATGCAGCCAAAGAACACGTGGCTCAAAAACCAACGCAAGTGTCTGAGAACCAGCAGTCTCAATCGCGGAATCAACAGCCTCAAAATCAACAGCCTCAAAATCAACAGCCGCAACCATCGGAGCCGCAAAATCAGACACAGACCCAGGCACAGCAGTCGGCGGTTCAGTCTCCCTCGGCAACGGCTCCCAATGTGTCGCAACAACAGGCTACAGGACGGAAAAAACGTCGCCGCATAGCGGCCGACAACGATAACGCGAATACGGCGCGTCCCGAACAGCCTTTCCACGCCGATGCGACGGGGACAACGCAGGCTCCCGTTGCGCAGTCGTTCAGCGCAAGCCCTGAAAAAAACGGCGATCGTTATGTGTCGCAGGGGCAAAACCGTTACGGAAATCGCGGGCGCTATCAACAGAACGCAAATGGCGGACAGCCCGCTGCGGCCGAAGAGTCCGCTATGGCCCGTCCGCAGTCTTCGGCCAATCCGAATCTTCCGGTCGTTCAATCGCAACCAGCGGGGACGGTGATGGCTCAGCAGGCTCAGCCTCAGTCCTCTCAAAATTCTCCGGCTGTGCCCCAGCAACTTCCCGCACAGCAAAACCAGTTCGCTCAGCAAGCGCCGGCACAGCCCCAACAGACTCCGCAACCCCGCAAGATTGATCATCAGAACGATTTTCTCGGCGTCATCAACTGCGAAGGTGCTCTGGAGGTGATGCCCGACGGTTACGGATTCCTGCGCTCGGCCGACTACAACTACCTGAACTCGCCCGACGACGTTTACGTTTCGCCCGTGCAGATCAAAAGCTACGGCCTCAAACAGGGCGATACGGTCAAGGGGATCATCAAACCGCCGCGCGAAGGCGAAAAGTATTTTCCGTTGGTCAAGGTGCTGGAAGTCAACGGTCTGCAACCCGAAATGGTGCGTGACCGGATTCAGTTCGAATTCCTGACCCCGCTCTTCCCCGAAACCAAATTCAATATCACCTCAAACGGGCATAACAACCTGTCGACCCGCGTGGTAGACCTCTTTTCGCCCATCGGCAAAGGGCAGCGTGCACTGATCGTGGCCCAGCCGAAGACCGGTAAGACGATGTTGCTCAAGGCGATAGCCAATGCCATTGCCGACAACCATCCCGAGGCCTACATGATTATGCTGTTGATCGACGAGCGCCCCGAGGAGGTGACCGATATGGCCCGCAGCGTCAAGGCCGAGGTGATCGCCTCGACGTTCGACGAGCAGGCTTCGCGTCACGTGAAGGTGGCTGAAATGGTGCTCGAAAAGGCAAAACGCATGGTCGAATGCGGTCACGATGTGGTGATCTTCCTTGACTCGATTACCCGTCTGGCCCGGGCCTACAACACCGTGCAGCCTGCTTCCGGAAAGGTCCTTTCGGGTGGGGTCGATGCCAATGCGCTCCACAAACCCAAACGTTTCTTCGGTGCGGCCCGCAATACCGAAGAGCGCGGTTCGCTGACCATTATCGCCACGGCGCTGATCGATACCGGCTCGAAAATGGACGAGGTGATCTTCGAAGAATTCAAAGGTACCGGTAACATGGAGCTGCAACTCGATCGCAAACTCTCCAACAAACGCATCTATCCGTCGGTGGACATTACCGCCTCTTCGACCCGTCGCGACGACCTGCTGCTCGACCGCGATACGTTGCAGAAGATCTGGATCCTGCGTCGTCACTTGACCGATATGAACTCCGTCGAGGCGATGGAGCTGGTCAAAAAGCAGATGGAGGGTACGGTTTCGAACGAGGAGTTCCTCGCCACGATGAACAAATAACGCGAGTGGTTCGGCTGATTCCAGCCGCCGCGTATCATACATAGTAGATTGATTCAAAAAATCCCGTCAAGCCGTTGAGGCTTTGACGGGATTTTTTGTAGGCGGGGATTAACGATAAATGAGGCCAGAAAGTGGGGTTGCGCTGAGTGATTCCGGGAAGTCCGGTCGGCGGCGGGTCGAAATCCCCGGCCGGTTTGTCGCTGCGAGCCTGTTCGTGGCGGCAGGGGGAAGGTTGAGGTGATGGCCCGGTTAGCGCATCTGTCGGAAAAACTCCCACAGGACGACGCCTCCGCTGACCGAAACATTCAGCGAATGTTTCGTGCCCACTTGTGGAATCTCGATAGCCCCGTGGCACAGGTCCACAACCTGTTGGCTGACCCCTTCGACTTCGTTGCCGAACACCAGGGCGAATTTGGTGTCGGGAGCAAAAGTGGTCAGATCCAACCGGTCCAGTTGGATCGCACCGTGAACCTGCTCAACGGCCAGCAGCGTGTAACCCGCTTCCCGCAACCGCTGTACGGCCGTCGTGCTCTCCTTTTCGTACTCCCAGGCTACGGTCATTTCGGCTCCGAGCGCGCTTTTGTGGATCTCGCGCGAGGGCGGCGTGCCGGTAATGCCGCACAAAACCAGTCGTTCGATACCGAAAGCGTCGCCCGTACGGAAGAATGCTCCCACGTTGTTGGAGCTCCGTACGTTATCCAGTACGACGGTAAGCGGCAGTTTCGTCTGGGCTGCAAACTCTTCAGGGGTCGGGCGTCCCAACTCTTCGTTCGTTATTTTTTGCATATCGGTGGTCTCTTGCTGTGTATCTGTCGTTCTCCGAGCGCCGGGCAGGCGGTCAGCGTGTCGTGTTGTCGATCGTTGTGGTCTTACCGGAACCTGCCTGCGTTCTCGGCGGGTTTGTGAATCGTTTGAACAAAGGTAATGAAAAAATAATAATTATAAAACGCGGAATATAAAAATATTTAAATATATTTGAATATTATTTTAATAATAAAAATTCTTGCTCGAAAAATCCGAGTTGAGTGAAATAAATCGCAAAAAATCGCTACCTTTCAACGAAAATATCCACTAAACCCATCCGCTTATGTGTGCAAACATTCCTCTGATCTTTTGGCTCGTACCCATTGCCGCACTCGTAGCACTTGGCTTTGCTCGCTACTTCTTCGTCAACATGAAGCGTCAAAGCGAAGGAAACGAAACCATGCGTACCATCGCCAGCCATGTCCGTAAGGGCGCCATGGCCTACCTCAAACAACAGTACAAAATCGTCGGAATCGTATTCCTCGTACTGTGTATCTTTTTTGCCGTCCTGGCCTACGGCTTCGGCGTCCAGAACCCGTGGGTGCCGTTCGCTTTCCTGACCGGCGGTTTCTTCTCCGGTCTGGCCGGTTATATCGGCATGAAAACGGCTACCTATGCCTCGGCACGTACCGCTCAGGCTGCCTCCGAATCGCTCAACCGCGGACTGAAGGTCGCCTTCCGCTCCGGTGCCGTGATGGGGCTGGTCGTGGTGGGCCTCGGCCTGCTCGACATCTCGGTCTGGTACCTGGTGCTCGAATGGTTCTATAACGATATTACAACGACCCAGAAACTTGTCATCATCACCACCACCATGCTGACCTTCGGGATGGGTGCCTCGACACAGGCGCTCTTTGCACGTGTCGGCGGCGGTATCTACACCAAAGCCGCTGACGTCGGTGCCGACCTGGTCGGTAAGGTCGAAGCCGGTATCCCCGAAGACGACCCCCGCAACCCCGCTACCATCGCCGACAACGTGGGCGACAACGTGGGTGACGTGGCCGGTATGGGCGCCGACCTCTATGAAAGCTACTGCGGCTCGATCCTCGCTACCGCTGCACTCGGGGCGTCGGCCTTTGCCATTGCGCCTGAAATGCAGCTCAAGGCGGTGCTTGCTCCGATGCTGATCGCTGCGGTCGGTATTCTGCTCTCGATCATCGGAATCTACCTGGTCAAGACTAAAGAGGGGGCTTCGATGAAGTCGCTGCTGAAGGCGCTCGGTCTGGGGGTCAATACCAGTTCTGTGCTGATCGCCATCGCTACGTTCGTGATCCTCTGGCTGCTGGGGCTCGAAAACTGGCTGGGCATCTCGTTCTCGGTGATCTGCGGTCTGGTGGCCGGTATCATCATCGGGCAATCGACCGAATACTACACCTCGCAATCGTATAAGCCTACGAAGAAGGTGGCCGAAAGTTCCAAGACCGGTCCTGCAACGGTGATCATCTCGGGGATCGGGTTGGGGATGCTCTCTACGGCCATTCCGGTGATTACGATCGCTGCGGCCATTATCCTCGCATTCCTGTGTGCCATCCACTTCGATGTGGCCAACCTGTTGACGGCTCAAAATCTGTCGCTGGGGCTCTACGGTATCGGTATCGCGGCCGTCGGGATGCTCTCCACGCTGGGTATCACGCTGGCTACGGACGCTTACGGGCCGATTGCCGACAATGCCGGCGGTAATGCCGAAATGAGCGGTCTCGGGCCGGAAGTCCGTAAGCGTACCGATGCTCTCGATGCCCTCGGCAATACGACGGCGGCTACGGGTAAAGGCTTTGCCATCGGTTCGGCTGCACTGACGGCACTTGCGCTGATGGCCTCTTACCTCGAAGAGATCAAAATGGGTCTCCAGCATATCGGGGTGAAGACCATCGAGGTACTGGGCAATGCAGTGCCGGTTGAAACGGCTACGCTGCCTGACTTCATGGAGTACTACCAGGTGAATCTGATGAATCCCAAAGTGCTGATCGGTGTCTTCATCGGCTCGATGATGGCTTTCGTCTTCTGCGGGCTGACCATGAATGCCGTGGGACGTGCCGCACAGTCGATGGTCGAAGAGGTGCGTCGCCAGTTCCGCGAAATCAAGGGGATCCTCACGGGTGATGCTACGCCGGATTATGCTCGTTGTGTCGCCATCTCGACCAAGGGTGCTCAGCGCGAAATGCTGATGCCGTCGATTCTGGCTATCGTTGCGCCGATCGTGACGGGTATCGTTTTCGGTGTAGCAGGTGTGCTGGGACTGCTGGTCGGTGGTCTGGGGGCCGGTTTCGTGCTGGCTATCTTCATGGCCAACTCGGGCGGTGCGTGGGACAACGCCAAAAAGTATATCGAAGAGGGTAACCTCGGAGGCAAAGGGTCGGATGCCCATAAGGCTACGGTTGTGGGCGACACCGTGGGCGACCCGTTTAAAGATACGAGCGGCCCGTCGCTGAACATCCTGATTAAACTGATGAGTATGGTCGCTATCGTGATGGCGGGGCTGACCGTGGCTTACAGTATCCTGTAATTTTCGGGGTAGTTCTGATTTGAGAAACAGGGCAGAGTATTTTATACTCCGCCCTGCCTCTGTTTGGCGCTATGTGAGAGAACTGTACGGAACTGCCCTCACGCCGGGCGGGCGGTGCCGCGGGCACCCCGTCAGAGGGGTATTACCTCGAACGAGCGTGATGCGAAAGTTTATGCAATGCGGCTGTTGGCGGGTTTAGCAAGTCTGGACGGGAATGCCGATATTGGAGGTAATAGCCCTCATTGCTCCGCCGCAGCGAAGATGAAATAAGCGATACGCAGTATCGCCCGCTCCGCCGCGAGCACGCGGCCGCCGCCCGCGCAGGGCAGTCGAAGAGCAGTTTATCTAAGAATAAAGCCCGCTCAAAGAGAAACGAACGATTCGCCGTTGGGCGAATCATTCATTTCTCTCTTTCTTCGTGTTCGCGGACTTTTGTAGTACAGCATTGCGGACAGTATGGAACTGCCCTCACGCCGGGCGGGCGGTGGCTTCGGCCACATCGACAGAGTGGTATTGCCTCGAATAGAGGTCATTCCGAAATTGTGTGTATACGGCTGTTTGAGGTAATGCCTCTCATTGCTCCGCCGCAGCGAAGATGAAATAAGCGATACGCAGTATCGCCCGCTCCGCCGCGAGCACGCGGCCGCCGCCCGCGCAGGGCAGTCGAAGAGCAGTTTATCTAAGAATAAAGCCCGCTCAAAGCGAAACGAACGATTCGCCGTTGGACTAATCGTTCGTTTCTCTCTTTATCGCGTTTCGCGGGCTTTTTGAGTACGAAGCATCGAGACCAGTATGGAACTGCCCTCACGCCGGGCGGGCGGTGCCGCGGGCACCCCGTCAGAGTAGTATTACCTCGAATAAACGTAATACAGAGAAGTTGATGTAACGTGGCTATTAAGCTGTTATTGGGACGGAGGGTATGAGAACCTTATGCAGGAAAATTGGAAAAGCAAACGCCCGACAGTCGTCAGATGCCGGGCGTTTGCTTGAAAATCACTCTCTAAATCTATTTCAGGTATTTCAGACGGGAACGGGTAATGGTGCTCTCCTTGACCGGGTCGTGCGGTTTGGAGGCGATGTTGAAGTTCAATCCGAAACCGACTGATTGATAAACCTGTAGGTAATCCCACGGCTTGGGGATACGCCCCTCATTCCGTTTTTCCTGCGCTTTGGGGGTAGCGATTTGGTCGTTGTAAATCATATTGACAACGATGGAGGCACTGATGACGTTCGTAAATTTAAAGGTCATTGTGTTATTCCACGTAGCCGAAGGCGGGAGCTCGTAGTTCCAGAATCCGTCGAGTTGGGTGGCGTATTCAATCTTGTTTTTGGCAAACTGGGTTTTGTATATCACGCGTGCCTGAGCACCGATCTGAGCTTTGAATTTCGGGTTCTCGGTGTTGGGGTCGATCCCGAAGCCCCCCTTCCGGGAGAGCGAGTCGTTCAGTACGAAAATGAATTTCCCGGCGATCGGCGATATGAAAATGTTGATTTTCTTACTCGGGGGTTCGTAGGTGAAACCGCCGGAGATTTCAACGGTACCCGGTGCCATGAACGACGATTTCCATACTTTCGGAGCCTCGGCCGGATAGTCGTAACTCTTGGTGAATTGTGATTTCCAGATCAACGATGCGGAGAGTTTCCACCGGGTCGATATATTCCAACTGGGAGTGGTCGTGACATCGAAAAAGTCCACATTCTTACGCGTCTGTCCCGAGGTACGGATCAGACCGTACTGGGCGTTCATCACGGTCTTGATACTGAATACGGGGGCCGTATAGTTGTGCTCCATATTGAGAGACGCTAAACCGGAATAGGAGTTGTCCCCCCCCTGTTGCCAGTTGGTGAAGCTCACCTGCGTAATGCTCAAACCGGGTTTGATGACGTAGCTGTTGCGCTGTTTGGTCCGTAATTTGCGCAGATATTTGTCGTAGGCGTCGCTGTACAGTTCAAACTTCAGTTCGGTGGTGGGTTTGGGAGCTTTGATCATCGTATCGGGTATGGCCTCGAGACGAACAGCTTGTTTCCGCGGATTGAATTGTGCCGATGCCGGTCCCACGGCCAGTACCAGAAGCAGTGCGGCCAGCAGTGGATTTTTGAGCAGAATGTGTAGCTTTGTAACCATAGTGTTCGGCCGTTGAATTTCCGGCGGTTGTATTTGCAAATTTACAAAAAATAACGATTCGCATGAAATATTTTGGAGCACATGTCAGTGCATCGGGCGGTGTCGAAAACGCACCGCTCAATGCTCATATGATTGGGGCCGGTGCGTTTGCCCTTTTCACGAAGAATCAGCGGCAATGGGTCGCTGCGCCGTTGACGCCAGCTCAAATTGATGCTTTTCGGGCTCGGTGTGAGGAATACGGTTATCGTCCGTTCCAGATTTTGCCTCATGACAGTTATCTGATTAATCTGGGGCATCCGGATGAGGCTGGGTTGCAGAAGTCGCGGCAGGCGTTTACGGATGAGATGAAACGTTGTGAGTTGCTGGGGCTCGACCGGCTTAACTTCCATCCCGGTAGTACGTTGAAAGAGATCGGTGAGGAGGAGTGTCTGGCACGCATTGCGGAGTCGATCAACCTGGCTTTGGAGGCAACTTTGGGGGTGACCGCCGTGATTGAAAATACGGCCGGTCAAGGCTCCAATCTCGGCTGGAAATTTGAACATTTGGCCTATATTATTGATCGGGTGGAGGATAAAAGTCGTGTCGGAATCTGTATCGATACGTGTCATGCCTTTTCGGCCGGGTACGACCTTAGCACGGCCGAGGCGTGTGAACGTACCTTTGCGGAACTGGATCGCGTTGTGGGGTTGCGTTATCTGCGTGGAATGCACTTAAATGATGATCTGAAGGCTCAGGGAAGCCGGGTCGACCGTCATGCGCCGCTGGGTGATGGGACGCTGGGGCTCGAAGTGTTTCGATACGTAGCAGCCGATCCGCGATTCGATGATATGCCATTGATTCTCGAAACGCCAGATGAGAGTCGTTGGCCGGACGAAATCGCTCAGTTATACGCTTTTGCCGGGCAGCCTGCTCCTGGAGTCCCAACGAGATAGGTTAAGACGTTTGGTGGGGGATTACTCTAAGAGCGATGGCTGGTACCTTTAATAGCCTCAATACATTAACATTCGTAATTACGCCTGTTTGAGGTAATACCCCTCTGTCGGGGTGCCCGCGGCACCGCCCGCCCGGCGTGAGGGCAGTTCCGTACTGGTTTTATCCTGGGGATGAATAGATGCTCGATTTTTATTTACGACAAATCGAGCATCTCTCATTAAGCAGATTTCATTTTGGCAGATCGTTCTTCGACTGCCCTGCGCGGGCGGCGTCCGCGTGCTCGCGGCGGAGCAATGAGAGGGTATTACCTTCAATATCGGTATTCCCGATTCAACCTGCTAATACCTTTAATCGCTGTAACACATAAACTTTTGTACTACAACTGTTCGAGGTAATACCTCTCTATCGGGGTGCCCGAAGGCACCGCCCGCCCGGCGTGAGGGCAGTTCCGTACGGTTTTTATCTTGGGGATGAATAGATGTTCGATTTGTACTTACGACAAATCGAGCATCTCTCATTAAGCATATTTCATTTTTGGCAGATCGATCATCGACTGCCCTGCGCGGGCGGCGTCCGCGTGCTCGCGGCGGAGCGGTGAGTGGTCTTACCTTCAATATGGGTATTCCCGACAAAACTGCTAATACCCCTAATAGCCGCAATACATACACTTTTGTCTTACAACTGTTCGAGGTAATACCACTCTGTCGGAGTGCCCGAAGGCACCGCCCGCCCGGCGTGAGGGCAGTTCCGTACTGTTTTTATCCTGGGGATGAATAGATGCTCGATTTGTACTTACGACAAATCGAGCATCTCTCATTAAGTAGATTTCATTTTTAGCAGATTGATCTTCGACTGCCCTGCGCGGGCGGCGTCCGCGTGCTCGCGGCGGAGCAATGAGTGGGTATTACCTTCAATATTGGTGTTCCCGATTCAATCTGCTAATACCTTTAATCGCTGTAATACATAAACTTTTGTACTACAACTGTTCGCTCTCTATCGGGGTGCCCGAAGGCACCGCCCGCCCGGCGTGAGGGCAGTTCCATACTATTCATTATGCACGTCCTGGGCTAACGATGACGATGAAAATCAGAGCAAAAAACAACAGGTTAAATTCTTTTTTCCGTACCTTTAACACATCTAATGTTTCACTTAAGATTTTGATTATATGACAGGAAAGTTACCCTTGATTTTGTCTCTGGCGGTTTGTGCTGGGATGTTGTCGATGGCTTCGTGCGGTTCGTCTCCGAAGTCGACGGAGAATGCTGCTGACTCGTCGGAACTGCGGGCGATGACCTTCAATATCCGTTACGCCAACCCCGATGACGGGCCCGACTATTGGGATAACCGTCGCGAAGCTGTGGTGCGTATGGTGAACGAGGTGAAGCCCGACGTGATGGGTATTCAGGAAGGGTTGGTGCAGCAGGTGAAGTTTCTTGATTCAGCGCTGACCGGTTATTCGTATGTCGGTGTGGGGCGTGACGACGGTCACGAAGCGGGTGAATATGCGGCCGTATTCTATCGCGATTCGCTCTATACGCCCGTTGCCGACGGCCATTTCTGGCTCAGCGAAACACCGGACAGTGCCGCTTTGGGGTGGGATGCCGTGTGCGTGCGAATCGCAACGTGGGTGAAGCTGCGCGAGAAGGATACGGGACGCGAGTTCCTGGTTTTCAACACCCATTTCGACCATATCGGCGTGGTGGCACGTCGCGAGAGTGCAAAGCTGCTGCTGAGTCGGGTTCACGAGTTCGGCGATTCGATTCCGACCCTGATTATGGGAGACTTCAACTTCCCCGTTTCGGATTCCTCGCTGGCGCCGCTGGTGAATGCCCCCACGTTCTGCGAAGCGCGTGCTGCTGCCAAGGTTAAACCGCAGGGCGATTCGCTGCCCGCGATTACTTATCGCGGTTTCGGTCACGGTGAGCAGGGCGAGTTGATCGACCACATTTTCTGCCAGAAATTCGTTCCCGAAACCTATGAAATTATCACCTCGGGATATGGGGTGCCCTATCTTTCGGACCACCTGCCGGTGCTGACGGTCCTGAAGTATTAGCAGTGCAGTAGCCTCTCCTGACTGGGCTAAAACAAGATCCGTTCTGTTCCTCCGGAGGAACAGAACGGATCTTGCTTTTTTATGCGGTGCGGCATGGAAATCTCTCCGAAGGCTTGCGTCAGAGGAAAATATCCGGCGCAAGATGGAAAACCTATTTCCGGGTGTTGAATTTGTTCATGGCGCGGTCGGGCCCTTCGGCTACGAAAGAGAGAATCGCATCGCTGGCTGTTTTCAACAGTTCGGGCAGCTGTGCCTTCTCGTCGGCAGTCCATTCGCCGAGCACGTAGTCGATCTGCGCACCTTTGGGGAAGTCGCCGCCGATACCGAAGCGCAGACGGGCATAGTTCTGTCCACCAAGGCATTCGGCAATGCTTTTCAGACCGTTGTGTCCGCCGTCGGAGCCGTTTTTGCGGATGCGGATGTGTCCGAAGGGCAGGGCAATGTCGTCTACCACGATGAACACGTTTTCGAGCGGAATACGCTCCTTTTGCATCCAGTAGCGCACGGCTTTCCCGCTGAGGTTCATGTAGGTCGAGGGTTTGAGCAGGAAAAGCTCCTGACCGCGGTGGCGGAGGGTAGTGATGGCGCCGTAACGGTCGGAACTGAAGACCGAACCGGTGGCGGCGGCCAGCGTATCGACCACTTTGAATCCGATGTTGTGGCGTGTTTCGGCGTATTCTGCACCGATGTTTCCCAATCCGGTGATGAGGTATTTCATGGAGTGGCGGGTTTATAAAAATTCCTGCTTTCCGGCTCTCTGAGGAACCTTGAAAGCAGGAACTGATATGTGAAGTCTCGAACTGACCCGGCGGGGATTTTGTGCGTCGCTCCATTCATCCATCGATCGCCAGCCTTGGGTCTGAGACCTTTTTGTCGGCTGCGGTACGGACGCGGGTGTCTGCGGGATCCGCCCGGGTGGTTCGAAGAGTTGTGGTCGGGGATGACTATTTGGCAGCAGCCTGTGCACCACGAGCGGCACGGGTCATGCGGACAGCGCAGACAGCGGTCGAGGCCGGGGTGAGGATGGTCAGACCCGGGATGTGCAGGTCGCTTACGAAGATCGATTTGCCGAGACCGAGTTCGGTTACGTCTACTTCGACGGTGTCGGGCAGGTCTTTCACCAGAGCGGCTACACGCAGTTTGCGTTTGCTGAGGATCAGTTTACCACCGAGTTTCACACCTTCGGAGTTACCGGTCAGTACGACGGGCAGGTCGATGGCTACCGGTTTGGCTTCGTTCACGCGGTAGAAGTCTACGTGGAGAACGTCGCCGCTCACGGGATGGTATTGTACTTCACGCATAACGGCCAGTTCTTTTTTGCCGTCGATATCGAAGTTCACCAGGTAGGAGTGGGGAGTGTAGATCAGCTGTTTGAATGCGGGAGCCGGAACCGAGAAGTGTACGGTTTCGCCGCCGCCGTAGATGACGCAGGGCACGTTACCGGCACGACGTACTGCGTTGGTGCCTTTTTTGCCGAATTCGGTACGCAGGGTACCTTGAATTTCCAGTGTTTTCATAGTGTTGTGTGTGGTTTGAAAAACGTTTTTTATCGGATGTTACTCAGTCGCCTCCCGGCAATGAGAGACGCCCCCATCACATCCTTCTTTCGGTGTTTCCCCGAAAGCGGGGCAAAGGTAGTTGTTTTTCTGCAATTTCCCAAATTCGTACAGGCTTCTTTGGTGACGTTCTGAGGCGGGCTGAACTGGCGAACGTGGGGGGAGCGTGCGGAGTGCCGGAATGGGGTGTAGGGTGCGTGAGGATGGTGTGTCTGAAGGGAGGGCGGGCCGCAAGCGTGGTGCCTGGCAAAAATGCCGAAAATGAAAAGAGGGTGCAGCTCGGTCCTTGGGTCCGGTTGCTGCACCCTCTTTGGTCTCTTTGGACGGTGATATTATCGGGTGCTGACGCCCATCTTTTCGAGCAGCGGCTCGACGGAGGGTTCGTGGCCAGCGAACTGCTTGAAGAGGATCATGGGGTGTTGCGAACCGCCGGGGGTGAGGATGTGCTCACGGAACGAGCGGGCGGTAGCGGGATCGAAAATACCGTTCTGTTTGAAGAGCGCAAAGGCGTCGGCTTCGAGTACTTCGGCCCACTTGTAGCTGTAGTAGCCGGCTGCATAGCCGCCGCCGAAGATGTGGCTGAAGCTGGGCGCGAAGCAGGTCCCGTTGACAACCGGAAGCACCTGGGTGCGTCGGGTGGCAGCACGTTCGAAGGCGGCCACGTCGCACAGCGTATCGAGCGGCGTGGTGATGCTGTGCCATGCCATGTCGCTGATGCCGAATTGCAGCTGACGCACGCAGGAGTAGGCGGCCAGGTAGCGTTTCGTGGCGACGATCTTGTCGATCATCTCGGCGGGCATCTTCTCACCGCTCTGGTAGTGGGCGGCCCACAGGTCGAGGAACTCTTTCTCGCTGACCCAGTTTTCCATGATCTGCGAGGGGAGTTCGACAAAGTCGCGGCGCACGTTGGTACCGGTCTGGCTGGGGTAGCTGCCGCGGCCGATCATGCCGTGCAGACCGTGGCCGAACTCGTGGAAAATGGTGGTCACTTCGTTGAAGCTCAGCAGCGAGGGACGGTTGCCGGTGGGTTTGGTGAAGTTGCAGACGAGCGATACGACCGGTATGACCTGTTCGCCACTCTCGGGATCGACGTAGGACTGACGGAAGGAGGTCATCCAGGCGCCGCCCTGTTTGCCGGCACGCGGGAAGTAGTCGATGTAGAGGATGGCCTGCAGGCTGCTGTCGCCGGTGGCCGGATCGGTGTCGTAGACTTCGAAGGGGTGTACGTCGGGATGGTAGACGGGGATGGCGGGATTCTCCTTGAAGCTCAGCCCGTAGAGTTTGCCGGCGAGCATGAACATCGCCTCTTGTACACGTTCGAGCTGGAAGTAGGGGCGGGTCATCTCGTCGTCGAGGTCATAGGTGGCAGCCTTGTATTTCTCGGTGTAGTAGGACCAGTCCCACGGCATCAGGGGACCTTGCAACCCCTCTTTGGCGGCGTAGGCCTGGATGCCGGCCACCTCTTTGTCGGCACAGGGCTTGGTCTTGATCAGCAACTCGTCGAGCAGGGCATTCACGCGGTCGACGCTGCCGGCCATCCGGTCGACCAGTGCGTAGTCGGCGTAGGTCTTGTAGCCGAGCAGGTTGGCCAACTGCAGGCGAAGGTTCGAGATGCGTACCAGTACGGGGCAGTTGTCGTGCTCACCGCCGAAGGCGCGGCTGTTGTAGGCGCGGTACATCTTTTCACGCAGGTCGCGACGCTCGGAGTAGGTCATGAAGGGAACGTAGCTCGGTGCATGGAGCGTGAATAGCCATCCCTCCTTGCCGGCGGCCTGGGCTTCGGCTGCGGCGCTCTCACGAACCGACTCGGGCAGGCCGGCCAGGTCGGCGGTGTCGGTCAGCTGGAGCTGGAAATCGTTGGTGGCGGCCAGTACGTTCTGTTCGAATCGAAGGGTCTGCTGCGAGAGTTCGCCGGTCAGGGCGCGGTACTCCTCTTTCTGCTCAGGGGTGAGGTTGGCGCCCGAGCGGACGAAACCTTCGTAGGTGTCGGTCAGCAGGGTGCGCTGCTCGGTGACCAACCCGTGGAAATCGTTGGCGACGGCCTGGTCGTAGACGCTTTTGACGCGTTCGAACAGCCGCTCGTTCAGCATGATGTCGTTGCTGAAGTCGGTCAGCATGGGCGACAGCTCCATGGCCAGGGCCTGCATCGAATCGCTGGTCTCGGCGCTGTTGAGGTTGTAGAATACGTTCAGTACCCGGTCGAGGGGCTGCTGTGCAAATTCCAGTGCCACGATGGTGTTGTCGAAGGTGGCGCTGTCGGTATTGGTGGTGATGTCGTTGATGGCACGGCGACCGTCAACGATCAGACGTTCGATGGCCGGACGGTAGTCTTCCAGACGGATCTGTTCGAAGGGGGGGACTCCATAGGGGGTGTTCCATTCGGTCAGCAGGGGATTGCCGGTCTCGGGGGTATCGGTGCAGCCGGCGAGCAGGGTAGTGGCGCTCATAAGCGTGACGATGGTTTTGATGGTTGGTTGCATGAAGGTGAGGTATTGGTGGCGGACTGTTAAACAGTGGGCTGGATCTCTTGTGGGGGGAGTAGGTTCCGGGGGTAGTGTGCGGACCGGATTAGTAGCTGTACAGGTTGTCGATGAAGCTGTTGGTCTTCTTGTATTTGACCAGGTCGGCGAGCACGGAGCTCTTGGCGCGGATCGAGAAGGTCCAACTCTGGCGGAATCCGACGGGTACCCATGAGAAGGTGGCCTGCAGACAGTGCATGTCGCGGCGGATGAGGATTGTACCGGGGGTGATCTTGTTCATCTCGAAGTCGTAGCCGGCACCGAACTCGACGGCCCATTTCTGGGTGAGGTTCACCGACCCGTTGAAGCTGACGGTCTGCGAGCGGCTGATGGTGTTGCCCGGTCGACTGAAGCTGAAGCTGTAGTTGAACGAAAAACTCCACGGGATGCTGAAGTCATAGTATTGCGAGGCCAGCAGTTGGGCGCGGCGCATGGCGGTGGCGTACTGGTTTTGGGTCTGGTTGAAGAAGCCTCCGTTCTGGGTGGGGTCGTTCAGTGCGGCTTCTACATCCGACAGGGTGCTGTTGTTGGGGTTGTTGCTGGCGGGGGTGTTGCTCGACGAGGAGCTGCGGGCTTTGGAACTGAACCCGTAGCTGAAACCGGTAGTAAAGGAGGTCAGACGGGCCAGACCCTTGCCGTGCGAGGCGACGAACTTGTTGATGCGTCGTCCGTTGGCGTCGACCATATAGGGGTCGAAGGTGGCGTTGATATTCAGGCTCAGACCTTTGACCAGCGTGGTGCGGATGTTGACCGTGAAGGGGCTCAACTTGAGCGAGTCGGCCAGGAAGTTGTAGCTGGAGTTGATGTTGAAGGCTTCAAAGATCTTGATCTTCCGGTAGCCGCTGGTGTCCTTGGCGCTGGGCACCTTCATCTGCAGGGTGTTGTTGATCCCGAAGCTGAGGCTCATGCTTTCGCCGTTGCTCGGCACCCCGTACATCTCGTTGGCAAAGGGCGAGTAGGTGGTCGTACCGCCATGTTTATCGCTCTGGATGGTGCGGTAGTAGCCGTAGCTGGCTTTACCGAAGTCGGGGGCGTAGCTGAAGCTGACGCTGGGGGTCATCACGTGGCGTAGTTTGATCTTGCCTTTGCGGCCGAGTTCGTAGCTCCCGTAGAGGGTGGTGTTGGCCGACAGCGAGGCGCTGTAGTCGTATAGGCGGTAGAATCCGTGGGTGGTGTCGGTGTATTCGACGCGTTCGGTTTCGGGATTCCAGTCCTGGTCGATCTTGCGGAAGTACCACCGTTCGCGATAGGTGAAACTCGGGGTGACGTTGATATATTTCAGGACGTTGAACGACGCGCTGACCGGCAGCTGGTGCTGGAAGCCGATCTTCATCTGGTCGAACATCTCCTTCTTCATGAAGTCATTCTGCTTGAACCCGCTGACGCTGTTCGAAAAGTTGGTCTGGAACGTGAACGAGATCTTTTCGTACCAGCGCTCCTTGCCGGTGGCGTGTTTGCGTTTGAAGGGGTTGATGCGGGTCACGTTAAACACGAAGCTGGGCAGGGTCAGCGACATGATGCGGTCGCGAAGGCTCTGGCTGTGGCTGGCATTGATCGACAGCGAGAAGGGGGTGCCGGTCCAGCTCTTCGAGTAGGCAATCGACGAACTGGTCTGGGCCGACACGTAGTCGTTGATGTCGGTGGCGTTATACTGGTTGTATTTGCTGGTCGAGTAGTTGACGCTGGCCGAGAAGGTGGAGTTCGGACGGAATTTCGAGTCCTGCTGGTGGGTCCAGCGGATCTGCATGTTCTGCTGGTTGACGTAGTCCGAGCTGCCCTTCTCGCCGAAGATGTCCTTGGCGAAGTCGAACTGGAGGCTCCCGTTGTATTTGTAGCGTTTACGGTAGCTCGAGGCCAGACCGGTCTCCCACGAACCGAGCGTATAGATGCCCCCGGTCACCTTCAGGTCGAGGTAGTCGTTGAATACGAAGTAGTAACCCCCGTCGCGCAGGAAGAAACCGCGGGTGGTCTCCTCGCCGACCTGGGGAAGGATGAATCCGGAGTGGCGGGACTCCTGCTGGGGGAAGAAGCCGAACGGCAGACCGAGCAGGTAGAACGGAACGTCCTCGATCACCATGTAGGCGGGACCGAAGACTACTTTCTTTTTCGGTTCTACGGTACCTTTGGTCATCTGGAGGTAGAAGTGCGGGCACTCGGCATCGCAGGTGGTGTATTTGCCGCCCTTCATGTGGAGCACGTCGTCGGGCATCTTTTTCACCAGTCCGCCGGTGATGATCCCTTCGCCCTCTTTCGTGTGGGCTCCCCAGATCAGGGCTTTCTTGGAGTCGATGTTGTAACGCACCGAGTCGAGTTCGTAGGTGGTCTGGTCCTGGATGAATTTCGGACGGATATATTTTTCGCTGATGGTGTCCATCTCACCGCGAGCCGAGACGTTTTTGGTGTCGAGGTTAAGGGTGATCTGTTCGGCCTCCATCTTCAGGTCGGTGTATTCGACCTTGCCCCCCTTGTACATATAAAGGTTACCGCTGCGCACGTCGTAGACCAGCGAGTCTTGCTGCGAACCGGTGACGCGTTCGGTCAGCGACGAACCGCGGCGGCGCGGCTGAAGGGTGTCGAGTGTCGGCAGGCTGTCGTTCCGGCCGGTGCGGAGTGTCGTGTCGGAGAGGGTGAGTGAGTCGGGCCGGAAAAGGCTGTCGGTTTGCGCTGCAAGGCTGTCCGGCAGGGTACGATACGACCCGGCCGGCAGGTGCGGTGCGGCGGAGAACACGACTGCTGCCCAAAAGAGGAGCAGAAGTGAAAAAAATATCCGTTTTCGTTGTGCCGGGCGCAAAATCCGATGAAATAGGTTAATTTTGTCTGTCTTTCTTTGCGTTGGGCGCATAAGAGCGACCCGCAAAGTTAATCAAAAATAAGCAACCTCAAAGCAGACAATGAAGCTTCTATCGGCGATATGTAACGTAGTGTTTCTGGTGTTTGGTATGCCGGTCGCTCTGTTTGGGGCCGTTTCGGGTGGCGAGGGTGTGCTGCGCTGCATTGTGATCGATGCCGGGCACGGAGGAAAAGACCCCGGAGCTGTCGGAAACGGACAGCAGGAAAAGGCCATCAATTTGGGCGTGGCGCTGAAACTGGGGAGCATGATCGAACAGCAGCTGCCGGGGGTCAAGGTGGTTTACACCCGTAAGGACGATCGTTTTATCGCATTGGCCGACCGCAGCAAAATCGCTTCGCAGGCCGGCGCCGATCTTTTTATCTCGATCCATACGAACGCCAGCACCAGCAGTTCGGCCTCCGGTACCGAGACCTATGTCATGGGGGAGGACAAAGGCAACCGGAACCTCTCGGTGGTGATGCGCGAGAATGCCGTCATCAGCCTCGAGGCCGACTACACCTCGCGTTACGAGGGGTATGACCCCAACTCCTCCGAATCGCTGATCCTCTTCTCGCTGATGCAGTACGCCTACCAGAGCCAAAGCCTCTCGCTGGCGGAACTGATTCAGAACCAGTATGCCGGATATGCCCGGCGCGGTAACAAGGGGGTCAAGCAGGCCGGTTTCCTGGTGCTGTGGCGTACCCCGATGCCCAGCGTGCTGACCGAGGTCGGTTTCATCTCCAATCCGACCGAAGCCAAATTCCTGGGGTCGGCCGACGGCCAGGAAAAGATAGCGGCGTCGATCTTCCGGGCCGTGAAAGAATATAAACAACGTACCGACAGCCGGACCCTGGCCAAGGGACCGAGCAGTGGAGGCTCAACGTCGAGTGGAGCTGCAGTTGCCGGAGGCAGTGTCGCGAGCACAGGTAAAGCGACCTCCGGGCGGAGCGAAAGTGGCCACAGCTCCTCTTCATCTGTCGCTTCGGAGCGGACGACTACGCAGAAAACAACCACCGGAGCCAAATCGACCGGAAACGAGTCGAAAAAAACGACGACCGAACCGCGTTGGGTGACCGAAGGCGGGTCGGGCGGAAGATCGACCGGTAAGGAGGAGTCGAAGGCTGCCGCGGGCACCCAGACGGTGTTTCGCATACAGGTGAAGAGTTCGCTTTCGCGGATACCGATAACTCGTTCTAATTTTGGCGATTACGTGAATGAAGTGATCGAAAAAAGAATCGACGGTCGCTATAAATATTACTGTGGCACAAGTTTTTCTTACCAAGATGCGTTAATTTTGCAGCGTAAAGTGCGGCGTGCCTTCCCGGACGCATTCATGGTAGCGTTCCGCCGGGGCCTGCCTGTGCCGTTGGCCGAGGTCATCGGGAAATAATATCGCAGTGCACTGCCGCGTTTGTTCAGAAAATCTGTTTTTATGAAAAAAGGAAAGTTCTCGCGCGAAGCCAAAATTGGGGTGTTCGGCATAACGATGATTTTGTTGCTCTATCTCGGAATCAACTTTATCAAAAGTCAGGATATTTTCCGCGGTGACAACACCTATTACGCCGTTTATGAAAATGCCGACGGAATCGAAGCCTCTTCGCCCGTCACGATCAAAGGCTTCCGCGTAGGTACGGTCGATAACGTATGGTACGACGTGCCTTCGGGCAAGGTAATCGCCGAATTCTCGGTCAAGAAAGATTATCCGCTGCCGGTCGATACGCGTGCCAAAATTACCAGCGCCTCGCTGATGGGTTCCAAGGTGATCGATCTGCAACTCGGAACCGCGGCGCAGTATCTGACCGATGAAGACACGGTGCAGTCGTTGATGGAACCCGGGCTGATGCAGCTGGTCAACTCGGAGTACGACAAGATCAAAGAGATGGCTACCTCGCTGGTGGAACGTGTATCGAAAGCGCTCGACGGAATCAATGCCGTACTGAGCGACGAGAACGTGGCCAATCTCTCGCAGCTTCTGGCCCATGCCAACTCGATCAGTGGCAACCTCGATCAGATGGTGGCTCAGGATCTCAAGCGAACCATGAGCAACCTGAATGCCCTTTCGGCCGAACTCAATACGGCAGCTCCCAAAATTACGCAAATCGTCGGCCGCGTCGAAGTGATGGCCGATTCGATGAGCACGTCGGTTCCTGCGCTGATGAGCAATGCGTCGCAAGCTGTCGAGCGTCTGAACAATGCCATGGCTGCCATCAACGATGCCGAGGGTAGCGCCGGCAAACTGATCTATGACAAGGAGCTCTACAACAATCTGACGGAGGCTTCGCAAAGCCTGACGCTCCTGTTGCAGGACATGAAAGAAAACCCCGGACGATACATTCACTTCTCGGTTTTCGGAAAGAAGATCAAATAAAAGTGCCCGGTCCCGACCCTCTGGGCGGTGAGCGGGGGCGAATGTGGGGGAGGACGAATATGGAGGAGGGCGAGTGTGGAAGCACGGAGGGTGCAGGGAGGGTGAAGAAAGAGAGTGAGAATGCGAGGGCGGTTAGGGGGGAGCGTGTTTGATGGAGTGTGGGTGGGGGGAATGCCGTGCGTGCGAGCCTTTCCGTTTTCCGAACCGGGACCCCCGCTGGTTATGATCTTGTATTTAGCCTCATCATGCAGTTTATGGGAAAACTCTATCTGATTCCGACTCCGCTGGGAGAGACGGCTTCGTGGGATGTCGCCCTGCCGGCACACAATCGAAGCGTGCTGGACGAAATCGACTATTTCGTGGTCGAAAACATCCGGACGGCACGCCGTTTCCTGGCTCGCAGCGGAATCGCACGACCGATCGATGCGTTGACTTTTGCCGAACTGAACGAACATTCGCATCCCGAGGAGGTTGAGGGACTGTTGAAACCCTTGCTATCGGAGGGGAAAAACATCGGTCTGATGTCCGAAGCGGGACTTCCCTGTGTGGCGGATCCCGGCGCATGGCTGGTGGCGGCGGCTCATCGGCATGACGTGGAGGTCGTACCGCTGGTGGGGCCCAGTTCGATCATGCTGGCGCTGATGGCTTCCGGTGCCAATGGCCAGTCGTTTGCTTTTAACGGCTATCTGCCGGTCAAGCCGGCCGAACGTGTGAAGGCGATTCGCGCCTTCGAGCGCCGAATCGCGGCAGAGGGGCAGTCGCAGATCTTTATCGAGGCTCCTTATCGCAATCGAAAATTGTTCGAGGATATTCTGACCGCCTGTGCTCCGCAAACCCGTCTGTGCGTGGCGTGCGATGTGTTGGAACCGGGACAGTTGATCGGATCGAAAAGTGTGGCCGAATGGAAAAAGAGCGGTGCTCCGGCTTTTGACAAACGTCCGGCGATCTTTATTTTGTTCTGATCGTTTATTTGGATCGGTAGAGGTGACTCATCCTGTTCCGGCTGTGCCCGCGCGGGTGTGTCGTTCGTGCTTTCCGTTTGAGTTACGAAATAAAAGCAACAGCGCTTCGTCCGTATGGGCGAAGCGCTGTTGCTTTATACTATTCAGGAGGGCCTATTCGGTTAGATCTTCGGAACCCTCTTCTTCGTCTTCCTGGGTATCGTCGACGACATAGATGCGGTATCGCATCGGTTGGTAGGGAAGTACCTCGGGAGTCTGGTTGGTGTTTCCGCTGTCACCCTGTGCCCAGCTCGAAACGGTGACAATGTCGGCAACTTCGCCTTTACGCATATGTTCTACGGCGATGAAGATCGCTTTATGTTCACTGTAGTTGGCTCCGGAAGCAGGTTGTACGGTCATCGCATCGTAGGAGGTCTCTCCCGAACTGTCGTAGACGTTCCATTTGGCGGCTACGGTGTCGATGTTGGTCGAAGCCAGGAAACCGTCCATGAAGTACTCTTCGTAGTATACCGAGACGGTGGAGTCGGCCGTAATTTCGTTGCCTTCGGGGTTGGTCTTGACCATGTGGCGGTACATCCCGACGGTATCGGTCGAAAAGTCGGTACCCCAGTTCTGTTGGGCATACCGCAGGGCAGAGTCACGCTCCCACACGAACGGCTCGGTAGTCGAGGCGTTGAAGCCCAACTCGAAAACGATCGGCAGTGACGTGTAGGTTGCCGAAGAAAGGTAGGCCGAGGTGGTACCCATGGATGAGGTGTACCCTCTGTCGTAGGGGATGTAGATGCGGACCGAGTCACCTACGCGCAGACATTCGAAGGCTTGGCGCAGCCCTTCGCACAATTTGGTCGAGGTGCTGGAATATTCGACGAAATCGTCGCAATAGTGGGTGGTGTAGGCAAAGGTGCCGATGCGGCGTGATACGGAATCGACGCGGGTGGTGAAGACGGTTCCGTCGAGCAGTTTGCCGGTGTAGTTCAGGGTCAGCCACGAGTAGCCGAGTACCGGACGGCTGCCGCTTTCCGAGCGTTTGATGTATTCGATGTAGATGTCTTTGTATGGATTGGCATAGGCTGCCGGTGCATATTTCTCAACCCATGACTCGAACGATTTCCTGGACAGTTGCCCGCTGATGGAGGGTGATTCTTTGGCGCATGACCAACCGAGGATCATCAGTCCCAATGCGGCTGCTACGCCCAGGTAGCTCTTCCTTATCCCACGCATAGTGTTCTCTCTTGTGTTTTCCTGAATGTAAATCTCTTGTTTTCGCTTTGATGTGCTCTGAGCACATTACCCCGCAAAGATAAGGTTTTTTCCGATACGGCAATGGCGTGTCGGTGCTTGTTCTCCTTGGGGCGGGTTCGTGCTGACGGCTTTTGCTGAGGTAGGGTGCTTCGGACCTACGGGCCGAAGGTGGTTCGGGGCTTCGTGTCGTGTGCAGGCTGCCTGCCTCATGTTTTGCGGCGGGGTCAGACATCGAGGCTCACGACGGTGATGCCGGCGCCGCCGAACTCTTCGTGCTCGTCGGTGGCGGAGAGCACCAGCGGTACGGTCCGCAGGTAGCGGCGCACCTCCTCTTTCAGTGCACCGGTCCCTTTGCCGTGCAGGATGGTGACCTGCGGGAAACCGAGCATGATCGCTTCGTCGATGAAGGTCTGCACCTCCTGCAGCGCTTTGGCTGCGCGCATGCCGCGGATGTCGAGCTGTTGTTTGAAGTTGAGGCGGCGTTTCGAGGTGGTGTAGTTGTCGGTGTTGCCGAGGGTGTAGGGCGAGGTGCCGGCCGTGTTCCGCTGCATCTTTTTGTATTCGGCGTGGGGGACGATCTCGAGGCGCGATTTGTCCACGACGGTAGTAATGTGGCCGAAGGCGACGGTCGCTTTGTTGGCGCCTTGAAGCGACAGTACTTCGCCGATGGTCTGCTGTCCCTTGATGCGGACATGGAAACCGGGTTCGATCTCGCGCGGCTTGGCGGGCTCACTGGGGGCCTGCTCGGCGGCACGTTCGGCGGCGTGACGCGCTTTACGCTCCTTGCGTCGGGCTTCGCGTTCGCGAAGCTGTCGCATCTTGCGTTCGATGGCGTCCTCTTTTTCGGCGATCGGGGCGGTCTCGCTGCCGGCGATCAGGTTGCGGAATTCGTCGAAGCTGGCGCGGGCGGTGCGGGTACGCTCCTTCTCGGCCTGCGACTCGCGAATCTCACGGATGGTGTTCTCGATGCGGCGGTTGGCTTCGGCCAGCAGTTTTTCGGCTTCGGCGCGGGCCTCTTTCAGAATCTTCGCCTTCTCGGACTGAATCTCGGAGAGTTGCAGCTCGTATTGGGCGGCGGTGCGGTCGATGTTCTTCTCGGCCAGCCGGATGCGTTCGCGTTTCGACTCCCAGTAGCGTTTGTCGCGGGCGGCTTCGCGGATGTGTTTTTCGGCGTTGGCCTGGGCCGAGCCGATCTTGCCCTCGGCCGAACGGATGATCTCTTCGGGGAGGCCGATCTTGCGGGCGATCTCGAAGGCGAACGAACTGCCGGGACGTCCCATTTCGAGCCGGAACAGCGGGCGGATGTTTTGCAGGTCAAAGGCCATGGCGCCGTTCTCGATGCCTTGTGCACCGGCGGCGTAGTATTTGAGGTTGGCGTAGTGGGTGGTGATGATGCCCCACACATGGCGCTCCTCGAGTTTCTGGAGGACGGCTTCGGCGATGGCTCCGCCGGTGCCGGGCTCGGTCCCGGAGCCGAACTCGTCGATCAGCGCCAGCGAACGGTCGTTGGCGTGGCGCAGCAGGGTCTTCATGTTGATCAGGTGCGACGAGTAGGTGGAGAGGTCGTTGTCCAGTGACTGCTGGTCGCCGATGTCGATGAAGAGGCTGTCGAACAGCCCCATCCGGGTGTCGCTGTCGGCCGGCACGAGCCATCCGCACTGGAGCATGTACTGGAGCAGTCCGGCGGTCTTCAGGCAGACCGATTTACCGCCGGCGTTGGGGCCGGAGATCAGCAGAATGTATTTCTCGGGCGTGAGGGTCAGGTCGAGCGGCACGATGGGTTTGTTCTCGCGTCGGAGGGTCGCCTCGAGCAGCGGGTGGCGGGCCTGGCGCAGGTGCATCCGGGGCGCTTCGTCGAGCTCGGGGAGAACGGAGTCGGTCGAGAGGGCGTAACGGGCTTTGGCCTGTATGAAGTCCATCTCGACGAGGTACTCGCCGGCGGCGAGCAGCAGCGGCAGGTCGGGGCGCAGGCGGTCGGCGAAGGCGGTCAGGATGCGGATGATCTCGCGACGCTCTTCGTTTTCGAGTTCGCGCAGCTCGTTGTTGAGTTCGACCACTTCGATGGGCTCGATGTAGGCGGTGCGGCCGGTGGCGGACTCGTCGTGGACCAATCCCTTGATCTTGCGTTTGTTGACGGCGGCCACGGGGATCACGGTGCGGCCGTCGCGTACAGAGATCTCGCTGTCGGGGTCGACCAGACCGGCGGCCTGTGCCTGACGCAGGATGGCTTGAAGCCGCTTGTCGACCTGTCCGGCCTTCTCGCGCAGGGTGCGGCGCAGCTGGGCCAGTTCGGGGCTGGCGTTGTCGCGCAGGGTGCCGCTGTCGGGGTCGATCAGGCGGTTGATTTCACGCTGGTGGGGTGTGAAGTCTTCGACCGGATCGGTCAGGTCGCTCAGCAGCGGGTAGGGGTCGCTGCCTTCCTGACGCTTGGCGCGGAAAAACCGGGTGAGCTGGGCAAGCTGTTCGAGGGCTTGTTGCAGGTCGACCATCTGGGCGGGGTCGAGGTGGGTGCCTTCGATGCGGATCTTACGCAGGTAGAGGTTGATGTCGGTGCTGGTGGCGCCGGGGTAGTCGCTCTCGAGCATCAGTATGTCGCGCATCTCGGCGGTCTGACCCAGCAGGCGCCGAAGGGTGGGCAGGTCGGTGGTGAAGGTGGCGGCCTGTACGCGTTCGCGGGCGGCCTGGGTGTTGCACAAAAGTGAAACAGCGTCTCGGATCTTGTCGAATCCGATACGCTGTTCAAAATCCTTGGGATAGATCGTCATGTTGTGTGAATGTCTGGTTCTCTCCTATCCGCTCCCGGCGGCGAAGAGAATCGGGTCGGCGGCCGGGTCCATCTGGCTCTCTGACTCCTTTGCAGCTCTCAAAGCTCTCTGGATCCTCTGTGGCTCTTTGTGGCCCTCAAGGCTCTCTGGGTTCTCTGGGCCTCTGGGTTCTCTGCGGCTCCGCCCGACGGGGTTATTCGTTGGCGGTATCCTTGTCGAGCAGGTCGGACACGAGGATGCGGCCGCAATATTCGCAGACGATGATTTTCTTGCTCATGCGAATATCGAGCTGACGCTGCGGCGGAATGCGGTTGAAGCAGCCTCCGCAGGCGTCGCGTTTGACGGTCACTACGGCCAGCCCGTTGCGGACGTTGTGGCGGATGCGGTCGTAGGCTGCCAGCAGGCGTTCGTCGATCTTGGTACGGGCAGCGTCGGCCTGGGCCTGGAGTTCGGCGAGTTCTTTGGCGGTGTCGGCTTCGATGCTTTCGAGCTCGGCGCGTTTCGCTTCGAGGGCTACCTTACGGTCTTCGAGGAGTTCTTTGGTGTCTTCGATCTGTTTCTTCTTGGTCTTGATCTCGGCGTTGAACTCTTTGATGCGTTTTTCGGCCAGCTCGATCTCGAGTTTCTGGTACTCGATCTCTTTGGAGAGGGAGTCGAACTCGCGGTTGTTGCGAACGTCGTCCTGCTGGGCTTCGTATTTCTTGATGAGGGCTTTGGCCTGTTCGATCTCCTCTTTCTTGGTCTTCACCTCTTTGGCCAGCTCGTCGGTCTGGGCGGTGTAGCCGGCTATGCGGGTCTCCAGACCGCTGATGTTGTCTTCCAGATCCTGGACTTCGTAGGGAAGCTCACCTTTGATGTGGTTGATGCTGTCCATTTTGGAGTCGATCTGCTGGAGGCCGTAGAGAACGCTGATTTTCTCCTCGGTCGAGAGATCTTCGACGGTGCTTTTGCTTTTGGTTGCCATGTATCTGTATCGCTTTGTATAACTTGCTGTTATCGGGACGGGACCAGGTAGCTCACCGGATTGGAGGGCACAGTGGCCCGATGGATGGCAAAATTAGGCAATTTTTTCGATATGAGCTCAGAAAAAACATCCATTACCTGTTGTTCGGTCTCAAAATGGCCTCCGTCGACCAGGGTGATCTGGCCGTTCCCCTGTTGGAATTCGTGGTATTTGAGGTCGGCGGTCAGGTAGAGCTGCGCACCGCTGGCGATGGCGGCACCGAGAAATTCGCCGCCGGCTCCGCCGCACAGGGCGATGCGGCTGACATGGTCGGTGGCAATCGGACTGTGGCGCAGGCAGGGGATGTCGAGTGCCCGGGCAATCTGTTGCAGGCAGTCGGCGGTGGTGAGCGGCGCGGCGAGGTCGCCGACGCATCCCAGACCGACGGTCGGGTTGGGCATCTCCAGCGGGATCAGGTCGTAGGCGGGTTCTTCGTAGGGGTGGACGCGTCGCAGGGCTGTAAGCACGCTGCCGAGCAGGTGGCGCGGTACGACGGTCTCGGTGCGGGTCTCGGGTTCGCGATGGAGCTGGCCGATCTCGCCCACATAGGGATGGCAGTCGCTGCTGGCGGCGCGGAAGGTGCCGTAGCCTTCGGCGTTGTAGCTGCACGAGTCGTACCGGCCGATGTGGCCGGCGCCGGCCTGCAACAGGGCGTCGCGAACGGTGTCGGCATGGGCGTGGGGCGTGTAGACGACGAGTTTGAGCAGGTCGTTGGCGCGCGGGGCCAGGGTGCGGATGTTTTGCAGTCCGAGCCGCTCGGCGAGTCGGTAGTTGACGCCGCCGGGGGCGGAGTCCATGTTGGTGTGGGCGGAGTAGAGGTTGATGGAGTGGCGCAGGGCGGTGGCGACGATGCGTTCCTGCGGGGTGCTGCCGGTCAGCCGTTTGATCCCTTTGAAGAGCAGCGGGTGGTGGCTGATGACGAGGTTGAATCCTTCGCGGATGGCCTCTTCGACGGCGGCTTCGGTGATGTCCAGCATCAACAGGGCGCCGGTGCATTCGGTGGTATGGGGATCGGCGGGGCAGACTTGCCAGCCGGCGTTGTCCCAACTCTCTTGCCACGCGCGGGGGGCGGCGGCTTCGATCGGGGCGATGATGTCGTGAAGGGTAGGCATGGCGATATATCGGTCGGAAGGCTGTGATACTCCTTCCGCGGATGGCAAAATTCGGAGGGGGCTTGGCCGCGTGGGGCTTACGGAGCAGGCTTGTGACTGCCTCCGGTGATGCGGCGTGTCGATGGACGTGTGCTGCGCATGCCCGGATGTCGGTTACCTATATATAGCCCGGTTACTTATTATAATATACTACTTTCTGCAGGTCGTAGACCTATGCAGGAGAGTAGAGGAGCGACGGGTTGGGCGGGGGTATCTTCCTGTTGTTGGAGGCCGGTGCAAATAGTTCCTAAATAATATCCCATCTCTCTAAATATATAAGTGCCCATATTCATCTATCGGGCTCATTTGATGGGCCGGCACGGCGGGCTCCGACGACTACAGATCGAACAGGGTGGGCTCGATGTAACGCGGTTTGGGTCCCGGTGCTGTTTGAGGCTCCGTTTGCGGTGCGGTCTCGGTTGCTGCTGCCGCTTCAGGAACGGAGGGCTGAACGTCGGTCGAAGTCTCTGCCTCACTCTGCTGGTCGAGGGCTTCCTCGATGGTGACGGGTTCGGGCAGGGCTTCGTTGACGGCTTCGGCCAGTGCCTCGGTGCGTACCACGATCTCGGTGTCGGTGGTCTCACTGCCGAGCTCGGACTTGATCTCGAGCAGGGCGGCGCGAATCCGTCCCAGATGTTCGAGGATCTGTACGTCGCGCTGAAGGGCGTTCTTGTTGTCCTTGATGTATTTCTCGGCCCCGGCCAGGGTCATACCCTTCTCTTTGACCAGGTGGTAGATGAGTTTCAGGTTCTCGACGTCTTCCGGGGTGAACATCCGGTTGCCCTTGGCGTTCTTGTGGGGCTTGAGCACGTCGAACCGTTTCTCCCAAAAGCGAATCAGCGACGGGTTTACGTCGAACATCTCGGATACTTCGCCCATGCTGAAAAACATCTTACGGGAGGGCTTCTTTGGGTCGGTCATGCCTGTGTTTCGGTTTCGTTTCCGTCTGCCAAGGTAGTGATTTTTTCCGTATCTTTGACGCCCGGATGCAAAAGACGATCACCATACGAGGCGTGGTGCTCCCGGGCCGACAGCTCGGACGCACGTTGGGGTTTCCGACGGCGAACGTCAGGGTCGACCCCCAGGAGTTCGACGAACACCGGATGGGCGGCGTGTGGCTGGCCCGCGTTGTGCTCGAAGATACGGCCGAACGCTACTGGGCGCTGGTGAATGTGGGACGTCGGCCGACGATCGAGGAGCAGGGGGCCTGCAAGGCCGAAGCGTGGCTGCTCGACTTTCGGGGTGACCTGTATGGCCGCGAGATCCGTATCGATTTGCTCCGCTTCCTGCGTCCCGAAACCCGCTTCGATTCGGTCGAGGCGTTACGCGGGGCGATGGAAAATGATAGAAAACAAGCACTTAAAATCATAGATAGCAATGAGTATGCCTTATAAGGTTGCCGATATGGCACTGGCCGACTGGGGCCGAAAGGAGATCGAAGTGTCGGAACACGAAATGCCGGGGCTGATGGCTCTGCGCAAAAAGTATGGTCCGCAAAAACCGCTCAAAGGCGCGCGGATCATGGGGTCGCTCCACATGACGATCCAGACGGCGGTGCTGATCGAAACGCTCGTCGAACTCGGTGCCGAAGTACGGTGGTGCTCGTGCAACATCTTCTCGACCCAGGACCATGCCGCTGCGGCCATTGCGGCTGCCGGCGTGCCGGTATTCGCCTGGAAGGGCGAGTCGCTGGAAGATTATTGGTGGTGTACGCGTGAGGCGCTGACTTTCCCCGGCGGCAAGGGACCGCACCTGATCGTCGATGACGGCGGTGACGCGACGTTGCTGATCCACAAGGGCTATGCGGCCGAAAACGACCCCTCGACGCTGGACAAGACGCCGGCCAACCATGAAGAGGCGGTCATCCTCTCACTGCTCAAACAGACGCTGACCGAAGAGCCTGGCAAGTGGCATGCGACGGTGGCAGAGCTGCGCGGGGTGTCGGAAGAGACCACAACCGGTGTGCATCGTCTCTATCAAATGATGGAGCGGGGCGAGCTGCTCTTCCCGGCCATCAACGTGAATGACTCGGTAACGAAGTCGAAGTTTGACAACCTGTACGGCTGTCGGGAATCGCTGGCTGACGGGATCAAACGCGCTACGGACGTAATGATTGCCGGAAAGGTGGTGGTCGTTTGCGGCTATGGTGACGTGGGCAAGGGGTGTGCGGCTTCGATGCGTCATTACGGGGCGCGGGTGATTGTTACCGAAATCGACCCGATCTGTGCATTGCAGGCGGCGATGGAGGGCTTCGAGGTCAAAACGGTCGAAGATGTGCTGCCGATCGGTAATATCTACGTCACCACGACCGGAAACCGTGACATCATTACGCTAGAACACATGCGGGCCATGCGTGACCAGTCGATTGTCTGCAACATCGGTCACTTCGACAACGAAATCCAGATGGATCGGCTCAACGCTTTCGAAGGGGCTGTGCGTACCGAAATCAAACCGCAGGTCGACAAGTACACGTTTGCTGAAGACGGCCATTCGATTTTTGTGCTGGCCGAAGGGCGTCTGGTGAACCTGGGGTGCGCAACGGGTCATCCGTCGTTCGTCATGAGCAATTCGTTCACGAACCAGACGCTGGCACAGCTCGAGTTGTGGCAGAAGGATTATGAGGTGAATGTCTATCGTCTGCCGAAGCACCTGGACGAAGAGGTGGCGCGGTTGCACCTGGAGCAGATCGGGGTGCATCTGACGCAGCTCACTCCGGTGCAGGCTGCGTATATCGGTGTGCCGGTCGAAGGGCCTTACAAGGCTGATTTCTATCGTTATTAAACAGTTCGGGACTGCCCTCACGCCGGGGCGGTGGCTTCGGCCACCCCGTTAGAGGGGTTTCTAATGCACAAGCAATACGCAGTATCGCCCGCTCTGCCGCGAGCACGCGGCCCCGCCCGCGCAGGGCAGTCGAAGAGCGTTTTTTATGAGAATGAAGCCCGCTCAAAGAGAAACGACCGATTTGCCCAGCGGCGAATCGATCGTTTCTCTCTTTTTCGCTTCGCGGGCTTTTGATGCAGCGCATCGAGAGCAGTATGGGACTGCCCTCACGCCGGGCAGGCGGTGGCTTCGGCCACCCCGTTAGAGGGGTTTCTAAAGACCTAAGCGATACGCAGTATCGCCCGCTCTGCCGCGAGCACGCGGCCGCCGCCCGCGCAGGGCAGTCGAAGAGCTTTTTCTCAGTAAAAGTGGTATACAAAAACGAGCGATTTGCCGTGTGGCGAATCGCTCGTTTTCTATAATAGAGAAGAGAACAGTATGGAACTGCCCTCACGCCGGGCGGGCGGTGCCTTCGGGCACCCCGTCAGAGGGGTATTACCTCTAACATAACTCCTGCCGGGGAGTGCATGTTACATGTTCATCCCGCCGCAGCAGTGGATCACCTGACCGGTCACGTAACCTGCCAAGTCGGAGGCCAGGAAGGTGCAGACGTTGGCTACGTCGGCCGGGGTACCGCCTCGTTTGAGCGGAATTTTCGATTCCCAGTCTTTGCGCACGTCTTCAGGCAGAGCACCGGTCATGTCGGTGATGATGAAGCCCGGAGCGATAGCGTTGCAACGGATGCCGCGCGAACCCAGCTCTTTGGCGGTCGATTTGGTCAGACCGATCAGACCTGCTTTCGATGCGGAGTAGTTGGCCTGTCCGGCATTGCCGCTGACACCCACTACGGAACTCATGTTCACGATCGAACCCGAGCGCTGTTTCATCATGTAGGGCAGAACGGCTTTGGTCAGGTTGAAGGCCGATTTGAGGTTGACGTTAATCACCATGTCCCACTGCTGTTCGGTCATGCGCATCAGCAGGCCGTCGCGGGTGATACCGGCGTTGTTGACCAGAATGTCGACTTTGCCGAAATCCTTGACGATCTGTTCGATGGTGGCACCGGCCTGTGCAAAGTCAGCGGCGTTCGAGGTGTAACCCTTGGCCTGCACGCCCAGAGCGGCAATCTCTTTTTCGGTATTGAGGAAGTTGTCGTCTGCGTTCAGGTCGGTGAAGGCGATGTTGGCCCCTTCCTGTGCGAACTTCAGGGCGATGGCTTTACCGATCCCCCGTGCGGCGCCTGTGATGACGGCGACTTTACCTTCGAGAAGTTTCATGTTTCGGTGTGTTGTTTGGTTATACGAATTAAGGCAAAGATAATATTTTTCCCGCATATCGGACGTGAGTGTGGGATGGCTCTGAAATTTTACATACCTTTACCCCATCATTTACCCTTCTGTGAATACTGATTAACCTAAACTAATAACACTGGAAATGAACCGCGACACAGCCATTTTCGACCTTATCGGGCAGGAACGCGCCCGTCAGATGCACGGCATCGAACTGATTGCCTCCGAAAACTTCGTCAGCGACGAGGTCATGGAAGCCATGGGTTCCGTCCTCACCAACAAATATGCCGAAGGATACCCCAATGCACGTTACTACGGCGGTTGTCAGGTCATCGACCAGGTGGAACAACTGGCCATCGACCGGGTATGCCAACTCTACGGGGCCGAATATGCCAACGTGCAACCCCACTCCGGAGCGCAGGCCAATATGGCCGTGTTCCTGGCCGTGATGAAACCCGGCGAAACCTTCATGGGACTCGACCTGGCACACGGTGGACACCTGACCCACGGTTCGCCCGTCAACTTCTCCGGGATTCTGTACAATCCGGTTGGTTATCAGGTAGATGAAACTACCGGAACGATCGATTACGATAAAATGGAAGCCCTCGCGCTCGAATGCAAACCCAAAATGATCGTCGGCGGTGCCTCGGCATACAGCCGCGAATGGGACTACAAGCGCATGCGCGAAATCGCCGACAAAGTGAACGCCGTGCTCTGGATCGACATGGCCCACACGGCCGGGCTGATCGCCGCCGGATTGCTCGAAAATCCGGTTAAATATGCCCATATCGTCACCTCGACCACCCACAAAACGCTGCGTGGCCCGCGTGGCGGGATCATCCTCGTCGGCAAGGATTTCGAAAACTGGTGGGGCGTCAAAACGCCCAAAGGCGAAACCAAAAAAATTTCGGCCATGCTCAACAGCGCCGTATTCCCTGGTGCGCAGGGCGGTCCGCTGGAACACGTGATCGCCGCCAAGGCCGTAGCCTTCGGCGAAGCCCTCCAGCCCGAATACAAAACCTACCAGAAACAGGTGCAGAAAAACGCACAGGCCATGGCTGCCGCTTTTGTGGCCAAAGGTTACAAGATTATCTCCGGCGGTACTGACAACCACCTGATGCTGATCGACCTGCGCTCGAAATTCCCCGAACTCACCGGGAAACAGGCCGAACGCTCGCTCGTGGCTGCCGACATCACCACCAATAAAAACATGGTCCCCTTCGACAGCCGTTCGCCGTTCCAGACCTCCGGTATCCGTATCGGTACGCCCGCCATTACGACCCGCGGCCTCAAGGAAGAACAGATGCCCGTGATCGTGGAGCTGATCGACCGCGTGCTGAACGCTCCCGAAGACGAACAGGTGATCGCTGCCGTTCGCAAAGAGGTGAACGCCCTGATGGCCAACTACCCGCTTTTTGCCTGGTAGTGTGAGTCGCCCGGTCCGCATGGCGGTCCGGAGGAGGGGAGGCGAAAAACAGCCCCGAAAGGTGATTGGGGAAGAGTTTGTGACGAGCTCTTCCCCAAACCTGTAAACAATGCAAAGGTGTCCGAGAGGGTTCGTGGCCCGGCCCGCGAAAACCTGTGGCACCGCTTCAAAACGGAAATTTATTAACCACTAAAACTAACCATACTCAACATGAAACGACAAGTTCGCCTGTCGGGTATTGCCACGTTGGCCTGCGCCACTGCCGCGCTCGTGCTGACGGCCTGCTCGGCACCCGAAAACCGAAGCTGGAACGAAGGGATCAACATCATCCCCGTACCGGCACAAATGACCCAAAACGAGGGCTCGTTCACCCTCAATGGCTCGACCGTCATCGCATGCGCTACGCCCGACTTCGCTCAGGCTACCGCACTGCTGGCCTCCAAAGTCAAAACCGCTGCCGGTTACGACCTCAAAGTCGCTCAGGAAGCTCCGGCCGAAAACTATATCAGCTTTGTGGTCGACAGCAATATCGCCAACAAAGAGGGCTATACGCTGACCTCGACCCCGCAGGGCGTGACCATTGCCGCTGCTACTCCCGCAGGTGCCTATTATGGGGCACAGACCCTGCTGCAACTGCTTCCGGCCGAAATCGAAAGCTCGCAGAAAATCAAAAACATTGAATGGACCATCCCGGCTGTTGCCATTCAGGACCAGCCCCGCTTCCAGTACCGCGGTGTGATGTTCGATCCGTGCCGTCACTTCACCGGCGTGGACTTCATCAAAAAACAGTTGGACGTGCTGGCGATGTTCAAAATGAACGTCTTCCACTGGCACCTGACCGAAGACCAGCTGTGGACCATTGAAATCAAGAAATATCCGGAACTGACCGAAAAAGGCGCTATCCGCACCGAAGGCGACGGCTCGAAACACGGCGGCTTCTACACCCAGGAACAGATCAAAGAGGTGGTTGCCTATGCTCAGGAACGCTTCATTACGATCATCCCCGAAATCGAGATGCCCGGCCACGCCAAAGCTGCTCTGGTGTCGCATCCCGAACTCTCCTGCACCGGCGGCCCGTTCGATCAGCCCCGTATCATCTGGGGTGTCGAAGAGGATGTCTTCTGCCCCGGTAAAGAGGCTACCTTCAACTTCCTCGAAGATGTGCTGACCGAAGTATTCGCCCTCTTCCCCGGCGAGTATATCCACATCGGCGGCGACGAATGTCCGAAAGGGCGTTGGAAAGAGTGTCCCGACTGCCAGAAACGCATCAAAGAAGAGGGACTTGATGTGAAATCGCGCGTAGCGGATGCCAACGGCAAAAAACACAGCTCCGAGGAGCTGCTCCAAAGCTACACCATCACCCGTATCGAAAAATTTGCCAACGAACACGGTAAGAAGATTATCGGTTGGGACGAAATTCTCGAAGGCGGTCTGGCTCCGTCGGCCACGGTGATGAGCTGGCGTGGCGAGGCTGGCGGTATTGCCGCTGCCAAACAGCAGCACGACGTGATCATGACCCCGAACAGCGCCGGTTTCTACCTCGACCACCTGCAGGGTGCCGCTGAAGTGGAACCTGCTGCGATCGGCGGTTATTCGACCGTGGAAAAAGTCTACAGCTACAACCCCGTGCCCGACACGATGCCGGCCGAAATCGGCAAATATATCATCGGTGTGCAGGGTAACCTCTGGGCCGAATACATCCTTTCGGATACCCAGCGCGAGTATATGTACTACCCGCGTACGCTGGCTCTGGCCGAAGTGGACTGGTCGCCGGCCGGCAACAAGGACTGGAACGACTTCCAGCGTCGTCTGGTCAATGCTCAGGTGCGTCTGGACTACCACGACATCACCTACCACATCCCGATGCCCGAAGGTACGCTGGTTGACTTGGTAGCCTTCACCGGTGACTCGGTGGCCGTGCCCTTCAACAACACCCGCAACCTGCCGATGGTCTATACCCTCGACGGTTCGATGCCTACGGCTGAGTCCGCACGCTATACCGATACGCTGATGATCGGCGGCGACCAACCCGTGACCATCAACATCGCTACGCTCCTGCCTCAGGGCAAACTCAGCAACGTACGCACCATCCGCGTCGAAAAACAGTCGCTCAAACCCGCTACCGAAGTGGCTCAGGCCGATTCGGGTATCGTGATGCGTATCGCTCCGGGTCTGTTCGTGACCGACGAACAGGTCGCTGCGGCCCAGTTCGGCCAGGATACCGTGATCCGTTACTTCAAACATGGCCGCGTACCGGGTGCCGGTCCCGATGACAATGCACTGCTCGTTTACGAAGGCTTTGTGGATCTGCCCGAAGACGGTGTCTATGGCTTCACGACCGATATGGACGAACTCTGGATCGATGGTGAACTGCTCGTGAAAAACGGTCAGGAGTGCGCCAGCCGCTTCCAGCGTCACAAAACTACCCGTGCCATGGCGGCCGGAAAACATCCGTTCAAACTGGTATTCAACGATATGATCAAACACGGATGGCCCAATGGCTGGAACGAAATCACCTTCTATGTGAAAGCTCCTTCGTCGGATCGTTACGTCAAAGTCGCTCCGACTCAGCTGACTCATCAGGCGAAGTAACCTGCTGTAAAGCGAACAAAAGAGGCGGGGCCGTGCATGCACGGACCCCCCCCTTTTTTTTTGGTTTTTGTTTGGGGGGGAAAATGCGGGATGTGTGGGAAAAGGAGGGAAGGGGAGAGCCTGTGTGGAGAAATACGGGGGGAATATATCCGTGGTAGAGTTCCTTTTCTTCTGTTTTTTTTTGTGGCACCCCAGCGGACAGACCCCCCCCCCCGGGGCAGGGCAAGGGGATATCGGGGAGAGGTGGGGGTCTTTGGAGCCTTTAAAGGGGGTTTGCGTTAGGGCGGGCGTTACTTTGTGTGGTTGGGGGGGGGTGGGGCTTTTCTTTTATACACTTTTGGTGTAAAAAAGAGACGGGTGGAAAAGCAAAAAAAAGGGGGGGGTCCGTGCAGGCCCGGCCCCGCCTCTTTTGTTGTGATTGTTGATCGGAGGACAAACTGCGGAATGTGTCGAAAACGGAGGAAAGGGAAGATCCTGTGTGAAGAATTCCGGGGGAAATCTCTCGTTGACAGAGTTCCTCTCCTTCTGTGTTTTTTGGGGGAGTTTCTTCGGCGGGAGGTCCCGTGGGCGAGGGCTAGTCGTCGAATGCGTCGTCCTCGCCCAACTCGGCCAGCAGCTCTTCGATGTCGCGACGCTCTTTCTTGGTGGGGCGTCCCATACCGCGGTCGCGGACGGCAAAGGCTCCGGCACGGGCCATCTCCAGTTTCAACAACTCTTCCTGCGGGGTGACGTCTTCGATGTAGCGCGGAACGTTTTTCGCGGGCTGGCGGTTGGCGACCAACTCCAAAATCCGGAAACTATATACAACGGGCATCTTCCGTATCGATACGACTTCGCCGACGCGCACTTCGCGCGACGGTTTGATCGGTTTGCCGTCGATCAGCACTCGATTGCTTTTGCACGCTTCGGCCGCGTCGCTGCGTGTTTTGAACAGCCGAACGGACCATAACCATTTGTCGATGCGTACTCCTTCTGCCATGGTGGGTGGATGCTTTGGGTGGTGGACGGAGTGCTCGTCGTGTCCTCTTGTGGCGAGTTGGCGCTCCGTTGCCGAATGTTGCGGGGTGGATGTCGGTCGGCAGTGTTGTCCCTAATATTGTGGTAGCAGCCGAACGAAACCGCCAGTCCGGATGCTCGGTCCAGACTGGCGGCAACCCGTTTTGGACGGGCTAAGTTAACGAAAATTTTAAAGCGCCGGCATAATGGGCTATCGGTTGCCGTTAGTGAAACGCTACACGTGGAAACGAGATGGGTAGCTGTCGGAATCCGAATGTGGTGGGGTGGGGCGAAATCTTTAGCTTGCGGTCAGCGTGTATTCGGCGCGTGTTTGCATGGCTATGCGTCGGGGCGGTTCCGCTGACAATCGGTGCCGATGGCGGTCGGTTGTTTCGTGTCGGCGCTACTTTTGGAGCGGTTGCAGGCCGATCACTTCCACGACCTGATAAACGCCGGCATATTCGGCAGCGAACCCTTCGTCGGTCGTTCCGCGGTCGATCACCCGCAGTTCGGCGTGGACGGGGGTGCCATTTTTTACGCCGCCCGTCAGGCTGTCGTAGGCTTCGGCCAGTCGTCCGCTCCGGTCAACGACCCAATATTCGACAGTATCGTTGTCAGCCGTGAAGGAACGTACTTCGTGGCCGATGATCAGTTGGCCTGTGACTCGCTGAACGGAGTCGGCGGTGGGAATCGGCGAGTCGTCGAAAACGATACTCTGCTCGTCATACAGTGGGGCGTCCTGACCGATTTCGAGAAACAGCGCCCGGTCGGGACGGTTGGCGTGTACTTCGAAGTAGCGGATGCCGCTGTTGCCCATGCCCCAACCGTTGCAGGTGACCGGAATCGGTTCTTGAGAACTGCGCTGGCGGATCGAGTCGGCATACGAACCGGTCGGAACGAGCCGGTAGCGTTTGACGCCGGGGCGGTCGCACGGGGTCTCCTCGAAAGTGCAGGTCTGGCTGGCGTCCCATCCCGGCTCTTGTTGCAGTAGCGGGAGCAGGCTGTTGATGTCGTTGCCGGGCAGTTCGAAAATGCGGACCGCCAGGGTACGGGTGGACGGGTCACTGTTCCGCTCGACCCACAGACCGGGCAGACGGTTGTCGGCTACGACTTGCAGGTGGTCGTTGTACTGGGTCCAAAGGCGAAGACCGGCACCGCGGATCTCTTCCCATTGGAAGCCTTCGTTGGCTGCGCGGGAGGGTTGTTCGGGGAAGGTCGGTTCGGTAGGGGTGGAGCCGCAGCCTGTCAGCAGTAGTGCCAGGCTGAGTTGCCATAGTTTGAGGGGATGCAGTTTCATGGTGAATTTGGGGTTAGTGGTGGATTATTGTGGTTGAAAGAAGACAGCGGGATTAGAAGATGCGACATTTCGAAAACGAATCAAAGATAGTGAAAAAGAGTATTGAGCGGTCGGATGTTTGTAAATCGTTCCTTGGGAGATATTCGAGGTGAGGTAAATTCCGTTGTTGGCTGTCGATGCAAAGCAAGTTATTGCTCCGCCGCGAGCACGGTGCCTTCGGGCACCCCGTCAGAGAGGTTTCTAACGCCATAAGCGATACGCAGTATCGCCCGCTCCGCCGCGAGCACGCGGCCGCCGCCCGCGCAGGGCAGTCGAAGAGCGTTTTTGTCCGCACGAAATAAAGCCCGCTCAAAGATAAACGAACGATTCGCGCCGCTGGGCGAATCATTCGTTTATCTCTTTATCGCGTTTCGCGGGCTTTTGAATACAGCACTTCGTGAACAGTACGGGACTGCCCTCACGCCGGGCGGGCGGTGGCTTCGGCCACACCGACAGAGTGGTATTGCCTCGAATAGTGGTCATTCCGAAATTGTGCGAATACGGCTGTTTGAGGTAATGCTTCTCAATGCTTCGCCGCAGTGAAGATGAAACAAGCGATACGCAGTATCGCCCGCTCCGCCGCGAGCACGCGGCCGCCGCCCGCGCAGGGCAGTCGAAGAACGTTTTATCTAAAATAATAAAGCCCGCTCAAAGAGAAACGAACGATTCGCCGCTGAGCAAATCGTTCGTTTCTCTCTTTATCGCGTTCGCGGGCTTTTGAATACAGCACTTCGTGAACAATATGGAACTGCCCTCACGCCGGGCGGGCGGTGGCTTCGGCCACACCGACAGAGTGGTATTGCCTCGAATAGAGGTCATCCCACAGTTTATGTATTGCGGCTGTTCGAGATTGTGGTAGATTCTGAAACAGGTTGAAATGTCTGAATGGAACCTGAAACCACAGTCTGTGTCGGAAATCCCTCTGCAAAACTCTATTTCAACTGATGGAAATAGTACAACTCGTGGGCGGGAAGCAGGTCGGGATGGAGTATCCGGATCAGATCGGCCAGCACGATGTCGGGGTGGACGGCTCCGGATTCCCAAAAATCACTGCCTCCCATCGGGGTGATGCGGGCATTGTTGTTGTACACCCGGCCGTCCTGAACCACCGGCAGCGTTGCGAAACGGTGGTTGTCGGCACGCAGCTGCGACAGGTCGCGGGCCATGCCGGGACTGAGCCAGTAGTCGGCTTCGGCCATCAGCAGCAGAGCCTTCTCGGCGCTCACCGGACGGCTCACGTCGGTGTCTTCGCCTTTGCCGAGGTAGTCGCCGCCGGCGTCGTTCAGCAACCGGACCATGTAACTCCGGTCGCCCGGCAGATACCATACGTCCTTATACGGAGCATTGAGCATCACGCGGGGCCGACGATCGGTCGAACCGGCTACGCTTTCGGCCAGGGCCGAATATTCATTCTCGGTGTGCATGAACTGGGCCACTGCCTCCTCCATGCGGCCGGTCATCAGCCCGAACGGCACGATCCATTCGGCACGTCCGAGCGGGTCGTTCTCCAGGTAGTCGGCGATGTAGACGACCGGGATGCCCAGTTGGCGAAGTTTCGTGACGGCAGCATTCTCGCCGGTCAGTCCGTAGACAAACACCACGTCGGGACGCAAAGCCACGATGGTTTCGTAGTTGAGCTGGTTGTCGTAGCCCACCTCCCGCACATCGCCGCTGTGGATGGCCGGGTTGGTGATAAAGTCGAGTCCCGAGGCACCTTTTACCACGTCGACCTGCCCCACGGCGTCGAGGAAGGCGATGTGGGTGGAAGACATGCAGACGACGCGGCGCAGCGGCCAGCGAATCTCGTCGGTCTGCAGGGCACGTGTGGTGTCGGCGACCAGCCGGTAGTCGTAGCAGATGCTGTCGGCACCCTGCCAGGGCGAGCGGACGCGCAGAACGGGACCACGGTCGTCGGTCAACAGTTCGAAGCGCTCGGCGTGGCGGGCTTCATACAGCGGACGGAGGGTGTCGCCCTCCGTGGCGGTTGAACGGCCTGAGCCGCTGCCGCAGGAGGTCGTGATAAAGAGGGAGGCCAACAGGCTGATCGATAGTATGGTATGGCGTATCATGCGCGGTTCGTTTTGATTATGTGGGCAAAGGTAATGGCTTTGGAACGGATTTTGCATTTCATATAAAACAATGAATCAACATTCGTTTAACACTTAAAAACGATACATCATGAAATTCGAACTTCCTGCCCTGCCATATCCCGTCAACGCACTGGAACCGGCCATGAGCGCCCGCACGATTGAATTCCACTGGGGCAAACATGAAGCGGCCTATATCAATAATCTGAACAGTCTGATCGCGGGTACGCCGCTCGAAAACGACACCCTCGAAGAGATCGTCCGCAAGGCCGAAGGACCGGTCTACAACAACGCGGCACAGGCGTGGAACCACATCTTTTTCTTCTTCCAGTTGGCGCCCAACGGCCAGAAATCACCCTCCGGTGCACTGGCCAAGGCTATCGACGATACGTACGGGTCGTTCGACGCCTTCAAAGAGGCTTTCGTTAAGGCTGGCGCTACACTGTTTGGTTCCGGATGGGTGTGGCTGTCGGCGCGTGACGATGGCTCACTGGAGATCTCCCAAGGATCCAACGCGCTGAATCCGCTCAAGACCGGAGCTACTCCGTTGCTGACGGCCGACGTGTGGGAACACGCCTACTATTTGGACTATCAGAACCGCCGTCCCGATTTTCTGGCCGGTCTCTGGAATCTGGTGGATTGGCGCGTGATCGAAAAACGCTACGAGGATACGTTGTAACGAAACCCCGCCCCGGCCTAAAAATGAATGACCGCCCACGGCATACAATATGCCGGGGCGGTCTTTTTGTTTTTTGACGCAGCATTTTTCGATGTCTTGAGCGGCGTGCGGGTGGGGAAGCATGGGAACCGAAACTGCGCTCTTTAGAAAGGGATCGGTCGGTGGATTGACCATCGGAGTGGAGGCGAGGAGGGGAAGAAATGCGGTCAAAAGCGGGGCGATTCTCCGGAGCGTTCGCGAAAATTCGCAAAAAACAATTACCTTTATCCGATGAACCGATCTCTGAGAACGGTACAATTACGACTAAAACTAACCTGAACCCCATGAACCAAACTTTACGTACTATCGCCGAGAAGTTCCAGATTGACGGCGAAATCGCTGTCGTCCGCCCGTTGGGCGAAGGCTTTATCAACGATACCTTCATCATCGAAACGGTTTCGGCCAAGGATCCCAACTATATTCTCCAGCGGAAAAACAAGAATATCTTTACCAACATCCCCGCCATGATGGAGAACATTGTGCGGGTGACCAACCACCTCAAGAACAAGATTATCGCCCGCGGCGGGAATCCGCGTCGCGAAGCGCTGACCGTGACCCCCGCCCGCGACGGAAAACTCTACTACAAAGACGATCAGGGCGAATATTGGGCCGTGTGTGAATTTATCGACGATACGGTGGCCTATCAGAAAGCCGATACGCCCGAACTCGCTTACCAGGGCGGCAAAGGGATCGGCATGTTTCAGGCCATGCTGGCCGACTTCAAGGAGCCGCTGACCGATATTCTGCCCGGCTTCCACAACATTCGTTTCCGTTTCAAACAGTGGGATGAAACGCTGGCCAAGGATCCCGTGGGACGCGCCGCCGAGGTGGCCGAAGAGATCCGCTGGATCGAAGAACGCCGCGAAGAGATGCTCGCCTTCTGGACGCTGGTCGAAAACGGCACGATCCCGACCCGTGTGACCCACAACGATACGAAAATCAACAATATCCTGTTCGACAAGCAGGGTAACGTGCTGTGCGTGATCGACCTCGATACGGTGCTCTCGGCGACCTGTCTGAACGACTACGGCGACGCCATGCGCTCCTACACCAACACGGGTCTGGAAGACGATCCCAACCTCGACCGCGTCTCCATGAGTCTCGACATTTTCAAGGCCTACACCCAGGGCTATCTCTCGGAGACCCACACCTTCCTGACTCCTGCCGAGGCCGAATACCTCGCCTTCTCGGCCAAATACATCACCTACGAACAGGTGCTCCGCTTCCTGATGGACTACATCGACGGCGACCACTACTACAAAACCAAGTCGCCGGACCACAACCTGGTCCGCACGCGGGCGCAGTACAAACTCCTGCAGAGCATGGAGGAACAGTATCCCGAGATGCAGCGCATCGTAAAAGAGGAGTTGGAACGCTATGCTTAAGATTCGCAAAATCGAAGTGCCGGCGGCTCCCAGGGAGCTGGTCGGCGTGCCGGCCGAGCCGGTGGCCTGCAACAACTGGGCGCAGGAGTTTCCCTATGCTCCGAAAGTGACCTTCGCTGCGGCCCACAACGGTACGCACCTGCTGCTCACGTTCCGCGTCGAGGAGGAGTGCACGATGGCGGTGGTGACCGAAGACAATGGCCCGGTGTGGACCGATTCTGCCGTCGAATTCTTCATCTCGTTCGACGACCGTGGCTACTACAATTTCGAATTCTCCTGCATCGGCAAGGCGCTGCTCGGCTTCCGCAAAACGAAACCCGACGTGACGCATGCCACGCCGGAGGTGATGGCCTCCATCCTGCGTAGCTCGTCGCTCGGCGATGCCAATTTCGAAGAGCGGCGCGGCGACAACTCGTGGGAACTGAATGTGGCCATTCCTGTTTCCGCCTTCTTTGCTCACAACTTCCAGTCGCTGGACGGTGTGCGCGCACGGGCTAATGTATATAAGTGCGGCGACAACCTGTCGAAACCCCACTTCCTGTCGTGGCAGCCGATCCGTACCGAAAAACCGAACTTCCACGTGCCCCAATTCTTTGGCGAAGTAGAGTTCGAATAGTCGGACGACCGGCAGGGGGGCGGAGCGAAGAACGATTGCGGAGACGGCGATTGCAGAGACGGAGATCGTGAAGATGGCGATTGGGGAGATGGAGAGGTAGCCCGAATGACAATTCCCGACTCGGCGGACTGTAAACGGTCGCGGTTCGGGAGTTCGGCGGTGGCATGAGGCGATGGGGGTGAGCAGTGGCGGGGATGTATGGGCTGACAAACAAGTAAACAACCGATACCTTTTTAAAATACGTTAAACGAATACCCGATGAATACCCAACGTTTCTTTTCCGCGATGGCGGTCGGCATGATGCTCGGCGGCATCGCGTTGACGAGTTGTTCGTCGACTCCGTCGCTCAGCCGCGAGGAGAGCGATGCTCAGGCTCAGGCCATTCTCGACGCTCGGAAAGACAGCCTGCGTCAGGTGCTGGCTCAGGAGTGGCAGAACCACGAGTTCACCAACGGCGACTATCGCATGAAGTTCTGGGACACGATCTACGGCCCGACGGAGGCTCCCCAGGGCGGACGCAGCCTCTATATCTCGCTGCATGGTGGCGGCGGAGCTCCGCCCGAAGTCAACGACCAGCAGTGGGATAACCAGAAGGTGCTTTATGCTCCGGCCGAAGGCCTCTACTTCGTGCCGCGTTCCCCAACCGACAGCTGGAACATGTGGCACCAGGAGTACATGGACGACTTCCTGCGTAAAACGATCGCATCGGCCGTGTTGTTCGAAAACGTGAACCCCGACAAAGTCTATATTCTGGGATACTCGGCCGGCGGCGACGGTCTGTATCAGTTGGCTCCGCGTTTGGCCGACCACTGGGCAGCCGCTTCGATGATGGCCGGTCACCCGGGCGATGCTCGGATGGAGTCGTTGCGTAACCTGCCCTTCGCCATCTACATGGGCGGACAGGATGCTGCATACGACCGCAACAACCTAGCTAAGAAATACAGCGCGCTGCTCGACAGCCTCGCAACGGCGGAAGGCGACGGTTCTTACGTTCACGATACGCACATCTACGACGACTGCGGCCACTGGATGCTGCGCCGCGACACGATTGCTGTGCCGTGGATGGCTCAGTTTACCCGCAACCTCTATCCCAAACGGGTCGTTTGGGTGCAGGACGACGTGCTGCGCGACAACTTCTACTGGGTGGGTGTTCCGACCGAATGCCGCCAGCAGGGCAATAAAATCGTGGCCGAAATCGACGGTCAGACCCTGCGCATCGAGCAGAGCGATTCGCCGGTGGTGCTGATCGGTCTCAACGACCAGCTGCTCAACCTGGACGAACCGGTAACGGTCGTGCTCGGTGATCAGACGATTGCAACGGAACGTTTCGTACGTTCGGCTTCGTCGCTCAATACCCCGCTCAACAAGAGCAAATTCAGCCTGGATACCCCCTATCCCGTGGTGCTGAAAATCGAAAAAAGTGCCGATGGGGCTACGGTAACCCAGATGTAGTTCCCCTTTGGTACGGTTCCGGGGGCGTGTGAGTCGGTCTTTGGTGGGCGGCCGCATGAACGGGAACCTGAACAGGAAAATGAGTGGCGGCCCGGTGTGCCCGGTTCACGGGAGTGAGCGGGTACGACCGGGCCGCTCTCTGTTGTTACGGACCTCTTGCGGTCAGACGGCGGATGGTGCGCTGTGGAGCATGCTCCCGTACGGTTGAGGCCGCAGAATCGAATGGCTTTGAAACTGAAATTTACCCTCTTTCTGGTGCTGCTCGTGGCACTCTTCGCTGCCGATGTCATCGTCGGGTCGACCGGTGTGGTGTGGCCCTGGGGCGATCAGGCCGCGGGCGAAATCACGCGCCGCATCCTCTTCGACTTCCGGCTCCCCAAGGCTATCGTTGCCCTGCTGGCCGGTGCCGCCCTCTCGGCCAGCGGCCTACTGATGCAGACCGTCTTCCGGAACCCGCTGGCCGGGCCCTATGTGCTCGGGGTCAGCTCCGGTGCAAGCCTCGGTGTCGCCATCTTTCTGTTGGGGCTGCCGATGCTCGGATCGGCCGGTCTGGCCAGGGACCTCGGTGTCGCGGCTTCGGCGTGGATCGGTGCTGCCGCCATCCTGCTGCTGGTGATGGCCGTCTCGGCACGCATCAAGGATATTATGGCGGTGCTGATCCTCGGCATGATGTTCGGCAGCGCAGCCTCGGCCTTCGTCGATGTGTTGCAGTACTTCAGCAACGATGCGGCCCTCAAGGGGTTCGTGATCTGGTCGATGGGCAGCCTCGGCGGTCTCTCGCACGGGCAACTGCTCATCATGGTGGCCTGTGTGGCGGCCGGTCTGCTGCTGGCGGCCCTGTCGGTCAAACCGTTGAACCTGCTGCTGCTGGGCGAAGGGTATGCCCGAAGCATGGGGGTCTCGATCCGGCAGGTCCGCGGGGTGATCTTTCTGGCCACTTCGCTGCTGGCCGGCAGTGTGACGGCTTTCTGCGGGCCGATCGGTTTTGTCGGAATCGCCGTGCCGCACGTGGCCCGCATGGTTTTCCGACGGGCAGACCACCGGATACTGCTTCCGGCGGCTGTTCTCGTAGGGGCCGATATGATGCTCTTTTGCGACCTGATCTCTCAGCTGCCGGGGACGGACCTGGTGCTGCCGGTCAATACCATTACGGCACTGCTCGGCATTCCGGTGGTGGTGATGGTCGTGGTGAACAGTAAACGGGGGAGGGTGATGTAATGAAACTGCAGCTTCAGGATATTACACTCGGATATGTACAGCGGCAGGGCGGGCGGCGTTTGCTGGCCGAACACCTCTCGCTGGAGGTGCCCGAGGGCGAATTGATCGCCCTGCTGGGGCGAAACGGCGTGGGGAAGAGTACCTTGCTGCGCGTTCTGGCTGGGGTGCGGCGTCCGCTGCACGGCGAGGTGAGTCTCGACGGGTTGGAGCTTTCGGCGATGACGGCCCGTGACCGGGCGCGGCGGATCGCTTTCGTGACTACGGAGCAGGTGACGGTGGCTCACTTGCGGGTGCGTGAGGTGGTGGCCATGGGACGGGCACCCTATACGGGGTGGTTCGGAACCCTCTCGGAGGAGGACGGTCGGGTGGTGGATGAGGCTTTGGAGAGGGTTGGAATGGCCGCTTTCCGCGACAAACCGCTCGAAACGCTCAGCGATGGCGAGCGACAGCGGGTGATGATTGCCCGGGCACTGGCGCAGGATACGCCGCTGATGCTGCTCGATGAACCCACGGCTTTTCTCGATCTGCCGAACCGCTACCAGGTGGCTCTGCTGTTGCGTGACTTGGCCCACGATACGGGTAAAACGGTGGTTTATTCGTCGCACGATCTCTCGACGGCCGTGCAGTTGTGCGATGCGCTGTGGGTGATGACGGCTCGTGGCGTAGCGGCGGGTGCGCCGGAAGACCTGATGCGCGGCGGGGCGTTGAATGCCATGTTCGAGGGAACGCCGCTGACGCTCACGACGGAGGGTGGCGTACGGCTGGAACGGCCGATAGAGTGGGGGGTGGTGATGGAGACGGGATCGGATCGGCAACTCGCCCGGTGGGCCGAACGGGTGGCCGAACGGTGTGGTTTTCGCCTGGTGACGGAGACGGCGGATGCAGTGGCGAAGGTGGAGGTGTTGCCGGATGAAAGGTTTATCGTGACGAATCTCGGACGGAGTTCGTCGGCGACGGCGGACAACTGTCGGGAACTGGCGACGCTACTGAGGCAGTGCGTCCGGCTGCGGTGACGAGGATTCCTCCTGCTCGCGCAGTCGCTCGAAGGCGTCGTGTAACCAGAGGTCGATCGCCAAAAGCTCGGGATCGCCGTCGGTGACCTCCTGCATCAGGAGCGCATCGTCTTGTAGAAACTCGGTCATGGGGGATTTTTTTGATGATACGTATCTTATGAACGGCTCGCCGGCGGAATCTATTGTACGTGGAGCCTTCGCATTGAATGTATTTGTATGGTAAAAGCGATTTTTTTCGACATCGACGGAACGTTGATCAGTTTCCGGACGCATGAAATACCCGCTTCGACGCGGGAAGCCCTGGCCGCGCTGCGCGAGCGGGGTGTCAAACTCTTTATTGCATCGGGGCGTCACCCGCTGGATATTTTTCCGTGTGTGAATTTTCCGTTTGACGGCTATGTGGCGCTGAACGGCGGGCTGTGCATGACGCGCGAGGGTGAGGTGATCTTCCGACGCGAGATCGATCGCGGCGATATCGAGCGGCTGATCGAGTGGCAGCGGGGTGATGGCCGTTTTGCCTGTGTGCTGGCCGGTGAGCGGGAGATGTGTATCAATTTTGTCGATGACCGTGTTACGCGGGTGCGCAAACTGGTCGAGACGGAAAACCGGGCGCAGATCGTGCCGTTCGAGGAGTGGTGTGCGAAGGCTCGCAAAGGGGTGTTGCAGTTGATAGCCTTTTTCGGAACCGATGTGGAGCCGCAGTTGATGCGCGACGTGCTGCCGAATTGTCGTGCGATGCGGTGGTGTCCGCTGTTTGCGGATGTGGTGCCGGCGGGTGTGAGCAAGGCGGAGGGAATCGATCGTATGCTCGAATCGTACGGCATTGCGCTTGACGAAGCGATGGCTTTCGGGGATGGCGGAAACGATATTCCGATGCTGCAGCATGTGGGGTTGTCAGTGGCCATGGGAAATGCCGAACAGGAGGTGAAGCGGGCGGCGAGCTATGTTACCACTTCGGTGGACGATCATGGAATCGCACGGGCACTGCGCCATTTCGGCGTGATTGACTGAAACTTCCGTTCATGTCTGCGCGAAGCGGGAGCGGGGGCGTTTCCTGTTGGTGCCGATGGTGATTTTGGCAGGGAAAAGTGCGGGCGGGAATGAATACTTCCGGGGGCTCAAATGGCGCGGAAGGGTAGTGACTGTGCCCGATCGAAAACGCGTTGTGTGAATTGGGAGCAGACGGGCCGGGCGGAGCGGGCAGGTACGGGTTGGGTAGGTAGGAGCGGGAAAATCTCCCGAGGGGCATTCTTTATAATCAGCAGGCGCGTTCCGTCATCGTGACGGAACGCGCCTGCTGATTTGTTGCTGTGGCACAGGAATACCCGTGCGCGTGGTCTTAGGCGAAGGCGATCTGCTTTTCGTCGATCAGTTTGCGCAGGTTGATCAGTGCGTAGCGCATCCGGCCCAGTGCGGTGTTGATGCTTACGCCGGTCTGCTGGGCGATCTCTTTGAAACTGAGGTCGAAATAGTGGCGTAGGACCACCACTTCGCGTTGCTCGACGGGCAGGTGGTTGATCAGGTTGCGAACGTCCTGCTCGATCTGTTCGTGGATCATCTCCTCTTCGATGTTGCGGTCGGCCAGCTTCTTGTTGTTCAGAATGTCGTAACCTGCATCGTCGCTGGTGATGTGGGTCGGCTTCTTGTTGCCGCGGAAGTGGTCGATGACCTGGTTGTGGGCAATACGCAAAACCCACGAGATGAATTTCCCGTTCTCCGAGTATCGACCGGCGCGCAGGCTGGCTATGACTTTGATGAAGGTTTCCTGAAAGAGGTCATCGGCTGTCTGCTGGTCTTTGACCAACATCAGAATATAGTTATATACCTTCTTCCGGTGACGTTCGATAAGGGTCGTGATCGCAGATTCATCGCCTCCAATGAATGACTTCAGCAACATTTGGTCATTGTCGCTTCTGATTTCGTTGTTCATTGCGTCTACTCCTTTGTATTTATTTGGTTTCGAGTAGATGTCTGTCGATAGGCGATGGGTTTTTCTGGTTAATTTACTGCTGCAAGATAGTTGTTTTTTTTCATTCTTGCAAAATCGGGGGGATTTTCGAATCCTGGCGATCTCCCCGGTGCGGTATAATCCTTGCAAAATGCGTGCCAAAAATCAAAACGTCGTTTTGTCACCTCACGGCTCACTGGAATGACCCGTGGGTGCCTCTGCCTGCGGAAAGTTGCCGGGAACACCGCTTCGGGCTGGTGAATCCGACTCCTTTTTACGTATCTTTGTGTGAGGTATGAAACGCAAACTGTCACATTACATAAAACCCTCTTTTTGGGTCTTTCTGCTGATCGCTATCCTGCTGTGGTACGGCGACAAACTCGGAAACCGCTATACGACCGAGGTTGTGCTGCCGGTCGAGGTGCAGAATGACTTTTCGTCGAAACTGTGGATCGAAAAGCCTACCGGCGAGGTGAACTGTCGCGTGGAGGGAGTGGGTGGTAGGCTGATGGCCTATAAACTTAAGTTGGGCGAACGGATCGTGATTCCCATGTCACAACTGACCCTGCTCCCCATAGAAGGTACGGAGCGCATGTTCCGCGTTGATAAGGGTTCGTTGACGGGAGCGCTCGCCGGGGCGGTCAAGGATATGCGGATTCACGAAATTCTGGATACGGCGCTGACAATCGCGGTGTCGCCGGTCGAAATTCGGCGAATGCCGGTGCGCAGCCGGATCGAAATCGAAACGGCGCAGCAATACATGCTGGTCGGCGGGGTGAAGTGTGGTCCCGATTCGGTGGAGGTGCGCGGCCCCAAGGTGGTGCTGGATTCGATGGAGGCCGTGATGACTGCGCGACGCAGATATAAGAATGTGAAGTCGAATGTGGTCGGACGTGTGGCATTGGAAAAAAACGATGAGGTGATGCTCCCGATCACCGAGGTCGATTATCTGGCCGAGGTGCTTCCTTTCACGCAGCATACGCTTGAGCTGCCTGTCAAGGTCGAACATATGCCCCAAGGGGTGCAGGCGACCATCGTGCCGTCGCGGGTGCAGGTGGTGGTTAACGTGCCGCTGCGCGACTATGAACGCATCCGGGAGGAGCAGCTGCATGCCTGTGTCGATTACAGCCAGGTTCGGGCGCTCGAGAGCGGAAAATGTGCCGTTCGGATCGACTCGCTGCCGGCCGGAACCGAAATCCTGCGGGTCGAACCGCAATTCGTGGAACCTTTTTTTACGATTAAATAAGTGGACAGATTATTACGGGTCGGACTGACCGGAGGTATCGGCAGCGGCAAGAGTACCGTGGCGCGTCTGCTGGAGATGATGGGTGCGGCGGTCTATGTGGCGGACGACCGGGCCAAAGCGCTGATGGTCGACGACGATGAACTGCGACGCGGTATCGTCGGTCTGTTCGGTGCAGATGCCTACGGTGCGGACGGAACGCTGAATCGGCAGATGATTGCGGGGCGTGTCTTTTCGGATGCGACGCTGCTGGAACGCCTGAACGGGCTGGTGCATCCGGCCGTCGAACGCGATTTTGCGGCGTGGGCCGAAAGATGCGACGGTGCGGCGCGGCGACCGGCCTATGTGGTTGAGGAGGCGGCCGTGCTGATCGAGTCGGGCGGCTGGCGGAGGATGGATTGCCTGGTGGCCGTCACGGCGTCTGTCGAGGTGAGGGTGGAGCGGGTCATGCGGCGTGACGGGGCTTCGCGTGAGCAGGCGCTGGCGCGTATCGCGGCGCAAATGGACGAGCAAAAGCGACTCTCGTTCGCCGATCGTGTGGTGGTGGCCGACGACAGGCATCTCCTGATCCCCCAGGTGGTCGAACTGCATGGGGCTTTGTGCGGCTGGAGGGCGCGTATATAGGATTTTTTGTGTACATTTGCCCTCACGATCGATGGATCGTGTAAATGGATAATCATAAACCTGAAAATTGATATGGAATTAAAGGAGATTTTGGCAATATCGGGCGCCCCGGGGCTCTATAAATATGTGGCTCAGGGTAAAGGCGGCATTATTGTCGAATCGTTGGCGGATGGCCGTCGGACCATGGTCGGCGGTGCGACGAAAGTAAGTGCTCTCGGCGATATTGCGGTCTTCACGCAGTCGTCGGAGGTGGCGCTGGGCGACGTGCTTCAGTCGGCCTATGACAAACATGCGGGTGAACCGGTGTCGCTCACCTCGAAATCATCGCCTGACGAACTCAAATCGTTCATGGTGTCGATCCTCCCGGACTACGATACCGAACGGGTCCACAACTCGGATATCAAAAAGATCGCTCAGTGGTACAACGCACTGGTCGCTGCCGGCATGACGTCGTTCAAATCGGCTGAAGAAGGCGAAGCGGGTGCGGATGAGGTTGCCGAAGTGGCTGTGCCGAAAAAACAGGCTCCGGCCAAACGCAACGTGGCTCCGGCTGCTCAGCGTGTGCAGAAGGCCGAAAGTCATTCGAAAGCTCCGGCTGCCCGCAGCACGACGGCTCGCAAGGCGCAGTAGTCTGGTCGGTCGAGCCCGTTCCTGCAAGCGATTTTATTGGAATAGCGAAGCGTCCTTTCCTGTTGTGGAAAGGACGCTTTTTTTATGTGGCGGCAGGCGGGACACTGGCGGAATGTTGTTGAGGCTTTTGAATGGGGTGGTGGGGTGGGATAGGGTGTCTGCAAAAGGAACGTAATCTTGAGTGGGCGTAGCGGGTTGCCTGCCTGATGGAGAAATGGGACGGTAGTCAGGAGAAAAATGTCCTGCAAAGTGCGTTTTGTCTCCAGGGTAAGGCGGATGTGTGTGCTGGTGGCTGGGAAGGAGAATTGTTGAGGAGGGTATTGGCTGCGGATTTTTCGGCGTCTGTGATCGGAACGTCATTATTTGATCGTGTCAAACTGATTGTGCAAAACCGGCATGGGACGATTGAACAGGTTGGTTGGTACAGCTGTTGCGGGCGGCCGTGGTATCTTCTCCCGTAGTTTTCGGATGGTAATTCCATATATAAAAAAGAGTCCCCGCCATTTACGTGTAATGGCGGGGACTCCTTTTATCGGTATGCGCTGGACGCGCTATGCGTCGATGTTGGCGTATTTGGCGTTGCGTTCGATAAATTCGCGGCGGGGCGGTACGTCGTCGCCCATCAGCATCGAGAAGATGCGGTCGGCTTCGGCGGCGCTCTCGATGGTTACCTGACGCAGGATGCGGGTGGCGGGGTTCATGGTCGTCTCCCACAACTGCTCGGCGTTCATTTCACCCAAACCTTTGTATCGCTGGGTGTGTACGCCTTTGGTACCGAACTCTTCGATGGTCGCGATGCGCTCTTCGTCGGTCCAGCAGTAACGCTGTTTCTGGTTGCCTTTCTTGACGAGGTAGAGCGGCGGGGTGGCGATGAACAGGTGACCGTTCTGGATAATGTCGGGCATCCGGCGGAAGAAGAAGGTCATGATCAGGGTGGCAATGTGGCTTCCGTCCACATCGGCATCGGTCATGATAATCACCTTGCCGTAGCGCAGCTTGCTCAGGTTGAGGGCCTTGCTGTCCTCTTCGGTGCCGATGGTCACGCCCAGTGCGGTGAAGATGTTCTTGATCTCCTCGTTGTCGTACATCTTGTGGTCGGTGGCCTTCTCGACGTTCAGAATCTTACCGCGAAGCGGCAGAATGGCCTGGAAGGTACGGTCGCGGCCCTGTTTGGCGGTTCCGCCTGCGGAGTCCCCTTCGACCAGGAACATCTCGGTCATCTCCATGTCGCGCGAGGAGCAGTCGGCCAGCTTGCCGGGCAGACCGGAGCCGGAGAGCACGGTCTTGCGCTGTACCAGGTCGCGGGCTTTGCGGGCGGCGGTACGGGCGGTGGCGGCCAGAATCACTTTCTGGACGATGGCTTTGGCGTCTTTGGGGTTCTCTTCGAGGTAGTTGGTCAGGGCGGCCGATACGGCGTTGTCCACGGCGCCGGCCACTTCGCTGTTGCCGAGTTTGGTCTTGGTCTGGCCTTCGAACTGCGGCTCGGCTACCTTCACGGAGATGATGGCGGTCAGGCCTTCGCGGAAGTCGTCGCCGTTGATCTCGAATTTGAGCTTCGAGAGCATGCCGCTGTCGTCGGCGTATTTTTTCAGCGTACGGGTCAGACCGCGACGGAAACCGGTCAGATGGGTACCGCCTTCGATGGTGTTGATGTTGTTGACGTAGGTGTGTACGTTTTCGCTGAAGCCGGTGTTGTATTGCAGGGCGACTTCGATGGGCACGCCGTCGCGTTCGCCGGTGATGTGGATGATGTGTTCGATCAGCGGTTCGCGGTTGCCGTCGAGGTACTTGACGAACTCTTTCAGACCTTCCTGCGAGAAGTAGTTGTCGTGGCGGTATTCGCCTGTCTCGTCGTCTTTCTCGCGTTTGTCGGTGATGTTCAGGTGGATGCCTTTATTGAGGTAGGCAAGTTCACGCAGACGGGAGTTCAGTATGTCGTAGTTGTATGAGGTGGTCTGGGTGAAGATTTCGGGGTCGGGCTTGAAGGTGATGGTGGTACCGGTATGGTCGGTGGTGCCGATCACTTCGATGTCGCCCTGCGGAACGCCGCGTTTGAAGCATTGGCGGAATATCTTGCCCTGACGGTGAACGATGGCTTCGAGGTCGGTCGAAAGGGCGTTCACGCACGATACGCCCACACCGTGCAGACCTCCCGATACTTTGTAGGATCCTTTGTCGAACTTGCCGCCGGCGTGGAGCACGGTCAGCACCACTTCGAGGGCCGATTTCTTCTCTTTGGGGTGATAGTCGGTGGGGATACCGCGGCCGTTGTCGGTCACGGTGATTGAGTTGTCTTCGTTGATGGTGACGTCGATGGTGTTGCAGTAGCCGGCCATCGCTTCGTCGATGGAGTTGTCCACGACTTCGTAGACCAGGTGGTGGAGACCTTTCTCGCCGGTGTCGCCGATGTACATCGAGGGACGTTTGCGTACGGCTTCCAGGCCTTCGAGCACTTGGATGCTGCTGGCCGAGTATTCTCCGTTATTGGGGGTTTTTACTTCTTCTTCGCTCATAATCTGTTTCGGATCGTGCCGTTTGTTCAATAACTGACAAATATACGACTTTTCTCGGAGTTGTGCAAGCACTGGAGCCCTTTGCGGGGTGGAGCGGGGATGTTATTTTTGTGGAACTAATTGCTGGGAATATGGATTGTTTGAAGGCGGTTTTCAACTGGAGCGGCGGAAAGGATTCGGCGCTGGCTCTGTATCGGATTTTGCAGGAGGAACGTTTCGAGGTGGTGGCTCTGCTGTCGACGGTCAGTGCCGAGAATGGCGAGTCGACCATGCATGCCATTCCGGAGGGGCTGTTGCGGTGTCAGGCGGAGCGGATTGGAATCCCGTTGCATGTGGTGAGGGTCGGGGTGGGTAGTGGGGCGGAGGGGTACGACGCGGCGATGGAGCGGGCTGTGGAGCATTTCCGGCGTGGCGGGGTAACGCACTTTGTGTTTGGGGATATTTTCCTGGAGGATGTGCGCCGCTATCGCGAGTCACGACTGGAGCGGTGCGGGATCGAAGTGGTTGAACCGTTGTGGGGAGTCGCTTCGCATGAAGCGGTGGAGGAGTTCTTGAAACGGGGCTTTCGGACGGTTGTGGTAACGGTGGAGGAGCGGCTGGGGCGCGAACGGGTGGGACGGGTGATCGATGACCGATTTGTGCGGGAGTTGCCTGAGGGGGTGGACTGCTGTGGTGAGAACGGGGAGTATCATACGTTCTGTTTCGATGGCCCGATCTTTTCGGAACCGGTGCCGTTTACGTTGGGCGAACCGCTCTACCGTAGTTTTGAGGTGAAATTGGATAACGGTGATGTGCGTCGTTATGGATATTGGTTTGCCGGGTTGGGCGAATAGGGTATTGGATGGAGCGCTGTGGTTAGTGTGGTGTGTGGTTTGTGAAATGGGGAGGCGGGAATTCGAAGGCGAAGGGTGTCGATAGGGTGGTGCGGAGTTTGGAATGGATGTGTTGGGAATAATAGAAGGAGCGAGGTTCCGAACCATTCGGAACCTCGCTCCTTGTTTGTATAGATCGCTTCCGTCGGAGAATAAGTGGGATTTGATGGGAAAATCGGCCGTTGAGAGGGGCTTATTCCCTTTTTATTGACCGGCCGGGCGTACGGGGTGGTTGTTTCTCCTGCAGAGCGTCGGAAATATGGGGCGGCTGGGTTACTCTTCCGGCTCGGTGTACCACGATGAGTAGGTGAGGTAGTGTTCGGCGTTGAGGGTAATCATGCGGTGCTGCTCTTCGGGGGTGAGCGTCTTGACCTTCTTGGCGGGTACGCCGGCATAGACGCAGCCGGGATCGCACTCCTGGTTCGAGAGGACAAGGGCGCCGGCGGCGATGATGGTGCCGCTGTGCACGACGGCGTTGTCGAGCAGGGTGGCACCCATCCCGATCAGACAGTCGTGTTCGACACGGGCGCCGTGAACGGTGGCGTTGTGGCCGACCGAAACGTTGTCGCCCAGTTCGACTACCGATTTCTCGTGGAGGGTGTGCAGTACGGCGCAGTCCTGGATGTTGACGCGATTGCCGAGGCGGATGGGGTTGACGTCGCCGCGAAGGACGGCGCCGTACCAGATGGAGCAGTCGTTGCCCATCGTAACGTCGCCGATCAAGGCGGCGGTTTCGGCCAGAAAACAGTTGTCGCCGATTGTGGGGGTGATGCCTTTCAGGGGGCGGATCAGTGCCATATTGTATCTATTGTTTTGGGGTTTGTCGGTGTTGGCGGCGGCGTTTGACGCAGCGGATCGTCAGCAGGACGATCGCTCCGATCAGGAACAGCCACCAGATGCGGAGCAATAGCAGAATGACCACTTGCAGACCACGGAAGCCGGCTGTCAGCGAATCACCGGCCTCGGACCAGAAACCTGGTTTGTAGGCGCGAATGTCTTCCTGATTGGGGAGTACTTCGTGGCGGGTCTGCTCGCGTTGGTAGATTTCGAGCGTAATGGTGCTGAAACGGATCCGGTCGTTCAGTCGGAGCTGTTGCAGACGGGCTCGGTCGGCCTCTGCTGCATGGTTGATGAGCGGGGTGACGGAGGAGTCTTTGCGGGCCTGTCGCTGCAGGTCGGGTTCGTATTTCCGGTAACGGTCGCCTGTGAGGCGCTGCTCCAGCAGGTCGATCGTGGCGTCCTTGGCTTGTACGCGCCGGTAGTCTGGAAAGTCAATGTGACGGGCCAGGGCGTGCAGAGTGGTGTCCAACTGTTCGGCGGGCACGCGCAGGGTCATGGTGCAGGAGAGTTCGTAGGTCGTGGTTTCGACCAGCGAATCGGCACTGATGGGGACCGTCTGGCGCGAAAGAACTGTGTTGTTCAGGTCGCTGCTCTCAACAAAGCCGCCCTGTTGACGAATGGTGGTTTCGATGGACCGGATGCTCTGTTGCAGATCTTTGACGCGGAATCTGAACTCGGCCGTGCGGATGAAGCGTCGGGAGGTGTCGAGCGTAGGGGTGGGCATGTCGAACAGGGCCCACGGGTCGCTCCCTTCGGTCGCAATGGCTTCTGCCTCCGTTTCAGCTTCGTAAACAGTGGCATCGTCGGAGGATTGGCTGCCTCCGCTGCGGGAGGTGCATCCGCACAGCGCGATGCCAAGCAGCGACAGCAGGGCGAGTCGGTGGAACTGAGTCGGTCGCATCGGATGGGGTTTTTATTGGTTGTCGTGGGTTTTGGCTTCCTGCCAGAGCGCTTCGAGTTGGTCGAGGCTGAGCTCTTGCAGCGGAATGCCTTGTTTGATGGTCTGCTGCTCCATGTAGCTGAACCGTTGGATGAATTTGCGGTTGGTCCGCTCCAGAGCCAGGTCGGGGTTCACGCCGTAGAGCCGTGCGGCGTTCACGACGGAGAAGAGCAGGTCGCCGAATTCGGCTTCGAGGCGGTCGGCATCCTTGCTGTCGATCTCGGCCTGCACTTCGGCGGTCTCTTCGGCTACTTTCTCCCATACGGCGCTTCGCTCGGGCCAGTCGAAACCGACGGTCGATACCTTCTGCTGAATGCGGCAGGCTTTGGGCAGGGCGGGCATCCCGCGGGGAACGCCCGAAAGGATGGTTTTGTTGCCGTCTTTCTCTTTCTGCTTGAGCATCTCCCAGTTTTGCAGCACTTCGCCGGCGTTCTTGACGGTGGTGGCGTCGTAAACGTGCGGGTGGCGGTAGATGAGTTTCTCGCACAGGGCGGTGGCTACGTCGCCGATGTCGAACTGCCCCTCTTCCTGGGCGATCTTCGAGTAAAAGACGATGTGCAGCAGCAGATCGCCCAATTCTTTCTTTATATATAAGGGGTCGCCGGCTACGATGGCATCCATCAGTTCAAAGCACTCTTCGATGGTGGCGTTGCGCAGCGATAGCATGGTTTGTTCGCGGTCCCAGGGGCACTTCTCGCGGAGCTCGTCCATGACGTCGAGCAGGCGGCCGAATGCGGCCAGTTTCTCTTCTTTCGTGTTCATTGGCGTAAATGTGGGCTCATATGACGGATCTGTCGCGGGTGTGGTGTGCGGTTGCTCCGTCTCGTCTATGCAAATTTAACCGCTTTGGTCGATATATGGCACGGTGCGGGTGAAACTAAAAGCATTTGTGGCTTTATTTTGTGTGTTCAGAATTTTGGGATTGATGGGGTTTGTGGGGGTGTTGCGTGGCAGGAACGTATGAAAGCAGGTTGTCTCTATATAGTGGAGCGAGGTGTTGTGTGGGGCCTGGAGTTGACTTTGTGTGAGAAGCGAATGACTCCGATAGGTTGAGTAAAATAGAATGGCTTCCCGTTGCAGTATATAAATTAAATATATGTTTGGCGTTTGGCGGGGATTGCTTCAGAAATGTAGTGTGGAGGGAGCTTGTGTGGTATACTTGGCGGTGGAGTGGGGTGGTTTCTCCCTTTTTTAGGGTTTAATGTAGTTGGGTGGTGTGGTATGGAAGTGGTGCGGATTTAGGTGAATTTTGGGCTGTGGCGGAGGTATGGGCTAAAAAAAGTGAAAATTTTTTCGGGATATAAGTGATTGAATGAATGTAAGATATGAGGGCGGATTGAATTTTCGTGAAAAAATAGTTTCGAAAAAATTTGCAGAAGTAAAAATTGTGCCTACCTTTGCATCCGCAATCACGAAACAACGACGCTCTTTCAGAAATGGCCGCAAGGCGACGATGAAAAAAAGTCAAAAAAAAGTTTGGTGGTTTTGAAATTTTGAATTATCTTTGCACTCCGTTTTGAGGGCATTTCGGCAGAGTCGGGATGACAGGAGAGACGGAAGAACGATAAGATAAGTTCTTTGAAGTATTGCAGTGTAGTACAAGTTTTCTTTCGAAGTTCAGCGATGAACGACGAAAGGCGAACAAAGCTTAGTCAATTTTTTTTTGTAAGTTAGTGAGATAAGAGCTAAGGATACGACTTGGAAACAAGTCAAACAAATTTTCATTTTACTATGGAGAGTTTGATCCTGGCTCAGGATGAACGCTAGCGGCAGGCCTAACACATGCAAGTCGAGGGGCAGCGAGACAAAAGCTTGCTTTTGTTGTCGGCGACCGGCGCACGGGTGCGTAACGCGTATGCAACTTGCCTCATACTGGAGGATAACTCGGAGAAATCCGGACTAATACTCCATATGCTTATCGGAGGCATCTTTGATAAGTGAAAGATTTATCGGTATGAGATAGACATGCGTGACATTAGCTAGTTGGTGAGGTAATGGCTCACCAAGGCAACGATGTCTAGGGGTTCTGAGAGGAAGGTCCCCCACACTGGTACTGAGACACGGACCAGACTCCTACGGGAGGCAGCAGTGAGGAATATTGGTCAATGGGCGAGAGCCTGAACCAGCCATGCCGCGTGCAGGATGACGGTTCTATGAATTGTAAACTGCTTTTGTACGGGAATAACGGTTCCTACGTGTAGGGATGTGCATGTACCGTACGAATAAGGATCGGCTAACTCCGTGCCAGCAGCCGCGGTAATACGGAGGATTCGAGCGTTATCCGGATTTATTGGGTTTAAAGGGTGCGTAGGCGGTTCGGTAAGTTAGAGGTGAAAGGTCAGGGCTTAACCCTGGGACTGCCTCTGATACTGTCGGACTGGAGAGCAGATGCAGCAGGCGGAATGAGTAGTGTAGCGGTGAAATGCTTAGATATTACTCAGAACACCGATTGCGAAGGCAGCTTGCTAATCTGTATCTGACGCTGATGCACGAAAGCGTGGGGAGCGAACAGGATTAGATACCCTGGTAGTCCACGCAGTAAACGATGATAACTCGTTGTCGGCGATAGACAGTCGGTGACCAAGCGAAAGCGATAAGTTATCCACCTGGGGAGTACGACCGCAAGGTTGAAACTCAAAGGAATTGACGGGGGCCCGCACAAGCGGAGGAACATGTGGTTTAATTCGATGATACGCGAGGAACCTTACCCGGGCTTGAAAGTTAGTGACCGACCCTGAAAGGGGTCTTTCCTTCGGGACACGAAACTAGGTGCTGCATGGTTGTCGTCAGCTCGTGCCGTGAGGTGTCGGGTTAAGTCCCATAACGAGCGCAACCCCTGTTCATAGTTACCAGCATGTAGTGATGGGGACTCTATGAAGACTGCCGGTGTAAACCGCGAGGAAGGTGGGGATGACGTCAAATCAGCACGGCCCTTACGTCCGGGGCGACACACGTGTTACAATGGCCGGTACAGAGGGCAGCGACATAGTGATATGGAGCGAATCTCGGAAAGCCGGTCTCAGTTCGGATTGCAGGCTGCAACTCGCCTGCATGAAGTTGGATTCGCTAGTAATCGCGCATCAGCCATGGCGCGGTGAATACGTTCCCGGGCCTTGTACACACCGCCCGTCAAGCCATGGAAGCCGGGGGTGCCTGAAGTACGTGACCGCAAGGAGCGTCCTAGGGCAAAACTGGTAACTAGGGCNTAAGTCGTAACAAGGTAGCCGTACCGGAAGGTGCGGCTGGAACACCTCCTTTCTGGAGCCTTGTCTCACAGACAAAAAAACACTGCAATACTTTTTTGTTGAATTGATTCGGAAGCAATTCCGACGTAATAGTCTCGGCAACGAGACACCCAACAAAGTTCATTGACACGGATTAAGAACGAGTAAGAGAAACGACCTTGCTCATTGAGAGATGAGCGAGGAAGAGAATAAACTAGTTCGATATCGCGAGATATCGGATGCCATGCTTGAGCATGGTAGCAAAGAAAGTATGCAAGGGCGTACGGGGGATGCCTAGGCTTATGGAGGCGACGAAGGACGTGTTAAGCTGCGATAAGCGCCGGGGATCTGCAAAAAAGAATTGATCCGGCGATTTCCGAATGGGGAAACCTGTCAGGCTGAAGGCCTGTCACTCACAGCAATGTGAGAGCCAACCCGCTGAACTGAAACATCTAAGTAGGCGGAGGAAAAGAAAGAAAACTCGATTCCCTTAGTAGCGGCGAGCGAAGAGGGAATAGCCTAAACCATTCATGTTACGGCATGGATGGGGTTGTAGGACCACAAACGATCATGACAACGAACTGGAATCAACTGGAAAGTTGAGCCATAGCGGGTGAAAGCCCCTTACAGGTAAGTTAGTTATGTGACAGTGGTATCCTGAGTAGGGCGGGACACGTGAAATCCTGTCTGAATCTGCGGGGACCACCCCGCAAGGCTAAATACTCCCATAAGACCGATAGTGGACCAGTACCGTGAGGGAAAGGTGAAAAGTACCCCGAACAGGGGGGTGAAAAAGAACCTGAAACCGTACGCCTACAACCTGTCGGAGCCCCTACGTGGGGTGACGGCGTGCCTTTTGCATAATGAGCCTACGAGTTACTCATCACCGGCAAGGTTAAGAGCCAAGAGGCTCGAAGCCGAAGCGAAAGCGAGTCTGAACAGGGCGCCAAAGTCGGTGGTGGTAGACGCGAAACCTTGCGATCTACCCTTGGCCAGAATGAAGGTGAGGTAGAACTCACTGGAGGTTCGAACCGGTAAACGTTGAAAAGTTTTCGGATGAGCTGAGGGTAGGGGTGAAAGGCTAATCAAGCTGGGAAATAGCTCGTACTCCCCGAAATGCCTTTAGGGGCAGCGTTGACGGAGTATACTGGAGGTAGAGCTACTGATTGGATGCGGGGGCTTCACCGCCTACCAAATCCTGACAAACTCCGAATGCCAGATATATGATCGTCAGCAGTGAGCCGCCGGGTGCTAATGTCCGGTGACAAAAGAGGAACAACTCAGACCAACAGCTAAGGCCCCCAAACATACGCTAAGTTGAACGAACGATGTGCGACTGCAGCGACAGCTAGGATGTTAGCTTGGAAGCAGCTATTCATTTAAAGAGTGCGTAACAGCTCACTAGTCGAGCGGTTGTGCGTGGATAATAAACGGGCATCAAGCGTATTGCCGAAGCTTTGGACTCCTTCGGGAGTGGTAGGGGAGCATTCCATCGACGTCGAAGCGGTATCGTAAGGTATCGTGGAGTTTATGGAAAAGCAAATGTAGGCATAAGTAACGATAAGGCAGGCGAGAAACCTGCCCACCGCAAGACCAAGGTTTCCTGATCAACGTTAATCGGATCAGGGTTAGTCGGGACCTAAGGGCCAGCCGAAAGGCGATGCTCGATGGACAATCGGTTAATATTCCGATACCCGCTTAATTGGCGATGGAGAGACGAAGGAGCGTAAGATCCGCCTACTGACGGAATAGTAGGTTAAAGGTCGTAGGTAAAGAGTGAGGTTAACAGCTTCACTTTGCTGAAAGCCGACAGTACAGAGACCCTTCGGGGAATTTGATAGTGATCCCAAGCAGGCTTCCGAGAAAATCTTCTAAGCTTAACAGTTAAGCGGCCCGTACCGTAAACCGACACAGGTGGTCGAGGAGAGTATCCTCAGGTGCTCGAGTGAGTCACGGTTAAGGAACTAGGCAAAATGACCCCGTAACTTCGGGAGAAGGGGTCCTCACAGCGATGTGAGGCGCAGCGAAAAGGTCCAGGCGACTGTTTAACAAAAACACAGGGCTATGCAAATTCGAAAGACGACGTATATGGCCTGACACCTGCCCGGTGCCGGAAGGTTAAGAGGGGATGTCATTCGCAAGAAGAAGCATTGAATCGAAGCCCCGGTAAACGGCGGCCGTAACTATAACGGTCCTAAGGTAGCGAAATTCCTTGTCGGGTAAGTTCCGACCTGCACGAATGGTGTAACGATCTGGACACTGTCTCAACCGTGAGCTCGGTGAAATTGTAGTCCCGGTGAAGATGCCGGGTACCCGCAACGGGACGGAAAGACCCCGTGAACCTTTACTGCAGCTTAACGCTGGATTTGGGTACAAGATGTGTAGGATAGGCAGGAGACTATGAATGGGCGTCGCCAGGCGTTCAGGAGTCGCCGTTGAAATACTGCCCTTTTTGTGCTCGGATCCTAACCCTTATGGGGACACCGTTTGGTGGGTAGTTTGACTGGGGTGGTCGCCTCCAAAAGCGTAACGGAGGCTTCCCAAGGTACCCTCAATACGGATGGTAATCGTATGTAGAGTGCAATGGCACAAGGGTGCTTGACTGCGAGACCGACGGGTCGAACAGGTGCGAAAGCAGGGCATAGTGATCCGGTGGTTCCGAGTGGAAGGGCCATCGCTCAAAGGATAAAAGGTACTCCGGGGATAACAGGCTGATCGCTCCCAAGAGCTCATATCGACGGAGCGGTTTGGCACCTCGATGTCGGCTCGTCACATCCTGGGGCTGGAGAAGGTCCCAAGGGTTCGGCTGTTCGCCGATTAAAGTGGCACGCGAGCTGGGTTCAGAACGTCGTGAGACAGTTCGGTCCCTATCTGTTGCGGGCGTAGGAGATTTGAGGGGTTCTGACTTTAGTACGAGAGGACCGAGTTGGACTGACCTCTGGTTTACCGGTTATGCCGCCAGGTGTATCGCCGGGTATCCATGTCGGGACGGGATAAGCGCTGAAAGCATCTAAGCGCGAAGCCCACCCCAAGATTAGATCTCCCTTGAGGGTCGTAGAAGATGACTACGTTGATAGGCTACAGGTGTAAAGGCAGTGATGTCAAAGCCGAGTAGTACTAATCGCCCGAAAGACCTTTCTTTGCATCGGATCTCTTACTGGTTCTTAAGACTGTGTTAACATATGAATCAGCGATGGTTCATAATGATACAGGACTAGCAATAGTCACTACCTTTCAGGTGGCAATAGCGGTAGGGCTCCACCTCTTCCCATTCCGAACAGAGAAGTTAAACCTGCCCGCGCCGATGGTACTGCATATTTATGTGGGAGAGTAGGTCGCCGCCTCCTTCAAGGGGTTCATCATCTCGATGAACCCCTTTTTTGTTTTACTTATCCTCAGGTAAGAAGGCATAAGTATGTGCAGATATTAGTTACTTATTCTAAAGATAGTTTAATAATGAAAGAGGGAAGTGGGCGTACCCCACTTCCCTCTTTGTCGTTTAATATGTGGTCAGTTTTCTCCAACTATGACAACTGCCAGCGGGACATTTCCCTGTAAGTGGAATTTGAAGTGAAGGAATTGTATTCAGTATTTGTGGCATTGCCACATCATTGATATATATTGTGTTGTGGTGCTGCTCCTATAGCGATCGTGTAGTAGTCGTAAGAAACATTGTTTGTACCCTTTGCCTCAATGGTTATTGATGTTGGTGGAGGAATAATGTTTATAGCGCAGTCGTTTTAGGGTGAAATTTTCCCGTTACGGGAGGAGAGATGGAGACTGTGCAAGGTATATCTTTGTACAGGCTTCTTTGCAGAAGTTATGATGCTGGGTTTTGACGCAACAAAGATGATGGGACCAATATTTACGGATATATCAGCCAATTGTCATTTAATCAGAGGTGTTGTTGAAACGTCGCTGGGAAATATGCAGGCACTTGTCTCGGAAAAGGGAGTAGTCATGTGCGACTTTGTGGACCGCTCTGAAATTGCGCGAGAGATGAGTGGATTGATGCGGTTGTTGCCCGGTTGTCGCGTGGTCGACGGAGAACATGCGTATCTCGATCGGTTGCGTGCTGAGCTTGAGGAGTATTTTGATGGCAGAAGAAAAGAATTTCAGATACCGCTGCATTTAGTGGGGACCCCCTTTCAGATTCGTGTGTGGCAGGCGTTGTTACAAATTCCCTACGGTACGACCATTACGTATGCTCAGCAGGCCCGAATGATCGGTAATCCGGCTGCAGTACGTGCCGTGGCAGCGGCAAACGGACGGAATCGGCTCCCTATTTTGGTGCCGTGTCACCGCGTGATCGGTGCCGACGGCAGTCTCACCGGCTATAGTGGCGGCGTGGGGCGAAAAGCCGAACTATTGCGGCTCGAACATCGTTTTATGCTGTAAATTTCGAGCGGAAATATAGTATATTTGCATACCAGACGGCACCCCTTCGGGAGTGCGGAATGTATCGACTACCCAAACCCGCTGCATGAAAGAATTTTTCGCCAGTTATCCTCTATATCAGATTGTTATTTTCCTACTGCTGATCGTAAGCGCGCTGACGCAATTGATTTATTGGATGCGCTATACCTGTGTGGCAACCCATCGGCACAGTTGGCGCGAACGGGAAGGGGCCTCCGTGCAGCCCGTGTCCGTAATTGTCGTCGTGGCCGACGATCCTGACTATGTTGCAGAGCATCTGCCCAAACTGCTGACACAGAACCATCCCAAATATGAAGTCGTTGTGGTGGATGACGGCAGCGAGACCGACCTGACTGACGAGTTGCTCGCCATGCAGGCACGTTATCCGCATCTGCGCTTCACCACGATTAAGGCTGACCCGGTCTTTCGCCACAGTAAAAAACTGGCTCTGACGGTCGGAATCAAGGCGGCCAAGTACGAAAATCTGATTTTTACCGATTCCGATGCCATCCCCACTTCGGACAAGTGGCTCTCGATCATGGCTCACGGCTTCAATGGCGGGCAGCTGGTGATCGGCTACACGGGAGTTGAACGAAAACCCGGACTGGCCAATCGGCTGATCCGGAGCCAGCGGCTGACCAGCGCGATCCGTTACCTCAATGCCGCCGTTCGTGGTAATGTCTATCGCGGTATCTACAACAACATCGGTTACACGAAGCAACTTTTCTTTGGAAACAAGGGGTACACGCACCTGCGGATGACGCTGGGCGAGGATGACCTCTTTGTACAGAAGGTGGCTCCCGTTTGTGCACGCCGGACCAGCGTCATTCTGAACCCGGCAGCCACGGTCCGCCAATTCCAGTGGGGCGGCTTGAAGGAGTGGCATGCCGAGCAACGTTACAGAACGGCCGCTTTTGACCTCTATCCGCGCCGCGTGCGCTTCAGCGTTTTCGGCGAATTGCTCTCACGGTCACTGCTGACGATCTGCGCTGTATGGCTGATTGTGCTGTTGCCGCCGGTATTCTGGATCGTGGCCGTCACGCTCTTCGTACTGCGCGAGTTGGTCATGATCCTCTCCGTGCGTATGATTGCCCGCAGGGTCGGCGAACGAGGCCTGTTATGGGCCTACCTTCTGTACGACCTGTATGCACCCGTTGCCGAACTTTTCCTTTGGATTAGCCGTAAGCTCAGACCCAGCCAGCGCCTATGGATATAATGCCCGACAACCGGACCGATCAGCAACTGATCGAACAGACCCTGGCCGGTAATACCATCTGTTACGAGACCCTTTTCGATCGTTATCGGAGGCAGCTCTACGCCGCGATCCTCAGCAAGTGCGGCGACGAGCAGGATGCCGGGGATATTATTCAGGAGACCTACGTAAAGGCTTATTTCAACCTGCCCCGTTACAATGCCGAGTTTACATTCGGACAGTGGATTTATACCATTGCCCGCAACCTGTTCATCGATTACACACGGCGGAAACGGTCGGCCGGAACCACCGTGTCGATCGACAACCGGAACGGTTGCGAGATCAATCCTCCGTGCGACATGCCCAACCCCGAGGAGCGGATTATCTCCAGTCAGCGGAGCCGGTTGCTCGACAGCCTGATGGGGGAGCTTCCGCCGCGGTATCGCACCATGATCGAACTGCGTTTTGTGGGCGAATACTCTTACGAAGAGATTGCCGAGAAGCTGGCCATGCCGATCGGAACGGTAAAAACGCAGATCCACCGTGCGCGGGAAAAGTTGTGCGCCCTTATTACGGCTCGAAAATTGCTCTGAATGTGCGTGGCCAGGGGGTGGCAATTGGGAGTTTTTAAGGATAGAAACCGATTGACCCAGGGCGGTTTTTGTCAACTGAAAAGAAAAATAGAGTTGAAGTGTGAGGTTGCCGTATTCACTGATTGTTGTTAATCCATAAACTTTTTATACGATGCTCATCGACCGTTATTTCCCGAACCTGACACCGCGACAGCGAGAGCAGTTTGTGGCGATGCCCGATCTTTACAAAGAGTGGAACGCCAAAATCAATGTTATTTCCCGCAAGGATATCGAGCAGGTGGAGGAGCATCACATTTTGCATTCGTTGGCCATTGCCAAAACAGACCTGATCGCAGCGGGTGAAAGTGTGCTGGATGTTGGGTGCGGGGGAGGTTTCCCGGGCATTCCGTTGGCGGTCTATTATCCCGACGTGCAGTTTACGCTGGTGGACAGTATCGGGAAAAAGATCAAGGTGGTGCGTGAGGTGGCTTCGGCGCTGGGGCTGACGAACGTTCGGGCCGAGCATTGCCGGGTCGAACAGTTGGACGGTGGTAAGAGCCGTTTCGATTGGGTGGTCAGCCGCGCGGTGACCGATCTGAAGACTTTTGTGGGATGGACCTGGGGACGAACGACGTACGGAATCCTTTATCTGAAGGGGGGCGATCTGGAGGCTGAAATTGCCGAAGCCGGACGCCATACGGAGCAACTGCCTGTCTCGACCTGGTTCGACGGAGAGTTTTTTGAGACAAAAAAGGTGCTGGTGTTGCCGAAGAAATAGGTGGGTGAACTGTGTGGGGGCATCGGTAGAACCTTGTATGGGTATGGCCTTTTATTGCCGTATTACATGATTATTCGGCAATACCATTATTCGCGGTAATATTCCTCTGTCGGAGTGCCCGAAGGCACCGCTCGCCCGGCGTGAGGGCAGTTCCGTACTGTTCTCGATGTGCTGCATTCAGTAGCCCGCGAAACGCGATAAAGAGAGAAACGAACGATTCGTCCAATGGCGGAATCGTTCGTTTCTCTTTGAGCGGGCTTTATTTCGTGTGAATGCAACCGTTCTCCGACTGCCCTTCGCGGGCGGCGTCCGCGTGCTCGCGGCGGAGCGTGCGATGCTTCGCATCGCTTGTATCGTTAGAAACTCTTCATTCGGAGTGCTTGCGGCGGAATAGTGAGACTATTTTGATGAACGGGGAATTTTACAACTCCTTTCGTTACAGCTCTTTTCGGTAGGTGTAGTAGGCATCGGCCTGCTGGTCGGGCATCACTTCGATATCGTTGATGTTGATGTGAGGGGGCAGGGTGACGATCCATTCGATGACGCGAGCAATGTCGTCACCTGTCAACGGTGTAACGCCGCGATATACGGAGTCGGCACGGTCACGGTCGCCATGGAAACGAACGGTCGAAAATTCGGTATTGACCATGCCGGGGCGAATCTGGTTCACGCGGATACCCTGCTTCAGCAGGTCGATACGCATCCCTTGCGAGAGAGCGTTCACGGCATGTTTCGAGGCGCAATAGACCGCGCCGTTTTCGTAGGTTTGCCGTCCTGCGATCGATCCGATGTTGACAATGTGGCTGCCTGCGTGCATCAGCGGAACGACGTGCCGGGTGATGTAGAGCAACCCCTTGACGTTGGTGTCGATCATGCGGTCCCAGTCGTCGGGGTCGCCTTCGTCGATATGTTCGAGGCCAGCCGCCAGACCGGCGTTGTTGACCAGCAGATCAATCCTGTGCCATGCTTCGGGCAGGTGGTTGATCGCTTCTTCGACCGCGGCACGATCGCGCACGTCGAACGTCAGGGCGAGAATCTCAGCGCCGCATTCGGCTTCGATGGAGCGTTTGACGCTCTCCAGACGGTGGCTGCGGCGACCGGTCAGGATCAGCCGGTAGCCCAGGGCGCCGAGCCGGCGGGCGGTGGCTTCGCCGATGCCGGAGGTGGCTCCTGTGATCAGGGCGGTTTTGGGGGTATTCATGGCGTGAAGTGGTGTTTGTGGCGAGGTTGCGCGGTGGCAAATACACGCCGCACTTGTCTTTACTATGGTCTTTGGGGAGCTGCTGCTCCGACAGTTATAGGAAGCGATAATCGACCGCACACAGAACTGGTATGCGGTGTCGATCGTTGTCGCTTAGTTGTTACGGACGACGGGTCGGTAGAAGGTGTCGCGTTCGACGGGTACGAAGCCGGCCGAGCGAACGAGTTGTTCCATGCGTTCGGTGGTCAGGCGGGGACGCTGCTCTTCGGCACCGGCCATGGAATAGATCTTGGTGGTGTCGTCGATCGTCCCGTCGATATCGTCGGCGCCGAACGAGAGGGCCAGCTCCGTGGCTCCGATGCCCAGCATCGGCCAGTAGGCCTTGATGTGGGGGATGTTGTCGAGGTAGAGCCGCGACAGGGCCATCATCTTCATGTCTTCGGGCAGCGATACTTCACCGATGGCCGACATGGAGTTGTGCAGGTTGCGGTACTTGAGCGGGATGAAGGCGTCGAATCCGTGGGTACGGTCCTGCAACTCGCGCAGGCGGTGCAGATGGTCGATGCGGTGCTCGTACTGTTCGATGTGGCCGTAGAGGATGGTGCAGTTGGTGGAGATGCCCAGCCGGTGGGCGGCTTCGTGCGTGGCGAGCCACTCTTCGGCGTTCGGCTTTTCGGGACAGATCTGTTGGCGGATCGTGGGGTCGAAGATTTCGGCGCCTCCTCCGGGAATGGCCTCCATGCCGGCTTCCTGCAGTTTTCGGAGTCCCTCTTCGAGGCTGAGACCAGCTTTGCGGATGATGTAGTGGAGTTCGACGGCGGTGTAGGCTTTGACGACGACGTGGGGCAGAGCTCGTTTCACGCGGCGGATCATCTCGCAGTAGTAGTCGAGGTCGTGGTTGGGGTGAACGCCGCCGACAATGTGCACTTCGGTGATGGGTTCGCCCTGCCGTTCGGCAGCGAGACGTTCAACGGCATCCAGATCGTGGTACCATGCGTCGGGTTCGCCGGCTCCGCGCCGGTAGGAGCAGAAGCGGCATTTGAAGACGCAGATATTGGTGGGTTCGATGTGGATGTTGCGGTTGTAGTACACGTTGTCGCCGGAGACCTGGCGTTTGCGGGCTACGGCGAGGGTGCCGAGCAGCGAGATGGGGGCTTCGCGCATCAGGGTCAGGGCTTCGGCGTCGGTGAGCCGGTGGGGAATATCGGTATGCAGGAGTGCGTCGGCGATCTGTTCGACGGCGGGACTCAGGTTCAGTTGGTGGAGTAGTTGGTCTGTCATAGTGACGCAAAGGTACGAAAAAGCCCTCTTTTCCAACGGGGGAAAAGAGGGCTTGTTATTTCGGTCTGACGTGGGGATTTCTCCCTCGCGTGGGGTTATGCCTGACGGAATTCGTCGGATACGGTCAGTTTTTTACGACCTTTAGCCCGGCGTGCGGCCAGCACCCGGCGGCCGTTCGGGGTTGACATACGTTCACGGAAACCGTGTTTGTTGACGCGCTTGCGCTGCGAGGGTTGGAAAGTCCTTTTCATGGTTATTTCTGTATTATCTTAATTTTCAAGATTTTACCGGTTTTATACCGGGAAATGCAGGGCAAAGATACGATTTTATTTTTAGATTACCATACGGTTAATGCGCAATGTGGTGAGGTTTTGTGTTTTATTTTCGCCGGGCCGGTAAAAAGTGGGACGTGGGTCGGGGTGAGGACTGCCGTGAATGGGAGGTTGCGGTGTCGAAATGCTGGCGAAGATTTCTGGTTGGTAGGGCCGCAGGCTGTGAACTGCTCTATATGGTAATGGGGTGGAGTTTTGTGTGGAAATGTTGCTAGCATAGAGCTTAATCAGATAATTTGACAGGAATTTCGGATAGAGATACGTTGGGGAAACTTACTTATGAAAGGCGTTTAATTGATAGGGTGCAAAAGTGAGTGTGTTGAAAATTACGGCTTGGTGTAACGTTTTGTCGGCGTGTCGTGTATGGAACAGTGCAAGTGGTTTCAGGTGGTTTTTATCGGTATCCGGATAAGTCGTCTTTGCCCGAACAGCAGGGGCTTGTCTCATGTTGCTTTTACGCTGGTTGACGTATTACGCGGTTTGGCTCAGAGCCGAATACATTGAGTGGTATGTCTTAGGAAAGTTTGTTTTCGTGTTGAATGTAATGTCTAGCCAATAAAAAGGCCCGGGAACAGACTGTTCCCGGGCGCTTCGTGTGTGGGGCCAAAGGAGGTTAGAACAGAATCGAGAGACCGATATTGACCTGTTGCACGTCGGGACCTTTGTCAGCCATGAAGATGCTCTGCGGATAGTACCGGGCCGAGAGGGCAATGTGTTTGTAACCGACGTTGATTTCGGCTCCGTAGTGGAAGTTGCGCAGGTTCAGACCGCTGTGTTGTTTGTCGGTCTGCATTTTGCCGTCACTGTCGCGGTACTGCACTTTGGTGTGGCTTTGCAGACGAACGCCTCCCACGATACCGAAGTTGATGAATCCGGGGCATTTGCCGCTCCGTTTGCTGCGTCCGAACTGGAATTCGGCCAGCAGCGGTACGTTGAGGTAGACGGTGGTGAGTTTCGACTTTTTGAGGGTGATGCCCGCTTCGTCGTAGCTGTAGTCGGCCACGATCTGACCGACGCTGTTTTGGGTCAGGCCGATGTTGTTTTCGAAGCGGAAGTTATTGATCTCCATGCCCAGACCGGTAATCAGCCCGAAGTGGCGGTTGGAGACGATGGTCAGGTCGGCAAAGTTGACGTTCACGCCGATGGATTGCGGGGTCTGGCGCATGTATTCGGCGCCGTCGGGCAGGCTGAGGCTCCCGAGGTTTTTGACCAGACCGTTATAATAGATGCCCACGCCGGCCCAGTGTCCGCCGCGCCATTTCCATCGTTTCGGGGGCTTGGTCGAACTGTAGCTGGAGTTGTCGCCCTTCAGAACCGATTTGATGTCGAGGTTGCGGTTTTCGGGGCTTTCGGTGATTTGGGTCGAGGCGGAGGATTCGGAGGTCGAACTGCCGATTTTACGAATAACGAGTTCCTGGCCGTTGTCGAGAATGGTGTCACTCACTTCCACGGATTGGGCGGAGGCGGTGGGAATCACGAGGCTCAGGGCCATGGCCGGAAGGGTGAACAGTAGGATCGGTTTTTTCATGGTAGTTGCGGATTTGTGGGCCGCCGGCCGGTTTATAAATGTAGTATTGAACAAATATACGTTTTTTCCGGTGGGAATGGGTCTATTTATCGACATTTTTACAACAAAAGTTGTGCCATGTCCGGCACGAGTACAGGGGAAAAACAGGCAGCCCGACGGACCATCTGTCCGTCGGGCTGCCTGTCAAAAAGGGTGTCGGAAAACTTATTTCAGTCCGCGTCGGTGGAGCAGCGGTTCTTTCGAGGGATCGGCACCGCGGAAGTCACGGTAGAGCACGCCTCCGTCGGCCGTGCCGCCGCGGCTGAGCAGGGTGCGGAAGCGGGCGGCGATTTCGGGGTTGAACAGGTCGCCCGACTCGACGTAGGCGTTAAAGGCATCGGCGTCGAGCGCTTCGGACCAGATGTAGCTGTAGTAGCCCGACGAGTAGCCGCCGCTGAAGATGTGCTGGAAGTAGGTCGATTTGTAGCGCGGCTCGATCTGCGGGATCAGTCCGATACCGCCCATCGAAGCGGCTTCGAAGGCGGTGACATCGAGCTGCTGGGGCGTGGTCAGGGTGTGGTAGTCCATGTCGAGCAGCGAGGCGGCGAGGTATTCGACCGTGGCGAAACCCTGGTTGAAGAGACCGCTCTTCTGGATCTTTTCGGCCAGTGTCGCCGGGAGCGGTTCGCCGGTCTGGTAGTGGCGGGCGTAGAGGGCGAGCATTTCGGGTTGCATGGCCCAGTTCTCCATGATCTGCGAGGGAAGTTCCACAAAGTCGCGTTCGACGCCACGCAGGCCGCGGTAGGGAACCATCGAGAAGAGTTGGTGCAGGCCGTGGCCGAATTCGTGGAAGAAGGTGGCGGTCTCGTCGAGGGTCAGCAGGGCCGGAGCGTCGGCGGTCGGTTTGCTGAAGTTGGTGACGATCGATACGATGGGGGCTACGCGCTGGCCGGTCGAGTCGTAGCTCTGGCCGCGGAAGGTGGTGCACCAGGCGCCGACGCGTTTCCCGGCGCGGGGGTGGAAGTCGAGGTAGAGCACGCCGAGGTGGGTGGTACCGTCACGGTCGATCACTTCGAAGACGCGGTTTTCGGGGTTGTATTTCGGCATGTCGGTCAGCTCGCGGAAGGTGATGCCGTAGAGCTTGGTGGCCAGGCCGAAGACGCCGTTACGCACGCTGTCCAGTGCGAAGTAGGGGCGCAGTTCGTCTTCGTTGAGGTCGTATTTGGCCTTGCGGAGTTTCTCGGCGTAGAACCACCAGTCCCAGCTGGCGAAGCTGCTGTCGCCGGTCTCGGCCAGTTTGATGGCCTGCATCTCGGCCAGCTCGCCCCGGGCGCGGTCGAGGGCCGGAGTCCAGAGTTCGTTGAGCAGCGCATAGACGGCTTCGGGGCTTTGGGCCATCTGGCGTTCGAGCACATAGGCGGCGTGGGTGGGGTAGCCCAGCAGGTTGGCTCGCTGGAGACGCAGGTTAGCGATCGAGTCGAGGATGGCTTTGTTGTCGTTCGCGTCGTCGTGGTTGCAGCGGGTGAGGTATCCTTTATAGAGTTGTTCGCGCAGGTCGCGGTTCTCGGCGTACTGCAGGAAGGGAATCATGCTCGGTTTGTCGAGCGTGAAGGCCCACTTGCCGTTCTGGCCGCGCTGGGTGGCTTCGGCGGCTGCGGCATCGATGACGTTCTGGGGCAGTCCTTTCAGGTCGTCCTGCTGGTCGATGATCAGTACGAAGTCGCCGTTGTCGGCACGCAGGTTGCGGCCGAAGCGGATCGAGAGCAGCGACAGTTGTTCGTCGATCTGGCGTAGCTGGGCCTGATCCTGGGCGGAGAGTTCGGCACCGCTGCGGACGAAGTTGCGGTACATTTTTTCGGTCAGTCGGCGTTGGAGGCTGTCGGTACAGAGGGTGTCGCGACCTTCATAGACCGCTTTGACGCGCTGGAAGAGCTGGGGGTTGAGGCTGATGTCGCTGTTGTGGCGGGTCAGCAGGGGCGACACTTCGCCCTGTATGGCCTCCAGTTCGGGGGTCATGTCGGTGCCGGTGACGCAGCCAAAGACGGAGCTCACGCGGGTCAGAAAATCGCCGCTGTTGTCGTAGGCCAGAATGGTGTTGGCAAAGGTCGGTGCCTCGGGATTGTTCACGATGGCGTCGATTTCGGCCTTTTCGCGGGCCATGCCTTCGTTGAAGGCCGGAATGTAGTGTTCGGGGCGAATCTGCTCGAAGGGTGGAACGCCGTAGGGGGTGGTCCATTCGCCGAAGAAGGGGTTGGTGGTGTCGGTCTTGCCGCTACCGCAGGCGGTCAGCAGAGCGGCCGCACCGAGGGCGGACAGGGTCAGTCGGTTCACTTTTTTTGGTTTTTATGAGGTTTATATTGTACTTTTGGCACTATTATAGGACAAAAGTACGACTTATTTTTACTTTCAAAAAGACGATGCATCTTTTCTATACTCCTGATCTGACGGATGCTGGGCTCTATGAACTCGGCCCCGAGGAGTCGCGTCATGCGGTTGGGGTGTTGCGTTTGCGGGCCGGTGAACAGGTGCAGCTGACCGATGGTCGGGGTGCCTGGTGTGTGGCGCAGGTGATGGAGGGCAGTACGGCCAGGGCGTGTCTGGTGCGGATCGTTTCGCGCGAGGAGGGGCACGGACGGCGTCCCTATCGGTTGCATGTGGCCATCGCTCCGACCAAAAATACGGATCGCTACGAATGGTTCCTCGAAAAGGCGACCGAAATCGGGATCGACCGCATCACTCCGTTGCTCTGTGAACATTCCGAACGCAAGGTGCTGCGGCGCGACCGCGGTGAAAAGATTGTCCTGAGTGCCGTGAAGCAGTCGCTTAAAGCCTACGTCCCGCAGTTGGACGAGTTGACCCCCTTTGGCGAATTTATCGCTTCGGTAGCCGGTGCGGCGGGAGGGGGCGAGACGGTCGAACGTTTTGTCGCCTATTGCGACGAAGGGACGCCGCTCGAAGCACGGGTCGGACTTTTTGACTCGATGTGCCGGTCGGCAGCTGACGGCCGGAAAAACTTTTGTGTGCTGATCGGTCCGGAGGGGGATTTCTCCCCGGCTGAGATCGAACGGGCGCGGGCGGCCGGTTTTGTGCCGGTGACGCTGGGCGAAAGCCGGCTGAGGACCGAAACGGCCGGCGTGATGGCGGCCGCCATGGCTCAGATGGCCGGCGAACGGTAGTGCCCGGTGGGGGAAGAAACACCTATATATAAGAGTAGAGGGTTGCGAGGCGGGGAATAAATACGGAGAACGACAGGTATATGACAATCGGAGAAATTTTTCCATTTCTGGCGTTGAGCGCCCTGTTGGCGTTCGTGGTGCCGGGAACGAGATTCAAGGGAATCGTGGCGGCAATCGCCATCGCTGTGGGCGCGGTCGTGGCCGCGGTCTCCGGCGTGACGCATATCGTTATGCCCGGAGCCACGGGCGGTTCGGCTGGCTGGCTCCCTGGACTGGATGCGCTGGGGGGCGTCTTTGCGCTCGCCGTCGCCATTAGCGGCGTGGCTTGTGCCGTCTATGCCGTGGGCTACCTCCCCGACCATGCCCGCGGAAAGAGCCAGTCGCAGGTGGGGCTCCACTTTGCCTCGCTCGTGGCCATGTTTTACGCCATGTTGGGCGTAGTGCGGGCCGGCGGTGTGTACGAATTCCTCTTCTGGTGGGAACTCATGACCCTCAGTTCGTTCGTGCTGGTCATGTTCGACGGCCACCGCAAAGAGGTGCTCCATGCCGCTGTCGGGTACCTGGTGTTGATGCACATCGGATTCTTCCTGCTGCTGGGCGGTTTTGCCGCTCCCGGCGGCGGTGAAGCCTTCTTTGCCGGTGGGGGCATGAGCCTGCCGATCTTTCTGCTCTTTCTGGCCGGCTTCGGCATGAAGGCCGGTATCTTTCCGCTTCACATGTGGCTGCCCGTGGCACACCCGGCCGCTCCGTCGCACGTTTCGGCCCTCATGTCGGGCGTGATGATCAAGATGGGGATTTACGGGATTGTGCGGGCGGCGCTGGCCCTGTCGCCCGAGGCGATCGCTGCGGCCGGTCTGCTGGTCTTCGTGCTGGGAATCGTGACCGCCGTGTTCGGGATTGCGCGGGCTGCCGTGCAGACCGACCTCAAACGGCTGCTGGCATACTCCTCGATCGAAAATATCGGAATCATCTGTATCGGTATCGGACTGGGTACGCTGGGACGTGCTATGAACAGCGATTTCATCGCCTATGCCGGTCTCGGCGGGGCCCTGCTCCATGTGCTGGGGCACGCCAACTATAAGACGATGCTCTTCCTGGGGGCCGGTTCGGTCATGTCGGCCACCCACCACCGCGACATGAACCGTCTGGGCGGTCTGTTGAAACGGATGCCCGTGACCGGGGCGCTTTTCCTGCTGGCCACGCTGGCCATCTGCACGGTGCCCGGAATGGTCGGCTTCACGTCGGAGTTCGTGCTCTACGACGGCCTGTTCGGATCGATCGCACGCGGCGAACTGATCGTGGTGGCAGCTGCCGGGATCGTGGCGCTGGCGCTGGTCGGCGGACTCACCCTGATGGCCTTTACCAAAGCTTTCGGAATCACGTTCCTCGGAAATCCGCGGGCCTGCTCGGCACGCGATGCGCGTGAGGTCAATGCCGTGATGCTGCTGGCGCAGGTGCTGCCGCTGGCCGGAATTCTGGTCGGCCCGATCCTCTATCCCTATCTGGTGCTCGAAAATGCCGATGCGCTGTTTGGGGCGCGTTATTACGCCGAGCCGGTGATCGGTACGATGATCTCCATCGAGTGGGTGATGGGCGGCGTACTGCTCTTCACGGTGTTGTTGCTGGGGCTGAAGTGGTGTCTGAACCGTCGTGCCCGCGTGGCGACGCTGCGGCGGCCGACGTGGGGATGTGCCTTCACGGTGCCCAGCAAGCGGATGCAATATACCGCCTCGTCGTACAACCGTGAGTTGCAGACCATGTGGGGCGAACGCGGTGCCGAACGGCAGGTGCGCGAACTGGCCGAAGAGGAGATCTTCCCCGCGGGACACACCTTCGCTACCGAAGACCGCGATACGACGGCGCGTGCCGTGACGAAGTGGTTTGCCCACGAGCTGCGCCGCTGGACCGCCCGGCTGGCCCTGTTCCAGACCGGTAAGACGAACCACTATGTGTTACACGGTCTGCTGCTGTTGATTCTGATTCTGATCCTGTCGCTCTGCGGCGCATTGTAACGTTTTGACGCTATGATACCTTTTGTTTTGATACTGGTGAGTGCCCTGTTCGTGAAAGGGGTGATTAACAAAACCCGGGCACGGCTGGCCGGTCGCACCGGGGTGCGCTTTTTCCAGCCCCTGCTGACGCTGGGGGTGCTGCTGGGCAAAGGCGAAATTTACAGCACCTCGGCCACGGTCCTGACCCGTGTGGCTCCGGCCATCTATCTGGCTTCGGCCGTGGCTGCGTCGTTGATGCTGCCGCTCGGCGTCTTCCCGGCCGCGATCAGTTTCGACGGCGATTTCATCGTCTTCTCCTACCTGCTGGCGTTCGGGAAACTGGCGCTGGTGCTGGCGGCGCTCGAAAGCGGCAGCAGTTTCCAGGGTATGGGATCGGCCCGCGAGGTGCTTTTCTCGATGCTGGTGGAACCCTGCTTCTTCCTGCTGATCGGTACGCTGGCCATGGTGACCGGCTACGGTTCCTTCAGTGCCATCTTCGCCAAATTCGACAACATGTCGGTCAACCTGTTGATGCTGTCTCTGATTCTGGCCTACGGTTTCCTGAATGTGGCGCTGGTGGAGAACGGGCGCGTGCCGGTGGACGATACGCGGACCCACCTGGAGCTGACCATGGTACACGAGGCGATGGTGCTGGACCTCTCGGGGGTCGACCTGGCCTTCATCCATGCCGCCGGCTGGCTGAAACTCTCGATGTGGGGCATGCTGGTGGTCAATGCGCTGATCCCGGCCCGAACGACGGGGTGGATGCTGGTGGGGTGGTTTCTGGCCGCGATGGTGGTGTACGGGGTGGTGATCGGGGCCATCGAGTCTTTCATGGCCCGCAACCGAATGACCAAAAACGCCACCTATCTGGTGACGGTCTCGGCCATTGGCCTGCTGGGCTTCGCTGTGGCCTATGTGCTGATGACCAGTGGTATGTAAAGAAATCACGAAGCGGTTGTCGATTCCGCCGGTGGGGCAGAAGGCGAGTGGGGGAGGGTCTGAACTCCTGCTGTGTGGAAAAATCGGTCAGGACTTGAATTTCGGTCTGTAAGGGGCTGATAAAGAGATAGTAGGATCGAAACTCCGGATTGGACGATCGACCCGCGAAGGAATAAAATACAGAAACGGATATGTTACTGCTTTTCATTATCATCTACGCCGTGTCGCTGCTTTACCTGGCTGTGACCGAACGTTTCCGCCACTATGCCTGGCTCGTCGGGCTCCAGGGGTGGCTGCTGATGGGGATCGCCCTGATGCAGCTCGGACCGGGCGAAAGCTGGGGCGCCAAGATCTTTGTCGTGGCCGAAACGCTCCTGTGTAAAGGGATTCTGGTGCCTTACCTGCTGTTCCGGATCATCCGGAATACGAAAATCAACCGCGTGAGCCGTAAATCGATGTCGGCCTTCGTGTCGATCCTGCTGTCGGTGGTGGCCCTCGTGGCCAGTCTCTCGCTGACCCACTGGGTGAGCGATTCGCAGGCTAACACGCTCTTCCTCGGGGTGTCGCTCTTCGGACTGCTCGCCGGTCTGCTGCTCATCACCACCCGTCAGCGTATCTTTTCGCATTTGGTCGGATTCCTGATTATCGAAAACGCCGTGTTCCTCTTTTCGCTGGCCGTCGGCGCCGAACTCCCCATGCTGGTCAACGTCGGCATCCTGCTCGACATCCTGATGGGCGTGCTGATGCTCGGCCTCTTCCTCTCGAAGATCGGCGACCGGCTGCCCAACCTCGACAACGAAAAACTTTCTTCCATCAAAGACTGATCCCTTACCCGCCATGTTGATAAACCTGCTGATCGTATCCCTGGTTGTCATCCTGTTCGTTGCCCTGGCCCGGCGGCGCGCCTACGTGCAGTTCTGTGCGCAGCTGTTTTTTCTGGTGCAGGCCGCTTTCGCAACGTGGGCCGTGCTGAACCGCGGAACAACGATCCTGACCTACTTTACGCTCGACACCCTCGGGGTGACCTATTATGTGCTGATGGCCCTCGTGGGGTGGATCGCCTGCTGGCAGAGCAGTCGGTACCTCGACCGGGAGTCGCTCCGCGAGTGCAAGATTTACCTCATCTCGTTCATTGCGCTTAACCTGGCCCTGACCGGCGTCTATTTTGCCAATGACATCACCGTGACCTGGATTTTCCTCGAGGCCACCACGCTGGCTGCGGCCGGCCTGACCTACCATCGCCGGACGATGCGCAGTCTGGAGGCCACGTGGAAATACATCTTCGTCAGCTCCGTGGGAATTGCCATCGCCTATCTGGGGATCCTGTTGCTGAGTGCCGTCGTGGCCGTTGAGCTCCCCGGAACGCACGAAGCCGCTGCCGATCTCTCCTATGCAGGTTTGACCCGTTCCATCGCGGCCGGAGCCGGAAATCCGCTCTATATCAAACTGGCGTTTCTCTTTATCCTGATCGGATACAGCTCGAAACTGGAGATTTTCCCCTTCTGCACGGTCGGGGTCGATGCCAACCACAGCGCCCCGACGCCCGCGTCGGCCTTTATCTCGTCGGCGCTGGTCGGAGGCGGTTTCGTTGCCGTGTTCCGCGTTTGGAAAACCCTTCAGGGATCCGACGCGCTGGCTGCCTGGGCCGGACATGTGCTGCTGCTGTTGGGCGGGCTCTCCCTGCTGATGGCGGCCGTCTATCTCGGACGTACCAAAAACCTCAAACGGCTCGCCTCCTACTCGACGGTCGAAAACAGCGGGCTGATGATGCTGGGACTTGGTATCGGAGGACTCGGCGTGTGGGCCGCCGTACTGCACTCTCTGGCGCATACCCTGATAAAGGGGTCGTTCATGCTGCAAATCAGCGTGGTCGGTAAAATGTACGGCAGCTACAAGGCGGCTCGCAACGGAGGCTATTTCCGGGCCGACCCGCTCGGGGCGCTGGTGCTCGTCTGCTGCCTGATCGCGCTGATCGCCATGCCCCCTTCGGTGCTTTTCCGGACCGAATACCTGATCCTCACCGGCATGTTGGCCGAAGGGCTGTGGTGGGTGATGATCCCCGTGGCGCTGCTGCTGGTGGCCGTGATCTACTGGCTTTGCGTCAAGATGCTGCCGCTGGTGTCGCGGCCGGCAAACTTGTCAAAACTTAATACCGACGCCCGAAATCCGCTGCTGTCGGTCATCCTCCTGCTGCTGGTGCTGCTGACCTTCGTGGCCGGAGTGTGGCAGGCGCCTGCGCTGGTCGAACTGATTGATACGATCGTTTACTGATGATGGAAAACAAGATTCTGGACAGATGGCTCGCCTGCCGTCCGGCACAGACCGGCGGTGTGGGACGAGTGGCGCTGGCCGACGTGCCGATGTTGCCCTATCCGGCCTTTGCGGAGGGCATGCGCGCCCTGCTGATCGAGGCCGACGGGTCGTTCAGCGAGACGAATCGCTGTGTGGCCTATTTCGCCGTGCGCGACGAGCAGTCGGGCGGACTCGCCTTTTATGTGCTGGTGGCGCGCGATGCCGAGGCCGACGTACTGGTCGCCGGCCATGTGCTCGATTACTATCACGAGGGATTTCCCGAATCGCTGGCCAAAGATATTCCGGCGCTGCACGTTTTTGAACGTGAAATCGCCGAACTCTACGGCGTGCATTTCAGCGGGGCGCCGTGGGACAAGCCGCTGCGCTATCCTTTCAACCGCCATCATCGCGACGACTCGATCGACACCTATCCCTTCTATTCGATCGACAGCCGAGAGCTGCACGAAGTGCACGTGGGACCCGTCCATGCCGGCATCATCGAACCCGGAGCGTTCCGTTTCCTGTGCGACGGCGAGCGGATCGTTCATCTGGAGATCGCCCTGGGCTACCAGCACCGCGGCGTGGAGTCGCTGATTGCCGCCACGCCGAACCGGCTGCGGCAGATCCTGCTGGGCGAAAGCATTGCCGGGGATACGGTGGTCGGCCACGCAACGGCGATGGCCGGGATTCTCGAATCGGGCGTGGCGCCCGATGGCTGGGAGGGTAGCGAGGTGATCCGTTGCGAACGGGCCATCGCGCTGGAGATGGAGCGGATGGCCGTGCATATCGGCGACACCGCGGCCCTGTGCATGGACCTTGCCTATCAGACCGGTCACGTGGCCTGCGAAGCGTTGCGTACGCTGGTTATCAACTCGATGCAGCAGTGGTGCGGCAATCGCTTCGGCAAGGGGCTGGTGCGTCCCTTCGGCGCCAACTATCGGCTGACGCTGGAGCGTGCCAAGTATATCGAAACGACACTGACCGAAGTGATCGAACGTTACCGGACCGTGGGGCGCGACCTGCTCTCGACCCCTTCGGTGCTGGCCCGGTTGGAAGGCATCTGTCCCGTGACGCGGCAACAGGCCCTGCGGGTCGGGGCTGTCGGACCGGCTGCCCGTATGGCGGGTGTGCGCCGTGACGTCCGCATCGCACACAATTTCTACCCGTTGGCGGATTTCGAACCGGTGATGATCGATGCCGAGGCCGACGGGGTCAACGGTGACCTGCTGGCGCGTCTTAAAATGCGGCTGCGCGAAGCGGAGGTCTCCTACGCCATGATCATGGCGGGTTGCAAGTCGCTGGCCGGACGGTGGTTCGAAGGATACCCTGCCCCCGATTACGGTAAAACGCTGGCTCCTGCTTCGCTGGTCTTCTCGCTGGTCGAGGGGTGGCGCGGCGAAATCTGCCATGCGGCGCTGACCGATCCCGACGGACAGGTGGCCACCTACAAAGTCTATGACCCTTCGGTTCACAACTGGATGATGCTGGCTTTGTCGGTGCGCGGTGCCCAGATCTCGGACTTCCCGGTGAGCAACAAGAGTTTCAACCTCTCCTACTGCGGACACGACCTCTGATTCGTCCGGAGCCGCAGACGGACATCCCGCGGGTTTGTTGTGCTCCCCGTCAGCTCTTTTCAGCGAATGAGGTATGCCTGGGAGAGAGGCGCAGTACGGTCCGCGCACTGCGCGACGAACGGTAAAATGTGCGGATATTCGCGGGAGTTCCGTACAAAGCTGTATCTTTGTGCATTATGCCGACACCACAACGACGTAACATGCCGCCCCGGCCTGTACGGCCCAATCCCGAACGCGGCCCGAGAAAAAATAACGACTCGATCCTGACCCGCATCTACGATACGATCCGTGGCAATGTCCTGCTGCGCAACATCGTGATGGCTGTCTGTCTGGGGATCATTCTCTATTTCATCGTCAACCTGTGTCTGAACATCTATACGCGGCACGGGCAGAAGTTCATCGTTCCCGCCATGATCGGCCACACGATCGACGAGGCGCGTGCCATGAGCACCGAAGGTGAACTGAAACTCGAAGTGATCGACTCGCTCTACATGCCCAAACAGGAGCCCGGCGTGATCCTCGATCAGAGCCCCAAACCCGGTATGGGCGTGAAGTCCGGGCGTCGTGTGTTCCTGACCATCAACGCTTCGCGTCCCCGTATGGATGTGATCCCGTATGTGACCGGGTACTCCCTGCGTCAGGCCAAAAACATGCTCGAAACCCGCGGCTTCGAGATCGAAAAACTGGTCTATCGGTCGGATATGGCCACCAATAACGTCCTCGATGAACTCTTCGAGGGTAAATCCATTACCGAAGGCTCGCGTACCGAAGCCGAACTCGGATCGGGGATCACGCTGGTGGTCGGCGTGAACCAGTCTTCGCCGCTGCCCCGCATCCCGAAAGTGATCGGGCTGACGCTGCGCGAAGCCAAAAGCCGCCTCTGGGAAGTGGGGCTGAACGTCGGTCGCGTCCGCTACGACTCCGGAATTGCCGATGCCGATATGGACGATGCCCGCGTCTATCGTCAGGAACCCAATCAGCAGAGCCGCACTGACTATGGCGGAAAAATCTCGCTGTGGCTGACCCTCGATACGCAGAAAATCGCCACCTCGTCCAAAGAGTCCGACGCTGCGGCGCGGAAGTATGTGGAAGAAGAGGAGGAGATGGCGGCCGACAGCCTGATGGAGGAGGGTGTCGATGAGTTGTAGTGCAGAACAGCATGCCGCAGTGTCCGGTCTCGAAACCGGGCGTTGTGCGGAGACCGATCCGTCGGGAAAGGGACCCGTTGAGGAGCAGACTGCACGGGGAGGGCGCGAGCGTGAGGGGAAGCAGGAAAAATATGAGCAGCCCGAAGTGGCGGCGGAATTGGAGGATGGCGAGGAGTTGGAGGAGAGTGAAGGAACGGAGGCCGGAGATGAACTCTTCGAGCACTTCAGCGTCACGGCCGACAAGGGGCAGGGGATGATCCGCCTCGATAAATTTCTGGCCGTCCGTCTCGAAAATACCTCCCGAAACCGAATCCAAACAGCAGCCGACGCCGGGAATATCCTCGTCAACGGCCGTCCTGCCAAATCGAGCTATAAGGTCAAACCGCTCGACCAGATCTCCATCGTATTGCCCTATCCGCCCCGTGAACTGGAGATCGTGGCCGAGGAGATTCCGCTGAATATCGTCTATGAAGACGACGATCTGATCGTTGTCAACAAAGAGGCCGGCATGGTGGTCCACCCCGGCCATGGAAACTATACCGGGACGCTGGTCAACGCCCTGACCTTTCACCTGCAGGGACTCCCTCTCTTTGAACAGGGCGACATGCGGGCCGGTCTGGTTCACCGTATCGACAAAAATACCTCCGGTCTGCTGGTCGTAGCCAAAAACGAACGCGCCCACGCCTTTCTGGCCCGTCAGTTTTATGACCACACGATCCGTCGCATCTACCACGCCCTGGTGTGGGGCAATTTCGAGCAGGACGAAGGGACGATTGTGGGGAATATCGCCCGCAGTACCACCGATCGGTTGCGGATGGCCGTTTATCCGCCCGACGGACCGATCGGCAAACACGCCGTGACCCACTACCGCGTACTTGAGCGGTTCGGTTATGTGACCCTCGTCGAGTGCCGGCTCGAAACGGGCCGTACCCACCAGATCCGGGTTCACATGGAGTCGATCGGGCACCCTCTCTTCAACGACGAACGTTATGGAGGCGACCGGATTCTGAAGGGGACCACTTTCAGCAAGTATAAGCAGTTTGTCGAAAACTGTTTTGCGCTGATGCCGCGCCACGGGCTCCATGCCATGAGCCTCGGTTTCGTGCATCCCACCACCCGCCGGGAAATCTATTTCGAATCGGAGTATCCGGCCGACTTCGCCGCCTGTCTGGCCAAGTGGAGAGGCTATACGGCGGCCCGAAATGAGATCGAAAGCGGCGAGTAGTGTGACCCTCCGGGGGGATTTTGGCTGGCGAATGTGCTCAAAGTTTCAGAAACCCGAAAAAAGTCTTAACTTTATCCAAAATTTAACCACATAATTCTTTTTAGTTTATGGGACAAAGAACCTTCACCATCATAAAACCCGACTCCGTAGGCGGGAACCACATCGGTGAGATCCTGACCATGATCGAAAAGGCCGGGTTCCGGATCATCGCCCTGAAGATGACCTACCTGAGCCGTTCGGATGCCGAGAAATTCTACTATGTCCACAAAGGACGTCCCTTCTTCCGCAACCTCTACCTCTTCATGACCTCCGGTCCGATCGTGGCCGCCGTGCTCGAAAAAGAGGGCGCTCAGGATGCCGTGGCCGAATTCCGCGAACTGATCGGGAAAACCAACCCCGAACTGGCCGCCGAAGGTACGATCCGCAAGAAATTCGCCGCTTCGAAAACCCGTAACGCCATTCACGCTTCGGACAGCGACGAAAATGCTGCCTGGGAAGCCTCGTTCTTCTTCACAGATAAAGAGATTATCGATACGAAGTACGAACTGCCGCTGCCCGAAGACGAAATCGACAGCGACTAAACTCCGCGTTCGCTGGCCGATGGCCGAGACTTACAGCGCCGTTCTCGAAACGAACGGCGTTTTTTAATCCACCGTTCCCGGCGTTCGTAGTTTGTCCAAAGGTTTGAAGACGGTATGTGAGTGGGGGGGTAGAGGGACGGCAAGCGTGTGCCTTGTCGGTTCTTCGATGGGTGGATGCGGGGAGGGAGAGACCTTTGACTGCCGAACTGTACGCGGTAGTGCGTAACAACACAAGGTACCCGGTATTAGACGAAAGGAGGCGGGTGCGTTGGAGATAACCTCAAAAAAATATCCGGAAAAAGATCAACTCGATATGTTATTGACGAGTTTGCGGGTGCTCAAGCAGCACGGAACCCAGTATATCAAACACCTCGACCGCGTGAAACTCTGTGACGAGTTTCGCGGCCGTCCCGTTTTGCAATCGGCCGGAATGACCGAAATGGCGCGGCAGACGCTCTGCTCGCTGTGTCCGACCTGTGCGATTACTTACGACCAGAAGGGGCTTCGCCTCGACCTGGGGCGGTGTCTCTTCTGCGGGGAGTGTGCTGCGCAGTTCCCCGAAAATGTCCGCTTTACGAACGATTATCGTCTGGCTGCCTCGACGCGCGAGGGCCTGATCGTCCGCGAGGGGGATGCACCCCGCTGGAACTTCGGTCACGAGGCTGTCCGACCCGAAATCCGGCGGATGTTCCGCCGTTCGCTCCACCTGCGTGAGGTATCGGCTGGGGGGGACAACAGTTGTGAAATGGAACTTGGTGCGGCTGGTAACGTCAACTTCGACATGGGACGCTTCGGGATTGCATTCACAGCCTCGCCGCGCCATGCCGACGGCGTGGTGGTGACAGGACCCGTTACCGCCAACATGGCTCGGGAACTGGAGTCCACCTGGCAGGCGGTGCCCGACCCCAAAGTGCTGATCGTCGTTGGGGCGGATGCGATTTCGGGCGGTCTGTTTGCCGACTCGCCGGCTGTGAACCGGCAGTTCTTCGACATTCATCGACCCGATCTTTATATCCCCGGCAACCCGGCCCATCCGATGACCTTCATTACCGGTGTGATGGCTCTGTTGCGTGGGGAACGCGGCCTTTCGCGCCAACGTACCCGAAGCGAGGAGAACGAGTAGCGGGGGAAAGAAGGGGCTCTGTTAGTCGGAGAAGTCGTTACTTACCCTGGTCGTAACTTTGTTTGGTGATGGGGAGTAGTATGGCGTGCGAGTAGCGTTAAGTGCTCGTCTCCTCTATCCGAAGTCAACTACCCGAATCCCATTAGTCTCTTCCTGTTTTAAATCATATAACGCGGTCGGCTAAATGCTCTTCATTGAGTATTTAGCCGACCGCGTTTTTACCGTTTTACCCCCATAACGAGGCTCCCGCGATTGTCCATCTGGGGAGCGCGGATGGCTATCGAATCACGAATGTGGCGATTACGGGGTTGTGGTCGCTGTTTTTGAAGCCGAGGTCGACGGTCTCGAAGGCAATCGGTTCGATGCCCGAGCCGCATAGTGCAAAGTCGAGCAGGGTGGTTGTGGTGGTTGCCGGATTGTAGGGCTCGTATCCGTAGCGGGTCGATGGTGTGGTCGGGTCGTATACGAAAGTCATCTCGTCGGGGAAGGTGCCCCGGTCGATCGGCAGGGGGCGGAAATTCGCATCTGCCAGGGCCGCTGCACTGGCCGTGTAGCCCGGCGGATTGCAATTCCAGTCGCCCAGGGTGACGGCATACGGTTTGTCGGCCAGATAGCGGTTCATAAAGGCGAGTTCGCCGCTGCGCATGTTGCCGGTGTCGTAGGCGGTGTTGTGGGTGTTGTTGAGGTAGAGGGTCCTGGGGTTGCCGGTGGAGTCGAGCAGCAGAAATTCGGCGCTCAGCAGGCAGCGCTTGAGGTTGAAGAGGCGTACCGGGAACGAGAATCCGCCGGGATAGGCGTACCGGGTCACGCGCGAGGGTGACCAGCGGCTGAGAATGACGATCCCGCTTTCGACGGCACCCATCGGGTGGGTCAGCGGAATGGGGACAAAGTCGCTTTTGTAGTTGAGGGCATACCAACTTTCATATCCGCTCAAGGCGTTGCGGATCGAATCGTACTCGTTGAGACCGTAACTGCGGTGCGAGTCGAAATCGACCTCCTGGAGCAGGATCAGGTCGGCACGGTGCGCATCGGCCTGCTCTTGCAGGTAACGGATGATGCCGTGCAGGTTTTGGAGCGTCCGTTCGCGAGAGGTGCGCATCCGGGTACCGCCGTCGTAGAAAAAGTCCATGTCGTCGCCCAGACCCGCGTAACCGATATTCCAGGAGACGATACGCAGCGTGTCGCCCTGCCGGAGCACAGCTTTTGAATCGGTTTCAAGGATGTTTTCAACTGGTTCCGGTCGCCATTCGCGAATCCAGATGATGACGAATGCGACCAGCAACAGTACGCTTAGCAGGACTACGATGCGGAACAGCAGACGAAAAAGACGTTTCATAAGAGTCGATGTAAAATTAATTCATTGTTCGGGGAGCGGCCCGCGCCAAGGGGCGGGATCACCCGTCCCGACGAGCGGAAAAAATAGGGTTCGACTCCATCTCAATTCATCTCAATCCAATAAATACTCCCCGTGCGCAGCACGCACCCCCTACGCACCATGTCCGCACAAATTTAATGCCATCGTTCCTCGAAGTGGAACGATGGCATTAAACAAACACTTCCATATTTCAAAAAAATCGCTGCTACTTCAGCCTCCTACTTTCCCGTTGTCGCGGAAAGATGCCGGACAAAGTGGAACGGCTTCCTAGCGTATCACCTGAATGGTGTAGTCGGGCGTGTAGTTGACGATCGGCCAGGCGATGTTCCGATATTTGCCCGTGTCGTTCGACTGGCGGAAATCGTATCCCACCTGCAACAATTGCGGATCGTAGCCGCGGTTGGCAATGCGGTCGGGCATGTCGGATCCGAAGTGCTTGAGGGCACCGCCGAAATAGCGAATCACGTCGTAACCGCGGAAGGCATAGGGACTGGGCAGACTGCCGAAAGCACTCATGTATTCGCTGTAAAAGGCGGCTACGGCTGGATTACCCCGGTCGGCATGGTAGGAGGCCGGGTAGTGGACGTTCAGTTTGTAGAACAGGTCGAGGTTGAGGTTTGAAAGCCACTCCCAACGGGGCGTCCCGATCACCGTGATGCGGTATTTGCCGGTCGTGTTGATCGAACTCAGGTGGGAGAGGATCCCTTCGAGGGCGTCGACGCGGCTGACGGGGACGAAAACAATGTTGTCGCGGTCTTTGTCCAGCGCGGTGTTGAGCCGGATGTCCATGGCCTGGCTCTGACTGCGAGCTCCGGAGAAAAGCAGGGACGAGGCCCGGTCGCCGAGGGCCTGCTCAAAAACGGAGAGGGCGGCGGTGTCGGGGTATTCGGCGTGGTCGATCAGCACCAGATTGGCCTCGGCACTGGGGGTGCCAGTGCGACCGCTGAATCGGTCGAGAATCTGTCGGTAGGTGTAGTCATCCACGGGCGATACTTCGAATACGTAAGGGTTGTCGGCGGCTCCGACGGCTCCGAGCGGGCTGACCACGGGGGTGCCGGTGCGAGAAGCATATTCGGCGATGGGGCCGAAGGCTTCGGCATATACGGGGCCGATGATGAGGTCGGCATCTTGCAATTCACCCGACTCAACGAGTGTGCGTACTTTATCTTCCGATGCGCCGGTGTTGTGGAACCGCACGTTGGTCGATATGCCTTCGCTTTTCAGAGCGTTCAGACCGATCAGAATCCCTTTGTAGAACTCCGAGAAGCGGTCGTTTGTCTTCAGACCTGCCTGTAGGGGCAGCAGCACGGCGATGTCAAGCGGAGCATCGCGGTCGATCTCCTTGAGCTGACCGTCGCCGAATTCGAGCGGCTGCTCGTCGTTCATTCCATCACTGAGGGTGTCGGTGAGGGGGTGATTCGTGGCAAGCGTGTCTGGCTCTTCGGTCTGGGGCTCGGTAACGGAGGTCGTGGTGCCGGGTTTGACGGATTCGGTTTTCTGTGTGGTGGTCGGCTGTTTCGGGGTCTTGTTGCGTGATCCGAAGAGTCCGCCGCGGTTGCGGGGTGGAATCGAGGGGGTCACGGGCTCCATTACGGGGTCAGGACGTTGCTCGTCGGTCTCGGTGGAGCGGGGCTCGGTTTGTGCGCTGCTTGTCCCCTCCTGGCGTTTGCTGGTGGGGATCAGCAGGGTCTGTTTGTTGCGCAGCACGTCGCGGGTCAGGCTGTTGGCTTTCATGATCTCTTCCTGACTCACGTTGTAGGCCCGCGAAATGGAGTACAGGGTCTCGCCTTTGCGGACTTTGTGGATCAGGTACTCTTCACCGCGAATGGTGATGCTGCGGTTGGAAATGCGCACGGTGGTCTGAGCCTGCACCTCGGCCGGCTGAATCACGGGGCTGCTGGCGAATATCAACAACAGAAACAGTATGCGCAACAAGGATCGGGTCATGGGCGGAGAATCTATTTTTTCGCGGGATTCGATGCGTTTTCAAGCCGCAAACGGGTCAATACCTGTTTGGTGTTGAGCGGAAAATCGCCGTTCAGCATCCAGTTGTAGTAACTCGGTTCGGTGGCGAATACTTCGGCTACGGGACGGCCTTTGTGTTTGCCGAAGTTGAATACCGGAACGTCGTGGTCGTCGAGCACGATCCGACCGGCGAAGTCGAGGTTCCGGTTCATGCGCGAAAAGTCGGCCAGAAAATCGACGTCGTTCTGCAGGTCGTCGGGGTAGCGGTCGAGCTGCGCTTTGAGCACTTCGTAGGTGGCGCGAATGTCGGCCTCGGCGGAGTGGGCGTTCTCGATCTCGGCGCCGCAGTAGAATTTGTAGGCGGCGGCCAGGGTCCGCTGTTCCATCTTGTGGAAGATGTTCTGCACGTCGACGAACTTTTTACCGCTCAGGTCAATCTCCACACCGGCCCGCATGAACTCTTCGACCAGGATCGGAATGTCGAACTTGTTGGAGTTGTAACCGGCCAGGTCGCACCCTTTGATGAATGCGGCCAGCGATTTGGCTATCTGCGGGAAGGTGGGGCAATCTTTCACATCGTCGTCGGTGATGCCGTGGATGGCGGTCGATGCTTCGGGGATGTGGACGCCGGGGTTGATCCGGCGGGTCTTGCTCTCTTCGTCGCCGTTGGGGTGCACTTTGATCAGCGAAATCTCGACAATGTGGTCTTTCGCGGGATCGACACCGGTCGATTCGATGTCGAAAAAGATCAGGGGGCGCTTCAGCTTGAGTTCCATCTCCAGTGTGGCGGTTAAGCGTTGATCATCATGGGCATCAGCAGCATCAGCAGCGATTCGCCTTCGACGTCGTTTTCGGAGGGGAAGAACAGACCGGGACGGGTCGAATCGGCCAACTCGATGGAGACTTCGGGCGAGTGGATGTTGCCGAGCAGGTCGAGCAGGAAGGAGGCGCGGAAACCGATCTCGATCGGGGTGCCTTCGTAGCTGCAGGTGATGTTGTCTTCGGCCGAGGCGGCGTAGTCAATGTCCTGGGCGGACAGGTTGATGTTGCCGGCGCTCAGATCCATCTTGATGAGCTGGTTGGCCTGGCTCGAGCAGACGGATACGCGTTTGATGGAGTTGAGTAGTTCGACGCGGTCAACCAGCACCTTGTTGGGGTTGTTGGTGGGGATAACGGCGTTGTAGTTGGGGTAGTTTCCTTCGATCAACCGGCAGACGATCTTGTGCTTGGGCAGGGTGAAGATGGCGTTCTTGCTGTCGAACGTAACGGTAATCATCTCTTCGTCGTCGCGCGAGAGGAGGTTCTTGAGCAGGTTGGCCGGTTTTTTCGGCAGAATGAACGAGGCGTCTTTGTCGGAGGTGACGTTGCTGTTTTTGAAGAGGGCCAGGCGGTGGGCATCGGTGGCCACAAAGGTGATCTCTTTGGGCGAAAGGGCGATGTTCACACCGTTCATGACGGGGCGCAGTTCGTCGTCGGCTGTGGCGAAGAGGGTTTGCATGATGCCGTCGCCGAGTGCGGGCGCGGGGATGTAGAAGATGGTGGCCGTAGTTTCATCGACCGAGGGCAGTTCGGGATAACCCAGACCGGTGATACCGGGGATGCTGAGTTTACCGGTTTTCCAACTGATGGTCACTTCCCAGCTCTCTTTGTCCACCGAGATGGTCAGCGGCTGTTCCGAAAACTCTTTGATCGAATCGGTGATGCGGCGTGCAGGGATGGCCACGATGCCGTCTTCGCCCTGATTGTCCACTTCGAGGGTGGAGATAAGGGTGGTTTCGAGGTCGGATGCTGTGATCTTCAGTTGATTACCTGCCAGGTTGAACAGAAAGTAGTCAAGAATCGGGAGGGTGTTTTTGTTGCTGATGACTTTCCCGATCGATTGCAGGTTATTCGACAGCAGGGTGCTGGATATGATGAACTTCATGGGTAAAAGGGTTTTCGTTAGCTTAGGGTTAATGATAAATCAAACAAAGATAATGTTTTTTGCTTTAACATCATATAAGTGTTTGGGCGATTGGGGTTGTGAGGGAGTAGCTGCGCGCTGTGAGTGTACTATTGGGGCGTCGGGCTGAATTTTAATGTTTGACGTCTGTTTGAGGAAATACCTCGCATAACTCCACCTCAGCGAAGATGAAACAGGCGATGCGGAGCATCGCACGCTCCACCGTGAGCACGCGGGACCCGCGCGGTAGCGCAGTCGAAGAGTGTTCAGGATGAAAAGAGAGTCTTGTTAAAGAGTTGGGCTGTTCACCGTGCGGCGAACAGCCCAACTCTCCCTATCATATCATCAGTCATAGCGAACAGTCTGGAACTGCCCTCACGCCGGGCGGGCGGTGCCTTCGGGCACTCCGTCAGAGTGGTATTACCTCGAATAAAGGTCGCACCGGATACTAATGTTCGACGGCTGTTTGAGGTAATACCTCTCATAACTTTGCCTCAGCGAAGATGAAACAGGCGATGCGGAGCATCGCACGCTCCACCGCGAGCACGCGGGGCCCGCGCGGCAGCGCAGTCGAAGAACGTTCTGGATGAAAAGAAAGTCTTGTTAAAGAGTTGAACTGTTCGCCGTGCGGTGAACAGCTCAACTCTCTATCATATTATCAGTCATAGCGAACAGTCCGGGACTGCCCTCACGCCGGGCGGGCGGTGCCGCGGGCACCCCGTCAGAATGGTATTACCTCGTATAGAGGTCGAACCGAATACTAACGTTCGACGGCTGTTTGAGGTAATACCTTTCATAACTCCGCCACAGCGAAGATGAAACAGGCGATGCGGAGCATCGCACGCTCCACCGCGAGCACGCGGGGCCCGCGCGGCAGCGCAGTCGAAGAGTGTTCTGGATGAAAAGAAAGTCTTGTTAAAGAGCGACCTGTTCACCGCGCGGCGAACAGGTCAACTCTCCCTATCATATCATCAGTCATAGCGAACAGTCCGGGACTGCCCTCACGCCGGGCGGGCGGTGCCTTCGGGCACCCCGTCAGAATGGTATTACCTCGAATAAAGGTCAAACCGAATATTAACGTTTGTCGGCTGTTCGAGGTAATACAACTTATCGCTTCGGTTTTTATTCTTGCTTGGACAATCGGGTGATCGAACTGTCGAATTTAACGCGATAACCTCTCCATGGCTATCCGCACCATCTGCCGAACTGAATTTGCATAGTCGGGACGGCTCTCGCCGGCGACCCGTTGCGCAATGATGGCGCAAATGGTCAGCGCACGATGCCCCATCAACGCCGAAAGGCCGGCAATCGCAGAACTCTCCATTTCGAAATTCGTCACGCGCATTCCCTCGAACTCGAACCGTTCGATGCGTTCCAAATATTCGGTCTGGGCCAGCGGCAGACGGATAACACGTCCCTGTGGGGCGTAAAATCCCGGTGCCGAGAGCGTCAGACCTGGAATCGCAATGTCTCGGAAGAGGGCAATCAGCTCCGGATCGTTGTGTACAAAATAGGGACGGGCCAGACGGTCGCCCCACTGTGTCTGTTCCGTGAATGCCGCCTCGATACGTCGGTCGCACACCGCATCGCTCCCGGCGTAGAAGTTGAGCAGCCCGTCGATCCCGCCCGATACGGCCGACATGACCAGGCTCCCCAATTCGATATCCGGTCGTACGGCTCCACTCGTACCGAGGCGCAGGATACGCAGACTGCGGTGCTCGGGCTTGACGGTGCGTGTGGCGAAATCGACGTTGGCCAACGCATCGAGTTCGTTCATCACAATGTCGATGTTGTCGCAGCCGATCCCGGTCGAAACCACCGTCATCCGTTTGCCGTTCAACGTCCCGGTATGGCAGTGGAATTCGCGGTTGGTGGCGGAGTGCTCGATGTGGTCGAAACAACGTTCGGCGATCATGTCGCTGCGGGCCGGGTCGCCGACCAAAATTACGGTGTCGGCCAGCGCTTCGGGGCGAAGGTGGAGGTGAAATACGGAGCCGTCGTCGTTGAGGATCAGTTCCGAGGCAGGGATGGTACGCATGGGTAGAGGCGATTTGGAGTTGGAATTCGGTGCTATTTTTCTCGTATGGGGCGGATCGAGCCGCCGGACGAAGAGTGCATATACGTGTTGGTAAGTCGCCCGCCGCGGAAACGGATCGAAGCACCGCTCGAGGCCGAGGCGTCGAGACTCTGTGTCGGCCAGCACGAGAGGTCGCTGCCGGACGATGCACTTGCCGATATGGAGAGGGCCTTCAGGTCGGCCAGATTGGTGTCCGAGCCCGATGAGGCGGTGGCCGTGAGGCTTTCGGTTTCGCCGCTCAGGGTGATGTCCGCTCCGGATTGGTTGTCTACGGTGACCGATTTTGCCGTGAGCGTGATGCCCGTGATCTGGGCACCGCTCTGGGCTTCGATGGTGCAATGGTCGGCGGTGAAGGAGCCGCTGCCGACTATTTCTGCACCGCTGTGGGCTTCGATCGTCTGCAGACCGTTCACCGTGACTTCGGCTTTGCGGGCCAGTTTTCGGAGTTGGAGGTTAAGGGGCAACTGGTTCAGATTGAGTTCGAGGATACCGTCCCGGACATGGACATTCAGATAGGGTTCCAGTCGGCTGTCGATCGAGATGACGGCCCGGCTGGTGGTGCCCTGGGTCAGCGTTACTTCGAATCCGCTGTGGGCCGAGACGCCGTAAAGATGGCCCGTTTGGATGGTTTGTGAGGCCTGTTTGTCCTGTGCGAAGGTGGTGCCGAACAGGAGGGTTGCAAACAAAAAAAGTGCGATTCTTTTCATGGCTGTCGGAGGTGATACGGATTATTGAATGGAGTTGACGCTGCTCAGGCCGGAAGTATTGATCGTCTGCTTGATGTTACCGTCGGCGCGGTAGCGGATGCTGCTGTTGCCGCTGGCCGACGCGTCGAGGCTTTCGGTGATCCAGACGCTGATGCTGCTCATGCCGCTGGCGTCGCAAACGGCTGCTTTAGTCTTGAGTTTCTGTGTGTTGAGTTGTGAGTTGCCGCTGGCTTCGGTCTCCAGTCGGTCGGCACTGCCGCTGATGGTGGCCGAGGAAAGGCCCGACGTGGAGGCGGTGAGGGTACGGGTAGCACCGCACTCGAGCGTCAGTTTCGAGTTGCCGCCGCAGTCGGTTTGTACGACAGTGGCGTTGCCTTTGATGCTGGCCGAACTCAATCCGCTGACGTCGATGTCGAGTTCCTGGACGCTTCCGCAGTCGAGGGTCAGACTGGAGTTGCCGCTGACGTCGATTTCGGCACTGTTTGCACCCTGCAGGGTGAGGGTAATGGTGCTCAGGCCCGAAAGGTCCACTTCGGTGTCGTGGTTACCGGTGACGGCGACGGTGATCGGGTCGATGTGCGAGGAGCCCGATGCCGAGAATTCCCGGGCAGCCCCGGAGAAGCTCCCCTGGGGTTTTACCGAGGCGAGCCCCGAGGTGGAGAGCCGGTCGATGCTGCTGAGGGTCACTTCGGCCGTGGCGGGACAACACCACTTATCGGAGCTTTGCAGCTCGCGCGGCAGGTCGTCGAAGCCGAGGTGGAGAATCCCCTCACGAAGAGTCACGTCGAGGTAGGGTTTGAGGCGTTCGTCGATGGTGACGGTCACGCCATTTTGCTCTTGCGAGGTGCTCTGGCGCAGGGTTACGGTAAAGGTATGTCCGGCATCCAGGCCGTGGATGCCGAGCCCTTGAGCCGATTTGAGGGTGGTCGATGCGGCCAGTGCGGTGGAGATCGAAAGACCCAGGGCGAGTCCCAGGCCGAGGAGTTGGCGTTTCATGGTGTTTCTGGTTTGGCAGGTTCTCAAATATAACGATTTTTTGTCTCTTTTTATAGCGTTTTATTTCGCTCCAGCAGCGGGGCGGATAAGGCGTGGGCGGAGTTCATGCACAGCGGGTTGTGTAGCGGGGACGGCTGTGGGGTGGCGAGTCGGGCTGTGCGTGGGGTGAAGGGGCTTCTGTGGGGCTGCGGTTTTCCGTGTGCGGAAGCCGTCGGCGGTGGTGTCGAGCGGCTGGGGGTGTCCATTCGTGTTTCATGGCAGGATCATTCTTTTTGGGGTGTCTGTTTTGACCGGTCCGGTGTCGATGTTGACGTAAAGACGTTCGGAACACCGATTTTGGATGACGGCTCTTCTGTCTGTGGAAAATGCGAATGGCGTGCCAAAAGTGCAATGTGCAGATAATCAGTGGTGTATTTGTGAATACATAGAGGTGGAGTGTCAAAAAATTAGACACCCGGTGTCTAACTTTTTGACAAGTCGGGCTTTCCGGAAAAAATCCGTATTTTTGTACCCTTAGCAGAATAGTGTTTACGTATGAAGAATATCCGCAACTTTTGCATCATCGCGCACATCGACCATGGTAAATCGACGCTGGCCGACCGCCTCCTGGAGGTGACCAAAACCGTCAGCCAACGCGAACTGCAGGCTCAGGTGCTGGACGACATGGACCTCGAGAAAGAGAAAGGCATCACGATCAAAAGCCACGCGATCCAGATGGAGTATGTGCAGGACGGTGAAAAATATATCCTGAACCTGATTGACACCCCCGGGCACGTCGATTTCTCGTACGAAGTTTCGCGAGCCATCGCCTCGTGCGAGGGGGCGCTGCTGGTGGTCGACGCCACGCAGGGCATTCAGGCTCAGACCATCTCGAACCTCTACCTGGCGCTGGGCAATGATTTGGAAATCATCCCCGTGCTCAACAAAATCGACATGGCATCGGCCATGGTCGAAGAGGTCAAGGACCAAATCGTCGATATGCTGGGCTGCAAACGGGAGGAGATCCTCGCCGCGTCGGGCAAGACCGGCGAAGGGGTCGAGGATATTCTGCGGGCCATCGTGGAACGCGTGCCCGCGCCGCAGGGTGACGACAAGGCCCCGTTGCAGGCGCTGATCTTCGACTCGGTGTTCAATCCGTTCCGCGGCATCATCGCCTATTTTCGGGTGATGAACGGTACGCTGCGTCAGGGCGAGCGGGTCAAGTTCTTCAACGCCGGCAGCGAGTACGACGCCGACGAAATCGGGGTGCTGAAGCTCAAAATGTCGCCGCGCGACGAGATCCGTGCCGGCGACGTGGGGTATATCATCTCGGGTATCAAAAACTCGATCGAAGTGAAGGTCGGCGATACGATCACCTCCGTGGCGAACCCCTGTCAGGAGGCCATCGCAGGGTTCGAGGATGTCAAACCGATGGTCTTCGCGGGGCTTTATCCGGTCGAAACCGACCAGTACGAAGACCTTCGCGCCTCGCTCGAAAAGCTCCAGCTCAACGACGCCTCGCTCACCTACGAACCCGAATCGTCGCTCGCGCTGGGGTTCGGTTTCCGGTGCGGCTTTCTCGGACTGCTCCACATGGAGATCATTCAGGAGCGGCTCTTCCGCGAGTTCAACATGGACGTCATCACGACCGTGCCCAACGTTTCGTACAAGGTCTTTACGACCAAGGGCGAGCAGGTGATGGTCCACAACCCCTCGGGGCTGCCCGAACCCACGCTGATTGACCACATCGAAGAGCCTTACATCCTGGCTCAGGTCATCACCAAGACGGAGTACCTCGGTGCGATCATGAAACTCTGCATCGACAAGCGCGGCGTACTGCTGAACCAGAACTTCATCACCACCGACCGTGTGGAGGTCAACTTCGACATGCCGCTGGCCGAGATCGTGTTCGACTTCTACGACAAGCTGAAGAGCGTATCACGCGGTTACGCCTCGTTCGACTACCATATGACCGATTACAAACCGTCGAAACTCTCGAAACTGGACATCCTGCTCAACGGTGAACAGGTGGATGCCCTCTCGTCGCTTATTTATTTCGACCATGCTTATGACTTCGGGCGTAAGATGTGCGAAAAACTGAAGGAGCTGATCCCGCGCCAGCAGTTCGACATCGCTATCCAGGCGGCCATCGGGGCCAAGATCATCGCCCGCGAAACGGTCAAGGCGGTGCGCAAGGATGTGACGGCGAAGTGTTACGGCGGCGACATCTCGCGTAAGCGTAAACTGCTCGAAAAACAGAAGGCCGGTAAGAAGCGGATGCGTCAAGTCGGCCGCGTTGAGGTGCCGCAGGAGGCTTTCCTCGCCGTGCTCAAGATGGATTAATGTGTGCCGATGTTCGCCCCTGCGCAGGGGCTCGCTCCGGGGCGGTCGTGCCGCTTCGGTTGAGAGGCGGACTGCAGATATCGGCGTGATAAAATATGGCGTACTGCATTAGGTGTGCAGTAAAATTGTGCGTGAAACTGCTAAAACAATCAGGATATGGAATACAGACGTTGCGGCAGGAGCGGGCTTCGGTTGCCCGCCATATCATTGGGCTTCTGGCACAATTTCGGTGTCGGGTGTAATTTCGGCCGGGCGCGGCAGATCGTGCTGACCGCCTTCGAACAGGGGATTACCCACTTCGATCTGGCCGACAACTACGGGCCTCCGGCCGGCAGTGCCGAGGAGACCTTCGGCCGGATTCTGCGGAACAGCCTGGCCGCCCATCGGGACGAGATGCTCATCACCACCAAGGCCGGTCACGAGATGTGGCCCGGACCCTACGGCGACTGGGGATCGCGCAAACATCTGATTGCTGCGTGCGACCAGAGTCTCCGACGCCTCGGTCTCGACTACGTCGATATTTTCTACTCCCACCGGCCCGATCCCGAAACGCCGCTCGAAGAGACCATGCAGGCCCTTGACTATATTGTCCGCAGCGGGCGGGCGTTGTATGTCGGTCTGTCGAAATATCCACCCGAAACGGCCCGTCGTGCCATGGATATTCTGCGTCAGTTGGGAACGCCCTGCGTGGTTCATCAGTTGCGCTATTCGATGCTGGTGCGTGAACCGGAAAAGGCACTCTTCCCGCTGTTCGACGAATACGGGACGGGAGTAGTGAGCTTTTCTCCGCTGGCACAGGGACAACTCTCGGAACGTTACCTGGCCGGTATCCCGACCGACTCGCGGGCAGCGCACAACGGTTTCCTGAAGGTGGCAGATGTGGAGCACAACCTTCCGAAAATAAAACAACTGCACGATATTGCCAGCCGACGCGGCGAGAGTCTCTCGCAAATGGCGCTTGCCTGGCAGTTCCGCCCCGGGTCGCCCGTTACGTCGGTGATCGTGGGAGTCAGCTCGCAGGAGCAGTTGTTGCAGAATCTCGGTGCCCTTTCGGCTCCGGCGTTTACGGCCGAAGAGTTGGCCGAGATCGACCGGGTGCTGGGTTGATGCAGCGGACGCCTTTGCGAGACCCGGTTGCCACAGCCGGATAACCCGATCATGCAGGATCAAAAAGTTAACCGTCGCGCTCTCCATTCGATTGAATGGATGGCGCGACGGTTTTTTATCACTCGTTGTAGAATCCGGTGTCGGCTTGCGAGGGCTGCCTATTCGACGATGTTGGCGAGCACCCGGATGTCGCGAGCCGGTCGGGCCGGATCGTTCGTCACGATGGTCACTCCTTCTCCCAAACGCCCCGTAACCCCTTTCGAGTCGAGCGTCACGGTCAGTGTGGCCGTGTCGCCCGGGCGGATGACCGTTTTGTCGATCTTGGTCTTGATGCGGCTGCTGGTCGGACCGATGTGGCGGATGATCAGATCGCTCTGTCCGCCATTGGTGATTTGGAACTCACGGGTGAGCGTTTTGCCCTGGGGCTGGTCGCTGAAGTGGTAGAAAAACGAGGAGTAATCGGCGCGCGGAGCCATTTTCAGCGCGGTGCGCGATACGGTCGAAAAGTCTTCGACAAAAATGACGCTCATTTTGACCGGGTCGGGTTGTTTCTGGCCGTTGACAATCAGACCGAATTGCGGCTGGAATTTACCCCACAGGTCGGCTTTCGAGGCGTCGAAGGTCAGTTGTATCTCGCTACGTTCGCCCGGGGCGAGGGTGGTTTTGGCCGGTTTGACAGTCAGCCATGCCGGCAGCGACGAGCCGTCGATACCGATCTGTACCGGTTGTTTGCCTCCGTTGGCGATCCCTATGCTTTCGACGGTTGTCTTGCCGCGCGGCATGGTTCCCAGCACCAGGTTGCGGTCGACGATGCGCAGTCCGTCGGCCACCGAATAGGGGTAGTCGTCCTGAATCGTGCGCGGCCGTCCTTCGACGGTGCCGGTAATGGTCAGCCGGGCACTGCCGCGGGGGTCGTTGCTGGCGACGTTGATAATCTTTTCGAACTTGCCGGGGCGGTTGGTCGGGTCGAAGGTAATCTTCATCTCGCTGCTCTGGCCGGGCATGAGCGGCTCTTTGCTGAACTGTGGGTAGGTGCAGCCGCACGATACGCCGACGCTGGTGATGACCAGCGGCAGTTTGCCTTCGTTCGTAAACCGAAAGGTGTGGGTCACGTCGCCGTCCACCTCACGGATGGTGCCGAAATCGTAGGTGTAGCTGTCGAAAACCAGTTTGGCTGTCTTCAGTTCTTCGGCCGAGACGCTGCCGACCAGAAAGAGCGAAAGCAAACTCAGTAGTGCAAGCGGATGTTTCATGATTATGGGTATGTTTAGTCAGAAACTTTTCGGGTGGAGGGGCTTGTCAGGCGTCGATCACGCCGGAGCCGATCAGCTCACCGTCGGGGGCATACCATGCGGCAAACTGGCCGGCGGTGACGCCACGCTGCGGCTCGGCGAAGTCGATCACGCCCCAGCCGTCGCGGTCGACGTGCAACGTGGCCTGTTGCAACGGTTGACGGTAGCGGATGCGTACCAGATAGGGACGAGGCGCACTGTCCGGCGTCATGGTCAGGTCGGGACGGATCCAGTGCATCTCGTCGGGACGGATGCGGAGACCGCGCCGGTAGAGGCCCGGATGGCGGTCGCCCATCCCCACGTAAATCACGTTCCGTTCGACGTCGGTGGCGATGACGAACAGCGGCTCTGGTTTGCCGCCCACGTGTAGCCCTTTGCGCTGGCCGATGGTGTAGAAGTGGGCTCCGTTGTGCTCGCCGACCTTCACGCCGTCTGTCTCGCGGTAGGTGTAGGGCGAGTAGGGGGCGTGCGTGGGTTCGGAATAGCCGCTCCAGTCGGCCGGAATTTCGATGATCGAACCGCCGGGGCGGGCGGCCAGTTTCTGTTGCAGGAAGACCGGCAGGTCGACTTTGCCCACGAAACAGATCCCCTGCGAATCCTTGCGTTCGGCGGTGGCCAGCCCCTGTTCGGCGGCGATGCGGCGCACTTCGGGCTTTTCGAGGTCGCCGATCGGGAAAAGGGCTTTGGAGAGCTGCTCCTGGTTCAGCTGGCACAGAAAGTAGCTCTGGTCCTTGTTGTGGTCGTCGCCGGCGATGAGCCGGTGGTAGGGTTTGCCGTCCACGGGGCTTACGACGGTGTCGGTCTTGCAGTAGTGGCCCGTGGCAACGTAGTCGGCTCCGAGGTCGAGGGCGGCTTTCAGAAAGGCGTCGAACTTGATCTCGCGGTTGCAGAGTACGTCGGGATTGGGCGTGCGTCCGCGGCCGTATTCGGCGAACATATAGTCCACTACGCGCTGACGGTACTGGTCGCTGAGGTCGATGAAGTGGAACTCGATGTCGAGTTTCTTGGCCACGAGTTCGGCGAAAACGCGGTCGTCGTACCACGGACAGTCGCCGGCCAGGGTGCCGGTCGTGTCGTGCCAGTTGCGCATGAACATGCCCACCACGTCGTAGCCCTGTTCCTTGAGTACCCACGCAGCGACGCTCGAATCGACGCCGCCCGAGAGGCCGACCACCACGCGGGTCTTCTGTTTCGGAGTCTTCTCTTCCATAGATTGTATGTGCTGTTCGGCAGCGGATGGGACCCGGTGCGAAAATACGGTGATAAAGTGTATCCCCGCCCCGTGAGGGGGCTCTACGTGACCGCACGGTTGTTCCCGGCAGGTGTTCTGCATTCCCGAACGGATTGCGACGTCTGTGCATTGGAACTGTCGGAATCGTCCCGACAGCAGTTTCTGAGGCGTCTGAACCTGTCGGTTTTGTCTCGGGGCCTATGCCGCTGTGGCTCCAAAGATAACGGTTTTCAGCGGGATTTTTGTCGCGAGGTGCGAATCGGAGGCGGGGAGTGGTGTGCTTGGAGCTGCTGGTCATTCACGGAAACGTAAGGGCGGGGGAGGCAGGAAGGAACGGAAGTGTGTCTAAAGCGCCTTTTTGCGTAGGGCTGAGCGTTGCGAAAACAGGCCAGAAGATCGATTTGGGATTGAGATTCCGGTTGGCCGTCGGAGTGGGGACGGCGATTTCCTGTTCGGCGTCGCCGAAAAAGCATTATCTTTGTCTGTTCAGTCAAAATCGAAAACTGTTATGCCGAAAATTTCGCGGACCGGTCAGGAAGTGCCGGCCTCACCCATCCGAAAGCTCGTCCCGTATGCCGAAGAGGCAAAACGACGGGGCGTGCATGTCTATCACCTGAACATCGGGCAACCGGATATCCCCACTCCGGACGAGGCGCTGGCGGCCATCCGAGCGATCGATGTGCGGACGATAGCCTATACCCATTCGGCGGGGATCGTGAGCTACCGCGAAGCACTGGCGCAATTCTATACCCGGCGGGGACTCCCCCTCACGGCCGATCAGGTGATCGTCACCACGGGTGGCTCCGAAGCCATCCTGATGGGGATGCTGGCCACGTGCGACCGTGGCGACCAGATCATCGTCCCCGAACCCTATTATGCCAACTACAACGGCTTTGCCGCAGAAGCCGGCGTCGAGATCGTGCCCGTGCGCTCGTTTATCGACGATGACTTCGCGCTGCCGCCGATTGCCGATTTCGAAAAACTCATCACCCCGAAAACGCGCGGTATCCTGATTTGTAACCCCAATAACCCGACCGGCTATCTGTATAGCGAGGAGGAGATTCTCCAGTTGCGCGACATCGTGCTCAAGCACGACCTTTTCCTGATGGCCGACGAGGTCTACAGCGATTTCTGCTACAACGGAGCCAAACACCACTCCGTGCTGGCACTCGAAGGGATGGACCGGCATGTGATCATGATGGACTCCATCTCCAAACGTTTCAGCATGTGCGGGGCGCGGGTCGGGGCGCTTGTCAGCCGCAACCCTGAGGTGATTGATGCCGCTCTGCGCATGGGGCAGGCCCGACTGTGTGCACCCTATGTGGGACAGGTGGCGGCCGAAGCGGCTCTGCATACGCCACAAAGCTATTTCCAGACGGTTCACGACGAGTATGAGGCTCGGCGAAATTTCATGATCGCTGCACTGAATCGGATGGAGGGCGTGCGGTGTCCGATGCCCCGTGGTGCTTTTTACGCCATTGCGGAGCTACCTGTGGATGATGCCGACCGTTTCGCGCAATGGATGCTGGAGTCGTTCGAACACAACGGGAAGACGGTGATGGTAGCCCCCGCTTCGGGTTTCTATGCCGAACCCGAAACCGGGCGTCATCAGGTGCGTCTGGCCTACGTGCTCAATATCGACGACCTGCGCGGGGCGATGGAGACCCTCGAACTGGCCCTGAAAGCCTACCCCGGCCGTACGATTTGAGAACCGCCGGCTGTGCGATGAGAAGCCCTTGAGCTAGTTGACAATCCCGGCCCGATTCACTTTCCGGCTCCGTCCCGTAGGTAGATGGGGGGCAGAAGGGGCGGGCGACTGTCCGAAGGAGGGGCGATGTTGTGGAAGGGCTCATCAGTTTTACCGGTTATACCTCCACCAGTCATGCAATATCCGACCGCACTGCGATATCTGGAGACCATTCTAAACCCCGACGGGCTGTTTCGCAACCTGCCGGGGCTTTCTTCATGCCTGCCGCCCGAATATTCGTCGGGGGCTTACGGTGTCGTCTTCCGGGTCGAGGTGCAGGGTCGGGCCGCTGCGCTGAAATGCTTTACCCGTCATCAACCGGGACGTGCCGAGGCTTATCGACGTATGGAATGTGCCCTGAAGCCGGTCTGGAGTACCGGGACGCGCCATTTGGTGCGGTTTCGCTGGCTCGAGGAGGAGATAACGGTTTTCGACCATGATGACCGTGTGTCGGTGCAGCCTGTGTTATGGATGGAGTGGGCCGATGGGGAGCCGTTGGCCCGGGCGATCGAACAGGCCGCGCGAGGGGGAGATCGTGAACGTCTTGGCCGGCTCTCCGAAGCGTTCGACCGGATGGCCCTGTGGCTGTTGGAGCAGCCCTTTGCGCATGGCGATATCAAGCCGGATAATCTGATCGTGCGGCCCGATGGAACATTGACGCTGGTCGATTACGACGGGCTCTACCTGCCCGAGATGGCTGGGGAACGGGCTCGCGAGACCGGTACCGAGGGGTTTCGCCATCCGGAACGGACGGAGTGCGGTTTCGGGAAACAGATCGACGATTTTCCGATTGCGCTGCTCAGTATGGCCCTGCGGGCATTGGCGCGCTGGCCGGAGCTGTACGAACGGTTCGGTGGCGATGGGTCGCTGTTGTTCGATCCGGTGAAACTGGCCGGGGGCGAGTGTCCGGCTTACCGTTGGCTGATGGGAACGGAACTGGCCCATGATCCGCTTTTTGCGCTGCTGGGATCGGGACAGGAGCGTCTGCCCGGTCTGGCGGCAGCTTTGGCTGCGCATCTGCCCGATACGGAGGCCGGGCAGAGCCTGAATAGGTATGATTATGTGGGTGAAGCCGGACGGGACGGGATTCGGCTGGTGCGGCGCAACGGGAAGTATGGCTATGTGACGACGGAGGGTCGGGTGGTGGCCGAGTGTTGTTTCGACCGGGCGCGGGAGTTCTCGGAAGGGGCTGCTGCGGTCTGTGTGGAGGGACGATGGGGCTTTATCGGTCCGGACGGAGTGTGGCTCCGGAAGCCGGAGTATGCCGATTGCGGCGATTTCTCGGAAGGGATTGTAGCGGTCTGCATCGATGGCCGGTGGAGTTATGTGGACACTACGTTCCGACTCTTGTCGCGACCGCGATTCGACGATGCGTGGCCCTTCTCCGAGGGGCGGGCGTTGGTGCGAAGGGGTAAACTGTATGGCTATGTCGGATTGGACGGACGGCTGGCGATCCCCGTACGGTACGATTTTGCGCAGGGGTTTCGCGAAGGGGTTGCCTGTGTGATGGTGGCAGGACTGTACGGCTATATCGATCGACGGGGTAGGTGGCTGGTTAAACCGCAATTCGATTATGCCCGTTCGAAACGCGACGGTCGGGCTTATGTCGAACGGGATGGAACCGGGTGGCAGCTCGAGTGGTAGCGCCCTATGAGAGGAAGGCGAAGGAGTGGTTTTGCAGCGGGTGGATCGAAGGCTGTGTAGAAAAATACGGATTATAAAAAGCGCGTCGGGAGGTAGATTTCAATTCTACCTCCCGACGCGCTTTTGTATCAGCCCCGACAGTTAATCCTTTCGGGGCCGGCGTTTAGTTTTTGCTTTGGATGTATTTGTCGATGGCTGCGGCGGCTTTCCGACCGGCACCCATGGCGAGGATCACGGTGGCGGCACCGGTGACGGCATCACCTCCGGCAAAGACCCCTTCGCGGGTGGTTGCTCCTTCGTCGGATGCTTCGAGACAGCCGCGGCGGGTAACTTCCAGACCGGGCGTCGTGGCGGCGATCAGCGGGTTGGGCGAGGTGCCCAGCGCCATGATTACGACGTCGCACGGAATGTCGAATTCCGAACCGGCAATGGCGATCGGCGAGCGGCGACCCGATGCGTCGGGTTCGCCGAGCTCCATTCGCACGCAGCGGATACCGGTCACCCATCCGCGTTCGTCGCCGAGAATTTCGACCGGATTGGTCAGCATCTGGAAGTCGATACCCTCCTCTTTGGCGTGGTGCACCTCTTCGCGGCGGGCGGGAAGTTCGGCTTCGGAACGGCGGTAAACGATCGAGGCGTCGGCACCGAGACGTTTGGCGGTGCGCACGGCGTCCATGGCCACGTTACCCCCGCCGACCACAACGACGCGGTCGCCGGTGTAGATCGGGGTGTCGTATTGTTCGTCGTAGGCGTGCATCAGGTTGGTGCGGGTGAGGAATTCGTTGGCCGACACCACGCCGTTGAGGTTCTCGCCGGGGATGCCCATGAAGCGGGGCAGACCGGCACCCGAACCGATAAATACGGCTTCGTAGCCCTCTTCGTCCATCAGTTGGTCGATGGTGACGGTGCGTCCCACCACCACGTCGGTTTCGATTTTGACGCCGAGCCGGCGCACGTTGTCGATTTCGGGTTCGACGACCTCCTGCTTCGGCAGACGGAATTCCGGAATCCCGTACTGAAGAACGCCGCCCGGACGGTGGAGCACTTCGAAGATAGAGACTTCGTAGCCCAGTTTGGCGAGGTCGGCGGCGCAGGCCAGACCGGCCGGACCGGAACCGACCACGGCTACCTTATGGCCGTTGTGGGGAGCGGCCTGTGCCAGAACGAGCTGGTGTTCGCGGCCCCAGTCGCCGACAAAGCGTTCCAGTTTGCCGATGGCGACGGGTTCGCCCTTGACGCCGAGGATGCACGATCCTTCGCACTGGTTCTCCTGCGGGCAGACACGGCCGCAGATCGAGGGCAGCAGCGAGTCCTGGGCGATGGTTTTGGCGGCAGCGATGATGTCGCCTTCGGTGATGTGGTGGATGAAGTCGGGTATCTTGACCGATACGGGGCAGGCTTCGACGCAGCGCGGTTTCTTGCAGTTGAGGCAGCGCGAGGCTTCACGGGTGGCTTCGTCCAGGTTGTAACCGTAGCACACCTCTTCGAAATTGGTGGCGCGGATTTTGGGATCTTGTTCCCGCACGGGAACTCGGGGTATTTTGTTTGCCATGGTTGTTGTTTCTTGTCGGGCGGCGCGGGGAGGCGTAGGGCGGAGAGGATTCCCGGTGGGGAGATGCTCTCTGGCGGTGTTTCACGGCTGATGTGCCGGGAACGGCGTGCCCCCGCGTCTGAATTTGGGGTTGGGGTGACCTTATTTAATAGAGTCGGGGTTGTCCTAAAGACTTAAAGACCGATGTTGCATTTGTGGCCGGCGGCACGTTCGGCTTCGATGGCGCGTTTGCGCTCTTCGATGGTCCGGTACATGCCCTGTCGGCGCATGGCTTCGTCGAAATCGACCTGATGGGCGTCGAATTCAGGCCCTTCGACGCAGGCGAAGCGGGTCTTGCCGCCGACGGTCACGCGGCAGGCCCCGCACATGCCGGTACCGTCCACCATCAGGGTGTTGAGGCTGGCGATGGTCGGAATGTTCAGTTCCTTGGTGGTCAGGGCGACGAATTTCATCATGATCATCGGACCGATGGCCACGACCAGGTCGAAGTGTTTGCCTTCGTTCACGACCAGTTCTTTGAGCAGGTTGGTTACCAGCCCTTTGTAGCCTTTCGAACCGTCGTCGGTGGCGATGTGGACGTTCGGGGTCAGCGCGCGGAACTCCTCTTCGAGCAGGACCAGGTCGGCCGTTTTGGCTCCGATGATGACGTCGGCCTGGATGCCGCGTTGGGCCAGCCATTTGACCTGGGGGTAGACCGGGGCCGCACCCAGACCTCCGGCTACGAAGAGGAATTTCGTGGCGGCGAGTTTTTCGGGCGTGTAGTGGATGAATTCCGAGGTGTGGCCCAGCGGACCGACAAAGTCGGCGAAGTGGTCGCCCTCTTCGAGCGCCACGATGCGCATGGTCGATGCGCCGATGGCTTGTATCACGATGGTCACGGTACCTTTTTCGGCGTCGTAATCACAGATGGTCAGCGGGATGCGTTCGCCTTTGTCGTCGACGATGACGATCAGGAACTGGCCGGGTTGGGCGGCGTGAGCCACGCGCGGTGCTTCTACCTCCATCAGGTAGATCGAGGGGGCCAGTTGTGTCTTTTTCAGGATCTGAAACATGTCTTTATATCTCTCGTTTGTATTTTTTTCAGAAGGTTCCGAGTGGGCAAAGGTACAAATTCGGGCGAGATAAAGCCCATCGGAAAGCGGGTTTGTTAATTTATTGACGGGTTTGTGAAATTTTGTGAATTTGTTTCGGCCACGTCCGTGCGATGTTTCGCCCACCGGAACAGACAATACGCCGGCTCCGGGTGCGTCGAGATACACGATTTTATTAAGCGGTTAGAGGTAATCTTCGAGCCGGATGCCGTGCGGCAGCAGGCGCGAGATGTCGGCCTTGTGGGCATGCAATTCGCGCACTACGGCCGAAGAGACGGCCCCGAGGTAGGGGTCGGTCAGCAGGTAGAAGGTCTCGATACGGGGATCGAGCCGTTTGTTGATGGCGTCGATGGTGCGGTCGCTCTCGAAGTCGTCGACCGAGCGGAGACCGCGCAGCAGGACGTGTACTCCCTGGCGGTGGCAAAAGTCGATGGTCAACCCTTCGTAGGCTTCGGCGCTGACGCGGGGCTCGTCGCGAAAGGTGTCGCGGATCAGCCGCACGCGATTTTCCATCGGCAGGAATCCCTTCTTCTTGATGTTGTAGCCGACACCTATAATAACGTGGTCGAACAAGTGCAACGCCCGGCGCACGATGTCCTCGTGGCCGACGGTAAACGGGTCGAACGATCCGGCGAAAATGGCTTTTTTCTCCATAAACGATGCTGAAACTTGGTGTAAAGATAAACATTTTGTACCTTTGCGCCGCTTGTCCGAAACAACGAGGGTTTTGAACAAACCAGAGAAACGAGGGAGATGCACTCTCCGCGGTTCAAATTTACGAAGAACGTTGTGGGTAGGCAAGGGATTGACTCATAAATAAATACATCCAAAATGTCAACCAAAATCAGACTGGCGCGCCACGGTAAAAAAGGGTATGCTTTCTATCACATCGTAGTGGCCGACAGCCGTGCACCGCGTGACGGTCGCTTCATCGAAAAACTGGGTACCTACAACCCCAACACCAACCCCGCTACCATCGAGCTCAACTTCGAAAGCGCTCTGAAATGGATCAGCGTAGGCGCTCAGCCGACCGACACCGCTCGTTCGATCCTCTCCAAAGAAGGCGTCATGCTGCGTCACCACCTGAACGGCGGCGTGAAAAAAGGCGCGTTCACCGAAGAAGTGGCCGAACAGAAATTCGCTAAATGGGTAGCTGAAAAAGAAGCCAAAGCCGCTGCTGCCAAAGCCGCTGCCGAAGCTGCCAAAGCCAAAACGGCTAAAGAACGCCTCGAAGCTGAAACCAAAGTGAAAGAAGCCAAAGCTGCCGCACTGGCTGCCAAACTGGCCGAAGCTGCTGCCGCTGCTGAAGCCGCTGCCGCTGAAGCTGCAGGCGAAAACGCTGAAGAAGCTGCTGCTGAAACCGAAGCTGCTGCCGAATAATTTTTCTGAACCGGATTCCGCTCTGTCCGCATGAGGCAGAGAGAGTAAGATGGGAAAAAATCGTTCATTCGCCTACGCCGACCGTGCGGCTGCCGTGATCGCCGACCCTGCCCATGCAGTGGGACGCATCAAAAAGGCCTATGGAACCCGTGCTGCGGACGATACGATGAACGGAGAGTTGCTTGTAACGCTCTACGATACTTTTCCCGAATCCGTCGATACAACGGAACCGCTGTGGGTCGAGATCGACTCACTGGCGGTTCCGCTTTTTATTGCCTCGTTCGAGCCCAAGGGACAGTCGTCGGCCGTTATCCTTTTCGACGACTTTGAGCGTGAGGAGGAAGCCCGGATGCTGATCGGCAAAGTACTCTACCACGAAGAGGCCGAAACCGAAGGTGACGAGGACGAGATCGACCTTTCGCTCTGGATCGGTTTCGAGTTGACCGACCGTGCGACCGGTCGCACGGGGCAGGTGACGGCATTCTACGATTATCCGGGCAACCCGTTGCTCGGTGTCGAGTTTGACGGACACGAAGTGATGGTGCCCGCAGTCGAAGGGGTCATCGTCGAGGCCAACGAACGCAAACGACGGCTTGTTGCCGAACTGCCCGAAGGGTTGTTCGAACTGTAAGAGGCTGGAGAGAGCGCGAAAGGGCGGTTTGTGCTGAGGGGGGAGGAAATGTTTGTGGGTTGCTGGTTCCGTGTGGCTTTGGCTTGCATTCAAGGCGGGGCTCTGAACCTGCGGCTGAAATTGTGTCCCGAGTGGAGCGTCGGCGCATATGCAGTTCAGGGAGTGATGTCCGGGGAGCTGGTTCGGAAGAAGAAAATCTTATTATTTATCATTATATATCCAAGGTCCGACCGGGTATTTTGCCTCCGGAAAACGAAGTGAGGCGGTTTATGCCGAGACGTTGTTTTGCGGAATGTCGGTAGTGCCGTGAGGTGTTGCGGACGTGACGGCTGGTCCGGAAAGATCGAAGTGTAGTTTTTGCAGATTCCCGACAGGTATTCATCACCTGCCGGGAATTTTTTATACCGTTTCCTTGTATCAGGTGAAACGGGTGTGCTGGGGTGTGAAGAAGTTGTTGCGGGTCATTTACCAGCTGAAAGGGACGCTGTTTAGGGATGGGGGACGGTGAGTGATGCGACGGGTGGACAGAATGGGAGAGCAGTTTATAACTGTCGGTGATGTCGGGATGGGGAAGGGGTGAAACGGTGGCGGCTATGAAGGGTGTTCCCGAAGTGTTCCGAAGGGAGGTTTCGTGGGCCGAAAGGTTACTTTCGTCGGAAAATATGTACATTTGTCATTCACCGAATGGAAAAATCCTATCTGTCTGGTCATGAAAAAAGTGATCGCGTTTATTCCCAATCTTTTGACACTCTGTAATCTGTTGTCGGGGTGTGTCGCTGTCTCCATGCTTTTCCTCGGGGCCGATTTCGTGGCAGCCTTCTGGCTGGTGATCGCGGCGGCCGTCTTCGACTTCTTCGACGGATTCGTCGCCCGGATGCTGCATGTCAGTTCGCCGATCGGCAAGGAACTTGACTCGCTGGCCGATATGGTCAGTTTCGGGGTTGTACCCTCAGTGGTCGTCTTCACCATGCTCACGCAGTCGCTGGCCGGAACCTCGTTCGAATGGCTCCGCTTCGGAGGCTTCCTGATCGCAGCCTTTTCGGCGCTGCGTCTGGCCAAGTTCAATATCGACGAACGGCAGCACGAAGAGTTTCGCGGACTGCCTACGCCGGCCTGTACGCTTTTCTTCGTGGCGCTGCCCATGCTGGGATGGGAGTGGATCGCAACGCCCGCCCTGCTGCTGGGACTGACGGTGGTCTTTTCTGCGCTGCTGGTGTGCGATATGCCCATGTTTTCGCTGAAATTCAAAAGTTTTGACTTCGGAAACAACCGACTCAGATACGTTTTTCTGCTTCTCGCCGTTATTTTTATCGTGTGGCTGCGGATGGCGGCCCCGGCTCTGATCATTCTGGCCTACATTGTCATCTCGACCGGTCGGACACTCTTTTTTCGTCCCGCTGTAAAGGGTTGATTTTGTGCGGAGTACGGATTTAACGAAAAATCCGTACCTTTGCCCCGTTTTTGAATGAATAACCGTTCGTTAAATGCGGAGCGGAATTTGCGGCGGGGGCGACTGCCAAACGGAGTGTTGATGCATGGGGGCGGAGGTGGAAAAGGGTAGTCACCGTGTCGTGAAAGTGTGCGGATGTTTTGCTGGAACCTGTTGTGAGATTGAGGGCTGGTGATGGCGGCGTGGATGTGCCGAAAGGCCCGAAGCTGTGGAGGCGAAGGGAACTGTGTGTGGGTGTGTGGGGAACGGCAAAATGGGGGCGGCGAATAGGGCCGGATGTGGTCGGGCGTTTGCTCCAATTCGGCTGGAACAGCCCAGCTCCCTTAGAAATGAGCCTTTAACGAACTCTAAAAAACCGATCGACGTAGCATGAGAATTGCCCCGGTCCGGACATATTGTTTGCGTTGCATGCTGGTCGTTGCGCTGGCGCTGCTCACCCTTTCCGGGTTCGGGCAGAATCCTGGCTCGACCGTTATCCGTTATCCGGTGGACAACAGTTCCAGTAACTCTTCGGGACTGCTGCCCAGCCAGATGATCGAACGCGACACCATCGACAAGGCGCGTCGTCCGCGCAAACCGCTCGAATCGTTCTATTTCGACGACTCGACCCGTGCGCGACGTATCTTCGCCTGGACCGTCTCGATGGACGACAACAACATTACGCTCCGGGACATGGATACCACCATTGCCGAGTTCCAGCGCGACTACCCCTTCATGCGGGAAAACGTCGGGAGCGCCAGCCTCGGCAACCTCGGCGGGGCGAGCATCCCGCTCAACTACTTCGACCGTCCCCAATTCCGGAATTTTTCGTTTCTGCAGGCCTGGGCTCCCTTCCTGATGAGTCCGGACAAGATCCTCTTCTACAACGCCCGGATGCCCTATACCAACATTTCGTACCAGATGTCGGGCCAGCGTTCCAAGGAAGAGCAGCTCTTTCATGCCGTCATTTCGCAGAATATATCGCCTTCGACCTCGTTCAATCTGGATTACAACGCCGACGGGATGAAGGGACAGTATGCCCAGCAGAAGGCCCTCGACCGCTATTTCTCGGCCAACGTGGCCCATACCGGGAAACGCTACGCCATCCACGGCGGATACATCTATAATGTGGGCGACATTCAGGAGAACGGCGGTATCCAGGACATGCGCGATGTGACCGATACGGTGATGGACATGACCGATAACATCCCCGTGCGGCTCGATGGAAGCGCCGATGCGAGCAACTATTACAAGGGAAATACTTTCTACTGGACGCAGTCGTACGCTATCCCGCTGCGTCGCCAGCGTGTGTCGGACGAGTTGACCCTCTCCAAAATTCCGACCATCTTCATCGGCCAGTCGTTCGAACATACCACCTTCAAAAAGATCTATTCCGACGCGGTCAAGGCTCCAACCACTCCCGAAGAGACCGCCTACTACAGCCATTTCTATATCAATCCCGACGGCACCGGCGATTCGATCCGCCAGTCGATGACCGACGTCAAACTCTTCATGCAGCTCCAGCCCTATAACCGTAACGGGGCGTTGGGTCTGGTGACGGCCGGTATTGGGAACGAGCATAACAACTACAATTATTACGTGCCGGAAGCCTACAGGGAGATGTACGGCGCGGGAGGAAAACAGAGTAAGAATTCGGTCTATGTGTACGGGAAGCTGGAGGGGGCCGTCAGCCGCTACATGCGTTGGTCGGCCGATGCCAAACTGCACATGATCGGGTACCGAAGCGGAGATTTCGACGCGGGCGGCCACCTGTCGCTCTCGGCTTATATCAAGAACAAGCCTCTGACGTTGGACGCATCGGTGCGCTTCAGGCTGCGCGAGCCGGACTTCTGGCAGCAGAACTACTTCTCGAACCACTATGCGTGGTCGAACAGCTTCTCGAAAGAGAAGAGTACGCTCATCACCGCGGCATTCAAGGTCCCCGACGTGGGACTCGAACTGGGCGGAAGCTACGAACTGACCAAGGACAAGGTCTATTATGGTCTGAACGTGGTGCCCGAACAGTACGGCGAAGTGCTCAGCGTGATGGGACTGTATCTGCGCAAGGATTTCCGCATCGGCGGATTTCACTTGAATCACAGGGTGCTCATGCAATGGAGTTCGGACCAGACGGTCGCTCCGGTGCCTCTGCTCAGTGCCGACATTTCCTACTTCTTCGGCTTTGACGTGGTCAAGAAGGTGTTGTATATGCAGATCGGCGTGGACGGACGCTATAATACCGAGTATTATGCCTATGCCTACGACCCCGCCATCGGACAATTCTACACCCAAAACCAGGTCAAACTGGGCAACTACCCTTCGATGGACGCATTCGTGTCGGCGAAGTGGAAAAGACTGAGGCTGTTGCTCAAACTGCAACACTGGAACTGCAACCTGTTCGGCGGTAACCGCTACTTCGAAGTGGTGAACTATCCGCAGAACCGGATGATGTTCAAGATCGGACTGTCGTGGTCGTTCTACGATTAATGGCTCGCATGGCATGGGAAAGCTCGCCCGACCAAAAGTCGATTTATGAACCTTAAAAAAATTGTTTTTGTTTTTGCACTACTGCTGATCTCTGATTTAACCTTCACGGGCTGTACGGCAACCCGAAAAAGCAGCGCCGCCTCCGTTGCGCCCGATGCCCGACAGCTCGAAATCGCCAGCCGGGGACAAATCTCCCCCTTCGACCCGATCATGCGTCAGGTCGCCGAGGAGCAGAACATGGACTGGCGCCTGCTGGCAGCCATCGCCTACCAGGAATCCCGATTCAATCCCCAGGCCCGCTCACGCCGCGGCGCGCAGGGGCTGATGCAGGTGATGGGAAGCGTGGCACGCGACTTCGGCATCCCTGCCGACCGGATCAGCGACCCGAAAACCAACATCGAAACGGCCGTAAAACTGATCAAAAAGATCGAAAGTACGCTGCGGTTCGGAAATTCAACTTCTGACGAAGACCGAATCCAGATCGTGCTGGCCTGTTACAACGCCGGAACGGGCCATATTCTCGACGCCCGTCGGCTGGCTGTCAAACAGGGCGTGAACCACAACTCCTGGGCGCAACTGCGTCAGTATGTCGTGCTCAAGGGAACGCCCGAGTGGGTGGGCGACGATGCCGTGCGGAACGGTGCCTTCAACGGTACCGAAACCGTCCAGTTCGTCGACAAGGTCATGGCCCAGTATTCGAGGTACTGCAAAAATTATATCTAAAAAAATGTTGCCGCTTTGAAAAAAAGCCTATATTTGCAACGTCATTCCCGCATTGGGACGGGAAACACCGAAACAAAGATGAAGCATACGTTCGGACATAGAATCGCGGAGGGTTTTTATTCGCCTTTTTATTATTACTGCTGTGCACACGCGGAGCGGACCGAATCTTCTTTGTCCTTGTAGAAAATTGCAGATAACGACATTTTGATACACAAAGATCCGGCCTCCTCCGATGAAGGCCGGATCTTTTGTTTTGCCCCGGTCCGTTTCGAGGATCCACGTTGCGGAGAGTCGCGGCAAAACAGCCCGGTCACCGGGTATACGATGAAACTTAATACCAGATGAAACCTATGAAAGTTGCCATACAGGGTTACGAAGGGTGTTTCCACCACATCGCCGCCGAAGGATTCTTCGGCCAGGGAATCGAAATCGTTCCCTGCGCCACCTTCCGCGGAGTGGTCAAAGCTCTGGAAGAGGGGAGTGCCGATGCAGCCCTGATGGCCATCGAAAACTCCATCGCCGGAAGCATCCTGCCCAACTACGGGCTATTGCAGGACCGGCGTCTGCGCGTCGTCGGCGAGCTCTACCTCCAGATCCGGCAAAACCTGCTGGTGCTACCTGATGTCGAACTCGAGGATATCCGCGAAGTGTGGTCCCATCCGATGGCCCTGCTCCAGTGTGCCGACTACCTCGACGACAAACCCTGGCGGCTGGTCGAGACCGAAGACACCGCCCTTTCGGCACGTCAGGTTGCCGAGCAGGGTGCCCGTCATGCCGCAGCCATTGCCGGCGAACTGCCCGCCCGACTCTTCGGACTGAAGGTGATCGCCCCCGAAATCAACACCATCAAAACCAACTACACCCGCTTCATGGTGTTGCGTCGCAGCGCCGACTGCAAGGAGGACGAAAACCGGGACGCCATCAACAAAGCCTCCATGTATTTCCAGGTGGGGCACCACAAAGGGTCGCTCGTGAGCGTGCTCAACACCATGGAACGCTATAACATCAACATGACCAAACTGCAGTCCTATCCCATTCCCAGCGACCCGTTCCACTACCTGTTTCACCTCGACATGGAGTTTCAGGACGTTTGGGAGTACCGCGAGGCCGTGCTGCACATGAGCGCACTGAGCGACAACCTCACCGTTTACGGTGAATATACCCGCGGCATCCACATCTGAGAACAGTCCGGCGAAACGCAGTTTCGCACGTCCCGCCGCGGTCACGCGGACGCCGCCCGCGCAGGGCAGTCGCCTACGGTCCGCAGAGAACCGCTCCCCGGACTCCCGGATGTGCCTCCCTCGAAAAAAGTCGTTCAAAAAAATAACGCCACCCCTGCCCCAAGCGTTCTACTGCCCAAAATAACGCCAACACACCAACAAGAACCAACCACGCACCAAATACCATGACACAGATCGAAGTGGCCGACCGGCTCGGCCAAGTCAAAGAATACTACTTCTCGAAAAAACTGGCTCAAGTCGACGCCATGCGCCGTGCCGGACACGACGTCATCAACCTCGGTATCGGCAGCCCTGACCTGCCCCCGCACCCCTCCGTGATCGAAGCCCTTTATAAAGGAGCCCAAAATGCTCACGTTCACGGATATGCCAACTACAAAGGCGAACAGGTGCTCCTGCAGGCGATTGCCGACTGGTACGCCACCCGATACGGCGTCACGCTCGATCCTGCCACCGAGATCCTGACCCTCTACGGTTCGAAAGAGGGGCTCAGCTACCTGTGTCAGACATACATCAACCCCGGCGACAAGGTGCTCGTGCCCAACCCCGGATACCCCGCCTACGCATCGGCTGTCAAACTGGCCGGCGGTGTGATCGACAACTACCTTCTGACGGAAGAAAACGGCTGGATGCCCGACTTCGAGGCACTCGAAAAGAGCGATCTCAGCGGCGTGAAGATGATGTTCCTGAACTATCCCCACATGCCCACCGGCACCGCTCCCGCACCGGGTCTCTTCGAACGCTTTGTCGAGTTTGCCCGTCGTCACAACATCCTGCTGGTGCACGACAACCCCTACAGCTTCATCCGCAACGACCATCCGCAGAGCCTGATGGCCGTACCCGGCGCCCGTGAGGTGGCCATCGAGTTGAACTCACTCAGCAAGAGTCAGAACATGGCCGGCTGGCGTGTCGGAATGATGGTCGGACGGGCGGATATCCTGGCCTCCGTACTGCGCTGCAAAAGCAACCTGAACAACGCTATGTTCATCCCGATGCAGCAGGCGGCAGCCGTCGCCCTCGGGCTTGGCGATGAGTGGTACGCTTCGGTCAACCGCACCTATCGCAACCGTGAGGCACTGGCCGTGAAGATCCTCGAGACGCTCGGCTGCACCGTGCGTCCCGGTCAGATGGGGCTCTTCGAGTGGGGCCGTCTACCCGAGGAGGCTTTGGCTGGCGGGCAGGACTGCTACGGCTTTATCGATCGTATTCTGGACGAAAAATATATCTTCATCACCCCCGGAGGCATCTTCGGCAGTGGCGGAGAAAAATATGTTCGCGTATCTTTGTGCGCCGATGAGGCCACCCTGCAACGCGCACTGGAACGAATCGCGCGATAAGTGGCGGTTCACGAGAATTAAGGACAGCGTCGAGAGGGGGAGCGTTTCTGCGGTTTTCGGTCATCGGATCGGCAGCGGGCGTGCACATCCGGACTCGACGAATGACAAATAACCCGAAAAAATGATTGCTACGGTAATCGGGCTGGGGCTGATCGGCGGATCGTTCGCCCTAGCACTGAAAGATAAAGGATTGGCCGACCGTGTGATCGGCGTCGACAATAACCCCGCTAATGCGGCCAAAGCGTTGGAACTGGGACTGGTGGACGAACTGCTGCCGATGGAGGCTGCTGTCGATGCCTCTGACTTGGTGGCCATCGCCATCCCCGTGAACGCCATTCCGCTGTTGGCCGTGAAGGTGCTCAACCGCGTGAAACACCAGATCGTCATGGACATGGGCTCGACCAAAGAGGAGCTGTGCGAAGTGATTGCCCAGCATGCCAAACGGGGCCGTTTTGTGGCGACCCACCCCATGTGGGGTACCGAATATTCTGGCCCGGAAGCGGCTGTCAAGGGAGCCTTCGCTGGACGCTCCGTCGTGATCTGCCAGCGCGAAATGAGCGACCCCGAAGCGGTAGGCATCGTGGAGGATATCTACCGCACGCTTGGCATGCCGATCATCTCGATGGAACCCGAAGAACACGACCTACACGCCGCCTATGTGAGCCACATTTCGCAAGTGACCTCCTATGCGCTGGCCCTGACGGTGCTCGAAAAGGAACGTGAGGATGATACGATCTTCGCACTGGCCGGCGGGGGGTTCGAAAGTACGGTGCGTCTGGCCAAGAGTTCGGGCGACATGTGGATTCCCATCCTGCTCAAGAACAAATACAACGTGCTCGACGTGCTGCGTGAACATATCCACCAGTTGCAGGTGATGCGGCGCATGATCGAACGCGACGATACCGAAGGGCTGCGCACCTCGATACAGAAGGCCAATTCGATCCGGCGCATTATCCATTGACCCGGTCGGCGGCGAAGCGGGCATACTCACAGATGTGGCCGTGAGCCGTTGCCGTCGGGATGCTGCTGCGAACCGTGAAACAAAAACCGATCCCTCTCGTGTGATTTCCCGATGGGGGAGAAACTGAAACTGAGAATAATAAAAACCCACATACATGGAAACTAAAAAATTCGACTTGAAGGGCAAACGCCCGCTGATTATCTCGGGGCCGTGCAGCGCCGAGACCGAAGAACAGACCCTCGAAACCTGCCGCCGTCTGGCAGCCACCGGTGTGGTGGACGTGCTGCGTGCCGGCATCTGGAAACCGCGTACCAAACCCGGAACCTTCGAAGGGGTGGGGCTGCCCGGCCTCTCGTGGATGGCCGAAGCCAAAAAGGAGACCGGCCTGCCCATTGCGACCGAAGTGGCCAATGCCAAACACGTGGAAGGGGCGCTCGAATTCGGCGTCGACCTGCTCTGGATCGGTGCCCGTACCACCGTTAATCCCTTTAGCGTACAGGATATTGCCGATGCCCTGCGCGGCGTGGACATCCCGGTGCTGGTCAAAAACCCGATGAACCCCGACCTCGACCTCTGGATGGGTGCCGTGCAGCGCCTCCAAAAGGTGGGGATCGAACGCGTCGGCCTGATCCACCGCGGCTTCTCGTCTTTCGGACTCTCGAAATACCGCAACAACCCCATGTGGCCGCTGGCTATCGAGATGAAGATGCGTATGCCTGACATCCCCATGATCGGCGACCCGTCGCACATCACCGGTAAACGCTCGCTGCTCAAAGAGGTGGCTCAGGAGTGCGCCGACCTGAACTACGACGGTCTGATCATGGAGAGCCACATTTGCCCCGACAAGGCCTGGAGCGACGCGGCTCAGCAGGTGGTGCCCGAAGAGCTGGCCGAACTGGTGCGCAGCATCGTATGGCGCAAACCGCAGGTCGACAAACCCGAATTCCAGATGTCGATGGACAAACTCCGCAGCCAGATCGACCAGTACGATGCCGAACTCTTCACGATCCTCAGCAAACGTATGGACGTTGCCGAAAAGATCGGCGAGATCAAACGCGACAACGAGGTGATGATCCTGCAGAGCGCCCGTTGGGACGATATCGTAAAACGTGTGCTGGCCATGGCCGACGAACTGAAACTCAGCCGTGAATTCCTGAGCATTCTGCTGAACTCGATCCACATGGAAAGCATCAGCCGTCAGAACAAGGTGATGAACGCCAAACATTAGACCGTTTGGGAAACATCCTCTCCGGTATCGGCCGGTGTAACGCTCTTCGGGAGCGTTACACCGGCCGTTCGTTTACGCGGCAGCGTAGACGGAATGGGGGGGGCGATTCGAAGAGGGGGGATAGTGGTAATGGCGGGGTGCGGTGGCTGGGAAATTCATTGGTGGGATCGACGGTTGGGGCAGGATCGGACGTGGAATTTCGGCTGTAAACGGAAATTCGACAGAGTGCCGCAGGGTGCTCGTCCCATTGGCGGAGTAGTGGTTCCCTGCGTGGAATGATTGGGGGGGGAAGGCGTGAAATATATGGTGAGGAAATGTGGAAGCAGTTGCAGAAAAAATTTGGGAATGGTAGGCGGAACTGGCAGAAAAAGACCTGCGAAGAAGATTTTGAGGGGGAGAATGAGAAGTTCCGGGAGTGGTCGGGGAGGAAAAGTGGAAGCAGATGCGGGAGAATCTGGAAATGGCAGGCGAAACCGGTTTGAAAATGAGCTGCGGAGGAGATTTTGAAAGACAGTGAAAAGTTTCGAGCGGGGTCGGCAGGAAAGGGTGGGTATGTTCTCTGTTTCGGGAATTGTTGTCCGGAGGACCGATTTTGCGGATCAGCGGAAAATATGGTAACTTTAAAGTGCGTTTCTTAGTATACACCAATCCTCGACTGCCATGACGACCAAACCCATACAAATCTACTGCGAAAACAATCAGGCCACGCTGTACGTGGAGGAGGGAACCTCGCTGGGAGAGGTGCTCGACATGCTGGCCCTGCACACCGAATCGCCGGTCATTGCCTGTTTCGTCGACAACCGGCTGAAGGAGCTGAACTCCCGGATCTATTCGCCCAAAAACCTGCGGTATGTGGAGATGAGCTCCACCGACGGGATGCGGGTCTATGCGCGGTCGCTCTTTTTCCTGCTTCAGAAAGCCGTCCTCGACTGCTATCCCGACGCCCAGCTGCGTATTCTGCACACCGCGGCAAGGGGATACTACGGCGAGATTTCCGGCATCGGTACCGTCGGAGCCGAACAGATCGAGACCATCAAGCAACGGATGCGCGTGCTGGTCGACATGAATCTGCCGATCGTGCGGGACAAGATGCTCCTCTCGGACGTGGAAAAACTCTACCACGGGTATGGCTACGAAGACAAGCTGGCGCTGCTGGGCACCCGGCCGCAGTACTTTATCACGGTCTATAACATGGGCGGCCTGCCCGGCTATTTTTACGGGGCTATGGTCGTTTCGACCGGCTACCTGAAGGTGTTCGACCTGCAGGCCTTTGGCGAAGGGTTCGTGTTGCAGATGCCGCGGCGCGACGACTGTACGCAGGTCGAGCCCATGAAACTCGAGCCGAAACTCTTTTCGGTGTTCCAGCAGAACAAGGAGTGGGCCGACATCCTGCAACTCTCGGACGTGGGATCGCTCAACTCGCGGGTGCTGGCCGGTCAGGCAAGCGAAATGATCAAAGTGGGCGAGGCGCTCCATGAAAAAACGCTTGCCCGTATTGCCGACGTCATCCTCGAACGTCACGACAAGCACGGGGTTAAAATCGTGCTGGTGGCGGGTCCTTCGTCGAGCGGCAAAACGACCCTCTCGAAGCGGCTGTCGATCCAGCTGCGGGTCCTGGGGCTCGAACCCGAGACCATCTCGCTCGACAACTATTTCGTGGATCGGGAACATACGCCGCTCGATGAGAACGGAAATTATAACTTCGAAGCGCTCGAGGCTGTCGATGTCGAGGCGTTCAATGCCGACCTGAATCGCCTGTTTGCCGGTGAGAAGGTCGAAATGCCCAAATTCCGCTTCACCGACGGGAAACGGTATTACGACGGAACCACGCTGCAACTCAGCGACCGGAGTATTCTGATTGTCGAAGGGATCCACGGTCTGAATCCGGCCCTGACGCCCCATGTGGACGACCGGTTGAAATACAAAATCTATGCTTCGGCCCTGACCACCCTGTCGCTCGACAACATGAGTGTCGTGTCGACGACCGACAACCGTCTGTTGCGGCGGATTGTCCGCGACAGCAAGTACCGCGGCCGCACGGCTTACGACACCATTAAGGGATGGGGCAGCGTCCGGCGCGGTGAGGACAAATACATCTTCCCCTACCAGGAACAGGCCGACGTGATGGTCAATACGGCGCTTTTCTTCGAAATATCGATCCTCAAACAGTATGCCCTGCCGTTGCTGCGGCGTGTGCCGGCCAATACGCCGGAGTATGCCGAGGCCATGAGGCTGATGAAGTTCCTGGACTATTTTGTCGATATTCCCGACCATGAGCTGCCGCCTACGTCGATTCTCCGGGAGTTCCTGGGGGGAAGCAGTTTTCAATACTGATGCGTGTTGTGTCCCGGTGGTTCCGAAACGGCGATTGGCGAGTCTGTTGGGAAGGACCGGGGCAAATCTGTTGCCGGGCTGAAGGGCAGGCTGTGGAGGTGCGGGCTGCGTGAGGTGCGCCTGAGCGGGTTGGAGCATATCTGTGTTGAGGATTTTCGGGTTTGGTGTCCGGCCTGACTATTCAGCGTACGGGGCTCTTCCCCCGAATGTTCGGACGACAGTCTGTTTGTGCTTTGTTTTTTGATTCTCCCATGCGTGGACTAACTACACTTTTGCTGTTTTTGCTGCTTGCAGTGGGCAAGGCAGAAGCACAGGTGCATACCCGGTTGATCGTCACTCGCGGCGATGCCGGTCTGACGGCCTTCGATCCGCTCACGAACCGTTATCGTGCCGGGTCGATCGAGGCCGTGACGGCGTTTGCCGATCGGTGGCGGGAAGAGTTGGGCGAAGAGAATCTGTTTCTGGTAGACGTTCCGCTCCGGGAACTTTCGCTCGGCGATCGAATCTACCTGGCGTTGGCCGACAGTACCCTGCGGCAGCGTGCCATGCAGCGGGCTGGGTATGTCGCTGCGGCGGAGCGCGACTCGGTGCTGAACTGTTTCCGGGTGACCCGCGGGGCGGTCGATTCGCTGGGCGAGACGGAGTGGCTCGTGGTGGACCGTTATGTGGTCGAAGGGCATGCGGCGGTTGAAGCGAGGCGGTTTGATTTTCAAGAACTCCGCGTGTCAAGGGCAGTGGAGGAGCGTTTCGGGGCGGATGGCGACCGGGTGCGCCGTTTCTTTCTGACTCCCGTGGCGCGGCTGGATACGACGGTCACGACGCGCGACGCTCTTTTCGGGCCGTCGGCCTTTTCCGATCTGTTCCATCGTTTCCATTTCACGGCGGCCGCCACGGCCAACGTGTCGTTCTTCGCGCCTCCGGTGCTGGATGCCACGCTGTCCGCCGGCGAAGTGTGTCTGGGCGACGTGCTGCGGCTGTTCCGATACGACAATGCGTTGGTGACGGCGCGAATCACCGGGAAACAGCTGGACGAGTGGCTGGAAAAGATCTTCGGTATGCGTTTTTTCCGGATCGAGGGGCCAGAGTCCGATCTGGTGCGGCTCAAGGTGCCGTACTATCTCCATGACGATGTGGCGGGAATCCGGTTCCGGGTCAACCTGACGGCGCACTACGGCCACCGGGTGACCGTTTATGAGAACGAGCAGGGCGAGCCGTTCGATCCTCAAAAGAGTTATACCGTGGTGCTTAATTCGTTCCGTGCCCGTGACCTGCAGCAGATGGGCGTGCGGGTCGATACGGTGGCGGCGGATTATCGGCTGGCGCTGGCCCGGTGGTTGGTGCAGCATCCGGAACTCCGGCCGCGTGCGCGTGACAACTGGTCGGCCGGTCCCGAACGGTGGGTGCGCTCGATCGCCGAACGGGAACGCCGGACCATTTTCGAACGGTGATAGCCGGAGCGACAGGTTGAGGCAGGGGCTGTGTAATCGGGGAAAAAGCGGGGAAACAACATGCAATGAATTTATCCGGACGGCAGATTTTTGAATCTCGGCTTTTGTCCGTACCTTTGTTACTTTAAGACGCTAAATTTTCTAACCCATGGCTCAGGATCAATTTGTAAATCGCCATATCGGCAACGGCCCCAAAGAGGTCGAAGAGATGCTCTCCGTGATCGGAGTAAAATCGGTCGGTGAACTGATCGATCAGGTCGTTCCGCCGCAAATTCAACTTCACGAACCGCTCGACCTCCCTGAGGCCATGAGCGAAAACGACTTCGCTGCACACATCCGCGAACTCGGCCGCAAGAACAAACCCCTCCGCACCCTGATCGGGATGGGGTACTACGGTACTGCCACGCCGGCCGCCATTCTGCGTAACATCTTCGAAAATCCCGCCTGGTACACTTCGTATACTCCCTATCAGGCCGAAATCTCGCAGGGCCGTCTCGAAGCGCTGCTCAACTTCCAGACCATGGTCAGCTCTCTCACCGGGCTGCCCGTGAGCAACTGCTCGCTGCTTGACGAAGCGACTGCCGCTGCCGAAGCCATGATCATGATGTTCAACCTCCGCTCGCGTGAGGCCCAGAAAGAGGGACGCAACATCCTGTTCGTGGACGAAAACATCTTCCCGCAGACCCTCGACCTGCTGCTCACCCGTTCCGAACCCCTCGGTATCGAGCTGGCAGTGGACTCCTTCGAAGAGTATGAGTTCACCGGCAAAGAGTTCGGTGCCATGCTCCAGTATCCGGCAGCCAACGGCCATATCGCCGATTATACCGCCTTTACCGCAGCCTGCCACGAACGTGGAATGCTCGTGACGGCCGATGTCGACATTCTGTCGCTCGTGCTGCTGAAGGCTCCCGCCGAATGGGGTGCCGACATCGCGGTCGGTTCGACCCAGCGTTTCGGTATTCCGATGGGATTCGGCGGTCCGCACGCCGGCTATATGGCTACCAAAGATGCCTACAAACGCAACATGCCCGGCCGTATCATCGGCGTATCGGTCGACCGTCTGGGCAATCCCGCACTGCGCATGGCGCTCCAGATGCGTGAACAGCACATCAAACGTGAACGCGCAACCTCCAATATCTGTACGGCTCAGGCGCTGCTGGCCACGATGGCCGGTATGTTCGCCGTATATCACGGTCCCGAAGGGCTCAAACGGATCGCCCTGCACGCCCATTCGCATGCGTATGCCGCAGCCGAACTGATCAAGGGGCTCGGCTATGAACTCGCTTCGGACAACTACTTCGATACCCTCGAAGTGGCCGCCGACGCCGAAAAGATCGAAGCCATTGCCGTGAAGAAGGGGCTGAACCTCTTCTATCCGAACGAAAATACCGTTCACCTCAGTTTCGACGAAGTCTCCACGCTGGCCGACGTCAACACCGTGGCCGCCATCTTCGCCGAAGCAGCCGGCAAAACCGCACCCGTACTCGATGAAATCGCCGAAGGAACCTGGTTCGATGGAGCGTTTGCCCGTCAGAGCGAAATCCTGACCGAAAAGGTATTCCATAAATACCGCAACGAAACCGATCTGATGCGGTATATCAAAAAGCTGGAACGTCGCGACATCTCGCTGGCCGACTCGATGATTTCGCTCGGGTCGTGCACCATGAAACTCAACTCCGCCGTTTCGATGATGCCTCTCTCGCTGGCCGAATGGGGCAACGTTCACCCCTTCGTGCCGCTCGATCAGGCCGAAGGTTACCTGGAGATGATCCGCGGTCTGCAGCACGATCTGGCCGTTATCACCGGTTTCGATGCCGTTTCGCTGCAACCCAACTCCGGTGCTGCCGGCGAATATACCGGTCTGATGGTGATCCGGGCTTACCACCATAGCCGCGGCGATTACCACCGCAACATCGCCCTGATCCCCGCCTCGGCACACGGTACGAACCCCGCTTCGGCAGCCATGGCCGGCATGAAAGTCGTGGTCGTGGCCACTGACCAGAACGGGAACGTCGATGTCGATGACCTCCGCAAGAAAGCCGAAGAAAACGCAGCCAACCTGGCCTGCCTGATGATTACCTACCCCTCGACCCACGGGATCTTCGAAAGCAAGATCAAGGAGATCATGGAGATCGTCCATGCCAACGGCGGGCAGGTCTACTTCGACGGTGCCAACATGAACGCACTGGTCGGCCTCTCGTCGCCCGGTTACATCGGTGCCGACGTCTGCCACCTGAACCTGCACAAAACCTTTGCCATCCCGCACGGCGGCGGTGGTCCCGGTGTTGGCCCGATCGGTGTGGCCAAACACCTGACCCCGTTCCTGCCCTCGCACTCGATCGTCAAAACCGGCGGCGAGGAGGGTATCACGGCCGTATCGGCCGCACCGTGGGGCAGCGCGCTGGTGCAGCTGATCTCTTACGGTTATATCAAGATGCTGGGAGCGGCCGGATTGCGTCGCGCATCGGAAATGGCGATCGTGGCGGCCAACTACATGGCCTGTGCCCTGAAAGGACACTATGGCATTGTCTATACGGGCGAAACGGGACGTGTCGGTCACGAAATGATCGTCGACTGCCGCAACTTCCGCGCCGACTACGGAGTTGAAACGGGTGACATTGCGCGCCGTCTGATGGACTACGGTTTCCACGCACCGACCCTTTCGTTCCCGGTACACGATACGCTGATGGTCGAACCGACCGAAAGCGAGCCCAAGGCCGAACTCGACCGTTTCCTCGAAACGCTCATCTCCATCAAGGCCGAATGCGAGGCGTCGGTAGGGCAGGAAGACCATATCGTAAAAAACGCACCGCACACGGCCGTTGAATGCTGCGGCGCCGATGGCGAAGGCGGTTGGAACCATCCCTACTCGCGGATGCAGGCTGCTTTTCCGCTGCCGTGGGTGGCCGAAAACAAATTCTGGCCCTACGTGTCGAAGATCGATGCGGGTTACGGCGACCGTAACCTCGTCTGCACCTGCGAACCGCTGGAGTCGTACCGATAGCGGCCCGGCATAGGTGTGGGAGCGGTCGGATGGGGTGGATGAGGTGGATGAGATGGAGGGACAGTTGGGACGGACGGGATGAGGGCCGCCAAAAGACTCGGAAGGGCAGACGACTGTTCTCTTTGTGAACAAAGAGAACCAGAAAAACTTTCGGAGATGCTGCGCATCTCATGACTTTGCCTGCTGAAGAAAGGTGAATGTGAATTACTAATAAAGAATAGATGAAAATTTCAGAAAACAAATTCGTATCGTTGGCATATACGCTGACCGTGGACGGTCAGGTGGCTGACCAGGCTACGGCTGATCGGCCGTTGGAATTCGTGTATGGCGTGGGGATGCTCCTGCCCAAATTCGAAGAGTTTATCGCCGGCAAAGAGGTGGGCGACAAATTCGAATTCGTGCTGACTCCCGCCGAAGGATACGGCGAAATCAATCCGCAGGCGGTGGTAAACCTGCCCAAGGATGTCTTTATGGTGGACGGCGCCATCCCGGACGATATGTTGATCGTCGGCAACGTGCTGCCCATGGCCGACCAGGCCGGTAACCGACTGATGGGTACGGTTAAAGCCGTCAACGAAAACGACGTGACGATGGACTTCAACCACCCCATGGCCGGCAAAACGCTCAACTTCACCGGTGACGTACTCGGCGTGCGCGAAGCTACGCCCGAGGACATGATGCCGATGGGTGGCGGTTGCTCGTGCGGTTGCGGATGCGACGGCGGCGACTGCGATGGCGGAGATTGCGGCGACGGCTGCGGTTGCCACCACTAGACCGGTACTGATTTTCGACGCACTCTGGGTTCTCGCGGCAAGGGTAAGCTATGCTGTCCCGCGGGAACCCTTTTTGCTTTTTCGCCTGTAGGACGTGTGGCGAAGCGCACGGGGTGGTCGAGCATCCCGCAAAAGATGAACATCAGATGAAAACAGGTTGGCGTATAGGTATTCTCCTCAGCGGGCTGTGTCTGGCATTAGGCACGGCGAGGGCCGGTACGTCCGACGGTCAGGAGACCAAACGCGGGTTGAAATATTGGGGAAACGACCCTTACGCCGCTCTGTCCGTGGCCAAACAGCAACGCAAATTGCTGCTTGTCGAGTTCTATGCCGACTGGGACTACCGCAGCCGGTGGATGTCCGAGCGTGTGTTGAGCGACTCGACCGTGCGGTCGTTGATCGAAGCCGAGTTCCTGGCCGTGCAGGTCCCGACCGATACCCCGGACGGAGCCGATCTGGCGCAGATGTATCAGGTGACTGCCTATCCCAGCATTGTGGTCTTCAACACCAACGGCGATGTGGTGGACAAAATCGATACGACCCTCGATGCCGAAGATTTCGAGCAGCGTCTGCAGGCGATTCTGATGACCACACAGGGAGCCGGAGCCTGGCAGATGAGGCAGGTCTATTCGGCCGCCGAGAACGGCGACACGTTGGCCACTGATCAGGCCATGGAGGAGTTTTTGGCCGGTCAGTTGCCGACGGACGTGGCGACCAGTATCTGTTGGCCGCTGTTCGAAAACGGGGTGGTGAATCGTTTTGGCTCGCCTGCGTTCGACTATCTCGAAAAACATGTTTCGGTTTTCCGTCAGCAGCTCGGGGCCGGTAAGGTCGATCCCGTGTTGACCGAAACGCTCTTGCGGGCGATGCTGGCCTATACGGTCGGCAGCGCTCCGTTCCAGGCCGAGGCGACGCAGAAAATCGTGACGAGTGCCCATAATCTCGGCCTCTCCGCTGAGCCGCTCCTGCAATCGATGGCCGAAGTGGCCGAATTACGCGGCTCCGACGAGCTGGCACTGTATGTGGCCCGGTTGGGGCTGCTGATGGATCAGGTGCCCGAATCGTACCAGTTGCCGCTGGCCATCTCGCTTGAGGTGGTGGCAGAAAGGGGCGACAAGGAGGCTCGAAATGCGGCTGCCAGAATTGTCAATCACGTCCGCGTCGCCCAGTTTTCTGTAAACAATGCGACGATACTGGAAGAGTTGGGTGAGCGTTTGAAATAAAATTCCTATCTTTACACTCCTTTATACACGCGACCGTTTGTTGTTCTCCGAAGGGTGCGGAGCCTCTGTTTGAGAGGGTTCCTGTGTCGGAGAGTGCCGGTGCGGAGTGAAGACCCCGTAGCGTGTGATGCAGGTGTGGGGCGTAGGTTGCCCCTGTAAATGAGGAATAACTAAAGTTGAAGGTCTCTGCCGAGGGTGCCGGCCTGGTGGCGGAAGTCAGACCGGAGGTTGTCTTGTAGGACGCTTTCGTGCGGATGTTCGCAGCAGGGCGGGGCAGTGTGCAGACTGTCTGGCGTCCGGCGGAGAGATCGTTCCGATAAAAATAGTACGCAAGATGAAGATTTCTTACAACTGGCTGAAAGAATACGTTAAAACCGACCTGTCGGCCGATCAGGCCGCAGCGATACTGACCGCTGCCGGGCTGGAGATCGAAGGGATCGAAAAGGTCGAAAGCATCCGCGGCGGGCTTCAGGGGCTGGTCGTGGCCGAAGTGCTCACCTGCACCGACCATCCCGACTCCGACCACCTGCACGTGACCACCGTATCGGTCGGCGACGGAGCCGAACCCCTTCAGGTGGTGTGCGGCGCACCCAACGTAGCTGCCGGTCAAAAGGTGATCCTGGCTCAAATCGGCACCGTGCTCTATCCGACCGGTGAAGAGGAGGGCTTCAAAATCAAAAAATCGAAAATCCGCGGGGTGGAATCCTTCGGGATGCTCTGTGCCGAAGATGAAATCGGCGTCGGAACCGCACACGACGGCATCATCGTGCTCGACCCGGCAACGAAACCCGGTACGCCGGCAGCCGAAGTGTACGATATGCAGGACGACTATGTGTACGAAGTGGGGTTGACCCCGAACCGTATCGATGCCGCTTCGCATTACGGCGTGGCCCGCGACCTGGCCGCCTATCTGACGGCCAACGGGCAGCCGACTCAGGCGAAACTGGCCGACGTGTCGGCTTTCGGTGTGGATGATCCGACCGCACTGCCCGTAAACGTGGTGGTCGAAGATCCGGCCGGCGCGCCCCGATACAGCGGCGTGACCGTCAAGGGAGTGAAAATCGCCCCCAGTCCCGACTGGCTGCAGCAGCGTCTGCGCGCCATCGGTCTGAATCCCAAAAACAACGTCGTGGACATCACCAACTACGTGATGTATGAATGTGGACAGCCGCTTCATGCTTTCGACATGGGCAAGGTGGCCGGCCATAAGATCGTGGTGCGGCGTGCCCAGGAGGGCGAACCCTTCGTTACGCTCGACGGCGTGGAACACAAACTCTCGGCCGAAGACCTGATGATCTGCGACGAGCAGCGCCCGATGTGTCTGGCCGGCGTGTTTGGCGGTCTGGACAGTGGCGTGTCCGACACCACCACCGACATCTTTATCGAAGCGGCCTATTTTAACCCCGTGACCGTGCGCAAGAGTGCCCGTCGTCATGGGCTCAGCACCGACTCTTCGTTCCGCTTCGAACGCGGTACCGACCCCGATATGCCCGCCTATGCTCTGCGTCGTGCAGCGCTGCTGGTCAAAGAACTGGCCGGCGGAACGATCGCTTCCGAGGTGGTGGATCTCTATCCCCAGAAGATCGGGCCGTTCGAATTCGAGGTCAATCTCGGTCGCATCAACCGACTGATCGGAGCTGACATCCCGGTCGAAACGGCCAAAGCCATCCTGACCGGTCTTGAAATCGAAATTCGCAGCGAACGGACCGAAGCGAATGGCGATACCGTATTGGCGATTGCCGTACCGGCCTATCGTGTCGATGTGCAGCGCGAAGCCGACATTGCCGAAGAGATTCTGCGTATCTATGGCTTCAATAATGTTCCCAACCCCCACTATATCAAGAACGTCATTACGTACGGTAACCAGAAGACACCGAACCGGCTGATCGAGGCTGCATCGAATCTGCTGGTGGGGCAGGGGTGCGTCGAAATCATGAGCAACTCGCTGACCCGGGGAGCCTATTATGAAGGTCTGGTGGCATATCCGGCCGAAAACTGCGTCAAGATTCTCAACCCGCTGAGCAACGAACTCAACGTGATGCGGCAAACGCTCCTCTTCAATGCTCTCGAAGCTGTGGCGCTGAATGTGAACCGGCGGAACGGTGACCTGCGTCTGTTCGAGTTCGGAAACTGCTACTTCTTCTCGCCCGCTGCGGCTGCCGCCGAAGGTGCCAAGGGTACGCTCAAACCCTACAGCGAAGAACGGCGTTTGGCTCTGACTGTTACGGGGCTGGAACGTCAGCCCAACTGGAACGCCCCGAAGCCGCAGATGTCGGACTTCTTCACCGTGAAGTACCTGACCGAGCAACTTCTGCAGCGTTTCGGCGTCAACATCTACGAGGGGTTCTATGAAACTATCGAGTCGGATCTGTACAGTGAGGCTGTTGCCTACAAGATCCGCGGTAAGAAACTCTTTGAGATGGGGGTTGTCTCTCCGAAGCTGGCGCGGGGTACGTTCGACCTGAAACAGCCGGTCTATTTCATGGAGATGAACGTCGGCCACCTGCAGAAAATCGTCGAAACGGTACGGGTGCAGGCTGCCGAACTGTCGAAGTACCCCGAGGTGAAACGCGACCTGGCGCTGCTGGTTGACAAGAACGTTACCTTCTCGCAGTTGCGCGAAGCCGCCTCGAAGGCCGAGAAGAAACTGCTTAAGTCGGTCGGTCTGTTCGACGTTTACGAAGGTGACAAACTGCCCGAAGGCAAGAAGTCCTATGCGTTGAACTTCGTGATCGAAGATACCACCAAGACGCTGACCGATACCGAAATTGAACGGATCATGGGCAATATCGCCGCGGCGCTGGCCAAGGCAACCGGTGCACAAGTCCGGGCGTAACCGGTCGGTGGCGAACGTTTGTATATTCTGACAGGAACTCCTTCGCAGGGGTTCCTGTTTTTTATGCTATTGGACTTATCCCGAAAGATTATGAAAAGGATTTTGATCGGGTCATTGCTGATTTTCGGATTTCATGGAGCGCTTGCGACAGCGAAAACGGAGTGGATGGCGTTACAAAATTCACTGGTCGATATCGGGAGTTTTGTTCCCCGACCCGCATCGGTCGGCGTAGCCGACTGGCAGGAACTGCTGGAAAAGAATAAATGTAGGTCTACAAGTACGACCTCTCGGGCCTTCGGGATACGACCCTGCGGGTGGTTTGTCAGATTGATGAGTACATCGGGCGCGACTCGGTCAAGACCCTGAGGCGTGCGGTGCTGGGGAATGTCTATTCGGCCTGGGATTCGACCTATGTGACGACGTTGAGCCTTCATTTCGTGCCGCTGTCGGATTCGACAGCCTCGCTGCATTGTGGGATGAAGGAGCGTGGACAGGTGGGAACGTTCCTGAGATTCCGCAAGGCCGAACCCGATTTCAAATACTACAATTCCTATAGGCCGAAACCGTTCACACCCTGTGGCCTGAAACCGGGCGAAATGGTGCCGGTGATGCTTTTCGGTGCCTATTGGTACGACGCGGATCTCTCAAAAGCCTATGGTGCTCCGGTGAGCCGCTTCTGCATGGAACCTGAACTGGATCCGGAAATGACCAACACGGCTTTCGATCGGATGCCGCACTATTGGGTGGTCCGTATCGGAGTCGAAAAACGGGAACCTTAGCGGGTACCTGACCTCGGGTGACTCCTGTCCCGAAAATGTTGTCCGTGAAAATTTCGGGTCGCCAGCGAAAGGTTGCAACAAGGCGTTTTGTCCCGGGAAAAATATCGGCAACGGCTTGTAAATTAAAAAAATATCGTACCTTTGCCACGCCTTTCGGCAGTCGCGTGCTGTTGCAAGGTGTCAATACATAATGTCTAACCCGTTTAGTTTCATTCCAACAAACAACAAAATGACTACAAACGCAGAAGAAACGAAGGCTCAGAAACCTTCGAACGCCTCGATCCCCGTCGATCAGTTCAACTGGGACGCATTTGAAACCGAAGCTGCCATCTACGGTGGCGAATCGAAAGAACAGATCGCCAAAGAGTACGACCAGACCCTCTCGAACATCCAGGCCGGCGAAGTAATGGAAGGTACCGTTACCTCGATCGACAAACGCGAAGTGCTCGTGAACATCGGTTTCAAATCCGAAGGGGTGATCCCCAGCAGCGAATTCCGCTACAACCCCGACCTCAAAGTCGGTGACAAAGTGGAAGTGTATGTGGAATCGGCCGAAGACAAAAAAGGTCAGCTGATCCTCTCGCACAAGAAAGCCCGTCAGCTCCGCTCGTGGGATCGCGTCAACGAAGCGCTCGAAAAAGACGAAATCATCAAGGGTTACATCAAGTGCCGCACCAAGGGCGGTATGATCGTTGATGTTTTCGGTATCGAAGCCTTCCTGCCCGGTTCGCAAATCGACGTGAAACCGATCCGCGACTACGATATCTATGTAGACAAAACCATGGAATTCAAAGTGGTCAAAATCAACCAGGAATTCCGCAACGTGGTTGTGTCGCATAAAGCCCTCATCGAAGCCGAACTCGAACAGCAGAAAAAAGACATCATCGGCAAACTCGAAAAAGGCCAGATCCTCGAAGGGACCGTTAAAAACATCACCTCTTACGGCGTATTCATCGACCTGGGCGGCGTAGACGGTCTGATCCATATCACCGACCTCTCGTGGGGCCGCGTGAACCATCCCGAAGAGATCGTTCAACTCGACCAGAAACTCAATGTCGTTATCCTCGACTTCGACGATGCCAAGAAACGTATCGCTCTGGGTCTGAAACAACTCACCCCGCACCCGTGGGATGCCCTCGCTTCGGAACTCAAAGTAGGCGACAAAGTCAAAGGTAAAGTCGTTGTGATGGCTGACTACGGTGCATTCGTTGAAATCGCTCCGGGTGTCGAAGGTCTGATCCACGTCAGCGAAATGAGCTGGTCGCAGCACCTCCGCTCGGCTCAGGACTTCATGAAAGTCGGCGACGAAGTGGAAGCCGTGATCCTGACCCTCGACCGCGACGAACACAAAATGTCGCTCGGTATCAAACAGCTGACCCCCGATCCGTGGGAAAACATCGAAACCAAATACCCGGTTGGTTCGCGCCACACCGCACGTGTGCGTAACTTCACCAACTTCGGCGTGTTCGTTGAACTCGAAGAAGGTGTCGATGGTCTGATCCACATCAGCGACCTGAGCTGGACCAAGAAAATCAAACATCCGTCGGAATTCACCCAGATCGACGCTCCGATCGAAGTGCAGGTGCTCGAAATCGACAAGGAAAACCGTCGCCTGAGCCTCGGTCACAAACAGCTCGAAGAAAACCCGTGGGATGTTTACGAAACTATCTACAAACCAGACACGATCCACACCGGTACGATTACCGAACTGACCGATAAAGGCGCCGTTGTTACCCTGAACGAAGGCGGCGAAGGTTTTGCTCCCTCGCGCGGTCTGGTGAAAGCCGACGGTACCACCGCTACCAAAGGTGAAACCCTCGAATTCCGCGTGCTCGAATTCGGTAAAAACAACCGCAAGATCATCCTCTCGCACACCCGCACCTTCGAAGAAGCCAAAGCCAAAGAAGATGCAGTGAAAGAGGCATCGACCCAGGAAGCCGTTAAGAAACTCTCTTCGTCGATGGAAAAAACCACGCTCGGTGACATCTCCGGCCTGGCTGAACTCAAAGCACAGCTCGAAGGTAAAAACTAATGACCTTCCAGGTTACCATACTGGGATGTAGTTCGGCACGTCCGGCTCCTTCCAGGCACCATACTGCTCATGTACTGAACGTACATGAGCAGTTTTTTTTGATCGATTGCGGCGAGGGAACCCAGTACCAGCTCGCCCGGTACGGAATCAATCCGCTGAAACTGAACGTCATATTCATCACCCATCTGCACGGCGACCATACCTACGGTATTTTCGGTTTGCTCTCGACGATGGCCATGATGGGGCGGCAGCGTGCCCTCGAGATCGTCGCACCGCGACCCTTTGCCGAGATGTTGCGCAGTCACTTCTCCTTCTATCAGGTGGAGTTGCCCTATCCGTTGGAAATCCGCGAAGTGGATGCACGCGAGACGGTTCAGGTGTGGGAAAACCGGGTGATGACCGTGACGTCGATTCCGCTGCGGCACCGGGTACCCTGTTGCGGCTATCTCTTCCGCGAAAAACAGCCCGCTTTGAATGTCCACAAGGAGCAGGTCGAACTGTACGGTCTCGACCCGCTGCAGATCGCGGCCCTCAAACGGGGTGAAGCGATCACGCTGGCCAACGGGCTCGAACTGGCCAACGAGGAGGTGACCTACCGGCCCTATGAGCCACGCAGTTACGCCTTTTGCAGCGACACGACCCCTTCGGGCAAGGTGGCGGAGATGGTGACCGGCGTCGATCTGTTGTATCACGAAGCGACCTATCTGCACGCCGACAAGGAGCTGGCGCTCAAGACCGGCCATACGACCGCACGACAGGCCGCGCGTCTGGCTGCCAGGGCGCAGGTGCACCACCTGTTGCTGGGCCACTATTCGTCGCGTTACAAGGATATCGAACCGCTGCTCGATGAAGCCCGAACCGAGTTCCCGGAGTCCGTTTTAGGGCACGACGGCATGATTTTGACCCTCGGAAAGGATCATTCGTTGAAAATCGAGGAGAAATAGACCATTGGGATAGCGGAATTCTCGGTCGAATGGTGTAACTTTGTAAAACCATAAATCTTTTTGTATGCAGGAAAAAATTCTGATCCTCGACTTCGGATCGCAGTACACGCAGCTCATTGCGCGGCGCGTACGCGAACTGAACGTCTATTGCGAGATACACCCCTACAACCACTATCCCGAAATCGACGCGTCGGTTCGGGGCGTGATTCTGTCGGGGAGTCCGTTCTCGGTGCGCGACCAGGAGGCTCCGCAGATCGAACTCAGCGGAATCAAAGGGAAACTCCCCCTGCTCGGCGTATGTTACGGGGCGCAATACCTGGCCCACCATTTTGGCGGCGAAGTGGCTCCCTCCAACTCCCGCGAGTACGGTCGGGCCATGCTCTCCAAGGTGCAGCCCGATAACGCCCTGATCCGCGACCTGAGCGATCCCACCCAGGTGTGGATGTCGCACGGCGACACAATCGTCAAGGAACCCACCGGATGTGAAATTATCGCTAGTACGGAAGATGTCCGCGTGGCCGCCTTCCACATCGCCGGCGAGGATACCTGGGGCATTCAGTTCCACCCGGAAGTCTATCACTCGACCGAAGGGATCAAACTGTTGAAACACTTCGTAGTCGATATCTGCGGCTGCAAACAGGAATGGACCCCTGCGTCGTATATCGAAACCAAGGTCCGCGAACTGCGCGAACAGCTGGGCGACGACAAGGTCGTGCTCGGACTGTCGGGCGGGGTCGATTCGTCGGTGGCCGCCGTGCTGCTCCACAAGGCCATCGGTGAGAACCTGACCTGTATCTTCGTGGATATGGGCCTGTTGCGCAAGGACGAGTTCAGCTCGGTGCTCGACTCCTACAAGAACATGGGGCTGAACGTGATCGGCGTGGATGCCGGCGACAAGTTCCTGGGCGACCTCAAGGGGGTTACCGATCCTGAAAAGAAACGCAAGATCATCGGTCGTGACTTCATCGAAGTATTCGACAGCGAAGCTCAGAAACTCAAAGAGGTGAAGTGGCTGGCACAGGGAACCATCTATCCCGATGTGATCGAATCGGTGTCGGTCAATGGACCCAGCGTGACGATCAAGTCGCACCACAACGTTGGTGGTCTGCCCGAAAAGATGAACCTCAAGATCGTCGAACCGCTGCGTCTGTTGTTCAAGGACGAGGTTCGCCGCATCGGTCGCGAACTGGGTCTCTCTGACCTGTTGCTGGGACGTCATCCCTTCCCCGGGCCGGGTCTCGGAATCCGCATCCTCGGCGAGGTGACCAAAGAGAAAGTACGCATCCTGCAGGAAGCAGATGCCATCTTCATCAACGCGCTGCGTGAGTGGGGCTGGTACGACAAGGTATGGCAGGCCGGCGTAATGCTGCTGCCCGTACAGAGCGTAGGGGTGATGGGGGACGAACGTACCTACGAGTCGTGCGTTGCTCTGCGCGCCGTGACTTCGACCGATGGCATGACGGCCGACTGGGTACACCTGCCCTACGAACTGTTGGCCAAGGTGTCGAACGACATCATAAACAAGGTGCGCGGGATCAACCGCGTAGTTTATGACATCTCGTCGAAACCGCCGGCAACGATCGAATGGGAATAGAGAAGGGGAGTGAGTCAGAGAGAAAATCGCTCTTAGTATACTCCGTTCCTCGATAAATCATCAGACGCGGGACGATCCGGACAAAGGATCGTCCCGCGTCTGTCGTTTTTGCGGGTGGTGGATTACTGGTGTTTGGTGGGAGAAAGCTGTCGTGGAGTGTTTCCGTTGCCTTGCGTGTGCAATGACGTTATGGTGTGGGGCAGGATATAGAGTCTATGGATCTCGCAAGGGTGTATTGGGAGGAGATAGTGCTTTTATAAAAGACCGATCTATTGAATCAGAAGTGAAAGTGATAGGGGCCGTGTGAAAAGATCGAAATATTGGAATAGGAAAGAATATCAGATAGCGTATTTGTTGTGGAAGAGGGGATAAAGGCGGAATTGTTGTTGTATGAAATTTGACCCGTATAAGAGCTTGCAAGGTGTATAATGTTGCCTTGTTGTGGTGAATGGTCTGTTGTTTTTTGCGGGGTTTTACGGTCGATAACTGCTGCGGAGAAAAGATCGGTATAGGAATAGCCGGATTTACGTGATAGAAACTGTATAAAGGGGCTGTAAAATAAGGACGCGGTTACGTTTTACATTCAAAAACGTAACCGCGTCTTTTGTAAACGTATGGCACAATAACTCGAAAAACCTTATTAGGGGTAGTGCGTCGTGTCTTAGGAACACATCTCCTCGTGTGGGTTTTTCGGCGTTTCGGCCGCTTTTATTTTCTGTTGCTCTCTCGACCGTCGGTCGATAAAACGCGTAACCGGGCTTATTCGGCGGCGTTTTCGGGCCGCTTGCGCAGCAGACGGAAGGTGTCCGAAGCAATCACCAGCTCTTCGTTGGTGGTGGCGACTACGACCTTCACGGGCGAATTGGGCAGCGAAATGATGGCGTCTTCGCCGTAAGCAGCTTCGTTGGCCTGGTTGTCGAGGTAGATGCCCATCGACTCCATCCCTTTACATACAGTGTGGCGCAGTTTGGCCACGTTTTCGGCGATACCGCCAGTGAAGACGATCAGATCCACGCCTTCGAGTTCAGCCATGTAGGCGCCGACAAAGCGTTTCAGACGGAACATGTACATGTCCAGGGCGAGTTGGGCACGGTCGTTGCCGTTTTCGGCAGCTTCGCGCACGTCGCGCCAGTCGGACGAAATACCGCTCACGCCCAGCAGACCGGACTGTTTGTTAATCAGGTCGGTAGCTTTCTGGGTGCTGAGCCCTTCGCGGTCCATGATTTCGAGCAGTACGCCGGGGTCGATCTCGCCGCTGCGGGTACCCATCATCAGACCGTCGACGGTGGTGAAACCCATCGAGGTGTCGAACGAACGGCCGTTTTTGATGGCGGTGATCGATGCGCCGTTGCCGATGTGGCAGGTGATGACTTTCGATTTTTCGAAGTCCAGACCGGTCATCTTACATCCCTTCTGTGCTACATATTTGTGGCTGGTGCCGTGGAAACCGTAACGGCGGATGCGGTCTTCTTCGTAGTATTTGTACGGGATGGCGTAGAGGTAGCACTCACGCGGCATGGTCTGGTGGAACGAGGTGTCGAAGACGGCTACCTGCGGAATGGTCGGCAGCAGACGTTCGATCGAGAGGATCCCCTTCAGGTTGGCGGGGTTGTGCAGCGGGGCGAGCTTGAAGCAGCTTTCGATCTGCTGTTTGACGGTGGAGTTGACGATGGCGCTGTCGGAGAAGTATTCACCGCCGTGGGTCACGCGGTGGCCGGCGGCCGAAATTTCGCTCAGGCTCTTGATGACGCCGTGGTGTTCGTCGGTCAGCGCGTCGAGGATCAGGTTGATACCCACGGAGTGGTCCGGAATGCTCTGCACGAATTCGAATTTGGGCTTCCCGGTGGGTTTGTGGGTGAGGATACCGTCGGTCAGGCCGATGCGTTCGATAAGCCCCTTGGCGAGCAGTTTGTGCTCGGTCTGGCTGGCCATCTGGATCAACTGGTATTTGATGGATGAACTGCCGCAGTTCAGTACGAGAATAATCATTATTTGGTGTGTTGTGTAGTGTTTATATAAGGGAACTTACCCGCAGGCGACCGTCCCTTTCTTGGAAGAAAGGGACCCAAAGAACTTTTCGCGGATGCTGGCGCATCCGAAACTTTGGCGTGGGGCGCTCGGTGGTCGTTATTTGCGTTCGGCCTGGGCCTGGCAGGCGGTGATGGCGATCAGGTTGACGATGTCGCTGACGGAGCAGCCGCGCGAAAGGTCGTTGATCGGGGCGGCCATCCCTTGCAGGATCGGGCCAATGGCTTCGGCGTCGGCCAGACGTTGCACGAGTTTGTAGGAGATGTTGCCCACTTCGAGGGTCGGGAAGACGAGCACGTTGGCACGGCCGGCGATCTTCGAACCGGGAGCTTTCTTGGCACCTACGCCGGGAACGATGGCGGCATCGGCCTGCAGTTCGCCGTCGATCTTCATGTCGGGAGCCATCTCCTGGGCGAGTTTGGTCGCTTCGACCACCTTGTCGACCATTTCGTTTTTGGCCGATCCTTTCGTCGAGAAGCTGAGCATGGCGATGCGGGGCTCCATGCCGACGATGGCGCGGGTCGTCTTACCGGTTTCGACGGCAATCTGTGCCAGTTCCGGAGCGGTGGGGTTGGGGTGTACGGCGCAGTCGGCGAAGACCATCATGCCGTTTTCGCCGTAGTGTTTGTCCTTGAGGAGCATGATGAAGGCGCCCGATACGACCGAGATGCCCGGTTTGGTCTTCACGTACTGGAAGGCGGGACGGAGGACGTCGCCCGTGGCGTTGCCGGCACCGGCTACTTCGCCGTCGGCGTCACCGGCCTTGATCATCAGCACGGACAGGTAGAGCGGATTGAGAATCAGCTTTTCGGCCTGTTCGCGGGTGAGCCCTTTGGCGGCACGCAACTGGAGCATCAGTTCGATGTAGGCCTCTTTCTTGGGGTGGTTGGCGGGATCGACAATGCGGATGTCGCCGTTGGTGACGTGTTCCAGTCCCCAGTCGGCGGCCAGGCTCTTGAGTTCGTCGGGGTTACCGATCAGGGTAATGTCGGCGATGCCTTGTTCGACTACTTCGTTGGCGGCACGCATGGTGCGTTCTTCGTTGCCTTCGGGCAGCACGATGTGCTGTTTGGCAGACCGTGCTTGTTCTCTGATTCTGTCTAATAGTTCCATTATCTGGTTGTTTTTATCGTCATTTCAAGGAAAGTACCCGTGTTGCACCGGGGCATTGCCTCTCCTTGGGCGTGTCACGGTGCCGGGAAGACCTGCGCGGGCCCCAGCGGGTTCGTAGCGAAAATTTCATCCAGTTGAGCAGACCGTTGTAGGGGAAAATCCATCCGTTGTGGCGTTCGAAATCGGGGGTTCTTTCCGCTCCCAACCGTACGCTGACACAGTCTGCGGACTGTCGAAACCGCTCGTGTCGATGGCTGTAAAACGGCGTTGCAGGCTCTCGCTTTTTTCGGTGCAAACAAAGGTACGGCTTTCTGTCCGAAATTCATAAGATATATTCCGGTAATTAATTCGTACCTTCGTAGCCAGTTATTGATCTTAAATTTTGTCAAAAATGAGCAAAGGACCGATTTCACAGTTCATTACGCACAATTATCGCCACTTCAACGCGGCTGCGCTGGTGGATGCCGCCAAGGCTTACGAAGAACACATCAATGCCGGCGGTAAAATGATGATCACCCTCGGCGGGGCGATGTCCACGGCCGAACTGGGTATTTCGCTGGCCGAAATGATCCGCCAGGACAAGGTGCAGATCATCACCTGTACGGGTGCCAACCTCGAAGAAGACCTGATGAATCTGGTGGCTCACTCGCACTACAAACGGGTGCCGCATTACCGTGACCTCACTCCCGAACAGGAACGTGAACTGCTCGACAACCACCTGAACCGCGTGACCGATACCTGCATCCCCGAAGAAGAGGCTTTCCGCCGTCTGCAGGGACACATGGAAAAAATCTGGAAAGCGGCCGATGCCAAGGGCGAACGCTACCTGCCGTATGAGTTCATGTATCAGCTGATCCGCAGCGGCGAACTCGAACAGTATTACGAAATCGACCCCAAAGACAGCTGGATGCTGGCTGCCTGCGAAAAGAACCTACCGATCATCGTGCCGGGCTGGGAAGACTCGACCATGGGGAACATCTTCACCTCGTATGTGATTAAAGGCGAACTGAAGGCTTCGACCGTCAAGGGCGGTATCGAAACGATGATGTTCCTGTGCGACTGGTACAAAAACAACTGCGGCGGCAAAGGTGTCGGATTCTTCCAGATCGCCGGCGGTATCTCGGGTGACTTCCCGATCTGCTGCGTGCCGATGATGTATCAGGACCTCGGCTGGGAAGAAACCCCGTTCTGGGCCTACTTCTGCCAGATCTCGGACTCGACCACCTCGTACGGTTCGTATTCGGGTGCCGTGCCGAACGAAAAGATTACGTGGGGTAAACTTGACGTCGATACGCCGAAGTTCATCGTGGAAAGCGATGCCACGATCGTAGCGCCGTTGATGTTCGCTTATATTTTGGGCTGGTAGTCCCTGCCTGTCTCGATTTTATGCGGCGGTGTCCTGTTTTGGTTGCAGGACACCGCCGTTTGTTTTCGGGGTATTGTTGTGAGTTGGGAGGGATGGGGAGGAGGTCTGGATTCTTTTGAGCGGGGCAGGTAGATTACGAGAATCGAAGGTACAGGTTTTTTGAGGAGGCGGGTGGAATAAAGCGGCGCCGGAAAAATCGGAAGTGGCGGGGGATGGGGAAATATGATCTGTATTTTCATACCAAAACAGCCTTTCGCTGCCCTACGTAGGGCAGCGAAAGGCTGTTGCTGTATTCTGACGTTGCGGTTAGGCTAGTGTTATTGGCCGCAGGTCATTTTGATGTAGGTGTGGTGCGGGCCGAAACGTTCGAAAGCCGCTTTGTCGAGCTCTTCCTGGTGAGCCGGGTTGGCGACGCTGATAATCAGACGGGCGCGTTCCTGGAGGGTGCGGCCGTAGAGGTTCACGGCACCGTATTCGGTCACGAACCAGTGCATGTGGGCACGGGTGGTTACCACACCGGCACCGGGGTTGAGCACCGGGGCGATCTTGCTGATCCCCTTGTTGGTGGTCGACGGCATGGCGACGATGGCTTTCCCGTTTTTCGAAAGCGACGAACCGTAGATGAAGTCGATCTGGCCGCCTACGCCCGAGTAGTGTTTCGTTCCGAGCGAGTCGGCGCACACCTGACCGGTCAGGTCGACCTGCAGGGCGGAGTTGATGGCGGTGAAGTTGGGGTTCTGGGCGATGATGTACGGGTCGTTGGTGTAACCCACGTCCATCATCATCACGCCGGGGTTGTCGTCGATGAAGTCGTACACTTTCTGCGAGCCCATCAGGAAGGTGGAGACCATTTTGCCTTTGTCGGTCACTTTGTTCATCCCGTTGATGACGCCCGATTCGACCAGCGGCAGCACGCCGTCGGCAAACATTTCGGTGTGGATACCGAGGTTTTTGTGGCCTTTGAGCTGTGCAAGCACGGCGTTGGGGATGGCTCCGATACCCATCTGGAGGCAGGCGCCGTCTTCGATCAGTTCGGCACAGTGTTTCCCGATGGCGGTTTCGATTTCGTTCGGGGCGGTGAAGGGGGCTTCGATCAGCGGGGTGTCGTCTTCGCACCAGATGTCGATTTCGGACATGCGGATCATGGCCTGACCGAAGGCGCGCGGTACGTGTTTATTGATGACGGCGATGACGGTTTCGGCGCATTCGACGGCGGCCAGGGTGGCGTCGACCGACGTTCCGAGCGATACGTAGCCGTGTTTGTCGGGCGGCGACACCTGGATCATTGCCACGTTGATGGGCAGAGCGCCGCAACGGTAGAGTTTCTGGGTCTCGCTCAGGAATACCGGAATATAGTCGGCATAGCCTTCCTGGGTGGCACGGCGCAGGTTGCTGCCCACGAAAAACTGGTCGGACTGGAAGATTCCTTCGTATTTGGCATCGGCATAGGGCGCCGGACCTTCGGTGTGGAGGTGGTGGATGTGTACGTTTTTCAGCTCGCCACGGTCTCCACGCGCACAGAGGGCCTTGATCAGGCATTGGGGGGCGCTGGCTACGGAGCTCAGGTGGACGTGATCGCCGCTTTTAACGACCTGGACGGCTTCGTCGGCCGATACGATTTTGATGTTTGGGTTCATAAGGGTTTAGGGTATGCTTTAGGTTTGTAGTGTAGATGGTTCTTTGATTGACAAATTTAAAGAAAATTAATTATCTTTACTGCATATATTGTGATAGAAAAAACAATGAAACACCTCTCTTTTATCGTCACAGCGGGTGCTGCTCTCTGTTGCATGGTGGGCTCAGCCGCTGCCCGAAAGGCGCAAATTGCTCAGGCAAAAGCCGAAGTATATACCGTAACGGAACGTATTCGGTTTAACGAGGGAACACTGCCGCTGAAAAACGGCGGAATCCTGCTGTCGAATTTCGGAACCGAAACCTGCGATCCGCTCAACCAGGAGGGGAAAGGCTATATCGTGCTGCTCGACAAGGAACCCCGTGTGTTGTTCCCGGCTTCGGGTGTGCTCAGTGCGCCGAAGGGAATGGCCGTCAAGGACAACTGCCTCTTTATTGCCGACGTCGGCTGTGTGGTGGTCTATAACATGAAACGGCCGGAGCTGGCTCCGGTCAAAATCCCGTTCCCCGAAGGGGAGGTCTTCGTGAATGACATCGAGGCGTTGGGCGATTTTCTGCTGGTGTCGGTGACCAACAGCGGCCACCTCTATTCGCTCGACGTGAAGAACTGTGACGAGATTTGGACTGCACAGAAACCCAAACCGAAGAAGGTGGCGGATATTCCGGGTGCAAACGGACTGACCGAACGCGAAGGCAAACTCTATGTGGCGTCGTACAATCCCGAAGGACAGCCCGGAGAACAGAACGTGATTTATGTGATCGACATGACGGTGCCCGGCACCAAACCGGTCAACCTGATCGGTTCGCGTCCCGGCCAGTATGACGGGGTGGCCGTGACGCCCGACGGCTCGCGACTCTATTTCAGCAACTGGATGAATGCCGACGGAAAGGCCGAGGTGGGGTATGTCGATTTGGCTGCCGGAAAGAAAAACAAAGTGACGATTTTGGACCTCGGGGTCGAATTGCAGGGCCCGGCTGATATCTGTATCTCGGACGGCTACCTCTTCATCCCCGATCTGCCGGCCAATAAACTCTACATCATGGCGTTGTAGAGCGACGGGGCCGGGTGTCCCTGACGATGTTTCATCCTCTAAATACACCTGATTATGAAAGCTTTGTCGTGGTCGATGATGCTATGCGGCCTGGTGGCCGGAAGCAGCGCTCAGAATGCCTGGGCACAACAATGGATTCCCGATACGACGAATCGGTACAGGAAAACGGTCGAGGCCGATCCGATGGCACTTGCCAAAACGGCTTGGGACGAACGTTTCTTCGGGGATTTCAATGCAGAGGTGGAGTTCCTCCTCGAACCGACTTGTGGTATGCGCCTCTTCAAGGAGTCTGATGGTTCGTGGGTGCTGGAGGTCAAAAGAGTGACCAACCAGAAAGAGGTGGATGAGCAACTGGCGGAGGAGTTTCCTCTCCGGGGAATTGCGGCGGACAAACTCTCCTCCATGTCGCAGGAGGAGATTGAGCAGAATGCCGAGTACAACCAAAAAATGGTCAGGTCTGCCGCAGCGGAGCAGTTGAAACAGTATCGGATTGAAAGCCGGCGAATCCCGGTCTCGGACGATTGGTCGAAACAACTGTATGCCCGAACGGTCGAACAGGTGGGATCGGCATTGCCCGGACCGGTGGAGGTCACTTGTCTCGGAGGTCATGAACTCACGTTCCGTTGTAAAACGGAAGAGAACGGAGTGTTGACGCTGAAGTGTCTGATGCCGGAGGGCGAGTTGAAGGCGTTGTCCGATCTGTACCGACGGATGATTGCTGACGTGGAAAACGGTACTTTCGAAGAACAAAAGTATGTTGAGGCTTCTGATTCCCGAGATAATCTGATTGTCCAGGCGTTTTGAATGGAGGGGTGAATGTTGGTTCCGGTTCACGCTGGACGACCGATCAAAATCCACTGATGAAAAATGAAAGGGGTGCGGAACTCTGGTTCCGTACCCCTTTTGTTATGCGGGTTTGTGTGGAAACTGGTCGTGTGGTCGTGTACAGGAGTGGGATTAATCGTCGATTGCGGCCGAGAGCGAGAGGGCTCCGCACACTTCGGTCGAAGTCTCGCCCACACCGGCACCGACCCATTGGTTCATGGCCGAATAGACCTTGATTTGTTTGACCGAGGTCAGCGTGACAGGGTTCCCGTTGTTGTCCACGGCGTTGTCGAGGTCGAATTTGTTGCTGCCGCGGGTGTCGCTGTCGTTGCCGGCCATGGCGTCGTAGTCGGCCGACCAGTTGTCGGCATATCCCCATTCGTAGGCGGCCTGTACGTAACGGTTGGTCGAGGCGTTCCACGACGAATTGTTGGCCAGCAGGTAACCCGAAAAGGTCAGTTCGGCTGGCGAGCCGGACAGGAACAGCGGCCAGTAGGATTGCTCATGGGCCGGAACGGTTTGCAAGACACCCGGGTTGCCGTTTCCGTCGGTCCAGGCGACGTCTTCGGCCGTTTCGGTCTGTGCAGGACGGGTGTAGGTAATGGTGAAGGGAGTCGGTGCCGCATCGTCCGAACCTTTGAGACGGTACCAGGTTGTCCCGTCGGGGCTTACTTCCACGATGCCCGGTTCGGAACTCCCGTCGAAGGCGTTGCCGAAAATCACGAAATCCGTACCGTCGATATTGCGTACCTCGTGGTCGAATCCGAAAATCACGTAACCGCCGAAGCCGCCGAGCGAAAGACAGCCGCGTTTGCCGCCGATGATGCCTGCAGCGGCCTCTTCGTTACCTTGCGTGGTGTTGATGAACTGTCCCGGTGCGGGGTGGTATGCGATGATCTCGGAGATCCATTTCGATTTCGGGGGATTTTGGGTGCCTTTCTCCGTATTGCAGGCTGTGACCGCGGCGAGTGAGGTCAGCAGGAGTGTCAGTGCGCTTTTTCTCATGACTCTGTGTGTGAATGAAAAAACAAAGATAAACTTTTTGCCGATTCTTTTCGGGGCGTGAACGGTTTTCATCCATTGGCGGTTTCGTTTCGGGCGGGAAGCATGAACGGTTTTTGCTATTGGGGGAGGTGCTGAATGGCTCTCTGCGGACGGTCTTACGGAATCAAACGGGCGAGATCGTATGGATCGTAATATAGTATAAGTATTTCGGGATAAAGTTGTATTTTATCCCGAAAAGGATGCACTATATTTGTCCTTGAACAAGTTCTCCGAAACGGAGGCGTAATGGTTGGAGAAGAGGGGGGAAGCGGAGAGAGCGTCGGACGTTGAATAAATATTGGCGACGGGGCAGGTTATTGCATCTCGCCGAGCAGGGTGCGGATAGCGACCGATGCACAGGCACAGCCGAAAACGGCCGGCATGTAGGAGATGGTCCCGACGTTCGATTTCTTGTTTTGCTCTTCGCAGAGGATCATCGACCCTTCGCGGACCGGTTCCGGCGAGAACACGACCGGAAAACCGCTTCGGATGTTCAGCTTGTGGAGTCTTTTGCGGAGCATGTGGGCCAGCGGACAGTGGTGCGACTTGCCGATGTCGCGGATTTCGACCAGCGTAGGGTCGGTCTTGGCCCCTGCACCCATCGAGCTGACCAGCGGGATGGAGCGGTCGAGGCACCCTTTGATGAGGTTGACCTTCGGGGCGAGCGTATCGATGGCATCGACGACGAAATCGTAGCGCGGCGTGGCGTCCAGCAGTCGGTCCGTAGCGTCGTCCTTGATGTACTCCTCCAGTACGGTGAGGCGGATCTCCGGATTGATGTCGCGCAGGCGGGCGGCCAGCACTTCGGCCTTGGGCTGTCCGACGGTCGAGTGCAGGGCGACGAGCTGGCGGTTGATGTTGCTCGGGCTCACGCAGTCTGCATCCACGATGGTAAGGTGATCGACGCCGGCGCGGGCAATCATCTCGGCGGCATAGGCCCCCACGCCGCCCAGTCCGACGACCAGCACGTGCGATTGGCGCAGACGTTCGTTCTTTTCGGGGCCGAGCAGCAGTTCTGTTCGTTCACACCAGGGGCGAGTTGCGGAGGTCATGGGCAGAGGCGGGGAAAAAGGGTGTTGAAGTTGTGGTACAGGCATTCGCTGAGCCGGTCGGTCTCCCAACCGATTGACGCGGATGCAAAGATATACATTTCCCGGATGTCGATCTGCGGTGCATCATCGGTTTCCAGGAACAGCCGCTCAGGACACTGTGTGGCTATCCACCTCAGGGCGTCCTGGCTCTTCGGCGAGCGCATCAGTGTGGAGCCGAACGAGAAACGGACCGCTGGGACCTGCCGGATCCACTGCCGGACCAGTTCCCGCGAACCGGTGAAGCCGTGCAGTAGCACGGGGAGGTCGGAATGGCGAGAGAGGATGGCTTGCAGCGGAGCGGTCGCGCGGACGTTGTGCAGAATCACGGGCAGGTCGAGCCGTCGGGCGGCCTGCAGCTGTGCTTCGAGCCACGGCCGTTGTACCTCGAGCGGCGGATAGGGAGGACGCAGATCGAGCCCCGTCTCGCCAATGGCGGCGAGTCCTGCGGGGGGCGAAACGAACACATCGAGCCAGGCTTCACGGGCTTCGGCCGTGTCCCAAGGATGGATGCCGGCCGAGTAGGGGCCCGAAGCCGGAAGACAGGGGTGTTCGTCCTGGATCCGGACGTTCGGCAGGCTCAGCTGGCCGGGGCGCAGGTGATGGGTGTGGATGTCGATCGTGGGGAGCATGGCGTGTCGAGAACAAAATTAGGTTTTTGTGCGGAAAATTCATCGATTGTGCGTCCCGGACCATAGACCGGGGCGCGAAACGCTAAAAATACATACCACTGGAATGAAACGTACACTGATTCTTATGATCTCCGCCCTGTGGTGCATACAGGGTGCGTCGGCTGCGGTGCAGACCGGCGAGGCATTTATCGAAGTGAAGGTCTCGGACCGCTACAAGTACCGCGACGACGGGAAACCCGGTCGCGAGGTCTTTGTCGATTACCGGGGGCCGCGTCAGTTGCGGTCCGGCAAGTTCCGCATCGTCTCGCGGCAGGGCACGGAGACGGTGGCGTTTACGACGCAGCGCAACGACTCGATTCCGTTGCTGCTGCCCGAAGGGATCGGAGTCTCGGCCCGCGATACGGTGACCATCGCACTGATGGCCGGGCGCGAGCAGTGCGAGTGTCGTACGGTGGTGCCGGCCATGCGCCACTGGACGGTCTATATCTATCCCCACTCGCACGTGGATATCGGCTATACCAACACGCAGCAGAACGTGGAGTTCATCCACAAGCGCAATCTGGAGGTGGCGATGGAACTGGCCGAGCAGACCCGGAATTATCCGGAGGATGCCCGTTTCCGTTGGAATCCGGAGGTGACCTGGCCCATCGAGCGTTACATGGCGTCGGCCCCCGAAGCGAAACGGCAGCGTCTGCTCGATGCGATTCGCCGGGGCGATATTGCCGTCGATGCCGGTTACGTCAATACGAACACCAGCGCGTGCAGCGACGAAGAGCTGCTCGAACTGTTCCGTTACGGCAAGGAGCTCGAACGGCAGACCGGCGTGAAGGTCGAAACCATGGTGCAGGTCGATATTCCCGGCATGTCGTGGGGCGTGGTGCCGGCCGCCAACCACTACGGAATCCGTTACTGCCTGTCGCTGTTCAACGGTTATGACCGGACAGGGCTGTCGAGCATGCTGAACTTCAAACCATTCTGGTGGATCGGGCCGGACGGGGTCTCGAAAGTACTGTTCCTGCAACCCGGATCGTACACCCCCGGAGCGCTGGCCAAGGGTAAGGACTTCTGGCCGCTGATGGCCGGGCAGACCGACACGTCGAAACTGCTCCGCGTGGTTCGGACCGACAACCCGCGTGCGAACTTTATCGACGGTTATCTGGCCGAGAAACTCCCCCAGCTCGAGGCCGATCCGGAGTATATCTATCCGATTTTCCCGATGACCTGGTGCATGGCCGACAATACGCCGATCGATGTCGACCTGCCCGAGGCGGTGCGCAGTTGGAACGAGGAGTACGCCTTCCCGCACCTGAAAATCTGTACCGGAACCGAGATGATGGAGGCTTTCGCGGCCTACGGTGACCGGATTCCGCAGATGAAGGGTGACTTTACGGAGTACTGGACCGACGGTCTCGGTTCGGGGGCGGCCAAGACCGGACGCGGACGCGTGGTCAAGGAGACGCTGGTGCAGGCCGAGATTCTCTGGGCGATGCTCCATCCGGGTGAACCGATGCCCGATGAGACCTACCGCGAGGCGTGGCGGAACATCATCCTCAGTACGGAACACACGTGGGCCTTCATGCAGCCCGACAAACAACCTATCAGCGATGAAATCAACCGCACCAAATACGGCTACTTCGACCGGGCGGCCGAATTGACCGACCGGGCCGTGGAGATGGCCGTGGCCGGTGTGGCGAAGGAGGGGGCGGATCGCATTGCGGTCTTCAATACCAATTCGTGGCCGCAGAGCGGTCTGGTTCGTCTGTCGGCCGAACGTTCCGCTGCGGGTGACCGTGTGACCGATGCGGCCGGGCGGGTCATTCCCTCGCAGCGGCTCACCTCGGGCGAACTGGTCTTCGTGGCTGAGGAGGTGCCCGCTTTGGGAAGTGCGATCTTCCGCCTCAGCGCCGGACCCAAAACGAAACCGGCGACTGTGGCCGACTCTGCCTATGTGCTGGATAACGGCCGGGTGCGACTGACGCTCGATCCGCTCACGGGTGATGTGGTCAGCCTGATCTACGGCGGGGCCGAGTATGTCGATCGGGCTGCGTTGGTGGGCTGGAACAGCTTCCGGTACCTCAAAGGAGGCCAGACGACGGGCTCGGCGACCAAACCGGTGAATGTTCGCATCATCCGCAAGGAGTGGGGGCCGGTGGTACAGTCGTTTCGGGTGGAGGCCGATGCCGAGGGGTGCGAAGGGCTGACCCGAGAGGTGATGCTCCTGAACGGCTCGGAAACGGTCTATTTCCGCAACGTGGTCGATAAGCGGGCGGTGCTCGACAAGGAGGGAATCCACTTTGGGTTCGCATTCGACGTGCCGCAGGGCGTGACACGGGTCAATGTGCCGTGGGGTGTCATGGAGCTCGAAAAGGATCAACTCAAGGCTGCTAACCGCAACTGGATCGCCATGCAGCGCTGGCTCGACATCTCCAGTGCGGACAAAGGGGTGACCTGGTGTCCGCTGAACGCCGTCAATTTCGAGAGCGGGGACATGACCGCCAACATCATCGGGGGCGCCACGGGGTCGCCCGAGTGGATCCGCCAGCTTCGCCCCTCGTCGATCGTCTATTCCTGGGCACTGAACAACCACTGGCACACCAACTTCCCGCTGAGCCAAAGCGGTAAGATCACCTTCGAATATCGCGTGCGGCCCCATGCCGGAGGGTACGACGCGGCGTCGGCCAACCGGTTCGGGATGGAGAGCTTCCGGCCGCTGGTGGCCGTACCGGTCGGTGAGAACTTCACCGGAATAGCCCGTCCTGTCACGCTGTCGGGGGCGGACGAGGTCTTCCTCTCCACCTACCGTACGATCGACCGCGACCGTTCGCTCGTGCGGCTGCTGTCGCAGTCGGGGAGTGACGAAACCGTAGCACTGCGCTTCGGGGCCGTTCGACCCGCGTCAGTGGTGGCCGTTACCGAAGACAGTCAGGGCGAACGCAAAACGGTTTCGCCCGACGCGATTGTGATTCCCGCCAATGGAAGTATTACGCTGGAAATCAACTGGCGCTAGGTCATTGTAAAAACTGAATGTGGGGAGCCATCGCCGGGCACCAGTCACGGGATGGCTCCCCCTGATACACCTCGCAAAACAAACTGTCGGAATGAAACTTTTGAAATCTCTCGGTGTGGTGCTCGGCTCGGTGGCGTTGGGGCTCCCCACGGCGCTGGCCGAACGGCAGCCGGTCGATTATGTCGATCTGTTTATCGGAACCTCCAACTCGCGTTGGATGCTTGGACCCTATGCACAGGCTCCGTTCGGAATGGTGCAGCTCGGCCCCGACAACCAGGGCGATGTCTGGATGGGCGGCTACGAGTATTCGATCAACAACGTGTCGGGATTCAGCCACATCCATGCCTGGACCATGGGCGGACTGATGATGATGCCCACGACGGCCGACCTGGCGCTGAGCAACCCTTCGACCGATTCGCCCTATCAGGGGGCCAATGCCGGTTACCATTCGCGTATCCTGAAGGAGAGCGAACAGGCCTCGCCGGGTTACTACTCGGTCTTCCTCTACGACCATCAGGTACGGGCCGAAATGACTGCCACGACCCATTGCGGCGTGCAGCGATACACCTTCCCGAAGAGACGGGAGTCGCGGATTCTGATGGACCTGCTCTTCCCGACCGAGTGGGACTACGGTTTCCGCGTACAGGACGCCCGCATCGTGCGGGTCAGCCCGACGGAGGTCGAGGGGTATGCCGATTGTCAGTCGGGCCCCTGGAGCGGCTGGAATCACTATAAATTGCACTTCGTGGCCCGTTTCAGCAAGCCGTTCAAACAGCTCAACGGCTGGAACGAGGGTCGGGTGTCGGAAAACATCGACGAGTTGCAGGGCGAGGGGGACATCGGAGCGTATGCCATCTACGAAACCGAAGCCGACGAACAGATTGTCGTCTGCACGGGGCTTTCGCTGGTGAGCATCGAGCAGGCTCGGCTCAATATGGAGACGGAGCTGGGGCCGCTGGGCTACGATTTCGACCGGGTGGCCGCTCACACGCGGGACGAGTGGAACGAACTGCTCGGACGGGTCGAGGTCGAGGGAACGGACGAAACCGACAAGGTGAAGTTCTACACCAATCTCTACCGTGCTTATGCCGGCAAGCAGACCTGGAGCGATGTGAACGGACAGTATGTGGATGCCATGGAGCGCGTCCGGACGGTCGAACGGGGCAAGATGTACGGCGGGGACGCTTTCTGGAACTCCTATTGGAACCTGAACGGCCTGTGGTCGATCGTCTCGCCGGAGATCGTCGATAACTGGGTGACGACCCAGCTGGAGATGTTCCGCCATACGGGGTGGACTTGCAAGGGGCCGGCCGGGCTGGAGTATTCCGGCATTATGGAGGGGTCGCACGAGACGGCGCTGATGGTGGCCGCCTACCAGAAGGGAATCCGCAAGGATGGCGAGGAGATCTATCGGGCGATCCGCAAAACGGTGACGGAACCCGGCATCAACCATCCGGGTGGAGGCGTTGCCGGCAATCCGCAGCTCGACGTGTACGACCGGTATGGGTATATGCCGCGCGAATACGGCGTGGTGTCCAAAACGCTGGATTATGCCTACGATGACTGGTGTGTGGCGCAGATGGCCTGGGCGATGGGCGACCGGAAGGAGGCCAAGCGGCTCGAAACCCGCTCCATGAACTACCGGAACGTGTTCCTCCCGGAGTACAGGTATGTCGTGCGGCGCGATACGACGGGGGGCTGGGATACCGATTTCGACCGTTTCTCGAACGCCGGGTTCATCGAGGGGAACAGTTGGCAGTATTCGTGGTATGTGCCTCACGATATCCCGGGGCTGGTGGGGCTGATCGGTGTGGATGAGTTCAACCGCCGTCTGGAGGAGGGTTTCGAAAAGTCGGCCGAGTTTCGTTTCGCCGCTCACCTCTTCGACCGGACGAGCGGTCAGTCGGGCGAGTTCTACATCAACCACGGGAACGAGGTGAATATGTGTACCCCCTATCTGTTCAACTATTCGGGTAAACCGTGGCTGGCCCAGAAGTGGGCGCGTGCCATCATGGAGAGTTTCTACGGTTCGACGCCTTACCACGGCTGGGAGGGTGACGAGGACGAGGGGCAGATGAGTGCGTGGTACGTCATGAGTGCGATGGGATTTTTCGAAATGGACGGCGGGTGCTCGGCCGACCCGATGCTGGAGATCGGGAGTCCGCTCTTCGATCGCATCACGATCCGGCTCGATCCGAACTACTATTCGGGGCGGACCTTTACGATTCGTACCGAAAACAACAGTGCCGGGAATGTCTATATCCAGCGTGCCCTGCTGAACGGAAAGCCGCTGCGGGAACCGCGAATTCCGTTCCGGTCGGTCACGGCGGGCGGTGAACTGGTGCTCGAGATGGGGCCTGCTCCGGCCGAGAGCTGTTTCCGGTAGGGTGGTGTAGTCGGGTCTCACAAGCGGAGGTATGGGACATGAAATAGCCCCGGCCCTGTCGAATGGATCGAAATTTTCAGTGGAAAAGAGCGGGATAGATTGTATCTGTCCCGCTCTTCTATTCAGATGAGTACATGGAACTGAAAAAGAAGTATCTATACTGCCGACCAAATGCCGGATCGTTTGTGTGTGGGCTGGGTAACGGAATATCTCAAGTATGGAGGGGGGCTGAATGGCGCATGGCTTCGATGAGGCCCTCCGGGTGTCATTTTTGAGTTTATCGGGCAGCGGAGTGGCCGTGTATAAGCATGAATCCGGAGTTTTCATTATCTTTATCCTATATAATCTATATCATGAAGAATGCAGGAATCATATTGTGGGCCATTGTTTGCCTGTCATGTGCCCGGGCACCCCAGAACGTGCCCGACATCGGGGCCGCTGCCGCGCTGGACTCGGTGGTCGAACGGCCGGAGTTGACGCTGGTCTTTTCGGGCGACGTCATGCAGCATCTGCCGCAGGTCGAGGCGGCACGGCAGGAGGATGGTACCTACGATTATGAACCCTGTTTCCGGTATATCCGCCCTTTTTGGGAACGTGCCGATTTTGCCGTGGTCAATCTCGAAACCACATTGGCTGAGACCGGGCCTTATAGCGGCTATCCCTGCTTTGCATCGCCCAAGGCACTGGCCGTGGCGTTGCAGCGGTCGGGCGTTGATGTGGCGGCTTTGGCCAACAACCACTGTTGCGACCGGGGGCTGAAGGGCATTCGAACCACCGTTCGTACTGTTGATTCGCTCGGCATGCTTCGCACCGGGGTGTATGACGATACCCTGACGCTTCGTGCGCCGCTGATGCTGGAGAAAAACGGTTATCGGGTGGCGCTGCTCAATGCCACTTACGGAACGAACGGCATCCCCGTGCCGCGGGGAGCGGCCGTCAACCGGATCGACACGCTGCGTATGGCGGAGGAGATCCGGCTTGCCCGGCGCGATTCGGCCACGCATATCCTGCTGTTCGTGCATTGGGGCGAAGAGTATCAGCTTCGGCCCAACGGGGCACAGCGGCAACTGGCGGCATGGTGCCAGCGGCAGGGGGTCGATGCGGTGATCGGTTCGCACCCCCATGTGGCGCAGCCGATCGATACGGCGCAGCGGGTGGTGTGGTCGCTCGGCAACTTCGTCTCCAATCAGCGAAAACGGTACCAGGAGGGCGGGTTGAATGTCCGTGTGACGCTTTCGTTTTCGCACCCCCCCGTGATCGAGAGCCTGCCCCACTGGGTGTGGCTGCCGTTCGAGCGGGGGCGCAGGCGTTACTATGTCGTGCCCGCCTATGTTTCCGGCCCGGAGATCGGGATGGACAGCCTGACCAACCTTCGCTTTCGGCAGGCGTTGGAAGATAGTCGCAAGATTGCCGGAGCCGTCGATGAAGTGGTTTTATGATGACACGTAACGAATTGATCGAAAGACTGGGGGCTCCGCTGGGCGATCTGGCGGATGACCGCGAACTGTATGACGAGGCTGTGGAGCTGCGGAATCGGACCGTCGGGCCGAAGGTCTATCTGCGCGGGCTGATCGAGCTGTCGAATCGCTGTCGCAAGAACTGTCTCTATTGCGGCATTCGGAGCGGGAACAGCGCCGTCGAGCGGTACGAACTCACTGACGAACAGGTGATGGCGGCGGCCGAGTACGCGTGGCGGTCGGGTTACGGGTCGGTGGTGATTCAGGCCGGCGAACGAACCGACCGGGAGTTCGTCGAGCGGATCGAACGGCTGGTCGGACGGATCAAAAGCGAATCGAACGGCGAGCTGGGCATTACCCTTTCGCTCGGCGAGCAGAGCCGTGAGACCTACCGACGGTGGTTTGCGGTCGGAGCACACCGTTACCTGCTGCGGATCGAGGCCTCGTCGCCGGAGCTGTATGGTCGGATCCATCCGGCCGACCATAGCTACGACAGGCGGCTGGAGGCGTTGCGCGCGTTGCGGGACGAGGGCTACCAGGTGGGGACGGGGGTGATGATCGGCCTGCCGTACCAGCAGATTGCCGATCTGGCCGACGATCTGCTCTTTTTCCGGTCGTTGGATATCGACATGTGCGGCATGGGGCCCTACATCGAGTTCCCCGGTACGCCGTTGGCCGAGGTGCCGAGCGCATTTTCGCGGGAGGAACGTTTGCAGTTGGCACTGAGGATGATAGCGCTGCTGCGGCTGTTGATGCCCGACATCAATATCGCTTCGACAACGGCCCTCCATGCCCTCCATCCGCAGGGACGGGAGCTGGGAATTGCGGCCGGTGCCAATGTGATGATGCCGAACCTGACGCCGGCCGTGGTCCGGGGAAACTATAAACTCTACGACAACAAACCGTTGCAGGATATGGACCTGCGGGGATTCGACGTGGCGTTGGATAACGTGTGGGGCGATTCGCGTCACTTCGCGGCCCGCAGATCGGCCGCATCGACCGAGCGGAGCAGGTAGGAGCGTGTCTTGAGGTTGCTGCGTCGGTTGACCCACACAATCAGGATTAAAATCACGAGATACATGGCGGCGCATAGCCACGCTTCGAGCCGGATACCGGTGACGGCTACCCATGAGTGGCCGGCCATCCAGGTGATGGCCGAGTTCTGCCATTCGGCAACGGTGCGGGTCAGCGCGAGGACCCATTCCCAGCCGCCGGCCAGGTAGAGCAGCGACCCGCCGATAATGACCGGCACGGTGAACCAGATCAGCGGGTTGAGCAACAGTCCGGCGAGCTGCAACTGCCCGAAGTGGTACATGACCAGCGGGAAGGTGCCGATTTGTGCCGTGATGCCGACCAGACTGAGCGACCACAACCAGCGCAGCAGCACGTGGCGGGGCATCCAGAGGCGGGCGATGGGTTGGTAGAGGGTGATGATGCCGACCATGGCGGCGAACGAGAGTTGGAAACCGATGTGGTAGAGGTTGTATGGGTTCCAGATCAGCAGGAGCAGGGCGGCGGCGCAGAGGGTGTTGAGGCTGTTGGTGTAGCGTGAGAGCATCAGTCCGATCTGCAGCAGCGAGAACATCGTCACGGCGCGGATGACCGAGGGCGAGAGTCCGGTCAGGGCGGCGTAGCAGACGAGGCACAGGATCACCACGATTCCCAATACGACGGTTCCGTGTCGGAAGAGTCGTATCCATCCGAACATCAGATTCAGTATCAGAAAGACGATCCCCACGTGCAGCCCCGAAACGGAGAGTAGGTGGGCCACGCCGGTGCGCGAATAGCTGTCGCGCAGTTCGGGGGTGATGTCCGACTGGTCGCCCACGGCCAGCGCCTGCAGAATGGGGCCGGCATCGTCGCGGTACAGCGTGTCGCGGGCGAGCAGCCGGCTGCCCCACTGGTGGCGGAGTTGTTCGATACGGGTCGTGAGGGTGGTGTCGGTGCCGATGCGCACGGCCGTCCAGGCGAAACAGCGGGCCGTAAATCCGCGCGTTCGGCGCATGTAAAGGTCGTAGCCGGAGGAGTCTGAAGCGTAGATCCGTCCCCGGAAACGGAGCACGTCGCCGATGCGGAGACGGGGATTGCGCGACGTGGTGTCGATGTAGAGGCGGATGCGGCTTTCGAGCGGTTGCCACGCTTGGGTCGTACTGTCGGCATAGCAGAAGAGGGTCGCGTCGCTGCGGTACCAGCGGCCACGTGCTTCGGGAACGCTCTCGATGCGTCCGATGAAGGTCAGCCGCTCGCCGTGGTGACGGAGCGTGGGCTCCGGATCGACGCGGTGGAGAGCCGCCAGTGCCGTGCCGGTCCAGAAAAAGAGGCTCCATGCTACCATCCGCCCCCAGGAGGCGATTCGGGGTGCGAACCACAGTTTGACTGGTAGCAGAACCGCCAGCACGATGCCGAAAACCAGGAAGGGCAGCACGATGTGATCGGCCCGGTCGGGCAGGGCGAAGGCCAAAATACCGGCCGCGAAGGCGAGTGTCGGCTCGAGCAGCGGGGTATTGGACCGGGTGAAACGTGCCATGCGGTGGGGGCGTGGAGAGATACGGGGAGATTTACTGGTTGCCGGCGAGGTGGTTGCAGTCGAGGCTGCGGTACTGGATGGCTTCGGCAACGTGGTCGATCCGGATGTTGTCCGAACCGGCCAGATCGGCGATGGTGCGGGCGACCTTCAGAATACGGTCGTAGGCGCGGCCCGACAGGCCCATGGTGGTCATGGCTTCCCGGATCAGGCCGATGCTCTCGTCGTCGAGCTGGCAGTAGCGTTCCATCTGTTCGGGGGTCAGCATGGCGTTGTTGTGGGTCTGAGTGTACCCGTCGCGTTGCAGACGCCGGGTCTGACGCTCGCGGGCGGCGATCACGCGTTGGCGGATCTCGGCGCTGCTCTCCCCCTCACGGCGGCCGGTCATGCTCTCGACGGCCACGGGGATCACTTCGATCTGGAGGTCGATCCGATCCATCAGCGGGCCGGATATTTTATTCATGTAGCGCGCCTGGGCCGCGGGGGTGCAGGTGCAAACCTTTTCGGGATGGGTCCGGTAGCCGCACGGGCAGGGGTTCATGGCGGCGATCAGCATGAAATTGGCCGGGTAGTCGACGCTGTATTTGGCCCGGGAGATGGTGATCCGTTTCTCGTCGAGCGGCTGGCGTAGCACTTCGAGGGTGCGTCGGTTGAACTCGGGCAGCTCGTCCAGAAACAGGATGCCGTTGTGGGCCAGCGAGATCTCGCCGGGCTGTGGGGGAATGCTTCCGCCGACCAGCGCCACTTCGGAGGTGATGTGGTGCGGCGCGCGGAAGGGGCGGGCGGTGAGCAGACCGACGTTGTCGTGCAATTTGCCGGCTACGGAGTGTATCTTGGTGGTTTCGAGGGCCTCGGAGAGGGTCATCGGGGGCATGATGGTGGGCATACGCTTGGCGAGCATGCTCTTTCCGGCTCCGGGAGGGCCGATCATCAGTACGTTGTGGCCGCCGGCTGCGGCGATCTCCAGGGCGCGTTTGACGTCGGCCTGACCCTTTACGTCGCGGAAGTCGAGGTCGAAATGGTCGAGGCGCGAGAAGTATTCGGCGCGGGTGTCGATCACGGTGGGGGCGATCTCCGATTCGCCGTTCAGTAGCCCGATGACCTGCATCAGATTTTCGACTCCGTAGACTTTGAGGTTCTGTACCACGGCGGCTTCGGGGGCATTGGCGGCGGGAAGGATGATCCCTTCGAATCCCTCTTTCCAGGCCTGGATGGCGATCGGCAGGGCGCCTTTGACGGGCAGCAGGGTACCGTCCAAGGAGAGTTCGCCGATGAGGATGTATCGGGCAAGGGGCTCTGCGGCGACCTGTTGCGAGGCGGCGAGTATGCCGATGGCGATCGGCAGGTCGTAGTGCGAGCCTGCTTTTCGCAGGTCGGCGGGGGCCAGATTCACTAGGATGTTGAATCCGGGCATGCGGAGCCGATTGTTGGCGAAGGCGGCGGTGATGCGTTGCTGGCTTTCGCGTACGGCATTGTCGGGCAGACCGACTACCAGAAAACGGATGCCGGGCGAGAGGTTGACTTCGACGGTGATGGTCCGTGCGTCGATCCCTTCGACGGTGCTGCAGTAGGTCTTGACGAGCATGGGCGCGGCGCGGTTAGAGGTTGTTGACCGATTCGACGCCGCCGAGGGTGGATTTCTTGATGTTCAGGGTGACGGGGTCGCCGCGGAAAAAGATGTTGGCGCCGGTGACAGAGCGGGCGTCGAGCTGGTCGCTCACCTGTAGTTGGATTTCAGCTTTGCCGGAGGCGGTGGCGAGGACGTTCTGGGCGCTCAACTCGAGGCATTGGATGCGGCTGCCGAGTTTGGCCTGGTAGGAGGCTTGTTCGGTGGTGCCGCGTACCTTGACGGTGTTGTCGCCGCTGGTGAGGATGGTGATTTCCTTGCATTCGGTGATCAGATCCATCTTTCCGATGGAACTTTCGGCCGTCAGGGTCAGGTGGGGACACTGGATGGGTTCTTGGGTGATGACTTCTCCACCGCTGATGTTGATGTGGTTCAGGGTGGCGTAGTAGAGCTTGACGTCGGCGTAGGCGCGTTTGTTGACGAGGCCTTTGCGGGCGATGAGGTACAGGGTGTTGTCTTTGACCTGCCAGCGGATCTCGCGTTCGTCGAGATCCCACAGCATCAGTTGCAGTTTGTTCTCGTCGGCGGGGATCAGTTCGATCTTGACGGGACCTTCCACGTTCAGGGCGGTGAAGGGGGGCAGGGGCTCGCTTTCTCGAATCTCCTGGGCGTAGCTGCGGGGACCGATCAGCAGCAGGCTGAGCAGACCGAGCAGGAGCAGTACATGGCGATAGTTTCTCTTCATAAGGTCAAATTTAGGTTTTTTCCGGGGATTCCCCAACAAAAACGAGACCCGTCCTTCCGAAAACGGGGGGACGGGTCTCGATAGGGTCGGTCTTGCCGTTGGGGCCGGACCTGTTGTATTAGTCGCCGAAGCTGATACCGCAACCGCGGGCCGATTTGACGATGTCGCTGTCGGGACGTACGTAGTTGCACTGTCCGACGGCTTCTTCGAACGGTACGGCGATGATGTCGGGGTGACGATACGATACCATGTGGCCGAATTTACCTTCGAGGACATATTCGAAGGCTTTGACACCGAACTGGGTAGCCAGTACACGGTCGTAGGCGATGGGCACGCCCCCGCGCTGGATGTGGCCGAGAACGGTTTCACGGATATCGGGTTCGAAGCCGGCTGCTTTGAGCTGACGGCTCAGGTCGTAGGCGATACCGCCCAGACGGACGTTTTCGTAACCAACTTCGGTAGCTGCTGCGGCGTGTACGGTACCGTCTTTGGGACGGGCGCCTTCGGCTACGACGATGATGGCCGAACCACGACCTTTCGAGTTGTAGCGTTTTTTCAGCTTATCGAGTACGACGTTCAGGTCGTAGGGGATTTCGGGGATCAGGCAGACGTCGGCACCACCGGCGATAGCTGCGTGCAGGGCGATCCAACCGGTGTTGCGGCCCATCACTTCCAGAATGAAGGTACGGTTGTGTGATGCGGCAGTGGTGACGAGTTTGTCGACTGCGTCGGTCGCAATCTGTACGGCAGTCTGGAAACCGAAGGTGAAGTCGGTGGCCGAGAGGTCGTTGTCGATGGTTTTCGGTACCCCGACGATGTCGAGACCCTGGCTCTGGAGCTGCTGCGAGATGCGCTGCGAACCGTCGCCGCCGATCGAAATCACTGCATCAACACCCATGTATTGGAGTTTGCGGATCATTTCGTCCGAACGATCGACGTACTCCCACTGGCCGAGGTGTTTGTTGTATACGGGCCATGCGAAGGGGCCCCCTTTGTTGGTGGTTTCTATAATCGTACCGCCTCGATAGTGGATGCCGGCTACGGCTGCTTCGTCGAGGACTTTTACTTCGGTGGGCTCCCACAGGATACCGTTGTAGGCTTGGATACTACCGAGCACTTCCCAGTCGCCTTCCTGTGCTGCGCGCTTTACGACGCCGCGGATCACTGCGTTCAATCCGGGGCAGTCACCGCCGCTGGTTGCAACTAAAACTCTTTTCATGTTTTATTAGGGTCTTTTGCGTTTCAAAAACAGCTACAAAAGTAAACATTTTTTTGAACGAACCCAATCTATTCCGAGAATATTGATCGGGTTAATTTTTCTCCCCGCTGCCGGAGGTGAACATTTCGTAGACCTGTTCTGCGTCTGAGCGGTTCTGACTGGCCACAATCAGCCGGTCGCCGGCCTCCAGACGGGTCGAGCCGGTGACCACTACGTTGGTGCCGCCGCGAAGCAGAAGCGTGATGCGGGCGCCGTCCGGGAAACGGGTCTCGGAGACGCTCTGGCCGATATGCTCGTTGCCTTCGGCGATTTCGATCTCGATCAGATTCGATACTTCCGAGGGATCCAGTTCGGGCTTTTGGCCGATCATCTTTTCTTCGGGGGCCGATACGCGGAACCATTTGGCGAAGAGAGGAAGGGTGGTCCCTTGTACCAGAATGGAGGTCAGCGAGATGAAAAATACGATGTTAAAGATCATGCCGGCTTTGTCGATCCCGGCAATCAGGGGGTAGGTGGCGAATACGATCGGCACGGCGCCGCGGAGGCCGACCCACGAGACGAAGAGTTTGCTGCGGATGGGCATCTTGAACGGGCTCAGCGAGAGGAAGACGCTGAGTGGTCGGGCCACCAGAATCATAAAGGCCGAGACGAGCATCCCGATGCCGATAACGGGTACGATCTGACTGGGGAAGACCAGCAGGCCGAGCGTGAGGAAGAGGATGATCTGCATGAGCCAAGCGAAACCGTCGAAGAAGTTGAGAATCGACGCGCGATGCGGAATCTTGTGGTTACCGAACCACAGAGCAGCCAGATAGACGGCCAGGAAACCGTTGCCTCCGATTTTGTCGGTGGCGGCATAGGTGAAGTACATCAGGGCGATGATCATCACGGAGTAGAGTCCGGTGTAGCCCAGTTTGACGTGGCGGGCGATCCACACCATGGAGATGCCGAACAGGATCCCGGCCGCGCCTCCGACGAGGATTTGGGTGACGAAGTTGACGATGGCTTCGGGGACCGACGTGGTGGGGTCGATCACCAGGCTCAGACAGGTGATGGTCAGCAGGTAGGCCATCGGGTCGTTACTACCGCTTTCGAATTCGAGGATCGGCCTTAAGTTATGTTTCAGACGCAGACTCTTGGAACGTAGGATGGAGAAGACGGCGGCGGCGTCGGTCGAGGAGACGATCGAGCCCAACAGCAACCCTTCGAAGAGCGAGAATCCCGGAACAACCCAGTGTACGAAGAGGCCGGTGGCAATGGCCGTCAGCAGCACTCCGAGGGTGGAGAGTGTTACCCCGGGCCACATGACCGGTTTGACCGATTTCCATTCCGTATCGAGACCCCCGGAAAAGAGGATAAAGTTCAGGGCGATTACGCCAATGAATTGAGCGATGCTGGGGCTGTTGAAGTTGATGCCGCCGATTCCGTCTGTCCCGGCGAGCATCCCGACGCCCAAAAACAGGACCAGGGCCGGAATGCCGAACTTATAGGCCCGCTGGCCGACTAAGATGCTGATAAATAGTAATATGGAGCCAATCAGAATAACGTTGCCGGGGGTGATATTCATTTGGTGTAGGTTCTTGAAAATGTGTGAATACGGACAAATTTAGCAAAATTTATGCGAATGTAAGTCCGGGGTGATTCAGCTTGTGGGGACTGCTGAGTTGATGTATGAGAGAACGTATCCGGAGGCGGAAAATTGTGTGTTCGAATCGATAATGGGAGTGGCAGAAGGAAGTCGACTTTGCTGATGGCGGCAGGGGCGTTGATGCGATCTTATGCCCCTGCGAAGTTTCCGGAGAGGAGGTGTGGTTATGCTTCCGTGAAGCGGGTAGCGAGTGAATTGCGTATGGATGAGAGGGACGATTCTGCGAGGGGGATGGTTGCGGGTTTCGTGAGGAACTTATGAATGTATAAGGGAGTGAAAACCGGTAGTCTGAACGCTCAAAATGAAACATCGGGATGGCGGAGACCATCCCGATGGTGTGTGGCGGATCGGAAAGACGCGACCTTCGCAGGGAAGGACGGGACGAAAAGTATTGACTCTTTGAGGAAAATGAATACCAGAATGGAATCCTGGTCGCCGAAAAAGGATCTGTCGAGGCTGTCCGTTATTCTTTTTTCAGTTTTTACACTTCCCAATATTCCTGCGCCCGTCTTGTCTCTCTTTTTCCTTATGCTTGTCGGGGTTGAATTAACGCCACTCCGGAGTACGCACGATGCAGACGGCAATTACTCCTACGGCCAGCAGGAACAGGGCGATCAGCAGTTGTTCGTGTGCCGCCCCCGCGGCGGTCAGAACGTGGTTCAGCGGGTCGTGGTCGTCCTCCTGCCAGCGGGGAAGACGGTTCATGGACCATTTGCCCAGGATGGTTCCATCGTGGAGCAGCAGGGCACCCCCCTTTCGGTGTTGGATCATGGTGTGCAGGATGGTGTAGTCGCTGCCCATCGGTTCGATACCGTTCTCGGCCAGCGAGGCGGGCAGGTCGTTGGCACTCAGGGCAACGGCACGACCGCTGTATGCGTGGATATAGGCCGAGAGGGCGAACATCTGCGGCTCGTAGGTCGGGTCGTAGTCGTTGATCACGAAGATCAGCGTGTAGCCTTTGCGTTGCAGGATCTCGGCCGACCGTTCGATGTTGCCGTCGAACATCGGTACGGCCTTGATCTCCGGCACGGTGCTTTGGCCGACGGTGCGCGTATCGACATACTCCCAGCGCGAGGAGTCGTACCACGTGGTGTCTTCGATGCTGAAGTCGTGGAGGCTGCCGTCCTGCTTGTCGCGGTAGACCAGGATGGTTTGGGCTTCGTTTTCGTGCACGGTCATGGCGTGCGGAATGTTGACGCCCACCCGGAACGGAGTCGGGTCGATGGGCGGCAGCGTGCTGTTGCAGTATAGGGTCAGGCCGAGGCTGGCGGCGAGCAGTACGGCGTACGTGACGATGCTGCGCAGCGGCGAGGGGTTGAACTGGCGCTGGCTGTTGCGCGTCACGAACAGCAGTGCCGACAGGGGCCAGAAAATCAGGTTTTTAAAGAAGGTTTCCCAATTGGTCAGGTGGATCAGGTCTCCGAAGCAGCCGCAGTCGCTGACGGGGTTGGAGATGGCCAGCCAAAGGGTCAGCAGCGTGAAAAAGCTCATGCTGAGGAACGTGAGCCACGAGGTGACGCGTCGCGAAAGACCGCCGAGCAGCATCAGACCGACCATCATCTCGAACGTGGGCAGCAGGATGGAGCCCACGCCTGCCAGCACCTGGAGGGCGTCGAGACCGAAGGCGGAGAGGTATTCGCCCAGTTTGACAGAGAGTCCGAAGGGGTCGATGGCTTTCGATGCGCCGGAGAAGATGAACAGCGCCGCCAACAGGTAGCGCGAGACGGCGACGGCCGGGCCGCCGAGCAGGCGTGCAGCGTGCGGGTGGTGTTCTTTAAAGGTATCGATTGATTTCATCGGCTATCTTGTTGAATATCGTGTCGGGGCTGAGCATGGCGCCGGTTTCGGGGTCGCCGCAGTCGATGACGTGGAAGTCGGGATCGTCCTGCGCACACGAGAGGTAGACTTCGCGTACGTTCTGTTGCAGGGTGAGAGAGGCTTCGTGGATGTCGGTCTTGCCCTGAAGGTAGCTGCGGTCGTCGCCTTCGCGTTGCTCGGTGAGTTTCCTCCGGGTGAAGTCGAAGGGTACGTCGAGAAAGAGCGACAGATCGGGCCGCGGGATGTCGTTGTGGCGGTATTCGAGATCGAGGATCCACTGACGCAGGGCGGCGCGTTCGCCGGAGTCGGGGGAGAACTTCGCACACTGGTAGGCGATGTTGGAGTAGACGTACCGGTCCACGATGACGACCTTCCCGTCGGCCAGCCAGTTGCGGATCATCGGGGCGGCTTGCTGCCGGTCGCCGGCGTAGATCAGAGCCACCAGATAAGGGTTCACCTGATCCAGTGCACCGAGCTCGCCGCGCAGGAATCGGGCGACCAGATCGCCGTAGACCGGGGCGTCGAAACGCGGAAAGTGGAGGTATTCGACCTGTTTTCCGTAGCGCTCTTCGAACAGTTGGCGCATGCGTGCTACCTGGGTGGATTTGCCGGCTCCGTCGAGCCCTTCGATGACGATAAACATGGCTTTTTCGTGGTTTGGTGGTACGGTTTGGCCGGTGCGGAGGTCCGTTTGTGCGGATTGCTGTCCGACCGGGAGGGGGGGCGTAACGTGCGGCGGGCGCGGCTCCTCCCGAAGTGTTGCTCGCCGAAGGACCGGGGCGGTTACTGTGCGGGAGATGTCGCAGGATGCCGTTCCTGCCGCTGTGTGCATGGTTCAGTACGCCTTGGCAAATGCGGCGGGCAGGGGGCTATCGGAGCATGTCGGCGGCACGCCGGATGGCGGCTACGGCGGTCTCGATCTCCTCTTCGGTGTTGTAGAGGCCGATCGAGAGGCGGCACATGGCGGTCAGCCCGTAGTGGGTCATGACCGGTTCGGCGCAGTGGGTGCCGGTGCGGACGGCCACGCCGAGCTTGTCGACAATCATACCGATGTCGGCCGGGTGGGTGCCGTCGACCGTGAACGATACGATGGGGCTCTTGCCGGGCGTCTCGCCATAGATGCGGATGCCGTCGACGGCTTCGCTCAGCCGGGCGGTAGCCTGTTGCAGCAGAGCGGTTTCGTGGTCGTGGATCCACTGCTGGCCGATGCTGTTGTAGTAGTCGATGGCGGTGCCGAGTCCGATGGCGCCGATGTAGTTCGAGGTGCCGGCTTCGAACTTCAGCGGAAGCTCGGCGTAGGTGGTACCCTGGGGCAGGGTGACGGTGCCGACCATGTCGCCGCCGCCCATGTAGGGGGGGAGCGCTTCGAACCACCGCTCTTTGCCGTAGAGTACGCCGATGCCGGTGGGACCGTAGATCTTATGCCCGGAGAAGGCGTAAAAGTCGCAATCCAGTGCCTGCACGTCGGTCTGTTGGTGGACGATGCCCTGACAGCCGTCCACCAACACCGGAATGTCGTGGGCATGGGCGGCGTCGATGATGCGGGGCAGGTCGGGTACTGTACCGAGCACGTTCGAGGCCTGGCTGACGGCGACGATGCGGGTGCGGGAGTCGATCAGCGTGGGGAGCAGGTCGAGCCGCAGAGCGCCGTTGTCGTCGAACGGCAGGACGCGGATCTCGGCTCCTTTGCGCTGGGCGACGAGTTGCCACGGCACGATGTTGGAGTGGTGTTCCAGCTCGGTGAGCAGGATGTTGTCACCGGCGTGGATGTATTTTTCGCCGAACGTGGCGGCCACCAGGTTGATGGACTGTGTGGCGCCGCTGGTGAAGACGATTTCGCGGGTCGAGGCGGCGTTCAACAGTGCCCGTACCCGTTCACGGGCCTGTTCGTATCGGGTGGTGGTCTCTTCGGCCATGTAGTGAATGCCGCGGTGGATGTTGGCATTCAGCGTGCGGTGGAGCTCATCGACGGTGCGGATCACGCATTCGGGCTTCTGGGCCGTGGCTGCGTTATCCAGATAGACCAGGGGCTTGCCGTTGACGGTGGCCGTGAGGATCGGAAAATCGGAGCGTATCTCTGCGAGGGTTTTCATAGGACGAGGGCGGATCAGAGGGTCTGGAGCCGTTTCGATACTTTTTCGTGGAGCAGGTGGCTCAGTTCTTCGATGTGGCTGTGGTCGATGATTTCGTCGATGAAACCTTCGATCTGGAGCCGTTGGGCGGCGTCGAGGCTGATGCCTCGCTGACGCATGTAGTAGATGGCTTCGGGGTCGAGACGACCGATGGTGGCGCCGTGGTTACACTTCACGTCGTCGGCGTAGATCTCCAGTTGCGGACGGGTGTCAATCCGGGCTTCGTCGCCCATGACGATGTTGTGGTTCTCCTGCAGGGCGACGGTCTGCTGCGCGCCGGGGGCTACGTAGACATGACCGGTGAAGGCGGCGTGCGAACGATCTTCGGCAACCCCTTTGAAGAGTTGGTTGCTGGTACAGTTCGGCACGGCGTGGTGCATCCGGATGTAGTTGTCGCAGTGCTGTTCTCCGTCGGTGATGTAGGTCCCTTCGAGCTGACACTCGGCTCCGGCCTCGGCCAGGCAGATGAACTGGTTGCGACGCATCAGGGTGTTGTCGAGGTCGATGGTGGTCGACTTGACGTACGAGTCGCGGCGCTGCCGGATGAGTGTCGTGCTGAGGTAGTTGGCACGGGTCTCGGCCACTTCGACGATCTCGATCCGGGCACCGGGGGCAGTGTCGACCAGCAACAGTGCGTTGACGGTTGTCTGTTCGGGCCGTGCGGCGGGATGGTGGTAGATGGCTACGCGAACGTTGGCGTTGCGCCCCACGCGGATGGTGTGGCGCTGGCGGTATTTGATGCTGGCTGTGCCGGTTTCGGGATACCGCAGGTGAATGTAGAGAATGCCGTCGGTCTGGAACCGGTCGGGAATGTCGATCTGGACGCCCTGTATCTGATGGTCGCCGGCGGCGAGGTTGTCGCTCACCAGCGGGTCGCTGAGAATCTCGGCGTGGGTGGTCGCGTCGGCCTGAGCGATCAGGTCGGTCGCGTCGGCGGCCGTTGCGGCGCTCTTGTGGCACAGGGTGTTGTCGGCTTCGATGTCGATCTCGGCCAGTGCCGTGGTGCCGGGGACGGAGGAGGCGTTGTCCAGAAGGGCGTCGAGGCGGCTCTTCGGCGTGTAGCGGTAGCGTTCTTTCTGTATTCTGTCCATGGCGCTTACTCCTCGTTGTTTCCGTATTCGCGGATGAGCCAGTCGTAGCCGCGTTCTTCGAGTTCTTTGGCCAGCTCCTTGCCGGCGGAGTAGATGATGCGTCCGTGGTAGAGCACGTGTACCACGTCGGGGACGATGTAGTCCAGCAGGCGCTGGTAGTGGGTGATGACGATAGTGGCGTTGTCGGGGCGTTTGAGGCGGGCCACACCGGTGGCCACCACGCGCAGGGCGTCGATGTCGAGGCCGCTGTCGGTTTCGTCGAGCACGGCCAGACGGGGTTCGAGCATGGCCATCTGGAAGATCTCGTTACGTTTCTTCTCGCCGCCCGAGAAGCCTTCGTTCACGGAGCGGTTCATCAGCCGGTCGCCGAGTTCGACGATCTCGCTTTTCTGACGCATCAGACGCAGAAAATCGCCGGACGAGATGGGCTCTTCGCCGCGGAAGGCGCGCTGCTGGTTCATGGCCAGGCGCAGGAAGTTGGCCATCGAGACGCCGGGAATTTCGACCGGGTACTGGAAGCCGAGGAACAGACCGCGGGCGGCTCGCTCTTCGATGCTCATCTTCAGCAGGTCCTGACCGAGGTAGGTGACTTCGCCGCCCGTGACGGCAAAGCGTTCGTTGCCGGCCAGCACCGAGGCGAGGGTCGATTTGCCGGAGCCGTTGGGGCCCATGATGGCGTGCACTTCGCCGGCGTTGACGCTCAGGTTGATCCCTTTCAGTATCTCTTTTCCTTCTTCGGCGACGGTGGCGCGCAGGTTCTTGATCTCTATGATATTTTGGCTCATAATGTTCTGTCGTGTCTGTTTGTGGTGGTTAAGCAGGTAGGGGGCTGTGGTGCGCGGGGTTCCCGGCGGCTATCCCACGCTCCCTTCGAGCGAGAGCGAGAGGAGTTTCTGGGCTTCGACGGCGAACTCCATGGGGAGTTGGTTCAGCACCTCCTTGGCGTAGCCGTTGACAATCAGCCCGACGGCCTCTTCGGTCGAAATGCCGCGCTGGTTGCAGTAGAAGAGCTGGTCTTCGCTGATTTTCGAGGTGGTGGCTTCGTGTTCGACGGTGCTCGACGTGTTGCCGCATTCGATGTACGGGAAGGTGTGGGCGCCGCATTTGTCGCCGATCAGCAGCGAGTCGCACTGCGAGTAGTTGCGGCAGCCGGTGGCATTCTTGGCCACGCGAACCAGACCGCGGTAGGAGTTCTGCGAGTAGCCGGTGGAAATCCCTTTGCTGACGATGCGGCTGCGGCTGTTGCGCCCCAGGTGGATCATCTTGGTCCCGGTGTCGGCCTGCTGGCGGTTGCCGGTCAGGGCCACGGAGTAGAACTCGCCGACGCTGTTGTCGCCGGCCAGGATGCAGGAGGGGTATTTCCAGGTGATGGCCGAACCGGTTTCGACCTGGGTCCAGCTGATCTTGGCGTTATCGCCGCGGCAGATGCTGCGTTTGGTCACGAAGTTGAAGACGCCTCCCTTGCCGTCCTTGTCGCCGGGGTACCAGTTCTGGACGGTGGAGTATTTCACTTCGGCGTCGCGTTCGACCACGATCTCGACGATGGCGGCATGGAGCTGGTTCTCGTCGCGGATGGGGGCCGTACACCCTTCGAGGTAGCTGACGTAGGCTCCTTCGTCGGCGACGATCAGGGTCCGTTCGAACTGTCCGGTGCCGGCAGCGTTGATCCGAAAGTAGGTCGACAGCTCCATCGGACAGCGAACGCCTTTGGGAATATAGCAGAACGACCCGTCGGAAAAGACGGCGGAGTTCAGTGCTGCAAAGAAGTTGTCGGTGTAGGGAACGACGGTGCCCATGTATTTGCGTACCAGGTCGGGATAGCTCTTCACGGCCTCGGAAAAGGAGCAGAAGATGATTCCTTTCTCGGCGAGGGTGCTTTGAAAGGTGGTCTTCACGGACACGGAGTCGATGACGGCATCGACGGCTACTCCGGCGAGTACTTTCTGCTCGTCGAGCGGAATGCCGAGCTTCTCGAAGGTGGCTCGCAACTCGGGGTCGACTTCGTCCATGCTGCTTTTGAGTTTTTTATCCTTGCGCGGGGCGGCGTAGTAGATGATGTCCTGGTAGTCGATGGGCGGAATATCCAGATGGGCCCAGTCGGGCATGGTCATCGTTTGCCATTTCCGGTAGGCCTTGAGGCGGAACTCGAGCAGCCAGTCGGGCTCTCCTTTCAGGGCGGAGATTTTACGGATGATCTCCTCGCTGAGTCCTTTGCCGATGGTCTCGGTGTCGATGTCGGAGGTGAAGCCGTATTTGTAGTCGCCTTGGGCGGCGTTGGCAATGATCTCTTTTTCTTCCATGTTCGGTGGTATCGGTATCCTTCTATAAACGGAATCCCGGGGTTGTAAATTTCACAAAGGTACGGAGAACGGCTGAATTTTCTGCATGTCGTCCGGGAGTTTTTCGGCGTGGCGCTCCCTTGGACACCTGGTCGGCGGGGTATTGGTGGCGGTGTGGGGTATGTCCGCAAGAAAAGCATACTGCTGTCGGACTTCTCGGTCGGGCCGCAGTCGGGTCTCCCGGAAAACGGGACAAGGCGGTCCGGAGCGTCCGGCAGCAGTATGGCGAACGGGCCGATCGGATCGGCTGGCGTTTAAACGGTCTACTCTTCTTGCAGAAGTAAACTGGGAGTTTTCAACAGACCGGAAGTGATGTCGCCGCGATACATGGTCGGTATGGAGATGTAGTGGGTCGCTGCGGTATTATAGACCCGGATTTCCAGTCGATTTTTGCCGGGTTTCAGCAGTCCGGTGAGGTCGAACTTCCACGGGGCGGCCATGCGCAGCCCTGCCGACTGACCGTTGACAAACACTTCGGCGGTCGAAACCACTTCGCCCAGATCAAGTGCAACGACTTGCCGACAGGTCGTCTCGTCGAGGTCGATCTCTTGGCGGTACCACATGCCGCCGGAGTAGCAGTTCAGCCCCGGCTGCCGGCTCCAGTCGCCCGGCTCCAACTTGCCGCGACCGCATTGTTGACGGATCGGATAGGGGAAGACTGCGCCGCCGGGATAGGGGCTTTCCAGTTCGATGGCTACCAGTGCAGGGTTCTCCCTGCGAGGCGTTTCGACCCGGTAGGATACCAGACTGTCGGGGCGCATCGCTCCACGAGTTATGTGGGCGGGTTCACCGTCGATCCAGACCTGGATTTGCGAGGCGTAGGCTGAAAAATCGAGCGCTTCGAGGCCTGGAGCGGAGAGAAAACGGAAGTACTGCTTGGCGGTGTGGGAGGGCGATACGAAAGGTAGCAGCGACAGGTCGCCGTTCCACGGCATCGAAAGAGGGCGTTCCGCAAGGGTCTCCGAAACGATCTGACCCGTTTGGGCCGGATCGCGGATCAGAAAGTAGGTGGTGCAGGCTCCGTCGTAGTGAAGCAGGAGGCGGTTGGCGCCGGCTTGCAACGTGATGCGGTTGCCGTTGGAAAAGGTCGGAACCTTTTGCCCATTGATCCAAAGGTCGGTCGGGCGAGTGGTGCCGCAAAGCATCTCATAGCTTCCGGCTGCGGGTGCGATAACGTCGGTCAGCAGGTAGTAATGCGACCCTTTCGGATCGGCGACACGCTTCAGCTCCGTAAATTCGTCCTTGATCTGCCCCAAGCGGATGAAGTCGGCGTACATCTCGCTTTTCAACCCGTGGTATCCCTGATGGCCGTAGTCGTTCTCTACACCCCAGCGCCACGAAAAAGCGTATGGCTGCCACGGCTGGCGATCGATGTGTTGCAGCAGTTCGGCGGTGTCGAGGGCTTCAGGCAGTGCCGCCAGTTGTAGCATGTAGTCTCCGAATCCCAGACTCTGCATCTCCCAGCCTTGCGTTTGGCAGAGTGTGCCTTGCCAACCGGCACTGACATGGTTGGTGTGCTCCATTTTACGAATCTCTGCACCGATCTTCTCTGCGGTGGCGGGCCAGTGAAAATCGCCCCAACGGTTGTCCAGTACGGGAATCAATTCGGTCTCCCAGACACCGGTCAGCGGGAGGGCGGTCAGTGTCTTGGACGGTGCGCTGTCTCCGATGATGGCGGGCTGGTCCGGATTGAAAACAATCAGCTGAATTTCCGTCTTTTCGAGCGGCATCCGCAGATAGCTGCCTGCGGAGTCGGTTCGGCTTACGGTGAGCGGTCGTACTTCACCGGTCCAGGGGTCCCACAGTTCGGCTCTGCCTGTGCTGCGGAAGTAACATAGGGCATCTTTGTCCACGTGATAAACGGCGTAAACATCGCGCGGACCGATCTTGCGGTGCATGACGTTCGGCTCGTCTATCGTGCCCGATACGATGCGGAAATCCCGAACGGTCGCACGTTCAACGGCGTTGAGCACGCGCGAACGGGGCGTAATGGTGAGGTGGCCGATCCGTTCGAGCATCGCGGTATCGGCTTTCCCGGCTTCCGTAGCTTCAGGGCGGCGGTCGATGCAGAGTACTGTCCCGCCTGCTTGCTGAAAATCGAGGGCTTTTTGGATGGAGCTGCTTCGCATGGTCTCCATGGCCGGGATGATCAGGATACGGAAGGTCTCGCCCGAGACTTTCAGGTGGTTGCCGTCAATTTCGGCACGTGCCAGCGATTCGTAGTCCATGAAGTCGAAGTCGATCCCCTGATGGTAAAGCTCGGTACCGATGGCGAATGCACAGTCAACAGAGTGTCGGCCGTCTCCGGCTATGACGGGCTCCACCGGGTAGAGAATCGCTACGTCGGCACGGTGATACCCTTGCGATAGCAGATAGCTCAGTCGCTCGGTGCAGGCCAGCAGTTTGTCCATCTCGGCCCAGTACGGCATCCGGAAGTGGTTGCAGGGCGGAGCCCATTCCCACCATCCGCCGGGGGTCGAGTAGTAGAGACCGTGCAGACTCAGCAGGTTCTGTCCCTGTACGAAGTTGGCGAAAATGGCGTCCAGCAGTTGACCGGACGAGGTGCTCCAGCCGCTGCTGTGGAATCCTTCCAGCCAGACTCGCGGACGTTCGTACATGTGGGCGATCGAAGAGGCTACCTTGTTCTTAATAATATCCTTTGCCAGTTTTGGCTGGTCGCAACCGGGCCCCTGGTTCCAGCGCTGGGTGCGGAAGTAGTCGCCGAATTCGGCTACGTCCAGTCCGCGACCGCCGTGGTCGCAACCGTAGATCAGACCACGTTCGTCATGCCAGCGGTAGACGGGTTCGAAAAAGTTCTCTTCGCTCAGGGATACCATCACGTCGTTGTAATCCAGCCGGTATTTGGCAGTCTTGTCGCCGAGGTCCACAAACAAAGCGGCCAAATGGGGAACGATGTCGTATCCTTTGCGTTTCTTGAATTCCTCCTGAAAGTAGGAGTTCCAGATCAGATTTCCCAGTTGAAAGTTCAATTCGTCGGAAAAGAAAAAGTTCAGACCCCCTTTGGAGTCTTCGGGAAAGCGGTCTTCGAATTGCTGAAAGAAGTATTGGATGTACAGCTGGCCGGACTGAGGGTGCATCGGGTCATAGGAGGGTATCTTGGGGGACGCATAGACGACGGTGATCATCCAGTCGCCTTCGGGAACGTCCCAATTCAGTGTTTTGGCCTGGCAGTGGGGGGTAAGATCGATGACCGATGTGGCGATGAGTGAACTGTCGGAGTCTATCCGATAGGCCTGTACGGTGAGCGGTTCGGCCGGTAGCTCCCAGTGGAGTGAACCCTGGGCCCGCTGTTTGAGAAATCGCAGTTCGGATCCGGTGACTTCCGGATGGTCGGCAAGTATGTGGTCGACGTATTGTTCCTGGCCCACTCCTAAGGTGTAGTCGCTCAGGCTGACGGTCATGCCGCGTTTCCTGGCTTCGCGCATGAACCATCCGAACAGTTCCCACCACTCGTCGGTGAAGATTTCGGGCTTCGACTTATAGGTCAGTCCCCATAGCTTCCCGCCTTTGTCGCTGTGGGCGTAGTTTACCTGCAGACTGCTGATGCCGCGTCCTTTCAGCAGGTCCAGATGGGCGGTGAGGTGTTCCCGTGTCAGGGTGTCGCCCATCCACCAGTAAAAGGGAACTTCGCCATAACCGGCTGGCGGACTTCTGAATCCGGGCAGTGCGTCCTGACGTGAATCTCGATCGGGGTATCCGACTTGTGCCGAACTTGGAGTGACTGCCATATGGCAGCAGAGCACAAGCACGAAAACCAGGGTTAAATACTTTTGCATAATCTTGGTTTTATGGGTTAAACAGATGGATGACTTGTGGAAAAGAGGGTCGGTGACCATGCCTCTCTCTGTACTTTACAAAATTATGCTAATACGAATAATTCGCATCATTTTATAAGATAAATAGATTTGATTTTGATGTGGTTATTGTTATTTTGCGAGATAAACTGCGAAGGCTGGAAAATGGAATCAGGGAATTGGTGCGGTAAAAACGGCATGTATTCGATTGAGGGTCTTTGTTTTTTTCGGGGATTGCAAAGTAGTTATATGGGATTGCGGTTCATGGGGGATTGGGTGTAATGATAATAGCTCGCGGGATGGTATAAAAAATCGGGAACGGATGATGTTCATCCGTTCCCGACTCTCTAAATCAAATGTCTGTATTTCCTAAAGGAGACGCTTATTCGCCTTGCATCTGTTTGAGCAGGTCGTTGTATTCTTTGAATTTGGCTTCCATTTCGGGACCGCCGTCCTGCTGTTTCTGATAGTAGAGGCCTTTGAGCATTTCGACTACACCGATCTCTTTCGGGTTGAGTTCGTGTGCTTTTTCGAGCAGTTCGATGGCGCTGTCGTAGAACGGGATGGCCTGGTCGATCAGAGCGTTGTAGCCTTTGACGTCGTTGATGTCGAGTTTCTGGGCTTCCTGAACGAGGGCGTCACCTTTGCGGGCTTTCATGATACCGGCGTTCATATAACCGATGTAGTTGTTCGGATCTACTTTGGTTGCTTCGAGGAAGGCTGCTTCGGCTTTTTCAGAGTTACCCATTTGTTCCCACAGGGTACCTTCGAGCATGTAAAGCGCACCGTTGTTGGGATCGAGAGCTTTGGCTTTGTCCAGCGTGGCGACTACCTTCTCGGGATCGCGTTTGGTCTGAACGTACAGGTCGATCAGTTGGGTGATGAGCTGGTTGCTGCCCGGATATTTCAGGGTAGCTGCTTCGAGGGTGGCGATAGCGTCTTCGTTTTTGCCCTGTTGCTGCTGGATGTAGGCGATGTAGGAATCTACGGTACCTTCCTGGTCGTAGCCGATTTCGCGGGCTTTGTTCAGGTATTCGAGGGCTTTGTCGTAGTTGCCGGCTTCGTTGTAGGCAACACCGGCGTAGTAGATCATTACGGAGTCAACGGTTCCGAGCATCTGGTTGGTTTCGGCTGCTTTGACGAACATGTCGGCGGCTGCACCTTTCTGGTCGAGGCTGTAAAGGTTCATCCCGTTGGTGTTGAACTGGTTCAGCACGTTCGAGGCGACGATGTAACCTTTGCTGCTGAAGGTGCTCGGGTCGAGTTCGTATGCTTTCTGGAGGGCTTCGAAGGCGCCGTTGAGGGCGTTCGGACGGAATTCGTTCTTGGTGTTCCAGAAGGCTACCGAACCGTTTTCGTCAACATAGATGTCGTAGTTTTCGAAAACATATTTTTTGTGGGGTTTGCCTCCCACTTCCATGTCGACAACTTCCTTGGGCTCTTCGCCGATCAGGTTCAGCGATTGTTCGATCGAGAAACCGGCGATCAGCTCTTTGGTGTAGGCGTTCGAGGCGGCAAGAAGTGCATCGGCACGGTCGATCCAAGTAGCGGCCAGGCCGGCTTTCTTGGCATCGGCGATGGCTTCATCGCTTTTGGTCAACCGTTTGTTCAGGTTGTCCAGCTCTTTGGTCTGGGAACTTGCGTTGAGCGTGATGGCTGCTGCGGCAAGGATCAAAAAGAGTTTTTTCATGGTATCTGTTGGTTGTTAGTTGTTTCTATTCGTTGCCGGGCTCTTCGGCGGGGGTAGCTGCGGTGCCTTCCCCTTCGGTCTCGGCCGGGGTCTCGTCGTCGCTTTTGGGTACGGCGATCACCGAGGCGATGGCGTCGTTACCGCGGAGGTTGATGATCTTGACTCCCTGAGCGGCACGGCCGGTGACGCGGATGTCCGATACGGGGGTGCGGATCGTCAGACCCGAGCGGTTGATAATCATCAGGTCGTTTTCGTCGCTGACGGCCTGGATCGAGATCAGTTTACCGGTCTTTTCGGTGATCTGGATGGTCTTGACACCCTTACCGGAGCGGCCGGTGATGCGGTAGTCGTCCAGGTCGGTGCGTTTGCCGTAGCCGTTTTCGGATACGACCAGGATTTCGGGCTTCTGGCCGGGTTCGACGGTCAGCATGCCGATTACTTCGTCGCCTTCGTCGAGGCTGATGCCGCGTACGCCGGCGCCGGTTCGACCGATGGCGCGTACTTTGTTCTCTTCGAAGCGGATGGCTTTACCGTCTTTGGCGGCGATCACGATCTGGGCGTTGCCGCTGGTCAGGGCGGCGTCGATCAGCTGGTCACCCTCCTTGATGGTGATGGCGTTCACACCGTTCTGGCGCGGACGGGAGTAGGCTTCGAGCAGGGTCTTCTTGATGATACCTTCGCGGGTACACATCACGATGTAGTTGTTGTTGACGTATTCCGGATCGTTCAGGCGACGGACGTTGATGTAGGCGCGTACCTTGTCGTCGGGTTCGATCTGGATAACGTTCTGTATGGCTCTCCCTTTAGACGAACGGCTTCCTTCGGGGATTTCGTATACCTTGAGCCAGTAGCACCGCCCTTTTTCTGTGAAAAAGAGCATGGTGTTGTGCATCGTGGTCACGTACATGTGCTCGATGAAATCGGCATCGCGGGTGGCGGAGCCTTTCGAGCCCACGCCGCCGCGCGACTGGGTCCGATATTCGGTCAGGGGGGTGCGCTTGATGTACCCCATGTGGGAGATGGTGATCACGACCTCTTCGTCTGCGTAGAAGTCTTCGGGGTTGAACTCTTCGGCGCTGAGGACGATTTCGGTGCGGCGTTTGTCGCCGTATTTCTCGCGGACTTCGTTGAGCTCGTCCTTGATGACCTGCATCTGCATGGGTTCGCTGGCGAGCAACTCGTTGTAGTAGGCGATCATTTTACGCAGCTCGTCGTACTCTTCCTGGAGTTTCTCGTGTTCGAGTCCGGTCAGGGCGCGCAGACGCATGTCGACGATGGCCTGGGCCTGCAGGTCGCTGAGGCTGAAGCGGCTGATGAGGCCTGCTTTGGCTTCGTCGGCGTTTTTGGCGGCGCGGATGATGCGGATCACTTCGTCGATGTTGTCCTGGGCGATGAGCAACCCTTCGAGGATGTGGGCACGTTCTTCGGCTTTGCGCAGGTCGTATTTCGTGCGGCGCACGATCACGTCGTGGCGGTGACGGACGAAGTATTTGATGAGCTGTTTGAGGTTCAGCGAGCGCGGACGGCCGTCCACCAGGGCGATGTTGTTGACGGCGAAGGTGGATTGTAGCTGGGTGTATTTGTACAGGGTGTTGAGCACCACGCTGGCTACGGCGTCGTGTTTGAGGATAATCACGATGCGCATCCCGTTGCGGTCGCTTTCGTCGTTGATGTACGAGATCCCTTCGATCTTCTTTTCGTTGATGAGGCTGGCGATCTTTTGGATCATTTCGGCCTTGTTGACCTGGTAGGGGATTTCGGTAATGACGATGCATTCGCGACCCGAGGGGGTGTGTTCGATTTCGGTCTTGGAGCGGATCACGACGCGGCCGCGGCCGGTTTCATAGGCCTGACGTACTCCTTCGTATCCGTAGATGATACCGCCGGTGGGGAAGTCGGGGGCTTTGATCTTGTCGATGAGCTCCGAGATTTCGATGTCGGGGTTGTCGATGTAGGCGTCGATGGCATCTACGGTGTCGCTCAGGTTGTGGGGGGGCATGTTGGTGGCCATCCCCACGGCGATACCGGAACTGCCGTTGACCAGCAGCAGCGGGATTTTGGTGGGCAGTACGGTGGGTTCGTAGATGGTGTCGTCGAAGTTGAGGGTGAAATCGACGGTCTCTTTGTCGATGTCGGCCATCACTTCGTCGGTGATCTTCTGCATGCGGGCTTCGGTGTAACGCATGGCAGCGGGGGAGTCGCCGTCGACGCTACCGAAGTTACCCTGTCCGTCGACCAGCGGATAGCGCATCGACCACTCCTGGGCCATGCGGACCATGGCGTCGTAGACGGACAAGTCGCCGTGGGGGTGGAATTTACCGAGCACTTCGCCGACGATACGGGCGGATTTTTTATAGGGCTTGTCGGAGTAGAGCGAGAGCTCGTTGCTCATCCCGTAGAGCACGCGGCGATGGACCGGTTTGAGGCCGTCGCGCACGTCGGGAAGGGCACGAGAGACGATCACGGACATCGAATAGTCGATGTAGGCGCTCTTCATCTCCTCCTCGATATTGATTTTGATGATTCTGGCTTGCTGTTCTTCCATGGGTTGTTGGAGTTTCCTTTCTTAGCTTTTTAAGCTACTAAGATACGGCTTTTCGCCGACACTCGCAAATTCTGTGCGCTCTTTCTGGACTCGGAGGGCCGGGCTATTTGTACAGTACCACAGGAACGTCGTTCGACTGCGGTTTGCCGGGGGTGGTGCGGCCGCGCTGGATGGCTTTTTCGAGCTCGCGAAGCATGCGGCTGCTCTGTTTCTGGCCGGGGGTGTAGCGGTTCGCTTCGGCTGGTTCGCCCGGGGTGGCAGCCATGTCGAAGAGCTGCATCCGGGGGGCATCGGCGGCTTCGGCTCCGGGAACCGGCGCGCTCCAACCGCCCGATCCGGGGCAGACGCAGAGTTTCCACTGGCCCTGACGGATGGCGAAGAAGCCTTCGATCGAGTGGTGGATCAGCATGTGCTTGCGGTCGGAAGCACGTTCCCGGCCGCGCAGGATGGAGAGTTGGCTGAAGCTGTCCTCGCCGGCGTCATCGGGTAGACGAAGGCCGAGCAGTTCGGCACAAGTGGCCATCAGGCCGGTTTGGCACACCGGGGCGTTGCTTTGGCTGCCGGGGGCGATCAGCGCCGGATAGCGCATAATGTAGGGAACGCGGTGGCCGCCGTCGTAAATGTCGGCTTTCGTGCCGCGGAAGATGTAGCTGGGGTTGTGGCCGTGGGCTTTGAGGTTTTTGTAGTTGGCCGACGGGGAGCAACCGTTGTCGGCAGTGAAAACGATGAGGGTGTTTTCCTCGATGCCGGCTTCACGTACGGCTTCCATGACGCGTCCCACGACATCGTCCACATGGAGCAGGAAGTCGCCGTAGGGGCCGATTCCGCTCTTACCGGCAAACCGGCCGGAGGGGATGATCGGGGTGTGGGGAGCGGTCAGCGGGAAGTAGAGGAAGAAGGGTTCGTTTCCGGCGGCCTGCTGGCGAATGTATTCGACGGCTTTGTCGGTAAAGTGGTCGAGGGTCTTGGCGATGTCGAAATCCTGCGCGATGGGGCCTTTCCGCCAGAAGGCATAGCCATTGTGGCCGTCGATGGTGTCGGTGACGGGGGCGGTGATGCGTCCGTTCTCGATGTACACGTAGGGCGGTATGTCGAGCGAGGCGGGCATGATGTAGGAGTATTCGAAGCCGTTATCGTTCGGACAGGCGGTCAGCGGTTGGGTGAAGTCAACCTCTTTGGGGGAATCGGAACGGTACTGCCAGCCGAGGCCGAGGTGCCACTTTCCGATGCAGGCGGTGTGGTAGCCGGCAGAACCGAGCAGGGTGGCCACGGTCATCCGTTCGGGTTCAATCAGGGCGGGGGTGTAGGACCATCCCACGCCGGACTGAAGCCGTGAGCGCCAGTTGTAACGGCCGGTGAGGATCGAATAGCGCGACGGGGTCGAGACGGCGGACGAGGTGTGGGCATCGCTGAAGGTGATCCCTTGTGCGACGAGGCTGTCGATGTGCCGTGTCTGGACTTTGCAGTCGCGATTGAGGGCTGACACGTCGCCGTACCCCATGTCGTCCGCCAGAATGTAAATGATGTTCGGGCGGTCGTTTTTGTTGGCGGAGTGGGCTGCGGCCAGCGTTGGTACCAGGCTGCTCAGCAGGATGGGGCAGAGGGCTCGTTTCATGGCGATCATTTATGGTGTGAATTAACAAACAAATGTACAAAAAAAACGCTTCGAAACCGAAGCGTTTTTTCGTGTAATTCTCTCTGATTCGGGAGAATATGTGGGATCGATTAGGATCCGAAGTTGTCGTACAGGATGTTTTCGGGCGGAACTCCCAGCGAGTCGAGCATTTTGACTACGGAGGAGATCATCATGGGCGGTCCGCACATCAGGTAGATGCAGCCTTCGGGATCTTCGTGGTTCTTGAGGTAGTTTTCGTAGAGCACGTTGTGTACGAAGCCTGCTTTGTAGGGTACGCCTGCTGCGTCGGCATCCGGGTCGGGACGGTCGAGAGCCAGGTGGAACGAGAAGTTCGGGAACTGCTCTTCGATTTCGTGGAACTCGTGGATGTACGGAGCTTCCTTCAGGGCGCGGGCACCGTACCAGAACGATACCGGACGTTTTGTCTTTTCGGTCTTGAACAGGTGCATGATGTGGCTGCGCATCGGAGCCATACCGGCACCACCGCCGATGAAGATCAGTTCCTGGGTGTCGGGCAGGTTGTCCGGCAGGAAGAATTCGCCGTAAGGACCGGAGATGGTCACCTTGTCGCCGGGTTTGCGGCTGAAGATGTACGACGAGCAGATACCGGGGTTCACCTTCATGAAGCCGCCGTTAACCTTGTCGAAGGGCGGAGTGGCGATACGGATGTTGAGCATGATGATGTTCCCTTCGGCCGGGTGGTTGGCCATGGAGTAGGCACGGAAGGTCGGCTCGGGGTTCTTGGTCACCAGATCCCACATCTTGAATTTGTCCCAGTCGGCGCGGTATTGTTCATCGACATCCATATCCGAGAATTTGATCTCGTCGTATTTCGGAACGTCGATCTGGATGTAACCGCCGCTGCGGAATTTGAGCTGTTCGCCTTCGGGGAGTTTCACGACGAACTCTTTGAGGAAGGTCGAGATGTTGCGGTTCGAAATCACTTCGCATTCCCATTTCTTCACGCCGAGTACCGATTCGGGTACCTGGATCTTCAGGTCGTTCTTGACTTTGACCTGGCAACCGAGGCGCCAGTGGTCCTGTTGTTGTTTACGGCTGAAGAAGTTGACTTCGGTGGGGAGGATCTCTCCGCCGCCTTCGAGCACCTGGCATTTGCACATCCCGCACGAGCCACCGCCACCGCAGGCGGAGGGCAGGTAGATACCTTGTTCGCTCAGGGTCGAGAGCAGGCTCGATCCGGTCGGGGCGGTGATCTCTTTTTCGCCGTTGATGGTGATGGTCACGTTGCCTGAGGGGGTGAGTTTCTTCTTGGCGAAGAGCAGCACGGCCACCAGGATCAGCGTGATCACCACGAAGGCGATGATGGCCGCGACGAGCGTGGGCGTCAGATTCGCGGCTGCTGCTGAAAGAATGGTTGATGATATCATCGTGTCTGTCTGTAATGCGTTAGAGTTGGATACCGAGGAAGATCATGAAGGCGATCCCCATCAGGCCGGTAATAATGAACGTGATGCCCACTCCTTTGAGGGGTTTGGGAATGTTGGAGTAGGTGAGTTTTTCGCGGATGGCGGCCATGCCGATGATGGCGAGCCACCAGCCGATACCCGAGCCCAGGGCGAAGGCGGTAGCTTCGCCGATGTTGGCGTAGGCACGTTCCTGCATGAAGAGCGAACCACCCATGATGGCGCAGTTCACGGCGATCAGCGGCAGGAAGATACCCAGCGAACTGTAGAGGCTGGGGGCGAATTTCTCAACGACCATTTCGACCAGTTGGACGATCGAGGCGATCACGGCGATGAAGACGATCAGGCTGAGGAAGCTCAGGTCCACGTCGGCCATCGACGGGGATACCCAACTCAGGGCGCCGGCTTTGAGGACGTATTCGTTGAGCAGGTAGTTGACCGGTACGGTGACGGTCATCACGAAGATGACGGCGAGCCCCAGACCCATGGCGGTCTTGACGGTCTTCGACACGGCGATGTAGGAGCACATCCCGAAGAAGAAGGCGAAGACCATGTTGTCGATGAAGATCGACTTGACAAAGATGTTCAGTATGTTTTCCATAATTGATCTCTATGTTGATAGGGTGGGTGCTATTTCTCCTGCAGTTCTTTGTTGCGGCTGCGGTGGATCCAGATGATGATACCCACAATGATCAGGGCCATCGGGGGCAGGATCATCAGACCGTTGTTGACGTAGCCGTGTTCGTAGCACCACTGCGGGATAACCTGGTAGCCCCAGAGGGTACCCGAACCGAGCAGTTCGCGGAAGAAGGCCACGATCAGCAGGATCATACCGTAACCCAGACCGTTGCCGATACCGTCCAGGAACGAGGGCCAGGGTTTGTTACCCATGGCGAAGGCTTCCAGACGACCCATCAGGATACAGTTGGTGATGATCAGGCCGACGTACACGGAGAGTTGTTTGCTGATGTCGTAGACGAAGGCTTTGAGCACCTGGTCGACGAGGATTACCAGCGCGGCGATCACCACCAGTTGGACGATGATACGGATACGCGAGGGGATCCCTTTGCGGATCAGCGAGATGATCAGGTTGGAGAAGGCGGTCACGACGGTCACCGAGAGGGCCATCACGAAGGCCGGTTTCATTTTGGCGGTCACCGCCAGGGCCGAACAGATACCGAGAATCTGAACCAGAATCGGGTTGTTGCGTCCCAGGGGGCCCAGCAGCGTGTTCATGTTTTTAGCCGAGAAGAGCGGCTCTTTTTCTTGGGTACTCATTATTTGGCTCCTCCTTCCGTATTTTGGGCAGTCGCGGTGCTGTCGGCGGCCGGGACGAGGTCAGTCATCGGGACGCTCTTGGCGGTGGACTGTACTTGTTCGAAGAACGGGACGTAGTCGCCCAGGCAATCTTTCAGCATGGCTTTCACGCCGTTCGAGGTCAGCGTGCCGCCCGAGATGGCGTCAACGGCCGAGGGGTTCCCTGCCGACGCACCTTTGCCTTTGAGCAGGTTGATCGATACGAATTGTCCTTCGTTGTTGAAGATCTGTTTGTCGACGAATTGTTGCTGGAATGCCGGGGTGGCGATTTCGGCACCGAGGCCCGGGGTTTCGCCCTTGTGGTCGAAAACGGCGCCCAGTACGGTGTTGCAGTCGTCGCTCAGGGCGATGTAGCCCCAAATGGCGCCCCACAGACCTTTACCGGTCATCGGAATGACGTACTCGGTTTTCGATGCGCCGTCTTTGGTGACGGTAGCTTCGAATACCGGCATGGCGGTGCGGGCTGCGAATACGCCGGGCAGGTCGTTCAGCGACTCCAGAACCTCTTCCGAGGTGGCATCGGTGGTTTTGCCGGTGGAGTCGACGAAGAATGCGCGGGTGATATATTTCGCGAATTCGGCTTCGATGTATTTGTTTTTGTCCGGTGCCGTGTCGGCCTCTTTGCCTTCCCCGATGGTGCTGAGGATGGCGCCCATCTTTTCGGTCATGATGTTGGCCTGCTGCATGGGCTGAAGCTTAATGGCGGCAAAGGAGAGCACCGCGGCGACGAGAACCACCAGGATGGTCGCGTAGGTGACTATATAGGTGTTGCTTTGCTTGTTCATCGTTTCGGTAATGAATGGTTATGCGTTGGCTTTGGCCCGTTTCAGACGGCGTTTGATGTTGCCTTGTACGACGTAGTAGTCGATCAGCGGTACCATGGCGTTCATGAACAGGATGGCGAGCATCATGCCTTCCGGATAGCCGGGGTTGAGCACGCGGGTCATCACGCACAGTACGCCGATCAGGAATCCGTAGATCCACTTGCCGCGGTTGGTCTGCGCTGCGGTAACGGGGTCGGTGGCCATGAAGACGGTACCGAAGGCGAAACCGCCGATAATCAGGTGGTACCAGGCCGGGATGTCCATCATTACGTTCGAACCGATCAGGTTGAACAGACCGCCCATCACCAGACCGCCCAGTACGCACGAGAGCATGATGCGCCACGAACCTACGCCGGTCCAGATCAGAATGAAGGCACCGATGAGGATGGCCAGGGTCGAGGTTTCACCGATCGAGCCGGGGATGAAGCCGAAGAACCAGTCGAGCGGGGTGGTACCCATGCTCCAGTCGATGGACTGGGCGTTGCTCGAGAGGGCTGCTGCGGCGTCGGAGAGCGGCGTGGCACCCGAGTAGCCGTCGATGGTCTGGAGACCGTTTTTCAGACCGGCCACCCACACTTCGTTACCGGAGATGGAGGTCGGGTAGGCGAAGAAGATGAAGGCACGGGCGAGCAGTGCGGGGTTGAAGATATTCATCCCGGTGCCGCCGAACATCTCTTTGCCGACGATCACGGCGAAGGCGGTAGCCACGGCGATGATCCACAGCGGGCAGTCGACGGGCATGATCATGGGGATCAGCAGACCGCTGACCAGGAAGCCTTCGTTGACTTCTTCCTTGCGGATTTCGGCGAAGATGAATTCGATGCCGAGGCCGACTACGTAGGAGACGATGATGATGGGGAGCACTTTGAGGAAGCCGAACCAGAAGTTTTGCATCACGGTGGCTTCGACGCCCTGGGCCAGGTTGTGCTGGTAACCCACGTTGAACATGCCGAAGAGCAGTGCGGGCAGCAGGGCCACGATCACCACGGTCATGGTACGTTTGAGGTCCATGGCGTCGCGGATGTGCGCACCTTTTCGGGTCACGGTGTTCGGCACGTAGAGGAACGATTCGAAGGCTTCGAAAGTAGAGGCGAATTTGCCGTACTTCCCGCCCCGTTCAAAATTGGGCTTTATCTTGTTCAGATAGTTTCTTAATCCTTTCATACTGCGCCGTTAGTTGAGTTCTTTGATCATCTGTTCGATCCCTTTGCTGACGATGGCCTGCCATTCGTTTTTCGAGGGGTCGATGAATTCGCACAGGGCCAGGTCTTCTTCGAGGATTTCGTAGATACCGAGGTTTTCCATCTTGTCGATGTCGCCTGCCAGGATCGCTTTGATCAGGTAGAGCGGGTAGATGTTCATCGGTACTACGTTGTCGTAAATCCCGGTTTGGACGAAGGCACGGTGCGCGCCGTTCATATTGGTGTCGAGGTTGTACTTCTTCTTGGGGAAGAGCCACGAGAAGTAGCTGTGCGATACGGAGAATTTGTTCAGTCGAGGCATCGCCCAGCCCATGAATTCGTAGGTGTTACCTTCGGGGATGACGGTCACCTGGTTGTGGTAGAAGCCGAGGTAGCCGTTCACGTTGTCCGGCGTAACCTTGATCCCGGTCAGGGGGTTGCCGCTGATGATGCGCACGTCGTGTTTGTCGGTGTCGTTCTGCGGGCGGAGGTTGCCGTCAATCACCGAACCGATCTGGGCGCCGCTGATGACTTTGAAGTAGCGCGGTTTGGCCACTTCCGAGCCGGTCAGGGCGATCACTTTGCTCATGTCGACGGTACCGGTCAGGAACAGGTGGCCGATCATGGCTACGTGCTGCAGGTCGAGGGTCCAGACGATGTCGCCTTTGTTGATCGGGTCGATCTGGGCGATCTGCACGCCGACGTTACCGGCCGGGTGGGGACCTTCGATGTGGTGTACTTCGGCTTGTTTGATGCGGCTCAGCACACCGGCGGTGGTGTCGGTGCCCACGGTCAGGTGGACTTTGCCGTCGGTCAGTTTCTTGAGCACTTCCAGGCCGGCGATGATGTTTTCGCCCTGGTCCTGTACCACGAAGTTCATGTCGGGAGCCAGCGGGGCGGTGTCCAGACCCGATACGAAAATGGCTTTGGGTGTTACGTTGGTCTGGGCGATCACGCCGAAGGGACGTTGAACGATCATCGGCCAGAAACCGGCTTTGAGCATGGTTTCTTTCACGCGTTCGCGGGTGAGCTCCGTGAGCGGGCATACGTCAAAGTTTTCGCTCTGATTCTGTCCGTCGGGGATCACCACGACACTCAGGATTTTGCGTTTCTCGCCGCGGTTGACTGCGCTGACCTCGCCGCTCACCGGTGAGGTGAAGAGCACCTCGGGGTTCTCCTTCGAGAAGAACAGCGGGCTGCCGGCTTTGACCTTGTCACCAACCTTGACCAGCATCTTCGGGGTCACACCGCGATAGTGGTCCGGTACCAGCGCGTAGCTGGAGGCCGCAGCACTTTTGGTGAGCACCCGTTCGGCTGCGCCGACCAGGTTAATGTCGAGACCTTTGCGTAGTTTGATTACTTTCGACATATTGGTTATTGAGTTGTTGTTTTGGATTGTCTCTCGCTTGTGAGTGACCCCGCCCTTAGCGGGTGTAGTGATAGGTGTTGCCGTCGGCGCCGGTCACGTCGAGTTGGGCCGGAGCGGTCGGGTCGGCCAGTGCCTCCACGCGGCCCACGATTTGGGCGGCGATGCCCAGCGATTCGGAGATGCCGATGATGTCGGCGGCCGTTTCGGGGGCGACGTAGAGTTCCATACGGTGGCCCATGTTGAAGACCTTGTACATCTCTTCCCACGGGGTTCCGGATTGTTCCTGGATGGCGGCGAAGAGCGGCGGTACGGGCAGCAGGTTATCTTTTACGATGTGCAGGCCGGCGTTGGCGAAGTGTAGGATCTTGGTTTGCGCGCCGCCGGTGCAGTGGATCATGCCGCGGATATGCTGGCGGCCCACTTCGTTCAGAATGCGGGTGATGACGGGGGCGTAGGTCCGGGTCGGGGAGAGGACCAGACGGCCCATGTCCATATAGGCCGGGACGCCGGCGCCGTATTTGGCCGGAACGGGATCGGTCAAACCGTACGAGCCGGTGTAGACCAGTTCGTCGGGGATACCGCCGTCGTAGGATTCGGGATATTGTTCGGCCATGCGTTTGCCGAAGACGTCGTGGCGGGCGGAGGTGAGTCCGTTGCTGCCCATGCCGCCGTTGTAGCCGGTTTCGTATTTGGCCTGTCCGTAGGAGGCGAGGCCCACGATCACCGAACCGGGAACGATGTGGTCGTTGGTGATGACTTCGTCGCGGCGCATGCGGGCCGTGACGGTCGAATCGACGATGATGGTGCGCACCAGGTCGCCCACGTCAGCGGTCTCACCGCCCGTGGAGCGGATGTTGACGCCGTAGTCGCGCATGGTCTGGAGGAACTCTTCGGTGCCGTTGATGATGGCTGAGATGACCTCGCCCGGGACGAGCCGTTTGTTGCGGCCGATGGTCGAAGAGAGGATGATGTTGTCGGTGGCGCCGATGCAGAGCAGGTCGTCGGTGTTCATCACCACGGCGTCCTGTGCCACGCCTTTCCAGACGTCGAGGTTGCCGGTTTCGCGCCAGTACATGTAGGCGAGCGATGATTTGGTGCCGGCACCGTCGGCGTGCATGACCAGACAGTGGTCTTCGCTGCCGGTGAAATAGTCCGGGATTACTTTACAGAAGGCTTTGTCGTACAAGCCTTTATCGATGTTCTTGATCGCCTTGTGGACGTCTTCTTTGCCGGACGATACGCCGCGGCCTGCGTAACGTGAATGGTCTGCCATTTGGTATACCTTTTTTTGACGTCCGCAAAGTTATTTAATTTTTTTGTTTTTCGTGTGAATGTTTTAACAGTTATTTGTCGTTTTCTGATTTCTATGGGCCGTGGCGAACGGAGTGCGCGGAATTTGGGTATCTTTGTTAGCTCAATACTAACCGGAAGTTTGTTGCGTCATGAATTCGAATCAGAAACAGGAGGCCGTGTTCGAACTGGTCCATGCCATGAGCAAGGCGGAAAAACGAAATTTCAAACTCTTCGCCGCGCGTCATTCGGCCAACCAGGGGGCCAAATTCATTGCCCTGTTCGACGCTCTCGATGCTCTGGACGAATATGACGAGGAAAAGGTGCTTAAAAAGTCGGGGATCAAAAAGGAACAGCTCCCCAACATGAAATCCTATCTCTATCGGCAGATTCTGGTCAGTGTGCGCCTGCTCAACGTGCAGCACATTGGGGTGATGGAGATCCGTCAGATGATCGACTTCGCCCGCATCCTCTACGACAAGAGCATGTTCCGGCAGGTGTTGCAGATGCTGGACCGGGCCAAAACCATGGCCCTCGAACTGCAGAACTTCACCCTGGCGCTGGAAATCGTGGAGTTTGAGAAGCGGGTCGAGTCGCTGCACATGAACCGCAGTGCTTCGGACCGTGCCGAGAGGCTCAGCGAACAGGCCGAGATGCTCTCCAAACGGATCGCCAACATCAATGCCCTCTCGAACCTTTCGGTGCAACTGTACAGCCTGAATCTCCAGTTGGGTTACGTCCGCAGCGAAAAAGACCGAAAACTGGTCACCGATTTCTTCAAGGCGCGTCTGGACGGATACTCCGATCGCGGCATGAGCTTTCACGAGCGGCTGTACCTCTATCAGGCCCGTGTCTGGTACAGCTACATCCGGCACGACTTTGTGATGTGCTACCGTTATGCCCGTCGGTGGGTGGGCCTTTTCGACGAAAAACCCGATTTGATCTCGGTCTATTACGACCACTATGTGCGGGCTGTGGCCCGTTTGCTCGACGTGCTCTTTATGACACGTCGTCACGATCAAATGATCCAGGTGGTCGAAAAGTTTGAACGTGAACTGCCGAAAATCAAACCGATGACCGATAACCTGATTATCGTCTCGAACCTTTGTCTGCTGCAGGCCAAAATCAACATCCATTTCATGGAGGGAACCTTTGCCGAAGGGGTTTCGCTGGCGGCCGATGTGGACGCCTTCCTCAAAGAGTACGGACGCAGTGTGGACGAACATTACCGGATGTTGCTCCACTACAAAATTGCCTGTCTCTACTTCGGTAACGGCGAGTACAAGAAGTGCATGAGTTATCTGCACACCATCATCTCGATGCCGAATCCCGAGTTCCGACGTGACCTGCAGGTGTTTGCGCGTATCCTCCACCTGATTGCCTCATACGAGGCGGGCGAAGACTATTCGCTGGAGTATCAGATCAAAAACGTCTATGCTTTTGTGGTCAAGGTCAACGATATGCACTCCGTGCAGCACGAGATTATCACCTTCCTCAAACGCATTCCGCACACCTATGCTTCGAACTTCAAGGGCGAGCTGATTCGTCTGTATGAGCATCTGAAACCGTTCGAGACCCATCCTTACGAGCGGCGTCCCTTCTTTTACCTCGACATTATTTCGTGGTTGGAAAGCAAAATCAAGAATATCCCTATCGCCGAGATTATCCAGCGGAAATACCGCGACAGCCGACGTCGGAGAGGGTAGTGCCTGCAATTTTGGCACGGCAGCGAAATATTGTGTGTGGGTTATGGGCGGAGTGGAGAAGGGTAGTACAGGTTGTCATTCCTATCATAGACATCGTCCCCGGCAAACGGTTCGAACCGTTTGCCGGGGACGGTATTTTAAGTGTGAGGGTCGAGGTGAGGCTTAGGCTGCCTGCGGATCCGTCGAGCGTTTCTCTTCGTCGTCCATCTGCTGGCGGCTCTTGCTGGTGGTCACCAGATAGACTCCGCCGAAAATCAACAGTACTGCGGCCAGTTTGCTGAGGTTGAAGGTATCCAGCCCCAGACATACCGATACGATGCAGGCCACGATCGGCTGGAGGTAGTTGTACATCCCGGCCACCGTCGGACGCAGGTTCTTCTGTCCGATGACGATCAGCATATAGCTGAGGAAGGTGCCGCTCACCACCACAAAAGCGATGGAACCGAGAGCACGGGCGTCGAGTGCGCTCCACTGCGTGGCGATCAGGTCGTCGTACGAGAAGGGAAGGGTGCAGATAAAGGCGTAGGTGAACATCCATTTCATGATGGTGAAGAGCGAATATTTACCCACGAAATTCTTGAACAGCACCAGGTAGAAGGCGTAGCTCAGCTGGGCGGTGAGGACCAGCAGGTCGCCCCACACGGGACTATCGCCGCTGGCGGTGGCGGCCTGGGTTTGGCTGCTGCCCAGGATCAGCAGCAGTGCGCCGCAGGCTCCGAAGGCGATACCGCCGACCTTTTTGCCGGTGATCGGCTCTTTCAGAAAGAAGGCGGCGAGGATCATGGCCCAAAGCGGCATGCTGGTGGTGATGATCGAGGCGTCGGCAGGCGAGGTCAGCCCCACGCCGAAGATGAAACAGCCCTGGTTGAAGACGATGGCCAGCAGCGAGGCGCCGAACAGTTTGGCCAGGTCGCGCGGGGCGACGCGTTCGGGCTTTTGGAACAGCGAGCCGATCCAGAAGAGGATCATCGCACCGATGATTCGCAGGTCGGTCAGTACCAGCGGGGTGACGATGCCGCCGGTCAGGACGATTTTGGCCAGCGGGGACATCAGCCCCCACGAAACATTGGCCAGAAACATGGCGCCGTGGCCTTTCCAACAGATGTTTTGCATGGTTTTTCGTAAGGAGTCTGCCTGCGGATGGCGGTTGGGGGGCCGTACGTGCTGCGAGGGATGAAGGTTTGCAGGTGTTGTGGGTCGCCGGGCGTTGGCAGACGGGTGGGTTTTGATTGAAACGGTTAATGGTTTTTCGGTTGAGGTTGCTCCCTTTTGCGGATGAGTTGCTTTGTGGGTATTGCGCGAATGCCAACCGGTTTGCCGGGGTTCGAGGCAGGGGCAATAGCTCCGGACGGATCAGCGGATGATGCGTTTTTCGCGGGCGAAGTTCTTGAGCAGCAGGTCGGCCTCTCGCCACGAGGGCATGAACTGTTCGACCAACCGGTAGAATTCGCGGGAGTGGTTGTTTACGACGAAGTGGCACAGTTCGTGCAGGATGATGTAGTCGATGCACGGATCGGGGGCTTTGACCAGGTGCAGGTTCATGGTAATCAGCCCTTTCGTGTAGTAACAACGACCCCAGGCGCGTCGCATGGCAAAAATCTTCAGCCGCGGCGGGGGAAGCGGATAGCCGGCGGCGTGGAATTGCGGCAGCCAGCGCGATATGGCCTCTTCGTAGGCCTGTCGTGCCTGACGGCGGTACCAGCCGGTCATGAACTGTTCGAAGTTCTCACGCGTGGGCGGATGGAGTGCGACGACCATCGTCTGCTCCTGAAGGGTCAGTCCGTTGCGCAGGGCGGCGGGTTTCAGCGTGACGGAATATTCGGTGCCGCGCAACAGAAATTTGCGGCGCACCGAGTGGATCGGTGTCGCCCTCTTGCGGGCGGCATCGACGGGGGCACGCCGCACGAGCGGCGGCCGGCCGTGGAACAATATCTTAATGATTCCCATCGATATAACCGATCATTTGGTCTGTTTCGGTCGGTGCGAACCACCGGATCGAGGGGTCGCGCCGGAGCCAGGTCATTTGACGTTTGGCGTAGCGCCGGGTGTTGCGTTTGATGAGCGCTACGGCTTCATCCAGTGACGTCGTGCCGTCGAAGTGGTCGAACAACTCCCGGTAGCCGACCGTTTGCAGGGCGGGAAGGGCACGCTGCGGGTAGAGGGCGCGGGCTTCGTCAAGCAGGCCGCTCTCCATCATCTGATCGACGCGCCGGTTGATCCGCTTGTAGAGTTCCTCGCGGGGCAGCGTGATGCCGATCTTGAGGACGGCGAAACGGCGCGGTTTGGCCGAGCCGCTGCGCTGGTCGGAGTAGGGGCGGCCGCTCAGTCGGCATACCTCGACGGCGCGGATCACGCGTTGCGGGTTCTGCCGGTCGACGGTTTCGTAGTAGTCCGGATCAAGACGCCGCAACTCTTCGACCAGCTGCTCCAGCGGAGTGGCGGCCAGGGTGGCACGCAGTGCGGGGTCGGATTCGGGCAGGTCGTCGAATCCGTTGAGCAGCGCATCGACGTAGAGTCCCGACCCGCCCACGAGCAGTACGTCGGGTGTTTGCGGAAAGAGCGTTCCGTCGAGCAGAGCCAGTGCTTCGCGTTCGTAATCGCCGGCCGTGAAGGGCTCGTGGATGCTTTTGTTCTGGATGAAATAGTGGGGGACACCCGCCTGCTCGGCGGGTGTGGGGACGGCGGTGCCGACGGTCATCTCGCGGTAGAGCTGCCGCGAATCGGCCGACAGCACGGGGATGCCGTAGTGCTGTGCCAGGACGATGCCGGCGGCGGTTTTGCCCACGCCGGTGGGACCCTGGACGACAATCAGGCGTCGGTTATTCGTCGTCGTAGTTGTCATCGCCGGTGAAGTCTCCGAATTCGTCCATCGCCTCGTCGAACATCGACCGCTGGTCGTCGTCGCCGTCGTCGGCACGCCGTTGCAGCGGCGGCTCGCCCGCTTCGGTGACGATGCGCGGGTAGCTGACGCCCTCTTCGGCGAATTTGGCTTCGAGCAGCTCGATGAAGAACTGACGCTCGTTGAAGATATCGAAAACGTAGATCAGGCGGCCGAATTTCTCGTGCATGAGCTGTCCCAACGTGACGCGGGCCATGTGGACGGGGCTGAACTCATCCTCGTCGTTGTCGAAACCCATATCCTCGGAGGTGAACTCGCGTATCTTTTCCCACTCGGAGTCCGAGGTGAAGATCGATGCCATCTCGGCGGGACTGTAGCCGATCGATTCACGCAGGTAGACGTGAAAATCGGCCAGATTCATGTCGTACGGGACTTCGTAGTCGCGGACGAAATCTTCGGCCTCGTCGCTGAGCATCCTGAATTTGAAGATCATAGACATGCTGTCGCGGTTTTGATTCCTCCAAAGGTAACTTTTTTTCCCGTTCTGCTTATGGTGATAAGCGGCGAATTCGTTTTCTTTGTGTTTGGAAAAATCAAAACTTACAGGAAAATGAAAAAGATACGTGCAGCTATCGTCGGCTATGGAAATATTGGCCACTACGTGCTGGATGCGCTGGAAACGGCGCCTGACTTCGAGATTGCCGGTATCGTGCGGCGCGATGCGTCGAACGTCCCCGCCGAACTGGCCAAATATCAGGTGGTGAACTCGCTGGAAGCGCTCAGCGATGTGCAGGTGGCCATCCTCTGCACCCCCAGTCGCAGCGCTCAGGAGTATGCCGAAAAGGCCCTTGCACTGGGAATCAACACCGTGGACAGTTTCGATATCCATACCGATATCGTTGAGACCCGTCGGGCGCTCGATGCCGTGGCGCGCAAACATACCGCTGTGGCCGTGCTGTCAGCCGGCTGGGACCCCGGTACGGACTCGATGGTGCGTGCCCTGCTGGAGGTATGCGCTCCGAAAGGCTTGACCTACACTAACTTCGGTCCTGGCATGAGCATGGGACATACCGTTGCCGTCAAAGCGATCGAAGGGGTCAAGGCTGCTTTGTCGATGACCATCCCCACCGGTACCGGTATCCATCGCCGAATGGTCTATATCGAAGTGAAGGAGGGTTACGATTTCGCGACGGTTGCGGCCAAAATCAAAGCCGATCCCTACTTCGTACATGACGAAACCCACGTGATGCAGGTCGAATCGGTGGACAGCCTCCTCGACATGGGTCACGGGGTGAACCTTACCCGTAAAGGGGTGTCGGGCAAAACGCCGAACCAGCGCTTTGAGTTCAACATGAGCATCAACAACCCGGCTCTGACGGCTCAGATCATGGTCGGCTCGGCTCGTGCCTCGCTGCTCCAGAAACCGGGTGCCTACACCATGATCGAGATTCCGCTGATCGATTACCTCTACGGCGAACGCGAAGATCTGGTGCGCCGACTGGTATAATCCACGGCCTGCTGAGTGGAGCGGGAGGTGGAGCCGACGTGTAATCTCGATTGAAGGACCGGTAGGTCTCTTTTGTCAGAGAGAAACTTTGTGCCCTTTTCTGCTCCCTGTCGTTCGAAAACAGGACTGCCCGTCGTTACCCTCTCAACTGGGGTGTTCGTGGGTGGAAACGGATTGTGAAAAACGGTATATGCTGACCCTCAGCATATACCGTTTTTTTCTCGTTTTTCCCTTCGTCGTGCGGTAGGAAAAATCTATCTTTGTCAGGAATCCAACTGCGTAGGAAAAGAACGATCGTTATGCCTGAATTTACTCATTTACACGTACATACACAATATTCTATCCTCGACGGAGCGGCGGCTATCAAAAAACTGCTCGCGCGCGCCAAAGAGCTCGGGATGACCTCGCTGGCCATCACCGACCACGGCAATATGTTCGGCGTAAAAGAGTTTCACAATGCCGCCCATGCTGCCGGCATCAAACCGATCCTCGGGTGCGAAGTCTATGTCGCCGCCCGCAGCCGTTTCGACAAGACCGAAAAGGAGGACCGCAGCGGCGATCACCTGATCCTGCTGGCCAAAAACCTTGACGGGTACCACAACCTCATCAAACTGGTCTCCTATGCCTGGACCGAAGGGTTCTACTACAACCCCCGTATCGACAAGGAGCTGCTCGAAAAGTATCACGAAGGGATCGTCTGCTGTTCGGCCTGTCTCGGGGGCGAGATTCCGCAGCGCATCATGCACGGCGATCTTGAGGGGGCCGATGCGGCCGTGAAGTGGTATCGCGACCTGTTCGGCGAGGACTACTACCTGGAGTTGCAGGCGCATCGCACGGGCGATCCGCAGCGCGACGCCAAAGTCTATGACCATCAGGTGACGGTCAACCGCGAACTGCTGAAACTGGCTGCCAAGTACGGCATCAAGTATATCGCCACGAACGACGTCCACTATATTTTGGCCGAGGATGCGGCGGCCCACGACCGGCTGATCTGCCTCAGTACGGGCCGTGACCTGGACGACCCCCAGCGCATGCGCTACACCGGACAGGAGTACCTGAAGAACTATGACGAGATGGCCGCCCTCTTTCCGGATCATCTCGAAGCGCTCGAAACCACCCAGGAGATTGTGGCCAAGATCGAGGACTATTCGCTCAGCCACAAACCCTATATGCCGAACTTCCTGCTGCCCGACGATTTTGTCGTCGAGCTCGAACCGCTCAAAAAGTCGATTGAGGTGGGGCTCGGCAAAATCTACAAGGACAAACCCGACGAACTGGCTGCCGTGAAGGAGAAGGTCAATGCCTGCGCCTCCGAAGAGGAGATCCGCGCGCTCGGCGCCCCCGTCTCCGATTTCCTGCTGACCGCCCGTCAGTTCTTGTATCTCAGCCATATCGTGTGGCAGGGAGCCGCGAAACGCTATCCCGGCGACAAACTGACTCCGGCCATCCGTGAACGCATCGACTTCGAACTCAAAACGATCGAATGGATGGGGTTCCCGGGTTACTTCTTGATTGTGTGGGACTTTATCCGCGCAGCGCGTGAAATCGGCGTCTCGGTCGGGCCCGGACGTGGTTCGGCGGCCGGTTCGGTAGTGGCATACTGTCTGAAAATCACCAATATCGACCCGATTGCCTACGACCTGCTGTTCGAGCGTTTCCTCAATCCGGAGCGTATTTCGCTGCCCGATATCGATATCGACTTCGACGAAGACGGACGCGAAGACGTGATGCACTACGTGGTGCAGAAATACGGTCAGAAACGGGTGGCGCACATCATCACCTTCGGTACGATGGCCGCAAAGTCGTCGATCAAGGATGTGGCGCGTGTGCAGAAACTCCCGCTGGCCGAGAGCGACCGCCTGTCGAAAATGGTGCCCGACAAACCCGGTACGACCCTCGAAAAAGCCTATAAGGAGGTGCCCGAACTGGCTGCCGAACGCGAATCCGAAAACCCGTTGATTCGCGATACGCTCCGTTATGCCGAAAAGCTCGAAGGCTCCGTGCGCCAGACCGGCGTCCACGCCTGCGGGATCATCATCGGGCAGGACGACCTCGAAAAATTTGCCCCCATCTCGACTGCCAAGGATGCCGAACTCTTTGTCGTCCAGTACGAAGGGAGTCTCGTTGAGGATGCCGGGCTGATCAAGATGGACTTCTTGGGGCTCAAAACCCTCTCCATCATCAAGGACGCCGTGCAGAACATCAAGGAGTCGAAGGGGATCGACCTCGATATCGACTCCATTCCGCTCGACGATAAAAAGACCTTTGAACTCTACTCCAACGGCGAAACCACCGGGTTGTTCCAGTTCGAATCGCCCGGTATGAAGAAACACCTGCGCGCCCTGCAGCCCAACCGTTTCGAGGACCTGATCGCCATGAACGCCCTCTATCGGCCCGGCCCCATGGAGTATATTCCGAACTTCATCGCCCGCAAGCACGGCCGGGAACCGATCACCTATGACCTGCCCGACATGGCCGAGTATCTGGAGGATACGTACGGCATTACGGTCTACCAGGAGCAGGTGATGCTGCTTTCGCAGAAGTTGGCCGGTTTCACCAAAGGGCAGGCCGATACGCTGCGTAAGGCGATGGGGAAAAAGAAAAAGGATGTGCTGGATAAGATGAAGGGCGATTTTCTGGACGGAGCCGTTGCCCACGGCCACGACCGCGCGATATGCGAAAAAATCTGGGGCGACTGGGAAGCCTTCGCCTCGTATGCCTTCAACAAGTCGCACTCCACGTGCTACGCCTACGTCTCCTACCAGACCGCCTACCTCAAGGCCCACTATCCGGCCGAATTCATGGCGGCCCTTTTGAGCCGTAACCTGTCTGACATCAAGAAGATCAGCTTCTTTATGGACGAGTGCAAACGGATGGGGACCCCGGTCAAAGGGCCGGACGTGAACAAGAGCCGCCATCACTTCTCGGTTGACAGCGAGCAGAACATCCGTTTCGGGATGGGCGGCATCAAGGGGCTCGGCGAGAATGCTGTGCAGGCTATCCTCGACGAACGGAACGCGAACGGCGACTTCAAGGACATTTTCGACTTCGTGGAGCGAGTTAACCTGCAAACCGTCAACCGCAAAAATATCGAGTGTCTGGCGCTGGCCGGCGCTCTGGACTCCATCTCGCCGTTCCACCGCAGCCAGTTCTTTGCGCAGGACGGCAAGGGTGGGACCTTTATCGAGTCGCTGGTTCGTTACGGCGGCTTGGTGCAGGCCGAGCGGGCCCAGCAGCAGAACAGCCTCTTTGGCGAGATGATGTCCGGCGTGATGGTGCAGAAACCCGAAATTCCGAATGCAGAAACCTGGGGCAAACTCGAAACCCTCGAAAAGGAGAAGGCCGTGGTCGGCATCTACCTCTCGTCGCACCCGCTCGACGACTACCGGATTCTGATCGAAAAGTACTGTTCCAACACCGTCAGCGAGTTGGATGACCTGCAGGCTCTGCGCGAACGTGACTTCACGGTGGCCGGCATGGTCACTTCGGCCCAGTACCTCACTACCAAGACCGGCAAGCCTTACGGCCGCTTCACCATCGAGGACTTCAGCGGAAGCCATACCTTCACCCTCTGGAGCAAGGATTGGGAAACGTTCCACTCGTTCTGTTTCGAGCAGAACTCGATTCTGGTCAAAGGGCGTGTGCAGATGAGCCGTTTCCGCCCCGGCGAGCTGGAGATCGTTATCAAAAGCATGAAAAGCCTCTCCGAAGTGATGGAGAACGACATTCGGGAACTGGTCGTTACGATCCCCGTCAACGACCTCTCGACCGGATTCATTGCCGACCTGTCGAGTACGGCCGCTTCGTCCGGAGGCCCCGTCTCGCTGCTGTTCCACATCTTCGATCCGGACAGCGGCGTCAAGGTGGCTCTGCGCACCCGCACCCCGAAAGTCGAACTGAATGCACAGGTGGTGGGGCTGCTCGACGATTACGGTTTCAAATACCGGATAAATTGATTAGATTTGTATGCTTTTCATACAACGCGAAAGACCGTTTTATTTAGATAACACATTAAAAATCAAAAACATTATGGCATTGGAAATCAATTCGGCCAATTTCAGCGAAATCATGGCCTCGGACAAACCGGTAGTGATCGATTTCTGGGCAGAGTGGTGCGGTCCGTGCCGCATGGTGGGGCCCATCATCGAAGAACTGGCCAACGACTACGCCGATAAGGCCGTTATCGGTAAATGCGATGTCGATTCGAACGACGAAATCGCCGCACAATTCTCGATCCGCAACATCCCGACGATCATCTTCGTTAAGGGTGGACAGGTCGTAGACAAACAGGTCGGTGCCACCACCAAGGCTGCTCTGGCCGAAAAGCTCAACAAACTGTTGTAAAAGACCCTCCGGAGGTAAAATTACTCTCGAAAGGCTCGCCGGGATATTTGGTATCGGTGAGCCTTTTTTGTATTTTTACACAATATATTCATGGACCGAACCGGGTGCCGGCGAGTGGTGGACGAAGAGGAGCAGCGAAAGCCGGGACGGAGGTCCGGAATGCGGTATAATAATGCGTGGGAAGTTCACCGGATGGGGAGGGGAAGATGGGGTGCAGGTGAAGCAGTTCCCGACAGATAAATAACCTGGCATGCTATGATTCGTGCTGCACTTTTCGACCTCGACGGCGTGATCGTCGATACGGCCAAATATCACTACCTTGCCTGGCGGCGGCTGGCCGACAGGCTGGGATTCCGTTTTGCGGAGACCGACAACGAACGCCTCAAGGGGGTCAGTCGCATGCGTTCGCTCGATATTCTGCTCGAAGTCGGCGGAATGAGCGACCGTTTTACCCCCGAAGAGAAGGAACGCCTTGCCGCTCAAAAGAATGAGTGGTATGTCGCGTATATTTCGCAGATGACCCCGGACGAGATTCTGCCCGGTGTACTCTCCTTCCTGGATGAGGTGCGGGCCGACGGCATTCGTACGGCACTGGGCTCCGCCAGCCGCAATACGGCGTTGATTCTCGGGCGATTGGGGATTGACCGATATTTTGACGCGGTGGTGGACGGCACGATGGTGACCCGCACCAAACCCGATCCCGAGGTCTTTCTCCGATGTGCCGGGATGGTCGGTATCGAGCCGGCTGCCTGCGTGGTCTTCGAGGATGCCGAAGCCGGTATCGAAGCGGCCCGCGCTGCCGGTATGTACAGCGTCGGCATCGGCAGTCCCGAACGGCTGGGGCAGGCTGACCGGGTAATCCCCGGATTCGCCGGCGTATCGTGGTCGCAGATCAAAACGCAACTTTGTACGATCAGATAATGGAACAGCGTAAGTTGGAAATCGACCCCTGGAAGATTGTCGAAACCGGTTTCGACCCCCGGAACGGGCGTACCTGCATGGCTTCGGAGAGCCTGTTCAGCATCGGTAACGGTGCGATGGGCGGACGGGCCAATTTCGAAGAGCATTTCAGCGGACAGACCCTCCCCGGCAACTACCTCGGAGGCATATACTACCCCGATAAAACCCGCGTGGGGTGGTGGAAAAACGGCTATCCCGAATATTTCGCCAAAGTGCTCAATTCGGCTTTCTGGCCCGGCGTCGATATTTGTATCGGCGGGCAGCGACTCGATTTGGCCGTCTGTCCGGTCGAGGCTTTTCGCCGTGAACTCGATATGCGGCGGGGGCTTCTGTCGCGCACTTTCGTTGCCCGGGTGTCCGACCGCGTGCGGGTCGAAGTTTGCGTGCGGCGCTTCGTCTCGATGGCCGATCCCGAACTCGGGGCGCTCGCTTATGAGTTGAAACTGTTGTCGGAAGAGGCGGTCGAAGTGGTCGCAACCCCCTTTGTCGAAGGGGATGTGCGCAACGAGGATGCCAACTACGACGAGAAATTCTGGGAACTCTGCGGCGTAGATCGGGAGCGTGCGACGCTCACGATGCGGACCCGGAAAACAGGATTCGAAGTGTCCTGGGCACAGCGCGTTGCGGTTGTAGCGGCCGGAAATCCGGTGGCCGGAGAACGGTTTGCGCAGGCCGAACGGGTGGCCGAACGGTTTGTGTGCACGCTTCAGCCGGGCGAGAGTCTGCGGATCGATAAATTTGTTGGGGTTGCGACCTCGATGAACCACGCTGCAGAGGAGCTGACGCAGGCAGCCTGCGCAGTAGCAGAAAAGGCTGCTGCACAAGGATTCGAACAGGAACTCGGGGCACACGAAGCCGCATGGGAGGAGAAGTGGAGCGGGTGTGACGTGGCCATCGACGGTGACGATGCCGCTCAACAGGGAATACGGTTCTGTATCTTCCAGCTTTTGCAGACCTACACCGGGCGCGACAGCCGGTTGAACGTGGGGCCCAAGGGCTTCACAGGCGAAAAATACGGCGGCAGCACCTATTGGGACACGGAGGCCTATTGTCTGCCCTTCTACCTCTGTACTAGCGGCGAAGAGGTGGCTCGACAGTTGTTGCGGTACCGTTATCGCCAGTTGCCGCAGGCAATCGAGAATGCTGCGAAACTGGGTTTCCGGGATGGGGCGGCGCTCTATCCGATGGTGACGATGACTGGCGAAGAGTGCCACAACGAGTGGGAAATTACCTTCGAGGAGATCCACCGAAACGGAGCCATCGCCTATGCGATCTACAACTATTGCCGTTACACCGGTACGCGCGACTATCTGCTCGAAGGCGGTCTGGAGGTACTGATCGGTATCGCGCGCTTCTGGGCCCAGCGGGCCACCTATTCGGAACCCAAGGATCAATACGTGATTTTGGGTGTGACGGGCCCCAATGAGTACGAAAATAACGTAAACAATAACTGGTACACCAATTTTCTGGCCGGCTGGTGTCTGCAGTACGCCCTGCTGGCGGCCGGATATGTGGCTAAACACCATCCGGAACACTATCGCCGTATTGTCGAAGTGACGCATCTGAATGCCGGGCAGGATGAGTTTGCCCGGTGGCGGCGCGTGGCCGACGGACTGTTCCTGCCCGAATGGTCGACCCCGGCCGGGCCGATTTTCCTGCAGCAGGAGGGCTATATGGATAAGGAGCAACGCCTTGCCAAGGATATTCCGGCCGAACAGCGCCCCATCAATCAGCACTGGTCGTGGGACCGGATTCTGCGAAGTTGTTTCATCAAACAGGCCGACGTGTTGCAGGGGCTCTACTTTTTCCAGGAGATGTTTGACCTCGAGACGATCGCGCGGAACTTCGATTTCTACGAGCCCCGCACCGTCCACGAATCGTCGCTTTCGCCCTGCGTGCATTCGATCCTGGCATCGCTCACGGGACGTACCGAAAAAGCCTATGAACTCTATCTGCGTACGGCGCGGCTCGATCTGGACGATTACAACAACGAGGTACACGAAGGGCTGCACATCACCAGTATGGCCGGCTCGTGGCTCTCGGTGATCGAAGGGTTTGGCGGTGTGCGTGTCGGGGCCGACGGACGGCTCCACGTGCGGCCGCGTTTGCCGCGTCAGTGGCGTGCGCTGACCTTCGAAATCCACTACCGCGGGGCGATTCTGCGCTTCGAGATCGGACGTGATGAGGTCTGCGTCGCGTCGACCAACGGGGTTGCTGTCGAGGTGGTGATCGGCCAGGTGGAATGTCTGGTCAATGACCGTCCCGTTCATGTCAAAATAGAAGCATAGTATGGCACAATTGTTATATCGTTGTCAGCCGCAACTCTCCAAGCGGCATCCGCAATGGGCCTCACAGGCCGTTATTTACGAGTTGAACGTCCGCCAGTTTTCGCCCGAGGGAACTTTTGCCGGTGTGGCGGAACAGTTGCCGCGATTGAAGGCGCTGGGGGTGGATGTGATCTGGATGATGCCGATCTTTCCGATCGGTGAGGAGCGCAGAAAAGGGTCGCTCGGCAGCTATTATGCGGTGCGCGACTACTGTGCGGTGAATCCCGAATTCGGTACGTTCAAGGAGTTGAAACTGCTGATTAATCGGATTCATCGTTTGGGGATGCGGGTGATTCTGGATTGGGTTCCGAACCACACCTCGCGCGATGCGGTGTGGACGGTGGAGCATCCCGATTGGTACAAGCACGATCCTGCGTCGGGCGAAATCGCGACGCCGTATGACTGGACGGATGCGGCGCAACTGGATTATGACAATCCGGCGATGCGGCGGGGAATGATCGATGCGATGCTCTTCTGGCTGCGTGAGACACGAATCGACGGATTCCGGGTCGATATGGCGATGCTCGAACCGCTGGAGTTTTGGAACGCCTGTGTGCCGGAGCTGGAGGCCTTCATGTCGAAAAAATCGCGCGACCTGTTCATGCTGGCCGAGGCCGAGGGGCCGGAGTTCCACACGGTGGCGTTCGATGCGACCTACTCCTGGGAGATGCACCACCTGACGGTGGACATCGCACAGGGGCGGGTAGTGTCGCCGGCGGCGGCGTTGCGCGACAGGCTCTCACACGAGGCATGGGAGTACGCTCCCGCAGCATTGCGGATGCGTTTCACGTCGAACCATGACGAAAATTCGTGGAATGGCTCTGAATTCGAGCGTTATGGTGCTGCGGTGCGTCAAATGGCGGCGCTCACGTTCCTGCTGCCGGGTGTACCGTTGATTTACAACGGGCAGGAGGCTGGGTCGAACCGTCAACTGCTGTTTTTCGAGAAGGATTGTGTGGATTGGCAGGGGCTGAACGGTGAGTGGACGGCGTTGTACGGAGAGTTAATCAGCCTGAAACATGCGCATCCGGCTTTGTGGGGAGGAACGGATGGGGGAGATCTCTATGCAATGGATAATTCGTTGTCGGATAAGGTGTTGACGTTGAAACGAAAAATTGGCGACGACGTGGTGATGGGGCTTTTCAACCTCTCGGGCGAGCATGTCGATTTCTCGGTCGGGGATGAGGATTTTGAAGGGGTGTTCGCACAGGTCGGGTCGCCGGAGATGGCGACGTTGCATCGCGATGCAAATTTCTACCTCCCGCCGTGGGGATGGTTTGTGTATTATAAGTAGCCTCTCTCTCCTTGGGAGGGGATTTATTGATTGTATGAAAGAGGAATTTGGGGGAGGAGAATAATCCGAACGGTTTTCGCCGTTCGGATATTCTTGTTTTTTTGGGGAGCGTGCAGGCAGGGGACTGTCCCTTTCTTGTAAGAAAGGGACCCAAAGAACTTTTCGAGGATGCTACGCATCCTAAACAAAAAAGGCCCGGGAGTCGTGTGGCTCTCGGGCTGGATATTTTTGTGTTGGGGAGACTTCTACAGGCGGGGTCTTATTGAAGTTGCCGCTCGATCTCTTCAACCTGTTGGCGAATGATCTTGTCGGTCTCGATCAGGTTCGGAATCGTTTTGCAGGCGTGCAGTACGGTGGCGTGGTTTTTACCGCCGAGTGCCGCTCCGATCCCGGCCAGCGGGGTCTTGGTGTGCTGTTTGCACAGATACATGGCGATCTGTCGGGCCTGTGCCACTTCGCGGGTCCGTTTGGACGAAAGCAGAACGGACTTGTCGATCTTAAGGGTGGCGCAAGTCAGGTCGATGATCGATTCGACGGTGATTTCGCGGGTCTCGATCTTCACGATGTCGCGCATGACGTTGCGCGTCAACTCCAGCGTGATGCGTTTGCCGAGCAGTCGCGAGTGTGCCTCAAGTGAGGTCAGCGCTCCTTCGATCTCCCGGACGTTGGCTTTGATGTTCTGGGCGAGGAAGTGGATCACGTCATCGCCGACTTCGAGTCCCATTTTCCGGCACTTGTGACGCAGAATCTCGATCTTCGTAGGCAGATCGGGAGGGGTCAGCTGTGCGGAGAGGCCCCATTTGAAACGGGTGATGAGTCGCTCTTCGATATCGGTCAGCTCCACGGGCGGTCGGTCGGAGGTCAGAATCAACTGTTTGCCGAGCATCCGCAGGTGGCTGAAGATGTTGAAGAAGATATTTTGGGTTCCGGGTTTCCCGGCCAGTTCCTGAATATCGTCGATGATCAGTACGTCGATCATCTGGTAGAATTGGATGAAGTCGTTCAGTTCGCCGCGCCAGGCTGCCGTCTGGAATTGGTTCTGGAAACGGTTCGAGCTGACGTAAAGTACTTTGCACTCAGGATCGCGCTCTTTGATGGCGAGGCCGATGGCTTGCGCGATGTGGGTTTTGCCCAATCCGGAGTTGCCGTAGATGAACAGCGGGTTGAACGAGGTTTTACCGGGTGCCACGCTGATGGAAATCCCCGCCGAGCGGGCCAAGCGGTTGCAGTCGCCTTCGATATGGTTTTCGAAGGTCAGTTCCGGATTGAGTTGCGAGTCGAAGGCGACCTTCTTGATCCCGGGGATAATAAAGGGGTTCTTGATGGTCGAGGTGTCGGTCTGGCTATAGAGTGCGGCCTGGTTCCCGGCGTGTTGCGGGGAGGCGGGGGCTGCATTCGGGATAGCGTAGTGGAGCCGGGTTTTCAGACCGAATTCTTCGCGGATGATGGGTCGCAGCATCGAGATGTAGTTTTGCTCGATGTACTGGACGTGGCTCTGGTTCGGCACCCGGATACGAAGATTCTCCCCATCGAAACTCAGCGGTACCATGGGTTTGAACCATTTGACGAACTCATCGTCCGAAGTCTGACTTTTTATCAGATTCAGACAATTCTGCCAAATGGCATTGCATTGCTCTTCTAAAAACTCGCCGGAGGCCATTTAATGTAAAGATTTCTCGATAGTTTACGGTCTTGGAAAGTGCCTTTTGGGGGCTGATTTTCCGTACAAAAGTGTGGAATAAATTGGAATAAAAAAAACGTCTCGGGATTGTTTTTTCAGATTGTTTCATTATAGGTCCCGGACGGGTAGCGGTAATGTTTTGGTAATATAAGATTTACGGCGATTTTTATGAATTTTTGGTACTGATGAAAATTTTAAGACTCACAAAATCAATTAATTATATCTTCTTGTATTGCGATCGGTATTGTAGATCAGAAGGTTAAGAAATCAGTCTCCGGCATGGGGTTGTTGGGCCGTCCGGATCTTGAATTTTTGGGGTTGTGAATCCCGGGAAAAGGTATTAAATTTGTAAAAGATAAGGTGTGTATTTTTGAGTCGAAACTAAATACATCAGCATACTATGGAAAATCAAGTGGACAAAATCGTTGCCCAACGCGCTCAGCAGTGGCTCGATGGGGAATACGACGAGCAAACCAAAGCGGCTGTCCGCAAAATGATGGCCGAAGATCCCAAAGAACTGACCGAGTCGTTTTATCAGACGCTGGAGTTCGGTACCGGCGGTTTGCGCGGTATCATGGGGGTCGGAACCAACCGAATGAATATCTACACTGTCGGGATGGCGACTCAGGGGTTGGCCAACTACCTGAAAAAGTCGTTCCCCGGACAGGAAATCAAAGTGGCCGTAGCGCACGACTGCCGCAACAACAGCGACCTGTTTGCCAAAACCACCGCCGATGTTTTTGCAGCCAACGGTTTTACCGTATATCTGTTCGACGCGCTGCGTCCGACCCCGGAACTGAGCTTTGCGATCCGTCACCTGGGTTGCATGAGCGGAGTGGTGGTGACCGCTTCGCACAACCCCAAGGAGTACAACGGTTATAAAGCCTACTGGAACGACGGGGCGCAGGTGATCGCACCGCACGATACCAATATCATTGACGAGGTCAACAAAATCTCCGACATCTCGCAGGTGAAATTCTCTGGCGGCGACGGTAAGATCATCACCGTCGGCGAGGAGGTCGACAAGGCTTATCTCGATATGATCGCCGCCCTGTCGCTCTCGCCCGAATCCGTGAAGGCCGAAAAGGATATGAAGATCGTTTACACCCCGATTCACGGGACCGGCGTGCGGCTTGTGCCCGCTTCGCTGAAACGGTACGGCTTTGAAAACGTGATCCACGTGCCCGAACAGGATGTCAACGACGGGAACTTCCCGACCGTGGTGTCGCCCAACCCTGAAGAGCCTTCGGCGCTGAAACTGGCCCTGGCCAAAGCCGACGAAACCGGAGCCGACCTGGTGATCGCCACCGACCCCGATGCCGACCGTATCGGAATCGCCGTGCGGCAGTCTGCAGCCGAGGGTGGTGAAATGTTGCTGCTGAACGGCAATCAGACCGGCACGCTGTTGACCTATTATCTGCTCGAACGCTGGAAAGAACTCGGCAAACTTCATCCCAATGAAGGCCAGGAATTCATGGTCAAAACCATCGTGACGACCGAACTGATTGCCCGTATTGCCGCCTCGTTCGGCGTGGAATGCTACGACGTGCTCACTGGCTTCAAATTCATTGCGGCCGTGATTCGTGAAAACGAAGGTAAAAAACAGTTCATCGGCGGTGGCGAAGAAAGTTACGGTTATCTGGTTGGTGACTCCGTGCGCGACAAGGATGCCGTGGCCAGTGCTTCGATGGTGGCCGAGTGTGCCGCCTGGGCCAAATCGACCGGCAAGGGCTCGCTGCTCGACCTGCTCAAGGAGATCTACGTGAAGTACGGCTTCTTTAAGGAAGGGCTTGTTTCGGTAGTGCGCAAAGGCAAAGACGGACAGGCCGAGATCAAACAGATGATGGTCGATTTCCGCAACCAGCCTCCCAAGGAGCTGGCCGGCTCGAAAGTTGTCGAAGTGCGCGACTACAAAGAACAGTATAAGATCGTGAACGGTGTGAAAGAGACGATGGATCACCTGCCCAAGTCCGACGTACTGCAATTTGTGACCGAAGATTCGACCATCGTATCGGTGCGCCCCAGCGGTACCGAACCGAAGATCAAGTTCTATTTCGGTGTACGCGAACCGTTGGCCGACAAGGCACACTACGATCAGGTGAACGCACAGCTCGGCGAGAAAATCGAACGGATCAAAAAAGAGTTGAACCTTGCCTGAGACTGAACTGACATTTCTGGGAACCGGCACCTCGCAAGGGGTGCCGATTATTGGTTGCGGCTGCGCAGTCTGCAGCTCGACCGACCCTCGTGACAAACGGCTGCGCTCGTCCGTGCTGGTGGAACAGAACGGCGTGCGCATCGTTATTGATTCGGGTCCCGATTTTCGTTATCAGATGCTGCGCGAGCACATCTCCGAAATCGATGCGATCCTCTACACCCACGAGCACATGGACCACGTAGGAGGAATGGACGACGTGCGCGCATTCAACTACGTCATGCAGCGGGCCATCGATCTCTATTGCGAGCCCCGCGTCGAAAAGACCCTCCGACGCATCTTCGACTACGCCTTTGCCGAGCCGAAGTATCCCGGAGTGCCCGACGTTGTGCTGCATCCCATCCTCTCGGATCAGACACCCTTCGATGTCTGCGGTGTTCAGGTCGTTCCCATTCGGGGGCGGCACTATAAACTCCCCGTGCTCGGCTATCGGATCGGGAACATCTGTTACCTGACCGACATGAACGCGATCGAAGAGCACGAGATCGATAAGTTCAGAGGGGTAGATGTGTTGGTAATCAATGCACTGCGTCGGAAAGAACATCTCTCGCACTTTACGCTCACCCAGGCTCTCGACATCATCGGTCGGGCACGCCCCGGACGGGCCTATTTGACCCACATGTCACACCAACTGGGGCTGCATCGCGACCTCTGTGGCGAGTTGCCCGAAAACGTCTATCCCGCATACGACGGATTGAAGATCAAAGCTTAACGAATGGATTTTAAAGATAAGGTAGTTATCGTGACAGGAGCCTCGTCCGGAATCGGAGAGGCACTGGCCAAACGCTTCGCATCGCTCGGCGCACACGTTGCCGCCGGGGCCCGGAGCCTCGACAAATTGGAAAAAGTAGTCGCCCAATTACCCGTCGAAGGACTCGCCGTTGCCTGCGACGTCTCCCGCGAGGAGGACTGTAAACGGCTGATCGAACGAACCGTAGAGAAATTCGGGCGTGTCGATATTCTGGTCAACAATGCCGGGATCTCGATGCGTGCCCTGTTCGACGACGTCGATCTGGACGTGCTTCGCCGGCTGATGGATACCAACTTCTGGGGGTGCGTCTACTGTACCAAATATGCGCTTCCCCATATCCAGCAAAGCCGCGGCAGCATCGTCGGCATCTCGTCCGTAGCCGGCTTCCACGGCCTGCCCGGACGGACCGGTTACTCCTCCTCGAAATACGCCATGCACGGCCTGCTGGAGACCGTCCGCATCGAAAACCTCAAGAAAAAAGTGCATGTGCTGATCGTGGCGCCCGGATTCACGGCCTCCAATGTGCGTTTCGCCGCCCTTACGGCCGACGGGTCGCAACAGGGAGCCTCGCCCCGCGAAGAGGGGAAAATGATGACTGCCGACGAAGCCGCACGGCGTATCGTTCGAGCCGTTGCCAAACGCAAAAGGACCCTGCTGATGGATTTCGACGGGAAAGCTACCCGTATTCTGAAATTCTTTGCTCCCGGTCTGCTCGACAAACTCTATTACAGCCACATGGCTAAGGAACCCGATTCACCGTTCAAATAGCGGCTATTCCCGGACAGGGGCCGTATTTGATTGTGACCCGAGGTCTGTTGGTTGCCTCTGTCGAGACGATCGGATTGGGTATGAAAGGTGTGTAGAGAGGGGGGGAGTGGCAGGAGAGCACCGAGAGTTGGAGAAGAGTCTGCCAAAGAGAGTGGGCAGCGAGTGCAAGGGACAAGAGTGAGCGGAGGAATGGAGACTATCCGGTATGGGAGTGTGTTGCGTGTGGCCGGGATTGAAGCGGATGAAAAGCGCTTGCCGGGAATTTGCTTGCCGGAAATAGCCCGTCGCAGAATTACCTGCTGAAAAGTACCTGTCGGGAAAATACGATAATGGACAGAATCGCGTTCATCATAAAAACGCATCAGAGAATATGTTAAAAACAGGAGATCAGGCGCCCGCATTTGAGGCGCTGGACCAAAACGGAAATACGATCACGCTGGCCGACCTGCTGAGTCAGGGGAAGCGGATCATTCTTTATTTTTACCCGAAAGACAATACCCCCGGCTGTACGGCCGAAGCCTGCTCGCTCCGCGACGGGTATGCGGAGTTGCTGCAGGAGGGGTTCATGGTGGTCGGGGTGAGTGGCGACAGCGCGGCCTCGCATCAGCGGTTCATCGCCAAACACCAGCTCCCCTTCACTCTGCTGGTCGATGCCGACCATGCGCTTGCCCAGGCTTACGGGACGTGGGGCGAAAAAAAGATGATGGGACGCACCTATATGGGGATGATCCGTACGACCTACATCATCGCTCCCGACGGTACCATCGAGCACCTGTTCCAGAAGGTCAATACCAAGGACCACTTCGGACAGATCCTTGAGTGGTATCGCGGTCAGAATCGGTAAACAACATAACAAAATACACATGGCAGAAGAAAAAGAAAAGACCCAGGACAAAGCCCCGGCGACCCCCGCGGCTGCCGAGGCGCCCGCCGTCAAGAAACGCCCCGAAATTCCGGCCGAAAAGCTCAAAGTGCTTCAGGCTGCAATGGATAAACTCGAAAAAGACTTCGGCAAGGGAACCATCATGCGTATGAGCGACCGTGTCGTGGCCGACGTTCCCGTTATTTCGTCCGGCTCGATCGGGCTCGACCACGCCCTTGGTATCGGCGGCTATCCGCGCGGCCGTATCGTGGAAATTTACGGTCCCGAATCCTCCGGTAAGACCACATTGGCTATCCATGCCATCGCCGAAGCTCAGAAAAACGGCGGTATCGCCGCCTTTATCGATGCCGAACACGCTTTCGACCGCTTTTATGCCGAAAAACTGGGCGTCGATGTCGATAACCTGCTGATTTCGCAGCCCGACAACGGCGAGCAGGCCCTTGAAATCGCCGACCATCTGATTCGTTCGAGCGCCATTGATATTATCGTGATCGACTCCGTGGCCGCCCTGACCCCGAAGGCCGAAATCGAAGGCGATATGGGGGATTCCAAAGTCGGACTCCAGGCCCGTCTGATGTCGCAGGCCCTGCGCAAACTGACCGCCACGATCAGCAAAACCAATACCCTCTGTATCTTCATCAACCAGCTGCGTGAGAAGATCGGCGTGATGTTCGGCAACCCCGAAACCACCACCGGCGGTAACGCGCTGAAGTTCTATGCATCGGTGCGTGTCGATGTCCGCAAGGGAACCGCCCTGAAAGACGGCGACGAGGCGACCGGTAACCGCACCAAAGTGAAGATCGTGAAGAACAAGATGGCGCCCCCCTTCCGCAAAACCGAATTCGATATTGTCTTCGGCGAGGGGATCTCCAAAGTCGGCGAGATCATCGACCTGGGTGTCGAGTTCAATATCATCAAGAAGAGCGGTTCCTGGTTCTCGTACGGTGACCGCAAACTTGGTCAGGGACGCGATGCTGTGAAAACCCTGTTGTTGCAGGATCTCGAACTGGCCGACGAACTCGAAGCCAAAGTTCGTGAAGCACTCGCTCAGGTGAACGAGTAGGCGACGCAGAATAGAGCGAAAGTCCGGCGGGTATTCGTTTTGCTGACGAATACCCGCTTTTTTTGTGGGAAAGGAACGGAATATTGGAGGAAAAATTGTATCTTAGTTTTCGAAAATTGCAGACTATGGCTGACTCTATCCTCCCTTCCGGCTCCATGCAAACGTCGTCAGCGGCGAAGACCGAACCGATGCCCGGTTCAGCCCCTCAGAAAAGCAGCGCTGACAAGGATGAACAGATGGTCCAACAGCAGTTCGACGAACTGTTGGAGCGGTGTGCGCCCATCTGCAAAAACGAAGAAGATTATAACCGTATCCGGGCGGCATTCTACTTTGCCAATGAAGCTCACCGCGGCGTCAAACGCCACTCCGGAGAACCCTATATCACCCATCCGCTGGCCGTGGCCCGTATTGTGGTGGTCGAGATTGGACTGGGTGTCAAGTCGGTCATGGCGGCGCTGCTGCATGACGTGGTCGAGGATACGGACTATACCGTTGAGGATATCGAACACCGATTCGGCGCCAAAGTCGCCTCGATGGTCGACGGGCTCACCAAACTCGAAGGGGCATTCGCTCAGGATAGCTCCAAACAGGCAGAGAACTTCAAAAAGATGCTGCTGACCCTCTCGGACGACATCCGGGTCTGCCTTATCAAGATCGCCGACCGCCTCCACAATATGCGGACACTCGGCTCCATGCCCAAACACAAACAGATGAAGATCGCCTCCGAGACGATCTATCTGTTCGCTCCGCTGGCACACCGTCTTGGGCTCTACGCCATCAAAACCGAATTCGAAGATCTCAGCCTCAAGTACCGATTCCCCGACGAATACAACCAGATCAAACAGAAACTGGCCGATACGGAGCCTCAGCGCCTCCAGTTTATCGAGAAATTCAATCCGCCCATCATCGAGAAACTCAAGGAAAACAACATTGAGTTCGAAATCTCGGGGCGCGTCAAGTCGGTCTATTCCATCTGGAAGAAGATGAAACGCAAACAGGTCACCTTCGAAGAGATTTACGACCTGTTCGCCATTCGTATCGTTTTCAAGCCTTCGCCGCTGATTCCCGAAAAGTCGCAGTGCTGGCACATCTACTCCCTGATTACGGATATTTACAAGCCCAAACCCGACCGGATTCGCGACTGGGTCAATATCCCCAAGGCCAACGGTTACGAGGCGCTCCATTGCACCGTGATGGGGCCCGAAGGCATCTGGGCCGAAGTGCAGATTCGTTCGCAGCGCATGGACGAAATCGCCGAACGCGGATTCGCTGCCCACTGGAAATACAAGATGGACGGCAAAGAGACAGGCGAACCCGGCAAGGATAAGGACCTGGACCACTGGCTGGCACAACTTCGCGAAGCGCTGAACAGCCCTTCGGAGGATGCTGTGGAGTTCATGGACAATTTCAAAATGAACCTACAGGTCTCCGAAATCGTGGTCTTCACCCCCACCGGAGAGTCGCGGACCATGCCCAAAGGTTCCACCGTGCTCGACTTTGCCTACGAGATTCACTCGAAGATTGGGAATCGGGCCATCGGTGCGAAAGTCAACTATAAAATCACCCCCCTGTACGCCGAAATTCATACCGGCGACCAGATCGAAATTCTCACTTCGCAGAACGCCCGGCCTCAGGTCGAGTGGCTCGACCATATCACAACCGCCAAGGCGCGTACGCACATCAAACAGTTCCTCAAACGCGAGGGTGAAAATAACATTGTGAAGGGGCAGGAACTTTTTGAAGCCGAGATGAAAAAGCGCGGAGTACCTCTTCAGGCCCGCGTATTCCGCAAGGTGCTGCCGGCCTACCATTCGACCAGTAAAGATGAATTTTACAGCAAACTGGGGGCAGGCATCATTCAACTCGACGGGCTGGACAAGATTCTGAAACAGAACTCGGCCAGCAAGTTGATGAAATATTGGACCCTGCAGTTTGCCAACCCGTTCCGTTTCCTCGGTTCCGGCGACCGGAAAAAAGAGGATAACGAAGAAGAACACACCGATTACCAGTATGTTATGGCCGAATGCTGTAACCCCATTCCGGGTGACGAGGTGGTCGGATTCAAGATGGACGACGGGCGGGTCGAAGTGCACAAAAAGAACTGCCATCAGGCCGTTAAACTCTCGGCCCAGCATGGCGACCGTATCGTTCCGGCCAAGTGGTCGAGCGAGAAGGTGATGTCATACCTGGCGATTATCGAGGTGCGCGGCATCGACCGCGTGGGCATCCTTTATGACCTGGCCAAGATTATCAGCGGTGAATTGAATGTCAATATCCGCGAACTCCATATACACAGCCACGACGGAATTTTCGAAGGCACCTTGAGCCTCTATGTGCGCAGCAGCGAGGATCTGAAGGTGATTATGGACAAGGTCAAATCGGTCAAAGGGGTGGAAAAAGTCAATCGTACGGAGGCCTCGATGGTCGATTAATCGCATAGCTTGTTATGGATAATGGAGTATTGCTGCAACTGTTGATCGTTATCGCCATATCGGTATTCGGTATTTGGAGTACCGTGCAAAAGACGGCGAAAGGCAAGTCCGCTTCGCCGGATCAGTCGCCCAATGGCGAGAATTTTCCTTTCCCGAGTTCCGCATCAGTGCCCGTGCCCGAATCGCGAAATGAGCCGGATGAGCAAGGGATGATGGTTGAGGAGGAGGTGGTGGAGCCTGCGAGAAGTCAGGCTTTGGATTCCGTGGAATCTTTGGCTGTCGAGCCGTTGCCGATCGACCGGCCTCCGGAGCGGGAGCCTGCGGTGTCATTCCTGGACAGTTACGTCGGACGTGAGGAGGAGTGGTTGACGATTCCCGAGCAGAGGCCCGAAGAGGCGCCGCCTGATGTTGTGGAACGGCAAGCGGAACGTCCGAAGGTGGTGACCGATCTGCGGACGATCATTATCTCCAGCGAGCTGTTGAAACCGAAATATCTGGAGTATTAAACGTTTAACATAATTAACAGACAACAGAGCATGGCTACGATTTTCACGAAGATCATCAATGGGGAGATCCCCAGTTACAAGATCGCAGAAGACGAGCATTTTTACGCATTTCTGGATATTAATCCTCTGGCTGAGGGACATACGCTGGTGGTTCCGAAGCGTGAGGTCGATTACATCTTCGATCTGAACGACGAGGAACTGGCCGGGATGATGGCTTTTGCGAAAAAGGTTGCCGCACATATCCGTGCTGCTGTGCCGTGCAAACGGATCGGGATGGCAGTGATCGGATTGGACGTGCCGCATGCGCATATCCACCTGGTTCCGATCAGCGAAGGAGGCGACCTGGACTTCAGCCGTCCGAAATTGAAACTGACGCCGGATGAATTTAAAGCGATCCAGGCGAAGATTCAATTCTGAGGATATCGCGCTTTTGTTATTTGATCGCTCGAGTTCTGGGGCGGCCAAAGTGAGCTTGTTCGATAGAAAGGTGATGAATAGCGTTTAGTCGGACGAGCGCGCCTCGGGAGAATCTTTTTAGGGCTTTGCGTGACCGTTGGGTCAGCGAAGCCCTTTTTTCGTCTTTTACACTTTGGTCTTGAGCGGAAGGCTTCCCTGTTTGATCTATGAAGGGGGCTGAGGCAGGGAGTTACCGAAGTGCAGTGATTTTGATTTTTTTTTGAATTTTCTGTGGGGCAGGGTAGGCTCAGTGATGAGTTTGCCCTGCTTTTTTAGTTAAGATAGAGATTACAATTGTAATTTTAAGGTATGTAAGTGTGGCTTCAATCGCTTGTATTACTTAATGTGTAAATATACAATACTATGTATCCCAGTGTTTTACGTATTTTTATATAAGCTATAACTTTCCTGATATATGTAATTATATAATCACCAAGATTATATGTATCAGCAAATGAATATAAGCTAAATGCTTAAAAGTATGTCAATCATAATTTTATGCATTTTATATGATTTTATAATTACACATGTTTTAGAGGTTCATTAATATGGAACGAAAAAAGAATCGTTGTCATACTTTTGTAAATCACGATGAATAGTTTATCTTTGTGATGTTAATTGTTACAACTATGAAAGAGCGACTCGCCCAGTTTTTACAATCCGAGGGTCTTACAGCTGTAAAATTCGCAGAAATCATGGAGGTTCAGCCCTCCAGTATATCTCATTTGCTCTCTGGGCGTAATAAGCCGAATTTTGACTTTATTTCACGGTTGTTACTACGTTTTCCGGATCTGAATCCAGATTGGATGATTAATGGAATTGGCGAAATTTACAAAAGTAAACCAAAGCAGGTAGAGCAGAAGACACGCGAAGTAAACCAGGAAACAATTACAAATGTAAATGAAGAGCCAAAATCGACGAATGAGAAGCTGATTACGGATGCAAACGATGTAAATATAGTTGATCTTCAATTAGATACAAGTGATGACAAGGCGGAAATTAATGATGTTACAGGTGTAAACGACTCGCAAAGCCAATCAGCCCCTATTTCTAATTCAATACCAGTAGCTGCTGAGGACAAGCGAGTTATAAGGGTTATCCTATTTTTCGATAATGGTTCGTTCGAGGAGTACCATAATCGCTGAGCGCGGGTTTAAAAAAATTTTTGCGTAACCGTAAGGGCATTTTTCCTGGGCTCAAAAGTCTGCTTTTTCTCGTTGATCTGTTTACACGTCTAAAATCTATTTGTCGTATTTCCTTTCGTGTGAGTTCTGTTTAATTATTTTATGGATATTTAATTATGTTAAATATAAAAGGACTTTTTATGATGAATGCGTAATGATGGAGCGAAGTTTTAGAATCATGTACAAAAATCTTTGGGTGGCCTGTTCGGTTTTCGACTGTTCGGTTGTGGCGTTTACTTTCTTCAGTTCTTCTTCCGTCGCTTAGCGAGAAGTCAAAATGCGGGTTGTTGGCGGTGCGGAGTTTTGTCGTCAGCATCCCCCTTTCAAGGATCGATACAAAAATCCCCGAGTGCATGTAAAAACACTCGGGGATTTTTTGAGTGGGTGGAAATAGATATTGCGTGAGCCGCAGGGAGCTAATCGGCGTAGAGCGTGACTTCGGCCAGTCCTGCGTGACCTTCCGTGGCCGAATCGATTGTGATTCGTAGGTAGCGGAGCTCCTTGCCGATGGAGAGCGGCTTGAAGTCCCATCCGGTGCATTCGCGATCGTAGAGCTCTTCCCAGTGTTCTCCGTCTGTCGATCCTTCGATACGGTGCCTGTACGAGGAGCTGTCTTTCTGAAAGCGGATGCGGCAGGCGACAACGCGGGTCGGTTTGTCCAGCGTTAACGTGATCGTTTGCGGGAAGGCGTCGGAACTGGCGATCCACCAGCTGAAATCGTCGCCGTCTGTGATGTTTGATTTCGGGTAGTCGGTTTGCGAGGAGGTGACTTCGACTGAAGCGATCGGTATCTGGGGCTTTGAGAGAATGTAGCTGTCCCAGCGGGTCGGTTTGACGACTACACCGTCTTCTTCGTGGCCGCCGAACGTGCCGTGGTCGCCGTCCGGAAGTCGCTGCCCTTGGAACTCCTCGGTACGGATCGTGGTATGCCCCTCTTTCAGGCCGTTTGAGCGGGCCGTAACCTGGATGGTACCTGCCTGACATGTGGTGCGGATAAAGGCGAAACCAACGCCTCCTTCGACCCGTTGCGGGTTGATCCCGACGCGACGGATGCCGTCGCCGATCAATGTTCCTTCGCCCGATACGGTGATCTCGATCTCTGTGTCGGACGTATTGATACGGGTGCCGTTTTCGTCGCAAATCACAAAATAGACGGGAATCATGTCGCTGCCGTCGGCAACCGGGCGAATCGGGTGGTCGGGAACGAACACTTCGACGTGGTGCGGAGTACCGGGGGTGCGGACGGTGTGGGTTACGACGACACTGTCGCCGATCAACCCTTCGGCACGAAGTTCGCCGGCTTCATAGCCGCCTGCGTCGAATTCATAATAGGGGCTGCCTCCCTTTTCGATAATGGGACCGAAGAGTTTGCCCCGCTCCTGACGGCTCTGCTCGCCGATCAGCCGACCGTTGCGGTAGAGGCGTACAGCGTCACAGTTCGAGAAGACGGGGATAGCGGTGGTCGAGGTGGCAAACGTGGCGGAGCTGTTGCGCGAAGCAATATAGACCATCGGGCCGTTGTAGAGTCCCGGTTGGGAGACTGTACGCGGGCGCATGCTCTGCATCATGTAGTAGCTCGGTTTCGGGTAACGGTTGACATCGACCACGCCGCAAAACATGGTGTACTCTTCGGCGCCGCGGTTGTAGTCGTTATAGCTCCAGAGAAAATGGCCTCCCATGCGGGGATTGGCGTCGAGCATGCACCAGTCGAAGTAGCCGTGGCCGAGCAGCTGCTGGTAGCGTCCGCGGCACTGGCGCATCTGCTCCTGCTCGTCTTCGTCGAACCGAACGCGCGGCTTTTCACCCACTCCGTCGCCCCATTCGCGGGTCAGGAGCGGTTTGATGGCGATTTGATCTTCGAGGTAGTTGCTCATCACGTTTCCGTCCTTCGGGAAGCGGCCCACCTGTTTGTAAAAGACGTCGTAGTACGGCTCGGTCTCTTCGTGGCTGAAGTAGTCGGCCGAGGTGTACATCTGGTCGCCGGGATATTCGCTGTGGGCGATCTCGTAGATCGACCGCACCACCTCGAGCGGATAGTGGGTCTCGTTCAGGGCGGTCTCCCACAGCACCACGGAGGGGTGGTTGCGGTCGCGGCGGATCATTTCGCGGGCGACCTGCTGGAGACGTTCGGTGAAGACGGGCGAGTCGTTGAAGTACTGCCAGCCGGGAATACACTCGATCACCACCAGGCCGTACTTGTCACAGGCGGCCAGAAAGGCGGGGTCTTGCGGATAGTGGGCGGCGCGGACGGCATTGAAACCGCCCCGTTTGAGGTCGATTACGTCCCGTTCCTGCATGGAGTTCGAAGCGGCGTCGCCTACGTATGGGAATGCCTGGTGGCGGTTTGCTCCGACCAGGTAGAGCCGCTGGCCGTTGATTTCGAAGCCGCCGTCACGGGTGTATCGGATCGTACGGATGCCGATCGCTTCGGTACGGCTGTCGACACAGGTCCCGTCGCTCCAAACCTGGCTTTCAAGTTGATAGAGGTTCGGAGTGTAGGGGTGCCACAGAGCGGGTTGGGTGACGCTGAGGGTGTCGGTGAGGGTAAGGCGTTTGCCGGATTCCAAGGTGAACGGGGTGCTGTGGCGGGCTACCGTTTGGCCTTGCGGATCTTTCAGCAGGGTTACCACTTCGCCGGTGCGGGCTGCAGGGTGTTCGTTGAGTAGTTCGGTCTGGACTTGTACGAGGGCTTCCTGGTCGGTGACCCGGGGGTAGGTGACGAACAGCCCGCCGCCGGCGACCTGGTTGGAGGCCAGTTCGTCGGTGATGTGGAGTCGGTCGGTGACGATCATCGTGACGTCACGGTAGATGCCGCTGTAATAGTAGAAGTCGAGACGGTCCTGCGGCTTGCCGGGAGGAGTAAGGGAGTCGTATTCGGCCGATACGCGCAGGGCCAACAGGTTGTTGCCACCCCAGTTGACGGCATCGGTGATGTCGGCGGTGAAACCGACGTATCCGCCGCGGTGTTCGGTGATTTTACGGTTGTTGAGATAGAGTTCGCAGGCGTTCATGACCCCTTCGAAGTGGATGCTGATCCGTTTGTCCCGGTAGGCGTCGGGCAGCTTGAAGTAGCGTCGGTACCAGCCGACACCGTCATAGATGGTGTTGCCGCCGCAGTGTTTCTTTTCGAGCTGCATGATGTGGGGTAGTGCAATGGGCATCCATGCGGTGTCGCTGACGGCGGGGTCTTCGCCGTGGGACAGGTCGCCGCGATAAAAGGCCCAGTCGGTGTTCATGTCGAGCCGGATGCGGGGCGAGTGTTGCGATTGGCAGGCGCTCAGCAGGATTAACCCGCCGATGAACGCCAGGTATTTGGTGAAATGGTTGATGCGATGCATGGCGGAGATTATTTGTTGGTGAAGTGGAACCAGTTGAAGTCGGCATATCCGTCGACTCCTTCGCTTTGGGTGCTGAAGTTGAAGAGGGCAAAGCGGTTGGCGGTCCATGCCAGCCCCAGACCCATTTTCAATTCGTTACCGATCGGGTGGAAGTCCTCTCCGTCCAGGCTGTAGTAGAAGCGCGCGGTGAAGTTTTTATCGGTCACGCGGCTGCGGATCCAGATGCGGTCGCTCTGCAGGTCGGGGACGCTCTCCACGATCGTACCGTCGTTGCACATCACGATGCGGCGCGTACCTCCCTCCTGTTGTACGGCGACGTAGGCGTAGGGGAATTGGAAAACACCGAAACCGGCAGTATTGCCGTCTTTCAGTCCGCTGAGGTCGATCTCGACGCTACCTTCGCTGCTGGGACCCTGTACACGCTGGGTGAGGGTGTTACGGGCGTTTTTCAGGTCTGTGGCCTGGGCGGCTTTCAGACGGAGATGGCCGGGACGCTCGGTGAGCGACCACCGGGCGGGGTCGGGATTGTGGTTCCACTGCCACTGCAGACCGAGGGTGCGGCCGTTGAATTCGTCCGAGGTGGCAGGCGTCGAAGGACGCTGGGGGCGTTTGCCGACGTCGGGTTTGGGGTAGGTGATCAGGTCTTTGCCGTTGTCGCCGAGCATCGGCCAGCCGTCGACCCAGGTGACGGGAAGCAGACAGGGTACGCGCCCGATGGGGCCGCGGTCCTGCATGATGACGAACCACCAGTCGCCATTCCGAAGCTGGACCATACCGCCCTGGTGCAGTCCGTTGGGCGGATAGGAACTGCTGTCTTCGACGATGATTTTGTGCTCATACGGGCCGTAGATGTTGTCGGAGCGGAGGCAGACCTGCCAGCCGGTCGTTCCGCCTGCCGGACAGGTGATGTAATATTTGCCGTTGATCTTGTACATGTGGGAGCCTTCCATGCCGAAGTTGGGCCCCCAGGTGTGGCTGTCGCGGAAGGATTTGTTCCAGATCTCGACGGGTTTTCCCTTGACGGCACGGACGTCCGAAGTGAGCTCGGTGATGTAGAGTTTGCCCTGACCGTGTACGACGTAGACTTTGCCGTCGTCGTCGAAAAAGAGGCCGGGATCGTAGAGGTATTCCGGAAAGATGGTGCGTCGCCACGGGCCTTCGGGCCGTTCGGCTTCGCAGACCGAAAAATGCCCTTTCTCGGTGCCCCAGCCGTAGGGGGTGCAGAAGGCAACGTAGAATTTGTTGTTGTGGTGGCGGATCGATGTGGCCCATGCGCCGTTGAGATAGAGGGTGCCGCCCTGCATGTCGTAGCGGGGGTCTTCGTCGTAGCGATCGACGGCGTAACCGGCCATCTGCCAGTTGACCAGGTCTTTCGATTTGGCGATCGGGCACCCCGGAACGTAGTGCATGCTGGTCGAGACGAGGTAGAAGTCGTCGCCCACCCGAATGATGTCCGGGTCGGGCCAGTCGCTCCACAGAATCGGATTGGTGAAGGTGCCGTTTTCGTTATCGGCTGTCCATCCGCTTTGGCCGTATGCGGCCGGTCCGAATAGCGCCATCAGGGCTGCTATTCGGATACCAATGCTTCTGATTTTCATAGTTCCCGGGGTATTTATTTTCGTACTTCGGCCGCGTCGGCATATGGGGCGATCTCCATGGCCTGGATTTTGGCTCCGTTGGCGGTTTGGCGCAGTCCCAGCACCAGTACATTCTTGCCGAAATTGAGCCAGCATTCGGGCAGGTAGAATTCACGCTGCGGACCGGCTTCCCAGTGGCGGCCGATGTTGTGGCCGTTGAGCCACATGTAGCCGTTACCTGAGGCCTGGATGCGAAGCAGCCACGGAATCCAGACCGATGGATCGTTTGCGGGCAATGCGAATTCCACCCGGTACCAGGTGAAGAGTCCATCCGGCGTGGCGTGGGGTTGCACGTTGTTGCCTTTGCGGGGAATGTCGCCGGTGCTGTCCAGCGTCACGGTCTGCCAGTCGGTCGGTACGAATTGCGGTTGGTGCCAGCCCAGGGTGATGCCGGCGGCATCTTTGGCACACGACCACTCCAACGGATGGGTCATGGCGCTTTCGGTCACCGAGAGGCCGCCTTCGCGGATGCCGGCCAGCTCTTCCATCGGCACGTAGCCGTGGGCGTGTCCCAGATTTTCGTAAACGACGAGGATTTCGTTGTTGCCCGATTTCAGCAATCCGTTGACGTCGAATCGGTTGTCATATTCGTCGGGACGGATGCGTTCGAAGCATTGGCGGGTCGTCCAGGTCTGCGCGTCGGCCTTGTCGGGATAGAGCCGCGGAGCGGGATGTCCGTTGACCAGTACCGACACGATGTCACGGGTGAACATGTTGAAGAGCAGGTATCTTTCATCCTTGGCCTGCTGTGCTGTGAGGTCGAACTGCGCCCGGTAGAGGTTGTAACGGAAATCATTGACGTCCAAATCGGAAAGCGATACCAGACGGGGCAGCAACTGCCAGCGGGCCTGGTCGTAGGCATCCTCTTTCCTCAGCACGGAGGTGATGCGAACGGGGGCCGGAAGGTGGGCGGGACGTACTTTGGGTTGGGGCTCTCGGGGCCACCACTCGCCTTGCGAGGGGCGTTTGCCGGCGGGGATGACCAGCACCTGGCACCCCAGTGCGGGCAGGTCGTATTCCACTTCGAACGCAGGAATGGAGGTCGAGTCGCTTGGGGCGGTGGCTGACGAGGTGATCAGCACTTTGCGGCCGTTCTGGTCGATGTTGTACATCGGGGCGGTCGGCCGGCTCATGCGGCCGGGGTTCAGCGTCACACGACCCTTGAGCGGATGGTCGGGATCGGTGTTGTGCAGGAAGACGAAGCGGGTGCCGTCGACGGCGATCCGAAGGCCGCCGAACAACTCTTTCGGGGCTCCTTCCAGTTCGCAGGGGCCACCGGTCGAGCGGGTCAGTTGCGGGGCGAAGGTGTGAATGAAATCGCCCAGAGCCTGCGCTTCGTAGTATTTGGGGCCGACGGCTCCGCTTTCGCGGATGGCGGCGTTGTAGTCGTAGCTAGTGGTCATACCGCGTGCTCCCCATCCGGCAAAGTGGGTACCGCCAAAGAACATGTAGTAGTTGATACCGGTGGCGCCGCCCAAAATGGACATCAGGCCAATGGCTTTGAAGTGGCGTTCGTCGGAATAGTGGTCTTCGCTGAGGGTGCCGGTCACGAGCGAGAACCAGCCGCCCTGAAGTTCGGTGACGAATCCGGGGGCGTCGGGCTGGCTGCGGCGCAGGTCGGACATGCGGTGGGCGCAGCTGGGGGCGTCGGACAGACCGACGTAATAGTTGTCGCAGTCGAACACCTGGGATAACTCGGGATCCTGACTGCCGCGGCATTCACCGGTCAGACAGGTGAAAACCGGGACGTCGAACCCGTTGCGGCGCACGGAGCGGTAGAGCTCTTTCAGGAAACGATCCTTGCCTTCGCATCCGTGGGCGTTGTATTCGTTTTCGATTTGGATCATGATGATCCCTTTGGACCCTTTAGGTTTACGGGTGATCTGTTCGTCGGCCAGCTCTTTGCACACGGCGTCGAACCAGTGGACGCACCAGCGGATGTGTGTGGGGTCGGCGCTGCGTAGCCACAGTCCCTGATGCTGTTCGGGGCGGAATTTGGCCAGCCAGCGCGGATAGGCACCGCCCGAAAATTCGGCGCAAATGAAGGGACCGGGGCGGACGATGGTATAGAAGCCGAATTCGTCCTGAGCCATGGTCAGCCAGCGACGCAGGTCGGAAAAGTCGAAGTGGGTGGTGTCTTCCGGGCTGCTGGGCATGGTCCGTTCGTGCCAGTTCCACGGGACGTAGGTCTCCACGGTGTTGAAACCGGCCTCTTTGATGCGGCGGAAACGGTCGCGCCACAACGCTTCGGGACAACGGAAATAGTGGAATGCGGCACTATATATAAAGACATCTTCTCCTTCGATGGTCATACATGAGCCGTCATAGCGGATTCGTTCCGGATGGGCGAATTGTTTTTCGATGTTTTTTCCGGATGCCTCTGTCGGCGTCTCGGCGGCCCGAACTGCCGGAAGATTAAACAGAGGTAAAAACAATAAGAAAATGGTTAAAATTCGGTTTGGGCGTATCATTGTGCAGGAATTAAAATGATATTCTGAATACAGTAAGACTGGGTAGTTTATCTTGTTAGTTTACAACAAGATAGAGCACAAATGTATATAGAAATGTGAATTCGTCAAAAAAACGAAAGGAGAAATTTTGGAATAGCGAAGGGGTGATACGGACGTGGCGACAGGGTTAGCGTCCGATCTCCTTGCGGCGGTAGTGGGACGGCGAGACGCCCATGATTTTCGAGAAGGAGCGTGAAAAGTAGGCTGGTTCGTCGAATCCGAGCAGGGGGGCGATCTCGTTCAGTTTCAGGTTGGTCATCTCCAGGTATCGGCAAGCCTTCTGGATCTTCAGGCGCAGAAAATAGTTGATCGGCGAGACGCCGGTTTCGCGTTGGAAAAGGGTCGAAAAGTGTGACGGGGAGTATTTGAAGTACGAGGCGAGCTGTTCGAGGGTCAGGCGGTGCTGGACGTTTTCGTGCATGTATCGGATGACTTTTTCGGAGAAGGTCGTGTCCTGTCCGGCATTGGCCGTCAGAATCGATCGGTAGGGCTCCAGACAGATGAACGAACCCAGAAACTGATAGAGGCACAAAGAGGCGTAAAGCATGTATTCCCGGTGATGGGCTTGCGAAAAGGCGTGATAGATCTCTTCGAAGAGTTGCAGGCGGTCCTGTAGCCGGGAGTGTTCGCCGGGGGTGATTTCGCGTGGATTGGGCGATGCCGGCAGGAATTGACGGCTGGTGTGGCCCTTGAAATGCAACCAGTAGATAGTCCAAGGATCTGTCTCGTCTGCGCCGAAGGCGTAGGGGGTGTCGCTCGGGATCAGCAGGTATTCGTCCTGGTGGACGGGGTAGGTGTGGCCTTCGATTTGGTACCACCCTTTTCCCTCGGTGCAATAGATCAGCATCATGTAGTCACAACCCTGTTCCTTGCGTACATAATGGTATTTTACGCGGGGAAAATAGCCGATTTTCCGGGGGTAAAGGTTCCCGATCAGCGGATCCTGGCTGTACGTTTCGAGCAGGCTGTCGGACAGGGATACGAATCGCTCATTTTTGAAACCTTCTTTAATTCTGACCATCGTATGAAATCGTAAGATTGTATAAGTAAATCAAAACATAAATACACTCTAGTCTAACTAAGATACACTATTTTCGTGAATCAAAGAAATTTTGTATGAAAATTAAGTGGAACCGTCTGTTTTTTGCCGGAATGGCGGGGTGTATCTGCTGTGCCTGTGCTACGCAAACTCCTGAAATGCAACTGGCCGAAACGATTCTCGGCGATTCGACGCTGATACGGGTCGACAGCATGGCCCGAAGTGTCATCCGTCAAGGATTCAATGCCGGCAGTGGATATTCTCAGATCTGGGCCCGGGATATGAATACCTTTATCGAAACGGCTTGTGAGGAGAACGACCCCGCGCAGCTGCGACAGGCCATTCTGCTCTTCTTTGCCCTTCAGCAGCCGAACGGTGAGATGATCGACGGGTATGTGCTCAAACCCGACTTTACGTGGCACGACGATACGCCATACTATTCCGATGCCGCGCCCGACCATGTCGCTTTTAAAAATACGGTCGAAACGGACCAGGAATCTTCGTTGATACAGATTGTCGGCAAGTATGTGGACAGGACGGGAGACAGTACCATTCTGTATGAATCGGTTGCCGGACGCACTGTGCTCGAACGGATGGACGAGATGGTGGAGTACCTGTTGCGGGAGCGTTTCGACGAGTCGCACGGTCTGCTCTTCGGGGCGATGACGGCCGACTGGGGCGATGTGCAGCCCAACGATGATTTCGGGTGTGACATGAACGAACTTTCGGTGCGGGCCATCGATGTGTACGACAATGCGATGTTTCTGATTGCGTTGGACCATTTACAGGCCCTCACGGACGATCCCTACGTCCGGAACCGCTATGCCGAGTTGCATGACCGGATCGCGAAAAACGTGCGAACCCATCTGTGGGATACGGAGTTACGCAAATTCCGCCCCCATGTCTATATTGATCCGTCGCCCGTGCCCGAGGAGTTTGACGAACGGCAGGTACATTATCACGGCGGTACGGCGGTGGCCATTGAGGCCGGATTGCTCTCCGAGGAGGAGATTCGGACGGTCAATGCACAGATGCTCGAAAACGTACGTCTCTCGGGGATGCCGAGTATCGGGCTGACGCTCTATCCGCCCTATCCCGAAGGGTTTTTCCACGGCGGCATGGCGCAACCGTATGTCTATCAGAATGGCGGAGACTGGACCTGGTTCGGCGGCCGCATGATTCAGCAGTTGGTGGCCAACGGAATGGTGGAGGAGGCCTATGCCGAGGTGCGTCCCATGATCGACCGTGTGCTGGCCAACGGTGGTTTTTACGAATGGTACGGGATGGGAGGTGTGCCTAGCGGTAGCGGTCAGTTCAAAGGTTCGGCCGGTGTGCTGGCCAAGGCGATCGAGATGATGCGGCAGTGGGCCGAAAAGCAGGTGGCCGACAATCAATAACTCTTCGCGAGAGTGGATGGAGAGGTGAAAGTCCGGACGAAGAGGTTTGGAGAGCTAGGAAAAGTAGGCAATGGGTGCGGGCTGTAGGTTCGGTAGTAATAAAGTCGAATGGGAACATGGGAGCGTTGTTTAACCGGGAAAGTAGGGGCAGGCTTGGAGAAAACGTATCTGTTGTGTATGCGGTGGGGAGGGGCGATCTAAAAGCGGCAGGGAGCGGTGAACGGGGGAGAGTAAAATCAGTGCAGGGAATGAGTGTGAAGGGTTGTTGTCTTTTGAGGGGTTTTTCGAAGGATGATCGGTTTGGCTTTTTGGAGGCAAAAGAATTTGGAAATTTGGTTCCAAATTTTTAACTTGCTGAACCACATTATGATAAGGATTTGTATCAAACTACAATAAGATCGTCTGTCGGAATGTGATTGGAAAAGTGATTGTGGCGGCTAAGGGTGAGTGAGTTGCGAGATGAAAGGGATGCGTTTCCGGTTCCGATCCGACAGTGTACATAACACAGTAATGGGTTCCTGCGGAAAGTTATGACAGGGCTTCAGTGAAGCGAAAACATGAAAACAAACGGGGCGCGTGTAAATCGACGGATGGCAGGAAAACTTAGTGTGCTTTGTGTGTAAACCGAACGTACTTTGTGTTGTGTAGGTGCTAGAATGGCGTGGAGAGGGCGAGTCACACATCATCAGGTACGCAAAAACAGCGCGGAGAGTACGGAGGGAAGACAGACTGAAAACGACAAAGAGTTGTAACCCTTTAGATAAAATTTTTTGACTCATGAAACATAATCTGTGGCTTGCCGCGCTATGTGCCGCGATGCTCCCGGCATCGGTTTGCGCCCAATCGGACGTGGTCAACCGTTATACGGTGAATTGGGAGACTCCTTCCGAAAACGCCTCCGGCTCCATGCCGATCGGCAACGGTGAAGTCGGGGCCAACGTATGGATGGAACCCAATGGAAATCTGGTGTTTTACCTCTCCCGGACCGATTCCTGGGCCGAAAACAGCGCCCTGTACAAGGTTGGGCGGCTGCGCGTATCGCTCTATCCGTTCCCCGAAGGAGGCGACGTGTCGTTCCGTCAGTTTCTGAACCTCGAGGAGGGGAAAATCGAAATCGAAGTCGGCAACCAGCAGCAAAAGGTCGATCTTGACTTCTGGGTCGACAGTCAGTCGCCCGTGGTGTACCTTCAGGGCGAGTCGACCCGTCCGGTTCAGGTCACCGTGTCGTCCGAAATCTGGCGCACGCAGGCCCGTCTGCCGCAGGTCGACGAGCGGGCTTTTGCCGTGCAGCGTTGTCCGCACGACTCCCTGCTTACTGAATATCCCGACCGAATCGCTGACCGCGGGGACCGGTTGATCGTCTATCATCGCAACGAACACTCGATTTACCCCTTCACGCTGCGTCATCAGGAGTTGGCCACCGAAGAGAACCTGAAACACGACCCGTTGATGCACCGCACGATGGGATATGACGTGGCCGGTGAAGGATTTGTCAAATTAACCCCGACCCTGCTCGGCAGCAGTGCGCCTGTCGAAAGTTTCGGGTTGAAGATTGCCGTGCTGACGGCTCAGACCGATACCGAGCAGCAGTGGGTCGATCGCATTGAGCAGACCCTGGGCAATGCCGCTTCGTTCGAAGCATCGGCCGACCGTACCGCCTCGTGGTGGCGTGCCTTTTGGGACAAAAGCTACGTCACGGTCACAACCCCCGACGGCAAGACCGGCGATCGGTTGACCCAGGCCTATATTCTGCAAAACTGGAAAAACGCTTGCGGCGGTCGCGGCAACTATCCGATCAAGTTCAACGGTTCGATCTTTACGGTTGATCCGGTCTATACCAACGGGAAAGCCTATAATCCCGATTACCGGGCCTGGGGAGCCGAATACTGGTGGCAGAATACCCGCCTGATGTACCATCCGATGCTGAAAAGCGGCGATTTCGACATGATGCGCGTTTTGTTCCGCCACTATTTCTCGAACCTGCCGATGCTCAAACGAAACGCCGAGGTCTTCTTTGGAGCCGAGGGTGCCGTGAATCCCGAGACTTCGACCATCTACGGAACCTTCACCAATCGTGACTACGGCTGGGATCGCTCGGAACTCAAAACCGGAGAGATCGAAAATTCCTACGTTCGCTACTACTGGAGTTCCGGTTTGGAAATTGCGGCGCTGATGTACGATTATTATCTGTACACCGAAGACCGTGCCTTTGCTGCCGACACGCTGGTGCCCATGGCACGCGAAGTGCTGAAATTCTACGACTCCTTCTTCCCGCGCGACGATCAGGGGCTTCTCCGTATCACCCCGACCCATTCGCTCGAAACCTATTGGGACAATGTGGAAAACGACCTGCCCAACGTAGCGGGGCTGCACTATGTGCTCGACGGGCTGATGAGCCTGCCTGAAGAGCTGACTTCGGCCGAAGACCGTCAGCGATGGAGCGCCATGCAGCAGATCCTGCCGTCCGTGCCTACCCGCGAGGTGGAAGGCCAGACCGTTTTTGTCCCGGCCGAAAAGTTCGGGACTAACCGTACCAATATGGAGGCTCCCGAACTCTATGCCATTTTCCCGTTCCCGCTTTGCCACGTCGGCACACCGGACCTGAAGGTCGGCATCGAGAGCTACAATCGACGTATTCTCCACAACACGACCTGCTGGTGGCAGGATGGACAGTTGGCCGCCCGTTTGGGGCTGACCGACGAGGCTCGCGACAATGTGCTGGCCAAACTGCAGAACAGCCATCCGAACCATCGCTTCCCCGTATCGTGGGGGCCGAACAACGACTGGACGCCCGACGAAGACCACGGTGGCAACCTGCTGACCACCCTTCAGGATATGATTCTGCAGAGTTACGGTGAATCGATCTACGTACTGCCGGCCTTCCCCAAGGATTGGAACGTGCGTTTCAAACTCTATACACTGGGGAATAATACCGTTACCGGAGTGTACGAAAACGGCAAATGGGTCGAAAAACCGACGCTGGGCCACAAATCGAAACAGAAAATTCGTTTGAATCACTAATCCAAACCAAAATATATCAATGAAAATCAAACAGATGATATGGTTGCTTGCCGCTTCGGCCCTGTGGTGCGAAGCGACGGCCGCCAGCCGGATCGTCCCGGCAGTCCGTTACCATCGGGAGGGACAGGTTGTCTCGCGTACCGATTTTGACCTCCAGAATCCGACGAAAACCGACGCGAACGGTTGTCAATGGCAGTTGACCGTCGATCAGCAGCCTGTGCCCGGCGACGCCTCGGCGCAGGATTATACCTTCACCTGGGAACTCAAGAGCGGTGAAGCCAAAGATGTTTCGTTCGCCGTCGATTTCCAGTTCGACGGTTGGACCCCGGACAATTATGTCTTCGTGCCCGCCATCGTATATGATGGGAACCGATTCGATGTGAAAAATATCGGTTATCCTCCTTTCTGGTACGAGCCGAGCGAGTGGCGGCTCGATATGCCCACCACCACGACCGTACAACCCACGCTGGGTAAGAAGGATGCCGCACCTTCGCGGATCGAACTGACCTCGGGTAATGCCTCGACTCCGCTGATGGCCTTCTTCTCGGCCCGCGATCGTCGTGCCTGGATGGTGCAGACCAATCAGGGGAACCAGCTGGGCGACTATGGACTCTCAATTGCGGAGAATGACGACCGTTCGCAGGCCGTCTTCTCGATTCTGGCGCCCGTGACTCGTACCGGCAACATGTCCGACCTGCCGGCCAACGTCAAACAGGGGCAGCAGGTGACGATTCGTTGCCGCATGTACGATTTCAAGGCCAAACGGCTGAACGATATGATGAGCCGCTTTGTGGACGTTCGCAAGACGTTCAACGAGAGCCAGTCGCACGAGGTCGTTCCCTACAGCCACGTGTGGAAACTGATGAACAACCTTTACCAGACCCGTCGCTGGGACGATCGTATCGATATGTACTGGTTGAGCGACGTACGCGAGAGTGCTTCCTGGAACTTTGTATGGCAGTTGGGTTGGTGCGGAGGCGGACAAAGTACGCTTCCCATCCTACTGAAAGGAAACGATAGCGACCGTCAGCGTGCCATGCGCAATTTGGAGGCTATCTACAGCCGTACGCAAACTCCGGCCGGCTTCTTTTATGCCTACGGCGACGGAAAAGAGTTCTATGGCTTCGGTTATTTCAAACCCCTGGAAAACAATGTGACGATGGTTCGCTCGCAGGGCGACTGGCTCTATATGTCGCTGCAACAGCTCAACCTGCTCGAATCTCGCGGAGAAAAGGTCAAGGAGAGCTGGAAGGAAGGCAGCCGAAAACTGGCCGATGCGTTTGTGGGGCTGTGGGATCGGTACGGTCAGTTTGGTCAGTTCGTGAATGTCGAAACCGGTGAACTTCAGGTCGGTAACTCGACGGCCGGTGCCATCGTTCCGGCAGGTCTTGCACTGGCTGCTGCCGCCTATGACGAACCGCGCTACCTGGAAGTGGCCTGCGAAGCCGGACGTAAATATTATCGCGACTATGTGTCGAAAGGATACACGACCGGCGGTCCGGGCGAAATCCTGTCGGCTCCGGACAGTGAGTCGGCCTTTGCGCTCTTCGAAGCCTACACCGTGTTGTACGAGGCCACCGGCGATAAGGAGTGGCTCACCTACGCTTCGGAGCTGCTGCCTATCTGCGCCAGCTGGACCGTATCCTACGATTTCAACTTCCCGGCAGAATCGAGTATGGGGCGGATCGGTGCCCGCTCGTGTGGAGCCGTGTGGGCCAGCGTGGCCAACAAACATGGAGCTCCGGGTATCTGTACCTGGTCGGGCGACTGTCTGCTCCGTTATTATCGTGCCTCTGGTGACAGCCGTGCGCTGGAACTGCTGACCGATATTGCCCACAATCTGCCTCAGTATGTCAGCCGCGAAGAGTGTCAGATCGGAAGCATGCCTCCGGGTGGAATTTGCGAGCGCGTCAACCTGAGTGACTGGGAAGGTAAAGGCGGCGTTGGCGGCAGCATCTTCGGGTCCTGCTCCTGGTGCGAAGTGGCTACGATGCTGACCGTGACCCAGTTGCCGAGTATTTACGTGCAGACCGACCGTCAGGTAGTGGCCGTATTCGACCAGATGAAGGTCGAACACCGGAAGAGCGAAAACGGACGGATGGTGCTCACGATCACCAACCCGACCGACTATCCGGCCGAAGTGACCATCTGTGCCGAAACTTCGAAAGAGGCTCGTAAAACCCTGATGAAGGCTCCGTTTGCCAACCTGAAAACTATTCAGTTGGGTGCTGGCGAATCACAGGAAGTTGAAATTTAGTACGAATCAAAAAGTGAGGACAACGACCGGGGACGAGCAGCTCATCTCCGGTCGTATGCTGCCAGAAGTTCCGATCGAAATGTATGTGACGGAGCGTCAGCAGGGACTTAGGGGCGATTGTCGTCCGCTCCAAAACGGTAGTACAGCATGAAAATAAAATGGATGGTATGTGTTGCCGCCTTTATCTGTGGTGGCAGCCTGATGGCGACGGCGGAACAGGTCCGCTCGTGGAAACAACGGGGTCGGGTTGTCGAAGTGACAATGACCGACGGTAAACTGCTTGTGACCCCCATGGCGCGTAATGCCATTCGGATCCAGTATCTGCGCAGCAATGCCGCCGCAACGCTGCCCGAGTTCATCTTCCTCTCGCGGCAGGACAGTGTCCCGTATCGGGTTGCGGAAAACGGGGCGGTGCTGGAGGTTGCTACGCCGGCACTGCGGGCCTGTATCAACCGTGAAGAGGGGCATATCGTCTTTCGGGACAGCACGGGCCGTGTTCTGTTGGCCGAGCAGGTCGACGGGCGGCGGGTGCAGTCTGTCGATGTGCAGGGCGAGTATGGTTACGGCATCGAACAGCGGTTCGAATCGCCGGCCGACGAATACATTTTCGGTACCGGCCAGTTTCAGGACGGTTACCTGAATATTCGCGGTCTGACCCGGCGGCTGACCCAGCTGAACACCCAGATTTCCATCCCGTTCATTCTCTCGAGCAAAGGGTACGGTCTGTTGTGGCACAATTACGGGTTGACTTACTTCAATCCGGCGGATAACAAAGTGATTTTGCGAAACATGCAGCAGGCCGGAGAGTCGGAAACAGTCGAAGTGACCACCACGGAGGGGACCAAACGCGAAGTGCGTCGGGCCAATCTGTTTCAGGGGACCCTTCAGGTCGACGAAGCTGGAACCTATTCGTTGCTGATGGATGTGGGGCAGTCAATGGCTCGCAAACATCAGGTCCGTGTCGATGGTCAGCCGATTGTGGAGGTCAATAACATTTGGTTGCCGCGGACGACCTCGTTTTTGATCGATTTGGAGGCAGGATCGCACGATATACTGGTTGAATCCGAGGCGGGTGACAAACCGGAGGTATTTTTCCGGAAAGTGACCGATGAGACGGTATTCCGTTCGCCTGTGGCCGACGGAATCGACTATACGGTCTTCAGCGGTCGGGGTGACGAGGCGATTGCCACCTATCGCCACCTGACCGGTGATGCGCCGATGATGCCCCGTTGGGCATTGGGCTATGTCCACTGTCGTGAACGGTTCAAAACGCAGGACGAACTGCTCGGCGTGGCCCGTGAATTCCGCAAACGCGAGCTGCCCGTCGACCTGATGGTGCAGGACTGGATGTATTGGGGACGCTACGGTTGGAACGCGATGAAGTTCGACGAACAGAACTATCCCGATCCGGCCGCCATGGTGCGTGAACTGCACGACATGGATATGCGGCTGATGCTCTCCGTATGGTCGAAGATCGACCGTACCTCCGAGGTCGGAAAAGGTGCAGCCGACAGCAGTTTCTATATTCCCGGCACCGACTGGATTGACTTTTTCAACTCCGATGCGGCCGGTTATTACTGGCGCAATTTCAGTCAAAACCTGTTGAAACTCGGGATCGACGCCTGGTGGCAGGATGCCACGGAACCCGAAAACGACGACTTGATGGGGCGGCGGGTCAATGGCGGTCGTTGGCCCGGTGAAAAGGTGCGCAATGTCTATCCGCTGTTTGTTTGCCGGACCGTTTACGAGGGGTCGCGTCGCGATACGCCAGAAAAACGGACGATGATTCTGACCCGCAGCGGATTCTCCGGCATGCAGCGTTATGCCGCGGCCACCTGGTCGGGCGACGTGGGCTACGATTGGGAAACATTGCGTCGACAAATTGCCGGAGGACTCAATTATATGGCATCGGGGCTTCCCTGGTGGACCTATGATGCGGGAGGTTTCTTCCGTCCCGGTGGACAGTATGACGATCCGGCTTACCACGAATGTTTCCTGCGCTGGTTCCAGACGGCCACCTTCCTGCCGTTGCAACGTGTCCACGGGTTCGGTACGGACACCGAATTCTGGAATTTCGGCGACACGGTGACGCAAGTGGCCAACCGCTATCTCGATTTCCGTTACCGGATGCTTCCGTACACCTATTCCGAGGCGGCCGCCATTACGTTCCGCGGCTCGACCCTCATGCGCCCCTTTGTGATGGACTTTGCCGAGGATGAACAGGCGTTGCGCTGCCGCTATTCCTATATGTTCGGACCGGCGCTGCTGGTGGCTCCGGTGGTCGAACCGAACGTGACGCAGTGGGCGGTCTATCTGCCGAAGCCTGCGGCCGGGTGGTACGATTTCTGGACGGGCGAACGGCTTGGTGCAGGCCAAACGGTTGAAGTTCCGGTTACGGAAGCGAAAATCCCGATCTTTGTCAAGGCCGGTTCGATCCTGCCGCTTGGCGAACCGAAGCAGAGCACCGCAGAACGTCCGGACGACGCGTGGGAGATCCGTATCTATCCCGGAGCCGACGCACACTACACCATTTATGAGGACGAAGGTACCAACTACAACTATGAAGAGGGTCATTATGCGACCTATGACCTTTCGTGGGACGACGACAAACAGGTGCTGACGATCAGTGACCGCAGCGGTTCGTTCGACGGAATGGTGGCCAAGCGCAAACTGAACCTGGTTAAGGTCGGCACCGGAAAAGGTGTCGGAATGGAGCAGGGTACGGTCGATCGCACGGTGACCTATTCCGGTCGTGCGATGCGCGTGCGCCTCTAATTCCGTTTGTCCGGTGGCCTGTGTTTCCTGGAGTTTGGAAATCGGCCAGTGGTGGTCCGTCGAAGGTTTGAATCGTGCGGGTGCCCGAATGAAAAATCGAACGTAAAACCCAGTCAGAGAAAGCCCTTCGGAGCGTCTCCGGACTGTCCGAAGGGAATGTCTCTGGCCTGTAATGATATAATCAGCCTGACAAAAATTGCTTGAAAACCATGCAAACGAATCGAGAATCGAATTACGATAAATATCCGGCCACACGGCTCGATGCAACGCTTTGGAAAGGATGGGCAGCCATCCGAGACGAGATCTCCCGCAAAATTCAGAGTCTCCACAGGGAGCGCTGTGTGGTGGCGATCGAATGTTATCAGGGGGTGTACCACGAGGAGCTCGAACCGGAGCTGAAAGCGCTGGAACCGATCCGTTGGTTCAACACCGCCGAGCTTTTCAAACCGGTCGAAGAGATCGAACGGATGACCTATCCATACGTTACGGACGACCGGTTGTTCGGCTTCCGGGCCCGTTTCACCTATGCCGATTTTCTGGTGGGCGAGCGGGTCGAGGCGCTGCGCAGTCAGTTGCGGGAGGCCTCCGGGGTCTCGATCGTGTATGGTCACGGTGCCGCTTATGTGGCTCCGGACGCCGATCTGATCCTCTATGTCGATATGGCACGCTGGGAAATTCAGCAACGTTCGCGACGCCACGAAGTGTGCGGCCTGGGGGTCGAAAATCGTGACGAGGGGGCCTCGTACCATTATAAACGTGGCTATTTCGTCGACTGGATCGTTTGCGACGGACTGAAAAAAACGCTTCTCCCCAAGGCCGACTACTGGCTCGATACCCATCAGTCTGGCCAGCCGAAAATGATCACGGGGGATACCCTGCGCAGCGGGCTGGACAAAACAGCCCACCAACCGTTCCGTGTGGTTCCCTTCTTCGATCCTGCGCCCTGGGGCGGACAGTGGATGAAGTCGGTCTGCGGACTCGACCCCGAACCCGACAACTACGGCTGGTGTTTCGACTGCGTTCCGGAAGAGAACAGCCTCTACTTCGACCTGGGCGGTGTGCTCTTCGAGATGCCCGCCAACAACCTGGTCTTCTATCGGACCCGCGAATTGCTGGGAGGGCCCGTCGAATCGCGGTTCGGTCAGGATTTCCCGATCCGTTTCGACTTCCTGGACACCATGGGCGGCGGAAACCTCAGCCTGCAGGTTCACCCCACCACGCAATATATCCGCGATACGTTCGGCATTTATTATACGCAGGATGAGAGCTACTACCTGCTCGATGCCGAGCCGGGTGCGACCGTGTTCCTCGGTCTGAAAACCGGGGTCGATCCGCAGGAGATGATCGGTGCGCTGAACGAGTCGCAGCAGACCGGACGGCCGTTCGATGCCGAGAAGTACGTGAACCGTTGGCCCGCCCGGAAACACGATCACTTCCTGATACCGAACGGTACGATTCACTGTTCGGGTGCGGGGGCCATGGTGTTGGAAATTAGCGCCACGCCTAGTATCTTTACTTTCAAGCTTTGGGACTGGGGACGGCTGGGACTCGACGGGCTGCCCCGTCCGATCAATATCGGTCACGGCTCGCACGTCATCCAGTGGGAGCGGCAGACCGAATTTACCCGTAACCAGCTGGTCAATCAGGTCACTCCGGTGGCTGAAGGCGAAGGATGGCGCGAAGAGCGTACCGGGCTCCACGAGAACGAATTTATCGAGACCCGGCGCCACTGGTTCACCGCTCCCGTCGAACACCACACGGATGGCGGCGTGAACGTATTCAATCTGGTGGAGGGCGACGAAGCGATCGTCGAGAGCCCCACCGGAGCATTCGAGCCGTTTGTGGTTCACTATGCCGAAACGTTTATCATTCCGGCCTCGGTGGGAACCTACACCATCCGTCCCTACGGTCGTTCGGAGGGCCGGCAGTGCGGGACCATCAAAGCCTACGTCCGTTTTCGAAACTAACCCCTTCCGTGTCAGGAACGTTTCGGTATTTACCGGGGCAATCCGGCACGGAAGTAAAGACTCACGAATAAAACCATGGAAAACAACGAATTGATTATGACACTGGATGCCGGGGGAACCAACCTCGTTTTCTCGGCCATCTGTCGCGGCGAAGAGATCGTCGAACCGGTTCACATGCCCTCATCGACCGATGATCTGGAGGGGTGCCTGCAAACCATCGTAGCGGGATTCGAAGCCGTCAAACGGCTGTTGCCCGCTCCGCCTACCGCCATCAGTTTTGCCTTCCCCGGCCCGGCCGACTACGAAGGCGGGATTATCGGCGGCAACGTCCCTAATCTCAAGGCCTTCCGGGGTGGAGTGGCACTGGGGCCCTTCCTCGAGGAGCATTTCGGGATCCCGGTCTTTATCAACAACGACGGGAACCTCTTTGCCTATGGCGAAGCGCTGAGCGGCATGCTGCCCGAGATCAACGCACGGCTGGAGGCGGCCGGTAACCCGAAACGCTATCGCAACCTGCTCGGGTTGACGCTGGGAACCGGTTTCGGCAGCGGGGTAGTCATCAATGGCGAGCTGCTGCGCGGCGACAATCAGGTCGGCGGATGTATCTGGTGTCAGAGCAACAAGAAATATCCGGAGTATATCGTCGAAGAGAGCGTCAGTATCCGTGCCGTGCGCCGCGTCTATGCCGAGCGTTCAGGCGATACGACCGAACGGACACCGAAGGAGATCTTTGAAATCGCCGAAGGAATCGTGCCCGGCGACCGCGAAGCGGCCGTTGCGGCATTTGCCGAGTTGGGCGAAATGGCCGGCTACGCCATCGCGGCGGTCATTACGGTGGTCGACGGACTGGTGGTGATCGGCGGCGGTCTGTCGGGAGCAGCGAAGTATATCCTGCCGAGCCTGATGAAGGAGTTGCGCACAACCACCGGTATGATGGACGGAACGCGCTTCAGTCGGCTCCAGATGACCCCTTACAATCTGGAAGACCCGGACGATATGGCTGCATTCCTCGAAAATTCCGCAACGAAAGTGACCGTCCCGGGCACCGACCGTGAGGTGAACTACGATACGGCTCGCCGCATCGGCATCGCCATATCGCGTCAGGGCACCAGCCGTTCGATTGCTTTGGGAGCCTACTGGTTTGCGATCAACCAACTCAATAAATCGAAGAAATAAGAGCCGGGAAAAGGACCCGTTTCCATGCGTACCATGAAAAACAGATACCTAGTTTCATTGTGTGCCGTTGCCGCGGCGATGCTGACGGCCTGCGGTTCGTCGTCGCAACAGCAGGATCAGGAGGAACTTTCACAATATGTTGAACCACGGATTGGAACAGCCCACTGTCGGTGGTTTCACTTTACGCCCGGTGCGATGCCTTTCGGGATGGCTAAACCCGGCCCGGCGACCAATGGTAGTTTGGGAAATAAAACAGGTTGGGAAGCAACCGGTTATGATTATCGAGACAATTCGATCGAAGGTTTCCCCTGTCTGCATGAGTTTCAGGTGGGCGGTATTGTGCTGATGCCTACCAGCGGCGAGCTTGTGACCGTTCCCGGCCGACCGGACGACAGCGTGAAGACCGGTTACCGCTCCCGTTTCGACCGTCAGAACGAAATCGCCACAGCCGGTTACTACTCCGTGCTGCTGGATGATTACGGCATTCGGGCCGAAGTGACCGCTACACCCCGTGTCGCCTTCCAACGTTATACGTTTGAGCAAAGCGAAGGAAATCATATCCTGTTCGACATCGGGAACCGGCAGGGCGAGAGTGGCCCCGTGCGGGATGCTTCGGTTACGTACACAGAAGACGGACGTGTCGAAGGGTGGGTGATCACCGAACCTATATACGTACAGAAATATCAACCCGGAGCAGTCGTGCCGCTCTATTTCTCGGCTGTGCTGGATGCCGAGCCAGAGGCGTTCGGGGTCTTCCATGGTAACCGACAGGAGGCTGGTGTACGCCAGGCGAGTGGTGTCGGAGCCGGACTCTATCTGACCTTCGGTCCGGCGGCCGGTAAGGTAATTACGGCCAAGGTGGGTCTCTCCTACACTTCGGTCGAAAATGCCCGCCTGAACCTGGACCAGGAGGCTTCGGCCCTGACCTTCGATCAGGCCCGTGAACAGTCGCACGCCGCATGGGAAGAATATCTGGGACGCATTCGGGTCGAAACAGCCAACCGTGACGACAAAGTCAAATTCTACACCGGTCTGTACCACGCCCTGTTGGGCCGCGGTCTGGCCAGCGACGTGAATGGAGCCTATCCGCGTCACGACGGCAGTGTCGGACAACTCGAAATGAAGGCCGGCAAACCGGTTCACAACCTTTACAACACGGACGGTATCTGGGGCGGACAATGGAACCTGGCTCAGGTTTGGGCGCTGGCCTACCCGGAATATATGTCCGACTACATCAGCAGCCACCTGCAGATCTATCGCGACGGGGGATGGCTGGCCGACGGTGTGGCCAACAGCCGCTATGTCTCCGGGGTGGGTACCAACCTGCTCAGCACGGTCATTGCCGGAGCCTATGCCTGCGGCATTCGCGATTTTGATACCACGACTGCCTATGAAGCCTGTCTGAAAAACGAACTGGATGGCGAAAACCGCCCGCTCGGTGCCGGTAAGGTCGATACCCGGGAGTTCGTGCAGTACGGTTATGTGCCTCACCGCGATCAGGGCGAAGGTCCCGCCGAAGCCTTCAAGTTCTCGGCCTCGCATACGCTGGAGTACTCGTACAGCGCCTGGGCCGTGGCCCAATGGGCACGGGAGCGGGGCGACATGGCCCGATATGAGCAGCTGATGGACCTCTCGAAAGGGTGGGAACGTCTCTACGATACCACCTGCAACTTTGTCCGTCCGCGGCTGGCCGACGGAACCTTTATCGAACCGTTCGACCCGATGCAGGTATGGCGCGGATTCCAGGAAGGGAATGCCTGGCAGTACACCTTCTACGTACCGCACGATGTTCCCGGACTGGTTGCCAAAGTAGGAGCAGAGGTCTTCAACGCTCGTCTGGACAGCATCTTCACCCTCTCGCGTGAGAAGATCTTCAGCGGCGGCACCCAGATTGATGCCTTTGCCGGATTGCAAACCCTGTATAATCACGGTAATCAGCCCTGTCTGCATATTTCGTGGCTCTTCAACGAAGCCGGTCGGCCGTCGCTGACCCAGAAGTGGGTGCGCGCCATCCTCAACGAATTCTACGGTACGGACGGTATCCACGGTTACGGTTACGGACAGGACGAAGACCAGGGACAGCTTGGTGCCTGGTACGTAATCTCGTCGATGGGGTTGTTCGACGTGAAGGGGCTGACCGGTCAGGAACCCTCCTTCGGGTTGGGCGTGCCGCTCTTCGACAAGATTACGATCCGTCTGAACGGCGATTACTATCCCGGTCGGGAGTTTGTCATCACCACCACCGGTAACGACGGTCAGCATCCCTATGTCTCGGAATACCGCCTCAACGGAGAGACGCTGCATGGCGTTCGCCTGCCTTTCTCGAAAGTGGCTGCGGGTGGAAAACTCGAGATCCAACTGGGTAGCGAACCGAAAGACAACTATTGATAAAATCCATTTCGGAAACAGGGCCGGTCGGGACAGAAACGGTTGAAACGTCATGGTGCGACGTCGGTAGGCGACCGTTTCTCCGGCCGGCATTCTGTACCGAATGCGGCGAACACCGTTCCCTCTTTGTCGAACAGCATGCCTCCTTCACACGGCGGATACAGGCCGAGGGTGGGACGGAAAGTTGGAGGGCAAAGGTGAAAAGAACGTTGGGGCCGACTTGTCTTACGATTGAAAACGAATACAATGGAGAACAATACGAATAAAACCTCCTCCGGGGGCGTGATTCTGCCGATTCTGTTCGGCTTTTTCGTCATGGGGTTCGTCGATGTCGTCGGCATCGCGACCAACTATGTCAAGCAGGACTTTGCGCTCTCCGACACACTGGCCAACCTGATCCCGATGATGGTATTCCTCTGGTTTGCTGTCTTCTCGATTCCCACCGGCCTGCTGATGGGGCGTATCGGACGACGCAATACCGTTGCCTGGGCGCTGGTGGTCACCATCGGAACGATGCTCCTGCCGCTGTGTTGCTACGATTTCGGAGTGGTGCTGGTCGCCTTTGCCCTGCTCGGTATCGGAAATACGATGCTGCAGGTGTCGCTCAATCCCATGGTGGCGGCTGTCGTTGCGCCCAAGCGCATTACCAGTGTGCTGACACTCGGACAGTTCATCAAAGCGATCTCCTCGCTGCTCGGTCCGGTCATCGCCGGCGCCGTGGCTGCACTGTGGGGCGACTGGAAGTGGATCTTTGCCGTCTATGCCGTCACTACACTCCTGTCGCTGCTCTGGCTGTTGCTGGTCGTACCCGCCGACAGCAAACCCGATACGCAACGGACCGGTTTCCGTACCGTCTGCTCGCTGTTTCGCGACCGCTATATCCTGATGCTTTTCCTCGGGATTCTCTTCATCGTTGGGGTCGACGTGGGGCTCAATACGACCATCCCAAAACTGTTGATGGAGAAGCTCGACATGCCGCTCGATGATGCCGGCCTCGGAACCAGCCTCTACTTCCTGGCCCGAACAGTCGGGTCGTTCATCGGGGCTTTTGTGCTGGCCCGTGTCGCTTCCGACCGTTTCCTGTTGTACAGCATGATTGTCTCCGTGGTTGCATTCATCGCGTTGCTTAGTCTCGGTTCGCTGTGGCCCATGGCGGCCATGATCGTGATTGTCGGGCTGGCCTGCGCCAACGTCTTTTCGATCCTCTTTGCTTTCGCCCTGCAACACATGCCCGAACGCGACAATGAAATTTCGGCCCTGATGATTATGGGCGTATCGGGCGGAGCGCTGATTACCCCCGTGATGGGCGTACTGGCCGATGCTTTCGGACAGGTGGCTGCGCTGTCGCTGCTGCTGGTCTGCATGGCTTATCTCGGCGTGATTGCCCTGAAAGTCAAAAAGCACTGACGTGGTAAGGCGAGGGGCCGTATAGGAGCGATGTACTCGTGCTCGCCTCGGCTGTGACGGGATTCCGACGAAGTCGGGGTTTCGGCGGATCAAGGTACAACTGAGTGAGTTGTACTGAGTCTGTAATAAAGTGAATTTTAAACCAATAACACTAACCCAAATATGATCAGAAGAAAAATAGGTGCTCTGCTGTTCGCATCGGTCCTTTCGTCGGCCGTGTATGCGGATGTGAGGCCCACGACGGTCGATTGTGTGGTGCGTCCGGTGTACGGATACCGCGCAGACGGTACGCCCGGCCGTATCGTGAAACTCAAGCTCAAAGGCACGGAACTGAACGGTGAACTGAAAATCGATGTGGTGGCCAAAGGGGCCAAGGAGAGCAATCGGTTCACGATTGCGGCTCAGGATTCGACCGAGCTGGAACTGATGTTGCCCTCGACCCTGCCGACCGACCAGTCTACGGTGGTCACGCTAATGGTGCGCGGCAACGGGCCGACCCTCAAACGGCAGATCAACGTGTCGCCGATGCGTCACTGGAATGTCTATCTCTATAACCACGCCCATGTGGATGTAGGATATACCAACACGCACAAAAATGTTGAGATTCTCCACAAAACTAACGTCGTCGAGGGGATCAAACTGGCTGAAGAGACCAAAAACCATCCCGACGGGTCGCGTTTTGTATGGAATCCCGAAGTTGGATGGCCGATCGAGCGGCTGTGGGAGTCGCGTCCCGAGTATCGCGACACGCTGATCAATGCCATCCGCAAGGGGCAGATCTGTGTGGACGCCAGCTATCTGAACCTCAATACCAGTACCTGTTCCGACGAGGAACTGTTCCATGTCTTTCGCTTTACGCGCCTCATGCAACGCCTGAGCGGGCAGCCGGCCGATGTGTTCCAGCAGTTCGATATTCCGGGCATGTCGTGGGGATTGATTCCCGTCATGGCTCAGGAGGGGGTGCGTTACATCATCTCGTGGCCGAACTCGGATCGTGCCGGTCATGCTCATAAGAACCTTGACGGAAAACCCTTCTGGTGGGTCGGTCCGGACGGTAAGTCGAAAGTTCTGTTTTTCCAGCCAGGTCAGTATGCCAATAGCGGTAGTATGACCAAAGGGGGAACGACCGGGCGTCCGTGGTTCGGACAGCGTGACCCGAAAAAAGTACCCCCGGTGATCCGTACCGGCAGTGCCAACGTTGATTTCACGGGCAAACTCGAAGCGATGGAAAAAGAGGGCTATCCGTATGATTTTGCAGTCCTCTCGTGGTCGCTGTGGGACAATAACCCGCTCGATGCGGATGTGCCGTTTGCCGTGAAGGAGTGGAACGAAAAGTATGCCTACCCGAAAATCCGTATTTGCGGCGGGCATGAAATCATGTCGATGATCGAAGAGAAGTACGGCGATCAACTTCCGGTCGTAACGGGCGACTATACCGAGTACTGGACCGATGGTTTGGGTACGGCGGCCGATCTGACAGCCCGTAATCGTCGGGCCAAGGAGCGTCTGGTGCAGGCCGAAACGGTATGGTCGATGTTGGCCGGCGGGGCCAAGGCTCCGCGTGCCGATTTCGACGAAGCATGGCGTTATATCCTGCTGGGGTCGGAACACACCTGGTGCTTTGAAAATCCCACTGAGCCTTATTTCCAGGATGCTATCTGGAAGGTGAAACAGGCCTATTTCCATGAAGCGGAGGATCGCTCGATCGATATGCTGAACGAGTCGCTGGCTCCGGCTACCGAGAAATCGAACGGTGCGCTGGGACCCAAAGAGGGACCGGCCAACGGGGGAATTGCGGTCTTCAATACCCACTCCTGGCCCCAGAGCGGTGTGGTGCGTCTGTCGGCAAGCGAAAGCCTGAAGGGCAACAAAGTAGTCAATGAAAAAGGCGAGGAGGTGCTCGCTCAGCGTCTCTCGACCGGTGAACTGCTCTTCTTTGCGGCTGATGTTCCTGCGCTGGGATCGCGTCATTTCCGCGTGGTCGAAGGCGAATGCAGCCTTACGGGTCCCTGCCGTATCGACGGAACGACCCTTGAAAACGGGGCTCTGAATGTTCATATCGATCCGGCTTCGGGTAATCTGGTTTCACTGACGAAAAAAGGTGCGGATTATAACTATATCGACCAGGGTGCCAATACGTTTGCCTGGCTGCCGGCCAATGAGGATGCACCGCGAGGCGATACGGTCGTTTCGGTCGAGGTGGTGGAAAATGGTCCGCTGGCGGTTGAACTCCGCGTTTCCTCCAAAGCGCACGGTTGCCGAAGCGTTTCCCGTTCGGTGCGCCTGCTGGCCAACCAACCGTGGGTCGAACTTTCGAATGTTGTAGACAAACTGCCCTGGGTAGCCAAGGACGGTATCCATTTCGGCTTCTCGTTCAACGTACCGCAGGCGCAGACCCGGGTTGATATCCCCTGGGGGGTCATGGAGGTCGAAAAAGACCAGTGGCCGCAGGCAAACCGCAACTGGCTGGCCATGCAGCGCTGGCTGGATGTCTCGAATGCGACCCATGGGGTGACCTGGTGCTCGCTGGATGCTCCGTTGTTCGAGTATGGCGGTCGTCATGCCAATATCGCTATGGGATGGGGTAGTCAGGGTAACTGGATCGAACGTCTCGATCCCAGCGCCACGGTCTATTCGTGGGTGATGAACAACCACTGGCATACCAATTTCCCGCTGACTCAGGATGGTCCCGTAGAGTTCCGTTACCGTCTGTTGCCGCACGATGGCTACGATGTGGTGGAAGCCAACCGGTTTGGGATGGAGCAGGCACAGCCGCTGGTTTATGTCACGGCTGATAAAGATCCGCAGGTACAGGCTGTGGTTGGAATCGACAACCCGAAGGTTTATTCCACGATCGTGAAGTCGCTCGATCGTGACAATGCTCTGATTGTCCGTCTGCGTTCGGTGTCGGATAAGGCTGAAAACGTGACGGTGTCGTTCCCCGGGAAAAAACCGGCTCGTATGGCTGTTTGCGAACTCGAGGAGGTAGCCGGTCAGCAGACTGATGGTCGGCTGACGTTGGATCCGTATGGAATGGTTACATTACGCCTCGAATATTAGTGAGCGATAGGCTGTTGTTTAAGAAACGCCCGATTTGTCTTACGGCAAATCGGGCGTTTCTCTTTGGGCGGGCTTTTTTCTCAGATGAAACCGTTCATCGACTGCCCTGCGCGGGCGGCGTCCGCGTGCTCGCGGTGGAGCGGGCGATACTGCGTATCGCTTATGTTGTTAGGAACTTCTCTGACGGAATGCCCGAAGGCACCGTGCTCGCGGTGGAGCAATGAGTGGTATTGCCTCTAACACACGAAATCGCGATAGTCAAACTGTAACCTTATCGTGTTTTTTACATGACATTCGGCTAAGAATACGCGGTGGTTAAGAAAACAACATCCCTCTTGCATCACAAGTACGCAAGAGGGATGTTGAGCGTTGACCGGAATTTTCAGCCGAAAACGTAACTCGTTACTTGGTCTTCGGCGGGAAAAGATTGTTCATCTCTTCGAGGGTTTTTCCTTTGGTCTCGGGTACACACTTCCAAATGAACAGGGCCGAGAGAATCCCCATCAAACCGTATACCCAGTAGGCAAAACCGTGATGGAAGAGGTCGTTCAGATAGGTCGATTTGTCCATCATCGGGAAAGTCCAGGATACCAGGTAGTTGGCAATCCATTGGGCGGCAACGGCGATGGCCATGGCCTGTCCGCGGATTTTGTTGGGGAAGATTTCGGCCAGCAGCACCCAGCAGACAGGACCCCAGCTGACGGCAAACGATGCCGTATAGGTCAGCATGGCGATCAGGGTGGTCAGACCCATGTGCTGCGTGTAGAACGAGAAGCCCATGGTCAGCGTACTGATGGCCATACCGAGGCTACCGATGATCATCAGCGGTTTGCGGCCGAAGCGATCGACGGTGAAGATGGCCAGCACGGTGAACGACAGGTTGATGATTCCGACGATGATGGTCTGGGCCAGTGCTCCGTCAGTGTTCATACCCATGTTGCGGAAAATCTCGGGCGCGTAGTAGAGGATAACGTTGATCCCGACGAACTGCTGGAAAACCGACAGCAGCACGCCGATGATGATAATCCCGATACCGTAGGTGAGCAGACGCGATTTACCGCCGCCGTGGATTGACTCTTTGATGCTGGCGATCTCCTGTTGGGGGTCGTAGCCGGTCACTTTGGTAATGATGCTTGCGGCTTTGGCGTCATGGCCTTGCATCACCAGCCAGCGGGGACTTTCGGGGATGAAGATCACCAGTACGAACAGCAGTACGGCGGGGATGGTTTCCGAGAGGAACATCATACGCCAGCCGGTGGTGGTGATCCAGCTTTCATCGCCGCTGAGGGCGATGCCGTAGTTGACGAAGTATACGACCAGCATACCGAAGATGATGGTAAACTGGTTCCAGGAGACGAGGCTGCCTCGTTTGTCGCTGGGTGCCATTTCGGCGATATACATCGGGGAGAGCATCGAGGCCAGGCCGACACCGACGCCGCCGATGATTCGGTAAATCACAAAGTGGGTCGCGAACGCTTCCATGGTTCCGCCGTCGTAGTGGAATCCCATTTCGGGGTAGGCCGAACCGACAGCCGAGACGATGAAGAGGATGGCGGCGAACAGCAGGCTCCGTTTACGGCCGAATCGGGAGGCCATGAAGCCTCCGATCATACTGCCGATGACACAGCCGATCTGTGCGCTCGACACGAGGAAACCGAGCAGCGAGCTGGCGGCGGTTTCGCTCAGGTGAAGAGGTTCTATGAAATTGATCCCCAGATATTTCACGGTGCCGGAGATGACGGCCGTGTCGTAACCGAACAGCAGACCGCCGAGGGTGGCTACCAGCGTGACGAATATCAGGTAGGGGTTGGTCTTTGATTTAGGTTCCATTCGCAGAGAGTTTTAGGTGTTTGGGTAGGGGCGGAAAACAGGACGAATGGAAGGGGACGTCGAACCGTGCGAAAGGTCTTTCGTCCCCATTTTTACCTGTTTCCGGGGGTACATTCGGTGGTGGCGTTCCCGTTGCGTGGCAGGCGGACACGTTGCAGTGAGGCCTGCTTACGCGGTGCCGTTGGTAGCGGCGCTGACGGATAACAACCGGACGGGACTAAATGTACATGGAGAGGAGTTGTTCGTAGCGTTCCTGTTTGCCGCTGATGGTGGCAGGTTCGCCGTTGGCGGCTGCAAAGTCACGCAGTGCTTCGAGGGTCAGTTTACCTTGTTCGAATTCGGCACCCTTGCCGCTGTCGAACGAAGCGTAACGCTCTTTGCGCCAGGTTTTGTACGGGGTTTCGTTCAGGATCTTGTCGGCGATCAGCAGAGCGCGGGCAAAGATGTCCATACCGGTGATGTGGGCGATGAAGAGGTCTTCGACGTCGGTCGAGTTGCGGCGAACCTTGGCGTCGAAGTTGAAACCGCCGTTACCGATACCGCCGTTGCCGAGGATGACCAGCATGGCTTCGACGGCTTCCTGAAGATCGAGCGGGAATTGGTCGGTGTCCCAACCGTTCTGGTAGTCGCCGCGGTTGGCGTCGATGCTGCCCAGCATACCGGCGTCGGCGGCACACTGCAGTTCGTGCTGGAAGGTGTGGCCGGCCAGCGTGGCGTGGTTCACTTCGATGTTGAGTTTGAAGTCCTGATCCAGACCCCAGTGGCGCAGGAAACCGATGACGGTCTCGCTGTCGTAGTCGTACTGGTGTTTGGTCGGTTCCATCGGTTTCGGCTCGATCAGGAAGGTGCCTTTGAAGCCGTTTTTACGGGCGTAGTCGCGGGCCATGATGAGCATGCGGGCCAGGTGTTCCTTTTCGCGTTTCATGTCGGTGTTCAGCAGCGACATGTAGCCTTCACGACCACCCCAGAAGACGTAGTTTTCACCGCCGAGCGCGATGGTGGCGTCGATGGCGTTCTTGATCTGGGTGCCGGCGTAGGCGACGGCGGCGAAGTCGGGATTGGTGGCGGCGCCGTTCATATAGCGGCTGTGACCGAAGACGTTGGCGGTACCCCACAACAGTTTGATGCCGGTTTCGGCCTGTTTCTGGGCGGCGTATTCCACGATGGCGTGCAGGTTCTTTTCATATTCGGCCACGGTGGGAGCTTCGGCGATCAGGTCGACGTCGTGGAAGCAGTAGTAGGGGGCGCCGATTTTGGTGAAGAAGTCGAAGGCGGAGTCCATCTTGGCTTTGGCCTGCGCTACGGGGTCGCTGATGTTGCTCCACGGGAACGAACGGGTCGGACCGCCGAAGGGGTCGTTGTTGCCGGCGCAGAACGAGTGCCAGTAGGCGATGGCGAATCGCAGCTGTTCTTTCATCGTTTTACCGCCCACGATGCGGTCGGCATCGTACCAGCGGAATGCCAGCGGGTTTTTGGATTCGGGACCTTCGTACTTGATTTTGTCGATTTTCGAAAACATCGATTCCATGATGGTGTTGTTGGTTTGGTTAGTTTATTGTTTGTTTTGCAGTTCGAGTTGGGATTCCAGCTGGAGTTTCCATTGCTGGTAGGCGTTTTCGAGCGCTTCGCGTTGGGCGGGATCGGGATCGATGGTCTCCAGCTTGCGCAGCGAGGCGAAGGCTTCGTCACGATTGGCATAGAGTCCTGCACCGAGGGCGGCGCCGCGGGCCGCTCCGAGTGCTCCGTCGGTGTTGTAGAGTTCGATGCGTGCACCGGTCAGCGTGGCAAGGGTTTGCCGGAACAGGGGGCTCAGGAAGAGGTTGGCTTTGCCGGCGCGGATAACCTGGGGAGCCAGACCGGTCTCTTTCATGATGTCGATACCGTAGCGGAAAGCGAAGGCAATCCCTTCCTGGGCGGCACGCAGCAGGTGGGCTGTGGTGTGCCGATTGAGGTCGAGGCCGGCGATGGTGGCGCCGGTGAAACGGTTTTCGAGCATTCGCTCGGCGCCGTTGCCGAAGGGGAGCATCACGACCCCTTCGCTGCCGGCCGGTACGGTCTCGCACAGGGCGTTGATCTGGTCGTAGCTCATTTCACGGGCAGCGATGCGGCGAATCCAGGCGTTCAGGATGCCGGTGCCGTTGATGCAGAGCAGTACGCCGTAGCGGGGTGCAGCGGCGGTGTGGTTGACGTGCAGAAAGGTGTTGACCCGGAACAGGGGATCGGCTTTCGGGGTGTCGGTCACGCCGTAAATAACGCCCGAGGTGCCTCCCGTGGCTGCGATTTCGCCGCTCTCCATGACGTTGAGCGAGAAGGCGTTGTTGGGCTGGTCGCCGGCACGGTAGGAGATGGGGGTCCCGGCGGGGATGCCCAGCAGACGTTCCGTGGCCTCGTTGGTGTGGCTTTGGACACCGATCGAGGGGAGGTCGTCGGGGATCGTATCGAGCGGGATGCCGAAGTAGTCGGCTACAAAGTCGGCACGTTTGTTCTCTTTGAAGTCCCAGAGGATCTGTTCGGAGAGACCGCTGCTGCTGGTGTGGATCTGACCGGAGAGGCGGTAGGCGATGTAGTCGCCGGGGAGCATGAAGTGGGCGGTCCGGGCGAAGAGTTCGGGTTCGTTGGCCTTGACCCAGGCGAATTTCGAGGCGGTGAAGTTGCCGGGCGAGTTGAGCGTGTGGGTCAGGCAGCGTTCGTGGCCGAGTGCCGCGTGGGCGGCGGCTCCGATTTCGACGGCGCGGCTGTCGCACCAGATGATCGATTTGCGGAGCGGTTCGCCGGCTGCGTCGAGGCATACCAGACCGTGCATCTGGTAGGTGATGCCGATGGCGGCCACTTCGCTCATCGGGCAGCTGGCCGACAGGGTGTGAATGCCTTCACAGACGTAGTCCCACCACATACGGGGGTCTTGTTCGGCCCACCCGGTACGGGGCGAGTCGATGGGCATTTCGGTGGAGGGCAGGGCGATCGAGGCTGCACATTCGCCGGTGGCGAGGTCCAGCAGCGACACTTTGATCGAGGAACTGCCGATGTCGATTCCTAGGGTTTTCATGGGTTTGGGTCGGTTTGGGGAGGCGGCTGCGCGGTCTGCTCTGCAAAAGATGACCGTCGACAGACCGCCCCGAGGCTGAGTGGTTGGTTTTTGTTACTTGTTTCTTCTATTCGGCCCGTCGTGTCGGGCGTTTTTATGGGGTTTTTCAGGGCATAAATCGGGCCTTGCAGACCGTTTCTTATTGTAAAAAATACATTAAGAAAACGTCGCAAACCCCTTGCGTTCGTCTAAAAACACATGATTTACAGGTTCGTGGGGCAGAGAACTTCGGTTGTTCGGTTTATTGAAACGAGCGATCCGAACGATGAGCCCGGCTTACCTGAGTCAAAAATCTTTTGCAAGGTATGAAAAATAGCTCGGAAGTTCAAGCCCTGGAACGGAAAATATTCACGAAAAACGGCGAAAAGAGTGGAATGTCTGCCGGATCGGGGCGGCGACGATGTGCGGCCGGCGGTGGTGTATTTGTTCGTGGTGATTGGGATGGCTGTTTGTTTTGGGGGGGAGAATATTTACCGGCGCGTCGAATCGGCATTGTACGTACCCGGATATTTTGCTAATATTGCATTCGTGTGTCGCGACTGGGTGATGCGTCGCCTTCCGACACCCGTGAATAACCCCATTACTTATTATAATTCGATTTTCAAATGAAAAAGACACTCTTGAAATGTGCATCGGTCGGCTGGGCGTTGTGTTGCGCACCTGCCCTGATGGCACAGACCCAAACCCCGTTACACCTGCCGGCGATCTTTTCCGACGGTATGGTGCTCCAGCAGCAGAGTTCGGTCCCGGTATGGGGCTGGGGCGAAGCGAGTACGACGGTGAAGATCGTCGGTAGTTGGATGCCCGAGGATACGGTGACCGCACAGGTCGATGACTGCGGACGGTGGAAAACCGAAATTCCTACGACTCGTTACGGAGGTCCCTACACGTTGCATATCTTCTCCGACAATATGCCGGGCAATCGCATCGAGCTGAAAGATGTCTTGCTGGGCGAAGTGTGGCTGTGCTGCGGGCAGTCGAACATGGAGTGGTCTCCGAAAAACGGCATCCAGAATCAGAATAACGAAATCGCATCGGCCGATCATCCGACAATTCGCTATTTCAGCCTGAACAAACGCGGTAGCGACTATCTGCAGGAGGATTGCATCGCGCAGTGGGAGACCTGTTCGCCCGACGTGATGCGTCGGCGAAGTGCCGTGGCTTACTTCTTTGGCAAACGGCTGAAAGAGGAGCTAAAGGTTCCGGTTGGCCTGATCGTATCGGCATGGGGCGGAACTCCGGCCGAGGTTTGGGCTCCGCGCGAGGTGGTAATGGGTACGCCCGAAATTGCCAATGCCATGCTCGACAAGACCTACCCGTGGTGGCCTGTTGCACCGGGTGTGCTCTACAATAGCATGATCTTCCCGCTGATGCCCTACGAAATTGCGGGGGCCATCTGGTACCAGGGCGAGTCGAACCGCGAAAATCCCTCGTCCTACTACGTGCTGATGCAGAAGATGATTGAAAGCTGGCGCAAGGGCTTCGGTAAGGAGTTTCCGTTCTATCTGGTTCAGATTGCGCCCTTCAAATACGGGGCTACTGACAACGGGCCGGCCTTGATTCGTGAGGCGCAGGATCGTGTGGCACGCGAGGTGCCGAATACGGGTATGGTGGTGACGGTGGACGTTGGAGATCCGGGGAATATCCATCCGGCCAAGAAGGTCGAAGTCGGTACGCGTCTGGCCAATCTGGCCCTCGGACGACACTACAAGGTGTTGGAAAAGGGGTACGAAAGTCCGCTGTTCGAACGGATGGAGATCGAGAAGGGTAAAGCGATCGTAACCTTTACGCAGACCGAGAGCGGTTTGGTATGTCCCGACAAGACGATCAATGGCGTTCAGATTGCCGGCCAAGATGGAGCGTTCGTTTCGGCCAAGGCCGAGATTCGGGAGAACCGGCTGGTCGTTTCGTCGCCTGAGGTGAAGAACCCGGTTGCCGTGCGCTACTGTTTCGACGATGCCACGATCGGTAACTTGTTTAACGGCGAAGGCATGCCGGTAGCTCCGTTCCGTACCGATGTTGCGAAATAATCTACCGGTTTGGTCGTCTAGGACCGGCGTTCGGAAGTGAACGTATGGAACACAACGGTATGTACGTAAACGACAGGAGGCTATATCGAATTCGATATAGCCTCCTGTGTTTTTAGACGTTGTCCCGTTATGGTGCATGATGCACGGACGGGAATACTGTGTGTCAGCATGCAGGCCGAGGTTCAGTATCTTGCGGAAGTGGCTCGGCCTGCCGCGGGGAAGTTACTTTTTGGGATAGAGATCGTAGGTGCGTACCGATTGTCCGTTTTCCATCTGGTGGAGAGTCCAACCGGTGTTGTCGGCACGTTTTTCCAGTCGCCAGTTGAGTGTCGGATCCTGAAGCAGTTTCTTGATGTGCTGCGGGAAGGCGTCAGCCCAGCGTGCCTCTTCCCAGGTCTTGATGACGTTGAAAATCGCGTATTTCTGAGGACAACTTTCAACATCCTTTTGGCCGAGTTTCAGGAAGTAGGTGGCACCGTACCCGACGGCGGTCGCTTCGATATGCTCGTACTGTTCGACGGTCGAGGTGGCCGTGATGGGGAAGTTTACGCCGAACGACGAGGGGAAGAAGTTGGCGTAGGTCATGTCGCGCAGGTCTTTGCCCTGGCTGGTGGTACTTCCCCAGACGCGTTTGTCGACGTCGTAGATGTTCAGTCCGCCGCCCACGTTCCAGATACTCTGGTAGTGCCATGAGCCTTCCAACAGTCCGGCTCCGGTGAAACGCAGCGAGGGCAGATTGTGCTTCTTGCTCTGTTCTGCGATTTTTCGGAAGAAACGTTTGACGGAGTAGTTGCCGAATCCGCTGTGGAGCAAGAATTCCATACCGTCCAAGTCATACATACCTAGCCCGTTGTAGGCGGCCATATCAGCATAGAGCTCAGCAAGTTTGTCCTGCAGTTCGAGGTTCGGCACCAAGCCTTCATATCCCCAGGTGACCGTTACCTGCACTTTGTCGACGGCATCGCCTTTTGAGTGCGCTGCGGGAGTGGTATTCCAGTAGCCGCGTGTTACGTTGAGCAGGCGGTATGGAGCGGTCTTCGATACGCCGAGGTAGTGGATCAGTTCCTTGCCGATTTTGACCATGTTCAGTTCGCGGTAATGTCCTTCCCAGCAGGCAATCTCTTCCATGTGGGTCGGATCGTCAATGTAGATCATCGTGTCGGTGGCCGAGAGGTCGGCGGTGAGGAAACGGCGATGCTGGATGCAGACGCTGTCCGACGGCATGGGGCTGCAGTCTTTCGTGCCGGGTGCCATGGAGGTTGTGATGGTCGTGCGGCCGAGGATGATGCTGTCCCGCGCCAGCAGGTCGGCATATTCGCGGTGCGTAAGGTCGCCCGAACTCAGGTGGAACGGTTTGCGCTCGCCGTTTCGGCCGTCGATGTACCCTTCGGTGTTACGGTCGGGACGCAAGAAGCCCAGGTCGTAAGCGTGGATCCCATGGAGCCCCATCTGTTTGGTGTAGGAGGCGATGCTGTCGTACAGGCCGCCATAAACCCATACGTCGGGAGCGAAAGAGCTGGGATCTTTGACCCACTTGCCGCGATAGGTCGGATAGGGCAACCCTTCGTCCAGCACGATGCGTTGGATCACATCCATCAGTGCGATGCTGTCGGGGCTACCCCACAGGGCGATGGACGAGCCGATGTAGTCGACACCGGGAACATCCTGTCGTTTGAGGTGGTTCGGTTCGTTGTTGACAAGAATTGGAGCACCTTCGGGAGAGTAGATCATATCGCCTTTGCGCCGGTCGCGGGATCGGTAACGGATGCTGATCCGGCCGTTCCCATCTACACTGGCGGTTTCACCACTCATGATGTAGTAAGGCTCTTTGCGGTTGAAAAAGGCGACATCGCTGATGCCGTCTCCCCCCAGGGTTACCTGTTGGCCTTCGTGCAGTTCGAGCGGAAGGGGATGTTTGTTGCGGTCCGAGGTGTGAACGGTGTATCCTCCGGCACCGGTTTCGGAGGTGTAGCGGGCTTCGCCGCCGATGGTGTTGTCGTCCAAAGCCAGGGCTCCGATGGCATAGTTCACGGCGACTGACGTATCGCGGGCTACGCCGATGACCCCGCCGACCAGATTGTCGATATTGGTGTAGTAGTTACCCCATTGGATAGCGTCGATTCCCTCCCGGTTTTCGACTGACAGCAGGGTGAGTTTCAGATACTTTTCCTTCTCTTCGAGCTGGACGGTGGCCACGGCTCCGTTTTCGTACTCCAGCGTGTAGCGTCCCTGGCTGTAACGGGCTTTCTGCGGGTAGTAGTAACGTTTCAACTGGCTGTTGTACAGCGCTAAGAGAGGAGAAGGCTGATCCGAGGGACTGAAGTTGCGGTCGCTTTTGGTGTTGTTCCACATGCCGACAATGTAACCGCGGGAGTCTACCGCGATTTTGAAGTAGTCGGTTTGGAAGGTCTCTTGCTGACCCGATCCGCAACTGCAAAACAACAGGGCGAATGCGGCGCATGAAATCAAAGTTCTTTTCATTTTGATTTTGGGATGATTTTAGGGGGTGTTATGAGAGAATGTGTATTGTTGAGCGAGGATGGTTTAAGGTGGGTACTCTTATTTAGGCTATGCGGTGAGGAGGCTGTCTGAACGTCCATGTTCGTGTGTGGGGTATCCAAAGTGAGCATGAGACTGTTGGTCTGCAAGATGGCTCCGTACGTTCGCAGGTGGATTGACCGAATGGGGTATGAAAAAACGGCCGAGGCTTCGCGTTTGCGTAAAGCCTCGGCCGGTCGAGGAGAAAATTACTTTTTGGGATAGAGGTCGTAGGTGCGTACCGATTGTCCGTTCTCCATTTGGTGGAGGGTCCAACCGGTGTTGTCGGCACGTTTTTCCAGTCGCCAACTGAGGGTCGGATCCTGAAGCAGTTTCTTGATGTGCTGCGGGAAGGCATCGGCCCAGCGTGCCTCTTCCCAGGTCTTGATGACGTTGAAAATCGCGTATTTCTGAGGACAACTTTCAACGTCTTTTTGGCCGAGTTTCAGGAAGTAGGTAGCGCCGTATCCGACGGCGGTCGCTTCGATGTGCTCGTACTGTTCGACAGTCGAGGTGGCCGTGATCGGGAAGTTTACGCCGAACGACGAGGGGAAGAAGTTGGCGTAGGTTACATCACGCAGGTCTTTGCCCTGGCTGGTGGTGCTTCCCCAGACGCGCTTGTCGGCATCGTAGATGTTCAGCCCGCCGCCCACGTTCCAGATACTCTGGTAGTGCCACGACCCTTCGGAGAGGGTGGCGCCGGTGAAACGCAGCGAGGGTAACTGATGTTTGGCGGCCTGTTCGAACACGTTGCGGAAGAAACGTTTGACGGAGTAGGTGCCGAATCCGTTGTGGAACAGGAACTCCTGTCCGTCGAGGTCGTACATACCCAGCCCGCAGCGAGCGGCCATGTCGCCGTAGAGTTTACCCAATTCGTCCTGCAACTCCAGATTCGGTACCAGACCGGCGTAGGCCCAGCCCACGGTCACCTGCAGTTTGTCAACGGCATCGCCTTTTGAGTGTGCCGCGGGAGTCGTGTTCCAGTAGCCGCGCGTCACGTTGAGCAGGCGGTAAGGAGCGGTTTTCGATACGCCGAGGTAGTGGATCAGCTCTTTGCCGATTTTGACCATATTCAGCTCGGGGCAGTGTCCTTCCCAGCAGGCGATCTCTTCCAGATAGGTCGGATCGTCGATGTAGATCATCGTGTCGGTGGCCGAGAGGTCGGCGGTGAGGAAACGGCGATGCTGGATGCAGGCGCTGTCCGACGGTACGGGGCTGCAGTCCTTCGTGCCGGGTGCCATGGAGTTGGTGATGGTCGTGCGGCCGAGGATGATGCTGTCACGGGCCAGCAGGTCGGCATATTCGCGGTGCGTGAGATCGCCCGAACTCAGGTGGAACGGTTTGCGTTCGCCGTTTCGGCCGTCGATATACCCTTCGGTGTTGCGGTCGGGGTTCAGGAAGCCCAAATCGTAGGCATGCACGCCGTGGAGCCCCATCTGTTTGGTGTAGGAGGCGATGCTGTCGTACTCACCGCCGTAGACCCATACGTCGGGGGCGAAAGCGGTGGGGTCTTTGACCCACCGGCCTCGGTAGGTCGGATAGGGCAGTCCTTCGTCCAACACGATGCGTTGGATCACGTCCATCAGTGCAAGGCTGTCGGGACTTCCCCACAGGGCGATGGACGAGCCGATGTAGTCGACGCCGGGAACATCCTGCCGTTGCAGGTGGTTCGGCTCGTTGTTTACGAAGACCGGAACCCCCTCGGGCGAGTAGATTAGGTCACCTTTGCGACGGTCGCGTGACTGGTAGCGGATGTTGATCCGACCGTTGCAGTCTACCCCGGCCGTGGCACCGTAAACCATCCGGAAGTAGGGCTCCTTACGGTTGTAGAAGGCAACGTCGTTGTGGCCGTCGCCCCCCATGGTGAACTGTTGGCCTTCGTGGAGGGTCAGCGGCAGCGGGTGGTTGACATGGTCGGGCGAGTGGACGATATATCCGCTGGCTCCGGTTTCGGAGGTGTAGCGGGCTTCGCCGCCGATGGTGTTGTCGTCCAGCGACAGCACGCCGATGGCATAGTTCACGGCGGCCGACGTGTCACGGGCTACGCCGATCACGTCGCCCAGCAGGTTGTCGATATTGGTGTAGTAGGTACCCCATTGAATGGCGTCGATCCCCTCCCGGTTTTCCAGCGAGATGAGCTTCATTTTCAGGTATTTGTCCTTCTCTTCGAGCTGGACGGTGGCCACGGCTCCGTTTTCGTACTCCAGTGTGTAGCGTCCCTGGCTGTAACGGGCTTTCTGCGGGTAGTAGTAACGTTTCAACTGGCTGTTGTACAGCGACAGCAGGGGCGAGGGCTGGTCTGACGGGCTGAAGTTGCGGTCGGTTTTGGTGTTGTTCCACATGCCGACGATGTAGCCGCGCGGATCGACCGCGATTTTAAAATAGTCGGTTTGGAAGGTCTCTTGCTGACCCGATCCGCAACTGCAAAGCAGCAGGGCGAATGCGGCGCATGAAATCAGGGCTCTTTTCATTTCGGATGATTTCCTTTTGCGTAAGTTGAGTTATGTTTAGTGTTTTTTTAATGGACGGGTAACGGGAAGAATGTGCCGGTAAACGAGTGGTTCGGCACGGGTGGGCCGGAAGTGTTATTTCACCTTGATTTCCAGTTCGGCACCCTCCAGCCCGTCGGCTGTGGCACGAAAACGGAGTTTGCCGCGTTCGCCGCGTTTGGCCTTCACGATGGCCAGATAGAGCCCGTTGAAGGCCGGGCGGGTGGTTTCCTGGAAGGCGATCAGACAGGTCGGGTCGCCGTTGTCGGTCGCAACGACCTGGCCCGGGCCCTCGACGGTCGAGGTGATGACGGGTTCGGCCGTGGGAACTTCGTTCCCTTCGCTGTCGATCAGCGACACCCGGACGAATACGAGGTCTTCGCCGTCGGCTCGGAGCGTGCATTTGTCGGCGGTCAGTTTCAGTTTGACCGCTTCGCCGGTCGTTTTAACCGAGGTCTCGGCCCAGAGCTTCCCGTCGCGGTAGGCAACGGCTTTCAGCTCGCCCGGTTCGTACACGACGCTGTCCCACCGCAGGCGGTATTCGAGGGGCTGCTTGGTCTTGCGGCCGAGCGACTTCCCATTGAGGAACAGTTCGGCTTCGTCGCCCGAGGTGTAGACGAATACGGGGGTCGTCTGGCCGACACGATCGGGGAAATTCCAGTGGGGCAGGATGTGTACCATCGGTGTGTCGGGCATCCAGCGGGCTTTGTATAGGTAATAGCGGTCCTTGGGGAAGCCGGCCAGGTCCACGATGCCGAAGTAGCTGCTGCGCGAGGTGGGGCGGTCTTTTTCGATCTGTTCCAGTTTTCGGCGCTCTTCCTCCTTCAGGCTGGCGTTCTGGCCGTAGTTCAGCAGCACGGAGTTGTCAGAGTTGAACGGGGTCGGTTCGCCGAGGTAGTCAAAGCCGGTCCATACGAACTCGCCGCAGATGGCCGGGTAGCGATCCAGCGCGGCGAACTCTTCGTCGGGCAGGCCGCCCCAGCCGGGCTGGGTCAGGTCGTAGGACGAGACGTGGAAACGGCGCGGAAAGTACTCGCCGCGTGAACTCATCGTCGAGCTGCTCTCGCTGGAGTAGCCCGAGAGGTGCTCGTGCCCCTCCTTGTTGAGAAACTCGCCGTAGAAGTGGGGGCCGCCATAGCAGCCGGCCGCGTAGTTCATGCCGTGGACATCCACTTGCAGTTCTGTCCCGTTCACGGCCGATTTGCTGGGGTACGAGGCGCCGAAGCTGACGGGGCGGGTCCGGTCGTAACGGTGGACCACCTCGGTCAGGTGGCGGGCCACGCCGGTCTCGGGGTGGTACTGCTCTTCGACCTCATTGCCGGTGCTCCAGAGGATGATCGAGGGGTGGTTGCGGTCGCGGCAGACGAGGCTCTCCAGATCGCGTTCGTGCCACTCGGCGAACAGCGAACCGTAGTCGTACTCTTTTTTGCCGTGGTTCCAGCAGTCGAAGGCTTCGTCCATCACCAGAAAACCCATCTTGTCGGCCAGCGTCAGCAGTTCCGGTGCGGGCGGGTTGTGCGAGGTGCGGAGGGCGTTGCAGCCGAAGCTTTTCAGAATCGTCAGCTGCCGGCGCAGGGCGACTTCGTTGATGGCCGCGCCGAGGGCACCGAGGTCGTGGTGGTTGCAGGTTCCGTTGATGGGCACTCGCTGGCCGTTCAGCAGGAATCCGTTGTCGTGGGTGAACTCGATGGTGCGGACGCCGAACGGGGTGTCGTAGAGATCTACGAGGCGTTTGCCGTCATAGACCGACACGCGGGCCAGATAGCGGTTCGGCTCCTCGAGGCTCCACAGACGGGGCTGAGGAATCTCCAGCGTAATGCTGTCGGTACCGGTCTGTTGTGAGCCGACGTTCAGGGAGTGTCGGTCGGAGGTGGCTACCCGTTTGCCGGGGCGGTCGTTTTCGTCCAGTTCGTAGAGGGATACGGTGTAGCTGCACTCGGCGTTGGCCGGGCGGTGGTTCTCGATCCACAGATTGACCTGTGCGGTGGCGCTTTCCGGGTCGATCTTGGGTGTGGTGACGAAAACGCCCCATTGCGCGATATGCACGGGAGCGGTCTTCACCAGCCGCACGTGGCGATAGATGCCGGCGCCGGGATACCAGCGCGATCCGAGTTTCTCGGTATTCAGCCGTACGGCGACGACGTTCTCTTCGCCCCACCGGAGGTGCGGGGTGAGGTCCACGCGGAACGAGATGTAGCCGTAGGGGCGGTCGCCGACCTTGTGGCCGTTGATGAATACTTCGGCATTGGCCATGGCGCCGTCGAAGTCGAGGTAAAACCGTCTGTCGGACTCTTTGGCGGGTACGACGAAATGTTTGCGGTACCATCCGATACCGCGCCAGGGGAGTTTGCCGGTGTATCCTTCGAGGTCGGGGCGGAAGGGGCCTTCGATGCCCCAGTCGTGGGGCAGGTCCAGCGACCGCCATCCCGTATCGTCCAGATCGGGACGTTCGAGCGAGGCGGGTTCGTCGATCCGGGAGCCGTCGGCCTGCAGACCGTAACGGGCGAAGAGCCAGTCGCGGTCGAAGTTGGTCTCCTCGCGCTGGGCACGAGCCGTGGCTGCCAGCAGCAGCGTGAGACACAGGGTGATGAGTTTTTTCATAAATCGGAGGTTTGGAGGTAGGCTGTTTTGAGGAAATGTTGAGATTCCATAGGATAGGGGCAATAGAACGAGCATTAAAAAAGGAGGTGGAACGGTGGGTTTGGGAGCGCGTTCCACCTCCTGCTGATCCGAATAGACCCGGGAATGAGAATCTCGTCAGCAGACGTCTATTTCTGGGCGGTAATGGTTTGCGGGTTGCCCAGCGCCTTGAATTCGAGTTCGATGGCCGGTGCCGTCGCTGATGAGAAGTCACACTGTACGGTCACCGTATTGTCGCCCTTGCTCCACAGGCTGGTGGCCGGAAGCGGATATTGGGCGCGCGGTTTCCAGCATCCGTCGCAGACATAAACCGAACGGCCGTCGCTGTAGATCTTGTCGCCGGCCTTGAGGGTGGCCGGAATCTCGATGCTGGCTGCTCCGGCTACATCGATCCGAAGGTTGCGGATCTCGCCGGTACCTTTCTCGCCCGGCAGGATGGTGGCGTAGAACTGTACGGCCTGCGTTTCGTAGGGGTTCTGGAACGTGAATTTGCTGAGCAGCGGTTCGCCGGTCTGTACGGAGCGGAATTTGTGGACGTGGTTGCCGTCGAGGGTCACGTCATAGAGTTGCCAACTGTTGTCGCCGTTCTTTTCGAGATGGTATTCGTGGTTCGGATCTTTCATCTGTTCACGCTGTTCGGGGGTGAACAGTCCGAGTTTGCGGAGCTGCTGCCACTCGCGGATGGCGCTGAAGAGGGTGCTCTTGAATCCGTTCTGTTCGATGCCTTCATCGACGCGCAGCAGATAACCGGCGTCGAAGGCGGCGCTGCGGGCCTGGATCCATTCGATGTCTTCGGGACGGTAGGTCGGTTCGAGTTTGAACCAGCCCAGCATGCCGGGCATCAGGTTGCGTTCGAAGTAACGCTGGTTGTCGGTGCGGTAGTTGACCTGGCTTTGGCGCAGGTTGTCGTACCAGGGTTCACCCCAGTTCATGAACGAGTAGATGTGCCAGTAGTAGTGGAAGGTGCCGGCACCGCAGGTTAAGCGGTAATGGTCTAACCCCTTGTACCAACGGTCGACGAAGAGGCCGGCGCCATAGACGCCGTGGCCGGTGGGCGAACCGCCGCCATAGCCGTCGAAGTCCATCAGACCGATGCCGGTCTCGTTGCAGACGGTCGAGAGACGGTCGGCGTAACGATTCTGCAGGTGAATGTCGGGGTAGAAGCCGCTGTAGCTGTCGTTGACCAGTTTGTCGACCTGTGTGCCGCTGGTGTGGGCTGCGGGTTGGGTACCGAACTGGCCGCGGGTGCAGTTCAGCAGTTTGTAGGGGGCTTCGGCGGATACTTCGCGGTACTGGATCAGTTCTTTCCCGATCTTGACGGTGTGAGTGAGGTCGGGGTTGCGGAAGAATTCCGGCGATTCGATCTCGATTTCAGTATCGGTGGCGCTGATGTCGCGGGTCAGCTGGCTGCTGCCGGCGATGCAGAGGCTGTCGCTCGGGACGGGCGTTACGTAGGGGTCATGCTGCGAGGTGAACATGGTCAGCGTGTGGACGCCGATCTCCTTGCCGCGCTGACGGGCCCGGTCGGTGAAGGCCTTGATTTGCGGAGCGCCGTCCGGGAATCGCGACGTGTGGAGGTCGAAGTGACCCCAGCTCTTGAATACGTCGCCGATGTGAATCAGGTCGAAGGCGCAGGAGTCGGCATAGTTCAGCGCGTTGTCCAGCGAGCCGCCTTCGTAGAGCATGTAGGCTTTGTTCAGCGGGAGGCGTTTGATCCATACGCCGTTGATTTCGGGGTGGGGAAGTCCTTCGTTGAGTTCGATGGTCTCGATCACGTCAAGCACCTGGGCGGTGGGAACGCCGAACAGGGCGATGGAACTGCCGACGAAGTCCTGTTCCAGCGGTGCGATCTGCTGGCGGCGGCCGTAGAGGTCAACGGTGCGGCCCGTGCGCCAGTCGCGGGCGAAGAATTGGATGTCGCTGCCGTAGGGTGTTTTGGCGGCCGCACTGCCCCGCCATTGGCGGACGAAATCGGGCATGTCGCCGGTTTCGTTGACGTTGATCGGGTCGATCTTCTGTCCGATCTTGTCTTTGTATTCGTCGGGCACCTCCTGTCCGGGGAGCGGGTCGACGTAGAAACCGCCGCCGGCATCGTCACCCAGGTGGGGCTGCCCTTCGGTGGTATAGAGGTTCAGGGCCTGCACGCCGATGGCATAGAGGCTGTCGCGCACCACGCCTACGGTTTCGCCGATGTGCTGGGAGATGCTGGTGGCGAAGGGGCCCCAGGCAATGGCATCGATACCGTCACGATTCTCGAGCGATTCAAGGGTCAGTTTCAGATACTGTCCTTTCTCTTCGACTTTTACGGAGGCGATGGCGCCGTTGGGATACTCCAGCCGGATCACCTGTTGCTCGGCGTTGTAGTCGGCCCGTTGCGGGTAGTAGTACTGGCCGGTCTGGTCATCGTAGAGGGTCATCAGCGGTGAGGGTTTCTCCTTGGGGCTGAAGTTGTGGCGAGACGGGTCGCTGAATTCGACGAGGTAACCTTCCGGATTGATTTTTACTTCAAAAAAATCGGTTCGGAAAGTCGTTTTGTTGTTCGAGGCGCAGCTGAAAAACAGCAGGGCGGATACGGCGTACAACCAGGTTTTCCTCATGATTTTGTTATTTTTACGGTGTTAGACAAATTCTTCGGGTCGGTCTTCCTTTCTGCGCAATTTCTCGTGCAATCGTCTAAAAATCAGCCGTTACAATACTCTTTTCCGGTTGGGGTATCGGGAGTGGGCTTACTGTAGTTTGCGGGTGATTCTAACGGTATTGTACATCAGCAAGTTATGTATTAATTTTTATTTTTACAAGAGCACGACGAGAATCCGATACCCGAATCTTTGCTGGCGGGCTTCGAAATGCCGGGATGAACCGTTAATTTTGTCGTCGTTTGGAGAAGCGAGGGCCAAAACGGCGATGGTGAAGTGGATGAAAGGGATGAAAAACGGATTTTTTATCTATTTTTTGTATCTTTCTGATCATTTCTGTAATCACGTTGTCGGAGTCTTTGGGGCGTTTGTAAAAGAATATCCGAAGATGATGCGTCGGGTGGTTGTGCAAAACCCGAAAGAACGGTACGAAAATCTGCGATGTGGATCGTTGTAACGGCTTTTGTCAGTTGACTAAATTAGATGTTTTGCCTATGCGAAAATTTATCCAACTCTTTCTATTATTGTTGATGCCTGTGGGCCTGTATGCCCAGGGTGGAGATCAACCGCGGGGATCGGTGCGCGGTACGGTGACTGATGCCGCTACGCATGAAGGGGTTCCCTTTGCGCAGGTCATTGTCCACGGAACCTCGATCGGTGCGATTGCCGACTCGGCCGGCCATTTCCGGATCGAGCGGGTGCCGGCTGGCTATCGCAGTCTGCAGGTGGCCAGTGTAGGGTATCGCGAACAGATCACCCCTTCGTTCCTGGTGACGGTCGCCCAGGAGAGCCGGGTGAATGTCGTGCTGGAGTCGGTGGCCACGCAAACCGGAGAAGTGAAGGTAAGCGGCCGTATGCGGCGTCATGCCGAAAACCAACCCCTCGGCAACCGGTCGCTCAGCCTTCAGCAGATCGAAAAAAGTCCCGGAGGTACGCGCGACATCTCGAAGGTGCTTCAGAATCTGCCCGGAGTGGTTGCCACGCCTATCCAGCGCAACGACCTGATCGTGCGCGGCGGCGGACCCAACGAAAACAAATTCTATCTCGACCGCATCGAGATTCCGATTATCAATCACTTCACTACACAGGGAGCTACCGGCGGAAATGCCAGCATTGTCAACAGTGACTTTCTCAGCGCAGCCCGTCTCTACACGTCGACCTTCCCGGTGAGCCTCAGCTCGGGCCTCAGTTCGATCCTCGATCTGCGCATGACCGAAGGCAATGCCGACAAGTTCCACTTTCGGGCCACGGTCGGCGCTTCGGATCTGGCGCTGACTGTTGATTCGCCGGTTGGCAAGAAGGGCAACATTATCGCCTCGGTTCGTCAAAGTTACCTTCAGGTGCTTTTCAGCCTGCTCGAACTGCCTTTCCTGCCCACTTACAACGATGCCCAGATCAAATATTCCCACCATTTCGACAGTCGTAACCACCTCTACATTATCGGGCTCGGATCGTGGGATCGTAACCGGTTGAATTTCTCGATGAAGGATCTGGAGCCCGATCGTCAGCAGATTCTCGACTATCTGCCCGAAAACGATCAGTGGAGCTACGTGCTCGGAGCGGTCTACACCCGCTATACGGATAACGGTTCGTTGAATCTCGTGGCCAGTACCAACCACTTGAATAACAGTCTCCAAAAGTGGCAAAACAACGACGAAGCGCAGGGCAAAAACATCGACTACCGCTCCAACGAGGACGAGATCAAGTTGCGTGCCGATTACGATACCTACCTGGGGCGTGGCTTTTCGCTCAGCACCGGGGGCGGTGTGCAGCGTGCAGCTTACGACAACCACACGTTCCGCCGGCTCTCTTTCAATGGTCAGGAGGTGGACGATATTTATTCGACCGATCTGTCGCTGGTGCGTTACGCGGCCTTTGCCTCGGTCGACAAGTCGATTGCCGAAGGCAAACTGCATGTCAACCTGGGACTGAGGCTCGACGGAAACAGCTATTCCGACCGTATGGCCAATCCGTTGCAGCAACTCTCGCCGCGGTTGGGGATCAGCTACCGGCCTGTCCGGAAGTGGGTGATTTCGGCCAGCGCGGGCCGTTATTTCCAGGAGCCGGCCTATACTTCGATGGGGTACCGGGGAGAGAACGATCAACTGGTCAACCGTGATCGTTTGCGCTACATCCAGAGCGACCAGGTGACGGTCGGCGTGGCCTATGAACCCAATGCCCGTTCGCGTGTGTCGCTGGAGGGGTTCTACAAATACTATCGTGACCATCCGATGTCGCTGGTGGACAGCACGGCTATCGGATCGAAAGGCTCCGAGGTCTTTCCCGTGGGGGCCGAGGCTGCTGTTTCGGATGGTCTGGCGCGTGCCTACGGGCTCGAGTTGGAGTACCGCAATGACGACTTGTGGGGCTTTATGCTCACGGCTGCCTATACTTACTATTATTCTGATTTTCGTCGGTGGGAGAGTGGGACACCGGCTCCGCGGGGAGCGTGGACTCCGTCGAACTGGGATTATCGTCATCTGGTGTCGCTCGTGTTGATGCGGAGCCTGCCACGTGGATGGGATGTAGGAGTGCGGTGGCGTTTTGCGGGAGCAGCACCCTATACCCCCTATGATGTAGAGCTGTCGTCGAGCGTCGCTTCGTGGGACGCTACGCACCAACCGGTGCTGGACTATTCGCTGGTCAACAGCGAACGGTTGCCGGTGTTTCATCAACTCGACCTGCGGGTCGACAAGACCTGGTATTTCAGACGTTGGACACTGGGTATTTATCTGGACATTCAGAACTTGTATAATTACAAGGCTTACGGTCAGCCGGGACTGATGCCCGAACGCGATGCCACGGGGGCCTATGTGCTGGATCCGTCGCGACCGGGACACTACAAAATGGTGACCTATCCGAACGAAGTTGGCGGGACGATCATTCCGACGTTCGGTGTGATTGTCAAAATATAATGTCGCAGGTTATCGATTGGAGAAAATGAAGCGAGTATTTCCTTTCAACGAAGAAGAATATGGCGTACGAAAAATAAAGCGAACTCCCGGGCTGTAAAAAATGTACCTGCGGGAGTTCGCTGTCAAAACGGTATCGGTGGAGGGAAAGGGTGAAATTGAAAAGAATGATATGAGAGGGCCGGATGGAGACTTAGTAGGTCTCCATCCGGCTCAGTTTTTAGTGTTTCGCCTCCTGTGTTGTGGCGTTTGTTGGGACGCTGGGAACCGGTCCCGGTTGTTCATCGTCGTTCTCCAAACCGTAGTGAGCCAACATGTTGAAGAAAAGCAGATCGGAGAAAACCGTCGCTTCATCCACCCAATAGGAACTGTTCAGCAGGATCCGTCCCCGTCCGTAGCTGATTTCGCCATAGGTGACCAGTACGTTTTTGCTTTCGGGGAATAGCGGGTTTCGTTCGAATTGGTTGGCTACATATACGCCGTATAGACGCAATGGATGGCGGCTCGAGAAGGGATAGAATCCACGTGGCTCACCTTCTGCCTCCCACGACCGGGTACTGATGGTGTGTGCCGTGGCAAAGGCCCGTTGGCCGGCGAAACATTCGATGTATGAACTGCCGTTGCCGTTCCAGTGTCCCGTTTGGGTACCGCCCCATACCTCGATGCGTTGGTTCAGCAGTCCGAGCCGATAGAGTTGTTCGCCCATCAGCGAATCCGTTTGCAGAATCAGATCGGCACCGTTCCGTACTTCACGTAAAATTGGCTCCAGAGTGCTTCGGTCTGCTGATTTCCCGACCAGGAATAGAGTTCGGGCGCGATCGTTTCGTTGGGTGGAGTTGTTGAGCGTTTGGCTTGTAGCGATCCCTGTGTCGGTCAGAGCCTGGGTGGCGGCCGGCCAGTCAATCACCGTTATACGGCATCCTTCGAACCGTTCGCCCTGCGAGGGACGGTTGCGCAGCAGCACCTGTTCTACGCCTTCGGCTACGGTCTTTCCATGCTGTTGCAGTTGGCCCGTGATGGTGATGTAGCCCGATCTCCAGCCTGCTGCCGTGGTGAAGGCGTAGCGGTCGGCCAGGGTTTGGGCAAAAACGGCTCCCGCTGCGACGTGTATCGTTTGCGGTTCGGTTTGGAGTTGGACGCGTCCGGCTCCGTCTTCGATCCGCAGTGACCATTCGTAATCACCCGCCGGAAGGATGCCTTCGTTCACCAGGCAGACCCGTACGGCTACAGTGTCGCCGACGTCGAAATACTTGCCGTTCTGACGCAGGATAGCCACCTGCAGCGGACGGTTCCAGTAGGCCATCTCTTCGGCTGGAGCATTGAGGTTCCGGTTTTGGTCGAGGATGGCTGAGGCCCATTCGTCCGGCATGTCCGGACCCGGTGACCAGCCGTTCTGGGCATATCCGTCGGTATGGTTGTTGGTCATGACCACCTGCCCCAGACGGCCGTTCGTGTAGTACTGGCCTTTCCCGGCCTGTCGCGTGATGTCGAAGACGCTGCGGATCGGACTGTCGTCTTCGAGGCCGAAGCGGCATCGGTCGAACAGGTCGTTCAGTTTCCGGCTCTGCGATTGGTAGATCGGGCGGTCGTAGCCTCCGCACGCGGCTCCCTGTTGGTCGAGCAGCGGGTAGTTGAACGTCCCGGCGTAGCAACGCATCTCGCCCCAGTAGAGAATGGTCGAGTCGGCCACGGAGTGGTGGTTGTGCTCGGAGGTCGGACACAGGTCGCTCTCCATCAGTTGAATCGTCGATTGAGCCGTGTGGTGGTCGGCATAGTCGGTGCGAATCCGGTCGCCGTACGGTGGAATGTGGTATTGACCGTTTTTGTAGATCTGTCCGTTGTTGCCTCCCGACGAGTTCAGAATCAGTCGGCTGTCGTCCATTCGGTGGATGATGCGCATACCCATTTCGCGGGCTGGCGTCCATTCCAGGTCTTCGTTGGCCAGCGAGTAGATCAGCAGCGAGGGGTGGTTCCGGTCGCGGAGCACCAGTCGGCGCAGGCGTTCGAACATCTGGCCGCGCATGAACCGGTCGTTGTCGATGTTGTAGAGTTGTCCACCGCTGTGGAACGAGCCCGGTTCTTCGTAGAGGTAGACACCCAGCGTGTCGGCATTTTCGAACAGCGGGGTATCGCCCATACGGCGGTGGAAGTTCAGACTGTTGTGGCCGACGGCACGGACTCCGCGTATGGACCGTTCGGCGGCGTCGGGGGTAGGGAAGAGTCCGTTAAAGGCATAAACGCCCCAGTCGATCGCGCTGCGCAGCCGCAGCCGCTGACCGTTCAGATAGAAGTCGTGTTTACCGTCGGTTTCGCGGATTTCGAAGACGCGGAATCCGAAGGATTGTGTGCGTGCGTCGCCCGAAGGGGCACCCAGTTCGATGCGGCAGTCATACATCGCCGGATTGCTGGCCGACCATACTTCAGCCTCGGGAACGGTGATTGTCCGACGCAGGGTGTTGCTCCCGGATTGGAGTACGCAGGCGTATTGGTGTTGGAAGAGGGTTTTACCGCTGCTGCGCTCGATGATGCTCACGCGATAGTCGGTCGGGATGTCGTCCGGACGGTCGTTTTCGACGGTGGTCTGAATCTCAATGCGGTTGCCGAGGGCGGGCAGCAGGTTCTTGACGAAGATGTCGGCAATGTAGGGGTTGGAAACGCCGGTCAGGCGGACGCGGCCGCCGATGCCGGAGTAGTCTTTGGTCGGCAGGACGCGCTGGTTACCCCATTTGACCTCCTTGAAGTCTTCCCAGCCGCGAGTCCCGCCCGGTGAGGTGACGCGGATGGCCAGGGTGTTGGTCGCACCGTACCGCAGGGCTGCGGTTACGTCGCACTGATAGGGCAGCATCCCGACGGCGTCGTAGCCAACCAGCCGGTTGTTGACGAAGACTTCGATGCGCTGGTTGAACTGTTCGATTTGCAGTAGCACTTTGCGGCCCTGCCAGTTGTCGGGCAGGTGAAATTCGCGCCAGAACCAGCTGACGCCGTGGTAGGTCCAGTCTCGGGCGGTCCCGAATTGCTGTTCGACGGTGGTGGGCACTGCGCAGGCCTTGCCTTTGCGGGTGTAGAGGCTGTCCCAGCCGCAGGTGGGGGCGTGGATGGGGAGTCGTTCGAGGTTCATTTCCTGGGGCAGGTAGAGGGTGTCTTCCTGCCATGGCGCGTTTTGGTCGAGCCACACTTTCCAATCCTTCGTGGAGCCGCTGAGGAGGGTTTCGAGCCGTTGGCCTCGCGCGGTGGGGGTGTGCAGAAGAGCGAACGCAACGATGAGCAGCAGAAAGATGGTCATTCGGTGGTGGAGCTGTGTCCTGTCGGGGCTGAAACGGAAGGCTGGCTTCGGGGCGGGCGAATGTGGATCGGATGTGTCGTTGCAGTTAGTGTGGGAGTGGGCAGGGCTGACCACATGTTGTGTGGCAGAACATTCCGACCGGGGAGGGGCGGGGTAGCGATGGTGGGGTTTCATGACGGATTTGGGTTTGGGTCCGGTAAAGTTAGGATTTTTTATGCTTAATGTACAGCAGCTTGGTAAGGTTCTCGGGAAAAAGAGGATATCTTTGTAGAAAACCCCATAGATGTATTTTGTATGAAAAAACAGTTTTTACTTGGACAGAAAGCCCGGATTGGGCTTCGTGTTGGTCTTGTGGCTTGGTTGGCGGGGACATTGGTCGCCTGCTCTTCGACGACGGAGTCGGCACGACCGATGCCGATGGCGCCGGCTGGCCCCGAAAGATGGGTCTATAACGAGGCAATCAGCGACGAATTCGACGGAACGTCGCTCGATACGACCAAATGGTTCGACCACAATCCCACCTGGACCGGTCGCCAACCGTCGCTCTTCCGTCCCGAAAACGTGCGTGTCGAGGATGGTATGTTGATCCTGACAGGGCGCCGCGAGGAGGTTAAGGATGCTCCGGAGGGGTACCATACCTTTACGTCGGCTGCCGTGCAGAGCACGCACAAGGTGTTGTACGGTTTCTTCGAGATTCGTTGCAGGCCGATGCGGTCGGCTCTTTCGAGTGCCTTTTGGCTCTATATCCAGGATTCGGTCAAACAGGAAGAGATCGATATTTTTGAAATTTGTGGCCGGCACGACACCGATTCGACCTATCCGCGAACCTATTTTGCCACGTCGCATTATATCCTCAAACCACAAGGGATACAGATCAGCGACCACGTGGCGCACATGAGCGACGTACCGTGGCCCGACCGGACCATCGTGGCGGGTTTCAAGTGGACGCGAGACGAACTGGTATGGTATGTCGACGGTCAGGAGATCCGGCGGCGGAAAAACGACTACTGGCATTCGCCCGAGACGATCAACTTCGACAGCGAGGCTTTTCCGACCTGGTGGGGTCTGCCGAGTGATCAGGATCAAGGCGGAGAGTTCGAAATCGAATATTTCCGTTATTGGACCGATCCGAAGAGCATGGATGAGCTGACGATTTTCAAAAATGATATGTAAATCGGGGCGATTGTTCGGTGGAACAAGACTTGGTAGCGAACACACTTCAAGGTGAGGGCCCTCGGGGTGGGGCTTATCTCAAATACCTGTACAGCCGTAGAATGCACTACATTCTGCGGCTGTACAGGTATATTGTGTATTTACAGGGGCGTTTGTCTTAGTTAGGCTATGCGGAGAGTGCCCGAAGTAGCAGTGTATAGGCGGGGAGAAGATGGAGGTTTATTATACGATGTTTCTCGGTTGAAGCGGTCCGTAAAAATACGAGGCTGTGGCTCCACCGTCGATCAGAAAATCCGATCCCGTAATGAATGCACCTTTTTCATTTAGCAGCAATTCTGCTACGTGTGCCACTTCGTCCGCTGTACCGGGGCGTCCAGCAGGACATTGGGCAAACATATTCTTATAGAATTCCCCCCTTGGACCGTTGAACTCATCGATTGCCAGTGGAGTGACAATGATACCCGGAGAGATAGAATTGAGTCGGGCATGGCGTGTGCCCCATTTGACAGCCTCAGCCATTACCCGCTTCACGTTGCATCGCTTGGCTATCTGATATGCATGCAAGGTGTCCCGAATATTCTTCGTTTGCAGCATATCCAGCGTAAGTAGTTTTTCTGTTGGAGTGGTGGCCAGTAACCTATCCTCTTCCGGCGTGAGGGCTGGCATACGGTAGCCCGATTGGCTGGAGATCGTTACGCCGCTTCCGCCGGCTGCAATAACCTTGCCGACTTCTTCCAGCAGGACAGCAGTACCGTACAGGTCGACCCTCAATATCGTTTCAATGGATGCCTGGCTCGGAGATACTCCTGCTGCATTCACCAAATATCGGATATCGCCGTACTGCTGAGCTTCGGATATGATTGAACGGATGGACTCTCGTGACGAAAGGTCTGCTTCCAATGCTACGGCGTCGAACCCAGTATGATTTAGCTGATCGGCAGCAATCTGTGCGTTGACTTTGCGTTGGTCTCCGATGATTATCTTCCGGCCGGAAGCGATTCGTCGTACGATGGCCAGTCCGATTTGTCCGGCTCCCATCCATATAATAGTCTCTTTTTTCATGTGTATGTATTTTGGGCAGAAAATACGGTTTTCTACAAATCGTATCGTTTTCTTTAGGCAGCGCGTTCGGCATATTGACATCACAAGTTGAGGTTTTCGTATCTTCTTTACCTCTTGGATTACAGGGAATCGTTTTTTACCTGTTAAAAAGGGTACCCCGCTATCCCATGAAGAGAGGTGCGGTGGTACCCCTTTTGTCGATCCGGAATGGATGAAGAATGCGGACTGATGCGATCTGTCGAAGCGTTCTGTCAACGGTTTTACCGATCGGTCGGTAGAAAGATGGTTTAGTCAAAACGCAGGCGGTCGCCCGTGATTTTGGTCCACTTCGACTCACCCGCCGGTCGGATCGATACCGAGCCGTCGTTGCGGTGCTGAGCACTCCAGCCGCCGATCGAGTTGGTGATCTCCTCGACCCTGAAGGGGTGCCACCCCTTGCGCAGTGCCAGCGAACGGCCGTATTTCGAGTTGATTTGAGGTTTACCGTCGTTGTCAACTACGATCCGGTCGCCGATCCATGCCCGGGTATTGTTGGTCGTGAACTCGTAGATACCGTCCTGCTCGATGTAGAGGTAGCCTTCGGCCACAGCCACGTAAAACTCGACATTGCGGTAGGGGTTGGTTCGCAGGCGGACGATGGGCTCAATGGCCGACAGGGTGCTGTCTTTCCACTCGCTGATGCCGTCGATCTCCTTGGCGTACAGACAGCGTTGCAGTGCAAAGCGGAGTTTCAGTCCCGGGTTGGCAGGTTCGGCGTCACGAGCGTCGCGGAAGCTCTGACGTTCGACTTCGACCGTGCGCACGGGGCTCATCCGTCCCGAGGGCAGCACGCTGCGGATTCGGATCGTGGCCGATTCGTCGAAATGGAGCGGCGAACGGTATTCGGGTGATTCGAGACCCGGTTCGCTGCCGTCCAGTGTGTAGACCATCTTCATGGGTCGGGAGGTGGTAAAGGCGACACTGGTCGTGTCGGTGAAGGCGATGTGGTTGCGCGAACCGCCGGGTTGTTCGGGCAGCGGAATGTGGTAGTTCAGACCGTGGAGGTCCATGCGCACGGCGGCGTTGTTGAGCCGGCGCGAGAAGTCGTCGAAATCCTTGCGGGCGGGGTCCGACCAGCCGGTCTCGGCAACGGCCAGAATACGCGGATAGACGCGGTATTCGACCAGTTCTTCGGTATACATGCATTCGGACCATGCGTTGGCCTGTACGCCGAGCACATAGTTGGCCTTACCCATTTTCACCAGTGTGTCGGGTACGGGGTCGTAACTGTATGTGGTGCGTATCGGGGCGTATCCTCCCCATGCGAAGGGTTCGACCTGCGGATCGCCCTGGTAGTGGTCCAGATACATGCCGCCACTGGTGGGGGTCATGATCACCGGGTGGTCCATCATGGCGGCGGCGATGCCGCCGCTCTCGCCGCGCCACGACATCACGGTGGCGTTGGGGGCCAGACCGCCTTCCAGAATCTCGTCCCAGCCGATCATCTTCTTGCCGTACTTGTGGAGAATCTGTTCGCAGCGGGAGATGGCGTAGCTCTGGAGTTTATGCTCGGCCGGGTGCTGGGCATCGCCGTACAGCCCTTCGGTGCGGATTCGCTGTTGGCAGTGGGGGCACTCTTTCCACACCTCTTTGGGACACTCGTCGCCGCCGATGTGGAAGTATTCGCTCGGGAAGAGCTGGCTCAATTCGGCAAACACGCCGTCCAGCAGTTCGAACATCGCCTCTTTGCCGGGGCAGAAAACGACGGGAAACGGTCCCCAGCGGTTCATGACGGGATACTGTTCGCCGGTGCAGGAGAGTTCGGGATAGGCGGCAATGGCGGCCAGACTGTGGCCCGGGACGTCGATCTCGGGGATGATGGTGATGAAACGCTCTGCGGCGTAGCTGACCAGGTCACGGATCTGGTCCTGCGTATAGTAGCCGCTGTATTCGTTGCCGTATTCGTCGATACGTCGGCCGCCTACTTCGGTGAGTTTGGGGTATTTCTTGATCTCGACGCGCCAGCCCTGGTAGTCGCTCAGGTGGAGGTGCAGGCGGTTGATCTTGAGCGTGGCGAGCATGTCGATGTGTTTTTTGAGCCCGTCGACACTGACGAAATGGCGGCTCACGTCGATCATCAGACCGCGATAGGGGAAGCGCGGCTGGTCCTGAATGTCGATGGCCGGAGCGCTCCATCGACAGTTGGGGAGGGTCTCGGGGCTTTCGATCTCGGCGGGGAGCAGCTGCATGAAGGTGGCCATGCCGTAGAAGAGGCCCTGAAGGGTGGGGGCGGTGAGGGTGGCGCTGTCAGGGGTCACTTGCAGGTGGTAGGCCTCGGGCGAGGTGCCGACCGTCGGGTCGATGGCCAGTCGGATGAGGTTGCCGGATAGTGCCTCTTCCGTAATTTCGAGGGGAAGACCGGTCGAGCGGCGCATCTTCTCGGCGTAGAAGTTGGCCACGGGTTGCAGCGAGTCGTGCGAGAGGGCGATCTGTGTGCCGCGGGTCAGTTCGAAGCGGCCGTTCTGCGGGGTGACTTGCTGCGGAACGGGAATCAGGTTGAGCCCCTGGTTATAGACGGCTTCCGACAACTCTTTCTGCCGGCATCCGGTCAGGGCGATAAGCAGGCTTAGGGCGAGGGTATAGCGATGTTTCATGGAGGGGGTGTTGGTAAACACGATGGCAGTGTGGAACCCCCGAAGGGAAAAGGGGTTCCTCCGGGGGTGTTTTCGTATTATCAATTTAATAGTAAGACGGATTTATTGTTCCAGCAGGGGACGGATGGTGTTGGCAACCTGCGTGGCGAGCATTTGGGTGCCCTGGCCGTTGGGGTGGATGCCGTCGCCGGTGTCGTAAAGGTCGGGCCGGTCGGCCAAAATGGCGTTCAGGTCGTTGATGATCACCCCTTTGCCTTCGAGAAAGCGGAGTACGCGGCGGTTACGTTCGGCTACCCGATCGTTGAAAGGTTCGAAACGGTCGAGCTGCGTGGCATTGCGTACGGGGGTGATGGTGGCCCAGACCAGTTTGGCGTCGGGGGCGTACTTGCGGATCAGTTTGTAGAGTTTGGCGAAGTCGCGGATGTATTCGTCTTCGGTGTAGTCGCGTCCGTGCAGCCCGTTGTTGAAGTGGATCACGCTGTAGCGGTTGTGCGAGAGGGCCATCTCGACTTCCTGCAGGTAGAGCGGGTCACCGAGCGATTTGGAGGTGGTCAGTCGCGAAAAATAGGCTTTGTCCTTGAGGGTCTGGGCCACGATCGGTGCATAGCGCTGGGTGATCGAGTTTCCGATAAAAAGTACGTGCGGACGGTCGTCCTGATTGACGTTTTCCATCCAGAAGTTGGCCCATTCGGTGTTTTCGCGGTGGATGTCTTTCTGCGCCGCGGCGGATTGGCTGCCGGCCAGTGCGGCAAGCAGCAACAGTGGGGTAAAGAGTTTGTTTAGCATATATTAATTTTATGGGGTTTCAGGGGGTACAGGTGTCGGGGCTGCCGCAAAGAGAGCATCGTTCCCGGTGCGGTTCTCCGATCGGTAAGTTAATTTGCGAATATAGTGAATTTCTCCAGAATCGTCGGGGCTTATTGTCTAAAAAGAGGATTGTGCTGTCGAAGAAGTGACGGGATGTGAGTTCGGTTGTCGGAAACGGTTTTCGCGGCCGAGGAGGGGGAGGTTGAAACGGTTCTAAGTGGGACCCGTGTTTGGAAATGGTGGTGACAGGAGGGCGGTGTAATGAAGGGGAAAATGGGTATCTGAATGTGCAGGTGCCCGAGGGCGTTGTTTCTGTGAAAGGATACTATTGGGTGGTTTTGAGACGCCTTGTGAGAAAGCGAATTGTTCGACCAGTGATAATTTTTCGGTGTGGGGGTTGCATTTTTGCAGATTGTTCGTAATTTTGCGAACAAGTAATCCCGGCATGATTGCCGGAACGAGCGTAACCCGAGCGTAACCACAGACACGTGATGACCGAACAGGAACAGATCGCCCGATGGGCCAAAGCGATGGGGCACCCGACCCGTATTGCCATTCTGGAGTTTTTGCTCCGGCAGCAGAGCTGTTTTTTCGGTGACATCCATGAAGTGCTGCCCATAGCCAAGGCCACCGTGTCGCAGCACCTCAAGGAACTCAAGGAGGCCGGCTTGATTCAGGGTGAAATCGAAGCCCCCAAAGTGAAATATTGTATCAATCGCGAAAACTGGGAGCGGGCACGTCAGCTTTTCGGGCGTTTCCTGGGACAGGCGCCCTGTCGTGGCGGAGAGTGTTGCTCGAAATAATCCGGATGGTGGCCTGGCAAATTTTTTTAGATATAATGTTCGTAGTTTGGCGAACTACATACAAATAACCGTTAAATCGAAAACAGATGAAAACAAGATGGGTGATGACTTTGGCGATGCTGGCTGTTGTACACATATCGTGCGGTCGATCGTCCGGTTCGCAGGACCGTGCATCGTGTACTTCGGAGAGCGTGTGCGGTGAGGCCGCAACGTTGGCCGAGGGTGGAAACGCTTCGGAACCTTCCGTGGCAAAGCCTTTTACCGGGTCGGCTGATAGTGTCGAGCTGCTTTACTTCTACGGCAAGCAGCGATGCGCTACGTGTCTGGCTATTGAAAAGGAGACCCGCACGGCGGTCGAGACGACTCTGGCCGATCGGCTGCGCGCGGGGACGGTGGTGCTTCGGATGATCGACATCAGCCGTGAGGAGAATGCTGCTTTGGTTGAAAAATATGGTGTGAGTTGGTCTTCGTTGCTGGTGGTGGCCCACCGTGGCGGAGAGGAGGCGACGCGCGACATGACTTCGTTTGCTTTCGGCAAGGCTCGCAAATCGCCCGAGGAGTTTCGCCGGGGAGTGGTCGAGGCTGTAAACCGCATGCTGGAGGAGTAGTCGTATGGAGTGGTTGCAGACTTGGCTGGACAACAGCTCGACGCCGATCGTGGCAGCCCTCCTGTTGGGGTTGCTGACCGCTCTTTCGCCCTGTCCGCTGGCTACGAATATTGCCGCTGTGGGCTTCATCGGTCGCGACATCGAGAGCCGGCGGCGGATCTTCCGAAACGGATTGCTTTATACGTTGGGGCGTGTCTTGGCCTATGCCGGGCTTGGTGCGGTGCTGATTCTGATCCTCCGCAGCGGGGCGAGCATGTTCGGTGTGCAACAGGCCGTGGCGCTTTGGGGCGAGCGGCTGATCGGACCGGCATTGGTGCTGATCGGCTTGTTCATGCTCTTCGGAGAGCGGCTCAAACTACCGAAGTTCGGCTTTGACGGCCATGCCGAGGGGATCGCTCGGCGTGGCGGATGGGGAGCCCTGCTGGTCGGGGTGCTCTTTGCTCTGGCTTTCTGTCCCACCAGTGGATTGTTTTACTTCGGAATGCTGATCCCGATGGCCGCCGGGGCCACGGCGGGTTATCTGCTGCCGGTGGTCTTTGCCGTGGCTACGGCGCTTCCGGTGTTGGTCGTGGCATGGGTGCTGGCGTTCAGCGTCCAGCGAATCGGAACGCTGTACGGACGGTTGGTTGGCCTGCAACGGTGGCTCAACCGACTGGCGGGCGTACTTTTTCTGTTGGTCGGCCTCTACTACTGTGTGGTGATCTACTTCTGAACTTAAATGTGTAATCTCATAAAACATTAAATCCTGTGGAAATCAAAGTTTTGGGTCCCGGGTGTTCCCGGTGCAAAGCGACCTATCGGGTCGTGGAAAAGGTGGTCCGCGAGTTGGGACTCGACGTGCAGTTGTCGAAAGTGGAAGATGTGGTCGAAATGATGCGGTATCCGATTCTGACAACGCCGGCGGTGGTGGTCGACGGTGAGGTGCGGATCAAAGGCCACGTGCCGTCTGAAGAGGAGGTGAAACAACTCCTGGGACATTGATTCTGGCTGGTGCCGGTCGAAATCGAAGGTGGTTGGAACTGGCGTGCGGAACAGGTGTTTTCGGATCGGTAAAGCATCTTTACGTCGCTCCATAGCGGCTTTATGTCAGGAGTGTGACTCCTGAATGTTATAGTTGCGTGGAGAGGAAAATCAGGGTACTTCTCCTGTAGTTGTACTTGTTTTTTTGCCCTCTATGGGTGAAGATTTTTGTGCCGGAAAGAGTGCAAATGAGCGTTCTCCCCGAGGACCGTGTATGTGTCGGGAGGGCGGTGCATCGGTTGGTCACATGGCAGCCGTTGCGGTGCGTTCCTCCCGTATCTCTTTTCTGTGGCTTGTTGCCACTTTCTTTTTCCTCAATAAAAACCTTTGACGATGATTCAAGATTTTGCCGATTGGCTGGTGTACGGGCTGTTCGGCCTCCGGGCGGACAGTGCTGTCGGGGCAGCCGTCAACTTCTTTTTCTACGACACGATCAAAATCCTGATCCTGCTTTTCCTGATTAGCGTGGTGATGGGGATCGTAAATGCATACTTCCCGATCGAACGGCTTAGGGCCTACCTGCTCTCTCACCGGATGTACGGGTTGCAGTACCTGTTGGCCTCTCTGTTCGGCGCCGTTACCCCGTTTTGCTCCTGTTCGTCGATCCCGCTCTTTATCGGTTTTGTCAAGGGCGGTATTCCGTTGGGGGTGACCTTTTCGTTCCTGATTACCTCGCCGTTGGTCAACGAGGTGGCGGTAGCCATGTTTTTAGGGTCATTCGGTGTGCGGGCAACGCTGGTCTATGTGTTGAGCGGAATCCTGTTGGGGGTCGTGGGAGGAATCGTATTGGGGCGGATGCGGCTCGAACGCTATCTCAGCGATTGGGTTCGTCAACTCCAGTGCGATGCCTCGGCACAGTCGGAGGAGTGGCAGCGCGACCACACAACCTTTGCCGCCCGGCTGCCCGAAGTGGTGCGCGGTGCCTGGCGGATCGTCCGCGGGGTGTTGCCCTACGTGTTGCTGGGTATCGGTGTGGGGGCTTTCATGCATGGGTTTGTACCCGAAGGCTTCTTTGAACGATACCTGGCGCGTGACAACGGATGGGCGGTGCCTTTGTCGGTGTTGCTGGCGGTGCCGATGTATGCCAATGCGGCCGGTATCGTGCCGGTGGTCGAGGTGTTCGTGGCCAAGGGAATTCCGCTGGGAACGGCCATTGCCTTTATGATGGCGGTGGTGGGGTTGTCGCTGCCCGAAGCGACGCTGCTCAAAAAGGTGATGACCTGGCGGTTGATCGGGATATTTTTCGGTACGGTGGCCGGTTTCATTATCCTGTCGGGATACCTCTTCAACTGGCTCCTGTAACCCCACGAAAGAGGGAATGGAAAACAGCCAAGGGGCTCGGTCGCATTCTGTACCGGGGCCCTTGGCTGCTTTTTGTGTCAGCGGAATAACTCGGGTTATTCCGCTGACTTGTTTTTACAGGTTGTGTTTTTCGAAGGTTCGGCTCCTTTTGCTCTGTATGGGGCGGTTGTACAACATGCCATGTATGTTGTTGCACTTTACATGCCGTTGGATGGGCTCATATGGAACGGTTCCCGAGGGAGACAGTCGGAGGGAAAATGACCTAACGGTATCCCCTGTTTTACGTTTGGAACTGTTTGAGCGTGGGTAAAAGGTTTCGTGTGTTAGAATTGCGGAACCAGACGTACACGAACTTGAGTGGTTCGGTCGTGCGGAGCCGTAAATTCGAGGGTGATGCGGCGCGAATTTGGATTGGGCGCATCGTACGTGTGGGGCGGAGTGTTCTCCGTGACGTTGATGCGGCAATCGCTCGGGATGTCGGCTTCCAGTCGCAGCCGTTTCCCGGACTGGGTGAGTTCCAGGGTGCGCCGGTTGATGGAGCGAACCTCGGCTGACGTGCAGAGGGTCCAGACCACCCGGGCGTCTTTCGAGCCTCCTTCGATTCGATCCGTCACTTCGGCTGTAGTGCCGTTGACCAGTGTGATGTCGCGTATGGCCCGTTTTACGTCGCCTCCGAACAGTTCACTCAGGTCCAGTTGGGCTCCTACCCGTTTGTCGGTTTGCCACGTGGTTACGATCGGGACGAAACCGCCCACCCGGTGGAGTGAGTCGTTCACCGTCAGGGTATTGTGCACCCGGTTGTTGTAGCGGAACACCTGCCAACGTTGGCTCTGTTGTCCGAAATTCCACAGATCGACCTTCTCTTTTTCCAGCGAGTGGTACTCCTGCATGCCCAGATCCTGGGCCCAGCGCACGCCCAGTGCTTCGAACACGAATGAACCGGCATCCATGTGGCCGTGGCTGACGTTGGCGCGACCGCCTTTGATGCCCAGATAGCATCCCTGACCGGGGGTCCAGTCGGTACGGATCAACGCCACGGGGTTATTGCCGCCTCCCGTCCACATCAGTTCCGCAGGCGGAGCCACGCGGCTGAAATCGACGTCGGCACCATAGATCAGCGCCAGGGGCAGGAAACGGCTCTCTTCGTCTGTGAAGCGGTTGGTCGTGTCGCGCAGGAACATCAATTCGTTCCAGAGCAGGGAGGGATCGTTGGCTTTGGCCGCGAACCAGAACTGTGCAGGAAAGGCTTGTGCCGTTTCGCGGGCATCGCTGTAGTTGAAGGCCCGACCCGTCGTTCCGGCCATGTACTCCATGTAGCGGGCTGACTCCATGAAACCTTCGACGCTGCCCAGTCCGCAGTCGGTATCGAGGGCCGATTCGAGGGCGGCGATCAGCAGCACATTGAAGGTCGTGCCGTACCCCCAGTAGTTGTAGCCTTCGGGATAGTTGCCGTCCGGTGCGTAGACGCCCACCGAGTGGAGAATCGACGTGCGGACCCGTTCGACGATCTCGATGGCTTGTTGTTCTTCCTGATCGAGGACGGCCAGTGCGCCAAAGACCAGTCCGGCGTTGCACACCTGGTTCCAGTTGTTGGTGGAACGGAGAAACCAGTTGTAGCGTTTGTCGCGCGAGGGAGCGAAGCCTTTGTCGCAGATTGCCCGAAGAATCCGTTCCCGGTTGGCGGGGGTGAGGCGGTCGTAGAGCCAGTCATAACCGATGGCTACGGCCATCGTCATTTCGCCCACATCGAGAAAATGGGAGGGGTTCCAGTCGCTGAACGAACAGACGGCCATCATCTCCTGTTCGGCACGCAGGGCGTAACGGTCGTCGCCGGTCATGCGGTAGGCAAACGAGAGGTAAAAGATCCGTCGAAGAGCTTCGCGCGAGACGGCGAGCAGACGGAATCCGATCTTTTGATAGGTGAGGGTCGGAGTGGTCAGCAGGGTGTCGCACCCCTCCAGAATGGCGGTGTAGATTCGCTGCATTTCGGGACTGCGGGTCAGGCAGTCACGTATTTTAGCCTCGGCACCGGCTCGCATCAGCAGGCGCGGATGGGGTTGCCGGGCTGTATAATCGATCGTGCCGGCAGTTGTGGGCAGCAGCGTTCCCAACAGAAACAGCAGGGTGGTCAGCAGGGTTTTCATGATGGTGTTTTTGGAACGAAGGGAAGGGTATCTTACCTAATTATTCTAAGAGTGTTCACGGTTATTCGCAGTATTTCAGTACGTGCACCAGTGTCTCCTTGCCTCCCTTTATGTTGGCACCCGATGGGACGTACAGATAGGCGGGACGCCCCGCTTCCATAAGTAGTTGGGGACGCTCGAACTTCGGAATTGCACCGTAGATTTGGCGGGCATGGTTGAGGGCTCCGTCTGGCAGGTAGCGCTCGAAACGATGGAATCCCGGTTCACAGCGGTCAAACTCGATTCCGTTTTTCGATCTCCACAGGATTCCGCCTCCGGTTTCCAGAATGCCGTGGTTGTCGGTGGTCAGCAGGCAGATGTCGCCGTCCATCATGAAGGCGAAACCGTCTTCGATGGTTTGGTTGTTTTGTGTAACCGGATGAGGATACAGAACATAGGGACCTTCGGGTTGATCGGCGAATGCAACCCCCATCCTGGCCTGGGCCGATTTGAAGTAGAGCAGGTAACCTCCATTGGGGTGAACCAACAAGGCTGGATTAACCACCCCGTTTGGGGCGTGGTAGGTCCAGTGGGCGGGATTATCCGAGGGGCGGAGAATACACCCGTCTTCGCCTACGCGTTTCCAAGGCCCTGCGAGGTTGTCGGCTACGGCCATCCCGATCCGTTGGTTGGCCGGATGTGGCGGCTGGTGGTAGTCGTCGTTCGAGATGTAAAGCAGGTAATATTTGTCGCCGATGCGGTGGATGGTCGGGTTGTGGACGCCGTATCGGTCCCAACTCTGTTGACCGGTTCCGGTCAGGGCTACGTCCGAAAAACGAAACGGGCCCTCCGGAGTGTCGGCCACATAGTGGGCAATTTCGCTGTGGGAACGCCAACCTGGATCGAATGCGTGTTCGATCCGCCAACGGGCTACGAACAGATGGATTCGGCCAGCGTCGTCCCGAATCGGCGAGGCTCCCCACAGGTAGTAGCCGGGTTCTTCGACGGCGACGCCGCAGAATTGCCAGTGGTCGGCAAAACTCTTCACGGAATCGGGCGCGGAGGTCGTATCGCAGCGTTCGATGAGGGTCTGTTGGGTGGTTTCGGGGGCGGAGTCCGAGGCAGTGCGGGCTGTGACTGTTCCCAAACAGCAGCCCAGTAACAGTACGGGCAGGCTGTGGCGAAGAATCTGTTTCATGGTGCGGACTATCGATTATCGTTCTCGGTTGTCATAGATGACCCGGGCGAAACGTTCGCCGAGGGTCAGGATGCCGTAGGTCCCCAGGTGGACGTCGTCCTGCGGCATCGGGGTGCGGTAGTCGTTGCGGCGCATCTGCAGGTCGTCGCCCTCGACCAGAAAGGCGTTTTTCACCGATAGCGGCGTGCAGGCTCCTTCCGATACTTCGACCTGTGCCCGGCGCACCAGTTCCCGACCGGTGAACCGTTCGGCGGCCATTGGCATCACTTCGCCGTAAACGAACAGCATTTGCGGGGCGTCGAGTTCTTCGCGTATGTGGAGAATCAGGTTGCGCAGGTTCGCTCCGTAGGCGCGGGAGTTCTCCATGCCGGCAATGTCACGGGCATCGGCTTCGCCCTGTTGCCAGACCATGGCCCGGATAACGGGGGTGTAGCCGTTGGCACGCAGGGCGTCGAGTGCCTGACGCACGGTGCTGATCCATTTGGCGTATTCGCTCCCCTGTTTTTCGCCGGGGCGGTTGCCAGGGTTCCACTGCTCGTAGAGGTTGGAACCCGAAAGACCGTGTTTGATGAGGGCGATTTTCCGATCGGGGAAGTAGGCCTGGAGTGCCGTGCCGAGGCTCAGCTCAACACCGAACTTGTCGGGGGTTTCGGAGGCCTGGCAGAGCCTGCGCCACTGATCGCCCCCTTTCCCTTGATTGAGGTAGCGGGAGTAGTAGAAGAGAACTCCGGTGTCGATGCGGAAAGAGGCCGGGATATTGCGGACGTAGCCTTGTCCGGTGGCGTTCGACTGGCCGCCGATCAGGATGACGTCGATTGGCTGCTGGGCCGAGGCGGTACCTGCTGTCAGCAGTGCCATGGCCGTCAACAGGCGTTTCAGAGTGCGGATAAATCGTTTCATGGGTATGTTGGCTTGGGTTGGGACTTGGAGATGAATGGACTGTGCCGGGGAAACAGCGGGTGGTTATTGGTTGACCAGAAAATGTACGATCCGACAAGCGTTCCCTTGGCTCTTTTCGTTTTTATTGTTCAGAATTTCGATCTCCAGGGTGTGCTTCCCGCGTTTGAGTTGGTCGTCGAGTACCAGGTACCAGGGCAGGTGCAGCGATTCGCTCCACGGGGTGAACAGATCGACACTCTGGAACGGCTTCCGATCGACCCGGTAGCGAATCTGGCCGGCATCGTTGCCCGAGATGATGCAGATACCCACGGCGTTACCTTCGAACGTGAAACGAAGTCGTTGGCCGGGTTGTTCGCCGATCTGCATCGGAACGTCGGTGAAGCCGGGACGGGTGGGCTGGCCATTGGTTGGGACGTAGCTGCCGTCGAAACGAAAGGTTCCTTTGGCCGTTTCGACGGAGGCGTAGCTGGCGTGGTCGTAGCAGGCCGGGTGGAGTGGGGCGGGCAGACTGGCCGGGGCGTCGAGTTGCGTGGAATCGCTCGGCGTGTGGGCCATCAGGGTGTCGAGCAGGGTTTTCATCGACTGGGAGTAGTACTCCTGCCCGAAGGGGGAGGGATGCAGGTCTTTGATATCGTCGGCCCAGGTAAACTCACCGTTGGCAATGCGGTCGGCTATTTCGCGCGAGAGGTCGATTACCGGTACACCGTAGTGGGCCGCGACCTGGTTGTGGGCCGTGATTTCGGCCGGTTCGCGTCCGGCTTCGTAGTCACCCAGTTTGTCGGGATCGGCAAAGTGCATCAGGATGATGTCGGCTTCGGGATTGCGCAGACGTGTGTTCCGGATGATCCCCTCGATGGATTTCTGCTGTGCCTCGACGGGGTATCCGTTGCTGCGGTCGTTCACGGCTGCCTCGTAAAAGAGAATGTCGGGGGTGATCCGATCCAGTACGTCGGTCTGGTACCGGAAGGCGTGCGGAACGCTCCCCAGCGAAGGAATGCCGGCGGCCAAAAAGGTCAGTTTAGCATCGGGGAAACGTGACCGGAAATAGGCTTCGAGGTGGTTGCGCCAACCGGGGTTGTAGGTGATCGATCCGCCGAGAAAGACGATGTTCAGTTCTTTTCGGGTCTCGGCCTTGACCTTGCTCCGCAGGATGCGGGTGCCGTGGAGGTGGTGGTAGCTCTCCGAGCGGAGTTCGGGCTTGATGGGGTAGCTGTTGCGGTGGATGAAATCGACCACTCGCTCCGGCCGGTCGAGATGGAAGTGATGGCCTTTCATGCTCTCGACGTTGAACACCCGATCCATCGGAATGGCGCCGTAGGGGCCGCCGGCTTTCAGGTAATTGGCTCCGAAGACGTAGGAGTTGCGGGCCGGCGGAACGATCTGATCGCTGTTGCAGACGGTGTGGAGCACCGGAATCCGGAGGGCGGCCATGCCTTCGAGTCCGTGGATCGGCATATCGGTGTAGGCAAGGGCCTGGTCGTCGGAAGCGAAACGGTAGCTGGCTTTCAGACGGGCCCATTCGGTCGAGTCGATCTGGCGGGGCCAGGTGGTGAAGTCACACACGGGTACCTCGGCATAGAGGCAGGCTACTTTTGTGGGGTTGCGTTTGGCCCAGGTGTGGACGTACAGGCCGCCGCGGCTCACCCCTTCGAGGGCTACGCGGCTGGCCAACCCGTAGTGACTCACCATGTGGGCGTAGAACCGATCCCATATGGCCATCGATTCGGGTGAGCCGTACATGTCGGAGGTGTTGACGTAGGCAATGTGGTATCCTTTGGCAAACAGGCTGTCGTCGATCTCGGTGTGCCACGTGGGAAAGTAGGCGCGCCATACCCACGGGTTGCCGGGCAGGGGCTGCCGGGGAACTTTCAGAAAAGCGTCCCGGCCTTCGAAGGTGAAGCGGATGGTTGTATCGCGATCGGCTTGGACAGTTCCCGCCGTACCGGGTGCAACTGATTGGCAGACATCGGCCGACAAAAGTGACGCGGGGTGGAGCGGAGTGGGGGTGCCTGCTCCGTTGAGCGAGGCAAGCTCCAGACCGATGCTACTGATCAGTGCGAGTATGGGATAGGTATGCATAAAATTATGTCGGTTAGGGGGTTAATCGGTCAGATCGATGATTTCGACCGGTTTGCCGGTCTGTTTGGAGATGGGAATATCGGCGTGGGTCTCGGCCAGCCGGTTGCGGAGCATGTCCAGCATTCGACGGCGAATTTCGGGCTCGGTCGCAGCCAGGTCGTGCTGCTCGGAGAGGTCCTCGCGCAGGTTGTAAAGTTCGATGGCCTGGGTGTCGTAGCGGTAGATCAGCTTGTAGTCTCCCTGTCGGATGACGCTGTACGGGGTCTGGTCGTAGATGTGAGGATAGTGCCAGTAGAAGGCGCGCTGGCGATAGTGCGGAATCTTGCGGCCGCGGAAGAAGGGGCTGATGTCCTGTCCGTCCAGCTGGGTGTCGGCGTCGATATAGGGGGTGGCGCCGGCCAGACTCAGGATGGTCGGAAAGAGGTCTTCGATAATGACGGGCTGGTCGCACTGGCTGCCTGGAGCGGTGGTGCCCGGAATGTCGACAATCATCGGAACTCGGATGCCCCCTTCGTAGGCCGAGATTTTATGGCCGCGGAGAGGTTCGTTGCGGACACTCTGGCTCGGCTGGCCGTTGTCCGACATGAAGATGATGATGGTGTTCTGTTCGATGCCGAGGCGGCGCACCAGAGCCATCAGATCGCCCAGCGATTTATCCATGCTTTCGAGCATCGAGGCGTAGTTGGCCTGGAAGTCCGAGATCCCCATGTTCCGGTATTTGTCCAGAAAACGCAGATCGGGCTCCCAGGGGGCGTGGATGGCGTAATGCGACATGTAGAGGTAGAAGGGCTGATGGTCGGCCACGGCGCGTTCGATCTCTTTCGAGGCTTCGATGGTCAGCGCTTCGGTCAGGTTGATATCCTTGCCGTGGTACTTCTCCAGTCCCGGAACGTCCCACTCGGGACCGCCGTTGCGAAATGCTGCGCTGAAGTTGTTGGTCCCGTAGTAGCTGCCGGGGCCGCCGGCGGCATGGCCGGCGATGTTTATGTCGAAGCCGAGGGTGGTGGGATCGGCTCCGGGGGTCTCGCGGGCTCCCCAATGGGCCTTGCCGGCATGGATGGTCCGGTAACCGGCCTCGCGCAGGATGGACGGAAGGGTCTCGCGGACATAGACGGTGCGTTCGACACCGGGTTCGCACGCCATGCCGTTCACGTTCCAGGCGGGCACTTCAACCACGGAACTTTTGTAGTGTCGGTCGGGCGAGGTGTTGCGGAAGAGGGTCCAGTTGGTTACCCGGTGGCGCATGGCGTTCTGGCCGGTCATGATGCTGATCCGAGTGGGGGACGAAAGTGGACAGGCGTAGGCCTGGGTGAACTTCATCCCGCGTGCGGCGAGCCGTTCCATGTTGGGGGTGTGGTAGATGTCGTTCAGCGGGGTGCGTTCTGTATGGAAGAGGACGGAAGTCTCCTGCCATCCCATGTCATCGACCAAAAAGAAGATGATGTTGGGGCGGTCGGTGGTTTGGGCCTGGGCGAGGCTGGCGAGGCCCAGCAGGGCAAGGGTTGGGGCGAGTGGTTTCATGGTAGGTTGAGTTTGGGTGGAAAAGGGGTTTCGGGTTTGTTACAGGTCGTTGCAATTTTGTTCTTTCGAAAGCGGTCAAAAACAATTCATTGCTCCGCGCGAGCACGGTGCCTTCGGGCACCCCGCCGGAGTGGTTCCTAATGCCACAAGCGATACGCAGTATCGCTCGTTCCGCCGCGAGCACGCGGACGCCGCCCGCGCAGGGCAGTCGAAGAACGGTTTGCGGATGCTCTTCTTGTGGAATTCATCTATTTGCAAAAATGCAAATAGATGAATTTAAAAGTATTTTATCGTATTAGCATGCGGAACAGTCCGGAACTGCCCTCACGCCGGGCGGGCGGTGGCTTCGGCCACTCCGTCAGAGTGGTATTACCTCGAATACAGGTAATGTGAGAGTTAATGTTTTGGGGGCTGTACAGGGCTATTTCTATTTCGTAGTCTCGACCTCTTCGGGCGAGGATTGGTAGAGACCCACAGTGGCAATCTGCGGGAGATCCCGACTCTGACGGATTACAATCCGGATGTCCTGGGTCGTGATGCCCGGAAAACGGAGAATACGTTTATAACCGATGGTGGTTCCTTCGGCGGCGGTAAGCCACGTTTCGCCCTGTCGGTATTTGAGGGTGAATGATTCGACGCGCTGCCCTTCGGTGATGTTTTCCTGCAGGAGCAGTCGGTCGAAGGTCTGCGGACGATCGAACGTGAATTCCAGGGTGTCGGACGTCGCGCGGCCTGTCCAGCAGGTGGTCAGCAGCGAGTCGGTCAATTCGCTGACAGGGTGGGGCGATGCGGTGGCTGTCCGAAGCAGGTTGTCGCGGAACGTCTGACGCAGGATGCGTTGCATCTCGTTCAGGGAGCGAATGTCGTTTTCGTGGATGAGCCCCCGTTTGTCGGGCGGCAGGTTGAGCAATAACAGTGAGTTCTTGCCGATCGAACTGTAATAGATGTCGATCAGTTTGGTGGGGCTCTTGACCAACGTATCCTGCGCGGCGTGGTAGTACCACCCGGGGCGGATCGAAACGTCCACTTCGGAGGGATACCAGATGACGCCGTCGGCTGTGGCGAGTTTGTCGCGTCCGCCGAGGTTCTGAACCATCATGTCGCCTTCGGGGACAAAGGTGCCTGTACCGCGCTCCTGTTGCGACGAGGCGGCGATGCGTTCCAACATGTTGCGTGAGGCCGGAATGACGCTCCATTCGGTGTCGCGGCCGTAGCCGCTCTCGGTGCCTACCCACCGCACGTCGGGCCCCATGATGGCGATCACGGCCTCGGGTTGCAGGCGGCGGATGGTGGCAAAGTACCGTTCGAAATCATAGACCTGTTTTTTGCCGTTGGGGCCCTCGCCACAGGCTCCATCGAACCACACTTCGGCGATCGGTCCGTACTGGGTGAGCAACTCTTCGAGCTGGTTGACGAAGTAGTCGTTGTAGGCATCGGTGCCGTAGCTGGGGTGGTTCATGTCCCAAGGCGAGAGATAAACGGCGAATTTGAGCCCTTCGGCCCGGCAGGCATCGGCCACTTCACGCACCAGGTCGCCTTTGCCGTCTCGCCAGGGGGTGGAGGCGACGCTGAAGTCGGTGTAGCGCGAGGGCCACAGGCAGAAACCGTCGTGATGTTTGCAGGTCAGCAACAGCATTTTCATGCCAGCTTCACGGGCCGTTCGTGCCCACTGGCGGGCGTCGAGTTCAGTGGGGGCGAACAGTTTCGGATCCTCCCGGCCGGTGCCCCATTCGCTGTCGGTGAAGGTGTTGATGCCGTAGCAGATGAATCCGGTGAACTCCATCTGTTGCCATTGAAGTTGACGTTCGGAGGGGACCACATGAGCAGCGATGCGGCATTTCTCTTCGAGCGGAAGTGAGTCGGGAAAACTGGCCGAGCCGACGTAGCGTTCGGCGGCGGAACGGCATCCGACTGCGAGCGAGCCAGCACCGAGCAGTAGCAGGCGGAAAAGGAAGGTGGTGGTCATGGGGTGTTGTGGGTTAGTGGTGGATGGAGTTGGGTAGAGTTGGTTCTCGGAGCTAAGTAAGTTGTTTACCGCTGGGACGGCGGGAGGAGCGTGCGGGAAGGGCAGTTGCGGTAGCCGTGTATGGTTACGGTCCCGTCTGGAGCCACTTCTACGATGGCGTAAGCGTTGCTGTCGAGACGTGCACCGGTGATAACACCCGGCATGGTGAAGTAATGGATTCCCTCTTTGTGGCTGTAATGACCGCCGTGGTGATGACCCTGGAAAACCGCCAGAACACGCCCCGAACGAACCAATATCTGTTGAACGGTGGCAGTATTGGATACATATAGTCCGGAATCGAGGCCGCTCCCTGCGTCCAGAAGTTGGTGGATAAAGACAATCACGGGTTCATCTCCTTTTTTCAACTCTTTTTCCAACCATTGCAACTCGTGGTCGGGGATGAGCGCTTTTGTCCAATCGAAGTTGCCACTGTCGTAGTCCGATTGGTCGGGATTGAAATTGGCATCCAGCACGATGAATTTCACCCCTTTGGTGCGAAAACTGTAAAAGCCTGTGTCTTTTCCTGTCGACGGGTTGGTGATTTGCGAGAAAAATTCCTGTTTCGAGATGCAGTCCGTGTCATGGTTGCCCAGTACGTGGTAAACCGGTTTGCCACAGTTCTGAAGACACTGTTCGATGCGGTTCAGGTAGTTCAGCGTTTTCGTTTTGTCGGCATCGCTGCTTTGATCTTTCAGGTCTCCCAACTCGACGACGAAGTCTAGCGGATGCTGCCGGAACACATCAATGGCTTCGCGCGTTTTGTTCATTGCCTGGGCATAGTACCGGTCGTTGAGCGGGTCGCGTTCGGCATAGTGGATGTCGGTCAACACGCCGAATCGTACCGTCCGGCGTGTCGTGTTGCAGGAACCGAACAGCAACATACTCAACAAAAGCAAGGGTACGGATCTCATCATCTCAGGGGGTGTTTTACTGGGTGTGTCAACCTAGATTTGAAGATCAACGCAATCGTTTGTGCAAATGTAAAAACTTATCGCAATATTCCAAATTTTTCCAATTGTGATAAGTATGATCTTTTGTGTAAGATGCATGTAATCAATTTATTTGGGTTAGTATCTTTAGTGGGGGTTATTGTTTATTATTGCATGATATACTTTTTAGTCGCTATATTTGTGCAATCGGTTGCGTTGCTGAGCGGCAGGTGATTATATGACGGGTGACAGAAATAGGTGCGTTGGGCCCTTTCCCCGTGATTGGGATAAGGTTTGTATCGTCCTCCGCGTATGTTTTTCCGTGTAACGCTCCAATATGGAAACAGGTAATATTAACCCCAAATAAAAACCCGAACAGAGATGAAAAGAACATGCTGGTTATTGATTCTGTTGGTCCTGTTCCTGATCCCCCGGCAACTGCGCGGGCAGGTTGCGGCCGACTCCGTTTATGAACGTCATTGGCAGGCCGGTTACCAAAAAATACGGATCATCTCCTATAACATCTTTAACGGTTTCGACTGGGGCAAGGATCCGGATCGTCGTGCGCGGATGGTTGCGTGGGTGCGGTCGCAGGATCCCGAAATACTGGCTCGGCAGGAGTTGTGCGGTTTTACGCAGCAAAGTCTTGAGGAGTTGGCCCGCGAGTGGGGACATCCTTATGCCGCCATCGTCAAGGAGGGGGGCTACCCGGTAGGGATTACCTCCAAACGGCCGATCCGAATCAAAGCCAAGGTACTCGAAAATACGGGACACGGCCTGCTGCATGTGGAGAGCTACGGACTAGATCTGTTGGTAACCCACCTGAATCCCGCTTCGACCGACCGTCGGCGTGCGGAGGCGCACACGATTGCCGATTACATCACAGCTCAGGGCCTCGAAAAATGTATTCTGATGGGTGACATGAATGCTCATTCGCCGTTCGATGCCGATTACATGCAGGAGCACTCGGGCGAACTGCTGCTGAAGTATGGTGGAACGGAAAGTCCGAATTTGCTGGACGGCCGGTTCGACTATTCGGTGGTGGCGACATTTCTTTCGGTGCCGTTGGTCGATGTTTTCCCATACTATGTGGCTCCGGAACGGCGCAGATCGTTTCCGACGCCGATCCTAATGTATCTTTCAAAAAATCGCGAGGTGCTGGCCCGCATCGGTGAACGGATCGATTACATGCTGATCTCTCCATCGCTGCGGACAAGCGTTGCCGACGCATTTATCTACAACGAAGGGTCGGCCGATTACCTTTCGGACCACTTTCCGGTGGAGATCGACCTGTGTATTCAAGTTGAGCATTAGAGTGATTTCCGACGAAGCGTAAAGGGACATTTCAGGCCTGTTCCGGTCCGCAGGTCTGCGACGGGAACGGGCTTGTTTGATCCGGTAGATTGGTCTGTCGGAGACACTGAATCTGTTTTGTGAGGGAGTAATCAGCAGGCTGGAAAAGAAGAACGGCTTCCGGAGTATGCCGGAAGCCGTGGAAATAAGTCGTTGGGAGAAAGGAATTGGTAGGTCGTTCCTGTGAGCCGGAAGAGTTACTGTTCGATGGTTCGAATGTCGGGCAGTTTACAGCCGATTCGATCGAAGGGGATCGGGGTGAAGTGTTCGATCATGCGATAGATGGCAGCGTCGGGAACGAAACCGGCCCGCGGGTTTTCGGGGTCGACCAGACCGGGATCCTGATTGGTGACCCAGTTGTTGCTCCAGTCGGCCCACGAGGGCGATCCGTTCAGCAGACGGCCGATCTTGTAGAAGAGGTTGCCGGCAAAGACGTTGCCGCGGGGTACGCGCGGGGTTCCTTCCCAATAGTGGGGCAGGGCGGGGTAGGCCGTGGCGTAGGGCGGTTCGTTGTAGCGGACGGCATTGAGGCGCTGTTCGGCGATGCCGCCGGCATCGAGCATCGAACGTCCCCAACCCTGCATACGGTTGTCGATGTGGATGGCCATCGGCATGTCGATGAAGATGTTGTTGCGGTAGATGTTGTCGTGTCCGCCTCCGATCAGCACGGGAATGGTACCCGAACGGAAATAGACGCATCCGAAGACTTCGGTTCCGCAGGCACCGTCGTCGTGGTAGGTGGCCGAGACACGGTGGGCCGACGAAAAGTCGTGGAAATAGCAGTATTGCAGTCGGTTGCCGCGTTCCGACGGGTCACGACCGTAGTAGAAGGCCCCCTGATCGTCGACTTCCTGGCAGACGTCGTAGATGTCGCAGTATTCGATCAGGTGGTCGTTGCCGTTCAGCAGGATAGCCATGCTGGGGGCGTCGAAAATCTCACAGTTCGAAATGCGGTTGCCGACGCCGTTGATGCCCACACCGGCACGGTACGATTTTTCGATACGGTTAAAGTCGTGGATGCGGCAGTTTTCGACGTAGTTTCCGGCCGGGGTCAGCGTGGCGCGGTCGCCGCCGCCGACGTTGACACCGCCTGCGCCGAGTTGGTAGAGATAACTGTTGCTGATGCCGTTATGGGTACCGCCGCGGCGGTTGAAGAGCACATCGCCGTACATGCGGTTCTGAATGGTGCCGACCACGCCGGGTACACCATCGGGATGGGTGGGCTGGTTTTTGCCGTCGAGATTGTTGGAATCGGTGTCGCCGCGGCCGATGCAGACGCCCACGTAGCCAAGGTTGCGGATCACGCAACTGTCGATCCGTACGCCGTCGGACTCTTCGATATAGACGCCCATGCCGCGTGAATATTCGAGCGTCACGCCGCGCAGGATGACGTTGCGGCAGCCGGCGAACGAGAACATGGGGGTTTCGAGCGTCGAGACGTAAATTTCATTCAGGGCTGCATCTTCCGGAGGCAGAAAGTAGATTTTGCCGCCGGTCTGATCGATGACGTATTCGCCGGGGAGGTCGATCTCTTCGGGCAGGTTCAGGGCGAACCAGCGACGCCACGGCGCTCCGGTCATGAATCCGTATTGGGTGGCCATGGCGGCGGTGATGGTTCGGGCGGTGGTGTCGATGCTGCGTACGGGGATCATGTCGTCGGCGTAGCCGTGGGCGAAGTATCCGCCGATCCACATCCCTTCGGCCGATTTCCATTGTGACGGGCGGTCTTCGGCATATTCGAAGACGGGGTCGCCAATCCCGTATGTGTTGGTGCGGGGAATGTCGCCGGTGCAGTGGATCTTGCCGATGGGGGCGGTGCTGTCGTTGGGCCAGCGGGCGATGGTCAGGGGCTGACCGTCGATGAAAAGTTCGCTCCAGCTGGGCAGCGATGGACGGCCGAATCCTTTGGGAATGAGTCCTGTCAGTTCGATTCCCAGTGCCTGGGCGTCGATCTCTCGCACGCGGTCGCGTACTTCGGGGCGGAGACGGTCGCGCATGGCGGGGTCGGTGACTTTACGAAGTTGTTTAACGGGGACGGCAGTGCCGCCGGTGAAGGTGACCGCTTCACCGTTCCAAGGCGAGATGATGATCTGACTGGCGCTCGAAACGTCGACGGTTTTGCTGAGGGCGTACGTGCCGCCGCGCAGGCGGATGTGGATGGTGTCGCCCGGGTGGGTGGCAGCTTCCGAGAGGGCGCGTTCGACGGTTTGGAAAGGTTTGCGTAGAGTGCCGTCGCCGCGATCACTACCGTCAGGCGAGACAAGGATGGTTTGCTGACGGGCTTGGGCCGTGAGGGCCAAACCGAGCAGCGGAAGGGCTAAAAGTTTGGTTAGGTGCATAAATGGTGGGTTTATGGTATGATGACAAAGATATTGTTTTTGTTTAGAAAATGGTTGATTGGAATAAGTGTCGGTGATGGTGCCGATTATTGGTTTTTAGAGGAGGCGAGCGTATTTTTCAGAGATGAGTATGATCTGTGATTTGGGAGATATTTATTCGGAGTGCCCGCGGCACCGCCCGCCCGGCGTGAGGGCAGTTCTGTACTGTCCGCGATGAACAGCATTGTATTTAGAAAGCCCGCGAACGCTTTAAAAGATAAACGAACTATTCGCGCAACAGCGAATAGTTCGTTTATCCATTGAGTGGGCTTTATTTCGTGCGAACACAATGTTCATCGACTGCCCTGCGCGGGCGGCGTCCGCGTGCTCGCGGCGGAGCAATGGCTTGTTTGAGGTGACAACTGACAGAAGTGATCGGTTAACACAGAGAGCCGACTGACGTAAAGAGTTTGCCACAACTCCTGTTTCTGTTTGAGGTAATACCACTCCGACGGAGTGCCCGAAGGCACCGCCTGCCCGGCGTGAGGGCAGTTTTGTACTGTCCGCGAAGAACAGCATTGTATTTAGAAAGCTCGCGAACGCTTTAAGAGAGAAACGAACAATTCGCGCAACAGCGAATCGTTCGTTTCTCATTGAGCGGGCTTTGATTTCGTGCGAACACAATGTTCATCGCCTGCCCTGCGCGGGCGGCGTCCGCGTGCTCGCGGCGGAGCAATGGTTTGTTTGAGGTGACAACTGACAGAAATGATCGGTCACCAGTACTCTGACGCAGTGCCCGAAGGCACCGTGCTCACGGCGGAGTATAGAGTGGTATTGCTCTTAACTAATCGTCGGAACAAGGAATAGAGGATAAATGGCTACCAATCGTTGAATCTTTAATCATGAAGGGTAAGTGCAGATTTGGGAATCACAATTTCGATTGATTGTATAAATCGGAATGGAAAGAGTATATGTCGGGAGCGATCGAGTAATTTCGCTTCACAATGCGGAAATTCTGCTTATCCTGCTAAACGCGGAGTTTGTCGGACGGGCTGAAGCTATACATTTTGACTAACGAAAAGTAACAATGAAATACTGGATTGGCTGTTTGCTGTTTTTATTGATTGGGTGCGGCGACCGGGAATCGCGTTCGACTTATACATATAATGAGGGATTGCATGTGATTCCTCAACCCAAAGAAATGAAACTCCAAAGCGGAGAATTTACTCTCAAAAGGGGAACAAGCATCGGATCTACTCGTCCGGCAGAAAAGTATTTGTGCGACTCTCTGGCGGCACGAATCAAAGGTTCGTCAGGTGCTCGGGTACGTTTGGCTGACCAAGGGGAATCGGCAGATATTCTTTTGCAATATGACGATACAATGCGAAGCGATGCATACCGTATCCGAATTTTTCCGGACTCGGTACGGATCACAGCGTCGAGCGATGCCGGAATGTATTATGCCGTGCAGTCGTTTTTGCAACTCTTCCCGGCCGAAATCGAGAGTCGTCAGGGAAGTCATCCCAAGGAGTATCGATTGCCTTGTGTGGAAGTGTATGACTATCCGAGTCTGAAGTATCGAGGTGTGTTGATCGATGTTTGCCGCCACTTCTTCAGCGTGGAGGAGATCAAAAAGCAGATCCGGATTATGGGGATGCTGAAATTGAATAAACTTCATCTTCATCTGACCGATAATCAGGCGTGGCGGATCGAAATCCGCAAATATCCGGAACTGATTCAGAAATCGGCCGTGGCTGAAACCTATAACGGATCGAAATATGGACCATTTTATTATACACAGGAAGATCTGAAAGAGATTATTGCTTATGCGGCGCAGCATCAGGTTGAGGTGATTCCCGAAATCGAATTCCCGGGGCACTCGCTTTCGGCTCTGGTGGCATTTCCCGAACTTTCGTGCAGCGGAGGGCCGTTCGTCAGTGAGCAGGTCTTCGGTTTCGAGGAGAATGTCTTTTGTGTGGGGAACGAGAAGGTGTATGGCTTCATGCAGGATGTGTTGTCGGAGGTGGCCGAACTGTTCCCGTCGGAGTACATCCATATCGGGGGGGACGAATGTTCCAAAAAACATTGGGACCAGTGCCCCAAATGTCAGGCGAAGGCGCGAGAATTGGGATTGGTTCCGACTCCGGAACACTCGGTGGGCGAGCAGTTGCAGAGTTATGCTATCGAACGCATACAGCGTTTTGTTTCGACCGAATTGGGCAAAAAGATGATCGGGTGGCACGAAGTTCTCGAAGGGGGGATTGACAAACAGGTCACGATCATGAGTTGGCGGGATCCGAATATCGGTCTGGCTGCGGCTCAGGCCGGGTATCATGTTATTCTGGCCCCGATGCCGGCCGGGTTTTACCTGTGTGATTATCAGGGAGGTATCGAAGTGGAACCGGCCGCCAGTGGCGAGCGGGCCTATCTTAAGGATCTCTATACCTATCGGCCGATACCGGAAGGGTTGCCGGATGAGGCGCGCCGACGCATCGACGGACTCGAGGCTTGTGCCTGGTCGGAGTGGTGTCCGGACGTGGAGCATCTCGAAACGTTGCTTTATCCGCGCTTGGTTGCTTTGGCCGAAAATGCGTGGTGTGACGAAGGGCAGAAAAATTGGACCGATTTCCTGCGTCGGCTGGATAATATGCAGGTCAGATTGTTCTATAACGGTGTCCGGTTCCATATCCCCATGCCGGAAGGAATCCCTACGCAGAATGTTGTCTTTCGGGACGATTCGGTGGTGCTGAAGCTGACCAATTCACGTAGCATGCCGATGGTTTATACACTCGATGGCAGTGAACCGACCGTTCTGTCCGATTCATTGCCGGCGCGGTTGGTGCTGCGGCAAAGTGGTGTGTTGAAAGTGGCGACGCTTGCCTCCGGGTTCATACTCGGTCCGACGCGGACGATCGAAATCGAGCGCCAGGAAAAGCCCATTGCAGCCTGTCGGATCGACTGTCCGCGCCAAATCAGACTTCAAATCGCGGACGGGGTATTCGCTTCGGAGCAGGATTATGCGCGGGCGGTGTTCCGAACTGATACCATGATTTCAGCTTTGCAGGATTACGATCAGACACGGTTCGATTTTCGAAATCCGTCGTTGGCTGTCTATTCGGGTTACCTGGAGGTGCCTCAAACGCGAATCTATACGTTCGAATCCAATTCCGACGAGCTGTGGGTAGCCGGGAGACGGCTGGTATATAACCCGACGTCGTCGCGCTTCCGGGCACAAAAAAGGCAAATTTATCTGGAACAAGGAGTACATCCCTTTAAGTTAGTCTTTTCCAACCGGTTGAAGGAGGGATTTGCCAGTTGTTGGTATGATTTTGGATATAGTTATCAATAATCCTTATGAAAAAGGTGGGGGAGAGCGGTGTATGGGTGATATCCGGAGGGAGGTAGTGCTTGCTTGTTTGGATCTGTGCGCTGATATTCAAGGTGTATCCGGTAAAACATTATCTTTACCCAAAGACGCTACGATGGACTATGAATATTTGGAAGGGTATTGATTATTGTGGGTGAGTCGTATCACAAGTGGGAGAAGAGACCGGGTGACGGCGAAACGCTTTTGAAATGAGTGGTCTTACTCCAAATTTGTAAATGTATGCTTATCAACAGTTGCCGTGAACAAATTCTTGCTCCGCCGCGAGCACGCGGACGCCGCCCGCGCAGGACAGTCGGAGAACGGTTGCTATATAAAACTAAAGCCCGCTTTACAGCGAAACGACCGATTAGCTCAGCGGCTAATTGGTCGTTTCGCTATCACACACATTCGCGGGCTTTCCAAAATACATGACAGTTCATCGTGGACAGTACGGAACTGCCCTCACGCCGGGCAGGCGGTGCCGCGGGCACTTCGACAGATTGTTATTTACTGTAAATGGATGGTAAAAGTTATACGTTTTGCATGGAGTCTGTATGGTAATAAATTGCCCTAATTTTTGTGATGTATTATTTTATTGATATTTATATTATGTTAAATTAGATATGTATTCCTCTTTTACTGATGACAAATGCGAAACGAAAATGAATTACGCCGCATCGATCATCCCTTTACGATGCGGCGTAAGTAACCAATACATTATTTGTCGATCAACTTATTGCGCTTGTTTTCGGAGCCACTCCATGCGACGGCTGTCTGGAAGTTGTGTCACCCGAAATGTATCGAAGTGAGCCCAAAAACCTTCTCCGTCAGGTGAAGCTCCCATCAAACCCACCGATACCGGTGTATTGTCCGCAAACCATGCTGTTCGCATCATGGTGTATTCCTTGTCGTCGTATGAGTAGAAAAGTTCCACTGCATCCAGTCGACGGACGGCCTTGATCCAAATGTACGGTACCGGTCGATCCAGAGTGATGACGCTCCAGTCTGAAGTCCGATGAGTCACTACCGTACTGATGTTGTAGCGTCCGTCCACATACTCGATACCGGCCTTGATATAGTTTTGGGCATCGATGCGGAGCATCAGGCCCGCCTGGTCGAACCGTTCCTTGTAATCGCCACGCACTTTGACCTTTACCTCGAATTCTCCTCCATAGGTCGTGTAGTAGAACGGGGCGTCGTCTACCGTAAAACCGTAGTGGGCAATGCGCCAATAGTCACTATGGGGTGTCACGTACATTGATAGTGTCGAGTCCTTGATCTCCCATTTCGCAGGTTCGTTGAACCAGATCATTTTTTCGAGCGTTTGGGCTCCGGAAGTGAGGCTTAAGGCGCAGCAGCCGAGCATCAAAAGTCCTTTTTTCATTGCTGTTTTTGTATTTTGAATGGTATGTTTCAGTTCGTATTCTGGGAGTTTCACCAGACCACGTGCAGTGTGGTCTCGTTCCATTGATATACCTTTGCAAAGGTAGAGGGTGCTTCGCAGGAAGGCAATGATTATAAATAACCATTTTTCACGAACGGTAGGGTACACCATGGGGATGGTCAATCGATTGAACCGGGCCTTTTTCGGTCAGGATTTCGGCACCGAGGCAGAGGCTGCTGATTTGGAAGGGTTGTGGGCCGAATATCGGCAGGTGGCACGGGGGTATGCGGGGATGGAACAGGCTGTGGCTGTGTTGAGTGACATGCGTAGCAATACGGCTTATTTGTGTTGCGGCGGCTTTGGGCGTGCCCTGGGACTCGTTGACAAAGTACCCGCCGAACAGTATCTGGATTCGGTGTGGGAGGAGGAACTTTTGCAACGGGTACATCCTGACGACCTCCGGCATAAATACCTCCATGAATTGCGGTTCTTTTGGCTGATGGCTCGCAAACACCGCTCCCAGCGTGACCGTTTCTATCTGGCAGCTCGGTTACGGATGCGCGATGCGCACGGATATTATCGCGAGGTGTTGCACAGGCTGTTCTATATTTCACATCCGGCAAACGATACCCTGTGGCTCACCTTGTGTCTTTACACGCCGTTGGTGGGACAAGTACCTCCGACAGGGTTGGTGGTCGATGCCGAGAGCGGTGCATGCTGGGCTTTGGAAACGAAGGGCACTACCCGACTCCTGACTTCTCGTGAGATCCAGGTGCTTCGGCTCATAGACAGCGGAATGACCAGTCGAGGGATTGCGCAGGCATTGGCCATCAGTATTCATACCGTCAGCCGTCATCGACAACATATTCTCGAACGTCTCCAGGTGGCCAACTCTACCGAGGCCTGCCGAAAAGCCAAGGATTGGGGGTTGTTGTAGTCGAGAGATCGGCGAATTTCCCGGTTGAATGATTCTGAAAGGCCGGGAAGAAACGAAACAATGACTGGCTGCATCCGCAGTAATGCGGAGCTACGGATTGGTGGGCGCGCTGTACGTATGCTAAGTTAATGTTAAAAATAGTGTTGATTGATAGGAAATTACGGGCGAAATATCTATATTGCGAACACATACGGAAAGATCGTTCGCCATATGAAAACGAAAGTTGTTTTGGAATACCCATTCCGTTGTACGCCGGGATCTCTGTTCCGCGCCATCGCCACACCATTGGGACTGAAACGCTGGTTTGCCGATCAGGTTACTGCGACTGACGACAGGTATGAATTCTCCTGGCGAAAAATAACCCAGGCAGCCCGACTGGTCCACCGCAAAACCAACGCGTATGTCCGTTATCAGTGGGACGAAGGTGATTACCTCGAAATGCGCATCGCCAGTCAGGAACTCACCGGGGATATTGTGCTGACAGTCATCGATTTTGCCGAAGATGACGAACGTGACGAATGTCGATCGCTGTGGGATATGCAGGTCGATAAACTCAAAAGGGCGATCGGTTGTCCGAAAAAATGATAAATTTGTACCTTCTTAACTGATTCTCTGTCGGCGATGGACCCGGCGGGAAATAAATCTGCCCACGGGACCGTTTGTCTCCCGGACGCAGCCAAGAAGGATACGGACACCGAATGAAGACAGTTTACCGTTTTGTACTGAGAGCCTACGTGGGACCCATGGTCCTCACGTTCTTTATCGTGATGTTCATCCTGTTGATGCACTACCTCTGGATGCACATCGACGAACTCGTCGGAAAAGGACTCGGGCCCGGTGTGATCATCGAACTGGTCTTCTATGCCAGTGCCACCCTGATTCCGATGGCATTGCCACTGGCTACCCTACTCGCCTCCATCATGACCATGGGTAACCTTGGCGAGAACAACGAACTGCTGGCCTTGAAAGCCGCCGGTATCTCCCTGCCCCGGATTATGAAACCGCTGATTATTCTGATGGTTTTCGTCTGTGTCGGTAGTTTCTTTGTTATCAATAACTTCACGCCGTACTCCTATCAGAAGATGTTCTCGCTGCTGAGCGACATCTCCAAACAGAAACAGGAGATGAAGTTTCAGGACGGCATCTTCTTCAACGGGATTCCCGACATGAGTATCCGCATTGGGCATCAGGATCCCGAGACCAACAAACTGACCGATATTCTGATCTATAATAACAAGACTTACAGCAAGATGCAGACGACTGTGGCCGATTCGGGCTACATCCGCATTTCGGACGACCGCAAGTATCTGCTCGTTACGCTGTTCCAGGGTCAGATCTACGAAGAGAACCGAAACTACCAGTGGTTTACGCAAAACACGCTGAGTCACCATATTTTCGATCGTCAGGACCTGGTGATCCCTCTCTCCGGTTTTGCGTTTGAGCGTTCCGACCAGAGCGAGTTCGCCTCGCGCAGCGAGACCAAAAACATGAGCCAGCTCTCCTATACTATTGACTCGCTGCGGCATGCACAGGACTCGATGGTCACCAACTTCGGGACCAAACTCGTCAAGTCAAACATCTTCCGGAATCTCGGTTACACTGAACTCGATACGCTGCCCAAGCTTCACCCCGTGTATGTGATGGGGCGGCTCGACACGATGAGCGTCCAGCAGCGTAATGCGGTATTCGGTCAGGCCTCTACCTGGGCCGAAGAGGCACGCAGCTATGCCGATTACGAATCGGAATACATGAGCTATACCTCCCAACTGCTCTACCGTGCGCAGGCCGACTATCAGCGTAAGATATCACTCCCCTTTTCGATCATGATCTTTTTCCTGATCGGGGCGCCGCTCGGAGCCATCATCCGCAAGGGGGGGCTGGGAATGCCGATTGTCGTCTCGGTGCTCTTCTTTGTCGTGTACTACATCATCAGCATCACAGGCGAGAAGTTCGTCAAGGATGGCGCATGGCCTGCCTTTTGGGGAATCTGGATCTCGAGTTTCATCCTCTTCCCGATCGCCATTTTCCTCACCTATAAGTCGACCAACGATTCGGCGCTCTTCAATGCCGATGCCTATAAGAAACGTTTGGAACCGATTCTGGCCCTCTTCCGCAAGGTGCGGGGGCGTCTGAAGAAAAGCAAAAATTAAAAAACTACTCATACAGTTATGGCTAAAATGCTGAATACCATAGAAGAAGCTCTGGAGGATTTCCGGGCAGGCAAACTGTTGATCGTCGTGGATGACGAAGACCGCGAAAACGAAGGCGATTTTGTCTGTGCGGCCGAAAAGATCACGCCCGAAATCGTCAACTTCATGGTCCATAACGGACGCGGCGTGCTGTGTGCCCCGCTCACGGCCGAGCGCTGCAAGGAACTCGAAGTCGATATGATGGTCGGTGACAACACCTCGTTGCTCGGAACCCCCTTCACCGTTTCGGTCGATCTGCTCGGCCACGGGTGTACGACCGGCGTATCGGCCGAAGATCGTGCCAAAACCATCCGTGCGCTGGTTGATCCCGCCACCCGCCCTCAGGATCTCGGTCGTCCCGGCCACATCTTCCCGCTGCGGGCACAAGATAAAGGGGTGCTGCGTCGCCCCGGCCATACCGAAGCTGTGATCGACCTCTCGCGTCTTGCAGGCATGCAGCCGGGCGGTGCGTTGATCGAAATCATGAACGAAGACGGGACGATGGCCCGTCTGCCCCAGTTGCTCGAAATCGCCAAGAAATATGATCTGAAAATCATCTCGATCGCTGACCTGATCGCCTACCGTCTCAAACAGGATTCGATCATCGAACGCGGTGCACGTGCCACGCTGCCGACCCAGTGGGGCAATTTCGACATCATTGTCTACCGTCAGAAAAGCAACGGGCTGGAACACATGGCGCTGGTCAAGGGCGAGTGGGACGAGAACGAGCCGATTCTGGTCCGCATGCACTCCTCCTGCGCTACGGGCGACATCCTCGGGTCGTGCCGTTGCGACTGTGGGGCCCAGCTCCACAAGGCGATGGAGATGGTCGAAAAGGCCGGCAAAGGTGTGATCGTCTACCTCAATCAGGAGGGCCGCGGCATCGGGCTGTTCAATAAGATCCGTGCCTACAAGCTGCAGGACGAAGGGCTCGATACCGTTGAAGCCAACCTCAAACTCGGATTCAAGGCCGACGAACGCGACTACGGCGTGGGGGCCAGCATCCTGCACGACCTTGGCGTGCGGAACATTCGACTGATGACCAATAACCCCCAGAAACGCGCCGGACTCGAAGGATACGGGATGCGCATCGTTGAAAACGTGCCGATCGTGATCGCTCCGAACCCCTACAACGCCCACTATCTCGAAACCAAGGAGAAAGACATGGGTCATACGCTGGGTCTCTTTACGAACAAAAAATAGGCTGACCGATATGGACGCAAAACAACTGCGGATCGTCTATATGGGGACGCCCGACTTTGCCGTCGAGCCGTTGCGACGTCTGGTCGAAGGCGGATACCGCATCGTCGGCGTGGTGACCGTGCCCGACAAACCGGCCGGTCGCGGGCTGAAAGTCCAGGAGTCGGCCGTTAAACGTTACGCCCGAGAAGTGCTGCCCGATGTCCCCCTGTTGCAACCCGTGAAACTCAAGGATCCCGAATTCGTTGAGGCTTTCCGGGCGCTGGAGGTCGATTTGGCCATCGTCGTAGCCTTTCGTATGCTGCCCGAGATTATCTGGGGCATGCCGCCGATGGGGACTTTCAACCTTCATGCGTCACTGCTGCCTCAATACCGAGGGGCGGCCCCGATTAATTGGGCTGTCATCAACGGCGAAACCAAGACGGGTGTGACTACCTTCCTGTTGAACCACGAAATCGACTGCGGGTCGATTCTGATGCAGCGCGAACTGCCCATTTCGCCGAGTGATACGGCCGGTACGGTCCACGATGCGCTGATGGAGATCGGAGCGCAGTTGGTGGTCGAGACGGTCGATGCTTTGGCTGCCGGCAGTGTTCGGCCGATTGTTCAGCCCGAGGTCGATGCGGCGCAGCTGAAGCCGGCTCCCAAGATTTTCAAGGAGGATGGGCGGCTTGTGGCTGACGGAAAACGTTGGCAGGAGTATCCCGTTCGGGAATTGTACGACAAGATTCGTGGGCTGAGCCCCTACCCCGGTGCCTGGTGTGATTTCCGGGGAACCTCGTTGAAGGTGCTCACGGCTCACTGCGAAAATTACGCGGCCGGCGAGGTGCCCCAAACCACCGATTTCGAGTCGGATGGTAAACACTGGTTGCGTGTGGGGTGTGCCGACGGTTGGCTGTATGTTGATCGTTTGCAGTTGGCCGGAAAACGGGCTATGGAGACCGAAGAGTTTCTGCGCGGCTACCGTTTTTAGAGGGAGTACTCTGGTTTCTTGTTTTTGCAATGATTAGGGTTGCCACCCAGTCATCGCTCCGCCGCGAGCACGGTGCCGCGGGCACTCCGTCAGAGTGGTATATCCTCGAATAGGTATCGTATCAAAGTTGTGCGGGAATACGGCTGTTAGAGGTAGTACCCGATTTCTTGTTTTTGCAATGATTAGAGTTGCCACCCAGTCATTGCTCCGCCGCGAGCACGCGGCCGCTGCCCGCGCAGGGCAGTTGAAGAGCGGTTTATCTAAGAACAAAGCCCGCTCAAAGAGAAACGAACGATTCGCCACTGAGCAAATCGTTCGTTTCTCTCTTTATTGCGTTTCGCGGGCTTTTTGAGCACAGAGCATCGTAAACAGTCCGGAACTGCCCTCACGCCGGACGGGCGGTGGCTTCGGCCACTCCGTCAGAGGGGTATTACCTCAAATAGATGCCATGCCAGAGTTTGTGCAATACGGCTGTTGGAGGCAGTACCTGATTTCTTATTTTTGCAATGATTAGAGGCGCCACCCAGTCATTGCTCCGCCGCGAGCACGCGGACGCCGCCCGCGCAGGGCAGTCAGAGAACGATTTTATCTGAAAACAAAGCCCGCTCAAAGAGAAACGAACGATTCGCCACTGAGCAAATCGTTCGTTTCTCGTTTATCGCCTTCGCAGTTTTTTGAATACAGCATCGCGAACGGTACAGGACTGCCCTTACGCCGGGCGGGCGGTGGCTTCGGCCACCCCGAATGAATGGTATTGCCTCGAATAGATGTCGTACCAAAGTTTGTGAAATACAGCTGCTAAAGTGTTCTGATGAATATGGGAAAAGTGAACGAGATTTTATGTGAGAAGCGATTCAATTAGTGATGTAAATTCTGAGTCGAACCCGGTACGATTCGAACCCATAGCAAGCAACTTTAACGACCAGGCAATCATGTGGGGACTTCATTATGCAAATCGTTTACTGTTTGGATGTTGGGGCTGGTTTTTGTAACTTTATAAAGTTTACTAACCCACCTAATTGTATTTTTTGCTATGGTAACGATAATCAGAAAAACACTGTTATTGCTTGCCCTTCTTTCCGGTTGCGCGGTCGTTTCGGCCAAGGATAAACCGGTAGAAATTTTTGTCTCGCCGCAGGGAAATGATGCGGGACGCGGGACTTCAAAATCTCCTTATCAAACACTGGAACGTGCCCGCGATGCGATTCGTGGATTACGGGCCAAAGGGAAAGCCGACTCGGCAACCGTGTGGCTCCGCGGAGGAACCTACTGGATGGAACAGCCTTTCGTGCTCGAACCTCAGGATTCGTATATTGTATTTAAAGCCTGCGAAAACGAAACGCCGGTGCTCTCCGGTGCACGTCGGATCGAGGGGTGGAAACCCGTAACGGGCAAATTGACCGGTATGACTCCTGAGGCTGAGGGTAAATTGTGGGTGGCCGATGTGCAGCCCGGTTGGCGGTTCCACTATATGTTCGTGGACGGGCGTCGGGCCGAACGGTCGAAGGCGGTTCACACTCCGTGGCGTCAGTGGCCCAAGGATCACCAGTTTGGAACCGATTCGACCGACCGGCAGGTGATCCGTTTCGAAAACAAGGCCCAGTTGGCCAATTTGCCCTCGAACGGCGACCTGGAGATGGTCTGCATTATGGCGCAGTACGGCGTGATGGGGAACGGTGTGGTGACCGATATCGATCCCGAGGCCGGTACGGTGCGTTGGAACAGTAAACAGGTGGGACTGAACGACTCACGCGATCCTTATGAACGGGGTTATTGTTTCGAGAACGCTCTCTGTCTGATTGACCGTCCGGGCGAATGGGCCGTCGATTCGGAGCACGGCAAGGTCTATTACTGGCCGCGGGAGGACGAAAACCTGGCCACGGCGCAGGTGCTTGCCCCGAAACTCTATGAACTGGTCCGGTTGCAGGGTAACGAGGCGCAGAATGAATACGTTCGAAACGTGTCGCTCGAAGGGCTCACCCTCATCTATACCGACCGGATGCCCGAAAACGAGTGGCCCGACGAGTGGCTGACACGTCAGTGGGAGAATGTCGATGCGATGGTCTATCTGACCGGAACCGAGGCGTGTCGGCTTTACGATTGTCGGCTGTTGCACAGTGGTAGTTACGGGGTGACGATCAACCATTATGGACAGCGCAACATCGTTGAAAAGTGCGAAATTGGTTGGACAGGCAGCGGTGGTGTCTTCCTGGAAGGATACGGCCCCGGTACGCTCGACGTCAGCCGCGGTAACCGCATTGTGCGCAACTATATTCACGACCATGGTTTGGGAAACTATTGGCACTCCCCTTCCGTGCAGGTCTATCAGAGCGGCGATAATTACATCGCATACAATCTGTTGCAACGTTCGGCCTATAACGGTATCTCGATGGTTGGGGTCAATCCCGAAACCATGTCCGAGGCAAAATGCTTTTTCCCGGGAACGTATGACGGACTCTTTCACGTATGGAGTCAGCATGCGATCCGGTGGCAGGATTTTTCGCCGGAGATTCAGGAGGGAATCCGCAAAGGCACCTTCCGTTTCGACCGCGAGAATGCGAAACCCTACCTTCACACGCGTAACAACCGGGCTGAATATAACATCATCTCGGAACCGCACACGAAATTGAACGAAGGTGGTGCCATCTATGCTTATAGTGTAGGTGTGGGCAACAAGTGGATGAAAAACGTGACCTTCAAATCGGCCGGGATGCCCGCATCGTCGATCTATGCACTGGACAATGTGGTCGAATACACGACCGTTCGGGATAACGTTTACTGGATCGAAGGTCCGATTTTGAACGGCGTGGGGGCACGGCCCGAAGAACGTGGCAATGTTATCTCTGGAAATATCCGGGTCAACTTCAAAAAGGAGTTCGAACAGCGTATTCAGCGCGAGACCAAGGGAACGTGGTATGAGGATGTCGAGGGGCGCGAACCGCTCGACCGGCTGGTGAAGGAGATTACCGACCGGGTGGAACAGATGGGCGGTTGGCCCGAATATGCCGACATTTGTATTCCGGCTCCCGGTGAACAGATTACCCGTTATGGCGACGACCTGTTGTTGCCCCCGGGTGCTCACGTGACGATTGAATAATTAGGGTGTCCATGTGGCAGGTCTCTCCTTCGCAATTGTGTGGAGAGGCCTGCCGTCTCGTACTTTTACAAATATTTCAGACATGAGAAAACATATTCGCAGATTTGCCATCCTTTCCGCCTGCGCGTGTCTCCTCTGCGTGGGGAGCGGGACGGCTCGTGCCGACCATTACGTCGATCGGTACCGGGTGGTATGGAACTCGCCCAGTCGTGATGCCGGCGGTTCGATGCCGGTCGGCGGCGGATCGCTCCAACTCAATACCTGGTGCGAGCAGAACGACATCCTGTTCTATATCGGCAGTACGGACTGTCGTATGGACAACAGTTTCACACTTGGCAAACTGGGCCGGGTGCGTGTACGGTTTTATCCGAATCCGTTTGAACATACTTTCCGGCAGGAGTTGAACCTGGAGGAATCTGAAGTTGTCTATACCGGTGACAACGGGTTCCGTTTCACCCTCAGCACTGGAATCGAACAGCCGGTGGTCTTTTTTCAGGCCGACTCGAAGGTACCCGTGCGTGCCGAAGTGATCTACGAGACCTGGAACCATTTCCGGATGGAGCCTCAGGCCGACCAGGTCTTCTTCTATTATGCCAACGACACGTGTAACGATCTGTTGCAGCAGGCGATTCGGGATCAGCGAGTCGAATCGTTCCGCGAGTTGATTCCCGACCCGGTGACGGGGTCGATCAACGGCGGAATCCTGACCGTTGAGGGGATGCAGCCGGCCGGTCGAGGCAGCGGGACCTACATGAATACGGATTACGAGTCCTGCAAGCTCGAATCGGTAACCCCCACGCGGCGGATTGAAGGCCGGGTGGCAGTCCGGATTGCACAGGATGCTTCGGTGCCGATCTGGAAAGAGGAGGTCGGTCAGGAGGATCGTTATGCCGCCGAACACCGCTCGCAGATTGCCAAGGAGCGTAAGGCATGGTGGCGGGAGTTTTGGGACCGCAGCTATATCGTGATCGAACCGGAGGTGAAGGACACGACCTGGTGGGCCGACCGGGCGACCCGCGAGGCGTGGGAGGTCGGACGAAATTACCAGCTCTTCCGTTACATGCTGGGTTGTGCGTCGCGCAATACCCTGCCGGTGCTCTTCAATGGTGGTATTTTCAACGTCGATTCGCCCTCCGGACCGCCCGAACGACGTATGTGGGACGGTTGCGAATTTATGGCACAAAACCAACGCCTGGTCTATTGGCCCATGCTCAAAAGCGGCGACTTCGATCTGATGCGGCCGGCGCTGGATATGTATAACCGGATGCTGCCGCTGCAACTGGCCCGGTCGCGGAAATTCTGGAACATCGAAGGGGCGGCCTTCCCCGAGGCGCTGATGGTTTATGGGCTGAACGGCGTTTACGGCGACCCGACGAAAATGACCGACTGCTTCGGCCGCTGTCCCGATCGGCCGCGTACCGAAGACGGTCACAGCGGGTTGATCCACCTCGAGTACCACTATACGTCGATGCTCGATTTTGCCTACATGGCGCTCAACTATGTCGAGTATGGGGGCGGAAAGCTGGCGGATTACCTGCCGTTTATCGAGAATGCGGTCCGTTTCTTCGACAACTACTACCAGAAACGTTCGCTCGAACGGAACGGAAGTCCGTTGGTTGACGGCAAACTGGTGCTCTATCCGGCCAGTGCGCTGGAACTCTATGCCGGGGCCAAAAATCCGACCGACGTGGTGTGCGGTCTGCACATGATCGTTCGTCGGTTGTTGGAACAGGCTGACCTTCCGCAGGATCGGCGCAGCTATTTCGAAGCGTTGGAGCAACGGTTGCCCGATGTGCCGGTGACACAGGTGAATGGTCACAAGGTGCTGCCGCCGGCCGAAAGTTGGGAGTTGGAAGGGAGTCAGGGCAACATGGAGTTTCCGCAGCTCTATTCGCTCTTCCCGTTCGACTATTATACGTTGGAGAGTCCCGATCTGGATATTCCGAAGAATACCTGGCTCTATAATTCCAAGGCTGCCGCTCAGAAGAACTATATCTGTTGGTTCCAGGGCGGAATCTACACGGCGCGGCTGGGTCTGACGGATGAGGCGAAGAGCTACGCGGTGCGTAAGTTCCTCCATCCGACGGCCGAGGGGTGTCATCCCGGTGTCCCGGCCAACCGTTTCCCCGCTTTCTGGTCGAATCCGGGTTTCTGTCATACGCCTGACATCGACCACGGAGGTGCGGCGATGGTCGGCCTGCAGGACATGTTGATGCAGGTGATCGACGGGCGGATCTATCTGGCTCCGGCCTGGCCCAGGGAGTGGAATTGCCGTTTCAAACTGCATGCTCCGCAGAACACGGTGGTCGAAGGCGAAATCCGGGACGGGAAGGTGGAAAACCTGAAGGTGTTCCCCGCGAGTCGTCGCAGTGACATCGTTTTGCCGTAGGTACGGTGGGTTATCTTCTTCAGAAGAAGAAAGGAAAAGGGCCGACGAGTTTATGCTCGTCGGCCCTCCTTATTTTGAAATGCGCTGTTTTATGGGGATGAAATGGGGATATGGGAGGATGTTTCTATTCGGAATTGCGTTTACGGACCTGACGGTTTGCCGGGGTGACTTTCCCGGTGTGTGCTTCTTGTGCCGGACCAAAGAGGGGGCGCTGCTGTCGTCTATTTCTCGTCGATCAGGTAGATCTCTTCGCCGTCGCGGTGCATCCGGAAGTTCTCCCGGGCGAATTTCTCCAGAAAAGCGCTGTCTTTCATCCCGGCAATCACGATGCTGTCGTCCCGAATCTTTTGTTTGTAAAACTCCTTTTCGGCTTCGATTGCCTTGATCTTGCGATCGAGTTCCATCGAGTCGAGGTAGTTGTTGCGGTCGAAAAAGAGCACCCACGCGACAAAGACCAATGTCGCGAGAATCATAATGTTACGATTTGAAAAAAGGTGCTCGATTTTCATGGTTGCTGTCGCAAAGATACGGATTTGCGGCGGGATGTGTCCCGGGCCGGAGGGTTAACGGTCACGAAATCGGAAAAAATGGTCCACCGGACCGTGCCCTTCGCCGATGTGCAGGTCGCTGCCGGCGGCGATGGCCTGATGGATGAAGTCGGTCGCATGGCCCACGGCGCGGCTTAACGGATGGCCCAGAGCCAGGTATGAGGCAATGGCTGACGACAGGGTGCAACCTGTTCCGTGGGTGTTTGGTGTGTCGATCCGTTCGTGCAGGTAGGTGTGCGGCAGGGTATCCTTCACGGTGAAGAGCGTGTCGGTCAGTTGACGGCCGTCCAGGTGGCCGCCTTTGAGCAGTACGGCGTGCGCTCCCTGTTGGCGGAGCACCTGCCAGGCGGCATCGTAGGAGAGCGGAGATTCGATCGCCACGCCGGTGAGCTGCTCGGCTTCGGGAATGTTTGGGGTGATGACGGTGGCCAGCGGCATCAGTTGGGTGAGGATGGCTTCGGTGGCGCTGCTGCGGGTCAGCCGGTCGCCCGACGTGGCCACGAGCACCGGGTCGAGCACAATGAAAGGGGGATCGTACTCGTGCATTAGCGAGGCGACCAGTTCGACGATCTCCGTATTGGCCAGCATCCCGATCTTTACGGCATCGGCCCCGATGTCGTCGAGCACCGCGCGGATCTGCTGTTCGACGATCTCCGGCGAGAGGGCTTCGACGGCCACGACGCCGAGCGTATTTTGGGCCGTGACGGCCGTTATGGCGCTTGCGGCATAACAACCGATGGCCGATATGGTTTTGATATCGGCCTGGATGCCGGCTCCGCCGCCGCTGTCCGAACCGGCTATGGTGAGTACTCGTTTCATGGGTATGCTCTCTATTGGTTAAGCTCTGTTTGGTGGGTGGGTCAGAAGTGGTTGAACCCGGTGAAGGTCCCCTCGCTTCCCCGGTATTGGATGGTCGGCTGGCCGGGCATGCACTCCCCGATCGGGTGGAGTGTACGGCCGAACTGTGCCTGAAAATCCTGTTGCAACCGGGCGAACCGTTCCCGGTCGGCGGTTAGCAGCAGGACGTAGTCCTCGCCTCCGGTGAGGGCCAGCCGGTGGGCATCCCAGCCGCAGCGGTCGGCCATCTTCAGCAGCAGCGGCGACAGGGGCAGTCGGCGAACATCGACGGCGGCCGCGAGCGACGAGGCCCGCAGAATGTGGAGCAGGTCCGATGCTACGCCGTCCGAGACGTCCATCATGGCGTGCACGTCGGGACGCGCACCGAGCCACTCCCCTTCGGCCAAATGGGGGCGCGGGGCGTGGTGTCGCCGGATCAGTGCTTCGGTGTCGGCATCGGCGGGGAGGGGGTGCAGCAGGCATTGAAGGCCTCCGGCCGAATCACCCAGGGGACCGGTCACGGCGATGATGTCGCCCGCGCGGGCTGCGTTGCGCCGTTTGATATGGCGGTTTTCGGCGGTTCCCAGCACCGTGATGTTAATGACGATCCCTTCGGGCGAGGAGGTGGTGTCACCGCCCAACAGCGGCACGCCGAACGAGCGATAACCGTCGAAAAAGGCGTCGCACCACTCTACTTCGACCGTGTCGGAGGGCAGGCCGATGCTCAGAAAGGTGGCGATCGGCCGGCCTCCCATGGCGGCCACGTCGCTCAGGTTCACGGCCAGCGATTTGGCTCCCAGTTCGCGGGCCGTGATGCGGTCGCGCAGGAAATGGACGTTCTCGACCAGCAGGTCGGTCGTGACCAGCAGCGAATGGTCGTCGCCCGAGGGAATCACCGCGCAATCGTCGCCGATGCCTTCCCATCCGGTCGGGACAAGCTGTTCAACCTCGCGGGCAATGCGTCCGATCAGTCCGAATTCTCCTATTTCGTTGATTTTCATCTTTTCGCTTGTTTTACGCAATCCAGCAGTTGGCGGGTCACTTCGGCCGGCGATGCGGCGGAACAGATGGCGCTCACAACGGCCACGCCGTCGGCTCCGGCTCGAATCACGTCGGGAATGTTGGTCGTTTTGAGACCGCCGATCGCTACCATCGGCAGGATCGGTCCGACGATCTCGCGCAGGCGTGTCACGCCGGCCAGTCCCAGGGCTTCGGCGGTGTCGGTCTTGGTCGGTGTCGCAAAGACCGGGCTGGCTCCGATGTAGTCCAGTCCGTCGTATGTCCGACATTCACGGGCCTGATGTTCGTTTTCGATCGACAGCCCGATGATCGCTTCCGCTCCCAGCAGCCGACGCGCGTCGGCGTAGGCCATGTCGTGTTGGCCGATGTGCAACCCTTCGGCGCCGATGACCTGGGCAATGTCGGCCCGGTCGTTGATAATCAGCGGGATTCTGGCGGGTCGGAGCAGGTCGTGGAGGGTGCGGCCCAGTTCGACGAACTCACGCGTGTTGCACTCCTTTTCGCGCAGTTGGACCATCGTAACGCCGCCCTGCACGGCTGCGGCGACAATCTCCCGCAGCGACCGGCCCAGCGACAGAGCCCGGTCGGTCACCAGGTAGAGCTCGAGCGACTCTCGTCTCAGATTTCCCATTGTTTCACTTCGTTTACGGCTGTCCGGAACTCATCCAGCAGGGTTTGCATGATTTGGGCGACGGGTTCGATCCGGTGGATCAGCGATGCGGCCTGTCCGATCTCCAGCTCGCCTTCGATCAGGTCGCCTTCGAAAATGCCGCGTTTGGAGCGTTTTGCGCCCAGCAGTTCACGTAGTTCTTCGGCCGAAGCACCACGAGCTTCAGCCTCTGCCACACGCTGGTAAAACTCGTTTTTAACCAGTCGCACGGGGCCCAGCTTCTTGAGACAGAGCATGGTGTCCCCTTCGCCGAGGCCGACACAACGCTCTTTGAACGCTTCGTGGGCCGAGGACTCCTGCGAGAGGGCAAACCGGGTGCCGAGCTGCACGCCGTCGGCACCGAGGCTCAGCGCAGCCAGCATACCGCGTCCGGTGGCGATGCCTCCGGCTGCCAGCAACGGCAGATCGGTGACTTCGCGAACCTGCGGGATCAGCGCCAGGGTGGTGATCTCTTCGCGACCGTTGTGGCCACCGGCTTCGAACCCTTCGGCCACGATGGCATCCACACCGGCTGCAGCGGCCTTTCGGGCGAATCGGGCTGAGGCGACCACGTGGGCCACCCGGATGCCGTGATCCTTGAGGCGCGCGGTGTAGAGGGACGGGTTTCCGCCTGAGGTGAAGACGATCGGAACCTGCTCGGCGATGAGCAGGTCGATGATGGCCTCGATTTCAGGATAGAACAGGGGAACGTTTACGCCGAACGGTTTCCCGCTTCCGGCCAGTGCGGCGCGGGCCTTGGCGATGTGGTCGGCGAGCGTTTCGGGGTGCATGGAGCCTGCTCCGATCAGCCCCAGACCGCCGCAGGAGGATACGGCGGCGGCTAGTCGCCAGCCGCTGCACCAGACCATGCCTCCCGAGATGATCGGGTGCTCTATGTTAAATAGTTCTGTGACAGCTGTTTTCATCTTCGTTGCCGATTTTGGTCATTTATTCGATAAAGATATAATAAAAAATCTATAAATTTGTATGATGCAAGTCAGCTGCATGAAGTGGTGCCGCGATTTGCCCGTTTTAATAGCGTCTGTATCGATGTCTGGAAAGAAAATCATTGCCGTCATTGCCGGAGGAGACTCCTCCGAAGATGTGATTTCATATAAGAGTGGAGCCCAGGTGTGGGAGTGTCTCGACCGCGAACGTTTCGAACCCTATCTGGTGGTGCTGCACGGAACGACGTGGCGTGTGAACCCCACGGGAGCCGATGCGGCCGGTGCCGTGTTGCCGGTCGATCTGAATGATTTCAGCTTTACGACCCCCGAAGGACGACATGTCCGTTTCGAATATGCGCTGATCGAAATACACGGTACGCCGGGTGAAAACGGAATCCTGCAAGGGTATCTGGATCTGATGCGTGTACCCTACTCCACTTGCAGCGCCGAGGTTTCGGCCCTGACTTTCAATAAATCGCTCTGCAAAATGGCGCTTCGCGGGCAACCCGGAATCCACCTGGCCAAAGAGATCATGCTGCGCCGGGGCGAGGCTGTTCCCGCTGCCGAAACCATTATCGCCGAACTGGGACTGCCCTTCTTTATCAAACCTAACGCCAGCGGAAGCAGCTTTGGGGTGACCAAGATCAAATCGCCCGAACAGATTGCTCCGGCTATCGAAGCCGCTTTCGAGGAGAGCGACGCGGTGATGCTCGAGCAGTTTGTGGACGGTCGCGAAGTCAGCTGCGGTATTATGGTGGCCGGCGGGAAAGAGTGGGTGTTGCCGGTGACGGAACTGATCTCGGAAAAGGAATTTTTCGACTACGAAGCCAAATATGAAGGTGCTTGTCGCGAAGTGACGCCGGCTGAACTGCCTGCCGAAATTGTCGGACGTCTGAACCGTGCTACCTCCACGGCCTATCACGTGCTGGGGTGCCGGGGGGTGGTCCGGGTAGATTTCATCATCGACCGCACCACGGGCGATCCCTACTTCATCGAAGTGAATACTACGCCGGGCATGAGTGCCGCCAGCATCGTGCCGCAGCAGTGGCGTGCCGCCGGTCTCACCATGGGGCAGGCTTTTGAGATGATTATCAACGAAACATCAAAATAAACAAAGTGTTATGAGTACCAATTACAAACTCAAAACCGAAGGCGGTCTCAAAGTCGGGGCCGAACCGATGGACATTATTACCCGTTTCGAACGTATCCCGACCTATATCGCCGCTACGGCCGAAGACGGTGCTTTCCGGGTAGCCGCCGAGATCGCCGAAACGATCAAAGCCAAGTCTGCTGCCGGTCAGAAATGCGTGCTGGCACTGACCGCCGGCAAATCGCCGATCGGCGTTTACCGCGAACTGGTTCGCCGTCACAAAAGCGAAGGGTTGAGCTTCAAAAACGTGGTGCTGTTTACCCTGTTTGAATTCTACCCGATCAACCCCACCGAACAGCAGAGCTACACCTACTCGCTCTACGAAGAACTGATCAATCAGGTGGATATTCCGGCCAACCAGATCCATACCCTCGACGGGACCGTACCGGCCAGTCAAGTCAGCGAATACTGCAAACAATATGAAGCCGAGATCCATGCAGCCGGCGGTATCGACATCCTGCTGCTCGGCATGGGCGACCAGGGTCAGATCGCGCTCAACGAAGGCGGTACGTATCAGAACACCCGCACGCGTGTCGTAGCCCTCAGCAACGCTTCGCGTAAACGGGTATCCTCCTCGTTCTACGGCATCGAAAACGTGCCGACCCGTGCCCTGACCATCGGTATCGCTACCGTAATGCAGGCAAAACGGATCGTGCTCATCGGCTGGGGCGAAGACAAATCGGAAGTGGCCGCCAAAGTGGTGGAAGGCAGCGTGGACGGCTCGATTCCTGCTTCCTACCTTCAGAACCATGCCAATGTGGAAGTGGTGCTGGACGAAGACTCCGCTTCGCACCTGACCCGTGTGGCAACTCCGTGGCTCGTGGGCAGCTGCGTGTGGACCAACCGCTTTATCCGTAAAGCCGTGCTGTGGCTCTGCCAGAAGGTGAAAAAACCGATCCTCAAAGTCACCTATCAGGACTATATTGACAACAGCCTCGGTCAGCTGATCGATGAAACCGGTTTGACCTACGATAAGATCAATATTCAGGTTTTCAACGACCTGCAGCACACGATCTCTGGTTGGCCCGGTGGAAAACCCAATGCCGACGACTCGACCCGTCCGGCCCGTTCGTTCCCCTTCCCGAAACGGGTGGTTATCTTCAGCCCGCACCCCGATGACGACGTGATCTCGATGGGTGGTACCTTTATTCGTCTGGCTGACCAGGGACATGATGTGCATGTGGCTTACCAGACCTCTGGTAACATTGCCGTGCATGACGACGTGGTCCTCCAAACCCTCGACACCGCTCGCGAATGCGGCTTCGAAGACAAATACGAACACTTCAAGAAACTGATCCAAAGCAAGGTTAAAGGTCAGCCCGAACCGCTCGAACTCCGCATGTTCAAAGGTGCCATCCGTCGTGGCGAGGCTCGTGCCGCAGACCGTAGTTTCGGCCTCAATGATGATACCAACGTACACTTCTTGAACCTCCCGTTCTACGAAACGGGCTCCGTGAAGAAAGGTGCCATTTCGCAGGCCGACATTGACATCGTAATTGAGCTGTTGCGTAAGATTCAACCCCATCAGATTTACGCTGCCGGTGACCTCTCCGACCCGCACGGTACGCACCGTGTCTGCATCGAAATCGTTCTGGCTGCTGTCAACCAGATCAAACAGGAAGGCGACAAATGGCTGAACGATTGCGTGATGTGGCTCTACCGCGGGGCATGGCAGGAATGGGATCTCGATATGGTCGACATGGCTGTGCCGTTGAGCCCGGATGAAGTGATCAAAAAACGTCACGCCATCTATCGCCACCTCTCGCAGAAAGACATTGTGCCCTTCCCCGGTGACGACAAACGTGAATTCTGGGAACGTGCTGAAGACCGTACTCAGGCTACCGCACAACTGTACGACAAACTCGGTATGGCTGAATATCAGGCTATCGAGGTATTCGTAAAATACCCGATTTTCTAACAGCCCTATCCGATCCTGTTGGAACCGAAAAAGAGCGGTCAGGACATAACTTTATGTCCTGACCGCTCTTCTTTGTTTTCAGATAAAACCGTTCTCCGACTGCCCTGCGCGGGCGGCGTCCGCGTGCTCGCGGCGGAGCAAGGAGGGGTCGTACCTCTAATAATTGCAGAATCGATAAATTAAGATGTACGGCAAACAGCCGTATTACATAAACTTTAGTATTACACTTATTCGAGGTAATACCAATCATTCGGAGTGGCCGAAGCCACCGCCCGCCCGGCGTGAGGGCAGTTCTGTACTGTTCGCGATGCTATATCAAAAAGTCCACGAAAGCGCAAAAGAGATAAAGGAACAATTCGTCGTTGTGCGAATCGTTCCTTTATCTTTAAGTGGGCTTTATTCTCAAATAAAACCATTCATCGACTGCCCTACGTGGGCGGCGTCTGCGTGCTCGCGGCGGAGCAATGGATGGTTAGCGCAGCACGGATTTACCGTACCACTGTTCGGGTGCCTGGATGCCCAGCAGCTCGGCAATGGTCGGCGCGTTGTCGTAACGCATCACGATCCGGTCGATTTCGTGGTTGGCCGGAATGCCGCGGCCGACAACGATGTAGGGCGCTTCCATCTCTTCCATCGTTTTTCCACCGTGACCAGTCCCCTTTCCACCATGGTCAGAGACGAAAATAACAGCAGTCGATTTCGGGTCCATGTTCTCTTTTACGCAATCATAAATCACGCCTACCAGCGAGTCGATTTTTTCACAGGCTGCAATGTAGTCCGGTGTCATCCAGCCTTTGGTGTGTCCGGCACCGTCGGGTTGAGCCAAATAAATGAAGGCCAGCGTAGGTTGTTTCTCTTTCAGAAAATCGCAGGCTGTACGGGTTACTGCATCGTCATCGTCCGGAAATGCTTGGTTGAAGTCGACGGCTTCTTTTTCATAGAGGTATCCGATCCCGTTCCACGAGTAAATCACACCGGTTACGGCGTCGGGCATCTGTTCACGCACTTCACCAAAGATACCCGGGAAGAATCCGTATTTATTGACATAGATCGGTTTGACTTCGGGGGTCTGACTGCCCCACTCGGTAAATCCGTGCATTTCGGACCCAGCTCCCATGAGCAGCGTAGCCCAGTTGATGGCACTCGACGAGGGTAGCACCGAGCGGGCATGCAGGGTGTAGGAACCCTCCTGCATCATTCGTTCGAGGTTGGGAAATTTGCCGGGATTTTTGGCGATTACTTCGGCGCTGAAACCGTCGCTGCCGATCAGTACGACGTGTTTCATGCGTGGAGCTTTGGCCGATGCGTCGCCGCAGGCAGAGATCAGGGCTGTTGTCAGTACGAACAACGTAATGGCTTTGAGTGTTTTGAGCATGGTAAAAGTTTGAGTTAGTCGGTTAATTTTGAGATCAAAACAGTCCGAAGTTAATGTTTATTTTCGGGAATATCAACCTTTGTAGGCGGAAAGTGACGAAAGCGGAGACGAATCGTACCGACGGTTGAGGCGAAAAAAGACTTGATTATGTCCAGAATTTTTCGGTACTTGGCACGATGCTTGCAGTCTGTTTTAATATTAAATTTCGATCAATATGAAGTATTTTTCCCTCCCTGCAGCGATCCTCCTGTTGGCGATGGTCTCCTCTTCCTGCTCCAAACGTGAGTGCTATACGCAGAGTAACAACGACGAGGTGGCCGAAGCCGATCTGATTACGCCGGAGGTCAGCGCGCGCATCATCGAATCGAAAGACCAACGACCTTTCACCGGTGCGTTGGAAATTTATCCCTGCCGCGACGATTCGCCCATCTATTTCGGCAATTATGTCAACGGGCGGCTCAGCGTGTTTTACGGTTTCTACATGATTGTGGGTGGCGATGTGTTCGGCAACTACAATCGTGAGATTCATCTGCCCACGGGTGATTATAACATGGTTTACTGGGGAACGCCCAAATATGACGAGCCGATCCACAACGCGCCGCAGATTGTTTCGCCGGGGCTGACTGCTGGAGCCGATGTCTCGAAGCTCTATTTTAGTCTGCGCAGTATCGGTGACGGCATCTATTCGCCGGTTTACGACTTGGTACATGCGGTCAAAACGGCCCATATTGGAACCGATGCGCTCGAAACGTCACTGACGCGGGTCGGCTCGGGGCTGAAGGTGATTGTCAAACAGTCGGATGGTAGTGTGTTTATTCCCGAAATTGCTAATGTTAAAGTCAACATTGGCGGTATTGCCGAAAAGATTAATTTCTACACGGGTGAAGCGGAGAATCTGACGAAAACCGTGCAGTTCGAGTTGACCCGTTCGGAAGACGGCCTTACGTATGAAAACCCTACGGTTATGCTCTTCCCTTCGGCTGAGAACCCTCCGCTCGAGTTGTTGATTACCCTCTACGACGGTACGGAATTCAAGTTGACTCAGAATTTGAATACTACTCTGTCGCCGAATACGCGTTTGACGCTCAATATCAGTATCGGGAAGATTTTGCCTGATGGTAATCCCGGTGACTTCACCTATGATGACTGGAACGAAAACAGTGAAAATATAGATTTCCCCATTGTAGATTGAGGCAAGGTGTAGGGAGTCTAAACTCAGAATACAAAGAACGATCGGCATCTTATTGGATGCCGATCGTTCTTTGTTGGAGCTTTTCGGATTCGAAGGTTTGTGCTGCAAGGAGATAATTGTTTTCAGGTATAGCAATTAGAGGGTGTGAAGTATCGGCGTTTCGACAGAGGGGCATTACCTCGAATAGATGTTATACCAAGTTTATGTAGTGCGGCTGTTCGAGGTATTGCCTAATTTTTTGGTTTGGCAGTTATTAAAGGTACTACCCCTCGTTGCTCCGCCGCGAGCACGCGGACGCCGCCCGCGCAGGGCAGTCGGAGAACGGTTTTGTCTAAAAAATAAAGCCCGCTCAAAGAGAGACGAACGATTTGCCCAGCGGCGAATTGTTCGTCTCTCCTTTTTTCCCATTTGCAGACTTTTGAAAAACAGCATTGAGAACAGTTCAGGACTGCCCTCACGCCGGGCGGGCGGTGGCTCCGGCCACACCGTCAGAGTGGTATTGCCTCGAATAGATGTTGTACCAAAGTTGTGGGGGAATACGGCTGTTAGAGATACTGCCTAATTGTCTGGCATGACAATTATTAGAAGTACTACCCCTCCTTGCTCCGCCGCGAGCACGCGGACGCTGCCCGCGCAGGGCAGTCAAAGAACGGTTTAATCTGAGAATAAAGCCCGCTTAAAGAGGAATGAACAATTCGCGCAACGGCGAATCGTTCATCCCTCCTTTTTTCGCTTTCGCGGGCTTTTTGAGCACAGAGCATTGCGAACAGTCTGGGACTGCCCTCACGCCGGGCGGGCGGTGCCTTCGGGCACTCCGTCAGAGTGGTATTACCTCAAATAAATGTCATTCCAAAGTTTATGTAGTGTGGCTATTAGAGGTATTGTCTAATTGTCTGGCATGACAATTATTAGGAGTACTACCCCTCATTGCTTTGCCACGGGCACGGTGGCTTCGGCCGCTCCGATAAGTAGTGTTAAGAGTAGGAAATCATCTTCCGACAGGGAGTATTAGGTGGGAGAATCGCAGAATTATTGTATTTTTACAATCAACTATCCCCGAAATACTGTTTGTTAATCCTTGGCGGAAAGGTTCGGTCCGTAGAGAGGTTTCCAAATTGGCCCCCTCTTGAGGGCAGGACGTTTCTTACTGTATGTTTATGCATATGAATCCATACTCTTTCGGGTTGATTATGGCCGGTCTCGCATCCGTGTCCGGTGCCGCGCTTGCTCAGCAAAAGGTTTCTCGTCCGCTTAATGTCTTAATGTTGATAGCCGATGACCTGCGGCCTGAACTGGGCTGTTACGGCGTTGAGGCTATCCATACACCCAATATCGATCGGCTGGCAGCCGGAGGTATTTTGTTCCGAAATGCTTATTGCAACGTTCCGGTGAGCGGGGCCTCGCGTGCGAGTCTGTTGACGGGAATTTATCCGCGTTACCCGGATCGTTTCGTGGCGTTCGATGCCTGGGCTTGTCGTGATGCTCCCGATGCGATTCCGATCTCGGAGTGGTTTACCCGCAACGGATACCATACGGTCTCCAATGGCAAGGTTTTTCACAATCTGAAAGATCACGACGATACGTGGAGCGAATACCCGTGGCGTGTCCACCCTGAAGGATACGGCAAGGACTGGGCCGAGTACAATAAGTGGGAACTTTGGATGAACGATGCCTCGGGGCGGACGATTAATCCGAAGACGATGCGTGGCCCCTTCTGTGAGGCGGCCGAGGTCCCTGATTCGGCTTACGACGATGGGAAAGGGGCGTTGCGTACGGTGGCCGACCTGGCGCGGTTGCGCGATGCCGGGGAACCGTTTTTTCTGGCGTGTGGTTTTTGGCGCCCTCACCTGCCCTTTAATGCCCCCAAAAAGTATTGGGACCTCTACCGGCGTGATGATATCCCGCTGGCTGACAATCGTTTCCGTCCCGAAGGACTGCCCAAACAGGTGCAGGGCTCGCAGGAGATTTTCTCCTATGCCCGAGTCAGCGATACTGATGACGAGGATTTCCAGCGCGAAGCGAAACACGGTTATTACGCATCGGTCAGCTATGTGGATGCCCAGGTCGGATTGATTTTGGATGCTTTGGATTCGTTGGGGCTGGCCGATAATACGGTGGTGGTTCTGTTGGGTGATCATGGCTGGCACTTGGGGGAGCATAACTTTTGGGGTAAGCACAACCTGATGGATCGGGCTACACGTGTGCCGTTGATTGTGCGGGTGCCAGGCCTAAGGCCGAAAACGGTACGTCGGGTGGTGGAATTTGTAGACCTCTACCCCACTCTGTGTGAGTTGTGTGGGTTGGACGAGCCGGAGGGGCAACTCGACGGCACGAGTTTCGTACCGTTATTGCGGGGAGGTGGCCGCGGCGCGAAGGAACATGTTTATGTACAGTGGGCCGGGGGTGACAATGCAGTGGATCGGCGTTACAACTATGCCGAGTGGCCGAAAAGCAAAGGCGGGAAAGTGCGGATGTTGTTCGACCATAAACGAGATCCCGAGGAGAATCGGAATTGTGTCGAAGAGGAACGGTATCGCAAGACGATCGAACGGTCATTACAGTTTTTGGAGCAGATACGGCAAGTGAGGGATCGGTAATGATTGGTGATTTGGTTTTGCAATCACGAAAGTTGGAGCAGCACTGAACAGCCGTGCTACATAAACTTTGGGATGACCGCTATTCGAGGTAATACCCCTCTGACGGTGTGGCCGAAGGCACCGCCTGCCCGGCGTGAGGGTAGTCCCATACAGTTCGCGATGCACTGCATCAAAAAGCCCGCTATGGCGAAATAGAGAGAAAGGAACGAACGATTCGCCGTTACGCGAATTGTTCGTTTCTCTTTGAGCGGGCTTTGTTTTCAGATAAAACGTCATCGACTGCCCTGCGCGGGCGGCGTCCGCGTGCTCGCGGCGGAGCGATGACTGGGTGGCAACTCCAACATTGCAAAAACAAGAAATCGTGTACTACCTCTAGTAGCCGTAATACGTAAACTTTGAAATGACATCTATTTGAGGCAATACCACTCTGTCGGGGTGGCCGAAGCCACCGCCCGCCCGGCGTGAGGGCAGTTCCATACTGTTCGCGATGAATGGCATTGTATTTAGAAAGCCCGCGAAGACGAAAAAAGGAGAAACGAACGATTCGCCGTTGCACGAATTGTTCGTTTCTCTTTGAGCGGGCTTTGTTCTCAGATAAACCGTTCTCCGACTGCCCTGCGCGGGCGGCGTCCGCGTGCTCGCGGCGGAGCGATGATTGGTAGTGCCTCTAATAATTGAAAAACCAGAAAATTAGGCAATACCTTTAACTGTCGCAATACATAAACTTTGGGATGGTATCTGTTCGAGGTAATACCCCTCTGACGGAGTGGTCGAAGGCACCGTGTCTACGGCTAATCAATTTAACTTCTCGCTAAGTATTTTGCGCAGTTCGGCAGCCGTCGGATTGATGGCTAACACCGTTCCGTCCCGATCGACCAAAAATTGTCCGCCACCCGCATTGCTGACACCATATAGCTGCCAGATGCCCGCCCGATCGTTCAACTCCACCAGATTCAACCACGGATAACCGTCCTTTTCAATGGCCTGGCGCATCGCATTGGTATTGTCGCTCTCGCGTGCCACGCCCACAACAGTAAACCCCTTGTCCTTAAATTCATTATAAATCGGAATGACCGCTATGCTGTTGCGACGGCATGAACCGCACCACGATGCCCAAAGGTCGATAAGGGCAATTTTCCCTGCAATTTTTTCCGATAAGCGGTGCATGTGGTTATTGAGATCGGGTGCTTCGAAATCGACAAACGGCTTGCCGGTTTCGATCCGATGGTAGAACATCTGATCTAGCTGTTTGGTGTACGGATGTTCCGGATAGCGTACAGCATAGACCGTGCGATAGATCTCTTCGCGCGCAGCATCTCCCGGCTGTTTGAAGAATTGTTCGCTATAAAGCCGGTAATATCCGGCCAATGAGGGATGGCGGCGGATATGTTCGTAACGAGCCTCGTTCACCGAGTCGCGATAGGCGCACATCAATCGGTCGGTAGCCGTAGCCTCGGGAGTCATGTGGGTGCGGGCTTTTTGTTTTGCGTCCCAAATCTTCAGAAGGCTGTCAAGGGTCGCACGATCCTCTTCGTGGTTTATCCGATCGAGCAATGCAGCGGCTTCTGCATTGAACAAAGTATGGTTCGTGTAGCGACTCTGTTGCAAGGAGTCCCAGGCCATAAAAACGGGTGTCCGACAGGTATAAACAGAATCCATGTGGGCGAGATCGGCGTTATCCGCCCCGCCATCGATACGGTTCATCGAGGCGCTGTCCATCGGGAAGAGGGTCATCCGGATTGTATCGGCATCGGGAAAGAATACGACCGGTTGCCAGACGCCCTGTTGCCACTCGTCGGCAAAGGTAAGTTCGTAGGCTTGCGGTTGAGCTTCGAGCGTCAGTTGGAAGCGGCCGTCGTGGATCGAAACCTCCTGGGGAGGGGTGGCCCGCATATCCTGACCAAACGGAGAAATCAGCACCGTGTGGCTGTACGGGCGATCGACGACGCGGCCTTCGACGACGATGGTGCGGGACGACTGAGCCCACGTTGTGAGTCCGGTCAAGATCAGCAAAACGGGAATCGCGATATGTTTCATAGGTATTTGAGTTGGAGTGCTATTGTATAGACGTTTTAGGTGCTGATTTTGGATCTCTGTTGGTAATAATTACAGGGATTATAAGACAAAAATAAGCCGTACCGGTCGAAATCGGTACGGCTCGGAAGTAATTTTATGTAAAAATTCGCGTTTACAAACCGTGTTTGCGGACGGCTTCGAGCAGTTGGTTCATGGCGCGTTGCAACACTGACCGCGGAGTGCCGATGTTCAGACGCTGGAATCCGGTTCCTTCGATGCCGTAAACTGATCCGTCGCCAAGACCGAGGCCGGCTTCCTGAACCAGGAAACGGTTCAGTTCCTCCTGAGTCATGCCCCATTTGCGGAAGTCGAGCCACATGAGGAAAGTTGCCTCGGGTTTGTAGCAGTGTACCGAGGGGATGTTGGCGGTCATGAAGTCGTACACGAAATCGACGTTGCCCTGCAGGTATTCGAGCAGCTGGCGCATCCATTCGTCGCCTTGTTCGTAGGCGGTCTTCAAGGCTACCGATCCGAAGATGTTGCCGTTTTCGATATGGATTTTGTCGACTTCGGCCTGGTAGGCGGCGTGGCGTTCGGGGCTGGGGATGATGGCTGCGGCGGTCGAGAAACCGGCTACGTTGAAACTTTTGCTGGGGGCAATCAGCGTGATGGTGCGGTTGGCCAGATCTTCGGTGAGCGAGGCGATGTGGATGTGCTCGTGCGGTTGGAAGATGAAGTCGCAGTGTATCTCGTCCGAAATAATGGTCACATCGTGCTTCTTACACAGTTCGCCGATCTTCAGCAGCTCTTCGCGGGTGAAGACTCGCCCCGTGGGGTTGTGGGGGTTGCAGAGGATGAAGGCTTTGGCCTGTGCCAGTTTCTGATCCAGATCATCGAAGTCGATCCGGTATTCACCGGTGGCGGGGTCCTGGATCAGCGGGTTGTTGAGCACCGTGCGGTGGTTGTAGCGGATGGTGTTGCCGAAGGGATGATAGACCGGCGGTTGGATCACTACCCCATCGCCCTCTTTGGTGCAGCTCAGCATGCCGAAGGTCACGCCGGCTACTACGCCGGGCGAGAAGGCAATCCACGAGGTGTCGATATCCCAGCCGCTGTGGCGGTAGACCCAGCCGCGGATGGCGTCGAAGTAGCATTGCGGGCGGAACGTGTAGCCGAAGATCGGATGTTTCATCCGGCGTTCCATCGCTTCGACAATGAAGTCGGCCGTTGCGAAGTCCATGTCTGCGATCCAGAGCGGGATCACCTGATCGGTGCCGAAGACGGATTTCATGTCTTCGTATTTCTCACAATCGGTCCCGATCCGGTCGATGTATGTGTCGAAGTCGTATTCTTTCATGGGGTGAATTTTTTAAAAGTTGCGCAAATTTAGAAAATAAGGGGTACCTTTGCAACGTTTTTCATTAAATGTGCCTAAATTTTAACAATCAGGCGATAACGTACAATCATGGATAATCAGGATTCCAACAAGAAGCGCCCATTTGGTCGGGATGAACGTAGTGGTCGCTCGTTTTTCCGGATCCGCCGCGAAGGCGCCATCCGCAGTGAAGAAAACCGCCGGGATGCGGCCGAGGAGGCCAATGCTCGACCCGGTTACAAGAAATCGTATGCTCCCCGTGTCGCTTCCGACGAACGGCGACGGGATGAGCGTCCGTCACATGCCGGTCGTCGCGATGAACGTCCGGTGCAGGGCGGTAAAAAGCGTTTTGACCGTGGCGATGAGCGCGGATCTCGTCGCGAGGGTTACTCTCAGCGTTTCGACAAGCGCGATGGTGAACGTCCTGCCTTTGCTAAACGTGACCGCAAGTTCCGTACCGAAGAGGCTGCTCCGGTGATGCCCGAAGAGATGCGTCTGAACCGTTTTATTGCCATGTCGGGCGTGTGTTCGCGTCGCGAAGCCGATCAACTGATCGCAGCGGGCGAGGTGACGGTCAACGGGGTGATGGTCGATCAGCTCGGGGCGAAAATTCACCCGGGTCGCGACGAAGTGCGGTTGAACGGTGAACTGCTCAAAGGGGAAAAGAAAGTTTATATCCTGCTCAATAAGCCGAAGGGTTACGTTACTACGCTCGAAGACCCGCATGCCGATCGCACGGTGATTGACCTGCTGAAAGGCGAATGCAAGGAGCGTGTCTATCCGGTCGGGCGGTTGGATAAGAATACCACCGGTGTCCTGTTGCTGACCAACGACGGCAACCTGACCAAGGAATTGACTCACCCGAGTTTTTCGAAAAAGAAGATTTACCACGTGTTCCTCGACAAGCCTTGCACGGAAGAGGTGCTGGATCAGTTGGTTACCGGAATCGAGCTGGAAGACGGACCGATCTATGCCGATGAGGTAAGTTTTGTGGACGGTAACCCGCGTGAAGTGGGGGTCGAGCTACACTCCGGACGAAATCGTATCGTACGCCGCATGTTTGAGGCGGTCGGGTACGAGGTGGTCAAGCTGGACCGTGTCTATTTTGCAGGCCTGACCAAGATGGGACTGCGTCGCGGTTTCTGGCGTTACCTGACACCGCGTGAGGTGGCGGCTCTCAAGTCGGGAGCTTACGAATAGCGGATCGTTGCATTGAAATGCTAAAGTGATAATCGGTTGGTTTTCATCGGAGTCGATGCGCCAGCCGATTTTTTCTTTTGAAAAATTTTCGATAATATTTGGAAAAACGGAAAGGAAAGCATACCTTTGCACCGCAATTGAAGGGAACAGTTGCTCTAATGTAAGAGGATGATTCCGTAGCTCAGTTGGTAGAGCACAACACTTTTAATGTTGGGGTCCTGGGTTCGAGCCCCAGCGGGATCACGCAAAAAAGAGGCAGTCTTATGATTGCCTCTTTTTTGTTTTTGCGCTACTGGAAGTACTTTATCGTTTCCGGACACTTCAGATAGCATTTCCCTTAACAAAGACAGTAACAGGCGATGCAGAGCATCGCACGCTCCGCCGCGAGCACGCGGCCGCCGCCCGCGCAGGGCAGTCAGAGAACGGTTTATCTGAGAACAAATCCCGCTCAAAGAGAAACGAACAATTCGGCCGCTGGGCAAATCGTTCGTTTCTCTCTTAAAGCGTTCGCGGGCTTTTCTAAATACATTGCTGTTCTTCGCGGACAGTCCGGAACTGCCCTCACGCCGGGCGGGCGGTGGCTTCGGCCACTCCGTCAGAGGGGTATTGCCTCGAATAGATGTAATACCACAAGTTAATCTTATCGGGCTGTTGAAGACATCCCTATCCCTATCTCTTGTTTCTGGTGGTTATAGAGAGTTGCGGTACGTCCAAAATAGGTTGTAGCACGTTGCTTTACGTTCTGTTGCAGGTTGCGGTAAAAGAAGTTGAGCTCTACCACGTGATAATTGCCCGGCGGAAACAGATCGGCCAATGACGGTACGTAATATTTCATCGGGTCAGCGCCTGATACGATCAGTGCTTGCGTTGCCGTATCCAAACGAGCCGAAAGTACATGTTGCTCTTCGGACGTAATGGTGCCGTCGGAGGACATGAACACGGAACCAAGATGGTCGCTCGCAGGTGCTGTGACGGTGTCGGTGCGCCAGTTGAGCGGGTTGATGGCTGCCCGACTGCCCGACAACAATGGAGGCAGCCGGTCGGGAGCCGATACGGAGTTGAACGTAACGAACACACCGGTGCTCCCCGCATCCGTGGCAGGAACCATATAGGGTGAAACGTCTGTCGTTCGGACCGGGTAACCCAGTGGATAGGCCGCAATCATGCGGTGATAGGTTTCGTCCGTCATTTCGCGTTTGAGCAGTTCGATCACGGCCTTGCCGCCCTGGCTGTGTCCCGCCAGAATGAAAGGACGTCCCTGGTTAAGGTGTTCTAGAAAGTAGTGGAAAGCGGCCTGAATATCGTCGTATGCGAGTTGAAAGCGTGACTCGATCACGCTGTCGCTCTCCATCCATGATTCGAGGGTGATTTGGCGGTAGTATGGAGCGAAAAAGTTAGCCTCGTCGGCAAAGATACCGCGTGCCAGATGGAGCGGACCGGAAACCTGCTGGCGGTGTGAAACGTTGTGGACATCCATGTAGTGGCATACGTTTCCTGTTTCGTCGGTCCAGTCGAATACGCATGTCGGAACGATGTAGAACACATCGTATTTTTTAGTGGGGTCGATGCTCTCGCCTTCGAACCAGTTCTCGGCCGAGGCGTAGTCCGGAGCTGTCGGGGTGGGGTGAGGTTGCGGGTTGGCGTGTCGACAACCGGTCAGTATGATCACATAGGTGATGGACCAAACGATCAACAGGAGGTTACGTTTCATAAGCGGATGATATAATCGGCACAAATGTACTTAAAATTGTTTGGGCTGTGCGTGTCGCGAACAGGTGATGCTCCCTGGGGGAGAATGCCCGAGAAGCGTATGTCTTGGATGAGGGTGTTTTGTGTCTTTGATCTTAGGGCAGTACCCTTCCCTCATCGCTCCGCCGCGAGCACGCGGCCGCCGCCCGCGCAGGGCAGTCGGAGAACGGTTTATCTGAGAATAAATCTCGCTTAAAGAGCAACGAATGATTCGTGCAACGACGAATCATTCGTTGCTCTCTTTATTGCCTTCGTGGACTTTTTGAAGCAACATTGCGCACAGTACGGAACTGCCCTCACGCCGGGCGGGCGGTGCCTTCGGGCACTCCGAATGAATGGTTTATAACGATACATGCGATACATAGTATCGCACGCTCCGCCGCGAGCACGCGGCCGCCGCCCGCGCAGGGCAGTCGGAGAACGGTTTATCTGAGAATAAATCCCGCTTATAGAGCAACGAACGATTTGCCCAACGGCCGAATCGTTCGTTGCTCTCGTTTTTCCGTATTCGCGGGCTTTTTGCATACAGTATCGAGAGCAGTACGGAACTGCCCTCACGCCGGGCAGGCGGTGGCTTCGGCCACACCGAATGAATGGTATTACTTCGAATGAATGTCATACCCAAGTTTATGTAATACGGCTGATTGAGGCTCACACCTATTTTCTTGACTTTCTGTGTCGCGCAAAAAGGACAGTCGAGGATGGTCCCCATGTGAATTATGCGCTTTTTGAGTCAAATATGCTTCTGTGGGGAGGGGATAACCGTGCCAAGGCTTATCTTTGCGCCCGAAAATCCGCAAGAACCATGAACAATAAGACCAAAGGATACATTTATGGGGCCGTGGCTGCCGCCACCTATGGGATGAACCCTCTATTTGCCCTCCCTCTGTATCAGGATGGGATGGATGCCGATTCTGTTCTCTTTTTCCGTTATCTGTTGGCTATTCCGATCCTGTGGGCGATGATTCGTTGGCGAGGCCGTGACTTCCGGTTGACTCGGCGTGAATTGCCGGCACTGGTTGTACTTGGTTTGCTGATGGCCTGTTCGTCGCTGACACTCTTTCTGAGTTATACCTATATGGCGGCCGGGATTGCCTCTACCCTGCTCTTCGTCTATCCGATTTTGGTGGCGCTCATCATGGCGATTTTTTTCAAGGAGAAGATCTCGCTGTTGACGGTCATGTGTATTGCTCTGGCGTTGGTCGGTATTGCCATGCTGTACAAAGGTGACGGGGATGCGACGCTCAGTCTGGCCGGAGTGGCGCTGGTGATGGCTTCGTCGCTCTCTTATGCCATTTATATGGTTGGGGTCAATTTGCCGCGGGTGCGAGAAGTTCCTACCGTTAAATTGACATTTTACGCCCTGTTATTCGGGTTTTCCGTCTTTGTGGTGCGGGTTGGAGTAGGTTCCGGGCTCTGCGTACCGGCACACTGGTACCATTGGCTGAATCTGGTCGCCCTGGCTGTATTGCCGACAGTCGTGTCGTTCGTATCGACCACCATTGCCATTCAATATATCGGATCGACGCCGACGGCCATTCTAGGTGCTTTGGAGCCTCTGACGGCTGTATTTTTCGGAGTGATGATTTTTGGCGAAGCGCTTACGCCTCGTATTGTCGGGGGGATTGTGTTGATTGTTGTAGCTGTGACCATGATTATTGCCGGTGGACGGATTGGTGCGTATCTGCTCCGTTTCCGGAAGTTGTTTCCCAAACTGCCGCGAATTCGTAAAAAACGGGCAGCCTAACATTGGGGTGTGTTGGAATTCATATCATGTAACGGGGTGTTATCTTTATTGTTCTGCTGCGGGCACTCCGACAGAGTGGTTTCTAACGCATAAGCGATACGTAGTATCGCATGCTCCGCCGCGAGCACGCGGTCGCCGCCCGCGCAGGGCAGTCAGAGAACGGTTTATCTGAGAACAAATCCCGCTCAAAGAGAAACGAACGATTCGGCCGCTGGGCAAATCGTTCGTTTCTCTCTTAAAGCGTTCGCGGGCTTTTCTAAATACATTGCTGTTCTTCGCGGACAGTACGGAACTGCCCTCACGCCGGGCGGGCGATGCCTTCGGGCACCCCGAATGAGGAGTTTCTAACGCCACAAGCGATACGCAGTATCGCCTGCTCCACCGCGAGCACGCGGGGCCCGCGCGGCAGCGCAGTCGAAGAACTTGGCGCGGGAGCATATCGGTCGGTTCACCGTGAGGCAAACCGTCCGATCCATCCCCCGATCAAAAGAACCGTACGGAACTGCCCTCACGCCGGGCAGGCGGTGCCTTCGGGCACTCCGAATGAGGAGTTTCTAACGATACAAGCGATACGTAGTATCGCCTGCTCCACCGCGAGCACGCGGGGCCCGCGCGGCAGCGCAGTCGAAGAACGTGGCCCGGGAGCACATCGGACGGTTCGCCGTGAAGCAAACCGAACGATTCATCCTCCGATCAAAAGAACCGTACGGAACTACCCTCACGCCGGGCGGGCGGTGACTTCGGCCACCCCGTCAGAGTGGTATTACCTCAAAATAAACAGAATACGAAAGTTTTCGTACTCCGGCGGTGGTGGTTCGCTGATTTCTTGTGTCTGCAAATAGTCTGGCGTAGCGTAAAATGGCTCTAAAAACGTGTTTTGAGTACTGACCATGCGGCGAGTTTGCGCTCGTAGGACCACGAAGCGTTGGCCGGACTGGTCGAGGGCATCACCAACACTTCCCTACCCTCCAATGTTTTCATTCCGATGTGTCGTTTAAAGAGCTTGTGGGCCGGAGTGCCGTTGAACACGACGGTCTGGATGGAGGGGTGACTGTCGAGCAGAGCGACAATGTCGTTCGGAACCTCGTCCAAAATGTTGCTGTCCAGGCTACCCACGCGCCGGCAACTGTGGCAAACGTCCCATAGTGCCATGCCGCCGCGGCGTATCATTTCCAGTCGCTCTTCGTAAACGTCAGGCACCGTGTCGTGATCGGCCAGTGCTGCAATGATTCTCCAGAAAGCGTTATGCGGGAAACCGTAATACTCCTGTTTGCGCAGCGACGCCACGCCCGGCATGGTGCCGAGGATCAGGATGCGGCTGGCTGGTGTAACGACCGGGTCGAAACTGTGCAGAATTTCCATAAATTTGTCCGGGGTTATCTTTGCCCTTCACGAAGTTATGAAAAATGTTGAAAAACGAACCATCCCGGTGCTGGAGATGAGTTGCGCCGTCTGTGCGGCCAATGTGGAGAGCACCGTCCGGGGGCTCGAAGGGGTGCAGGCGGCAAATGTCAATTTTGCGGCCGGGACCCTGCAGGTCGAGTACGATCCGGCGGTGATTACCCCCGCCGTGATGCAGCAGGCCGTGCAGGCTGCCGGTTACGATTTGATCGTCGAAGAGGAGAATGTCGCTGAGCGTCAGGAGCAGGAACAACGCAAGCATTACCGTTCGCTCCTGCGGCGAACCATCGTGGCCTGGGGACTTTGCGTACCGCTGATGTTGTGCGGCATGGTGTGGATGCACGAGGCGTGGTCACCGTGGGTGCAGCTGGTGCTGACGCTGCCCGTACTGCTGTTTTCGGGGCGCAGTTTCTATCTTACCGGTTGGCGGCAGGCCCGACACGGCAAAGCCAATATGGATACGCTCGTGGCACTCAGTACCTCGATCGCTTTTCTTTTCAGTCTGTTCAATACCCTCTTCCCGCAGGTGTGGTCTGAACGGGGGCTCGAACCGCATGTCTATTACGAGGCGGCATCGATGATCGTAGCCTTTGTGTTGTTGGGCAAGACGCTCGAAGAACGGGCCAAGGGCAGTACCTCGTCGGCCATTCGCAAGTTGATGGGGTTGCAACCCAAGACGGCACGTCTGGTGGAAGCGGACGGTACGGAACGTGAGGTTCCGATTGCACAGTTGCGCCCCGGCAATCGTGTAGGGGTGCGTCCCGGTGAGCGAATCCCGGTGGACGGTGTGTTGATCGAGGGTGCCTCGTATGTGGATGAGAGCATGATTAGCGGGGAACCGTTACCTGTGGGGAAATCCTCCGGAGATCGCGTGTTGGCCGGAACCATCAACCAGAAGGGGGCCTTTGTGCTCGAAGCTCAGGCTGTGGGGATGGCGACGGTATTGGCTCGTATTGTCGAAATGGTGCAGCAGGCGCAGGGAAGCAAGGCTCCTGTTCAGCGTATTGTGGACCGGGTGAGTGCGGTCTTTGTTCCGACGGTGATTGGGCTGTCGTTGGTGACGTTCGTCGTGTGGATGGCAATCGGTGGCACGGCGGTGTTGACCAGTGCCCTGCTTTCGGCTGTTTCGGTGTTGGTGATCGCCTGTCCGTGTGCGTTGGGGCTGGCCACGCCCACGGCCCTGATGGTCGGTATCGGCAAGGCGGCCGAACGGCATATTCTGATTAAGGATGCTTATGCATTGGAGAATCTTTGCCACGTCGATACGGTGGTGCTCGATAAAACGGGGACACTGACCGAAGGGCGTCCGACGGTTACGAATTGGCTGTGGCTGGTTCCGGATTCGGAACGGCCGTCAGCACAGGCCGTTTTACTGGCTGCCGAACACCGGTCGGAGCATCCGTTAGCGACGGCTGTGGTACGGGCGTTGGAAAGTGAAAGCGTACAGGTTATGACAGCGGAACTCAGTACGTTTCGCAGTGTGACGGGTCGGGGACTCGAAGTCGAAAGTGGTGGGGCAACCTATTGGGTGGGTAGTCGGGCGTTGGCCGAAGAACGGCTTTCTGCACTGCCGGCCGGAGCGACGGGACAGGCTGAACGGTGGCAGGAGGCTGGAATGAGCGTGATTTGGTACGGGCGAGATGGTGAACTGGTGGCTGTGGCGGCTATTTCCGATCCGGTCAAACGAACTTCGATTGAGGCGGTGCGCACATTGAAATGGATGGGTATTGAGGTGCATATGCTGACGGGAGACGGGCGCAAAACGGCTGCCGCTGTTGCACGTGAGTTGGGAATCGACCATTTTGAGGCCGAAGTGTTGCCCGGCGACAAGGAGGAGTATGTGAAACGGTTGCAGACGGCAGGTGCGCGGGTGGCGATGGTGGGCGACGGTATCAACGATTCACAGGCGCTGGCTCGTGCCGAGGTGAGCGTGGCGATGGGACAAGGAACCGATATTGCGATGGATGTGGCCATGGTGACGTTGATGACCTCCGATTTGACGTTGTTGCCCACGGCCATCACGCTGTCGCATCGGACGGTACGGCTGATCCGGCAAAATCTCTTTTGGGCCTTTATTTACAATGTGATCGGGATTCCGATTGCGGCAGGTGTGCTCTTCCCTGCTTACGGGGTGTTGCTCGACCCGATGTGGGCCAGTGCGGCCATGGCTTTCAGTTCGGTATCGGTGGTGACCAACAGCCTGCGGCTCAAATGGCGTAAATCTTAGTGTTTGACAGTTAAAACAAAATGAAAAATGGCTACTTGTAAATTCAAAACCAATGCGAAATGTGGCGGCTGCTCGGCGAAGATCGGGGCGGCGCTGGAACAGAACGGGGTATCGGCCGGCAGTTGGTCGGTGGATCTCAGTGTGCCGGAAAGGGTGCTGACGGTAGAGAGTTCGCTCACTCCGGACCAGATCGTACGTATTGTGACCGAGGCGGGTTTCAAGGCTGAGGAGATACGTTAGTCACGGCTTATGGGGGCGGGTGGGAACATGTATATTGTGCTCATAGAAAGCCTGTAATACATTGACTTTCGGCTTACGTTTATTTGAGGTAATACCCCTCTGACGGAGTGCCCGCGGCACCGCCTGCCCGGCGTGAGGGCAGTTCTGGACTGTCCTCGATACCCGTGTTCTCAAAAGCCCGCGAAATGCGAAAGAGAGAGAAGAACGATTCGCGCAACGGCGAATCGTTCTTCTCTCTTTGAGCGGGTTTTATTCTCGGAGAAAACCGTTCTCCGACTGCCCTGCGCGGGCGGCGTCCGCGTGCTCGCGGCGGAGCGGGCGATACTGCGTATCGCTTGTATCGTTAGAAACTCCTTATTCAGAGTGCCCGCGGCACCGCCCGCCCGGCGTGAGGGCGGTTCCGTACGGTTCGCGATGCTGTGCTTCAAAAGCCCGCGAATACGAAAAAGAGAGAAACGAACGATTTGCTTAGCGGCGAATCGTTCGTTTCTCTTTGAGCAGGCTCTATTTTTCAGATAAAATCGTTCTCCGACTGCCCTGCGCGGGCGGCGTCCGCGTGCTCGCGGCGGAGCTTGCGATACTACGTATCGCTTATGACGTTAGAAACCACTCTGACGGAGTGCCCGAAGGCACCATGTTCGTAGCGGAGCAATGAGGGATAGTACCTCTAACAGCCGTTGTATGTTATTATTATGGTCTTACCTCCCTTATTCGTTTTGCTGTCCCCGCTCTTCGGTTTGCAGATCGCGGATCTCACGATTTAGGAAAATCGATAATACGGTACGCAATACCACGATCCCGCCTAGTATGGCCAGTTCGTTGAGACCCGGTTCGAGAACGGTTTTCAGAATGTCCGATGCAATCAGAAATTCCAGCCCAAGTAACAGATACGTGCCAAACGAGGCCCGCAGTCGTCGAATGTTCAGCCCCGAGTAACTGCCCGTGGCCCGGCCGATCTCGTTGCGGACAAAGGCAATCGTGGCAACCAAAGTCCCATAGGTGACGATTATCAGACTGATAATGCTGATGCCGGTGGCGATCATGTTGAGGTAATGTGCAATCATGGGGAGTGTCGTTTCTCCGGTAACAGTGCAAGATTTGCGCCAGAGCGGATGCCGGCAGCGATGAATTTGTTACCTTCGGGACATGGTAACACAAACGAGTTTTACGCTGCGTCCGCGGGGACGCGGCTTTCATCTGGTAACCGACGAAGTGTTGGCCCACCTCCCTGCTCTGCCCGATGCGGGACTGCTCCACCTGTTTATCCGCCACACGTCGGCAGCCCTGACGCTGAACGAGAATGCCGATTCGGACGTGCAGATCGATATGGGTACGATTTTCGACCGGCTGGTTCCCGAACGGCAACCTTACTATCGCCATACGCTCGAGGGCGACGACGATATGCCGGCACACGCCAAAACCAGCCTTGTCGGTGCATCGGTCACGATACCGATTACGCGCGGACGTTTGAACCTGGGAACCTGGCAGGGAATCTATTTGTGCGAGTTCCGCAACCGGGCGTCGGGACGGCAGCTTGTGGCGACGATTATCGGTTAAGGGTACGTTCGTAGCTGGCCCACAGGGGCGGAAATAGGGCCTCTTCGCGGAAATTCAACGCATAGCGGTGACCCCGTTCGATCATTTCGCGGCGGAGACTCTCTGAGCTGATCACTCGATCGAGAGCGTTTCGCATCTCGCCGACCGATTGCGGGTCCACGTAGAGCGCAGCGTCGCCACCGGTTTCGGGGAAGACGCCGCCGGCACTGGTGATGACCGGAGTACCGCAGTTGAGTGCCTCCAGAATCGGGATGCCGAATCCTTCGAAAATTGAAGCGTAGACCGAAACAGTCGCCATGTGGTAGATAGCGGGCAGGTCCTCGAAACGGATGTTGTTGCGGAAATAGAGCCGCTCGCCTACCCCGTGCTCGCTGGCATAGGCTTCGATCTGCTCTTTGTAGGGCGTCCAGCGGCCGCATGCGACCAGCGGCAGATCGATAGAACCCTCGACCATGGCCCGGACGGTCAGCATCAGATTCTTACGCGGTTCGACCGTGCCCACGCTTAGGATAAAAGGACCCTGCGGCAAACCGTACCGTTGGCGGACGGTCTCGATGGCAGCCTCGTCGATCGGGTCGTAGAACATCGGGTTGCAACCCTGATAGACGATGTCGATCTTGTCGGGATCGACGTGCCAAAACTCTACCAGGTCGTCGCGCGTCTGGCGACTGATGGCGATGATGCGGTCGGCGATCTCGCAACTGCGTTTGTATTTGTGGACGTACAGTGCCCGGTCGGCCGGTTTGTATAGCTCGGGATACCGGACAAAGATCAGGTCGTGCATCGTCACCACCGACGGTACGCCGCTGCGACGAATGTCGGTCGGCAGTTCGTGGCTCAGACCGTGGAACAGATCGCACCCGGCCTGTTGAACGTCGCGTCCCATGCGGTACGTGCGCCAGAGGCTTCGCAACGGGCCGTGGCAAAAGATGCTCTCCGGCGTGTGTGTCTCGGCATTAGGCGGGAGTACGAAGCCTTGCGTGTTACCCTCTTTGGGCGAGAAGAGTGCGATGGCACAGTCGGGGCGCTGGCGTGCTACCATCTCGACGGTGCTGCGGCTGTAGTTGCCCAGACCGCTGCCGTTAAAAAAAAGCCGTTTGGCATCGTATCCGATTTTCATGGTCACGGGTGCTGATTGTGGGTTTGCGCAAATGTACATCAATAAATCTGTATTTTCGCACATGATGAAGATTGAACTGACATCGGTCGGGGAGGCGGAATATCCGCTGTTGGTTGAGGTGTGGGAGGATTCGGTGCGAGCCACACACGATTTTCTGCGACCGGCCGACCGGGAGTTTTATCGCACACGGATGCCTTTCTATCTGCGCAGCGTTTGTCTGACGGCTGCCCGAACGGCGGACGGTCGTATCGTGGCGTTTTTGGGGACCGACGAGGATCGGATCGAGATGCTGTTCGTTTATTCTGCTTACCGAGGTTGTGGTATCGGGAAACGGCTGATCATCCATGCCGTTCATGCGCTGGGTTGCCGATGCGTGGAGGTCAACGAACAGAATGAACAGGCAGCAGGATTTTATCGACGAATGGGTTTTGTTCCTGTGGGACGTTTGGCCCGCGATGGCGAGGGGATGCCCTATCCGCTGCTGCAACTGGTGTGGCGGCCGGAGGAGGGTTGCGACGCTGCGGAATAATCCCTAAATTAGCGCCTTCAAAATCACGACTTCGCCTCATTCTATGGATTTTATCACTCTTTTCCTGTTTGCTGTCGGTCTCTGTTTCGATTCCTTTGCCGTGTCGCTCTCGTGCGGAATGTCGTGTTGTGCCTGCACGCGGCGCCGCTTGTTTCGTTTTGCGGCTGTGCTGGGTCTCAGTCAGGGGCTGATGCCGCTGATCGGCTGGGCCGTGGCTACCAATTTTCGCACCGTTATCGAAGCCTATGACCATTGGATTGCTTTCGCGCTATTGCTGTTTTTGGGCGGGAAGATGATCTGGGAGTCGTTCGGCGAAGAGGATGACGAACACCTCAAGGGAAACCCCTTCGCACTGGGGCGAAACGTGATGCTTGGTGTGGCAACCAGCATTGATGCCCTGGTAGCCGGTATTGCCATGGCGCTGTTGCCGCTCACGATTATTCCGGTCGAATCGCAGCTGCTCAACATGCTGGCGGCGGTGGTGGTCATCGCGTTGGTGACGCTGGTTTCGTCGCTCACCGGCCTGTATTTGGGGCGGCGCAGCCGGGGACGGCTTGGCGAGCGGGCTGAGTTGATCGGCGGTGTGATTCTGATCCTGATCGGGGTGAAGGTGCTGGTCGAGCACCTCGCGTAATGAATCGAGTGAATTGACTATTTACCCAAACGATATAGCATGAAAAAAGTATGGATGCTGACGGTCGGGCTTTTGGCCGGCCTGATGTGGCAGACGGCGGCGGCACGCGAGATCAAGGTGCTGCAACTCAACATTTGGCAGGAGGGAACGTCGGTTCCTGGCGGCTATGAGTCGATGATTGATGAGATTGCCTATGCCGATGCCGATTTTGTGATGTTGAGCGAGGTGCGTAACTACAACGCTACGCGTCTCTGCGACCGGATGATCGAGTCGCTCCGGGCAAAGGGGCTGACCTACTACTCGTTCAAAAGCAAGGACTCGGGGTTGCTCAGCAAATACCCGATCTCGGACAGTGTTACGATTTTTCCCGAAAAGGATGACCACGGCAGTCTGTACAAACTGGTAGCCACACTGCCCGAGGGACAGCGCGTGAGTGTCTATACGGCTCACCTGGACTATCTGAATTGTGCCTATTATCGGGTGCGGGGATATGACGGAACGACCTGGAAGGAGCTTCCCGGACCGGACACCGATCTGGAGAGCGTGCTGGCCGATAATGTCGCTTCGCAACGCGACGATGCGATCCGGCTCTTTATCGAGGATGCGGCTCGCGATGCGGCTGCAGGGAATTTGATATTTCTGGCGGGCGATTTCAACGAGCCGTCGCACCTGGACTGGACCGAGGCCACGCGCGACAGCGCCGACCATCACGGGATGGTGGTACCCTGGACGGTGACTACGTTGCTCGAAGAGGCTGGCTATGCCGACTCTTACCGGGTGAAGTATCCCAATCCGGTGACCCATCCCGGGTATACCTATCCGGCCGACTGTCCCGGTGCGAAGATGAGCCAGTTGTTGTGGGCCCCAAAGGCGGATGAGCGTGAACGGATCGATTTTATCTTCTATCGCCCGGATCGGCGCCTGAAACTAAAAGATATTGTGATTTTCGGGCCGAAGGGTTCGGTGTGTCGCGGTGAGCGGATGGTCGAAACGTCGAAGGATCCATTCCTGCTTCCTGCGACTGACAACTGGCCGACGGATCACAAAGGAGTGCTGGCCACTTTTCGAGTCAAATAGTTCAACCTGTACGGGGGGCGAAAACGTACTAAGTGGAGTCTGGGTTAATGATTGTATTCAAGAAAGTGACGAACAGTGTGTTGGGGGGGGCTGTGCAAGAGAGTCGGTCGGTTGTGATGGGTTGTTGATCGAATATTTTTTTTGAAAATTTTGTTTTGAGGTTTGCAAGTATGGAGAAAAGCGCTATATTTGCACTCGCAATTCCGGAGCGACGGAGTGCTTTGAAATACTGGTGCGGTAGTTCAGCTGGTTAGAATACCTGCCTGTCACGCAGGGGGTCGCGAGTTCGAGTCTCGTCCGCACCGCTTCTTTACGGAAAGTCCCGATAGATTCACCTATCGGGACTTTTTTTGTTTTCCCCCCTCCAAAGAAGAGGTGATTCCTTGAAGAGTGAACCTGGGAAGTGAGGTTCATAATGATCTGATTGTTTCTCGGCAAATATCCGGATAGCTTTTCTCAGAGGTGTGTTCGCGAAGTATGAACTTGATCGCGAAGATCAAAATGGGCCATAGGCATATCATTAATAATAGTATGAATACGGTTCGCATGTATTGCAATAGTTTGATACCTGTTGAGTGAGTGCTCATGGTGGTGTGCGTTTATGTCATTTTTCAAGATACAAAAAACACAGGACTAAGGGGGCAAAATGGATAGTGGCTCCCGGTCAGGAAATATAGTGTAGTTTTTTTGGGGAGGGGTGCTTTGGCTGTGTGTATTATGATCTTCGGGTCCCTCGCTTCTCTATTTCTTCTTTCTTTATTGCTTTACTTTTGGGATGGGGATTGCGGGTGTGGCATGTATCTCGTTGCAGATTGTAGGTATTATGATGGGGCGGTATCGTGGATCTGACGAGCCTCGGGGTAATTTATCGTCTGCTGGATGACTTATTGCTTTTTGTATTATATTTGATAATAGTGTTATTTGTCGTTATTATAATCCATATAGCTTTGTAAAGGCTGTGGTACGTGGGATTTGAGTTATATTTCCGTCGTATATTTATTGATGTATAATATGGTTGTGGGTTATTTGAGGGTTAGTACGGAACGGCAGAATCTGGCTAACCAGCAGGACGAAATTCAACGCTTTGCGGAGAGTCGAAACATTAAAATAGACGCATGGGTTACGGAGGTCGTCAGTGGCAAAAAGAAGGAAAAGGATCGTAAACTGGGGACTTTGTTGAAGCGAATGCGTAAAGGGGATACTCTGATTGTGACGGAGATCTCCCGTCTGAGTCGAACGTTGACTGATATTATGGCGATTATGGGAAAGTGTCTGAATCGCGAAATCAATCTTTACACGACCAAAGAGGGGTACTCTTTTGATAATACGATTAACAGTAAGGTGCTTTGTTTTGCATTCGGACTTGTGGCTGAAATTGAGCGTAATTTGATTTCGATGCGAACGAAGGAGGCACTGGCTCTCCGTAAGGCTGAAGGGAAAATCCTGGGGCGGCGGAAAGGCAGTTTTACGAAAATGAATGTGTTGATCCAGAATCGTCCGGCTGTGGTGAGGATGTTGAACAACGATAAATCGATTACCGATATATGCCGTCGCTTTGAAGTTTCGCGTGATACCTTTGCAAAATTCCGAGAGATGTACCCTTCTGTCGGTCGGGCGCTGCGAGCCAAGGAGGCGAGACGTATAGCTGGGTTTAAAAAGGATTAGTAATAATGGTATCGCAAAGCGGGAATCCCAAGAGATTCCCGCTTTGCTTTTATATAGGATAGGTATAATGAGTGATGGTAGTTGGTTGTTGTGGCTTGGCGTAGTATGATATTCTTTTGATATGGTGTGTGGTGGATTGGGTGTTGTGCGATTTGTTTCTTTTTGATTCGTGGAGGGATGTGTAATGTTGGGGGTGTTCTGAAATTTTCGATGTCTTTTATCTTTATTTTTTATCTGAAAATCGAAAATTATTTAGTTGTATTTTAAGATTTTAATTTTTTAAAATATGTATGACGTTATATTAGTGATTTATATATAACTGATAATTAGTTTATTAGTGTGACGTTGTTATAAGGACTGTACATCTGTTTCAGTCGAGAGTTGTAGTGTTCTATGATGTGTTGCAATTATAATTTTTATGTAATGTTTTAAATTGTGATATTATAGTGTTATAAATTATATATTAAATTAATAAGTTGATTTATAGTTGTTTATATGATAAGATGCGCTATCTGTTTTTAAGAATATTCTTTTTTGTAGTCTGATAATACGTTGATTAAATCGTTGGTTTACAAATGCTAAGGTAGTAACTGTTGGTGATATATACAAATATTCCTGTATAAAAATTTATTTTACAAATAATTATGTGTGGCCTATCTCATTCTACTATAGGTTTATAACCTGCTTTTTTCATCACTAAAGAATTAACCAACGAATATTCTGCTTAGATTGATCGGTTAAAGTATTTATAAACAAATACTTATTTGGATTTTCTTGGCTGGATTTAACAGTTTATAGAAATATATAGAGACATGAAAAGCCGTCTACTGCTCTTCCTCCTCGCTTTTTGTTGTGAGTGCGCAAGCGCTCAAACGGTCGACACGATCCGTATCTATTTCCGTCGAGGCTACTCTACGCTCGAACCCTCGTTTCGGAATAACCAGCGGACGCTTGATCAGTTGATTGAACGTCTGCGTGCAGCGTTAGCTGGTACCGGACGTTCCGTTTCGTCGTTCCGGATTGAAGGTAACGCATCGCCCGACGGGGCATCCGATGCGAATGAACGTTTGTGTCACAATCGTGTGGCCAATACGCTGGAGTATATCCGCAGCCGGGTTACCCTACCCGACTCTGTGATTAGCTCCAAAGCCAACGGTATCGATTGGGGCGGTTTGGCTCAGCGTGTCGAAGCTGACCCGAATGTTCCGTATGGCGACCAAATCGTGGACATCATTCGCAATACGCCGATCTGGATTTTTGACGACGAAGGTAAAATTATCGATGGTCGTAAAAAGCAGTTGATGGATCTGAAAGGCGGCGTTCCGTATCGCTATATCGAAGAGCACATCTTTCCGGAGTTGCGTAACAGCACCCTTGTGTTGACCTGTACTCTTGCCGATGACAACGATCTGTCGAAGCAATCGGCAACCGGGACTGAGACCGGTATCGACACGAATACCAATGCTAACGACAATGATTCACCATCGAGTGCAGCCCAACGAGCCGCTCAGGGAACCGCTGCAGGGACCTCTTCATTGCAGGCTTCCTCGACTGCCGTGGAGCCTAACCACCGACTGGCTCTGAAGACGAACCTGCTTTACGATGCAATTCTGATGCCGTCACTGGAAATAGAGTATCGTTTCCACGACCGTTGGACGGTGAACCTCGAGGGCGACATGGCCTGGTGGTACAACGACCGCAAACACAAGTACTATCAGGTGGCTACCATCAGCCCCGAAGTACGCTGGTGGTTCGGCCAGAAAGAAAATACCTGGCACGGCCACTATCTCGGTCTGTTCGGCGGTTACACGTGGTACGACCTTGAAAACGGGAAACGCGGCTATCAGGGTGAAGCCGAGATGGTCGGCCTCAGCTACGGCTACATGTTCCCTATCGGACGTCGGCTTTCGCTGGAGGCCGGTATCGGAATCGGATACATGCACAGTAAATACGAGGAATATCAACCCGTATCCTATATGGGTGACACGCATTACGTCTATCAGAAGACCAGTCGCCTGAACTACTTCGGTCCGCTGAAATTGAAACTGGCACTGGCATGGCGTCTGTGGAACACCGACAAGACGAAAGGAGGCGGGAAATGAAGACAGGATTTATCACTATGAAAAACATGTCCACACACGTAGGCGCCGTATGCGCCGCAGCCTTGTTGGTCGGTCTGACCTCCTGCCGCAAGGATTTGTGTTACGATCATACGGCACATGCAGGAAGCGCCAAAGCGCAGGTACAATCCTCCTGGGAGTGCGAATGGGAACGCGATTACGGTCGGAGCTGGCAGGAGAACTGGCCCGACGAGTATCGTCAGGAGTACGAAGATCTGTGTCCCGGTGCTGCCACCGGCATCGCCGCTTTTGTCTACCACGAAGACGGCTCCTCGACCGAGCAGCACCTGCCGGCCGAAGGTGGCGAGCTGCCGATGACTCCGGGTATCAAGAAGTTGTTGTTTTACAACGACGATACGCACTACATCGTATTCAATGATTTGAATTCGTGGGCGACGGCTGCCGCAACGACCCGTACTCGTACGCGCGTCACCTACAGCGAGACCCATGCCGACGAACAGACCATCAACACGCCTGACATGCTTTACGGCGAGTGGATCGAGGAACATGAGGCCAAACAGACCGTCGAGCCCACTGCCCTTCCGATTACGATGCGTCCGCTGGTATATACCTATCTGGTTCGGTACGAGTTTGACGAAGGAGCCGAGCATGTCGCTTTGGCTCGTGGGGCACTCTCGGGGATGGCTCAGGCGGTGTATCTGCAGGACGGACACACCAGTGACGAGGTGGCTACGTTGCTCTACGACTGCGAACTGACGGACTATGGTGTCGAAGCCCAGGTGACATCGTTTGGTGTACCGAGCACCTCGTCGGGTGAATATACGACTCGCGCCGATGCGCGTTTCGGGTTGAACCTGGAGGTGATGCTGGCCAACGGAACGATGAAGACTTTCGATTTCGATGTGACCGATCAGTTGGCCGACCAGCCCCGCGGTGGTGTGATTACGGTCAGCGGCTTGAAAATCACGGATGAAGAGGCTTCCGTGAACGGCGGTTTCGAGGTGGATATTGACGGGTGGGGCGATTATGAAGATATTGAATTGCCTTTATAGCAGTCGAAAATAGATGTCGAAATACTCACAAACACACTAAATCTTAACTAATGATGAAAAAACAACTTTATCTGCTTGCCGGAGTCGCAGCGATTCTGGCAAGTTGTAGCAAGACCGAAACGGTCGAACAGGCACCTTCGCGGACGATTGACTTTGCTGCTTCATGGGTCGGAAACTCTGTTGATTCGAAAGCTACTGTATCTGAAGTAAACAAAGGGAATCTCGACAAATTCTATGTCTTTGCCGGTTATAAAGACAATATGACGCATGTCTTTGAAAACGCTGAGATTTCTAAAAGCGATGGTCAGTGGACATACCAACCGCCGGTTCGTTATTGGGCTCCTGGTGAATCGTACAAGTTTGCGGCATATGCTCCGGAAATCGCAGGCGGTGCTGGCTCCGTTACTGCAGATCTCACTTCAGGCCATTTGACCATAACTGATTATGTGGCTTCACCTGACATTCAGAATGACTTGATTTACGCTGAATACGCTGTAGAGAGTAGCCAGATTAATGAAAGTTATGCAGAACCGGTGAAATTTAACTTTAGCCATATTCTCTCGATGGTTAAAGTAACATTCAAAAGTAAGTTCGCTGCCGGAATTACTGTGAAAATCAGTGATTTCAAACTCTATAATGTGGCATCTAAAGGTACCTTCAATGGAACTGCATGGTCGGGCCAATCGGAACTGGTAGCTGAGGGAGCTCCTTTCACCGCAACCATTAATGATATTAAAAATACTCAGATTCAACCGGGTGGCATGGGCGACGCTTCGAGTGAAACCCCTGATTTTGCTGTGATTCCGCAAAACGCAGGTACCAACAATGTTACCGTGTCATTCAAAGTGCAAGTACTCAATGAAGCAGGTCTCCAGGTAGGGGCAGATAAAACGTTGACTGCTAAAATTACTACTGACTGGGCACAAGGTAATCGATACAATTATACGATCGTTCTGGAAGGGGATGATACCGGTCTGAAACCGATTGTATTTGGTGCTCCCGAAGTATCAGGAATTGGAGATGGTGGAACGTCGGAAATCCAAGCTCAGTAGTACATTCGTTGTTCTCCAACGTAAAATGAATTGTACTGTCTTGCCGGACTAGCTCCAAAATTCCAAAATCATCTTTGACAAACCCTATTAGGAGCTATCCCGACATTTAGGCCGGGCGGGGTTGAATGTTCCCCTCCCGGTCACTATTCAAACTGTCAAACAAGTTACCATGAAACGAAAAGATATGGGACTCCCGGTTATGGTGGGGGTGGCGTCGCTCCTTTTGCTTGCCGGCTGCTCCAAGGAACAGAACAACACCTCGCCCATCAATTCGGACCGTCGTATCGAGTTTCGCTCGGCCGACGTCCCGGTGACAAAAGGTACCGAAATTACAGAAGTGGCGGATGGCAAGGCCTTTGGAGTCTCGGCCTGGTACGCCAAACCCAATCCTGACGGAAGCTATTACGCGGGGTATAAACCGGCCTTCTACAATACCGCTGTTACACGAAGTGGCAGTACCTATTATTACGATAACCCGGTCTACTGGCCGGTGGATCCGAATATCTGTATTCGCTTCTTCGGGTGGTATCCCTACGATGCGGGGACGGTTTCCGAACAAACCGTAACGCCTCCTCGGTTAAGTTTTCAGGTGGCTCAAAACGTTCCCGAGCAGGTCGATCTGCTGTATGGAGTCACCGAGCCGCTGAATAACTATGCTAATCAAGATCCGGTAAAATTTAAGTTTAATCATGCATTGACCCGCGTTCGCTTCGCGGTCAAGTTTGCGGATGATGTGCCCGATGGATACAAAGTGGATATCAAGGAATTATATATATCGGGTCATGACAAGGGAACTTTGACTTTCCCAGCCACCCCGAGCGATACCCCGACGTGGACGTTGGATGAAAACAGTTGGAACTATTACAATCTGACTTCCGGAATGGTCAATAACACGGGTATCACGGCAGCGACGCCGCGTGAGGCGGTGAATATTACCGCTGCGGGCTACGATTTGTTTATGGTACCGCAGAAGATGATCCAGTTTTCTGCCTCGGAAGGTACGGGTGTCACGGGTAACGGGATCCGGATTGCGTATCGGTTGAACAACGGGTTGGCAGAAAGCGATCCCGGTTATCGTTACATCGACAACGTGGTCGAGATATCGCTGGTCGGACAGTCCCCCTGGCAGGCCGGAAAAGGTGTCCTTTACACCATTGTGATCGGACCGCGCAATGCCAGTGTGGTGCTGCAGAGCGATGACTGGCAGGACGGTAATCTGGGGAATGAGGGTGTCGATTTTGAATAAGTATATGCAAAAGTGTACGGATATGAAAACGAACAAGAAAACAGCGATTTGGACCGGCTTGTTTTTGGCTGCGTTGACGCTTTTTAGCGCATGTCAGAAGCGGGATTCCGATGGTTTGGACATTGGCGACGGCCAGTCGATATATTTGAGTATGGCGGTACCTGAGATCGAAGAGGTGGTCGTTACGCGGGCCATGGCTTCCGACATTGAGAAAGTGATCTATTCGGTATGGATACTCGCTTTTGACCAAAATGGAACGTGTTTTTACAAAGAGTCTGTGCACGACGGTTTCGAGGCCAACAAACCGTATGATGCCCACCGTGCGCTGGCTATTCCCAAACAGACGGGCGATCAGTATAAAGAATGTACGGTGTGGGTGTTGGCCAATGTGGGTAAATACGACGGCGCCGAAGGCTCGTACGATTTTGAGAGTGTTACGACTCTGGATGATTTCAATCAGTTGTATGCCTACCGGTTGTTGCAGGACAACGGTTCGGGTACGGCTTCTTCGCCCCGGAAATGTCTGCCGATGACCGGATCGGCGCTTAAGGTCGATTTGACGCAGGCCACTTCGATTGGGCGTCCACTAAGTATTAAGATGGAACGGGCCGTAGCAAAAGTCAGCTTCAATATCTCGGTTAAGGAGGGGCTTGAATTCTATTTCAACAACTGGAGCGTCGAGGGGCTTTCGCGTTACACCTATGTGGCCGACCAAGGCGTAAATCATGACTATGCCGATGATAATCAGGGTATTACGGACCCTTACAATCCGTATTATCCCTCGAATGTAGACGAAAGTAATTTGGTAACGGTGGGTGTAGGTGCGTGGTTGACTGATGCGAATCTTAGTGCTGCAGCCGGTGGATTTTATACCTACGAAAATCGTCGCGGAGGTCGTTTAGGCGCCCCTAATATAGGGAATCTGCAAGGTGATGCGGGGGATTATGCCCAGGAAATCAAGGATAAAACAGACGCTACGGGAACTGATCCGAGGTTTAAAACCCTTTATGCCCCGGCCAATGCTGCGTTTTTGGTGTTGACGGGTCTGATCCGTGACCAGGTCACCCAGAATGTGGCGTCGTTTACTTACAAGATTGCGCTTGGGGCGAACAATACCAATGATTACAACCTGCTCCGCGACCACAATTATGTCTACAATATCGGGATTAATGGAACGACCTATAACGATATTACGGTCGATGCATTCGATTCACGGGTACATGAAGCCTATGCGTTGCAGATCAGCGCGCCGGAGAGCGAGCGGATGGACGCCCATTTCGACAAACGTTATCTCGATATTACGGCTTCGGCAGGTGAATTGGAGTTGCAGTTCTACCCCACTATGAAAGACGCGGAAGATGGTACTAATCCGCTTACCGCGGTGGATTGGATCAGTCTGTCCAAGATGAATACTTATAATATCGATATTGATCCGGATGAAAATGTCGTACAAAAAGCCACGTATGCGGATATTAGCCGACAACGCTTTTATGTCTATACGGATGAGAATTTGTCGACCACTTCGCGGTCGGTGGTGTTGAAGGTGACGCACACGCCTGCTTCCGAAAGTTCTGAAATTGTCAAGAATCCAGTTTCGCGCTATTATACCTATACGCAGGCCGGAATGATCGAGGCCAACGGTTTGTGGGTGGAGAGCTATGAAGAGTACGGGATGAACCTCGACCCCTACAGTTCGGATCAACCGACTCAGGGGCTCCAGTGGGGATGGTCAGGTGTAGAAGCGTTTACTCCTAAAAACAATTTTGACGATGCCACCTATGATCTTACGTCTAATCAAGATGGAATGGGAAATACTTTAAAGATAATAACCTATGAGGCAGCAGGAAATAGTGCTTTTAATGGCGTTGATGTGAATTCTATATATAACAATTATGCAGCTCGTTATTGTGATAATAAAAATAAACGAGATAAAAACGGTAAAATTATTGAACATAAGTGGTATCTCCCTGCTATTGATGAGTTGAAGCCGTTGACACTTTCTGTTACAACTGATAATGCGTCATGGAAACCTGAATCAATGGTTGGGAAAGGATATTGGAGTGCTTCTGTTCCTTCATTCGAAGAGGTGAATAAGAAACCATGGTGGTTGTTTTGGGACTTTACGGGATTGGTATGGTCTTGGATTCAAGGTTATATAAACAGCCCAGATAGCGAATTTTATTATACAAAAGTTGCTAAAGCTGCTATTGATGGGGAGGAGCAACGAGAAACTATACCGGGTGGTATTTCTGGTAGCGAATGGTTTCCAAAACGTGTAGGAATGAAGCATGTCCGTGCGGTGCGAATAAAAGAGTAATATTATTGTTATAACTGAGAATTAAAACGTGTATCAAGGGCAACCACATTGGTTGCCCTTGATACTTTATATGGGAATTTCAGGTATTGGGGGCGTCCAATAATTGAGTATGGATTATTAAAGGTAATAACTTGTTGACTTTGATATTTCCTGGAAGCACCACCCCTCACTGCTCCACCGCGAGCACGTGTCGCGGGCACCCCGACAGAGGGGTTTCTAACGACACAAGCGATACGCAGTATCGCACGCTCCACCGCGAGCACGCGGGGCCCGCGCGGCAGCGCAGTCGATGAACCGTTTATCCGCAAACAAAAGCCCGCTCAAAGAGAAACGAACAATTCGCGCAACGGCGAATCGTTCGTTTCTCTCTTTATCGCGTTTCGCGGGCTTTTTGATGCAGTGCATCGCGAACAGTCTGGAACTGCCCTCACGCCGGGCGGGCGGTGGCTTCGGCCACTCCGAATGAATGGTATTACCTCGAATAGCGGTCATACCAAAGTTTTGCGGAATACGGCTGTTAGAGGTTCTGCCTAATTTCTTGGCTTGACAATTATTTCAGGCACTACCCCTCCATTGCTCCGCCGCGAGCACGCGGCCGCCGCCCGCGCAGGGCAGTCAATGAACGGGTTTGTCGAAGTCCGCATAATTCCCTGTTAAGCATCTTGAAATACCTTTTGGTTTGGCTTTTACCGGGTTATTTACTATCTTCGCCAACTTCCTACCAAACTCCTTTTTATCATGAAAAAAATCCTGCTATTTTGTGCGACGGCTCTGCTGTTGCTCACACAAAACAGTTGGGGAAAACGGTTCGAAATCGCCGACGGTAAGTTCCTGCTCGACGGAAAAAGCGTTCAGCTCATCTGCGGCGAAATGCACTATCCCCGTATCCCCAAAGAGTACTGGGCCGATCGCATGCGGCGTGCCAAAGCCATGGGGCTCAACACCGTTTCGGCTTACGTCTTCTGGAATTTCCATGAGCGTAAACCCGGTGAGTTCGACTTCAGCGGACAGGCCGACCTCGCCGAATTCGTACGCACCGCTCAGCGCGAAGGACTCTTCGTGCTGCTCCGTCCGGGGCCCTATGTTTGTGCTGAATGGGATTTCGGCGGTTACCCCTACTGGCTCCAGAAAGAGAATATGACTGTCCGGAGCAAAGACCCCAAATTCCTGGCAGCCTGCAAACGTTACATCGACCGACTCGGCAAGGAACTCGCACCGCTTACGATCGAAAACGGTGGTCCGATCCTGATGGTACAGGTCGAAAACGAATACGGCTCCTACTCCAACGACAAAGAGTACCTGGCTGCTCTGCGTGACATGCTGAAAAACGCCGGATTCAACGTGCCGCTCATTACCTGCGACGGTGCCGGACAGATGCCCAACGGTTATGTTGATGGTGCACTGCCGACCGTGAATGGAGCCGTGGGCGAAGATATTATCCGCACGATCGACCGTTTCCAAAAAGGCGGCCCCTATTTCGTAGCGGAGTTCTATCCTGCCTGGTTCGACGTTTGGGGCCAGCATCACTCTTATCGTGACTATCACAGCCCCGTGCAACAGCTTGAATGGATGCTCGAACACGGCATCAGCATCAGCATATACATGTTCCACGGGGGTACGAATTTCCAGTATACCAATGGGGCCAATACGGCCAACGGTTACGCTCCGCAGCCCACCAGTTACGACTACGACGCACCGCTGGGCGAATGGGGGAATGCCTATCCGAAATACATGGCTTTCCGCGAGATGATCCAGCGCCACTTGCCCGAAGGGACTATCCTGCCCGATGTCCCGGCAAACAACCCGGTAGCCGGTTTTGCGCAGGTAACCCTCGATGAATGTGCACCGTTGTCGGTTGCTTTTGACACGCGCGTAGAGTCCGATACGGTTCTGACGATGGAAGATCTGGATCAGGACTTCGGCTATATCCATTACGAAACGACGATCGATCGGCCGGTGAAAGGTTCGCTCGTGATTGACGAACTGCGCGACTATGCCGTGGTGCTGGTCAATGGCCAACAGGTCGGAAGCCTCGACCGCCGTCACCGTCAGAACCGTCTGGAGGTCGACATTCAACAGGTCCCGGCCAAACTGGAAATTTTGGTTGAAAACGTAGGCCGTGTCAACTATGGGCCTGACATTCTGAACAACCGTAAAGGGATCACGCGAAAAGTGACGCTCAATGGTCAGGAGTTGCGCGGATGGACCATCACTCCCCTGCCCCTTTACAAAGCCGAAACCGGTAAGTTTAAGTTCAAAGATGGAGATCTGACCGACCAACCGGCTTTTTTCCGCGGTACGTTCACCATGGACAGCGTGGGCGACTGTTTTGTCGATACCCGTGGCTGGGGCAAAGGGGCCGTTTGGGTGAACGGTCATTCACTGGGTAAGTATTGGAACATCGGTCCGCAGCAGACCCTCTATTTGCCGGCTCCGTGGCTGAAAAAAGGTAAAAACGAGATTGTCGTTTTCGCTATGGAGAACACTGGTAAACGGACGATCCAAGGGTTGACCGAGCCGATTCTGGACTCGCTGGGCGAAGATCCCAATGCGGTGAAGGCTCCCAAACGCGACCTCAGCAAACAACCGATTCTCGATGCCGGTGACATCATTTTGCGCGGTACGATGCAGGCAGTAGATGACTGGCAGACCTTTGATCTGGCCAATACGGCAACGTTGCGTCACCTGGGGCTGCAGGTTATGTCGTCGTACGACAGCACCTATTCTTGCCTGACCGAGATCGAACTGATCGGTGCCGATGGGAAACCCCTGAAGAAGGATGCCTGGAAGGTTATCTATGTCGATACGGAGGAGACCGTAGGTAACGAAGGTATTGCCGAATATCTGTTTGATGGTGATCTGAAAACCTACTGGCATTCGCAATGGCAGGGTAAAGCCAAACCGTTCCCCCACCATGTGATTATCGATCTGGGTGAGATTTCGACGGTTAAAGCGGTACGTCTGCGTCAGCGCGATCCGAAGATGGCTGGTAATGTCAAGGATTTTGTTTTGTACGGACGTCCGCAATTCTTCCTGTTCAAATAAGTGAACGCATATAGACGGTTAGCAGTAGCTTGTTAATCGTTTGAATTGCTGAAGTTGGAAGTACTACCCTTCATCGCTCCGTAGCGAACACGGAGTGTTAGGATATTTTGTCAGAGGGGGATTACTTCGAATTGAGGTTGTCACAAACAAATCATTGCTCCGCCGCGAGCACGCGGCCGCCGCCCGTGCAGGGCAGTCGGAGAACAGTTTATCTGACAAATCAAACTTGCTCAAAGAGAGACGAACGATTCGCCGTTGTGCAAATCGTTCGTCTCTTTCTTTAGCGCTTTCGCGGGCTTTTTGAGTACAATATTGCGTACAGTACGGAACTGCCCTCACGCCGGGCGGGCGGTGGCTTCGGCCACTCCGAATGAGGGGTATTGCCTCGAATAATTGTCATCCAAAAGTTTACGTAGTGTGGCTGTTAGAGGTTTGCCTGATTTCTGGGTTTGACAACACTTAGAGGCACTACCAATCATCGCTCCGCCGCGAGCACGCGGACGCCGCCCGCGCAGGGCAGTCGATGAACGGTTTATCTAAAAATAAAGCCCGCTCAAAGAGAAACGAACGATTCGCCGTTGAGCGAATCATTCGTTCCTTTCTTTATCGCCTTCGCGTTTTTTTGAAAAACAGCATTGTGAACAGTACGGAACTGCCCTCACGCCGGGCAGGCGGTGGCTTCGGCCACCCCGAATGAGGGGTATTGCCTTAAACAAAGGCAATACGAAAGTTTAAGTATGTTGGCAATTAAAGGTGCTACCAACTTTCGACACCTGTAATAAATAGCATTATCGAAATTATTGATGGTTTATTTAAAAAATAACCGCCGGGCATCAAAAACGAAACGGGGACTTCTCAAATCGAGAAGTCCCCGTTATCTATCAGGGTTATCTAAAACTATTTTTTCGCTTTTTCAGTGTTCTGCTGAGCACGATACTCTTCGTTCAGTCCTTTCAGCAAATCGTCGGTAATGTTCAGTGCGGGATCAGCGATCAGTACCGTATTGGCCCCTTGGGTGCTGATAATCATGCTGTATTTCTTCTCAGCATTGTATTTCTTTACATACTGCATGATGGCATCGCTGATTTTGTTCATCATCACGGCCTCTTCTTCAGCCAGTTCCTGCATCATTTTATCACGATACTCCATAACCGACTGCTGTTTCTGTTGCAACCCGGCTTCGATGTTCTGCGCTTCGGAACGGGTCACAAGCCCTTTCTGCACTTTTTCCTGATAGCTGCGCACTTCGCTGTCGAGACTCCGACCTTTGGTAGTCAGTTCGTTCTGAGCCTTTTCGCTTTTCGAAGCAAAGGCAGCCTGCAGGTCGATCGCCATATCATAACCGCGCATGATGGAGTCGATCTGGATGTAAACGATCTTACCGTTATAGTCGATACCGGCTTCAACGGTAGCGGTTTTGGCCGAATCGGCGGCATTGCCGGCGGCAGCACCGCCTTTTTCCGACGAGCCGCAACCGACCGTCATCAAACCAGCAGCCACAATCGCTGCAAAAGATACAATGTTGAGTTTAGTTCGATTCATATTTCCGTTAAAAATTGTTGAGTTTCCAGTTTTAGGATACAAATATGGGAAAAATATTCGTTCCAACACCCTGCTCCCCAAAATCAGGCCGGAAAAATTTACCTTTGCATTCGGTTATCATATCCGCGTGCCATGTACGAATACATCAAAGGGAAAATCATAGAACTGACCCCAACCTACGTCGTGATCGAAAACGGCGGGATCGGCTATCTGCTTCAGATCTCGCTTCAGACCTATACGGCACTGAACAACAGTACCGAAGCGACTCTCTATATCCATCACATCATCCGCGAAGACGCCCAACTCTTCTTCGGATTTTCGCAACCCAAAGAGCGTGAGCTGTTCCGCCTGCTGCTGACTGTGTCGGGGATTGGAGCCAATACGGCCCGGATCATGCTCTCGTCGTACAGCGTCGACGAGATGGTTCAGATTATTGCAACCGGAAACATAGCCGCCCTCAAAAGCATCAAGGGTATCGGAGCGAAAACCGCCGAACGCGCCATTGTTGATCTGAAGAACAAAGTGCTGAACGTCGCCGCCGTATCCGACGCCGCACCGGGTATCTTCGCCGAAGTCACCGAAAACATCGAAGAGGCCATCTCGGCCCTGACCATCCTCGGTTACCCGAAATCGGCATGTGAAAAAATTGTTAAATCGATCTGTCGCGAAAATCCGTCACTCAGCGCGGAATCGATTATTCGTCAGGCTCTTACCCAACTTTAACGTGTCTCGAAAGTACCGGTAGCAGCGCACGATAATTGTTAATTTAAGATTAATTAGGTACTTTCGCCTGAGATTTTGCGCCCAACGGACCGGGCGCTGAGTACAGAGAAATCTTAACCTCCACCATATGGATAATATCTACCTGGTAGTCGTCGTCATATTGATGGCGCTCGCCGTTTCCGACCTGATCGTAGGGGTCTCGAACGACGCAGTCAACTTCCTGAATTCCGCACTCGGCTCCAAAGCCGCTCCGCGGTACGTTATTCTTCTTGTAGCATCGGCAGGTATTCTCCTCGGCTCCATTTTTTCCAGCGGTATGATGGAAGTGGCACGCCGGGGAGTTTTTTATCCGGAAAACTTCTACTTTCCGGAGATGATGATGATCTTTCTGGCGGTCATGTTTACCGACGTGATCCTGCTGGATATGTTCAACACCTTCGGACTGCCCACCTCCACCACCGTGTCGCTCGTCTTCGAACTGCTGGGTTCGGCCGTAGCCGTGGCACTGGTCAAAATCTGGAACGCAGGGGGCAGTATGGCCGAGCTTCCCATCTACATTAACTCCGGAAAGGCTTTGGGGATCATATCCGGGATCTTGACATCCGTCATCATCGCCTTTATCACCGGAACCGTGGTGATGTATATCACCCGTGTGATCTTCTCGTTCCACTACCAGCGGTCGTTCCGCTACATCGGTCCGCTGTGGTGCGGTATCGCTCTGACTGCGATCTCTTATTTCGCCATTTTCAAAGGGCTGAAAGATACCTCCATCATGCCTCATGCGGCCATGGAGTGGATGAATGCCCATACCTTCCAGTTGCTGATCTACTGCTTCGTCGGATGGACCATCCTGATGGCGCTGATCCAGTATCTGTTGAAGTTGAATATCCTGCGTCTGACCGTGCTGGCCGGGACCCTTTCTTTGGCACTGGCCTTCGCAGGTAACGACCTGGTAAACTTCATCGGCGTATTTGTGGCCGGTTTCGACTCTTATAATATCGCTTCGGCAGCCGCAGCATCCGGTGTCGATGTCTCCACACTCAAAATGTCGGGCCTGGCTGGTGCAGTTCCCGCCAACCCGCTGATCCTGTTCATCGGTGGTTTGGTGATGGTGGTGACCATCTGGCTCTCGAAAAAAGCCCGTTCGGTTTCCGATACCGAAATTAACCTCGCCCGTCAGGATGACGGCGTGGAACGTTTCGGCTCGACTTCACTCTCCCGTGCCATCGTCCGTGGCGCCGTCAACTTCAACAAGAAATTCGCCAAATACGTTCCCGAACGGGCGCAACGCTTCATCGAACGTCGTTTTGAACCGATGGCCGTCTCCGAAACCGAAGACAAAGCTCCGTTTGACCTGATCCGCGCAACAGTCAATCTTTCGGTAGCCTCGATCCTCATCGCTTCGGCCACCTCGCTGCGCCTGCCGCTTTCGACTACCTACGTCACCTTCATGGTAGCCATGGGGTCGTCGCTGGCCGACCGCGCTTGGGGACGTGAAAGCGCCGTATACCGTATCACTGGCGTGCTGACCGTCATCTCAGGCTGGTTCCTCACTGCAGCCGTGGCGTTTACCGTAGCCTTTGTCGTTGGGTTGATCCTGATGTATGGTGGTAACATCGCCATCTTCGTACTGGCAGCCGTCTGCGCTTTCATCCTCTTCCAGAGCAAAGTCCTCTTCTCGCGTCGTCAGAAGAAAGAAGCTGCACGTCAGGCCTACTACAAAGCCGATGATAAAGAAGTCAACATCATCGACGAATCGACTCAGGAGATCTGCAACGCCATGCAGACCATGACTAAACTCTACAGCGACACCCTCGAAGGCCTGGCTAACGAAGACCGTCGCAAACTGAAAGACACCATGCGAGCCGCCGAACGGATGTATCAGGAGGCGCACGAACGTAAGTACCGCCTGTTGCCGATTCTCCGTAAACTGGAAGCGAACAATATCGACACCGGACACTATTACGTTCAGGTGGCTGACTATGTGAATGAAGTAGCCAAAGCGTTGGTTCACATAACTCGTCCCAGCTTCGAGCACATCGATAACAACCACGAGGGGCTGAGTCCCGCTCAGTTGGCCGACCTCCAGGAGATCAACCAACGCGTATCGGCCATCTATGACGAGATTATCCGCATGCTGCAAACCAAGGATTTCAGCAAACTGGACGAAACGTTGATGCATCGTGACCAGTTGTTCGAAACCCTTGCCCATGCGATCAAGAATCAGATTTACCGTGTTCGCGACAACGCATCGAGTTCTCGCAGCAGTATGTTGTACCTGGAGATTATCAACGAGACCAAGACGATGGTTCTTCAGTCGCGCAACTTGCTGAAAGCTCAGAAACACTTTATTTCTGATCCCGATTCCGTACAGAACATGTAACCACGATCGGTTATATTCTTCCCCAAAGAGCGAGGCTAAACTTCATAAAAGTTTAGCCTCGCTCTTTGGTTATTTTAAGTACCAAGGTAACTCGTACTGTTTTAATGTAGTAAATGTCTGAGAGTACCTACATGAGAGCGTGTTAAGTGGATCGTTTGTTTCTTTTTGAGCAGGCTGTATTCGCAGATAAATCGTTCATCGACTGCCCTGCGCGGGCGGCGTCCGCGTGCTCGCGGCGGAGCGATGATTGGTAGTTCCTCTAAGAGTTGTCAAACCCAGAAATCAGGCCAAGCCTCTAACAGCCGTACTACATAAACTTTGTTAAGGCAATTATTCGAGGCAATACCCCTCTGACGGGGTGGCCGAAGCCACCGCCCGCCCGGCGTGAGGGCAGTTCTGTACTGTACGCAATACTATACTCAAAAAGCCCGCGAAAGCGAAAAAAACAGAAACGAATGATTCGCACAACGGCGAATCGTTCTTCTCATTGAGCAGGCTTTATTTTCAGATAAAACGGTTCATCGACTGCCCTGCGCGGGCGGCGTCCGCGTGCTCGCGGCGGAGCGATGATTTGTTGACTGCGGCGACTGGTAGGGCAAATATTTTTACGTCGTAACCATGATATAAGAATCCTTCAGAGGGAAAGGCAATGTGCTGGGAGCGCCACTGAAAAAGTGATAAACACCGACTTGTCAATCTATCAGTGCTAAGATCAATTCATACAGCACATAGAAGCAAAGCCCTAACTTCAGCCCTGTACCGACCAAAAAACCGATAAAACTGCCGATGGTCGCGACCAAAGCATCCGTTCCGGATTTTTTGGCATAGAGCACTTCGCCGAGAAAGGCGCCGAGCAACATGCCGAGAATCATCCCGATCGGTGTAAAGATAATGCCGACAAACATCCCGATGACCGATCCCCAACTTCCGGCCTTGCTTCCGCCGAAACGTTTGAGAATCATAGGGGGCAGGAAATAATCGGCCAGAAATACCACTACCGTTACACCGGCCATGATCCACATGTAAGTATTGCTGAAAGGCGTATATTCGCTCCACCGCCCCAGCCACAGGCTCAGGTAGGCCAACGGTACGCCCGGCAGGGCCGGTACGATCGAGCCGACCATGGCGATCACCAGCGTAACGAAAGCGAGAATCAGCAGAAACAGATCCATGTATTTAGTGTATAATGGGCTTGTGAGTCAAAATAAAATACCGGATTCACGCCTCATGCGAAAATCCGGTGTAAGATACGAATATAATTGGGAATTGCAACGTTAGCACGCTGGGTGCCCATAGAAGGTGGTTCTTTACAGAGAAGAACTCCGTTATATCGTCAGTGCTGTTGAAACTGCGGAAAGCGATTTGCGATCGGTGTTAGAACAGCACCGGTTTGAGCGAAATGGCACTGAGGCTGGCGTTTTGCCGATCACCATCGGTCAACCGAACCGTCAGGGTGTGTTTCCCGGGGTTGTCGAAACGGAGCCATCCCATCGGGCGGAATGTGTAAATCGAAGAAGAACCCTGCTGGTTGTGCAGCAGTACCCCCTCGTCGGTTTCGATTTCCCAAACTTGTCGGCCACTCCCTTTGACCTTCAGTTCCACATGGTATGTCCCCGGTTCCTTCACCATGACCTCCCAGGTAACCTTACCCCCTTTGTACAGGTCGTTCGTGCGGGCAGCGTGTTTCCATTCGCCGAATTTCTCCATCCAGCTCTCTTTCGAAATGGAGGCTCCATCGGCCTTAGCAAAGTGAACCGACAACTCGTTGGTACCAATTTCGGGATCCAGCGCGATGGTGTTGTCTACCTGGATATCCTCGTCGGCGCAGGTCAGTTCGATAACCGAGATCATCGGATCCGGTTGTCCGCACGGAAGTTCAAGGACCGTCCATCCGTCATCGGTGCGGCTGAATGACAGTTTGCGTGCTTTCTGTTCCGTGAGCAGTGCAGCCGAGCGAAGTTCTGTGAGCAGTCCCGGCAGGTAGAGTTTCCCGGTTTTGGGCCATTCGTAGACAGTCAGGTAAAGTTTGTTGCCCTGTCGCACAACATCGCCCCAGGGTAGTGCGTGGCGCCACGGCGAGGCTTGAGCTCCGTAAATAACCTGCGGATAGCGGGCGATCCATTTCCCGGCCGAACGGAGGGCACGTTGGGCGTATTCGGGGACGTTGCCCAGCTGGTCGGGCCCCACGTTGAGCATATAGGTGCCACCGCGTGCGACGGTCGAGATCAGGTTCTGCAGAATTTGCGTCGGGCTTTTCCAATTTTGATCATACCAGGCGTAGCCCCATACGTCGTTGGTCACATCGACACTTTCCCACAGACCGTCGATATTCTCCAGCGGCACCTCCATATCACCCAGCGTCTGGTAGTCGCCCAGGTTGTAGCCTACTCGCCCCGATACGAGGGCTTTGGGTTGGTTCTTGTGAACCACGTCGACCAGTTGCTCGGCGTATTGCTGCGGGATACCGCCCGGGGTGTCGAACCAGATGAGCTCGATATCGCCGTAGTTTTTGGTTAGTTCTTCGACCTGCGGGAGGCATTTGGTCTTGAAATAGTCGTCGAAGGTTTTGGGGTTGCCTTCATAATCGACACACGGGGCGCCGGCGGCTCCCGGAGTGGTCCAGTCCTGGTTGTGCGAGTAGTAGAAACCGAAACCGATTCCGACCTGTTTGCACGCATCGGCCAGTTCGCGCATCGGGTCGCGACCGAAGGGGGTGGCATCGACAATGTTGAACCGATCGCATGCCGAGTGGAACATGGCGAATCCGTCGTGGTGCTTGCTGGTCACGATAATGTACTTCATGCCGGCATCCTTGGCGAGTTGGGCGATTTTCAGGGCGTCGAATTCGCTCGGGTTGAATTCGCGGGCGGTGGCTTTATATTCGTCGCGGTTGGCGTTGGCCATGTTCACGTCGATCATCCACTCACCGATGCCGTAGTAGGTTCTGCCGTGCCATTTGTTGGCCAGGTGGGAGAAGAGGCCCCAGTGGATGAACATGGCATAGTTGCCCCATTCGAAGCGGTGGCCCCGTTGGGTAGTCGTGTCGGTTTGTTTGGCTTGTTGTTCGCCCCACATCTGGTCCATGCGTTGTTGGGCGCAGACGGGCAAGGCACACTGTCCGAGGGCCAGCAGGGCGATACCGGTTTTGAGTAAAGAGTTCATAAAAAGTAGGGTTGGGGTTAAAAAATAGCCAGACTTGAAAAAAGTCTGGCTAAGATACAAAATATTCCTGATTCGTAGAATCCCGTGTACTGGCTTATACGAGCCCGGAGAAGCCCATGAAGGCCATGGCGAGGATACCGGCAACGATCAGGGCAATCGGTACACCTTTGAAGGCTTTGGGGACATCGGTGATCTCCAGTTTTTCGCGCAGGCCGGCGAACAGTACCAGAGCGACGGTAAAGCCGATGGCGGTGGCGGCGGAGAATACGACGCTTTCGGCCAGGTTGTACTCTTTCTGGACGAGCAGGATGGCGATACCGAGCACGGCGCAGTTGGTGGTGATCAGCGGCAGGAAGATCCCTAGTGCCTGATAGAGGGCGGGGCTGACCTTTTTGAGTACGATTTCCACCATCTGTACGAGGGCTGCGATCACGAGGATGAAGACGATGGTCTGCATATACTCGATGCCGAGCGGCACGAGCACTCCGTACTGGAGGGGGTAAACGACCAGTGCTGCGATGGTCATCACGAAGGTCACCGCACCGCCCATCCCCAGCGAGGTGGACACTTTATTGGAAACACCCAGGAAGGGGCATATACCCAGGAACTGGGCCAGTACGACGTTGTTGACGAAGATCGCACTGATGATGATTACGAAATATTCCATAGTCGAGAGAGAAAGATCGGATTATCGCAATTTTGCGGTGAATTTGTTGAACAGAACCAGCAGGTAGCCCAGCGCGATGAAAGCACCGGGGGCGAGAACGAAGACCAGAATGCCGTCGACTCCGGCGGGAAGGAATTTCGAGCCGAAGATGGAACCCGAGCCGAGAACCTCACGGACGATGCCGAGCAGGGTCAGCGAGCAGGTGAAACCCAGTCCGATGCCGAGACCGTCGAGCATTGAGGCGAAGGGGCCGTGTTTCGAGGCGAAGGCTTCGGCACGCCCGAGGATGATACAGTTCACCACGATCAGCGGGATGAAGACGCCGAGGGTGTTGTAGAGATCGGGGACGTAGGCCTGCATGACGAGCTGCACGACGGTCACGAAGGAGGCGATGATGACGATAAAGCTCGGGATGCGGACTTTGGCCGGAATGACGTTTTTGACCAGCGAGATCACGATGTTCGACATGATGAGCACAAACATCGTGGCGATACCCATACTCATGCCGTTGATGGCCGAGGTGGTGGTACCCAGCGTAGGGCACATACCCAGCATCAGAACGAATGTCGGGTTCTCTTTAATCAGCCCTTTGGTTATCAGTTGAAGTTTTGTCATGGTTATTCTCCTCCTTTCTGGGTGCTACTTGAGTCGCTGTTTTCTGCCGAGGCAGTGGCGCCGCTGTTGGCATCGTAGGGAAGCGCCCCTTTGACAGCGGTCGGGTCAAACTCGAATTTTTCTTCTTCGGGTTCCTGCGGCTTGGGTTTCGACACGGGTGCTTTTTCCTTTTTGGGTTCGGGTTCGGCTTTGGCAGTTGCTCCGGAGGTAGCTTCCACCTGGGTGTCGTTCAGTACGGCTTGCAGGATGTTGTAGGCACGTTGCACGGCGTCGGTAAAGGCGCGCGACGAGATGGTCGAGGCGGTGATGGCGTCAACATCGCCACCGTCTTTCTTGACGGCCAGTTTGAAGGTGGCGGGATTCTTGCCTTCGAACTGTACGGCGAAGTTCGATTTCGATTTCTGGATCTTATCGCCCAGACCGGGGGTTTCGTTCTGCGAGATCACCGAGATGTCTTTGATGGTTCCGTCGGGCAGGAAGCCGACCATCAGGGACATTTTACCACCGAAACCGTTTTTCGAGAAGGTTTCGATGGCGTAACCTACGGGTTCTCCGTTCAGGGTGGCGGGATATACGTTGACGTTTTCGCCGTCGGCCTCTTTGACGATGGCCTCTTCCGAGGGAACGTTGTCAAATTCGGGCATCACCTGGGCGATGGCGTCGTTGACTTTCTTGATCTGTGCCGCTTCGATCGGTTCTTTGGTCAGCAGGTAGATGCCGCCGACCGCTGCGCTGGATACCAGGGTGATGGATCCCAGCACGATCACCATATTTTTGAGTGAGCTTTGCATGGCCATATCTCTTACTTCTTTTTAGGGCTGCGGCCGCCGAAACGGCTGGGTTTCACATACATGTTAATCAGCGGAACGGTGGCGTTCATAATCAGGATGGCGAACGAGATCCCTTCCGGGTAGGCTCCCCATACGCGGATCAGGATGGTAATTACGCCGATCCCGATGGCGTAGATGATCTGTCCGGCCTTGCTCATGGGCGAGGTGACGTAGTCCGTGGCCATGAAGATGGCGCCGAGCATGGCACCGCCGGCGAAGAGGTGGAACAGCGGGTTCATGTATTGGGCGGGGTCGATCAGCCACAGAATCGAGGCGAAGACGAAGATGCTGCCCAATACGAATACGGGGATGTGCCAGGTGATGACTTTGCGGATCAGCAGGTAGATGCCGCCGATCAGCAGGGCCAGGGCGCCGATTTCACCCATCGAACCGTCTTTGAAACCGAGGAGCATGCCGCCGAGGTCGATGTTGGGCATGATGTCGGCAACGGGGGTTCCGGTTTTCATGGCCTCTTTGACGAAGGCCAGCGGGGTGGCGCCGGTGATGGCATCGACACCGGGGGTGTCGGGGAAGAGGGTCATCTGTACCGGGAACGAGATCAGCAGGAAGACACGACCCACCAGGGCGGGGTTGAAGAGGTTGCGGCCGAGTCCGCCGAACGACATTTTACCGATGCCGATGGCTACGAGTGCACCAAGCACGATCAGCCACGGCGAGATGTTGGCCGGAAGGTTGAAGGCCAGCAACGTACCGGTCACTACGGCGGACCAGTCGCCGAGGGTCGATGCGCGTCGCAGCATGAATCGATTGATCAGCCATTCGAAGAGCATGCAGGAGACGACGGCGATGGCGGTGACCACCAGGGCGTTCAGACCGTAGATGAAAAGCGAAAAGGCGAAGGCCGGAATCAGGGCGATCACCACGTCGCGCATGATCCGAGGTGTAGACAACTCCCCGTGCAGGTGAGGCGATGGGGCTACTATTCTATTGCTCATAATCTGGAATTTCTTTATTTGGCTTTTCGTGCCCGGATTAATTTCATGGTTTCGGCTTTACCCAGACGGATGTAGTCCAGCAGCGGCAGGTGCGAGGGGCAGGTGAACGCGCAGCAGCCACATTCGATACAGTCTGTCACGTGATGGGGCTCCAAGCGGTCGTAGAGGCGCAGCCGCGAGAGTTTCGAGATCAGGAAGGGCTCGAGTCCCATCGGGCAGGCGTCGACACATTTGGCACACTGGATACAGGGCATTTCGGGCGTGCGGAGCGACTCTTTCTCGCTCATCAGCAGCACACCGGAGGTACCTTTGGTGACGGGAGCGTCGATGTTGGCCATGGCGCGACCCATCATCGGACCGCCGTTGATGACTTTGCCGGTATCGGCGGGCAGTCCGCCGCAGGCTTCAATCAGGGCGCTGATCGGGGTACCGATACGTACCAGCAGGTTCGACGGCTGGGCGAGTTGTTTGCCGGTGACGGTAACGACGCGATCGACGATCGGGCGGTTTTTCTGAACAGCCTGGTAAACGGCATAGGTGGTGCCGACGTTTTGAACTACGGCGCCGACGTCGATGGGCAGGCCTCCGCTCGGCACTTCGCGTTTGGAGATGGCGGCGATTAGCTGTTTTTCACCGCCCTGCGGGTAACGCATTTTCAGCGGAACTACGCTGATTCCTTTATTGTACTGGCCGCTGCCGAGGATTTCGTTCAGGTGTTTGATGGCGGCGGGCTTGTTGTTTTCGATACCGATGTAGCACTGCTCCACTCCGAGGGCGCGCATCAGAATTTCGCATCCGACGAGCAGTTCTTCGGCGTGTTCGAGCATCAGACGATAGTCGGCGGTCAGGTAGGGTTCACATTCGACGCCGTTGATGATAAGCATTTCGGCTTTCTTGCCGGGCGGGACGGAGAGTTTTACCTGGGTCGGGAAGGTGGCGCCGCCGAGGCCGACGATGCCGGCTGCGGCGATTTTGGCAATGATCTCCTTGGGTTCCAGGTTGCACGTTTTGACCAGCGTGTCGGTGCGGTCGATGGCGGGGTTCCATTCATCCCCTTCGACGGCGATCGTCACGGCCGGTTTGCGGAGGTTGGCTCCGTCGGGCACGGCATCCACGCTGGTGACGGTACCGGATACGGAACTGTGGATGTTGGCGGATACGAAACCGGTCGCGGTGCCGATTACGTCGCCCACCAGCACCTTGTCGCCTTTCTGGACGGTGGCGGTGGCCGGTGCGCCGATGTGCTGGCCCAGCGGAATGGTTACGGTTTTCGGAATGTCGAATACCCGGATGGCTGCGTCTTTGCTGATTTTATAGTCGTGCGGGTGAACGCCACCCAGTCTGAAGGTCTTAAGCATGTTGTTCCCCTCCTTCTTCTGCGGTTTTGGTTTCCTTAGCGGGTGCTGCCTGCGGTTGTGCGGCGGCTGGAGCCGGTGCTGCTGCCGGCTTGGCGGCAGGCTGGGCTGCGTTGTTGTCGGTCGTGGCCGATTTTTCGGCGGGACGCGGCGGGAAGTTCACTTCCTGGATGGCGCCGGTCGGACAAACGGCTACGCATTTACGGCACATGCGGCATTTGGCCGGATCGATGTAGGCCACATTGTTTTCGAGCGTGATGGCGCCGAAGGGACAGGTCTTGACACATTTGCCGCAGCCGATACAGCCGACGGTGCAGGCTTTGCGGGTGATGGCGCCTTTGTCTTTGTTGATGCAGTTGACATAGACGCGGCGTCCTTTGGGGCCTTTTTTGCGGAGTTCGATCACGTTTCTCGGGCAGGCTTTCACGCAGGCACCGCAGGCGGTACATTTCTCTTCGTCGACTTCGGGCAGGCCGGTTTCGGGGTTCATGCGGATGGCGCCGAAGTTGCAGACGGTGGTGCAGTCGCCGTTGCCGAGGCAGCCGAAGACGCAACCGGTTTCGCCGCCGTAGAGCGAGGCTTCGACGGCGCAGGAACGGGCTCCGTCGAAGGTGTTGGTGCGGGGACGGTTGCAGTGCGAGCCGCCGCAACGTACCACGGCTACCATGGGCTCTTTTTCGGCGACGGCCTTACCGAGGTATTCGGCGATGACCTTCATGGTCGGGGCGCCGCCCACCGGGCAGTAGAGGTTCGAGATGTCGTCGTTTTTGACCAGTGCTTCGGCCATCCCCCGGCAGCCGGGGAATCCGCAGCCGCCGCAGTTGGCACCGGGAAGTTTGGCTTCAGTCTCGTCGATCCGGGGATCTTCATAGACTTTGAATTTCTGCGCAACGAAGTAGAGCACGACGGCTGCTATGAGTCCGAGCCCTACCAGGATGGCGATGGTGTAGATTAGTGTTACGTTCATTATTGTCCGATTTCTTTTTCGATTTCGATGGTAAGTTCACGATTGAGGCGGCAGCGCAGCAGTCGAATGACCAGAAAATAGAGACCCAGCAGCACGAGGGTCGAAATGGCGGCCACGGTTTCCTTGATTTGCACGGTCTGGAATACCAGCAGGGCGGCCACAACCAGAATGACGGGGACCAGATAGGCGATTACGACGGCTTTCAGACCGGCCGAACGGCGCATCACCAGGGTGATCTGTTCGCCGAGTTGGTAGCCTTGTCCGTCGTTGGCGAGGGTCATGCGTTTGCCCTGCCCTCCCCCTTCGCTGCATACGCTCTTCGCTTTACAGGCGGCGCAGGCTTCGGGACGACACACTTCGACCTCGATTTGGGTCGCATCGACGCGAATAACCGTAGCGCTTTGGCGAATGGTTCCTGATGAGTGGGTCATTTATTTGGGTTAGTGTGAATCGGTGGGAGCAATCGCTGGCGGTTGCGGTCACAAAAGTAACAAGTTTTTCGGTGTATGCGAATGGAAAATTTACGGTATAGTCAAGAAAAAGCTCCCCCGAGGGGGAGCCGGTAGGTGGGTGAGCGGTCGAAGCTGCCAGTCGGAAACGGGTGTCCGGACGGGTTATTTCCCCGTGCGGATGTACTCCAGGGCCCGTTCCAGTTGCAGGTCGACGCCGTTGGCCAACTGGGCCTCCATGGTCGCATCCTGCAGTACCTCGATGTCCGGTACGATGCCGACTCCTTCATGAATCTCGCCATGAATATCTTTGGTCATGGCCGTGGCGCAGTAGATGTTGACCGCCGCGTTGGAGACGGAACCATTATAGGAATAGAGGAAGTCGCCGGTCAGCGGACCCGTGCCGCCGAAGCTGCGTTCGCCGATGACGCATCCGTTGGGCAGGGCCGAAACGGCCATGGCTGTCAGTTCGGACATGCTGACCGAATAGAGGTTGGTCAGTACCACGATCGGAGCTTCTATTTTACGGTGTCGGGGTGCGGGATCTACCGTGGCGGGTACCCAGGGATCGTAGTCCAAACGTCCCAGACCGCTTTTGACCCGCGTGTAGGCAAAGTGCAGCGGGGAGTCAATCATGTAGGCGAGTAATTCGTTCATGTCGTCCAGGTAGCCTCCGCCGTTGTCGCGCACGTCGATGATAACGCCCCGGATGTCAGGAGTCTCGAGGATCAGCCGCTGGAAGTTGCGTAGGGCCTCTTCGGCCGGATTACCCGGGTTGTTTTCGATGGCGCCCGTAAATGAAAAAGAGGTAAAATGCAGATATATAACTCCGTCTATTCGATATGAGATGGCCAGTATGGAGTTTTCGCCCGAAGGGTCATTGTAGATTCCTACCACGTCGTCCGTGATGCGGCCGGCCTGCTTGTTGGCCTCGTACACCGTGCGCAGCGTGTTGTTGATCAGTTGCTTTTGGTGGGCATAATCACGGCTCTGGGCTTCCAGCATGCCGGGCGAAATGCGAAAGGCCGAGTCGGTCTCCGGATAGAAGGTGATGGTCAGGTGGTGGTCGATCAGCTCTTTGCACATTTCGGTGTACACCTCTTGGAGACGGTTCATGCGATCTTCGGTGGTGGGCAGTTCGGCCAGCTCGGTATCCAGACGTTTGAATACAGGCAGGTAGTGGTCATACACGGCGTCCCAGTCTGTGGGGTCGATATCCCAAAAGCCGTACGAGTTGTTCATCCCCTGCCAGAAGGCGAGGAAAACTTGCGAGGGGGTTCCGGTGTTTACCCGTATCTCGTTTGGGTTGGTGAGTTCGGGCGACTGACGCCGGCACGATACCGATGTCAGGGTGATGACGGTGGCGACAAGAATCAGGCGATATATGTGTTTCATGGCAAGTTTACTTGTTGAGTTTACCCAGGGTAATGACACATCCGATTTGCGTTGTGAAGGTCGTGTTGTAGCGTGGGATCAGGAATTTCATGTAGTTTTTCTGCATGTCGGTCAGCGCATAATAGCACCGCCCTTCGGCTTCGATGCGGATGCGGGGCGTTATGCGGTAGTAGAGACCGATCCCGCCGGCCAATCCGGCTTCGAAACGGTTGTCGCGGCGTGAATCGAACGGAACTTTTTCGTCAAACGGATACGGCAGGTCTCCGGTCTCGGGGTTGGAACCCATCAGTACGGCCGTAACTCCCTGTCGGTGGCTGGAGAGCCAGTAGCCGACATAACCGCCCAGGTGGAGGAACCCCCTCAGACGCTCGCCCCCGAACGAAAAGTGCGCCATCACGGGCAGTTGCAGGTAGTTGTTGCGTGTATCGGTGTAGATCCCTTCGTAATATCCCGTTCGGTAGGAGGACTGCCCTTTTTGCACAAAACTGAGTTCGGCACGCAGACCGAACCACGAACGAAAGTCGTACTGAACCGGAATGCCGATCGTAAAGCCGTTGTGCGGTTCGTAGCGTTGTTCGTCGGCATACTCCTGGCTGGTTGTGAGAATGTTGCGGGCGTAACCGCCGTTCAGTCCGACACTCCATTGGGCGGAGGCCTTCAGGGACGGGAGAAGGGTCAGAAGACTGACGAGCGAGCCAAGTACCAGATGGCTTGATGAACGGCGTCGCGCGGCGGGCCGTTCCGAGGTGTTGCAGTGTGGATTTAAGGTCGTCATACGGTGAAAAAATCTCCCGCAAAAATAGTTATCTCACATACAGAAACTCACGGCCGACGGAAGATTATCTGAAAAATATCGACCGATTTTCAGAATTTGTGTGTAACTTTACTCATTCAATTTCAGAACATCTTACCCAGCATAAATCTAATGAACAGAGATTGTGACTTTTTGGTGATCGGCTCCGGTATCGCAGGACTCAGTTTTGCCCTGAAGGTGGCCGACCATGGCCGGGTGCTGTTGGTGACGAAAAGTCGCCTGGACGACGCCAATACCTATCATGCACAGGGCGGTATCGCCAGTGTAACCTATGAACCCGATGACTTCGAACAGCATATCGAAGATACGATGATCTGCGGCTCGCACAAAAACAACCGCGAAGTCGTGGAATTGGTTGTCCGTAACGCTCCTGCCCAGATCCGACAGCTGATAGCCTGGGGCGTCGATTTCGACCGGGTCGCAGACGGCAGCCGTTATGAATTGGCGCGTGAAGGTGGCCATACCCATCACCGAATTCTCCACCATAAAGATTACACGGGAGCCGAGGTCGAAAACCGACTGATCGACCGGGTACGCGAACATCCCAATATCGAAATTCTGGAACGCCACTTTGCAGTCGACCTGCTTACGCAGCACCATTTGGGCAAACTCGTCAAACGGTCGATTCCCGGAACCGAATGCTACGGTGCCTATATCCTGAAACTCGACACACAGGAGGTGTTTACCGTGCGGGCCAAAGTTACCGTCCTGGCGACGGGCGGTACCGGGAACGTTTACCATACCACGACCAATCCGGCCGGTGCGACCGGTGACGGCATCGCCCTCGTTCACCGTGCCAAAGGGATTATCGAGAATATGGAGTTTATCCAGTTCCACCCCACTTCGCTCTACAATCCGGGCGAACGGCCTTCGTTCCTGATTTCTGAGGCCATCCGCGGATTCGGTGCTATTCTTCGGACCCAGGATGGAAAAGAGTTCATGCAGAAGTACCATCCGATGGGGTCGCTGGCGCCGCGTGACGTGGTGGCACGCAGCATCGACCATGAACTGAAGCTGCGCGGCGAAGAGTATGTCTATCTTGACGTGACCCATAAGGATCCGGAACTGACACGCGACCATTTCCCGAACATCAACAAGAAGTGTCTGTCGATCGGGATCGACATTACGAAAGATTTCATACCGGTGGTTCCGGCGGCCCACTACTGCTGCGGCGGGGTGAAGGTGGACATGAACGGTGAAACCTCCATCAAGCGACTCTATGCCATCGGGGAAACGGCTTCGACCGGTCTGCACGGTGCCAATCGTCTGGCATCCAATTCACTGATCGAGGCTGTGGTCTATGCCGAGCAGGCTGCACGGCATTCACTGTCGGTGATCGACAACCTGACCTGGCAGGACGGGCTGCCCGACTGGGACTACAAGGGCACCTCACATCCCGAAGAGATGGTGCTGATTACCCAGAGTGTCAAGGAGGTGCAGCAGATTATGTCGAACTATGTGGGGATCGTGCGGTCGAACATCCGTCTGGAACGGGCCATGCACCGTCTGCAGATCATCTACGAAGAGACCGAGCACCTCTACAAGCGTTCGACGCTGTCGAAAAACCTGTGCGAACTGCGAAACATGATCGCAGTCGGGTATCTGATCATCAAGCAGGCGCAGCAGATGAAAGAGAGTGTCGGGTTGCACTTCTCGCTGGACTACCCGATGCTATCTCAGTTCTAACGTATCGAACCCCAGAAACAGAGAAGGGATGGCAATCGTGCCATCCCTTCTCTGTTAATTGCGGTCAGCTTTCGTTAATATGCAAGCACCAAATCCCAGATTGTCTCATCCCAGGTGTATATTTTAGTGGCTGTGCGGGTGGTAAAATCCAAACCGTACAGGTCGGTACGGGTTGTCACGTCTTCCGTACCTTCTTCGACGTTTTCCCAGTAGCTCGGCCAGTAGAGCCGGTCGGTGGCTGCATCGTACTGCGGGGCATAGCAGTCCATCTCTTCCAATGTACAGAACGTTTCGGTTACGGTAAGGTTGGCCGGATCGAAAAGCTGGATGCGGCTGAAATAGGGAGCGGAACCGTCCGTCCCGGTATGTACGGTGAGGGTGGTGTACAGTTGTCCCTGCCGTTCAAAGAAATAGATGTCGCTCTCCGTATTGTCACTTTGTATCGTGTCGCCGGGGATGATGGCGGGTGAACTCAGGTCGAGAGCCAGGTAGCGGTATTCAGATTGATAGGTCTGTTGTTCGGTGATGGAGACGGCCATATAGATCGATTGTCCTTTGAGGTAGCTCCCCAGAATTTGGAATGAATAGTCGCCCGATACCTCGAAAGCACTTTTCCACGAGCCCAGGTCGAGGGTCTCGGTCAGCGCTCCCGTGGCTAGATTGATCGTGTAGATTCGGATGTGGTCGTCGTTTTCGTCCGGTTGCGCCAGCAGGGTCGGCTGACCGTCCTGCAAGTGGACAAAAAAGTCGATGTCGTCGGGCAAATCGAGCCGGGTGTAGGTGTTGGCGTTCAGATTAAGGATTCCCAGCCAGCTTTTCGTGACATACTTGTCACCGTCGTCCTGTGATGCTGACTCTTCGTCCCATTCGATGCTGTAAATCGTGTTTTTCGAAGCGTCATACACGTTGCGTCCGCTGAAACTGCAGTTGCCGGTTTCGACCAACGTGTTGAGCGCGTATGTCTGCTTGTCGATACCGTATACTCCGTCGGGTCCCAGTCCGTAGAGCTTGGCATCGGTCACGCTGCTGCTCTCGCCGATGGTGATGGCGCCGAGTTGCATCTCTTCGCTGCCGCGTTTGAGGATCAGGGTATATTCTCCCGGTGTTACGCCCTCCGGAACTGTAAAGGTGATCTGCGTGGAGGTCTGCGAGGTGATGGTGGCCTGGATATCTCCTCCGGTCGCTTTGACCGGCAGACGGAGCCAGATCTCGTCTGAGGCAGTGAAACCGGTACCGCTGATTGTGACGCTTGTCCCGGGGGTGAACTCTTCCGTAACGGGTGGTAAAACGGGGTCGGTAATCAGTGAAGGGGTGTCCTTGCTTTTGTCGTTGCAGCTGCTGAGCAGCGTGAGCCCGAGACTGAGCCATACGAATAGTTTTTTCATGGTGTTTTGTTTGTTTGGTGGAAAAATGAAGTCGCTGATTACAAACAAAAAGCGTGGGCTTTGAATCTTATTTGCTTTCCGAGGTCTTCGACTACCTGTGCAACCAAATAAGTAAAGCCCACGTGTCACCACGTGAGCGTTACCGCTTTACTCTTGGTTGCTTTTGGGAAAGTGTCGAAGTTTCGGAAAGCAAGAAGAAAAGCTAACGCTTCTTATGTATGTATCAATATTGTCTTGTCTGGTTTGTTATATCAAAGGGTATGGTTTTCGGGAGCAAGGTACGAATATCTTTGCAATCGCGCAAGGTGGTGAGGAGAAAGTAAAAAAACGGGGTTGCAATTTTCGATTGCAACCCCGCGTTGATGGGAACAAGCAAAGGGTATAAGCCGGGTTCTGTACTTTTCGAGGGGTGTCATTCCTGCTCCGGAGAACCGAAACAACCTGTCCCCCCCTTCAAGCCTCTGCCATTTATCCAGCCCGACGGTCTCCCGACGGATCGTCAGCAACCTACCCCCCGACTCGGACGGGCCGCCCTTCAGCCTCGCGCCCGGATCGAAACCCTTGCGCAGAGCAGCATCGGTGTACATGGTCTTGCAACCCGCAGTCCGTACGGCTGCCGACATTGCTGCCGGCACCGGTGGTCTCTTACACCACCTTTGCACCCTTGCCTGGCCGGTCTCACCCGTGGAGGGCGAGGCGCTCAGCTGCGGCGGTTGTTCTCTGTTACGGTGGCACGAACTTACGCCCGTCTGGCAGTTTCACCAGTGCGGTGCCCTGTGTTGCCCGGACTTTCCTCCCCTCCCGGTTCGCCCGTGGGCGCCGGGAGCAGCGGCAGAGCCCCCTTGCTTGTATTTCTCTTCAGTATATCGTTGTGCGTTTCTCGGTAAGGCTGCCTCGAAACGTCTGTACCTGCCCGGTATGCTCCCCCGCTCTGTTCTTGCTCTTGCCCGGTTTTGTGTCGACTGGCGGGCCGATGGCACAAAGGAGGAGCGTTCGGACCGGTGTATCGGTGCTATTTGCGGTTGGCCGGACGGTTGTAACTGCCGCTCTCGGCCATCTCGCGGGCAAAAGTTTCGGCCCCGACTTCGCGGATGCGGTCAATGCAGCCGAAACGGTCGGAACGGAAGATCAGACCGAAGATTTTACCCATCGTGTTATTGAACTTCCTGCAATCCCGGAGTGTCTTCGGAGCGTTACCTCCGTATTCGGTGCATTCGGCGCAACTGAGAATGTCGCGTTGCCGGCAGCAGTTCCGCAGGCTGCACCACTTCGCCTCTTTTCGGGGCGAGGAGCATCCAGGACATTTATGTTTCAGAAACGCTCGGCACGTGCCGCAATAGAGCCCGCATGCGGCGATCCACTGCTTGTCTGCTTCAGGCATACTGGGTGAGGTCGGTGGCGGTGAAACGTTATTTCAAAAATACCATGATCGCTCCGTAGCCGTATTCGGCGAACGAGGCATCCTGATAACGCAGACGCGCGTAGTTGCGTTTGAGCAGTTTTTCGATCTCGTAGCGCAGTTTGCCTTTTCCGACGCCGTGGATGAAGACGATCCGTTTCTGGTGACCGCTTTTGACGGCGCCGTCGAGGGCGACTGTGAAACGGGCCAGTTGTGCCTGCAGGATTTCGCCCGAACTCATGCCTTCGGTCGAGTCGAGGATGGCTTCGGCGTGAAGGTCAACCACCTCTTCGTCGCGGGTCGAACGTTTGTGGGCCGGAGCAGGTTTCGGGGCTGCCGGTTTGGCCGGTGTGGCCGGAATGACCGGAGCGGCGTTGTCGGAGAGTTCGTCCGAGGAGGCCAGAATGAACTCCAACGCCGGTGCGTCGAAGTAGTCGTTTTCGGTAAAATTAGAGGCCCGTACGAATTTCAGCGGGTGGAGCTCCAGGTCGAACGCTTCGACGGCTCTCGGAACGAATGCGGTCGGCTTATAGGGCAGCAGACTGATGTGCAGGGTCGATATTTCGGCCAGTTCGGCGCGGCGGTAGAGCTTGATTTTCTGTTTGGAATCGGCGTTCAGCGTACCGCTTTCGATGGTCCGCACGTAGGCCCCTGCGGCGCGTTGTTCGCGGCGGGCGATGTTGAAAAAGAGCGTGTAGCTGCTGTCGTTGACCAGCCATGCTTCGAGGTCGGCCGTTTCGGCCGGTTTGTCGGTGTCGGGAGCCGGTACGAAGAGCAGTTTAACCTGGTAGTCGGTCACTTCCCACGGTGCCTTTTCGGGGGCGGCGGGGGTGCGGTCGACCTGCTCCTCGGCGCTCTTGGCGAACGAACGGCGCAGTTTCGACAGGTCGATCGGTTCGTCGTCTTCGTAGTCGTCGGCCAGCGTCACCCGGCCGTAGTTGTTCAGTCCGCGCACGGTGGCTTTCTGCTTTCGCGGGGAACCGGCCGGTGCGGTGGCGGAGGCGGCGCCTCCGGCCGAAGGTTTGGGATCGCTGGGGCCGATCTTGACGATGGCCGCATTCTCTTCCTCGATCTCCACTTCCACTATATCGCTGATGAGTGCCGGAATTTCGAATCCGTCTTCCACTTCGACATAGGCGATGTTGCCCTTGATGGAGCGAACGATGCCGACGCCTGTGTCGGAGATGAATTTCACTCGGCTGCCTGCTTTAATCATTGTTTATCGTTAAATTTGCGCAAATTTAACTGTTTTTGATGGAGAAGGCAATAGACATTACGGAATTCGACTACCCGTTGCCTGACGAGCGGATCGCCCGTTTTCCGCTGGAGGATCGGGCCGCGTCCAAACTGCTGCTGTTCCGCGACGGAACCATCGGTGAGAGCGTTTTCCGAAACGTGGCCGACTATCTGCCGGCCGGTGCGATGGTCGTGTTCAACAATACGAAGGTGATCCGGGCACGCCTGTTGTTTCATAAGGCGACCGGGGCGCGAATCGAAATATTCTGCCTCGAACCCCATGAACCGGCCGATTACGAGCGGGCGTTTGCCGTGACGGGCAGTTGCCAGTGGCACTGCATTGTGGGGAATTCCAAAAAGTGGAAAGAGGGCCCGTTGCAGATCGAATACGACGGAGGGGTGTTGTCGGCCGAACGGCTCCCCGCGGGCGATGTGATCCGTTTCGCGTGGAGTTCGGAACATACTTTCGGACAGTTGCTGGAACTGTTGGGCCGTACGCCTATTCCGCCCTACCTGTGTCGCGAGAGCGAGGAGATCGATACGGTGCGTTATCAGACGGTCTATTCCCGGTGGGAAGGATCGGTGGCGGCGCCGACAGCAGGTCTCCATTTCACGCCGGAGATCATCGCTTCCTTGCCCGAGCGTGGTTTCGAGACGGCCGAGGTGACGCTCCACGTGGGGGCGGGTACCTTCCTGCCCGTGAAGGAAAAGGATGCGCGGAATCACCACATGCACACGGAGTTTTTCCAGGTCGAACTGGATACGCTGGAGCGGCTGGCCGCAGCCGCCGATGCCGGACGGATCGTGGCCGTCGGGACGACCTCCGTGCGGACGCTGGAGTCGCTGGCCGTGCTGGGTGAACGGGTGCTGCTCGGCGGAGATGCCGAACCGGAGTGCACTATCGGACAGTGGGAAGCCTACCGGAACGGGGCGACGGCCGAGAATGCCCCGTCGCCGCTGACAGCCTTGGCGGCATGGATGCGGGCACAGGGGATGACCCGGCTTCATTCGGCCACGGAGATCATGATTACGCCGGGCTACCGGTGGCGTACGCTCCGCGGGTTGATCACCAACTTCCACCAGCCCCAGAGCACCCTGTTGCTGCTGGTGTCGGCTCTGATCGGCGATCGTTGGCGGGAGGTCTACAAGTATGCGCTGGAGCACGGATTCCGATTCCTGAGCTACGGCGATTCGTCGCTGCTAATGCCCGAATCCGATATGCGTGCAACCGGAAAATGAAAGTGCTGTGAGCATGTCCGATATTCATTCTACGAATCGTTTTCTGCCGACGTCGGCCAAAGAGGTCGCCGCACGTGGCTGGGAGGAACTGGATGTGATCCTCTTCTCGGGTGATGCCTATGTCGATCACCCCGCTTTCGGGGCCGCCGTTATCGGTCGGCTGCTCGAGGCCGAGGGGTATCGTGTGGCGATCGTGCCCCAGCCCAACTGGCGTGACGATCTGCGGGACTTCCGCAAACTCGGCAAACCGCGCCTCTTTTTCGGAGTTACGGCCGGAGCGATGGATTCGATGGTTAACCACTATACCGCCACGCGGCGGTTGCGTTCCGACGATGCCTATACTCCCGGAGGCCGGGCCGGACAACGACCCGACTATCCGACGATTGTATATACCCGGATTCTGAAACAGCTGTATCCCGGGGTTCCGGTGATTGTGGGCGGTATCGAAGCCTCGCTGCGGCGACTGACCCACTACGACTACTGGCAGGACCGCTTACGGCCGTCGTTTCTGGTCGAGAGCGGTGCCGACCTGCTGACCTACGGCATGGGCGACCGCGTGATTGTCGAAATTGCACGGACGCTTCATAATGGATTTAACCTCAAACGGTTGTCCCGACTGGGGCAGGTGGCCTACCTGTCAGACCGGGTCCCCGAGGGGGCACTTCTCCTCCACTCCTACGAGGAGTGTGTGGAGTCGCCCGAAAAGTTCGGCGAGAATTTCACCCGCATCGAAACAGAATCCAATAAGATCGAAGCACAGGTGCTGGTCGAGAAGACCGGCGACCGCTACGTGGTGGTCAATCCACCCTACCCCTATTTGACGGAGGCCGAAATCGACCATAGTTTCGATTTGCCCTACACCCGTCTGCCCCATCCGCGTTACAACGGCAAGGGGGCGATCAGCGCTTATGAAATGATCAAACACTCGGTTAATATGCACCGAGGGTGCTTCGGCGGGTGCAGCTTCTGTACCATTTCGGCCCATCAGGGCAAGTTTATCAGCTCCCGCAGCGAAGCCTCCATCCTGCGTGAAGTGGAACAGATTACGCAGATGGCCGATTTTCGCGGCAATCTCTCCGACATTGGCGGCCCGTCGGCCAACATGTACCGAATGGCGGGACGTAATCGGACTGCGTGTGCCAAGTGCAGCCGACCCTCTTGCATATTCCCGAAAGTTTGTCCAAATTTGAACAACGACCACCGTCCTCTGCTGGAGCTTTACCGCAAGATCCGGGGCATGAAGGGAATTCGGCACGCCTATATCGGGAGCGGTATCCGTTACGACCTGTTCGACGACTCGCCCTACCTGGACGAAGTGGTCAAATACCACACCAGCGGGCGGCTCAAGGTAGCTCCGGAGCACACCTCCGACCGGGTGCTCACCCTGATGCGGAAGCCCTCGTTCCGGTTGTTCGAACAACTGAACGAGCGGTTTCGGAACATTTGCTCGCGCGAAGGACTGCCCTACCAGCTGATCCCCTACTTCATATCGAGCCATCCGGGGTGCACCGAAGCCGACATGAAACAACTGGCCGAGATTACGCGGCGGCTTCACTTCCGCCTCGAACAGGTCCAGGACCTCACGCCGACCCCCATGACGCTCAGCTCGGTGATGTTCTACACGGGGATGAATCCCTACACCGGCGAAAAACTCTACGTAGCCCGCACCCGTGAAGAGAAAGAGCGGCAGAAGGCCTACTTTTTCTGGTATAAGAAGCCCGCAGCCGACGGCAGCCGTTCGGCGTCGGGTCCCAAACGACGACACGAAAGACCATGGCAGAATACAAACAAGACCCGGAAGCCAAGAAAATAGCCACCCGACGTCAGAAGACGCAGGAGATAACGGCCGTGAGCCAGCAGATGGGCGTCACTCCGCCGCAGGCCGTCGAACTCGAAGAGGCCGTGCTCGGGGCGCTGATGCTCGAAAAACATGCCATCTTGGGGATTCAGGAGATTCTGGTCCCCGAATCGTTCTATCGTGAGGCCCATCAGATTATCTATCAGGCCATTCTCGACCTTTCGGCACGCATCGAACCCATCGACCTCTACACCGTCGGTCAGCAGTTGCAGAAAAAGGGGCAGCTGGCCATGGTCGGCGGACCGGCCTACCTGGCCGAACTGACCCAGAAAGTGGGTTCGGCCGCCCACCTGGAGTTCCACGCCAAGATCGTGGCGCAGAAATACGTCCAGCGTCAGTTGATTGCCGCCTCGACCGAGATTCAGAAGCAGTCGTTCGACGACTCGATCGACGTCGAAGAACTCATCAACCAGGCCGAGCAGGCCATCTTCGTGATTGCCGAAGGGAACATCCGGCGCGACGTCCAGAGTGCCCGCGACATTGTCAGCAAGGCGATCCAGAAGATCGAGGAGGCTTCGCAGAAACCTGACGGACTGAGCGGTATTCCGAGCGGATTTACCGACCTCGACCGGCTGACCCTCGGTTGGCAGCCCTCCGACCTGGTGATTATCGCGGCGCGTCCGGCGATGGGGAAAACCGCCTTCGTGCTGACCATGGCCCGCAACATTGCGGTCGACTATCAGAAAGCCGTGGCCATCTTCTCGCTCGAAATGAGCGCCGTGCAGCTGATGACCCGTCTGATTATCGGCGAATCGGGCCTCGACTCGCACAATATCAAGAACGGCCGTCTCTCGCCCGACGAGTGGAAACACCTCGAAAACGCCATCAAACCGCTGGCGGCCGCTCCGATGTTTATCGACGACACCCCTGCCCTCTCGATCTACGAGTTCCGGTCGAAGGTTCGACGCCTCAAGGCGCAGCACAACATCGAGCTGGTGATTATCGACTACCTGCAGCTGATGACCGTCGGCACGACCGACACGCGCGGAAACCGCGAACAGGAGGTGGCCACCATCTCGCGAACGCTCAAGGCAATTGCCAAAGAGTTGGACGTGCCGATTCTGGCCCTGTCGCAGTTGAGCCGTAACGTTGAGGCGCGCGGCGGAACGAAACGTCCCCAGCTCTCCGACCTGCGTGAGTCGGGGGCCATCGAACAGGATGCCGACATTGTGGCCTTCATCCACCGTCCCGAGTATTACGGCATGACAATGGACGAAGACGGCCAGCCGACGCAGGGGCTGGCCGAGATCATCGTGGCCAAGCACCGTAACGGGGCGGTCGATACGATCAAGCTTCGTTTCCGCAGCGAACAGGCGAAATTTGTCGATTGGGACGATACCGGTTTCGGCAGCGTGGCGGCGAACGATCCCAACGGATACAGCACTATTGTGTCGAGCGGTTTCGACAGCGATTTTGACTCGGCCGGACGGGTCGCTACGGCCGAAACAGCGGCGCGGGATCCCTTTGGAGGGGCGATGGGTGCTGCTTCGAGCGGATTCGAAAGCGAACCGCCGTTTTAATCGGTTGCTGTAATGAATGGTCGTCCTGGATTTTATCAGGTCCGGAGGGGCGGCCGTGGTATCGAAATGTAAATCTTTAACTATACACGCGATGAAAAGGACCCTGTTGATTTTATCGGTTGCGGCGCTGCTGACGGCATGTTCCGGCGGACGCAGAGCCGAAACCATCGCTATTATTCCGGTGCCGGTTCACATGACCACTGGCGAGGAGTGCTTTACGCTCGACAAGTCCACGGTTGTGACCTATCCGAAAGGGGACTCGATTCTGGCCCGTGCGGGAGAGGTGATGGCCGAAACACTCGGTGCTGCGGTCGGAACCACGCTGGAACTGACGTCGGTCGCCTCCTCCGAAGCGATCCGGCTGGAGCGTCCCGCTGACACCACCGGGTGGCATGCCGAAGGCTATACGCTCGAGGTGACCCCCGATGCGGTGACGGTCCGGGCCAACGATTATAATGGCGTTTTTTATGCCCTTCAGACGATCCTGCAACTGCTGCCGACCGAGGTGTACAGTGGGCGGGATAACGGAGCGGGTGCCTATGAGATTCCGGCCGTGACGGTCGAAGACTATCCCCGTTTCGGATGGCGCGGCATGCACCTCGACGTGAGCCGCCACTTCTTCCCGGTCGAATTTGTCAAACGCTACATCGATCTGCTGGCCATGCACAAATTCAACCGCTTCCACTGGCACCTGACCGACGATCAGGGGTGGCGCCTGGAGATCAAAAAGTACCCGCTGCTGACCGAAAAGTCGGCCTGGCGTGTCGATCGCGAAGCCGACGGCTGGGATACCAACCGGCCGCCCATGCCCGGCGAAAAGGCTACGTATGGCGGTTTTTATACGCAGGACGAAGTGCGCGACGTGGTGAAGTATGCCGAGGCGCGCGGCGTGACCGTTATTCCGGAGATCGAAATGCCGGGACACTCGAGCGAAGTGTTTGCCGCTTATCCATCACTTTCGTGCCTGGGTAAGGAGCAGTTCGTTACCCCCGGAGGTTATTTCCCGGACGACCTGGCCACCTGTTTCTGTGCTGGCAACGACTCCTCGTTCCTCTTCCTGCAAGGGGTGATTGACGAGGTGGTCGAGCTTTTCCCGAATGCACCCTATATCCATGTCGGAGGTGACGAAGTGGATATGAAGTTCTGGTCGCAGTGTCCCAAATGTCAGAAACGGATGAAGGAGTTGGGACTGAAGGATACCCACGAGTTGCAGAGCTACTTCATGCGCCGGATGGAGGAGTATATCAATTCCAAGGGGAAACGCATCATCGGCTGGGACGAGATTTTGCAGGGCGGATTGGCGCCGAATGCCACGGTGATGAGCTGGCGCGGTGAAACAGGCGGCATTCGGGCTGCTCAGATGGGGCACGATGTGGTGATGACGCCGGACAGTTACCTCTACTTCGATTTTTACCAGAACGACCCGCAGGTCGAACCGCGTGCGGCCGGAGGACTCTCCACCACCCAGCACGTATATAGCTACGAACCGGTGCCTGCGGCACTGTCGGCCGAAGAGGCCCGGCATATTCTCGGCGCGCAGGCCAACGTGTGGTGTGAGCACATTCCGGACGGGAAGCATGTCGAATACATGGTGCTGCCGCGTATGGCAGCCCTCTCCGAGGTGGTGTGGTCACCGCGCGAGAGCCGCGATTACGAGGATTTCGCGACCCGTCTCGAAACCCAGAACGATCGTTATCGGGCGATGGGTGCCAATTTCCACCCGGGGGCCGATCGGATCGTTGTCTCCACGGTTTACGATTCGGTCGAAGGTGCCTTTTTCATGACGCTGACCACCGATCTGTTTCGGGGCGAGGTGCATTATACCCTCGACGGCAGCGAACCGACGATGGAGTCGCCGGTGTACTGCGAAACGATCCGCATCGACTCGACCATGACCGTGCGGGCCATTGCGGGCAAGGATGGCCGTAGATTCTCCAAAGCAGTGACCGAACAGCGTATCGGATGGCACAAGGCAGCCGGCAAACGGGTGATCTATCACACGAAGCTGGGCTCGGCATATAAAGGTACACCGATTACGCTGGTGGACGGGTTGACCGGTTCGCTGGATGCCCGCAGCGGGCGTTATCAGGGATGCAACGGACAGGATTTCGACGTGGTGATCGATCTGGGCGAGAAAACGAAGTTTTCGGAGGTGACCGGATCGTTCCTGCAGGCTGCCAGCTCGTGGATCTACCTGCCCGAGGCAGTGACCGTGAGCCTCTCGGACGACGGAACGAATTTCACCGAGGTGGGGCGTGTCGAACGGCCGGAAGAGATGAGAGAGGTGGCTGAAGTTCGGTGCCCGTTCACCGTGCGAGGCGATTTCGAGGCCCGTTATGTGCGTGTGGTCGGGGTGAACGGTGTAACGCCTTCCGGAATGAAGGGGGCCGGGCAGAAAAACTGGCTCTTTATGGATGAGGTCTTTGTCCAGTAACGGCTGGTTCGGATGATATGCAGGAGCGGGATGAACCCAACGGTTTATCCCGCTCCTGCTTTTTGACGGGGTGAAAGCCTTGCTGTCTTGTCGGAAATGGAATGTCGGAATGCACCCGAAAGAATCGGAAGAGAGTTTGCCTGTTGACACCCATAATTCGGCGTATGGTCCTATGGGGATTACGTTCCTTCCGGGGCGCAGAATGCTTTTTGGGTAAAGACGAAAATTAGAACGCAAGTGAGGGGTGGTTTCAAACGATTGTTTGTATACGGTGTGGTTGTTTCGTGGCCGTGTCCTGCGGAAGTTGAGCGAAGCGGAGTGAAGCCGTTGTATTCAATACTCCGATATGGTTGGAATTCGGGCTGCGGAGTGGAAATGCAATCGGAAAGACCGACTGAAAGCGCGTTGTACAATAAAAAAGAGGCTGTAAGTGGAATTACAGCCTCTTTTTGTTGTGGAATTGTGGAGGAAATGTGTCCGGAATGCTTATGGGGTTGAGCGTCGCGGATTTATTTCAATCGAATTTCAGTCGTCGACCCCTCTGTGACGGTATGGGTTTGGTGTTTGCCGTCTTCGGCAACGGTGATTTTCAGTTTGCCGGCCGAGGCCCGTTCGACCGTGATGTCGAATTCCGAACCGAATGCCCCGATCTTTTTCAGGGCCATGCGATCCCATGCCTGGGGCAGACGCGGCGTGAGGGTGAAAGTGCGGAAACCGGTCGGACGGATGCCGAACAGCCCCTCGGTAATGATGCGTCCGTAGAGGCCACTCTCGGCCGAAAGGTGGCGTTGTTCGCCTTCGGGCCAAGCCTCGATCGCATAGGGCACGTGGTCGCCCAGCAGACGGGTCGTCGAGTAACGGTGCAGGTAGTCGGTCGCTTTCTCGGTGGCGCCGGCTGCATATACGCCGCGCAGGGCGTACAGTGTCGAGCGATCCCAGAAGGTTTCGCTGCCGGCCTGCGTCAGCAGACCGTTCTTGGTCCACAGACGCGGTGAGAAGAGAGCCTGAATGGTGCCTTCGGCCCGTTCGTGGATGCCTGCTACCAGCGGAATGCAGATCCAGGAACGCAGGACGTCGTTGCCTTTGTAGTAGGCGTAGGTATCGAATCCTTCGACCTTGGCACCGAAGTAGTTTTCGATGTTTCGGCGGAGCGTCTCGGCCTGTTGGCGATAGCTGCGGGCAATTTTGGCGCCTTTGTCTAACTCTTCGGCCAGGTAGGCTGCCGAAATCAGCGCATCGTAGTAGAGGGTCGAGGTGCAGAGGTTGGCGCTGCCGGCCGGGAAACGGTTTTCGAGTTCGTCAGTGTCTGAGTCCACTACCCCGTCGGCGTTCAGTTTGCGGTGGCAATACTCCAGACACCAGGTGATCAGCGGCCACAGGCTCTCGGCCTCTTCGGCATCGCCGCGGGCCAACACGTAGCGTGCTGCTCCGTAGGCAATCATGGCAGCATCGCCGCGGTCGCCGGCTCCGTTCCAGATGTCGAGCCCCTCGGCGATGATGGAGCTGGGGATCGGTTCCCAGCGGTCGTTCATGAAGCGGGCGAAGTGACGGTAGGAGTTGAGGGCCGACTGGTTGCCGTACTGGTAGCCGGTGAAGGGAAAGTAGGGATTGACATATTCGGCCTGGTCGTTGGCCCAGATGGCGGCGTAGTAGGATTCGCCGCCCGGACCGTGCATCGGGCCGCCCTGCGTTTCGTAGATGCTTTCACAGGCTCGGATTTTCGAAAAGGCGAACATCTGGTCGATCACCGGGTCGGGGGTCTCCAGTACCAGGTGGCTCATCCAGAAATCGACAGCTGCGGCGCGTTTGCTGCTTTCGGCCCGTGCGTCCAGCTCGATCGAAGGACTTTGGGCGGTGTGGGCCGTGAGGGAGGCTGCGAATTGCAGCGTATCGCCGGGTTGGAGGGTGAAGAAGCCGGAACGGTCGATGCGGCCTTCGATGGTGTAGCTCCCCTGGACGCCCTGGGCCGGATCGGTGCTGGCGGTAAACCGTTCGTCGGGAATTTCAACGGCCAGCGAGCTGTTGCCGGTGTTGACGATCCGGTAGCGTTCGACCAGCGCGGGTTGATCCGTCGAGGGGAAATATTGGCGGGTGAGCTTCCACGTTCCGAACGAGCCGTGGTCGAAGCGGCTTTCGACGGTCAGGTCGCCTTTGATCCGGATGGAGCGGACCTTTTCGCCGTCGAGGCTGCGGCCGTTGATGGTCACGCTGCTCAGCGGGTTCCAGTCGTAGCGGCGCATCAGGCTGGCGTGGGTGTTGTTCGGAATGGTCCGCAGCAACGGCCAAACCATACTCTTGTTGAGCCGGAAGGCTCCGTCGCTGTCCACTCCGTAGCGCAGGACGACCGATACGCGTTTCCCGCTCATTTCGATGTGGTCTTGATGGGGTGTTGAGTTGTCGATGTTCCAAACGATGCTGCTGTCCGGAGCGATTTGCCAGCGGGTTTTGGCGACGGCAGCCTCCTGGGACGATACGACGGCAAGGCCTGCGAGTAGCAGACCGGTTTTCAATAAATTCATGGGGTGTAGTCGGATGGGTTTATATGTTAGGTCAGTAAAAGTAATGATTCTCTGCTTATGGATCAAATGCGGTCCGGAGAATGTGGGGCGGTTGGGCTGTGCGACCTCTGCAAATGCTCATCGCGGCATCCTCTCCGGTGCTTCGGAGCGAATTTCGGGGGATTTTGCATCACGGAGGACAATCTTATCAGAAATTTCATACATTTGCAAATACAAAACCGAATATTCATATTTGAAACTTCTACCATGGACCAAGAGAATAGTATGACGGCCGAATTTAACTATACGATTCCGATGTTGAAAAAGGGATTCGATATGTTGGAACTCATGACGCAGTATCCGGAAGGGGTCACCATGCTGGAACTGACTCAGGCGATGGGGGTATCGAAAACGACGATCTATCGGCTGCTGGGTTCGCTGCACCAGATGGGCTACGTGAACAAAAACGAGACGAACGCGCGTTACTACCTGACCAAGAAATTGCTGTGCCTCGGGCTGAAGGCCCTGGGCGAAGCCAACCTGGTCGAACTGGCCCTGCCGGTGATGCAGGCTCTGCGGGACGAGATCCGTGAGAGTGTCATGCTGGGGGTGCTGATCAACAACCGCGTGGTGCTGCTGGAACAGGTGATCGGTTCACACAACTTTACCTTCCTGCTGCGTGCAGGCAACAGTTTCGACCTGCACTCTTCGGCGCCTGGCAAGGTGTTCCTGGCCTGCACGAAGGATCCCGTCCAGCAGGAACAGTTGCTGGATACCATCGATTTCCGGGTCTATAACGAGCGGACCATCGCTTCGCGCGAGGCGATGCTCGAGGAGATCGAACGGGTGCGTGCGGCGGGATATGCCGTCGATCGCGAGGAGGAGATGGCGGGTGTACACTGTGTGGCTACGCCAATCTACAATCAGTTCGGAATGTTGATTGCGGCGTTGTGGACCTCCGGTCCGTCGGGGCGTCTGCGTGAGGCTGATTTTCCGGCGACGGCGGCCAAATTGCAGGAGGCTTCCATGGCAATCTCTTCGAAACTGGGGTATGTGAAGTAGTCTAAATGGAAAAGTAATAGTTTAAGATAAATCGTAAGTCAAGATGAAAAACTTTGAGTATTACAATCCGGTCCGTGTGATTTTCGGAGCCGGCGAAGTCGAACGGTGCGGCAAGGAGGCTGCCAAACTGGGGACAAAGGTGTGTCTGGTCTCTTACAAGGAACTGGCCTTTCTAGCGCCGCTGATGGAGCGCATCGAACGGCTGTTGGCCGCCGAAGGTCTGTCGGTTTTTACCTTCTATGAAATCGAAGAGAATCCGGAGATTACGGTCGTTTCGGCCGGTGCGGATTTTTGCCGTGAGAAGGGGGTTGAACTGGTGATCGGTGTCGGTGGCGGGAGTGCCATGGATGCCGCCAAGGCCATTGCTGCCGGTGTGTACTACGAGGGTGACCTTTGGAATATGGTCTACAGCCGGCACAGTGTGGTGTCGGCCGTTCCGCCCGAACGTTCGCTGCCGACCATGATGATTCCGACGCTGCCGGCCACGGGGAGCGAAATGAACCTGTGTGCCGTGGTCAGCAACCGGGCTTTGCAGGAAAAGTCGTACATCTGGGCCCCCTGCCTCTATCCGAAAGTCTCGATCATCGACCCGGAACTGACCGTTTCGCTGCCCCCGTTCCAGACGGCCTGTGCCGCAGCCGATACGATTTCACACGTGTTGGAGATCTATCTGAACGGTGAGGATGACAGCGATCTGCAGCATTACTTCCAGGAGGGGGTGATGCGGACGGTCATTGATAACGTGGACAAGGTGCTGGCCGATCCGAAGAACATCTCGGCTCGTTCGCACCTGCAGTGGGCGGCAACTTGCGCCATCAACGGCTGGGCGTCGCCGGGCGATGCCTGGACCCCGATCCATCAGGTGGGTCACGTATTGACGGCCCTCTACCGGGTGCCCCACGGAGCTTCGCTGTCGATCCTGATGCCGGCCTGGATGGAGGTGATGGCACCGCGCAAACCGGAGATCTATGTCCGTTTTGCCACGAACGTGATGGGTGTTCAGCCCGCCGGCAAGACGCAGCAGGAGGTGATTGGCGAGGGGATCGCAGCCTTCCGGGCATTCCTGAAACGGATTGGTACCCCGTTGTCGCTGACCGATATGAAGGTAACGCAGCCCGATATTCCGCTGATTGTCCAAAATGTGGTGAAGGTCAGCTTCGGCAGCGATGGCTATCTGGCCTGCAACCCCCCGGTTTCGCAGGAGGATATTGCCCAGGTGCTGAGCCGGGTGTTGTAGCGGTTCCAAATTGCCGGATCCGGATGGCATGGGCAGGGAAAAGGTATCTGTTTGGTTCCTGTCGCCATCCGGTTCGGCATGGTTGATTCCGGGAGCCTCGAACCGCGTGACTTCGATCCGGAATCTTTGAATGGTATAATCTAAAAACAAGAAGATAAAATGACGATAAAAGAGATTGCATCCATGATCGACATCAGTGCGGTACGGGCTGAATCGACCTGGAACGAAATTGAAGATATTCTGCGGGCGACCGCCAAATACCCGTTCATCTGTGTGTTCTCCATGCCGGGCATGATCGATCGCATACTGCCCTACCGGAACGAGATTCCGAACCTGCGCATCGGCGGTATTGTCGGATTCCCGTCGGGGGGCGAGACGCTGGAAGCCAAACTGTTCGAGGCCCGGCAGATGAAGGAGAAAGGGTGCGACGAGGTCGATATGGTGTTGAACATCGGTAAACTCAAATCGGGCATGCTCGACGAAGTCAAGGCCGAGATTGAGCAAATCAAGGCGGTGGTCAGCCCCCTGCCGTTGAAAGTGATTATGGAGGTGGTGTTGCTGACCGACGAGGAGATTACTGCCGCGTCGAAGATTATCCGCGATGCCGGGGCTGCGTTTGTCAAGACCGGAACCGGATGGGCCGGTGCGACCACCGAACACCACATTGAAGTCATCAAGGCGGCTGTGGGTGACACCATCCCGTTGAAAGTGGCCGGCGGCGTCCGTTCGTTGGATACGCTGCTGAAGATGCGTGACATGGGAGTGTCGCGTTTCGGAATCGGTTATAAGTCGGCGCTCGGCATCATGCGCGAGGCCGAAGAACGGGGGTGGTTATGAACGGCCCGAAGGTAATTGCCTATGATCTGGGTACGGGGGGAATAAAAGCCTCCCTGTTTTCGGCTGCGGGCGAAATTCTGGAGTCGGTTTTCATATCCTACCCTACCCACTTCCCGCAGCCTGACTGGCAGGAACAGGCTCCGGACGACTGGTGGAATGCTGTGGTCCGCTCCACGCGCGAACTGTTGAAAAAGTCGGGAGTATCGCCTGATGAGATTGTCTCGCTGGCCATTTCGGGCCACAGCCTTGGCGTTGTGCCGATCGGTAAGCAGGGGCAGCTGTTGCGTCGGACCACTCCGATCTGGTCCGACCAGCGGGCCGTGCGTGAGGCGGAAGAGTTCTTCTCGCGGACTGATTACCGCGCCTGGTACGAACGCACCGGAAACGGATTTCCGCCGGCCTGCTATTCGGTGTTCAAAATCATGTGGTACCGGACGCACGAGCCCGAGATGTTTGCGGCCATCGATCGTGTGATCGGTACGAAGGATTATTGTAACTACCGGCTGACGGGGCGTCTTTGTACCGATGCATCGTATGCTTCGGGGAGCGGCGTTTTCGATCTGCGTGCCTGGCAGTACGAACCGGCCTATATCCAGGCTGCCGGGTTGGATCCCTCCATTTTCCCGGAGATTCTCCCCTCCGATGCCGTTGTCGGTACGCTGACCGAGGAGGCAGCCCGGGAAACCGGACTCAATCCCCGAACCAAAGTTATGGCCGGAGGGGTCGACAACTCCTGTATGGCGCTGGGAGCCGGCGGCATACGTGCGGGCGAGATCTACACCTCGCTGGGCAGTTCGGCGTGGATTGCCGCGATCGGCGATGCGCCGGTGATCGATTTTGAGCGCAAACCCTATGTGTTTGCTCACCTCATTCCGGGTCTTTATACCTCGGCAACCTGTATCTTCTCCGCTGGAAACAGCTTCCGTTGGGTTCGGGACACCCTCTGTGCCGATCTGCTCCAACAGGAAAAGGAGACCGGGCGTAATGCTTACGACCAGATGGGAGAGTTGGCCGGGAGTTCGGTGGCGGGGGCCAACGGGGTCTTTTTTAATCCCAGTCTGGCCGGTGGGTCGATGCTGGAACCCTCGCCTACCATATGCGGAGCCTTTGCCGGCCTGCAGTTGGGGCATACGCGTGCCGATCTGATCAGGGCTGCCATGGAGGGGATTGCCCTGAACCTCAGGATTGCGCTGGATTTGTTGCAGTCCTATGCGCCGGTGACGCGCGACATGCTGATTGTGGGGGGAGGGGCCAAAAGTGCTTTCTGGATGCAGCTTTTTGCCGACATTTATAACCTGCCCATTGTTAAAACCTGCATCGATCAGGAGGCGGCATCGTTGGGTGCGGCAGCTCTGGCCCTCAAAGGCGCGGGGCTTTGGTCGGGATACGACCGTATTGCACAACTGCATCGGATCGAGAAACGTTTTGAACCCGATGCCGATCGGGCTGCCTTTTATCAGGAGCAGATTCTGCCCCGTTTCAGACAGTTGACCCGGTTGTTGAGTGAATTCTGATCCGTGGGAACACGCACGGGTGTTTCCGGATGGATGAATCTATCGATGCTTTGAATCAACCGTAGAAAATGATCAAAGTGATCGAGTTATTCCTCGTCACGTGGATATTAGTTTGGCAGTAGATTAGAAACTATAGCCGCGGACTCTTTGACGGAGGATACGGCAGTTGAAAACAGGTTTTTCAGCTGCCGTTTTTATTATCCCTTTATGATTAATCCCGGGCTGATGAATGGTTTCCCACAGTGGCCCAATCGCCGGCTGTCCGTTTGCATTTCTTGATAAATTTTATGAATATTGCATGGATGTTGTGCATTTGATATTTGTTTACTAAAAGCTCGATGGCATTAGTTCGCTAAATATCAGCAGTGTACACGACTCGTGCGTCAATATGTTGCGCATTCTGATGCGGTCAATACACTAACACCAAACTCATAAATCCATGACAGTTTTTCGAAAAACGTGGCTGGCGCTGATATGTGCGTTTTTCAGCCTTCAGGCCTTCTCCGCTGACGGTCAGCAAACGACCTCCGCACCGATCGTCCGGATGGGGAATGCCAATGTGCGCTCCTTCGATGAGGGGTGGTTGTTCACACGTTACGGGTTGCAGGCCGACGGCACTTCCCTGCCCGAGCCGTCAGGACTGTTCAAACCCGAGGCGGTCGACTCCGCCTGGCAGCAGCTCGACCTGCCCCACGATTTTGCCATCGATGGCCCTTTCCGGATTGAACTCGCCGGTGAAACGGGCAAACTTCCCTATCAGGGTATTGGTTGGTACCGGAAGCACTTTACGATCAATCCGGCCGAAGGCGAGCGCACCTACATCGATTTCGACGGCGCCATGGCCAATGCTCAAATCTGGCTCAACGGCCGCTATGTCGGCGAATGGCCCTATGGCTACACTTCGTTCCGGCTCGACCTGACCCCTTATATCAAACCCGGCGAGGAGAACGTACTGGCCGTCCGGCTGGACACTGAAAAGTGGGAGTCGCGCTGGTACAGCGGAGCCGGTATCTATCGTCACGTCTGGCTGGTGAGCTGTCGCCCCGTCCATGTGTCTCACTGGGGTACCTATATCACCACCCCTGAGATTACCGACCGTTCGGCCGAGGTGCGTACCGAGATTTCGGTCGAGAACTTCCAGCCCATGCCGGTCGTGGCCGAACTGCGCACCCGTTATTACGAACTCGGGGCGGACGATGTGCCGGGAAAACAGGTGGCCGAAAACTCGACAACGCTCGACATTCATGCCTGTGGTTCGGCTTCGACCGTCGTGACGGCTCAAATTGCCGACCCCAAACGCTGGGACATTGAATCTCCGAACCGTTATCTGGCCGAAACGCAGGTCGTAGTCGACGGACAGGTGATGGACACCTATCGCACGCCGTTCGGTATCCGTACCATCGAATTTACGGCTCGCAACGGTTTCCTGTTGAATGGTCGGCGGGTCGAAATCAAAGGTGTCTGCAACCACCACGACCTGGGATCGCTCGGGGCCGCCTTCAACAAAAGCGCCCTGGTGCGTCAGCTGAAAATGCTCCAGGAGATGGGTTGCAACTCGATCCGTACCTCCCACAACCCGCCCGCTCCCGAACTGCTGGAGATGGCCGACAAGATGGGACTGCTGGTATGGGACGAGGCTTTCGATGCCTGGAGAAACGGTAAACGCAAATATGACTACAATCGCCTCTTCGAACAGTGGCACGAAAAGGATCTGCTGGCGCTGGTGCGCCGCGACCGAAACCATCCGTCGGTCTTCATCTGGTCCATCGGCAACGAAGTGATGGAACAGCAGGACCTGATCCTGACCAAACATTTGGTGGACATCGTTCGCAAGGCCGACCCTACCCGACCGGTCTCGAACGGGTACAACGATCCGGACGGCGGGCGTAACTCTGGAGCCGCTGCCGCACTGGATATTATGGGGGTCAACTACTTCTTCGGCCAGCAGGCCCGCTGGGATGCTGATCCGCGCTACGCCAACATGCCGACCATCGGCAGTGAAACCTCTTCGTGCGTATCCTCGCGCGGCGAATATTTCTTCGGTACCGATATGCAGGATTGGCAGATTACCTCGTACGACCGTGCGTCGCCGGGCTGGGGGTGTGCTCCCGATGTGCAGTTCCGCACGATGGCCCGCTTTCCCCACCTGCTGGGCGAATATGTCTGGACCGGTTTCGACTACCTGGGCGAACCGACCCCCTACAATTCGTCGGCGACCAACCTGCTCAACTTCCGTAACGACCCGGCCAAGAAAAAGGAACTCGAGGCGATTCTGGATTCACTGGCCAAACAGAATCCCCCTTCGCGCAGCAGCTATTTCGGGATCATCGACCTGGCCGGCTTCCCGAAAGACCGCTATTACCTCTACCAGTCGCACTGGCGTCCCGACCTTCCGATGACCCACATCCTGCCGCACTGGAACTGGCCCGAACGCAAGGGTGAGATTACGCCCGTACATGTCTATACCTCCGGTACCGAAGCTGAACTTTTCGTCAATGGCAAAAGCCAGGGTCGCAAGACGAAAACCCCGGGCGAGGATTTCCGGCTGGTATGGGACAGCGTGAAGTATGAGCCGGGTGTGGTGAAGGTCGTCTCATACAAGGATGGCCAGAAATGGTCCGAGGCCGAGGTGCGCACCACGGGCAAACCGACCCGACTGGCCCTATCGGCCGATCGTTCGGTGATTCCGGCTGACGGTTCGGAGTTGATTTTTGTCACGGTGGCCGTACAGGACAACCGCAATCAGACGGTCCCCCGGACCCATCCGCTGATTCGCTTCTCGGTGGAGGGTGCCGGTGAGATCGTATCGACCGACAACGGTAATGCGATCGACTTTACCCCCTTCAAAAGCCACGAGCGGCATGCATACAATGGTTTGGCGCTGGTGATCGTGAAGGCGAAAAAGGGCGAGACGGGCAAAATCGTCATAAAGGCCGAAAGTGAAGGTCTGAAAACCGGCACGATCGAAGTGATGTGTCAATAAACCGACTGAACCTGTTGCTTCTCGCCCCGATACCCGTTTGCCGGGTATCGGGGCGTTTTTCATTGACAGGTATGAGGGAATGTGCGTGAGGACAGGGTTAGGTTGCGTGGTCTGCGCTTGCCGGAGGTTATGTGCGGTCTGTGTACGTTGTGGTACGGGGGCAAGCGCCAGTGGCCTTACCGGGAGGTGGTGAAATACTTTGAGGCGGTTGGAACAGAATTACTTCCTTATGAGACAGCACTGCCCTATCAGACCATTTTGAGGCAAAGGCAGAATGTTAGGTTTTGGGCATAAAGTACAATATGGGTATGTGTGAACAAACGGTTGAAAAATAACATTTTGATGAGTTATTTTCCTTCTCTGTTTGTTTAATTTATATTCAAGTGTTTGCAGATGTCTGGGAAAAATTCATATATTGTGTACAGGTCGCGTATGTGATCCGGGTAAACTCGGAGTCGTAGAAAGTTCCGGTCTGCCTGTAATTATATGGAAAATCAACATCTAGCCCATTTAATAACTTTTTTACCCTACCGCCATGAAGAGACTTAACCTTTGGTTAACCTGTGGCTGTGCCCTGTTTGCACTCTCCGTGCAGGCTCAGAAACAGTTTCAACTCGCGTCGCCCGACAACAAACTGAAATCTACCATTACCATAGGCGATAAACTTACGTATGATATATTGTGCAATGGACAGCAAGTCCTGGCTCCGTCGCCCATCTCGGCCCGTCTGGACAACGGAGAGGTGTGGGGCGACAATGCGCGTCTGTCGAAAGCGTCGGAAAAGAACAACGATGCGCAGGTGGAAGCCCCCTTCTATCGGGCCTCGCAAATACGGGATAACTACAACGAACTGACCCTTCGCTTTAAGGGTGATTACAGCGTTATTTTCCGTGCTTATAATGACGGGATTGCCTATCGATTCGTCAACCACGCCAAGCAGCCTTTCTGCATTGTCAGCGAGGAGGTCGATTATCGTTTTCCGTCCGACGTCGATGCTACCGTTCCTTATGTGCAGTCCGGCGAGGACGGAGACTACAACAGCCAGTTTCACAATTCGTTCGAGAATGTATACACTACGGAAAAGATATCGCAGCTCAACAAACAACGTCTGATGTTCCTGCCGTTGGTAGTTCAGGCGACCCCCGAGGTGAAAGTCTGCATCACGGAAACCGACCTGAACAATTATCCCGGACTGTATCTGACCAATGCCAGGGGTACGCATTCGTTGAGCGGCGTGCAGGCGCCCTACCCCCAAACGATGAAGCAGGGAGGACATAATAACCTGCAAATGAGAGTGGAGGAACGCGAAGGGTACATTGCCAAGGTAGACGGCCCGCGAAACTTTCCCTGGCGCGTTGCGGTTGTGGCCACGAATGATGCCCAACTGGCAGCCTCGAATCTGAGCTATCTGTTGGCCGAACCCTCCAAGGTGGCCGATCTGTCGTGGATCAAACCGGGTAAAGTAGCCTGGGAATGGTGGAACAACTGGAACCTGTATGGGGTGGATTTCCAAACCGGAGTAAACAACGCCACCTATAAGGCGTATATCGACTTTGCCTCCAAGTATGGCATAGAGTATGTCATTCTGGATGAGGGATGGGCCGTCAACCTGAAGGCCGACCTGATGCAGGTGGTGGATGAGATCGACCTGAAGGAGTTGGTCGACTATGCTGCTGAACGCAATGTGGGGATTATTCTGTGGGCAGGCTATTACGCTTTCGACCGTGATATGGAAAATGTCTGCCGCCACTATTCCGAAATGGGAGTCAAAGGGTTCAAGGTCGATTTCATGGATCGTGACGACCAACTCATGACTGACTTCAACCATCGTGCTGCCGCTATGTGTGCCAAGTATCATCTCGTTCTCGATCTGCACGGAACGCACAAACCTGCCGGTCTGAATCGTACGTATCCCAATGTGCTGAACTGCGAAGGAGTTCACGGTATGGAACAGCTCAAGTGGCGTCCGGCCGGTTTCGATCAACTTACTTACGAAGTGATGATACCGTTTATCCGGCAGGTGGCCGGCCCGATGGATTATACGCAAGGGGCCATGCACAATGCCACACGCGCAAACTATTACCCCAGCAACAGTGAACCCATGAGTCAGGGTACCCGCTGTCACCAACTGGCCCTGTATATTATTCTGGAGTCGCCGCTCAATATGCTTTGCGACTCGCCTAGCAATTATATGCGCGAGGAGGAATCGACTTCGTTCATTGCTCAGATTCCTACAGTGTGGGACGAAACCATTATTCTGGATGGTAAAATGGGTGAATATATTATCACGGCACGACGCAAGGGGAATACGTGGTACGTGGGCGGATTGAACAACTGGACGGCCCGTGACATTGAAGTAGACCTCTCGTTCCTGTCGGCCGGTGACCGCAAGGCTGTCCTTTTCAAGGATGGTGTAAATGCTCATCGCGCGGCTCGTGACTATAAACGGGAACAGATTACCGTCAATGCCGCTCAGCCCATTAAAATACATATGGCACCGGGCGGTGGCTTTACCCTGCAGATTGATTGATCCGGCAGGTGGCAGCTTCAATGATGCTTTTCTGAGACTGAAACCTGTCGCCGTTGTTGAGGCAGAAAAACAGTTCCAGTATCGATCGGGACGGTTTTTCTAAATAGCATGAACTCATACATACTCAATGGCAAGAGCCATATACCACCTCAGGGTATATGGCTCTTGTTATAAATGTTTGTTCCGATGTTCTAAGGCTGTACATATAAGCGATGGGAAAATAACAGCCGAAATAATTGCCTGAAATTGTCAGTTCTTTGGTTAGGTGTATGGGGAGGGAGGCTTGGGGCAGTATGACGGTTGTTTTCGCTATATTTGTTGGAAAGAATCCAAAGTAACCCCATTTATTGCTATGAAACGAATTGTATTCCTGCTGCTGGCGTTGCCCCTCGCGTTGTCGGCCTGGGCACAGAACAGCGTAGTTGAACGAATCAAGAACGGAGATAAACAGACGATTGTCGTTTACGGGACCAGTCTCTGTGCTCTGCCGGACGGAGACCTGACATGGCCTGCCATGCTGCAGGACAGCATCAACCGAATGTATCCGAATTCCGTGGAGGTGATTAATGCGGCTCAGAGCGGCATGTGGTCGACTTGGGGCGTGCAGAATCTGGATGCGCGGGTGCTGGAGAAACAACCGGATATGGTATTGATTGAATTCGGAATCAACGATGCCTATCTCCCGTATAAAACCTCCGTGGAGACCTGCCGTATCAACGTCGAATACATGATTGACCGCATACAGGAGAGCTATCCCGATTGTGAAATAGTTCTGCAAGTGATGAATATGCCGATTCGGGAGCACCTGGAGAGTCGCCCGAATATCGAGCAGTATTATGATGTCTACCGCAAGATTGCGCGCAAAAGAAAGTTGAAACTTATCGATCATTATTCGTATTGGACCGAAGTACTGGAGCAGGGAGAAGAGCATTTCCGAACCTACGTGCCGGATGGTCTGCATCCGAAAAAATTGGCTTGGGAAACATACACAGTTCCCTTTATTTTACAGGAGTTGAAGATCAAGTAATTAGATTAAATTCCCTGCCAGTTGAGTACGCACAGCCTTTCTATGTCATGGTGGGCTGTTTAAACCTGTGAATGGATTCGTATGGCACGATGTCTATATAATTCCACAATCCGCGAATTTCTGCAGTTGTCCCCCGAGGCGCTGTTAGGACGTTTCGTGAACAATTACCACGGGGCTGCACTTACCACAACCAATGAAGCGTGGGCCAACGAGATTCACATCATGCAGGAAGTTCTGCAACCGTGGAAGGATGAAGATGGACAAGTGATCTTCGAGTACGATATTCCGCGACTGGGGAAACGAATCGATGTCGTTCTTCTGCTCCGTGGATTGATCTTCTGCCTCGAGTTCAAGGTCGGAGAGCGGGAGATGCTTCAATCCAACATAGAACAGGTCCTGGATTATGCACTTGACCTGAAAAACTTTCATTTGCTGAGCCAAAACAGGATCATTGTCCCGATTCTCGTGCCTACCCGATTCCGAACAAGCTCAAGCGAGTTCATTCCATCGGTATACGATGATTCCATATACAACCCATTGGTGACTGGAGCCAATGGATTGCAAAAACTTATTGGGGATGTTTTGGTTCATGCCGGAGCGACAGCCCCGGATCCCAGCTTGGGAGCCGACTGGGTTATTAGCCCTTATTCACCCACCCCGACCATCATAGAAGCGGCCAAGAGGCTCTATGAAAACCACTCGGTAGAGGACATCACCCGCCACGAAGCCGACAAGGTATCGACCGATCGCACCATTGCGTATATTCTCAATGTGATCAAGACAAGTCGTGAGAAAGGAGAGAAGAGCATCTGCTTTGTAACCGGTGTACCCGGAGCGGGGAAGACCTTAGTCGGGCTAGATGTCGCCGTCAAACAGTCCTATCAGAATGGTGATAAATTGGTCGAGGACGAGGGTGCGGTCTACCTATCCGGCAACGGACCACTGGTCGCAGTGCTTACCGAGGCTTTGGCCATAGACAGCCACAAGAAATGCAAAGCCCGGGGTGAGAAAAAGAATATGTCGGACGCTCGGAGGGAGGTAGGCAAATTCATACAGATGATTCACCGCTACCGCGATAATATGCTGGCCAAGATCAAGAACCCCGTTGAGAACGGAGTCCTCGAGATCGACCCGCAGAAAGCGATGAAACTGGCAAAATCCGGTTACGGAGAAGTGGAGCATGTGGCCATCTTTGACGAAGCCCAGCGTTCATGGACGCATAAAAGGCTCGCAGACTACCTTAAACGAGGCGGTACCTATGGGAACAAACTCAAGGTGCCGAACTTCCCCTACTCTGAAGCCGCATTCCTAATTTGGTCTTTGGATCAGCGGGAGGACTGGGCAACGATCGTATGTTTGGTAGGCGGCGGTCAGGAGATCAATACCGGGGAGGCCGGCATTTCGGAATGGATCAAAGCCCTCAACGAGAAATTTACACACTGGAAGATCTACATCTCCGACAAGTTAACCGAGGCTGAATATGCCGAAGGTCGGGTCAATGAACTTTTGGCCGACAATGACAAAGTCACATTCTCTCCGGAACTCCATCTGGGAGTTAGTCTGCGTTCGTTCAGAGCTGAAAACCTTTCTGCGTTTGTACACTCTCTACTCTCTTTCAATTCGGATGCTTCCACTTGGTACAACACGATAAAAGAGCGATATCCGATTGTTCTGACAAGAGATATGGCCAAGGCAAGGGCATGGCTGCGCAAGAACACCCGAGGTTCGCAACGATCAGGTGTGCTGGTCAGCAAGGCCGCGGCTCGATTCAAACCATTGGCCGTCGATATTCTGGATCAAGGCGATGAAAATGCCGTACACTGGTTTCTGGAGGACAAAAATGACATTCGTTCTTCCAACTACCTTGAGGATGCCGCAACTGAAATTCAGGTTCAAGGTCTCGAACTGGATTACACCTGCGTCCTGTGGGATGCTGACCTGAGATGCGAAAACGGGCAGTGGCGATATTATAACTTCAACGGTCGGACGGCCTGGCGCGAAGAGACAGGCCATACCGAAAGCAGCATTGAGCGAAGGAAATACATGTTGAATGCCTACCGTGTTCTCCTGACACGCGCCCGCATCGGTATGGTCATCTGCGTCCCGGAAGGCAATCCCAACACGACTGTCGGCGGTTTTCCGGAAGATGCAACCCGACTACCTGAGTTTTATAATGGCACCTACGAATACCTCAAGTCAATAGGTCTGGAGGAGATATAGGTTCCGATCGAACGATGGACGTAAGCCACCCGTGTTGGTTTTGGTAAAAATCCGACAGTGATTATCCGCGTATAGAGTAAACAGACCGTGGATATGTTACCCTTCTTGGCGAATAGTGCTACTCTACTCTCCATTGCAGAGCTGATATAAACATGCCATGAGGAGTTGTAGAAAGGTATGCAGCTGCTCCACTCTGAGGTCATTTGCAAAAAGCGCGGCGTGCCACCGAATGGTTTTCGGGTGACACGCCGGGCAACCGGTGAATTTAAACTAACTGCTAATAGATTAAGAAGCTGGCCGGAGAAAAAGCGCCCAGATCGAAACTGAACGATCCGTTCACAATCTTCACCGGGGCTCCTTCGGGGACACCCCGGAGGTTCACGGGTTGAGCTACGCCATCGCGTTTGGTCGGAAGCGATACTTCGCAAGCGCCACTCTTGCCGCCATTCTCCCAAACACGGATGAGTTTACCGTCACCGTCGGGATTCTCGCCATAGGCGGTGACCAGCACCCCTTTGCGAGACACTTTCACGCCTTCGCTGGCGATGGGAAGTTTGCCGGCGCCGCATTGAGCGATACCTACCTGAAGCGGCAGACGGGTTTCCCAGGCCGGTGTAATCAGCCCCTCTTCGTCGTCAGCTCCCTTGGCGTTGGCCCATAACCGCACTTCGGCTTGTAGATTGCCGCTCCAGAAGGAGGTGAAGTTGGTGTTCCAACGGTTGTTGAAAAGGTTGAAATAGAGATGGGGCTGCGGGTTTTCGTACTTGCCGGCAAAGTGCATGAAATTCAGGTTGCCCAACTGTACGGCCGGTGCATCGATGGAACAGATGCCCACCGAGTAGTCACCGTCTTTGAGCATGACGCCGGTGTTCGACCAGATATAGTTGAACTGGCTTCCTTCCAGAATATCTTTGGACGGGTCGATGACGGAGCCGAGCCGGCCGATACGGTAGGTCGGATTCTTCATCTGGAACGGCAAGGCTATCCATCCGCTTTCGGGTTCTTCGGTGGCCGGGTGATTGATTACGTTGAGTTTGATGTCGATGTAGGGTTCATCTTCATAGAGCGTGACGCGAATACCTGCGGTATGCTGCTGTTCGTCACCCTGCGGAATTAATACGCCCTGGATGTTGTTCTTGTGATCTTCGACGTAGAATTTTAGGTTGCGGGGCGATTCATGGCGGCCCGGGGTGCTGTCGTTGAGGTATTCGCACTTGCCCGTAATGCGGTAGTGAGAATCTTTGTAGGTGCTGAAGATATACTCCTTCAGGTATGCGAGTGACTGCTGTTTGTCGTAGCGCTCGTACACGTACGAACTGAAACCGTCTTTAGCCGCCTGATCTACCCATTCGCGGCCGTTTACTTTGTCCCAAATGCTCTTGATGGAACCGCGTTCGGGGTCGAAGGTGATCTTGAACCAGCGGTTCTCGATCGTATTGGACTGTACGTCGCCTTTCAGGGAACTTTCGCCTGTTGCTTCTTCCCGGGTCAGAACAAAGGTCTTGTATCCGCCTGCCGGAATGTCTTCGGCAAAGAACGAACCGTTGCGTTGAGAATCACCGCCGTAAGTCTTCAATTTATAGACTTTTCCGGTGGATACGTCCTTGACCGAAGGTTCGCTAATGGAGCCTTGTGACGGCAAACGGAAGGTGACGAAACCGTCGCGTTCCCAAGGCAACGGATTGTAAACCACGAAGCGGAATCCCTCCTGAGCAACGTTTTCGGCCAATGTGTACAACTCGTTTTCCCATTCGGGGCGCAGTTTGTCCTCCACCTCCTGGATATACCCGGCATGTTCTTTCCAGGAATTGACCATGTGGGCGTAGTTGGGAGCAAGTCCTCCACGGTACTCCACGTCCCATTTTTCGCCGACTTTACCGGGAATGAAGTGCTGATTGGCCAGCCCCCAGGTGTGCTCGCCGTAGAGCAGGCTCTGGTCGTAGAGGTGAGCCAGCTCCTTCTTGATGGAATAGTGTGCGATACCCCACTCCTGATTCTCGGTATGGAGCATGTCGTACACGGGCAGCATGGGGCGCACGCGACGGGCTGTACTGGTAGCCTGCGGGCTGGACATCACGCCGTGTACCCAGCTGTCCGACATGTCGCCACGTACGACGGGAAGGTCCGGATTGGAGGCCAGAATGGCGTCGGCAAAGTCGGACATCTTGCCGATGTGGATGGTGGCTTTCGGATATTTCGATTTGATCTGGGCGATAACCTCTTCGACGGCCTCGGCCGTGGGCGGACCTGCGTTGTCACCAGCATGGATAAAGGCTAACCACGCCTTCTGGTTCCAGCCTTCGGGGGGGAACAGACCGCCTCCGTATCCTTGTGAGAACATCGTGAGAACGCGGGAACCGTCGGGACCTTCCCACCAAAAAAGCAGGGGAACTTTGACAACCTGGTTGGTGGGGTTCGAACCGAAATGGAAGAATTTGATGCCGGCATGGTGCATGATGGTCGGCAGTACCCACGTGTGGCCGGGGACGTCGGTCATTTTGCCGTCGGTGGGCAGTGGCAGGTTGTACTGCCGAGCCAGTGTGGATCCGTAACCCAGTCCGCGTACAAGGTCTTCCAATTCCAGCGTACCGGTGTGGGTGGTGAACGGCAGGGCGTGGGTGACCAGGTTACCGTCCGTCAGGGCTTTTTCGATGCGTTGACGTCGGGCGGGCGATTGCTTGTCCCACAGCATCTGGACCAGGGGCCAACCGGGGACTGTCCATGCGAAATGAACGTTGTCGGATAGCTTGTTGGCATTGGCATCCATCACATCCAGCGCTTTGTCGATCATCGAGGTCCGGTACTCGTGTACGACGTCACGAGCCAGAGCCGAATAGCCGATGTCGAAGTGGCTCTTGAAAACGAGATAGAAGGCCATCTCTTCTTGTGAGACGTGCTCCTGGGTATCGTTCTTGTGAGCCTTGTAGTTGTCGGCTTGTCCCCAAGCAACTCCCGCTGATGCCATAGCCACGCACAAGCAAGCGACGGATAGTTTAAAGAATCTCATAGCGTTTACCTGTTGGTGGAGAAATAAGGGAATTAATATGTGAAAATACGTGTGCGCGAATGTCCGGTCAATTACAGACGGTCGATCTGTGCCTTGACAGTCATAGCATGCACCGTAGTTTATACAATAATCGCAAAATTTGTTAACATTTACAAGGAGTGATGACGTATATTTTGGTCAATGGGCCAGTGAATATATCACTGAAAATCAAAGGAATTTACAATAAGTCTTTGCCTGTTTCTCTTCGTGGAGGTTGTGTGGGGATGTCCCTAAATTATAGTCCACAAACAAGTAGAATGTAATGCCCGATAATTCGAGATATACTGTGATTCTGCGGATATTTTAGGTGAAATCTGGACAGAATCGACGGCTTGTAAAAAACTGCAAACCTAATTCGTGTTTTTCGTTTTCAAATGTTAGTTGTACTCTTGTGGGTATTCCTTTATCTGAGGAACGCCACTTTAGGGACAATACCAGTCGCAAGTCTATGTTTTGTTCGGATAACGCTTGCCGAGGTGTTGTTTAAAGTCATTCGTGGGTAGACGAATTGTAAGTGCTCTCATTGCTAAAGAGCTCCAATCTCTCGGAATACACGTGTGAAGGTTGATTCGGTAGACATGTGAAAGAAAAAAGCCTTTATAATCGCCGTAGTGTGCTGATTATAAAGGCTTTTTGTTTTGTCGGGGTACCAGGATTCGAACCTGGGACCCCCTGCTCCCAAAGAAAAGGATTTGAAATATATAATATATTGATAATTATGTTTCTATGGTGCTGTTAGTGAGGTTTTATCATGTTTTTATCACTTGTATTGTATTGGGCATTGACTTTTTTGCAAGCTAGTATCGCTTCGCTTTAGTATTTTTTCGATCAATATCAATATGTGTTATTTCATGTATTCTCGTGGTCATACATTTTGCTGCGCTGTCATCAAATAAAACGTAATTGCGCCCTTCTTTAAATAATGAACTGGTAAAACTTATCCCGTCAGCACCAACAATTTGTTTGCAATATTCACAAATAAATTGAGTCGGGACATATTCTAGTTCAGAATCATATCTGCGAAGAGGTTTGGACAAATCATTACTTATTGCATCAATTACTTTTTTCTTGATAACAACCTCTTTTAGGGATGTTGATGCATCATTATAAGCCAGATATAAATCTACGTCATATATAAAATCAACGAGTTTTAATTCGCGCTGTACTTCAAATAAACCAACGCATAATTTGTCCAAGTATACAGCACGAACTTCAAAATATGTTGTTTTTGCTGAATCGCTCAAATATAAGTATGGTATTCCTATCGGATTAGCACGTCCTGCAGTTGCGTATTCTCTGGGAGGGCACCCCATATGATTACGAGTTATTTTTTTTTTGTCAATAGGCAGAATACGAGACCGATATAATTTGTGTCCTGTACTTAAACTTTTTCCTGGTGTGAGGTATTTATGTTGAGCAAATTCATCTATATTGGTAAAAAAACGAGAATTTTCTCGTATGCTTTTTTTTAGTCTATCCCAAATCGCGATACGATATTTAATATCATCTGTATAATCTACAATGGTATTTATTGAGTAATTGCAATTACATGCAGATATAGCAATTCTTAATAAAGCGTCCGCAACTTTTTTATCTTTAAAAATACACCACTCACCTTGGACTAGATCTACAATGGTTTTATTTCCATTGCTAGACCCTGTGAATAATGAAAGTAATGCACTGAAAAAATCATATAACTCAGAGAAATCTATCAGTTTTTCTGTTGTGCCACATATATCACATACACCAGTTCTCGTCGCATTAGAGGCTATGTCGGACTTGAGTTCCTGATCAGAAAAACAATTTTGACATACGTACATACACAATATTCTTTTATAATGATAGTATTAGTTCTAAGTGATTCTTTATGGACAATTTTTTCAAATATCCAAGGCCTGGATATCCATCACGGTCATTAGCTTTTTCTATGATTTCTTTGACTGCTTTTGTCTGATATTTGTCGTTAAAGAATGGAGCAACTTTACTTGCAGCTTCTTTAAACTTTCCATGAATGTCGCTATTGGTCTCGTTACTGTCCGATACAAAATGATGAACATAGAGTTGCTCTTCGTTCTTCTTGTACGAGAGATGAATAGCCAAGGCATATGGCATCATCCCTCCTTCCACATATTCGGAGGGTAATGTCGTATAGTCCGAGTATCCGTCTAATTGATCTTCTTTATAGAAGAACGGTATCTCAGAAAATAATTCATCTACTTGAAGGGCATAGTCAGCATTACGAATTCTTGAGTTAAAACAATCGTCTAATCGAATAATTTGTTTGCCGGTTTGTTTTAATTTGGTTTTTAGTCTTCTTGAGAGGTTATATCCAAAAAAGTTGACAACATAGTTGACATTTGGTGAGTTGATAATTTGCCACGCATTGGTATCATCTATATCCATACAAGTTTGGAAAATAATCATAACATTCTTAAGGGAATGTTGCTTTATCATTTGATCTATCTCACTGGCATGAAGCTTGGAATAAAGAAAGGCTGGAATCCAATAGTCACGATTTTGACTTAAAGTATTGTTCTGATGCCAAGCATCAAAATGAACTGTGGGGTGTTTAAAGTCTCCGTCATGAGGATTCAGAATAAGAGCAAATTTTATGCTTGTAGCATTATTAAGCATCTCTGTTATTGCAAGATTGAGAGCGTTCGTTTGCTGTTTTACCGGCTCTAAGATTGGGACAATATACCTTTGCTCGCTATGTTCTGCAAAGAACTCTTTTATTGCTTTCAGCTCATATTGCTTGGCTCGAAAATATGGATAATACATACCTATGCTTGATTTATGTTAACATTCAATTGCCCTAACAATTTGTTTGCCTTGGCTTCTGCCAAATTTAAACTCAACATCATTTGCCTAATTGACATAGGGTATTTTCGCAGTAGTGTTGTGTTGTTTTTGCGTTTTTTTACTTCTTCTAGGAATAACTGTCTTAAAATATCTGAATTTGTTGTTGAAATAATGTTGTAACAATATGTATATATATCATAACTGGCCACCCCTTCTAAGGAAGCACCTAATGATAATGCTATATTCATATACTCATTCATTCTGAGGCAAGACATTAATGATTTTGGATCAAAGTGTGTATTCTGATATGCCAATCTTACTTCCTTGGGAACAATACGCCCATTATCATGGCTCATCGTTATGATGCCAGTTGTAGGTTCAGTTATGTTATAGTACTCTTCCAATCTATTTTCAGGAATAACTATATAGCATTTGTCAAAAAAACGCTTGTAGTCTTCCATTTGCTTATTTAATCTGCGAGGTGTGTCATAGTTGGTTTTTATTTCAAACGCTTTGCTCTCTCCGTTAAACATTACCATATCTGCAATAGAATTCCCAACTCTAAATTCACTAAAATATACAGAGTTGCTCGTACTGTACTTTTGTAAAAGAAGTTTTATTAGTTCATTTTTATATACATATTCACATCTGTAGTGTTTTGAGATTAAGGAGTATAATTTATTGATTAATCCTAAATATGTTGTACATTTTGATATTTCATATTTTGACAAAAGCCAGTTGAAGTGTGAATAGTCATTGTAATTTAAAATATCAACAAATGCCTTACGAGAGAATGCTGAAGAAAAGTCCCTCAGTTGTACTATATTTTCTGGTGTGTGTATTGCTGTCATTTTTTGTCGTATGCATTTATTACAAATATAGAATATAGAAATAAATCGAGCTAACTTTATTAGAGAACAGTTTTCACTGACAATACGTTTTCCACAACGAAGAGTTTGCGGATGGTCGCAGGGTTTGATGTATTATTAGTCTTCCACTTTTTTGTCTGACGTTTGGTAGCAAATGATTCCTCCTCCGACAAGTGCCAGGATTGCGCCAATAGACACTTCTATCCATGAGCCTGTGACAAACGATAAGGCTATCGAAATTCCAATTAAAATACCCAATAGAACCAACAAAGCAACAGCTGCGATTTTTTTGTATGCAGGAGCTACATAAACGCCTCCCCATACGAAAGCTGCACCAAATATCGTATCTGAAATCACATATCGAAGAATCTGAAGCCACCATGAATTACTTGTTCCAACAAGCGAATACACGTACTCCATAAGCATATTAAATAGCATAGCCAGTACATAACCAATAGCAGCGGCGGCTATAGCAGCAGGAAGAACAGCAATCCATCATAAAACTTTTACCCTGATATTCCGTGTTGGTTAGAGTTGTCTCCGGTTTATTTTCCCCTTGACAAGGAAAATTTTTAGCACGTCTTCCAATGGCACAAAAGTGTCTCCTTTAAAGCGTGGATTGGTCGCGCGAAGGATAAACTTCTTACGGTCGTCTGACAGATAGACGTTTTTGAGCGTCCTCAGGTTGTCACAGTTTGCATTCGTTATCACGAGATACGGTTCACCCCAAAGCATGGAGTCTACGTTCTTGATCTCTTTGACGAGTACTACCTCGCCGGCAAAGAAGTCGGGTTCCATGCTTTCGCCGTACACAGGGAACGCGGCTGTACAATCTGCTAACGGAGGGTAGTCGATATAGTACTGCGGAGTTTCCGATATGTCGTTGAAAATTTCGGTAATGGATGCCGTCACATCCAAATCATAAAATGGAACTTTCTTCTCTGTTTTTGCAGGTGAAGCTTCTCCTTTTGTCTTTATTTTGTCGAGAAGTTTGCACAATATTGAACTTTTTGATTCGGGTATGACACCGCCGCGTTCGTAGTTTCCTATTGTGTTACGAGAAACTCCTAGCATATCGGCAAGCTCTTCTTGCGTTATTCCCAACTTGGTTCTAATTTCTCTTACATCTATATTGCTCATAATCAAATATTAAGTGTAAAAGCGCAAGCTTCGTGTGAATTATTTGTCATTATTTTGTTTTGCAATGACAAATATTGTTCATACATTTGTCATGTAAACGGATGGCAAACATACGCCGTAACACTCAAATTTAACGATAATAAGTTGAAACGCAAGCAATGGGAGAGAAAAATGAACGCATAAAACGCTCACGGGTGATTCTCAGACCGAGCTACTCGGAAACGCTGAAAGCAATTCCGGTCGGAGAGACACAGTGTTTCAGAGCGACAGTCCACACGTATGGCGGAATGCGTACCGCCTCTTGTCGCCTGAACGCCCAAGGTAAAGGAGTCTGGACGGTAGAGTTGGTGAAAGATGAGGTGAAGGTCACCCGAATCGCGTAATCGTCAGAAAGCGACCAGCGACACGACACTGGTCGCGATCAGCAAGACGAAACCTGCTATCAAAAAACCATATGCCCATTTTTCAAAAGTTGAAAACCAGTCTGGCAGGCAGGCGGAAACGTGCTGCATCTTCCGACCCGATTGATGTGCTTCTTTCAGTTCACGAAGAAATGCTGACCGAACCTTGCGTGCGAGACCTGCTCCGTACATATAGAGAGCTATGGCAACACCCAGAGTTCCGATTGACAATAGAGTTTCTGAAAGAGCCAAGCCATAACGGACGAGTGGGGGAAGTTCGGACATCCATTGGAGAGGCACCAGGATTGCGAGAAGAGTTATGGTTACGGACAGAATGTGTCGAAACCACCCGCATCGTGTCTCAACCTCTTTCTGGGTCAATTCCGCAAAATGAGCCTTGTCGTCTTGAAAATCCTGATGAGTGTACATAAACGCTTGATTTTGTTTGCGCCTTAAAATTAAGCGTTTTTCCCCGACAGGCAGGCAACCCGGTTCGAGTCCGGGCGGGGAACAGAAAACACAACAAACGCTATGAACATTGAATCCATACTCCTTGCCACCTCGGTCGTCGCCGCCTCGCTGGTCGCCATGTGGGTTTACCACCGGCTCTGCATCGTCCCCCTCGTCGAGCAGACGAACCGGAAGAAACGCCGCGAAGAACTGCTGCTATTCCTATTTAGGAATCGGAACATCGACATACTGAAAATGGACACTCAGCAAATTATCGACGCGGCCAAGAAACTGGATGACTACATCGAGGGTCGCAACGATGCTACTCCTCTCCTTTATCAGACGCTTGTTCAATCCACAACAGAATATCGTCGTGGGATTCATCCACGACAAAAGGAGCGTCGATACCACGAACCCAAAGATTCGCGCAGCGGGGGAGATCAGGATGAGACTGGAGTGCAATAATGGAATCGGTACGGCATGTAAGCGTGGTTCCGTCCGCCAGGTTGAATGACATGAATAGTTCCATAACACTTGATTTTAAGATTAGGCACTTCAAAATTAAGTGTTTTCCCGCCGCGGAGCAAGACCGCCACCCGGAGCGAGACCGGGGCGGGAGCAAACATAAAGCATAATCCCTATGAAACGCACGAAGGATTCACCACGCACACCTACTCGACGCATGATCAACTGCGAAAAAAGGTGGTTGACAACAGCCGAATTGCGTGAATATGTCGGATTCGGATCCGACGACAAACAGCGAGAGTGGAGAGAACAGGGACTACTGCCCTACTATGCCCTCGGAAATCAAATCCTGTACAAGGTCAAAGAGGTAGATGAATTCATCGAACGACACAAAATTGTTCTCCCATGGCAATCGTGATTACTGGAATCGTGGTGCTGATCGGAATAGTCCTGTGGCTCACTCTCTGTGTGGTGGATTTCCTGGAGTTACCACGTATCCGCCTGAGATTCGGAACCCGAAAAATGGACGATAACGAAGAAAGAACCGACTATGATGAGTGATGAATTGAAGTTGTTCGCGGTGCTGTTCGTAGTCCTGTTCTCGGCAGTCGCTGCATGGTGTCGGACGCTGGCCGAAAAGCAGGGATACCGCGATACGTCGAAACTGCGAGAGGCCGAAAATGAGGCCGCACGGCACAACAGTACAGAAAAATACAGATAACACCGAGTCTCCTGCCCGCTGCCATAGTATCAATTAGGTTTGGGTTAAAGATAGATCACTGGGCGGGAGACTCTTTTAACGAAACAGGCATGAAAAAATACATACCGGGTTTGGTCCCCAAGGGGAAGCCGACCATCACATTCAGCAACCGGGGGAGGATCTCGATCAACCGTCCTGCATGTGAAGCTCTGGGGTTGAAAACTGGAGATAAAGTAACCTTCTATCAGAACGATGATGCCCGCCCGCAGGACTGGTTCGTCGGAAAGTGCGACGAGGGCATTTCGCTGAAGGAGTGCAGCAACCGGGGGGGATTGGTGGGAAACTGGCAATACATCTGCAGGCAACTGCGCAAGTCGATCGGCTTTTACGGATCGACGGCCAGCATCCCGGTGGTTGCCGACGCGGACGACAACGGTTTGCACGCCCTGATAACCAGCGCCGTGAAAGACACTGGGAGAGTACTAACCGAATAATCTGAGCCATGAGAACATACAGCCCTGACAGCGTAAGCTACGACACCGCCCGGTACACCGAATGGCTCGGCGCGGGCGAAGATACCCCATCGTACTGGGTGTGCCCCCTGTGTGGCGAATCGCACGACCGCGAACACACTGTGCGGACCTCTCAAGGATACGACGTGCACGAAGCGTGTATGACCGCTTTCACCTACCGTCACCTCGACATGTACGAAGCGGAGGTCGGTCCTGTTGCCGAAGACATCATCCGTTACCGCGAAGATTTCGACATCGCCCTGGCGGACGAACTGTTCGACCGTATCGCAGAACTGGACGCTGAGGCCGAGGCCCGCGGCGAAGAATACTTCTACTCACTTTGAAATAATAATCCCCCGGCGGCCGGCCGAGGGACAAAATATGAATCACGGGGCTTTGCCCCCAATAGAAAATGCAACACAAAATTATGGAACCGATTCAAAACATCCAAACGGGCGCAACCTATTTCCGCTCGGACAACACGACGCAATGTATTTCGCCGGCAAACGGAGTGCAGTTCACCCACGCCGAGCTGCGTAAACTGGTGGATGGGGATTACGTCTACTGGACCCTCGCCAATGGCAAACGCATCGTGGCACGCGAAGATACGATGATGGATACCGCTCCGCGTAACGAACCGCTCTACTTCCGCATAGGTGTGCCCGTTGTGGGCGCGGCCGTGGTAGCCCCGGCTCACATGATTCCCGACTTCAAACACTGACAAACAACCGAAAAACAACCGAAAAACAACCGATTATGGAAACCGCAAAGAATCTGAACGAAGCTCTTCTGATGTTCCAGGGACAGGTGGGTAAACTCAGCAAGGACGGGGTGAACCCGCATTTCAAAAGCCGGTATGCAACGCTGTCAAGTGTGTGGGATGCTGTTCGCAAACCGCTGACCGACTGCGGGCTGACCGTAAAAAGCCGTATCGAGAGCGGCGAAGTGATCACCGAACTGGTGCACGCGGCCAGCGGCGAGAGCATCAGCAGCCGGATGGCCATCCCGGCCGGTAGCATCCAGCAGATCGGGAGCGGAATCACCTATTGCCGCCGCTATTCGCTGGTCACGATGCTCAACCTGACCACCGAAGAGGATGACGACGGGAACCTGGCCTCTCAACCTGTGCCCCCCGACACACGGCGACCTGCCTCCGCACCTCCCGCACCGCAACAGCCACAGGCCTCCGGTAAGCCCCCCTTCGAAGCCAGCATGTGCGACACGCGGCTGCTGAGGCTGATGGCGCAGGCCGCCAAAGAAGCCTCTGAGCGGGGACAGAAGTTCAATCCGTCCGATTACCTGACCTACTGGTTCGAAATCAATCCGCAGCAAATAGACTGGGTCGTATCGGAATACAACAAATACACTCAAAAACACTGACAAAATGGAACACTCCATCCAACTGCTGACCGACCCGCAGAGCGTATCGGAATATGCCCGACAGGCGGTAGCGGCCATCATCGACGGAGAAATAGATCCGCTGATCGCCTATGTAAACCTCAGCAAAGCAAAGCGTGTGATTGACGAAGTGGTCAAGCACGAAGAGGTCCTGCGACTGGCCACCGACTACGTCGAAGCGCACGGAAGTAACCGGGAAATGCAGATCGGAGACTGCTCGGCCAAGATAGGCGAAGCCGGCGTAAGCTATGACTACTCCGTATGCGGAGACCCGGAGATCGAACGGCTCCAGGCCGAGGCCGACGCTCTCAAAGAGCGCATCAAGACCCGCGAAAAATTCCTGCGCGGCATCAAAGGCCATCTTGCCCTGCTGGACGAGGAGACGGGCGAGGTGCGAACGATCTATCCGCCGGCACGCAGCAGCAACAACAGCAGCAACAGTCGCCGCAAACATCATCTGCTCCACTCGCGAGCACGGTGCCTTCGGCCACCTCGACAGAGGACAGCGCAGCGATACGCAGTATCGCCCGCTCCACCGCGAGCACGCGGGGCCCGCGCGGCAGCGCAGTCGAAGAACGTGGCTCAGAGGACGTATCGGACGGTTCGCCGCAAGGCAAACCGACCGATCCATCCCCAAATCAAAAGAGCAGTACGGAACTGCCCTCACGCCGGGCGGGCGGTGCCGCGGGCACTCCGAATGAGGGGAATGCCGAGGCGGCTATTCCCGGAATCAACCCTCAGCGTACGGAACAGGCGGCACGGGTTGCCACGTCGGGATACACGGCCGATATGGGGCCGTTCCTCGCTGCCATGAATAGCCAAATGACGGACCCGCAACCCTATGCCGACCAACTGAAACAGATCGATGCCCTGCTCCCCCAGGCAATCGAAGAGTATCGGCGAACGGGACGGAATCCGCTGGCCGACATCGTGCTGGCCGGGATGAAGCCAAAACGCAACGAGGACGAGGAAGAACGGCTGCGACAAAATGCCAAACTGCTGGCTCTGAACAACGTGCTGTCGCTGATCGGTCGGGGAATCGCTGCTTCGGGCGGTGTACGCCCCGGCCCCATCGACAACAAACCCATATACGACATCCAAAATCGGCTCCAGAGACTGGACGACATCTATCGACAGGAGGGGGAACGATATGACCAAAACAGATTGCTGGCGGCACTCCGCAAAGACCAGGCAAACGCTCAGGCGGCACAAAACACGGTGGCGGAACTCCAGAACCGTCGACAGGCCTATGCGGACCTGTACGCGGATGCTGTCAAAAACAACCGCGAGATCGCCGGCAAAATGGCGGACAAAGCACTCGAAGCCTCGAAGTATCAAACGGAGGTGGCTTTCAAAGAGGCAGCACAACGCGAGGCCCAACAGCATAACCGGGCCATCGAAGGGTTGCAATGGGCAAGACTGCAAAAGGAGATGGAGGACGGCACTCCTGTTATCATAGATCGAACCACACGACAGCCGGTTAAACTGACCCGAGAGAAACGGGCGATGCTCGACATGATGGTGGGTTACCTCGTCGACGGGCGCACGCGAGATACCAAGAGCGGAGGCCTGTCCATCACATCGGGCGGGGTCAATTATTCTCCGGGAGGCTACGCGGGACGGAAACCGAAGGTGCTCAATAATATGCTCACGGATGAACAGTGGATTGCGCTGGACAAATACACGAAGGACGGTACCATGAATCCTACGGCGAGCGCAGCCTATTCGAAAATCGCAGGCGCATATTCCAAAGCCCTAAACGGCGACATGAGTGACTTCGGGGTCCCCGACCTGCCCAAGCGACCGAAGATGACCCCGACGAATCCCGAAAACAAAAAAGAGGTTGACCAGGTCAATAAGAGCGTCCAAAAGTTCCTTGATGAGGCAGCCTACACGGTACGCGGACAAATAGAAGTGGCCGAGCTACTCGGAGGGGGCATCCCTACGATCGAGGACATCAAACGGACCAACGCGAATATGGATACCAAACTCACGGACAAGGAGTGGGAAACGGTGTACGGAGAGGCGCTGGATGATTTTCTAATGAACAAAACGGGTCGAGATGAGTAACCGGAACAGATTGAATATGGTGGCCCTGCTGGGGCTGGACGGCGGTGCTGCGGCGCCTGCCGAGGGAGTGTACGGCAATGGAAATGCCCTGCCGGGAGCGCAGGGTGCGGCGGCGAATGGCGGCTCCGTCGCTTCGGACGGTAATGTGCAGAGGGGGTCGTTGGAACCGTATGCCGGGACGGACAGAAACCGGCTGAATGTGGCAGCCTTGCTGGGATACGGCTCGGGAGAAGAAAGACACAAAGACCGTTCGGGAAAAAACAACCGCGTCGATATGGCGGCTCTGCTGGGATACCATTCCGGGACCCCGTCGACGACTCAGAAAACAGAGGGGACGGTGGCGGCTCCACAGCGGGACTTCACGGCCTCCGTACCGGAAGGTACACCCATGGTGCAGACCGACGCGGGAGACATCATTCCTGCCGAAGGGACTTACGATTGGGAGGCTGACTGGCAGGCGCAGCAGCTCCAACAGATAGAGGCGGAGAATGCTGCGCATCAGCAGTTTCGCGACGAGTTTCTGAAAGGGTGGCATAGCGACGACAAGAACCCGAAGCAACGGAAACTGACCGAGGCGGAGCAGATGGATTTTGCGCAGAACCTAATGCAATCCCCCACCTCGTCGGTAAAGCAGTTGGGCATGGAACTGCAACAACGGCAATCGCGCCGGGAACAACAGGAAAACGACCTGGTTCGGCAGTGGGCCGAGCAAAACCCCGAAGAGGCCGAGAATGCCGTCCGGGACTATCAGGCCGAACAAATACTGGGAGACCGTATTAGCAAATGGATAAATGACGACTCGCCGGAAAACTTACGGGCTGTGACCGAAGCGATGGCCTCTCCTGCCGGGCAGCGGGCATGGGCAAACCGCCGCTCTACCGCCGCGGACATCGAACAGGCCCGGAACGAGAACAACGCAGCCTTCGCTCGCGAACAGCAAGAGCGACTCTCGGGCAATGCCATCGGGCAGTTGCCCGGAGGAGAAAGTCACTACCGCCGGGCCAATACCCTGCTGGATTACGCACAGTATGCCAATGAGTCGGTCGGAGCGCTGGAACAGGCCATTGCCGATGCGCAGAACGGAAGTTCGGGAAAAACAGCCGCGGGCCGTTTCCTGCACGGACTAATGCCCCGCTCGGCGGATAACGTGGACATGTTCCGAGAATCGGGAGTGTTGGGCTACGTGGCCGATATTGCTGAGAAACTCTCACAGGGCAGGACAATTAGCGATCCCGAAAAGGCGTTGATGGGGGCCTATATCGTATACAGCAACGCGCAGGCTGACTTGGAAAGCCTCGGCGGAGCCACCGGATGGGAAAAGACGGGGGCGTTCGTCAGCGACAATGCACCGTTTATGCTAGAGATGGCGACGACTGGATTTTTCGGAGCTCCGGCGGCAGCTGCGGCACGAGGACTGATCCGCCGTGGCGTAGCTCGTGGGATAAAGAACGCGGCGCAAAAAGGCATCCGCGGAGCGGTCGGCAAGACGCTGCGCAACCGTGTGGGACGATATGTCGCCAAACAGGGGGCAAACCTCGTAGGGGCGATGGCCGAAGGAGCGGTAACCTCGCCGCTATCAACCGTCACGGCGCGTGACTATGCCGACCGGACTGTCGGCGAGTATGATGTACGTATGAATAGGGACGGAAGCATTGAGGCCGAGCACGCACGTCCTACCTCCGAGCTGGAACGGCGCTACAAGAGTTTGGTTACGGGCACGACCGAGCGAGGATCGGAGGCGTGGGGCACGTTCGCCGGAATGGGCCGCCTCTTTCCTCGGGCGTTGCGCGGCACGCGCGTGTATCGCTTCACTGCCCCACTCCGCCGTCTCGCCGAAGCTCCCGCCATGCGGCGGCTCTACCGCTATCTGGGCGACGTTCACCGGTGGGACGGCCTGCCGATGGAGGCGATGGAAGAAGAATTGAACAACGTGCTGCAACCCCTGATGACCGGCGAACCGGAACGGATCCGCGAGAATTTCAGCAGCGAGGCCCAACTGGAGATGCTGCTGGGGCTTCTCTCCATGAGTACGGTGTTCCAGAGCGTGGGAATGGGGATGACCGCATACGACCACGTTCAATCCCGTCGACGTTCGACCGAGCTGCTCGGACACATCCAAAACCCTGACATCAGACAGCAGGTGTCACAGGCCATGGGACACTTCACCCAACAACAGCAGGCGAAGGCGATTTCGAATATCGACTGGGACAATGCCTCGCTGCACGATATGGCCGCCACGACGGATTACATCATGCACCGCACGCAGGGCCGGGTCGCACAGGAGATGCAACGGGCCATGCAGGAACAGCAGGAGGCGAAGAAGGCGACGTTACAATTCGAGCTGTTCAAAAACAGGAATACCGGGCAGCTCGAAGAGGTGTTCGACACCCAGGGAAACCGATTCTACTTACTGGGCGGATCGATCGAACGCAGCGGCGAGGAAACGGCCGACGGGACGGTGTTTGTTGTCGATCCGAAAACAGGAGTGCTATCCCAGAAAAGCATCGATGAACTGAAACGGGGAAAAACAAGTTCCTACGAAGCGTACGAACAGGAGGAGTTGGAAAGGATTCGAAAGGTGTCTCAGGCACAGGCCGAGGCGGAGGCCGTGGAAGAGATCATGCAGGAGGCGGACGCCACCCATTCGGACCCGATGCCGATGATTGCGGATTACAAGGGTATCGACCTCTCGACGCTCTCCGGGAAAACGGTCACTCTGCGTGACGGATCGACGGCCTTCGTGAACAGCGTCACGGCCAATGGAAATGACTTTACGGAGATCGACATCGTACCGCTCGATCCGACCACCGGCATGACCCGAACGGGCGAGAACGGGGAAGAGATACATCGTCTGCTGAACGTGGCGGACGTGACGGCGGTGGACGGCGTGCCCGTGGGACCCGAAACCGTTGCTGTGCAGACGACGTCATCCGAGGGCGAAGGGGTGGCATCTCAGACGCCTGAATTGCAGAATGGACAGCAGGGAACGCTCGACGACGGAGAGCAGACTAACATCGATCCCGCACAAGGGGGTGCTATCGACGGAATGTCGGTAGGAACTCAAAACGCCGGCACGCCCCCAGTACAGACACAAACCGCACAACTTACCACACAGCAGACTGCAGCAAATACGGTAGAAAGAGACGAAAACAATCTTCCGTTCGTTAAAGCCTCTGACGGAACAACCGTATTCGGCGGAATCCGGAAAGAGAGCGGATTGCCTTCGGCACCTATCAAATTGAGCGAAGGTTTCCAAGATGAGAACGGAAAAGGGTACGGACTTGCGCATATCGAAGCCAATCATGGACAACAGATACGTAATGCTGGATTTTCTTCGGTAGTGGATTTTGTGTCGTTTGTCGCCACGAATTACGACGAGGACAATATTCGTGTCGGGAAACGCAGGTATGACGGTAGTACGACCTATTTATTGCAGGTTACCGACACCCATGACAATACGCTGTTTATTGAATTGTCGAAAGACGGATCGTATTGGAATGTGAATAGTGCGGGGATTTTCCGCAAAGGATATTCAAACAAAAAAGAAACGGTCGTCAAGACCGAACCTCGACAACCGAATAATGCCGTTTCGACTGGCTCTTCGCTTTCTGAAGCCGGGCATGAGGGCATTACGTCTTCAGAACCCAACGGTAAGCCAACCGTTTCCAATATCAAAGATACAAATTCCGTACCGTCGGAGCAAGAAATACCCCGGGAAAAAGACGGAACGCCGGTAGGAACTCAAAACGCCGGCATGGAGAATGCGGCTATAGGCCCTATGGGGCAGGTCGGCGCCGAAAATCCCGGCATGAATCCGGAGCTGGGTAATACTACTACATCCGGGGTGCATACTGTATCCGACCCGCGCATCGGCCGATCGCTGACCCCCGAAGAGGCCGACGATCTGATTCGGGAAATGCAGAATGGTGCGCAACCTGCGCCGGAACTGGAACTGACTCCAGAAAACTGGATGGCGGAGTTCGGAGAAAACGGAATAATAAATACTCCTATAGGCGACGTAAAGCAGGGCGAGAACCAATATCTGAAACTTGCACAACAAGGCAGAAATGGCAAACTCGGCATGGTCAAGCCTACTCTTGAAAGTCCTGCGATCATTTTGGAAGACGCACGACCGGCAAAAGATGGTAAATCCGAGCGAGACACATCGTATGTATTTGTTAAACCGTTTGCAAAACAAGATGGTTCGCGTTATTACTACTTTACGTCTGTCACAGTAAGTAAAAATGGCAGAGAGGTTGTAATATCTTCACAGGAACGCTCTGAAAACAGAATATCCAAGCTACTGCAACAAAGCAATGTAGCTTGGATAGATTCTGCGTTCAGCTTGTATCCGACAGCACAAGTCGAGGGGTCAGTCCCTCTTAACGATTCGAACAGACCTACTGCAACTGACAATCAGCCTGCCTTGCTCGGTGTCAATTCGTCTGAACTTTCTGTAAACAAAGATATAAATTCCGTACCGTCGGAGCAAGAGATACCTCGGAAAAAAGATGGGAAACCGGACTATGGCTCCATGGAACCCCATGCGATGTTCCGGGCTATTGCAGAAGATTTCGGCGAAGACGTGGCACGGGAGCAGGTCGCACAACAAATCAGTATCTACGAAGGCAAAATCAAAAAACTCTCGAACAGTCGCTCCGAAAATATCAATACCCGGCTCGAAAACCTGACCAAAATTAAAGAGCTGCAGGAAAAGGTCAACGCACTGCGCGAGGCTACCGGCATCTTTGAAGAGGAAACCACCGAAACTGCGCCCAAGACAAAGACTGAGTACGGAAGACGAGCAACGTTGCGCGAACAGTCCAGGGGACTGGGCGACTACCTCTCCGTGGAGGATAAAATCCTCCGAGACATAGCCGAAGGGTTAAAGTTCAGATGGAGCGACAACGGAGCACAACGAGGATTAGGTACCGAGCTGGGATTCTCGGATAGCCCGGCAGAACGAAAGGCACGATTCAACATCCTGTCGAATGACGGAACCACCGTGGACCGTTATGCCGAATCGCTCGAACATGACATGGACCGCGGAGTTATTCCGATGGCCATGGATGCCGATATGCGCAGCGCGATACTGGACGTGTTGAGTCGTGTGCGGTCTAACCGGGAGGCTTTCGATGCGGCAATGGCTTTGCGTGAAGACGATCCGCGTAGCTCCATGACCGAAGAAGAGGCCCGACTGCAAGCCGAGTACAATGCCTCACGAGCCAGTGTTGTTCCGGAGGTGCAGCAGGAAGAGACCAAACCTGTTGAAAACACGACGGAGCAGGTCGAATCGCCAGCGGAACAAGAGGCCGGGATGGATGCGCAAGTGCCCGATTTCCCCTTCCGCCGTTCTGAAGCGGAAGGAGAGGCTATCGGGCTGGACTTCTCGCCCGAACACCGGCAGGCCGTCGAAGAGATGGTCGAGGAGCTGAACCAAGAACTCGGTGAAAACGTGGTTGTATTTGCCGAGCTGGAGGAACTTCCCGAAAAGGTACGGGACGACGTCCGAAAAGCTATGGAGGATGGATATATGGTGCAGGGGCTTACGTTCAACCATGTATGCTACCTGTATGCGCCGGCGATCACGGACAAACAAACGGCCGATTACGTCTATACACACGAATTGGCCGGACACAAAAATGTGGAAGCGGCATTCTCGGACAGAACGTCTTTTGCTGCGTTCTGCGATCGGCTGGTGGATGACATCGGGGTGAGTGAGATGGCGGAAAATATTGACGACACAGGATTCATGGATTGCGTGAATGCCTATTTCGCAAATCCAGACGCCAGAAACAAGTATGCGCTGGGGCGTGAATACATCGCTTACCTGACTGAAAACAGCAATGCCGGCGATTTGTACGAGGCGGATTACGAAGGTGATTTTTCGTTACCTTCGTATCGGGAGTTCATCACAACTGACACCTTAAACGATTTAATCCATTATGCAAACAGCAGACAAGGACGAGGCGTTTCTCAAGGCCAAGGCCGAATGGGAGAACAAACTGAAACAGAAACCGGTTATCGGAGAGCAGACGGGACTGCGGGGTTGGGTACATCGAACGCTGACCGTCTATCCGGAGGAGGTCAAACGGCAGATAGCGGCAGGAGCAGACCCGATGGAGTTCCTGGGTCAGGAACTGACCATGCACTGCCGAATGCCGCTGGTAACATACCTGGAAGAGCGTCGGCTGATGAGGGAGGGAATGGATCCGTCGGAAGCAGAGGAACAGGCGCGGAAGAACATCAAGGATCAGTATCCGGGCAAGACGACACAGGAGTTGATCGAGATCAGCCGGGAACTCTACCGGCAGGGGAAACTGTAACCCAAGACGACGGACCGGCGACCAGAAATGATGACATCCGGTTCCGCAGAACCCAGCAGCCGCAAGAGGAAACTGCCTCGCTGATTGCGGTGCACAATACTACTGAAGACCAGCTGAAAAAGTCGCTGGAACTCGGCGGATTCCCCATGCCGAGCATCGCCATCACCCATGCAGAGATGGGACATACGGAGTTTGGGGAAATATCCCTGCTCTTCGACCGCACGAGCATAGATCCCGTAAATAGGCAGAACAAAGTGTACGGCGGTGACGCATGGACGCCTACGTTCCCAAGTGTAGGCTATAAGTTGAACGAGGATAAAACGAGTGCTATTTATCATCGGGCCAACAAGGTTAAAAATCTACCGCTGTTTAACCCCGTGACGTTCCATCCGGACAACTACGAGCGCCATGTCAACGGGCTCGACACGGGAGGTCTTGTAGAGCATTTCAAAGACAATTACGACGCGAAACAGTTCTACCTGGCAGAAAACGGGAATGCTATAACAGAATACGAACAGCACGAAGTCGAGAAATACCCGGCCGACAAAATCCCCATCTATGAAGATGTGTTAAAGAGAATCGGCGTCGAAAGAATTGTGAACGGCGATATTGACTCCGTGAGGGATGAGGTAAGGGAGATTCTTGAGCAGCACGGCGTCGGCCTGTCTCAAATGAAGCCGAACGTTGTTGGAGTTCGCGTAAACAACACGATCAAAGCGGCTCTCGATTATGCAGAAAACGGGAATAAGAAAACGGAAATTGACGTTGAGGCGACCAAACAGAAAATCGATGAAAGGATAGACCAGCAGCGATTCGAAGCGTGGTTGCACGAGCTGTTCAATGGCGTTGTGGAGAAAAAAGGTATTCGGAACGACCGGGATGCCTTCACTCCTTCCGGCAATAGTCGGAAATGGGAGGCTCTTTATGACGAAGTGACGCTCGACAATATTGTCAAGGCTATGCAGCGTCAGGCAGCACGCGGCGGTCAGGGGCTGTTCGGCGGAAGCATTTTCGGGGCTTCACAAAAGGAATACCCGTCGATAGATGAGATTCGCGAGGAGGCGAAAAGGGTCATCAAAAACATCAGCAATGATGAGATCGAGGCTCAGAAAAATGCCATTACCGACCGTCTTTCCGATGTGAAAATTCCGGGTGTCGGCAGCAGCTTTTCCGATACGATGGACATGGCGGAGAATATCAAGGATGCCGTTGCGCGATCGCACACCGCCAAAGGTATTTACCGATACTTGAAAGAGTTTTATTCGGGAATGACGATGGAGGTGGCCGAAGAGATTGCGGACATCGTTCGGGACATTCAACAGATGAGTTCGCGATATTTTGAGGCCAAACCGCAGCGGGCTGTAGGCTTCGACGAGGTGCGGTTGGCTGTTGTTCCCGTCGATACCGATGCAGAACTGATCCGGCAGTTGGAACGACGTGGCATTGCTGTGCGGACTTACGAGAGAGGAAATGAGGAACAACGCCGGGAAATTGTGGCGAATGCTACGGAGGAACTTAACATCCGGTTCCGCAGAGCAGAGTCCGCTACCCTCTCGCCCGAAGAGATCAACGAACGGTTTAACGAGGAGCTGAAACAGCAGATCGACGGAACCCTGCCTGAAGGACATGTGTATCGATTGGGAATGCCGAGCGAGGCACTGCGCTCTGCCGGCGTGCCGGAGCTACCCATTGAACTGAGCGCATCGAGACTGGCAGAAAAGGCCAGTCCCGAATATTCGAGCAACCATCCGTTCGCGCTGGATGAGGTGGAAAACCTGCCGCAGGCATTGCAAAACCCCATCGCGGTGTTCGATAGCAAAACCAGACTGGACAGCAAAGTGATTCTTACGGAGTTGCAGAGCAAAGGACATAATTTCGTAGCAATTCTTCGTGTACAAAAGAAAGGACCAGGGTGGACGGAGATAGAAATTAATGACATTCGAAGTCTCTATCCCAAAGACCGGGTTGGCGGAATTATCGATTGGATCAATAACGGGTTACTCCGGTGGGTGGATAAAGGAAAAGCCGCCGATTTTCTCTTGGTTCAAGGGCCCAATTACCTTGGAAACGGAGAAAATACCGGCGGCGATGCCGCTGAACGGTTGACTCAACAGCGGTCCAATTCCGCTGACGTGGACAAACTGGTTCACGGTTTAGAGGTTGCAACAAATATACTCGAAAATTTTGAGAATCCGACACGGTTGGATGGCGAAAAAGTTGCGGCGGCAGAGGAAATGGCCGCAGAACTCGGCGTTCCGGTGCGCATCGTCCGCGACCGAAGTGAAATCGGGGATACGGAAAGCATGGCTCGCGACAAGCGGGGGTCTGAAGGCTGGCACGACCGCAGAAGCGGCGAGATCGCCGTGGTGCTGCCCAACTGTCGGGATGCGGCCGAAGTACAGAAAACCATTCTCCACGAAGCCGTCGGCCACTACGGAATCCCCGAACTTCTGGGACGGGAACGCGCGGACGAATTCTACCGACGTGTGTTCCGCTCGCTGGACGACGCGACGCAGGCCCGGTTGCTGGCGGAGCACGGCTCCGAAACCGTGGCCGGAGACGAGTACCTGGCCGAGATGGCCGAAGGAGACGTCACGCCGAGCGTATGGAAACGGATCATGGCCGCTATCCGGGGCTTCTTCCGCGACGTGCTGGGCATCGATCTGAAGGTGACGGATGCCGAGATGCGGTATATCCTCTGGCGAAGCAAAAACAACCTCGCGCGGGCTCGGACGGTCAGCGAAGCGATGGACACGATCGCTCAGGACATCCGCATGCGTGCACAGACCGAACGGGAGGCCGCTCGCGAACGTAAGGCGCAGCAGCTTGAAAAACTCCGCGCCAGCGAGCCGATACAAATAACCGGAGAAGAAATCAAGCCATCCGAAGATCTGAAACAGTATAAGAAGAATGCCCTGGAGTATGGCAAGACGCTGCGTGGTGAGTATGTGAATCAGGATAGCGGCGAACGTATAAGCCTGTTTGCTGGTGGTAAAAACGGCGGTATCAAAGAGGTTCTCCAACACGACTATAAGGACCCGGAGCATTTACAATCTGTTGCAGCTATTCCGCAAATTATCGAAAACTCAATCTTGATTGATTCAGAACAGAATCAAGACCGGAGAGTAAACCCTGACGTAAAACAATACGACTATTATGTGGTTGGGCTCAAAATCGGAGATACAGACTACACTGTAAAAGCAGTCGTGGCGCAGGATGATAACGGGAATCGATATTACGACCACAAACTGACCCAAATAGAAAAGGGAACCTTGATAGACGATCTGTACAGATTATCGAACTCTGTAACCGAAAATCAAGATTCCCCAATGGGATTTTCCGCGTCGTCTGGCTTGTCTTCAATGGTCGGAGCGGGAGAGGCGGAGCCTAACATCCGGCGACCGGAAACGGGGAATCGACTGCAAAGCATCTCTCCTATTCCCGATACCAAAGATAAGCGTTTGCCATCAATTTTGCAACCCGCCCTGACTGAAATAGAGAAAGGCGACCTTATCGATCAAAGGGACTTGGTAAAAGCTCAAGTGTATGATGATAAAGCCGCCAATGCGGTAACGGGAACTCCCGTTGCTACTGTCAAAGATAAGCGATTGTTGCAGATTTTGCAACCGGAACCGCTGAAATATCAACAGAAAAGCGCAAAAAACGCACAGCAGGAGCCGCAAACCCCGATGCAGTATGTCGATCGGGTGGCCGAAGAGATGGCTGCGCGCGACGCGGAAGAGGTGCGCTTTCGCCGCAAACAGACCAACCCCAACGATCCGCAACTCACGGCAAAACGCAACTTCGGCTCTGCCGCAGCGCGACGCCTTCAGGACGACACGCTGCCGGTGCGCCAGTTGCAGGACTATGTCCGCAAACACGGCGGACAGACGGGCATAGAGACCGACGCCCATTCGGCAATGAACCGGGCCACGGGTATCGCGACGGCAAAGATGCAGCGGTACAACGAAACGATCTTCCGCCGCATGGACAGGGCCATAGACGCACTCCGCGGCGAGCGGGGCAAACGCTTCATGCCGGGGGTGACGCGAGCCGTAAACGCCGCACGGCGAGCCATGGGCAGCGAGGCCGAGATGAGGGAGACCCTCACTGTGGAGCAGATTGACGCCTATGCGGCTGCCAAGGCTTCGATCGAACGTCATGCGTCTGGCGTGACGGCATACAGCGAGAACCCGCTCGACCCGTGGAACCGGGAACGGGTGTTCCAAATCGTGCGGGACTTCGAGGATGAGTTCTCGCAAGAGGCTGTGGAGGAACTGTGGGAGAGTATACGCGCCATAAGCCGCGAGCAGCGCCGCGTGGCTCTGGAGAGTGGCCTGATCTCGGCGCAGCAATACCGTGAGATGGAAAACCGGGGTTGGAAATATTATGTCCCTTTGCAGGGCATAGATGCGGAGTTCGAGGGCATCACCTCGCCGGAGGAGCTTTTCGGTAAGGTGATTTCTGCAAACCCGAGTATACGCCGCGGCGTCAGCAATCTGTTCCGACGTGCCATGGGGCGAACTACCAAGGCGGAAAACGTGCTGGCGACGCTCCGGGCCAACCTGGCGGCGACGGTGATCACGGGCGAACGAAACAAAGCCCGACTGTTCCTGCTGCGCCTTGTGGAACAGAACCCGGAGTTGCAGGGAGACACCCGCGCGGCTCTGGGAGCCGACCGGCAGGAGAGCAGGGAAAACCGGGCCGCCGAACTCGAAAAGGTCAACGACGCTTTCAACCAAAAACTGCAATCTCTGACTGAGGAGAACGCGGACAAAACCGTGCTGTGGCTGGGCGTGCCGTCGCCCGCGCTGCAATCGGCAGGGGTCGGTGACCGGCCGATGAAGCTCCACGGGAACAAAGTGATCAAGAAGATGAAGAAGCACGGGTTCAAGCTTGAGGAGTTGAGAGACCTTCCGCGGGCCGTGGCCGATCCGATAGCGGTGTTCAACAACAAAAACCGGGACGGGAACCGGTCGATACTCACGGAACTGAGAACGGATAACGGGAATTTTCTGGTAACGATCGATACCGGGTCGGGGCCGGACGCAAACCTGAATGTCGTCTCTTCCGTATTCGGGAAAGCGGACGAATCGGTGATTAACTGGTTCAATAAAGGATACGCAACGTATGTCAATAAAGAAAAGGCCCTTGCGTTCCTGTACAATCACTCCGCACCGATTGCGGGAAATGCAGCGAACGAAGGGCCAGAAACCGACAGCGGTCTGCGTCCCTCCGCTCCAATTGCGGGAACCTCAGCCGCCGAGGCCGTTGCTTCTGCAACAAAGATAGTCAAAAGTTTCGAGAATCCTCCGCTGCCGGAGCCGCAAAATCGCCGCCGCGGCATCTTCGAAATACAGGAGGAGTGGTACGTGCGCCGTGACCCGGCACGTATGACGGAGGAGGAACGCGAGGCGGGACTCTGGTACGACCGGGTGCGGCAGGCTCCCTCCCGCGAGGAGATTGAGGCGTCGAACGCAGCCCGCGCCGAGCACGCCCGGATCGTCAAGGAGCTGGAGCAGGCCGAGCGCGACTGCGACAGGGAGGCATCGAAGGTCGAGAAGCGGGACGCCGACAAGCTGGAGGCCCTGCTGGAGCGTCGCCGCGAACTCTCGGAGGCAGCACAGGCCGCTTTCGAGCGCATCACGGCGGTACGCACGATGCCCCGCGGGGCGCGTTACGCCGGAGAATCGAAGATGGCCGACCGGGCGCACGAGGTGGTGGTATTCCGCCACGGGGCACGAACCGTGATCCGCCTCTCCGATCCCCTGGTAGCACAGGCGGTAACCCACGCCGGGCAAGAGCTGATTGAGGGGGCGCTGGCCAACGCCGTGGAGTGGACGCGCCGTTGGACGCGGCGTGTCGGGGCGCTGAGCACGCAGTGGAACCCGGCGTTCTTCATCCCGAACAACCTGCGCGACATGGTCTGGGCGGGCATCTACAACGCAGTGGACAGCGAGGGGAACTTCCGGGGGTTCGTGCGCAACGTGCACCACTCCTACGCGGCCATTGCCCGTGCCGGGTCGGGACATGCCCATCCGCTGACGCTCAACGAACGGGCGGAGGTGAACATCTATTCGCCAGAGGGTTTCACCCGGGCGGTGGAACGGTTCGGCTACAAGCGGGTGATGGACTCGCTCTACGACGACTTCCGGATGGAGGGCGGCCTAACGGGCTACTCCTACATGCAAGAGCCGCGCGACATTGCGGCGAAAATGGAGAGAGACACCAACCGGATGGGCACGGTGCGCGAAGCCGCGGCACACAAGTTGGCCAAAGGGTTCCAGCTCATTGGCGACCTTACGGAGGTCTCGACTCGTTTCGCCACCTTCCTCTCGCAGGTGCAGGCCGGACGCGACGTGCGCGTGGCGGTGAATTACGCCCGAAACATCACGGTGAACTTCAACACGCGCGGTGAGTGGGGACGGGGACTGAACTCGCTGTTCATGTTCTTCAACGCCTCGGTGCAGGGGGTGGCCAACCTGTACAAACTCGTGAAGCGCAATCCGCGGGCGGGAACGGTGATGATACTCACGGCGGGAGCCATGGGATATATGGCGGCCCTGATGCTGGACTGGGCGCTGGAGGCCCTCTCGGATGGCGACGACGGCGAGGGTACATGGTCGGTGTCGGAATACGAACGCTACACAAACCTGATCATCCCGGGACGGTTGGTGGGACTGGATGACAAGTATTTCAAAATCCCGGTGCCGATGGAACTGAGGCCGTTCTGGATCGCAGGCGTGCTGATCCGCGACGTGACGGCCGGACGCAAGGGGGCGGACGAGGCGATGAAGGAATTCGGCTCGGCGCTGGCGCAGGCGTTCTCGCCGCTGGAGATCAACCCCGACCAGCCGATGCGGGCCGTCACGCCGACGGTCGTCGAGCCGATCGTGGAGATCAACGTGTGGAACACCGACTTCGCGGGGCGGCGAATCAACCGCGTTCCGTTCCCCGGCGAAGTAGTGCCCGACGCGAGCCTCGGCAGCCGCAACGCGCACTTCATAGCCCAATGGGTGTCGCGTAACCTGAACGAGCTTGGCGGCGGCAACGAAAACACCCCGGCGGGATACTATCTGGACGACGAGGGCAACCTGCGGCGGAACTGGGCATTGAGCCTGCTGGACATCAGCCCCTCCACGCTGGAGCATGTGTGGACCTCCTACACGGGAGGCCTCGGTCGCGAACTGACGCGCACGGTGCAGTTCATTGCCGGACCGTCGGAGCAAAGGGAGATACGGGACATTCCGGTGATCAACCGCTTCTTCGGCGAGATGCGTCAGGGCGTCGGCGAGAACAGCATGTACTACGACCTGCGTGACCAGATCGAGACGCGCACAAAGCTGCTGAAAAAAAACTTCAAAGACGGCGAGTTGCCTCCCTACTACGACACGCCGGAGGCGGTACAGGAGGATGTGGAGTGGCTGAACTACATCGGGCCCCAGTTCAAGAAGTCCGACAAGGAGATCAAGGAGGTGATCAATCAGGCGTACACCTACGACGAGGGATCGGAAGAACGTTTCCGACTACTGAACGAAGCGAGCCGTATGCGCGCGGCGTTCGTCCGATACTACGATGACGAGCTGAGGCGGTGGACGCGAAACCGTGACGATTAGGGGGCGGCTCCGGCATAGTCCGGAAAACTCTTATTCGGAGTGGCAGAAAGCATTGCCCCCACATGACACACTACCTAACCCTATTATACCATGCTACTGAAAACTGACAACAAAACCCTTCGCGCCCAGGCGCAGTTCGCGCATCCCCGCTCGGTGAAGGCTACCGTGCGCGAACTCTCCGATAATTTCGACGCGGCTTCCGAAAACTTCGACCTGCTGATGGCATGCCAGAACGACTGGAACCACCTCGAACCGTTCAGACGCGAACGAACCCGAAACCTCCGATACAAAAACGGAGACCAGTGGGGCGATACGGTCACCGACCCCGATACCGGAAAACAGATCCGCGAAGATGTGCTGCTCTCCTCCAAGGGACGGGTGCCGCTCAAACACAACTTCATCCAGCAGTTCGTCCGAAACATCGAAGGACAACTCCTGGCAAACCCCTCCAAAAGTATCGTCTATGCACGCTCGCGAGACGATGCGCAGTTGGGAGATATGCTGACCAATACCCTCCAGGCGTGCCACCAGCTGAACCGAACCTCCCGAATGGATGTCTCGGCCATCGAAGAGCTGCTCATGGGGGGACTCGTCTGCATGAAAACCCGATATGCCTTCTGGTCCACCAAAAACCGGGGCGACGGACGACTGGACCTGGTGGGCGCAAACCGGCTCTTCTTCAACACGGACGTCGAAGACCCCCGACTGTTCGACCTCAGACGCGTGGGCGAAATCCACGACTATACGCCGGACGAGCTGGTCGGTTTCTTCGCCACCACACCGGCTGATGAACAGGTGCTGCGCGACCTCTATGCGGGATGCTACCGCGAAACGGAATCGCTCTATGGGCGGGATGTTTTGCAGGCGGCTGAACCGGGTTCGTTCCTCAGACCCCGCGATCCCTACAAATGCCGGGTGTTCGAGGTGTGGCAGCGGCTGGGACGGTGGGTCACCTATGTCCACGACTATGCGGACGGTACGGAACAGGTCACGGAGCTCCCGCTGAAGGAGGTCGAACGGATCAATGCTGAACGAATCGCGCAGGGAACGGCTCTCGGTCTCGACCCGGACAACGTGGCACTGCTCTATGCGGAACGTCGCTATGAGTACTTCTGGTCGGTGAAGTTCCTCACCCCGAACGGGGTCTGCATCCGCCAGATGGAGTCGCCCTACACCCACGAGGAACACCCCTACTCGTTCGGCGTGCTGCCGATGGTGGACGGTACGATCCGCGGGGCGCTGTGCGACCTGATCGATATCCAGCGGTACATCAACCGGCTGATCGTGATGATCGACTTCATCATGGGGGCGAGCGCCAAAGGGGTGCTGATGGTGCCGGAGGATGCCATCCCGGAGGGAATGACGGTGGATGACTTCGCGGCGGAGTGGGTCAAGGGAAACGGGGTGATCGTCTTCCGCCCGACACGTACCGGTGCCATGCCGCAGCAGATCGCAACGAACGCTACCAATATCGGGGCGTGGGACATGCTCAAACTCGAAATGAACCTGCTCCAGCAGATCGCGGGCATCTCCGGGGCAGTACAGGGACAAACGCCGCGATCGGGGACGCCCAGCTCGCTCTATGCGCAGGAGGCCCAAAACAGCATGCTGAACTACCGGGTGGTGTTCGAGGCGTTCAAGGGGTTCAAGGAGGACCGTGATGAAAAACTGCTCAAGGTGCTGATGCAGTACTATACGGATCGCCGACATGTGGATGTGTCGGGCGATGCTTACACGGAAACGGCGCGCTTCTACGATCCGCAGATGGCTCGCAAGATCGTTGACTTCAACCTGGCGGTGACGCAATCGACAGATACGCCAGTGTTCCGGGCTGCCACGGACGACATGCTGCTGCAGCTATTCCAGGCGGGGGCTATTCCGCTGGAGATGTTTCTGGACAACACGTCGATGCCCTTTGCGGACAAACTGAAAAATGACCTCAAACAACTGAAGGAACAGGCCATGCAGGGACAGGTCGATCCGGCACTGGCCGCACAGGTGGCCGGACAGGCTGCACCTGCTGAAGGTGGCGCCACTGTCCCTTCCGGAACGGAACAACAGTCAGCCGGTGCCGGCGCTGCTGATCCGCGTGCCCTGGCGCTGGCGGGACGGTTTCTGAGGTAAATTCCCGTTTCAAACCCAAAATAAAAACGGAGTCTGACAAAACGTCGGACTCCGCTATCCTTTTTTATAGTGCAGATATCGAGACCTGCCGACATGGGCACTTTTCATTCGTAAATGTAGGTATTATTTAGGACTGCCGTTTTATTCCGTAATATGAGTCAGTTAGTAGACTGTCCTGTCTTTTTGCATTAATTTTAATCATCGGCTTCGATTAGAAACTGATGATTTCATTTTTAGTGACAACTAAAACCAATATCCACGTCTGTCCTCTATGTAAAATTTAATTAAGACGCTAATTCATCTCATTGATAATCAGTGCGTTGGTCATTTTTCACTTTGTGCAATTATCCCTATTTAGGACTAAATCTTATAATATCGAGAAGGTATTCTATTTTGTAATCGTTTTTCAGATATATAAAAATAGAACCATTGCTCATCTTGGCGATATTTTACGAAACCGATGCTATGTAAGAATCTGTAAGCTCTTGTGTTGACTATCAAGCACTGCGTGCGAACCTTAATATGGTGCATCATCAATGTTCGAATTAATTGAATAAACCCAATATAGTAAGTGATTGAAGCCCGGATTGATTGTTCCCATCCACCCCCATGCAATGATACAATTCTTTTCTTAGGATCTTCGAAAAGAATATACACAAAACCTAACGGCTTGTTGGCATTGGCATGATACAGAAAAAAACAAGCGACAACATCACTATAAGATTCGATAAATTCGTTCCATTGTTGATCCGTGTCAATATCCGACGCAATCAAATGCCACGTATCAATAGAAAATTGACTACAAACAGGCTCTTGTTTGCGATAAATTTCCCAACGAATGTTGCCTCCAGATATGGTTAGTGCATGAATCTCCCGAGCAAAAGAATTCACGTTATTTTGCCTTTTTGAGTTGATCCTTGAGCTCTTTTAACTCATTCATGTATCTGCTTAACAAGAATTTGCTATGTTGAATATTGTTTTTATCTTGAGCGCTTTTCTTGGGATTGGCTTTCATTCTTGCTAAATTTCTTTTTTCTAAGATTATTTGATTATTTTTCAGTTCAATCAAGCGAAGGCATTCTGCCTTTGATTTAGGTGCTCCCATAATTTTATTTTAACGTTGATTTCAGGGCTTTCAAATTATCAATCGCGGCTTTTCTTTTTGCGATGTCGAGCTTAAGTGAGGCGATGTGATCTTTATAGCTCTTTATGCAGGACGGTGAGGCTGATTTGCAGGTCTTTATAAGCATCTGTGTGTTTTCAATAGACCGTTTATCTCTTTCGTTTTCAGATTTCAAATTTTCGATCTGCCGAAGACACTCAGCCTTGGTTTTAGGTTGTGTAGATCCCATAGTTTATTGATTTAAGGTTCAGAATACGTTAGGGTATCGCAAAAATGAATCTGCAAGGCGAAGATACAGAATTTTTCTAAAAATATCAACATATCTTTCATTTTTTGAGTTTGATTATTTGGAGATATATAGGCGGATCATGGGTAATGTAATTTTCACATGAATTCTTTATTTATAATTAAAAGAAAAATCATCCTCTAACCAAAGCCAACGATTTAAATTAATGTGAAAAGACAGGACAGTCTACTAACTGACTCATATTACGGAATTAAAAAGCAGTCTCTAAACTCGTATTTTTATATGCTACTTTCTGTGAGGAGCCGAGTGACGGGGCGAGGGGCGGGGCGAGAATCGATATAGGCCGGGACGGGCATCAGCTGTGAGGCCTTCAGGCCGATCGCACGACTCATGTAAATATCATCGTGCTCGCCGTCAACGGCACCGTAACTCCCGTCGGGCTTCACCTCGTAACAGTCGACCTCGTCCAACGCACGACCGTCGCGCTCGATATAACCCTGCTCCCGAAACCGCTTGTTCATCTGGTTCACCAGGTCTGTCTTCGTGGCCACGTTCGTATGAAACCCGTAACGGGCCGGATAACCCTCGCGTATCTTCTGCGGGTCGGTCCGACACCACAGCCGGGGATATTCGTCCTTGATCTCATCCAGTATGGTCAGCGAGTGGTCGCCCTCGTCGCCCTTCACGTCTAACGAATTGGACTCCGGCACCAACATTGCCGAGCAGAAAAAACGGGCAATCTGTACCGCCTTCCAAATGACCAGGTCCTGGTCCAGGTGCCCCCGCCAGGTGCCGATACACTCCTCTACCCCGCCCTCCATCAGAAAATAACGGTCGATCACCGAAATCACCGACCAGTCGGCACCGTCGCTGCGACCGCCGATGTCCACCGATACCACATAACGGTCGCGGATGGGGGTCTCGCGGTCGGGAAGCGCCCACAGCCACAAACTGCCGCCCGGCTGCTCGCGAAACTCCAGCGACGCATCGATCGCTCCGCGACCCGTGCGTGCACCCGCATACAGCTCGCCCACATACAGCGGCGGACGAACCCCGCTGCGCATGCGATTCACATACTCCGGCGCGTGGGCGCGCCGACCCGTGGACTGGAACGCCTCGTCCGGCGTGGTCGGAAACTCGCAACCCATCCGCCAGTCGTCGTAACTCTCCAGCCGTTTCTTTTCCCGATACCATTTGATCCCCTCCAGCGTGGCCCCCAGCTCGAAATAGTAGCGTTCGCGGTCCGTCATCGATGCGATGAATGCGCGTCGCTCGGCATCGTCGCCAAACTCCGAAAAGTACATCTCGATCTCGTACCACGACACGAAGACCGGCACGTAGCCCGATTCGCCCGATACGGCTTTCTGCCACTCCCGGTGGAAATAGTTGCCCACCCCCTTGGCGGTGGACTCCAGAACGATCACGGACCACGGCTCGTTCGGGACGGTGCCGGCGATGGACTGGATCAGGTCCTCGGGCTTCTTGCCCTTGGTCTCTTTCCACAGCCCGACCTCCGACAGGTGGGCCATCATCACGTCGGCCGAACGGATCGAGTCGGGTTGCTGCATAGACCCGATGTAAATCACGCAGTCGCGCCCTTCGATCTGTTTGTTTTTGGTCGAGCCTTCGAACGACCGAAAGCGCACGGGGAGAATCTCCCGCGGATGGTTCTCGGCCATGCGCGAATACATGGCTTTGATGTTGCGCGACTGGTCCTCGACGTCGGCTACGATGGCCGAATGCCAGGCTGTCTTGTGAAAGAGCTGGATCCACGCCATGAAGAGCTGCACGAGGGTCGAACCGCCCCACTGTCGCGCTTTCAGCAGAATCACGCGGATCGGGCGACGGGCATGGAGCAGGTCCAGCAGCACCTTCAGCAGCTTCCGCTGCGGGCGCCGCAACACGAAAGGGACGGTGGTTTTGGTCAGTTTGTCCTGAATGCGGGCGCAGGTGGCGGCCCAGAACTCGAAATCGTACTCGATGCGCAGCCGGAGAATGGCCTGTTCGAGTTTCGAGGCGGGCAAACGGTGGCGGGCGGCAAAGGCGGCCACGCTGCCGCTGTCAAGAATGCTGTGCACGTGGGGCAGTGCGGCCATTGGCTCCGGAATGAGGATATAGCTTTGGTCGTCCCACCACAGTTTCACACGCGGCAGCGGAGAACCCTCGCCGGTAATGGGGTTGTAGTGGCCAAACAGTTGCTCACGCCGTGCGGCGTTGGCGCGCAACACGGCCGGTATGTCGTCAAAGTCGATTGCCACAGTTAGATTCCCTTTCCTGTTGCTCCTGTTCATTGACGATTCGGCAGATGTAGTTGCAATCGTAGCCGAACTCGTCACTCAACAGACAGTAATAATGGTTCTTGTAGATCATCTGGGGAAAGGACGCGAGACGGTCCCGGTCGGCGGCGACCAGCTCTTTATAACGGCTGTATACCTGACGATGGCGGATGCTGGTGGAATAATGGTGTTTCTTGCGGGCGGCCATATGTAAAGATTACATCGATTGATGTAAAGATAGCAAGAATCCGTGTAATCTTTATTGTTCTACAGGCCTGAATCATAGTACTTTCGCCGGTAGCAATCAATCATAAATCGTCATGGAAAAGATGGATAACGAAAAGCGGATACCGCCGGTAGACACCCGTCCGGAGGAACAGCCCGTGCCGGGATGGATGGCACGGATGCAGAAACGTTTCCCGGACCGAGAGTTCCCGGACGCCGAGGCCGCCGAAAAGGAGTTCTACGAGGACTACGACAAAACGATGGACGACTACGGTGCGCTGCGCGAGGATAACGCACGGATGATCAATCTATTGCAGGAGAATCCGGAGTTTGCCCAGGTGTTCGCCCTGATTCGAGACGGGATGCCGCTGCGGGTGGCGCTGGCCCGTGTGATCGATTTTGACGCGGCACGTCCGCAGGAGGGGGATCCCGACTACGAAGACTTCATGCGCGAGGCCGGAGAGTTCAAAAAACGGCAGGCTGAGGTGGCCGAACATCGCAAGCGTATCGAAGAGAACCAGGCCCGGTCGCGTGTGGAGATCGATGACTTCTTCGAGAAAGTAGGTGCCGACGAGGAGGAACAGAATGGGTTTGCAGACTTCCTGCAAGGGCTCTTCGATGATGTGTTCGAGGGCAACATGGGTAAAGTCGTACTCGGCAAACTGTGGCAGGCCTACAAATACAACGAGGACATGGAGGCGGCGCACGCTGCCGGCGAGGTGGCCGGACGCAACGAGACCATCGAGACACGACGCGCCAGAGCCAAAGCCACGGACGGTCTGCCTGATGCGGGCAGCGGCACGGGCGCGCCGGCAAAGCCCCGGCGACGCATCATCGACACGGACAGTTGGGGCAGCCGATAATTCCCCGGGCGCCTCGAAAACACAAACAGACTCCAATCACCAAACAATCAACCAACACAACATGAAAAAGAACCTCATCAAACTGATTCCCGTCCTGTTGCTGGCTGCGCTCTGCCTGGCACTGGATGCCGCCGCAGCGCCGGAAGCCCTCACGGCCACCGGTATCGTGGCCCTGGCACTGGCGGCTCCGGCCGTCGTGGCCGGTGGCGAAACCCCGACCACCGCCCATCTCGAAGATGCGGAAATCTTCGAACAGGACATCTCCAAAGAGGTAACCAAGCTCAACCCTGACCGCTACCCGCTCGACACCATTCTGCGCGAATATGCCAAGTCGCAGAAGGCCGAAAGTCAGGAGGTGGTCTTCTATCAGCGCTCGGCCAAGTCACTCTCGGACTCGATCGCCGAAGAGGCGGGCAACGGTACCTCGTTCGGCACTCCGGCCTGCTCCTACACCTACGCGTCGGGCGACGGGCTGCAGAAAATCTACATCAAGCCGGCCACGCCGCAGCTGTGGCGCAAACACGACACGCTGGTCATGCGTTCCCTGACCCTGCCGGGCACGCCGGACGAAGCGACGGTCGAGGTGGTGGCTTCGGCTGACGCAACCTTCGAATACGACGTGGCCTTCTACGTCAGCGACAAACAGGGCGACGTGCTGGAGCTGACCCCGCTGGGCGGCCTCTACGGCACCGGGGCAAACAAGGGGAAACCTGTCGTGCCGGACTTCCCGAAAACCGCCATACTCTACCGTATGGGACAGGCCAAAAGCGAAATGGCCATGCAAACCGACCCGCTGGCCATCTACCCCGAACCGACCGAACAGTATCTGCAGAACTTCATGGCGCAGATCGAAGAATCGACCTTCCACAAACTGCAGAAAAAGAAAATCGACTTCACCTTCAACGACATGGAGGTGGACAGCATCGAAGCGATGCGCGCCGAGATGGAAATGTCGATGCTCTTCGGCGAAAAACGGGTCATCAAGAACGGAAACGACAAAACCTACTTCACCGGCGGTATCGTCCGCAGTATCTCCAAAGTGCTGGAGTACGGTACCGGCGGCTCCGACCGCTCGATCAGCGACGAGATGTACATGAGCTGGCTGCGTGACATCTTCACCGGCAACAGCGGCTCCAAAGAACGCATCCTGCTGGCGGGCAGCGGACTGATCAAGGCGCTCGAACTGTTCCGTGTGAAGGTCAAGGAGGTGGCCATCAACTCCTCGTCGGAAGAGTACCTCGGTGTCCGCGTCACCAAAATCTTCTCGACCTTCGGTACCCTCCGCGTGGCGCACAGCCCGCTCTTCGACGAAAGCGGCTGGAGCGACAACGGGCTGGTGCTCGACATCCAGTATCTGTGCAAGCGCGAGTTCGTGCCGCTCACCGCTACGGAACTGGAATTCAAGAAAACCGGTGCCAAAAACGCCGAAGGCAAGGTGCTGCAGGAGGTCAGCGGTCTCACGCTCCGCTATCCGGACTGTCACGCCATCATCCGCCCCAAGGCGTAGTAACGCCGGGCCGATTCGCAAGGGGTGTTCTCTCATCCGGGACGCCCCTTTCTAAAATCCACAAATCCGAAAACCATGATTAAAACATACAAACTGATCAAAGACATCAACCTGACCACCCCGGTGCGCCTGGGGAACAGTATCGTAATGATCTCGTTCGCGGGCGGCAGCCGGAACACGGGCGAGGACATCCGACGGGGATGGTTCACCACCGGCGACGAGGCGTTGCAGCAGGCGCTGGAGGCGGACAGCGGTTACGGCCGGGTGTTCCGCTGCATCACCCCCGTGCCGAAGGCGAAACCGGAAAAACCGGCCGATGAATCCCAACCGGTAGAGATGCAGGGCGCAGACGGCGCTGAATTGAACGGTGCAGAGACCGAAGCTGCGAAAATAGATGACTCACAGGCTGAAATCACCGCACCAGTGGCGGCTGAGGCTGAAGCTGCGAAAATGGATGACTCACAGGCTGAAAGCATCGCACCAGTGGCGGCTGAGGCTGAAGACGCTGCGCCGGAGGTTACCGGGCCGGAGGTGGTCAGCGGGGTCACCAATAAACAGCAGGCGATCGAATGGCTGGCGGCAAACCGCGGCATCGACGGCCTCAAACCGACCTGCCGGGCCGAAGCGGTGCGCAATGCGGCCGCTCTGCACGGTGTATCGTTCCCGGACTGGAAATAACGCTGTGTGACCGATGAACGAAACCAACCTGCTGAGTGGCGTACTGATGCGGATCGACGAGGCCACCCCGAACCAGATCGAGGGGATCGGGACCCGTTATCCGATAGCGGAGTTTATGCGCGAGGCGACGATGGAGATGCTGCGCACGGCTCCGCTGGAGCTGCTGCCGCTGACGGATTTCAGCGCGGGTGAACTCGCGGACATGGGCGACGGGTCGGGTACGGTGGCGCTGCCGGAAGGGTTTGTGCGGCTGGCGTCGTTCCGGATGCGGGGATGGCTGCGGCCTGCGCTGCGGGCAATCGGTACGGAAGGGGCGGCTTTCGCCCGTCAGCTGAACCGGACCACGCGGGGCGGCATTGCCAAACCGGTCGTGGCGCTGGTGCGTGATGCCGGAGGGATGAAGCTACGGTGGTTCAGCCTGCCGCCGGGGTGGCCGCGCCAGGTGGAGGAGGCGTTGTGTGTGGTGCGGATGGCGCCCACCGACCTGCCGGACATGCTGGCCGATCCGTTGTGCTGGCTGACGGCATCGATGGTGCTGTCGGTAACGGGCGAGCCGCAGGCGGCCGCTAAGGCACGCGAGCGGTACGACCTGTCGATGGGGCTGCTGCGAGAAGGTGCCTCCGGGCACTCCGAATGAGGAGTTTCTAACGCCACAAGCGATACGCAGTATCGCACGCTCCACCGCGAGCACGCGGGGCCCGCGCGGCAGCGCAGTCGAAGAACGTGGCACCGGGAACGTATCGGACGGTTCGCCGCAAGGCCAACCGACCGATCCATCCCCCAATCAAAAAAACAGTACGGAACTGCCCTCACGCCGGGCGGGCGGTGCCTCCGGGCACCCCGAATGAGGAGTAACACTTATCAAAAGATACAGAGATCATGCTCGACACTAATACCCCCATCACGGAAATACGCATCGACCTCGGACGGGTCTTCGAACATGCCTGCCGACAGACGCTCGAAATCGTCGGCGCCATGCCCGACGCAACGCCCGATGCGGCTCTGTCGGTGGACGAGGCTCCCTGGGCGCGCGAACAGATCCGCAAAGCACGAGACCGGGCGGCCATGCTGCTGGAACGCCTCGCCAAAACCATCACCGACCGACCGCAGGCCGAGCAAAACGACGAAGAACTGATCTTCCGCGTCGTGTGCCGAACACCCACTCAGGAGGGGCTGCTGCCCGGAGCCGTCGAACGGTTCCTCACCACCTGGGTGACGGCTGCCTGGCTCCGGTTCCACCCCGAACTGAACGCCTCCATCGACATGGAACGCGAAACCGAAGAACTGAACCACATCACGCTGATGAACAGCCCCGCCAAACGACCCTCTTACTGCTTCTGACCATGATACCCACGGCACGCTTTTACAAAGGAGAAGACATTCACCTGGCTATCGGAGCTTTCCTCGACGAAACGCTCGAAACACCGGGCAGCTTCGACGGCTACGGCGTCGACGTGCTGCTCTTCACAAGCGACGACGAGGAGCACATCGCCCTGTCGTCCGATGCGGCCGACGGAACGGAATGGCTGCCAATGGCACTGAATGATGACGGTACGCTCGAAGCTACCATCCCCCAGACGCTGACTGCGCGACTCGACCCGGGCGTGGTGCGTGTCGAAATCCGGCTGACCAGCCGCGCCACGGGCGAATCGTTCATCGCATCGAAAGCGGCATTCCTGCTGGTGGAGTCCCGAATCGCGGCTTTCGAGCCCTGCTGTCAACTGAAGTAGTTGTGTTTTGAGTTGTGCTTTGATGTAGAAACGCCATGTATGCAAAAGTAACTTTCAGACAGGGACTGCCCGACAATGCCCATACGGTGGTTGCATCGTTCGGCGACCCTTCGGGCCGTCTGGACCGCGACTTCTGGGCCCGTGACATCGAGTGTCGCAACCTGACCGCATCGGACACCATCACGGGCCGTAACATGGTAGTCCGTGAAGCGATCCGCTCGGAAGATTTCGTGTCGGGATTCATCGGACGGGGGTTCCGTATCCTGGGGGACGGTAGCGCCGAAATGAGAAGCCTCGTCCTGCACGACTCTCTGGAGGTGCCGGAACTCCGATACAACCGCATCACGGCCGTGGGCGGTCAGCTGTGGGTGACGTCGGCCGGAACGGTGCGCTCCGTCACGGACAATGGGAACGGAACGTGGACCCTCGTCTTCAAACTCGAAGAGGGCGAAGTTCACGAATTCGACAAAGACGACATTCTGCGGGCGGTGTTCCACACTCCGACGGGGTTCCAAACTGGAATATACCGGGTCACGGAGTACCTCGACACTTCCAGCGTCCGGGTCTCGATCGTCGAAGGGTGCCAACCCCAGGCGGCCATGACGGTGGTCCGCACGGGGAACTACACCGATCCCGACCGTCAGAACTCAATCTATCTGGACGGCTATCACGGGTACGAACGAATCCTGAAAGGGGTCGATACGCCGGACTTCGAAGCGGACCAGATCATCTACCAGGCCGGCGTGCTCGACGGACTCACCACCGAAGCGTTCGGACCGCTCGAAGGGATCGGCGTCTACTGCGGGAACCTCTATGCAGCGGGGTCGCTGCGGGTGAAGGTGAACGGCGTGAGCTCAGATGTTGGAACGCAGTTCGAAGTGACGGCGGAGGGCATATCGGCACTGGTCACGAAAACCGAAACCATCGACGGTAAGGTGGTGGTAATGGAGAATGAGCTTACCGTCACGGCCGAGGGATTGCACCAAGTGACGACGAAAACCGAGACCATCGACAGCAAGGTGACGACCCTGGAAAGCGAGCTTTCTAACACTGCCGAGGAGCTTATGTCCGTCAAGAAAACGACAACGGAGATCGATGGCAAGGTGACGACCATGGAAAGTACGATTCAGCAACTCTCCGACAAGATAACACTACAGATCACCAAAGACGACTTGTACAAGGTGGGCATCGAAATCGACGGGAACGACATGGGCGTGCACGTCACCGCCGACATGTTCGACGTTTCCGCCTCTACATCCGGGGTGAAGCTGCTGGAGGCGTCGTCGGACGGAAACCGCGTAACGCTTCGCAATGTGGACATCACGGAAGGATTTACACTTGGCTACTTCTATGCAAACGGGAGAGGACTGGCCTGGAATGGAGAAGACGGCAGCATCGTCGGACTGGGACAGGCCATGCCGGCCGAAGCCGGACTGGGCGACGTGATCGCCTACCTGAAGGCTTCGTCGGGGACGGCGCTCTGGGTGCAGGGCGCAACCAATATGCCGGGGGTACTGCTGTGCGCCTACGTGTCGAATACGACTGCATACAAACGCTGGGGATATTATACTCTTGGAACTGTCAGCCGGGTATTCTCGTCGGGGGAGCAAGGAGGGCCGATCTTCCGGTGCAAACACAACATAGGTCATACGAATTACAGTGCCTTCGCCATGGCGCGGACGACTTCGGACCGGGGATGGTGGAAATACAACGCTTTGGTGTTGGACTGCACGACAACTTACGTGGATGTGATCATCGTGGACATCGGAAACGAAAATGAAATGAACGAGGGGGCTTTTGAACTGCTGCTGGTGGGTAGCAACGCATAGTATGGAATTATGGACAAAAAACAACAGGTGATGCTGCCGCCGGGAGCCTACGAACTGCTGGTGGCACAGATCGAAGCACTGCCCTACGCGCTGGCCAAACCGCTGCTGCAACTGCTGCGCAGCAATGCACGCACGGTGGAGGTTACGGCGGGGCCAACTGACAACCAAAACGACAAGGCATGAGAAAGATTTTTCAGGGCGAAACAGCCTGGTTCGTCATCGTACCGCGGGGCGAAGTGACCGAAACCCATTCGTTCGAAGCCCGTGTGGTGGAACGTTCGGGAAATGTGGTGGCCACCTTTTCGTCGGAGGCCGAGGACGATGAACTGAAGATCCAAAAACTGACGGATGGCAAATGGGGCTTCCACCTCTCCCCGACCCTTACGGCCAGCCTGCTGGGCGAATACGGACTCGAGTGTTGGTGCACCTGCTCCGATACGGTTTACATGCTCGCGCGCGAACGGTTCCGGGTACACCGCTCGACGCGTGGCGAAACCTCCTTTAATATTTAGGCTTATGGGATTCAAAATTGGCGGAAAAACGCAGGAAGACCACCCCCTCGTAACAGATGTCGATGTGCTCCTGCTGGGCGGAGAGATATGGCGCGGTCCGAAAGGGGACCCGGGTGAACGGGGCGAAACTGGCCCGCAGGGAGATGTGGGACCGCAGGGACCTCAGGGTATTCCGGGGATTCCGGGCGAAACTGGCCCGCAGGGGGCACAGGGTGCGCGCGGACCACAAGGTCCGCAAGGCGAAAAGGGAGAGACCGGTCCACGCGGCCCGCAGGGCGAAAAGGGAGACCAGGGCGTACAGGGAATGCCGGGAGAAAAAGGCGACAAGGGTGATCGCGGCGAACAGGGACTGACCGGAGAAAGAGGCCCCGCCGGACCGCAGGGTCCCGGTGCTGCGACCTATGTGAACCTCGATCTGGCGGGTGACGACAGGGAGTTGCAACGTGAAGAGGTGTGGCCGGCGATCCGGGCGCTGGAAGCAGAAAACGAAGCGATGGTCGTGGTGCGGGACGACGGGCTCGACCATGTGGCACTGGTGGCACTGGCTTCCAGCGGGATCCTGAGCGTCGCGGCGTATGCCGTCGACTGGGATGCCAAACTGCTGCGCGAGGTGACCCTCCATGCAACGTTTACGGATTGCGCCATCCTGACGCTGGAGATCGCCCGGCGTACGGCCGAGCTGGTCTTTGCGCCCGATCTGGAACTGGCCGTGGATGAGACGCTCACCGAAGCCAAAGAGTATGCCGACGGGCAGGATCGTGCACTCCGCGAAGAGCTGGTCGCTGCCGACGCCTCGACGCTGCAAAATGCCAAAGACTATACCGACAAACGTGAAACCGCTATCCTGACCGAGGTGGACAGACGCGACGAGGCGGTGCTGGGCAATGCCCAAAGCTATGCGGACAACGCGATTGCAAAGTTGGTAAACGGCAGTCCGGAGGCGCTCGATACGCTGCAGGAACTGGCCGAGGCGCTGGGTAACGACCCGAACTTCTCGGCCACGGTGATGCAGATGATCGGCGAGCGGGTGACCACCGAGACGATGAATGCCGCGCTGGAGGGAAAGGTGAACAAAGCGGGCGACACGATGACGGGAGAATTGACTGTGCCGCAGATTAAACTCACCTCCGGAGGAACAGCGACAATAGCTTCCATTGATGGAGACGTATGTTTTGGGTCTGAAAGCGGAGCCGAGATGGTTTTTTACGGTGTCGGCGGAATCACAATCCTCACTCCCGATAAAGAATGGGTGGAGGTCTACACGAGTAAAACAAAAGTCCCCGCTGATACGGTCGACGGCCTGCACCTCTGGAAAGGCTCCGAAGCGGAATACAACGCCATCGCCACCAAAGATGCGAACACACTCTACATTATCACGAAATAGGAGACCCTCGGGATGATTAAACTCGGAAGTGGAAATGTAACGCTCTACCTCGGCGACAAAAAGGTGAAAGCGGCCTGGCTGGGCTCGGAAAAAGTCTATCCGAACAGCTTTCTGGAGTTGTCGGCCTCGTCGCTGAGCTTTGCCGCGGCGGGACAGGCGCAGCAACTGGCCATCACCGTAAACGACGGGCAGGCATGGACCATCGCTGCACTCCCTGCCGGGTTCTCGGTGTCGGCCTCCTCCGGCACGGGACCGGCTACGGTGACGGTCACGGCCGCCAATAACACCTCGACGACTGCCCGAACGGGAGCCCTTACCGTGAACTCCGAAGACCTGTCGGCAGCCTGCTCGCTCTCGCAAACGGCCGGCGCCAAGGTCTACGGGGCCTGGCAAAACGTACGTCTCGAAACCGAAGGTAATATCACTTCGTTTGCTGCCGGTGGCGGAACGGCTAAAATCCACATGGTGGTTGAGCGAACATGGACCTGGAACGGTGTGGCCGGAAGCGGGGGATCGGAGACCAATTGGGCACAACCGGCTGATGTCACAGTGTCGGATACAATCGCATCTGTCAGTGCGGATGTCCTCACCGTAGGTTCACTGGGGACGACCTTCAAGACGGATACACAGATTCTAATCGGTGCTGGAACGGCATCCGATACGGTCTCGACGAATCGGAAAACACTTGCCATAACGCAGGCGGCGAATTACGTTACCGCGGCACGTGCATTGAAAACAAGAACTCTTACCTATCCGCAAATAGGTGCCGGAGGTGGTACCTCGAATGTACAATGGGATGCTTATCCGACTGATGCGGATATAGATAAACTGTGGGGATTCACTTGGGCATCCGGTGCAAATGGAACCTGGTCGCAAGCTAAACTGGGCGGATCAAACGCTCAAACTGGCATGAGCTATAAATGGGCCGGGGCTTCCGGAAACTTCACGGCTCTGAACACTTCGACCGGGGCGGTGACGGCATCGTCCAAAGGTACTACGGTAAACGGAGTGACCAGCAGCCCCACAATTACGGCTACTCAAACATGCAAGTTTACGAACAATGCTGCATACGGAGGCAGCAGCGTCTCGTGGGACACTACAGCCACCGGCACTTGTTCTCAGGCGGCCAATGCCGTGACCGGATACGGTACCCCGACCGGCAGAACGCTCTCCGTGGCCGACATCCCGGCCTCCGGGGGTTCCGTCTCCAGCGGTACACTCGGCGGAACCATCACCCAATCCCGAACCTTTACCTCCGGAGCTTCGGACACGCTGACCAACCCGACGGTATCGGCAAGCTCCTATTCTGCGGCCGTCAGCGGGGCCAACCTGGGCACGACCGTAACTTCGCGAACAGCTAAGGGCACCCTCACCCATTACTACACCTGCAACGGAAAACAGGGTTCATGCTCGGCCACCGTTTATCAGGCAGCCAATACGTGGTATGACCATGACATTGTACTCTCGGCTAATTCAACCTCTATCGGAGCAGCTGGCGGCAGCGTTACCCTGACCGCTACCATCTATCGCATGTACGCCTCAGGCACACGGGCTGTCGGAGGATCGGGATATGGAACCCTGTCCGGATCTGCAACAGGCTTCACTGTCTCGGGGTGGACGGTCACTGCGGCAGGGCGTGGAACTACGGTCGGAACCGCACGCTCAATATCCGTTGTATGCAAGTACAACGGACTGACCTCAAATTCCGTTACCGTTACCCAAGCGGCCAATGCGGCAAAGGCGGGGTCGACTTATATCCTGGTCAACGGATCGCAGGCAACCAGCAAATCTCTTTCCTTTGGAAATGCCGCATCGACACAGTATCTGAGGCTGAGGCAGAAACAGAATTATTCTTACACCTCCGGAGCGACCGAGGTGGTCGATACATCGAAAAAACCCTCCTTCGCATCATCCAGCGGGTATTTTACCGTCAAAGATGCAACGGACTATGGCGGGAATCCGACTGTTCCCGAATATATGTTTGGTATTACGGTCACCGCCAACTCCTCATCTTCTTCAAGAAGTGCAACGGTCACTTTCACCTTCCCGAATGGAGACAAAGTGACGGCTTCCTGTACGCAAAGTGCCGGAGGAGGAACTACAACGAAACCGCAATACTTGAAGATCATGGCAGACTCGGTTACCGTCGGTAACAGTTCTGTCCCGTCACTCACCGTTGCATGGGGCACTACCGCGGGATCGTATTCGAATTCGGAGACCCTGACGGCTTCCAATATTACAACCACTGGAAAAACGGTCTCCCTGGGAAGTATGGCCTCTGGTCGGACCATCTACTTCAAATTTACGGGCCAGGTAACCCCCGTAAAGATGGCTTCGATAGAGTTTACCGGTTCGGGCTTGACGCTGTCCGGTGATACATCCTACCTCGGTGCTTCCGCAGTTGAATTCTACGGACAAATGTCGGTAGACACCACGTCGAAAACCGCAAATCTCAACATCACAACAGTTCAATAATAATCTACCAAACAACCATGAAAGAACAAATCTTTGACACGGTCGCACTCGCCACTCAGGACGTGGTGGCGACCATCGGACACTACCAGGACACCATCGCATCCCGTGACTTTGTCATCGGAATCCTGATCGTGGCGCTCGCCTCGGTGACCTTTCTCGCCGCCCGCTGGGGAATGAAGGTCTACAATGCGCGCAAAGAGGGAATCGACATGAGCCGATTCTAAACCTGATCCACCCTGCCTGACCATGAAAGTCATTCAAAACAAATGGGCGGACAGAATCGTTGCCCGAGGGTTTGCGGCTGTCACGGTGTGGCCCTTCGTCTTCGTCCGAACCGACACGGCGGTCACCCGGCAGCTGCTCACCCACGAGCAAATCCACGCCCGCCAGCAACTCGAACTGTTCTGGGTGCTGTTCTTCGTGTGGTACGGCCTCGAGTGGCTGGTGCGGTACTGCATCGACCGACGATCCGCCTATCGCTCCGTATCCTTCGAGCAGGAAGCCTACCGGAACGACTGGAACAGCGACTATCCGGCCGAACGACCTCTCTTTGCCTGGTGGAAGTTCTGCAGATCGGGTAACGTGAAATATTAAGTGAGTCCAACCTCCGGATCAATCATCCGCGAACGTAGATATCGAGAATCTCAAACATGGAGTACATAGCAGTCATCATCAGTGCAATCGGAACCATCATTACGGGCGTACTCGGCCTCTATTTCAAGTATAACCAGAAGTCGAAAGACAAGCTGACCGATCTCAAGATCGAGAAGTTCAAGCAGGACGAGGAGGCCAAAAACCGGCGGCGGAATGACAGCTCGGCAACCGTATTCGGCGAACTGTGGAACGTCCTCTACCAGCTGAAAGCCGACCGGGTCTATATCGTACAGCCACACCCGCTGGGCAACGAGTGCATGCTCTCGATCTATTACGAGGTGAAACGTAAGGGAGTCGAAGGCATGAAGGATATGATCCACGACCTCAAGATGTCGGAGGTCGCCAGATTCAGTGCCGACCTGAGTAAAAACCTGTTCATGTACATCACCAATATCGACGAGCAGGTGAGTGACAAGTACGCCAAAGCCCTGCTCTCTTCGTGCGGTTGCGTCCAGGTGGCGATCAAACGAATGAGCGACAACAAACACGACTGGGTGGGCAGTATCTTCTGCGAGTTTACCCACCCGATGAACGTCACGCAGGAGGTGACGCAAGCCGTGTTGCACGAGGCTGCGGTGAACATCCAGTACATCCTGCCCGAATACAAGTAGAACCCTTTTGATTCCATCACACACATGAAATACTTTACCATCGACGAGCTCTGCGCCTCGGATATCGCAGAGAGAAAGAAAATTGACAACACGCCGAATGCTGATGCTCGGCTGCGTATGCAACGGTTAATCGAACAGCTGCTCGACCCGATCCGGGCTGCCTGGGGCGGCCCGATCACGGTGAACAGCGGGTACCGTTGTCCAGAACTCAACCGGGCTGTGGGCGGGGTAGCTACCTCCCAGCATCTGAAGGGTGAGGCGGCGGATATTACCGTCGGCTCAGCGGGAGACAACAAGCGGCTGTTCGATAAGATTGTCGAGCTCCAGAAGGCTGGAAAGATTGCTTTCGACCAGTTGATCGACGAGTCGAACTACGCCTGGGTTCACGTCTCCTACCGCTCAGGTAAAAACCGAAACCAAATCCTGCATCTGTGATGAAAGCGATTTATTGGATGACAGCAGGGCTCGCCATCCTGGCGGGCTTTTTCTTAGGCCGGGGCTGCTCGCGCTCCCGGACAGAGGTGATCGAAGTGACCTCGACAGACACGGTGACCGTCACGCGTATTGATACGGTGGTCGTAGAACGCCCTACCCCGGTGAAGGTTGTGGAGAAGAGGACCGACACGCTGACCGTCTATCGTGGCACGGACACCTTGTATGTGCCGGTTCCGATCCGGCAGTACAGCTTCCGAGACAGCCTCTACTCGCTTGACGTCAGCGGATTCAATGTTACGCTCGACCGCCTGGAGGTCTATCCTCGAACGATCTACAAGACTATCACCAACACTGTCGAACGAACGGTGACGGAAAAGAAACGCTGGGGCATCGGGGTACAGGCCGGGTATGGCTATAACTTCGGTTCCGAAAAGCCCGGCCCGTATATCGGAATAGGTGTACAGTACAGTTTGTGGAGGTTCTAAGTAAAAAGTGCACCTCTAATTCTTTTCGCCATATAGAACCCAGTCAATGACTTTCCGGTTGGCCTCGTCCACTTTCCGCTGGTCAAAGTCAATGTAGATATCAGTCACGGTATTGCCCCCATGGCCCAGTGCTGCGGCAATCGTCTCCTTTGGGATGTCGAGAGAGGCGGCAATGGTGGCCCATGTGTGACGCGCCCAATAGGAGGTGAGGCCGGGGAAGAGGGCGTTGTACTGCTTTTTGTTTTTCTTCGGATGCGTCTGGCTCCGGTTATCCACCCATTCCAGCGGACCGATCTTTTTCAGTGCCGCATTCATTCGTCGGCGGAAGTCTCCGTGGTCGGCGTATTTGTCGGCGAAAACCAGCAGGTGATTCGTCCCTTTGTATTTGTCGATGATGGCTTGTGCTTCCGGTTCGACTTTGATGGAATAGAGACGGTGCGTCTTCGCGCGGCGATACTCTACTCTGCCCTTCTGTACTTCGGTCAAAGCCATCAAGTCCACGGTGTTGATCCCGATCAGGTAAAAGATCAGCATGAACATATCGCGCCATTTCTCCTGCCACTCTTCGCACGGATAGTCTCGGAGCATGCGGAGTTCTTCGACGGTCAGCGATCGTTTGGGGGTCGATTCTTTTTTGATCTTGAATCGGCGGAATGGGTACATGCCCTGGGGGATGATCTCTTTGTCGATGGCCTTGTTGAATAGTGCTCGAATATTTCGCAAATGAACGGATTTCCCGTTGGTGGACATTCCGTTCCGGTTCATCCATGCATCGAAATTCTCCAACCAAGCCAGCGTAATATCGGCAAAATAGATCTCCCGTGAACCTGTATAATCGTTGAGTTTTTGGATAGTTTGTTGGTATATTTCCCTTGTCCCTTTCGTTGCGATGTTGGCAATTATGGAGGCAGCAAAATCCTGTACGCTGATGGCCGTGGCTTCTGTCTTCGTTTGCAGCTTGCTGAGGACGATGCGTTTTAATTGTTGGGTGGTTAATCCATCGAGTTGTCCTTCCTCAGTCAGGGCCAGAAATATAGCTTCAGTTTTCGCCAATATGCTCCTGATGTGATTATTGTACAGGCGATTTTGGGGATGTTTGCGGTTAACCTCTTGTTTTTGTTTGTCCCATTGGTCTGCCTTTAGGTGAATATTCAGAGGAACCGTAAACATTCCGCCTTTGTGCCGAATGATAATTGATAGTAGCCCTTCTCCTTTGCGGTTGCGGCTATCATAATACACTTTGGAACTGGCCATGATCTATCATTTTTTTATCACGCTTTTATTCGTAAATATAGGGAAATATCGGGATAAATCGGCTTTATATGCTTGTGTTTGTCAAAGAAAAAAGCCTTTATAATCGCCGTAGTGTGCTGATTATAAAGGCTTTTTGTTTTGTCGGGGTACCAGGATTCGAACCTGGGACCCCCTGCTCCCAAAGCAGGTGCGCTAACCGGGCTGCGCTACACCCCGAATTTTTCGAGCAACAAAGGTAGTGTTTTTTTCTTCGTTCGCAAAATCGAGGGACACGTGCAGACCGTTCTTTATCGGTTAAGGGCTTCAATCACGTCACGATGCAGGGCCGGACCGCAGGCCACGATCGAATCACCCGTAGCGGGATTTCCGCCGTAGTAGTCGGTGATGACACCGCCAGCGCCCCGGATCACGGGAATCAGTGCGGCCAGATCCCAACGGCTCATAATCGGATCAACCATAATATCGCCGCGTCCCGTGGCCAGCAGGAAGTAGCCGTAGGCGTCGCCCCACGTGCGCAACAGACGGCATTGCTGGGAAAGCGCCATGAAATCGTGGATGTTGCGGTGTTTGTCCACATCCAGAATATCGGTCGTAAGCAGGGTCGCCTGGGACAGTGACTCGCAGGGGCGCATCTGAGTCGGAGTACCGTTCCACAGGGTGACCGTGTTGTCGCCCACCACCAGGTCGTTCAGCAGCGGATTGTAAATCGCACCGTAGACCGCTTCGCCGTTTACCATGACACCGATCAGCGTGGCAAACAGCGGTACACTGTGGATGAAACTTTTGGTACCGTCGATCGGGTCGACGATCCATTCGATCAGTGGGCCATCGGCCGGTGAGGTGCTGGCTGCGGGGTGTGTGCCGCTTTCTTCGCCTACGATCACGCTGTCCGGGAAGCGGTTCTCGATGCGGGAGACAATGTAACGTTCGATCTCTTTGTCGGCCAGCGTGACCGGCGAATCGTCCGCCTTGTAGTCCACGTGGACCTTGCCGATATATTTTCCCACGGTCTCGCGGATGGTGGGGGTCAGGGACTCTATGAAGTCCGAAAATTCCTGAAATGTGAACATGGCTTACGGTATGTGCATGAATTTATGGTTCTGGATCGAGATGTTCCACTGCGGATGTGCCTTGGCATACTCGACCAGCACCGGAATAATCTGTTGGTAGCGGCTCCATTCGGGTTGGAGGTAGAGCCGGCAGGTAGCAGATACGTTGTGGGCATTTTCTTCGGCCCACGCAATATCCGCTTCGGTTTCGATGATGACTTTCAGTTCATCGGCGCGGCTGAGCATCTCCGGCAGAGGGGGCTGTTGTCGTTTCGGCGAGAGGCATACCCAGTCGATCTCGCCCGAGAGCGGATTGGTGCCGGAGGTCTCGATAAAGATTTCCAGCCCTTTGGCCTTCAGGGCTGTGGTGAGCGGCTCCAGCGGATAGAGCGTCGGTTCGCCGCCGGTGATGACGATGGCTTGGGCCGGAAGCGAGGCGGCTCGTTCGACGATCTCTTCGATGGGCGTAGGTGGATAAAGTTTGGCGTTCCAGGTAAATTTGGCGTCGCACCAGCGGCATCCTACATCGCATCCGCCGAGGCGGATGAAATAGGCCGGTTTCCCGGCGTGGTACCCTTCGCCCTGGATGGTGTAGAAGTCTTCGACCAGCGGTAACCGACGGCCGCCGTCGAGCAATGCGTACAGGTCTGTTGTCATGTTATTTGTCTTCGCACAAGGTATATAGCGCGCCGAGGTTGCGTCCCTGTTCGTCGTAGTCCATGCCGTAGCCGACGATGAATTTCGGTTCGGCCTCCAGGGCGACGTAGTCGATCGGGAGCGGGTTCGGGCGTGTCGGTTGGTGGTAGTAGATGGCGGGTTTGAGCAGCAGCGTCGCCACACGGATGCTGCGGGCCCCCTGTTGGGTCAGCAGGGTGTGGAGCCGGTAGATGGTGGTTCCGGTGTCGACCACATCTTCGGCGACGATCACATCGCGGTCGCGAACATCGGCCGTCGGGGGCACATCGACTGCGACGTGGCCCGAAGTGGTGGTTCCTGCGCCGTAGGAGGAGAGCTTGACGAACGCGATTTCAAACGGGCCATCCAGCTGGCGGAAGAGTTCGCCGGCAAAAACGACGGCTCCGCTGAGGGTCACCAGCAGCAGCGGACGGTGGGCCGTGCCGTAGTCCCGGTTGATCCGTTCGGCCAGCGCGGTGATGGCTGCATGGATCTTTTCCGCCGGGATGTAGGGTTCGAAGCGGAGATCGCGGATCGTAAGGGTTGGTTCCAAAAGATTGAGCGTGTTTTCCGAAAAGTTTATAACTTCGCAAAGTTAAACAAAATACCCTATCGTATGCAACCGAAAGTATCGATCATCATGGGCAGCACCTCGGACCTGAAAATCATGTCCGAAGCGGCCAAATTCCTCGACGAAATGAATATCCCGTTCGAGATCAACGCACTGTCGGCACACCGCACGCCCGATCTGGTGCTGGATTTTGCGAAAAAGGCCCACACGCGCGGGGTGAAGGTGATTATTGCCGGTGCGGGCGGAGCAGCCCATCTGCCCGGAGTGATCGCAGCACTGACTCCGCTGCCTGTGATCGGGGTGCCGATCAAATCGTCGAACTCGATCGACGGGTGGGACAGCATTCTCTCGATCCTGCAGATGCCTTCGGGGATTCCGGTCGCTACCGTGGCGCTTGACGGAGCCAAGAACGCTGCGATTCTGGCCCTGCAAATCATCGCTACCGGTGAGCCCGAGGCGCACGAAAAGATGATGAAATTCAAATCCGAACTGGCCGACAAAATCGCCAAAGCCAACCAGGAACTGGCCGAGGTCAAATTCAAAAACCGGGTTGGTTAGAGGCCGGTCGATCGGTAGCGGGAATGCCTGTGGCTGTATGCTTCTCCGAGTGACCCGCATGAATCGAAAAAAGGGAGTCGTTTTGTATGTGCAAAACGGCTCTTTTCGTATCTTGTCGTGCCGCAGCGGAGCGTTTCCGTATATCCTGTGAAAGAATAATCGTAACGACGAGTCATGACCCGTATCCCGCCCCATGAAATGTCACGCCTTACCTCGTGCGGCGTCTCCCTGAAGTGGATTCGTCCCGAGGAACCCGCACAGCTCCTGCACTATGCCCATCGCGACGATTACTACATGTTCGGAATGGTTGTCGAAGGGTCGTGTGTGATGAACGTGGATTTTCGGGAGTATCGCCTCACGCCGGGTGAAACGATCTGTGTGGCGCCCGGAGCTGTGCATGCGCTGGTACGGGCCGGTGGGCTTACGGCAGTGTTGCTGATCGTCGATGCCTTGTTTATCAACGACTCGTTTCGAAGGAGTATTGCTGAGTACATGTTGAATCCGGGAACAATTCCCGTTAGCGACCAAGTACAACGGAATTTTCGTGCCCTGGTCGAAGTATTGGAATGCAGGCTGCACACGGCCGAGACACCAACCGGTCGGGAAATTGTGCGCTCCTTGGCCGAGGCTGCGGTCGGTATTGTGGTCGAAGCGCTGGAAAGGGTGATGTCGTCGCGTGTTGCGTCTCGTCGGGCGGTAGAACTGGTCGTGCGACTGCGGAAGTTGCTCGGGGAGGATGTCCCCATTCGTCACCGACCGGCCTACTTTGCGGCCAAGATGAACATATCGCCCGTATATCTGAACGAGGTGGTGCGTTCGGTTACCGGGATGAACGTGACGGCTTATATCCGGACGGAGATCATGCTGCGTGCACGGCGGCAGCTCTATTATACCTCCGATTCGGTGCAGCAGATAGCTGCAGCACTCGGTTTCGACGACAGTGCCTATTTCTCACGCCTCTTTACCCGTGCGGTTGGACTCTCGCCGACCGATTTCCGGAAAAAGTACCGCGGTTAGTCCCGCCTTTTCCTCGTTTGCTCCATTCTTTTTGCACGCCGAAGGTTGTTCCTTTGTCGAAAAAACGATGAGCAGAAAACAAACGGAATTCGTTAAACTGGTTTCGCGGCTTTGCGAGGCTTGCTGGGAGTGTATCCCGGCCTGTCCCCGACAGGTAATCGGTCGGGTGATATTTCCTGGACATCGCCATGTGGTGTTTCGGTACGCGGATCGCTGTGTTGGATGCGGGACCTGTGTGCAGGCGTGTCGGCTGCACGTTTTTCGATGGATCTCCCAACCTCAAAAACCGGTGCGATGAAACGAAGAATTTTCATAACCGACGCGGGACTCGTCGTATTGTTCGTCTTGACCCTGTATTCTGGCTTTGTCTTTCATCGGGCCGGAGGAATGATCGGTGGTGCCGATCCGCTGCATGCGGGGGTCGCTCTGGTATTTGTCTTGTGTATTCTGCTACATCTGTGGGATCATAAGGCGTGGTTTCGCCGGCCGGTCGGACTCCTGCGGCGGCGTAAACTGACCACTACCCTGCTCGCCCTGAGTTGCGTTGTATTAACTGTCACCGGGGTGCGGCTGCTGATTGACCAACCCGTCGGTGAAACGCTTCTTCTGGAGCGATGGCATGGTGTCGGTGCCTTGCTCTTTCTGATTACGGGTCTGATTCATATCGTCGGCCGACTCAGAGTGCTTGGGCGGGGAATTAAAAGGGTGGTCAGCGGATAAATCGGGCGAATCTCGCTGATCGCAGGTGTTATGTTGGGCCGCTTTCCGAACTGAGTTTTCTGTGTCGGGAAGCGGCTTTTTATCTTTGGATCAGCGTTCGGTTTGTTTTGATGACAGTGTCTCTTTTGTTATATTTGTTGATTGTAACCTATACGCTATCGGGGATGGGCAGCTTTTCGGTTGAGGTGATGCGTGATAAGCGGCGAAGAACTCCGGATACGAAGACACGATATCTCCCCGTTCTTTTCGAAGATGGTTCACTTTTGTGGCCGGATTTACATTACGGTGAATCCGGTTGTCCAATGATGAAAACACATGGAACAACAGGCAATATACGCTTTCTTATTGACCCTTATGGCCGGGCTTTCGACCGGGATCGGCAGTCTGATCGCTCTGGTGGCCAAACGGACCAACCGGAAGTTTCTCTCCTTCTCGCTCGGTTTCTCGGCTGGTGTGATGATCTACATCTCGTTCGTGGATCTGTTCCCGCAGTCGATCGAAATTCTCGGGGCAGACTATGGAGCGCGGGGTGGGCAGATCGCAACGGCGATTGCCTTCTTCTGCGGGATTCTTTTCATTGCCCTGATCGACAAGTTGGTGCCGTCGGTCGAGAACCCCCATGAGATGCGAAGCATCGAGAGTCTGCAAGTTGATTTGCCAGCGGCCGGCCGACACCCGCACTCGAAGCACATGTTGCGGACGGGGATTATGACCGCGCTGGTGATCGGTATACACAACTTTCCGGAGGGGATTGCCACCTTCATGGCTTCGCTCCAGGATACGCAGATGGGGATCGCCATTGCCGTGGCCATTGCTATCCATAATATTCCCGAAGGTATCGCCGTGTCCGTGCCGGTCTACTATGCCACGGGGAGCCGGCGTAGAGCGTTTAAATTCTCGTTCCTCTCGGGACTTGCCGAACCGATTGGGGCACTGGTCGGATACCTGATCCTGGCTCCGTTCCTGACACCGGCCATGCTGGGCTATATCTTTGCCGTGATTGCCGGTATCATGGTCTACATCTCGCTCGACGAGCTGCTCCCCGCAGCGCACGAATACGGTGAACATCACGTAGCCATCTGGGGGTTGATCGTCGGCATGGCGGTCATGGCGGTCGGTATCGTGGCCTTTCATTAACCTTGCTGAAGAAATTAAGAATGAATCGTTTAAAACTGTGGTGGAAGAGACAGACGCTGAACGAGAAACTGATGTATGTACTGATCGTAGCTCTGCTGATCGGTATCGCCACGCGCTGGCGTTTCGTGTTCGGTGAGATTGGCGACGCCTTCCGCAACATCTTTGCCCGTTAGAAGTGTAATAACCCAAACCTTAAATTCGATATAAGCATGAAAAAACTGTTGATGGCCGGCCTTATGGCTATGGGCATTGGAACGACGTGCCGGGCTGCTGAGACACCCGACAATCTGATCCGGATCGGAACCGAACGGACCGATCTGATTTTGCGCGTGGGCGACGACCATCGTCTGCGGCAGACCTACCTGGGACCGAAACTGATGAATGACGTCGATTTGGAACACTTCGCTCGATCCGGCGGAGGTTTCGAAGCGTATGTTACTTATGGCATGGAGGATTACTTCGAATCGGCCATTCGTGTGCTGCATGCCGACGGCAATCCTTCGCTGCTGCTGACCTACAAGGAGAGCGACCAGCAGGAGAACGACTCGGTGCAGACTACGCGGATCGTGATGCAGGACGAAAAGTATCCGTTCGAGGTGCGCCTCTTCTATCAGGCATACAAACACGAGAACATCATTCGGATGTGGACCGAGATCGAACATGCGGAGAAACGTCCCGTGACGCTTTACAACTATGCTTCGTCCATGCTCCATTTCAGCCGGAACGGCTACTGGATGACCGAATTCTCGGGCGACTGGGCTCGCGAAGTCAACATGTCGGAACAACAGTTGAATTTTGGGAAGAAGGTTGTCGACACGAAACTCGGATCGCGGGCCAATATGCACGTTTCTCCCTTCTTCCTGCTGGGGCTTGATGCTCCGGTGGCCGAAACGACGGGTGACGTGGTGGTCGGTACGCTGGCCTGGACCGGGAACTTCCGGTTTACGTTCGAGGTCGATAACGTGAACAACCTGCGCCTGGTGTCGGGAGCCAATCCTGTCGGAGCCGAATATGTGCTGCCCAAGGGCGAGGTGTTTCGCACGCCGGAGTTTATTTTTACCTACAGCACGGCCGGAGCGGGGCCTGCCAGCCGAGATTTTCACGATTGGGCACGTCGTTATCAACTCAAAAACGGCGCGGGCGACCGCATGACGCTGCTCAACAACTGGGAGGCAACCTATTTCGATTTCGACGAGGCCAAACTGGAAAAGATCATTGCCGATGCGGCCGATCTGGGTGTCGACATGTTTCTGTTGGACGACGGTTGGTTCGGCAACAAATATCCGCGCAGCTCGGACAATGCCGGTTTGGGCGACTGGGATGTGACAGCTACGAAATTACCCGGCGGAATCGGTGCGCTGACCGATGCGGCCAAACGTGAAGGTGTGAAGTTCGGTCTCTGGATCGAGCCCGAAATGGTGAATCCCAAGAGCGAACTCTACGAAAAACACAAGGATTGGGTGATTCAGCTGCCCAACCGGGATACCTACTATTTCCGGAATCAATTGGTGCTTGACCTGAGCAACCCCGAAGTGCAGGACTATGTATTCGGGATTGTCGATCGGCTGCTGACCGAGTATCCGCAGATCGCCTATTTCAAATGGGACTGCAACAGTCCGATTACCAATATTTATTCGCCCTATCAGGAAGATAAACAGTCGAACCTTTATGTCGATCATGTGCGCGGGCTCTATCGGGTACTCGACCGCATTGCGGAGAAGTACCCCGCTCTGCCGATGATGCTCTGCTCGGGCGGCGGCGGTCGTACCGATTACAAAGCATTGAAATATTTCACGGAGTTCTGGCCCAGCGACAATACCGACCCGCTGGAACGAATCTACATTCAGTGGGGTTATTCCTATCTGTTCCCGTCCAAGGCGGTGGCTGCGCATGTGACTTCGTGGGGACGTCAGTCGCTCAAGTTCCGTGTCGATGTGGCGATGATGGGTAAACTGGGTTTCGATATCCGGGTGAACGAACTTTCGCAGTCGGACCGGGAGTTTGCACAGTCGGCTGTGGCCAACTACAACCGGCTGAAACCGGTGATTCTGGATGGCGATCTCTACCGTCTGGTGTCGCCCTACTCCGGGGAACACGCCTCGCTGATGTATGCCTCGAAGGAGCAGGATCGTGCCGTAGTCTTTGCCTTCAATCTGAACCCCCGTTATGCCGAACCGGTGCGGAATGTACGTCTGCAGGGGCTCGATCCGCAGCGAATCTATACCGTCCGCGAGACCAATCTGATGCCGGGAGCCCATTCAGACGGCAAACGTTTCTCGGGCGACTATCTTATGAAGGTCGGGCTGCCGCTCTTCTCGGCCTCTCATCTGACCAGTACGATCGTTGAACTGACGGCCGAATAGGTCGCACGGTTGATCTGAAATGAAGGAGCGTCCGGCAGGGAAATCATAATTTCCTTTGTCGGACGCTCACTTTATTTGAGACGGTTGCTTTCTGGGAAGAATGGTGGATGGCAGCCGGGAAAATTTAGGTGTTTTGGCGTGCATGAATCGCCTGTCTGCAGTGGTATCTTGCCTGAAAAAGCATTCAGCAAGGGGCATGTTACAGCGGTCTGGACAACTTTATAAGGAGGCTTATTTCGTATTTTCGCCGTGTTTCGGTCGACTCGGGGGCGGATGTAGGACAAACTTCTATGGCATCCACTCGACAATGCCTTCGATGGGGTGTTCGCGGAGCCACATGGTAAATTCGGCATAGCTGCGGACTCCGTCGCGCAATACGGCCTGGTAGTAGGCTATACCAGGGATTTTCGTGTCGTCCGGGGTCTCATACTTCAGACGCAGGATGGCCTGTCGGCTCTCAGGAGTCAGGGCGGCGGTGATGCGTTGGGCCATTCGTTCGAAGTATCCGTCGTAACGCGATCCTTTGAGTAGGTGGATCATGTCGATTTGCCATAATTTTCCGTCCTCGTCTTCGTACCAGGCGTGCCATTCCAGACAGGCCTCTTCGGTGTGCATCAGATTGGTGTATTCGACGCTGCGGATGGCGGGGTGAGCTGCAATCTGCCCCATGGCTTGAAAACTGGCTGCAGGATTCAGTGGGGAGGAATAGATGTGGAGGTCGATGTCCCGATGTTTGACGAGCAGCCCCATGCTGAGCGAGCCGACCAGGCGGGGCTCGGCGCCGATGGAGCGCCACGTTTCGATCATTCCTGTGCGGCGGATGATGTCGCGGGCTTTCTTTTGGTTCTGTTCGGCCAGTGCAAGATAGGGTTCCATGACGGTGAATTTCAGTTTTATCAGCAGATGGTATGAGGCGACAAAAGGCGATAATCGATGGATGATTATCGCCTTTCAGTCGATTGGATTTACTGGTGGTTGTGGCGGGTATGGCCGAGCACTTGTTGTGGCAGGTTCTCTTTCCCTGCTGCCTCTTCATTTCATCTGGCTGTATGTATTGCCGTGCTGTGTTTGCGTGCGGGAGAGCCGGGTCCGGATGGAGTGTCGTTCTATCCACGGATCATATCACAACGAATCTGTCTGCCTGTTTCTGTGTCTCCTTTCGGTCCCCTCTCCTACCCTTCCTTTGCGCTTTTCTTTCCGTTCGTCTTCCCGCGTCTCTTGCCACCGCCTGTTTTCTCCCGGTTCGGCGTTTTGAGATGCTCGGCGTTCCTTTCGGCTCTCGGTTCCTCTTTCGACCTCTCTCGATCCCCTTGCCTCTTTTGCGGCCACCCTCTCGGTCCCCTAGCCTCTCTTGCCGCCACTCTCTCGGTCTCCGGCCCTTCTTTCGGCTCCCCCTCGCGGAGGTTAGCGGACTTTCTTGACGAGCTCCATTCCCTGACGCAGGGCGGCTTCGTTGGCCGGGATCATTTTGTGGGCCCGTTCGGGAAGCGAGTGCCGCAACCCTTCGATGACGTTCTCGATGGTCACGAGGGGTTTGATCTTGAGGAATGCGCCCAGTACGAACATGTTGAATACTTTGGCATTTCCGCTGCGGGCGGCTTCGACGGCTGCGTCGATGGTGTAGATGGAGAGGTCGGTTCTGTGCGGCGGGTGGGTGATGCCATTGGGGTCGTACAACAGGGTGCCGCCGGGTTTGATCGTCTCTTCAAACTTGTCGAGGGACTGTTGGTTCAGAACGATCCCGGTGTCGAACTCCTGCAGTACCGGTGAACTGATTTTGTTGTCGCTCAGGATGACGGTCACGTTGGCCGTTCCGCCTCGCATTTCGGGGCCGTAGGAGGGGATCCAGCTGACCTCCTGACCTTGCATGACACCCGAATAGGCCAAGATTTTTCCCATCGAGAGGACGCCCTGGCCGCCGAATCCGGCTATGATGATCTCTTCTTTCATGGTTGTGGTAAGTGCGGTTTATTTGTCGCCGGTGAGGTCTTTCAGGTCGCCGAGCGGATAGGCTGCGTGCATGTTCTCTTCCATCCAGTGGTTGGCGGCTATGGGGGACATTTTCCACCCCGAGTTGCACGTGGCCACGATCTCGACAAAGGACAAACCGCGGTTGTTGATGGAGTTGTCGAATGCTTTCTTGATGGCTTTCTTTGCTTTGCGGACGTTGGCGGGGGTGTTGACGCTCTGCCGGGTGACGTAGGTGACGCCGTCGAGCAGGCTCAGCACGTTGGCCACTTTGAAGGGGTAGCCGTTCAGGTCTGCGTCACGTCCCTGAGGGGTGGTGGCGGTTTTCATGCCGAGCAGGGTTGTGGGGGCCATCTGTCCGCCGGTCATGCCGTAGATGGCGTTGTTGATGAAGATGATGGCGATGTTGTCACCGCGATTGGCGGCGTGGATGGCTTCGGCGGTACCGATGGCCGCGAGGTCGCCGTCGCCCTGGTAGGTGAAGACGAGTTTGTCGGGGCACAGCCGTTTCATGGCGGTGGCCACAGAGGGTGCCCGGCCGTGCGAGGCCTGTACCCAGTCGATGTCGATGTAGTTATACAGGAAGGCGGCACAACCCACGGGGGTGATGCCGATGGCTTTGTCTTCGGCGCCGAGTTCGTCGATGGCTTCGGCCACGAGTTTGTGGACGGTGCCGTGCGAGCAACCCGGACAGTAGTGCATGGTGGTGTCGAGCAGGAGCCGCGGACGGCTGTATACGAGGTTGGCTTCCGTTTCGGCCACTTCGAATTGTGTGGTATCTGCCATGGTTTACAATCCTCCGGTTTCGGTCATAAATTGTTTGAGGGCCGTATATACTTCGCGCGGCGAGTGGATGATGCCGCCGGTGCGTCCGAAGTGGCGGACGGGGATCGAGGCGTTGCCTACGGCCAGTTGGACGTCTTCGATCATCTGTCCCATGCTGAGTTCCACGGAGAGGAAGCCTTTGGCGTGGGCGGCTGCTTCGCGGATCGGGGCGCTGGGGAACGGGAAGAGGGTGATCGGGCGGATCAACCCTACTTTGAGTCCGTCGCGGCGGGCGTCTTCGACGACTTTGGCGCAGATGCGCGACGAGGCTCCGTAGGCTACCAGTATGTATTCGGCGTCGGCCGTTTCCATGGCTTCGTAGCGTACCTCTTCGCGTACCATCTGGTCATATTTGGCCTGCAACTTGTGGTTGTGGTGCTCCATCGTTTCGGGGTCGATGTAACACGAGGTGATGATGTTGCGTTGGGTGCGGCTGCCTTTCCCGAGGGCTGCCCAAGGGCATTCCTGACGGATTTGTTCTTCGGTGCGGCGGGGCTTTTGGGGGCTGAGGTGGACTTTTTCCATCATCTGCCCGATCACGCCGTCGGCGAGGATCACCACGGGATTGAGGTATTTAAAGGCGAGGTCGAAGGCCAGATCGACAAAGTCGTTCATCTCCTGGACGGAGTTCGGGGCGAGCACGGGGGTGTGATAGTCACCGTGACCGCCGCCTTTGACGACCTGGAAATAGTCGGCCTGTGAGGCCTGGATGGTGCCGAGTCCGGGGCCGCCGCGCGATACGTCGATCACCACGCAGGGTAGTTCGGCGCCGGCCAAATAAGAAAGCCCCTCGCACATGAGTGACAGACCGGGGCTTGAGGTGGAGACGAGTACGCGTTTACCGGCGGAGGCGCCTCCGTAGACCATGTTGATGGCGGCGACTTCGCTTTCGGCTTGTAGGACGACCATGCCGGTGGTTTCCCACGGGCGTAGTTCGGTAAGTGTTTCGAGCACTTCCGATTGGGGGGTGATGGGGTATCCGAAGTATCCGTCGGCGCCGCAGCGGATGGCGGCGTAGGCGAGCACTTCGTTGCCTTTCATCAGTTTGATATCTTCCATTACGCTTGTTTTTTCTCTCTGTAAACGACGATGCAACTGTCGGGGCAGACGATGGCGCAGCCGGCGCATCCGATGCAGCTGTCGGGATTGGACATGTAGCAGTAGTTATACCCTTTCGAGTTGACTTGGGGGTTCAGGCTGATGGTTTGTGTCGGGCAGGCTTCGATGCAGACGCCGCAGCCTTTGCAGCGTTCGGTGTCTACAACGATCTTCCCTTTGATTTTTCCCATATTGAATTTTCTGTGTTGCTCGATGCTATCCCAAAGGTATTCTGTCGAATCCGAAAAGTGAAATCTCTTTGGTTTTTCTCTACGATATCCAAAGTGCATAAAAAAAGAGTAACAGTCTGTTACTCTTTTTATTGAACTTTAAATATTCTTTGGATTCAACTCCTAATCCTTGAGCGAGTGGATAACGAGGCCTGAGCGGAGTTTCGGTTCGAACCAAGTCGTTTTCGGAGGCATGATGTTGCCGGTGTCGGCAATGTCGATCAGCTGTTTCATCGAAACCGGATAGAGGGCGAAGGCAACGGCCATTTCGCCGCTGTCAACCCGGTCGGCCAACTCTTGCAGACCGCGGATACCGCCCACGAAGTCGATGCGTTTATCGGTCCGCAGGTCTTTGATGCCGAGGATCTTGTCCAGAACGAGATTCGACAGGATGGTCACATCCAGCACACCAATCGGGTCGTTGTCGTCATACGTACCGGCCTTGGCCTGAAGGTCGTACCACTGTCCTGCCAGGTACATCGAGAAGTCGTGCAGCTGGGTGGGTTTGTAGATGGCCGAGCCTTTGGGGGTTACGACGAAGTCCTTCTCGAGTGCGGCGACCAGTTGGTCGGGCGTCAGCCCGTTCAAGTCTTTCACTACGCGGTTATAGTCGATGATTTTCAGCTGGTTGTCCGGGAAAATCACGGCCAGGAAGTAGTTGAACTCCTCTTCACCGGTGTAGGGAGCGCCACTCTTGAGGAGATTCTCTTTCTTCTCGGCACCCACGCGGGCTGCAGCGGCGGTACGGTGGTGACCGTCGGCTACGTAGAGGGCGGGTATGCGGGCGAAGATCTCGGTAATCCGGCTGATGGTTTTCGGGTCGTCGATCACCCAGAAACGGTGGCCGAAACCGTCGCCGTCGGCTACGAAGTCATATTCGGGGGCTTTGGCGGTGACGATGTCGTGGATGATGGCATCCATTTCGGCGTCGGCCGGGTAGGCGAAGAATACGGGCTCGATGTTGGCGTTCTGGTTCCGCACGTGGATCATGCGGTCTTCTTCCTTATCCGGACGGGTCAGTTCGTGTTTCTTGATCTTGCCGTCGAGGTAGTCCTGGAAGTGGCAGGCAGCCACCAGACCGTATTGCGTGCGGCCGTCCATGGTTTGGGCATAGACGTAGTAGTGTTCGGCGGGGTCCTGCACGAGCCAGCCGTTTTGCTGCCACCGTTTGAAGTTTTCGACGGCACGGTCGTAGGCTTCGGAGGAGTGCTCGTCTATGATGGGGGCGAAATCGATCTCGGGTTTGATGATGTGCAGCAGCGATTTTTCGCCGGCTTCGGCCTTGGCTTCGACCGAGTTCAGTACGTCGTAGGGGCGTGAGGCGACCTCTTTGGCGAGGTTTGCAGGCGGACGGATGCCTTTGAACGGTTTTATCTTGACCATAGGGGGCGGACTATTTGTTTACTTGGAATTTGGTGATACCCTCTTTGAGGTAGCCGACGATTTGACGTGCAGCGGCCAAACCGGCATTGACGTTGGCTTCGGCGGTTTCGGCACCCATTTTTTTCGGGGTGGTGAAGAAGCGTTTGCCGAACTTTTCGCTCAGCTGATCGGCAGTATCGGGTTTGATGTCGGTGATGTATTTCAGGTCGGTGCGTTCGCTCAGTGCCTGGGCCAGACCGGCTTCGTCGATGACCTCCTTGCGGGCGGTGTTGACCAACGTTGCGCCCTGAGGCATGGAGGTGAGCAGTTCGTAGCCGATCGAACCTTTGGTCTCGGGCGTGGCGGGTATGTGCAGCGAGAGGTAGTCGCTGTTTTTGTACAATTCAGCTGCCGAGGTGACCATCTGCACGCCGTCTTTGGCAAAGACTTCGGGATCGGTGATGAAGGGGTCAAAGGCCGACACTTCCATTCCGAGGGCTTTCCCGTAGCGGGCCACGATGCGTCCCACGTTACCGTAGGCGTGGATGCCGAGGCGTTTGCCGCTGATTTCGGAGCCGGTGCCGGGGGTGTATTGGTTACGGGCCATGTAGATCATCATCGACAGGGCCAGTTCGGCTACGGCGTTGGAGTTTTGGCCGGGGGTGTTCATGGCCACGATGCCGCGGGCGGTGCAGGCGGCCAGGTCGAGGTTGTCGTAACCGGCACCGGCACGAACGACGATTTTGAGTTTCGGTGCGGCGGCGATCACATCGGCGGTGACTTTATCGGAGCGCACGATCAGTGCGTCGGCATCGGCCACGGCGGCTTTAAGTTCGTCGACGGAGGTATATTTCTCGAGCAGGGCGCATTCATATCCGGCTTCGCGGGCGATGGCTGCAATGCCGTCGGTGGCTTTTTTCGAGAAGGGCTTTTCGGTTGCTACCAGGATTTTCATGGTTGGGTTATGGTTTGAGGGTTAGTCCTGTACGGGTTCTGTGGTGGGTGTCGGTGGTTTTTGTCGCGAGGGCGGAGTCCTTGAGCGCAGATTGGTTGCGGGAACTCAACTTCGGGAAAGGCGGACCGGGTACCGATTCCAACGAACGCCGTATGGGGTGGGTTGTGGTTTTGTGGCAACTTGGTTGCAGGGGTGCTCCTGAGTGGGAGTTGTTGCTACAACAGGATGCCTGATTGATAGTGGCATGGGATACCGGGAGAACTTTGCGTGCGGGGTATTCAAAACAGGTCGTTGTACTGCCGAATCGCAATGGATGGGCTGTGTTGGGCTGCTTCTCTACGGCCGGATGCAAATTAAGGGGTAAAGTCAATCTGTATCAATACGCGAGATTGCGGGCTTTAGGGCTTGGCTTTCTTCCTTGTATGAAAGATGGCTTTTCCCGGGTTTGTTGGGGAAATTTGAGTGGGTGGCCTGCAAGGTGAATTATCCGATTTTAACACAGGTTAAAATCGGATAATTACACTGTTGTGAGGATATGGGGCCTGACTGTGAGGCGACTGCCCTCGCCGGGCGGGCCCCGCGTGCTCGCGGTGGAGCGGGCGATACTGCGTATCGCCTACTCTACTTGGCGTATTGCTTTTCGAACTCCTGCATGCAGGCTACCAGGGCCTGTACGCTCTCCTTGGGCATGGCGTTGTAGATCGAGGCGCGGAAACCTCCCACCAGGCGGTGTCCTTTGATGCCGACCATGCCGCGTTCTTTGGCAAAGTTGACGAACTCGGTGATGTCCATATCTTTATACGGTTCGCTGTACACGAAGCATACGTTCATCAGCGAGCGGTCTTCTTTGGCTGCGGTTCCCTGGAACATGCTGTTGCGGTCGATCTCTTCGTAGAGAATGGCTGCTTTTTCCTGGTTGAGTTTCTGTACGGCGGGCACGCCTCCGATCGATTTGAGCCATTTGAGGGTCTCGCGTACGACGTAGATGGGGAATACAGGCGGGGTGTTGAACATCGAGTTGCCGTTGACGTGGGTACGGTAGTCGAGCATGCTGGGGATGGCACGCGACACTTTGCCGAGGATGTCGTCACGTACGATCACGAAGGTTACGCCGGCCGGGCCGAGGTTTTTCTGTGCTCCTCCGTAGATCAGACCGTATTTCGAAACGTCGACCGGGCGTGACAGGATGTCGGACGACATGTCGGCCACGAGGGTCACCGGCGAGTCGATGTCGGTTTTGTATTCGGTCCCGAAGATGGTGTTGTTGGTGGTGATGTGGAGGTAGTCCAGATCGGTCGGGATGGTGTATTCTTTGGGAATGTAGGAGAAGTTCTTGTCTTCGGACGAGGCGACGGTCACCACATCACCGAAGAGTTTGGCCTCTTTCATGGCTTTTTTTGCCCATACGCCGGTGTTGATGTACCCGGCTTTCTTTTCGAGCAGGTTGAACGGCACCATGCAGAATTGCATGCTGGCACCGCCGCCGAGGAACAGTACGCTGTATCCTTCGGGGATATGGAGCAGTTCTTTGAACAGGGAGATGGCTTCGTTGAGTACGTCTTCAAAGTCTTTGGTACGGTGCGAGATTTCGAGCACCGACAGGCCGATGCCGTTCAGGTCGAGAACGGCTTGGGCAGCGTTTTCGACTGCCACGCGCGGCAGGATCGAAGGGCCTGCTGAGAAGTTGTGCTTTTTCATATTCGAGAGGTTTGGTTATTGTTTTTCGTTAAGCAAGATGCCGCTTTGTCGACTGACGAAAGCGGCTACCAAATATCGGAAAAATTATTTTGAAATGAAAAAAAATGCGAATTTTGTTTCTCCGTTAATTTTATGAAAGACTTTACTTCAGGCCCCGTCGGGCGACAAATCATACTGTTCTCGTTACCTATAATATTGGGTAACTTTGTGATGCAGCTCTATCAGATTGTCGATAGTGCCGTGGTGGGACGTTACCTCGGGAAGGAGGCGTTGGCCGCAGTCGGAGCCAGTACGCCGGTGGTTTTTGCGGTGGTTGCGATGGTGATCGGGGTCGGCAGTGGTGCCAGTGTTGTGATTTCGCAATATTTCGGGGCCAAACAGTACGACAAGGTCCGGCTGACGAGCGATACGCTTCATATCTTTTTGCTGGGTGCGGGGTTGATTATCGCCCTGGTGGGGATATTTTTCAGTGAGGCCATTTTTCGACTGATTGCGCTACCTCAAGAGCTGATTCCACTGGCTGCAAGCTATCTGAGAATCTATCTGGGCGGGGTGTTCCTGCTGTTCGGCTTCAATACGGTAGCCGCCATTCTGCGTGGTGTGGGGGACTCCAAAACACCGCTCTATTTCCTGCTGATATCGGCTGTGCTGAATGTCGGGCTCGACTTTCTGTTTATTCTGGGGTTCGACTGGGGGGTAGCCGGTGCTGCATGGGCTACGGTTATTGCGCAGGGATTGGCCTATTTTGCCTCCATCTGGTACATCAATTCCGGGAAGTCGATTTTCCATATTGATCTGTTCCACCTGAAGTTCGACCGAAAGATATTTCGCCAGTGTATCAATTACGGACTGCCGACCGGTGTGCAGCAATCTTTCGTGGCGTTCGGGATGGTGGCCCTGATGGGGATTGTGAACGGCTGGGGAACCGACGTCATTGCCGGTTACAGTGCGGCCATCCGGGTTGATAACCTGGCGGTGATTCCGTCGATGAATTTTGCCATGGCACTGACCAGCTTCACGGGACAGAACGTGGGAGCCGGGCGGATGGATCGCGTGCGGCGCGGGTTGAAAATGACACTGCTCTACTCTTCGCTTACCTGTCTGGCCATTACGGCCGTGATTGTGCTGTTCGGGCCCGATATTCTGCGAATCTTTACGAACGATCCGGCCGTGGTGCATGTAGGGACCGAGTACCTGGTGATTGTCAGTTCGTTTTATCTGGTGTTCAGTGCAATGTTTGTCGTGAACGGAATGTTGCGCGGAGCCGGGGCGGTGATTCTGCCGATGTTCTCGACCCTTGTGTCGCTGTGGGCTGTCCGTATTCCGGCGGCCATGTGGCTCTCCCATCTGATGGGTGAACAGGGCATCTGGTGGGCTGTTCCGTTCGGATGGGGAGTAGGTCTGGCGATCGTCTATGGCTATTATAGGAGTGGAAAATGGGAAAATCACTCTATCTTTGCTAAGCAAAAGAAAAAAGCATCCGAAGCATGATAAAATCAATGACCGGTTACGGGCGTGCCGAACGGCACACCGACCAACGCAAGATAACTGTCGAAATCAAAAGTCTGAACAGCAAACAACTGGACCTTTCGACCCGCATCCCCTCCATCTATCGCGAAAAAGAGTACGAGATTCGCAACACGGTGAGCAAAGCCGTCGGACGCGGCAAGGTCGATCTGTTTGTTACGGTGGAAAATATCGCAGGTGCAAAGACTGCCGGCGGATCGATCAACAAGGAGTTGTTCAAAACCTACTATACGCAGTTGGTGGAATTGCAGCGTGAACTGGGCGACCAAAACGCCACCGAGCCGTTGATTACGACCGTATTGCGTCTGCCTGACGTGATGCAGACCGAAGCGGTGGTAGTCAGCGACCAGGAGTGGCAGGCCCTGACCGACGCGGTGAACGAAGCGGTCGACAACCTGAATAAATTCCGTATCCAGGAGGGCGAAGTGTTGATTAAGGACCTGCTCAAGCGGATCGATACGATTCAGGAGTTGGCTGCTCAGATCATTCCGCTCGAAGGCGAACGGATCGAAACCGTGCGCACCCGTCTGATGGAGAATCTGAAAGCCCTGCAGGTCAATGTCGACAGCAATCGTTTTGAGCAGGAGATTATCTATTACCTCGAAAAATTCGACATCACGGAAGAGAAGGTGCGTTTGAAACAGCACTGCGACTATTTCCGTACCGTGGCCGGTGAATCGGAAGGCGTCGGGCGCAAATTGGGATTCATTGCCCAGGAGATGGGGCGTGAAATCAACACCACCGGTTCGAAAGCCAACCACGCCGGAATTCAGAAGATCGTGGTGCGGATGAAAGACGAGTTGGAAAAAATTAAAGAACAGTTACTCAATCTCTTATAATACGATTGCCACATGGGGAAGGTATTGATATTTTCGGCGCCGTCCGGTTCGGGCAAGACGACCATCGTCAAACACCTGTTGAAACGTTTTCCGGAGCTGGAGTTCTCGATTTCGGCCACCTCGCGTGCTCCCCGAGGAGAGGAACGTGACGGTGTGGACTACTATTTCATGGATGCCGTGGAGTTTATGACCCGAGTCGAAGAGGGTGAGTTCGTCGAGTGGGAAGAGGTCTACAAAGGAACCTGTTACGGAACGTTGCGGGCCGAAATCGACCGGATTTGGGACCGTGGCCACGTGGTGGTGTTCGACGTCGACGTGGTCGGGGCGCTGAATATCAAAAAACTTTTCGGCGATCAGGCCCTTTCGGTCTTTATCATGCCGCCTTCCGTGGCCGAACTGCGGGTGCGTCTCGAGGGACGAGGCACTGACTCTCCCGAAGCGATCGAACGTCGTCTGGCCAAGGCCGAACAGGAGATCGCCTATGCCGATCGTTTCGACCGGGTGATTGTCAATGACGACCTCGAAACGGCCTATGCCGAGGCTACGCGTGTGGTCGGCGATTTTCTCAGCGCTCAATAGTTCAGTACCCGTAATGGAGAACGGACGGAAGAGACGGGTGGCTCTGTTGATGGGGTCGTTCAACCCCGTGCACAACGGACATCTGGCCGTGGCTCGCTACGTCGTGGCGCGTCAGTTGGCCGATGAGGTGTGGCTGGTGGTTTCGCCGCAGAATCCGTTTAAGAATCCGGCCGATCTGGCTCCTTTCGAAGACCGTATGGCCATGGTGCGGCTGGCACTGACCGGGATCGGCGATGAGCGACTCAAGGCCTGTGATGTGGAGGCTGCCCTCCCCCAGCCTTCCTATACGATCCATACGATCGAGCATCTGCAACGGCTCTATCCCGATGTGCAGTTTGTTGTGCTGGCCGGGAGTGACATTGCCGATCAGTTGTCCCGGTGGTATCGGGCGGATGAATTGCAGCGAATGGTACAGTTCTTGATATATCCTCGTAATAACGGCACGGCTTCGCCCGAGATGGCTCAGGCTCCGATGTTCGAAGGCGATTCGACTTCGGTTCGCCGGGCGGTGGCGACAGGACAGGAACTCCGGAACGGTCTGCTGCCGGTGTCGGTCGAGGAGTATATCCGGAACAAAAACCTGTATCGCGTATGATCAAGACGATTGAGCAATGGACTGTACTGATCGAGAAAGAGCCGGATGTGGCCAATCACTATTTTGAGCGGGGGCGTTTGCATTACCAGCATGGTGACTTTGGGAAAGCGATCAACGATTTCAACCGGACTCTGGAACTCGATCCCTGCCATACGGCGGCCCGTCAGATGCGGGAGATGACCGAGGCGATTTTCAACTTCCGTAATTTCGATATTTATAACCCCTGATTCAGACAGATTTGTCGAATGTCTCTGCGTTGCGGGTAAGCAATGAGTAGGTATTCGAAAATGGGAAATGAGCCTTGTTTGTTACCTGAACGGTACGATAGTAGAGGTGGCTGCAGAAGTACGGAGGGGCTGATCCCGGGGGAGGGAGAGACATTACACAAGCGGGGCGAACGGATCTATTTCCGTTCGCCCCGCTTGTGTTTACTTCTTGGCAGCTTGCGGGAACAGTACGGTCGAGGTATCGAATCCCATCAAACGTGCGTGGGTCAGCAGCTTCTGGGTGATCTCCCGGGAAAGTTCCGGAGTGCGGGAGAGAATCCACAGGTACTTCTGCTTTTTGCCGCCGATCAGGGCGTATTGGTAGTCGGGATCAATCTCCAGGATATTGTACGGCGTGTAGAATATCCAAAAGAACGAAACCAACAGGGCACCGGGGTGTTGCGGATCGTCGGGAGCGCTCAGCTTGGCCCGTCCCTCGATCATCGAGAGCGGACCCTCGGGTGACCCTTTGTGGCCGCTGTTGACTACGCGGATCTTTCCGTCTTTGCGCAGTGTGTATTCTGCGGTTACGGCATGCAGGTTGCGTTCGAAGCGGTTGTCCAACCGTGCAATCTCGTACCATTTACCTAAAAACCGGTTCAGGTCGAAGTTTTTGATCGTATCATTTTTCATCTCATCAGGCATTTTTAAAGGGTGAATACTCTGATAAGAGAAATGATCAAGAAGTGTGCCTAAATTGGACAAGTCTTCGTTTGCAGCCATCTTTGCTCGTCCGGGGTCATGTAGGGCGACAGACGACGATAGACTTCGGTGTGGTACGCGTTGAGCCATTCGCGCTGGGCACGGTCGAGCGAATCGATATCGACGGCGGTCAGCGAGATGGGACACAGAGTCAGCGGTTCGAAGCGAAGGAATCCGTCGGGGCACCCTTCGGTCGTCACGAGGGTCAGGTTTTCGATGCGGATGCCGTGCTTGCCGGCCAGGTAGAGACCCGGTTCGCAGCTTTGCACCATGCCCGGCTCCAGCAGAACGGGGTTTTCGTTCATTCGGATCGATTGCGGCCCTTCGTGGACGCACAGGAAGTGTCCGATGCCGTGTCCCGTACCGTGGAGGTAGTTCTGGCCGATCTCCCACAGGTAGCGGCGGGCCAGCACGTCCAGTTGTGCTCCGCGCGTGCCGACCGGAAAGCGGGCGGCACAGAGGTCGATCATTCCGCGCAGGACGGCCGTATAGTCGCGGCGCTGTTCGGCGGTCGGTCGGCCGAAGTGGTAGGTGCGGGTGATGTCGGTTGTGCCGTACAGGTATTGGCCTCCGCTGTCGATCAGCAGGAAACTCTCCTGTCCGGCGGGGATGTCGCTTTCGGGCGTAGCGCTGTAGTGGACAATGGCTCCGTGGGTGCCGTAGCCTGAAATTGTTTCGAAACTTTCGTCCTGGAAACCTTCGCCGGCAGCACGATATGCGTGCAACCGGGCTGCAATCTCCAGTTCTGTGGGGTGCTCGCCGTTGCTGAGACTCGATTCGAGCCACATTTCGAATCGCACCAGGGCGACGCCGTCGGTCTCCATGGCCCGGCGGAATCCGGCGATTTCGGTCGGGTTTTTAACGGCTTTCAGAGCGGTGACCAGTCCGTATGGGGTGGTTTCGGGTTGAAGCCGTGCACCGGCCTTTTCGAGGATGTTCCAATGGCGAATGTCGAGTCCGTTGGGGTTGGCGATGACCGGTCGGTTGCTCAGCGAAGCGAGGTACTCGGCGAACTCGTCGTATGGGCGGATCGCTACGCCGGCTTTGAGCAGCAGTTGTTCACGGTCGGCCGGTGTGAGTTTGTCGCGGTCGATGAAGAGGAGCGATTGGCCGGGCTCGATGGCGAGATAGCTGACCGTAAGCGGATTGTATTCGATGTCACGGCCACGCAGGTTGAGCGTCCAGGCAATCTCATCGAGTACGGCGATCAGGCGGATGGCTCCGTCGGGTTGTGCGGCTCGGATGCGTTCCTGTTTACTGAGGGCCGTTTCGCCGCTGTATTCGGGGGCCAGCAGGCGGGCCGGTTGTTTCGGCAGTGCGGGACGGTCGGTCCAGATGGTGTCGAACGGATCGTCTGTCGAACTCAATGTGATACTGAAACCCCTCAATTCCTGCTGCAAACGATCGAAGGCCGATTTGCTGAACAGCAGACCGTCTACCCCAACCCGTGCGGCTTGGGTAGTGTTGAGCCACTCCGGAATCGTGGGGGTGTCGGGCAGGGCGAGCCGTTGCAGCTCGATGCCGGTTCCCTGGAGCTGGGCCTCGGCTTGCAGAAAATAGCGCGAGTCGGTCCAGAGGGCGGCTTGTTCGGCTGTGACAACGACGGTGCCGGCCGAACCGTCGAAACCGCTGATCCAGGCACGGCAACCCCAGTGCGGAGCGACGTATTCGCTGAAGTGGGGATCGTTGGAGGGAACGATGAAGGCGTCGATCCCTTGGGTGCGCATCCATGCGCGGAGGGCGGCCAGACGTTCCCGGATGGTGTTCGCTGTTTCCATGGCGTGTTATTCTGCGAATTTCATTTCATCGAGCAGGTACCCTGCCCCACCGACACGGTCGATCAGGAACAGTGCGTAACGGATGTCGAGCGCGATGTTGCGGCATACGGTGGGGTCGTATTCGAGGTCGGACATGGTTCCTTCCCAGCAGCGGTCGAAATTGACGCCGATCAGCTGGCCGTCGGCATTGAGCACGGGGCTGCCGGAGTTACCGCCGGTGGTGTGGTTGGTGGCGATAAAGGCCACGGGCACGGTGCCGTTTACGGCCCACCGGCCATAATCTTTCGTTTCGTAAATCTGGCGCAGACGGGCCGGAACGTCGTAATCGTAGATCTCGGGATTGTCTTTCTGCATGACGCCTTCGAGGGTCGACACGGGTTCGTAGTAGACGGCGTCCATCGGCCGGTAGCCGTCGATTTTGCCGTAGGCGATGCGCAGCGTGGAGTTGGCATCGGGGTAGAATTCGCGCTGCCCTTCGAGCATCTCCATCATGCCGCGCATGTAGGTGCGGTACTGTTGGTCGATCTGTTTGTTGAGCTGGTTGTAGCGCGGTTCGATTTCGTTTTTGTAGGTGTCGTTGAAGGCTTTGTAGGCCTTAATGGCTGCGTCGGATTGGAGTTGCTGACGGATCGCGGTGGTATCGCCGCTCGCCAACAGGTTGCGCACGCTGGTCGAATCGGTCAGGATGCTGTTGTCGAACACGGTGGTGGTCAGCGTGCCGGGGTTGATCCCTTCGGGACGGAAACGTACGGGGATGTGTTTCGTGTATTCCACCAGCAGCGTCTGGGCGGTCTGGCGGTCGATGGCCGGTACATAGTCTTTGAAGAACTTGTCTGCCGCGGCCTGCAGCTTGTCGATCGTTTCGTCGTCGAAACGGGTTACGTTGGCGAAGTTACCGGCGAATTTGAGCAGTTCGATGGCCATCACGGCTTCGGTGTGGTAGTCGCGGGCGAAGGCGTAGGGCTCCAGTGTGTCGTAGAGGGCGGCAAGACGGCGGGTGACACCGCTGTAGGCGGGTTTGTCGGCGGCCCAGCTTTCGAACTCTTTTTCAAAGGCCTGTTTCTTGGCGACGGTGCCGAGGCGTTGGAGACCTTTCATCTCGCCCTGCCACTTTTTCCAGGCGTTCGATACGCTGGCGTTTTTGGCGGCGTACTGGATCCGGACGGCGGGATCGGCGGCCATGGCCCGGTTCATTACCTCGAGCCGCAGGGTGCGCAGGTGTACCTTATGGGGATCGCCGAGCTCCTGGGTGTAGCGCACGGCTTCGGAGTGGAGGTATTGGTAGGTGCGGCCGGGAAAACCGTAAACAAAGGTGAAATCACCCTCCTCTACCCCCTTCAGCGAAATGGTGAAGGATTTGCGGGGTTTGTAGGGAACGTTGTCGGGCGAATAAGGGGCGGGTTTGTTGTCCTTGCCTGCGTAGACGCGGAAGATCGAGAAGTCGCCGGTGTGACGGGGCCACATCCAGTTGTCGGTGTCGCCACCGAATTTGCCGACGGCCGACGGCGGAGCGAAGACCAGGCGAACGTCTTCGAAAACTTCGTAGATGAACAGGAAATATTGGTTCCCGTAGTACAAGGCTTCTACCGAGGCTTTATAGTGGTTGCCTTTGGTGGCTGTCTGGACGGTTTTTTTCTTGTTGCGGTCGATGATTTTTGTACGTTCGGCTTCATCCATATCGGGTTTGACGCCCTTCAGGATGGCATCGGTCACGTCCCGCATCTCGACCAGAAAACTAACCACCAGACCGGGGTTGGCAAGCTCTTCGGAGCGGTTCATGGCGGCGAAACCGTTGGTCAGGTAGTCGTGTTCGACGGAGCTGTGTTGCTGGATCTGGCCGTAGCCGCAGTGGTGATTGGTGATCAGCAGTCCCTGGTCGGAGATCAGTTCGCCGGTGCAGCCGCTGCCGAAGCGGACGATGGCATCTTTCAGGCTGGCCTGGTTGACGGCGTAGAGGTCCTGGGCGGTGAGCCGGAACCCTTTGGCCTGCATGTCTTTGATACGGCCCTGTTCGATCAGGCTGGGCAGCCACATCCCTTCGTCGGCACGGCTGGCCGGCAGGGTGAACAGCAGCGAGAGGGTGAGGGCAAGATAGGTCAGTTTTCTCATGTATCGCGGTTGTCTAAATGTTTTGTTGGGTGTGAAGAAAATCGATCAGGCCGGTATAGAGCAGCCGGGTCGGAAGGCCCATGACGTTGTAGAACGAACCTTCGATCCGTTCGATGCCGACATATCCGATCCATTCCTGAATGCCATAGGCGCCGGCTTTGTCGTAGGGACGGTAGTTGTCGACGTAGTAGGCGATCTGTTCCGGGCTGAGGGGGCCGAAGGTGACGCGGGCGGTCTCGGACAGGGTGGTCGCGGCCCGGGCGCTGCGCAGGGTCAGTCCGGTGACGACTTCGTGGGTCGAACCGGAGAGGATGCCGAGGATACGGAGCGCATCGGCCCGGTCACGGGGCTTGCCGATGACCTGGCCGCTATGGATGACGACCGTATCGGCCGTTACGAGAATCTCGTGCTCGCCCAGCGTGTCGGGATAGGCCTTCGATTTGAGTTGCGAGAGGTAGCGCGGCACTTCATGAGGCTCGGTATCGGCCGGATAGCGCTCTTCGACGGAGTAGGCGTCGGCAATGCGGAACGGCAGGCCGAGGCCGGCCATCAACTCGCGTCGGCGGGGCGAACCGCTGGCCAGTATGAGCTCGATCTGTTGCAGTTGTGGGTCGCAAATCATGTCTGAAGCAGCTATTTGATATCGAAATCGAGCAGCGTGCGGCCTTCGAGTTGGGCGGTCAGCCGGTCGCCGATGTGGACCTGCCCCACTCCGACGGGGGTGCCGGTGAAGATCAGGTCGCCGATGCGGAGGGTCACGAAACGCGAAACGTAGGCGATGATCTGGTCGATGCTGAAGATCATGTCGCCGGTGAATCCGGTCTGCTTCCGCTCTCCGTTCAGGTCCATGGAGAAGTGGAGGCTCTGGATGTCGGGGAGTTCCGATTTCGGGATGAAGGTGGGCGAAATGGCTGCCGAGTAGTCGAACCCTTTGGCGATCTCCCACGGCAGACCGGCGGCCTTGCATTTGCGTTGCAGGTCGCGAGCGGTGAAGTCGATGCCGAGTCCGACCTCTTCGTAACAGCGGTGGGCGAAACGCTCTTCGATCCGTTTACAGAGGCGGTTGATGCGTACCACGACTTCGCATTCGTACTGGAGGTCTTCGCTGAAGTCGGGAATGTAGAAGGGGTCGTTGTTGCGCAGTAGGGCCGTGTCGGGCTTGATGAAGAAGACCGGTTCGCGGGGAATCGGCCGCTCTTTGCCGTCCCACACGGACGGCAGTTCTTTGACGTGTTCGGCATAGTTCATGCCGATGCAGATGATTTTCATTGGGGTTGTTTTTCGGTTAGGATGCGGACCATTTCGGCGGCGACGCGTTCCGATGCGCCGGCTTCGCCCATGGCGGTACGCAGGTCGCGGTAGTCTTGCAGCATGCGTTCGTGTTTCGACCCGCCGGGCAGTACGGCGCGCAACTCGTCGGCGGCAATGGCGGGGGTGAACATCTCCTGGATCAGCTCACGCACCACTTCGCGGTCCATAATCAGGTTTACCAGCGAGATAAAGCGCAGTTTGACCAGTTTTTTTGCGATCCAAATGCTGATGCCGGAACCTCGGAAGCATACTACTTCCGGAATGTTCAGCAGGGCGGTTTCGAGGGTAGCCGTTCCGGAGGTGACCAGTGCGGCGGCCGACAGGGCAATGGTTTCGTAGGTTTTGTCGCATACGAAACGGACGTCGCTTCCGCCGAGGTAACGGTCGTAGAGTGAACGGTCGAGCCACGACACACCGGTCACGACAAACTGATAGTCGGGGAAAAACCGCGAAACGGCGACCATATTGGGCAGGTTGTACTGAATTTCGGAGGTCCGGCTGCCGGCAACCAATGCGATGATGGGGCGTTCGTCGAGGTGGTTTTCGCGACGGAACGCAGCGGCTGTTTCGGGTGTGACGGCGGGGCGTTGCGAGACGGAGTCCATCAGCGGGTTGCCGCCGTAGAAGGCTTCGATGCCGTGGCGGCGGAAGTATTCGATCTCGAACGGGAAGATAATGAAGAGTTTATCGACGTATTCCCGCAGCTTGACCACGCGTTTCTCTTTCCAGGCCCACACTTTTGGGGCGATGTAGTAGAACACGCGGGGACGTTTGTCGGGATCGGGCCAGCGGTGGGTATGGACGAAGCGGGCCATCCGCAGGTTGAATCCGGGATAGTCGATTAGAATCAGTACATCGGGATGCCATGCGGCGATGTCTTCCCGGCAGAAGCGCATCTGCCGGCCGATGCGCCGCAGGTTTTTGAGCACTTCCCAGAAGCCCATGATCGAGGCCTCTTTGTAGTGGCGGACCAGCGTTCCGTGCGAGCCAGCAGCGGCAATCATTTTATCGCCGCCCCAGAAGCGAATCTCGGCTTCGGGATCGGTGTGCAGCAGCCCTTTGATCAGGTTCGACCCGTGCAGGTCGCCCGAGGCTTCGCCGGCGATGATGTAGTATCTCATACCGTTCTATTTGATTTCCAACAGGTCGGGGCGCAACCGTTGCGTCCGTTCGTAGGCTTGGTCTTCCTGCCAGCGGGAGATTTCGGCAAAGTTGCCCGACAGCAGTACGTCGGGTACACGCCAACCGTTGAACTCGGCCGGACGGGTGTAGACGGGCGGGGCCAGCAGGTTGTCCTGGAAGCTGTCGGTCAGGGCCGAGCATTCGTCACCGATGGCGCCCGGCAGGATCCGCACGACGCTGTCGGTGATGATGGCGGCGGCCAGTTCCCCGCCGGTGAGCACGTAGTCGCCGATCGAAATCTCGCGGGTGATGAGGTGTTCGCGCACGCGGTAGTCCACCCCTTTGTAGTGGCCGCAGAGGATGATCAGGTTGCCGAGTGTCGAGAGACGGTTGGCCTCCTTCTGGTTGTAGGTGATTCCGTCGGGCGAGGTATAGATCACTTCGTCATACGTGCGTTCGGACTTGAGCCGGGTGATGATCTTGTAGATCGGTTCGACTTTCATCACCATCCCGGCTTCGCCTCCGAACGGGTAGTCGTCAGCCGTGCGGTGCTTGTCTTCGCAGTAGTCGCGCAGGTTGTGGATGTGGATCTCGACCAGCCCTTTGTCCTGGGCCCGTTTGATAATGGATTCGCTCAGGGCGCCGTCCAACAGTTTGGGCAGCAGGGTGATGATGTCAATTCTCATGGGTCTGACGGGCTTTGTAGTTCACGTCGCCGCGCAGGGCTTCCACGATGAACGGATTGAACATCTCTTCGTGTGCGATGGTGCTCTGCGGACCGTGGCCGGGGAAGATGCGGGTGTCGCCTCCCAGCGGAATGACCCGTTCGACGATGCTCTCCATCAGGTCGGGATAGCTCCCGCCGGGCAGGTCGGTACGACCGATGCTCTCCTTGAACAGCAGGTCGCCCGTCAGCAGCAGTTCGGCTTCGGGGGCGTGGATCACGACATGGCCCGGCGTGTGGCCTGGTGTGTGGAAGATTCGCAGGGTGCTGTTGCCGACCTCGATTTCAGGGGTATCGGCCAGATCGATCTCCGGGACGGGAATATGCTCCACGTCGAATCCCCAGTCTGCATATGCGTGGGCCAGCTCGAGGATCGGTTTGTCCAGACGGTGCAGGGCGAACGGGATGCCCCATTGCCGTTTGACGAAGTCCACGCCGCAGATGTGGTCTACGTGCCCGTGGGTATTGAGGGCCATGATGGGGGTCAGTTCGTTTTTCTCAATGAAGCTGACCAGTGTTTGGCATTCTTTGTCGGAACTGCATCCGGCATCGACGATCACGCACTGGCGGGTTTCGTCGAAGAGGATATAGGTATTCTCACCGAAAGGGTTGAAGGTGAGCGTTGCCAGTTTGATCATAAGGGACGAGGATAAGGTTATTCGGTTCCAAATTTACGAATTTTACCCGTATCTTTGCCCGTATCTGAACCGATAGCCATCATTTATGAAGCCGAGAAAGAGCAAGTATCCCCAGATCGACGGTCTGGAAATTACCGATATAGCTGCCGAGGGCAAATCGCTCGGAAAGTATAACGACATTGTGGTATTCGTGCCCCACACCGTGCCGGGCGACGTGGTCGATGTGCAGATCAACAACAAACGGCGTCGCTTTATGGAGGGTTATGTGGTGAACTTCGTGAAGCGTTCCCCCATTCGGGTCGAACCTTTCTGTAAACACTACGGCGAGTGCGGCGGTTGCAAATGGCAGGCGCTGCCCTACCCGATGCAGCTCGAATACAAACAGCGACAGGTCGAGGATCAGCTCCGTCGGCTGGGAAAAATCGAACTCCCCGAAATTTCGCCCATTATCGGGTCGGAGCGGAGTGAATATTACCGCAACAAGTTGGAGTTCACCTTCTCCAACAAGCGTTGGGTGCCCCGTTCCGAGGTGGCGGCCGGTGCGGCTACCGGCGACGGTAATGCGCTGGGGTTCCACATTCCCGGCATGTTCGACAAGGTGCTCGACGTGGAGTGGTGTCACTTGCAGGCCGAGCCTTCGAACGCCATTCGGTTGGCGGTGAAAAGGCTGGCCGAAGAGCAGGGACTCGAATTCTACAACCTGCGCGACCATCAGGGTTTCCTGCGGAACATCATTATCCGTACCGCGACGACCGGTCAGGTGATGGTGACGGTCGTTTTCGCGCGGGACGATGCCGAACGGCGCGCAGCGCTGCTCGATGCACTGATCCGGGAGTTCCCGCAGATCACGTCGCTTAATTACATTGTGAACGAAAAACTGAACGACTCGATCGGCGACCAGGAGGTCTTCTGTTACGCCGGCAAGCCTTATATGGAGGAGCGCATGGAGCATCTGACCTTCCGCGTGAATCCCAAATCGTTCTACCAGACCAACTCCGAACAGGCCTACAACCTCTACAAAGTGGCGCGTGAGTTTGCCGAACTGACCGGTAGCGAAGTGGTGTACGACCTCTACACCGGAACCGGGACGATTGCCAACTTCGTGGCGGCGCGTGCCCGGAAGGTGGTCGGTATCGAGTATGTGCCCGAGGCGATTGAAGATGCCAAACAGAACTCCGCACTGAACGGAATCGACAATACGCTGTTCTTTGCGGGCGACATGAAGGATGTCCTGAACGCGGAGTTTATCGAGCGTCACGGTCGTCCCGACGTGATAATTCTTGACCCGCCGCGTGCCGGTATTCATGCCGATGTGGCGGCGACCATTCTGGCGGCAGCTCCCGAACGGATGGTCTATGTCAGCTGCAACCCGGCCACGCAGGCGCGTGACCTGGCCATCTTCGATGCAGCCTATCGCGTGACCCGCGTACAGCCGGTGGATATGTTCCCCCATACGCACCATGTCGAAAATGTGGTGCAGCTGGTGCGTCGATAGTTGGCTGAGACAGGAGGGGTGCACATGGCGGAATGGATCGAAACGGACGACGGATCGCTGACCCTGCGGCACGCGGTACTGGGTGAGTTGTACCACTCCGACCGGGGGGCGGTGGGCGAAGCGGAGCATGTCTATCTCCGTGCCGGGCTGGACGCGGTTGTCGCGATGACGGGTCGTCGGCAGGTGGCGGTGTTCGAAGTCGGTTTCGGGACGGGGCTGAATGCGTGGCTCACCGCCCGACGTGCTCAGGAATCGGGCCTGCAGATCGACTATCATGCCATTGACCTCTATCCGCTGGACGAAGAGACGCTCCGCGGGATGCACTATACCGATGATCCGCGGTTTGTACGGATGCACGCTGTTCCGTGGGATGGCATTGCGCACGAGTGGACCGAGGGCGTTTCGCTGACGAAATATGCCGCAGACCTGACGACGTTTGATTTTACTCGGCTGGCCGAGCGTTTCGATCTGGTCTATTTCGATGCTTTCGCTCCCGATGCCCAGCCCGAACTGTGGACCGAGGAGATTATGGGCGGAATGTTCACGCTTTTGCGGCCCGGTGGCGTGCTGGTGACCTACTCCGCCAAGGGAACGGTCAAGCAGGCTTTGCGTGCTGCGGGGTTCGAGGTGACACGTCTGCCGGGTGCGCTGGGCAAACGCCACATGGTGCGGGCGGTTCGACCGATGGAGTAAGCGATTCGGCGAAGAACTGCCGAAAATCTTTGAACGACATGGAAAACAAACAGTTGATTGCCAAAGCGCTGGAAGCTGCACAACGAGCCTGGGCACCCTACTCCGGTTTTCGGGTGGGTGCGGCCGTGCTGTTGGAGGATGGAACGGTCGTGTGCGGGAATAATCAGGAAAATCGTGCCTATCCGCTGGGGAGTTGTGCGGAACGTGTGGCTGTAAATTTTGCGCGGGCCACCTACCCTGCTCTGAAAATCGAGGCCATTGCCATCGCGTCGCCCGATTCGGCAGTGCCGGTCACTCCGTGCGGTGGGTGTCGCGAGGTGTTGCTGGAGGCGGTGCGCGCCCAGCACAATTGTGATATCCGTGTGGTGATGGCCGATCGGACCGGCGAATTGTGCCGTGAGGCGATGGCGACCGAGTTGCTGCCTTTCGCTTTTGAATTTAAATAGTTTTCTTCGGTACGTGCCTTCCGTTTGTTGAGTCGTAAACGTAATCCCCTTATGAAAAGCGAAAAGGAAAAGATGCTGGCGGGTGAACCGTTTGAACCCAGGGAGCCTGAACTCGACCGTGATCGTGCCTATCTGTTGCCGAGACTGCACCGGCTGAATACCGAATTTGCGGCCCGTCCGCTGCATGAGGCTGAAGAGCTGTTGGCCGAAATTCTGCCGAACTGTCCGCGGGGAACGAGGATCCGACCGCCGTTTTATTGCGATTACGGCTATAATATCTCGTGCGGCGAAGGAGTTTTTCTGAATTTTAACTGCACGATTCTCGACGTGGGGCGTGTACGGATCGGGTCGCATGTGCTGATCGGTCCTAATGTTCAGATCTATGCGGTGACTCATCCGATGGATGCGGACACGCGGCGGCTCGGTCAGGAGTGGGGCGAAGCGGTCACGATCGGTGACGATTGCTGGATCGGAGGCGGCGCGGTGATCTGTCCCGGCGTGACGATCGGCAGCCGTTGTGTCGTGGGGGCAGGGTCCGTGGTGACCAAAGATGTCCCCGACGATGTGCTGGTGGCAGGCAATCCGGCTCGTATTATCCGACGGTTGCGCTGACCTAAAGCGGCCTTTTGCTCTTTTTGTGCGTAGGGAATTCGTGCGATGGCCGGGCTGTTCCGGGGACTGGCCTCGCCATTAATCATAGGATGCCGTTTTAGTTCTCCGCAGTTTTTATCTTTCTCCCTTCCTTTTCTCTCTCCCTTTCTCTTCTTCTCCCCTCTTCTTTCTGTCGTCCCGTTGTGGCTTATTAGGGGGCGCGGTTATTGTTTTTTGACCGACTCTTCGAAGTAGGCCCAGAGTTTGTCTTCACGCGGAGTGGGCGCCTCGACGGTGATCGTTTCGTGCGTAACGGGATGCTCGAACGTCAGGCGGCGCGCCCACAGCGAAATCCCTCCGTCCTTGTTCGAACGGCTGGCTCCGTATTTCAGGTCGCCTTTGATCGGGCAGCCGATTTTCGACAGCTGACACCGGATCTGGTGGTGCCGACCGGTCAGCAGTTCGATCTCCAGCAGATGATACCGGTCGCTCGATGCCAGCAGCGTGTAGCGCAGGATCGCCTCCTTTGCGTCGGATTGCAGATTCCGTGGAACGGCGTTCAGCGTGGCGTAGGCTACTGATTTGTTGGTCTTCCCGTTGCGGACAATGAAGTGCCGCAACTCGCCTTCGTTCTGCTCCGGTCTGTTTTCGACAATGGCCCAGTAGATTTTTCGGAACTGACGCTGTTTCAGTTGCTCGTTGAGCCGCACAAGCGCTTTCGAGGTACGGGCCAGCAGCACAGCTCCGCCGACGGGGCGGTCGATGCGGTGGACGACGCCCAGAAATACGGCTCCCGGTTTCTGGTATTTAACTTTGATATAAGCCTTTACGGTATCCTCCAATGCAGGATCTCCGGTGGGATCGGGCTGCACGAGTTCGCCGGGGCGTTTGTTGACCACGATCACGTGGTTGTCTTCGTAAAGTACTTCTATCATGGAGCAGGCGGGTATAAAAAATCCCGTCGGCTTTCCGGTTCATTCAGTGGGGGCGGGTGAACCGAAAGTATGTGCCGACGGGAAAACAGGTGTTTATTCGGGAACGATGTCTCTCTTGCGCGTTAGAAGATGAACATCGAACTGATTTCCTTGTAGTTGTATACGCGTTCCACCACGTCGGCAAAGATGTCGGCTACGGTGAGAACCTTGAATTTCGAGATGTCTTTACCCTCTTTCAGCGGGATGGTGTCGGTGGTGATGATCTCGTCGAGTGCGCTGGCTGCAATGCGTTCGTAAGCGGGGCCGGAGAGCACCGGGTGGGTGACGACGGCACGCACGGAGAGAGCGCCCATGTTTTTCATCATGTCGGCCGCTTTGGTGATGGTACCGGCGGTGTCGATCATGTCGTCGAAGAGCACGACGTTACGTCCCTTGACTTCGCCGATGGCGGTCATTTCGCTGACGACGTTGGGTTTCGAGCGGTGTTTGTGGCAGATGACCATCGGGGCACCGAGGTACTGTGCGTAGGCATTGGCACGTTTCGAACCTCCGATGTCGGGGGTTGCAACGGTCAGGTTTTCGATGTTCAGGCTCTTGATGTAGGGAACGAAGACGCCGCTGGCGTAGAGGTGGTCGACCGGAACGTCGAAGAAGCCCTGAATTTGGTCGGCGTGCAGGTCCATGGTCATGATGCGGTCAACGCCGGCTGCATGGAGCAGGTTGGCTACCAGTTTGGCACCGATCGACACGCGCGGACGGTCTTTGCGGTCCTGGCGTGCCCATCCGAAGTAAGGCATGATGGCAACGACGCGTTTTGCGGAGGCACGTTTGGCCGCATCGACCATCAGCAGCAGTTCCATCATATTGTCTGCCGGCGGGAAGGTCGAGCAGACGATAAATACGGTGCAACCGCGGATACTTTCGTCATAGGCCGGTTGAAATTCACCGTCGCTGAATTCCAGTACGACGGAGTTACCCAACTCAGAACCATAGTGTTTTGCGATCTTTTCGGCCAGGTAACGCGAGTTACGGCAGGTGAAGAATTTGATTTTGTGAGGTTCGCCCATGATTTACGCTTCGGATATTAGGTGTTGTTGTATATCAAGGTGTCGTTTCGACAGCCGCAAAGGTAACTTTTTTTTAACTCTGTTCTAAACAAATTTCGATAAAATCCAGAATTTCCTCGCGTCCGCGACCCTTCTCCGACGAGGTTACGAACATTCGGGGCAGCTCTTCCCACTCTTCGCTGAGTTGGCGGCTGTAGGTGGTGATGCTTCGATTCAGCTGTGCCTGAGAGAGTTTGTCGGCTTTGGTGAAGACGATGCCGAACGGTACGCCATGGGTTCCGAGAAAACGGATAAATTCCAGGTCAATTTTTTGCGGTTCATGGCGCGAATCGACCAGCACGAACAGGTAGTAGAGCTGCTCGCGGTTGAGTACGTAGTCCGTAATCAGTGACGAGAATCCGCTCCGTTCGCGGCGCGAGACTTTGGCATAGCCGTAGCCGGGCAGGTCGACCAGTGCCCACTCTTCGTTGATGATGAAGTGGTTGATGAGTCTTGTCTTGCCGGGGGTGCTGGAGACTTTGGCCAGGCCGGGGCGACCCGTGAGCATGTTGATGAGCGATGATTTCCCGACGTTCGAGCGGCCGATGAAGGCGAATTCACGCATCGAGCTTGCCGGACATTGCGAGGCCTTCTGGCTGCTGCACTGAAAGGTTGCGGAGGCGATGTTCATGGCTCAAAGGTAGTTATATTTTTTTGCTTCGCCAGTCGGCCTTACACATGTAGAGGAAGGCCAGTGTGAACATCACGATGCCGTAGAGGTGTTCCGAGGTCCAGCACCAGGCGACGTCGGCCTTGAGGTGGATCACTACATAATAGACGTAGAGGGCGTAACTGATGATGGCGGCCATTTCGAGGGTAAAAGCAGCACGGGTGTTGCCCGTTCCGGAGACGGTGTTGAACCAGATGAAGGCCGAGGTCTGGATCAGGTAGGCCGACGACATGACCATCAGGGCCGGTACCGAGGCGTCGATCAGTTCGAGGTTGTCGGTATAGATGCGTAGTACCAGGTGCGGGATGAGCAAGATTACGGCCAGCAGCGGCAGGATAATCATGTAGCAAAGCCGGATGACCCTCCAGACCGTAGGCATGACCTGCTGGGGCTGTTCGGCGCCCATCATGTTGCTAACCAGCGAGCTGCTGGTGGTGGCGAACGAACTGGCGATGATGAAGAGCAGCGAGGAGACGCTCCGCACGATGTTGGTCACGGCCAGCGGTCGTTCGCCGAGGTGTTCGATGGCGATGAAGAACATGAACCAGGTGCTGACGGCCACGAATTGCTGAACCATGGTCCAGGACGATAGGCTCAGCACGTGGCCCAGCTGTCGTAAGTTAAAACGAGTGCGGCGGAACAGGTCGTATTTGCGCCAGTCGATCTTCTGCGACGTGTAGATTACGAAGAAAAGCAGCGAGACGAGTTCAGCTACCGACGAGGCAATGGCTGCACCGGCCACGCCGAGGGCCGGCAGACCGAATTTGCCAAAAATCAGGCCGTAGTTCAGTACCACGTTGCTCAGTACCATGACAATCGAGTTGATGGTCAGTATCTTGGTACGTGTGATGGCAACGTAGTAGGCACGGAAAATAACGGCCAGGAAGATAAAGAAGAAACCGTAAACGCGCCATTCGAGGTATTGCAGTGTGGCGTGGTAGATCTCGCTCGAAGAGATCAGGTTGCTCAGGATGCGGGGCGCGAAGAGCTTGGAGAAGGTGAATACGACGGCGGCCAGAAAGATCAGGAATACGGCACTTTGTTGGAAAATAGGCCCGATCTCTCGGTAGCGTTGTTCGCCGTTGCGGCGGGCCATGAGAATCTGGGCGCCGACGCTGAAGCCGAAGCCGAGCATGAATACGGCGATGTAATAGACTCCGCCCAGGGCCGATGCGCCGAGGGCCACTTCGCCGGCGTGTCCGCCGAGACGTCCCAAAAAGGCGGTGTCGGTCAGCCCGATCATATGTTCCATGAGCAGGCTCAGCAGAATCGGGAAGGCCACTTGCCAGATGTTCCGGTAGCTGTATTGCTTCATACGGCAGTCTTTCGGTGGAAAAAAGGGTTGCAAAGATACGAAGATATACCTTATCTTTGGTGTCTGAAACCAATTAAACGCATTGAATTATGGGAATCACGGTTCATACCCGCTATTTGGGCGGTTTGCATACCGAGGCAGAACATTTGCAGTCCGGAAACAAAATTACGACCGATGCGCCGGTTGACAATGGGGGTAAGGGCGAATTTTTCTCGCCGACCGACTTGTTGGCCACTGCGCTGGGCAGCTGCATGCTGACCATTATGGGCAAGGCAGCCGAAGCTCACGGATTCAATATTGACGGAACGGAGGTGAATATCTCCAAGATTATGGGCACCGCTCCGCGCCGAATTGTGGAGGTTGTTGTTGAACTGACCTTCCCGTCGGATTACGATCCGAAAGTGAAGAAGATTCTGGAGGTGGCAGCTCACGAGTGTCCGGTGGCCAACTCGCTGCATCCCGATCTGAAACAGACGGTCATTTTCCACTACGGGAAAAACTAAATCCTTTTTTGAGGGAATACTAAACGGAGGCGTCGATCAAAAGAATCGACGCCTCCGTCATTTTTGCTATGGGCATTGTTAGGAAAAACGTGCGGGGTGGATGGTTTTACCCTTCGCTACGCGCATGGTTAGCGCAGGCGAAGTTGCTGACCCACACGAGGCGCAGATTGACGGGTCACCGGGTTCATCTTCTGCAGACGTTTGAGCTTGATCCCATACTTCTGCGACACGGAGTGGTATGATTCGCCGTTTTCGATGGTGTGCATCGCGGCCGACGATGAGCGGTTACGCTTGGGCTCAATGTAGAGTGCTGTCCTTGCGGGTAGCGGGAACGAATTGCGCAGGTCGTTGTACTTGAGCAGCCGTTTGACCGACAGATTGTACTGTGCGGCAATCGAGGCGAAACTTTCCCCTTCCAACGTGACGATGTAGCGGACTCCGTTGTTACGTTCGATTGTATGTTTTTCGGGCAGCGGCTCGTTCAGTTCGGCACGTGCCTCTTTGCGCTCCGTGCGGCGGGCCAGGATTCCGCCACGACTCTTTTCGCGGTCGAACTGGTAGAGTCGGTTCTTTTCGATCAGGTCGATCAGCAGTTGCGGATAGCGGGGGTTGGTGGCGTAACCGGCGGCTTTCAGCCCATAGGCCCAACCCTTGTAGTCGGTGATGTCGAGTTTGAACAGATCGGCATAGCGGGGCGATTCGGTCAGGAATTTCGAGTGGTCGTGGTACGACTGCTCGGCGTTCCGGTATTTGCGGAAGCACTCCCCTTTCGCATCATCGTCGTGGTAGATACGCCCTCCCGTCCAGTTACTTTTGCACTTGATGCCGAAGTGGTTGTTGCCCTCCACGGCCAGGCGGCTACCTCCGTTGCCCGATTCGAGCAGACCCTGCGCGAGGGTGATGCTGGCCGGGATGCCGTACTCCTCCATCGAGCGTATGGCCAGTTCCTTATAAGTGTCGATGTATTCCTGAGTGGTCATTTTGTATTGTGCCTGTGCCGCTGCCGGTATCAGCAACAGCAAGGCACACAGACCGATGCGATGTAGCTGCATGAATTTGTGCATGATGGTGCCGGGCAAATTTAGAAAATAAGGAGCTTTCCGTCAAAATTGTCTTATATTTGCCCTGCAAACGAAAAAACTATGGAGTTCACCGCCCTTTGTAATCAGATTTTTCAACGTTCCATCGACGATTATCACCGCACCGATTCGGTGGACGCCCCCATCGAAAATCCCTATTCGGCCGGTAGCATCGAACATCTGCTCTACCATAAAAACTGGATCGATACGGTGCAGTGGCACCTCGAAGATATCATCCGTGACCCGGAAATCAATCCGGTAGAGGCGCTCGCCATCAAACGGCGGATCGATGCGTCGAATCAGGAGCGTACCGATATGGTCGAATATATCGACAGCTATTTCCTTGATCGCTATAAAGCGGTAGTGCCGGCACCCGATGCCCGGATCAACACCGAAACGCCCGCTTGGGCTGTGGACCGCTTGTCGATCCTGGCGCTGAAAATCTACCACATGCAACAGGAGGTGTTGCGCAGCGATGTTGCTCCCGAACACCGTCAGGCCTGTCAGGCGAAACTCGATGTGCTGCTGACCCAGCGGACCGATCTTTCGCAGGCGATCGAAGAGTTGTTGGCCGACATTGAGGCCGGGCGGAAATACATGAAACTCTACAAACAGATGAAAATGTACAACGATCCGGCACTGAATCCGGTGTTGTATGCGAAAAAATAGGATCGCCAGGCAGTGAAAAACGTTCCGACCAACATATTGGTAATTCGCTCTTCGGCCATGGGCGACGTGGCGATGACCGCTCCGGTACTGGCCGAAGTGGCGCGTCGCTATCCCCAAACGAAGATGGTGTTGCTGACGCGGGAGTTTTTCCAGCCCTTTTTCGATCATCTCACCGGTCTTCAGTTCCATCCGGTCGATCTGGCTGACTACCACCGCGGATGGAAAGGGTTGAAGCGTCTGTGGCGTGAGTTGCGGGCGGCGCATCCCGATATTGACGGGATCATTGATCTGCAAGATAAGATCTACTCCAAACTGTTGCGTAAAGCCTATGCATGGCATGGGGTGCGTACCTGGTCGATTGACAAAGGGCGTTCGGAGAAAAAGGCGCTTACCGCACAGCCCGGTAAAGGAAAGGTACTCAAACAGCTGCGAACCAGCGTTGAACGTTATGCCGACGTATTCCGTGCGGCCGGTTTTGAACTTCCTCCGATTTCAACCGACTTGTCCAGTTACCGGCAGCAGCGTCCTGTTCCAGCCGGACTCGGGCGAGTGAAGGCCCCGGGTGAGTGCTGGGTGGGCATTGCCCCCTTCGCTCAGCACAAGGGAAAAGTCTATCCGATGGAAAAGATGCGGATTGTGGCCCGAATGCTGATTGACCGCGATCCGTCGGTGACGATATTCCTGTTCGGAGGTGGTAAGGAAGAGAAACAGTTGGCCGACGAAGCGGCAGGTGAAGCTCCTGCCGGACGGTGTGTGTCGGTGGTTGGGCGGTTCTCGTTACGCGAGGAGATCGATCTGATCGCGAATCTTGATCTGATGGTGTCGATGGATTCGTCGGCGATGCACATGTCGTCGTTGGTTGGCGTTCCCGTGGTTTCGGTTTGGGGAGCTACACATCCCTATGCGGGATTCCTGGGGCTCGGTCAGAGTGTGGAGGATGCCGTGCAACTGGATATGCCGTGCCGTCCCTGCTCAGTTTATGGACATAAGGAGTGTTGGCGCGGGGATTATGCCTGCCTGAATGATTTGAAGCCCGAGGTGATTTTGGAACGCGTTATAACTCATCTGCGATAATCTACGGAACGTAATACAGTTTACAAAAAATCCTTTCCTCATTTCGAGGAAAGGATTTTTGTTTGTAGAAGGCATGAACGGTCGATGACCTATTTGTCCCATTCGAGAATCTTCATGAAGTCGTATTCTTCGGGATTGTCGACATATTTCGCTGCTCCCTTGTAGTCTTCGGGCGTGATGTAGTGCAGGTTGTTTTGGATGATCTGCTGCACCTTGCGGGAGTTGATGTCGACCAAACGGGGCATGATCTTGCCGTCTTTGTCAGCCACACTATCCATGAAGAGCGGCTCGACTGAACCGTCGCGACCGACGGTAACCATACATCCACTATGGCCGGCTTCGTAGAGTTCATATACGCCCAGACCGAGTTGGGTGGCGTACGAGAGGTCGTAGGCGATCGGACGGCAGCAGCGCAGTTCGTAACCCATTTCGTTCGGGCGGCTCTTGACTTTGATACGCAGCGTTTTGAGTTTCTGCTGTACGAGCATGTTGAAGATATGTGATTTGCTGACGTTGCCGAGTTCCGGATGGCCGTGTTCGTCGTAGGTGAACTGTACGCCGGTATTGATGACCTCTTCGTCGGTCATGAAGTGGAACACGCCTTCGGAGATGATGGCCACGCCGTAGGGGATGCCCATCAGGCGGCGTTTGACCATCGAGGAGATGACCAGACGAGCGATCTTGTCGAACGTGATCGGCGTTTTGTTGAACATTTCGGGGAAGACAATCATCGGATAGTGGCAGGCTGCTCCGATCCCGAATGCGAGGTGTCCGGCTTCGCGTCCCATGGCCGATACGACAAACCAGTTGCCGCTGGTGCGTGCGTCTTCGTAGAGGGTGGTGGCGAGTTTTACGCCCTCTTCCTTGGCCGAGTTGTAGCCGAAGGTGGGGTAACCGGCCGGCAGGGGGAGGTCGTTGTCGATGGTTTTCGGTACGTGGATGCTGGAGACGTTGAGTCCTTTCTGTTTGAGGAACTTGGTGAGTCGGTTGGCGGTCGAGGCGGTGTCATCGCCACCGATGGTAACGAGGACCTTGACGTTGTATTTTTCGAAAAAGTCGGTACGGAATTCTTTGTCGCTGGGTTTGTAGCGGCTCATGACCAGGGCCGATCCACCGCGGCAGTAGATATTGTCGGCGGTTTCGAAATCGAGGTATACGAAGTCGGGTTCGTCGCTCACGAGGCTTTTATAACCGCCGTTCAAACCGATGACTTTATATCCGTTTTGGGTAAAGATTTTGGTCACGGCGCTGATGACGGTATTGATTCCGGGGGCGGGACCTCCGGCGCAAAGGATAGCTACTGCATTTTTCATAACGGTTAGGTTGTAGGTTAGTTAGTGAAAAATTTTTGAATTGACAGCCCTATAAGAGAACAGCCCCGTGAGGACGGGGCTGTTCGTGGGTTTTGTTAATTCCGTACGCTGCGGCTTACAGAACGTTGATGCAGTTCAAGTTTTCGAAGGCGACTTTCATGCGTTCGATGATGGAAGTTTCGCCTGCGCGGAGCCAGTTGCGGGGATCGTAGTATTTTTTGTTGGGTTTGTCGGGACCTTCGGGGTTACCGAGCTGACCCTGCAGGTAGGCTTCGTTTTTGAGGTAGAACTGACGGATACCGTTCCAGAAGGCCCATTGGGTATCGGTGTCGATGTTCATCTTGATGACGCCGTAGCTGATGGCTTCAGCGATTTTTTCGGGTTCCGAGCCCGAACCGCCGTGGAATACGAAGTTAACGGGTTTGTCGCTGGCGGTGTTGAGCTTTTCGTGGATGTAGGCTTGCGAGTCGCGCAGGATCTTGGGCTCGAGGACTACGTTACCGGGTTTGTATACGCCGTGTACGTTACCGAACGAGGCTGCGATGGTGAAGTTCGGGCTGATTTTCATCAGGGTTTCGTAAGCCTGGCACACATCTTCGGGCTGGGTGTAGAGTTTCGAAGAGTCAACGTGCGAGTTGTCGACACCGTCTTCTTCGCCACCGGTGATCCCGAGTTCGATTTCGAGGGTCATGCCCATTTTGGCCATGCGGGTCAGGTATTTCGAGCTGATTTCGAGGTTTTCGGCCAGCATCTGTTCGCTCAGGTCGAGCATGTGCGAGCTGAAGAGCGGGGTGCCGGTTTCGGCGAAGTGTTTTTCGCTGGCGTCGAGCAGGCCGTCGATCCAGGGCAGCAGTTTTTTTGCTGCGTGATCGGTGTGGAGCACAACGGGTACGCCGTAGGCTTTAGCTACGGTGTGAACGTGTTTGGCGGCAGCGATAGCGCCGAGTACTTGAGATTCCTGGCCTTCGAGTTTGAGTCCTTTACCGGCAACGAATGCGGCGCCGCCGTTGGAAATTTGGATGATGACCGGAGAGTTGACGGCTGCAGCGGCTTCGAGTACGGCATTGATGGTGTCGGTGCCGGTTACGTTAACCGCGGGGATGGCAAAACCTTTTTCTTTGGCGTAGGCGAAGAGTTGGCCTACTTTGTCGCCGGTGAGAACTCCTGCCGGAAATTTTTTGTCGCTCATGGTTCTTGTATGTTTAAGTGTGTTGTTCCTTGGTTGGGAATCTATCCTCAAATTTACGATTATTTTTCGATTTTACTCATAAATTTTTTGACGTCGATGACGAATCGGCTGTGGGTGCCCTGTCCGATGACGCGGCCTGCGGAGTCGACGGCCTTGACTGTGAAGTCGATCCGGCGTCCGTCCGTAGTGCTGACCGTGGCGGTAGCGCTGACGGTCTCCCCTACCCGGCTGGCCCGGTCGTGGGTAATGTTCAGGGCGATGCCGACGCTGCTTTCTGTCGGATCGAGTTGCGGAGCGATGGCCTCCATGGCGGCATGCTCCATCAGGGCGGTCATGGCCGGGGTGCCCAGCACGGGCAGGTTGCCCGAACCGAGGGCCTGAGCGGTGTGTCGCTCTTCCACGGTGAGGTGTGAGGTGTGGGCGGTGCCGATGGCGATCTGCTGCATGGCTTATTCGTGTTGGGCCAGGGCGGCAGCCATGCCGGTGGCGATGGCGTCGCAGGCGGTGAGTTTGTCGGGAGTCGGGGTGCCGAAGACGTCAACGGGCTCTGCTACCAGCGGCCAGCCAATGGTTTCGGCGAAGCATTTGAGGTTGCGTACGCCGCCGCCGTTCCAGCTGTAGGAGCCGAACAGGGCGAGGTGTTTCTCCTTGACGCCCATGTGGAGCAGTTCGGTGGTGAGGTGTTCCATGGTGGGGAACATGTTGGTGTTGTAGGCGCAGCTGCCCAGTATCACGCCGCGGTAGCGCCAGATGTCGTTGATCAGGTAGGACAGGTGGGTTTTCGATGCGTCGTGCACTTTGATCTTGCGGATGCCGGCTTCGGCGCATTTGCGGGCGATGTAGTCTGCCGTGGCGGCGTTGTTGCCGTACATCGATCCGTAGATGATGACCACGCCGTCTTCGGCTTCGTAGCGGCTCCAGCGGTCGTACAGTTCGACGACTTTGGCGGGGTTGGTGCGCCAGATGGGACCATGCAGCGGGCAAATGGCCTTCAACGGTACGGTGCCCAGTTTGCAGAAGGCTTTCTGCACCATGTTGCTGTATTTCCCCACGATGTTGGAGTAGTAGCGGCGCATTTCGCTGAGGTATTTTTCGTCGAAGCAGTCGATTTCGTCGTCGAAGATGGCACCGTCGAGGGTCCCGAAGGTCCCGAAGGCGTCGGCCGAGAAGAGGATCTGTTCGGTGGTGTCGTAGGTCATCATGGTTTCGGGCCAGTGTACCCACGGGGTCATGACGAACTGGAGGGTGTGGTGGCCGAGCGCGAGGGTGTCGCCCTCTTTGACTTCGACGAGGTTTTCGGTGATGCCGTAGTATCCTTCGAGGATTTTGAAGGTTTTGCCGTTGCCGATGATCTGAACGTTGGGCCAGCGGCGCACGATGTCGCCGATCTCTCCCGAGTGGTCGGGTTCCATGTGGTTGATGATCAGATAATCGAGGTCAGTCCGGCCATGTTCGCCGAGCAGGTGCTCGATCCAGCCGACATAGTCGCCGCCGGTGCCCATTTCGATGGTGTCGAGCAGGGCGGTTTTGTCATCGGCAATGAGGTATGAGTTGTAGCTTACCCCGTCGGGCAGCGGCCACAGGTTTTCAAAAAGCGCTTTGCGACGGTCGTTGGTTCCCAACCAGTAGATCCGGTCGCTGACTTTGACTTTCAGGTTCATATTTTGTGTTGTCTGTCTGAATATTTTACGGTTTTAGCGGTTCATAACGCAGTGTGCTCCGGGTTGTCCGGGGGGGTACTCTCCCCTATTTGGCCAGCTCCTTGACCTGACGGGTGGCGATTTTCGGATTGGCGATCACGTTGCAGCCGTTTACGCAGCCGCCTTCGCAGGCCATCACTTCGACCATGTTGCCGGGACAGTTTTTGGCGTAGTTCCGCAGGTCGCGGATGGCTTGTTTGTCGATCCCGTTGATGACGATCGGTTTGATCCGTTCCTTGTATTGGGGCGGCAGCTGGCCGGCTACGGCGCTCATTACCCCTTCGCTGGCGGCATAACCGCGGCTGCTGGGCATGATCTTGTCGTCGAGCGTGACGGCCGTCTCTTCCGAGAAGCCTTCGATGCCCATGGCTACAAACATGGTGCCGAGTTCTTCGAAACTCAGCATCAGATCGACGTTCGGGTCCGAATAGGCCTCCTTACGTTTGGCTACGCACGGCCCTACAAAAACGATCGTGGCGTCGGGATATTGTTTGCGGGCGATTTCGGCGGCGTAGTACATGGGGCTGCGGGTGTGCGACACGAACGGCGCTACCTCGGGGATATGCTTGTGGGCCAACATGTAGTATGACGGGCAGCAGGAGGTGGTCATGAAGGCCTGCCCCTCTTCGAGCACTTTTTCGGCAAATTCGGCTGCTTCGTTGGTGGTGGTCACGTCGGCTCCTTTGGCTACTTCGATCACGTCGTCGAAGCCGAGCTGTTTGATGGCGCCCATGATGCTGGCCAGCGGGGCTTTGAACTGTCCGGCTACGGCGGGGGCCACCAGGGCAATGGTGGGTTTGTCGGAGCGGAAAGCTTTGAAGATCTCGATCAGGTGGGACTTTTCGACCACGGCGCCGAACGGACAGGCCGAAAGGCACCGGCCACAATAGATACATTTGGCAGGGTCGATGTGTTCCTTGCCGTGTTCGTCTTTGCTGATGGCTCCGACGGGGCACGACTCTTCGCACGGCACGGGAATGTAGATGATGGCGTGGAAGGGGCAGTTTTTCATGCAGAGGCCGCAGTTGACGCACTTGGCCGGATCAATGTGGGCCTGTCCGTTGACGAAGTGGATGGCGTCTTTGTTGCAGTTCACTTCACAGGGACGGGCCACACAGCCGCGGCACATGTTGGTCACGACGTAGTTGACCTTGACGCAGGCCGAGCAGGCGTCGGTCATCACCGAGAGGGGATTTTCGGAGACGTGTTCGCGGGCGAAGGCCATCCGGGTATATTCGGCCAGGGTGGTCATTTCGTCCTCTTCTTCATCGATGCCGAATCCGAGTACGCCCATGGCGCGGTACTTGAGCATCGCGCGGTCTTTGTAGATGCAGCAGCGCGAGACCTCTTCGTAGCCTTTGGGCCGCATTTGGTAGGGGATGCGGTCGATGTTCTCTTCGAGGGTGTTTTCGTGCAGGAGTTTGATGATCCGCGTGAGCAGTTCGCGACGCAGGATCATGGTGTTGTTGGTGACGGCCATGGCGCGGGGGGATTATCCGAGTTTCTGTTTGATTGCTTCGACTACTTTGGCGACGGTGGCACCGGTGATGAGCTGGTCGCCGACCAGCACGAACGGGGCTTTGCCTTTACCTTCCTGATTGCAGAAGTCGAGGCAGGTGGCGCCGCGGATTTCGACTTTGTCGGCCAGCGATTCGGGCAGGTAGTCGCCCAGCAGTTGCAGTTCGGCTCCGCCCATGATGTAGCAGAGGGTTCCGGTACAGATGCGCACGGTCAGTTTCTCCATAGGGGTGATCTTTATGTGTCTGTGTGGGTTCAAAGATAATATTTTCCGACCGATTTTCGACCTCCATCCGGCCATCGCTGCCGCTCGTTGCGGAAGGTGTGGCCGAAGGTGGCGGGTATCAGAGGTATTCGATGCGGATCTCTTTCAAAAATTTGGTGGCCAGCAGGCGGGCGATCTCCTTGATGACGTTGCGGCGGAGTTCGAGTTCGACGGGCAGCGCGGGGTCCTGGTGTTGGGGGTTGATGCGGGTGCCGACGACAAAATCGATCCGGTCGTGTTCGAGCAGGATGCGGGCCAGCTCGAAATCGGTGCCCTGGCCGGGGAGATCGGAGGTGGGGGTCTGTTCGAGGAGGCTCTTGACGCGGGCCAGCGTCAGCACCCCTTCGGTGATGAGGTCGACGCCGGGCATGGTCGAGGTGGGGGGCAGGCCGGAGATGTCGCGGCGCAGGTTGACACTGATCTCGCGGCGCAGTTCGCGGGCGACGATGGCGGCCGTCGTGCCGCCGCAGATGACGGTGGTGCCGTCCCACCGGGCGACCTTTTCGGCCAGAACCCGGTCGTTGGTTTCGTTGAAGGGGGGGCCGGAGCACAGCAACAGTCGACGGGGCTGGCGGAAATAGACGGAGAGGCAACTCAGATCGCTTTTGGCGATGAACAGGTCGTTGGCTTCGGCCTGGTTGACGATGGCGGTGGCGATGTCGCGGGCCGATTGGCCGGGGGTCTGCTCGAGCAGTCGGATGACGGCCTGTTCTACTCCTTCGGTGCTCCATCCTTCGGGCAGACGCTGCGTGCCGGAACCGGATCGGAGTACACCTTTGGTATAGAAAAGAAGACGATCCTCGGGCTGAGCCTGGAAACGGGTCAGGCGAATGGTGTGTTCCCGGCCGTTGTCGGTGGTCAGTGTCTGGGTTTCGTACTGGATGTCCGGGCTGTCACAGGGGGCTCCCTGCCGCAGCAGCAGGAAGGGGGGAAAGTCGTACTCGGCGATGCGGACGATGCCGTCGGGCTGGATGTCGGCCACAACGAAGGTGGCATCGGTGGTGCTGCCGTGGCCGCCGAAGGTGTTCAGTACGGAGCGCACGGCCTGACCGATCGGGGCATTGCGCAGGGCGTAGCTGACGATCATTGACGAGATGACCGTGGCGGTGACGTTGGCCTGGATGCCGCTGCCGCGGCCGTGGATCAGGGTCAGTAGCGTACGGCCGTCGTCAGTACGGCGACTCATGCAGACGTCGCCGCTGGCGAAGGAGCCGGTTTCGGTGCGCTGGCAGCTCTCCGCTTCGATGAAGTATTTACTGAGGTTTGCTTTCATCGGCTGCGGTGACGATGGAGTTGAGTATGGCTTCGGTACGGGAGGCGTTTTCGCCCAGCAGGCAGGCGATCTGCTGTACGGTGGCAAGGTTCTCGCGGATAACCTGACGGGTACGTTGGATCATCTCGTCGCTCTGTACGCCCTGGAGCATCAGGTTGCTGACCATCACACCGATGAGTTTGTGGGGTTCGACGGTGAAGACCGATACGTGCAACAGTTTGCCTTTGAGACGGATATCCTGTTCGGCGAGCTCTTCGCCGCTGTCGAGTACCTGTCGCAGCAGCGATCCGAAGGGGGTGAGTTTTTGCAGGTCGCTCCCCTTCATGCCGGGGCGTGAGTCGTAGAGCTGTTCAACCTGAGGGCCGAGCAGTTGGGCCATGTTGCGGTTGGCCTCCAGCACGCGCAGATCGGCGTCGGCGAGCATCACGCCCGAGGGCATGCGTTTGAGCAGGGCGGAGAATTTTTTTTGGGCGATGCTGCGGGTGTAGCTCAGACACATTTCGGGTTCGGCCCGGCCGATGCAGAGGGCGGCGGCAAATTCACGGCAGGTCTCGTAGCCGCAGCCGTTGCAGTTGTGCATGTCGCGCTCGGTAAACTTGCCGATCGAGGCCAGGGCGGCCTTGATTTGCGAGGCGGCTATCTGGAATCGCTCGGCAGGTTGGGCAGGGTATGCTGCTACGGTCGGTATGTAGGGCAGTTTGTAGAGGGCGTTGTGCGGAGTGCGCTCGTCGTAGTAGTGTCGGCAGGCGATGGTTTTGGAGATGGCCGAGGCGGCAGGGGCCAACTGGGCTTGTGATCCGGTGCAGCCGCCGGTGCAACCGAACAGCTCGAGCAGGATTGGCTCACGGCTTTCGGTGGCGGGTGCGGTGTCGATCTGTCGGAGCAACTCCCGGATGACCGGCAGTCCGGAGTAGGTGAAATGGGTGGCGATTCCGTCGAGCGTACGGTGAGGCTTGTAGTCGGCTTCGCCGGGTTCGAAACGGTAGCTGTCGTTGCCGGGAATCAGGTCAAATTCGACTCCGTCTTCATGCATCCAGCGACGCAACTCGTCGAAGGTGATGACGGCATCCAGTTCGCTGATTTCGTCGGGGTTGGTTTTTGCGGCGATGCAGGGGGTGATATAGACGACTTTGGTACGCTGTCCCTTCCAAAGGCGAATCATCCGTGCGTGCAACACGGCGGGATGGGCGATCGGCAGTAGTTTTTCGGCTTGCCGGGGATAGTGGTGGCGGATCAGGCGGACGATCACGGGACAGGTGGTCGAAATGACGGTGCGGGGATGACGCTGGAGTTGTTCCTGTGTTGCTTCGTCGTATTTGACCTGTCCCAGCAGGGTTTCCCCCACTCCGCTGAATCCCAGCAGTTTCAGAGCTTCGATCAGTCGTTGGGGGGTGATGCCCGCGAATTCGCCGGCCCATGTGGGGTCGAGCGAGGCGAAGACATCGTCGGAGGTTTTGAGCATCCGGCGGACGGTGTCGATGTCGTCGCGGATCGAGATCATGCCGTGGGGACAGGCCTGTTGGCAGGTCCCGCAACGGGTACATTCGTCCTGGGCGATGGAGGCTCGGTGGTTGCGGACGGTGATGGCGCCGACACTGCATGATCGAACGCAACGATAACACCCCGCACACTGATGCGGGGTGATGCGGATCGAATAGTTGCTCTGTTCCATGTGTGCCAAGTTACTTCATTTTGGGCGAATTTGGAAATGTTTTTGGCGAATTATCGTGCAGGTACAAATCTTTTGAATGCAAAGGTGCCACCGATCGGGGATACCTCGAAAAGTTGTGTATGTGTGAGGGCTTGTGGGGACTGAAAAGAGGGGGTCGGGGCGCTTATTGATAAGGACGCCTTGGAGTTTTCGCTACATGTTCGGAGGTTCGGGAAGGGAACGATCCATGTGTCCCGATGGAAACTCACCGGGAATCTTATGAAATAAAAAATGATACCGCCTCACAATCGTGCTCATCATGGGGAGCGGAAAGCGAGCGGTACGGTTTGAAAAGTGTGAAGTTTTTTGTGGGAAAAGCGGATTTGAATACCGTGGAATCGGTTGGTCAGCGACGGAAACCGGCTTTGAAATGTGCTCCGTCGCAGAAGGGTTGATTATCGGAGTGGCCGCAGCGGCAGAGCGACATCATTTTCATTTGAGGGTGAATCGGGGCCCCGTTTTCGTCAATAAGGGTAAACTCGCCTTCGATGACCAACGGACATCCGGGACGGTAGACGATTCGGGTTTTCGCGGCTTGGGCGGCGGTGTCCGATACAGAGGTCGTGGACAGCGTTTCGGCACCGTCGGTGACGGCAGCCGGGCCCTCGTTTTCGGATTGGGGAAACAGTCTGGCCAACTGTGTGGTGTCGAACAGTTTCGGGGAGTGCTCCTTGCCGGGAATGGGGTGCTGGGGGTCGTTCCAATAAAAGGTGAGGGCTCGGGACGGACACATCTCGATAGCGCCGATGATCTCTTCGGTCGAGGCACCGTCGAGCCGCACCCACGGACGTTTGCTTGGGTCGAAAACTTTACGCAGCGTAGTGAAGCATTCGCCGGCGTGTATGCACTCGGCCGGCTGCCACACCACGGTGATGGTTCCGTTACTGTATGTACGGTTCCGACTATTCATCTTCGTCTTCGTCGTCGGCAGCGGTGTCGGCAATCTGGTCGGCACCCGTAATCTCGTCTTCGTCGCCGTAGTAATCTTTGTCGAGGTCTTCGTCCGGCTTGGTGTCGATCTTGACGTCGACTTTGACCAGGTAGCTGATCTCTTCGGTCTCGAACGGCACGGCATAGAAGAAATCACCGTTGGGTTTGTCGATCCGGATCAATACCTCGCTGTATCCATGGGGATAGGTGGCTTTGAATTCCTCGAGCAGATCCGGATTCAGGTTCGAATAGCTGACGATCACACGCTTCTTTGCATTAGCAGCTTTGCTTGCCATAATTCTTCTTGTGAGTATAGTCTTGTCGTTGGAAATTTTCTGCAAGTATAAGCAAAAATTAGAACCTCCAAAAGGTCGGGCTATTTTTCTTTCAACAACCGATTCCCTACCTTTGGGAGCCATTAATTCGTATGGCGGAACGGAATCTCTGGTTATGAATGATGTAAAGCTCCAAATCGACCACCTGCGTCGGGTACTCGACCGCTTGAACTATAATTACTACGTTTTAAACGCCCCCTCGGCCGAGGACCGCGAGTACGACCGGCTGATGGCCGAACTGTCGGAACTCGAGGCGCAGCATCCGGAGTACGACGATCCCAATTCGCCGACCCGCCGCGTGGGCAGTGACCTGACGCGTGAATTCGAACAGGTGCGCCACCGCTACCCCATGCTGTCGCTGGCCAACACCTACTCCGAGGAGGAGGTGCGTGAGTTCGTCGGGCGGATCGAGCGTGAGACCTCTCGGCAGGAAAATTACTGTTGTGAATTGAAGTTCGACGGTACGGCAATCAGCCTGACCTATGAAAACGGCCGTTTCGTGCGGGCTGTGACCCGTGGTGACGGCGCCGTGGGCGACGACGTGTCGGCCAACGTGCGCACCATCCGGAGCATCCCCATGACCCTGATGGGCGAAGGATGGCCCGAGTATATGGAGATTCGCGGCGAAATTTATATGCCTCACGAAAGTTTCGAGCGGCTCAATGCCGAACGGGCCGACATCGGCGAAGAGCCTTTTGCCAATCCGCGCAATGCGGCGGCCGGGACGCTCAAACAGCAGAATTCGGCCGTTGTGGCGCAACGGGGCCTGGATGCCGTCTTGTATGCGTTGCAGGCCGATGCCCCGGTTGCGCCGTCTCACTACGAGACGTTGCAGAAACTGAAAGAGTGGGGATTCAAGACTTCGTCGGCCGTGCGGCTGTGCCACTCCGTCGAAGAGATTATGGAGTACATACATTATTGGGATACCGAACGGCACAAACTGCCCTACGAAACGGACGGAGCGGTCATCAAACTGGACGACACCCGTCTGCAGCGTGACCTGGGCGCAACGGCCAAGGCTCCGCGTTGGGCCGTGGCCTACAAATTCAAAGCCGAACAGGCAGCTACGCGGCTCGTTTCGATCGATTTTCAGGTGGGACGTACCGGTGCAATTACTCCGGTGGCCAACCTGACGCCGGTGCGGCTGGCCGGGACTACCGTCAAACGGGCCTCGCTCCACAATGCTGAACAGATCGAACTGCTCGATATTCGTGTCGGCGATATGGTGCTGGTCGAAAAGGGCGGTGAGATTATTCCCAAGATTGTCGGGGTCGACCGCGAGCAGCGCCCGGCGGACAGCGTCCCGTTCCCGTATATTACCCACTGTCCCGAGTGCGGAACCGAACTGGTGCGTGCCGAGGACGAAGCCAAACACTACTGTCCGAATGCGACCGGTTGTCCGCCGCAGATTGTGGGGCGTATCGTGCACTACATCTCGCGCAAGGCGATGAATATCGAGGGGCTGGGTGACGAAACCGTCCAGTTGCTCTATAATCACGGTCTGTTGCACGACGTCGCCGATCTGTATGATCTCCGATTGGAGGATCTCGTGCCGCTCGACCGGCTTGGACAGAAGTCGGCCGAGAATATTCTCAACAGTGTTTCCAAGTCGCGAGGAGTGCCCTACTCCCGTGTGTTGTTTGCCATCGGTATCCGCTATGTCGGCGAAACGACTGCCAAGAAACTGGCTGCAGCCATTCCCTCGATCGATGCGTTGATGGCGGCCTCGCGCGAGGCGCTGCTCGAAGTCGAGGAGGTGGGCGGCAAAATCGCTGACAGCATTATCGATTACTTTGCCGATCCGCGTAATGTCGAGATTATCGAACGGTTGCGTCGGGCCGGTGTGCAACTCCAGGCCGCGCAGACCGAAAAACTGTCAGCCACGCTGGCCGGTAAGAAAATCGTTATTTCCGGGACGTTCGACCACCATTCGCGGCCGGAACTCAAGGAACTCATCGAGTTGCACTCGGGGACCAATCAGAGCAGCGTCTCGAAAACGACCGACTACCTGCTGGCCGGTGCCGGAATAGGCCCCAAGAAGCTCGAGACAGCTACGAAACTGGGTGTTCGCATCATTTCTGAAGAGGAATTTATGGAGATGATCGGCGAAAAATCGGTCGAAAAAACGGATGGGATGTTGGAAATTAAACAACAGACCCTGTTTTAGTTGAAAAAACGACCCAGCGAAGCGAGCGCGCGGGAATAAATTTAACTTTGCGGAATCATAAAAAACGAAAATCAGATTATGGCACTCAACCTCAGAGGCGTCGGCGTAGCATTGGTGACGCCGTTTACGGACGGCGGACAGGTGGACTACCCTGCCCTCACTTCGCTTATCGAGCATATTACGAACGGTGGCGTCGATTACATGATCGTGCTGGGCACTACCGGTGAACCGGCCACCATGACCGCCGAAGAGAAACACCGCGTCGTACGTCACTGTGTGGAAAACAACCCCGGCAACCTGCCGATCATTGTGGGTATCGGCGGCAACAATACGGCCGAAGTGATCCGTACCATTCAGACCTTCGACCTGAGCGGCGTCAGCGCCATTCTGTCGGTAACCCCCTACTACAACAAACCGAACCAGAATGGGCTCTATGCTCACTTCAGTGCCATTTTCGAAGCCTCGCCGCTGCCCGTGATCCTCTATAACGTACCGGGTCGTACGGGGGTCAACATGACTGCTGAAACCACGCTCAAACTCGCGCACGCATTCCCCGGCAAAGCCATTGCCGTGAAAGAGGCTTCGGGCAATCTGTCGCAGGCTGCCTATATTCTTCGCGACCGGCCCAAAGGATTCTTCGTCCTTTCGGGTGAGGACAACCTCTCGCTGGCCATGATCGCCATGGGGGGCGACGGTGTGATCTCCGTATCGGCAAACGTCTTCCCCGACACCTTCTGCTGCATGATCCACGCCGCACTGGCCGGGAATACGCATGAGGCTGCTCCGCTCAACCTCAGCCTCCACGAAGTGACCGACCTGCTCTTTGCCGAAGGAAACCCCGTTGGAGCAAAAGCGGCCCTGTCGATCAAAGGAATGATCAAAAACAACCTCCGGTTGCCGCTCGTACCTGCCAGCGATGCGCTGATTGCCAAAATTCGCTATCAGATCGACAAGTACGGCCTCTAATCCCGAAGAGATGCCGCCGGCGACTTTCCCAGTCGCATAATTTACGTATATTTGCCCTGCCCCGCCCTCTGCGAGCAGGGCTTTTTGAATTTTGTCTATGCGGAAACTGATCTTGTTCGTCATGGTAACCCTGTGTGGTGTTGCTCATGCTCAGACGGATGACTCATTGGCGGTCATCCCCGTCGATTACGCACAAATTGCGGCCGAAGTCTCCAACCCCACTTCGCCTTACTACTACCCCCGGCTGATGGGACGCTATCAGCGCGGCGATACGACCCTCACGGTCGATGAATTCCGGTACCTCTACTACGGCTATCCCGAACAACCGGGATACAAACCGCTTTGGACCTCGCCTTATGCCGACAGCCTGAATCGGGCGTTCGGCAAGAAGACGCGCCTCGAGGCGGCCGATTATCGTCGGGTGGCCGGTTTTGCCCATGAACTTCTGAAAGACGCCCCGTTCAGCATGCGTGACCTCAATGTACTGGCTTTTGCCTATCAGATGCTTGACGAGCAGGATAAGGCGGCCGTTCAGATGTATAAAATCCGCGGCATCATGGAGGCGATCCGCTCCACCGGCACCGGTCTGAGTGAAGAGTCACCGTGGTATATCATCTATATGAACGACGCCGAAGACCTGCTGAACCTGATGGACGTGCGATTCACCAAATTCATCGTGTTGAGTAGCACCGTGGAGTACGCTCCGGTTTACAACATGCCTAACAAAAAGAACAAAGGCTATTATTTCGATTACAGCGAGGTGTACAAGCGGCGTCCCGACTACCTGGACGATCTGCCCAAGCCCAAACGCAAACTGGAGATCAACCCGCTCTACAACCCGCGGTCGAAACAGAATATCTTACCGAAATAACCCACTCAATAAAAAACGAACGAAACTATGTTGTCATACGATGTGATTGTCATCGGCAGCGGTCCGGGCGGTTACGCCGCGGCGATACGCTGTGCACAGTTGGGTCTCCGTACGGCCGTGGTTGAACGGGCCGAACTGGGGGGAACCTGTCTGAACTGGGGCTGTATTCCTACAAAAGCGCTTCTTAAAAGTGCCGAAGTCTATCGCTATGCCTCCCATGCTGCCGATTACGGCGTAGAAATTGCCGAAGGTGCCTGCCGGGCCGATCTGCCGAAGATGGTCGCCCGCAGCCGTGCCGTGGCTGAGCAGATGAGCAAGGGGATCGATTTCCTGTTGAAAAAGAACAAGGTGGAGGTCATCGTTGGAACCGGCTCGCTGACCGACACGCCTCATACGGTGGCCGTAACGGCGGCTGACGGAACTGTCGCACAGTACGAGGCATCGCATATCATTCTGGCTACCGGCGCGCGTCCGCGTGAGTTTCCGTTTATTCCGGTCGATGGGCGGCGGGTGATTACCTCGCGCCATGCCCTGACGCTGACCGAGCTGCCCGCTTCGATGGTCGTAATCGGATCGGGTGCCATCGGCTCCGAATTTGCCACCTTCTTCAGTGCACTGGGGACGCGGGTGACGATCGTGGAGTATGCTCCTACGCTGGCTCCGCTCGAAGACGAGGAGATCTCCAAACTGTTGGAACGTTCGTTCCGTAAGGCGAAAATCGCCGTGATGACCGCTACCGAAGTCAAAGGTGTGACGACAACCGACACGGGGTGTCGTGTGCTGGTGGCCGGCAAGAAGGGCGAACAGGAACTGGAGGCCGATGTGGTGCTTTCGGCTGTCGGCATTGCGGCCAATATCGAGCATATCGGTCTGGAGGCTGCCGGTGTTCAGGTCGAACGCGGAAAAGTGGTGGTCGATGAGCACTATCGGACTTCTGCCGAGGGTGTCTATGCCATCGGCGACCTGATTCCGACGGCCGCATTGGCCCATGTGGCTACTGCTGAAGCAATCCATTGTGCCGAGTTTATCGCCGGAAAAAATCCGGCTCCGGTCGATTATCGGGTGATCCCGTCGTGCATCTACACGACTCCCGAGGTTTCGTCGGTCGGTTTGACCGAAGCGCAGGCACGCGAAAAGGGCTATTCGCTTCGGATCGGCAAGTTCCCCTATACGGCTTCGGGTAAGGCCACGGCGGCCGGCAATCGCGACGGGATGGTCAAGTTGATCTTCGACGCAGAGACCGACCAGCTGCTGGGGGCACACCTCTTCGGGCTGAACGTTACGGAGATGGTGGCCGAGCCTTCACTTGCCCTGACACTCGGTGCTTCGGCCAAGGATATTATCCGCACGATCCATTCGCACCCGACCATGTCGGAAGGGATGATGGAAGCGGCGGCTGCTGCTCACGAAGAGGCTATTCACCTTTAGGCCTATCTCCTTCCCGGGAAATTTGGCCCGGAAACAAACCCTTCTCATGTAGGGTTAATGTTTCTAACGGGATGATAATATGACCGGAAGGTTTGCTGGGGGTGGCCTCCTTGGGGGTGAATTATTGATATGAGAGTGGGGCTATTTTCAATGGCTCGAAAAGAGTATAATATGTAGATCTCCGGCTAACCTTTAGTGATATGAAATAGGGAGCGGGATTTCCCTTTTACGGAAATCCCGCTCCCTACTTTGTTGCTTGTATGGTTCCGTTAAGCGGCAAGATTTCGTTCTCGGCTTGCGATTTCAAGAACCGTTCTCCGCGGAACTGGCCAAACGGCCGGAGATGAATTATTCGGGTTTGACGGTGACCAGCAGTTTGTCGACGCGGCTGGCATCCATGTCAACTACTTCGAAATGGAGATTGCGGTAGTCGAACTGGTCGCCTTCGGTCGGGATGCGTCCTAACATGAACATGGCCAGACCACTCAACGTGTTGAAATCCTCTTTTTGCAGGTCATCGATTGCAACGATGCCCATCTCTTCCATGAAATCATCGACGCTGTAGGTTCCGTCTACCAGAATCGACCCGTCGTTGCGTTTGATGTAGGCCGGTTCGGCGGTGTCATTTTCGTCCGGTACTTCGCCGAGGATGCTTTCGGCCAGGTCGTGCAGGGTGATGACGCCTTCGATCATGCCGTATTCGCTGATGACGGCTGCAAAGCTGCATTTATGTTGTTTGAAGAGTTTCAGAACGCGTGTTGCTTGCAGGTTCTCGGGCACCAGCAGCGGTTCGGTGGCAATGGCGCGCAGGTCAAAGGTTTTGCCGTCGCGCCACAGTTCAAGGATGTCTTTGACCGATACCATCCCGACAATGTCGGAGGTCGAGTCGCCGCAGAGCAGATAACGGCTGTAATGGGCAGTGGCAATGGTTTCGAGCACCTCTTCTCGGCTCTGCCGGGTGAACAGATAGACCAGGTCCTTGCGGTGGGTCATCAGTTCATTGGCGTGTTTATCGGTGAAACGGAAGACGTCCTGAAGCATCTCGGTCTCCTCCTTTTCGAGGATTCCCTGTTCGGTGCTCTGGCGGATTATCATTTTGATTTCGTCTTCGGTCATCGAACGTTCGTCGCCGCTCTTGATACCGAGCAGGCGGTTGACGACCTTGGTCGAGATGCTGAGCAGCCATACGAACGGATACGAGATTTTGGTCAGGCCGATCATGATGGGAGTCAGCAACGTAGCGACCCGTTCGGGGTTTCCCAGGGCAATTGATTTGGGTACGAGTTCCCCGATAATCAGCGAAAGATAGGTGATCAGCGCGACGACCGTGATCATGGCCAGGTCGTTGGCGTATGGCGCCAAAAAGGAGATTTTCTCAAATAGCGGTTTGACGTCGTCGGCCAGCGAAACACCCCCGAATGCACCGGATACGATTCCGATCAGGGTGATGCCGATTTGGATGGTGGAGAGAATTTTTTCCGGCTCGTCGAGCAACCGGAGGGTCTTTTCAGCTCTGCGGCTGCCTCGGGCCGCTTCGTTCTTCAGGCGCGCCCTGCTGCTCGATACCAGAGAGAATTCGTACATGGCGAACACTCCGTTCAAAAGGAGCAGCAGGACGATTATGACTATTTCCATTTGTCCTGTAACGATTATAAATAAGGGTTACTGGGCGAATATACGATTTTTTTATGGAAGTGCAAGGGTCTCGATCTCATCGGTCAGAATCGGGTCCTCTTTCGTAATCGTCATGTTGCCGTCCGAGGAGCTGCTGCCGCACGAGATTTGGAATATCTTGTTGGTCTTGCGTTTGATGGTTGTCGGATCGGTGGCATACCGGAAGTGCACCTTGCTGCCGTCGTCTTTGATCCATGTAATGGAGATGGGAACCTCTTCGGAGTAGTCGTCTGCGGTCCAGTCGTCGCTGCTGAGGCTGTGGTCGAACGTGAAAATCTGTTTAGTCACGGCATCGGGAGCGTCGGGTGAGACGGTCAGTAGCGGAGCTCCCTCCATTTCGACTTCGATGCGTCCTTCGGTGAAGTCTGTCGGAACGACGGTGAGCCCGAAACATACCCATTTCAGGTCGATAGTTAGTCGGGTGTCTTCCGTAGGGGTGATTTCGGCCGTCCCGTAGTATCGGCTTATCGGAGGACGGTTGTAACCTGCTGCTTCGTCCCCTTCCTGGTTGACATAGGCGTAACCGGTGGTCAGGGTTTTCAATCCTTGAGTCATCGATGCCGTGAATTGATTGGTGATCTTGCCGGGGCCACCGCTGGATCCGCTGAGAACAAACGGTTCGTGGTAACCGCCGTTATCGTCCTGCGCGATCCGGCTCGTTCCTTCTTCGATCATGCAGATCTCGATGCGATATGTGGTGCCAGCGCTCAGTTCCAGCTGCATGTCGTCTTCGTTGTCGAAGATACCGTAGGCATATTTCACTTCGTTGATAGTGCCTTTTTTGTAAACCTGGATAGCGTACAGATCTTTTGCGCCGGTTGCCATGGTCAGCGGTTCGTCGCTCTCGGTCAGGCCGGATTCGTGTTTGGGGCTGAGCTGAACGGTGCAGGTGGTTCCTGAGGGCAGGGGATTGGGTTTGTCCAGACGGCAGGAAGTCATGGTCAGTGCTGCCAATAGACTTAATACGGAAATGGATTGTAATTTCATGGGGTATTTTTCTCGGTTTAGTGTTTCAAATTTACTCGATTACAAGAGGTTGTAATATTTTGTAATCTTTTTGAGTTATGAATAAAAGATTGTGTGATATAAAATTGAAGATTTGTTGCAGGAAATTCCTGTTTGGTATGTCGCCGCAATATGTACGTGTGTGGTCTGGGTAGGCTTTATTGACGCGCAGTGAATAGGATAATATCCGGGTTCCGGTGGACAAAAAACGGGTCGGTTGAGATCTGAAAAATAGGAACGAGTTCAATAAATTTTTGTTAATTTTGGCGCCACTGGATAAAATAGGTATGAGCGGACAAGGGAAAGATTGGATCCGAGCCGGTTTGGACGTAGGATCGACTACTGCCAAAATTGTATTGGTGGACGAACAGGGCAAGATTATCTATTCGGCCTATAAACGCCATCACGCCGATGTGTTGGGAACAGCCGCAACGCTGTTTTCGGATGTTATGGAGCGGTTTGGCGACCTGAGAATTCGGTTGACCGTGACCGGTTCTGCCGGGATGGGGATCGCCGAACGTTTCTTGCTCCCCTTCGAACAGGAGGTCGTTTCGGCTACCAGCCTGATCCGGACAGTTTACCCCGAGATCAAGACCCTGATCGATATTGGCGGTGAAGATGCCAAGATGGTCTTTTTCCGCGAGGGCGCGTTGCCCGACATGCGAATGAGCGGCAACTGTGCCGGCGGCACCGGGGCTTTCATCGACCAGATGGCTACCCTGCTGGGATGCTCGGTCGACGAGATGGGACAACTGGCCATGCAGCCCGGAACCAAAATTCACCCCATTGCCTCGCGTTGCGGCGTATTCTCCAAAACCGACATCCAGAACCTGATTGCACGAAACGTCAGCAAGGCCGATGTCTCGGCATCCGTTTTTCATGCCGTCGCCGTGCAGACCATTACCACCCTTTCGCACGGATTCCAGGTTCAGCCCAAAGTGCTCTTTTGCGGCGGGCCGTTCGCCTTCACGCCCGCCTTGCGTGAAGCGTTTGTCCGTTACCTCGGACTCCGTGACGAGGAGTATATCGTACCCGAAAATGCTCCGGTGATTTCGGCCTGGGGCGCTGCCCTTTCGCCTTCGAAAGCCGATCAGTCGCTGAACCTGTCCGATTTTATCGGCAGTCTGCGGCGTGGCGACCAGAACGGGAATCTCGTGCAGACCCATCGTCTCGAACCGCTGTTCCGCGACGCGGCTGAGCTCCGTGCGTGGGAAGACTCGAAAAAGGAGACCTGCATTCCGCGTGTTCCCATGGCGGAATGCGACGGGACCTGCTTTCTGGGGATCGATTCCGGTTCGACCACCACGAAGATCGTGGCCATCGACCGGCAGGAGCGGATCGTGTTTTCGTATTATGCGAATAACGAAGGGAACCCGATTGCAGCCGCTCAGAAGGGGTTGCAGCGTTTTCTTGACGAAGCTGCTGCGGCCGGTCGGGAGATTCAGATACAGGGCAGTTGCTCGACCGGTTATGGCGAGGACCTGCTCCGTGCTGCGTTCGGCTTGAACGGTGGCATCATCGAAACGATCGCCCACTACCTGGCAGCCCGTAAAGTGGACCCCGAGGTGTCGTTCATTCTGGACATCGGCGGGCAGGACATGAAGGCGCTCTTCGTCGAAAACGGTGCGCTCTACCGTGTCGAGATCAACGAAGCCTGTTCATCCGGTTGCGGATCGTTTATTTCGGCCTTTGCCGGTTCGCTGCAACACTCGGTGACCGAATTCGCGTCGATGGCCTGTACGGCCGAGGCCCCGTGCGATCTGGGGACGCGCTGCACGGTCTTCATGAACTCCAAAGTGAAACAGTTCCTGCGCGAGGGGGCATCCGTGGCCGACATCTCGGCCGGGCTGGCCTATTCGGTTGTCAAGAACTGTCTCTATAAAGTGCTGAAACTGAAAAACCTTGCCGAATTGGGCGACCATGTGGTCGTACAGGGCGGCACGATGCGCAACCGGTCGATCGTACGGGCTTTCGAGAAACTGGCCGGCGTGCTCGTTGCCTTTACCGATATTCCGGAGCTGATGGGGGCCTTCGGGTGTGCCCTGTACGCTCGTGAGCAGGCCCGGGGGGAAAAAGGGGTGGCGTTGAACCAGATCCTGCAGACGGCCGATTATACGTCGCGCCAGACCCAGTGCAAAGGGTGCGAAAACCAGTGTTTCGTGACCCGTTACACCTTCAATAACGGTAACGTCTACTACTCCGGCAACAAGTGCGAAAAGGTGTTTACCAACCGCGGTGCCGAGAGTCGTACCGGTGATAACGTTTATACCCGTAAGTACGAGTTATTGTTTGAACGGGCTGCCGCTGCGTCTAGACCCGATGCGGCGGTTGTTCCCCCGGCTGCGATTCCCGCGTCGGCACCGACCGGTGTCGTTAAGGGGCCGATCGTACCGGCTCCCGCTGTGACCATCGGCATTCCCCGTATTCTGGGGATGTACGAAGATTTCCCCTTCTGGCATACGCTCTTTACCGAGAGCGGTTTTCGGGTCGTGCTGTCGGAGCCTTCGACCATGCGGCGCTACGAACAAGGGGTCGGATCGGTGATGTCGGATAACATCTGTTTCCCGGCCAAACTGGCTCACAGCCATGTGCTCGACCTGATTGACCGCAAAGTCGACCGCATCTTCTACCCGTTCACCATATACGAACAGCGTGACGGCGTGCAGGAGAATAACAGTTTCAACTGTCCGGTAGTTTCGGGGTATGCCGAGGTGCTGAAAAACTCGATCGACCCGGCCGGCAAGTACGGTATTCCTTTCGATGCGCCCACCATCACGTTCAAGGATCACAAGGGGCTATACCTCTGCTGTCGGGACTACCTGCGTACGCTGGGTGTCGCCGATGCAACCGTCAAACGGGCCGTCGAAAAGGCGTTGGCCGCTGAAAAAGAGTACCGGTCGAAGGTCAAAATCATGAACCTCCGCCTCATGGAGCGCAGCAAACGCCGTGGCGAGCGGACCATTCTGCTGGCCGGACGCCCCTACCATACCGACCCGCTGATCCAGCACAAACTCTCCGACATGATCGCTGGTTTTGGTGTGAATGTTATCTCGGAGGATGTCGTTCGCGGCAATGACGACATCGATATTACACATGTTCACTCGGTGCCGCAGTGGAGCTACGTGAATCGTATCCTGAAGGCGGCGCAGTGGGTGGCCGAACAGGGCGACGATGTTCATTTTGTGCAGATGACCTCGTTCGGCTGTGGCCCCGACGCCTTCCTGCTCGACGAAGTGCGGGCGATCCTCAAACGTCGTGGCAAAACGTTGACGATCCTCAAGATCGACGACGTCAACAACATCGGATCGTTGAAATTGCGCGTACGTTCGTTGATCGAGAGCCTGAAATTCAAGGCCGGAGCCGATGCGCCTGCCATTCAGCCTTTCGTCACGACGAAGCCCTATACGAAAGCCGACCGAAAACGTAAATTCCTGATCCCCCACTTCTCCGATGCCCACGTTGAGATTATCGAGTCGCTTTTCCGTGCGGCCGGCTATCAGGCTGAGACGCTGCCCCGCCCCGACGGTGCTACGGTGGATTGCGGCCTGAAATATGCCAACAACGAGGTGTGCTACCCCGCTACGCTGGTGGTCGGCGATCTGGTCAAAGCGCTGGAGTCCGGGCGTTACAATCCCGACGAGGTTGCTCTGGTCGTAACGCAGACCGGCGGTCAGTGTCGTGCGACCAACTACCTTACGTTGCTGAAAAAGGCGGTCGTGGATGCCGGATTCTCGCAGGTGCCCGTCATTTCGCTCACGTCGGGCGGCGAGATCGAGTCCGGGTTGAAAATCAACTGGTTCAAAATGGCGCCGATCGCCCTGGCCGGGCTGATCTACGGCGACTGTATGGCCAAATTCTACTTCGCCTCCGTTATTCGCGAGCGTATCCAGGGCGAGGCCGAACAGCTGCGTAAAACCTATATCGAGCGTGCGCTTCCCCATATTGAACGTCGCGATCCGGATGCGCTGTTCCGCTTGTTGAGTGAGGCGGCCGCCGCTTTCGATGCGATTGTCGTTCCCGACGCCACCCCGCGTCCCAAAGTGGGGGTGGTCGGCGAAATTTACCTGAAACTCAACTCGTTCAGCCATAAGGATATCCTGCATTGGCTGGCCGATGAAGGAATCGAGGTGGTGCCCCCCACGATCATCAACTTCTTTATGCAGGCTTTCGTTAACCGCAAGGTCAACAAGGCGGCTCACCTGACCGGTGGTTCGATCATTCCGGAGTTTGTTTTCGACCAGCTTTACAAGTGGGCCAACGGTTATCTCGACAAGGCGAATCGGGCGTGCAGTGCATTCCGATACCACATCCCGTTTGGTCAGATCTTCGAGGAGGCCGAACATGCCTCACGTCTGGTGCCGCTGACGGCCCAGTTTGGCGAGGGGTGGCTGATTGCAGCCGAGATGGTCGGTTTTGCCAACTCCGGCGTTCGGAATGTGATCAGCCTCCAGCCTTTCGGGTGCATCGCCAACCACATCATCTCGAAGGGGATTGAGAAAAAGGTTCGTGACATGTTCCCTCAGATGGGGCTGCTGTTTCTCGACTTCGACAGCGGCGTGAGCGAAGTGAACGTGCTAAACCGGCTCCACCTGATGGTCAACAACCTAAAACAGCAGGAGAAGGCCTGCGTCTGACCTTTCTGTTCTGGAAACATGATGAAATGGCAGTCGCACTTTTCCTGAGCGGCTGTCATTTCTGTCTCTCGCGGGTGCAAATTTCCCGAAGAATGGTGATTCCGGAAATAATTCTATAATTTGTTAAAATAAACGGACCATCGATCCGTTTATTCATTCAATGCAAACAACCCCAAATCCATAAACAAACCATTTTTGTATGAAAGATCTGAAAGAAGAAGCTTTGCGCTATCATAGCTCGGCGCCGAAAGGCAAGCTGGGAGTGGTTCCCACCAAGCCTTTTATGACCCAATACGACCTCTCGATGGCCTACACACCGGGTGTGGCTGTCCCGAGTATGGAGATTCACGACGACCCCGAAAAAGCCTATGAATACACCGCCAAAGAGAATTTGGTGGCCGTGATTTCGAACGGTACGGCCGTGCTGGGGCTCGGCAACATCGGTGCGTTGGCCTCGAAACCGGTGATGGAGGGCAAAGGACTGCTCTTTAAAGTGTTGGCAGGTGTGAATACGTATGACATCGAGATCGATACTGAAGATGTGGACCAGTTTGTGCAGACTGTCAAGATGATTGCGCCGACTTTCGGCGGGATCAACCTCGAGGATATCAAGGCTCCGCAGTGTTTCGAAATCGAACGCCGGTTGAAGGAGGAGGTCAAGTTGCCCCTGATGCACGACGACCAGCACGGTACGGCGATTATCACCTCGGCGGCCCTGCTCAATGCACTGGAGATTGTCGGTAAACGGATCGACCAGATTCAGGTGGTGGTCAACGGGGCAGGAGCTGCTGCCACGGCCTGTGCCAAGCTCTACCTCTCGCTGGGCGTACGGCGCGAGAATTTGGTCATGTGCGACAGCAAAGGCGTCATTACGATCCGGCGCGACAAGCTGACCCCCGAAAAGGCGCAGTTCGCCACCGATCGCAATATTTCGACCCTGGCCGAAGCGCTTGTCGGTGCCGACATGTTTCTCGGTGTGTCGAAAGCGGGTGTGCTGACTGGTGAGATGGTCAAGACGATGGCTGCGGATCCGATCGTCTTCGCATTGGCCAATCCCGATCCCGAGATCCCTTACGAGGAGGCCAAGGCTTCGCGTCCCGACCTGATCTTTGCCACCGGGCGCAGCGACTATCCTAACCAAGTGAATAATGTGATCGGTTTCCCCTATATTTTCCGTGGGGCACTCGATGTGCGTGCTACGGCCATCAACGAGGAGATGAAGATCGCTGCGGCGAAAGCGATTGCCGGTTTGGCCAAAAAGCCCGTGACCGGCGAAGTGCTGCATGCCTATAACCTCGATCATCTCTCGTTCGGGCGCGACTACCTGATACCGAAGCCGTTGGATAAACGGCTGCTGACTACCGTGTCGGTGGCTGTGGCCAAGGCCGCCATCGAATCGGGCGTAGCCACGCGCGAAATTACCGACTGGGATACCTATGCGGCGGGTCTGGTGTGCATGTTGGCCCGGGTGCATAAAAACGCCATTCTGCGATAACTCCGGGGGCGGCTGGGCGTACCTCTATGGTGTCGGTTCATGGCTTTAGAGCTATCCCTGCTTCTAGTGCAGAGAGAAAACAGACACTACGGGTGCAACAAACCGACGGTATCCGAACCGTTAAATTATGAAACAGCCGCGGGGCAGACAGATTTTTTATTTCTGTCTGTCCCGCGGCTCGATTTTCCGGGGAATGACACGTCTGTGCGGGTAGCGTGGTAGTGGCAGCCGGTTATGGGGCGACTACCCTGCCCCGTCGATCAATTATCAGCCTGTTGTTTGCTTCCCATCGGGTGTGCTCCCCATCAGACAGCTCTTCGGCCTGTAGGGCCACTCGGGCCCGTCCATGCTCGAAGGGGAAAGCGGCCTCGAAACGTGGAGCGATCACCACGCGTCCGGCGGTGTCGGCATATCCGATGCGTCCCCGATCGTCCCGGATGCGGAACAGCCCTTCCTGCGGAAGGTCGGGTCCGTTGTCGAACCAATAGGCGTTGAACAGTTTGTGTCCGCGTCGGTTGATGGCGATGCAGCGGTCGTGGGGGCCTTTGCGCTGTTCGTCGCGCAGTATGACGAATCCCCACGTGCGTATTGTATCGGCGCCACAGTACAAAACCTCTCCACGGGGAATGATCGTATCACCGCGCGTGTCGACGTATGCGACCGGGTCGCCTTGCGTCGGAGATTCCGTTCCGGGAGGCGGCGCACAGATCAGACAGCGTGTGCCGACGCAGCTCCAGCCGATGCAACAGACGGCTCCCAGGGTGATTTGGCGTAATACGGACATGCGACCATGGGGCTAACGGGCAGATTTAGCGAATCGTGATGTTCGGCAAGGCTTGTTGCAGCTCCTGCTTGTTGATCGACGTGTAGTGGTACGGATAGAGGAATTCGGGCTCGATGATTTTTGCAGCCTGGATGAACTCCTCTTCGTTGATGGTATAGGGCAGCATCATCGGCAGGAATGCGATGAAGATGAAGTTGATCTCGCGCATTTCGGGGATGACTTCGGTGTCACCTGCAATGTAGATCCGTTTTCCGTCAATGGTCAGAATGTAGCCGTTGCCTTCGCCTTTCGGGTGGAACGGTTGGCCCGGTGCGCGTTCGCGGACGATGTTATATGCCGGTACGGCTGCGATACGCATCCGGTCTTTGTAATCCGCAATGTCACCGTTGGCCAGGGTGATGATCGGCTGCTCGAAACCATCCTTACGCAACAGTTCGGCCACTTGGGGCGGGGCGATGAAGGTCGTTTCGGGGGTGGCGATCGGGCGGATCGCTTCCGGGTCGTAATGGTCGTAGTGGTCGTGTGTGATCAGGATGACCGTAGCTTCGGGAAGGGTCGAGAAATCGGCCACTTCGCTGTACGGGTCGACGGCGATCCGTTCGCTTTTATAGTCCAGATAAAGGGAGGCGTGGCCGATGGGCGTCACGCTCAATTCGCCGTAGCGATCGGTGGTGTTCGGAAGTGTTCTCATAGTGGGAATATATCGGGAATAAATATAGCATTTTTTGTGCCGAAATCCGAAACCCGTCTGCACTTCCCCCGGAAAAACGTACATTTGGGGCTCATTCGTTTTTACTTTTCTGTTATGTCCGTTATTCCGGGGCTGATTGCCCGTCAGTTATCGCTTCCGTCGCTCGCACAGACCGAAAATACAATCCGTCTGCTGGACGACGGTTGTACCGTTCCCTTTATCAGCCGTTACCGCAAGGAGGCTACCGGTGGTCTTGACGAGGTGGCCGTGGAGCGCATTCGTGATCTTTACTCGAAATATACCGAGCTCGAAAAGCGCAAGGCCACCATCCTGCAATCCATCGAGGAGCAGGGAAAACTGACCCCCGAACTGCGCCGGTCGATCGACGACTGCTGGGAGAGTGCCGTGCTGGAGGACCTCTACTTGCCCTACAAGCCGAAGCGGCGCACGCGTGGAACGATCGCGCGGGAAAAGGGGCTCGAACCGCTGGCCGCGATGATCATGCGGCAGGAGAGCGATCCCGAGGTGCTGGCCCGTCGATTTGTGAAGGGGGACGAGGTCCCCGATACGGATGCGGCTGTGGCCGGGGCGTCGGATATTATTGCGGAGTGGGTCAACGAATCGGTAGCCGCGCGCGACTGTGTGCGACGGAGTTTCGCCTCGAACGGCGTGATTACCTCGACGCTGGCACGCGGAGTCGATCCGGCGGCGGAAGAGGCGGTCAAATATGCCGATTATTTCGACTGGAGCGAGCCGATTCGGCGTTGCGCCAGCCACCGGCTGATGGCGATGGTGCGCGGCGAGAAGGCCGGCGTGCTGCGCCTGTCGCTTGCACCTGACGCCGACCACGAAGGTACCCTGCTGGAACGGCTGACGCGGATTTTTGTACGGCGCGATGCCCGTAATCGTCAGGCGGTCGAGGTGGTGTCACGGGCCGCTGCGGACGGGTACAAACGGCTGATGCGTCCTTCGATCGAAACGGAACTGCTTGGGCTCTCGAAAGAGCGGGCCGATGAAGAGGCGATTCGTGTGTTCGCCGAGAATTTGCGTCAGTTGCTACTCGCTGCTCCGCTCGGACAGAAACGGACGCTGGCCATCGACCCCGGCTATCGAACTGGCTGCAAAGTGGTGTGTCTCGATGCGCAGGGAAACCTGCTGCACAACGAGACGATCTACCCGCACGCGCCTCAGAACCGACGTGCCGAAGCCGGCGAGGTACTCCGCCGCCTGGTGCGCGACTATCGCATTGAGGCGGTCGCCGTGGGTAACGGGACTGCCGGGCGCGAGTCGGAACGATTGGTGCAGGAGCTGGCGTTGAAAACTGCCGACGGTCGGCCGGTCGGCGTCTATCTGGTGAGCGAGGACGGCGCTTCGGTCTATTCGGCATCGGCCACGGCCCGCGAGGAGTTCCCGGATTACGACGTGACGGTTCGCGGCTCGGTCTCGATCGGTCGGCGGCTGATGGACCCGTTGGCCGAGCTGGTGAAGATCGACCCGAAGTCGATCGGCGTGGGTCAGTATCAGCACGATGTGGATCAGACCAAACTGAAACAGAGTCTCGATACGGTGGTCGAGAGTTGTGTGAACCGTGTGGGGGTCAACCTCAACACCGCCTCGAAACATCTGCTGACCTATGTGTCGGGTCTGGGGCCGGTGTTGGCGGGTAATATCGTGGCCTACCGGGCCGCCAATGGGGCGTTCCGCTCTCGAAAAGAGTTGCTGAAGGTGCCGCGGCTGGGAGCCAAGGCTTTCGAACAGTCGGCCGGCTTCCTGCGTATCGACGGGGCTGCCAATCCGCTGGACAATACGGCGGTACACCCCGAATCTTATGCTATCGTCGAAAAGATGGCGGCCGATCTGGGGGTCAGCGTCGGGGAACTGATACAAAGCGAAGCGACGCGCCGACGCATTCCGCTCGAGAGCTACGTTGCACCCGGCGTAGGGATGCAGACGCTGACGCAAATTGTGGCTGAACTGGCCAAGGGAGGCCGCGATCCGCGTACCGAGGCGCAGGAGTTCCGTTTTGCCGACGACGTCCATTCGATCGAAGACCTCCGGGTGGGGATGGTGCTGCCCGGTATCGTGACCAATATCACCAGCTTCGGCGTGTTTGTCGATGTGGGGGCCAAACAGGACGGGTTGGTGCACATCTCGCAACTGGCCGACCGCTTCGTCCAGAATCCGGCCGATGTGGTCAAATTGCGGCAGACGGTTCGCGTTCGGGTGCTGGAGGTCGATCTCTCGCGTAAACGGATCAGCCTCTCGATGAAGTCTGTCCCGGCCGAAGCATAATCTTGCGGTTTCATTCGCCGTTGCTCTTTCTGGGGGCGGAGAGGTGTTGTCGGGGATCGCTGGTCGGCTTGTCAGGTTGCCTGTTGCCCCTTTGTTCCGGTACGCCCGCCGCAGCTTGATGCCTCGGAAGAACAAAGGCCGTTTTTTACTGCAAAATGCGTAAATTTGGGGCGTTTTTTCGGGGTGGCCGGTCCGCTCCCGCTTGTTGCCATGTCTTATTTCGTTCGCTACCGTTCCGATTACCGCGAGTTGCTCAAACTCGGACTGCCGATCATGGTCGGCCAGCTCGGAATCGTGATTGTCGGGTTCATGGACGGGCTGATGGTCGGACGCTATGGGATGGACCATCTGGCAGCCGTATCCTTCGTAAACAGTGTCTTCAATATTCCCATTCTTTTCGGCCTGGGATTTTCCTACGGTCTGACCCCGCTCGTGGGCCAAAGCTACGGCACGGGCGATACGTCGCGCATCGGCCAGTGGTTGAAAAACAGTCTGGCGGTAAACATGGCTGTGGCTGTCGTCATGATGGCGGTGATGGGGGTGCTCTACCTGAATGTGGATCGCATGGGGCAACCCGAAGAGTTGTTGCCGCTGATCCGACCCTACTTCGCCCTGCAACTGGCTTCGTTGCCGTTCGTCATGCTGTTCAACGGATTCAAACAGTTTGCGGACGGAATTACCGATACGCGGCTTCCGATGTATATCATGATCGGGGGAAATGCCTTTAACATCCTCGGCAACTACGTCCTGATTTACGGTAAACTGGGGCTGCCGGACATGGGGGCTACGGGTGCCGGTATCTCCACCCTGCTGACCCGTGTGCTGATGCCCGCGCTGTTTGCCGTCATCTTTTTTTACACGCAGCGTTACCGGCGTTACCGTCCGGCGTTTCGCGACGGGCGTTTGTGCTGGCCGTCGATACGAACTTTGACCGGTATGGGTACGATGGTCGGTCTGCAGATGGGGATTGAAAACGGTATGTTCAGCATTGCTGGCGTGATGATTGGATGGCTTGGCGCGGTCGAACTGGCTTCGCATCAGGTGATTCTCTCGGTCTCGACGCTCGGTATCCTGCTTTACTACGGAACGGGTGCGGCGATCTCCATTCGCGTGAGCCACTTTTACGGACGGCGCGACTCGACGGGGGTGCGGCGAACCGTGCGGGCCGGTCTGCAGCTCATGGCGGCGATGTCCGTGGTGATCTGCTGTGCCTTCCTGGCGCTCCGTCCCTTCATGGCCCGTATTTTCAATGCTCCGCCCGAAGTGGCGGAGATCGTCTCGGTGCTGATGCTGATTCTGCTGACGTTGCAGGTCGGCGATGTGTTCCAGGTCACCTATGCCAATGCGCTGCGCGGGATGAACGACGTGACCTCGATGGCGGTGATCTCGCTTCTGGGCTATTTCGTGCTGGCCCTGCCGCTCTGCTATCTGTTCGGTTTCGTGCTGCACGGGGGGATCTTCGGAATCTGGTGGGGCTTCCCGATAGGGCTGCTCTCGGCGGGCCTCATGATGATGGGACGTTTCTACAATCGGACGGGTAAAAATCGGGTGTAATGGACAAACGGACGACGATACGGGTCTCACTGGTGGTGGCGATCGCCTTTTTCATGCAGTTTCTCGACACCACGGCGGTCAATACGGCTATTCCTGCCATGGCCGATGCCTTTGCAACGGATGTGGTCCACCTGAGTACGGGCGTGACCTCCTACCTGATGGCGTTGGCCATCTTTATCCCCATGAGCGGCTGGATTGCAGACCGCTACGGTACGCGGCGGGTCTTCTGTTCGGCCATTGCGTTTTTTATTTTGGCCTCGGTGTTGTGCGGCACGTCTCAGAACCTGCTTCAGTTCGTGATCTATCGCCTGTTGCAGGGGATGGCCGGGGCGATGATGGTGCCCGTGGGACGGCTGGCGGTGCTGAAGGTTACGCCGAAAGATGAGCTGGCTGCGGCCATGAACTACATTACGGTGCCTGCCCTTGTGGCACCGATCGTGGGGCCGATGATCGGTGGTTATTTGACTACCTATTGGTCGTGGCGCTGGATTTTCTACCTCAATGTGCCGATCAGTATCGCCTGTATCCTGTTGGCGTGGCACTACATCCCCAACGAGGAACCGCGAACGGGACGGGCGGTCGTCAAAAAACCGTTCGACTGGGTCGGCTTTGTGCTGAGCGGCGTGGCGGTGGCCGGCTTTATGTACGGAGTCGAACTTTTCAGCAAAACCGATGTTTCGTATTGGGCTGCGTTGGCGACTGTGGGCGGAAGTCTGGCTGTGCTGGCGGTCAACGTTTGGCTGTCGAAACGGATGAAGGCTCCGCTGATCGACTACTCCGTGATGCGGATCCGTACGTACAGCATCACCATTTGGACCGGCTCCGTGTCGCGAATCGTGATCGGTTCGTTTCCGTACCTGGTGCCGTTGATGTTCCAGGAGGGGTTCGGCCTCAGCCCCTTTGAATCGGGGCTACTGTTCCTCTCCACGATGGTGGGCAACCTCTCGATGAAATCGGCTACGGTGTGGATTATCCGTCATTTCAAGTTCCGGACGATTCTGTTGGTCAACGGGGCGCTGGTGGCACTCTTTACGGTCTTCACGGCGCTGTTCCTGCCCGAAACGCCGGTTTGGATCATCGTCCTGACGCTGTTCCTTTCCGGGATGGTGCGGTCGATGCAGTTCAGTTCGCTCACGACGCTGGCTTTTGCCGATATTGCCGAACGCAAAATGACGCCGGCCAATACGTTGTACAGCACGATCCAGCAGATGTCGACCGGGATGGGAATTGCGGTTGGGGCCGTGGCGTTGCGTTTTGCCAATATCCTCGACGGAGGGGTGGCGGGACACTATACCGTGCCTGATTTCCGGTTGGCCTTTCTGATGATTGCTGCGGTCGGTTTCCTGCACCTGTTCGGCTATGCGCTGCTGAAGCCGACGGCCGGCAATGCGGTGCGCGGAAAGAGATAGTCGGTGGAACGATTTACTCCTTTCAGGGCAAAACGATGTGACATGGTTTCAAAACAGTGTTGACCCTCTGTCGTAGGAAATAAACAACAGAGCCAGACTCAATGTGATGAGTCTGGCTCTGTTGCGTGATGGCGGTGAGGTTTAGTCGTTGTGGGTCGTTCGCCAGGCCTGAATGTCGGCGATGGTCACCACCGGGTAGTCATGCTGTTCGGCGAACTCGACGATTTGTGGCAGACGTGCCATGGTGCCGTCTTCGTTGGTCAGTTCGCAAAGCACGGCATAGGGAGAAAGACCGGCCAAACGGACCAGATCGACGCTCCCTTCGGTATGCCCGTCGCGTTCGAGTACGCCTCCTGCGCGGGCGATCAGCGGGAAAACATGTCCCGGATGGCTCAACGAGGCGGGTGTTGCGTTCGGAGCGACCGCTGCGCGGATTGTCTGGATGCGGTCTGAGGCCGAAACGCCGGTTGTAACGCCTTCGGCGGCTTCGATCGAGATGGTGAAGGCGGTACCGTATCGACTGGTGTTGTGCTCGACCATCAGCGGCAGGGCCAGTTCCCGGGCTTTGTCGGGCGGCAGACAGAGACAGACGATTCCGCTGCACGAGCGGATCATCAGGGCCATCTGTTCGGTGGTCATCGTCGTGGCAGCAAAAATCAGATCGCCTTCGTTTTCTCGGTTTTCGTCGTCGGTGAGCAGGATGCCCCTACCCTCCCGCAGGGCGGCTGCGGCGCGTGTGACCCTTTCAGCGGGTGTACCGTACCGGCCGAGCAGTTCGTTCGTCTCCATGATTATTTGACGTAGCCTACCGGGTGGCACAGCATGATGGTTTGTGTGCCGGTCAGTTTCAGGGCCGTTTTCAACTTGTTGCGATCCATGGTGCCGCGGGCATAGGTACCCAGTCCGGTGCCGGCGCAGAAGAGCGAAATGTTTTGCGACACAATCCCAGCATCGAGCGGTGCCCAACTTTCGTTGGTGTCGGTGACGAGCACCAGTACGACCGGTGCCTGCTGGGTCGGCCGTGCGTCACCGGCGGTCAGCGGGTCGAGCGTGCGCTGTTGCGGATTGTAGAGGTAGCTCCCCTTGGCGGTGCAGACGTAAACCTTTACGTCCTGTTTGTTCATGGCCGATGGGGCGGTACGTTTGCCGGACTCGGGCCGGTTGATGCCGTTGGCGGCCCACACCAGGTCCGAAAGGTCTTGCGTGCTGAGCTCTTTGTTGGCGTACGTGCGGATCGATTGACGTTTCGAGAGGGCCTGCATGATCGATTCGCCGCGTTTGAGGTTCGGCGTGTTCAGTTTGATCGGTTGCAGGGTCTGGGTCTGTGGTTCAAGCGGAGTCGCGGCCTGAGCCGTCAGCCCGGCTGTCGCCATACCGGCAACGGCCATCAGGCAAATCAGGGTATGTTTCATAGCGATTGAGTTTGATGTTTGTTTTTTCAGGTAACAAAATTACTCATGTGATCTTTCTCTGTATGATGCTATTTTTGCATCATTGCTGCGTATATTTGCGTATGGCTATATTGGAACGTAAAATCGTGCATGGAGTCGAATCGTCGTTCAGCCACATGATCTATCCGCGGTTCGTGTTGCCGCGCCATCGTCACGCGGAATTCGAACTGATGGCGATTACGGCCGGAAGCGGGAAAGTGTTTGTAGGCGAAGCGGCTGCGGATTACACGGCGGGTGACCTGATGTTGATTGGCAGTAATATTCCGCATCTGCATCTGTGTAATACGGTGTTGTCGGCTGCGGCTGGGGTGCCGAGTTCGGGTGAAGCACTGCAATTCCCTCCGACGATTTTTCCGGATGCGATGAGCAGTATCCCTGAATATGCACGTGTGGCGCGGTTGCTGGATAAAAGTCGCCAGGGACTTCGTTTTCGCAGCGAAGAGCTGGCAGGTCGTGTCGTCGAGCAGATGCATGTTCTGGATCACAGTGCCGGTGTAAAAAAACTGGTGGTGCTGTTGGAGGTGTTGGATATGTTGGCACAGTCGTCGGATTACTGCGTGTTGTCGGAAGTGGAGTTCGGTGCTGAAGGTAGAGGGGGCGAAATGGGGAGTGGCCCGACGGAACGTGTCTGTGCATTCCTGGTCAGCCATTTTCGTGAACGAATCGAGCTGGGGCGACTGGCGGATGTGGCCGGGATGAACCCGGCAGCGTTATGTCGGGCTTTCCGGCAGCGGACCGATAAAAGCATATTCCGCTACTTGTGTGAGATGCGGATCGAATATGCTTGCAAACTGCTGGCTCACTCCGATCTGACCGTTTCGCAAATCGCCTACGAGTCGGGCTATAATAACCTCTCGCATTTCAATCGTCAGTTCCGGGAGGTGATGCGCCGCACTCCGTCTGAATATCGCCTACAGATTAATGCGGCTGTCCGATAACGTACCTGTGGCCCGGAAACAATCGTATATAATCGTATTCTTCGGGTGTTGAAAGTGGCATTGACGACACAATACCGTTGATTATCCGGAAAATGTATCGGTTTATCGATTCCAATGGTTAATTTTGCAATCTGAACGTTCTGGCATGGGCGGATGGTGGATATTGTGCGGGGTGTTTCGGCACGTGCGGGAGTGAATGTCTGAAAGGAGTGGAAGGTCGCTGGGCGAAACGGAAGCGCGTGTGCGATGAACGTTATCTGAAAGGTCATTATGAGTTTGCGTAATTTCTGTAATCGACGTACAATTCTGTATCTGCTCGGGATGAACGTCATGGCTTTGGGCATCCTTTTAAGTACACGTTCGCTGCTGGGAGTGGCAGCCATCAGTTCGGTAGCCTATTCGTACTCCAAATTCCTGCATATCTCTTTCGGAACGGCGAATGTCATTCTGTTTTTTATTTTTATCACCATCCAGGCACTGCTTCTTAAATCTTTGTCGCCGAAACTGTTGTTGCAGATTCCGATGGCTTGTCTGGTCGGCTGTTTCATTGGGCTGTACGACTGGATCGTACCCGAAATAAATCCGCCTTTTGCACTGGGGCTGGTGTTGCTCGTCGTGTCGAACATTCTGACGGGAATCGGTGTCTATGGCATGACCAAAGCCAACCTGGTGCTCGACCCCGGTAACGGAATAGTCGATACGTTGTGTCGAACGCTGAACCGTCCCTTCTCGTATCTGCGTGTGCGGTTCGATATTTTGCTGGTGACGTTTACGATTCTTTCGGGGTTGGTTATCGCCCATAAAGTGGTCGGTGTGGGAGTCGGTACGCTGATTTCGGCTATCCTGATCGGCAAGAGCGTCGGCTTCACGGGACGATTGGCCGATCGCTACGTAAACCACTGGCTGCAGGTGCGCCGGTGAAAGTAGGTGCAGACTGTTGTCTGACTCTATCCATCTCTGTTTTGATGAAGTTGGTATTGTTATGAAAACGAATCGTGAAGAGATTCTGCAAAATGCGCTTCGGTTGTTCATGTCGATGAACTACGAGCGGGTCAGTTTGCAGATGATTACCCGAAAGGTTGGTCTGACCAAAACTGGAATTTTCAACTACTACCCCACCAAACAGGATCTTTTCGTGGCTGTGGCCGACCGGTTTCTGTTCGTGGCGCAGGATCCTCAGAAAAAGTATGATGACTCGGACGGAACGCTGGCCGATTATCTCGAAAAGTATGTGCAGGGGGTGAAACGAACGATGGCCGAGATTGTCAGACTGGGAAATTTCGATATCGAAACCATGCCTGGTCGTTCGGCCAATGCGGGCTATTTCCATTTCATACAACAGGTCCTGGCCTACTATCCCGATTCCAAAACAAAAATCGATCAGCTCTTTGCGACGGAGTATGACCATTGGCGGCGGGTGGTCAGCCGAGCTGTCGAGAGTGGAGAGATCAGTTCCGATACGGATGTGGATGAGGCGGTTGCTCTTTTCAGGCAGGTGTTCGTAGGACTCTCGTTCGAAATGTCGTTTTTCACGGGGCTTGACACGGAGCAACTCGGTCGCCGTTTCAGGTATATATACGGTCTGCTCAAACGTTAGGAACTCGAATTTTCATAGTAAAAGCAAAAATATGACCAGAGGGTCATATTTTTGCTTTTTTATTATACCTTTGTTGAAACTAAAAATGACCAATCGGTAATAAATTATGGAAAACAAACCTTTTGAAACGCTTCACAAAAGTTTCAACTACACCCCGGGAAGCATGTTTACGAATCAATGGTCGAATCTGGCTTTCGGCATCGGCATGATCGTTGTGCCGGCCATTTGGCCCTTCGGTATCCGGATCGGACAGGTGCGTATTCTTTCGCCTGCCGTATTCTCTACAATTCTGATGGTGGGGGGCGCATTGCTGCTACTGTTCACCTTCTTCAGCATGCGTAAGGCGCGTACGCTTGCGGCACAGGGCGGAACGATCACTATTGACGGAGGTCGTGTCACTTATCCGTCTGTCAACAAGGGAAAGGTCGAGTACGACTCGTTCCTCATTTCGGATATCGAATACATTAAGGACGACGCCGAAGAACACCAGTGCAAGGTGTCGCTGCCCGATAAATTCGTCATCTTCGAAACCAAGTATTTCGACTCTTGGGAGGAGTTCGAAGAGTTCCGAGCTATCCTCGGTCATTAATTTCTGTCTGAGAGCTAAGTTCCCGCGGCTTGCCTGCCGGAATTGGTTTGCCGATTCTCCTGAAAGGGAGAAACTGTGGGAATCGCGGATCAGGTTCTTCGTATTCATAGTGTATCTGTTTGCTGTGGATGCTGTCGGTGAGGTTACTATTGACGGATCCATATGATAAGAGGACTGTTTTATGGAATCTTGTTTCGGCCTCCTTGTTTTAATCCATACGCGGGTCTCTCTTCCTTTGGGGTCATGCGATGCTTGATACTTGTTCGACGAAGAGCTGTCTGTGCTAACAATCAAATTGACTAAAAACTGAAATTGATGAGTTACGAATTTTATATCATGCTGACGATTGCGGTCGTTGGCGCTGGCGTCTGGATTTTCAAAAAAGCGAAACGAGCCGTAGCGATGGCTCGTAAAATCCGTCGGGCCTATCGCAGTGTTTATCTCAACCCCCACTCAACACTCGATGCCGAGCAGTGTAAGATGCTGGCTGTCGGAGCTCTCTATGCGGCTCAACAGGGTGCCTATCAGAATTCGCTCGAAACGGGTATTCGGGATGAGCTGCCGGAGATTCTGGGTAACTGGTGGGGAATAGAAAACCATGACGATGCCGTCGAGGAGCTTGATTATCTGGCAGGGAAAGGTTTTCGCTACTATTTCCCGTTTGTGTGGGAGGCCTTTCTGTTGGATGATCCTCAGCACCAGGATCGTGTCTTCCAGCAAAACATGACCTCTCAGGAGGATTACGACAAGGTGACGTCGCAACTCCACAATTTGCAGGAAACCTACGATGAGCTGATCACTTGCGGTGTGATTGCGTCGAAGGCAGATATACAGCGTTATGGAGTGGTCGGCTGGGATGCCGGGCGGGGCTGTTTTCTGGCCCGTGCCTGCTTCGAAATGGGTTATTTGACCGAAAACGAAGCGTGGCATTATATCGAAGAGGCCTATCGTTTGGCACGTGAACATTTTTCGTCATGGAATGATCTGGCAATGAGTTACATTCTTGGTCGTTCGATGTGGGGCGGAAAACGCTCCTACAATTCGGTGATGAAGGGCAAGGCGGACACGTTGCTAACCGATACGAAAAGTCCATGGATGCGGTATCCCTTGTAAGATTGATAATGGTAGACCGTAAAATGATCGGCATGGTGAGAACATTGCGTTTCACCATGCCGATCGTCTATTTACGATACTTCAGCAAGATGGAGTGAGTGCGAATGGTTTCGTCAACATCGCGGTACATCTATTATTAGTATCATTAATGTGATGCTTATTGCACTACGAATATGATGTTTCAAGGGTAATGATTATCTTCTGAAAAAAAGTAGACTGAGAGTTTGCGGTAGCAGTTTCTCTTTGGTGATCGATTTAGGAGTATCTTGCGTCCTTGTTACAGAGGGAATGCGTTAAATCTAAAAAAATTAGTGCATCGATATGTGGACGTAATGTTATTGGGGAAGAGATTGTTTGGGGGTAAAAGAGAAGAACCGTAAAAACATTCGTTTTACGGCTCTTTATTGATTGAATTCTGCGGAGAGAGGGGCTCTCGAACGTTATGAATCTTAGAACATAGCATAATATACAAAACTCTGTAAAACAGAGTGATTTACATTTTTCACGTCCTTGTGCGAATCTTTAAAATTCATTAGAATATACCGATTTTAGTCCCTACTTTTGTAGAACAGGGACTAAAATTATCTGACATGGAGATCAAACGTAAATGCCAATTCCTACTCGACAAAGAACCCGGGAAAACAGATGCTAAACTGCGTTATCGGATCAAGTATGCCGGGCATATTGTGGCATTCTCTGTGGGGTATCGTGTGGATATTGAAAAATGGAATACGGAAACACAACGCTGCAAGGCGAACACGACCAATAGGCGCAAACAGACTGCTTCGGAGATCAATAAAGAGATTCAGCGGTTAGAGACTTTGATGGACGATGTGTTTAAAGCATGGGAAGTACAAGAGGAAATTCCTACTCCCGATCAGTTGCGGGAGAGCTTCAATGCTGCCAACCGGGACTCCCTGGGGTTGGCTCCTGTCGTGGTGCGACGTACGCTATTTGAGTATTTCGATGAGTTTACTAAGGAACAGGGTAAACTGAATGACTGGACTTCGGCAACCATTCAGAAGTTTGCGGCTTTGCGAGCACATTTGTGGGATTTTGACCGGGAGCTGACCTTTGAAGTGTTGTCCGAATCCAAGCTGACGGAGTGGGTTGGGTATTTGAAGGACAACTGCCAAATGAGAAATTCAACGATAGGAAAGCAACTCGGTTTTCTCAAATGGTTCTTGCGATGGGCTACGAAGAAAGGATACAACACGAACACGTCATATTCGTTGTTTGCTCCGAAGTTGAAGAGTGCCGAGAAAAAAGTTATCTTTTTAGATTGGGATGAACTGATGACGGTTTACCACTACCCTATTCCGGAAAGCAAGAAGTACCTTCAGCGGGTTAGGGATGTCTTCTGTTTTTGTTGCTTTACCTCGTTGCGGTATTCGGATGTGGAGAACCTGCGCAAATCGGATATTTATGCTGACCACATAGAGGTAACGACGATGAAGACGAGCGATTCGTTGCGGATAGATCTGAACAAGTATTCTCGTTCGATTCTGGAAAAGTATCAGGGTGCATCCTTCCCGAATGACCGGGCGCTACCTGTGATCTCCAATCAACGGATGAATGAGTATTTGAGGGAGTTGGGAGCGATGTGCGGATTGGACAGTGAGGTGACTATTACTTACTATCGTGGAAATAAACGTTATGACGAGATCCACAAGAAATACGAACTGCTGACCACGCACGCCGGTCGTCGCACGTTTATCTGCAATGCCTTGTCGATGGGGATCCCAGCCGAGGTGGTCATGAAGTGGACCGGCCACAGCGACTATAAGGCGATGAAACCATATATCGACGTGGCCGACCGTATCAAAGCCGAGGCTATGAGTAAATTTGACGAGAGGTAGGTTAGCTATTGTATGTTAATTGGGCTGTGATCTTCGGATAGAATTGAATAATTACCCTAAACATGCTTTCTTTCATGTCCTTTCCCTATTAGGTGTTAATTAAGAAAACATATTAAACTACAGCTCCCCTCCTACGCCTTTAAACTTTTCTATGAAAGCCGAAATTCGCTCAAAAACTTGATGTTTTTTTGATAGGTACAATGGATTCAATGGGCTCATTCTGGGTAGAATACTATTAAAGTCAGTCCCGTTCTCACTGGCAAATTCACGCTTCAAGGAGACAGCTAGATAATGCCGAGCCTCTTTTTCATTCAGGTTCTCGCTGGCAATGAGTTCCGCAACTTCTTTTTTCTGTTTGCCTTGTGCATAGACAAAAAATGCCTCTATTATACTACCCTTGTCAGGTATAGAATCCAGATTCGTGTCATGGATAAAATCCACTATCAGACTCTCTTTGGCGCGATTGCCAGTGCTGGCTCGGATGACTCGACGGATTTCGTCAATTAATGACGATTTATCCATTGTCTTTTTATTGTGGTCGAAAATAAGCTCAAGGATATAGTCCAAGTTGATTTCTTGAGATTTGAGGAGGTCGATCTCAAAAACTACATCATCCCAGTCCATAGCATATTTTTCTGTCTGAGCGCCACTTTTCTCCCTCCTCAGCCAATCCCGTATATCATTATATGCAGACCGATAGTCTTGAATAATGCGGTCTGACGGAACCTCGACATTCTGCATCTCGGCAACATCCTCATCGGTTACAAAATATTCGTTCTTGAATGCTTCTATAGTCTCGGGGTGCTGTTTATCGATTCGCTGAAAAGCTTTCAGTGCAGTGAACTCGTCGTAGTTTTGCAGGATATTCTCCACACGTAAATATTCACCAAAGAGCTTGACAAACTCTTTTTTGTCTTTTTCTGTGGCGATATGGTCTGTGTCGGGGTACCGTTCGGCTAACTCTTTTACGATTTCGATATAACCTCGCCGGACTTCACCCGAGAGAATGTCCCTAAACCCTTCCAGATACTCTTTGTAGCTCTTTTCGAGGAGGACGTTTTTCGTGTTTTTGTTGCCAAACAGGGTGATGGCATCGATAGTCGGTTGCTCCAGGTTACGGAATGTAACGATGTTTCCGAACGTTTTGGTGGCATCATAGATTCGATTGGTGCGCGAGAAGGCCTGTATCAGACCGTGATAACGCAAGTTCTTATCCACGAACAAGGTATTCAGGGTGGGCGCATCAAAACCGGTAAGGAACATCCCGACTACAATGACCAGGTCTACCTCTTGGGTTTTGACACGTTTGGCTAGGTCACGATAGTAGTTCTGGAACTCTTTGCTGTCGATGCCATAACTAGTTCCAAAGAGGGTATTGTAGTCCTGAATGGCCTTGGCGAGGAATTCTTTGGCACTGAGGTTCATGGCCGATGGCTCAAAGTTTTCGTCCAGAATTTCTCCGATGGCGGTCTGTTCTTCGTTGGCGGCATAGGAGAAGATGGTCGCAATCTTCAAGGGTTTCTCAGCCTCTTTCTGGAGTCGGTTCAACTCCTCGTAGTAGCATTTGGCGGCATCGACGCTGCTGACGGCAAACATGGCGTTAAAGCCTCTATTCCCACTTTGATTACGATGGGTTTTGATTCGGAAGTTCCGGAGGATGTATTGGGAGATTTCGGTGATACGGGCCGGATGCAATAGGGCTTGTTTGTTTTCGGCAGCGGTTAATTTTTTTTCGTCGAGCTCGGTTTCGATGTACTTGAAGCGTGGGCGTACATCGTTATAGTCGACTTTGAATTTCAGTACTTTTTCGTCTCGGATGGCGTCCGTAATCACGTAGGAATGTAACTCGCGCCCGAAGACGCTAGCGGTGGTTTCCGAACCGTATGCGTTTTCGGGAAATATGGGTGTTCCGGTGAATCCGAATTGATAGTATTTTTTGAATTTCTTTCGTAGAAGTTTTTGTGCTTCGCCGAATTGCGAGCGATGAGCTTCGTCGAAGATGAAAACAACCTGTTTGTGATAGATGGGCAGGTTCTCTTCGCTCTTCATCAGGTTGTTGAGCTTTTGGATGGTGGTGACGATAATTTTATTGTCGTCTTTATCTATATTGCGTTTCAATCCAGCAGTGCTATCAGAACCGTTGACGCTGTCAGGAGAAAAGCGCTGATATTCTTTCATTGTTTGGTAGTCAAGGTCTTTACGGTCCACGACGAAGAATACTTTATCAATGAAATCTAGCTTCATGGCTAATCGTGCTGCTTTGAAACTGGTGAGTGTTTTGCCTGATCCGGTCGTATGCCAGATGTATCCTCCAGCTTCAGTGGTTGCCCACTTTTTCGCTTCGTGTGCGCTTTGGATTTTCCACAGCATCCGCTCGGCTGCCGCAATTTGGTACGGCCTCATAATAAGGAGGGTGTTGTTGGTATCGAAGACGGCATATGTGAAAATGATATTCAGGAGCGTGTTTTTCTGGAAAAAAGTTGCCGTGAAATCCTTGAGATCCTTGATCAGCGAGTTGTCGGCTTTCGCCCAGTTCATGGTAAAGTCGAAGCTGTTTTTGTCTCGCTGGACGGTGTTTGCAAAGTATCGGGTATCGGTACCGTTGGAGATGACAAAGAGTTGGAGGTATTTGAACAGGGAGTTATCTGCGTTCAGGCTCTCTTTGGAGTATCGGTGTATTTGGTTGAATGCCTCTTGAATGGGTGTTCCTCGTTTTTTCAGTTCGATCTGGACCAGGGGCAGACCGTTGACCAAAATGGTCACGTCGTATCGGTTGGCTTGTATTCCATGTTGTTCGAACTGGGAGATCACCTGGATTTTGTTTCGGGCGATGTTTTGTTTGTCTGCGAGATATATGTTTTGGATGTGTCCGTCGTCAAAGACGAAGTCATGGATGTGGTTATCTTGAATTTTACGGGTTTTCTCGACGATTGATTCTCCGGGTTCGTCGAGATATTCAATGACGAATCGGTTCCATTCGGGGTCGGAGAATTGGACCTGGTTCAGGGTCTGAATTTGGGTTCTGGCATTGTTCAGAAGATGTTCCGGAGTATTTAGGTTTGGGAGGTATTCATATCCCAGTTGTTGGAGGTCAATCAGGAGTTCTTTTTCGAGTAGTGCTTCGGATTGGTATGTGGTTGGGGTATTGTATTTTTCGGCGTACTTGGTGTAGTTGTCGAGTACGATGAAGTGATTGGATTGTGCAATGGTGTTATGCTGTTTCATTTTTTCTCTCTGAAGTGACAGGTTGTTTTGATATTATTTAATAAAAAGGTTAATACCTTTTTATCTGTGTCATTAATCATAGATGTTTCTTCTCCTGCGTGTTTTTCGTGGCTACATAAGTTTATAATTCTGGAATAATATGCTTCTTGGGCGTCATCCTGAGGTAACAGTTCTCTCCACCCGGAATATCCAAGAAAGGTCGATGTTTTCTCCAATATTTGCCTTAAGAAGTTATAATGATATTTTTTTTATTTCACCAGATTGTACAACCTTTTCAAGTTCTGATAAGAGCAATAAGTGGTATGAGAATGGCGAGTCGTCCGATTGTTCTTCAAGAGCATATGTCCCATCTTCTTTCTTTTCTAATCGCAGTTTTTTTGAGTGTTTAGGTTTGTATCCATAACGCTTGTCAGCATTGTTGAATTCATTATAGAGTACATTATAGAATAATGGATTATGTGTAGTAATCACAAATTTGACATCCGATTGACTTGATTTGATTAACTCTGCAAGTTTTACAGCCAACTCGATTAAGTGGTTGTCATCCAATGAACTGACGGGGTCGTCAATAAATACATATTTCAAGTCATTAAATTGGGGTGTTGGTCTGTCGGCCTCCTCAGCTACATTTAATACCTCTACAACTTGTTCGAGCAAGCTATAGAAGAAGCACCAGACTAAGCAACTTTCTTCACCTTTTGAAATTTTTACTTTGTTAATTTTTTCATCATTCCCAGCCTCAATCGAGAACGAAATTTCTGAATAGGCTCTAATGGTAATCTCATTATTGTCTTTGTCTTTGGTGCGATATTCTTCATTGAATCGGGGTGTTAGCTTTGTGCTGGTATAATGTTGGAAATGTGTTATTATGTTTCTTTCCTGGCCTTGCTCTTTAAGTATCCAGTCTGTAAATCCATTGGGGTGTATAATCAGTTTTCTATTTTTATCTTCATCCAAGTCATTATCCCAATAGAATAAATCTTCCGTATACGCACTGTAATAGATAATTTTTCCTTTTTTGTCGGCATCATCATCTGTGTCGTTGTCCATTTTTGGGGACACCAATTCTTTGAATTCGCGGGAAAGGCGGGTTTTGCCGACCCCGTTAAAGGCATAAATCAACTGCACCTTCTTATCGGTGTCGCGAAGTGTTTGGGCTATTTCGGTCAATGTCTGTCCCATGTCAATCTTCGGTTATTTTATGGGGAAAATCGAGGATTTTGTTTCGGTAGTATTCGTATTGGCGTTGTCGGAGTTGGATTTCGGCAGGGAGTCCTTGTGCGATGTCGTTGACCAAGGTTTCGAATTTGTCGAGGATGGCAACGATGCGCTGCTGCTCGGCAAGTGTAGGAATGGGTAGCTCACAAGTCTCCATTAATTTTTTCGAACTTAAATTTGGTTGTGCCCCGCCACCTGCCATCACATATAATTCTCGTGTTTTGGATATTAAAAAATGAAACAAATATCGCTTATTTAATTTCTGTTCATTTGGGACAAACTTTCCAACACGTTGATTTATATATGCATCACGGTCATCAATATAACACCCTACTTTCCCTGTAGTAGCTCCTGACATTGCAATTAAAATATCCCCTTTAGATATTTTAAATTGGTTTAAGTCTGTATTATAATCGCGCAAAGAAAAATATTTTACATCACTTAAGTCTACTATAGAACCCTTAATATTCGTAATTCGAATAATAGGCAGTCCTATATCTTTAAATAATGAACTTTTAAATGCAAAACCATTGATAAAATCACACACCTCCCCTAATTTCATCCATCTGATGGCAGGGTCATCGGGGGCAAAGGCCAGGAGTTGATTCCGATAATAGGTATATTGCTCCTGTCTCGCCTGCAGCTCCGCCTGCAGCTCCGCCTGCAGCTCCGCTGTATACGAAGTGAAGGCATCCAGGATGCGCACCACCTCTTCCTGAACCGCAAGCGGAGGAACGGGTATCTTAAATTTTGCAACAACGCTTCTATCGATAGTAGGTACACCTCCTATTCGTCGTTGTGAATAAAAGTAATCTTCATGTATAGACAAACAGTAATAAAGATATTTACTGTTGATGTCGTCTGATTGTCCTAACCAAAAACTACCATCAGAGCACCAAAACGGTTTGTCTAAGAATTTTACACCTCCAATTCCACCAGTATTCACTACAATTGTAGTATTCGCAGGCGCATTATACTGGGTGTATTTACCTAAGATACTATCTTTACTTCCGTGATATACTTCATATTCTCCATCGTCAGACAATTGACTTTTTACTAATCTTTTTCCTCTATTTACACTGACGATGTCTTGAAGGGCTTTGTACTCCACCCCATCGGGGCATAGGCACTGCAACAACTCTGCTAACTTACTCATAAAGCATCCTCCTCTAATTCTGAAACTATCTTATCTATCTCCGCGCGCAATTCGTTCTCCCGGGCCACGATGCGGCGAAGACGGTCATTCAAATCCTTGATATCGGTCTGAGGACGGGTATCCTCGGACTCCACATAACTGCTCACCGATAAATTGTATGAGTTCTCTACTACCTCCTCATAAGCAACAGATCGGCATACATAACGTACATCCTCCTTACGGTCAAAAAGCGATACTATCTTATTGATATGCGCCTCCTTCAATACATTGTTGTTCGTCTCCTTCTTGTAAAATCCCGACCCGCTCGCATCGATAAACTGCGTCTTGGTATCGGGCTTGTGCTTGGACAGGACCATAATATTCACGGCAATCGGGGTGCCGTAGAACAAATTAGGCGGCAGGGAGATGATGGTCTCGATATAATTGTTGTCGATCAGGTATTTCCGGATCTTTTGTTCGGCGCCGCCCCGGTAGAAGATCCCCGGGAAGCAGACAATGGCGGCCCGGCCCCGGCTCGAAAGGTAGCTCAAGGCATGGAGCACAAAGGCAAAATCGGCCTTAGACTTCGGAGCCAATACCCCTGCCGGAGCAAATCGGTCGTCATTGATGAGCGTCGGATCATCCGAACCTACCCAATTTATCGAATACGGAGGATTCGACACTATCGCATCAAAGGGTTTATCAGTCATAAACTGAGGATCGGTCAGCGTGTCACCCAACGCAATATGAAACTTGTCGTAGTTCACATTATGCAGAAACATATTCATCCGAGCTAGGTTGTAGGTCGTATGATTTATCTCCTGACCATAAAAGCCATCTTCAATGATATGCTCCTCAAATTGCTTCCGTGCTTGGAGCAACAACGAACCTGAACCCGCTGCCGGGTCATATATCTTATTGACACTCACCTGTCCACACATCGCCAATCGAGACAGAAGCTTCGACACATTTTGAGGTGTAAAAAATTCCCCCCCTGACTTTCCCGCATTCGCAGCATAGTTATTAATCAGAAACTCGTATGCATCCCCGAACAAATCAATCTGGTGCTCCTCAAAACTGCCGAAATCCAACTCTGCCACACCTTGAAGCACCGATAGCAATCGTTTATTCTTCTGGTCCACCGTCGTTCCCAGGCGTGTGCTCGTCGTATCGAAATCAGCAAACAACCCCTTGATGTTACGCTCCGATGCATACCCGACGGCTGAACCCTCGATAGATGCAAAAATATCTTTCAGGTCCGTATTCAGATTCTCATTTTGCGACGCCGTCCGAACTACATTCACAAACAACTGGCTCGGATAGATAAAATACCCCTTCGTCTTTATCGCATCGTCCTTGATGGCAGGCGTAATGACACTATCGGGCAAATTGGCATAATCCACACTTTTATCACCACCTTCAATGTAGTTAGCAAAATTCTCACTGATATAGCGGTAGAACAGAGCGCCCAATACGAATTGCTTGAAATCCCACCCGTCTACTGCTCCTCTAACTTCATTGGCTATCTTCCAAATTTTAGCCTGTAATTCTTCCCTTTGCTGTATGCTGGTCATGTTTCGATTTGGTTTAGTTTAGTTATCAGGACTCATCCCTTGGGATGATGGGTATGTATTGTTGTTTAACTGTAATGTACCTATCACGGTTTATTTCATTATGTACTGAATATGTCGTTCATATGTATCCCTAACAAGAGACAGATGCGTGTTATAGGGATATCAGTCACATAACTACTTGGGATTTGTTATTTTTGTTGCAGGGCTATTACGGAGGGCGCACTCCAGCCGTCGAGGAAAAAGCTGCCTTCTCCTGTAATCAGCCACATGGGGGACACTTTGTAGTCTCGCACAAGATATTCGAGCCATGCTACCTGGAATATGTCTCGTGAGGGTTCTTTTTCGAGTGTATTCAGGTTCCACCGATTTATCCCGTAACGGTTGGTGAAGGTTTGTTTTCCCCGAATGACTTTGTTGGCCTTCAGTATTTGCAATGCTTCGAAGAAGCGTTTTACGATTACTTGGCTTTGGTCGGTTTGCATCGAGAGTATTATTTTCTGTGAATTGTGCATTGATATTAGCTGTGATTTTCTGAGCAAACAGAAGTAGCTTCAATATCAATGTATTCGGTCAATGTTATTCGCTGTTAAAAATATAATGACACAGAAGAAGTCAAATTGTCATAGAGCCTCTATGCCTGCTTTTAGCAAAGCATTATCGAAAAAGTCTGCATTATTGATGGTGAACTTATATTCACTAGGAGAGCCAAACCTGTTAGCTACTGCAATAAATTTTATTTGACCTCCGGATTTCAATAATTTCATTATGGTATCATAATCTTTTCTCATATCATAACCATCCCGGGAGACGCCGTTATCTCCACTATCACTATTAAAAGTCTCAAAGGAATATTGCGTTCCATTAGCATCCCTTGCTGTAAATACAACTATACCTTCTCCTTTTATTGGATGATTGCGAGCATATTCATATAGCTGTATACGAATACTTTTTTTATCTATTAAGAAGCGTACTGCTAGATCTGAGTTCGTGGTGGCTGAATTACTAAATGTCCCCATAATATCTGTAGAAACATACGCTTCGCTCGTCTGGTCACCAAAATTGTCTACATAATATCCAATCTGCCATATTCCGAGATTGTCAATGTTGGCCAGTCGAATACTATCTTTTATTCGTTTCTCTTCTATAGCCCTTTGCTCTGATGCTTTTTGTTTGAGTTTTGGCTCTATAGATTGAAAATACGCTATTTGATTCGATTCAGGGTGTTTAGTTTTTAATTGTTGAATGTATTGTTCTGCAAGGATATAATTCTGAGAATCATAAGCGTTTTTAGCCAGATTAACTAATCTTGCCTCTCCATTTTTCAATTCATCAATTTCCTTATTTAAGGTTTGGATGACTGTAGTTAGTGAGTCACAAGTTGTTTGTAAAGCCGCATATTGTTGCTCGGAAATACGTCCACAACTCATTAATGTAAAACTAGTTGCCAGCAAAAGGTAATAGCGTGTTTTCATAGTTGTTCAGAATTATGGTTTTGAATTATTTTATTGCCCTGCTTAGCATGGCGTAGTAAATTCCGGGTTTCTTTGTAGTGTGCTTCACTCTTTTTATTGCAGTTTGGATTTTAGCTTATTAAAAGTGTCAGGAGTTTCGAGTTCTCCCCAATAGAATCGAGTATATCGTGTCCGGTCAAAGCTCTCATGTTTCTCATACACGAACAATCCGTGTTTGTCGCACAACACGATCACTGATGATTCCAGCAGTTTCGCATATGAATACGCCTGCTTGAAGCACTCTTCGAGCTGGATGTTATTTCGTATTTCCAACTTAGCCTCAATCAATACTTTTGCAGTCTCATAATCGGGCGTATCATCATAATGGAGCGCATAATCCGGAAAAATGCGATGCCCTCTCCCGGCATGGATCGACAACTGACGACGATAGTCACGATTCTCGATATAGCCCATTTTATTGAGATAGTATTCAAGGAGTTGCGTTTCGACATCGCGCTCTTTCTCTATGTTCAAAGCAATAGGCGCAGGAGGGGCATACAGTTTTGGCAAATTATCTACAGCTCCTCTTTTGGATCGGATTAACCGCAGTAATTCATTATAATCCTGCCCTGTGATTTGCCACCCATTTACACCCTGAAATTTCTTTCTCACAAGCGGATGCTTCGAGAAGTAATTGTCTGCTTGTAAGTCTTTTAATGAAATAGGGGAAAGCGATTGGTATTGTCCCATATATACCCATGAGTACCAATGAAAAAACGGGTCGATTATTCCATCAGTTATGGCTATCCACATTGCAGTGATCGCACTAACCGGGGCCGTCTCGTAATGGATCAAGATATCGCCTCGTTTTGTCGCTACATTTGATTGCCATGAATTGATCTTATCAGATGTTTTATCTGCTTCGGGCAGAACGCCACCGATAAACCAGGCATTCGCAGGTCGAGGAAGGTTGTCGTTTTTATCTGTTTGTATAACGTTAGGGGCAAAATCATAAATGAAGGCGCACAGTTCCTCTGGAGACAAGCCATTCTCGCAGCGAAACCGATAGAACATTTCGCACAATTCCCAGTAGTACATGCAACGGGCACGATAGTCGCTTTTCTTTGGGTAGGACGGTAATTCCATTTCAAAGTAGTCGGCCAAGTTTTTCAAAGCATAAGCATTGTACTGGAAGAAGTTTGGGAAATAATACTCCTTGCATCGAACGTACAAGCCAAATGACACAGGTGCGGTAAGTTGCAATGCGACCTCATAATCTTTAGGGAGTAAGGTTTGGCAACCTTCTATGCGTATGCCAAGATCTATTATTTCCATATATACCTGCTTAGCATCGTCGAATGATTCGATATCCGAATCATAAGCACTGCTAAACACATCGTCACAGATCATTGCAAAATCAGTTTTAGCAAGGAAGTTTAGCTGAGGGTTAAACTTAACCGCTGCTTCATAACAATCCTCGCCAGTTTCCGGATCGAACAATGCAATAGTTGCTTTGCCTACATCAGACGACGTGTACAAACTCCATGTATATGGGGAAAACTTCATAATAGTCTTTAAGTGGCGTGTGTCGTTTGGATCTATGCTTGTCTTTAGAAGATTCGCTTTGCACAACCGATGATCTGGAACACACCCAAGACAATCGACTTATGGATATCCTGCTCGTCAAATTCCGGGTTTACTGGCACCAATCGCAAATAGTCTTCCCCTTTGGCCGATTTACGCACTTTTTTCACTGTGCGATACTCACTGGTGACGATTCCGTAGACTTCACCATATAAAATGTAATTCTGCCAATCTTCGATTTTTTTCAGCGCAATCATGTCTCCATGGCTAATGAGCGGTTCCATGGAATGGCCTGTAATATTGGCCCAGGCATCGGCTTTGTTGTAAGCCGGGAAGTCTATGTAGTAATCGGGATTGCGGGATTGGTCGTTCAGCACCACATCAAAGCCGCCGATAAAATCCACGTCGTAATACGGCACTCCTCTATGGGTGGCCGATACGGAATAAGAGGACGGTGTGGTTTTCAGCATATCGCCCTCTCCAGTGAGCAACCAACCAGTATTAAGGTCGGGAAATTCGATAGCAATGCTTTTAATTTTATCAGGTTGAATAGACTTTCGCATAGATCCAACAAAAGCTGCTGAAACTCCAATACGTCGTCCAAATTCAGACTTTGAAATATTTTTAAAGTCCAAATACTCAATAAGTCTCTGTTTTACTGTACTTTCCATATTGGGCCTTAGCTTTGGTAAAAGAAATGCTCAAAAATCACTTGCATAATTAAAGCATTGCTTTTATATTTGCAGTGTGGTTCTACAACAACTGAGCAACACTGTTTCAAAAGTAAGAATAAAACGATAATAAAACAATGCCATGGACGCAACGATAACAGTACCTGAAATGATCTATTCGGACGTGGCTCAACGTATCAAAGACACGGCCGAGGACAACTACGACGGCACGATGACTTTCTGTCTGCTCGACGAACAATTCGAGGACAAAGCCGGCATGATCTACAGCATCAGTGCTGCGGGCTGTATCTACTACACGCCTACCCGCGAAGTCTGGGGGGACGACTATTGGATTCGCAGTGTGTCATTCAACTACGGCTCTTGCGAAATTCTCGACGAAGACGGCGAACAGATCGCTAACGACTTTGACGAATACAAACTCGAAAATTATATCTGCTAATACCCTAAAACGAATCGCTATGAAACGCAACGACCTTTCAAATATCATGCGCCGGGCGTGGGTATTTTACCGCACCACGGGCAAAGCGTTCGCCGTATGCCTGGCTCGTGCATGGGTACTGTATCGGCTGATCAAAAGAATGCGTACCGGCGTGGTGGCTTTTGCCTACGAAAAAGCTGACGGCACACTGCGGCACGCCAAAGGCACACTGCAAGACGTTGCCTCGCTGGTAAAGGGCACCGGCAGAGACACCCCGACTACGATCAAATACTATGATGTCGAGGCCGCCGGTTTCCGCTCCTTCAGAATTGAAAACTTGATAACCATCGATTGAACCGTACCAAACGATGATGAGCGACGAATTAACCATCATGTTAATTATTGGTGTAGTCCTTTTCGCCATGGTCGCTGCATGGTGCCGGACGCTGGCCGAAAAGCAAGGACACCATGACACGTCGAAACTGCGTGAGGCTGAAAGTGAAGCCACACGGTACAGCAGAACAGAAAAATACAGATAAACGGGTCTCCTGCCCGCTGCCAGAGTATCAATTAGGTTTGGGTTAAAGATAGATCACTGGGCAGGGGACTTTTTAATGACTTACACACAACAATGGTATGACGACAATAGACCTGAGAACCCCAAGAGAAAAAGCAATCGAAGAGAGACGCAAGGCGATATGCGAAGCATATCTCAAACTGAAAAACCAGCACCCGGATTGTAAGCCGAACAGAATTATGGATGCCGTCGCCAGGCAATTCGACATGTCGATCCCGGGAATCAAACGAGTCCTGATTGCCAAAGGACTCTACGAAACCCGATCCTCTCGCAAGGGGCGTGACTTGAACTAAGATCACATAGCATACGATAGACGGTTAAATGGATAGGCCGCAACTGCTTTGGTTGGTGATGATTCATTAACGGGTTCGATTCCCGCCGTATGCTCAAACAACTATCGAGTAGCCATGAATATGACAATTACAGACGACACGCCAATCGCAATGCTAACGGTCGGCCAACTCAAAGAGGTGCTGAAAGGGGGTATTCCTACGCAGGTTACCGTGCAAGAGGCGCCCAAAAAGAACCTTGTATTCGGATATCAGGGGCTGGCTGCTGCTCTGAACGTTAGTATCGGATGGGCCGGCAAGCTGATACGCAGCGGTAGAATCAAAGACGCTGTGACCCAAGAGGGGCGAACCATCATCATTGATCTGGACAAAGCACTGGATCTGCTGAAACAGAAGACCGGGGGACGCAATCGGTAATTACGCCAGCAGGCAACTGATCCCCAAACAAGTATAAACCAGTAACCATAACAGCCATGAAAGTAACAGCTATCTACGTGAAAATCGGGGCGAACCCCTTTAAGAGCAACCCCGGAGATTACAAGCGCACGACCGGCTATTTCGGTCCCAATGCAGACTATGACGAGATCATCCGCTGTGCTCAGGAGGCGACCCCAAAAGGGTATGAATTCGCCGGTATCGAATCGGAAACGAACTGACCCGACCATGTTCAACAGAGACTTCTACCCCACTCCTGATTCGGTAATCGAACGGATGCTTTTCCCGGTAGACATACGTGGGAGAGTCATTCTGGAACCGAGTGCCGGTAAGGGGCAAGGAGCAACATAAACAGTATGGCGATGGGAAAGACAAGCGAAAACATTTTCACCGCAATGAGCATCATAATGATCGTGCTGTTCGGTGTTAACCTGGTGCTCACTTGCAGAAGTTGTAGATCGAAAGAATCGTGCTCGCAATCGCAAGAACACTGCCGATCCACCATATTACCTCCTTCCACTTTACCGGATTCCGCAGACGCGGATATTTTGAAAGATACTGCATCCCGTAGTCGGACAGATACATGGCACATTGCCCCTTTTGATTGGAAACGTGACCGTATGCCATTCCCTTGTTTTGCAGGGCAAGCAATGCTGCCGCAAATAACTCCAGTGGCAGATCGGTGTCCGTATCTTGAATGAAATGGTTTTTGGCTCCGGCAGCAGCTTTAAGAACCGTCTTTTCATTGTCCGAAAGCTTTTGACGACAAATCATGCTTAAGAAAATTTTGGTAACAGACCAAAGATAGACAAAACCGGGCACCGACGGCCTTCAGGGGTAAGTTCTGGTGACGCATGGAAGTCGGCTGCGGTATTTTTCGGACACTGCAGATAACAGGCAAAACAACCTCTTAAACACAATACCTATGACACTGATTCGCAAACCGCACGAAATAGTCGTGCAACCCAAAATCAAGGCAATCATCTACGGCCAGCCCGGCTTCGGAAAAACGACCCTCGGTCTGTCGGCCCCGAAACCGCTGCTGATCGACTGCGACGGTGGCGTGCACCGCATCAATGTGGCGCACCGCACGGACACACTGCAGGTGTCGAGCTACAACGAAGTGCTCGACGTGATGCACGAAGATCTGTCCGAATATGAAACGATCGTCATTGACACCGGCGGCAAGCTGCTCGACTTCATGGCACAATACGTCATTGCCCGCAACCCGAAACTGGGCAAGCAAAACGGCGCCCTGACCCTGCAGGGGTACGGCGAAGTCAAGCAAGAGTTTACCGCATTCTGCAAGCTCTGCACCAGCAAGAACAAACACCTGATCTTCGTGGCCCACCGCCGGACGCTCACCGAAGGGGACGATATCCGTTACGTGCCGCTCTTCGGCGGATCCAACTACGACAGCCTTGTGACCGAACTCGACCTGGTCGGTTATGTTGAGATGAACGGCAACCGGCGCACCATTACGTTCAACCCCAGCAGCCGCAACGACGGCAAGAACACCTGCAACCTCCCGGCTGTGATGGAATTGCCCGTGGTGGTCGATGCCCAGGGTAACGGATTGCCGAACACCTTTCTGGCCGATTCCGTCATAGCCCCCTACCTCGCCTACCTGCACCGCAGCGAAGAGCTGCACCAGCAGTATCTCGACGTGATGGGGCAGATCAAAGAGGAACTGGAGATGGTCAACGACGCCGACACGATGAACCTCTTTGTCGCCAACATCAACAAGTTCGCCCACGTGGGCAGTTCGAAAGCCGCCTCCAAGACCCTTATCACGGACAAGGCTAAAGAACTCGGCCTTGTGTTCAACAAACAGACCAAGCAATATGAGCAGCCAGCAGCCTAAGGAAGAATGGCGAGACATTGCCGGGTTTGAAGGCTACTACCAGATCAGTAGCCTCGGGCGTGTTAAGAGCCTGAAACGCGGACGGCGCAGTAAGGAAAAGATACGGGTATTCTCTAAAGCTCCTAATGGATATTTCAGAATGGTTCTCTCTGTTGGCAATGTTCGTCGAACTATTGCTGCGCACCGAGCTGTTGCGCAAGCTTTCATTCCGAATCCAATGGGGTTTGAAACCGTCAATCACATTGATTTTGACAAGTCAAATAACAGTGTAGAGAATCTCGAATGGGTTTCGGTACAAGACAATATCGGGCACGCCTGTCGGCATGGTAAACATTACCGCAAACAGATAGTGCAATGCGATATTCAGGGTAGGCCTATCAAAGTATGGGAGTCGGCCTACAAGGTAGAACAAGAACTAGGTTACTTTTCCACGCTCATCTCAAGATGTTGTCGAGGAGAACAAAAAACTCACAAAGGGTTTAGATGGAAATTCTATGAAGACAATGAATTATAGGTTTTGGGCAACGTTACTCGACGCCTTCGAAGGGTACCTGCACAGCGACCGGATTTATCAGGAGTACTGGGGGAATTCCGATTCCCCCGGTAAAACCGAAGAGGAGTTCGAACGCGAGCAGTTCCAGGGGCTGATCGATCGCATCAACCGGGTGCCGTTCGACAGCGAAGCGGCCGATCGCGGAACGGCATTCAACGAGATTGTAGACTGTCTGATCCTGGGCCGCCGGTCGGAAAAGATGGAGATCGAGCGAGTATACAAGCATGGCAATGTCGATCCGTATGAAGTGTGCGACAGATTTTGCCGGGAAAGAAACTGTGATTTTAGCAGACAGTGCGGAAAGTATTTAGACGCGTACAATAGAGCTATAGATTCCCTTCCCAAGGAAGTTGAAGCATTGAAAGCCACCTTCAACAACCGGCAGTTCACCTTTCCGATAACCCTCTGCCGGGAGTTTGCCGACTACTACCGCGGCGCCATCCCGCAGGTGCTGACCAAAGCCCTGCTGCCGACGCGGTACGGGGTGGTGGAACTCTACGGGTATATCGACGAGCTGATGCCGATGAGTGTGCACGACATCAAGACGACCGGCAAATATTCGTTCGGCAAGTTCCGCCACCACTGGCAGCATCTGGTCTACCCCTACTGCCTCGAACAGAGCGGGAACCCGATATACGATTTCGAGTACAACGTGGCGGCTCTCTCGTTCAGCCGCACGGACGGCCGGTTGCTGAAAGCGGAGACCTTCACCGAGACCTACCGCTTCGATCCGGCGCGAGACACTCCCCGACTGGTCGAGCACTGCGAACTGCTCATCGAGTTTATCGAAGCGAACCGGCACCTGATAACAGATACCAGAATCTTCGGAGGATAGCATATGGCCAACATTGTACGTCGCCGGAACATTGTCACCGGCCGCAGATACTCCACCGCACAGGGCGAAGAGAAAACCCGGTGGACCACCATCGGCAAGATTTTTCAAGACGACCAGGGGCATGAGTTCATCAAACTGGACGTAGTACCGCTGGACTGGGACGGCTTCGCCTCCATCTTCGAAGAGCAACAACCCCAACGGGCACCGCAACCCCAGCAACCATATCAGCAGCCTCAGCCGGGTCAAGCCTACGGAGCCGGCTATGGGGCACCCAATTATCAGAATCCCGCACCGGGCCCCGCCGAGCAGAACCCGCAAGGCTCGCAAGCTCAGCAGCCACCTCTGCATACCGGCGCCCCGGCTCCGTGGGGCGGAGGCTTCCCGGGCGGACAGCCCGCCACACCTCCACCCGCCGCGCAGCCGCCGGTCTCTCCCAACGATGATCTACCCTTCTAACCTATCCTCCTGCCATGTTGCTCAAAATACTTCTGCCAACCGACAAACGCAAGATTATCGAATACGTGGAGCGGCTCCCCGAAGGGAAACAGTACACGGTCGAAATCAAGCTCAAACGCAAACAGCGAAGCGTGGACCAAAACCGTCTCTACTGGATGTGGCTGAAGTGCATCATGGATGAGACAGGCGAGCACAAGGATCGTTTGCACGAGCTATTCAAACAACGCCTGCTCGGGGTGGATGAGCAATGGGCATTGGGCAGGTACAAGATACTGATCCCCCGCTCTACCACAGCGCTCGACACCGCCGAGATGACCGCCTACCTCGAACGGGTGCAGCAGTTTGCCGCCACGGAACTCGGCATTGTGCTCCCCACGCCTCAGGACGACGCGTGGGACGATTTCGAAGCATACTACTCAAAATTCATTTAACCGAAACCAACAATGGAACAACAGAAAACCAGACGAACCCTCAAGTACGAATTTACCCCGGCCGAGATGCTGGATCTGGGCCGCGACCTGTCGGCCAAGAATCAGGAGCTGCGGCAGATCGAAGAACAGAAAAAATCGGTCGTGGCCGAGTACGGCAGCCGAATCGCTATCGCCAAGGAGCAGATCAGTTCCCTGTCGGACAAGGTAGCCTCCGGTTACGAGATGCGTGAAGTGACCGTAATGATCGACTACCACCTGCCCGTGCGAGGCAAAAAGACCCTCACCCGCATCGACACCGGCGAACAGTGGGAGGAGCCGATGAACGACACCGACCACAACCTGTTTAACCAGTGGGAGCAGCGGGAGGCCGAGAATGCCCAGGACGAAGAGAACGAGGAAACGGAGCTGGAGGCCGAGCCGATCATCAGCTCGACCGATGAAGTTGCCCCAGCCGTGAGTAAGCCGCGCAATGTCAGTGGTCAGTTCACCCGGAAAAACGCCTGAGCATGAGTGAAGCAAGTCTGCAAACGGCCTGTGTACAGTGGTTCAACCTTCAGTACCCGCAGTATCGCGGCATGCTGCTCCATGTGCCGAACGGAGGCTATCGGGAGTCGCGCGAAGGAGTGAACCTGAAAAAACAAGGGGTTGTTGCCGGTGTCGCAGACTTGCTTCTGCTTATCCCCCGCAAGGGGTTCGGATGCCTCTGTATCGAGATGAAGTACGGCCGCGGCAAACAATCCGACCTCCAGCGCGAGTGGGAAGAAAAGACCTCCCGACACGGCAACCTTTACCAGGTGTGCCGCTCTCTCGAAGAATTTATGGATACGGTCAATTCCTATCTGCTATGAGACAAATCATCGAACAAAATGGAGAGTTCGTCATCGCATTCGACTACTCCCAGCGGATCATCTCCGACGTGAAGCTGATCCCCGGCCGCCGGTTCGACCCGGTGCGCAAATGTTGGACGGCTCCGGCTACCTCCAAAGAGTTCGTACAGAAGCTGGCCAGCCGATACAGTTTTCTGGTCAAGGACGGCAGTACGCCGAACATCTTCCGGAACTTCGACTACACCGTACCGGAGATGCGCCCGCTGAGTGTCGATATACCGCTCAAACGGAACCTGTTCCCCTTCCAGAAAACCGGCGTGCAATACATCCTCGACAAAAAGCGGTTGATCGTAGGGGATCAGCCGGGACTCGGAAAAGCCCAACCATTGACCGCAAAGATCGCTACCCCCAACGGGTGGATGACAATGGGGGAGATGAAAGTCGGTCAGAAAGTCTTCGGGAAAGATGGTCGAATATATGAGGTACAAGGTGTATTTCCTCAAGGAACCCGTCCGGTATATCGCGTAACGTTGAATGACGGGTTCTGCACCGAATGCGACATTGAACACTTATGGTGTGTTCGTGATGTAAATAGGCGGCGTCGTGGACACGGATGGACGATTAAAACCCTAAGCGAGCTTTTGGAACGTGGAATAGAATACAGCGTCAGTGAAACGAGGATACAAGGAGGTCGAAAAGCTGTTCTCAAATGGGAAATCCCCATTATAGCACCAGTTCAATACCCTCAAAGGAAGTTTGTTATACCTCCGTATATCATGGGGCTTTTGCTTGGCGATGGATCGCTTTGCGGAGACGAGATTTGCATCTCTATACCGGATTGTGAGATAGAAACAGTGGGTCGTATAACGGCATTACTTCCTGAGAACCTCAAACTTCGGGTAAATCGGCATCCAGCCTGTCCCCAATACTTTATTTCACAGACCGGCACAACGCATAAGAATCCGTTCAAAGCCGAGATTGAACGATTGGGTATCAATGTGAAAGGGAAAGACAAATTCATTCCCGCAGAATACCTCACAGCCTCCGTTGAACAACGGGAAGAACTTCTGATGGGCTTAATGGATTCGGACGGAAGTGCAAAGAGGAACCGCATTACTTTTCATTCCTGTGCCCGCGGGCTTGTCGATGGGATTTCGGAACTTGTTCAATCGCTTGGCGGGCAGGCCATCATTCGTGAATACGATCGTAGTCATGAAGGAAAAAGTACGGAATGGCAAGTGAACGTGCGCATCAATCGTTGTCCATTCAAGATACAACGCAAGGTAGAAGAATGGAGAGTTGCCACTCGCAACTATGCGTCGAGGTATATTCAGTCGATCGAGTATGTTGGAAACGAAAAGGTTCAATGTATAAAGGTATCCGCACCCGATAGCCTCTACATTACCGACAACTATATCGTAACGCATAACACGGGTCAGGCAATAGCGGCCATCACCGCCGCCGGGGCGTTCCCCTGCCTGGTCATCTGCCCGTCGTCCCTGAAGGAGAATTGGCGGCGCGAAATCGAGCTGTGGACCCACCGAAAAGCCATGATCCTTACGGACAAGGTACGCAAGACATGGCCTCTGTTCTGGGAATCGAGGATGGTGGACTTCTTTATCGTGAACTACGAGAGTCTGAAAAAGTACTTCGTGACCGACATCCTGCAGCCCCTCCAGCCCGATGGCAAGAAAGCGCCGCTCCGATTGAACCACATCCGTTTCTCGGATCGCATCAAGCTCTTCGAGTCGGTCATCGTGGACGAAAGCCACCGCACCAAGGATCTCAAGACCCAACAGACGAAGTTCGTCAAGGGGATCTGCTCCGGCAAGGAGTACATCGTACTGCTGACCGGTACGCCGGTGGTGAACAAGCCCAAGGACATCGTATCGCAGCTGGGGATCATCGACCGCATCGGAGACCTCGGCGGCTACAAGAACTTCCTGCAGTGGTTCTGCGAAGACGACAACCGGTGGCGCGAGCTGAACGTCATGCTGCGCCGAACCTGTTTCTACCGTCGCGAGAAATCCGACGTGCTGACCGATCTGCCGGCCAAGATACGACAGGCTGTCCTGTGCGAGATCACCACCCGACGAGAGTACAACGAGGCGCTGAACGACCTGGCCGACTACCTGAAACGCTACCGTTCGGCCACGGACGAGGAGATCCAGCGCTCGATGCGGGGCGAAATCATGGTGCGCATCGGCATCCTCAAGAATATCTCGGCACGCGGCAAGATCGACGATGTGGCGGATTACGTGAGCGACGTGGTGGCAGCCGGTGAGAAGATCATCCTCTTCACCCACCTGCGGGACGTGCAGCAGCAACTGAAAAGCCGCTTCCCGGATGCCGTCACCATCTTCGGGGACGACGACATGGCCACCCGCCAGCGGCACGTGGATGCTTTTCAGAACAACCCGGCTGTCAAGATCATCATCTGTTCGATCAAAGCGGCCGGCGTGGGGCTGACCCTGACGGCCAGCAGCCGGGTCGCCTTTGTGGAGCTACCGTGGCACCCGGCCGACTGCGAGCAGTGCGAAGACCGCTGCATTGTAGAGGGCGAGCCTATACTAACTCCGGATGGATGGAAACCTATTGAGCAAATTAGGATTGGTGATAGGATTATCAATCGATTCGGAGAGATCGCAATTGTCAAAGATGCATGGAGTAAAGGGAATACGAAATTAGTTACAGAGATTACTGTAGAAGGCTTTGGAACGATGAAAACCACGAATGACCATTGCTATTTGACTTTGGACGGATGGAAAGAAGCCAGTTCTTTACTTCCGGGTGATAAAATTGTGATGCCGAAGCCCGAACGCAGTGAAGACGAGTTACGTGAAATCCCATTTGATCAAGACTGTCGAATCAATGATTCTTTTACAGGAAACTATGGTCAAACCATTTCTAATGGACGACTAATCAAAGCTCCTGAATCTGTGAACATCACAGACGACACCTTGTTTGTATTCGGATATTTCGTAGGAGATGGTTTTGCCTCTATTTACGAGGGCAAAGGACGCTTTATTTCCGTAGCCGGACACGGTGTCAAAAAGAAAGATTCGCTCGAAAGATGCAAAAAATGGTTTCGTTCAATCGGGTTACATTGTGGTGAATATCAAGGGCGGGATGCCGGTCATGAAATACGAGCTTATTCAGGCGAGTGGGCCATGTTCTTCAAAAAGCACTTTGGAGACAAAGCACAAGGGAAACAATTACCTGAATTTTTGATGTATCTAAATGAGCGGCAAAGCAGAGTGATATTGTCCGGTTTGATGAGTAGTGATGGATATTATAGAAAAGGTCGCTATGAGTATGTTACGGCTTCTGACAAATTGTGCTCGCAGGTTGCTCGATTGATTCTACGCGCTGGATATAGGCCTACAGTTTCGAAAAATACGACAGGACATCATGTGATTGCCTATTCTGAGTCTCAAACGAGTAATGCAGCATTAGTGCAATCAGTGTATACGTACTTTCCGAAAAAGAAAAATGGGATTCGTCCTCGTGTCTACGATATAACCACGGATGATACAGAATCATTTGTATTAGGCCTGTCTGTAGTTCATAATTGTCATCGCATCGGCCAGACCGACAGTGTGCAGTGTACCTACTTCCTGGGGAAAGATACCATCGACGAGGACATCTACCAGCTGATTGCCGAGAAACGCGACATGAGCGATCAGATCACGGGTGCCCGCAACGAGGTACAGGAGAGCGTGATAAACGGGGTCATTAACATTTTGACAAACAGGTAATGGCGAATATCAAGACATCTCTCGATTACTACCGGGTCGATACGGATCGGTATCAGGACATCCGCATCAAGCGACTGAAGAAGGTGTTCCGAGGGACGGGTATCGCCGTGTACGATTACATCCTATGCGAGATCTATCGGGTACGAGGCTGTTACATTGAATGGGACGAAAGTACTGTCTTTGACGTGGCCGAGTATTTCGACTTGAAGGAGACGCAGGTGAAGGAGATTGTGAACTACTGCTGCTCTGTGGGTCTTTTCGACAAAGAACTGCTGGCAAGCGGGAGTGTCCTAACCTCATCGGCCATCCAACGCAGATACATAGAGATGTGCACGGCGGCCAAACGCAAGGAGATCATTATTCCGGAACAATACCGGATTATTCCGGAACAATCGAAGAATATTCCGGAAACATCCGCGATTATTCAGCCAGGTTGCCGCAAAGTAAAGAAAAGTAAAGTAAATAATATCCCCCCTTTATCCCCCCTTGGGGGAAACGAACCGGACAAAACGAGAGAGGAAGCCCCCACTTCCCTACCGGACGATCCCCCGGCTGCGCCGGGAAAAAAAAGAAAAAGTTGCGCCAAAAAGAAAGAAGCGCTCGATACCTCCTTTGTCGAACCTGCGTTCCAACCCATCGTGGCAGATTGGCTTGCTTACAAGTCTGAACGCGGACAGACCTACCGACAAAAGGGGTTCAACGCCTGCTACTCGAAACTCCTACGCCTGTCGCGGGGAGACCCTGCCACGGCCCGGCAGATCGTCGAGGAGGCAATGGCCAACAACTGGGCCGGATTCTTCGAACTCAAACCACAAATAAACACCCATGACACCCGAACAACTGACCGACGTACTCTCCCGAATAACCCCGTCTACCGCAGCGACGACGACTTTTAAGATCGACCAACCGGTCGATCAGGTGCGTCAGATCCTCGAAAAATGCTATGAAGCGGAGGTACTGGCCCGCCGGGGACGGTACGACGCCACACCGGAGATCGAAGGAATGCTGACCACGGTCAGCCGCTGGTTGTGTTCCGACCGCAAAAAACCGGGACTGATGCTGTGCGGTCGGTGCGGAAACGGGAAAACGACCATGGCACGTGCCGTCTGCCGCCTGATCGAAGTACTGAACCGACGTAACGTCTGGACGATGACTGCCTCCACTGCGGCCGACCTGCAAATCAAAGATCCCGAACGGTTCAGCCGCTTCAAAACCGCAACTCAGATTTTCATCGATGACCTGGGGACCGAACCGGTCGAGATCAAAGATTTTGGGACGGTTCGGATGCCCCTGGTCGAGATCCTGTACCACCGCTACGAGACAATGAAATTCACCCTGTGTACCACCAACGAAGATGACCAGAGCCTGAAGGTCAAGTACGGCGAATGAATCGCGGACCGAATGGACGAGATGTTCAACCGCCTCGCTTTCGGGGCGCAAAGCTTCAGGAAATGAGCAACACCCAAACAACTTGAACGATGAAACTGATGTACATAGACCTGTTCTGCGGTGCCGGTGGTACCTCCACTGGCGTTGAGAACGCACGATACAACGATCAGCAATGTGCTAAGGTTGTTGCCTGCGTAAATCATGACGCAAACGCCATTGCCTCGCACGCCGCCAACCATCCCGATGCTCTCCATTTTACGGAAGATATCCGGACGCTGGAACTTGCGCCGCTGACAAATCACCTCAATGATATGCGGCGACAATATCCCGATGCATTCGTAGTTCTGTGGGCCAGTCTCGAATGCACCAACTTCAGCAAGGCAAAGGGGGGACAACCTCGTGATGCGGACAGCCGCACTCTTGCCGAGCACCTCTTCCGGTATATCGAAGCTATCAATCCCGACTACATACAAATCGAAAATGTGGAAGAGTTTATGAGTTGGGGCGACCTCGACGAAAACGGGAAACCCATCAGCAAGGATGCCGGCCGACTGTACAAACGCTGGGTGACTAACGTGTGCGGCTATGGCTACCGCTTCGCACATCGCATACTCAATTCGGCCGACTATGGAGCTTACACTACCCGCCGAAGGTTCTTCGGCATATTTGCCAAAGGTTGCCTGCCGATCGTATTTCCGGAACCGACTCACAGCAAAGATGGAACCTTGGGACTGTTCGGCCGATTGCAGCGATGGAAACCCGTACGGGAAGTGTTGGATTTTTCGGATGAGGGGGAAAGCATATTCGGACGGAAGAAACCGCTTGTCGATGCGACGCTAAAACGGATCTACGCGGGTCTGGTCAAGTTCGTCGCCGGAGGAAAAGAGGCGTTCCTGATCAAATACAACTCCATGAGCCGTACCGGAAAATACCATGCTCCCGGCATTGACGAACCGTGTCCGACGATAGCTACTCAGGGAAGGCTCGGAGTGGCTCAGGTGAATTTCCTTTCCAAGTATTATGGAGGTAGTCCGGAAGGTAAAAGCGTGTCGGTAGAAGAACCGGCAGGCACCATTACAACGAGAGATCACCACTCGTTTATCACGGCATATTACGGGAATGGTCACAATCACGGCATTGACGCACCTGCCCCGACACTGACGACGAGAGATCGCCTCGCATTAGTGGACATGCAGTACGGGAACGGAACTCCATATGGCATCCATAATCCGGCACCGACGGTTACGACCAATCCTAAACATCATCTCGTTATATGCCGGACAGACCATTACGACAGTGCAATAGCCATAAGCCCGAACGACAGCCCGACAATGGCAAAAATCAAGCGATTCATGGCCCTGTACGGGATTGTCGATATCAAAATGCGGATGCTGCGCATACAAGAGTTGAAGCGGATCATGGGGTTTCCCGCTGACTATGTTCTCGTCGGGACACAGGCTGACCAAAAGAAATTCATCGGTAATGCTGTGGAGGTGAATATGGCCAGGGTATTGTGTGAGGCGCTCTGTGCGCAACTGATTCAGCAGAACCTCTGTCCGGGAAAAAAAGTCGCATAATGTTTCAGAATATGATAACCAACGCACGATTCACGCATTACGGGCGAATGAAACTGATGATGGATCAGTACGTCGCCTATCCACCCAAACCTACGGAGACGGAGATCGAACAAACCTATTACGCCATTGATATGCTGCTCTTCGTCGCCTGTTTAGTGACTATCACCTACGACCTCACCCGGGCACTCGAACACGCCGGGATGCTCCGCCACGAAATTAAACGTGCAATGACCCGAATGGACACGATAACCGCCAGCGTAAGCAAACAGGCCGACCACGTATTCAGGGCCCGAACCGAACACGGAATAGCCGACATGAGCCTCCCCTACATAGATCGATCCGATATATGCTACCGGATCATTGACGAATCGGTAGCCGGAGTCGAAGAGCCGCTGGAGGTCTCGAAATACAAGAGCATCGCCATTGCCCTTGTGCAGCTTATCAGTGAGTACAACTCCCGGCTGAGCTACCGGTTCCGCTTCGACCACGCCGGAGAGCTAAAAGCTATTCCCGGCCTGTTGAAAAAGATCCCGGCACCGGTGAACGAGCTGGCACCGACCATCATTCGCCAGAACGTCACTGCGAAAAACTTGAACATTAAAATCGTTGAATAACATGGAAACGAAACTGAAATTCAAAGGAACACCCGGGCCGTGGGAAATCGCAGATATTGATGATGGATGGAAAGATTGCGTGTCAGCTCGTTCTGCAAATGGCAATGTTATCGCGGTTGCCGAAACTGACAATAAAGAGAAAGCCGAAGCTGACGCTCGCCTTATCGCGGCTGCTCCTGAGTTGCTGGAGGTATCGCAAGAGATGGCCTCAGAACTTAAGAGAATTTCTGGTTTGCTCAAAGGTCTTAAAAATAGCTCGCTTATCGACAAAGCAGAGGCAGTAATCAAAAAAGCACTGGAGGAACAGTAATGCGTGAAATTAAATTCCGAGGGAAAAGCCTTGAAACAGGCGAATGGATTTTCGGTGACCTTATAGAGAATCAAGGGAGATTCTTTATTTATAAAGCATCCTCTGAAACAACCTTTAAAGATGATGATGACGGTCAAATTGTTCTTGTTGCGAAAGAAGTCGATCAAAAAACCGTCGGCCAGTACACGGGGCTGAAAGACAAGAACGGGAAAGATGTGTGGGAAGGAGATATTGTGATGTTGGAATACAATGATGAAGATTATCCATCGCCGACATACCCATTTGTGATAGTATTTAGTTATGGGGCATTTTGCATTGCAGAAGACAAAGAAACACCATGGGCACCGATATATGATCATGGAATTATGGAATTGATTGGAAACCTTTGGGACAACCCCGAACTGCTGAAAGGAGGTGAGGAATGAAAACGCTTTACCTGCCCCTCAAAAAGCAGTGGTACGAAATGATTGAACGCGGAGAGAAGCGCGAGGAGTACCGGGAAATGAAACCATATTGGCAGAAACGGTTGATTGAGACTCGTAAGACTTATCCACAAAGTCCTGTTTCTTGTGACAGTCTAAAGCGCATCGATGCCGTGTGCTTTTCATATGGCTACACAAAGCGAAGAATGACGTTCGAGTGCGCCGGCATCACAATCGGGAGAGGTCGCCCAGAATGGGGAGCCCCGAAAGATGAGGTGTTTGTAATCAAGCTCGGAAGGCGAATATCCTAAAAAATTAGCAACAGGAAAATGATAGCTATTAATACAATACCGCAGGAACGATATGCCGATCTTCTTGCACAAGCAATGGGGAGAGTCAGACAAAAGCTATCAAAGTTGATAGATGAAGAGTGTAGTAAAATGATTCAATGTGAGAATCAGGGTGATGATGAGAAAGCGTTGATTCATGAATTTAATATACGGGCATTGCAAAAGGCGAATAATGCAATCACATTGTCCCCCAATCAGATTTTACGGATCGAGAAAACAATGACTAAAAAATCAGCAACAGAAAAATGAACATAGCAAGACGATCTAAATTCACTTTTAGACATGATTGGATAGCTAATGGATCAATACAAAAACATAGTGGCAGGCAATATTGGCGATGAGATTGTGCCATCAAAGCGGCGTGGAGGATGTGTCTGTGATTGTGATTATGGATTTATCTTTCTTGATAGTTTTGAGCAGTATTGGCACTACGCTTTCCTTCGAATCACTCAGCGCAGAAAAGAGTCCGATAAATACCTGAATCGATGCCTGGCGGGCCATAAATAAAAAGAAGTTCCTCCGTGTTGGCAGAGGAACTTCTTTGTGAGCAATAAATATGTTACTTACGTATTATCACAGGAGAAGGTAGTTGTATGGTGTTGCTGATTCTGGGTGCTGATTTAGTATTGGTTATAGGCTCGTATTTGTCTTTTGCTGCAAACTCTTCAAATGAATATGTTTCACCCGCAAGTCGTTTGATACGTTTAACAATAGCTTCACGTGAAGGGGCATTGAAGTATGCGCAACTAATATTCATCATACTATATTCTTCTGGACGCCACACCCCATGAGCATATAGGTTACCTCCTTCAACAAGGCCCGTATACGATGAATATCGAGGATCCGAAAGCATATGTTTCCAACGCACTTGTTCCGGATCTGAGGAATACGAGATATTGGCATTCCAACCATATGTTTGATATAATTCATTCTCATGTTCAATAAATTCTGGCGGGAAATACTCGTTGTTATAAACATACTCATCTGCCAACTTCCCAACACCATGACCAACAACTTCATGTATGAAAGTCGCTTCGAATGTTTTCTCATAAAATCCATCTACAGGGCGGTGCATTCCAATGTATGCTACTGCCGCATCTTGTCCATGCCAGAATGTTGTGCCGGCATAAGCACTGATATTCAACGCAACAGCAATGGTAACTTGGTCAACCGAATGGATGGGAGCTTTTTGAGCATATTCAAAACATTTGTCATCATTGCCCGACACATATACACCATCACCACCAAAGGTGGCACTTAATGCAGTCTCATTACCATAGCCGAATTGCTCATGTTTAGATACAGCTTTGACTGCATATACATTGAAATATTCCCGGTAGGATTTCATGGGTTCCAATGCGAATAGATATTCGTAGGCTTCCTGCATGGCTTGTTCATATTTTCCACCGGAATCCATGTCGCGGTCAACAAATCCATCCCCTAATAGTACGATGTCCACACCTTTTCCTTGGGTTGCAGTTTGTAAAGTCATTACCTCACCGTCTGCGGAATAGTCCGATGATTCATAAGATGACCCCAAAGACAAAGTATAACCCGGTTGTTGGGGTAATATATTTTGGGCAACACCCCATGACTCAAAGTTAGGGTTCTGTTTAAAATCTTCAGGAATTTGGCCCGACATACGGTTGCCATACGTATGTAATGTCAATAAATTAGTTAGTGTCGCAAATCCTTCAGGGAGTGTACCTTCCAGATCGTTGTCATTTAAATAACAATGTTGCAAGTTTGTCAGTAATGTCAAAGATGAGGGAATTGTACCGGATAGTTTATTGTTGTTTAATGTTATATAAGTTAACGATTTTAAATTGCTAATATTTTCTGATATTATCCCTGTTAATGCGTTGCACTCAAGGTGAAGTTCCTGTAATTCTGATAGATTATATATCCAGTTTGGAATGTCTCCAGATAGTTTCATTCCCCCTAAAGAAAGGTGTGTTAATTTTTTTAGATTTTGAATCCAATCCGGAATAGGCTCTGAAATAGAACGGCCGTACCAAGCGCCAACTATAGCTAAGTTCTCTAATTGAGTCAAAGCTCCCAGTTCTTCTGGTAGCGGACCAAAATCTCCACATAAAAATAAATATTTCAGATTTGACAAATTACCTAAACTTGATGGAATATTTCCAGAGAGAGGACTTCCTGGTGAAGTATTTGAATTCATGCTAAGATGTTCAAGACTTTGAATTTCTCCGATAACAGCAGGAATCTCCGTAAAATTGTTAAGATCAAGGTTTAATATCTGTAATGCTGTAAGCTGTTTTATCTCATCAGGTAAAGATCCCGATAAATTATTCTCAGGTAAAGAAATCTCAGAGACTCTTCCCGTTGTATAATTAGTAGTTACACCATACCATTCATTGATAGGCTTATCACTACACCAATTGTCATTATGAGTCCAATTATTACCTCCTGTTGCATTGTATAATGCTATCAAGGCTTCTCTATCTTGTTGAATTTCTTCCTTCCCTGTCTGTTCGATATATACCGTATCAGACAGGCTGCTGTTCCTGTCTAAAAAGACAATCTTACCCGTCCTTTTTTGGGCATCGTTGGGTTGTACTGCAAATGACAAAGGGTATATTACTAATCCTTTGGTTTGAATCTGAGTAATCCAGTCATCCAATATTTTGACTTCGAAATCAATATTACTTTTGACTTTTACGTCAATGCTCGTTTCTTCACAAGATAATTCATACCTCTCTTTCGATAAGAGCAGTGCATTCTTCTTCTTTTGATAAACTCGCAACGACTTGCTTGTAGAGCCTGAACGAATTCTAATGACGGCTGAACGATCGTCGTAATTTTCGTTTGGCTCTGCCGTAACAGTAACGGTAGCTTGTCCTGCAGCTCCACTCATAGGCTCGACAGTAAGCCACTCCTCTACACCCTTGGTCTCAGACAAAGAGATCGTCCATGCTGCGGATGAAGAAAAGGTTAATGTACTTTGGGCATTGTCGTCTGGCAAAGTTAAATCGGGTACATCTATAGTAATTTCTTCATCTTCTCCTGAGGGAGGGGGAGGTGTCGGAGCCTTCTCTTTACTACATTGTGAAAATGTACATAGAGTTATCAAGGCAATGAAAAGTAATCTTGATTTCATATTGAACTGTATTATGGTTAGATTTACTTCTGTTGGTTGTGGAGATAAGATGCATTCAAATATACTAATTAAAAATAAATATATCATAATAACACAAATATTGTGTTGCGTACGCTTGGTGTGATATAATTAACAGTTGATGAGCGAGAAAGTATGATTTCTGAACTGAATGCAGAATATCAGGTAATCCATGCACAATTTCCTAAGCGAATAAAAAAGGGGGAGAGTTCGCGATTTATAATGAAATCAAGGTGTAGGAGCTATACAAGATCATAGACTGCACCAAGGACTGAGCGACTCCGGAATCCAATGGCCAAGATCACTTACAAAGAGTAGAATTGTGACATGTTAAAGTGCGTCGTCTGCGGCAGTTGTTAAGTAATTCTTAATAACTGAATCGGGATTTCATTCACTGTCCTTTAATGTGTTTTATATGTACAAACTAATATTGGGGATGGAGGTGGTAAAAGTTCAGCGATATGCGCTTGATTAGCCAAACCGGGCCATCACGCGCCAACAAAGCAACGCGGCTTTCTCCATCCACTGAATTGTACAGGATCAATACCTGTCCATAATTATTCCTTTTCTTTGATTTCCAGCACTGCTCCGCAATGCGGGCAGGGATGGCGTTTGTTGCAGCCGGGGCGAACAGCTCGGGGTACCGATATCACCCAAGGTTGCCGCGAGCTTCGTTTGATAGTGTTGTATGGCGATTTCATAACTACCCTGTCACGGCGTTTCAGGAGGTATCTTATGCCTCGTAGCCCTCGTAGTAGTACGATTGCGTGATACCTTTGAAAATAATTTCCCGGTCGTTTACACGGTCAGTTAATGCCGGTTGCAGCAGGGCTCGTAATTCGAGGTCGTTTATTGGGCTACGTTCCATTGCTTGGAGGTATTGTACCTTATCCACCCTTTGCCAATCCACTACCCGCCCGATATTCTTTTTGAGCATCATATCGAGCCATATTCGGGTGGCTCGTCCGTTTCCCTCCATAAATGGGTGGGCGACGTTCATTTCAACGTATTTCGCTATTATCTCCTCAAACGTCGCTTCCGGCATACGCTCGATAACCGGCAATATTACATCGAGGTATAGGGCATTAGCAAAGCGGAACCCGCCCTTTGATATGTTAAGGCGGCGCACCTCTCCGGCAAAGTCGTACAGCCCGCCGAACAAATACCGGTGTATGTCCTGTAATCCCTTGACCGTTCCCACCTCAATACGGTCTATATCGCCGCTCTCAAACAGGGCGTGCGCCTTACCAAGGCTTTGTGCATCTATGTTATCCGTTTTTCCCATAACATCGCTATTGGTTGGTTGTATTCTCGCCTACAATGGACAGATAACGCCGCAAGGACTCTATTTCCGCCTCCGCTACGAGCGTCTGAAATCCCTCCGGGTGTTTCTCTACGTGCGAGGCTTCCAATGCTTCGTAATAGGCTATTTTCGCTTCGTTCGTGCCTTTGAGGTTAACGATGGTATATCCGTTCCGCAGCAAATACAAGTTCATCAGCAGCCGGGAAGTACGCCCGTTGCCGTCGATAAACGGATGAATGCGCACGAGTTCGTCGTGCAGGTATGCGGCAGTAATTACCGGATGTTCCCCGGTTGCCTCCATTTCGGCAAATCGTATCATAAAATCCTCCATCTGCTTTTCGATGAGGTACGGTTGAGACGGGGTGTGCTGGCTTCCTGAAATCATCACAGGGACGGTACGGTAACGCCCGGCGTTCTCCCGGTCGATGCCGTGCAATATAAGGGCGTGTATTTCCTTTATTGTGCGCTGGCTGATTTCCATTTGGGTTTTGGCAAAATCCCGTATGTAGTCGATGGCCTCGGCGTGGTTGATGGCTTCGAGGTGCTCCCGCATGGACTTTCCGGCGATTGTTACACCTTCATTCACTACCAGCTCTGTTTCTTGGAGGGTCAGTGTGTTACCCTCTATCCTGTTGCTTTCGTAGGTGTATTCGATTGCGAGGGCTTCCTCAATCTTTTTCAGAGCCGGGGCGGGCAACGGGCGCAATGACTGTAGGCGGGCTTTCAGCGCGTCGCACTCCGCCAATAATTCATGTATCGTATTCATTTATTTGCGATGTTTGATTTCAGACTCCAGCTCTTTTAGCTGTTCCATGTCTTCCCGGTCGGCTTCAATAGCATCCCTGCGTTTTCTGCGGGCATTGAACTCTTCATAAACTCGGTATGCAAATGCGTCCTTTTGCTCCTTTCCTACAGTGCCGGCATTGGGTAAAAGGGGCTGATCGTTAGATACCAGTATCTTGTCTATATTTTCCTTCCAGAAACCCATCGTAAGGTCGTTTCGATTCTTTGCCCTGAATTCCGCTGTTTCGAGGAAGATCACAACCAGCCGATTCAAAGAATCGAGTTCATCGTGGGTCAGATAGTTTTTTGCGATAATAACGTCCTGTTTGCGCACTACAGTTCCCTTCCAGGATGTTAGTCCCATATTCTGAGCTTCTGCATTGGCACGTTGCATCACAATCTCTGCGGACGTGTGCCCCGTTACAGCATAGAGTAGTTTGTTTTGTGTCTCGGCATAAAACATCTGCGTAGCCTTGTCCGTCTTGTCGTAATCGCTGCTCAATGCAAACAAGTCGCGCACCTTCTGATAAAAACGCTTTTCCGAGGCTCGTATATCTCGAATACGAGCCAATAACTCGTCGAAATAGTCGGGGCGACCATCTGGGTTTTTCAGACGCTCGTCGTCGATAACGAACCCTTTGCGGAGGTATTCGGTGAGATTGCGGTTTGCCCATTGGCGGAATTGCACACCACGGATGGAACGGACGCGGAAACCTATCGCCAAAATCATCTCCAACGAGTAGAATTTGACCTGATAGGGCTTGCCATTTGTCGCAACTGTTAAGAAATACTTAATAGTTGAATCCGCATCTAACTCTTTTTCTTTTAGTATGTTATTTATGTGCTGACTGATGTTGGGAACGGAGGTGGCAAAAAGTTCGGCGATCTGCGCTTGATTAAGCCAAACCGAGCCATCACGCGCCAACAATGCAACGCGACTTTCTCCATCCACTGAATTGTATAGGATCAATTCTTGCTCCATGATTATTCCTTTTCTCTGATTTCCAATACCGCTCCGCAATGCGGACAGGTGATGGTATTTGTTGCAGCCGGGACGAACAGTTCAGGGACTGTCACATCCAATGCAGAGGCAATAGCTTGTAATTTGGAGAGAGTAGGATTCCCTTTCAAAATCTGAGACAATGAAGAGGCTGACACATCCATCTTTTCAGCCACTTCCGCAAGGGTCATGTTCTTATCCTTGCACAATTCTTTAACTCGGTTATCAAGTGCCATGCTTTATATAAATCTACATGAGAAAGCAATACTTCAAAGATAGGTGTATTTAGATAAAACAACAATAGCGAATTAAAAAATAATCTTTAGATAAATTTTTCTCTTCATTTGTTTGGTGTTTAGTTTATTTATACCTACATTTGTAGTACAAAAATGAAGATAAACATAAAGCACCAAAGCTATGAAACTCTTAACGAAACAGATCGAAAAGCAGTTGGCAAAATACCCGCTCTACTCTCAAGATGGCAAAGGTGACGATGCAAAGGTTATCTGTAAGTTCTTCAACCCTTGCGGTGGTCAGACCTGGTATATTCTCGAAGGCGAAAAGCAAGGCGACGATTACATTCTCTTCGCGCTGTGCGAATGTTTGGGCGAACGCGAATATGGTTATATCTCGCTTAATGAGCTGCAAAGTATTAGAACTCGCCCATTTGGTCTCGGCATCGAAAGAGATCAGTATTTCACCCCCTGTACAGTTGCTGAGATCAACTAACCATTGTCATTGAACTAAAAACATACAACCATGAACAAATATGCATTCAGCGTAATCGACGCTATTAACCGAGAAGGTATTAGTAATGAGGCATGGGGCCTTGTCGAAGACATTGACGATACGAAGGCTTATTTTGGCACGCTCGGCAGACGAAACCTCGAAGGTATGTGGGCATACATATACGAAGAGAAAGATGGCATATATGCTTATACCTACAAAATCAAGCCAACAATGAAAATGCGTCTTTCAGAAGATGCTGGCGGTAGAAAGACAATGCTGGCACTTTACAAGCTCGATTAAGTCGTTCGAGCGACTGTAAACAGGCCTTAGGCTCGAAGCGTGGCGGCACCAGTGACCGCCGGTGGCAACTCAAAAACGAAAAACCATGAAGACCTATCAAGACCAACTCAAAGAAAGTGATAAAACACGTATGCGCAGACTGAATGCTAAGAATGGCTACGGTTTGAGCCTGGCAATGTTTCGCTCGCTTGTGAAAAAACATAGAACAGCCCGTGCAGAAGGTAATTACTATGCAATGGCATTGATTGAATATCGCCTGACTGACATCAACTTTCATCAAGAAGTCGGGCTACTCACAGAGGGGTTATATGATGCAGCTCTCGCTATTCAATGGTAAACGATATGAAGAAAAGAAGATCAACCCCCAAAATCAGTCGTGAGGCAGCTATAAAGATAGCGATGAATACGAATGGCGTGTCTCGTGAACTAGCAGAGCGATACACGGACAGCGAGCTCAAAGAAGTACTGCGGTTATTAAAACTAAAGGCAAACTTTTAACTCTTAACACTATGAAAACGACTGACCTTTCGAACATCATGCGTATGGCGTGGCGATTTTATAGAACGACGCATCGGGTATTCAGTGAATGCCTGAAGCTGGCATGGCGTAACTTTCACCTCGTGCGCCATATGCACACTGAGGTCGTACGGTTCTACTTTCGCAAGGTAGATGGCACTCTGCGTGAGGCATGGGGCACTTTACGGGCAGACCTGGTGCCGCCTATTGAAGGCAACTACACCCGCAAGAAAAACGAAACCGTCCAAGTGTACTTCGACACCGAACGCCAAGAGTGGCGATGCTTCAAGCGACTGAACTTGATGGCAGTTCAATAGGTCAGGCCAGCAATATGAATTCCAGCCATATTGCGAGTCTCTTGGAAAGTACAAGTCAATTACCGTTTGAAGGTTCGATCTGGTACAGCCCTGATATTTTAATAAAATTACGAAGGCTTGTACATTGTGCGGTCCAGTTCTATTTTTACTCACAAACAAATAAGCAATGAAGATTACAGTAAATGGCCAACAGGTTGAGGCGTACAGCCTTTTGATGAGAAAAGAATTTGCCCTAGAGATTATTACGGGTAAGAAGAAAGTCGAATTTCGTTCATTCAGTGATTACTACGTTAGTCAGTTCATGGACACCGAGGCGATCAGACGCAATAAAAAGAGCGGTTTTATAGCCGGTGATGAGAACGCAGAAGAAGAATTCAAGGCAATCGAATATATTCATTTTCACAATCGTAATAACTCGTGGTTTCTTGATGTTAAAATCAATGATATAGGCATGTTTTGTGTCGATACTGAAGATATTGACGAATATACACAAAACGAGCCTGCATATCCTGACTTCGAAGAGTTCAGGGCCGACGCAAAAGAACACGACAAATTGCCGCCCGAAGAACGTCCAATGATGTTTTTCTTGGCCATCGAGAAAGTCGTCGCCACAAATCTCAGATAACAGTAAGATAAATTTCGATGATAGCCTGCTTTTAGCAGGCTATTTTTTGCGTTGTCTCTTGCCTGTCGTGCAGCCGCAATAAACCTTTGTTGTGGCAATATTGCCGAGTAACCTCAAAACAACAATGTTATGTCAGAACCATATGCAACAGGTCCGAATGGCGAAAAGTACATGCGTAAGGCTGATTATTTAGCGGCAAGATCTCGCCGTCAATCGTCAGCCAACCGCCGCCGTAATCGGGTACTCGGTAATGGTCGTTAGTCGTGAAAAAGGCGATAGAAATTATCAAATCAATCGCCACAAGGTCGCGTGAGGTAATGTTATTTCATTCCGGATCCGGAAAAGATAGCATTGCCTTACTTGACCTTTGTCACCCTTATTTTGACCATATTGTATGCGTATATATGTACATTGTGCCTAATCTGAAGCACATTAATCGTTATATCAACTACGCTTGTCGTAAATACCCCCAAATTGAGTTTATACAAATCCCGCATTACGCCTTGTTCTCGTATTACAAAACGGGTTATTTGGGATGTGAGAAACGCAAAATCCGGCAATATAGTCTTGCTCAACTCACTGATATTCTCCGACAAAAATATTGCATCGAGTGGACTTGTTATGGATTCAAACAATCCGACGGGATGAATAGACGTCTGATGTTGAGAACGTATGAGCAAAATGCCATTTGTGAAAAAACGAAGAAATTTTTTCCATTGTCAGAGTACAAGAACACGGATGTCCTATCGTACATCCAGCAACAGGGCCTGATTATGCCCGAACGGTATGGAAAAACCCAGTCGTCAGGTACTAATATATCCGATCTCAATTATCTTCTTTTTTTACGTAAAAATCATCCGCAAGACCTGAATCAGGTGATAGCGGAGTTTCCTATGGTTGAACGCATCCTGTTTGAGTATGACTACAAAACCATTAAAACAGAGCGAGACGCGCATAATTAGACGTAGCCAAATATCGCTCAACCCATACAATCCCAAACGCCATACTGAAGAGCGGATTAAACAGCAAAAGAAAAATTTGCAAAAAATCGGCTATCTCGGAGGCATTACATGGAATGAACGCACTGGAAATCTGATCGACGGGCACCGGCGTATTCAGGCAATGGACTTATACTACAAGTATGATGGTACACCGGACCAAGATTATCCTGTCAAAGTGGAGGTGGTAAATCTGGACGAAAAACAGGAAAAAGAACAGATGACGTACATGGCTCTCGGTAATACGCGAACAGATCTTGAGTTGGTAGCTAAATACCTTCCTGACATTGATGTCTCGATGGCTGGTATTGATGACGAGTATCTGAAAGAGCTGTCCATCTTTGCGAGTGTTGGGAATGAAATACCAGCAATAGATTCCTTTGCGTTGGATGATTTTTTACCGAATTCCCAGCAAGGACGGGAACAACAAAACATCGCAACGATAGATGCAGGTAGGAAAGCGGCCGTTAAAGCATCTAAGGCAGCGGTAAAAGAAGCGAGTGAAATCCGTGTGCTGAATGAAATGGCGTATATAACCTTGTCCTTTTCCTCTTTTCAGTCAAAGGCTGAATTTTGCGAGTTGGCCGGCATTGCTCCAGAATCCTCTTTTGCCAAAGGAGAAGAAGTGCTCGCGATGATTGAATAATACAAAACACAACAAATCCAACAGTCACTACGCGCGTATGAAACCGGGTATCGACAAATTTACAGATGTTTTAAAACAGACAGGTGGAAATTTAACTCAGACCGCAGAGATATTCGGCGTCAATCGTACTACTGTGTATGATTGGATCAAATCCGACCCTGATTTTGCAGCGGCTCTGAAAGATGCACGCGGAAAGATGCTCGATGAGTGTATTACTATGTCTCGCATTGTGGCGCTCGGTATTCCGGAAAAAGATCCCTCTGGTCGGATTATCGGCTGGGTGTCCCCTCCGGATTCGAGCATGTTGCGTTATTTGCTCGGTACTCTGGGGCGGAATGAAGGTTTTGGCGATAGTTTGGATGTAAAAGCCGACGTTAGCATGAAAGGATCGATCAACATTCGAAAATGGGTGGAAGACCGCCTGCAAAAGAAATGATCCAGCCTCAAGACATATATCTGCCCCTGTATGACGACACCGAGCATTTCATCATTCTCATTACCGGAGGACGCGGGTCGGGAAAATCGTATAATGCGGGGACGTTCATCGAACGGCTCACGTTCGAAGCCGGGCATGTTATCCTGTACTGCCGCTACACCATGGTGTCGGCCGCCATGTCCGTTATTCCTGAGTTTACGGAGAAGATAGAGGCAGACGGTACCGGCGAGTTCTTCCACGTAACCCAGAAGGATATCGAGAATCTCGTTTCGGGCAGTCGCGTGCTCTTCCGGGGCATCAAAACCTCGTCCGGCAATCAGACGGCAAAACTCAAGTCCATCCAGGGCATCACGACGTTTGTGTGCGACGAAGCCGAAGAGTGGACCAGCGAAAATGACTTCGACAAGCTGATGCTCTCGATACGCCAGAAGGGGATACAGAATCGGGTGATCATCATCATGAACCCGACCGATTCCAACCACTTCATTTACCGCAAGTATATCGAGAAGACCCACAAACTGGTAAATATCGACGGCGTGGACGTTCAGATAAGCACCCACCCCAATGTCCTGCACATCCACACGACCTATTTCGACAATATTGAGAACCTCTCGGATGAGTTCCTGCGTGAAGTGGAGCGCATGAAGGTCGAAGATCCGGACAAGTATGCCCATGTAGTCATGGGCAAATGGGTAGACGTGGCCGAGGGGGCTATCTTCAAAAATGTCCATACGGTCAAAGAGTTTCCCCGCTGGTGCGAGAAGGTTGCCATTTGCCAGGACTTCGGGTACTCGAATGACCCGACGGCGATTGCCAAATGCGGAATTATCGGCAATGCGCTCTACATTGACGAGATATGCTACCGCACGCAGATGCTGACCCGGGAGATCATCGATATGCTGAGACCCTATCGCGATCTAAAGGTCATATCGGAGTCTGCCGATCCGCGGCTGATCGATGAAATACATAATGCCGGGATCAATATCTACCCGGTTGACAAAAGCGGCCCGTCCGTCATTGCCGGCATTGAGAAGATGCTCGAAATGGAGATATACGTTACCGAACGATCATTCCACATGTTCAAGGAGTTCCGCAACTATGTGTGGGACGAGGACAAAAACGGCCTGCCGATCAACCGACCCAAAGACGGGCAGGAGGATCACCTGATCGACGCCGTGCGCTACTACGTGTTGGGCATGATTCTCGGCAAAATCCGGAAGACAAACAAAAGTTACAGGGGTTATTTCAGTTAGGACATGAAGACATTGGATGAAATTCTCGCCATGAGCGACGAATCGGCAAAGATTGAACTGTTGAAGGCGCAACGTAAGACGCCCAAACCTTGCGTGGATGAGCTCCAAAGAGAGTGGAACCCCGACCGACACGAAGTGAATGACAAGCATCTGCGCAAAGATGGGGAGCTGTTGGTTTCCGAAGAGAAGGACGTAACCAATCCGGACGGTACGGTGACGCACCATGCTGCCGTCTATGAGCCTGACCCGGTCAATCGCATATCCATCCCGTTGGAGCAGGACATCGTGAACATTCATACGGCCTTCACCGTGGGCAAAGATCCGCAGGTGGATTGCGCTCCCAATGACGATGCCGAAAGATCGCTGTTGCAGATCATCCAGAGTGTGATCCGCAAGAACAAAATGCGCTACAACAACAAGCGTATCGTCCGATCGTTATTCTCCGAGCAGGAGGTGGCCGAGTATTGGTATGCGGTTCCGGATAACGGTTTCTGGGCCCGCCTGAAGGCTAAAATCAAAGGGATGCTCGGGTACGCAAACAGCAACAGGTACCGACTTCGTTGTACGATATGGTCGCCGTTTCGGGGCGATGCGCTGTATCCGTTCTTCGATGCCAGTGGCGACTATGTGGCTCTCTCCCGGGGGTATTCGGTCCGTGACAATGAAACGAAGATGGAGGTGCAGTATTTTATGACCGTGACTGCCACCAATGTGTACACCTGGAGACTGGACGCGGGCACATGGACGTTCCTGCCGGATCAGAGTTTCGAACATGGATTCAGGAAAAATCCGACGATGTATGCCTATCGTCCGACCTCTCTGTGCCACAACATCCAAACGATTCGCCGCCGTATCGAAGAACTGCTGTCCAACTATGCCGACTGTGTGGATATGGTCTTTTTCCCCGATCTGGTACTGGAGGGCGATATCGAGGGGCTTCCTCAGAAGGTCGGGAAAAACCGCATGATTCAACTGCAAAACAGCGGGAAGGTGTACTACCTGAACCTCGACCAGGTAGGGAGCGCCGCCAAGGTCGAACTGGACAACCTGCTCGACATGGCCTACCATCTCACCAATACTCCCCGCCTCTCTCTCGAAAACCTCAAGGGACTGGGAAGCGTTCCGTCGGGCCGCGCTTTCGATTTTCTGTTTATGGGAACGCAGCTTGCCGTCGATAACCATGCCGAGATCGTCGGCGAGTATCTGCAACGCCGATACAACTTTCTTGCTTCGGCCGTCGGCTCGCTGAATCCGGCCTATGAAGATGCCGCCAATACTATCGACATGGATGTGGAGATTCAACCCTTCAGCATTGATGATCTCGAAGAGAAGGTGCGCATTGCACTTTCGGCGTGCGGACAGCCTGTGGCATCGCGTCGAACCGGAGTCATGCTGGCCGGGATTGTCGATAATGTGGACGACGAGGTGAGCGAGATACAGAAGGAACAGGCCGTCACGAAACAGCAGGCCACCACAGTTTAGCGGGGTGAGTTATAATCCGAGCATGGACGCTGCGGGAATATCCAGCACCCGGCACAGCAAGCGTGCGATCTTCAGAGTCGGTTCCGCACGGCCGGACACATAGTCGTTCACCCGTGAGGGGCTGACTCCTATTTCCTGAGCGAGTTGCCGTTGAGTCATGCCCTTCTCTTCCAGCGAGAGTTCGATCAGTTCCGAAACGGTTGGCTTTTTAATCGGGAAATGCTCCTTTTCGTATGCAATGACCGTATCCGACATCAGGGTCAGTTCAATCGTATTTTTATCGTTTACGGGCGTATTGTCATCCACCAGGGGCAACAGCTCCTCAATCCGCTGCCGGGCGAGTTCATATTGTGCTTGGGTTATCATGGAGTGGTGTTTTATATGGTGGAACAATTCCTTTTGTCAGATTTGGCGTTGCTCACTCTTGGAGCTTACTCCGACGCCTTCTCTTTGTCCCCGGAGAATTCCCCGGAATACCAAGCAAAAGCTCTCGCATCAAACTCAGCACGCTCCGGTGTCCCTTTTGCGCCCACTTCTTTGGCCAATACGGTCTCTGCCGGTACAAATCCGGGCTGGGAATTAAAATCTGTCTGACGAAGTTGCTGCAACTCCTCTGGTGTAAGTCTATTCCGGTCGGTCATGTATTCCCCCTCCTGTATTTAAGGTGTCCACCGCAGCGCAACGGCGATCAGCAAACACCCAGTACGATGCTTGCGTCGATATGCAACTTCCGGCTGATCTCCTGGGCTACTTTGTAGGTCGGATCCGCCTTGCCCGATACGATCGCGCTGACCCGGGAAGGGCTGATACCCAATAGCGTGGCAAGACTGCGTTGCGTCAGGTGCATTTCGTACATCCGCAGTTTGATCACGTCCGCCAGTGACGGCGATCCGATGGCAAAATGCTCATCCGAGTAATCGGCCACGAGGTTCGACAACAATTCCAGTTCAATGAGGTTGGGATCATCTTTGGGGGTATTGTCATTCACGAGTGGGAGCAACTCCTCTACCCGACTGACAGCCCAATCGTATTGGGCCTGGGTCTCAATTTTCGTCATTTGCTCTGCGGTTAAATGTTTCGACAATCAATTTTATCGTACTCTTTGTGCGTCCCGATAAACCGGATATAAACGAACCGGATGGTAAATTTCACAACGGCCACCAGTCGAAAGTCATTGCCCTTGATGTTGAATACATAGTGCTGATTTCCTACGTTATCGACACTGTTGAATGTCCTTTTTATGTCGGCAAAACAACTCCAGTCGCTTCGTTTGACTTTCTGCGCCCACTCTTGCAGGGCAACTTTCGATTCCGGATGCTGTTCCGCGTACTCTTTAATGGCCTGTTCGGTAAATATCCTCATTTCATACCCTGGCTAAATGTCATTACAAAGATAGGTAAATATTTCGTTTTATAAAATATAATTCTGTTGTACGAAACATTGGGCGTATTTTGCAGGAGGAGTGAAAAATTTTCCCCCTTCACCGCACCCTAAATTTGGATATTGTGTTGCGTCGAAAAATCTTTGTATGTGCTTGTATGGATGCAGGCGACAGACCCAGACGGAACGACATCATACCCCACAAGGGGCAAGGTCTGTTGGCTTACCGGCTGGCAGACCTTTTTTGATGGATGTGAAGATACATTCAAACTATATACGAACGGAACGACATGAAAGAAAAACTCTTGGCATTGCTCAAAACCAAATTTCCGGGGGTTGACAATGCAATTCTCGAACGAATCGCAGCAAAGCGTGTCGAGAACGTTACGGACGAAGCTCAATTACCTGCCATCGTGGAGGGGATAGGCTTTCAGGACGTATTACAAAGCTACGGCGATTACCGTGCAGGGGATGCCTCACAGACCGCAGTACGCAACTACGAGAAACGGCATAACCTCAAAGACGGGAAGCCTGTCGCCCAACCTGCCGCCGAGCCGGAACCGCAGGAAAAAACCGAGCCGGTTCAAAAATCCGATTTCGATCCCGAAAAGTTCAAATCCGAGTTGCTCAAAGAGTTCAGCGACATGATCAGCGGGCAGAAACGCAAAGAGGCCCTGTCCGCGACGTTGCGCGCCAGGCTCGATGAAGCAAAAATCCCCGCATCCTACTACGGAGGTCGCATCGAAGGCCGCGATTTCAAGGACGAAGAAGAGATCGCCGCCTACGTGGAGAAAACTGTGAAGGACTACGGCGAGTTCAAACAGGAGTTGGCCAATGAGGGATTTCAGCTGGTACAACCGCCCCAGTCTGCCGAGGGCAAACAGAAAACCGACATGGACAATCTGATTGCCGAGATCGAAAAGGGCACCCAACAAATTGTCGAACAAAAAAACCAAAGTAAGTAATGCCTGCAGGTATTAAGTACGAGACTGCACCCGCCGTGATGCGGGAGGTCTGCGACGAAACCACCATCTACCGCATCAACGACGGCGGCATGGATCTGGACAAAACCAACCTTCCGGTCGACGGATGGCTTCCCGAGCTGGCTCCCCTTTACCGCGACAAAGCCGAGCGCAGGGCCCATGTGTGTCTTCGCGTGAAAGTGCTCGAAGAGGCCGCCACGTCGGTCAAAGTCGTGAAGGTCGCCAAAAATCCCCTCGTAAACGGTACGTTCCTCAAGGCGGGAATGTATCTGTCGGACGGTACCAACGTCATCTCCGTAGCCGCTGTCGATACTTCGAAGGAGGGTTACGACGAAATTACCGCCGCAGAGAATTTTACGGCGGCACTCACGGTCGGCGCGATTCTCGTGGAGGCGAAGAGCGATTCGGATCCCGCCGCTAAGTACACGCCCAACTGTCTCTCCTACGGAGTGCGCAAACTCTCTGACATCAGCACCGTGGCATGCATCGGCCGGGTGTTCGGCATTGTCGAGGACGAGCTCTACATCCCCGTTACTGAAGCCGATAAAGAGGCGCTGGGAGATCGGTTCATGTTCATCTAAAACACAGGAAAGAAAATGGTACTGACTATCGAATCACTGCTGGACAATAAAGGCGTACTGTCCGCAATCATCGATCGGGCTACCGTGAACATGCTCGATATGGACCGGGTGTTCTGGAAAGATTACCTGAACTACGATCGGGCGAATCCGGACGGCACGTTCAAAACCTACATCGGCAACCAGACCGGCGTCGTTGCCGGTACCGTCATTGACCGGTATGCCAACAAACCGATCCGCAAGCGTCATGCGCTTGGAAGCGGCGTCGGTGAAGTGGCTTGCTTCGGCGATGCCTACCAGATGGACAACACCCGTCTGGAACGGTTGCAGATTCTCATCGACACCTATAACAACGGCTTGCGCGCCGCACAGCCGGGCGTACTGGACGAAATCATCAACTTTCTGGCTGACGATGTTCGCCAGTGCCTGCTGGCTCCGATGAAGCGTCTGGACCTGATTATGGGCGACCTGCGTTTCAAGGGACAGGCCAGCGTGAACGGCAAGGAGAACAAGCGCGGCGTCTCGGTGGCCGACATCAAACTGCCCATCACCAAGAAACAGGCGACATCGGGCGATAAAGAGAATATTCTCTCGTGGATGATGACCGAGTTCGTGGACAAAATGCGTCCGATGGGCTGCTCGTTCGCCATTGCCGAAGTGAACCGCGCGACCTTCTACAAACGGATTGCATCATCGTCGGAGTTCATCGGGAAGTACACCATGAAATTCGGCGACATGGAGTTCTCCACCGGCAACATCGTCACTGAACCGATGGCCAACCGTCTGCTGGAGGCTGTGGACATCCCGTTCCGATTCCGTATCAAGGACGAATGGGTGCAGGTCTCCGACACCGAGGCGAAAAATGCCGTTCCCGACGACTATGTGTCGTTCCTGCCGGCCCTCGGAGCCAACAAACTCGGATACATGAAGTGGAAAGTACCCTATGAAATGCGCGACCCGGTTCCGGGCCGAACCTATACGATGGCCGAGGATGGCAAAATGTTCATCTCATCGTATCGCACCTCCGAGGGTCGCTTCATGGAGTATGGCATGGAGGCCATTCCAGACATCGAAATCCCGAACCGAATGGCCATCGCCGACCTCACTAAACTGGGATAGTCCATGACGAACTACGAAGCCATATCGGCAAGGCTCTATCCCTACAACGTGGATGACGGGCTGATCCATGTGTCCTGCATGGATGCAGGGTTAAGCCCGGATGATGAGTATTCTGCCGCCGCAAAGAAATCCGTCGCCAAAGCCACCATCGACGTGCTGAAGCAGCTCGTGGTGCTGGCCTCCGAAAGTAACGGCGGATTCTCGCTCGGCTATAATGTTGCTGAGTTGCGAAGCCGCATTCACGCTCTCGCAAAGGAGAACGGCTTTGCCGATATCGCTGAAGAGTTCAACCCGCGCCCCAAAGTAAAGTTCCTATGATTCGCTACCCCCATACGCTCGAAATATGGTACGAAGAGGATGCCACACTCAATCCCGACGGTTCCTGGACCGAGGGGGTGCACGAATGGCGCTACGTGGGTCGATGCAACGCCCGACAAAACGGTCAGGCGAAGCAGATCAAAGGGCAAAACGGCCAGGTCTTTCTGTACGCATACGAGGTGACGATGCCGGCAGCAACGCGGCCGATTCCCATCGGGACACGAGTACGCATTTTCGACCGCCACGGGATTAACATTTTCGACCACACGCGGCGTACCGAAGCCGGCCCCACTGAGATGGATACGGTCTCCTATCCCGTGCAGGGCTTCTACAAAAGCGGACAACGTTACGAAGACACAAAGCTATGGCTATAAAGGATCGTACCAACTGGCAGCAGGTAGACCGCTCGTTTCGGCAGGCCCAGGAAGAATACGACCGGAAGGCTGTTGAGTGGCTCTCCATGCTTGGGGAACGTGTGGTAAAATACGCCCGCGAACATGGCAACTATACCGACCGGACGGGCAATCTCCGCCATTCGATCGGTTATGTCGTGGTACAGGGCGGACGAGTAGTAAAAAGCGAATTCGCTCCGGGGCCGGTGCAGAACAAAAGCCGCGCATACGCCATCGAAGTCGCACTTCGGCTTCCGCCTCACAAAACCTGCCTGGTGTGGGTGGCGGGTATGCGCTACGCCCGCTATGTCGAGGCAAAGGGATTCGACGTGCTGCAGGGCTCTGCGGACTGGGTGGAGGCCACCGCCGAAAGGCTGAAAGCCGAGTTCGGACAATACCTCAGATCACAGCAAGGATGAAACTGACCTCTGCGGAAATATTCACTTTGGTTTGGGACCATGTGCGCCGCTCTCCATTGGGCGAAGCGGTTCCGGTGATGTATGCGGATCACTATCCGAATCGCCCCTCCGGTGAATTTCTTGTCGTGACCTCGTTGACGAACGTGACCGAAGGGATACAGGTAGCCACGATGAATGTGAACATTTACGTTCCGGACACGACGCCCACCATCGGCGGCGAACAACAACGTTTCCCCAACCGCTCCCGTCTGGCCGAACTGACGAAGATTGCCTTCGAATCTTTGGGGCATTATCCGGTTGCCGAACGGTGGTTTTTCGACGTGAGCGGCGAGACTTTCATCAGTGAGGAGGCGATCTCCTTCACATTTTCGAACATCAAACTGAAACTTAAAAAATACTGAAACCATGCAACTTGTAGGACTGAAATCCTGTCATGCCGGGGATCCGCTTCCCAAAGGAGTAAAAGACGAGGGCGCCGATGCGCTGATTAAGGCGCTCAAACCGATCACCCAGCCCTATCAGGGCGGCGTGACCTTCAACTTTTCCAACGCCACCAGTAACAAGTTCCACCGTGAGGGTGAGGAAAACCCTTTCTTCGCCCTGCGTGATCCCACGACCGGATCGAAAGAGGTGACGTGGAATGTGGCCGACTTCGACGACGAGACACTCGCGTTCTACTTCGGTACCACCGAGCCCGAACAGGGCAAATTGTACGAAGGCGAAAAGGCGTTCGTCTTCGATGCGCTGTCGGGAGCTTCCATCGCTTTTGCCCGTCTCAAGTACGCAGCAACGCTGTCGGGCGGCATGAACACGTCGGATCCGCTCCAGATTGCGGTGTCGGCAGATGTTTTGTCTCCTGCTGAAGGGGGCGTGGCCTGGTGGCCGATTGCGACTCCGGCATACACCGATGGTGTCGGAGTATAACCACCTTCCAGAATCCCGCTGTCAGCTAAAGGCTGGTATCCCGGAGCGAGACCGGGGCGGGATGCACTTTCATCCATTCTGAATCATGAAACCAAACAGATCTCAAGCATCCGTACATGCACGAGCCATCGATACGCTGATGGAAAAGGACGAATCGTTCCAAATCAGAAGTATCGACGGTTCGAAGGAGGTGACCTTGTATCTCTACCCGTTGCAGTTGGGCCGGCTGATGATGATCAGCAAGCGTCTGCTTGCCCTGGATATGGCTCTATCGGGCTCGGACAATGACGTCAAGGAAATGTGGCGGATTTGCGCCGAGAAGCCGCAGGAAGTGGCCGAAATCATCGCCATCGCCACACTCAGAACCAAACAGGAGATCGACAAAAACCTTCGAGCAAGAACAGAACTGCTGATGCACTCCCCTACCATGCAACCTGCGACGGTGGTACAGCTGCTATCGTGGATCGTTTCGCAGTCCTATTGCGAGGATTTTACGCGTGCTATCCGATTGGTAAAAATGCTTCAGGTCGAGATTTCCCCGATGACCCCGGCAGATCGGATAGCTGCTATGGCGGGCAAACCCTCTGGGGACGAATTGACATGATCGTCAGCAGGTACCACTGGACGTTGGATTACGTCCTGTGGGGTATCGCCTGGGCAAACTTGCAGCTGATGATCCGTGACTCCATTCGGGTGGATTACAAACACCATGAAGGGGCGCCGCAACAGCTTGACTTGAATGCTCCGAACGCCATGAACATGTTGATACAGATGGCGAGCGGGAAATAGTACCCGGTTGTATCGACACAACCAACACTCAGGAAGGAATAACCATGATCGACCTTACCGCTGAAATCGATAATCAGGAGATACTCCGTCGACTCAAACAGATTCAGCAGACAGCAAAAGAAGTTACCTCCAACGTCGTCACGGACTCGGACCGAATGGACATGGCCATGCGGCGATTCTCCGCGACACTGGCTAAAGTTGGCGTAGGGTTTTCGTTGGGGAGCCTGGTTCAGCAAATTGCCCGTACTCGCGGTGAGTTCCAGCAGCTCGAAGTAGCGTTTACGACGCTTTTGCAGAGCAAGGAGAAGGCCGACGCGCTGATGGCGCAGATGGTCGATCTGGCCGCCAAAACGCCTTTCGACCTGCAGGGGGTGGCCGATGGTGCCCGTCAGTTGCTTGCCTACGGATTTGCAGCTGAGGATGTAACCGACACCCTCACCCGGTTGGGCAACGTGGCTGCCGGGTTAGGATTACCTCTCGAACGTCTTACCTACTTGTACGGTACCACCGCCGTACAGGGACGACTGTATGCACGGGACATGCTCCAATTTACCAGTTCGGGGATTCCGATGTTGCAGGAGATGGCCAAAATGTACGGCGTGACCACCGAAGAGATCAATGCGATGGTCACTGCCGGAAAGATTGGGTTTGAGGACGTGAAAAAGGTCATTGAGAGCATGACCAACGAAGGCGGCCAGTTCTACAACCTGATGGAGAATCAGTCGAAGACCATTACCGGCTTGATTTCGAACCTCGGTGATGCGATCGATACGATGTTCAACAACATCGGAAAATCCAGCCAGGGGATGATTGCATCTGTACTGCAGGGGACGATCTCGCTGGTGGAGAACTACGATATCGTTCTCGGTCTATTAATCAAGTTGGTAGCCGTTTACGGCTCTTACAAAGCAGCCTTGATGCTGGTGTCGGCAGCCCAACGTGCCAATATGGTTGTTCTGAGAGAAGCGGTGTTGCAAAAGAAACTCGCCCTGATGTATGGGCGTCAATTGACTGCTGCGCAAGCCGTGGAAGCTGCCCGCGTTACACTGGTTGCCAAGGGTTGGAAAACCCTGACGTTCGCCATTAAGGCAAACACAGCCGCCTTGCTGGCCAATCCCGTAACGATGGTAACGGCAGCTATTGCCGGACTTGTGTACGGAGTGTATAAGTTGGTGACGGCAGAAACAGCCGCTGAGCGCGCCCAAAGAAAACACAATGAGGCAATGGACGAGTTCAACCAACGGCTGGACGACACCAAAAACAAGATTAACGAGCGGTTGGCGATTATTCGGGACGACACCCAGTCGACTATTGCCCAGGCGCGTGCCTATGATGAGCTGAAGAAACTTGCACCGACACTGACCGATAATTTCAGCTTGGAAGAGCTAAAGAAGGTTGATCCCAGCGAGACGGACAAATCCATTAACGCACAGGCGGAAGCAGAACGATACCAAATGCTGGTTGACAATGTCCGGAAATGGGAAGAAGAGTTGGTACGTCTCAAAGAACGGTATCAGGCGATTAAGCAGCAATCATCCGACGATACCGGGATGAGTAGTGATTTGTTTTACAACATACAGGCACAGGAAAAGGCCAAAGAGAGCCTTGCACTTGCAGAGGCGGATTTAGCCGAATATGAGCGAATAAAGAAAGAGGCAGAAGAGCAGGCAAAGCCTGTGGAGATTAAACTATTGGAAGCGAAATCCAATCTCGACCAGATAAATAAAGCCTACGAGGAAGCAAAGCAAGCACTGGATAAGGCGAAAGCAGAGAATCCGCTTTTTATCCCGATAGATATTAAATATCGGTATCAATATTTATCAGGCCAGAAAGATCAGGCAGAACGACAAGTTAACCAACTGCAGACCGAGGCGACTTTCGGTGGATCTGAAAAATTCTCCGACGTCTATGCCAAAGCTGCCAAGGAGTGGAAGGACGCAAAACAGGAATTGTGCAAGATCGAGCAGGATAAAGATGCTTTTACGAAAGCACAATACGATGCAGCCAAGAAGAGGGAGAAAGAAGCCCGAAAGGTCTATTCGGATTTAGGTGGTGACGTTTCCGACAAAGTAGGACAAGAGGTGATAAAAAAACAGCAAAAATTAGCTGACGAGTTTGCGCGGGTCGACTTAGACCTTCAATCCCGTCGTATCGCCATCATGCGTGAAGGGAAGAACAAACGGCTGGCAGAAATTGATCTCGAATACCAGCAATCGGTCGCCCAGATCAACAAAGACCGAAAAGAGAGTGCCCATAATGGAGCATCGGAAAACGAGCTGGCACAATACGATACCCTGATCGCTACCGCCGAACAAAAGCGTCTTCAGGACCGGGAACGGGTCGAAAAAGAGTACGCCGAACAGGCGGCCGAGACCTATCGGCAGCTCGGCGATGTGTTCCTGTCCGAAGAGGAGCGTAAACAACGAGCCACGGAACGAACCTACGAATCCATGCGCAAGAAGCTGAACGACGATCTCGACGCCGGTAATATCAGCGAATTGGACTTCTACAAACAGAGTGCGATGATCGATCGTGCCGAGACCGAGGAAACCGCACAAAAACAGTTGGAGAAATGGCAGAAATACGCCACCGAGCGGCTCCGCATCGAAGAGGAGTTCCAGCAGGACGTTGCCCGGATTCGCAACCAGGGGCGCAGTAAAGCGGGAGAGGATGAAATCGAACAGCTCCGAACCATCCGGGATAATGACATCACAGCTCTGACCGAGAACATGGGGCTGAAGGAGGAAGAGTTCACAGCCATCGTCGACAACATCGTCAACATGGGACTGGACAAAATCCTCGCGATGATTCCCCAGGTACAGGAAGCGCTGGATGCCTTGGGCGATAATGCCGATCCGGCCATCAAAGCCCGGCTCCAGGCCCAACTGGCCGCCCTGAAGATCCAGGCACAGAACCTCAAAACCGGCAGTGACTCCGGCAAGACGGCCAAGAAAAGCACGGAAGAGTGGAAAGATTTACAATCTGTCCTAAACGATGTTTATGATACGTTTGGAGAGGTTGGGGAAGCAATCGGGGGAACGGCTGGAGAGGCAATTAAGACCGGGGGAGAAATCGCCACGTCAATGACTCAACTCATTGATGGGATAGTTATGGTTGCTACGGGCTCGATTACTGCGGTAAAAGGCACTTCACAAGCAGCAAGTGCTGCCATAAAAACCGTCGAATCAGCTTCCGTTATTTTGGCCATTATCAGCGCCGCCTTGCAAGTGGTGACCAAGATAGCCTCTCTCTTTACAAAAGACCATGAGCTATCTGAAGAAACCATCAAGTCCTACGAAGCCTATATCGATGTACTCGACCAAATCATCGATCGCGAAAAAGAGGTCATCGAATCGCACACCGGTATGCAGGCAGTACTGGCCAGCGATGATGCCGTCCGGGCGATTGAGAAGCAGGAGGAGGCCACGCGACGGCTGGGCAAAGCCTACCTCGCTTCGCGAGCTAAAAACAACCATTCGTACGGCGTCAAAACAGCCGAACGCCTGGGAGGTTATCGGGATGTGATCGAAGCGGCCGGTTTCGACTGGACAGAGTTGTACGGTTCCGGTCGGATGGAGGGGTTGTTCGACCTCTCTGGGGCGGAAATCGAACGTTTCCAGAAAGAGCTGCCCGAAGTGTGGGCGCAGCTCGATGAGGACACGCGCAAATATCTGGAGACCATCGTCGACTGCAAAGACAAGATGGAGGAGCTCGGCGAGGCGACCAGTGAGGCCCTGACGGGATTCACGCTGGACGATGCCCGCAGTGAACTCGAAGATTTCCTGAACGACATGGACGCGACGTTCGACGACGTGGCCGGAAACTTTGAAGAGGTGATGATGAGTGCCATCAACCGAGTCATCACGTCTCAGCTGGATGGACGTCTGCAAGCGTGGTACGAAAACTTCAGCGAGGCCATGACCAACGGTATTCTGTCCGAAGCCGAACGCGAGGCTTTGAAACAGGAGTACGAGAGCATCTACAACGAAGCTCTGCAGAAACGTGATCAGGCATATTCCATTGCCGGGGTCGACAAAGATGCCCTGATCCAGCAGCAAACAGCTTCATCCCGTAGCTATGAAACCCTGTCGCAAGATACCGGCACCGAGCTCAGCGGACGGTTTGCCGCCATGCAAGAGTACACTGCAAGTATACTTCGTGCAATGGAAGAGATGCTCGCAATGCACCGCGATCAGAGTCACCATCTGGTGGATATTCGCGACATCATGATACAGCTCAATGGCAATGTTGCCGACATCCGCGGTTATTGTAAGGTCTTGCCGGACATGGCGGACAGCATGGCCAGCATGAAAAGAATCCTGAAAGACAAATTGTAAACCCCATGGACAAGATTAACGGAATAGCTCTTGACCAGTTTGGGGCAACCCTGCTGGCCGGGTATCTGGAGGCGCTGATGGCCCCGACCTCCCTAAAAGCATTTATCGAGAATGACGATAAGACGCAAAACGGGACGCAGGTTCTGGTTACTGATGCCCGTTTGGCAGAGCGGGATGTCACGCTCTCCTTCCTCCTACAGGGAAACAGCACAGCCGAATTCACGGCGCGCTATACCGCTTTCCTGCAAGAGCTGTACAAAGGGCAAATTACCCTGTACGTGGAGGCTCTGGACCTGACTTTCCGGCTGATATACTCCAACACAACCCAATTCAACAACTATCAGCTTCACGCCTGTAAACTGGCCGTGAAGTTTCGGGAGCCGAATCCCGCCGACAGAACGAACGAATAATGATCGAAGTCAAAAACAGAAATGGCGAACCACTCTACTCCGCTCCGGTGACAACCGAAGCACTGTTTCGTCATGAGCTGATGACGGAAGAGTACGTGCAGCTGGTATTCAACGAGGTCTCGCAGGTCGATTTCCCGATCGGCTGCTATCTCGAACACGAGGGGCGAAAGTACGTGGTCACGACTCTTGTCTACCCGGAACTGATCGACGGCGGTTACAAGTACTCCATCCGTTTCGAAGCCGAGTGGATGCGCTGGCGAAATATCTCCTGTTTCTTCGTCAACGAGTTCACCGGAAAACCGGAGGCCAACTGGTCAATGACCGCTACGCCCGACCTGTTCCTGCAGCAGATCACCCGCAACATCAGCCGGGCCATCGGGCAGACCTATACCTTCGCCTACGATTCGTCGCTCACCGCTACAAAAGACCTGACCTTTGACAACAAAACGGTGCTCGAAGCCCTATCGATGATTGCCGAGGCGTTCGAGACGGAATGGTGGGTCGAGGGGAGCGTCATTCACCTCTCCCGGTGCGAGCACGGAGAAGCCGTGGTGTTGACGCAAGGTGTCAATATCGGCGCCCCGACCTCCTCCGGAGAGAGCGAATATGCCACCCGTATCTATGCCTACGGCTCGACCCGCAACATCACGCAGGATTATCAGAGCGGCGGTACCACCAACGCGCTGGTCGAAAAACGGCTTACACTACCCGTCGACCGGTATCCCAATGGGTACCGGGACATCAAAGCGGGGCTCTCCGCCGAAGAGATTATCGAAAAAACGGTCATCTTCGACGACATCTACCCGTCGTCCGACTTCCCCATTTCTTCGGTGCGGATGGATCTGCGGCTGGATACGGACACCATAGTCGGCACGAACGAGGACGGAACACCAATCTATGACACCTGCCCGGTCTACTACTTCAAGATCGAGGGGATCGACTTCTCGGACGAGCTGATTATCGAAGGGCAGACTTTGAAGGTTCACTTCCTTTCCGGTCACCTGCAGGGGCGGGAATTCGAACTAGCCTACCACTCCACCTCGAAGGAGTACGAGATTGTCACGGACCGAGAGAACGGCGCAGTCAAGCTGCCCAACGAAACACTGATGCCGCAGGATGGCGATACGGTCATTCTGTTCAACATCCAGATGCCGGACGAGTACGTAACCTCGGCCGAGAACCGGTTGGCAGAGGCTCTCGAAACCTATGTAAACGAGACGATCCTTGCGGATACCTACACATACAGTTTCGCCTCAAATCCCGTAGCGTTTGCCAAGGAATCGATCGCTTTGACTGTCGGACAGAAAGTAACGCTGAATTACGTATTTGGCACGCTCGACACACGTGTCCTCTCAGTCGAATTTCCGCTGTACGCTCCTTCGAAAATGGAGATCAGCGTTGGCGAGAACACCCCGAAAGGCAAGCTCGAGACCATCGAGACCGAGACCGTCAATGCATCCAGTCAGATCGAGATCATCCAGGCGTATAACAATGCTGCCAAGACCATTCAGAACCAACTGAACCGGGCAACGCAGATCATGGCCGAAGGGCTGGCCAAGCTCGGCAACATGTGGTATATCGACAAATCGCAGGATACCACGGCCGACAAGAGTGATTCTTCGAAATGGATTATCCGTACCTCCTATCCGGTATCGACCGACCAGTGGATCGCCCAGTTCGGGATCTACACCGGAGGCGAAGGAGGCGGAAGCGGCAGCGGAACGATGTACCATGACCAACTGGAACATCTCGACTATCCCGACCAGCACCCGATTGCCGCGATTGCGGGGCTGCAAAGCGCCTTGGACGCTAAGGCGAACTCAAGCCTGTTGGCTGGAGCCATTCTTGGGAAAGGTTGGGATTCCAGCTTAAATACGACCGAAGTAGGCACGGGGTTTCAACGACTTTCCGAAGGTTCTTCGACTGTCGGTCCTTACATTTCATTCGGTCACTCAGGGTATATCGCACAGCTAACAGTGGGCTACACCGATTACGCCGGCTATAGCGACATGCTCAAATACCGGGTTAGAAACGGCGAAAGTGCATCATGGACTGACTGGAAAACTATTTGGCACTCCGGTAACGACGGAGCCAATTCCGGTTTGGATGCCGACCTGTTGGATGGACGACAAGCAAGCGAGTTTTGGGGGCATTTCCTGACCATAATCGACGCGTCGGCTCTCAGCGAAGATTATTACTATCCGGTGACCATTTACGTGGCATACCGGAATCGAGTCCGCATTAGCGTCATGGTTGATTTAGACTCGAAAACTAAACCCTCGTGGAGTACCCATGCCAACGGATTTTCATGCCGGTTTATCGAAGAGGTCAGTGGAGACGGCTGGGGCGCTATTGCCAAAAATAGAGTTGTACTGGATTCGACATACAAATGGGCTAATAAAAATCCCATCGGTAAGGTGGATCAGATGACTAACACAAACAATGAGGTTATCTATGTTCGGGGCGGGGGTAAATATTATTTCTACACGTCTCAGGCTCTCACTGTCACTTTACGTACGTCAGCCTATACTGGTGGAGGACAAACTGTTTCGCCAATCCTCGCCTCATCGATAAATCCGGAGCCTCACAAAGCAGGGGATGGCCTTGTTGGTCTTTCAACCCTCTATTGCAACTCGATCGTAATAGGCGGCCACATCATCACGTGGGACTCCACCAACAACGCACTCAAGATTGACGGCTCAGTCTACACGACCGGTTCCATCACTCAACTGAAATCGTAAATCATGGCAGTACAAGACACCTTACCCAGCACCAATCTCGGCTTCTCAGACATGGCCGACACATACGGAGTAGCACGGACGGCAGACCTCGGTACCATGTACAAGAGCGGCGCCGCGAACATGTTTTCCCGCCGCAAGCCCATCGATCAGCCTGGTATTGACGTCTCGGATCCGACCGGTGTCGATGGCGATATGTCGTTGGAAATTCCTCTGTGGACGGGTACGATGAGCAGCACCCCGCCTTCGTGGAGCTACCGGCGACCGACGGGCGGCGAAAGTTCACCGTACAGAGGTCGGGACAGTGCCGGACACTACAGGCTGGCTCGGGCGTTCGTGACCTCCGGCAAGGTGGGGACCATAGTTTTCGAGTGGTCTATCCGGAACTCAGGTAATGGAACCTACGGGCCCATTCTGACCCTCGAGTTCACCCGACCCGCGAATGCCGGCAACTTGCAGCCCAATCAAATAAAGCAGCATGGGGCGTATCTGTCCGAGTGGTACTGGTGCGTTCTGCTGCGTTCAGCCGACAAGATGACCAGCTACATGTTCGTGGCCGGGGAAATCCAGCTCGACGGGATAACCGCCTATTCCAAACTCGGCGGTGGAGGTTATAAGATCATGGCCTCGCTGACAGCCGAGATGGTCGACAAGCTGAAGGGCGGCGATGCCGTCTTCTTCCTGTGGTTGCCCACAAAGGACATCGGCGGTCTGTCGTTCGACGCTATCCAAAGCCTGAAGGGCAGCGGCAAGATGATCGGCGTGTATGCGGGGCGAGACCCCGGCACGGGCGATATATGGCTAAATCCGGTACCGATGACACTCACGCGAAGAACCGGTAATGTGATGATGACCGAAGAGAGTTTCAACGCAGCGTGGACGACGGGGAGTCTTGGCGTCGGCGGTTACGCGGCTTTTCCCGTGAAACTGGCCATCACTGGAGGGGATGGGTCGCTGGTCAACAGTGCCGCGATGAACTGGGATGCGGTCTATTCTCCAACCGGCGTAGACAAAGCATTTTTGGCAACGATTCAGACGGTCGAGAACCCGAACATGCGGTCGCGCAGTGTGACCCTGACGGCCTACCGCGCTACCTATCCTTCGGCCAGCCTCGCTCCTGCTGACGACAAGACGACTTTCAAGATTGTACAGGCAGCTCGTCCGATGGAGATCACCTTCAACCCGAAAGAAATGACCATTAGCACCGCTATCGGATATGTCTTCTTCGACTGTCCTTCGGATGGACAGTGGTATGTCCGGGCAATTACCACGACAGAACAGCCCCCGGTCACGGGAGGCAATTCGGTCAGCTGGATTGCCAAGTTGTTCAAGGTCGGCAACACCGACGGTCAGATCAACATGAGCGAAGAGCTGCCGATCAACCCCACCAGCGGTTATATGACCGGACCTGCGTATGTGTCCGTAAACTGTATGGAGGTGAACCGCACCGGCACCGACAGAGTAGCATACATACACATAGCCCATTCCGGCGGATATAATACACTAAAAATAACCCAATTATCACAATAACACATGGAAACACAACTCATCAACAAGGGACAGAAGTCCAGCGTGGAGGCCTACGAGATGCAAGTCTCCATTGACGACGTGACCTATCTGGTCAGCGGGGACGTAACGGTCGAGGCTGGAGCTTTGGCCGGGATCAACAACGCCCGAGTAATCAACGAGACGGAGCAGACCGACGGCATACCGGGGCAGCAGGTAGGGTTCTACATGACCCGTGACGGCCGGTCGATTCTGACCAGTTCGATCGATCTCGAAGTCGCCGATGCGTCGATTGCAGCCATCCGCGCATTCGTGGAGGCCATCAAAGCCAAGTTCAGCCAGGAGTAACCCGACAAAGCGAGTCGAGATGAACACAGTACGTAACCTGCTCAATCGCCTTTTCCGGAGAAAGCAGAAAGTCACCCGCATCAAAGGCGATCTGATCGTCGAAGGCAACCTGATTGTCGAAGGAACGATCGTTTCGTTGCAAAAGAAAAATTAACCACCTCAAAACCAAACAACCATGAAAGAACAGATCATTGACACCGTGGCACTGGCCACGAAGGACGTAGTGGAGGTAATCGGCCACTACCAGGACACCATCGCATCCCGTGACTTTGCCATCGGAATCCTGATCGTGGCGCTTGCTTCGGTGACCTTTCTCGCCGTCCGCTGGGGAATGAAGGTCTACAACTACAAGAAGAACGGACTTTCAATCTAAACGCCATGAAGATGACCAACCAAGAGGCGGCCGCATTGTTGCCCATTCTGAGCCAACTGAAAATCTGCGTACCGGGGTCTATTGGCCCCGGTACCGCCGACAAACTGATCGATCTGACCTGCGAGGTGCAGGAAGCGTATGAGCAAGCCATGAAGAAGTTCGGTATCATCCGGGATCAGACGAAACCGGAAGGAACCGCATCGTGGGAGGAAGCGACGTCAGAGCAACGATCCGCATGGGAAAAAGCAATGGCCGATCCGGTCCGGGTACTGAACGACAAAGAGGTGACGATGAGCGTCGAGCCGCTGACGCGCGAAGAGTTCCGGCAGTTGACCGCAGCCAATACCCTCACCGGCGCTCAGGCTGCTTTCCTCCGCCGAGTGCTGGTTGAGAAACAGGTAGTCGCCGGCGGGACATGCCCGTCTCGCCAGAAAGGACCGGCCCAAGTCGGTGCGAACGGATAGAATCACACAATCCTAAAAGCATGGAATACATCGCAGTCATCATCAGTGCAATCGGAACCATCATTACGGGCGTACTCGGCCTCTATTTCAAGTACAACCAGAAGTCGAAAGACAAGCTGACCGACCTCAAGATCGAGAAGTTCAAGCAGGACGAGGAGGCCAGAAACCGACGGCGGAACGACAGCTCGGCAACCGTATTCGGCGAACTGTGGAACGTCCTCTACCAGCTGAAAGCCGACCGGGTCTATATCGTACAGCCACATCCGCTGGGCGACGAGTGCATGCTCTCGATCTATTACGAGGTGAAGCGTAAGGGGGTTGAAGGCATGAAGGAGATGATCCACGACCTCAAGATGTCGGAGGTCGCCAGATTCAGTGCCGACCTGAGTAAAAACCTGTTCATGTACATCACCAATATCGACGAACAGGTGAGTGACAAGTACGCCAAGGCGCTACTTTCATCATGCGGTTGCGTTCAGGTGGCGATCAAACGGCTCAGCGACAACAAACACGACTGGGTGGGCAGTATCTTCTGCGAGTTTACCCACCCGATGAACGTCACGCAGGAGGTGACGCACGCCGTGCTGCACGAGGCTGCGGTGAATATCCAGTACATCCTGCCCGAATACAAGTAGAACCCTTTTGAATCCATCACACGCATGAAATACTTTACCATCGAGGAGCTCTGCGCCTCAGATATCGCGGAGCGAAAGAAAATTGACAACACGCCGAACGCTGACGCCCGGCTGCGTATGCAACGGTTGATTGAACAGTTGCTCGACCCGATCCGGGCAGCCTGGGGCGGCCCAATCATGGTGACCAGCGGGTACCGCTCCCCAGAACTTAATAAGAAGGTGGGGGGCGTATCGAACTCTCAGCACATGAAAGGTGAGGCGGCGGATATTACCGTCGGCTCAGTGGAAGACAACAAGCGGCTGTTCGATAAGATTGTCGAGCTCCAGAAGGCTGGAAAGATTGCTTTCGACCAGTTGATCGACGAAACCAGTTACAGCTGGCTGCATATCTCCTTCAAAGCAACGGGGAACCGCAATCAAGTTTTGCACAAGAAGGGATGAATGCGCAGAGTTTGATAATTCCAGGGCTCGCCATCGTGGCGGGCTTTTTCTTAGGCCGGGGCTGCTCGCGCTCCCGGACAGAGGTGATCGAAGTGACATCGACAGATACTTCGACCGTTACCCTTATCGATACACTGAAAATAAAGCGACCTACTGCGGTGGATGTGCAGCAAAAAAGGACTGACACCATATCGGTGGCCGTGAATAATGGCAAGGTAACTTCAATTCAACCGTGGGGAAGCGGTTCTAAAGTGCAATCCGAACCGGTAAAAACCGGCACGGACACGGTGATGCTACCGGTAAAAGAAGGCACAGAGTCTGTAAGCGCGTCAGAGGATAGTGGCTCTATGCTTTTGAAAGTGCCAATCCCTATTTACCAGTACAGTTTCCGTGATAGCCTCTATTCTCTAAAGGTAAGCGGATTTAACGTTGAAATTGACGAGTTTGAGATTTATCCTCGAACGATCTACAAGACCATCACCAACACTGTCGAACGAAAGGTAACGGATAAAAAACGCTGGGGCATCGGGGTGCAGGCCGGGTATGGCTATAACTTTGGAGCAGGAAAGCCCGGCCCGTATATCGGAATCGGCGTGCAGTACAGCTTGTGGAGGTTTTAAATGAGAAACAGCCTGGCGGGTATATGGTCATGCAAATAAAAAAAAGGGACTGAATAGTCCCTTTTTTAGTCCCTACTTTTTGTAAGTAGTTAAGTTTCAGTATTTATTGCGGAGAGAGGGGGATTCGAACCCCCGGTACAGATTACTCCGTACGGCAGTTTAGCAAACTGCTGGTTTCAGCCACTCACCCATCTCTCCGGGCGCTGAAAGCGGTACAAATGTACGGCTTTCAACCGTTAATTCCAAATCATTTTTCGCTTTTTATGCAAAATTATTAGTGGCTCGATTCGCCAGGTTTACCGATACTCTCGCGCATCGTCGTGTCGGCCTGAATGTTACGGATCTTGTAGTAGTCCATAATTCCGAGATTCCCGCTACGGAATGCTTCTGCAATCGCCATCGGAATCTCAGCCTCAGCCTCGATAACTTTGGCACGGGCTTCCTGAGCCTTTGCTTTCATCTCCTGTTCCAAAGCAACAGCCATGGCACGCCGCTCTTCGGCACGAGCCTGTGCGATATTTTTATCGGCGTTGGCCTGGTCCATCTGCAGTACGGCGCCGATGTTCCGTCCGATGTCGATGTCGGCGATATCGATCGAGAGAATTTCGAACGCTGTACCGGCGTCCAATCCTTTTTCCAGTACGACACGCGAAATGAAGTCCGGATTTTCGAGTACGGTTTTGTGTGAGTCCGAAGAACCGATCGAGGAGACAATCCCTTCCCCTACACGGGCCAGCACGGTCTCTTCACCGGCACCGCCGACCAACTGTTTGATGTTTGCGCGTACAGTGACACGCGCTTTGGCAATCAATTGGATGCCGTCTTTGGCAACAGCCGTTACGGGCGGAGTATTGATGACTTTCGGGTTGACGGACATCTGTACGGCTTCGAATACGTCGCGACCAGCCAAGTCAATCGCTGTAGCCATTTTGAAATCGAGCGTAATATTGGCCTTTTGAGCCGATACCAGTGCATGTACTACGTTGGCCACGTGACCGCCGGCCAGATAGTGTGCTTCGAGCTCATTGGGGTTCAGGTGCAGGCCTGCTTTCGTCCCTTCGATCATGGCGGATACGATGGTTCCCGGCGGTACTTTGCGCCAGCGCATTAGAACGAGTTGCAGGAGACTCATGCGAACTCCGGACACCATGGCCGAAAACCAAAGGCCGATGGGAATAAAGTAGAGAATGATCCAAAGCAGGATCAACGCGGCTACCGAAATAATGATAGCAGTGGTCGAAAATTCCATAGGCATAGGGAGAAGGTTAAGAGGTTAGCGGGGTTAGGCCGGATCGGTGATCCGGACGATAATGTTGGCGTTGTCGTATCCGATGACGACCACCTTCTGTCGGGGATCGATATAGCTGTCGAGTGATTTGGCTTCGTAGATCTGGCCTTCGATCTGGACTTTTCCCATCGGGGCCAGTCGGGTAAGGGTGATGCCTTGTGCACCGACTTCTACCTGCCGCTCGATTTTATCGGGTTGTACTTGAGATTCAATATTCGTTTTGAGGGCAAAACGGTTCCAGGTTCGGGGGCGGAGACAGAGGATGGTCAGTACGATCAATAGGAAAGCGACGATTCCAAGAACGATGAATCCCATCGTGGCGCCTCCATCGACGAAGGCCCATGCCACGGCTCCCACCAGGCTGGCAAAAGCTCCGATGGCGGCAATGGTAATTCCCGGGAGCAGAACCAGCTCGACAACGAACAGGATCAGTCCCAACAGAATCAGCAGTGAGATCCAGAGCATCATAGGGCTGAGACTTTAATTTTGACGTTGGGCTGGCTACGCAGTGCTTCGGCCAGTTGGTCGGCTTCGGCCTGGGTGGCGAAGTTGCCGACGGAATAAATGACTTCGGCTCCGGATGAGCGGCGAATGATGGTTTTACCCGGGGCTTTCTCGGCGATAGCTTCGCGAATGGCGGTCGAAAGACGCAACTCGGCCGGGGTAATTTCGACGGTAAAGCCGTTTGTTGCAGCCTCTTCGGCGGCTTCGCGAGCGGCTGCTTCGAGAGCCTTGGCCTTGGTTGCCGCAATGTTTTCGCCGTTCGAGAAAGCTACTACGGAGGCGCGGAATCCGGCGCGTACCATTTGTGTGGCCGCTTCCTGAGCTTCGGCATAGGTTGCAAAACCACCTGCCGTATAGCGTGTTTGACCGTTGGCCGTCTTTTGGTACATCACGGGGGTCATCCCCTTAAAGGCTTCGATGCTTTTGGGGGGATTGGTGTAGAGAGCGATCTGCACGGTGTAGTACAGGCCTTTCTTGGGAATGTGCAGCACGGGCACGTTCTCTACGGTGGTGTAGTTGCGCTGGGTGGTGTCGGCGGTTTTGGTGATGGCGCTGTATACAACCAGATTCCGCGGAGCGAAGATAATATCGGCGTAGGTCATCTCCTGCGCTGCAGACTCGGCCGAGAATTTGCCGAGCTCGGTTTTGAGCGAATCTTCGGCGGCTTTGAGGCCGAGGGCCTGCGCCATGGTCGCTTCGTAGTCGAGGGTCAACTGTTTTTGCAGCGGGTAGGTGGCGATCAGCGGGGCGAGCTGTTTGCCGGCAAGCCCTTCGGCGCGGCGCACAGCACGGCTCTCCTGGTCGAGCCGCTCGAGTTGCAGACGATCGACGGTCCCGATTTTGTCGAGCAAAACGAGGTATGCGTCGAGTTTGTGGTCGTATATCTCCAGCCAGAGGCGTTCCATTTGGGCGTCGACCTGTTCGATCTGATCTTTCAGCTCGCCCGCACGGGCAAACAGGCTGTCGATGCTTTCCTGATCGTTCGCGGCGTCGTATTGACCTTTCGCGAGGGTCAGTTGCTCGTAGAGACCGGCGATCTGTTCGTTGAGCTGTTTGACCTGCGGTTCGACGCGGGGAACTTTGGCAAACAGAGCGCGGTCTTCTTTGGTCAGGTTGTCAACAAAAAAGGAGTTGGCAAAAAGGGTGCGGGCTCCTCCGGCAGTTGCGGTTCCCTGCGTGGAGGTCGCGGCCGGATCGTCCATGTGGTTGACGATGTATTCCTGTTCGATGGCAGCCACTTGGGCTGTGATTTTGCCGATCTGGCTGCGTATTTCGAACAATTCGCCCTCCAGGCGTACGATCTCTTGCCCGAGTTTATCGCGGTCCGAACTGCTTTCGAACTGTTTTCGGCTATTGTTTATCAGTGTGACGGTGGAGTCTTCCCGGTTTTTGAGTTGTTCCTGCTGCTCGAGCAGTTGCATGTAGTTCTGATCCTGTTCCAGACCGGCGATCCGGGCTTTCTGGGCATGGGCCGAGAGTGTGGCAACGCTGAACAGGGTCAGGGGAAGTATGTATCGTGGTAATTTTCGCATGGCTTTCTTACTAACGAAGATAATCAGTCTCTATTTTATTTCCAACTGCGAAGCATGAAAATGTGAATGAATCCGAAGAATTCGAGGCGCCCGAAGAGCATCAGTATGGACAGCAGCCATTTGGCGGCGTCGGGTAGACCTCCGAAGTTAGCCAGGTTGCTGACTTGACCGAAACCAGGCCCCACGTTGCTCAGGCTGGCGATTGTGGCCGTGAAGCTGGTCAGCAGGTCGATGTTCATGGCGGTCATCAGAATGGTGCCGACCAGGGCGCTCAGCATGTAGATCATCACCAGCAGGATGGCGGCATTGACGACTCCATCGTCCTGTGTGACGCCGTTTTGTTTAATCCGGATGATGGCATTGGGATGCTGTAGCTTGAGTACGCGGGCTTTGATGGCCTTGAAGACGAGCAGTACTCGGTCGGCTTTTACACCCCCGGCCGACGATCCGGCCATGGCACACTGGATGGTGCAATAGATCAGAACGATCATGGCCAGCGGTGGCCAGAAGGCATTGTCGGTGGAGGCGAAACCGGTGGTCGTAGTGTATGATACCACTTGAAACAGCCCGTAGCGAAGTGCTTCGCCGAAGCTCGTATAGTTGTGGTTCATCAGCAGGCTCCCCGAAACGAGAATGGTGCTGACGGCCAGTGACAGCAGGTAGAATCGGGTTACCTCGGAGCGAAACAGGTTGTTACGTTTGCCGCGCAGCGTAGCATACACAAGCCCCATGTGGAACCCGGAGATAATCATGAAAAAGGTGATGACCATCTCGATAACTACACTGTCGTAGTACATGATGCTGAGGTTCTTGGTGCTGAATCCACCGGTTGCGACGGTAGAAAACGAGTTGGTCAGCGCGTCGAACCAGTCCATGCCGACGACCATCAGGACGATGGTCTCGCAGAGGGTCAGGCCTACGTAAACGACAATGATGATTTGAAGTATTTTCTTGGTGGTGTACCGGAAGTTGTCCTTGGCCATCATGGACATCTCGGCGCTGGTGAGGCTCATTTTCATGCGGCCCATCGAGGGTAGGATCACGATGGCGAAGAGTACGACCCCTACCCCGCCGATCCAGTGTGTGGCGGCTCGCCAGAACAGGAGCCCTTTGGGCAGCGCCTCGACATCATTCAGGATGGTCGACCCGGTGGTGGTGAATCCCGACGTACTTTCGAACCAGGCGTTGGTGAAGTTGAATTCGCCGCCCCAAATCAGGTAGGGAAGCATCCCGAGCAGGCAGGACATCACCCAGGCCATGATCACGATCACGTAACTCTCTTTGTTGGAGAGGTTGGTGTCGTTGGGTACGAAAATCAGCGGGAAGGCTCCGACGATGGCGGTGATCAGAAAACTGAGCAGAAGGGGGTAAAAACCGGTGTCGAAACCGTTGAACAGCGAGATAATGGCCGAGATCAGCATGAATGCTGCGTTGAGCAGCATCACGAATCCGACGTATCGTATGACCAGTCCGAGGTTCATGCTTGTTTCGCGTTACCTTGATTTCTTATTGGCCGCCACCAGGGTTGCGATATACTCTTTTAGGGTATTGATTTCGTCGCGGGTGCGGACCGACACTTCGAATGGGATGCGGCTATTGACGTATCCTTTGAGCGATTTGGTGATCTGGAGGATCGGGCCGACAAAGTAGTTGTTCAGCATGAAGTAGAACACCATAATCAGCAGGATGCCTGCTCCGAGGGCGATGATCCCGACCATCGAGGCCCGGTAGGCATTTCGTTCGAGTTGAGCCGTATAGTTTATGGTCCGCTGCTGGATCTGGACCATAAACTCCTTGATAGTGTGGGTTAGGTTGTAGTACGATGTTTTGTATACGTCAGTAAACCAGCTGAGCTGTGTGCTGTCGGTGACTTGCGATACCACCTGTACGTAATCTTTGAAGGCCCGATCGATGGTTGCGAGTTGTTCCGGTTCGTTGAGCGTCGAGGCCTGTGCGGTTTGGAAGGCACGGTCGAAATCCTGATTGCCCTTTACGATGAGCGAATCATAGAGCGGATGGTGGGCGCTGTCGGTGATCCAAAGCAGCAGGGCTGTGTTTTGTTCCTGTACGGCATCAAGCATCTGCTTGGATATTTCGATACTGCCCTGGCTTTTCGATAACAGGTTGTGTGTCGCTCGGTTGAAACGGGTTAACTCAAGCGATGATATAATTCCGGACAGAAAAAGCAGGATCCCAATTGTAATGAATCCCAGCCGGATTTTATTCTTGATTCCCATGGATTGGTTGGAGGCTAAGCGGGTGTAAATTTAGCGTTTTTTCCGGATATGTCGGGCTCGGGGACGGTTCTCGGTGGGTGTCTGAACGGTTTTGGGCGTTTCCGGCAGAACTTTCGGCTGTGTTGCGGGCTTCGGCTCGGCGACTGGAAGCGGGAACAGTTGCAGGAAGAGTTTGCGCAGTGCATCCTGCCCGAGCATCTCCAGCGGGAAGCCGAAGGTTCGGAACTCACCGCTGCGTACGCCCGAAACCGACAGCAGGTCGGATTGCACGAGGTTTGCCTCGCCGGTCGGTTGCAGACGGTCGATGGTTGGCGTTCGGTAGCAGCTGTCACTCTCGCCGAATGGGTTCGGCAGGGTCTCGCCCCCAGCGTAGCCGAGCAACTGTTTCATTTCAGCCGGGACATCCGGATCACAGCCGAGGTAACTGCCGGAAACGATGACCGGAATTTTTGCCTGGCTTAACCGATTGAACTGGTCAAATATCTGCTGGCTGAAAATGTGGTACCGGTTTGGATAGTTGCGTTGCGCTCCGACGAACAGGTCGACAACCTGGTACTGCGACGGGCGGATCGGCATCTGTTCGAAGGTCTCGCGCGAAGCGCTGGCAACCGAGAATCCGGCCTGCAGCAGGGCTTCGCCGTGTTGTGCGATGTAGTCGAACGAGTTTCCGACTCTCCCCTGCCCGACCCATGTCGTTGCGGAGGCTCCCCAGCCGGGCGTGTCGTTGTCCACGAAGGCCGAGAGTGGCTCGAAGTCGGTTTGCGGGCCGACCAGTGCGCGATCCTGTCGGTAGGGAACGCCCGGGTCGGCATCGGTGTCGAATCCGACAACCCTGCCCGTCTCGTTTCTCTTCAGCGCCGGCGGGCTTACTCGCGTGAAACCGTTGACAACCAGTGCCCTGCCCCGCTCTTCTGTGGCCAGCCCGGCGCAGACGATTTCGCTCGGGAAGCTCTCGCCCCCTTCGTTGATGGCCGTCACGCGGTAGCTGTAAATCCGGCCGTCGCGGGGAACGGGAAGTTTGATTTCGGTGAAGCGTGTTTCGGTCCCGTTGTCAAAAGCCCCGGTGCGTCCCGCGCGGCGTGATATGCGGTAGCGGGTCGGGGTGGCCGTGGGTTCGAGCGGATCGACGGCAGCCTCCCACCTCAGCAGTACGGAGTCGCCTCCGGTCAGTTCGGCACGCAACGACTGTACGGGCAGCGGCTGGACGGTGTAGTTCACGCCGTAGCGGTCGGCCAGGAAACGCAGCACTCCTTTGTATATGGCCCGGGCCATGTCGAATCGGAAGGCCGGGTCGAGGGCGATGGCCATGTCGTTGGCATTCTGGTGCGAAAACATCTCGACCAGAATGGCCGGCATGTCGGGACGCGAGATTTCGGCGTAACTTTTGTCGTACATCGAACGGCGTGTCCATGTGGAGTCGTACTTGGCGCGGATGTCATGAACAATTTGGGTCTGAACCAGATCGGCCAGATCACGACCGGCCAGTTTGCTCTTGCCGTTGGTGTAGGTCGATCGGCAGCGGTTGGTGTAGTGGATGCTCAGTGTGCCGACGATCGAGTCGCAGATGCCGGCGTCGCTGTGAAGCCCCAGCGCCAGGTCGAGCGGGATTTGTTTCTGTCGGCGGATATAGTTGCACCAGTCGCCGTTACCCTTGAAGTTGTCGGTATAGTCGAGCATCCGGTGCTCCTTGTTGTCGGGCGAGATGGTCTCCTGTGCATAGATCGAGTCCGGAACGCCGCAGTACTGCATCCAGTAGCGGGCGGCCTCCTGATAGCGCGACACGCCGCTTAACAGCCCGGCTCGCTCCACATGACCCATGCCGCCGCCGATTTTGACGGCATCGGCCGTTATGGTTCCTTCGGGGGCGTTGTCCGGAGCGCTCAGTATGATCTTTGAATCACCGTTGAGTGGGAAGGTCCCCAGCCAGACCCACATGCCGCCTCCGATACGCTGGTTGATCTCAAATTCGGCCGTCCCACCCGCATGATAAACGGTGTATTTCACCTGTGTCAGGTTGGTAGGCTGCGCTTTCCAGCTGACATATACGCCGTACTCAGCGGGTGTCTGCACGCCGGGCAGATAGGTGATCTTCGGATTCAGACCGGGACCTGTTTTAGCTTCAAGAACAGTTCCTTGCCGAAAAGGATTTTGCGTGTGCAGGGTGTCCTGCGGGGCAAAACCCTCGGGGCGCTTGATCCAACTGCCCGAGTGCTCGATGCCTGCTCCGGCCGACGATCGGTCGTTATCTGCGATGATTTCGATCGGCTGCGGGTCGCGTTCGCGTGCCATGACCACCACGGCACCGGCATTTTCGAGCATCGGAGCCAGATACCGACTTGTGAACTCTTGTGTATTCAGGTCTTCGATCGTACAGAACAGGGCCGGACGCTGCCATTTCCAGGCGGAGTCCTCCTCTTCGTGGTAGTATTTGCCGTGGCCGCCCCAAAGCGCGATGTGGCGACCGCCCAGTCCGCGGCCGTACAGCGATCGGTCGGTACGCCGCACCAACGGTCGGGTGTTGGCCGGTGTACCGGTACGTTTGGGGTCGCGATCGGCCGACGAACGGTAGTAGTTCGGAATGAAACGCTCGGCCGGGATATTGTAGGCGTAGAAACGCACGTTGCAATCGGCATACTTTTCGCCCAACCGGGCACGTACGGAGTCGGCCCACTGGTCGAGCAACTCCTGGCGGATGGAGATTTGCGCCAGGCCGACATTGCAGTAGAGGCGCACCGTCTTGCGGTCGGAGCTCAACAGCACCTTTTCCAGTACGACGCTTCGCAGCGATTCGCTGCGCCACGGTTTGAAAAAGTCAGGACGTTTGCCCAGTTTCTTCAGAATGGAGAACTGTTCGGATTTGGTGCTCGATGCCGAAACTGCCGCTTCGGATGCCGATGCAAATGATGCTGAAAAACAGAAAGTAAATAAAATAAGAAAAAGTCGTCTCATGGCTTAGAATTCACCGACCTCCACTTCGGTGATGCGGTCGTCGTCCACAACGAAGCGCAGTGCGGTGCGGATGCCCTGGTACCCATGGCCGGCGGCTCCGGGATTCATGTGCAGCAGGTTGTATCGGCGGTCGTTCATAACTTTGAGGATGTGCGAGTGGCCGCTGATGAACAGGCGTGGATGGACCTGTTCGATCCACATGCGGGCTTCGGGCTGGTAGTGGCCCGGATAGCCGCCGATGTGGGTGATCACGACGCTCAGATTTTCGCAGATCAGGTGTTTGAATTTGGGATAGACCGTGCGCACCCGATGGTCGTCGATGTTGCCGTAGACGGCCGTCAGCGGCCGGAACGCGGCGATCCGGTCGGCCAGTTCGAGCGAACCGATGTCTCCGGCGTGCCAGATCTGCTCGACGGGGTCGAGAAACCGCATCACCGGGTCGTCGAACGTGCCGTGCGTGTCGGAGATCAAACCTATTCGTATCATGGGGTGTACAGTGGGGTCAATGTCGCACCAAAGGTATAAAAATTAGACGTCGGAACCGTGACGTTTTTTGCGAAACCAACTCTGCGGCATATCTCCTGCTCCATCCTGTTGTCCCGTGGGAACCTGTTTCGCCGGCCGCCCACGATCTCGGCGAAATCCGCTGGATAATCCCCGCGGAAAAGATTACCTTTGTTCTATGATGAGTAATATTCCCTTGGCAGAGCGGATGCGTCCCCGGACGCTCGACCAATATATCGGTCAGACCCACCTGGTCGGACCCGAAGGGGTGCTGCGCAGGTTCGTGGCGACCCGAAACCTCTCGTCGTTCATCCTTTGGGGGCCTCCCGGCGTGGGGAAAACCACCTTGGCACAGATCATGGCCCGTTCGCTGGAGCGCCAGTTCTTTACGCTGAGCGCCATCAATGCCGGCGTCAAGGAGGTGCGCGACGTGTTGGAGAAGGCCCGGTCGAGCCGCTTTTTCGATTCGGCACCGCCGATTCTCTTTATCGACGAAATCCACCGTTTCAACAAGGCGCAGCAGGATTCGCTGCTCGGGGCCGTCGAACAAGGCGTCGTGACGCTGATCGGGGCGACGACCGAAAACCCTTCGTTCGAGGTCATTCGGCCGCTGCTCTCGCGCTGTCAGGTTTATATTCTGAAGCCCCTCTCCGACGAGGATCTGCTCACCCTTCTGCACCGTGCCGTGACCGAAGATACGGTGCTCAAAGAGATGAAGATCGACGTCAGGGAGACCGATGCCCTGCTGAGTTTCAGCGGCGGAGACGCCCGGAAACTGCTGAATATCGTCGATATGATATGCAGCACAGCCGAAGGTGGTGAAGTCCTGATCGACAACGAAACCGTCCGTAACTCCCTGCAACAGAACGTGGCCCGGTACGACAAGAACGGCGAGGAACATTACGACGTCATCTCGGCTTTCATCAAAAGTATCCGCGGGAGCGATCCCAATGCCGCCATCTACTACCTGGCCCGGATGCTGGCCGGTGGCGAGGAACCGCGATTCATTGCACGTCGTCTCTGCATTTCTGCCTCCGAAGACATTGGGCTGGCCAATCCCAACGCCCTGTTGTTGGCCGAAGCCTGCTTTAATACGGTGCACAACATCGGCATGCCCGAAGCGCGTATCACGCTGGCCGAAACGACCATCTATCTGGCCACGTCGCCCAAAAGCAATTCGGCTTACATGGCCATCAACAAGGCGCTGGCTCAGGTCGAAAGCGAAGGGTACCGTCCCGTACCGCTCCACCTGCGCAACGCCCCCACCCAGCTGATGGCGAAGGCCGGCTATGCCACCGGCTACAAATATGCCCACGACTACCCCGGCCATTTTGTCGATCTGGAGTTCATGCCCGAGGGAATGAGCGGCACCCGCTTTTGGGAACCGGCCGACAATCCTGCCGAGGAGCGTCTCAAGGCGCGTATGGACGAACTTTGGCGCGGAAAATACTAAAGCGTGCTTGGCATTATCCGGAAAATGATTAGATTTACAGAAAATACTATCCTTCACTATGACGATGAAATACAGCCATTCGGGCTCCAAGAGCAAAGATATTCGTGTCGAGATTCCCGGATTTACCGATGACAACAAAAAAGGACCCTTCTTCCTGATGGCCGGCCCCTGCGTGGTCGAAAACGAAGAGGTTGTGATGAACACTGCCGCCCGGATGGTCGAGATTACCTCGCGTCTGGGCATTCCCTATATTTTCAAGGCCTCCTATCGCAAAGCTAACCGAAGCCGTGCCGACTCGTTTACCGGAATCGGTGATGTGCAGGCGCTGAACCTGCTGGCTAAAGTGCGACGCGAGTTCGGAGTCCCGGTCGTGACTGATATTCACAACCCCGAAGAGGCCGCCATGGCTGCCGAGTATGTCGATGTGCTTCAGATTCCGGCTTTCCTCTGCCGTCAAACCGACCTGCTGACCGCAGCCGCCGAAACCGGCAAGTGGATCAATATCAAGAAGGGACAGTTTCTGGCTCCCGAATCGATGGTTTTTGCAGCCGAAAAGATTACGGAATGCGGGAACCACAACATCATGCTGACCGACCGTGGAACCATGTTCGGCTACCAGGATCTGATTGTCGACTTTCGCGGTATTCCGACCATGCAGAAAACCGGTTTCCCGGTGGTGGTGGACATCACCCACTCACTCCAGCAGCCTAACCAGAGCAGCGGTGTGACCGGCGGTCATCCCGAAATGATCGAAACCATTGCCCGGGCTGCCATTGCCGTTGGTGCCGACGGGCTGTTCGTCGAGACCCACCCCAATCCGGCCTGCGCCCTCTCCGACGGAGCCAACATGCTGCACCTCGACCGCATGGAAGCCATGTTGGAGAAACTCGTGGCCATTCGGAAAACCATTCTGACATTCTAACCCAACCCCGATACCATACATTTTAAACCCCAAGATGGAAGAGACTACGACGACATCCGCCGTTGACAGCAAACGCGAACAGATTATCGAAACGCTGAGAACCAAATCAGCCCTGTTGCAACATATTTTCGACAACACCCAGCAGGTTTTCGGCCAGTTGAAAGAGATCCTGCAGGAGTACGCCGTGGAGGTGAACGAACAGCTGGAAGGAACGACCGACAAACGTGTGAAGATGGAGTATCGCGATCGCGGTAAATTCGAAGCCCAGCTCCAGATGGCCGGCGATATCCTGATTTTCAGCATGCACACCAACGTATTCCAGTTCGAACGCGAGAATATCATCTGGCAGAACTCCTACGTCAAACAGGACAAGCAGAACGCCTATTGCGGCATTATCAATATCTACAACTTCCTGTCCGACTCGTTCAAATACAACCGTTCGGCCGACGAGGGGTATCTCGTGGCCCGTATCTTCATCAACCGTGACTTCCAATACATGGTCGAAGGCAAACGGCAGGTGACCTTCCGTCACGACCGCTTTGGCCAGGGAGCCATTACGCCCGAGGCGCTGACCGAGATTATCGAAAACACCATGGCCTATACGCTGGATTTCGACCTGCTCGTCCCGCCCTACGACACCATCAAACTGGTCACCGTCGACCAGATGAATACGAAAATCGAGAACTCGAAACTCCAAACCGGGAAACGGTTGGGGTATCAGTTCCGCTCAGACGATGTGTAGATGCAGACATATTGCCTTTACTCTCTTTCTATTTAGTCTGGCCGCCATTGCCAACGGCCAGACTCCACCTTCAACGGGCCGAGCCAGGTCCTCCCGAAATTACGACGAACAGATACATAGCGAGAATGCGATCGTTCCCTTCAACTATCGCGAGCAGAGCGAAAAAGCCGACGCATTCTACGACACGCTTCGGATGCGTGAATACAAAAATCCGTTGACCCGTTTTCTCTTTCGTTCACTGATACGCGCCGGCAACAGCAGCGACGAAGGGATGCCCTCACTCGACTTCAAGCAGAACCGGCGCTATTTCGAACAGTTTTCCGGCAAACGCATCTCGGCGATCCACCTGACCCATGCCAACGTCTTCTCGCCGCGCGACTCATCGGTCGAGATCGGCTGGCTGCCGCGATTGATGGACAAAATCCATATTCCCACCCGAAAGAAGCAGCTGATGCAGAATCTGCTGTTTGAAGTCGGCGATACGGTCAATCCCTATGCCATGGGGATCAACGAAGAGTTGCTGCGTAATCTACCTAATCTTGCGACGGCCTATTTCGTGGTCATGGAGGACCCGAATGATTCGACAGCCGTGACCGTCAGCATTTTTGCCCGTGACAACTGGTCAATCAGTGCCGACGTCAAGGTCGGAAGCATCGACAAACGTCTGGCTGTGTTCGATCGAAACTTTCTGGGCCTGGGCGATGAACTCAAACTGACCTTTTCGAGCGAACAGGGTCTCAGTAACATTGGTACGCAGATCAATTATACGGCCCGCAATTTGCTCGGTTCTTTTACCGACGTTGCTTTGCAGATGGGGGTCGGGGCTAATTGCAACAGCGGTCAATTTTCGGTCGATCATCCTTTTATACTGCCCTCCGACTGGGGCTATGGGATCAACGTCGGGCGCACCTATGCCCGTGAGGACATGACCCTTAGCGACACGTCCTACTATATCAACAAACTGCAGTTGGGCGGATGGGGCGGCAAATCTTGGTGTCTGAACTGGAGGAACGGAACGAGTATCTATACGGCTGTCTCGCTGACCAAAGAGCAGTTTATGAATGCACCGCCGCTAAGCGAGACGTTGAACCCCTACTATCATAACGATATTCAGTTTCTGGTCAGTGTCGGCGTGGCACGGCGCAACTACTTCCAGGGGAACATGATTTACGGCTACGGTCGTACCGAAGACTTGCCCTATGGTTTTCGTGCCGAGTTGATTGGAGGTCGGCAGTGGGACGTATGGCTCGGTGCACGTGACTATTGGGGCCTTCGGTTTTATTGGGGTAATTTATTGGGAAATCATTATTTGGAAGGAGGGGTTGCACTCGGTTCCTATTTCACGTCGGACTATACCCCTCAGCAGTCTGTCATCAAGGGGCAGTTGAAGTATTTCTCTCCGCTGGTACGCTTGCGGACCAACTATATCCGCCAATTCCTGCAACTTTCTACCACAATGGGATTCAATCGACTGGAGGGGGAACGCGAGGCTTTGAGGTATGAAAAGCAACAGGGGTTGGGTATCCGCGGACTCTCGGCGAACAGCTGGATGACGGGTTATAATCGGATGACGCTCAGCACTGAAACGGTACTGTTCACACCGTTATATCTGTATCAGTTTCGGTTTGCATTTTTCCTGTTTGGTGACGCCGGGTGGCTGGGTTACAATAACAATATTTTTCGTAATCGTTTTACCGGGGCCATTGGGGCCGGGGTACGAATCAAGAATGAACGTCTGATTTTCAATAATATCGAGATTCGTCTCGGATATGCCTTCAATCGACCGCCCGAGGTGGGATACAGCTATTTTTCAATCTCGAACGAACAGAATTTTGAGGAGGGCAATTTTGCTCCGAGGCAGCCTCAGATTATTCCTTATCAGTAGTATCTTGGGGGTGGGATATTAATGGCGAAAGTTATTATACGTGGATGAGTGTGTTATTGGGGGAGAAATGAGGTTCGTTATGGATAGGTGCTAACGGACGGAAGTTCAATGTCCGGACGGCGTTCTTTTTGGGAAATGGGATAGGCTGAGGTGTTTTCTTTGGATAAATCTTTAAGGTATTTAGAAGGAGCATAACCCTGAGGGGTATTTAAAATTGAGTGAGCTGTTGATCATGTAAAATCAACAGCTCACTCAATTTGTGCGCTCGCCGCGCGGGCGTTCTCTTTGTGAACAAAGAGAACCAGAAAAACTTTAGTGGGATGCGGTGCATCCCGAAACCTTATGCTTCGACGTTTTCGTCGAGTACCATCTTGAAGTACCCGAGGCTGTCAGGGTCAGAGCCTTTGATATAGGTGAGGTGAGCATTGCATTTGGCCTCACCCTCTTTGATGAAGGCAATGGCGGAAATGCGGTAGTTCTCCCCTACTTCGGGATCGCTGGCCTGTTGCAGCATCAGGTGGCCCATGATGATGTAACCGCCCATTTCAACCAGTCGGCGTGCGTGGAAGTCGAGCAGTTCGGAATCCTGGCTCGAAAGTTCGTGTACGTTCTTCACGGCCTCTTCGTACTGTTGGCGCATGGCAACGAGCGTACGGTACTGGTTTTCCATCTCTGCGACGGGTTTGATGGCCTCATACCCCTGCATCTGGCCGAGCAGCACGCCGGTGGTGACGCCGCGGATGGCTGCCACTACCTGCAGTTGCGAGGTCCCTTCGTAGATGGTGGTGATACGGGCGTCGCGGTAGATGCGTTCGATGGCGTAATCTTTCATGAAGCCCGAACCGCCGTGAATTTGCAGTGCATCGTATGCCACGCTGTTGCTGTACTCCGACGAGAAGAGTTTCAGCAGCGGGGTGTATGCGTCTGCCAGTTTCTGGTACTTCTTCATCTCGTCGCGTTCCTCTTTGGTGAGTTTGCGCTCTTTTTCGATGTGGAAGTAGTTCTTGTAGACGTCTACGAAGCGGGCGGTTTCATACAGCAGTGCGCGGCTGGCCTGCAGACGGGCTTTCATGTTGGTCAGCAGTTCGTACACGGCCGGGAACTGGATGATCGGTTTGCCGAACTGTTCGCGTTCATGGGCGTATTTGAGGGCTTCGCGATAGGCGGCTTCCATGATGCCGACCGATTGGGCGCCGATACCCAGACGGGCCGAGTTCATCAGGGCCATAACGTATTTGATAAGCCCCATTTTGCGGTCACCGACGAGTTTTGCGGGAGCGTTGGTGAAGACCAGTTCGCAGGTCGGCGAACCGATGATCCCGAGTTTGTGCTCGATGCGACGCACTTTGACCGCCATGTTCTTCTTGTCATAGACGAACAGCGAGAGACCGCGGGCGTCGGTGGTACCCTCTTCGGAGCGTGCCAATACGAGCGAGATATCGCCGTCACCGTTGGTGATGAAGCGTTTCACGCCGTTAAGCAACCATTCGCCGGGTTTATCGGGATTCGGGGTGGCTTTGAGCATCACGGCTTGAAGGTCCGAACCGGCATCGGGCTCGGTGAGGTCCATGGCTGCCGTGGCACCTTTGTTAATCTGCGGGAGGAATTCGGCATTGATCTCTTCGCTGGCGAATTCGTGGAGGGTTTCGGCACAGTCCTGCAATCCCCAGATATTTCCGAAACCGGCATCGGCGCGGCTGACCAGTTCGCAGGTCATGACGTAGGGAACGAGCGGGAAGTTGAGACCGCCGAAGCGGCGCGGCAGCGAGATGCCGTAAACGCCGGCCTGGGTCAGCATGTCGTGGTTTTCCTGAGTGCCGCGGGCATAGATCACGCGGTCGTTTTCGACACGGGGGCCCTCTTTATCCACGGAATCGGCGTTGGGGGCGATGGTGTTGGCGGTGACGTCGCCCACGATTTCGAGGACGCGCTTATAGCTGTCGATGGCGTCTTCGAAGTCTACCGGCGCGTAGTCGTATTGGTCTTTGTCGCGGAAGCCCTGCTCTTTGAGGTCCACGATCTTTTTCATCAGGGGGTGCCCCAGATGGTATTGAAGGTCTTTGTTATCTAAAAAGAAGTTGGCCATTGCTTGTAAGTTAAAGGGTTTAAACCTGTTGGGATGGTTTATTCGGGTTTTTCGGTCAGCCGAATCCCGATTACGTAGTAATGCGGGATGTTTTTCAGGATGGGTGTCGACAGGTCGGGGTCGATCTCCTCCTCTCCGCACAGACGATACGAATTGGCTTGTGGATCAAACCAATAGGAGGCATACATTACCAGCGGAATGTCTTTCCCGGATTCAAATGTTTCGATTTTGAAAGATCGAACTCCGTACGTGCGATACAGGATCTGCTGACCCTCCTTGTAGCGTATGATCGGCTGTTGTTTTAATACCTGTGATATTCCGTATTTTCCGAGACTGATGCGAGCGATTACCGTTGAATCGGTTTCTGGAGCTATGGATATGCCGATTCGGGAGATTTGGTCGATCAGTCCGGTCACTGGATCGATGGGTGTTACTTTCTGCCGATACTCTTCGGGAATATCTTTCAAAAATCGTCGGCTCTGCCAACCCGCACCGCGAATTTCATTGTCTGTGAGCAGACCGGTACTGTCGCCTTCCTGGATGTACACTTCGATCTCATAGGTCTTGTCGTTGAATGTACTGAGGTCGAAGCTGTAGAACTCGTATCCGTTGGCATTGAGCGTCCGGATAATATCCTGCACGTTGGGATCGACCGGCTCGATGCGTTGGGCCGATGCGACTCCTCCGGCGAGGGCGAGTGCTGCAATTGCGGACAATATTTTGCGGTGCATGGAGAACTACTTGCTGTTCTGTTTGTAGTATTTGATCATCTTGGGAATGACGGTATTGACGTCACCCACGATGGCGTAGTCGGCAATTTTGTTGATGGGGGCATCGGGGTCGGTGTTGATCGAGATGACCATCGAGCTGCCGTCCATACCGGCGGTGTGCTGAATCTGGCCCGAAATACCGCAGGCGATGTAGAGTTTCGGGCGTACGGTAACGCCGGTTTGACCAATCTGACGTTCGTGTTCGGCAAAGCCTGCGTCGACGGCTGCACGCGATGCTCCGACTTCGGCGCCGAGCACTTCAGCCAGTTGGTACAGCAGACCGAATCCCTCTTTGGATCCCATGCCGTAACCGCCGGCAACGATGATGGAGGCGCCTTTGATGTTGATTTTGCGCTCTTCCATTTCGCGGGCGATGATCTTCACGGCAAAGTCGGTGTCGCTGAGGTATTGTTTGTAGTCGACGGTTTTAACTTCGGCGGGTGCGGGGTTGGCAACGGGTTCCATCTTCATGACACCTTCGCGTACGGTGGCCATCTGGGGACGATGATCGGGGTTGATGATGGTTGCGATGATGTTGCCGCCGAAGGCCGGACGGATCTGATAGAGCAGGTTTTTGTACTCTTTACCGGTGCGGGCTTCGGTGTGGTCGCCGATTTCGAGCGAGGTACAGTCGGCGGTCAGGCCGCTGTGCAGGGCCGACGATACGCGCGGGGCGAGGTCACGGCCGACGCAGGTGGCTCCGAAGAGGGCGATTTGGGGCTGTTCGGCCTTGAACACGCCGCAGATGATCGAGGCGTGAGGCAGCGTGCGGAAGGGTGCCAACTCTTCGCCGTCGGCTACGTGGACGATTTCGGCGCCGTAGGCGGCCAGCTGCGTTTCGATTCCCTGGAGGTTGTGTCCGATGGCGAGTGCTTCGACTTTGCAGCCGAGGGTCTGGGCCAGGGCACGTGCTTTGGTGAGCAGTTCCAGCGAAACGTCGGCCACTTTCCCGTCTTCAATCTCGCAATAAACGAATATGTTGTTCATGGTAATTCCTTTTGAAGTGTGAGTTTAGGTGAGTGAGATTAACCGATTGTATGTGATGCGATGAGTTCTTTGATAAGTCCTTCGATATCGCCGTCTTCTCCGGTCAGGTGTTTGGCCTCTTTGGCCTGGAAGACGATATTTTCGATTTTTTTCACTTTGGTCGGCGATCCGCTCAGACCGAGCGATGCTTCTTCGGCATTCACGTCGGCGGCACCCCACTCCGGAATACTGAGGTAGGAGCGTTCCTGACGCAACTCCATGTAGTAATCTTCCTGCTGTTGCTGAACTTCGCTGACGGTGCGGGCGTGCTTGTATTTCATCACCATTTTGGCGTTGCGCGGGCGGCATTCGGGAGCGCTGGCGTTGACGGTGATGACGCCGGGCAGTTTCATGGTGACGGTTTCGACCCCGCGTTCCAGACGACGGCGGATGGTGATCTCAGCGGCCTGTGTGTCGATGCCGTCAATCGCTTCGGCGTAGGTTACCTGCGGCAGACCGAGTTTTTCGGCTACCTGAGGCCCTACCTGGGCGGTATCGCCGTCGATGGCCTGACGGCCGGCGATGATCAGATCGGGATTCATTTTACGGATGGCGCAGGCCAGCGTGTAGCTGGTGGCCAGGGTATCGGCTCCGGCGAATTTGCGGTCGGTCAGAAGTACGCCGCCGTCGGCTCCGCGGAACATGGCTTCGCGGATCACTTCTGCTGCACGGAACGGGCCCATGGTGAGAATGGTGATGGTCGATTCCGGATAACGGTCCTTGATGCGCAGGGCTTGTTCCAGTGCATTCAGGTCTTCGGGGTTGAAGATGGCTGGCAGGGCTGCTCGGTTGACGGTGCCGTCCTCTTTCATAGCGTCCTTGCCGACGTTCCGCGTATCGGGAACCTGTTTGGCGAGAACGACTATCTTCAGTGCTTCGTTCATAAATTGTAAGTGTTTGGGTACGTTTTTGTTTGACTTCGTTATTTGTACTTTAGCTTAGTGTATGCCGCGGAACATGCGGTTCCAGCGGATACCGCTGAAAACATTTTTACCGGGAGTGATGGAGAGCCATACGAAGGAGGCTTTACCTTCGATGTGGTCGACGGGTACAAAACCCCAGAATCGTGAGTCGGCCGAGTTGTGTCGGTTGTCGCCCATCATGAAGTAATAGTCCATTTGGAACGTGTAACTGGTTGCCAGCGAGCCGTTGATGTAAATCGTACTGTCGGCCCGATTTACATCCAATGCGTTCCCTTCGTAGTTGCGGATGATTCGCTCGTAAAGCGGGAGGGTCGTCAGGTTCAGCGGCACGGTCGCCCCGGCCCGGGGCACCCACAGCGGACCGAACATGTCTTCGGTCCATGGATATTGCATGGGGTCGTGGGGGAAGATCGATTCGCTCGGAATGCGGTTGACGTAGCGGGTGATGTCGGTCACTTCAGGCAGGCTCTTCAGTCGTTCGACATTCTCGGCCGTGAGGGGCATGGTGTAACGTCCGATTTCGGCGTTGTAACCGATCTCTTCGGGGTTAATGCCCAGGCGTTCAAAGGCCTGATTGCCAATGGGTGAAGTGACGCTTACGATATAAACGTACTGCACGCCGGGAATCTCCTTTTGGGGTTGGCCGTTGACCAGTACATTCCCTTCGACGACCTGAATGGTGTCACCGGGCAGGGCGATACAACGTTTGATGTAGTTCTCGCGCTTGTCGACAGGGCGGTAAAGTACTTTGAGTTCGCTATACACCTTTTCGCGGCCGAGGTTCCGAACCAGATCGTAATAGCTGGTGGTCGATACGTCGGTTGTCATGCTGCGTCCGAATTCGTCGGGGATGGTGATGCTGCCGAGGGCAACGGTGTCCCCCTCCGGAAAGTTGAAAACCACCACGTCGTCGCGTCGTACGCTGTCCGTTCCGGCGAGCCGTTTGTAGGGCCAGTGGATCCACTCCAGGTAGGAGGGGGTGGTTTTGGTCAGCGGCAGGGTGTTTTGCACAAAGGGGAATGAGAGCGGCGTATTGGGCATCTTGGGGCCGTAGCTGAGCTTGCTGACAAAGATGTAGTCGCCCGTGAGCAGGGTCTGCTCCATGGAGGAAGAGGGAATGACGTACATTCCGAAGAAGTAGATCTTGAGCGGAACGACGACCACGACGGCGAAGAGCAGCGCTTCGACCCACTCCATGGTTTTGCGGAAGGCCTTGTGTTCCTTTTTGTAGGCGCGGTACCGGTCGAGCCAGATGCGGTTGATATATTTGCTGATGTAGATGTCGTAAATGACGGCAACACCGAGCAGCCAAAGGAGGTTCCGGGTCCACACGACGAACCAGAGGACGTAGATCACGCTCACGACGGAGAATTTGACCCACTTGTTTCCCCAGATTTCGCGCAGTTTCTCGATTGCTTTTTTCATGTAAGGTCGGGGTTTGGGTTAGAAGCCCAGCAGGTCTTTCATGCCGTAGACTTTGCCTGTGCCGCGTTTGTCGGCGAGGTATTCGGCGGCCAGCACGGCTCCCATGGCGAACCCGCTGCGGTTTTTGGCGTTATGGTCGATGGTGATGGTATCGGCATCGGACTCCCAGACGATGGTGTGGATGCCGGGAACCATGGCGCGACGCTGAGCGGTCACTTCGAGTTTGTCTCGGTCGGTGGTGGTGCCAAGGTGCCAACTGGTTTTGCGGTCGATGCCGGCAAGGATGTCTTCAGCCAGGGTGACGGCGGTACCGCTGGGAGCGTCTTTTTTCTGTACGTGGTGCACTTCGTTGAGTGTAACGTCGTATTCGGGGAACTGGTTCATCATCCGGGCCAGCTGACGGTTGATGGCGAAGAAGATATTGACGCCGATGCTGTAGTTCGAGGCGTAGAAGAAGGCGCCGGAGGTCTGCTGGCAGAGGTCGGTCACTTCGGGCAGACGGTCGAGCCATGCGGTGGTGCCGCAGACGGTGGGGATGCCGGCCTTCAGGCAGGTGACGATGTTGTCGAATGCGGTTGCGGGCGTGGTGAATTCGATGGCCACGTCGCATATGTTCAGGTTTTCGGCCGTAAGCTGGTCGGTATTGTCCTGGTCGATAATCAGCGGGAGGGTGTGTCCGCGGGAGACGAGAATCTTCTCGATCTCGTGTCCCATTTTTCCGTAACCTATGAGTGCAATTTTCATAACAAGGTGAAAGTAATAAATAAAAAGCTAAAAACAAAATCGGGTTTGTTTTTAGCTTTCTGGGTTATCTGTGAACCGTCCGGGACGGTCGTTTTATCGAACGATGGTTTCTTCGCGGTCGGGGCCGACGGAGATGATCTTCACGGGCACGCCGGTCTCTTTTTCAATGAATTCGACATATTCCTTGAACTGGCGCGGGAAGTCTTCGTAGCGGCGAATCTTGTTGATGTCACACTGCCACCCTTCGAACTCTTTGTAGATCGGAGTGATCTCTTCGTTGGTTTCGTAGGGGAACTCGGTAACCTCTTTGTCGCCGATACGGTAAGCAACGGCTACTTTGATGGTCGGGAAGGTGTTGAGCACGTCCGATTTCATCATGATGAGCTGCGTTACGCCGTTGATGGTGGTGCTGTATTTGAGGGCAACCATGTCGAGCCAGCCGCAGCGGCGTTCGCGACCGGTCACGGCACCGAATTCATGACCGATTTGCTGGAGGTCTTTACCGGTCTGGTCGAAGAGTTCGGTCGGGAAGGGACCGCTGCCGACGCGGGTGCAGTAGGCTTTGAAGATCCCGTACACTTCGCCGATGCGGTTGGGAGCGACGCCCAGTCCGATGCAGGCACCTGCGCAGATGGTGTTCGAGGAGGTTACGAAGGGATAGGTCCCGTAGTCGACGTCGAGCAGCGAGCCCTGTGCACCTTCGGCCAGGATGGCCTGACCGTTGTTGAGCAGTCGGTTGGTCTCGTGTTCGCATTCGATGATGGGAAAGCGTTTGAGGGTTTCGATCCCTTCGAACCACTGTGCTTCGTATTCGGTGATGTCGTATTCGAAGTCGAACTGCGCCAGCATGGCGACGTGTTTCTGTTTGAGTCTCTCGTAGCGTTCCATGAACGAGGGCGAGAGGATGTCGCCTACGCGCAGACCGTTTCGGCCGGTCTTGTCCATATAGGTGGGGCCGATGCCGCGAAGGGTGGAGCCGATTTTGGATTTGCCTTTGGCGGCTTCGCTGGCGGCGTCGAGCATCCGGTGGGTGGGCAGAATCAGGTGGGCTTTTTTGGCGATGCGGATTTTGGCGGTCACATCGACGCCCAGTTGTTCGAGTTCGCCGATCTCCTGGGCGAACATCACGGGGTCAAGCACCACGCCGTTGCCGATGATATTGATGGCGTTATCGCGGAAAATGCCCGAGGGGATGGAGCGGAGTACGTGGACTTTGTCTGCGAAGTGCAGCGAGTGTCCGGCATTCGGACCGCCTTGGAAGCGGGCGATGACTTGATAATCGGGCGTCAGAACGTCCACGACTTTTCCTTTTCCTTCGTCGCCCCATTGCAGGCCGAGAACTACGTCAACTTTCATTTATGGTTGTCTTTTGTAAAAGTAATATGCCAACACACGGAAAACCCCTTCGTCGAGCGCTGGGGCCCGGAAGAGGTGCTGGTCCGGAGGGTTCCGGCGTGTAAAGGTACAAAAATCGGTGTAACGGCGAACGGGATTGTTAAATATTTTTCATCTCGATCCGTTTGGTGGTCGTATCTCCGTTGGCCACTACGCCGCGGCTCATCAGGTATCCCACGGCGCGTTTGAAGATTTTTTTGCTCATCCCGGTCAGCAGGCGCACCTCTTCGGGGTCGGACTTGTCGCCCACGGGCAGGGTGCCGTTGGCCTCGTCGAGCATCTTCAGAATCTCCTGCGCGGCGATCTTGACCTGGTCGAATCCCTCCTGCTGGAGCGACACGTCGATGCGGTGGTCGTCGGCAATCTTGCGCACGTAGGCTTTCATGCGCATGCCCAACTTGACGTCCGTGAATATCTGATTGTCGTACAACATGCCCCAGTGACGGTCGTTGATGACCACGCGGTAGCCTTTCGGCTTGCGCACGGCGATCAGAATGTCGACCTCCTCTTTGGGGCGGACGGTGATTTCGTCGTTGTTGATGATTTTATTGAGTTTGGAGGTGGCGACGGCGCGTCCTGTGACGTTGTCGACATATACCGTCACGACGTACCACTCCCCTACCAGCATCGGTGCCTGCTGGTTCCGTTTGGGCACGAAGAGGTCTTTGGGCAGACCCCAGTCCAGAAAGGTCCCGTGGTAGTTGAAACCGACGGCCTGAAGAGCGGCGATGCCTCCTTCTGTGATTTTCGGGGTCTCGGTGGTGGCTACCAGCCGGTCTTCCGAGTCGGTGTAGATGAAAACTTCGATCGGGTCGCCGATCTTGTATGTTTTGGGGATGTATCGGTTCGGAAGCAGCACTTCCTTTCCTTCGTCGTCAGCCAGGTAAAGACCGTTGTCAGTCGCGCGCGCGATGGTCAACCGGTTGTAATTCGCTACTCGTATCAAATCAGTTCGGAGATCTATCTCGGTATGGTTACAGCGACAAAGATAAAATTTTCCGTCGAAGTTTGCGTATGAAATTAATCTTGTCGGACGTTGCAGGAATGGCACGGGAAGCGTAACTTTGCGCGATACGTTCAATTTGAAGTTCGACAGACATGGACAAACAACTGAAAGTTGCCATCTTCCAGATGGATATTGTATGGGAAAATCCGACCGAAAATTGTCGGAAAGTGGCCGAGTGGATCGAACGCGAGGCGGGTGATGCCGACCTGGTGGTGCTGCCCGAGATGTTCGCCACGGGATTCAGCATGAATCCGGCCTCCATTGCTCAGGAGATGGACGGACAGATCGTCACCGCCATACGCGACCTGGCGGTGAGCAGCGGAAAGGCCATCATCACCAGCATCGCCATCCACGACCACATTCGCCGGACGGAGCCGGAGATGGGGTATTTCAACCGTTTGTTCTTCTTCGCGCCCGACGGCGTGTGGCTTACCTATAATAAACGTCACCTGTTCCGCATGGGCGGCGAGCACGAAAAATATGTGGGCGGCAACTCGCGACAGATCATCCACTACAAGGGATTCCGCATCTGTCCGCTGATCTGCTACGATCTGCGCTTCCCCGTCTTCTCGCGCAACCGTCAGGACTACGACGTCCTGGTTTACGTGGCCTGCTGGCCCGAATCGCGTCGCTATGCCTGGAGCACTCTGCTGCGGGCGCGTGCCATCGAAAATCAGGCCTATGTGATCGGTGTCAACCGTTGTGGCACGGAGCCGAAAAACATCTATTCGGGCGATTCGGCCATCCTGGACTACCTGGGCCAGCCGCTTGCCGAAGCGACGCCTTCGGTCGAGTGTATGGCCAGTGCCACCCTCTCGCTGGAGGCTTTGGAGACCTTCCGAAAAGGTTTCCCGGCCCACCTCGATGCCGACAGCTATGCTTTGACGGAGGAGTAGATCGTCGTGAGCCTTTCGGTCATTATACTGCTGATCTGTTCGGGCATTTTCGTAGGGGTGGTCAACACCTTCGCCGGAGCTGCCGCCGCCGTATCGATCTCGGTTTATACGGCCCTGGGGCTCCCTATCGGTATCGCGAACGGTACCAACCGCCTGCCCGTGCTGTTTCAGGTCGGTGCTGCCGCGTTCAACTTCCGAAAACAGCACCTGCTGGACTTTTCCGTCGGATTGAAACTCGGAATCCCGACCGCCCTCGGAGCCCTGATCGGAGCTGAATTTGCTGCACAGGTCAACCCCTCGCTCTTTGTGATGCTTCTTTCGACCATCCTGATTCTGTTGCTGGCCCTACTGCTTTTCAGCCCCAACCGGATCCTGAAGGGGAATGGCAAACCGCCCCGCGATGTGAAAAAACTCGACTGTTTCTGGTTCTTTCTGGTCGGGCTCTACGGAGGCGCCTTTCAGATCGGGATGGGATACGTTATCATGGGGCTGACCATCATGGGGATGGGTTACGACGTGATTCGGGCCAACGCCCTCAAAAGTTTTATCGTGATGATCTACATCCCGTGCACGCTGGCCGTCTTCATGTACCACGGACAGGTGGCCTACGGTTATGGTTTCGTACACGCCATCGGCAACGTAATCGGAGCTTACGTGGCCTCGAAGTACGCCACGCGGATCAATACCCAGTTCCTGCGTTGGATGCTGATCGTCTTCATTGCACTGACCGTACTCGACCTCCTCAAAATAATCAGCATCAAAAATGCGTTGGATAATATACTTTAGAGACGAAATGAAAACCATTACCCTACTGCTCTCCGCCGCACTGCTGACCGGTGGTGTCACCACAGCCTGCGCCCAGCAGGGAACCGGCGGCCAACCCCTTCCGGCCACCGTGTCGGACGTGCCCGATGCGGCATCGCCTGTTTTTGTTCCCGATCTGCCCGCCAATCTGACCTTTGCCGGCGAAAAGGTGCCGCTCGAATATGCCGAAGTTCGCGAAGCACTCGAACGCGAAATGACGGTCACGATGTTCATGCACTCGCGCACGCTCCGCACCCTGCGCATGACCACCCGCTACTTTCCCGTGATCGAACCGATCATGAAGAAATACGGCATTCCGGAGGACTTCAAATACCTCTGCATGGCCGAGAGCGGCCTCGACCCCAATACGGTATCTCCGGCCGGGGCCTCTGGACTTTGGCAGTTGATGTCCTCGGCCGCCAAGGACTATGGCGTCGAGACCGGCAGCAACGTCGACCTGCGTTTCCACGTGGTACGTTCGACCGAAGCCGCTTGCAAATACCTGCGGGACGCCTACGAACGTTATGGTAATTGGACCCTCGCCGCCGCGTCGTACAACGCCGGACAGGCCGGTGTCAGCCGACGGATGAATATCCAGGGAGTGAAATCCTATTACGACCTCTTCCTGCCCGACGAAACGATGCGCTACGTTTACCGCATCCTGTCGTTCAAACTGTTGGTCGAAAATCCCGGCAAATACGGTTTCCAGCTTCGCAAGAAAGATTACCTTCCGCCGTTCGAAAACTACAAGGAAGTGACCATCAGCGAACAGAACATCGACTGGTCGGCCTTCGCCGCCAAACACGGCACCAACTACAAAGTGTTGCGGATACTCAACCCGTGGATTCGGAGCTACGAGTATGCCAACAAGGGCGGTGCGACCTACACCGTGATGGTGCCGACCGAAGGATTCAGAGAAAATGGAAAATAACAACGATCAGATCATCGTCGAAGGAGCGCGCGTCCACAACCTTAAAAACGTGGATGTCGTCATACCCCGCAACAAACTGACCGTCATCACCGGTCTGTCCGGCTCGGGAAAGTCGTCGCTCGCCTTCGACACGATATACGCCGAGGGGCAGCGCCGCTACCTCGAAACGCTGAGCGCCTACGCCCGGCAATTTTTCGGCACCCTGGAGCGCCCCGATGTCGATAAGATCACGGGGCTGAGTCCCGTCATCTCGATCGAACAGAAGACTACCGGACGCAACCCCCGCTCGACCGTCGGCACCGTCACCGAAATCAACGACTTTCTGCGTCTGCTCTTTGCCCGCGCTTCGATCGCCTACTCCAAAGCCACCGGCGAAGAGATGGTCCATTACAGCGATCAGAAGATTACGGAACTGATCGTAGAACGGTTCCGCGGACGGCGCATCGCCCTGCTCGCCCCCGTAGTCAAAGGACGCAAGGGACACTACCGCGAACTTTTCGCCACGATGATTAAAAAGGGTTACCTCTATGCCCGCATCGATGGTGAGATTGTGGAACTGCACAGCGGAATGCACCTCGACCGCTACAAAATCCACCACATCGAGTTGGTGATCGACCGGATGGTGGCCGAGCCCGAAGCGCAGACCCGCATCAAGAAGAGCCTCGAAGAGGCGATGCAGCAAGGGAAAGGCACCATGATGGTGGCCGATTACGAAACCGGCGAGGCGCGGTTCTACAGCCGTAACCTGATGTGCCCCACGACCGGCATTTCGTACAACGAACCGGCGCCGCACACCTTCTCGTTCAACTCGCCGCAGGGAGCCTGTCCCCATTGCAACGGGCTCGGCGAAGAGACTGTTTTCGACATTTCGCGCATCATCCCCGACAGCAGCAAATCGATCAACCGCGGCGGTATCCAACCGCTCGGCAAACCGAAAACCAATATGATTTTCAACAAGATCTCCGCGTTGGCCCAGCGCTATGACTTTACCTTCGACACGCCGCTCGACGAACTGGACGAAGAGGCCATGAATGCCCTGCTCTATGGCGATGCCACGCCGTTGCGCATCAAGGCACAGTCCGGAGCCGGCAGCAGCTACATGACCGCATGGGAGGGGGTGATCGCCTACCTCGAGGCACAGGCCGAAGAAGGCGAAAAGGGGGCCAAGTGGAAGGAACAGTATGTGGAGCGTCGCCCCTGCTCCGTGTGTCACGGGACCCGTCTGAAGGAGGATTCGCTCTACTTCAAAATCGACGGTAAAAATATCGCCGAGTTGTCGGCCATGAGCATCGAAGAGCTGACCGCCTGGTTCGACGGCATCGAAACGCGGCTCAACAAGAAACAACAGGCCATCGCGCGGGATATCCTCAAGGAGATCCGCGAACGGCTCCGTTTTTTGATGGATGTCGGGCTGGGATACCTGTCGCTCTCCCGCTCGTCGCGCACGCTCAGCGGCGGCGAAAGCCAGCGTATCCGGCTGGCCACGCAGATCGGTTCCAAACTGGTCAATGTGCTTTATATTCTCGACGAACCCAGCATCGGACTGCATCAGCGCGACAACATCAAACTGATCAATTCGCTGCGTCAGCTGCGGGATGCCGGGAACAGCGTCATCGTGGTGGAGCACGATCAGGAGATGATCGAATCGGCCGACTGGATTGTCGATGTGGGTCCCGCCGCAGGACGCAAGGGGGGCGAAATCTCGGCCGTCGGCACGCTCGACCAGGTGCTCAAAACGCACACCTTTACGACCGACTACCTCACCGGTCGGCGGTCGATTGACGTACCCGAAACCCTCCGCCCCGGGAACGGCAAATTCCTGACCGTCATCGGTGCCCGGGGGAACAACCTCAAAAATATCACCGTACAGTTTCCGCTCGGTAAATTCATCGTGGTGACCGGCGTGAGCGGCAGCGGCAAATCGACCCTCATCAACCAGACCCTGCGTCCGGCGCTCAGCCGCGAACTCTACCGGTCGTTCGACCAACCTCTGCCCTACGACCGCATCGAGGGGATTGAAAATATCGACAAACTGGTGATTGTCGACCAGTCGCCCATCGGCCGCAGCCCGCGCAGCAATCCGGCCACCTACTCCAACGTCTTCGGCGACATCCGCAAGCTTTTCGAGGCTACGCCCGATGCGCAGATTCGCGGCTACAAGGCCGGACGGTTCTCGTTCAACGTGAAGGGCGGCCGGTGCGAAGAGTGCCGCGGCGCCGGCGTGCAGACCATCGAGATGAACTTCCTGCCCGACGTTTACGTCACCTGCAAGGCCTGCAACGGCCACCGTTACAACCGCGAAACGCTTCAGGTGAAATACAAGGGAAAGAATATCGACGAGGTGCTGAACATGACCGTCAATCAGGCCGTCGAGTTTTTCGAACACGTACCGACCATCCATCAAAAGCTCAAGGCGATACAGGATGTTGGGCTCGGATACCTGCGGCTCGGACAGCCCTGCACGACCCTCAGCGGCGGCGAAAGTCAGCGCATCAAACTCTCGGCCGAACTCTCGCGCAAGGATACCGGCAGCACCCTCTACATCCTCGACGAACCCACCACCGGGCTCCACTTCGAAGACATTCGCGTGCTGCTCGGCGTGTTGAACAAACTGGTGGACAAAGGCAATACGGTGATTGTTATCGAACACAACCTCGACGTCATCAAGGTGGCCGATCACCTGATCGACATCGGTCCCGAAGGGGGCGAAGGCGGCGGTCGTCTGCTGGCTCAGGGTACGCCGCGGCAGATTGCCGAGTGCGCCGACAGCTACACGGGTCGCTACCTGAAACCCATTCTCGACAAAGTCGAGGCCGAACGGGCCAAACACCGCAGCCAGACGACGAAAAAATTTGAGAAAAGGGAAAAAACTTCCTAATTTTGTAAAAACGTTTTTCGATGCCCGCATTTTCCGGAGGGCTTATGAGCAGGATTCTTCGGAGAAGCGGGCATTTTGATTGTGCAACCCCCTAACAACCTGAACACTATGGAAAGTCAAGGTTCTATCTCAGCTCAGGCTCCCGAGACCCGGGACGAGCAGTTCGAAGCCGCTGCCGCTCAACCCCAGGAAGAGACCGTCGAAGTCGCCCCTGCGGCCGAAGAAGAGGCTGTCGAAACTACCCAGGAGACTACCCCGTCTGCCGAAACTCCGGAAACCACCGGCGAAGAGGCGGAAACCGTAGCGCCGGTCAACCCCTATGCGGGCAAGACCCAGGCGGAACTGATCGACCTGCTCTCGAAAATGCTCGAAGAACGGCCGATCCAAAACCTGCGTAGCGACGTCGAAGCCGTCAAAATCGCCTTCTACAAAGCCGGACGCGCCGACATCGAAGCACAACGGGCCGAATTTCTTGCCGCAGGCGGTGATCCCGAAGCGTTCAAACCCGCCGAAAACGACAACGAAGCCCGTTTCAAAGCCCTCCTGACCCGTTATCGCGAAAAACGGGACGCCTTTATCAACCAATCCGAACAGGAGAAGGAACGTGCCTACGCAGCCAAACTCCAGATTATCGAAGAGCTGAAAGAACTGGTCAACGGTAACGAAACCCTCGGCCAGACATTCAATACCTTCCGCGAACTGCAGCAACGCTGGAAAGATGCCGGTCTTGTGCCGCAGGACAAGAGCAAAGACCTGTGGGAGACCTACCACCATCACGTGGAAAACTTCTACAACTACATCAAAATCAACAAAGAGCTGCGTGACCTCGATCTCAAGAAGAACTACGAGGCTAAAACCGAACTCGCCGAAGAGGCCGAAGCACTAATGCTCGATCCGTCGGCCACCAACGCCTTCCATAAACTCCAGAAACTCCACGACCAGTGGCGCGAGATCGGTCCCGTGGCTCCCGAATTCAAGGATGCCCTTTGGGAACGGTTTAAAGCGGCCAGCACCCAAATCAACAAACGCCATCAGGAGTATTTCGAAGGTATCAAAGCCGAACAGAAACAGAATCTGGCTCTGAAAACCGAACTCTGCCAGAAAGTCGAAGAGCTTGCCGAGTCAGCCTTTACCTCCCACAAGGAGTGGAATGCCGCATCGGAACAGATCATCGAAATTCAGAAAGTCTGGAAAACGATCGGCTTTGCCCCCAAGAAAGACAATACCAAAATCTACGAACGTTTCCGCAGCGCCTGCGACAAGTTCTTCGAGGCCAAACGTGCCTTCTACCAGAACATGAAGAGCGAAATCGCCGATAATCTTCAGGCCAAAATCGACCTCTGTGTTCAGGCTGAGGCTTTGCAGGATAGCGAAGACTGGAAAGCCGCTACCGATGCGTTGATCGCCCTTCAGAAAAAGTGGAAAGAGATCGGCGCTACCTCGCGCAAACACTCCGAACAGGTTTGGAAACGTTTCCGCGCGGCAAGTGACAAATTCTTTGCCCGGAAGGCCGAACACTTCGGTAATCAGGATAACCAATATGCCGAAAACCTGGCCCAAAAACAGTCGCTGCTCGACGAAATGCGCCAACGGCTGCAGGATAAAGCCGACCTTACGTTCGACGTAATCAAGGAGTATCAGCGTCGCTGGGCTGAGATCGGGTTTGTGCCGATCAAGAAGAAAGAGGCCATTCAGGCCGAGTACCGCAAGGTTGTGGACGGTCTGTTCGACCTGTTGCGTGGCGAAGAACGTGAACGTCACATCCGCAACTTCCGCGATAAGGTGTCCAAGATTCAGGAAGGCGGCAGCCGCAAACTCAATCAGGAACGCGAACGCATCTATAACAAGATTCGCCAGATCGAAAGCGATATCCAGATTTGGGAAAACAACATCGGTTTCTTCGCCCATTCGAAAAATGCCGAAGCACTCATGAAAGAGGTGCAGAGCAAGATTGCGCGGGCCAAAGAACAGATCAACATGATGCTCGAAAAGATCCGGTTGATCGACAATCCCGAGACCGCAACTGCGGCTGAACCCGCCGCAAAACCGGCAACCGAAGAGACTCAGACCCCGGCTGAAAATGCCCCCGCTGCAGAAAGCAGCGAAGCCATTGCATCCGAAGAACAAACTACCACTCAAACGACGGAACAGGAGTAATCATAGCCCTATGAAATCACACACCAAATACATTTTCGTAACCGGCGGCGTCGCCTCCTCGCTTGGCAAGGGTATTATCGCCGCCTCATTGGCCAAACTGTTGCAAGCCAGAGGCTATTCGGTTACGATTCAGAAACTCGACCCGTATATCAATGTCGACCCCGGTACGCTCAACCCTTACGAACACGGCGAATGCTACGTTACGGAAGACGGTGCAGAGACTGACCTTGACCTGGGACACTACGAACGTTTCCTGGGACGTCCCACCTCGCAGGCCAACAACGTGACTACCGGACGTATCTACCAGAGCGTCATCAACAAAGAGCGTCGCGGCGAGTTCCTCGGCAAGACCGTACAGGTCATTCCCCACATCACAGACGAAATCAAACGTCGCATCCAGTTGCTTGGGACTAAGAATCAGTACGACGTGGTAATCACCGAAATCGGAGGTACGGTCGGCGATATCGAATCGCTGCCCTACATCGAATCGGTGCGTCAGTTGCGCTACGAATTGGGCTTCCGAAACACGCTCGTCGTTCACCTGACTTTGATCCCCTATATGCGGGCCAGCGGCGAACTCAAAACCAAACCGACTCAGCATTCGGTCAAGGCCCTGCAGGAAAACGGGTTGCAGCCTGATATCCTGGTGCTCCGCTCCGAAATGCCCATCACCGAGGAGGTGAAACGCAAAGTAGCACTGTTCTGTAACGTCGATCCCGATGCGGTGGTTGCTTCGCTCGACGTACCGACCATCTACGAAGTGCCGCTGATGATGCTCGAGCAGCAGTTCGACACCGTAGCGCTGCGCAAACTCGGGCTCGACAGCGAACGACCCATCGACCTCGAAAAATGGCGTGACTTTGTCAATCGCGTCAAACACCCCGATAAAGGCGAAGTTAAGATTGCCCTCGTCGGTAAATACACCGAACTCCCCGACGCCTACAAATCGATCAGCGAAGCCTTTGTTCATGCCGGTGCCACGAACCATGTGAAAGTGAAACTCCAGTACGTGAACGCAGAAAAGATCACGCCCGAAAACGTCGGTGAAATGCTGGGTGACAAATGCGGTATTCTGGTCGCCCCGGGCTTCGGCCACCGTGGACTCGAAGGCAAAATCACGGCAGTAAAATACGCCCGCGAAAATCGGGTTCCCTTCTTGGGTATCTGCCTCGGGATGCAGTGCAGCGTGATCGAATACGCCCGCAACGTGCTTGGTCTTACGGAGGCTAACTCGACCGAAACCGGTGCAACGCCCGATCCCGTGATCGACCTGATGGAAGAACAGAAAGGCATCACCGAAAAAGGCGGCACGATGCGTCTGGGAGCCTACCCGTGTACCCTGATGGAGGGATCGCACGCCTACCAGGCATACGGTAAAGCCAACATCAGCGAACGCCACCGCCATCGGTATGAATTCAACAACAAGTACAAGGCAGCACTCGAAGAGGCCGGCATGATTGCCACCGGGATCAATCCTGAGACCAATCTGGTGGAAGTTGTCGAAGTGCAGGATCACCCCTGGTTCGTCGGCGTACAGTACCATCCCGAATACAAAAGTACCGTTGTCAATCCCCACCCGCTCTTCGTGGCTTTCGTGAAAGCGGCCCTTGAATATCAGGAAAACAAGCAGAAATAGACTCGCATAGATGAACAAGAACACACTCATCGGTTTGTTGGTGATCGGCGTGATCCTCTTCGGATTCAGCTGGTACAACAACAAACAGTACACCGAAAAGCTCCGGGAGCAACAGCGACAGGATTCAATTGCGTTGGCCAATGCCCCGGCACTCCCCTCAGCGGTCGATACCCTCGCGGCAGGTCAGTCCGGCGCCCTGACTCCGGCAGACTCTTCCGCCCAGGCTGCCGCACCCTCACTGCTCGGCAGCGTTTACGATGCTCAGCTCAAAGGCACGGAAGAGTTCCATACGCTCGAAAATGAGCTCTTCCGGATCACCTTTTCCAACAAGGGTGGCCGCATCGCAGCCGTCGAACTGAAAGATTACAAGAAATACAACGGCGATCCGCTGATGCTCTTCACCGAGACCGGCTCGCGGTTCAATCTGAATCTTTTTGCCCCCGAACAGATCAATACGGCAGATTTTTACTTTGCGAAGCAGGCCGTTTCCGACACTTCCATCGCCTACCGCCTGTATGCCGATTCGACCTCATATCTGGAGTATCGCTACGCGATCCGTCCCGACAACTACATGATGGACATGAAGGTCGATCTCTCCCATTTCAAAGGAAAGATCGCACCGAATCAGCCCGATGTGCAAGTCGGATGGAACATCGTAGCGCCGCAGCAGGAAAAAGGGTTCGACAACGAGAACAACTACACCACCATCGCCTATAAGTATCCTGGCGAGACCTCGATCGAAGAGCTCGGCATGTCGACGGGCCTCAAAGAAGAGGACGTTACGACCAAAGTGCAGTGGGTAGCCTTCAAACAGCAATTCTTCTCGTCGATCGTCGTCGCCCAGGACAACTTCTCCTCGGCCGACTTGAAATTCAACACCTTCAAACCGACCGACTCCAACATCAAGGACTTCTCGGCGTCACTGGTACTTCCCTACACTCCCGCTACTGCGGAGTATAACCTCCAGTTCTACTTTGGCCCCAACAAATTCTCGGTGCTGAAAAAATACGACGATCTGGAGTTCCAGAAACTCGTACCGCTCGGATGGTGGATCATCGGCTGGATCAACCGTTATGTCGTCATCCCGGTATTCGACTTCCTGGGCAGCTATATTGCCAACTTCGGTATCGTGATTCTGATCCTGACGGTGCTTATCAAACTGATCATCTTCCCGCTCACCTACAAATCGTACCTCTCGACGGCCAAAATGCGGCTCCTGAAGCCCGACATCGACAAACTGAACGAGAAGTATCCCAAGAAGGAGGATGCTATGAAGAAACAGCAGGCCATGATGCAGCTCTACAAGGCTGCCGGCGTGAACCCCATGGGGGGCTGCCTGCCGCTGCTGATTCAGTTCCCGATTCTGATCGCGATGTTCCGTTTCTTCCCCGCTTCGATCGAGTTGCGCGGCAAGTCGTTCCTGTGGGCCGATGACCTTTCGTCCTACGACAGCATCTGGACCTTCCCCGACGGATTCAGCATCCCGTTCTACGGTGACCACATCAGTCTGTTTGCCCTGTTGATGGCCCTGTCGCTGTACATCGTGTCGAAAATCAACTACTCACAGTCGGCCGGTATGAGCAACCAGCAGATGCCCGGCATGAAGTTCATGATGCTTTACCTGATGCCGATTCTGTTGCTCGTGTGGTTCAACAACTACTCTGCCGGTTTGTGCTACTACTACCTGCTGGCCAATATCATCACCATCGGTCAGACCTATGCCTTCCGCTCGATGGTAGACGACAAGAAACTCCATGCTCAGATGATGGAGAACACCAAAAAACCGGTGAAAAAGTCGAAATGGCAGATGCGTCTCGAAGAGATGCAGCGTCAGCAGGAAGCCCTCCGCAAACAGCAACAGCAACGCGGCGGTAGACGCTAACCAATCATCACATTAGTCCGTTCCATCTTTTTGATGGAGAGCGGCACAATAAAAAGGTCGGGTCCTCAAACGAGGGCCCGACCTTCTTTGCAAGATAAAGCAACGTGCGCTATTTGACCTCCCAGGTTTCGCCGCTATGCAGCAGCTGATCCATGTTGAAGATCTTGGCCCGCATGCGCACTTCGATCAACTGGTCACGCACCTGGTCGTCGTAGGTGTGGTCTTTAACGGCACGGATTACCCCTAGTGCAACCGGCATGTCGGGAGCTTTCATGTTCACGAGCATCATGTGGATCCCGGGGTTGGGCTCCTGGGCATCGTGCACGAGGATGTCCGAACGGGTAATACCGTTTTCTCCGATCTTGACCACCTTCAATTTGAGGCCGTCGAGAATCAGCCCCTTGTCGCGGTTCTTGCCGAAAATCATCGGCTCGCCGTGTTTCAGCACGATGGTCATGTCGTCGCGCACCTCCTTGTTCAGGAAATAGTCGTACGCCTTGTCGTTGAAGATAACGCAGTTCTGAAGTATTTCGACAACCGAGGCGCCGTCGTTTTTGGCGGCTGCCACCAGACAGTCCTTGGTCAGATTCACATCCACATCGATCGTGCGGGCAAAGAAGGTGCCGCGTGCACCGAGCACGATCTCACCCGGCGAGAAGGGGTGTTCGACTGTGCCGTAGGGCGATGTTTTGGTCACTTTGCCAAGCGGCGAGGTGGGTGAATACTGCCCTTTCGTCAGACCGTAAATCTGGTTGTTGAAGAGCATGATATTGATGTCGATGTTGCGGCGGATGGCATGGATAAAGTGGTTCCCGCCAATGGCCAGCGCATCGCCGTCGCCGGTCACCTCCCACACGGAGAGGGTCGGGTTGGCCACCTTGACGCCCGTGGCGATGGCGGCGGCACGTCCGTGAATGCCGTGGAAGCCGTAGGTGTGGACGTAATACGGGAAACGCGACGAACAGCCGATCCCCGACACGAAGGTGAATCGCTGGTGCTGGTAGTTGAGCGCTTCGGCCACTTCGGGCAGCGCTTTGGTCACGGCGTTCAGGATAAAGTGGTTGCCGCATCCGGGGCACCATTTGACCTCCTGGTCGCTCTTGAAATCTTTCGGTGTGTATCGTATCATGGCGGTCGGCTATTTATTGTCGTCTACAAGGGCGCGGAAGTGTTCGGTCAGTTCGACCACGGTAAAGGGCAGCCCCTGGACTTTATTGTGTTGGAGATAGGTGAATTGCTGGAAACGGGTACGCAGGTAGTCGGCGAATTGTCCCATGTTCAGTTCGCAGACTACGATCTTCTTGAACTTCGAGAAGATCTTTTCGACGCCGCGCGGCAGCGGGTTGATATAGTTGAAGTGGCAGTGCGAGACGCGTTTGCCTTCGGCACGCATGATGTCGACGGCGGTGCGAAGCGGGCCGAATGTGCCGCCCCACCCTACGACCAGCAGGTCACCCGTTTTATCGCCATATACCTCCTGCTCGGGGATGTAGTTGGCAACGCGGGCCACCTTTTCGGCACGCAGGTTGACCATCTTCTGGTGGTTGAGCGGATCGTGCGAGAGACTGCCCTTGACGTCCAGTTTCTCCAGACCACCCAAACGGTGTTCGCATCCGGGGGACCCGGGGAGCGCCCAACTGCGCGAGAGTTTCTCCGGATCGCGTTTGTAGGGCATGAAGCCACCTTCGGGTGCTTCGGTCACCACAGGAGGATGGATCTCGGGGTACTGGCTCATGGAGGGGATTTTCCAAGCTTCGGAGCCGTTGGCGATGTAGCCGTCGGAGAGCAGAATCACGGGTGTCATGTGTTCCATGGCGATTTTGGCTGCTGTGAATGCTGCATCGAAGCATCCGGACGGGGTGCTGGCAGCCATCACTACCAGCGGGCACTCCCCGTTTCGTCCCCAGAGGGCTTGGTAGAGATCGGCCTGTTCCGTCTTGGTGGGCAGACCGGTCGAGGGACCGCCACGCTGCACATCGACCAGTACCAGCGGCAGTTCGGTCATGACGGCCAACCCGAGGGCTTCGCTTTTCAACGAGAGGCCGGGACCGGAGGTGGTCGTTACCCCCAGATTACCGGCAAACGACGCACCGATGGCGGTACAGATACCGGCGATTTCGTCTTCGACCTGCAAGGTCTTCACGCCGAGGTCTTTTCGTTTGGCCAGTTCTTCCAGAATGGCAGTGGCGGGTGTGATGGGATAGGAACCGCAGAAGAGGGGGCGTCCCGATTTTTCTGAAGCGGCCATCAGACCCCATGCGGTCGCCACGTTGCCCGAAATGGTCCGGTAGATCCCTTTGGGAAGCTTGGCCGCGGGCACCTGATAGGTGGTCGCGAAGATATGAGTATTGGATGCGTAGTTAAAGCCGGCCTTAAGAGCGAGGACGTTTGCTTCGGCAACGGCCGGTTTCTTGGCGAATTTCCGTCGCAGATAGTTTTCGGTATGTTCGAGGGGCATATCGTAAAGGCAGAAGCAGACGCCCAGTGCGAACATGTTTTTACATTTGTGCGCCGCTTTGGCATCGAGTCCCGTTTCGGCCAGCGCATCTTTGGTCATGGAGGTAATCGGCGCGCGGATAATGTTGTAGTCGGCGATACCGAGTTCGGCGAAGGGATCGAGGGTTTCGTACCCGGCTTTCACGACTGCCGCTTCGGTGAAACTGTCGGCGTCGACAATGATGGTGGCTCCCTTTTTGAGCCATTTGCGGTTGGCACGAAGTGCCACGGGGTTCATGGCGACGAGCAGGTCGCAGTAGTCGCCCGAAGTGAGCACTTTTTCACTGCCAATATGTACCTGGAATCCGGAAACTCCGGCCAGCGTTCCCTGTGGAGCGCGAATTTCGGCCGGATAGTCGGGGAAGGTGGCGATGCTGTTTCCGCCCAGGGCCGAGGTATCGCTGAACAGCGTCCCGGTCAGTTGCATTCCGTCACCCGAATCGCCTGAGAATCGGATGACTACATCTTTTGTCTGCTGCATGCTTGGGTTGGTATTAGACATTAACAAAGATGGGATTTTCTTTTGAAACTTGTCATTTTCTAAGAACAAAAATTATGCCCTCTTTGGAGTAAATGCTGGTCAATGGGAATTTTTTCGGATCAAAACTCACACGACTTCCTGTCAAAAGCGCTTTACACAAGAAGAGGTGTATCTCTCCAGACATAAAACAAACGCGGGGTGCTGTTTTCAGCATCCCGCGTTACGCATGTTAAGAAGTGGTGAGTTACTCGTGATTCGAGAAGTATTTCATGAATTGAGTACGCTCGTACAGTTCTGGGTTGGGAATGTTCTTGGCATTCATGCGCCCGATGAAGTCGGAAGTGGTCTGGAAATCGTGGCGACGCATCCAGTCGCATACAAAGGCGTTGATTTCGCCCACCACGGGCAACCCTTTTTCGTACACGACGCTGGCGATTTCAACGGCCGAGGCTCCGGCCAGCATAGCTTTCACCGCATCCGCCCCGGAGTGTACGCCGGTCGATACGGCAATGTCGATCAGGGGCAGCGAACCGTTGACGAGTGCGGTCCAGCGCAGTACGTTCGAGAGTTCGGACGGTTGGCTGAAGATGTCGCCGGCGCGAACCGTCAGTTTTTCTATATCGATGTCTGTCGGATAGAAGCGGTTGAAGAGTACCACGCCCGGAACATTGCGGTAGTAGATTTCACGAACGATGGCCAGCGGATTGGTGAATCCGGCTCCGAGTTTGACCGACAGCGGAATGGTAATAGCCTCTTTGACCTGCGTGATAATCTCCAAATACTTGCGTTCAATCGCTTCCGACGAGGTTTCCTTGTCAGTCGGCAGCAGAAAGATGTTCAACTCGAGGGCGTCGGCACCGGCCGATTCGATGACTCGGGCGTAGTTGACCCATTCGCCGGCCTGGTGACAGTTGATGCTGGCGATGATCGGAATTTCGCACTTCTGTTTGGCTTCGCGAATCAGGTCCAGATATTGCGTGAGGCTGTTGTCCTTGACGTATGCGCGAACGTAATCGGCCGCCTCGGGATAGTCGCTGTAGCTATCCACGTGGGCCACTTCGCTCATGATCTGCTCCTCGAAGATCGACTTCAGCACGACGGCGCCGACACCGGCCGCTTCGGCCTCCTGAATGCGTTGCAGAGTCGAGGTGAGACCCGAACTGCTCAGGATGACGGGGCTTTTCAGTTCCAGTCCGAGGTATTTCGTTTTGATTCTGTCCATAGTTGGTTATTTTGGTTTGTTGTGGGGTTTAAAATTCGTTGTTCGTCAATATTCGCGGGCTCCGAAAATGCTGCTGCCGATACGCACCATGGTGGCACCCTCTTCGATAGCCAGCGAGTAGTCGCCCGACATGCCCATCGATAGAACGTCCATGGCGGGCAGATATTTTTCCCGAAACGTTACAAAATCGTTATGCAGGGTTCGGAACTCGTTTCGCACCTGTTCCATATCGTCGGTCAGTGAGGCCATCCCCATCAGTCCGCGGATGCGGATGTGTTCCAGGGCGGTCAATTCGCCATTCTGCAAAAAATGTTCCAATTCAGCGGCGTCCCATCCGAATTTGGTCTCCTCCTGGGCAATGTGCAACTGCAACAGCACATCGATCGTACGTCCGACTTTAGCGGCCTCTTTGTCGATCGTCTGAGCCAGTTTCAGCGAATCGACCGAATGGATCAATGCAACGAACGGAGCGATGTATTTGACTTTGTTGGTCTGCAGGTGACCGATCATGTGCCACTCGATATCTTTGGGCAACTCCTGATATTTGGCGGTCAGCTCCTGCGGGCGGCTTTCGCCGAAGATACGTTGTCCGGCCTGGTAGGCCTCCCTCAGTACCTCGACCGGATGGAACTTCGATACGGCCACCAAAGTTACCTGTTCCGGCAGAGATTCCCGGATGCGGGTCAGATTGTCTGCTATCTTTCCCATTCTGTTCAGAAAAATTTTTATATTTGTCGTTCTCCGCTTCAGGCGGGGCTGTGTGACAGCCGAAACAAAACAAATTTACACCATACAAATGAAGAAACCAAAACTTTTAGCGGCCTTGCTGGCCGGAGCGCTGCTGGTACAGCAGAGTGCAGTGGCTTGTACCAACATTCTCGTCACGAAAGGAGCCTCGAAAACGGGTTCGACCATGATCAGCTATTCGGCCGATTCCCACACCCTTTATGGCGAGCTTTACTACCGCCCCGCCGGCGATTATCCGGCAGGAACGATGATGAAGGTCTACGAATGGGACACCGGAAAACTGCTCGGCGAGATTCCCCAGGCACCCCACACCTACTCCGTGGTGGGCAATATGAACGAGCACCAGCTGCTCATCGGCGAAAGCACCTGGGGCGGGCTATCGCAGCTGGTCGATCCGCATGGCATTATCGACTACGGTTCGCTGATGTACATCGCTCTGCAACGCGCTAAAACCGCACGTGAAGCGCTGAAAGTGATGACCGAGCTGGTTGCGGAATACGGCTATGCCTCGTCGGGCGAATCGATCTCGATTGCCGACCCGAACGAAGTGTGGGTGCTCGAAATCATTGGCAAAGGGGTGAAAATGGTCGATGGCAAAAATGCGAACAAAGGTGCCGTATGGGTGGCTCGCCGTATTCCGGACGGAGCTATCTCGGCTCACGCCAACCAGGCCCGTATCACCACCTTCCCGCTCGACGATCCCGAAAATTGCATCTATTCGCCGGACGTAATCTCGTTTGCCCGCGAACAGGGTCTCTATAACGGCAGCGATAAGGATTTTGACTTTGCAGCCGTGTACAATCCGATGGATTACAGTTCGATGCGCGGATGCGAAGCCCGTGTGTGGAGCGTGTTCCGTCAGGTGACCGAGGGGATGGACAAATATCTGGACCATGTTACGGGTAAGAATCCCAAGAACCGTCTGCCGCTGTGGGTTACCCCGAATCGGAAACTGACCGTAAAGGATGTGGCCGAATTCATGCGCAACCACTTCGAAGGCACTGAACTGGACATGACCTGCGATCCGGGGGCCGGTCCCTTCAAAGTGCCCTATCGCTGGCGTCCGATGACCTTCAAGGTCGGCGATGAAGAGTTTACCAACGAACGTGCCATTGCCACCCAGCAGACCGGCTGGTGGTACGTCGGCGAATGCCGCAGTTGGCTGCCCGATCCGGTAGGCGGTGTGCTCTGGTTCGGTGTGGACGATACCGACAGTTCGCCGCTGACTCCGATCTACTGCTGCACGAACCGCATTCCGCACGCTTACGAATCGGGGAACGGCAACATGACCACCTATTCCGAAACGTCGATGTTCTGGGTGGTGAACCGTGTGACCAACTTCGCATACAGCCGCTACAACATCATTCACCCCGACGTTGAACGGGCCATGAACCGCTTCGAAGACCGCTGTTTTGCCGAGCAGGCTGCTGTTGATGCCGCTGCCGAGATGCTCTACAAACAGAATCCCGAACTGGCAGTCAACTTCCTGACCGACTATTCGGTCAACACCGCCCAGCGGCTCTTCCAAACCTGGGTTGAGCTGGATCGTTACCTGCTGGTGAAATACATCGACGGGAACGTGAAGAAAGAGGTATCCGAAGGGGTGTTCATGGACAACGGCAACGGTCGTGGTATCCCGGCCTCGCCTGACTTCCCGGGCTACAGCGAAGAGTGGAAAGAGATGGTGAAAGAGGCTGCCGGCGAACGGCTCAAAGTCGTTCAACCGCAGCACTAACACCCATTCCCTCCCGATCCCGATAACAGAAACGGTCTTTATCCGACGCAGGATAAAGACCGTTTCTGTTGTAAATCCCGTTTTATTTCGCCAACTTTGTTCAAGCAAAACAGAACGTATGTTAGCAATCATCGGTCGCATCATCCGTCAACTCCGTGAAGAAAACGGGATCTCGCTGGAGGAACTCTCTGCGCGGGCGGGAATCAGCACGGAAAAACTGGATAAAATCGAAAAAAACGAGACGAATGCATCACTGGGCGTACTGATCCGTATCTCGCGGGCACTGGGAGCCAAAGTAGGTGCCCTGTTTGCCGGCCGGGAACAGGATCATACGGCGGTTGTGACCCGTCGTTCGGATGTGACCGGGAACCTGACCTTTGCCGGTAACGAAGAGGGACGAAACGGTCACCTGAGTTTCTATGCCATGGCAACCGATAAAGCCGACCGCCATATGGAACCGATGGTTGTGGAGATCACCCCCAGTGGCGGCGCCGCCGTTCCTGAACTCCGTTCGGAACACTCGGGCGAGGAGTTTGTCTTCGTGCTCGAAGGCGAAGCCACGCTCTACTACGGGGGCGAAGTATATCGCCTCGGTCCTGGCGACAGCATCTACTACGACTCGGTCGTGCCCCACTTCCTTGCCAATGAAACCGAAGCACCGGCACGCGTCCTGGCCGTATTGTATACCCCATATTAATCTGTAAGTCATTCCAGAGTCATGATCCGTCGTGTTCGTCCCGCCGAAGATGCGGGTGCCATTTGCGAGATTTACAACTATTACATCAAAGAGACCGTCATCACGTTCGAAAACAACCCGATCGACCTGTTCACCATGCAACAGCGGATCGAGCGCATCTCGTCACGCTTCCCCTATCTGGTCTACGAACAAAACGGGAAAGTGCTGGGGTACTGCTACGCCGCCACATGGAGAAACCGCGCGGCATATAACTATACGGTCGAAATGACCATCTATCTGGACAAGGAGTGGACGGGACGCGGCATCGGATATCAACTGTATCAGGAACTGCTCGGATTACTGCGAAACGCCGGTTTCCACGTGGCTGTTGCCAGCATCACGCTGCCTAACACCCATAGCGTGGCACTGCATGAAAAATTCGGATTTCGCAAGGTGGCGCACTTTTCGGAAGTGGGCAACAAGTTCGGCAAGTGGCTCGATGTCGGCTTCTGGGAATTCTGCTTTTAGCGCAGATTTCACCCGAATTTTGCTAAGCAGAGAGGGTGTCGTGTACTGCATTTCCGTATTCAGACAGACTACCCTGCCTTGGATATGGTGGGAATAGCGTTCTGATTATCTCTTCCTGTCTATCCTTGAATCACACGATTCTCCGTCTTTTCATGATTTACCGAGATAATAATGTTTATGTAAAGCGAACTGTTTTTATCAGTGCATGAATTAAGGACATTGTGACCATTCCGTAACAAGTTGATTCTTTATTTCTCGCGATACCAAACAAAAGCAGGGAGTCCCGAAAGGAACTCCCTGCTTTTACATAGTAGCGTGTACAGATGATTACTCTTCGTGATCGTCGTAGTATTCACGCGCTTCGTCCAGTTTCTTGTGCATCATGGCCTGTACTTTGGCCATCTTCGGATCGTTGTAGAGGTTGTGCAGTTCGGAAGGATCGTTCTTCATGTCGTACAGTTCCCACGAATCAATATCATTGCCGTAGAAGTGGATCAGTTTGTAACGATCGGTCCGGATACCATAGTGTTTGCGCACGGCATGTTCGCCCGGGTACTCGTAATAGTGATAGTAGAGGGCGTCGCGCCATTTCTTAACCTTTTCGCCCTTGAGCAGCGGCAGCAGCGACACACCCTGGATGTCTTCCGGGATGGGCAGTCCGGCCAGATCCAGGAAAGTCGGTGCATAGTCGATATTCTGCACCATCTCTTCGATGGCACGGTCGCGTTTGACGTTCGTCCAGCAGTCGGGCAGACGCATCAGCAGCGGCGTGCGGAACGACTCTTCGTACATGAAGCGTTTGTCGAACCACCCGTGTTCACCCATGTAGAAGCCCTGGTCCGAGGTGTAGACGATCAGCGTATTTTCGAGCAGCCCCTCTTTTTCGAGGTAATCCATCAGTCGACCGATGTTGTCGTCCAGCGATTTAACACTCTTGAGGTAGTCGCGCATGTAACGCTGATATTTCCATTCGGCCAGTTCCTTGCCGGAGAGGTTCTTCGACAGGAAATCATCGATCAGCGGCTGGTAAACGGCATCCCATTGAGCACGCTGTTCGGAGGTCATTCGTTTCAGCTCGCCGTTGACGATACCGTTTTTGAGGCGGGTGTTGATCGAGCTGTCGATCATCTTCAGGTCGTAGGCCAGGTCCATGTCCTTGTCGATACTCATCTCCTGAGCTGCGGCAGCGGGCCGACCGGCATAGTCGTCCCAGAAGGTTTCGGGAACGGGGAAGGTTTTGTCTTCGTATGCGGTCAGGTCGCATGTGTCGGACATCCAAATCCGGTGAACGGCCTTGTGGTGCAGCAACAGACAGAACGGTTTCGATTTGTCGCGGTGTTCCAGATAATCGATACCCTTGTCCGTAATCAGATTCGTAACATAACCGTGTTCGCGGTGAGTGCCTTCGGGGGTGATGAAGTCGGGATTGTAGTACGATCCCTGCCCGGGCAGGATCTCCCAGTGGTCGAAACCGGTCGGAGTACTCATCAGGTGCCACTTCCCGATCATAGCGGTTTGGTAGCCGCCCTGTTGGAACAGTTTCGGGAAGGTTTGCTGCGATCCATCGAACGGTTTGCCGTCGTTGCGCATGAAACCGTTTTTGTGGCTGTGTTTGCCGGTCATGAGCACGGCACGGCTGGGACCGGAAATTGAGTTGGCAACAAAGCTGTTATCGAACCGAACCCCTTCGCGGGCCAGGCGATCCAGATTGGGTGTGTTGTTGTAGCGACCGTCGTAGCAACTGATCGTCTGGAACGAGTGGTCGTCGGTCATGATGTAGATAATGTTCAGCGGTTTGTCACAGCCGGCGGCTGGTTTCGCCTTGGCCTGAGCTCCGAGGGCCGTGAGGCCCATCGGAACCAACAACAGGGATTTGTTCATCAGCGTAGTTTATTAGTTGATTTTAAAGCAGTAGATGTTGCCAGAGAAATCCGACACGTAGAGGGCATTGCCGCTCACGGCCGGAGAGGAGAAGATCGGTGCACCGAGGTTGCGTTTCCACTGGAAACGACCGGTTTCGGCATTGACGCCGTACAGGTAGCCGTCCGAGGCTCCGAATACCAGCGTACCGCCAATCAGCACGGGCGAAGTTTCGACCGAGCACTGGAAGTCCTGGAAGTAAGGTACGGAGTAGAAAATGGCCGGACGGGTACCGTAGTTCCATACCTGTTTGAAGGTCAAACGGTCATAGGCAATCACGCCTTTGTCTGCCGTTGCCACGTACACCATCTTATCGGTCACGACCGGAGCGCAGGCACTGTTGAACGATACGCCGGGTTGCGATACGCTCTTCAGTACGTCGCCCGATCGGGGGTTGATCAGGAACAGTTCGTCGCTGCTGGCCAGATAGATCATACCGTCGTAGATCGTCGGCGAGCCGTCGCGGAAACGAATCTTGGAATCCTGTTTTTTCCAAAGCAGTTTCCCGTCGCGAAGATCGTGGGCAAAGAGTCCGTTCCAGTGGGCCGAAACCAACACCACGTCTTCACCAACCGTGGTCGTCGATTGAGTACCTTCTCCCCCGCCCCACGCTTCGTTTTTCCAGATCACGGAGCCGTCCTTGGCGTTCAATGCAGTGAAGTAGCCACCCTGACCGGCATAAAGCACGCCGTTTTCGATGGCCAGACCGTGCAGGTTTTCGGGCAGCACATAGGGATTCAGCGTTCGGGTCCACTGCTGTTTGCCGGTAGCGGCATCGAGTGCATAGACCTGCATGGCTGCATCGCAGACATATACCAGACCGTCGTTATATACAAGGCTGTTTTTAACCGAGTTGCCGGTTTTGAAGCGCCAGAGTTCGTTACCGGTAGCGGCATCGTATGCAATCACCCAGCATTTCTTGAGGTTATCGTCGTCGATGGTGGCAATGAAGAGTTTGCCATCGCCTACCACGGGCGAAGCCATGAAGATGTTGCCGCCGGCATTCTGCGACCATACGCAGCGGGGGGCCCAGGCCACTTCACCCTGAGCGATACCGCTGTGTTGAGCATTACCGCCCAGATTGGCCCAGTCGCCGCCCAGCGTGACGGTGGCAGGCGTTTCGGTCAGGTAGAAATTACGATGTTCGATCAGGCGGCTGCCATCGGCAAAGTCAGCTTCGGTAATGACCTGCTGCACTCCCTTGCGGTTGCCGACAGCCAGCGTACCGCTCCAGCTCCAGTCGGTTTGCGGTTCGAGCGTAACGGCACGTCCCTTTTTACCGTTGTCGATCCAAGACACACGGACCGCGGTAGCGGGCGAGGTGGTCCGGTAGGCGTTGACGCGAATCGGAAGCGAACCGTTTACAGTCGACAGCGTGTCATGCTGAGCCGGGAAGGTCATGGTGAGCAGCCCCGGAATGTTGGAGTAACGGGCCAGCGTCTTGTCCGAAATATTTCCTTCGGCGTCAACGCTGAAAACACGGAAGCAGGCCGGCGAGTGGTCGATACCGCCTTTGTCGGGGGTCGAGCCGCAGAAGGTCTTCACGCCGTCCACCTCTTTGGTGAACTGGCTGTGCCAGTGGCCATAAATGAAAGCAACAAGATTGTGCTTTTTCATGTCGATGCTGTCGCCATCGGCGCGCAGTACGACGTCATCACCCTGGAACCACAGGTCGTGGTTGAACATGATGACTTTCTTGTCGGGATCGGTCTGAGCCAAGTCATTCTTGATCCACTCCATCACCTGTTTCTTGCTGTACGAGGGGGCATAGTCGCCACCGAGCATGGGCAGAGCCAGGAAGTGCACGTTCCCCACTTCGAAGGAGTACCAGGTGGGGCCGAAGAAACTTTCGAAATATTGTTCACCGTAATCGCCTTTGACCAGGTCGTGGTTCCCGATGGTGTAGTACATCGGCACGCCCATCTGTTTGGTGCGGACGTTCACGCCGTGAAATTCCAGACCGGGCGTGTAGCAAATGTCACCGGTGTGTACAATGAAAGCCGTAGGATTGGCGGCAACGTAGGCTTTCAGATTGTCAATCCACTCTTTCGGAACAGCGGTCTCGGTATCGGTGATATGGATAAAGTCAAAGCTTCCGCTGTTGTTGCTGGCAACGAGTCCGAAATCGTAGGCCGAGGTGCCGGGCTCGATGGGCAGGTAGTGGGCGTCACCGGGTTTGAAGCCTGAAGGGGTTGTGACGGTCACAAAGCGTGCCTTGGGATTGGCAGGCAACTCGAACGAACCGTCGGCAGCGGTTTTTACGACTGTTTTGCCGTCGCTGACCGAGATGTTGGCCATGCCCTTTTCCGCGGCGTCGCGTACTCCGTTCCGGTTGGCATCGTTGTAAACCGTGCCGTGCAGCTGCGCCGAAGCCATTGCGGGCAACAGGAAGGCGGCTGCCAATAGTAGGGGTCTTTTCATGGTGGTTAAAGTAACGTTTTTGGGGTGTATGAATTCTGTCGCAAGGTACGAATTTGTCAATTTGAAAAAAAATAAAAAAGAAGAGAAGCAGCGCTTCTCTTCTTCAAATCGTGTAAAACAATCATTATTGCTCGATTTTCTTTCCGTCCTGTTTTTCAGATTCCTGCAACTGATGAATGGGGCCGCGCAGGCTGAAGTAGCTGAACACTTCGACGATACCGTATGCCAGGATCCAACCGCCGATAAAGATCATGAACCAGGTTGCGGTATAGATGGGTTGAGCGAAGGTAACAAAGCCGGCAATGATCAGCAATATGGGGAATACGAAGTAGAGCCAGTTTACGGCGATACCACCTTTTCGAACCTTGACCATGGAGATCAACTGCGTCAGGCCGAGGAAAATCAGCAGGATCCCGAACAGGATCATAAACAGGCTGGTCCACAGGTCGGGGCTCAACAGCAGCAGAATACCCCAAACGGCAGCAATGGGTGCCGACAGCGGGAGATATTTCCAACGATTCTCGACACCGCGTGTCCGCACCAGAAAGCCCAGAAATTGCACGACTCCGATCACGATGGAGACAATCCCGATCAATCGGAGTGCCCACTGGAGGATGTTGTGGGGCCAGATAACAAGAATAATACCGATCACGATGGCCACAATGCCCGAAAAAAGACTATTGTTGCTCTTTGAAATGTTCTTTTCCATACTTGGGTGGGTTTTGATTGATAATTTCCAACTCGAAGATAATACAAAAAACGCGCCATCGTGTCGATGGCGCGCCAAACTTTTTCGAAATAAATGAGTGGTTCCAACTGTTCGTACCCAGGCGTAATGAGAGACCATTCGATCGATCTGTCTCTGGCTGTCTCCCTTCCCCCCGCGAACAGTGTGGCGGGACTAGGCTTTTCCGGCCCGCTTGCGGTCGGTTTCGCTCAGCAGGATTTTACGCATGCGGATGGCATGCGGCGTAATTTCGGCATATTCGTCCTCCTGGATGTACTCCAGCGTCTCCTCGAGCGAGAAGATGACGGGAGGCGACACAACCGATTTTTCGTCGGAACCCGATGCACGCATATTGGTCAGTTTCTTGGACTTGCAGACGTTGACGCAAATATCTTCCGACCGGGTGCTTTCGCCGATTACCTGTCCGGCATACACTTCGTCGCCGGGCGAGATGAAGAAGCGGCCGCGGTCCTGCAGTTTGCTGATGGCATAGGCGTAGGCGGTTCCGCTTTCGGCGGCGATCAGCGAGCCGTTCGAACGGCCTTCGATTTCACCACGGTAGGGTTCGAAGTCTTTGAAACGGTGGGCAACGACAGCTTCACCGGCCGTCGCCGTGAGCAGGTTACTGCGCAGACCGATGATACCTCGGGCCGGAATGTCGAAGTCCAGGTGGGCACGGTCGCCACGGTGGTCGATGTGCAGCAGCACACCTTTACGACGGGTGGCCATTTCGATGGCCTTACCGGCCATCTCTTCGGGCAGGTCGACCGTCAAATGTTCGATCGGTTCGCAACGTTGGCCGTTGATGACCTTATCGACCACTTTGGGCTGCCCTACCTGCAACTCATACCCTTCGCGACGCATGGTTTCGATCAAGACGCTGATGTGCAGCACCCCGCGGCCGAAGACGCGGAACGAGTCGGCCGTAGCGCCGGGTTTCACCTTCAGCGCGAGGTTCTTTTCGAGTTCCCGATCCAGACGTTCCTTAATATGACGCGAGGTAACGTACTTACCGTCGCGGCCGAAGAAGGGCGAGTCGTTGATCGTGAAGAGCATGCTCATGGTCGGCTCGTCGATGGCGATCGGGGTGAGCTGTTCGGGGTTTTCATAGTCGGCAATCGTATCCCCGATTTCGAATCCGTCGATACCGACGATGGCGCAAATATCACCGCACTGAACCTCTTCGACTTTCTGTTTGCCCAGTCCTTCGAAGGTCATCAATTCGCGGATTTTCGACTTTTCGATCGTACCGTCGCGTTTTACCAGCGAAACGTTCTGCCCGGCTTTCAGTGTGCCGCGGCTGAGGCGTCCCACGGCGATACGGCCTACGTAGGGCGAGTATTCCAGCGAGGTAACCAGCAACTGCGGGGTGCCTTCGACAACCTTGGCGGTGGGAATCTCGTCGATGATGCAGTCCAGCAGGGGGATGATGTCGTTGGTCGGCGTTTTCCAGTCGGTCGACATCCAACCGTTCTTGGCGCTGCCGTAAATGGTTTTGAAGTCGAGCTGCTCTTCCGTAGCGTCGAGGCTGAACATCAGGTCGAACACCTGTTCGTTGACCTCTTCGGGACGACAGTTCTGTTTGTCGACTTTATTGATTACGACGATCGGTTTAAGCCCCATGTGCAGGGCCTTTTCGAGCACGAAACGGGTCTGGGGCATAGTACCTTCGAATGCGTCCACCAGCAACAGCACGCCGTCGGCCATGTTCAGCACACGTTCCACCTCACCGCCGAAGTCGGCGTGGCCCGGGGTGTCGATAATATTGATCTTGTAATCCTTATAGTGTACCGATACGTTTTTGGCCAGGATGGTGATTCCCCGTTCACGCTCCAGGTCGTTGTTGTCCAGCACCAGCGTGTCGGACTGTTCCTGGTTGCGGACCAGCTTGGCCTGAAGAATCATTTTGTCGACCAGAGTCGTTTTCCCGTGGTCGACGTGTGCGATGATCGCAATGTTTTTGATTTTCTGCATTGTAGTCGAATTGTGTCAGGCGCTGCGACGGAGACGCTCCGCCCGCGGACGGCACAAAAGTAGATTTTTTAGGCCAGAAAATCAAGACTCTCACGCACATGTAACCGGGAAAGAGAAAAATTTTAGTTTAGAATTTTTACAATCAAATAATAATACCTATCTTTGTCCACGTAAGGAATCGAAGGAAGGGTTATGCAACGGAAATCGAATCAGGAAATCAGAGAGATACTCACCTCGCACGGCATCAAGGTAACGCCGCAACGAATTGCAGTGTACACCGCCCTCGAGGAACTGGGACATGCCAATGCCGAACAGATTTCGGTCAAAGTGCACGATCAGTTTCCCACCGTCACGGTCGGTACCATATATAATACACTGGATCGGCTCTCGAGCACGGGAGTCATCTCGAAGCTTAACACGAGCGACAATAAAATGTATTTCGACATCAACGTCCACGACCACCACCACCTGCTGTGTGAGGAGACCGGCGAGATTGTTGACTTCGGCGATGCGGAACTCACCGAACTGGTACGCAACTATTTCGCGACCCACCCACATTCTGGCCCAAAATTTGAAGTGAACGACATCCGCATCCAGATCATTGGAAATTTCAAACAAAATTAACCACCCATAAAACACAACACGATGAAAAGCGTCAAAGGAACCCAGACCGAACAAAACCTGCTCAAATCGTTTGCAGGCGAATCGCAGGCTCGCAGCCGCTACACCTTCTTTGCAAGCGTAGCTAAAAAAGAGGGCTACGAACAGATCGCCGGCGTCTTCATGGAAACGGCCGAACAGGAAAAAGAGCACGCCAAACGCTTCTTCAAATTCCTCGAAGGCGGCATGGTCGAAATCACCGCAGCCTATCCGGCAGGTGTGATCGGCACCACCGAGCAGAACCTCGAAGCCGCTGCCGCCGGTGAAAATGAAGAGTGGGTTGAACTCTACCCCCACTTTGCCGACGTAGCCGACCAGGAAGGATTCCCGGCCATCGCCAAAGTATTCCGCGAAATCTCCAAAGTGGAAGCCGAACACGAAAAACGCTACCGTACCCTGCTGGCCCGCGTAAAAGACTGCTCGGTATTCAAACGCGAAACCGAAATCGAATGGCAGTGCCGCAACTGCGGTTACGTGTACGTTGGCAAGGAAGCCCCGATGGCCTGCCCCGCCTGCGCACACCCGCAAGCCTTCTTCGAACCCAAAAAGAACAACTACTAATCGAAAACAGCGCTCATCGGGTACTGTACGTCTCTGTGGCGTACAGTACCTTTTCCCCTTATCTGACCACTGCTTATGAAAAAGGTTTACAAAGTTCTTATCGGCGTAGGTGCCGTGGTAGTAGTTGCCGGCGCGGCCTATCACCTCTCGAATACCGCCCCTTCGGCTGATCTTTCGCGCGACCAGCAGGTGCTCGCCATTCTTGAGGATGGCCAGTGTCTGATGTGCCACAGCGAAAATCCCGATCTTCCCTTCTATGCCTCACTTCCCATTGCAAAAGGAATGATTGCCGAAGACATTGCGCTCGGTTACAAGCATGCCGACCTGAGTGGCGTCTACGAAGCACTCCGCAACGGAGGCAAAGTGGACGAAGTGAATCTGGCGAAGATTGAACGCGTCGTTGAGAAAAAGAGCATGCCGCTGGCACGCTTCTCGCTGATGCACTGGGGTTCGGCCATCACCGCCAAGAAAGCCGACATGGTGAAAGCCTGGGTTCAGGAGCATCGCGACGCCAACTACTCTACCCGCCTGGCTCATGCAGCTTTTGCCTTCGAACCCGTGCAACCCATCATGGACTCACTGCCCGTCAACCCGGCAAAAGTCGAATTGGGTCGCAAACTGTTCCACGACACCCGTTTCTCAGCTGACAACACCATCTCCTGTGCCTCGTGCCACAGCCTCGCCACCGGTGGCGTCGATAACAAGCAATACTCCGAAGGGGTAGGCGGCCAGCTGGGAGGGGTGAACGCTCCGACCGTGTACAATGCCGCGCTGAACTTCGTACAATTCTGGGACGGACGTGCCGGCACGTTGGCTGATCAGGCCGGTGGCCCGCCCATGAACCCTGTCGAAATGGCCTGCAAATCCTGGGATGAGATTATCGCCAAACTGGCGCAAGACAAGGAGCTGACCGCCGAATTCACGGCCGTATATCCCGACGGATATTCGGGCGAAAACCTGACCGATGCGATTGCCGAATTCGAAAAGACGCTTCTGACCCCCAATTCGCGTTTCGACCGCTATCTGAAAGGAGACTCGACCGCGCTGACCGCACAGGAGATCAAAGGGTACGAACTTTTCAAAGCCAACGACTGCGCCACCTGCCACGTTGGTGCCAACCTCGGCGGACAGTCGTATGAGTTGATGGGTCTCAAAGCCGACTACTTTGGCGACCGCGGACTGGAGCTGACCGTCGAAGACAACGGCCGCTACAAGGAGACCAAACAGGAACGTGACCGTCACCGGTTCAAAACTCCCGGTCTGCGGAACGTTGCCCTGACGGCACCTTACCTGCACGACGGTACGGCCAAGACTTTGGACGAAGCGGTCGATGCGATGGCCAAATACGAAGTCGGAACGACGCTTTCGCCGGCTGACCGCGACGACATTGTCGCCTTCCTGAAAACCCTCACGGGGGAATATCAGGGCAAACCGCTCGACGCTCAGAACAGTTAGTCTGTTTCGCAGCGGATAGGCTGCCCTCCGACCTTGACACAAACGAGCCGAACGATCCTTGCGGATTCGTCCGGCTCGTTTTTTTTGAGGTCCTACGTGTATCTCTGCCCCATCACTACAGCAGACCGACACCTTTCCACAGTCGAACAAAACGCTGGGATATTTCGGTAAAATCACCCATCTTTGTCATTCATGTTCCATAAGCGATGAAAGAGATTCAACACGTAACCCTGATCGGACTGGGAGCGGTCGGCACCGTACTTGCCGCTCGATTGCAACAAAGCCTGCCCGACGGTTTTACGGTAATTGCCGACGAGGAGCGGCAACAAAAATTACGTCGAGACGGCATTTGTCTCAACGGGAAACGTTACGATTTCGCTTTTACCCCCTTGGACACGGTTCAGGATATGGTGCTGATTGCCACCAAGGCCACCGCACTGGACGAAGCCATTCGGGCTGTCGCCCCACATGTCGGACCCGACACGGTGATACTTTCGCTGCTGAACGGCATTGACAGCGAGCAAACCATAGCCCGGCGTCTGAAACGCGGCCACCTGCTCTACTCCTATTTTCTCGGCCATCCCAGCATGCGCGAGGGAAACAACATCTCGCACGATGGGCAGTTTTGCATCTACTTCGGCGAAGCCGACAATCGACAGCACTCAGAGGCAGTCACACGGGTCGTCCGCTTGTTTGAACAGGCTGGCATTCCCTATGAAATACCTCAGGATATGATTTCGGCCCTGTGGCAGAAATTCATCATCAACATCGGATGCAACCAGACCACCGCTCTGCTCCGTCGCCCTTATGGACACCTGCAACAGAACGAAGCAGCCATGACACTGGCCCTTCGGATGATGGAGGAGGCGGCCGACGTGGCTCGTGAACTGCAAATCGCCGAAGCCGATCAGATGGTCGTACGGGCGGTCGAAGTCATCCGATCGATGAATCCGGAAGGAAAAAGCTCCATGCAGCAGGATGTCGAAGCCGGGCGCCCCACGGAGATCGACATCTTTGCCGGCACGCTCTGTCGGATTGCCGACGAGTTGGGATGCGCCGTTCCTTGGAATCGTGCTGCGCTGCAGATCCTCTCGGCTTTATAGATATTGAGGTCGGGGAGAAAATTTCCTTACCTTTGCATTGTCACCACGCAAACTCAACACACACGATAGTATTATGAAAAAGATGTTGCTGGCCGTTGCGGCCGTATCGGCATTGGTTGCCTGTTCCGGGAAAAGCGGCCTCGAGAAAGAGATGGTCGGCCACTACTCCGGTCGCGTTGAAATGGAAGTTGACTCGACTGACATGGGCGCTCAAATGGTTGCCGCGATGATCTCACAAATGAAAATGGATGTGAGCTTCAACGACGACGGTACGATCATTATGAGTATGGAGATGGGCGGTGAATCACAATCGGTACAAGGTACCTGGAGTGCCAAGGCCGACAGTGTGTTCATCTCTGACAGTATGAATACCACGCAAGCTTACCTGGTCACCAAAACGGCCGACGGTTTCAAACTGACCGACCGACAGGCAAATCTCATCCTCACCCCCAAGGCGGAATAATCCTGGCCGACAATTGAATTGACTAACGGATTCCGCATCTTTCAACATGCGGAATCCGCTTTTTATACCCCCAGATACTATGGAACTGATTCGTATTCAAGACACGACACACCCGCTGGCCGAGCCTGCGTGGAGAATTTACGAGCAGAGTTTCCCCCTGTGCGAACAGCGACCCGCTGCCGAGCACATCCGGGCGCTGAGCAATCCCGCCTTCCACTACAATCTCCTGCTGGATGAGGGACGGCTGATCGGTTTGCTGTCGTGGTGGGAATGGACCTCCGCAACGGGCACCAACTTCCGTTTTGGCGAGCACTTTGCCATCGATCCCCAACTGCGGGGCGGAGGCTACGGATCACAAGCCCTGAAGTTCCTGCAAGGCGACGGGCAACACCTCGTTCTGCTGGAGATCGACCCGCCGATCGATGACATTTCCCGCCGCAGAGAGCACTTCTACATGCGCAATGGGATGATTACCAACTACGAATACGACCACATCCACCCGTCGTTCCGTCCCACGACACAGCCCCACCGGCTGATGATCATGAGTTATCCGCGGGCGCTGACTCCCGACGAATTCAGCGAATTCCAACGTTTTAACAACGAGCAGGTACTCAGCTATACCGACATCAAATAGTCAGCATCCTTTGCACGCATGTCCAGGCAAGACGAGCCCGGCGGAGCGTTGCATGACTGGCGTTTATACGTCGCCGGCACACGGTGTGTCGGCGACGTTTTTTTTCACACTTCCCCGCGAGATTTAGTCCCGGACGGCGAGTTGCAATAGGCCCGCACTGCTTTCGTCCGGCAGAGCCAAAATCACGGTCGAAGTCCGATTGCAAATACGGATTAATTGTTACCTTTGCCGCCGATTCGGTTCCGGCGTGGCCCATCCGCCCCGACGGATGAAAAGGGAATCGGGTGCAAATCCCGGACAGTCCCGCTGCTGTGAAACTCCAGCAACTCTCCGAAACAACATGCAGCCACTGCCCGTCACGGGCGGGAAGGCCTCGGGGAGCGGAGTGAGTCAGAAGACCTGCCGTTTCCGACATGCCCCTCCGGCTCGTGGATTAGCCGGGCAACAGGCCCCATACTACCCCAAACCACCCTCAAGGGAAGACTCCGGCGAGCCGCGAAGTCAAACGACTTCTTGGAAGACAACCCCTCTTCCGGGCAGAGCCGCCTCCCCCCGACATTGCAACAAACCGTCGCACGAGCCGCCCGACCATCGGTTCCGTGTGCCGGATACATAATAATTACACGAATACCATGGAGGCCGTCAATCAACTTCAATCCGAAAAATTGCTGCACCGGAAGCTCGACCTGTTGCTCCGTACCGGGAAACTGCTGATGGAGAGCGCCGCAGACACCAGTCGCGTCATGCGCAACATGAAACGCACGGCTGCCTATCTGGGGCTGCCCGAAGAGAACCTGCACATCTACATCACCTATAACATGTTGATGGTGAATCTCGGCGACGAGGAGCACTCCTACTGCAAAATCCAGCGCTGCGAAAAGCACGGCATCAACATGACCGCCATATCGGCCGTCAGCAAACTCTCCTGGCGAGCCATCCGCGAAGACTATTCGCTCGAACGCTACGAAGAGGAACTCGAGAATATCCGGACCCGCAAACGAAATTACACCCCCTGGCAGGTAGCCGTGGGAGCCGGTTTTGCCTGCGGCGGCTTCTGCATCCAGTTCGGCTGCGACTGGCCCGCCTTCTTCTACGCCTCGATTGCTGCCATTCTCGGCTTCCGCCTGCGAGCCGTGCTCAACGAGTCGGGCTCCAACCACTATATGAACATTGCGATCGCCGCCTTTGCCGCCACCCTGCTGGCCTGGGCCTCCACGTTTATCTCGACGATCGACCTGCCCGCTCCACTATACGCGATACTTCACTCCGACACCCCGTGGCACCCGTTAATGGCCTGCGCCCTCTTTATCGTCCCAGGCGTCCCACTGATCAACTTTGTCAGCGACATGCTCGACAGCTACGTGGAAATAGGCATAACACGAGCGGTCAATACGCTGCTGATTGTCCTGGCCATGGCGTTCGGCATTGCGCTGGCCATTCGCATCTGCGGCATCGACAACTTTGTCACCGACCTGAGCATGACTCCCCACCACAGCTACATCGAATTTGCCATTGCGGCTGCCATCTCGGCCATGGGCTTCTCGATGATCTTCAACATTCCGCGTCGTCTGCTGTGGGTCGTTGCTTTGGGCGGTATCATCGCCGTCTGCACGCGCAACTTTGTTAACCTCGGCCCCAGCAATGACAACATCGGTCTCGACTGGGGACCTGTGATCGGCTCGCTCGTGGGTTCGGCGCTGATTAGTATCATCGCTACCCGTCTGCTCCACAAGCTGCGCACTCCTCACCACTGCCTGGCCATTCCCAGCGTCATCCCGATGATCCCCGGTGTGCTGATGTACCGTGCGCTGTTTGCCTTTATCGAGATGAGCGGTGTAGTCGGCGAAGTGACCGTCGCCATGAAAAATGCCATCCAGGCATCGCTGATGATCCTCTGTATTGCCATCGGCGTGGCGATTCCGAACATCTTTGCCCGCCGCCTCATTACGCCCAAGCGCCAGAAACAACTCAATTTCCTGATCGAGCAGCGGCGCGAGAGAGGCAAATTTGTCGACCTGACCAGCCTCGACTAATCAACGTCACCACCGTTACGACAACCCATTTTGAACCCCGGTCTGTGCTTCAACGCACTACCGGGGTTTTTCCTGTGTGGGTTTATCGTTTCTAAACGACAGGCAACTACAGCTAAGTAGAAGAAAATTCACAGAAGACTAAAATTATAATTGTAGTCTCGAAAAAAGTTTATATCTTTGGAAAAAAGAAACCTTACCCAACACAATACAATCCTATGAAACAGAAAAAACAACCTACCGAGATGACCCGTGCCGAACTGGAAGTGATGCAGCATATCTGGCGCCTGCGCGAAGCATTCCTCGGCGAGATTGTCGATTCGTTTACCGAACCTCGCCCGGCCTATACAACCATTTCGACCGTCATTCGCACGCTCGAAACCAAAGGCTTTGTCAAACATCACGTTGTGGGCAAGAGCCACCGTTACTACCCGGCCATCAGCAAAGAGGAGTACCGCGGACGCTTCATGCAGCGCGTGGTCAGCAAACTGTTCGACAACTCGCCCGGACAAGTGCTCTCCTATCTGGCCGAAAGTGGCAGTCTCACCGTCGAACAGTACGAGGAGCTCCGTCGCGTGGCCCGACAGATCGTCGAAGCCGATCCTGCGCAGATAAAATAGCGTACCGCTACGCTCCCCCTCCCTTGTCCCGAAGCCCTAAACTCGTAAAAAATACCGACCATGTTTTCGCAAGGATATCTGATCGACAGTCTGGTGTGCATTGCCGCACTGTGGCTCTTCTATATCGCCGTCCTGCACCGACGGACAAATTTACGCGCTGCACGTTGGTTCCTCCTGACGTTCGTTCCGGTCGGTCTGCTGCTCCCGCTGATCCGGATTCCGCTGTTGCCGGCCCCGTCAGTCGCACCGATCGATACGGAGGTCTTTTACCTCGTCGAAGAGGTTGCACCCGAGACGATTGCTGAAGCTCCAGCCGCTGATCCCATTATGCCGGTTGTCGGTTGGCTCTATCTGATTGGTGTCGTTATCGTCGGGATGATTCTCGGAACCGGCGTTGTTCGAGCCTGGATTGAAGCCAAACGGGCCACACGCCGAAATCCCAATCAGATTGTTTACACGCCGAAGTCTCCCGGCGCCTATTCCGCATTCGGCGTGATCTTTCTGAACCCCAAATACGAAGGTTCACCCATGGTGGGTCAGATCATCGCCCACGAACAGAGCCACATCGCCCATCGACACACGCTGGACATCGTGTGGATGGGAGTGTGGCGGGCACTGCTGTGGTTTCACCCCGCCATTTGGCACGCGACGAAACTGCTGCGCGAGGTGCACGAATTCCAGGCCGATCGCGACGTGATCCGACAGGGACATCCCGTGGCACCCTATGTTGAACTGCTGATTGGCACCGAAGCCGGCATCTATCCCGGCACGGCCCAGGCATTCTGCTATTCACTGACTAAAAAACGCCTCCAAATGATTGCACAAGCCACCCGCAGAACCAGCCTCGGAGGATATGTCCGGCTGGCTGCACTAATCCCCGTAACTGGCATCCTGCTGGGCGCCTTTTCACTGACCGTGCGTGCGGCCGAGCCTCAGCCAGTCTCCGACCCCCTTCCCGCGCCTGTTGCAGCCGATTCGCTTCAAAAACCAGTCTATACGATCCGGATCGTTGACGGTAAAATGTTGTCTCCACAGGCTTCCATATATGTGGATGGTCGCAGCCTGGACGAAAATCGGTCCGTGCAGAGTCAGGTTCCTGTTTATGTCGACGGTCAGCGCATCGATCAGGAAGCCCCCACCATTCCTGAAACCAAACAGACCGAAACGAAAGTGTTTGTTTATAAGGGGATATATAAACCGTTAAATACGCAGAATTTGAACGCTACTGAATCCTCTGTCGAAACCCCTTCAGCTCAATCGACACCGAAAATCGAGGTTCGTGGCACAGCGGCCGGAGATTCGACCAAACAACCGATTTATGTGGTGGACGGAGTAATCTACACGTCAAAGGAGTTTCAGAAGAAAAACATCAGCCCGGAAGACTACCAGAGTGTCATGATACTGAAAGGTAAGGCCGCAACTGAAAAATACGGAGAGCAGGGACGCAACGGAGCGATTATCATTACCACAAAAAAAGCCAAGTTCACTACCGATCTGCCACAGTCAACTTCCCAGTCGCAACACTTTCAGCTGAATGAATCAACGAGCTTATCCCAATTTGGGGGGATAAACCGTCAATTGGATTCCTTGAAAGTGATGCAAATCGCACCTAAAAGACAGAAAAATATTTTCCGTGGACCCGGTGCTTTTTCCGACAGCAGTTCGGATATTCGCCAATGGCATGTGAAACGTTACCCTGTCAAAACCCCCAGCCTTCGGCAGAATGCCTTACCCGTTTACACCGTTATCAGTATGCGATACACGAAAGAGGACCAAAAACAGGGTATCACTGTCGAGCAAAAACTTCTGCAAGAGTATCCGGAAATCCTTAAACTAGGGGGAAACGGGAAATTGGAAGCTACGCGTCAGGTATATATCTCTATTCTCGAAGAAATATGATATTCGCTCTGTAATAATGCAGCCAGAACTCGATAGGGTTCTGGCTGCTGTTTTTATATACGGCCGTTGTTCTGGCCATTTATTCCCTATCTTTGCCGAAACTTAACACACGATAGCGGCCATGCAAAAAGAGAGACTCTGGACCGGCAGTTTTTTCGCTGCCTGCGGCGCCAACTTCATGATGTTTTTCGCATTCTACATGCTTCTCCCCATCCTGCCGATGTATCTGGCCGACCAATTCGCCGTCACCCGATCCACCGCCGGGCTGATCCTCTCGTCCTACACCATCATGGCGCTGCTGTTCCGACCCTTTGCCGGTTTCATGGTTGACAGTTTTCCTCGCAAGCCCCTGCTGTTGATCTGCTACACCTTCTTTATTTCGTACTTCGGGGGCTACATGCTGGCCGGCGCACTCGCCGTCTTCGCCATCCTGCGCGCCACGCACGGTATGGCCTTCGGGATGGTCACCGTATCGGTCAATACCATGGCCATCGACATCATGCCCGCCTCGCGACGTGGCGAAGGAATCGGATATTACGGCGTCTCGACCAACCTGGCCATGGCCATCGGTCCGATGGCCGCCCTGATGATCCACGAAGCCACGCCCAATTACGACTGGGTATTCGGAACCGCTCTCGGCGTCGGCCTGCTCGGCCTGTTCATCGCTTCGCGAATCAAGGGTGGCAAAACCCAAATCGTCGGGGCCAAACAGACCATTTCGCTCGACCGCTTCCTGCTGCTCAAGGGGATCCCCGGCGCTATTACCACCATCTTCCTCTCGTTCGCCTACGGTGTGCTGAGTACCTACGTGGCAGTCTACGGCACCGAGGAGATCGGGCTGACTGGAGGAACGGGCATGTTTTTCGTCTGCCTGTCGGGCGGTCTGGTCGTATCGCGTCTGATTTCGGGACAGCTCATCAACCGCGGATACCTGACACAGGTCAGCAAAATGGGCATCTCGCTGTTGATTGCCAGTTTCCTCTGCTTTGTCTTGTTTAAAATTCCGGCCGTATTCTATGCCTGTGGCGTGGCGATCGGTGTAGGCTATGGCCTGCTCTGCCCGACCCTCCAGACGATGTTCATCAACCTGGCCCAGCACAATCAACGCGGCACGGCGAATGCCACCTACCTGACCTCATGGGATTTCGGCGTCGGTGCCGGAGTGCTGCTGGGTGGCGTGATCGCCCAACACACCTCCTATTCGTGGGCCTTCACACTCGGTACCATCCTGCTGTGTATCGGGCTGACTCTCTTTTTCTTGTGGGCCGGTCCCTACTTCGATCGAAACAAGTTGCGGTAAAAATACAAGTGGGCTGCGGATATTCGCAGCCCACTTTTTAGATCGTCACTGTCGTTCAATCCTGGAACTTCACGTCAAGTCCATTTCAATTCTAAGCGGCAGCCGTATCGATTGCCAGCATCCCTGCCATCAATACAAGTAATTTCATCGTTTTTCATATTTTGCGGTTACCTCTTCCCACGTGATACCCAGAGTGTCCATGGTGGCAAACACTTCGGGAAGAGTCGTTTCAAAAAATTCAGCCCGTTTCAGATCGATGACCCGCTGTTTGGCTCCGGTCGAGACGAAATATCCGACACCGCGGCTATTGGTAATGATACCCGCCATCTGGAGCCTTTCGTAGGCGCGCATCGCCGTATTGGGATTCACCTGCAGCTGTGCGGCCAGATCGCGTACCGAAGGCACTCGTTCCTCTTCGAGCCAGCGTCCGCACGCGATATGATCGCAGACATAATCGACGATCTGCTGATAGATCGGTTTTTCAGATTTGAAATCCATACTCTCCCTCTACTTTGAAATTTGCAACGTGGAAAAGCGCCGCCATGCAACAAAAATCCACAGACAAGCCCACAACACACACCACAGCAACTGGAAATAAAAGCCCTGAACACTGAAGAGCCAGTCGAAAATGGAGCGGGCACATACCGAGCCGTAGAACAAAATATATTGGAAATAAACAATAAACGGCAATGTCAAGATAAAACTGGCCAGCAGTGTCCACAGAAACTGATGACGACGGAACACAGCAGCCCCGGCCAAGAAAAATGCCATACAAGCCAGGCCAGCTACGACATTAATGCCCATCTGTCGAGAAAACAGTTCCAAATCCGACTCCAACATCTCTGCCTTCAATTCGCTCAATTGCACAAACACATTGTCAAAACCGAGCAGTCGTGCCCATAGCACATCGCTTAACAGATACAGCGCCAGAAGTACGCATGGAATGACGATAAGGTTCACCAGTGTCGCATAGAGGAATTTCTCGTTTTTGGTCACCGGCAACATCATGATAGCTGTGGCACGCCCCTTCGAGAAGTACCGCTTAAAGCTGCACGACAGATTATAGGTAATCAGGAAAAACAGCACAATAGAGGTAAAAAACCGTGCCATCATGTAGTTTAAACTGATATCCTCTATACCCTCTCCGCTCATTTGGTCGATAAACACACTGATATTGCACAGCAGATAGATCACCATGCAGAGCGCCAGAAAACTACCCAGTTTCAACAGCCAGGCACGTCGTTCGCCGACCAGTTCGGCACACGCGAAACGGCCGAAACGACTCCATGAAAATTTATTGTTCATCGCTTTGAGTTTCTTTAAAAATGTTTTTGATGGCTTCGCGGTTGGCGACCGCAGCATTGAAAAGTAGCTCCATGTCGAGCGGAGACTCGGCTCCCGTTTCGTTACGGCATACGCCCCAACGACCGTGAATGGTCTGTTCGGCATAGAGCGCCGATTCGTTCTCTTCCAGGTGGACAAACCGCAGCCGTTCGGTGATATCGGCAGTCGTTGCATTCAACAGGATTTCGCTGTTGTCGAGCACCACCACTGCGTCAATCAGCTGGTCCAAGTCGCGGACCTGATGGGTCGAGATCATAATCGTACGCCCCTGGTCGGCCACCGAAGCGATCACCCGACGGAACGAACTTTTCGAGGGGATGTCCAGCCCATTGGTGGGTTCGTCCATCAGGAGCAGCGGCGTATTGCAGGCGATGGCAAAGGCAATGTAGGCTTTCTTCTTCTGACCGAACGACATCTGGTGCAGATTCTGCGTCTCGGAAACCTCCAACTCACGCATCAGTTCCGACAACTGGCTCCGTGAAAAGGCCGGATAGAAACAGCCGTAAACCCGCGCGTATTCATCCATATTCATCCGCGGCAGGTCGAACTCCTCAGGTAGCAGAAATACCTGACTCAGAAAATCGACCTCACGTTTCCGGGGGATGTGATTCATCACGGTGATTTCACCTGCTTTTGGGAACAACAGGCCGGAGATTAATTTTAGCAGCGTGCTTTTGCCCGCACCGTTTTTACCCAGCAGACCATAGATGGCTCCCTGTCGGAGCTCCAGGTCGAGCCCTTCGAACAATCGTCCTCCGCGATATCCGAAGGAAACCTGCTTAAATGTTATCATGTTTGACGTTTTTAGTGTTTACATACCGTTTGCCGACCAGTCCCGCACGCCACTGGAGCCAGCGGCCCATGCCGATCCCGGCCAGTGTCCATATAACCACGTTGATAATGATGCGTGAGATGCTCAGATTCGGAGCTTCATTCCACATAAGCCAATCAATAAACGGATACATCAGCATTACCAAATAACCCCACCCCAATCCGGACCACATCAGACGCACCTTCCATTGACGTTCAGCGGGTGTTAATTCTCTTTTCATAGCGTATGGTTTAAATGAGACCTAGATGAGTTCATATTATCAAGGCATCGGATATCTCGCAACTACCCTGTCCTGTTGCGTCGTTCTATCCTTTTTGCTTTCAGGTTCAGTGCAGCATCGGGCGTATAGTGCTATCAGTTGTCTGTCAATCACAAATCACGCTGACAACTGCATCCTAAATTCTCGGACTTTCCCACCGACACTCCAAATCCCTCTCCGTTATAGTGTATCATTATATTAGTACACTGCAAATGTAGATTAATTTTAACGAAATGCAAACTTATCGGCGAAAATTTTACCTTTGCTCTAACCAAACCTATAACTAAACCCAAACCAACCCCTTACTTATGACCCAAACTCAGCCTCGCCACATTCCGTGGCTAGATGTGTTGCGCATCACAGCCTGCTTCATGGTCGTCCTGGCCCACTGCTGCGACCCATTCGTCGCCAAATTCGATGCCGACCGAACCGAATTCCTCTCCGGCGCATTCTGGGGAAGTCTGATGCGTGCCAGCGTGCCGCTCTTCGTGATGATCTCCGGCGTACTACTGCTCCCCGTTCGGCTCGATAGCGGAGCCTTCTACCGCCGCCGCCTGAGCCGCATTCTTTGGCCCCTGGTAGTATGGAGCCTCGTCACGCCGCTCTTCTACTGGGCCTACGGACATTCCGAAGCGGCCAATACGGGCTATAACCTCGTGACCTGGATCCTAAACTTCAACTACACGACCACTCCACTCTGGTACCTCTATATGCTGGTCGGAATCTACCTGATCCTTCCGATCATCTCGCCGTGGCTGGCGCAGGCCTCGCAGCACGAAATCAAACGGTTCCTCTGCATCTGGGGCATCACGCTGTTCATTCCCTATATCCGCGTCATCGCTCCGCTGCTCGGCTACGTCGGCAACTATGGCCACACCGGCATCCTCGGCGAATGTGCCTGGAACCCGTTCGGCACTTTCTACTACTTCAGCGGATTCATCGGCTACATCGTTCTGGCCTTCTATTTGAATAAATTTCCGTCCAAAAGCTCCCGGAGCCGTATTCTGACCCGTTCGGCCCTGCTTTTCGTACTGGGTTACGCCCTCACCTTTGGTAGTTTCGTGCTGACCCAAAAGTTCTACCCGACCGACTACAACTATCTGGAGATCCCGTGGTTCTTCACCAGTTTCAACGTATTCCTGATGACCTACGCCCTCTTTACCGCCATGCAGACCATCCGCGTCGAAAGCGAAAAGTGCCAGCGGCGGCTCTGTCGCATAGCGGGACTTACGTTCGGAATTTACCTCAGCCACTTCTTTGTCGTACAGGTCGGCTATGATCTTGTGTACGCGTACATCCCCCTTCCTCCCTACCTTCAGATTCCGGTCATCGCCATCGCTGCATTCAGCGTGACGGCCGGTGTGGTATGGTTTTTGCAGAGAATACCCAAACACAAATACCTAATCGGATAAAGCCATGAAAAGAGTGTTTTTTGTTGCTTCGGCCCTGCTGATGGCCGGCGTGGCGACTGCCCACAACATGGAATCGGACAAGCCCTACGTAGAGATCAACTGCACGGCCGATACGCTGGTGGCCCCCAATAAGTTCCGCATCTCGATCACCCTCTCCGAAGCTACAGATAAAGGCAAAACGCCGATCGCCCAACTCGAAAAATCGCTGGCAACAGCCCTGAAAGCCTCCGGAGTGGACATGAAAGAACAGCTCGTTATCACCCGTCAGTCCAACGCCGACGGCAAACGCAAGGATATCTATCAATTCAAGAGCTACCTGCTGACGCTCACCGACCCGGCACAGGTCGAAACCGTCTTCAGCGAACTGAAAACCAATGGTATTTCGAACGCCTCACTGACCGAAAGCACCCGCAGTGACCTGCGTGAATTACAGGCGCTGGTACGCGTGAAGGCCATGAAAACCGCCCAAACCACCGCGAGCGAACTGGCCGGTGCATTGGGCCAGAAGATCGGCTCAGCCATCATGATCCAAAGCTATACGGGTTCATCAACCGACAATCTGGTAATTCGTGGACTGATGGCGGCCAAAAGCGGAAATGCGGTGGAAGAGGCCTCAATGCCCGACCTGCAATTCAACGACGTTCGCGTCAGCCAGAACGTTACGGTGCGTTTCGCTCTGGAATAATAGGACAGAAGCTGATTATTTTGTTAGCAATTTAACAAAACGGCGGGAAAATCCCGCCGTTTTTCGTACCTTGCGGGCTGGAAAAGAATTAAGGAAAATTTTTCAAAACGAAATCATGGTATTCGACATCGACATGATCCGGCAACGATACGCCGGAATGCCTCAGGCTGTAGCCGAAATCCGCAAAGCCACCGGCAGCGCTCTGACGCTGGCCGAAAAGATACTGCTGACCCACCTTTACGACCGGGTTCAGCATCCCGTCTATCAACGCGGCGAAGACTACGTCAACTTCGCCCCCGACCGAGTGGCCATGCAGGATGCAACGGCCCAGATGGCCCTGCTCCAGTTCATGAACGCCGGCCGCAGCCGCGTGGCCGTACCCTCGACCGTACACTGCGACCACCTGATCCAGGCCGACCGCGGAGCCGCCGAAGACCTGCCCGCAGCCCGGAATACCAACAAAGAGGTATATGATTTCCTCGCCTCGGTGTCGAACAAATACGGCATCGGATTCTGGAAACCCGGAGCCGGTATCATCCACCAGGTCGTGCTCGAAAACTATGCCTTCCCCGGCGGGATGATGATCGGAACCGACTCCCACACCCCGAACGCAGGCGGTCTGGGGATGATTGCCGTGGGTGTCGGCGGGGCCGACGCTGCCGACGTCATGTCCGGCATGCCCTGGGAACTGAAAATGCCCCGACTGATCGGCGTGAAACTCACCGGCAGTCTGAACGGCTGGGCATCCCCCAAAGACGTTATTCTGAAACTGGCCGGTATTCTGACCGTCAAAGGCGGGACGAATGCCATCATCGAATATTTCGGTCCGGGTGCCGCCACCCTCTCGGCCACCGGTAAGGCCACCATCTGCAACATGGGTGCCGAAGTCGGTGCTACCACCTCGCTCTTCGCCTACGACGCCAAGATTGCCGCCTACCTGCGCGCCACCGGCCGTGCCGAAGTAGCCGACATGGCCGACCAAATTGCAGCCGAATGTCTCACGGCCGACGCTGCCGTGCTCGAACATCCCGAACGCTACTACGACCGCGTAATCGAGATCGACCTCTCCACGCTCGAACCCTATATCAACGGTCCCTTCACCCCTGATGCCGCCGCACCCATCTCGGAATTCGTGCGCATCGCCAAGGAAAAAGGCTACCCCGAACGGATGGAGGTCGGCCTGATCGGCTCGTGCACCAACTCCTCGTACGAAGACCTCACCCGCGCCGCTTCGGTGGCCCGTCAGGCCGCTGAAAAGGGGCTCAAGGTAGAGGCGCAGTACATCATTACGCCCGGTTCGGAACAGGTACGCTACACGGCCGAACGCGACGGGCTGCTGAAAGCGCTCGAAGGCATCGGAGGTGTGGTGATGGCCAACGCCTGCGGCGCTTGCATCGGCCAGTGGAAACGTCACACCGACGATCCGAAACGTGCCAACTCGATCGTCACCAGTTTCAATCGTAACTTCGCCGCACGAAATGACGGCAACCCCGCAACGCACGCCTTCGTAGCCTCGCCCGAACTGACCACCGCCCTGACCCTCGCCGGCCGCATCACCTTCAATCCGCTGACCGACACCCTCGTGAACGAACAGGGACAGGAGGTCAAACTCGATGCTCCGCAAGGTAGCGAACTGCCCGTACAGGGCTTTGCCGTCGAAGACCCCGGCTATCAGGCCCCGGCCGAAGACGGTTCGACCGTAACGGTAGCCATTGCTCCCGACTCGCAGCGTCTGCAGCGGCTCGAACCCTTCGCCGCATGGAACGGCAACGACTATCAGGACCTGCGCCTGCTGATCAAAACGCAGGGCAAATGTACGACCGACCACATCTCGGCCGCCGGTCCCTGGCTCCGCTTCCGCGGACATCTCGAAAACATTTCGGACAACCTGCTGATGGGGGCCACCAACGCCTTCAACGACGGTGCAGTTAATAGCGTACTGAACCCGCTGACCGGCAGCTACGACAAAGTATCGGCCGTGGCCAAAGCCTATAAAGCGGTTGGTCTGGGCAGTATCGTCGTGGCACAGGAAAACTACGGCGAAGGCTCCTCGCGCGAGCACGCCGCCATGGAACCCCGCTTCCTGAACGTCAAAGTGGTTCTCGCTCAATCGTTCGCCCGCATCCACGAAACCAACCTCAAGAAACAAGGTATGCTGGCCTTGACCTTCGCCCACAAGGACGATTGGAACAAAGTTCGCGAAGATGACACCATCTCCATCCTCGGTCTCAAAGAGTTCGCACCCGGCCGACCGCTGACCGTAGCGCTCCACCACGCCGACGGAACGAGCGAAACGTTTGAAGCCAACCACACCTACAATGCGCTGCAAATCGAGTGGTTCAAAGCCGGCAGCGCCCTTAACCTGATTAGTAAAAACACAAAATAGCCATGGGAAAAATCACGATCAAAGACGGAAAACTGCAAGTACCGGATTCACCGGTAATCCCCTTCATCGAAGGCGACGGTATCGGGGTCGACATCTGGCCCGCCACGCGTCGCATCGTTGACGCTGCAGTCGCAACCTGCTACGCCGGGAAACGCTCCATCGAATGGAAAGAGGTGCTGGCCGGCGAAAAGGCCTTCAACCAGACCGGCAGCTGGCTGCCCGAAGCCACACTCGAAGCCTTCCGTGAATACCTGGTCGGCATCAAGGGGCCGCTGACCACCCCCATCGGCGGCGGTATCCGTTCGCTCAACGTGGCCCTGCGTCAGGAACTCGACCTCTACGTCTGCCAGCGTCCGACCCGCTATTTTCAGGGTGTAGTGACCCCGCTCAAACGTCCGCAGGACGTCGATATGGTCATCTTCCGCGAAAACACCGAAGATATTTATGCCGGGATCGAATGGCAGACCGGCACGCCCGAAGCGAAAAAGGTGCTCGACTTCCTCGTGAACGAAATGGGTGTGAAAAAGATCCGCTTCCCCGAAACCTCCTCGTTCGGCATCAAACCCATCTCGAAAGAGGGAACCGAACGACTCGTTCGCGCCGCTATCCGCTACGCCATCGACCACAAACGCCCCTCTGTAACTCTGGTCCACAAGGGAAATATCATGAAATTCACCGAAGGATCGTTCAAAAACTGGGGCTATGAACTGGCTCAGCGCGAATTCGGCGACCAGACCTTCACCTGGGCCGAATGGGAACGCATCAAGAAGGCCGAAGGCGAAGAGGCTGCAAACGCTGCGCAGGAAGCTGCCGTCAAAGCCGGCAAAGTGATCATCAAAGATGCCATCGCCGACGCCTTCCTGCAGTGGACCCTGCTCAAACCGCGTGAATTCTCGGTGATCGCCACCCCGAACCTGAACGGTGACTACATCTCTGACCAGTTGGCCGCCATGGTCGGTGGTATCGGGATCGCCCCCGGGGCAAACATCAACTACGTTACCGGTCACGCAATTTTCGAAGCCACCCACGGCACCGCTCCGATCCATGCCGGCAAGAACAAGGCCAATCCCTGCTCGCTGCTGCTGTCGGCCGTCATGATGCTCCAGTACCTGGGCTGGAACGAAGCCGGCGATGCCATCATCAGTGCCATGGAGAGCGCCTTCGGCGAAGGCAAAGCCACCTACGATCTGGTTCGATTCATGGAGAACGGCACCAAACTTTCGACCAGCGAATTCGCCGACCTGCTGATCGACAAAATCTCGACCCACTAACCCAACCAAACCCAACTCACCATGAACAAAGATTATCTGATATACAAGCTCTCGGAAACCGTCAAGGAGACCTCTCGGATCGACAACGAACTCTTCAAACGCTACGGCGTGAAACGCGGCCTGCGTAACGAAGACCACTCCGGGGTGCTTGTCGGTCTGACCAACATCGGCGACGTTGTGGGCTACGAACGCCTCCCCGACGGCAGCGGTCTTAAAGCTATACCCGGTAAACTGCTCTACCGCGGCATCGAAGTGTCCGACCTGGTACACGGCGTGCAGGCCGAGAACCGTCTCGGATACGAAGAGACCGCCTTCCTGCTGCTCTCGGGCTACCTGCCCGACCGCGAGGAGCTCGAGACCTTCACCAACCTGCTCAACGAGCAGATGGCCCTGCGGCACGCCACCAAGATGAACATCCTGCAGCTCTACGGGAATGACATCATGAACATTCTGGCCCGTTCGGTACTCGTGCTGTACGCCTTCGACGAAAACGCCGATGACACCTCGCGCGACAACCTGATCCGCCAGTCGGTCGACCTGATCGCCAAATTCCCGTCGATCATCGCCTACGGATACCACACCATGAACCACAACAAAAACGGTGGTTCGCTCCATATCCGTATCCCCAAACCCGGCTTCTCGCTGGCCGAGAACTTCATCTACATGATGAAGGGTTCGAAAGGCTATACGCCGCTTGACGTCAAGGTACTCGACCTCTGTCTGATCCTCCACGCCGAACACGGGGGTGGTAACAACTCGACCTTCACCACCCGTGTGACCAGCTCGTCGGGTACGGACACCTACTCTTCGATCGCCGCCGCCATCGGTTCGCTCAAGGGCCCGCTCCACGGGGGTGCCAACCTGCAGGTGATCGACATGTTCACCCACCTGCGCGAAGCCATCTCTGACTGGACCGACGAAAAAGAGGTCAAAGAGTATCTGATGCGCATGCTCCGCAAAGAGGTATACGACAAGAAGGGGCTCATCTACGGCATCGGCCACGCCGTCTACACCATCTCCGACCCGCGTGCCCTGCTGCTCAAGGAGATGGCCCGTTCACTGGCACAGGAAAAAGGACGCGAAAAAGAGTTCGCATTCCTCGAACTGGTCGAACGGCTCGCCGTCGAAAGCTTCATGGAGTTCAAAGGCAACTCGGTCAACAAACGTGTCTGCGCGAACGTCGACTTCTACTCGGGCTTCGTGTACGACATGATCGGCCTGCCTCGTGAGGTCTATACTCCGCTGTTCGCCATGTCGCGTATTGCGGGCTGGGTCGCTCACCGCATCGAAGAGCTGAACTTCGACAGCCGTCGTATCATCCGCCCGGCATACAAAAACGTTGCCTCGGCAACCGAATACAAACCGCTGGACAAACGGTAATCGATTATCCATCGAATCGTACGAGCGGGACAGTCCATTAACGGATTGTCCCGCTTTATTTTTATACATGCCAGTAGAAAATCATTCAGGCATATATTGATTGAAAATGATTAATTTCGAGCAGCCACATGCGAGCGAAGAGGGAGCCTACAGCACGTTCCTAAGAAAAAAAAGGCTTTTTCACCGCACGGCAACCCAGATAATATAAGAATACCCGCCTCATGAAAAAACGTTTACTTCTGTTGTTTGCAGCGTTAGGCTGCTTTTCGACATCCGCTCAGATTCGCCGCCATACGGTTGTTGCCGATCTGCCAGGCATGTTCTGCGGATGGTGCGCCAATGAGGGCGGATGGAGTTGGGGCAACGAATTATTGGTCGGTTTCGTAGCCAAAGCGTTCAAAGACCGGGGCGACACCGTCGACGGCCACAATGCAGTCAAAGAGGCCTCCGAGTTCCACTATCTGGCCCGCTCGACCGACCGTGGACGGCATTGGCAGATCGAAGCCGCTCCCGAGTTTGACCATGCAGAGGAGCAGACTCCGGTTCCGTTCGAAACGTTTGCACGGGGTGAAGGTATGGACTTTACGTCGCCCGGTTTTGCCCTTCGCTGCCGCGAGAACCTGTTTTGGTACTCGCACGACCGGGGAGCTACGTGGAGCGGACCGGTACAATTTCCCCGCTTCGACAGTGAAATCACCGCCCGAACCGACTACATCGTATCGGGCGACAGTTGCTATATTTTCCTGAGTGCCAAGAATAAACGTCAAGACCGGGCTTTCACGGTTCTGGCCACGAACCGGGGACGAACAATGGTCAATCTGGGGTGGATCGCCCCACTCTATCTGGAGTCGTTGGCCCGAAGCGACATGAATCCCGCCATCGATGTACCGTCGGACCGTACGGCACGCTCCGTCATGCCATCGACGGTTCGGACTGCCGACGGACGTTTCATCACGGCACTCCGGCGCAAGGTGTCGCTCGACGACGACCGCTCGTACAACTGGATCGCCTGTTACGAATCGACCGACAACTGCCGCACGTGGCGCTATCTGTCGTTTGTGGCCCAGACCGATACGGGCACGCGGAATGGCAATCCGCCGGCACTGGCCCTGTCGGACGACGGGAAACTGCTCGTATGTTACGGCTCCCGTCGCGAACCGTACGGAATCTGCATCCGAGCCAGCGACGACAACGGAGCCTCGTGGCAGCCACCTGTCGCTCTTCGAACCGACGGTCGCAGCTGGGATTTGGGGTATCCGCAACTGTTCCATACCGGGAAGCGAAACTTCGTAGCAGTTTACTACATCGCTACCAAAACCGATCGAAAACAGCGTATCGAAGCTACGCGAATCGCAGTCCGATAAAACGAGCGGGGGAGGGATCGTTCGGATCCCTCCCCCGCTCTATTTAGGAAACCTAATAACTCGTCCGTACGGACCGCCCACTATTTGAGGCGGGCCAGCATGTTTTTGACGTTGTTTTCGATGCGATCCTGAATGGCTTCGGCACTGGCAGCTTCGGCACCGCGATCGAACTTCTCGCCGGTGATATTCTCATACAGTTCGATGTAACGTTCGCTCACGCTGTCGACGAATTCATCGGTCAGCTCGGGCATCACATCGCCCTGACGGCCCTGGAAATTGTGTTCCATCAGCCATTCGCGCACGAACTCTTTCGAGAGCTGACGCTGCTGTTCGCCTTTGTCGAAACGTTCCTGGTAGCCGTCGGCATAGAAGTAACGCGAGCTGTCGGGCGTGTGAACCTCGTCGATCAGATAAATTTCGCCGTCCTTCTTACCGAATTCGTATTTGGTGTCCACCAGAATCAGACCATGCTTTGCTGCGATCTCCGTACCGCGTTCGAAGAGCTGCATGGCATATTTTTCGAGTATGGCATAATCTTCGGCCGATACAAGTCCCTGGGCGATAATCTCCTCTTTCGAGATGTTCTGGTCATGCAGGCCGAGTTCGGCTTTGGTGGTCGGGGTGATGATCGGTTTTTCGAATTTCTGGTGTTCGCGCATCCCTTCGGGCAGCGGAATTCCGCAGATCGAACGGGCTCCGGCTTTGTAGTCGCGCCACGAACTGCCGGTCAGGTAACCGCGGACGATCATTTCTACGGCGAACGGTTCGCATTTATGCCCTACGGTCACCATGGGGTCGGGGGACGCAATTTTCCAGTTGGGGCAAATGTCGGTCGTTGCGTCGAGCGCTTTGGCGGCAATCTGGTTCAACACTTGTCCTTTGTAGGGGATGCCTTTGGGCAGAACGACGTCGAAGGCCGAAATACGGTCGGATACGACCATTACCAGATATTTGTCGTCGATGTTGTACACATCGCGCACTTTGCCTTCATAGACGGATTTCTGACCGTCGAAGTGCATGTCGGTTTTTACCAATGCTTTCGCCATGATGTTGGAATTTATGAAAACTTTAATGTATTGATTGCTTGTCGAATGCCTGAACTATATGTTTTACCAGTTCATGCCGGACAATATCCTTGCGGTCGAATTCGACTACGGCGATACCGTCGATGTTGCGGAGCATCTCAATGGCAGGCATCAGACCCGAATCGCCTTTGTTGGGCAGGTCGACCTGCGTGATGTCGCCCGTTACGATGAACTTGGCATTGCGTCCCATACGGGTCAGAAACATCTTGATCTGCGAAAGAATCGTATTCTGAGCCTCGTCCAGAATGACGAACGCATTATCGAGGGTCCGACCGCGCATATAGGCCAGCGGAGCGATTTGAACAACCCCTTCGGCCATGTATTCCTGCAGTTTTTTGGGCGGAATCATATCGTTCAGCGCATCGTACAGGGGTTGGAGATAGGGATCGAGTTTCTCTTTCATGTCGCCGGGCAGGAAGCCGAGCTTTTCACCGGCCTCCACGGCTGGGCGGGTCAAGATGATCCGTTTCACCTCTTTGTTCTTCAGCGCACGCACGGCCAGCGCAATGGCCGTATAGGTTTTGCCGCTGCCGGCGGGACCGATGGCAAACAAGAGGTCGTTCTTGGCATAAAGCTCCACCAGTTTTCGCTGGTTGGCGGTTCGCGCCCGCACTACATTACCGTTATTGCCATACACGATCACGTCCTCGGTACCAGTAGTGTCGGCGTCGTTCGGGATCGTGATATTGGTTCGGGCGGGATCGTCGCTGCGAAGGTGAACCGGGGTGTCGAAAATCTGATCGAGGACTTCGGGCGATATGTGTCCGTACCGACCATAATACTGAACCAGCTGGTCGAAACGGTTTTCGAAACGCGCGATTTGATCGGCTGAGCCGAAAAGTTTCATCGTTCCTCCGCGGGCCACGATTTTCAGTTCCGGGAATTTTGCTGCCAGACAGTTGAAGTTGACATGTGCAGGCCCGTAAAAATCCACCGGGTCAATCACTCCGTCGAGGTCGATGATTTTTTCGCTCATACAGGCTTATTTGATTAACATGTATCCGATCGAGATAGCCACTTTTCGTTCGTTGACTTTCAGATTGGGCGTATAATTTTGGAATACGCCCTGATCGGTGATATTGGTAAAGTTGCCGCAGTAACGGGCATCGAGAGTCAAACGTCCCAGATCGACCCCTACGCCAGCCTGGAAACCGAGTACGAAGTTTTGGAGACGAGGCGCGATTTTCGCCTCTTCGCCACCGGAAGTCATCACTTCGTCCATCGGGAAGCGGAACGACGGCCCTACCATCAGACGCACGATCGAGAACTTCCACCCCACCAGCACCGGTACTTCGATCCAGTTGGAGCGAACTTTAAGACGGTCACTGCCAACTGTGGCGGCATCGACGGGGAAAGAGCCGTTCGTACGACTATACACGATTTCGGGTTGCAACAGGAATCCCAGCGGCAGGTTGATACGTGCCTGTACACCCAATTCAAAGCCTGGTTTCGTACTGCTTTCATCGTACCGGTTCTGAGCCCCGGAAAAGGTATATTTCAAGTCGGAGCTATTAATCAGCAGACCGCCCTTGACCCCAAACTGGAACAGGGACTGGGCTTGGGCGACGGAGAGACCGCCAAGCAGAAATAATGCAGCGAGAAGAATCTTTTTCATCCGAATCTGGTTGTTAAGCGGAATCGGCTGCGTTCCCGACGCTCGCCGATCCTGTTTTCAGTGGACAAATATACGCCAATTTTCCGGTTACAGCAACGGGCTGAACAAGCGTGCCACGGACTCTTTGAACATGTCGGTACGCGAACGGGTGGCCCAACGGCGATAGGTCAGACGTGTGCATCCGTCCAGATCGGCCAGAAACCGGCTTTCCAGTCGATCCGTCATGTTTCGGTCGTAAATCATGGCCGTCACTTCGAAGTTATCCTCGAAACTCCGGTTGTCCATATTGGCTGTTCCGATCGAACTAAAACGATTATCTATCGTTATGATTTTACTGTGATTAAACCCTTTATTGTAAAGGTATACTTTAATCTTTGCTTCCAATAGCTCAGCAATGTAGGAACGCGAGGCCCAATAGACTATTTTACTGTCGGAACGCGACGGTAGCATGATCCGCACGTCGATACCGCTGAGTGCCGCCACCTTCAGGGCAGTCAGCAGCGACTCGCCGGGCATGAAATAAGGGGTCGAAATATAAATGTGGTCAGTGGCTTTGGTGATGGCGGCAAAATAGGCCTGCATGATGGTAGCCCAGTCGGAGTCCGGACCGGAGGTGGCAACCTGTACAGCCGTATCTCCCACGGAATCATCCGATACCATCAGATATTTGTCCTTATCCTTCAACTGGATTCCGGTTGCAAAATACCAGTCGGCCAAAAAGGTCAACTGCAACATATTGACCGCCGTTCCCTCGATTTTGAGGTGTGTGTCGCGCCATGGGCCGTGTTTGGTACCGCGCAGATAGCGGTCGGCGATATTCAGACCGCCGGTGTAGCCCACCTTCCCGTCGATCACGACAATCTTACGATGGTTGCGGTAGTTGATCTTGCTTGTTAGCCAGGGGAACACGACGGGCATAAAACAGTGGACTTGCACACCCGCCTCGCGCAGTGAGCGGATAAAACTCCGCTTGAGATTCCAACTGCCCACGTCGTCGTAAATGAAACGAACCTCGACACCGGAGCGAGCTTTCTCCTTCAGAATGTCGGCGATCCGTCCGCCCAACTCATCGTTTTCGAAAATGTAATACTCCAGATGAATGAACGATTCGGCCTTTCGCAGTGCATCAATCAGCGAAGCAAAGGTTTCACTCCCGTCGTTCAACACCTCCAGTCGGTTGTTGGTCGTCAGAAGTGATTTATTGTTGTTCAGCAGCAGGGTGATAATTTCGCGATTGGCGGCGACTTCGGGGTTCGAAAAGGTGTCGATTTCGCGCAACTGTTTGTAGCTGAGCTGTTCGAACTGTATAAGGTCTTTGATCTCCTTGCGATTGAATATCTTTTGTTTGCGATAGTCCTGACCGAAGAAGACAAACAGCACCATTCCGGCAAAGGGCAACAACACGATCACTGCGATCCACGACAGCGCACGGACCGGGTCGCGCCGTTCGTGCAACACGGTGAAGACCGTGGCAATCACCAGCAGGAAGTAGAAAACCAGCAGTGCGTATATGACGATGCCCCAAAAGTCCATATCGCTAAGGTAGCGATTTTTTCGGGACGGTATATGCCGGAGGGCCGAAGAAATGCGTTTTTACGCTTCGTGGATGTCCTGATATTTATATCCCACCCCTTTGACCGTCACAATATAATCGGCTCCGATCTTTTCCCGCAGTTTACGAATGTGCACGTCGATCGTGCGCTCGCCGACCACCACGTCGTCACCCCATACGGCCGTAAAGATCTCGTCGCGAAGGAAGACTTTCTGCGGTTTGGAGTACAGCAGGGCGAGCAGTTCGAACATTTTGCGGGGCAGTACGATCTCCTCGCCGTTTTTGAGCACCACATAACGCTCGCGGTCGATGATCAGCGAGCGGCGGTCGGTAGTGGCAGCCGTTTCAGCCGACGAACCGTTGTCAACCCGTTTGAGCAGAGCCCGGATGCGGCTGACCAGCACGTTGGGACGAACCGGTTTGGCGATGTAGTCGTCGGCACCGGCATCGAAACCGGCAACCTGCGAATAATCCTCCGAACGGGCAGTCAGAAAGGCGATGACGGCATCTTCGGTCTGCGGCATCTTACGCAGCTGGCGGCAGGTCTCCATCCCGTCCATGTTGGGCATCATCACGTCGAGCAACACCAGGTGAGGCGAAACTTCGGCAGCGACCTTCAGCGCCTCCAGCCCGTCCGAGGCCGTGTAGACTTCGTATCCCTCCTTTTTCAGGTTGTAACGGATAAATTCGAGGATATCCGCCTCGTCGTCCACAATCAGTATCCGGTAATTCATAGTTTTGTCCGATATTTGCATTAGAAACTGCTCAGCGAGGGATCTGCACCCGGCATCCGGAATCACTCCCGACTGAAAACCGCTCCCACTCTTTTCGTCGCGGTCCCATCCGGTCGATCGGCTCGTTTTTGTTGTTGCAAGTTTAACGTATAATTATCGAAATACGGATAAGTTTGCCTAATTTTAACGGAAAGTTAACCATGAACAGCACCATGAACCTGCTGTTGCGTGCGGCCATAGCGGCTGCGGCCAGCGACCGGGAAAAATTCGTAGACAGAGTCAGCTCGCTGATCGAAGAAAAGACAGGCGCCTCGCCCGAAAAGGCCGAAACCATTGCCGGCAACATCGACAAACTGGTCGATATGCTGGACCAACACCTGCTCTTCGAACAGTTGACCGGCTATGCGAAAGAGAACCACTCGCCGGAACTGGAAAAGAAAATCGACCAGCTTACCGAAGCCATCAACAAGCTGAACGTTAATCTCGAAAAGATCGTCAAATGAAACTGACCAACGTTTACGTAGGGTACCTCAAAATCAACCGTGCGCTCGAAATCGCCGGGATACTGCTCCACCAGGGGTTCGACGAACTGATCGCCCGCACCTGGCTCGGACGACGCATGCGCAAACGACGCATCCGGCAGGCCAAACCGGTCTACACGACCGAAGAGCGGCTGCGACTCACCATCGAAGACCTCGGCCCGACCTATATCAAGTTCGGTCAGATCCTGGCCGACCGCCCCGACGTCGTTTCCGAACGATTCCGCAAGGAGTTGAAGAAACTTCAGTCGCGCGCGCTTCCCTTCGACGATCAGCTGGCCCGCAACCTGATCGAAGACGAGCTGGGCATGCCCATCGACCACGTATTCGCCACCTTCGACGAGACCTGCATGGCATCGGCCTCGATCGGTCAGGTCTATGGCGCGATTCTGCTCGACGGGTCACCCGTGATCGTCAAAATCCGCCGGCCCAAGATCGAACAAAAGATCAAACTCGACCTCTACCTGATGCGTTTCCTGGCCGCCAAACTGGCCAAGAACTACCCCGAAATGGCCGCTATCAACATCGTGGGCGTCGTGGACGAGTTCGGAGAAAGTATCCTTCGTGAACTGGACTACAACAACGAAGCGGCGAACATCAAACGCTTCCAGCAGATGTTCGACGGCAATCCGACGGTCTATATTCCCAAAGTCTACCAGGAGTACACCACCCAGCGTCTGCTGGTCATGGAGCGGATCACCGGCATCACCCCCGACGACCCGACCGTTCTGAAAGCCAACGGCCTCGACACCCAGCAAATCGCGCTCAACGGTGCGAACGCCCTGCTCACGATGATTCTGAAATACGGCTTCTTCCATGCCGACCCCCACGCCGGCAACATCTTTATCCTGCCCAACAACGTGATCGGATTCATCGACTTCGGTATGGTCGGCGTACTGACCCCACGCGACATGAACTTCCTGGCCAACATATCGTTAGGCTTCGTGCGCCGCGACCCGGCCGCCATTGCCGACGCCCTGATCACACTCGGCAACGTACGCTTCTTCAAAAAGCGCGACGAACTGATCTTCCGGCTCCGCCAGATGACCGAACAGTACAGCCAGGTGCCGATCGACAAGCTTGACTACGCCACCATGATCCAGCAGTGCATCAACCTGATCACCAAATTTTCACTTCAAATACCGAACGGTATCTTTATGCTGATCAAGTCGTTGGCTACGATTCAGAAAGTGGCAGAGAAACTCGATCCAGACATTCCGTTCACGCCGCTTATCACCCCTTACGCCAAAGATGTCATCATGCAGCGCTTTTCGCCCCGCAAGATGGCCGAAGAGTTGTACCAAACCCTCAAGAACTACGGCAATCTGGCAATCAATCTGCCCAACGACGTCAGCGAAATCCTCTACAAACTCAAGCAAGGCGAGATCCGACACAACATCCGCTTCGAAAACAGCGAGATGCTCCAGAAAGCGGTTCGTAACGTCGGGTTCCGCATGGCCTACGCCATTATCCTTGTAGGGCTGTTTATCGGTTCCGTGCTGTTGATTAATACCCGGTCTGACCTGGCCTATGCAAAATTCCTGCTTTGGGGCTCTTCTATACTAATTTTCATTCTAATTATTAAATGGATATTCCGACATAAATAAACAAAGGGAATTTTACTACCTTTGAACTATGGAAGAACCCAAATTTTCGATCCTCATCCCTACGTGGAACAACCTGGAGTACCTAAAACTGTGTATTCACAGCATCCGCCAGAACTCCACCTATCCCCACCAAATTATCGTTCACGTCAACGACGGCTCGGACGGGACACTGGAATGGATCAAGCAGAGCGGTATCGAGTATCGCCATACGGAAGACAATGTCGGCGTCTGCTGGGCCCTGAACGGCCTTCGTCCACTGGTACGCACCGACTACATCCTGTTCATGAATGACGACATGTATGTACTTCCGAATTGGGACCGCGTGCTGTGGGACGAGATACAGCGCATCGGCCACAACCGGTTTTTCCTCTCCTCTACCCTGCTCCAGCCGCGACCGTTCTACTGCAAGAGCGTGATCGCTCCGGCCGACTTCGGACAAAACACCTCCGAGTTTCGGGAACAGGATTTACTCGAACACTACATGGACTTCCCGCACGACGACTGGTTCGGATCGACCTGGCCGCCGAACGTCGTTCACCGCGACATGTGGGACCTGGTCGGCGGATACAGCATCGAATTTTCGCCCGGCATGTACTCCGACCCCGACTTCTCGGCCAAACTCTGGATGGCCGGCGTGCGCATCTTTAAAGGGCTCAACGCCAGCCGCGTATACCACTTCGAAGCTCGATCGACCGGACGCGTAACCAAGAACAAAGGGAGCCGGCAGTTTCTCAACAAATGGGGAATTACCTCCTCGTCGTTCGTCAACGACCTGCTGCAACGCGGCGAACCGTATAACGACAACAAACCGGCCACAGACTTTCTAAAGCTGCGTAAAGACTTGATCCGCAGCCAGATCAAGCGGATATTGACCTCCATCAAACGACCGGGCCACGCAAAAAACCTTTGGGAATAACGCCCCCGCCAAACGACAGATCCGACGACACCAACATGGGCAATACCAACGAATCGAACAATCCGTTAATCAGCATCCTGATTCCGGCCTACAACATCGCCGAATATCTTCCCCAGTGCCTGGACTCGGCCATTGGACAAACTTATAGCAACTTGGAGATCGTCGTCATTGACGACGGAAGCACCGACAAAACAGGCGAAATCCTGGATCAATATGCCGCCCGGGACTTGCGCATCCACGCCATTCACCAGCCGAATGCCGGTCTTATGGTCACGCGGGGGCGTACTATTGCAGCTGCACAAGGCGAATATATCTATTTCCTGGACGGAGACGACTATCTTCCGCTCGATGCCGTCCAGTTGCTGTATGAGGCTGCAGCCGAAAACCAGGCAGACATCGTTTCGGGGAACTACTATCGAACCAGCCCCGCTTACTGCATCGAAGTCAAAAGCAAACAGATCGGCACCTGTACAGGACTCGAGTATCTACAAGGTTTGTTAAGCCACTGGATAGAGGGATTTCTCTGCACGAAGCTTTACAAGCGTGAACTTTTCAGCCAAATCGACAACCGAAACAACAGCGATTTTGCTGAAGATCTTTACGTAAACCTTCAGATCGGATGTCGCAAGCCAACTGTCACACACATAGATCGTCCGGTCTATTATTATATCAAGCGGACATCGTCGCTGAGCCATCATATACTCCCGTTCGAATTTCACACCCGCTTTGCCGGCTACGTGAACGAATATTTGCAGGCCCACCTCTCTGAGAGCGACTACCGCGCCATCCGACCGTGGTTTGTCATGATGAAGACCTACTTCTTCACCATGTATATCAACAAGACCTCTAATCCCGGCATGTCGCACCACCCCTACACCATTCAGCTCTACAACGAGTTGAAAACTGCCGGTGTGCGCCCGCTCTATCGGCGCATCTTTTCGACACCACAACGTACCATCATACGCATGCACCGCCACCCGGCAACTGCATGGATCGGGAAACTGATCACCACCGGGCTGCGCATTCAGAAAAGCATCTCCAAGCGGCTCGGCGGCAGTACAAAAAGTCTCAATTAATCAATCGTAAGATAGAGGATCACGCAGACGGCATAAGCAATGCTTGCCAAGCCGTTCGTAAAGCCGAACATAGCCCCGATTCGTGAAAGATCGTTCGGTCGCACGATCCAGTGCTGATAGAGTAACAGAGCCAGAAATACGGCAGCTCCGACCCAATAAAGCGCTCCATTGCCGAGTTGCATCCCCACGACGACTACCATCACGACCGTCAGCAGGTGCAACAACACACTGACCATCAACGCCCCACGTACACCCAGCGCTGCCGGGATGGAATGTAGACGCTCCGACTGGTCGAATCCCGTGTCCTGCAACGCATATATGATGTCGAAACCCGACACCCAGGTCAATACCAATACCGACAACCATACCGGCGTCATCACCAACGTCCCGGTAACGGCTATGTAAGCAGCACTTGGGGCAATGGCAAGTCCCAGTCCCAGAACCAGATGACACAGCGAAGTGAAACGCTTGGTATAACTATACCCCAGCACCACCAGCAGCACGACGGGGGAAAGCACCAGGGTCAGCAGATTGAACGTAGCGGCTACACCCACGAACGCCAAAGCATTCAGTGCAACAAACCATTTTCCGGCCCTGACGCTGATTTTACCGGCCGGTATTTCGCGCTGTGCAGTTCTCGGATTTCGGGCATCGAACCGGCGGTCGATGACACGATTGAAGCCCATCGCCGCGTTGCGAGCAAACACCATGCAGGCCAGCACAGCCGCCAAGGTCCACGGTTCAAAACCGGCATCGAGCACCCCCAGCGTGTAGCCAATCAGTGCAAAAGGTAGCGCAAAGGCCGTGTGGGCAAACTTGACCAGCGAAAAGTAGTCCTTCAGTTTAGCCATCTCAATTTATTACTTGACAGACAAATAAGGTTCCAGTATCTGAACCAGTTTTGTAACGTCGCGTGACGGATTCGACACAATAACATTGGCCTGTCCGTAAAACTTTTCACGTACGGCCAGCGTCTCTTCGATATAGCTCAGCAGTTCGTCGGGCGTCTTGCCGGCGACCAGCGGGCGGCACACTTTAGCCGCAAGCAGGCGGTCAGCCAGCATACGGGGCGCGATTTTCAGATAGACAGTCACCCCGCTGGCATTCATAAGCGCCATATTCTCGCCAAAACAGGGGGTTCCACCTCCGGTCGAGATAACCCAGTCACCGCCCTCGTCGACAATCTTTTGCAGGTATTTTCGCTCCAAATCCCGGAAGTAAGCCTCGCCATCGGTCGAAAAAATTTCGCCGATGGTTCGCTCCTCTCCATCTTCAATCGCCTTGTCAAGGTCGGTAAAGCGGTATCCCAAGCGTGAAGCCAACGGACGTCCCAACGTGGTTTTTCCGCTCCCCATATATCCAATCAGAAATATCAGCATCGTATTACATTCTGTAATCCCTGAGTTAGGGTGTTTTATTTGAACAAGTATCGCAATTTACAACCGCACCAAACCGATTTGTACCAAAGCTACCTTATCAACAACAAAAAGTACAGGTTCATGTGCCGAGCGAAAACACTGCATCCTTAACACTTTAGCTTAATAAAGTTGCGCAACATTTTCACTCAATGCAGTTATTCAGCTAAACCCGACAAAATCTAAAATAGTTCCAGCTGGTTACCGCCCGGTGTCTCCGTTTCATCCGCATCTTCGGCCCCCATCACGGAACCATCGGCAGAGACCCCGCCTTGAGCATCCGACACGCCGCTTTCAGTCGCAGTATCGTCATTTGCCGGAGCCTCTTTCTGCAACGGTTCCAACCAGATCACCTCTTCCAAGGTCAGGTTCGACAAACGTTTCCCTTTGGCTCGATGACTCTTGACACCGATAAATGACTCGGCATCCACCACCTCGGGCGAACGTCCGTTGTATTTGCCGCCGTACAACAGCTGCACTACCGGATATTTGTCGTCGTTCATCGTGACAAATTCATTTTCGGGCTCCACGAACTGCTGCGGTTTCTGGTCGCACACTTCAGCCTGGAAACGCTTGATATAATGCAACCCTTGTGCCTTGTCGATGTATATTACGGTATAAACCTTGTCGGGATTATATTTTTCGACAAACAACAGGTTTTCAGGAAAATGCTGTCCCAGATCAAAACCGGAGGTGTAGTACTGCGCGTCTTTCGTAAAGACCACCAGTCGGTCGTCCCCGGCAAATTCACCCAGCAACTCACCTCGTCCCTCCGTATTGAGGCGATTGATATCGTGGTCGAACCAGATATTCTGACCGCCGAGCGTCGAAGTACCCCGCTCTTTCAGTACGATCTTGTGAATGGCATAACGCGAGAAGAGGTTACCCTGCGACTGCCGTCCCTTGATAACCAGATTGCTGAAATCGAGGTCGGTAATCAGCTTTTTGAGACGCGGGCGGGGCTTAAAGTAGATCTTCAGCGTTTCGGCTTCCCCGTTGGGGTTCACGCTCATATAGAGCACCTCACTGCCGGCTGTACCTTTAGTGATGTCGTACTCGCGGTCGCGCGTAATTCCCTTGATGGCGCACCGCTTCATCATAATGGCCCCTTTGAGGCCGTCGCGATAAAGGACATTGTATATGGTCCGCTCGTCGTTTCGCTTGAACACCCCGATATAGAGGATATTCTTGCTGAAGAACGCCTTCTCGGAGACTTTGGTGATGGTATATTTCCCCTGTTTGTTGAATATAATCACATCATCGATATCGGAGCAGTCGCACACGAATTCCTCTTTCTTCATTCCCGCACCGATACCGTAGAAACCTTCGGCGCGATTGACGTAGAGTTTGGCGTTTGCTACCACCACTTTGGCTGCCTCAATGGTATCGAAGCTGCGAATCTCGGTTTTGCGTTCACGCCCCTTGCCGTATTTCTTCAGAATATTCTGGTAATAGTCAATCGTATAGTCGGTTAGCGTATCGAGATGATGTTTTACTTCATCGATTTCCGCCTCGATGCTGCGGATTTGCTCATCGGCACGGAACGAATCGTAGCGCGAGATGCGTTTGATTTTGATCTCGGTCAGCTTGATGATGTCCTCGCGCGTTACCTCACGCTGCAACATCGGCTTAAACGGAGTGAGCTCCCGATCGATGGTTTCGAGAACACTCTCCCAGGTGGTACACTCTTCGATGGAGTTGTAGATGCGGTTTTCGATGAAGATCCGTTCGAGCGACGACATGTGCCACTCTTCGGTGAGCTCTCCGAGCCGGATCTCCAGTTCACGTTTGAGGAGTCCTTTGGTGTTTTCGACCGAGCGGCGCAACATGTCGCTCACACCGATAAACAGCGGTTTTTTATCCTCAATCACGCATGCGTTGGGCGAGATCGACACTTCGCAATCGGTGAATGCATACAAGGCATCGATCGTCTTGTCAGGCGAAACGTCTCCCGAAAGGTGCACGACGATCTCGACGTTGGCCGCCGTATTGTCATCGACCTTCTTGATCTTGATTTTCCCTTTGTCGTTGGCCTTCAGAATCGATTCGATCACGGTCGAAGTGCTTTTCCCATACGGAATTTCACTGATAACCAGCGTCTTTTTATCCTGCTTGGTGATCTTCGCACGTACTTTCACCACTCCGCCACGCATCCCGTCGTTATATTTCGAGCAGTCGATCATCCCGCCGGTGGGGAAATCGGGATAGAGCGTAAACTCTTCACCGCGCAGGTAGGCAATCGAAGCCTCCAACAGCTCGATGAAGTTGTGGGGAAGAATCTTGGAAGCCAGCCCCACAGCAATCCCCTCGACACCTTGAGCCAGCAGCAACGGAAATTTCACGGGCAACGTAACGGGTTCCTGATTCCGACCGTCATAAGAGAGCATCCACTCGGTGGTTTTCGGATTGAAAACCACATCCAGTGCCAGTTTCGACAGACGTGCCTCGATATAACGGGGAGCGGCGGCGCTGTCACCGGTCAGAATATTTCCCCAGTTCCCCTGAGTGTCGATCAGCAGGTCTTTCTGCCCGAGCTGCACCAAAGCGTCGCCGATCGAAGCGTCGCCATGGGGGTGGAACTGCATCGTAAAACCGATGATGTTGGCCACCTTGTTGTAGCGGCCGTCGTCCATCCGTTTCATGGAGTGGAGAATACGCCGCTGCACGGGCTTCAGACCGTCATCCAGATGGGGCACGGCCCGCTCGAGAATAACGTACGAAGCATAGTCCAAGAACCAGTCCTTGTACATTCCCGTCAGCCGATGGGCCACCGCATCGTTAATCAACTGGGTATATTTGCCGTGTTTTTCCGCTGAAACCTCGGTCACCTCGGTGGTTTCCTCCACCTCTGCGCCGGGATTTTCCTGATCGTCTATCGTGCTCATTTATATTCGATTCCGTGTCTTATCTATTAAATCGCTTCTGCTGTTTCGATATCATCCTCCTTGAAGGCCTGGGCATTCTCCAACTCCTCGATCAGGTCTTCTTCGATCTTCAGGTTGTCGATAATGAAATCCTGTCGTTCCTGTGTATTCTTGCCCATGTAGAACTCCAACATATCCGAAATGGGGTCCCCTTTGGTTAGGCGCACCTTTTCGAGCCGGATTCCTTCGCCGATAAACTCCTTGAATTCATTGGGCGAGATCTCTCCCAACCCCTTGAACCGGGTGATTTCGGGATTCGTACCGAGTTGCGCGATGGCCTGCTGGCGTTCGGTTTCGGTGTAGCAGTAGCGGGTCTCCTTTTTATTGCGCACCCGGAACAGCGGGGTTTGCAGAATATAGAGGTGGCCACTGCGGATGATATCGGGGAAGAACTGCAGGAAAAAGGTGATCAGCAGCAACCGGATATGCATTCCGTCGACATCGGCATCGGTGGCGATAATCACCTTGTTGTAACGCAGGTTATCCATATCCTCCTCGATATTCAGAGCTGCCTGCAGAAGGTTAAACTCTTCGTTCTCGTAAACGATCTTCTTCGTTAACCCATAGGTATTTAAGGGTTTTCCACGCAGGCTGAAGACAGCCTGCGTATTGACGTCACGACTTTTGGTAATGGAACCGCTCGCGGAGTCGCCCTCGGTGATGAAAATGGCGCTTTCTTCGGCCCGTTCGTCCTTATCGCCGAGGTGAATCCGGCAGTCGCGCAATTTTTTGTTGTGCAGCGAGGCTTTTTTGGCGAACTCGCGCGCCTTTTTCTGAATTCCACTAATGGCCTTGCGTTCCTTCTCGGCCTCCTGAATCTTTTTTAACAGGATATCAGCCGTTTCGGGGTTTTTATGCAAGTAGTTGTCAAGCTGCTCTTTCAGGAAATCGATCACGAAGTTTCGCACCGTAACCCCATCGGGCGACATCTCTTTCGAACCGAGTTTAGTCTTGGTCTGCGACTCGAAAACCGGCTCTTCGACCTTGATACTGATGGCCGCGATAATCGAAGTACGAATATCCGATGCGTCAAAATCCTTTTTATAGAACTCACGCACGGTCTTCACCACCGCTTCACGGAAAGCGGCCTGATGGGTACCGCCCTGAGTGGTGTGCTGACCGTTCACAAACGAATAATAGCTCTCGTTGTAGCCGTTACCGTGCGTCATGGCCACCTCAATGTCTTCGCCGATCAGGTGGATGGGCGGATAGAGGAAATCACCACCTACGCTTTCGGTGAGCAGGTCGAGCAGACCGTGTTTCGAGACGTAGGGCACTCCGTTGAACTTGATGACCAGCCCCGCATTGAGGTAGGTGTAGTTGCGGAGCATCGTTTCGATGTACTCGAAATTGTAGTGATATGCGCCGAAGACGGCGGTATCGGCAATGAACTGCACACGGGTACCGGTCTTTTCACCGGTCGCATCGGTGTGTTCGCCGATCTTCTGTCCGGCCGAAAACTCGATCGTGCGGGCCTCTCCGTCACGGGTACTGGTGATAATAAAACTTGAGGAGAGTGCATTTACCGCCTTGATACCCACACCATTAAGACCTACGGATTTCTTAAACGCCTTGGAGTCGTACTTGGCGCCGGTATTCATTTTCGAGGCGACCTCTTCGAGCTTTCCCAGCGGGATACCACGGCCGTAGTCGCGGATCGTTACGGTGTTCTCCTCGACCTTAATCTCGATCTGCTTGCCGAATCCCATCATATACTCGTCGAGCGAGTTGTCCAACACCTCCTTAATCAGGATATAAATCCCGTCGTCGGGCTGCGAACCATCGCCGAGTTTCCCGATGTACATCCCGGGACGACGACGGATGTGCTCTTTCCAGTCGAGGGTCTGGATATGTTCTTCCGAATAACTGCTGGCTGCCTCTTCTGCTGCTGTCATTTTAGTATCTTGTACTCCTACTGATTGTCTTGATAATGGCGGGGAGCAATCTCACGATGCACCTCGCTCATGCGAGTGTTAAGTCGATCACGTAACTCTTTGACCGACGTGCGGGCAATCTCATCTGCCCCAATCGGTTCCAGAATGCGAACCTGAAAAGTATGCGGCGCCGTAACGCCATGTGCACCGACGGCATCGAACGTTCCGTCGATCACAACCGGGAGAATGTCTGCCCCACTCTGCCGGGCCAACAACATTGCACCCTCCTTGAATCGATTGACCTGCCCGGTTTTGGTCCGCGTCCCCTCGGGGAACATCACCACACTCACTCCACGGTCGAGATAGGCTTCACACTTCTCGAACATGGCCTTGGTGCTGGCCGTTCCGCCGCGTTCGATCGCCACGTCGCCGTGCATCCACAGCACCCACCCGAAGATAGGAATTTTGTAGACCTCACGCTTCGAAACCCATTTGAAGTTGAACGGAAGGACGTACAGCAACGGAATATCGAGCATGGCCTGATGGTTCGAGACCACAACATAGGACCGTCCGGGAACGATATGCTCCTGTCCGCTCACCTCCACACGCCACCAGGGGCACAGGCGGTAGATCATTTTCGACCAGAATCGCGACACGTGGTGACACACCGCACGGTTTCGGTCGAATAGAACAGTCAACAGCCACACACACCCAAACACCACAAAAATCACGATGGTGAAGAGTGCCAGAACTGTCAGATAATATATCGTTCTCAATCGATTCATTTTCAACTCCGTGTCGATTTACTTAAAACTCTGCACGGGCAATATTGCCAACCTCGATTGTCAGTCGGCGATCCCGGCCGTTCAAACCGACACCCGGAATTTCAATCTCCGCCGATTCGCCCGGCGCAGCCGATACGTTGACAATACCTTCACGCAACACCTTGCCGCTGGTATTGACCAAACGATAGCTTACGGTATATTGATCCAAGTCGGTGAACTGCAGACGATTTTCAAATTTGTAGATCCCTTTTGCCGCATCAACCTGCTCAATGATCACGTTGGCAAACAGTTCTCTCAGCTGGTCATTCTTCGACATGGCGGCCAGCTTCACTTTGCCGCTCGAGGCCTGCTGACGTTCGTAGTTGTCCGAGAGAATATATTTCCCGCCTGGTAGGGCAGCCGTGAGCGACATGTCGTTCCAACGTTCGAGGAAGGCTCCCTGCAATCCGGGAGTCGTCCACCACTTGGCGTCAAACTCTACCCGCGAGGGGATCAGCGGACGGCCCGAATTGTTTTCGGTCGATTCAGGATAATCGGGACAATAGACCTCCGTATTCCACTCTTTCGCAGCCCCATTATAGACGATCGGCCGGGTGCGTTCCCGCGCCTTGAGCATCAAGTAACCCTGATACATGTTGTAACCGTTTCCGGAACGATCACCGAGCGACCACATCACCACCGAAGGATGGTTCTTATTGCGTTCGTACATGGCGGCGATACGGGCCTGGTAGGCATCGCACCACGCCGGATCGTTCGAGAGTGTACCGCCCTTGTAAATACTGGTCCCGGTTCCCCAGGCATCGATATTGGCCACATCGCACACATAGAAGCCGAGCTCGTCACACAGTTGGTAAAAACTGTACGGCAGGGGATAACCGTCGGTACGGATGGCATTCACGCCGGCCAGTTTCATGTCGGTCAGCAACTGACGCATCTGCGCAGTGTCGACTACATTCCCGCTCTGCGGCATATGCTCTGCGAGGTTCACCCCTTTGAAAATAACAGGCTGACCGTTCACCAGGAACTGCTCGCCTTTGGTCTCGACGGTACGGAACCCGACCCGACAGGCGACATATTCGGTAAAGCGTCCATTGCGTTTAATGCGGTAAAGGATCGTATAAAGGTTGGGCTGCTCAGCCGACCACTTCACCACGTTCGGGATCGAGGCGGTGAAACGAACGGTATCCTCGATCCGCATGCCGACCTCCACATCGCGCGAATTACTGTTCACCAATTTGCCCTGCGGATCATACAGATCGTAATAAACGGTCACGGTATGAGCATTCAATAACTGGGTTTTCAACAACATGGCCGTTTCAAGCAAACCATTGGTATAGGTGGGGTCGAGGGTCGTCTGCACCAAGTAATCACGCATGCGGATCTTGGGCTGAGCAAAGAGGAACATGTCGCGGTTAATCCCGGAGAGTCGCCAGTCCTGCCAACCCTCGAGGTAGCTGGCTTCGGTGTATTGCGGAACGACAATGGCAATCCAATTGCGTCCTTCGCCGACATATTTGGTCACGTCGAACTCGACGGGATTTTTGGAGTCTTTCTGGCTGAATCCGACCTCATTGCCATTGACATAGACCTTCGCACCGGCCTTTACCGCACCTATATGAAGGAAATGAGCCTTGTCAAAAAGATCGAACGGGACGGTAAACTTGCGGATATATACGGCTACGGGCGAGGCATCGGGTAGATGCGGCGGCTTAACCTGTCCTTTTTTTCGGACAAAATCATAGGCTTTCGATGCAAAAATAGCCTCACCGGTTCCGCCGCTTCCTTTGATTTCCCAGGCTCCGGGCAGCGTGATCGTCGACCAGTCCTGAATCAGATTTTCCAGCACATCCCCTTTCCCGGCCACCTCATCGGGCACCAGATTCTGCGAGGAAAAGAGCCGAAAACTCCATTCGCCGTTTAATCCAACATAATATTGCGAACTGTCGAAGTCGTTTCGGAAAGCATCTTTTTGATTACGATAGCTCACGAACACCGAACGGGGCAACTCCTGGCGATCGGAGATCACATAGGGAGCTGCATATTTTTTAGGTCCGGCATACGCGCCGTATGTCACGGATAGTAAAGCAATTGCGGCAAAGAGTCGTTTCATGGGGTAGTTAATTTCTAAACGACAAATATAACGTTTTTTCGGGATATGCCCACTGCCAATCGGCTCTTAACGGCCTTGAATGACTCTGTCGAAACTTTTGAAAAAAAGGATTATATTTGCCCATCACATTAATTTGAAAAAAGCATGAAAGCATACGTTTTCCCCGGACAGGGAGCACAGTTCTCCGGCATGGGCAAAGAGTTGTACGACACCGTGCCCGCCGCAAAAGAACTGTTCGAAAAAGCCAATGAAATTCTCGGTTTCAGCATCACGGACATCATGTTCAACGGTACGGCCGAAGAACTCAAACAGACCAAGGTTACCCAGCCGGCCGTATTCCTGCACTCGGTAATTCTGGCTAAATCGCTGCCTGACTTCAAACCCGATATGACCGCAGGTCACTCGCTCGGCGAATTCAGCGCCCTGGTTGCTGCCGGTGCTCTCAGTTTCGAAGAGGGTCTGAAGTTGGTATCGAAACGTGCTCAGGCCATGCAGAAAGCCTGCGAACTCCAGCCTTCGACCATGGCTGCCATCATCGCACTGCCGGACGAAGTGGTCGAAGAGGTTTGCGCTTCGATTCCTGAAGTGGTCGTGGCTGCCAACTACAACTGCCCCGGCCAGTTGGTAATTTCCGGTTCGATCGAAGGTATCGACAAAGCCTGCGAACAACTCACGGCCAAAGGCGCAAAACGTGCTCTGAAACTGAGCGTCGGCGGTGCATTCCACTCGCCGCTGATGGAACCGGCACGCGTAGAACTCGAAGAGGCTATCAAAGCTGCACAGTTCACCACTCCGGTATGCCCGGTTTATCAGAACGTCGATGCTAAACCTTATACCGACCCTGAAAAGATCAAAGCCAACCTGATCGCACAGTTGACCGCTCCGGTACGCTGGACGCAGACCGTGCAAAACATGATTGCTGACGGCGCCACTTCTTTCACCGAACTCGGCCCGGGCAACGTTCTGGCTGGTCTTATTAAGAAAGTGAACCGCGAAGCTGCCTGCGAATCGAAAAGCACTTTGTAGTTCCGTTGTTGCTTTTAATAGAAAACGGAGAGAATCCTCAAAGTGATTCTCTCCGTTTTTGTTACTTGAAGGGTCTTACATCGATTAAAGGTTCTTCGACTGCGCTGCCGCGCGGGCCCCGCGTGCTCGCGGCGGAGCGACGATTGATAGTATAATTGTCATGCCAAGCAAACAGGCAAAACCTCTAACAGCTGTATTACCTAAACTCTGTATGGGACATTTATTCGAGGTAATACCACTCTGACGGAGTGCCCGCGGCACCGCCTGCCCGGCGTGAGGGCAGTTCTGTACTGTTCTCAAAAAACAAAAAATAATGCCTATTTGCTAAACGGCAAATAGGCATTATTCTCACAAAGATTGATTTACACTGCCCCTTGGAAAATCTACATTACATATACCGAACATTAATGTCCGCCATGTTCAATAAAATATCCAAAGACAGCATTTTGAATTATTGGACCTAAAAAATCAATTCATCTTGGAATAAAGGTGAACATTAATTCGAACTGGTCTCAGGATAGCTGTACAGAAAGACATCCTGCTCCGTAATGGCATTATAGACCTTGAATACGAATGTCGCTTTCCAAGTCTGCTGTTTCAAACGAGTCACAGCACGCTCACACGCAGCTTTGACCTTTGCATCACACTCCGCAGCAGGACCTTCCATTTCGAAAATTTGAGTAGTTATTCCCAACTCATCATAAAAGATCCCTTGGATTGCAGACATTTCATCCCACGGCAGTTCAGTACCACTCGAGCTGATGCTGAATGAATCGAACCCGGCCGAATAGATCATTTGATCGTTAGTTTCTTCCGAGCAACTTACAAAACCTGCACACAGCAAAACTGCCATGGTCATCAACACATAACGGAATTTCCGCAATTGTTTCATAATCATCTGTATTTGGTTGTTTAATTAAAATGTTTCACTAAAAAAGACGCAATGCTGTAAACCTGTATGTATTTTAATAACCACATACAATCGCTCACCAAAAAATACCCATTTTCAGCATCTCATCCGGATTTTTCCGCTGCAAATTTACACAAAGCCTCATACCCACCAAACTGTCATATTTATAAAAACATTAAAAACTATAAATACGCACCTTTTGTGGTATCTGCTGTATAATATATTAATCACTCTTAACAGGCTTCACTACTTGGATATACAACCTTCAAACAAGCACTAAAATACCGTTACATCTATTCAGTCCAAACAATGTCATAGTAAAACATCATACACAATGAGAAAAACATATTACGCAACACCCCCATTACCTATCTAAACGGGCCGATTTTTCAGACACACAACATACATAACGGCAGTATTCAATGAGAAAAATATACATACTTATAAATAGCAATATAAATTCCATACAAAGTGATTATATAAATTATTTAAACTTTAACTTTCTAAGATAGAATACCAAACACATAGCAAAATTAGCCTTTGAGTACCCTCCAAAGCCTAACCACACGTTTCAAGAAAGCCACACAATATCGCCCCCGAAATACAAGTTAATAGAATAAAAATAGCCCACAGAATGTTATAAGTAACAACACGATATAATATTAACCCCAGCCCCCTACTTCCCCCACCTGTCATGACATCGAGAAAACACGCCAACCCGAACACTAATCTCACACAGAATTAGTATCTTTACGCAGATTTACAGATAAATGAAAAAGACTATTTCAATCAATCTCAGCGACCACCCCTTCGTGATCGACGAAGACGCATACGATATACTTGCCGGCTATCTATATCAACTGGAGCGACGCCACGTTTCAGAGTCAGAAATGGCCGACATCGAGAGCCGGCTGGCACAATGGTTCCAATCCAACGGAGCCCAAATCATCAACCAGCTGGCTGTACGACAAGCAATCAAGCAGATCGGGAACCCCGATCGCTTCGGACGCACGACGTTCGATTCAGACATGACGGGCCGATTCGACAAAAAACCGGCCAAACGTCTTTATCGCAGTCGCAACGACCGAATGATCGGCGGTGTTTGTGGCGGACTGGCAGCCTATTTCGACATCGACAGCACGGCTGTTCGCTTGGCATTTCTGCTGTTGATACTCTTTGCCGGAGGCGGCATCATGATTTACTTGATTCTGTGGCTCCTTGTCCCCCAACATCCACTGACATTTTGGGGTAACAAATCCTGAGGCCCTCTGCCCTGCCTTAAATCAAAAAATCACATCTCCACCATCAAGACCCAATGAATTAGGCCAAAACGCATGAAAAGGTTTCTCTCACTCGACGTATTCCGCGGCATGACCATTCTATTGATGATCGTCCTGAACAACCAGACAGGCGGAACGGTGTTCGCCCCGCTGGTACACAGCGCGTGGGACGGAATTACACTGGCAGACATGGCCTTTCCGTTTTTCCTTTTCATTATGGGAGCCGCCATGTGGTTCTCCACCCACCGTCACGATGACTACGGCATGAACACCAGCCGTTCACGCGCGAAACATATCGGTCACATCCTGCGCCGCACCTTAATTCTCTTCGCTGTCGGTCTGTTGCTCAACTGGATCCCCTTCGACACTGCTTTCGCCAATGTGAGAATTCCCGGCGTACTGCAACGCATCGCACTAGCCTACCTGTTTGCTTCACTATTGACACTCTACTTCTCGAGTGTACGATCAGTCATTCTGACCAGTATCATACTGCTAAGCGGATATTGGTTCCTGCTCGACTCCATGGATACCGACATCGTCGGACGAGTAGACGTGGCTCTGCTTGGCTCTGCCCACCTGTGGACCCCCACATTCGACCCCGAAGGGCTGCTCAGCACTATTCCGTCCATTGCCAGCGTACTGATCGGGTACCTGGCCGGACGTGCCATGGATCAGCCCAACAGCGCCAGCGGCGGTATCAGCACACTGATGATCATCGGCGTACTGCTGGGCATTTCCGGCGCCCTTTTCGGCATGGTCTCCCCCATGAACAAACAACTCTGGACCCCGAGCTACGTACTGTTCACGTCCGGAGCCGCCATGGTCGTCTGGAGCCTTCTCTCCTTCATCATCGAATACATGCAGGCCCAAAAATGGTGTGAGTTTTTCACCATTGCCGGCACAAATTCGCTGTTCATATACAGTTTGTCAATGATTTTGGCCAAGATGTTCGCCATTTGGGGCGTCACGCAGGCCGTATTCGGATTCTACCAAAGCTACATGCTGCCCGATACCATTGCGTCACTGCTGTGGTCACTCACTATGGTCATCGTCTGCTGGCTGATTACCTGGCCGCTCTATCGGATGCGCATCTTCATTTCCGCCTAACCTACCCGTTACACCATGAAAATCATACCCTCCTGCACCCTGCTGCTGACCACGACAGCCCTGACGGCCGCAGCAGCCGAACGCAATCAGCGTCCCAACATCATCTTCTTTCTGGTCGACGACATGGGATGGCAAGACACCTCGCTGCCCTTCTGGAAAGACACGACCGACCTGAATCGGAAGTATCACACCCCCAACATGGAGCGGCTGGCCGCCATCGGTACGAAGTTCACCGATGCCTATGCCTGCCCCGTCAGCTCCCCCTCGCGCATCAGCCTTATCACCGGAACCAACGTCGCCCAGCACCAGGTATCGAATTGGACGCTCAACAAAAATCAGGCAACCGACTCACGCAGCGACTCCCTGACCTTCGGCCACTGGAACTACAACGGTACCTCACCTGTTCCCGGCATCGAAAACGCCTTCTACGCCACGCCGTTGGCTCAGATATTCAAAGACAACGGATACACCACCCTGTTCGTTGGAAAAGCTCACTTCGGCGCACTCGGCACCCCGGCCGAAGATCCACTGACACTCGGCTTCGAGCGAAACATCGCCGGACATGCAGCCGGCGCCATGGGCAGCTACCTCGGCGAAGAGAACTACGGAAACCATCCGGCAGGAAGCTACACCGCCCCCTGGGGAGTCCCCAACCTGGAGAAATACCACGGTTCCGACACCTTCCTGACCGAAGCGTTGACCCTGGAAGCCGCCAAACTAATCGACAGCTCGGCCAGCGTCGGCAAGCCTTTCTTCCTTTACATGGGCCACTATGCCGTACACGCCCCTTACAAAGCCGACAAACGGTTCATACAAAAATACCGCGACCGCGGCCTTTCGGAGACCGAAGCGCAATATGCCGCCATTGTCGAGGGGATGGACAAGAGCCTGGGCGACCTGATGGATCTGGTCGAAAAACGCGGCATTGCCGACAACACCATTATCATCTTCATGTCGGATAACGGCGGGTACAGCGTCGGCGTTCGCGACGACAAATCGAACGCCCCGCTACGCGGCGGCAAAGGCGCCTGCTACGAAGGCGGCATCCGCGAACCGATGATCGTCTACTGGCCCGGCGTCACCGAGAGCGGCACAGTCAATTCGACGCCGGTTATCATCGAAGACTTCTACCCCACCCTGTTGGCCATGGCCGGCATTCGCGACTACACCACCGTCCAGCAGATCGACGGTCAGGACTTTACCCCCGCGCTGACCAAAGGCGGCGGCAAAAAGTCGATCTGGCAAAATCGACCGCTCATTTTCCACTACCCCAACAGCTGGGGTGAACGCCGCGGCGACGTCGGCGTTCCGTCGAGCGCCATCCGCATGGGCGACTGGAAACTGGTTCATCTCTACGAATCGGGACGCAACGAGCTTTACAACCTGCGCGACGACATCTCGGAACAACACGACCTGTTGCAGGAGGCTTCGCCGAAATACAAAAAGATCGAAGCCCGTCTGGCCAAAGTCCTGAGCGACCATCTGCGCCATTACAACGCCAACATGCCGATCCGCAAATCGACCGGTCAGCAGGCTGCCTATCCGGACGAGGTACTATAAACACTCACGGCATGTAATCCACACAACAGCCGGTCTGACAACACCCTGCACAAGAACACAATCGCGCAGACGTAATGACCCGGTATAAACCAACAGAGAGAGGCGAATTCCTTTCGGGGAATTCGCCTCTCTCTGTTTTGACATGCGCCCCATACAGAGGCAAAAGGCTTAGAAATTCTTGAGGGTATCGATCAGGAAGTCGTAGAAGCGTACCACCGATGCGATCTCAACCTTTTCGTCCGGCGAGTGAGGATAACGCAGCGTCGGACCAACGGAAATCATATCCAGCTGCGGATATTTGGCTCCGATAATACCGCATTCCAATCCGGCATGGATCGCCTTGACGGCCGGTGTCTTGCCGAAGAGTTTTTCGTACCCTTCTTTCATCACGTGCAGAATACGGGAATCGGGATTCGGTGCCCAACCGTCGTAATCGCCCTGAGCTTCGATACGACCGCCGGCCAGCGTCACTACCGATTCGATCATGGCCACCACCTGGGGTTTGCCGTAGTTGACCATGCAGCGAACCATGAAGAGCAGTTGAGCCTTGCCTCCCGTCATTTCGATACGCGACATATTGGTGGAGGTTTCAACCAGGCCCGGTACCGTATCGCTCATGCGCATGATACCGTTCGGCATGGCCGTCAGAGCCGCGATAAAACGGGTCTGGAAGTCGCGCGAAGCCACGATTGTGGGCGCAGCGACACGCTTGACTCCGAATTTGATGCTGTCTTCGACATGGGCGAATTCACGTTGCAGCGTCACGCAGAATGCCGTGGCAGCCTGTTCGAACGCTTCGGTCTGTGCCACGGGTACCGCTACGACCGCTTTGGCTTCACGCGGAATGGCGTTGCGCAATCCACCGGCGTCGATCGTCGACAGCAGCACGTAGCTATTCTCACGCAGGAAGCGAGCCAGCAGTTTGTTGGCGTTGGCACGCTGCAGGATGATTTCCAGCCCGGAGTGTCCACCTTTAAGGCCCGAGAGCGACACTTCGTAGCCAACGTGATCGTCGGGCGTCGCCTCCTCCTTGTATTCAAAATTGGCCGTAACGTTCACGGCACCAGCGCACCCAACGTAGAGTTCGCCTTCGTCTTCCGAGTCGAGATTGATCAGCACACTCCCCTTGAGCATGTTGGTGGCCAGCTGGTTGGCGCCGGTCAGACCGGTCTCTTCGTCGACCGTAAAGAGGCATTCGAGAGCCGGATGAGCCACGTCGTTCGATTCGAGGATGGCCAGCATCGCACTGACTCCCATCCCGTCGTCGGCCCCCAGCGTCGTACCGCGAGCGGTCACCCATTCACCATCCACATAGGGTTCGATGGGGTCGGTTTCGAAATTGAATTTCAGATCGCTGTTTTTCTGAGGCACCATATCCATATGGGCCTGAAGGATCACTCCGGGACGATCTTCATAACCGGCCGTGGCAGCCTTGCGCACAACGATATTACCCACCGTGTCCTGCTGATATTCGAGTCCGTGTTCATCGGCAAACGAGATGATATACGCACGCAGTTTCTCTTCGTGCTTCGAAGGGTGCGGTATCGAGCACACTTTGGCAAACTGTTTCCACAGTGCCTTCGGTTCGAGTTCTGTGATTTCTTTCATAGTATGGATTAGAATTTGAGGTGTTTTTCAGTTCCAGACTGTCGTTCCGACGAGCTGAACGACACTTTTTGTTCGGTGCCGCGGTAACGCACCGTAACGGTCTCGGGCGAGTTTTCGCAGGCGCGAATCACCGCTTCGGCAAGTTTGCCGTTTTCCCACACCATATCAACCGTATAACCGCCGCGAGCATGGAGACCACGAACTTTGCCCTGGGGCCATGCGGCAGGCAGGGCGGGCAGCAGATCGATAACCGGTTCGAGCACCGTGCCGGTATGGGACTGAAGCAACATTTCGGTCACGCCCGACACATAGCCCATATTCCCGTCCATTTGATACGGCGGGTGGGCGCAGAAGAGGTTCGAGTAGGAGCCGCCTCCAGTGGCCATATTTGTGGCCACTCCGCCGGCGGGGCGCAGCACACGGCGACTCATCGTATAGGCATGGTCTCCGTCCTGCAGACGTGCCCAGAAGTTGATCTTCCAGGCCAGCGACCAGCCGGTTCCATCATCGCCGCGATAGACCAACGTTTTGCGAGCGGCTTCGGCCAGTCTCGGGTCGGTTTGCGGCGCAATTTGACGCCCGGGATGGAGGGCGAAGAGGTGCGATACGTGACGGTGATTGTCCTGCGGATCATCGAGGTCAGCTTTCCACTCCTGCAACTGACCATAGCGACCGATCTTCAGCGGCGAGAGCCGTTGGCGTACCATCGCAACACTGTCGATAAAGGCACGGTCGGCATCGGGCAGCACCCGGTCGGCTTCGAGAATATTGGTAAAGAGGTCCCAGGCGATCTCCTGGTCCATCGTGGCGCCGGCCGAGATGGCTCCGTGCTCGGGCGAATAGGAGGGCGAGCTGACCAGCGTGCTGTCGCGCGGATCGACGCTCAGGTAGTCGAACCAGAAGTGGGCCAGCTCCTTCATCACGGGATATGCCACGCTGCGCAGGTAGGCAGTGTCGGGATAGAAGGCGAACTGTTCCCACAGGTGCTGGGCCAGCCACGAGGCCGAGTTGGGGGCGTACCCCCAGTTGAATTCCCATCCGGGAGCGGTATAGCCCAGCGGATTGTTCATCGTATGGACACTCCAACCGCGGGCGTTGAAGAACTCACGCGCGGTCACCCGGCCGGGTTCACGCAGCGAGAGGATATAGTCGATCAGCGGCCGGTTCACTTCGGGCAGTCCGGTGAGCGGCGCCGGCCAGTAGATCATTTGCAGGTTGATGTTCATGTGATAGTCGCAGGCCCACGGCGGATTGGCCGAGTTGTTCCACTTGCCCTGTAGATGGGCCGGAAGGGTTCCCGGACGCGAGCTGGAGATCAGCAGGTAGCGTCCCCATTGGAAAAAGAGTGCTTCAAGCGCGGGGTCGTAGGCTCCCATGCCGTATTGCAACTGCCGTTCCGAGGTCATAAAGTCGGTCTGACTGTTGGTGCCGAGTTCCAACGACACACGATCGAACAAAGAACGATAGTCGCGGATATGCTCGGCCTTCAGCGAATCGTAGCTGTTCCCCTTCAACGCGGCCAACACCTGTTTATTCTGAGCCTCAGGATCGTTGCCGCGATAGTCAGGATAGCTGTTCCTGTACTCCGTGGCGGCTGTCAGATATACCTCTATATAGTGTGCCCCTTCGACCTTGACGGCCGGAGCCGTTTTGGGGGTCGAAACGAATTTACCGTCAGTCAACACCTGCACGACGGCTTCGAAGCCGAGTTTATTTCCGGCCAAACGTCCCTCGAGAGTCAACTGTCCGGAAGCGGTGCGGCGGATCGTGACATCCTTGTGGGGCGTAGCCAGCGCTACTTCGTACCCGCAACCGGTCGGCGCTGTATTGCTGTAACGAGCTACAACGACCCGCTTCGGATAGGATGCCCAGTATTCGGTGGAGTAATCGACCGTCCCCCGACGATAATTTACACCTCCGACAGCCTGCGCGATATCGAGTTCGCGACGATAATCGGATACGGTATCGGTGTCCGCTCCCGTGGGAAGCGTCCGCACCAGCACCTCGCCGAAAGTCTGCTGCGCTCCGTAGTCCCCGAACGAGGGGCCACCGGGATAGGTCTTGCTACCGTCGATGCGACCGGTCAGTTGACTGTTGGCCAACGCATAGGCTTTATCCAACTGTCCCGAATCGAGCAAGGCCCGCACCGGAGCCAGATATTTCCAGGCCCCTATCTTGTTGCCGCCGTCATACGTTCCACCCGTTTCGGGCCCCCCTTCCCAAAGGCTCTCCTCAGAAAACTGAATAACATCCTCCATCGGTGTTCCGAAAAACATTGCGCCCATATATCCGTTTCCGATGGGCAGCGCTTCGGTCATCCAGTCCTTTGCAGGTCGGTCGTAAGTCAATTTCAACGGTACGGCCGCTTCGACAGAAAGGGGTGCCAACCCTATCGTCGCCACGGCTAAAAAAGTCAAAGTTTTGTGCTTCATGAGTTTGGTTAGTATTGTACGTCAGTCAAAAAAAGTCCGTGTGCAGGAGCCTGAGCACTGGCCTCGGCCCGTGCCCGACTCTCAATGATCGTGCAAAACTGTGGAGGGGTCATTTTACCCCGTCCGACATCGACCAGCGTCCCGACGATGGCCCGGACCATACCCCGAAGAAAACGGTCGGCCGCTATCGTAAAGATCAGCCGGCTGCCTTCGGTCTGCCAGTTGGCTCCGTAAATCGTGCAGATATTGGTGCGATTATCCGAATGGAGTTTGGCAAAGGAGGTAAAATCTTCGTACCGCATCAGTGATACCGCAGCGGTCTGCATGGCATCCACGTCGAGCGGCTGGGTGATCTGCCAGGCCGTTCCGGTCGCAAAGGGATCCTTAACGGTCGTGATATAATATTTGTACTCCCGACGCCGGGCATCGAACCGGGCATGGCGATCGTCCGGGACAGCATATATCCGTCGTACGGCAATATCTTTGGGCAATACGCAATTCAGATGATAGACAAACTCGGGAGCCAGCACCCGCCCGGGGTCGACCTGCGTATCGAGATGCGCCACGGCAAATGCCGCGTGGACTCCGGTATCGGTCCGTCCCGCTCCGACAATCTCGTGGGGAGCACCAAGCAACATGGAGAGTCCTTTTTCCAGAGTTTCCTGAACCGAAGGGGCATTGGGCTGACGCTGCCAGCCGTTGTAAGCGGCTCCGTTATAAGCCAGTTCGATGAAATATCTTGCCATAATCAAAAACGATCGGTCGTAAATGGAACGTGCAAGATAGCCAAAAAAATCGAGAAAAAATCACCGCCCGCCCGAGGGGAAGCAATTCAAAATGACGGAATATTTGTAAAATCAGGGAAAATTCTTACCTTTGCACGCCCCATAAAGTATGGGAATGGGTCACAACTAACACAGTATTAACACACAAACACGTAGAAAAGTGGAGTCATTAAGCTACAAAACCATCTCTGTCAACGCTGAGACCGCCAACAAAGAGTGGTACCTCATCGACGCGACAGACGCAGCGCTGGGCCGGCTCGCTTCGCAGGTAGCCAAAATCCTGCGCGGTAAGAACAAACCCAGCTACACTCCCCACGTTGACTGCGGTGACAACGTCATCATCATCAACGCCGACAAAGTACGTCTCACGGGGAAAAAGATGACCGATAAGGTTTACACCCGCCACACCGGCTATCCGGGCGGCCAACGCTATGCCACCCCCGCCGATTACCTGGCCAAGAAACCGACCTTCCTCATCGAAAAAGCAGTCAAAGGGATGTTGCCCAAAAACCGTCTCGGAGCGGCTATCCTCGGCAACCTGAAAGTCTATGCAGGCGCAGAACACCCGCATACGGCACAAAGCCCCAAAACCATCAAATTAAACGAAATTAAATAATGAGTCAAGAAGTTGTAAACGCCGTAGGCCGCAGAAAAGCCGCCGTTGCACGCGTATACCTGACCGCAGGTGGAAGCGGCAACATCACGATCAACGACCGTCCGCTCGAAACCTACTTCCCGCTGGAGATCTTCCAATTCGTTGTTAAACAACCGCTGATGGTGACCAACCTCACCGAAGGCGTGGACATCAAGATCAACCTCACCGGCGGCGGTATCAAAGGACAGGCCGAAGCTGCACGCCTCGGGATTTCGCGCTGCCTGATCGAAATGGACGCAGAGCTTCGCCCCGAACTGAAAAAACACGGCTTCCTTACCCGCGACGCACGCGTCGTAGAACGTAAGAAACCGGGTCGTCCGGGCGCACGCAAACGCTTCCAGTTCAGCAAACGTTAATCCTACGCGACCTACGCACCATCCTCATCGCACAGCCTATGTTACCGGCCCCTCTGTAGGCCCAAACGAACGCAGACTACCCATACAGTACTACCGCTTCGTTGCATAAGCTGCGGAAAACCCGAGAGGACTGCCGATCTCTGCGTGATGCAGACACGACACTACCCCACGGGTGACGAAAGAGTTAAAACAGATTTTTAAAAATCAAAACAATGCCAAGAACAGATTTCAATCAACTTTTAGAGGCAGGCGTACACTTCGGACACCTCAAACGGAAGTGGAACCCCAAAATGGCTCCCTATATCTTCATGGAAAAGAACGGGATCCATATCATCGACCTCCACAAAACCGTGGTGAAACTCGACGAAGCCGCCGCCGCACTCAAACAAATAGCAAAATCGGGACGCAAAGTCCTGTTCGTTGCCACCAAAAAACAAGCTAAAGAGATCGTATCCGAAAAAGTAGCTTCGGTGGCAATGCCCTACGTAACCGAACGCTGGCCCGGCGGTATGCTGACCAACTTCCCCACCATCCGCAAAGCGGTGAAGAAGATGGCTACCATCGACAAACTCAGCAACGACGGCACGTTCGACAACTTCAGCAAACGCGAAAAACTGCAAATCGCTCGCCAGCGCGCCAAACTGGAAAAGAACCTCGGTTCGATCGCCGACCTGACCCGTCTGCCGGCCGCCCTGTTCGTCATCGACGTACAGAAGGAAGCCAACGCCGTGAAAGAGGCCAAACGCCTGAACATCCCGGTGTTCGCCATGGTTGATACTTGCTGTGACCCCACCAACATCGACTACGTGATCCCGGCCAACGACGACGCATCGAAATCGATCGCAGTCATCCTCGACACCGTAACCGCAGCTATCCAGGAAGGTCTCGCTGAACGCAAGGTGGAAAAAGAAAAAGAGGCAGCCGAAGCCGCTAAAAACACTGCCGCAGCTAAAAAAGAAGCACGTCCCCGCACGCGCAAAGCTGCCGACAGCGAAGGCGAAGCAGTAGCCGAAACCGAAGCAGAAACAGCTTCCGAAACCGCAGCTGAATAAGCGACCATACAACTTACATTGACAGCGTCAGCGTGCCGGGAGTCTGTTGCAATAAACGACACTCACGGCACGTTACGTATATAACCAATAACCCTTTAGAAAGGACACAACCCATGGAAATCAAAGCCGCAGACGTAGCCAAATTACGTAAAATGACCGGCGCAGGCATGATGGACTGCAAAAAAGCACTGACCGAAGCCAACGGCGACTTCGACCGCGCCCAAGACATCATCCGCGAAAAAGGTAAACTCGTTGCCAGCAAACGCGCCGACCGCGAAGCTACCGAAGGCGTTGTTGCCGCTCGCCTGACCGACGGTGACACCAAAGGATACATGATCTGCCTGGCCTGCGAAACCGACTTCGTGGCCAAAAACGAAGAGTTCATCAAAACCGTGAACGAAATGCTCGACATCGCCGTGAAAAACGACGTTGCCGACCTCGATTCGCTCAAAGCCCTCAAAGTAGGCAACCAGACCGTCGAAGAGATGGTAACCGAAAAATCGGGCCAGACCGGCGAAAAAATCGAACTCTCGTTCTACGCCAAAATCGAAGCCACTCAGTGCGCCAGCTACGTTCACATGAACAACAAACTCGGTACCCTGGTAGGTTTCAACGCCCAGATCCCCGCTGAAGTTGCCCACGACGTAGCCATGCAGGCTGCCGCCATGGCCCCCATCTCGATCAGCAAAGACGACTGCCCCGCCGACATCCTCGAAAAAGAACGTGAAATCGGTCGCGAACAGGCTCGTCTCGAAGGCAAGCCCGAAGCCATGCTCGACAAAATCGCCGAAGGTAAAGTGGGTAAATTCCTCAAAGAATCTACCCTGCTGAACCAGGCTCTGGTGAAAGACAACAAACTCACCGTTGCCCAGTTCATCAAAAACGCCAACCCCGAAGCAACCGTCGTAGCCTACAAACGCTTCTCGCTGAACGACTAATTCTCATCGGGCGGTACAATCCCTTGCGCCGCTCGAAACCTTTGAAAGCCGTTCTTTCCGCACATGGAAAGAACGGCTTTTTTCGTTACCTTTGTTTTTCCAAAGCGAAACCATGGCAGAACAACTGAACCTCCCACAGACCAACGACCGCAAAGCACGCTACACTGCTCTGCTCCCCCAGATCGAGGCGCTCGTAGCCGCAGAAACCGATCCGATTGCCAACATGGCCAACACGGCCGCCGCGCTGCGCGAAGCCTTCGGTTTTTTCTGGGTCGGGTTTTATCGCGTGATCGGTGACCGGCTGGTGCTCGGTCCCTTTCAAGGGTCGCTGGCCTGCACACGGATCGGCCACGGCAAAGGAGTATGCGGAACAGCCTGGGCACAGCGCAAAAGCCAACTCGTTCCCGACGTCGATGCCTTTCCCGGCCATATTGCCTGTAGTTCCGCCTCACGGTCCGAGATTGTCATCCCCATCTTTGCTCCCAGCGGAGAAGTGCTCGGTGTCCTCGACATTGACAGCGACCGCCTCGACGACTTTTCCGAAGAAGACCTCACACAACTGGAAACCCTGATGGAACGAATCGGAGCAAAACTGTTCTAAGATGAAAAAATTAATCCCGATAATATCCTTATTGTTAGTTGCCTGCGGACAATCATCCAAACCGAAAGATGAAGTAATATACGTATCGATCGCCCCACTGCGATATGTCGTTGAGCAGATCGCCAGCCCCGGGACCCGCGTCGAAGTGCTGGTTCCCGAGACCACTTCGCCCGAGAGTTACGAACCGACCGTACAGCAGATCAAAGCCCTCGCCGACGCCCGACTCTACATCTCGACCGGACTGATCGACTTCGAACAGGCGCTGGCCGGAAAGATCGGCGACATCGCTCCGAATACCGTCATTCTCGACCTTTCGGAAGGGGTTGAAACCGTAGCCGGCCACTGCAGTCACGGACACGACGGCCACCACCATGGCGTCGATCCGCATATCTGGCTATCGCCCCGCATCGTCAAACAGATGGGCGGCCGCATCGCCACTCAACTGCAGCAACTGCATCCCGATTCTGCACAGGTATTTCAGCAGCGTACCGAACAGTTTGCTGCACAGATCGATTCACTCGACAACCATATCCGCCAGGCATTAGGCGGCGCGCAGCGCAACAGCTTCGCCATCGGGCACACCTCACTCACCTACTTCGCCAACGACTACGGGCTCCGGCAGATTGCCATCGAGAACGAGGGGAAAGAGCCCAGCGTCAAGGTGATGAAACAGCTGGTCGACTCGCTGCAGCGCCTCGGGATAAAAGGGGTGCTCTACCAGCGTCAGACCAGCGATGCCGCCGCACAAACCATTGCCCGCGAACTGCCTGGAGGACACGCCGTAGAGTTCGACCCGCTGGCGCCGGACTGGCTGTCAAACATGTACCGACTTGCCGACTCCCTTCAGGTGATTCTGAACGAATAGAACAGCCCGAAACAAAATCATGGAACTGCTCCGAATCAAAAATCTGTCGGTCGGTTATCCCGGCGAAAATCCGATTGTCAGCGGCATCGACCTGACCATCGGCGAGCGGGACTACATCGGTGTGATCGGGCCCAACGGGGGAGGTAAAACCACCTTTATCCGCACGCTAACCGGCGCACTGGTACCGCTGGCCGGCACGATCGAACGCACAGACCCGAAACTCCGCGTGGGCTACCTGCCGCAGATCAAAAGCATCGACAAAAGTTTTCCGATTGCCGTTACGGACGTCGTTATGTCGGGACTGGCCTCCGAAAAAGGCCTCTTCGGACGTTACGGAAAGAAAGACCGGGAACGGGCCGTACGGCTGCTTCACGAGATTGGAGTCGGTCGGCTGGCCGGTCGCACCATCGGCGGCCTTTCGGGCGGCGAGCTTCAACGAGTGCTGCTCTGTCGCGCACTGATTGCCGACCCGCAACTGTTGATCCTCGACGAACCAACGACCTTCGTAGACAACAAGTTCGAAAAAGAGCTATACGAACTGCTTGCCGAATTGAACCGCCGCATGGCAATTCTGATGGTCTCGCACGACCTGGGCACCATCAGCCGTTACGTCAAGAGCATCGTCTGCATCAACCGCTGTTTTCACTACCATCCGTCGAACATCATCAGCCCCGAACAGTTGCAAGAATATGACTGTCCGATCCAGTTGATTTCGCACGGTCCGGTACCCCATACCGTCCTGTCGCAACACCGCGGATGCGCCTGTTGCGACCGCAAATCGAACGAATCCCGATGATCGAATTCCTGCAAGAGATATTCACCTACCGTTTCCTGGGCAACGCAGCCCTGGCCGCCCTGCTGTCGGGCATTGCGTGCGGGCTGATCGGAACCTATATCGTGTCACGCCGACTGGTCTTCATGAGCGGCGGGATCACACACGCCTCGTTCGGCGGAATCGGCATCGCCTACTACCTCGGCGCCAATCCGCTCTTCGGAGCGCTGATTTTTGCCATCTGTTCCGCCGTCGGCATAGAACTGTTCAGCCGAAAGGGCAAAATCAGCGAAGATGCCGCAACGGGCGTTCTCTGGTCACTCGGTATGTCTATCGGGATTATTTTCGTCTTTCTGACGCCGGGATATGCCCCCAATCTGATGAGTTTCCTGTTCGGGAACATTCTGCTGGTGGACGGGGCAAACCTTCTGTGGCTCGGCGCATTGGACCTGAGCCTCATACTGCTTTTCAGTCTCTGTTATCGCGCCATCGTCTACACGGCATTCGACCGTGAGTTCGCCGCCTCGCAGAAGCTGCCCGTCACCTTTATCAGCTACCTGATGATGATGCTGATCGCCGTAACGATCGTACTGAACATCAAAACGATGGGAATCGTACTGCTGATGTCGCTGCTCACCATGCCCGCCGTGATCGCCGGCACACTCACCCGCAACTACAAACGCCTCACCGTCGGGTCTTGCGTCGTGGGCGTAGCAGCAACGTGGATCGGGCTCTACGTCAGCTACGAGAGCAACATTCCGTCGGGTGCCGCTGCGATTGCAGCATTGGCGGTTACCTACGGCATCATCAAACTCATCCAGGCCGTCTCACGCCGCCGAAAGCGGGTTATTTTACGCGGATAATCGTCAGTCCGTCACGCAACGGGACAATCACCTGATCAACCCGAGGATCGTCGCGCACGATGCGGTTGAACTCCAGAAGGCCCAGTGTCTGCCGGTCGTTATGGGCCACCTCCTCTACCACTTTGCCGCTCCACAACACATTATCAGCCAAAATAATACTTCCGGAACGCACATAGCCACCATCCAGCAACATCCGAAAATAGTCGGGATACTCCCGCTTGTCGGCGTCAATAAAGACCAGATCGAAAACCAGCCCTAACTGCGGTACCACCTCCAGTGCCGGACCAATATGCTGCACAATCCGGTCCCTCAGTCCGGCCTTTTCGATATATTCGGCCGCAAAATCGTACAGTTCGTCGTTCACCTCCACCGTATGCAGCACCGCCTCGGGACGCTCCAGGCCGCGCGCCATCGCAATAGCCGAATAACCGGTGAAGGTTCCCAGCTCCAACACATACTGCGGGCGCACCATGGCCGTAAACATCTCCAGCAGACGGCCCTGCAGGTGCCCCGACAACATTCTCGGCTGAATGACACGCAAATGGGTTTGCCGGTCGAGTTCGGTCAGTACGGGATCTTCAGGTGAAATATGATCAATGATGTAACGCTCCAGATTGGAAGACATAACTACCGATATATCAATGAATATTGGTTTTCTTCGCAAAAAATTTCATTAGCCACCTCCAGCAACTCCTCGGCACGGATGGCATTAATCTTGGCCGCGATCGTCTCCGTACTGTCGAAGGTATTGTATACCAGCACACTTTTGGCAATCCCCAGCATCAGATTTTCGGTATTTTCGGAGGTGATCAGCAGCTGACCGATAAACTGTTTCTTAGCCCGTGCCAGTTGCGAAGCGGTCATTTTCACTTCACGTAACTTGCGCAACTCACTGCGAACCAATTCGACGGACTGTTCTAGCTTATCCTTGTCGCACCCTAGATAGATCGTATAGACGCCACTGTCGCCATAAGGCACATAACCGGCTTCGACGTTGTAGGTAAGCGCATGTTTTTCACGCAACTGCATATTGAGACGAGACACTGAATATGGTCCACCCAGCACATGTACGAGAAATGCCAGCAGCGCCCTCTTCTCATCGTTCAGGTTATAGCCATATCCACCTATTAAACAATGCGTTTGATAAGTATTTTTATGCCTCGTCCATTCAAATCGCGGCTGCCGTTCGGGAGCCACTCGTTGAGACACCGACGCGGTATCGAACGGAGCGAGTGCCCCCAAATATCGCTCGCATATTTCACGGAAACGACGATGGGACATCTGCGCCGAAGCAGAAATCACAATTCGATCGGGCCGATAGTGTCCCTGCACGTAATCGATCAACTGCTGACGGGTCGCACGCTTAAGATTCCGTTTGTTTCCAAGTATATTACGTCCCAGCGGCGAACCGGCAAACAATAGCTCCTCGAATTCATCAAAGATCAGCTCGGCCGGTGAGTCCTTGTACGAATTGATTTCGTCAATAATCACTTCGCGCTCCTTCTCCAGCTCACGCGTATCGAACTTGGAGTTAAAGGCCATATCGGCCAGCAGATCAATTCCTTTTGTAAATTCCGATCGCAGGAGCGTCGTATGAATGACTGTCTCCTCTTTTGTCGTAAAGGCATTCAACTCACCGCCGGAGTTTTCGAGCAGGCTATTCACCTGATAGGCCGAGCGACGATTCGTACCCTTGAACATCAAGTGTTCGACCAAATGGGCCACACCATGCTGGTCGGGCGCCTCGTCACGGGTTCCGGCACCGATGGTTAGGGCCAGGTGAGCCACACCAGCACTACGACCACCCGGCGGACGCCGATGGACGCATCGAATCCCGTTCGGCAGGGTAAATGTATCGAATTCAGTTTCAGACATACTCATTCATCAGACTATCAGCCAATAACCTCCTTCAGATAACGCGCCGTATAACTGCCGGTTTTCGCCGAAGCAGCCGCCAGCTGACGCGGCGTGCCGGCAAACACCAGATTGCCACCTTGCTGCCCGCCGTCGGGTCCCAGATCGACCACCCAGTCGGCGCACTTCACGACATCCATATTGTGCTCCACGACCACAACCGTATGGCCGCGTTGCATCAACGCATCAAATGACCGAAGCAACTTCTTGATATCGTGGAAATGGAGACCGGTTGTCGGTTCGTCGAAGATAAAGAGGATCGGCTGCGAACTGTTCTCCTTCAGCAGGAACGAGGCGAGTTTCACACGCTGGCTTTCACCGCCCGAGAGGGTCGAGGATGACTGCCCGAGTTTCACATACCCCAAACCGACATCCTGCAACGTTTTGAGTTTCTCGATGATACGCAGATTTATCTTATCCTGTTCGGTATATTGTCCAAAGAACTCGATCGCCTCATCGATACTCATCTCCAGCACGTCGTAGATCGATTTGCCGTGGTACCGAACCTGCAACACTTCGTCCTTGAAACGCTTGCCGTTACAAGCCTCGCAAACCAGCTCCACGTCGGCCATAAACTGCATCTCAACGCGGATCACACCCTCTCCCTTACACTCTTCGCACCGCCCTCCGGCGATGTTGAAGGAGAAACTTGAAGAATCGAATTTATATTGTTTCGCAAGTTGCTGGTCTGCAAACAGCTTTCGAATTTCATCGTAAGCCTTGATATAGGTTACGGGATTCGACCGCAGAGAGCGTCCGATGGGGTTCTGGTCAATCATCTCAACTCCCTTGATGCGGAAAATATCACCCGACAGACCGTCGAAATCGCCGGGCCGGTCGCCCGTTTCGGTCACTTCGCGCCGCAGCGCCGGATAGAGGATATTTTTGACCAGCGATGATTTACCGCTGCCGCTCACCCCGGTGATACAGGTCATCACGCCCAGCGGAATCTTCACGTCAATGTTTTTCAGGTTGTGTTCCCGGGCGCCGTGCACTTCGATATAACTACCTGTTTTTCGGACATGCGCCGGCATTTCGATCGCTTCGCGCCCGGTCATGTAACGCACCGTGAGGCTACGGTTGTCGGGACGCTCCGCAGCTGCTTCCATTTCCGCAAAAGCGCCTTGAAAGACCACCTCCCCACCCTGATAACCGGCCAGGGGGCCAATATCGATCACCTCGTCGGCCGCGCGGATAATCTCGGCATCGTGCTCCACAACAATGACCGTATTCCCCAAGTCGCGCAACTGTTTGAGCACCCCGATCAGTTTGTCGGTATCACGCGGGTGGAGCCCGATGCTCGGCTCGTCGAGAATATAGAGCGAACCGACCAGGCTGCTGCCCAACGAAGTCGCCAGATTGATTCGCTGGCTTTCACCACCGCTGAGGGTCGAGGAGAGCCGGTCGAGATTGAGATACGAAAGCCCCACATCCTCCAGATATTGCAGCCGGTTTTTGATCTCGGTGAGGGCACGCCCTCCGACCGAAGCATCGTGTTCGTCGAGCTCCAGCTCATCGAAAAACCGTTTGAGCTCGCTGACGGGCATACGCACCAGATCGGTAATGGCCTTGCCACCAATCTTCACGTAGGTGGCTTCGGGACGCAACCGGGCCCCGCCGCAATCAGGACAGGTCGTTTTGCCGGTATAGCGCGACAGCATCACACGATACTGAATCTTGTAACGCTCTTTCTCCAGAAACTCGAAGAACTCGTCCAGCCCGTGAAAATACTGATTTCCGCGCCACAGAAGGCGACGCTGCGCTTCAGTTAATTCATGGAACGATTTGTGGATCGGGAAGTTGAATTTCGAGGCATTCATAATCAACTGTTCTTTCCACCACTTCATGGTCTCACCGCGCCAGCAGACTATGGCATCCTCGTAGATGGTTTTCGATTTGTCGGGAATCACCAGATCTTCGTCGATTCCCACGACACGCCCGTACCCTTCGCACCGAGGACATGCCCCCAGCGGATTATTGAAACTGAACATGTGTTCAAACGGGCGCTGAAAGGTAATGCCGTCGGCCTCAAAACAGTTAGAGAAGGGTTCAAAGTGAGGCCCTGTTCCGGATTGTTTATCAGCCGGGAAAGAGATTATCGAACAATGTCCGTCGCCGATTTCGAATGCGGTCTGTACGGAGTCGAACAGTCGGCTTTGCCACTCCTGCGCGGCAGCGGCCTGCTCGGGCACGGAAAAACGGTCGACCAGCACGGAAAGTTCCTCGGCTCGATAGTGTTCGATCTCGGGCAGGATATCCTGCGTATATTTCATCTCGGCGGATGGAAGCACCAGACGTTCAAAACCGTCTTTCATCAGCAGGGTCAACTTCTCGATCACGCCCTGTTGCTCGTGAAGCGCCACGGGGGCCACGAGCATCGCCCGACAACCGACCGGCAGCGTGACCACGTAATCGATCACATCCTGCACAGTATGGGCCTTCACCTCGCAACCGCTCACCGGCGAGTAGGTCCGCCCAATCCGGGCATAGAGCAGCCGCAGGTAGTCGTATATCTCGGTGGAGGTGCCGACCGTCGAGCGGGGATTGCGTGTATTGACCTTCTGCTCCACGGCAATGGCCGGCGCAATACCGGTAATAAAGTCCACGTCGGGCTTTTCGATCTTGCCCAGGAATTGCCGGGCATAGGCCGACAGGCTCTCCACATAGCGCCGCTGTCCCTCTGCAAATATCGTGTCGAACGCCAGGGTCGATTTTCCGGAGCCTGACAAACCGGTCACCACGACCAGCTTGTTATGCGGAATTTTAATCTCTACGTTTTTGAGATTATGAACTCTGGCGCCCTTGACATGAATGTATTGTTCCATCCGTTCCTGTTAAATTCTACAACCTAACAACGCAGAACGACGCGATTATCGTATGATTTCGATCTGTTCCTGCGTGGTTACCTTTTCGCAGTATTTGCACCGCAGCACCAGCTCTCCTCCACGGGTGAAAACATCAAAACGGGTCTTCACGTTGGGCTCATGGTTGGTCACGCACATGGGATTGGCGCATTTAACGAAACCTTCGACGGAGGTAGGTACCTCGATCTGACGTTTTTCGGCCACCTCATAGTCCCGGATGATGCTGAGCCGCGCCGTGGGAGCCACCAGCGAGATGTAGCTGATCTCCTCATCGGCACAATACTTGTCAGCGATCTTGATGATCGCCTTAGCCCCCAACCGCTTGCTTTTCAGGTTAGTACCAAAGGTTACCTGATGCGTCGTTTGATCGAGATTCAACAGTTTGATGACTTTGAAAAGGCTGGTCGGCGGAATGTGGTCGATGACGGTTCCGTTTTCAATGGCGCTCACCTCGAGGACGCCCTTTTTATTTTCCTGTTGTTCAGACATGACTGTGCAGTTTAAGTAAAACCCCTCAATTATTTGACCCCAAACAAGTATGCCATAATCGCCATACGGGTATAGACCCCGTTTTCGGTCTGCTGGAACCAGTAAGCCTTGGGATTGTCGTCCACGTCGGTGGCAATCTCATTGACACGGGGCAGCGGGTGCAGGATACGCATGTTGGGCTTGGTGTTGGTCAGCATATCGTTGTGCAGAATGTAGGCATTCTTGACACGTTCGTACTCCATGATGTCCGAGAAACGCTCGCGCTGCACGCGGGTCATGTAGATGATGTCGGCCATCTCCATGCGTTCCATAATGTCGGCGGTTTCGTAGTAGGAGATGCCACGCTCATAGAGCTGCATCTTGTACTCCATCGGCATCTGGAGTTCGGGCGGTGAAACAAAGGTAAACTCAGCCTTGAAGTGCGACAGTGCCTCGAGCAGGGAATGGACAGTGCGGCCATATTTCAGGTCCCCGACCATCATAATGTTGATATTGTCGAGCCGCCCCTGGGTCTTGAGGATCGAATAGAGATCGAGCAGGGTCTGACTGGGGTGCTGATTGGCTCCGTCGCCGGCATTGACCACGGGCACGCGCGACACTTCGCTGGCATAGCGGGCCGCCCCTTCGACCGGGTGACGCATCACGATCATGTCGCAGTAATTCGAGATCACGCGAATGGTGTCGTGCAGCGTCTCGCCTTTGGTGACGCTCGTATTGTTCATATCCGAGAATCCGATGACACGAGCCCCCAGTCGGTTGATGGCGCTCTCGAAACTGAGCCGCGTCCGCGTGGAGGGTTCGAAAAAGAGCGATGCGACCACTTTTCCGTACAGCAACCGCTGATTGGGATTCGCTTCGAAATCGGCCGCCAGTTCCATGATCCGGAGGATATCCTCCTTGGTAAAGTCATGGATCGACACCAGGCTTTGTTTTTCTTTCATAATACGCGCTATGAGAATGACACATTAACTCCTTCGATGTCTCCGACCCGCCGGGCAAAACTTTCGGCATCACGCATCCGCACCGACACCCGCAGCGTGCAGGCCAGGTCAAACTCCTGCCCCAGCACCCGGGGTTCCATATCTTTCACCACCTTCATCACCTGATTCATCACCAAATATGGGAACTCCACAACGATCGTCCGGTCTTCGGTTCGTTCGGTAACCTCGGCAGCCTCCAGTGCATCGAGCGTCGCCCCCTTGTAGGCGGCAATCAGCCCGGGCACTCCCAGTTTGATCCCTCCAAAATAACGCACAACCACAACCAGCAGGTTGGTCAACTCGCGCGAGAGGATCTGCCCCAGAATGGGCCGACCGGCCGTACCGGCCGGCTCTCCGTCGTCGTTGGCGCGGAAACGCACGCCGCCGTCGGAGAGTTCCGTACCGAGCCGCCACGCATAACAATGGTGTCGGGCGTCGTAGTACTTTGTTTTCAGGGCATCGACCAGGGGTTTGACGTCGGCTTCGGAACAAATCGGATAAGCAAAGGCCAGGAAACGACTGCCTTTGTCTTTATAAAGCCCCTCGGCAGGGGCGGCGATGGTGAGATAGGTATCGCTAATCACGCTCCGAGTCGGATAAACTGAACAAAAATAGCCATTCGCCCCCGGATAACCAAAGCCTCCGCAGAATAATTTTTCGGGACGAGATTCACCGCACCCGGGGTTTGGTTTATCGGAAATAAATACTTACCTTTGTTTCAGTTTCAAACGAAGTGGATTCCCGTCACCCGCAGGGTTTCGGGGGTCTTTCTTTTTATCGCATAGAAAAACCAAAAGTTATGGCAAAAACGACTTACATAACCGAAGCCGGGCTGCGCAAACTTCGCAGCGAACTGGACGCACTGAAAGCCGAACGTCCGGTTATCTCGGCTCAGATCGCCGAAGCACGCGACAAGGGTGACCTGTCGGAAAACGCAGAGTACGATGCCGCTAAAGAGGCACAAGGCATGCTGGAGATGCGCATTGCCCAGCTGGAAGCCACGATCGCCGGCGCCCGCATCATCGACGAATCGAAACTCAACACCAACAGCATCCAACTGCTCAACCGGGTGACCATCAAAAACCTGAACCTGAACAAAACGGTGGAATACACCATCGTTTCTGAAAACGAAGCCAACCTCAAAGAGGGCAAACTCTCGATCGGCACCCCCATCGCCCAGGCCCTGCTGGGCAAAAAACGGGGTGACATCGTCGAGGTGAAGGTTCCGTCCGGCATTCTCAAACTGGAAGTACTGGATATCTCTATCTAATCATTCATACCTCTTTTATATCAAACGGCCGGAGACTGTGTTAGTCTCCGGCCGTTTGTTTTTAAAGTCATCTATGGAAATTACACCTACGAAGCCTGACAAGCGCGCCGGAAGAAGCCACAATTTCAATCGTTTACACCTTTTATTGACCTTGGGGGCACTGTGACAGTCAGACACAATCAACCGCGCTCACACAAAACGGATGCACACTTACACAGCAGGCACTATCTGCATGGTGTACCCATAGCCGCCTCTCAAACAATCGCCAACATCACGCCGCTCCTTTTTCGGCTTATTCGCCGCCCAAATGCACGGCCAGCCACACGCAATCGAACGACGTGCGCAGCACACGGTGCCGCCGATGAGGTTCGATCCACACATAATCGCCACTTTCCAACTCAGTCACCTGTCCGTCAGCCCACTCCAACACCGCTTCGCCACGCGCCACCATCACCCACTCCCCCCACGCCTGGTCATACCATTCGCCATTGCATTGGCCGAACGACATGATCCGCTCAATTCGCACCGGCTGACCAGCAGACACGGATGCGGAAAGCAGCGTATCGAACACCTCACGATCCCACTCCTGCGTCGAGGACGGAGGCACAATTCCTCGTTTATCGTACAGATTTGCCATAAATACATTTATTGTGGGTACGGTTCGCACCGACCGGCCCACTCCCCTGCTCCGTTAGCCTTTCCACTTCGAGCAACTCATCACAGAGCAACCCCGCTCACGTGCAATCCGTCCCCTAATAAACAATACGGAGCATCCGCCCGACAGGGTAGACGCTCCGCAATGCATAGCAGACATATTACAAACGGTCCTTCAGGATTTCGGCCACGCGTTCGGGCGTCACCTGACCGCTTTCGCCCAGATTCCAACCGCGTTTGCGGAAACGTTCAACAATGAAATCGATCGTATCCTGCCCAACGCCGTGCTCCGACAGGCGGGTCTTCATGCCCAGGCTGCGGAAGAATTCGTCCGTTTTAGTGATCGCCGCTTCGACCTTTTCGTCGGGCGTACCGGTGGCACCCCATACCCGTTCGGCATACTGCACCAGTTTGTCGAACTTCTCGCGACGCATCACCCGCATCATACCCGGATAGACGATCGCCAGCGTCACGCCGTGATCCAGCCCGTGGAGGGCGGTCAGTTCGTGACCGATCATGTGGGTAGCCCAGTCCTGCGGCACACCCATCGCGATAAAGCCGTTCAGGGCCATCGTCGCGGTCAGCATGAAGTTGGCCACATCCTCGTAACGGTCGTGACGTTCCACCAGCTTCGGCCCCAGCTCCACAAGCGTCTGCAACAGCCCTTCGGCCCAGCGATCCATCACCATCGACTGGGTATTGAAGGTCAGGTACTGCTCCAACGTATGAGCGAACGAGTCGACAATGCCGTTAATCACCTGACGCTGCGGCAGCGAATAGCACACTTCGGGATCGAGCACCGAGAAGCGCGGATAACCGTTCGGATTGTGGAAAGCGAGTTTTTCGTTGAACTCCTTGCGCGACACCACTGCCCCGTTGTTCATCTCGGAACCGGTGGCCGGCAGGGTCAGCACCGTAGCCAGCGGAATCGCATCGACCGCTTTCGACGGATCTACCATGAATTCCCACGGATCGCCCGCATACTTAAGCGCCGTAGCGATAAATTTGGTTCCGTCGATCACCGAACCTCCGCCGACTGCCAGCAGAAAATTCACCCCCTCTTCGCGGGCGATGGCAATGGCACGCATCAGCGTCTCATACTGCGGATTGGGTTCGATCCCGCCGAACTCTACCACGGTACGCTCTTTCAGGGCAGCTTTCACCTGGTCGTAAACGCCGTTTCGACGGATACTACCGCCACCGTATGTCATCATGATTTTTGCATCGGCCGGAATCTCGGCTGCGATTTTCGCAATGGTTCCTTTACCGAATATCAGTTTGGTCGGGTTGCAAAATGTGAAATTATTCATTCCGTAGGTCGTTTAGATTTTAATTCCAACTGCTAATTTAAGATATTTGCATCAAAAATCCACCATCCGCACATGCAAGAACGCTCAAATCACACGACCACCATCGCAGCAGCAGCCACCGGCCCGGGCGGCGCCATCACTCTGATCCGCCTGAGCGGCCCGGAGGCCATCTCCATTACGGACAGCCTGTTTTCTCGCCCGCTGGCCGACGCCAAGGGTTATACGGTTCATTTCGGGACGCTCGCCGACGGAGATCGTCTGCTGGACGAGGTGCTGGTCACGCTTTTCCGGGCGCCGCGTTCATACACGGGCGAGGATATGGTCGAAATTTCGTGCCACGGATCGTCGTATATCACCCGCGAGGTTCTTTCCCTGCTGGTTCGCCGCGGCGCCACTCCGGCTTCGGCCGGAGAGTTTACGCGACGTGCCTTTCTCAACGGCAAACTCGACCTGTCACAGGCCGAAGCCGTGGCCGATCTGATCGCTTCGGAAAGCAGCGCTGCCCACCGCATCGCCCTCAACCAAATGCGGGGTGGCTATGCGACTGAGCTTGCGGGACTTCGCGAAAAACTGTTGCACATCACGTCGCTGCTGGAGCTGGAATTGGATTTTTCGGAAGAGGATGTGGAGTTTGCCGACCGCAGTGAACTGAGCGTTCTCCTCAACGATATCCATACCCGGTGCAGCACCCTGGCAGGTTCATTCCGCATGGGGAATGCCCTGAAAAATGGGGTGCCGGTAGCCATTGCGGGGGCTCCGAATGCAGGTAAATCGACTCTGCTGAATGCCCTGCTGGGCGAAGAACGTGCCATCGTCTCGGACATTCCGGGCACAACGCGCGATTTTATCGAAGAGAGCCTGACGCTGGAGGGTATCCGCTTCCGATTCATCGACACGGCGGGTTTGCGGCACACGGACGACACGGTCGAAGCACTGGGCATCGAACGGGCACGCGAACGGATCAAACGAGCATCGGTAGTACTGCTGCTGATTTCCGAAGCAATTTCGACGGATGAAGCACTGGAACAGATTCAATCTCTGAATCTGACCGCTGAGCAACATTTGATCGTTCTTCTGAACAAACACGATTTATGGAACACTACGCCTTTGACCGAGGCGTTACAATCGAGATTTGACGTAATCAGTATCTCGGCCCGTTCGGGTGAGGGTTTAGATACCCTTCAAAGACTGTTGGTAGACTCAGTCGCCGATAATATGAACGAAGATTCGCTGATCGTAAGCAATGTGCGTCACTACGAGGCCTTATTGCATGCCTGTGAAGCTCTGGATCGAGCACACCAAGGACTGCAAAACGGTCTCCCGTCCGACTTGGTCAGCGAAGAGGTGCGTCAGGTGCTCTACCACTTAGGTACGATCACCGGCGAAATTACCACAGACGACATTCTCGGCAACATTTTCAGCAAATTCTGCATCGGCAAATAGGAGATACACGATGAATAATTATGAAAAAGTGTAATACAATACTCTGGGTGATTCTGCTGATTCTTTTAGATCAGGCGGTGAAACTAATTATATACCATTTATTTATGGAATCAAATTATTCGTTTGTGCCCAATTTATTAGAATTTAAACCGATTTTCAACCCAAGCCACAGCTATTGGACTGCTAAACTTGGCGCAAATTTGGGAGTCGTAGCTCACCTATCAATGTTTTCATTCATATGGGCTATACTTATTATTTTCTATAAGTTTTACCACAAGGTAGATCCTAAAAATAAACTTCTTGACACAGCCTTAATTTTTCAAACAGCAGGATTTGCATCTGCATATATAAGCATCATATTTTGGAAAGACGGAGTACTCGATTTTATCTACCTTAAACCATTGAATATAGTATGCGATTTAAAAGACTTGTACATCAATATTTTTATTGCATTGTGGATTATAGGCACTTCCATCATAGCAGTAAAGCATCACACGAGCTTCAAGGATATGATTCAATATATCAAGGCATTGTTCAAAAAAGGATAAAATAAGTTTTTAAATAATTCATCTCATTGAAAAATAAAAAGTTTACGACAAGACAAATAACCAGCTCACACAAAAAGCACATTTACCCCTATTCATATAGAGGTCAATATTAGCCATAAGCACCTTTCGACAACTTTCAATCAAGAGGCGTGATTTGATATAAACGTTCCACCTCAGCAGGGGCATGCAGATCGAGAATCACACTATGCTCCGTATCCAAGGCAGTTATTTGCGTCATCTCTTCCGCTGAGAGCGAAAAATCGTCAATCATATAATTTTCGACCATACGCTCCCGATGCACCGATTTGGGAATCGCGACAACCCCGCGCTGCAGATGCCAGCGAAGAACAACCTGAGCCGCAGACTTGCCGTATTTGTATCCAATCGCCCGCAAGACAGGATCAACAAAAAGCCCATTCTTTCCCTCAGCCAACGGTCCCCAAGCCTCGGTCCGCACCCCGAGCGAGCGCATGACCCTAATCGCCTCCACTTGTTGCGTATAGGGATGCAACTCCACCTGATCGATAGTCGGAATAACCTTTACATTACGACATAAATCCATCAGCCGGTCAGGCTCGAAATTACAAACCCCGATCGCCCGGACACGCCCTTCAGAGTACAATCTTTCCATGGCACGCCACGCCCCGTAATAGTCCCCGAAAGGCATGTGAATCAGATAAAGATCGACATAATCCAGCCCCAGTCTCGACAGAGAAGTTTCGAAAGCCCGCAAAGTGCGATCATATCCCATCTCCGAAATCCAAGCCTTCGTCGTTATAAACAAATCCTCTCGTGGAATGGTACTTTTACGCAAGGCAGCACCAACTGCACACTCATTGCCATAGACCGAGGCCGTATCAATCAGTCGATAACCAACCGACAACGCATCAGCAACAGCCCGCTCACACACAACGGGATCCGTAACCTGAAAGACACCGAATCCCAACATCGGCATTATGACACCATTATTCAGCGCAATGTAATCCATTGTGTAAATTATTTATCGATTTGACTTTCCGTAAACGGATCAGCACGATGTCCCATAAGGTCGATTTGAGCATACTCTCGATCGAAAGCCTCCATCTCCCAGGCCGACAGACGGGCCTTACCCGCCCCTAGAAAATCATCCAGGTGCGCCGGATTTGTCGTCCCCGGAATGGGAGCAATCCACGATTTTCGCGAAAGCATCCATACGAGGGCAAACTGCGCCGGTGTCAGCCCCTTGCGTTCGGCCCAGCGACGGACAAGAGCAACGAGCGGCATGTTATGTTTCAGCGCTTCTGGCGTAAACTGCGGCAGGTTCCACCGGCGATCGCCCTGATGGAAACGGCTGTTTTCGTCGATCACACCGGTCAGAAAAGCACGCCCCAATGGGCAATAAGGCACAAAACCGATACCGAGCTCTTCGAGTGTCGGAAAGATCTTCGTTTCGGATTCACGCCACCAAATGGCATATTCGCTCTGCACGGCCGTCAGCGGACATACGGCATGAGCGCGGCGAATGGAACGCGCGCTAGCTTCCGAGAGTCCCCAATGCAGCACCTTACCCTCCTGCATCAACTTCTGAACCGTCCCCGCCACCTCCTCCATCGGAACATTCGGATCGACGCGATGCTGATACAGCAGGTCGATGTGATCCGTACGCAAACGCTTTAACGAGCCCTCCACCGCACGACGAATATGATCGGGGCGACTGTTCAGCGCCGTAGGCTGCCCCTCCTCTACCCCGAATCCGAATTTAGTGCCGATGGCCTCATGATTCCGGAAAGGAGCGAGCGCTTCACCGACCCACTCCTCGCTGGTATAAGGGCCATACACTTCGGCCGTATCGAAAAAGGTCACTCCTTGATCATACGCTCTTCGGATCAAGGCGATCATATCCCGTTTTTCGAACTTACCGCCGTAGTAGCCAACCATCGGAAGACACCCCAGGCCAATAGCTGAAACGGACAGATCAGCCAACCGCCGATACTCCATCCGATCGGAGCGATTCAGCGGATCAGTTCTCCGACCATTGACCGTACGTTCCGTGGATCGGGCAAACAATTTCGGCACTCCGGTCCATGCACCGACGGCAGACAACGTAGCCAGCGATGACATCTTCAGAAAATCTCTTCTATCCATAATTATTGCCGTTTTAGAGAGCGACTGACATGCGTCAGCCCACGTAAAATTTCCATTTCATTCTCCTCCAGCCGAAACGCTGCAGGTGGAGTTTCCACAAACATATTGCCCCCTTCCTCTTGCCACAGAAAACATCGCACGACCTCCCGCGGCGAGGAGTGATACCGTTCTGCCAGATAACAGATCACCTCCTCATCGTACAACTCAGCCGGAATATCGATCAGTTCGTTCATCATTCAGATTTTTCAGGAACAAAGCTACGGAACGATGCTGCATGCGACGTAACGATAGCCGGGATGTTTGTACCGTTTTTACCGATTTTGCCCATTCCCCGCACGATTTACGGGCTGAATCACGTATCTTCGTACCAGGGTTAACAGTCCGCACTATCATGCGTAAGATTTTGAAAATTAGAAATGTCAGCGACTACAGCCGCTGGCTCGGACACACCGACAACCATCCGTTGGTCAGCGTCATCGACTACGCGGAGGTATCGCCCGTTCGTCATTGTCTGAACCACTACAGTATCTACGGCATCTTTTTTCATGAGGCGGCCGAAATAGACCTGGCATACGGATGTGGCAAGTATGATTACCGGAAAGGGACTCTTATATGTGTGGCCCCGGGTCAGATCGGCGGGAAGGAAGACAACGGAGAAGAGGTGTCACTGACCGGCTGGGCCCTGCTTTTTCATCCCGATCTGCTGCACGGGACGCCCCTCGAAAAAGAGATCCGGAATTACTCTTTTTTCGACTACCGCATCAACGAGGCACTGCACATGACCGATGAGGAACACGACATTTTCGTATCGCTGATGCGCCAGATTCGGGACGAACTGCAAAATCGGCACGACGAGCTGCAGGATGCCATCATCACCGGATACATCGGGTTGATGCTGAACTATTGCCAGCGTTTTTACAATCGACAGTTCCTCACCCGCAAGCTGGAAAATTCGGACATCCTCGTAAAGTTCGACAACCTGCTGCGCTGCTATTACGACGAGCAGCGCCAACTGACGTTCGGATTCCCGACCGTACAGTATTGCGCCGACAAGTTGTGCATGTCACCCAACTATTTCGGCGACCTGATTAAAAAGACCACCGGCGAGACCGCCAGCAGTTATATCCGTCAGTATGTGATTCAACGGGCCCAGAACAGCCTCGCAGCCGGCACAAGCATCGCAGAGACCGCCAGTGAACTGGGATTTGAATACCCCCAGCACTTCAGTCGGATGTTCAAGCAGCAAACCGGTATCACACCATCGGAATACTGCGCACGCTTTCGAAAAGGAACCCCTGATGAATAAAGTCATCGGTATCGATTCATACCTGATGAACATCTCGTTTCACGCGCCCATTGCTTGTAGCATTTTAGCCCCCCTTTTCACGCACCGATCCCAGTCAGGAGCTCCACAAGACTCCTAACTGGGATCGGTTTAACATATTTACCACACCTCTTTCCTCCGGCACCGCGGTTCAATACCTCTCCGACTCCCTACAAATCCTTTTCGACATAGGTAAAGATCGTCTTGCCGATGGTGAATTTAGACCCGTGGTAGAGTTTCTTTTTCAGATGAGGTCTCAACGGTTTTTTATCAAAAATCACCCCGTCTTCCAAAGCCGTCAGATAAAGATAACCGTTTATCATACTCACCTCGGCCTGCTCCGGAGCAATGGGACTGGTAATATCCCACGACATTTGCAGATCGCAATTAACTGATTTGCCGATCAGCACGCGTTTGTGTCGCTGTGCGGCATTCATCCATTTGTAGACGGCGATATCCATCTCTTTGATCGGTCCCTCGACACGCAGGAAGTAACGCTCCGATTTGGGACTCGTAGCGGCAACGCTGACGGCAAACCCGACACAGTAGATCATGTAGCTCAAGAGCAGGAATTCACGCGTGTCGATCTGGACACTGTAGGAGAACGACCACAGGTACATGGAACCCAGTCCAAACACAATGGAGATTGCCGCCCCGACCAGCGCTTTTTTCAGTTTAATATCGGTTCCGTAGGCCACGACAAAGGCAATGATGAAGCCGCTCAACATCCAGGGGATCCAGTCGATCAGGAACGAGTTGTCGATAAAGTTCAGCGAGAGTGAGATTATACACCCCACAAAGAAGGCCAGATAGCTGCACACTCCTCCGACCAGCGCCTTCGCAACGACGAGCAGCGATCGTTTCCAGAGCCACTGTCCATGGCCGGTCAGCAGGCTCAGTGAAAGGGTCAGAAAGAATCCGATATTCATCCCGTAAAACGGCAGATAGAGCAAGTGTCCACCATACTCTTCCATCAGCATGGCCGCCTGCGGAGAATCGGGCACCAGATCGAACATCCAGCGGATCAGTTTGACCAGAAGGAGGTTCTCCGTGTAATGCGCATTGGCCGTAAAAAATATCCAGGCCACCAGCCCGGCAGAAGCTCCGGCCAGGATCCACCGGAAGTAGAACGATGCGTTATGCAGATCGAACAGGTTCTTGCGGTTGTAATAGTGGCTGCCCTGCTTGCAGTGCCGGCCATACTCCGGACATTTGTATTCATTTTCGTCCCAGCACGACTTGTGAAGCACGTGGGAGCATTTGACGACGATTTCATCCCCCTCTTCGAACGGCGCCTTGCAGAAATAGCAGGACTGCCCGACCAGCGTCCCGTTGTAACTCATGTTTTTATTGACGTAACGCGTCACGTATTTCCGTTTGAAGAGCCAATAGCGGACGGCGGGCAGAATGAGCTGAAAGAATACATACAGCAACGCCAGCGTCAGAATGCCGATCAAGCCTCCCTGCACGATAATCTGGAACGTACTCTGGCCGTTGATAATAATCGGATTATAGACACTCCCGGCATTATACATGGCATAATCCGAGGCGATCAGGCTGTCCCCTTCGTAACAGCCGAGTTGGAGTTTGTACCCCATGCCTCGATAGATCTTGAAGTCGGGATTGACAAACGTAAAACGGTAATCCGCATAATCGGGGTTGAAACGGCGGACAATATCGTTCAGCACCAGATGCTGGTCGGAGGATTCGAGATACTTGCCCCCGGATTTTTGACAGAGCGCCGTCAGGAAATTTTGCGCCTCTTCATCCGTATCGGCCACCGGTCCCTCCTCTTCTGAGGTCTGTTCCAGGTTGACGTAAAAAACGGTGATGCCGTCCATCAGTTCATCGTTCTGAGCCAGTTTGCGCTGCAACTGGAAATGGTCCGGATCCAACGGTTTGTTCTGGTCGTAGACCTTCCCGTCCGAGAAAACGATCAACACCTTTTGCTCCGGCCCCTGCTCGACACGAAGCGAGTCGGGACGCTCAACCGACTGCACGCTCAACGTATCGTTCAGAAACTCTTCCGCCTTGTCGAGGATCGAGCGATAGAGATACTTCCTCTCGCCCGGAACAGCCTTGAGATAATGCTCCAGCACATAGTCGGTCGCCTCCATCGTCTCCGTAACCTTCGTTCCGTCCATGAATGCGACCCGAAAGGGACTGTAAACAAACAGTTTTCGCAGACCACGGATCGTTCGCTGCTGGTTTTCCATCTCCGCTGCGTTCAGCGTCAGATCGGCCAACACCAGAATATTCAGATTCAGCCGGGCCAACTCTTCGATCTTGAGGTTTTCGTACCCCTCCAGCACGGGCTGGATACGGGGCGCATACAGATTCCCCTTGACCAGCTCTTCAGCCTTGAAGTGGAGCGACCGTTCGTTGTTCAGCAGCATCTCGGTGATGCTGTCGTTCATCTGCACGTTCACATACAGATGTTTGTAGGTGGAGTCGAATTCGACACTCAGAATATTGAGTTCCACGTCCTCTTTGTAGGACTTGCCGTTCGAAGCATAATCCGTACAACTTCCCAAAACGAGGATCGGGATCAACAGAAAGTATATCTTGCGGAGGTTCATGGGGAGAGATGATCTTGTCGGAATTAATTAAATCGTCGGATAGTCGTTCTGGTCGTCATTCAGCATCTGGCGGAGCTTCTTGGCATTCTCACGGGCCTGTTTGAGGGTCTTCAACTTGGCCTGCATCATGCTGATGAACATCAGAATCATCGCCACGGCCGCAATGCTGTAAAGGTAATCCTTGGCCCGCTGCAACCACGGTTTATATTCCAGGGCCTGTATCTTTTCGGACATGTTTTTGAGGCCGATATACCGTTCTTCGAGCGGCCGGAAACGAGCCCGAAAATCGGGAAACTCATCCGAAAGATTTTTGGCGCACTCATACTGGCGCTGTACTTCGGCAAACAGGGCCTGTTCCTGCGTTTTAATCTGCTCCAACTGACCGGCGAGCGCCTTTACCAGAGAGTATTCGAATGCGGTCTTGTACAACCGCTGGTACGTGCTGTCCTGGTTCGGAAGAAAGGCTTCGGCCGCTGAAAATTCCGTCTGCGCCTGGTAAAAATGTTTCTTGGTGGCAATCGAATCCAGAAGGCTCTGTTTAGCCATCTGGTAGTTCACCACGATCTGCATCAGCGAATCGTCCTCTGCAATCTCGGCCTGCCGGGACTGATAGTAGACATTCCACTTGGTGTCGACCGCCATTACCTGCTGATCGGCCCGCGTCAGCTCTTCGGGTGAGCAGTGCGTTATCTCGAGGGCCAGTTCGTTGAGCTGGTCGTAGAAGAAGAGCATACGGTTTTCAATCTCCAATATCCGCATTTCGTCGAGATACGGATCCTGCGGTTCGTTCTGGCCGAAGGCGCTCGGGCAAAATCCCAGCATCACGCCCCCCAGGACGACACACAACAACCGCTTGCTATGTCGCAGTATGTTCATAGGTTTCACTCTTTACCGCAGGTCTTGCGGAAGTAATTGGCCGCTTCGTGGAAAATCCGAATAGCTTCGTGCTGGTCGGAGGTGATGTCGGTTGCCTGATCGATCTGAGGTTGGATCTGGTCGATCAGGTTGAAACACGCGTTTTCCAAATCCTTACGTTCGATTTTATCCGAAGTCAGCAACCACCGATTGACGTGGTTATCGATCTTACGGGCCGCCGACAGGATATAATCGGCGCTCAAATCCAGCGGAATGGAGAGCGTTCCGGCATCAGACATGATTCGGAACTTGCACTGCATCTGCTCGATGGAATCCACATAAGCGTTGTATTGGTCGATATTCGCCTGCATCGTCGGACAGGGATTCGTCTCCTCCTGACGGGGAAATTGCTGCAACAACAGTTCCTTCATCTTGTTGAAGAGCTTTTCACTGTCGGCGGTCTGGAACTGCGACGAGCTGCCGAATTTCTGATCGAAAGCCGCATAACTGGCCTTGATGCTCTCCAACTGACTGGCCGAAAGTTGGATCGCCTCCTCTTTTCCGAAACAGGGGTCGCGACGAATGGTCACCTCGTAGGTCCGGTTCAGATCGGTCTGGAAAAAGAGATCGTAACCGGTCTTTTTGTGCGTGGTTGTCGGCCCCTCCATCAGCAACAAGTCGCGCAGCGTGAACGAGACCGGGGCCTCTTTGTACAGGATGTCAAAGCGTTGCTCGATGTAATCGTTCACCATGTTATACTCTGCCGGTTGAGGCTGAAGGCCGTCGTACTCGATCCACCGTTTGAAAACATACTTTTTAGCTTTTCCAAGCGATTTTTTCAGTGATTTGGTGACTGTGTATCGGGCCAACTCGTTCGATGCGACGGGATACGGCAACCGGTCGGGCCGCAACCGGTTCCATTTGACCACCTGCGAGTAGCGCGCGGCACTCTGGAATACGAACAATTTTCGATAGGAGATCAAGCTGACGGTCAGACTATTGTTCGGTTCATCGAAAGCAATTTTCACCATCATGTCCATATCGGCAGAACCAGGCATCAGGGCCACGTGATCCACATAGGGAGCACTCCCCGACACTTCGACCTGTTTGAGCGTTTGAGCTTCCGACAGGCCGAAACTACCCAGCAACAGCAGCAGACATATCGCTTTAATCCGAAATTTCATATTTCACGCTTCAAAATTAACACCCACTTTATCTCTTTCATCTTATTATCTATCGATTACAACTCTTATCTCAAGGGTTGATCGAAATACACCCATCCATTCGGTTCACCCTGTTTGACGACCCACTCGGCAACCCGGAGGTCTTCGGGATAGGGCGGTTCCTGAACGGCGTGATACCGCTCGTAACGCAGGTAGAGCGCAATCCGATCCACACACCAGGCCAACCCGGCATACGTGTCCGGCGTATTGAGGCAGACCCGACCGGCAAACTCCCCGAAATAGCGGATGTTCGGATGCCACGGATGCGGAACGGGACCATCCTCGTTCTGCGTAACGAACCGGAACTCGGCAGGCGAGTCGATACACGGATAGAGTTCCGGCAGGGTGATGCGCAGTCGGAAGATCGAAGCCCACAGGGGCCGATTCCACACGCCCGTTTCGTTCAGCCGTTCTACCTGCTCCACCCCGCAGATGGAATGAATCCGATAAACAACCTCATAAGCGGTCGGTAATCCCTGAGCGTTACGTTCGAGGATTCGGTAGTCGATCTCGGGCCGATGTTCGAGCGCACGATCCAGTTCGCGCCATTCGTGCAACAGCCGCCGATTACGACCGGTCAACGACTGGGGCGTAAATTCCTGCCAGTTTTTTGTTTCGTTTTGCATCATCGTTCAGTTCTGCAAAGGGGTTGTCCGACTCCTATCCGGGGAAAGGGTCGGGAATCAAAAAGACCGTATCGCCGTTGTTCACGTTATAATCGGCCAGCGTCTGGTCCGTTTTGCCGATTCGGGGCCGCAGCACCCGCACTTCGTGGGTCGTCGGGTCCTCTTTTCCGAAAAAGTAATCGAGCGGCGCTCCGGTTTGGTCAATGGACGGAAAATCGAAGATCAGCCGTCCATCCTTGCCGATGGCATGCCGCAGATTGTTCATCAGCGTGGCCAGCGGGGCCTGCGGATTCACAATGCGGAACCTCACTTTTTTATCCTTATAAACAATATCCAAAAAGAAATCTTCCATGAATGGCTATTTGTTCGTTATCAATTCTTTGTACATCAATGGCCGGGAAAATCGCACCGATCGGCTCAGACGATTTCGATCGTGACCTGAACCGGGAACACATTGGTGCTCCGCACCTCGATCATCTTCTGAAGGGTCAGTTCGGTCATCGGAATCTTGTCCTGAAAGCTGCGTTTGATGAAGGGGTTGTCCTTCAGCGTGATGAAGACCTGCGTTTCGAAGCCGCAATGGTTGCGTTCGGCGTGCTGCACCTGACGCACCTTGATCCGTTCCACCATATCGTTCATGATTCCGAAGCGACCGGCCAGCTCGTTATAGCACAGAACTTTGATGTCGGCCGGCGTCACGATACGGTCGTTCGTTATCAGGTAGTAGCGGGCCAGCGTGTTCTGCGCATCGAGGCTCTGCAATTCATCGAAGCCGGGCATCGGGTCGGCCAGCAGCCGGGCCGACCGGACATGACTCACCGACGAAGCGACAAACTGACTTTTGCCGCTCAAAAGCGCGTTCACGGCACTGCCGTTGGTCATCAGATAATCGACATTGAGGCTAACCTCTTTAGGGTGGAATCCATGCACGTTCCGGAGCATCAGATACAGCCCGGGGCCCTTTTGCGGGGCGGCTTTGGCAATACTTTCCGACATCCGTTTCAGCAGGGCATAGAACTGCTCCATGAAGCTGCCTTCGCGCAGCGACTCGATCCCCTGAAAAGCGTAATAGTCGGACGAAAAGCGGCTGATCAGCGTTGTGGCCAGTTTGACCAGCCGGTCAGCCTCGAAACGGTCGGCAGCGACATGGCGAAGTTCGAGCGGTTCGTCGCGAAAAAGCTGCATATCGGGCGGGCGAACCAGATGCAGGAACTGCCATTTTTCAAGATCGCCGCTTTCGCCGGTCAGCCGAGCCAGGGGCGATTGCGACGAGAGGGTTGCCGTACGCACGACGGCATTGACCAGCAGCGTGCAGTTCAGTGACAACTGCTCCTTGTCGAACAGGAAATTGTCGTCGATGCCGACAAATTCGAACACCAGTTCGACCTTCTCGGAGGGATACGACTGTCCCTGAGGGGTTTTATAGCTGTCAACGGCAAAGAGTCTGACGTTCTGTCTGGCAAACAGATCGAACCAGATGTGGCTGGGTTGAAAGAGCGACGAACTATTGTAGATTCGGTTTTCCAACGAAAAACAGCCCGACAGTGGCAGATCGGCATAATCCCACGGTTTAATGAGCGGCAGGGGGTGTCCGTTGACAAAGAGTTTCAGATCCTGAAAGTGGTTATTGCCGATCCGGAACGTCACTCCGGAGAGGTTGGCGACAGGTTCTTTACACTGCAGAGTCACCTTCCAGCGCCGGTTGTCGAGCCGGACCACAGACGACACGGCGGCATTGAGCACCCGGGTCCGAAGCATCGGGATAAAGGTGTAGGAGCTGTCCGACAGCGTAAACCGCGTGTGCTGATCGAGCACCAGTTCGGGCACCTGCTCATCGGGAGCCACCTCGACCAGCGCCGTGGCCGGAAGGGCGTGAATCCGCTCATAGGGGATGAGCATACGGGCAAATTCATCGAGAACGTCGGTGCGGAGCTGTTCGATCTCGTTATCGATTTCGTTGGCCTGATAGGCCAGCGCAGTCATCAGCAAGGAAAAAACAGGATCCTGCTCCACCCCTTCCAGATGTTCGCCATTGACACTGTGTTCCCAGATGGCGACGGCCTCCTTGAGGATCTCTTCGGCTCGTTGGCGTGTGGTGAATATCGTCTGTCTCATTGCATTTCCTTTTTCGTTCTATGTTCGAGCGAGCGCATCGGGGATGGGTTAGTTCCAAAGGTCGATGTGAGAGTCGTAACGGTACGGTTCACCACCCTCGGTCAGGACCCCTTCGACATGGACCTGTATTTTTTTACGGCCTTTGAGGTAGGTCATCGAAACGGAGACTTCGGAGAGCCGTTTCTCATACCTTTCGATCACCTGTTTCAGCTCGGTGGCAAAGGTATTGACACTTTTCGACGTACCCGACACCTTTTTACCATAGAGATCCGCAGCCATCGCATCCGTATCGTTCGAGTTGTAGATGACCCCTTCGTTCTCGTTGAAGATTTCGAATTTCAGGTTGTTGAAGACAAACCCGAATTGAGGATCGGCCACACAACTGCCGCACGGCGTAATCAACAGCAGATCGAGAAACGCATCCACCGCCGTTTTCCGGTCATCGGTTCTCGACAAACGCCCCCTGGACACCTGCAAAGGAAGTAAAATACTCATCACTCGCTAAATTAAGGGTACATATTCCTCCTGTTCCTCCTGCTCGACAGGGACATACAGGGCGTTATACAAACTTTCATACAGGCTGCTGAACAGGTGTTCCGACAGCTCGGTCGACAATTCGCCCGAGAGCTGATCGTGCAATGCCGGTTTAAACCGGTGCTCGATGTGGTCGGTTACTTTGGCGAGCAGCTCTTCCGTGAGTTCGGCATGCAGTTTCGCCTTCAGCTCCTCGTACAGTCGCTCGTAGAGCTCGGGATAGAGCCGTTCGTACAGTTCGATCTTGACCTGCTCTTTCAGGGCCTCGAAATCGATGGAGTGATCTTCCAGTACGACTTTATCCAGAATGGTCGCCGCACTGTGCAGATACTCGCCCAGCCAGTTCAGCCAGCCCGCAACGTCGTACTCCGAATAGTCGCGGATCGCAACCGGAGTCTCCGTATTGGGGGCGACGATATAGTAGTCGACAGCCTGCGCAATCTCCCACGTCAACTGGAGAAGATGGGAGGTGCGATGGTTCGTGTCGTATTTTTTCAGCAGATAGGCATAGCGTTGGAAAGCCCGTTTCCCCTCGCCGGACTCCAGATTCGCATGCTCGGCCAACAGGGCGACTTTCGCGGCCAGTTGTTCGAGACAGGTACGAAATCGATCGTCTGACGAGAGATGCAGACAGGGCGGGATATAGGAGTCATCGATGAGGAACACCCCGTCGTTGACCTTAAACTTCATCACCGGGAAGAGATCGGTTCCCTGCAGCTCGTCGAGCGCATAGATACCGAAGGTGTATTCGGGCCGGACGAAAGGCACCGTTTTGACATCGAACGCCACTTCCGCGTCGCCGAATCCACACGCCAGGTAATACTCGTCGCCGTAGACCAGCGGCACCGACACCACCACCTTCTCGTCGACGTGCAGAATTCTGCCCGACGGCAGCAGCGCCATGCAGGTCAAACGTTCGATTTCCAATTTATTACGAACAAATCCTCCCCGACAGTCGAACTCGGTAAAGGGGATCAGGCCGAATTGGTTGCCGTTCACGGCCCGATTGACCGCCTGCTGTCTCCGGACGATGTTCGCGTCCAGTTCGACAAACGTTTGGGCGGAGAGGGCCATGCCCGATTCCCAGTCTATTCTCGAATTGATATTCATAAGGCTTTCCTACTTGTCAGCGTACTGGCTGGATGATGTTTGAGCAGCTATTTCTGTATTGTAGTCCAGGAGCAGGCTCTCGCCCAGGACGAAAGGCTGGCGGTGGTACCGCAGGCGGATGGCGCACCGGGTGTCGAACGGAATGAACCACTCATTGATGAACTCCCGCAGCGGGTCTATTTTCCGATCCATTTCGCGATACGTTTCAGCCGTCAGGTGCGGAACGATGAGTTCATACTCAACCGACGGCTGCGAACAGGCACTCCCCTCCTCCCAGGTGTATCGGCCGATCTTCATCTGCACCTCGCATTGAAACAGTTCGGCCAACAGGTTGCGAATGAAACCGAAATCGGCCCGCAAGTGGCTGATGAAGAGCAGCAACGGAGCCACGCTCCGCACATAGGGATCCGTCTCGCCGGTCCAGTCGTACCCCACGTAACGTTCGAGCAGAATGGAGAGTTTCTCGGAGGCGAGCCGTGCCGCCTCTTTTTCGAGATGGAGCCGGGAACGAAAAGCCAGTGTATCGATCGGTTTGAAAAGCTCACGAAGGAGCTCTTCCCGTTTTTTGAGCGCCTCGTACTTCTGATCGAAATCGCCGCCCCGCAACGCGTTCTCACGGGCGATCACCCCCTGAGGCAGCAGCCTCAAAAAGCTGTCCCGAGCCAGACGCACCGTGTGCTGCTCGGGATCGACCGAGAGTACGTCGGGCGAGTAATTCCGATAAAACGTCCCGGCACACTCCACCTCCCACTGCTCCGTCAAGTCCGGATAGAGGTAGTTCAACAGGCACTCCGCACTGATGTCAAAAAGATCGTTTCTGTTCATCCTACCGGGTTACTGTCATATAAAAATTGCGCATAATCGAGTTCATCGGCCAGCTCCACATAGCGAACCCCGCCACGAGTTTTCACGTACAGCACCTCCCACGGCGGAATCCCCACCTGTCCCAGCGTCAGCTCCGGATACGGGAAGCGGGCGTCGAGCATTCTGATCTCGTGCTGGTACATGGCCGAGAAAGGAAGACGGCTCAGCGTCGGCTCCTCCTCCACGAACGATTCGACAGCGTGATCCGGCTGCATGACCCGCACCCGACGGTCATCCTTCCGAACGACCACATAATCCACAAAGTTGTGGTCTCCCAGCGAAACGGCCGTCTCCGGGTCTTCAAAACGTTCGGACAGACAAGCCAGCACGTCACCCACCCGCCACCGAGTCGTCACGCCCACCTTTTCGACCGGTTCCCAACGCTCATGCAGCGGACATTCGAGGTCGTAACCCACGAAATCCACCATACGCGAAGTAAGGTGTTGCCCCTCGTAATAAAACATTTTCCCGCAGAGCGAGGTCAACTCACCCCGCTGCAACTCATCGGGGTGCAACAGTTTCACGGTCTCCTGCGCCTGAACCGCGCCGATAATCGAAGCGATGACCGGTGTGGTCGGAGCACGTCCCGCCTGTTCGTTTCGACGGATGGCCGAGGAGCAGGAGAGCCGATAGGACAAATCCTTCAGCGCCTCGGGCCCCAGGTTGCAGGCATAACAGTTCTTTCCGGGAGCAAACACCCGAGCCGTTCCTTCCAGCGCATCGATTCCGCCATCCACCCAGGGAACGCCGGCCCGCATGCAGAGGCGATTCAGACAGTAACGCGCCCATCGGTTGTCCACACATCCGACGACCGCATCCATCTGCCGCAAAAGCCCCAGTCCAACATCGTGCCCGATATCGCCACGGACAGGCAGAACCTGCACGGCAGGATTGATCTCCCGCAACCGTTCCGCCACCACTTCGACTTTTGCACGCCCAACATCCGTTTGCCGGAACAGCACGGAGCGCGTCAGGTTGGACGGCTCGACCGTGTCGAAATCCACAACGACCAGATGGCCCACTCCAAACAGCGTCAGATTCTTCAACACCTCGTTTCCCAAAGCTCCACAGCCTACGACCATCACTTTGGCCCGCCTCAGCCGATCGACACGAAACCAGGAGAGTTGCGAGAATATTTCCTCGTCCCAGGCCTCGGTCAAAGTCGGAATCGGATCGCCATTTTTCATGCTCAAATGTCGCACATTTTTTCCGTTTAAAACTAACAATTATTCAGGAAAGTACCAAAAGCCCCACGCGCAGCACCCCGCACGCCCCCACACACATTCCGTTTGAACCATTCCGCGAAATAACGGCACATCGGCACACACCCAAAGTTCCGAACCACACCATCCTATCTATCCAAAGCGTTCCCATGTTTTTACGGCAATTTTACTACATTTGTATAATCGGCTTTTCAGACGAGCCCGGCGGATGAAGCACCTGTGGATCATCATACTCAGCATAATCACCCTCACTGCATCGGCACAGAAGATGCAGGTAGAGGATTTCGGCCGTTACCGAAAACCCCTTTTCAAACGAGCCACGTGGCCGACCGACAAGCATCAGGCCCTGCTCGACCTATATACCAATGAGACGGGATTTCAGTTTCTTGCAGACGACACGCCCGTAACGGCCACCGAGAACGACGGTTCGATCACCCTCGCCCTGCCGCCCCGCACCAACTTTCTGACCATCAGCCACCCCGACTACGGACAACTCACCTGGCGCATTCCGGGCAAACCGCTGAAAAAGCGAAAACGCTACCTCGCCAGCCTGCACACCGAGAGTCCCGACAAGGAGTTCCACCAGCAAAAACAATGGGCCCTCTTCACAGTCGATCCCGCACACGCAATCCTATATGTAGACAGCTCGATGTATGCCATTCGCGACGGCCATCTGTCGCTGTACCTGCCACTCGGACGCCACGCCTGCCGGATTGAGTCGCCGTTTTACAATCCGTTGTCCGACACGATCGAACTGACCGACACCGGACGACTCGAAAAGTTCTATTTTCTGGAACCGGCATACGCCTACCTGACCGTCGAGACCGCCCTTCCCGATGGCCTCATCCTGCTGGATGGCCAACCGATGGGGCACCAGCGAATCGAAACCGGACGACTGATGCCGGGACGCTATCGCGTGAGCATTCGTCAGGGAGAACGTCTCTGCTACGACCGTTTCATCGAAATCGCCAATGCCGAACGAAAGGTGGTCGATTTGCGAGACTCTACCCTCCACCCTCTCTCAACAAGCAACATGCGTTCAACCGCGACATATGCCCAGACGCCGCCCCGTCCCGATTCCGGTTCTTCGCACCTCGAGCCTGCCCCCACAAATGCAGGGAAGGATACGCTTCCGGCCGGATCGCTCGCCGACGTACACATCACCACCTTCGATGCCGAGACCGAAATCTGGCTCAACCGCGAAAAAATCGCCCTCGGCGAATGGCAGGGCCAGCTTCCGGCTGGTTTTTATGCCGTCAGCTCCCGCAAAGAGGGCCTGGAGTCGGGAACACGCTACTTCCGGGTCGAAGCTGGCAAACCGGTGGAGATACGCCTACCCTCTCCACGGGCCAATTATGCGTTGCTGAACATTTCGAGCGACGAAACGGGGGCCACCGTCTACCTGAACGGCGTCGAAGCGGGAACCACCCCATGCGTCTTGCGAGATCTGCCGACCAACCGCTCCTACCGCATCACCCTGGTCAAAGGCGATAAATCGGCCGAGAAAACTCTTATCCTGAGGGGTAACGACATCATTGACGTAAATTTACAGCTTCATAAAAAACGAGCATCACACCAAACGAAATAGCGGCATGAGAAAAAAAGTGTTCACCCTGTTGAATGAGGCGCAACAAAAGTTGAGCGGCCACACCATGTATATGAACTATCACTTCATCCACTTTAGCGTAAAGGCTGATGCAGCAGCACTTTTGGCCGTCGTTCCCGAAGTGGGCGGCGAGGCGCTGAATCTGGAGGATGTGGCCGATGTTGCGATTCCGGAAGAGGATCAGTTTGCCATCATTCCCAAAGACTCGTCATACCTTTTCCCCATCTGCAAGGCCATCGCTGCCATCCATCCGGAGTACAAGATCGAGCAAAAGTCGATGAGCGACGAAACATCCGACGACGATACGGAAGAGAACCAGGAGTCGAGCGAGGATTCGAAATACATCCTGTGCACCATGCCGGCAGTCAACAAAGAGCGCCACGATGCCGGGATGGAATACGTCAAGACGGTTTTCGACGAAACACAGTCCAAGTTGCAGGAGATCAGCGGAGCGTATGCGGCCAAGATTACCAAAGAGTTGGCCGATGCCAAACCCGAGGAGATCGACGAGGCAAAAGAGGAGCTTCAGAAACTCCACGACCAGCATACCGATCTCTGCAAGGGCTACCGTGAAGAGAAGGAGAAACAGATCGAAGAGGCATATCAGAGATACCTGAAGGCCCAGGCCGAAAAAGAGAGTGCCGAAAAGGAAAAGCAGGCGGCACACGGCGAAAACGCCGGTAAACAGATGAGCATGGAGGGGTTTGCCGCAGCCGAAGAGTAACCTCGTCGCAAATCTCCTGACGCCAGGAGCCACAGAGACCCGGCCTCCCGAACATTGGTTCAACACACAGAGGCGGCCGATCGATATTTTCGATCGGCCGCCTCTGTTTTCTCTACAGCATACAAACGGCACGTTCACGCTTCACTACTCCGTCAGGAGTGACGTAACGTTCAGGAGACTATTTCCCCTCCGAATTGCACGTATGTCCCGGCATGTTGATGGAGATGCTGCCTCCATAGGCACACATCAACTTGCAGTTATCGAGCAGAGCCGGCATATTGGTAATAAGTTGCTGCCCGCCGGGTGCCCAGGGCGCCACCGGAACCGGAATACACGGCATGGGGGTCAGCACCCCCATCGCAGCAGCCGTTGCAGACGCCACCATCGGATTGCTCAGTGTCGTACACATTCCGAAGGGCATGACATTGACCATCGGGGCAAAATCCATAATCGTGGCTTTCGGCTTGTTCTGGATCATCGGCCGCATCGGGTTGGTCACCATTAGGGTCGAGGGTATCTGGCCGAACGTACATTTCAACACAGCCCCCATACATACATACTTGGCCATGGCTTATGCGGTTTTACTGGTTGTCGGATTTCAACTCCTCCTCTTTCAGTTTGGCGCTCAGTTTGGCGGTGGAGGGAGCGCCCGGCACCGATATACCTTCGGTCGTATAGGGTGTCTTGAAGGATGAATCCACTTTGAGATTTTTCATATTGACCGTGGCGGCAGTCACATCGGACTTGAAGGTGGTTTTGCCCTCGGAGGTCATCTCGCCGTAGAGCGTCGTTTTGCTGCCCGACACCGAAGCGTTGCCGCCCGTGAGTTGCACGATCGCCTTGCCGTCCTGCTGTAACTCGACCGTCGTATCGCCGAACAGCCCCACCTGGTCCGAAGCGACCTGGAGCGATTTGCTCCGCACCTTTTTGTCTTTTGCTCCGGCATAGACCTTCTCGGCCAGCAGCAACAGCGAACTGCCCGCGGCCAGCGACTTGTCGGTCCGTTTCTCCTTGTCGACATCCATTGCCTTGACCTCCATCTGTTTGGCATTAGCCTCAATAGTACCGGTCGCCTTACCTTCGGTATCAGTGGCGCTGAATGCGATCTTCTCGGCCCGCACGCTAAACGAACCCTCTTTGGTCAGGCTCTTCTCCTCGATTTTCTTGTCTTTCAATTCGTAGTCGACCGTCTCGAAACGGATGTCTTTGGAAACGACACGCACACCGCCATCGGCCGGCAGATCACAATTCTTGTCCGACACTTTGGGATTGGCCGTATTGATTTCGACCTGTTGCGATGCGATCAAGACTTCGCTGTCTTTTATCAGAGCCCGGTCGTCCCCGTAGGAGGAGAGGCTCACCTGTTTTCCCGACAGGCTGATGCCGGCGCCGGGATTGCTTCTCAGGTGATTGTCACCGTCGACCGACGACAGGTTGATATTCTCCGATCGCAGCGAGATAAAAGTATGGGTCGATTGATCCTTAAACTTCGACTTCAGTTGACCGACCTCTTTTTTCTGATCCTCAACGGCCGACAGCTGCCGTTTGCACTCGGCCAGACGCGACAGGGCGTCGAAATAGTTGGTCATCACATGGTACAGGGCCTTGGAGAGCTGCTGGAACTCCTCGTGCAACTCCTCGATGTCCATATAATTGATCCGGGTGGTGACGTCATCGAGATTCATGATATCCTTTTGAACCAGCAGATTCATTTGCGTGACCATCGACGAGACGTCCGACTTGACCTGATCGACCTCTTTTTTCAGATCATCGGCCTGGGATTTCAGGTCTTTTTCGACCTTGGTCAACGCTTCCTCTCGGGTTTCGCAGGGCAGGGTCGCTTCGATGTCGATGTTCCCGTCGGCCGAAAGCAGGATTCCGCCGTCGGGCGCGGTCAGCTGCTGATCGGCAAAAAAGTCGTTCGACTGCTCGCTCCGAATCACGACGCTTTTGGCCTGCGAAACGATTTCCGAAATGGGGCCCACGACCTGTTCGCGACCGTCCATGCCCGGATCGACCGCAATCTGCCGGATGCTGGAGGCACGGCTGACGATCGTACCGGAACCGGGCATCCCCGAACCTATCCCGTTCAGTTCGACGTTGTTGCCGCGAATGACCACCTGGGAGTAGTTGCCGCACAGCACTCCGCTCTTGTCGACATTGCCGATGATGATCTCCGGGGCCGAGAGTATGATACGACGATCGTCGCGGATATAGTGTCCCTGCTCCATCTGATCGATCAGGTCGATTTTCATTTGTTGCACTTCGCGTTTGCAACGGCGGATTTCGTCGAGGTCTTTTTCGACATTTTTCTGGAAGTTTTCCAGCGCCTCCTGCCAGTTGGCGAATTGTGCTGCTAAAGCTTTCATGACGCTCGTTTCGTTTGCGGGGTTGGCTCACTTAGTCCAGATTATGAAGGACCCGTTTGATCTCGCTGATGGTGTGAGGAATATCGGCATTACGTGACTCCATATAGGGCTCTAATGTAGCAGTCCGCTGAGCACCGATTTGGATCTGTAGTGTCTTGCCATCTTCGTCTGACAACAGAATCTTACCATTGTCCGTGCTGTCCCACACGTATTGGTCCAACATGCCGTCCAGTGCATCGAGTTTGATCAGTTTTTTAGCTGTGGATTTCACAAAATTCGCTGCCGCATCCAGTTTCGATGTCGGCTTAATCCCATCGACAAACCTTTGCCAACTTTGCGGGTCGTAAAAATAAAGTCTGCCGATACCATTTCGCTCTATCTTGTCCACGTAGAAGTCAGCGTCTTCCGTTCTTTGATTATCGACTAAAACGCATAACGCAGTGTACATGACCTTACGAAATTTCTCTTTGTTTACTCCCAGGCCATTTACATAATTGACCGTTCTATCCTGATCGATTACGACAGAAGGCAGTACCGGATTGATAAGGTCCTTGATCAGGGCCTTGAGTTTTTTATCGGCTACCACAAAATTATCGGGAAAGTGTTGTTCCCACATTTCGTCTTCCGTATTCTCACCATAACAGTTTCGATAAATAAGGTTTGCCATTTGATTAATCAGGGACACCCTCTCCCGAACATTCCGAAGCAGATAAGGATGAGTATGTAAAGCATCCAGCTCGGCATCACTTTTCATGCTGACCGTTGCAGCTTCCTGGTTATTTTGAGCATTATGGAACACGGTCTTGGCTTCGGGAATATTTGCATCGGTAACGAAATCATCCAGAGACGCTCCCCGAATGTTTTGCAAGAAAGACAGTGCCGTCTGATAGCTTGTGATGTAACTAACTTGCCTAACACTGTTGCTTTTGTGTGCGTTGAACAAATCTAAAATACCATTATATATATTCTCCAATTCTGTGTGAATATTTATTGTATATACTTTATTAGCCGGCTGGCGGTCAATCGTATATCTGCCAAAAGCCGACTTGGCCATCGTACCCATTTTCCAATCCCGGAAGCTTCCGAGATTTCTTCGCCCTTTGATTTGGGCTTCACCTTTGCCGGCCTCGATGCAGAGGTAACGTTTGGAACTGATGCGCAAAGTCCCGGCAATCGGCCGTATAAACGTCTCATAGATAGTGCGCAGAAGCGACAAATCGACTAACGTCAGTTTCCCGATCACGAAATTGCCCACACTCTCTCCAAATTTGCTCATGCTTGCAGGCAAGACACCGCCTTTGTTTTTTCCCGAACGAAGGGTCAGGTTGTTGCCAGCCACGATATCAATGTTTTTCCCTTCGATTTTGACGTTTCCGTTGGGAGAACTGATCGTGATTCCGGTATAGGCATTGATTCCCACCTTGCCCAGCGGCGAATCAATGGAGATGGCCCGCTTGTCCGATGACATGGAGATGGAATACATCCCGTATGCGTCCGTAAACTGAATCCCCCCCGAGGCTTTCTTGAAAGCCCCACTCCCCAATGGCACTTCGGATATCTTGGGAATGAAGGAGGAGAGGGTTCCCAGGGCAGGGGAAAAAGACTTGAAATACGACTCCCCGCTCGGGTCGGAAAAAATGATCGAATGGCCGTTTCTCGACGAGAAGATGCAACTACTGCTCCCTTTATGGCCATAGGAAGGACGTCGTTCAGCCGAGAAGAGCATCCCTTCGACATAGGGACGCTCGATGTTGCCGTTTTCGTAGTTGATGACCGCTTCGTCTCCGGCTTCGGGCAGGAACCGGAACCCACTGTCTTGCGAGGCCATCGGTTGGGCCATCCGGATCCAGGGGCTCGGATCCTCCGTCTCCGCTTGCCAGCAATAACGTACCCGTACACGCCCCATCTTGAGCGGGTCGGCATTGTGGGTTACGATTGCCCGCTGCGCATTGGCCATCCGAATCGACGACACATGGGCCGACGGCGGGTAAACCTTTTGATTGGCTCCGGGATAAGCTATCGCCTCCAGCTCCAACATTTCGCCGTCAGGCGTTGCAGTCTGAGTATTACCCGAGCCCCCCCCTGAAGATGCAGCCATAGGAGCGGCATTTGCGGCAGATACTCGCGTAACCGCATGATTAATTTTGACAACAATATACTGTTTGTCAGTGTCGTCGAAATGGATCAGACTCCCCAGGCAGACTGGGTAAAAGTTATTCTCCAGCACAACGTGTATCCTCGATGCCTCTGCGCTTTCGATTCCCCGCTGGATTCCCGAATAATACTGCAAACTGAATGCAACCGTTTGGTCGTCTTGGGGTGTCGAGCTGTACGGATATATTCCGTTTTTATCCTCATCGTCCTGCCCGTCCTTCGCATAGACCCTTTCAGCCGCATAAGTCTCGGAGAAATTTTTGCTCTTGTATTTGTCGTTGGCCGAGGCCGATGAATCTTTGCTGCTTTGTATCGAGGAGGCCAGTTTTAAGGCAAACGTTCCCACGATATTGACCAGATTCTGCTCGCTCAATGCCGAGGTCACCGTACTGATCGCAAGAGCTTCATCACCGCCGCTATAATCTTTCCAGCTGGTATATTCAGCTTTGGGCGGGAGCGGGGTCAGATTCTCGTCAGAGGCCACGTCCGAATCCTTCAGCACTGTCGCACCTGAATTCGTCCGACAATTCTGATTCTGTGCATAGTCATTATGCACTTCGCCCAACGATGCGGCTTTCCATGCGCTCTGCCGCCCCTGAACATATCGCACGGAGATATAGTCCGTGACCGCTACTGACGAACCCGGATTGGTCCATCCGACATGAAATTTTCCATCCTCGTAATAGAGGAACTCACCGCAACGATTGGTCACGCGTACCAGAAAGTCGTAAAAGCTCTCGTTGTACTGTACCAGATAGGGCTGGATATACTCGTAGGTATCGTATTGGGGATTTTCCTTCGTGGAATCCGCCTTTGCAACCTTGTATGACAAGAATTGCAGATCCTGGGTCAACAGGTTGTTCAAACTGCCACTCTGCCTGAACGCCGTTATCGCATCCGGCCAGTGCGAGGTGTCGCTGATAATGTCTGCAAACAGTTTACGCCCCGTGTAGGCCTTGCAATATTTGTCCAGGGTCAGGTATTGATCCGGGCTGTATGCTTCGAAAACAGCATAGGTCTGAATCGTGCTCTGGCCTCCCCCTTGCGTGCTTTTGCGACGCTCCAGCTGGATATTGAAAATATAATAGTTCTTGGCAATCTCGAACTCTCCCACTTTGAGTTGAACCTTACAGGAGTCGAAAATGTCGTACACTTTGTCGATCGTAACCGCTGCCTGTCCCTGCGGAATCAGCAAAAGGGTAAACTGGAGCCGTCCGGGCCGATAGATCTCTTTCGAATAATTAAAATCGCAGAGTTGACAACTTACATAAGCCGTCTGTTCGATTTTAATCACCTCCGGTGGGGTCAGCGCACCGTTATAGGTTAATTCAATCGACGGCGTTCCTTTGGAGGTCTTCAGCTCACTGATTGTCAAAGAATAGTTATTGTTTGCCATACGCTACGCTCCCGGTTAATAATTGATAGGCAACTGTTTTCGATAATTGTTGTTCCCGACATAGGAGATCGACTGCAGCAGGAATTCGACCGTTGTGGTCATCAGTTCGTTCGTCGAACGCCCTACCCGCCCGTCATCGTCGCCGGTGTACAGGTTCAGCACGTCGTACGCTTCGTTAACATTGACTACCATGCCCGTAACGATCAGCGCATTGTCGTAATCGCTCAGCACCCGGCCGTCGGTGTCACTCGGACTGAAAGTTGCATCGAAAACGACCGTAAAACTCGAGGGCGTATTTTCTTTAAGGCGCAGATAGAGCTCTTTCAGATACCCGTCGGGCAGGGACTTGAGGGCAAAGCGTAATATGCCGGCCCGCGTAGGCCCATAGGGAATACCCTGGCTGTTCCTGGCTCTGGCGCATTCGTAACTGAAAGACTGCAACGTAAAACCCTCCTCTTTTTTAGGCGGATACATCGACTCGGTAACGTCCTGAAAAAAGAGCATGGCTTTGGTATAGTGCGAAATGTTTCCCATAAAGACCCACAATTTACGGAGGTGCGTTTACTGCTTACTGAAAGACGACCTCATCGATTTCCAACTTGCTCATCATGATGCCCAATCGCAACTGGTGTCGGTGAACCAGTCCGATGTCATACGTTTCGGCGATCGAAAAACACTGCGCATCTTCGAACCTGAACGTCCGTTCCGTTTTGTCGTAGCGTGCCGACTGGTTGGTCAGGTCGATCACGATCTTGCCCGAGAGGGCCATCTGATCGATGTACCACTCGTACAGCAGGAGGTCCTCCTTACGAGGCACAACCAGCGACAGCCATACCACATCGCATCGGGGAGCAGAATCGGGCACGTAGGAGTTGTGGTGTCTGGCCACCTCAACCTTGCACTGGGTCACCAGATACTCTTTCGTATAGTTGGACGATTCGTTATCGCCGATGTACAGGCGCGCGGATAGAGACATAACGGATTTCTGTTTAGGGCTTTGAAAGAGATCTTTCCCCGACAAGCCATTCGTTGCCGGGGAAAGAGTGAGATTCGGGGCACATCCGGACAATGCCGGATACAGCACCGGAGAGACTATTTCCAGGGATTCTGGAACTCTACCGGTCCGTTTTTCAGCTCCTGACAAACGATCTGGAGTTCCTCGAAATGTTCTTCGCCATCTTCCCACTTTTCGAGGTAGTGGACGCAATAGCAGGCTGTACCTTCGAGCTCTTTCATGGTCGAGCCGTCGATGGTGTTGAAGAAGGTGATTTTGATGTCTCGAGGATCGTTGGGCGACAACATCCACTGCAACAACTGGTTGTTACCGTCGTTCATTGCCTTGACGCGGATGTTGATGCGGCCACCGCGCGGAATACCCGAGATTTGACCTTCGCGGTCGGTGGTCTGCGAAAAGGTGTAGTCGATCATCATCACCTCGCGGGTCTCGAAATCTTTTACCGATAACTGTACCGGTGTTATATTTTCAGCCATGTCGTTTTCAAATTACAGATTAAACATAAAACCATTCCGTTAAGCCCAATCGTTTTCAAAAACGACCGACTCGAATTCGATCTTCTGACATGTGATCTCGATCTCTTCGAAATGACCTTTCTTGTCTTCCCATTTCTCCTCGAAGTTCACGCAGTATCCGTTCGTGAACCGAATGGTTTTCATATTCTTACCGGTTTTCGTTTCGAGGAAGGTAATCACCCCGTTTTTGGGCAGGTTGCGTTCGACCATCCAGGCCATCAGGTCCGGAGTACCATCGTTGAGGGCCTTAACGCGGATTTTGATCTTGCCACCGCGCGGAATACCCGACATTTGTCCTTCCACGTCTGTCGCCTGGTCAAATTCATATTTGACCATCATGACTTCCCGAGCTTTATAACCGTCTATTTCCAGTTTGACAGGTGTTTTCGCCATAATTTCACGTTTTTAAAATTAAACCGAGCTTTCTCTAACTATGCCATCTGAACATCTTTGTCCTTCTTGTCCGCAGATACTTTGATGATAAAGTTCTTGGCCGAATAGAACGGCGTCAGGCTGATGTCGCAGGTGATGCGTTTGGTTGCAGGATCCTGGGTCGGTTCCTTGATCTCATAGTTCTGGAACAGATTGCCGTAGCCCTTATAGTCATTCAGGAAGGACTGAATCTTGGCCTTCAGGTTTTTGGGCGAGTTGTACGGATCCCAGTTTTCGAGCGCCACTTCGTGGACGTAGTTCATAAGCACCTTCTTCACCCAGTCGAATACGCGCACGATCGGGTACTCTTTCATGGCCGTGTTGTCGCCGTTGTAGAGGGTCGTGTTGTTGAATGCCATGACACGGCCTTCGGAATAGACCATCGGGATCACCTGGTTGTCCATCAGAGCGGCGATTTCGGACTTCAGCAGATCGAGTTTCACACCTTTGACGCCGTCCAGCGTACCGTACTTCTTACCACCGGCTCCCTGTGCCATGTTGGCGCTCTCGTCGTAGAGTTTGCCGGCCAGTGCTCCCGAACTGCAAATGTAGAATGCGGGGCTGTCCTTTTCGTCTTCGGAGAGTTTTTCCGAGTCGCGGCCCACGAGCCAGTTGGCCGTCATGATCACGTTTTGCAGCTCAATGTCGCTGTCGCGGTACCATTCGGTATTGGAGAAGAGGTCGTCGAACGAGTACTCGTCGGCGTGGTCCGTAATCAGCATGACTTTGTACTTGAAAGCGATCTTGGCCCACTGCAACAGGGTCGGTTTGTCCTGGAACACGTTGCCGGGCACAACCATCAGGCTGTAGCAATCCTTCAGGCTCAGACGGTCAAACCCGTTGCGCAACAGGGTGTCGACCTCCTGGGCGAATCCTGAATCGCTGTCAGCAATGTCATCCTTGTAGACGTTGATAATACGCAGGTTTTTCACCTTGTCGGTATTGGCCGTTTTGAAGAATGCGTCCAGCGCACGGTACGAACGTTCGAGATTGGCCGTCGCGAAGAGGGCGTCGGTAATCCCCTGGCTCAGCACCTGGGTATATTTTTCCTCTTTGGCCTTGCAGGAATCGACAAATTCGGTGGCGCTTTCGTGGCCTTCGTTCAGGATTTCGAGCCAGCCTTTGATTTCGTTGATCAGGTTTTCGCGTTTGTCCTTGAACCGTTTGTCGGACAGGAAGACGGCTTTAGCCGCTTTCCGGGCCGGGTTCAGATTATCGGCATCGGGCATGAATCCGCGAACGGCATTGAACCCGCCGAAGGCGGACAACAACTGGGAAAGGTCCTTCCCCTGTGACGGCTGAGAGGCCTGTTGAGCATCGGCCGCCGTATTTTGAGCAGCCACGTTGCTTTTCTGCATTTCTGTTTCTGCCATGATTCTCAATTTTAACGGTTATTTATTACTTTCCAACTCATCCAGCATGGCCTGCAACATCTCTTTGAGCTCCTCTTTCGCCGAGCTGTTTTTCAGAATATCGCGCAGTTTGCGGTTCTGTTCGATGCTTTTGCGGATCTTGGTACTGGTATCGATCTTGCGTTTGACGCTCGACAGGAACTGGCTGTTTTCGACCAGCCGCCCCTTCCCGCCCTGTGCTTCGAAGTCGCGCAGTTCGCTGAAGTGGAGCACTTCGTTGACCGAACCGCCCTCTTCATCCACAAAGTCGACTTCGACCGAGGGTTTGAAATGTGCAAACGCATCGTTGATGGTTTGGATATCTTCCACGAATTCCGGATTTCCGGGTTCCACGTCGGAGGTGTACTGGTCGATCATCAACGTTTTATTATTGTCGATCGGGCTGACTTTCGCGTTGGACTCCTCATCCGGCGCCATCGAGATAAAATTCTCTTTCATTGCCATAATTTTCTGTCTTTATGATGATTATTTCTTATTCACAACTATTGCCCGGTTTTACAGCGTCACGAATTCCGGTTCGCCGTCCTTCATCCGCACTTCGACCGTATCGCCCGATTTGATCTTCCCGGAGATGATCAATTTTGAAAGGGGGTGGCGCAACTGCTTGCGGATGGTTCCGATCAGCGGACGGGCCCCATACTGCGGATTGAATCCCATCATGGCGATTTCGCGTTTGACCTCGGGACTGATGCTGAGTTGAATATCCTGTTCTTCCAACAGTTTGAGCAGCCCTTTGAGGTGGATGTCGAAAATGCGGGTCACCGTATCTTCCGTGATCGGCGAGAAGGGGACGATCTCGGTCAGACGTCCCAGGAATTCGGGCCGGAAGTAGTTCTGCATGATGTCCATCAGGTCACTGTTCCGCGGAACGCTCCCCTGGTTGAACGAATCGACGACGAACTGGCTGCCGATGTTGGAGGTGAACAGAATCAGGGCATTCGAGAAGTCCCCCACCCGTCCCAGCCGGTCGTGCAGCTTGCCTTCGTCGAGGATTTGCAGGAAGAGGTCGAACACCGACTTGTGGGCCTTTTCGATCTCGTCGAACAGCACCACGGAGTAGGGTTTCTGACGGATTTTGTTGACCAGCAGCCCCCCTTCTTCGTAACCCACGTATCCCGGAGGCGCTCCGTACAGCAGTGCCACGGAGTGTTCCTCCTTGAATTCGGACATATCGAATCGGATCAGCGAGGATTCGTCTTCAAACAGGAAGGCGGCCAGCGCTTTCGACAACTCGGTTTTGCCGGTACCGGTCGGCCCCAGGAAGAAGAACGACCCCATCGGTTGTCCCTTTTTGTTCAATCCGGAGCGTGATTCGAAGACGGCGTCGAGTACGATCTTGACGGCATGGTCCTGCCCCACGACCCGTCGCTTCAACATGGATTCGGCGTTGATGAGCCGGTCGCGTTCCCGAGACTGCACTTTGCCCAACGGAATGCCGGTCTGCTTGGCCACCACGGCGAAGAGATCGGAACTCTCCAGCGCCGTGCGTTTCCCGGCGCTCAACTCAGCCAGCCGATCGAGCATCTTTTGCAAGTAGTCGATCCGCTCCTGCGGGGTTGCCATCTTCGCAAAATCGGCTTCGTCTTCCAACTGTGCCATCAGGATACAACTGATCTGATGAACCAGCGTATAATAGAGCCACTCCAGATCGGTCATCACCCGGCTCTGCTCTTCCGTGTCGAGCCGCCCGGCAATCCGGGTCAGTTCACCCTGCAACCGGGCGACATCCCCGGCCGACATGTCGTTCATGGTCTTGACCAGCGCCATGGTGCGGTCGATCAGGTCGAATGCGGAATCGGGCAGCGATTTTTCCCGCAGATAGCGTTTGGACAACCGAATGGCGTCCACCATCACCGGTTCGTCCACCGTGAGCTGATGGTATTCGACATAGGGTCCGATTGCGCCTTTCAGGATACGCAGGCACAGATCGGCATTGGGCTCCTCGAGGGTAATTTTCTCGAGTTTGTTCACAAACTCCTTGTCGGTCTCGATGTTCTTGGTATAACCGTCGATCGAGGCCGTGCAGAGCAACGACAGATTGCCCCAGTTCAACTCCTGCTTCAGCACGGATGAGGCTCCATACAGACTGCCCTGTTTATCGAACAGTTTGTCGATCGACTCAATAATCAGAATCGCATTGGGTTGTTCGCGGATCTCCCGCAGTACGTTTTTGAGGCGGTCTTCCACCTCGCCTTTGTAGGCATCGGCTCCCAGACTGGCCAAATCGAGTTCATACGCTGCGGCATGCTCCAGAAACGAAGGGGTATGCCCGTCACAAAGCTCTTTGACAAAAGCATGGATCAGGGAGGTTTTCCCCACACCCGATTCGCCGGTTATCAGCAGGTTGGATTTGGTCTTGCGACCCAGTATCTCAAAAATAACGGATATCTCGTTTTCAAAACCGACCACCGGAGGCAGTTTTCCGCTGCGCGCTTCTTCGACTTTGTCCACACAATATTTCCCGACCGTTCCTTTCGCTCCCGCCGATGCACCTGCCGGCCGACCGGTATCGGCAGCCGCAGTAGCACCTCCCGAGAGCGCCAGTTTCTCTTCGATCTCGGCCGGAGTAACAGGCAGCGTTTTCAGCTGATCGAAAGTGAACCCCACACCCGGAGTGACGAGTGACGCCAGGATACACACCGGCTCGCACTCGGCCATTCCGAATTTGGCCTGATACGACTCAGCCTCTTCGATTACGGCTTTCGCCTCGTCCGAATAGTCCAGATTCTTTAATGGTCGCGCAGCCCGTGGAGAAAGCTGCATTTGCACGTCGGCCCACTCCTGAAGATAGTAATAATCCTTATCCAGATCGGTTTCCAGAAAATGAACCAATCCCACACTTTTATGCAGTATGGCTTTGAACAGATGGGAAGGATAAATCGCGTCGCTACAATATTCTTCGGCAAAGGAATTCGCCACATCTTTTATGGTACTCATAATCACACGAATATTTAACGGCGTACAACGCGTCCACCGTGGGTAAAGTTACTTATATTTCTCGTAAAGCAAAACGCATAAAACAAAGAATCTACAGCAAGGACGAAAAAAATCAGTTTCACAACAACCAAACAAGGATTACAATTCAGTTTAACATAAACTCAACAACACTTACTTGTTCCTTGTTTTTCAAAGTCCTTTAAAAGACAATAACCCCATTTACAATTATACACCACAACTTCATCCCTCACTAACACAATCCACCAATTCACTCCCCCACAGCTACACCTCTACTGCGTTCCACCATACCCCAATACAAACCGCCAGGATATGTTTTTCAACATTACAAAACAGCCCTCCCCCCCCCAAAAAAAAGGGTCAATCACACAACACGAATAAAACCACACGTCCCCACCCTCCTATTTTCACAAACATCCTAAGACCATAACAACAGAAAACACTATCATTAAAATCAAACGCAATATTATAATTTCAAAGATAAAAACAATAACTATTTTAATTCGTAAAAAATAATTTATCACAGACACAGACCCAATTATTATTGCACAATAAAAATAATATATATTTTTGCATTTAAAATACGCTTAAAAATCGCAAGTCACACACTCTATAGACACCCAAGCGTCCCTCCACAAACATACCAGACAAGAGGAGAGAGGCTCGTGCGCACCAACAACTTATAATCTGACTCGATAAATAAAACCCACCATAAAACCATACTAACAAATTGATCTTTAAAAAATTATCAGCAACACAACATCATCCACCAGGCGTTATGCCATTCTCGGAACACCACAAACAAACGTAATTCCTCCCCAACTATCCAACCCCATTCCATTTTTAACATCAAATATTCCCCAATGATTCGCCAACTATTCTAAAGCAAGAAAGAACCCCACTTTTATCTAAAAGTAGCATCATACAACACAGAGACTACAATTTATCCACGATCTCACGTAAATAAAGTCAGATCAATCTTTAAACGAATATCGCATGAAGAAGACTTTACTGATAGGCCTCCTAGCGGTTCTCGCCAGCACAGAGTCATGGTCGCAGAACACATTGGATTCTGCTCGGATTTTTTACCGGCGAGGACACCGCGAAGTGGATGTCAACTACCGGAACAACAGCGCCGAACTAAGCCGGTTCATAGAAGCTCTACGCAAACAACACGCCTCAGGACACCTCAACAATGTAGTGATACGCTCATGGGCATCGCCCGATGGTGTCAGTCTCTACAACGAACGGCTATCGGAACGACGTGCCGATTCACTCAAAGCCTATGTAGTACGCAATGCCGGAATCCCATGCAGCATTATCAGCACCCAGGGCGAAGGTATCGCATGGGAACTACTCCGCGACAAAGTCGCAGCATCCGACATGCGCTACAAGGAAGAAGTACTGAATATCCTTGACAATACTCCTGTATGGGTATTCGATGACGCCGGCCGCATCATTGACGGTCGTAAAAAACAACTGATGGATCTGCACGGCGGCAATCCGTACAAATACATGCAAGAGCATTTTTTCCCGGAATTGCGGACCAGTCTCTCTGTGATTAATTATCAGACTTCCGGGGACAACACCCCGAATATCACTGACGGAACATCCAGTCCGGAAGGCACGATTGCCCTGTCCAACAATGATAAAGAAACGTCTCAAGCCCAAGGAGTCACAGGAAAAGACACAACCCCAGGAACGTCACAAAAGGAATCACCCGCCAATCAACAGCAGGCTCAAGGGAATATCACAGATGAAACATCCAAGCTGGCAGCATCTCACCGGCTGGCCCTGAAGACTAACCTGCTATACGATGCAATTTTGATGCCGTCACTGGAAATAGAGTATCGTTTCCACGACCGTTGGACGGTGAACCTCGAGGGCGACATGGCCTGGTGGCACAACGATCGCAAACACAAGTACTATCAGGTGGCTACCATCAGCCCTGAAGTACGCTGGTGGTTCGGCCAGAAAGAAAATACCTGGCACGGCCACTATCTCGGCCTGTTCGGCGGTTACACGTGGTACGACCTCGAAAACGGGAAACGCGGCTATCAGGGTGAAGCCGAGATGGTCGGCCTCAGCTACGGCTACATGTTCCCCATCGGACGTCGGCTTTCGCTGGAGGCCGGTATTGGAATCGGATACATGCACAGTAAATATGAGGAATATCAACCCGTATCCTATATGGGTGACACGCACTACGTCTATCAGAAGACCAGTCGTCTGAACTACTTCGGTCCGCTGAAGTTGAAACTGGCACTGGCATGGCGTCTGTGGAACACCGACAAGACGAAAGGAGGCGGGAAATGAAGACAGGATTTATCACTATGAAAAACATGTCCACACACGTAGGCGCCGTATGCGCCGCAGCCTTGTTGGTCGGCCTGACCTCCTGCCGCAAGGATTTGTGTTACGACCACGATTCACACGGAGCATCCGTAAAAGTGGATGTCACCGCCACTTGGGAACAAGAATGGGAACGTGACCACGGAACCGGATGGGAAGAGTCCTGGAGCGATCAGGGATGGGACGAATGGATGGCATACAATGATCTGCGCCCTGAAGTACCCGACGGCATACGTGCAGTACTCTACACGCCAAACGGAACGCGCGACGAACGCAACCTGCCCGCCGAAGGTGGACGTCTTGCAATGGTCGAGGGAGAACACACCATACAATTCTACAACAACGACACCGAGTACATCGTATTCAACGACGATCCCGCGACAGGTACGGTGAGCGTAACCACCCGTACCCGCACCCGGGTCGGATTCGAGGAGATGCACGCCGGAGAGCGTACCGTTTCGCAACCCGACGTTCTGTACAGCAGCTATGTGGAGAGCTACGTAGCCAAACCCACCTACGAAGCGGACGTTCTGCCCGTCGAGCTTCACCCGCTGGTATACACCTATGCCATCCGGTTTGAATTCAGCCACGGCGCCCAATACGTAGCGTTGGCTCGCGGAGCGCTGGCCGGCATGGCCGAGAGCGTCTATCTGCACAACGGCAAGACAGGTACCGAGGCAGCCACCGTATTTTTCGATGCCACGGTATGTGACTGGGGTTCATCGGCACAAGTCAATTCGTTCGGCATCCCTGACTTTCATCCCGGCGAGACCAATCCATCCGCGAGCAGCACACGCGCCACCCGCAACTACAGCCTGCAACTCGAAGTGCGCCTGCACAACGGCGAATACAAAACCTTCGAACGGGACATCACCGACCAAATCGAAAACCAACCGCGCGGAGGCGTCATCGTCGTCAGCGGACTGGAAATAACAGACGAAGAGGGTGAAAGCGGCGGATCGGGTTTTGACGTAACAGTAGACGACTGGGGAGAAAGGCACGAAATAGAAATCCCGATGTAGTCGCCCCAAAATAAAGATCTTAGTCTAATGTCTCATTTTTCAATACATTATATTATGAAAACAAATCTTTTTCTGCTTGGCATGGCAGCAGCGGCCCTGGTAGGCTGTACAAAAAGCGAAGTAACGAACCAAAGCAGCAGTAAAGCTATCGGTTTCGAACCCATCGTAAACAACTCCACAAAAACACTAACGGGCGACGAAGGTACTACCAACACTAGCCTATCGGAATTTTACGTATATGGTGGTTCTGACAAAAGTCAAAACCTATTCAACGGAGAAAGAGTGTACAAAGGTACCGATTGGCAATACGATAACATCAAATATTGGGTAGAAGGAAGCACCTATAAATTCGCAGCCATCTATCCCGGTGCCAATGACAATAACCTTTCAGTCGATTTCGATTATGGCAGCGGCCACATGGAACTGCTGGCAACCGTTGACAACGCGAATCAGTATGACCTGGTATATGCAGAACAAGGCCCAATTGAGATTACTGCTGAAAACATTTCGACCCAGCCGACAGTATCTTTTGCATTAGGGCACATTCTTTCCAAGTTGCGTTTTGTCTTCCAAAAAAACGCAGACTTCGGGAATAATACCCGACTTGTTATCAACGACCTCCAAGTCAGCGGAGCCAGTACTATGGCAGGACAAGGGATTCTGGGCAAAGCGACGTATGCCAACACTACCGGCGCTTTCAGTTGGACTACAGCCGCTGATGCTTCGAACGTCACCTTTACGTCTGACCAAACTTATACGGTTACCGATGAATCCATCGTTGGCTCTGCAACAGAAGATGTAGGACAGACTTTCTACGTTATCCCCCAAAGCCCTCAAGGAGGCTTCACCCTGAGTTTCACTGTTCAATTACAGGAACAGGCTCCGCTGTCAACAGGGGAAGAATGGGTAAATATTGGCGATCCCCATACCTTAAGCACCACCATTCCCACCGCACAATGGGCCGTGAATAACATCTACACCTACACTGTCAAGCTGAAGCAAGCCAACATCTCAAGCGCTTATCCCATCGAATTCGCCGCCTCCGTTTCCGACTGGGGATCATCGGCTGGTAGCAGCGATATAGAACTGTAATAAGTTCTCCATTTCGAAGCCTTATACCCACAGGCTAAAGTCGAAGTGGATACGTCTGTCACGAAGATTCTCTCGCACTGTACTTAGGTACTGGTATAAAGGGAAACAATCGGAATACAAAGATCCGGATCCTCCAAATGCTGAAGCCAGCCTCTGTAACAAAACACGAGATTTCAGACAACAGACAACCACCCCAGACGCAAAACCGGACAGCTCCGAAAATACCAGAAAGCACCATTGCGCCCAGTGTGGAGCTATCCCGACACTTAGGCCGGGCGGGGTTGAATGTTCCCCTCCCGGTCGCCAATACGAAAGTTAGAGTCACTGACCGACCAACTTTCCACAGACAGAGACAGCCTCCCTGCATCTCGAAACAAATGTCATCCGGGATCTACTGGCCACAGTTCGTCTCTTTTTCGTGCAACATGCACAGAGAAACCATTACGAAACGCAAAAAACATCGGTACAAGGTATGAACAAAAGAAATCACAGAATCAAAAGCGTGGTTCTACCAATCGTGACCCTACTACTGGCCTCGTCCTGTACAAAGAGCAAGACGAACGAACCAGCCACGCAACCGATTCGTTTCAGCTCCCCCGCCCTGACCCGCTCTGCCATAAACAACGTGGGAGAACTACAAAGCGACGGTAACGCCTTCTCGGTATGGGGCTGGTACAGCAAAGACGGTTCGGTTGCCGGCCAGGTATTCGATCACGAAAACGTCAGCTGGTCCACTGCGGCCACGGCATGGGGCTATGAAGGTGTCAAATACTGGTACGTCGGTTACACTTACAATTTCCAGGCCCTCTTCCCCGCAACGGAGGACTTGGGAAATGCAACTACCGTGATATGTTCACAAACCGGCGACCTGTCGATAGACGACTTCGATGCGACTCAGAGCCACGACCTGATGATCGCCTCTCAAAGCGGCATCACGCCCCAGGCAAATCAGGATCCGGGTCCCGTATCGTTCCGCTTCGAGCACCAACTGGCCAAACTCCAGTTTCAAGTCAAAGCCGCGGGACGCGATCTGACCGTCACCTCCTTCAAACTGAATGGCGTAGCCTGCAAAGCAGACTTTGCCCACACCGCCGGCACAGGCTCAACCTGGAGCAACCCCGTTTTGAGCAGCGCCGACGACAATTATTTTGCCGCAACCGATATTCCGGTCACGACCTCCACTCCCGTCGATATGCTGGGCGACGTGATGGTACCTCCGCACACCGACCTGTCGACGGCTGAAATTACGATCAGCTATCGCTACGACTACGAAACGACAGACCGCACCGCCACCGTAAAACTTTCCGACCTCGCCACACAGCAGTGGGAAGCCGGCGAGCATTACGCCTACACCCTGAGCATCTCGGCCGCCCAGCTCAGCATCAACGTACAAATTCTCGACTGGGACGAAGAAAACACCTCCGTATCGTGGCAGTAAAATGGCCGAAAGAACCCAAATGACGACAACACCATGTGTATGAAACATCTATTCGAATCCCTCCAATCTCGCCTGTTAGCCACCCTCATACTGGTTAGCGGCCTGCTGACCAGTTGCGACAAAGAGACGCAAACATGGGAAAACGACGGACGCACCGCCACCATCACCCTGCACGTACCGATGGCCGAATCGAGCGTCACCCGTACCACAGATGAAGAGTACCAACAGGCCGAGACCAAGATCAACACCCTGCGCATCCTGATCTTGTCGCAAGATTACAAACAAATCATCAACCAAAAATTCGATAATCAGGATATAACCGGTGGGTATCTCACCATCGAAGGTGTTCCGGTCGGTAAGGTGATGATCTGCGCCATTGCCAACGAAGCCGCACTCGGTAAAAATTACGACAACTTCGAAGACTTTGAGAAGGACCTTGTCGATATCGGGAACAAGAAAAAGTTACGGATTATAGACGAGCAGCGCACGCATTTTCCCAAGCGTTTCACCGAGTCCGAAATAGCGCAATACGGTCTGCCGATGAGTTGGATCGACCGCGAAGCCGAAATCGCCCAACCCGGCCCCACGCCGCAGACGATCGAGGTCAATCTGGAACGCGCCGTGGCCAAACTCAACATCATCATGAACAATGCCCTAAGCAACCCGATCACCATCACCTGATGACGTTCGGCCAGTTTTTCGGCGACCAACTCTACCTGTTCCGTGAAGCGACCCTCGACATACCGGACGAAACGACCTACGCTACCCAAGAGTATCCCGGAGTATCCATCGAGATTCCCGGTGGCGAGAGCAAAACCCTGGCCTGCTACATCTACCCATCGTATGCCTGGAAGGACAACACTCCCTCGCCCTACACCATTGGGTTCACAACAACCACAGCCCCATACCCTTCGAAGGCTTTTATCGATGAAAACAGCGGTGCACTGAACTCCATTGCCCGCAACAAACAGGTCAACATCCATGCTACGCTCAGCGCAGAAGCCAGCATTCAATTAAAATTCGAAGTCAAGGATTGGAACACACACTCAATCGAAGTTCCTCCATTCAATTAAACGCCTACCCCATTTGCCTTTACAAGTTATGGAAAAGAGACTGACAAGCGTACAACGACTATTTCCAGCCCTGATTCTGGCGGTATTGTTCTCCTCCTGTACTAAAGATCCACTGACGCAAGGGGGCGGCAAAGTGCAGGAAGGGCTCTCCACACAGGTAAACCTATCATTCAGCACGGCCGAGAACCGGGTGGAAACCCGAGCTGCGCAAGACGCAAGCTATGAGAGTCGCGTGAACAACCTGTATGTATTCATCTTCAACGCAGCCGGTGAAGTACATTACAGAAACTTTTTCACCACGTTAAGCTACGACGGCTCTTACGACAAGGGGAGCATTACCATCAACACCACCTCTCTGAATGATGCACAGGTGATCTGTATTGCCAACCTGTCCACAACAGGCGTCCAATCCAGTTACAACGTCACCGAAGCTGAGATGAACGCTATAACATCCTTGGACGCCCTGCAGCAATACGTCATGGAGTTACAGGAACAAACCGTCGAACGTTCCACCCAATTCATGATGACCGGCTATGCGTATGACAATAATGCTCCGGACAACACGCACATTACGATTCCCGGTTCAGAAACAGGTACATCCGAACTGGCCTGCACCCTGAAACCCGAACGTACCGATGCCAAAATAGAATTCATTGTCAAGACCGAGATTCCTGAAGACAAGAAAGGCTTGTGGAGCAACTTCGATTTCCGCCCCGAGAGTTGGCGTGTGGTGAACGTTCCCGCCCAATCGATGCTGCTGGCCAAAACAACAGGCGATGCAGACGGCGACCAATGTGAATATTTCGCTACGGACCCGATGCCGTTCGAAACTGTTTCACGGGATGACAACTACCTCTATACCTCGGGCGGCTTTGTCTTTTACATGCCTGAGAACCGCAAGACCCCGACAAAAGCTATCCCTGCTGATGCAGCCACCGACGCAGCCAGCCTTTATGCCCTGCGTGAAGAGCACGACCATGTAAACGAAGGAGGCAGCTTTACCGACAAACCCGGTCAGAAGTTCGAGAACGGAGCCTTTACCTATGCACCCGCGAACTCGACCTATGTGGAAATGTCCGGTACGCTTTCATACCAGGACTCCAAAAATTATACCGTCAATGCCAACGTCACCTTTACGGTACACCTGGGTTACGCCAACGGCGACCCGAACGACTACGAAACCAAACGCAACACCCACTACACATACACCGTCACCCTGCGCGGAGTTGACAATATCGTAACAGAGGTCACCTCCGACCTCGCAGAAGATGAACCGCGCGCCGGCTATGACGGCGACGTAATCTACAGCCAGGAAGGCCTCCACGAACTCGATGCACACTACGACCGCGAACTGATCACCATCGATCGCAGTAAAGTGCCCGATATGAAGTGGGGCATCCAGACCCCGTTTGGCAAAGCCATTTACGACGGCGATTTCAGCAGCAACCAGACTCCCGAGAACAACGGCATATACGACTACAAGTGGATCAAATTCGCCGTTAACGACGATTACGGAGTAGATGCAAGTCACTATGTCAAATATCCCGGCGATCAGAACTACAAAGGGACCGACGGAGGCAAAGAATCGCCCTACTACTCAGCGCTCGGAAACACCCAAGCACGCATGCTCGACGTACACCAGTTACTTCAACGTCTGAAGGAGGAATACGCCGCAGGGCAAACCTCAGGAACTGTAGCCATCACCGCATTCATCGATGAGTACGTCTATGTGAAGCATCCCAAAAGCGGCGCCGACTACCTCGACCAATGGCGAACCTATGTCGAGGCCGAAGACCGCCTGCTCTACTTCATCAACGGCGAAAGCTCCAAATACAGTCCCGACGGTGCTTCGAGTGTAATCGAAGCCATACAAACATTCAAACAAAAGTCCATCCGAACGGTTTACAACACCAAGAAAAGCGAGAGCGAATTGCCCACCATATGGGGTTTGGAAAGCCGCATGGAAGGCACTCGCTGGGCACCCGGCGATGTCAGCCAGGGAAGTTCGCGCAGCAACGGCCGCCTCAATACCATAAAGTGTATTTTAGGAGCAAACTATTCTGATAATAAATCCATTAAATGGACGGACGTTTTGAACACCTCCGACCATTACGACCTAAACGCAAGCTACCAGGATGCCGTTCATGCTGTGCTGCTCCGCAACCGCGACCTGAATGGCGACAACATCGTTCAAGACAATGAAATCCGCTGGTATTTGGCCGCCATTGACCAGTTGGTGGATCTCTATATCGGCGAATACGCATTGGATGATGCCGCACGCCTCTATCCTCAAAATGCCGCCGACAGAGAGAACCAAACCCGCTGGCACTACACCAGTAGTTCGTATGACGGAAGCAATCCCTGGGTACTGTGGGCAGAGGAGTGCGTAGCTTTAGGAAGTTACACTTCGTCCAATGGCTATATGGGCGGAAAATATGCTTATCGGTGCATTCGTAATCTCGGTCTCAATCTCGATGATCCGGACACAGAACCGACTGCACTCATACCTCAGGTAACACAAGCTGAAAGCGACGGTACATATATCATCGACGTAACCAATTTGAGCGAAAAATCCCGGCGCTTGAGTTTCGAAGCCGGTTCACTTCCCCAACACGACGACGAATCACCCTACAACCGTCCTTACGGAAAATTCCGAGTAGCTGGAATAAATGACGACTACACCTCCGGTACCCCCGGTATAACTGTCAATGCATTGAATCAGATGTCATGGAACAATCTTAATGATTGGAATTGGTTCCAAACGGCGACTCTGCCAAATGGATACCGGGTTCCGAATTTACGCGAACTGCTTATTATGGGAACTCGACTACCCAGTGATGCATGGAAAACTTATGAAGATTGGTGGGGACTTTACCATCACAGCAGCAAAGCCATGTACATGAGCTATACCAGTTTCAGTAGACGTAACATCTCTGAATTAGGGAAAAATGGCGGTTTCCGCTTTAACGCAGAGAATAGCTCAATCGGCGCTACCGGTCCAAGCGCAGACGGCGGCTATGCCCGCGGCGTAAAAGACCTGCAATAATACCAGTAACAACCGACCTCACAAGATGACAAACTCTATAACGAGTGCCCTGTTTCCCGTATATCGGGAAACAGGGCACTCGCTTTTTCAACCTCGCCCCATTCCCCTCTCCGAATCTGCCGGAGCCAAGGTGGGTCACCACGATTCGACCATTACGCAGAATCACCCTTTCTCCGGAACGTGAGAGGTCAATGCAGTTCGGCTATGGTTGCCGTTTCCAAAACAAACACCACGATCCACTCATCAGGCATAAATCCGGGAACAACGACTTCCTGCATACCGATCATAAGTTACACGCGGACACGATCTAAACATCCGCTTGTTCATCATATTCCGGTCTGTTCACCGCATAAAATGTCCCAACATACCGTATTTACGACAACTCGGAAAATAGAATAAGACACATAACCCAAAATTTGAGTACCTTTATTGCACTTCGACAAAATTCCCCTCACATGCACGAAACATTCGACATATTCCTTATAGTCATGGCCGTCATGGCCCTCGTGGTATTCATCGCCCTGCACTTTTTCGAAGCCGGATACGGATACCTGTTCGACCGCCGATACGGCCGCCCCATTCCAAACCGCATCGGATGGGTCCTGATGGAATCCCCCGTGTTCATCCTTATGTGCATCCTCTGGCTCTGTTCCGAACGCACGCTCCAGGCTGCACCGCTCACCCTCTTCATACTGTTCCAGGCTCACTATTTCCAGCGTTCTTTCATATTCCCACTGCTCATACGCGGAAATTCAAAAATGCCCATCGGAATCGTTCTGATGGGAATGGTGTTCAACACACTCAACGCCCTGATGCAGGGCGGATGGATCTTTTACATCTCCCCGGCCGACTACTACGACGACTGGTTCACTCGCCCATACATCTATATCGGCGGCGCAATCTTTATCGTCGGCATGGTGATCAACCTCCACTCGGACGCCATCATCCGTCACCTGCGAAAACCCGGCGACACACGACATTACATCCCCCGCGGCGGCATGTTCCGATACGTTTCGTCGGCCAACTACTTCGGCGAATTTCTCGAATGGACCGGATTTGCCATCGCCTCGTGGTCGTGGGCCGGAGCCGTTTTTACCTGGTGGACCTTCGCCAACCTCGCTCCCCGCGCAGCATCGCTCCGCCGCCGCTACGAACAGATGTTCGGTGAGGAATTCACCAAACTCCACAGAAAACGCATGATTCCATTCATCTATTGATACCGTACCATGTCAGACCTTTTCACACCATACAAACTCGGCCCCATCACGCTGCGCAACCGCACGATCCGTTCCGCCGCGTTTGAGTCGATGGGCAAGGACTTCGGCCCCACCGAACAGCTCAAGGAGTACCACGTTGCCGTGGCCCGCGGCGGCGTGGGCATGACCACGCTGGCCTACGCTGCCGTCTGCCGCAGCGGACTGTCGTTCAACAAGCAGTTGTGGCTTCGGCCCGAGATCGTTCCCGGCCTGCGCGACATTACCGACGCCATCCACCACGAAGGCTGCGCCGCCGCCATTCAGATCGGCCACTGCGGAAACATGACCCACTGGACCACTGCCGGCCAGATGCCCATCGGCGCTTCGTCCGGCTTCAACCTCTACTCATACACCCCGGTAAGGGGCATGCGACGCAGCGAGATCGAGCAGGTGGCCAAGGATTTCGGACGTGCCGTACACACGGCTCACGAGGCGGGATTCGACTCGGTAGAGGTACACGCCGGGCACGGTTACCTGATTTCGCAATTTCTTTCGCCCTACACCAACCACCGGCACGACGAATACGGAGGATCGCTCGAAAATCGAATGCGGTTCATGCGGATGTGCCTTTCCGAGGCCGTCGAAGCCGCACGAGCCTGCGGCATGGCTATCACGGTGAAACACAACATGTACGACGGATTCAAGGGCGGGATTCAGATTCCGGAAAGCATCGAGATCGCCCGCGTCATTGAATCGTTCGGCGTCGACGGGATCGTCCTCTCGGGCGGATTCGTTTCCAAAGCCCCGATGGCCGTCATGCGCGGATTGATCCCCCTCTACACGATGAGTTACTACTCACCGCTCTGGCTGCGCTACTTTATCCGCTGGTGCGGTCCCTTCATGATCAAGCAATTCCCCTTCCAGGAGTGCTATTTTCTCGACGACGCCCGGAAATTCCGCGAAGCACTCAAAGGTACACTCATCTATGTCGGGGGACTTGTCAGCCGCGAAGGTATCGATCGAGCGCTCGATGCGGGCTTCGAATTAGTGCAAATGGCCCGCGCATTGGTCAACGACCCGGCGTTCGTCAACAAGCTCCGCGAAGGCGATGCAACGACCCGCAGCGCATGCGACCATCGCAACTACTGCATTGCCCGCATGTACTCCCTCGACATGAAGTGCAGCAAACACTGTCCGGACCTCCCGCGCAAGATCGTTGAAGAACTCAAACGCCTCCCCTGATGAAGCACACAAACGACGCAAATACAGACCAGACACAAAACAGGACACAAACCGACAGGAAACCGGTCGGCAAACATCGTCGGCGTCCCGGCGAAATACCTCCGGGGAGCGGCTGGGCATTGGTCAGCGGTGCCGGCTCCGGAATCGGTCGTTGTTACGCGCTACGGTTGGCTGCGTTGGGTTACCACCTCGTTCTGGTTGGTATGACCGCTCAACCCCTTGAAGCGGTAAAACTCGAAATCCAGGAGCGCCAGCCTCAGTGTGACATCCGGATCGTAGTGTGCGACCTGGCTCGCGTGGAGGCTGCCCGCGAACTCCACGACTGCACCCAACGAGCAGGCATCGAAATCGACGTTCTGATCAATAACGCCGGGATGTTCTCCTTCCGCGACATTCTCCAGACCCCGGAGGAGCGCATAGAACGCATTATCCTGCTGCACGACCTTACCAACACGCAGCTGAGCCGGCTCTATGCCATCGACATGGCCCGCCGCGGACGGGGCGGATACATTCTCAACATGTCCTCCTACTCGCAATGGATGCCCTTCCCGGGACTGGCCCTTTACAGCGCTTCGAAAGCCTACCTGCGGTGTTTCTCCGTAGCCTTCGCCAAAGAGGTCCGCGAGAAGGGTATTCACGTTACATCCGTTTCTCCAGCCGGCGTCGCCACCGACCTATACGGATTGACGCCCTATTGGCAGCGCATTGGCCTGCGTCTGGGCGTACTGATCTCTGCCGACCGTTGCGCCCGTGCCGGCCTTCGGGCATTGTGGCGCGGACATCGCTCGATCGTTCCCGACTGGTGGAACCGACTTTGGATTCCCATCTGCAAAATGCTCCCCATGTGGATCATACGCCCCTTGCGAAAATTCACCATGCAGTTTCAGAAATAGCACCGACACACCCAGGCCTGCCCCACATACCGTAATAATATACCTTGATACGGATAAATATCATCATATCCGCCCGGATGCAGAATAATCATCTCAGGCATCCGGATCCCCAATTTGTGATTACGATCATCGAAAATACATGCTGACACTGGCCATAATTATGGCCGTCTTATCACGCTTCTAATTCGTAAACATCAGGGGAATAGCGGGACACATCAGTATAAGACGTAGCGGAATAAAAAGAAAAAAGCCTTTGGAATCACCGTTAGTGGTTGATTTCAAAGGCTTTGGAGGTTGGTCGGGGTGACAAGATTCGAACTTGCGACCACTCGCCCCCCAGACGAGTACTCTAACCGGGCTGAGCTACACCCCGCTCTTAAACCGAGCACAAAAGTACAACATTTTCCAAAACCTCCAAAAAAAAAAATGCACAAACTTTAAAAAAAAACTATCTTTAACCTGTCAAACCCACCTGTAAGCCCGTTACGAAGATGTTCGCAACCCTGCTTCTGACGACATACACACTGATTGCACAGCCCCAGCCTGCCGACACGGTAACGGTCGATTCCCAGCAAACCCTCGAGCAGGCACTCGAAGGAACCACCGCTCCCGACAGCATTACCCGACAGCTAACCCTTGTCGAGGTAGAATACTACTCGTTCGACGGACAACTCCACCATGGGCAACTCCTCATTCACCGCGACCTCGCCGACGACATTCGCCAGGTGTTCCACGAAATCAAGGCCCGACGCTTCCCCATAGAGAGCGTCATCCCCATCCGTTTCGACCGGCCCAATAACGGCACTTCGATGGATACGCTGAACAACACCTACGGATTTCACTACCGAACCGTCAACACCAGCAAGAGCGCCCGACTGTCGGCCCACGCCCGGGGACGCGCCATTGATATCAACCCGTTTCAGAACCCAGCCATCCTGCGCAACGGCACAGTCATTCCCCGCGAAGGCGCCTACGACCCACACAGCCCCGGCACCCTGACCCGCGAGACGTGGCTCACCCGACTATTTCGCCTACTGGGATGGCAGTGGGGCGGGAACTGGAACTCACTGAAAGACTACATGCACTTTGAAAAACCCTAATTCAACAGATACAATATGAAACATCCTCTACTAAAACTAACCCTGGCGCTTGCCACTGCGGTCACCGTGCACGGCTGCCAGGATCCGGCCATTCGGGAAGCTTCAGCCGTTATCGAACGCTTCAACGACGGTAAGACCGACGTCAAACTGGAGCTTATCGAGAAATGCGACGGCAAGGACCAGTACGAAATCACCATCCGCAACGGCCGGGCCGAGATCAAAGGCAGCAGCGGCGTGGCACTGTGCCGCGGCTACTACGACCTAGTCAAATCGCAGGGCGCCGGCATACGCAGCTGGAGCGGCCAGCGAAACGAGCTGCCCGAACAGTTGGCCGACCAGCCCGCGCGACGCGTCGTATCGCCCGTCGAACACCACTACTATTTCAATGTCGTCACCTACGGTTACACCATGCCCTACTGGGACTGGGAGCGCTGGGAACAGGAGATCGACTGGATGGCCCTGCACGGGATCGACATGCCGCTGGCACTGGTGGCCAACGAAGCCATCTCGGCCCGTGTGTGGAAAAAGCTCGGCCTGACCGATGACGAAATCAACGCCTATTTCGTAGGCCCCGCCCACCTGCCCTGGATGCGCATGGGCAACATCAGCGGCCTCGACACCCCGCTGCCCGAATCGTGGCACACCACGCAGGTCGAACTGCAGCACAAGATCCTCGACCGGATGCGTGCCCTCGGCATGAAACCAATCTGCCCCGCCTTCGCCGGATTCGTCCCCGAGGCCATCCAGCAGCACTACCCCGACGCCAAACTGACCGAAACCCACTGGGGCGGCGCCTTCCGCAACTGGATGCTCGACCCCGAGCAGGAGCTCTTCAGCCGCATCGGACAGATGTTCATCGAGGAGTGGGAAGCCGAGTTCGGCCCCTGCGAATACTACATTGCCGACAGTTTCAACGAGATGGAGATCCCCTTCCCGCCCAAAGGTACCCCGGAGCGCTACACCCTGCTCGCCTCCTACGGCGACAAGGTATATCAGGCCATCAAGGCCGGCAATCCCAATGCCGTATGGGTCATGCAGGGATGGATGTTCGGCTACCAGCGCGACATCTGGGACTACGAGACCCTCGCCGCTCTGCTGTCGAAGGTGCCCAACGACAAGATGCTGCTGCTCGACCTGGCCGTCGACTACAACATGCACTTCTGGCACAGTACCCCCAACTGGGAGTTCTACAAAGGTTTCATAGACAAGCCGTGGGTTTATAGCGTCATTCCGAACATGGGCGGCAAAACCGGCCTGACCGGCGTGCTCGACTTCTACGCCAACGGCCACCTGGCAGCCCTGCAATCGCCCAACCGCGGCCGCCTCACGGCCATCGGCATGGCCCCCGAAGGCATCGAGAACAACGAAGTAATCTACGAACTCGTCGCCGACGCCTCCTGGCGCAGCGACAGCATCGACATCCGCCAGTGGCTCCACGACTACTCCGCCAACCGATACGGTAGCTGCCCCGCCCTCGTGGATTCGGCCTGGAACAACCTGCTGGCCTCCGTCTACGGCACCTTCACCGACCACCCGCGCTACAACTGGCAGTTCCGCCCCGGCAGCGTCAGCAAGGGAAGCATCAACGCCTCGCCGGCCTTCTTCCGCGCCATCGAACAGTTTGCCGCAGCCGACGAACTGCAGGAGAGCCCCTTGTACCGCACCGACCTGATCGAATACGCAGCCATCTACCTCGGCGGCAAAGCCGAGCTATTGATCCAGGCCATTGACCGCGCCTACATGCTCCACAACACGGAAGAGGCCGAGCGGCTCGAAAAACAGTTCACCCACATCATGCTCGGCATGGACCGCCTGCTCGAATCCCATCCGACCCTGCGGCTCGAACGGTGGCTCGACTTCGCCAAGGCATACGGCACCACCGATTCGCTCCGTCACTACTACGAAAAGAACGCCCGCCGCATCGTCACCATCTGGGGCCCGCCCGTCGACGACTACTCCGCCCGCATCTGGTCCGGTCTGATCCGCGACTACTACCTGCCCCGCTGGCAGCACTACTTTGCCAGCCGTCGCAGTGGCGAGCCGTTCGACTTCGCCGCCTGGGAACGCGACTGGGTAGAGAACCAGCGCGGACTTTCAGCCGTCGAGCCCTACGACGACCCCGTGGCAGCGGCCTGCCAACTGATCGACGAGACCCAACAGATCACCGCACAGACCACCGACGAACATACGATCGGCACCTGGGCGGCCGATGAGGTGAGCGGAACGGACGAACGCACCTTCGTCTGGAACCTGCCCGCCACCTATCTGAAACGCCTCCGCGGCATCCAGCTGCAACCCCTCTCGCCCGAGACGACGCTCACGGCCGGCCAACTGACCCTCGAACTCGACGGGCAGGCCGTCGGGCCGATCCGTGCCGATGACGGGAATACGTTCCGCTTCACCGTCCCCTCCCATGCCACCGGCAACAACATCTGCCGCGTAAAAATCACCCTTCGCGGCAACGGAGCCGGTCTGGCGACGCTGGTTTTGGATAAATAAACATCAGATAAATCGTACCTTTGCAGCCGATTTACAAAACGAACCACTACACTGACATGGCAATTATTGGACTGGGCAACGCACTGACCGACATACTGGTACAGCTTCCCGACGAGAGCATACTCCGCGAACTGGGCGTCGAACGCGGCGGCATGTACCTGATCGACAGCCGAAAACACCAACAGATGATGAGCCGGATCGGCCACCTGCCGCAGAGCATTGCGGCAGGCGGTTCGGCCGCCAACATGGTGGGCGGCGTAGCCACACTCGGCACACCGGCCGCCTACGTAGGCCACATCGGCGCCGACGCCACCGGCGAAGCCTTCCGCCGCTGCCAACAGCAGAAACACATCAAGCCGCTGTTGGGCGTTTCGGAAGCCACCCCGTCCGGCAAGTGCATCTCGATGGTGCTCCCCGACGGCGAACGCACCATGCTCACCTACCTCGGCGCCGCACTGGAGATCGACACCCGCGAGCTCACCCCCGAAAACCTCCGGGGCAACAAAGTGCTCTTCATCGAAGGCTATCTGCTCAACTGTCCCGATGTGATCGAGCCCGCCATGCAGGCCGCCCGCGAGGCCGGCGTATTCGTGGCGCTGGATGCCGCCAGCTTTACCGTGATCCGCGAATACAAGACCTACGCCGACCGGCTGATCGACCGCTACGTCGACATCCTCTTCGCCAACGAAGACGAAGCGACCGCCCTGACCGGCACCACCGACCCGTCGCAGGCGCTCGAGATGCTCGCACCGCGTTGCAGTATCGTGGTCGTCAAGGTCGGCCCGCAAGGTTCGCTCATCGCCCACGACACGGAACGCTACCGTATCGGCACGATCGACGCCCGACCCGTTGACAAGACCGGCGCCGGAGACCTCTACGCCGCCGGTTTTCTGCACGGTTTCGCACGCGGCCTGTCGCTCCGCCAGTGCGGCGAGATGGGCGCCGTGGTCTCCAGCAAAAGCATCGAAGTCATGGGAGCACAACTGCCCGACCCGGTCTGGCAGGAGATTCGCCCCCTGATCGACAGCATCGCCAGCGGCAACACCGACATCGTCAGCTCCGTCCGACTGTAATCATCAGGGCCGAGTCGACACACTCCGCCCCCGCAATTTCGCCATACGAACACAGGTAGTATCCTCAAAAGGGTACTACCTTATTCTTTTTAATGCGAGCCTTTCTTCGGCCCGAGCACCCGACATTCGACAAACTTCCGCCAGGCTACCGTTTTGGCAGACACTGTCTGTCAAACTGTCACATTCCGGCATCTCACAGCCCGATGGCACAGATGTTGCAAATCTTCGGAACGTAAAAAATGAATCTAAAAACAACGAACGATATGCAAAAGGGAACCATCGGAGTAACTACCGAGAACATCTTTCCGATTATCAAGAAATTCCTCTATTCCGACCACGAGATTTTCCTGCGTGAGTTGATTTCGAACGCCGTCGACGCCACCACCAAGCTCAAGGCACTGAATTCGATGGGCGAATTCAAAGGTGAACTAGGCGACCTGACCATCCACGTCGAATTGGACGAAAAAGCCAAAAAACTGACCGTTTCGGACCGCGGGATCGGCATGACCGAAGAAGAGGTCAACAAATACATCAACCAGATCGCCTTCTCCGGAGCCGAAGAGTTCATGAAGAAGTACGAAAATCAGAGCGGCATCATCGGCCACTTCGGGTTGGGCTTCTATTCAGCCTTCATGGTAGCCTCGAAAGTAGAAGTCATCACCCGTTCGTACCGCGACGGAGCACAGGCCGTCAAATGGTCGTGCGACGGCACGCCCGACTTCACCCTCGAAACGGCCGAAAAATCCGACCGAGGAACCGACATCATCCTCTACCTGTCGGACGACAGCGCCGAATTTGCAGAAAAGAGCCGCATCGAATCGCTGCTGAAGAAATACTGTTCGTTCCTGCCCGTACCGATCGCTTTCGGCAAGGAGCAGAAATGGGAAGACGGCAAATACGTCGATACCGACAAGGATAATATCGTCAACGACACCCATCCGCTGTGGATGCAGAAACCGACCGACATTACCGAAGAGCAGTACACGGAGTTCTACCACAAGCTCTACCCGATGGCCGAAGACCCGTTGTTCCACATCCACCTGAACGTGGACTACCCCTTCACGCTGACCGGCATTCTCTACTTCCCGAAGATCAAGAACAACTTCGAGATTCAGAAAAACAAGATTCAGCTCTACTCGAACCAGGTCTACGTGACCGACTCCGTAGAGGGCATCGTACCCGACTTTCTGACCCTGCTGCACGGGGTGATCGACTCGCCGGACATTCCGCTGAACGTCTCGCGAAGCTATCTGCAGAGCGACAGCAACGTCAAGAAGATCTCGGGATACATCACCAAGAAGGTAGCCGACCGTCTGGCCGACCTGTTCAAGAACAGCCGCTCGGAATATGAGACCAAATGGGACGACCTGAAACTCTTTATCCAGTACGGTATCGTGAGCGAAGAGAAATTCGGCGATCGTGCCGCCGAGTTCACCCTGCTGAAGAACACGGAAGGCAAATACTTCACCTTCGACGAATACACCGAGCTGATCAAAGGCAACCAGACCGACAAGAACGGCAAACTCATCCACCTCTACAGCAACGACCCCGTCACGCAAAACAGCTTCATCGAGAGCGCACGCGCCAAGGGTTACGACGTACTGGTGATGGACAGCCCGCTGGAAGCCCACTTCATCTCATTCCTCGAAAACAAGCACAGCGACTGGCGGTTCACCCGTGTGGACTCCGATACGGTCGAAAAGCTGATCGAAAAAGAGGAACAGTTGGCCATGGCCCTGACCTCCGCCCAGCAGAAACTGCTGACGCCCGTCTTCGAATCGCAGCTGCCGACCGATCCGAAGAGCCGCTACCACGTGCAGTTCGAAGCGATGGATCCCGCCTCATCCCCGATCATCATCACGCAGGGTGAGTTCATGCGACGCATGAAAGACATGTCGAAAGTGGGCGGCGGCATGTACAGCTTCTACGGCGAGATGCCCGACAGCTATAACGTCGTCGTGAACGGCAACCACCCGCTGGTGATCGAAGTGCTCGGTCAGACCCAGAACGCCACGGGCGAAGCACTGGCTCCGCTGGACAAAGAGTTGGAAGCTGCCGAAAACGAAAAAACGGCCCTTAGCGAACTGCTGAAAGACAAGAAAGAAGAGGAGATTTCGCAGGAAGAGAAAGACAAACGTGCCGCCATCGAGACAAAGATCGGCGACATCGAAGGTCAACGTAACGAGTTGCTCCGCAAAGCCGGCAGCGAAAACGTCATTGTCGGCCAGTTGGTCGATCTGGCGTTGCTGGCCAACGGCATGCTGAAAGGCGAAGCCCTGACGCGCTTTATCAAACGAAGCGTCGAAGTGGTCGGCAAATCAGCCGAAAAAGCCAACTAATCCTTTCGACCGATTCCTCACACATAGCAAAAGGTATCTCTCTATTGGAGAGATACCTTTTGTTTTATTCACTCATCACCTCTCTTTTCTCCTTTTCCAGCCGTCACGACACTCCGTCCAACCTCCACATACGAATACGCCCAGCACATATATTCCGCATGAATCAACCGAACGAGGAACGATGATCGAATCCAAAACCATCGTCCCTCGCGCATAGTACGAAAGAGTTACCGACTCCCCAGCCAGGTCAACCGATGCCACAAAGCCTCGAGCGGTCCCTGTTTGTGACGGGAGAGCCACCAGCAACAAAACATTACTGTACCAGCAATACAATTCCCACCAGCGCACCCACGACTAACGGCAACAGCGTATTATATAAAACTAACAAACAGCCCCAATCCTGTCATTATATATTCCGGAAACAAATGCTCCGTAATCACCAGCCCCGGCGTTCGTCCCCAATGCCCCCCATCGGCCCGCAAGCCTCAACACATGGGATTCAGGCACAAAAAAAAGCTGCTCCGGAGAAACCCAAGCTCCGGAGCAGCCACCGCAAGAAAAAGCAATTACTGTTTTTGCAATTCAAAACCCAATAACAAACCATCGTAATTACTTACCAATGAGTTGACCAGCGAGGTCGAACTACCGGCCTGTGCGGTCAGACTCGTCAGTGTCTTCAGCACATCGATCAATTTATCGGCATTGAACGTCAGGCTCATGGTCGAACCGGTCACCGTCACGTTTGCCGTCATCGAAACACCCAATTTCGTCTTCATGGTCAGCCTTTTTGTCTCCGAATTGAACGAATAGGTCCCGGTCGAACTTTTGCTGCCCATGGTGAACGAAAAAGTGCTATCCGTATTGAACACATACTGGGCACCCTCCAGTCCCAACTTTTCGTAGACCGGATCCAGTTTTTCTTCGATTTGCTGGGCGGCAGCCACCCCACCGGCCTGAGCCAGCAGGTTATCGCTTTCGAACTGGCAGTCGGGCCCGACGAAGGTCCACGTACCGACAATCGACTCGGCCGTAGTGGTCTGGTCACCCACCAAAGTCTGAGCAACGCCCGTCAACAAAGACTTCAAATCCTGCGCCGAAGCATAAGAGACACTGAGACTTGCACAAAGTGCCATCAGAATAAATTTTCTTTTCATCATGGTTGTAATCCCTTTCTGAAATGGTATTTAAAGTTACGATTTACATTTGAGTACGACAAAAAAAATCGACGAACGACCCGATTTTGACGACGAACGCACGATTCAAACGTACATCCGCCTCCCTGCATCGCATCGGAGATCAAGTACTCTTTCTCATCGCCATCCTTCCCCAAGACAACAAAGAAGAACCCTCTATAATCACCCTCCTGCGTACGCTCATGGAAATACCCGAAGTTCCCAATGAAGCCCCCAATCCAATAACCCCATCAGACAGGCGAACTATTAGAAGTAAAGCCTGTGCTCGACTGTTTGAAACATTCTCCGTGCCAGCCACTGCCATCGATCGTCGGATTTTCGTATATTTACGGGCATAAAACCCACCTACACCATGAAACAGTTTGCCACACTACTTCTGTTGCTATGCCTGTCGCTTCAGGCCATGGCCCAAACCCTGAAATTCGGTCCCGACGGCAAGTTCAAGATCGTCCAGTTCACCGACCTCCACCTTCGCTGGGAAGATTCCCGGTCGGACATCGCCTACACCTGCATCAAAAACACCATCGAGGCCGAACGGCCCGATCTGGTGGTGCTCACCGGCGATATCATTTACAGCGCACCGGCCGATCAGAATCTCCGTAAGGTCTTGGAATTCATCGCCCAGTACAAGACCCCGTTTGCTCTCGTATTCGGCAACCACGACCACGAGCAGGGGCTTTCGAACGCCGAGTTGCTCCAGATCGCCCGTCAGATTCCCTACTGCATGGCCTCCGATGTCGAAGGAATTACCGGCGAGGGGAACTACCTGCTCGAAATCAAAGGCAGCCAGGACGACACCCCCAAAGCGATCCTCTACTTCATCGACTCGAACCAATACTCCCAGTTAAAAGAAGCCGGCGTCAACGGTTACGACTACATCCATCGCGACCAGATCGACTGGTACGTACAGAGCAGCAGCCAATACACTGCGCAGAACAACAACCAGCCGCTGCCTTCGCTGGCCTTTTTCCACATTCCGCTGCCCGAATACAACCAGGCTGCCCGTAACGAGAACACCACCCTGTACGGCATCCGTCGCGAGCAGGCCTGCTCCCCGGAACTGAACACCGGCATGTTCGCCGCCATGAAGGAACAGGGCGACATCATGGGCGTCTTCGTGGGCCACGACCACGACAACGATTACGCCGTCAACTGGTACAACATTCTGCTGGCCTACGGCCGCTTCACCGGCGGACCGACCGAATACATCCACATCCCGAATGGCGCCCGCATCATCGAGCTGACCGAAGGACAGCGCACGATCGACACCTGGATCCGGTTGACCGACGGTTCCATCGAACAGCGCACCTCGTTCCCCAAAGACTACGTGAAATAGTCGCAACCACATACAATCGCTTCAGGTAAGTACATCAGATACACTGATTATTTGGCCATTAACCCGAATACAATCATCATTAGCAGCAAACTCTGTTAGCCTGAACAATCACTAAAACGCACTATCCTAAACGAAAACTAAAGCAAAACCACGCCAACAGCATCATATGAAATCAGCCCGGACAACCGATATTGTCCGGGCTGATTTTCGTTTGCGGTTCACGATATACAAAAAGTAATGCGGCCTACACAACCGCCCGATCTATACACCCCACTCCGCTAATCAATCGACACAATCTCACGACCGAACGGCGAGATAGCCACAATCATCAATTTGAAATGCTGCAAGCCGAACGGGATTCCGATGATCGTAATGCAGAACACCAGCCCCAGTGCAAAGTGGGTCAACGCAATCCAGATGCCGCCGATCAAGAGCCAGATAAGATTCATCAGGAACGAAAAACAGCCCCGGTTCTCCTCCACGATCACCGACCGATGGCCGAACGGCAGGAGCGACAGCGCCCCCAGTTTGAAGACCTGAAATCCGAACGGGACCCCAATGATGGTCAGACACATAAGGATCCCGGACAAGAAGTATTCAACAGCGATCACGAAACCGCCGAAAATAATCCAAATAACATTTCCGAGTATATTCATCGTACAGATATTGGTTTTACACTCATACCAAGATAGCAATCTTCGTGCAAAAAGCACACGAAATCCGACAAAAAGAACCTATATTTGACAAAACGGCCGTGCCACACTATTCGTTTACCGATTTTCATCGCAGCCCCGGCCCCAACACCCATCAACCCCACATTTCTTCATCATGGGAATGGAAATACTCGACCGCCAACGGACCTTTTTCGCCACCGGACAGACCCGCCCCTATGCCTTTCGTCGCGACGCTCTGCTCAGGCTGCGTCGATCAATCACAGCGCACCTGCCCGCCCTGTACGAAGCGATGCACCACGACCTCCACAAATCCAAAGAGGAGACCTACCTGACCGAGGTAGCCATTGTACTGCGCGAAATCGACAACCAGCTGCGCCACCTGAAGCGTCGCATACGCGCCACGTGTATTTTCACCCCGCTGTTTCTCTGGCCATCACGCAGCCGAACCATCTGCGAACCCTACGGAAACGTACTGATCATCTCGCCGTGGAACTACCCGGCCCAACTGACCCTGAGTCCGCTGGCCGGCGCAATCGCGGCCGGCAACTGCGCTGTGGTGAAGGCCTCGCCCTACGCGCCGCAGGTTTCGGCAGTACTGGGCCGCATCATCGCTTCGGCCTTTTCCCCGGACCACGTCACACTCATCGAAGGAAACCGGGAGGTCAACGAGGCCCTGCTGGCCGAACGGTGGGACTATATATTCTTCACCGGCAGCCCGGCCCTGGGACGCATTGTCATGCGGGCAGCAGCCGAGCACCTCACCCCGCTGACCCTCGAACTGGGCGGCAAAAGCCCCTGTCTGGTGGACAACTCCGCCAATATCGACCTCGCCGCACGACGCATCGTCTGGGGCAAGTTCCTGAATGCCGGACAAACCTGCGTCGCTCCCGACTACCTGCTGGTCCACCAGAACGTCAAGGGTCCGCTGGTGGATCGTATCCGCCACTGGATCGGCGTCTTCTACGGTCCCGACCCCAAAGAGAGCCCCCACTTCGGACGACTGGTCAACGAATCGGCCTACCGCCGCGTGGCCTCGTACCTCACCGACGGTTCACTGCTGGCCGGAGGCGAAACAGACCCCGCACAACGCTACATTGCCCCGACGCTGCTCGACCTCGGCACCCCTACCGATTCCGTTCCGGTCATGCAGGCCGAGATATTCGGCCCCATACTGCCCGTGATGGAATATGTCCACCTTGACCAGGCGATCGAATTTGTCAACCGACACGAAAAGCCGCTCGCACTCTACTATTTCGGCGCTCCCCGTACCGGTCGGGAGGTCCTGCGGCGCACCTCGTCGGGCGGAGCCTGTATCAACGACACGATCCTCCACATCTCGAACGACCATCTGCCGTTCGGCGGTGTCGGCCGCAGCGGCATGGGCCGATACCACGGGAAAGCCTCATTCGAGACCTTCAGCAACCGACGATCGGTGCTCATCTCCCTGCGAAACAGCGATCTGCCGTTCAAATACCCACCCTACAAATACTTCAAACTGATCCAAAAACTGCTCCATCTCTAACTCATCATTCAGTTCATTGCGCTGACAACGCCTCCAAAGCGTTGTCTGCTGCAAAACGCACGCCCTGCCATTCCGAATCGAAGTATCCCGCCTGCATGGATGACAAAAAAGATAGAATAGCATCGCATCTCTCCTCTCTCGGCCACCCGACCCACAAAAGACTGTCATACAGACAATTATAATCAATCCACACATCCGATCGCCAACAGTAGCCACCGGAATTTACCGGTTCTCCCACCCTCGTTCAGTTTCTATTCAGAATTGGCATGTAATTTGGTCCCAGAAAACAAACAAAAACCACTCTGACCATGAAATTACGCATTCTGACCACCTGCCTGATGCTGTTGAGCGCCATCGGACTTTACAGCTGCAAAGAAGAGAAAAACATTGCCTTCGACAAACTTCCGCAGACCGCTCAACAATTTGTCGAACAGCACTTCTCGTCCCAAAAGGTTGTTCGCATTGTTCAGGACAAGGACGACGGCCGTAAAGACTACGAAGTTATCTTCGAAAACGGGACCACGATTGACTTCAACGAATCCGGTGCCTGGACCCACATCGAGAGTACGTTCACGCCGCTGCCCGTGAGTTTCCTGCCCGCATCGTTGCAAACCGACCTCGCACAACGCTACCCCGACGCCTCGGTACACGAGATCGACCTGGAACTGGGAGGCTACGAAATCGAGCTCGGCAACCGGCGAACCCTCTATTATACCACCGACGGCACCTACGTTCGTGAAGCGCCCTCCGAAATCGACTAACTTTCCATTCCATTAACCAACCAAAAGACGGGCCGGAATACTGCGTAACAGTATTCCGGCCCGTTCTCTGCGTACCATGCACAAATCGTTTATCACGCACGGTACGTCTTCTTAACTCTTTTCGTCTCAGTCGGCGATGGCATGGTCACGCGGGAAAGGCATACCGCCCCACGCCTTTTGAGTGGTCCACGGCTGGGCGGGAGCTGTCCAGAACGAATCTTCGGCCGGGAGGCCCAGCGGCAGGAAGATCGTCGAGGCCAGATACATGCTGCCCGTGCAAAGGTAGGTCTCGCCAGCCTCTTTCTGCGACCCGCAGAATCCCATCGTCAGCCATCCGCCTTCGTCATACGTTCCCGGCGCTTCGAGCATCCGCCGCATGACGGTGGTCAGCGCTGCCCGCACCTGCCCTTCGGTCACATCCCCGGGCAGCATCTTGAGCAGAGAAGCCTGAGCCAGCGAGTGCATGCACCCGGTCCGGTAGAGGATCGAACGCCCCACGACCGGGAAAGTTCCCTCGGGCGAGATCGACCGCTCGAGCACACCGGCATACCGCGATGCACGGCGACAGATCCGGCCATATTGAGCATCGGAATAAGGAGCCTCGCTTTTGTAATAACGATTCATGATCCGTCCGGCATCGACCAGCATCGGCTGCATCACGAAACTGTTGTAGTAATCGTTGTGATACTTCGGTCCGTCACTGTACAGCCCGTCTCCAATATACCAGTCATCCAACTGCCGGAAAGCGTAGTCGGTACGCATTAGGTCGAGCGGTTCGCCTGCCATGCGCAGGAAAGCCTCGACCGTGGCGCTGAACATCAACCAGTTTCCGTACATGGGCAGGAATCTGCGGGTCGCTTTCATTTCCGTGATGACGCGACGCTGGGTGAGCGTATCCAAGCCGTCCCACAACTGCCGGGGCGAACGTAGAAAGCCCTGCGCCAGGAAAGCGGCATCGACCAGCGCCTGACCGTAACCTTTCCGAAAATTGAGATAGTCCGGCGAATCGGGATCGACAGCATGGCGCAAACCGGCATGTGCCCAGCCAAGCAACTCGTCACGCAGAGCCGCTTCAGCTGCCGGAATCGAATCACCCGACACCTCAAACCACGGAGCCAGACCGCACAGCAAACGACCCACAGCCTCAAGGTGGGCATACATGGCTCTTCCGGAGTTGTCGAACTGGTCGATCGGCATCTTCTCATGAAGTGTGCCGGCTGCCAGGTTCGACAGCACGGGACGCGCCATCCGATAGGCCTGAGCAGCCCAATATTCGCGGTCGGTTTGCACCGGCTGATCGGTCTGTTTCTTACGAGCTGCAACGCCCGGCACCATCCAAAGCACCGCGAGCATCAGGATCAGAATCTTTTTCATAACCGTTTAGTCTCCGATTGCATGGTCGCGCGGGAAAGGCATACCGCCCCACGCCTTTTGAGTGGTCCACGGCTGGGCGGGAGCTGTCCAGAACGAATCCTCGGCCGGCAGTCCCAGCGGCAGGAAGACGGTCGAGGCCAGATACATGCTGCCCGTGCAGAGATAGTATTCAGCCGTCTCTTTCTGAGCGCCACAGAAGCCCATGGCCAGCCAACCGGCCTCATCGTAAGTTCCGGGAGCTTCGAGCATCCGCCGCATGACGGTGGTCAGCGCTGCCCGCACCTGTCCTTCGGTCACATCCTTGGGCAGCATCTTGAGCAACGAAGCCTGAGCCAGCGAGTGTAAACACCCGGTACGATAGAGAATCGAACGCCCTACGACCGGGAAAGTTCCCTCGGGCGAGATCGACCGTTCGAGCACACCGGCATACCGCGATGCACGGCGACAGATCCGGGTATACTGGGCATCAGAATAGGGAGCTTCGCCCTTGTAGTAACGGTTCATGATGCGTCCGGCATCGACCAGCATCGGCTGCATCACGAAACTGTTGTAGTAGTCGTTGTGGTACTGGGGCCCGTCGCTGTACAACCCATCACCCACATACCAGTCCTCCAGCTGACGGAAGGCGTAGTCGGTACGCATCAGGTCGGGACGCTCGCCCGTCATGCGCAGGAAGGCTTCGACCGTAGCGCTGAACATCAGCCAGTTGTTATACGGCGGACGGGTATTGCGGGTGGCCTTCATTTCGGTGATCACACGGCGTTGGGTGAGCGTATCCAGCCCGCCCCACAGCTGTTTGGGCGAACGCAGGAAAGCCTGAGCCAGGAAAGCAGCATCGACCAGCGGCTGACCGAATCCGCGGAAATTCAGATAGTCCGGCGAGTCGGGATCCACCGCATGACGCAAACCTGCATGTGCCCAAGCGAGCAGTTCGTCACGTTTGGCCGCTTCGGCCGCCGGGATCGAGTCGCCCGACACCTCGAACCAGGGCGAGAGGCCGCACAGCAACCGGCCGACAGCTTCAAGGTGAGCATACGGGGCCCGACCGGCATTGTCGAACTGTTCGATCGGCATCTGCTCGTGCAGCGTACCGGCAGCCAGGTTCGACAACACGGGACGTGCCATCCGGTAGGCCTGCTCGACCCAATATTCACGATCGGTTTGCACCGGTTGCTCGGCTTTGGTCTTTTTCCGGGCCGAGGCGGGAAGCAGCCACAGCAGGGCTGCCAAGGCAATCAAAAAACGTTTCATTGGTAATATTCTTTTGCTAAATCACTGTATTTTCTGAACATCTGCGATGCCATCTCGATTTCGTCGCCTTTCGGCGCAGGATCGATATCCGTTTTGGGAGTAGCCACGAATTGAATTTCCCAATCTGCCAGCCGGTCGTAAAACGCATTGGCCCGGAACGCTTCGCGACCGTTACTCATGGGGGCCCCCTCTTCGGAGTAAGGTTTGCCGGCAGCCACCGACTCGGCCAACATGTCGTAGAACATCTTCCAACGGTTGTAGTAGTATCGGCGGATCAACCCGGTCCATTCGCGCCACGAGTAGTCGAACTGCTGGCAGATATAGCCGGGTGTAAAGCCCCAGTAGGTAATCAGAGCCGTAGCATCACGCTCCAACAGGTCTTTCTCCTCTTCGGTCGTTCCCCAGCGGCGGGCATCGCTCACCCACTGGTCGAAGTTCCACTCGGTGCGCGTGGCCAGCAGCGCATCGACATCAAGCAACAGCTCCAAGAATCGTTCACTGTGCTTCCGGAAGGCCTCCATGTCGCCCGCCTTGTAGGCCGCAGCGACAGCCTTGTGAATCTCCTGCCCCAGGTTGGTCATAATCTGACGCTGCACATCAACCACGTCAAACCGGTAAATTTCAGAGGCTTTCAGTTTTTCAGCATCCTGCAACAACAGACGTTCGGCCTCGTAAAGCGACTTCGGATCGTACGGGATATGAAAACCGGCATTGGGGCCCGACTTCTTCACATCGATAGCCGGACGTGCCGCGATGATCGAACTGCTCTCCACACCGTTCGTCCCGCGTCCGTAGGGCCCCTTCAGCAGGATGGCCCACGCCTGTTGCGCAGCAGCCGATTCTGCACCATAGGCCCGGACGGTGTAGGTGTCAAGCCAGGCCGAGGGAGAGATCGTATCCTTGTGGAACGGCATTTCGAAAGCCATGGCATAGTAAACCGGATTCTGAATGATCGACTCCATGAAAAGGCCGGAACCGACAACGTTCGGCGCCTTTTCCAGCGCCGTCATATACTGGTTGGAGGCCAGCAGCGGCAGGTCGCCGTGCATATTGATACGCCCTCCGAAATTGTGCAGGTTGCCTGCAATGAACGGATAGCCCCAGAAATTATTCTTACCGGGATAGGTCGAGCCATTCAGGTCGAGCACTACCAGCCGGTCTTTCGGAAACTGCGTGGTGATCGGTTCGCGGATACTCCAAGCCTGCATGGCCACAATGCCGTCCGGATCGAAATCATCGATCAGGGCGCTGATCTTCTTACCTACGGCTGCCAGATACTCCGGCGTATTGACAGGCGGTGCACTCTCGTGGAAGGGGTCGGCGGCATAGATGCCGTAAGAGCCAAACAGCGAATCCTGCATCCGCATAAAGGTGTGCCCCATACGGTCGAACAGCGGATCGAGCGGGTCAAGCTGCGAAACACCTTCGAAACCGTACCACTCGGGTTGCTGAGCGATTTTGGCTTCGGGATACTTTTCTTTCATCAGTTTCGGCACGTTGCCGGTGAAACCCTGCTGAATCGGATTCATGCCCAGCTCGCGCTCCCGGGCGAAGATCTGACGAGCCAACTGGATGTGGCTGTCGATCCAACTTTTGGGCAGTGGCCCGCCGAACTGTTCGATGTTGGTCATCCACTGCCAGGCCTGATGGCCGGGTCCTACCAGAAAGGTGCGGGCCTCCAGGTCGGTGAAACCCATACGGAGCAGCGTTTCGTACCACACGGCGTCCAGCCCGATGGGTTGCAACGGCATGTTGATGCCGTTCATGGCCATGAAATCGATCTCGCGCTGCCACCGTTCCCAGTCCCACCACGGAGCCGTGTAGGAGAGGGTGCAGTAATTGAAGTAGGCGCGGTATTTTCCATTAATCGTACGACGTTCCTTAGCAGCGGGCAACGGCAGCCGTTCGGGAAGATTCAACTGATCGCCAAACCACGAAAGCTGGGCCTGACAGGTGTATTTCAGATACCAGTGGAAAGCCGACGCCAGTGCTACGGGATTGTTCCCGCGCAGCACCACTTTACCCTTTCGGGCATCGATTTCGAAGACATCTTCACCGCTCTGTGGATCGGCCGGGATCACTTCGAGCAGATACTGGTTTTCGTAACCGGGCGTCACACGGCCAATCAGCGCGCGTGCAGCCTTGACAATCGCCTTATCCGACGATGACGGTTCAACAGCCACAGCCCGGAGCGACACTCCGAACAGGCACAAGAGCAAAAGAGTAGAAATTTTTCTAATCATAATTGGGGTTAGCATTAGTAATTTTCACTTTGTGTGCCGATTATTTACTTCAGCACACAAAAGAACAAAACTAAAAAAAGGTGATTACTACCGCAACTATTTCAATCCATACGAGCTTAATCCACTTGTGAGAATGAGACCCGAAGAGTATCTTTCAATTCCGGATCACGCACCTGCATCGAGACACGCGTCAACTTTTCACCCCAGACACTCGAGAGCCGCGGGTCAGTCTGTTCGATTGTTTCGGTCGTCACCTCGAATTTCGAAGCATCGTAGGCCATTTGCAACGTATGGCCGAACGCCGAAATCTCGATCGTCTTACCAACCGTGACCGTGCCACAGGTCAGAAAATTCAGCGCCACGGGGCCCTTCAGTTCCGAAAGTTCATAGCTGTCCGTCAATGCAATCGTATTTTTACGACGGTCGAAGCGATAGTCACGCACCCAGGTACGACAGGCCGCCTCCTCGGGATAAGCCCCCGCGATGTCAAGCGAGAAATCCATCGTACGGCCGTTGTCGGCGAAAGAGACACTCCGCGAACGATATTTGCCTCCGTTCGTTTGCCCGACGCCGTTGATCAGCGGCAGGTTGTGATACTCGGAGCGCATGGTCCAGATGGTATAGCGACGGTGGTCGAACGTAGCAGCGGTATAGGTTCCCACACCCGCATCGACCAGCATCGGCTGACCGTCCACATAGAGGATGAAGGTACCAATATCGTTGTGGTTATGACTTTCGGCATTGTTACCGCCCTTGGCAGCCAAGGTCAACCCTTCGGACACACCGCCTCGGGTACGGGCGACGGCCACCTCTATACCATCCATCCAAACCGACTGGTACAGCGGCGCCGACGGCGGCGTCTGACACATATCCCGGTAAACGAAGACCGTTTTCAGCCGATTGTCGAGCGTTCCGCTCAACGGTTTTTCGATAAAATCGGTCAGCGCCGCCAGATAAGCCCCCAGTCCCATCATGGTGCTGTCTCCGATGTTTTGGCCATAGCGAAAGACAATCGGCGCACCGGGCGAAGCCTTGGCAGCCGCATCGGCAAAGTTGACAAAATAGAGGCTGTCGATGTGCGCATTGGCAATGTAGCGACCAATATTTTTCACCCGCTGCTCCCCGAACAGGTAGATCGCCCCGTGCGAATAGTTGCGCAACACCTCCAGGTAGTTGTTCAGCATCCCGGCCGCATGACCCCAGTAGGAGGGCCCTTCTTCGCATCCGCCGTCGGACTTGAAGTAATTAATAAACTGATCGACCGAACGCATGGTTTTTCTGACAATTTCAGCGCGTCGCTGCGGATCCTCTTCCACAAGCAGGGCTGTGGTCAGCACATTAAAGTTGCACCACGGGTTCCAGTTGTTGACCGTCGCCCCTTCCTGAAAACCGAGCCAAAACATGTCGTTCCGTCTCAGGTAGATGTCGAGCGCGTGGCGGTTCAACTCGGCACGCAGGCGCTGCGGAATGGTTGGCGAGAGTTTGGCCAGTTCGTCTTTAAAGAAATAGTAGGCCCAGGCCAGCGTATTGGCCGTCATGCCACTGCTCAGATCGATCGTGCGATGCTCGATGTCGGGAAGCCGAGTACCGCTACCCTGATTCCAGATGTGAGCCGTAGCCACCCAGGTACTCTGCTCGCAAATCGACCACACACCGTCGGCAATCTGATCAATGAATCGTCCTTTGCCTTCGACCAGTTCACCAAGAATCAACTCGGCCAGCGTTCCGTAACGTTCGCCGATATGCTGATCGTTGGGCTGACGAATCCCCTTACGGGCAAAATCAAGGTACGAGGTGGCGGTCACGCTGCGCCACACGTAGTCGAGCTTCGCTTCGGCCTGCGCCACCGCCTGTCGTTTGACCGCTTCGGGCAGCGACTCCCAGAAAGCCCGATCGTCGTACCCGGGATAGGGACGATAGGCTTCGCGGCACAGCGAATCGACGTCGAGACGCTGCGCGGCACGTTGCAGCAGGTCGGGTTTCGCCCCGGTGGGGGCTGCCGTTACAAAAAGGGGTGCCGCCCCCAAAAGACCCAGAAGGAGCAGCACCGCCGTATATTTCCACATTCGCTTCATAACGAAATCGAGTATTTACAGTGGGGAAGTGTTTTTCGTATCAGAAAAACCATCGGAATAGCATTGTCGGCGACAGGCTCCACACCCCATACGTTTCTATCCCCTACCGACTTGGAATGCGGGAGACTGCCGCACGACAATGCCGTCCGAAGGTTTATTTACTTTCCAGATCGCGTTTGCGTTTGAGTGCCTCGAGGAAGTAGTAGTCGGCATAGACCAGCGGCACATCGACTTCGCTCGGTCCGGGTTTATTGCCCGTCGAGTGCATCAGAATAAAGTACCCATTCTCGCCCAGTTTGGCCCGATAGGCCGGCGATCCGAGTGTTTCGACAATGCGATCAGCCAGTTTTTTGTACTCCTTACCCTGCTTCTTGCCGGCATAGGTCGAAAGCTCATAGAGAGCCGACGCCGTAATGGCTGCCGCCGAAGCGTCGCGCGGCTCCTGCTCAATATTGGGCACGTCGTAATCCCAATAGGGAACCAGATCTTCCGGAAGTGTTTCGTTCGTGAAGATAAATTTAGCAATTGCCTCAGCCTGTTTCAGATACTTCGGATCATGTGTATAACGGTAACACATCGTGTAGCCATAGAGTCCCCACGCCTGACCACGTGCCCAGGCCGACTCGTCAGCATAGCCCTGATGGGTCACCCGACTGCGGATGGCACCGGTTTTGGCATCGTAATCCACCACATGGTAGCAACTCATATCGGGACGATAGTGATTTTTCATGGTCTGGTCGGCGTGCGAAACGGCGATTTTCCAGAACGACGAGTCACCGCTCATCTGGGTGGCTTCGAACAGCAACTCGAGGTTCATCATGTTGTCGATAATCACCGGGCAGTCCCAACCGCGCCACTGAGGCCACGACTGAATCACCCCGGCGCCGGGACGATAACGTTCGCAGAGGGTCTTGGCAGCCGTCACAATCACATCCTTATAGGACTGCTTGTCAGTCAGACGCAGACCGTTGCCGAACGAGCAGAAAATCATAAAACCAATGTCGTGATTACCACGATAATATTTAATCCGCTCCATGCCTTCGGTATAATGAACCGCCGGTTTGAGCCATTTGCTGTCGCCGGTCAACTCATAGAGATACCAGAGCGTTCCCGGAAAAAAGCCACTAGTCCAGTCGTCGAGCGTCGTAAAGGCCAGTTTACCGTTTTTATTGGTCGTGCGCGGGCTCGGGATCTTATCGAACGTATCCATCGTGTCCACCATCAGTTGCACCTGTTTTGCCGCGAATTCCACATTGTCGGTAATCACCGGCGACACCTTTTTACCTTTTGCCTGAGCGGGCAGGATCCCGAGAAGCGAGGCCAGCGCCAGCGAGCAAGCCGCCATCATTTTGATTTTCATGCCGAGAGCGTGTTGTTTGGGTTTATTTTTAAAAATTTTTATTATCAACTTTTGCTAACCGATTGTCAATCATTTACGCAACCGATTGCACAAATGTAGAAATTATATCCGATTCTCCAAAAAATAAAAATCACTCTTTTCTTGCATCTAAAATTCAAAACCATTGATTTATAAACAATTAACGATTCATAAAAAATAAGTTTCTCAAAAAAAGATTTGCATCAACCGGATAAATCCGTACATTTGCACAAACGATTGCATAAAACCGTTCTTTCTTCCGAAAAGATTATGGCTAAAAAGCGCACCTCTATATATGATATTGCCGAACGCCTGGGCGTTTCGGTCTCCAGCGTATCGCGAGCACTGAGCGACCACCCGTCGATCAGCGCTGCCCTCAAGGAGCGTATCCGCGAAGTGGCGGCCGAGTTGCACTACACGCCCAGTTCCGTGGCCGTCAACCTCAAAACCGGACGACGAAACACCATCGGCGTCATCGTCCCGGGCATCAACCGCAGTTTCTTCTCGTCGGCCATCGAAGGAATCGAAGACAAAGCCTATAAAAAAGGATACGACGTCCTGATCTGCCAATCGAAGGACTCGGCCGAACGCGAAGAGCGCATCGTACACTCGCTGGCCGGCAAAGTCGACGGCGTGATCGCCTCCGTGGCAGCCGACACCACCGACCACAGCTACTACAACTACCTCTCCGAGGCTGGCGTTCCCGTGGTTCTGTTCGACCGAACAGCCCCCGGAGTCGATGCCGGAACCGTCATCGTCGACGACTACCAGGGAGCCGCCATGGCCGTCAAACACCTGCTTCGTCAGGGCTGTACGCGCATCTACCACTGTGCCGGTCCCCAGCACGTCAACATCTGGAGCAACCGCCTGAAAGGCTACCGCGACACGATGCAAAACGCAGGGATCACCCTCGACGAAAACTACATCTTCGAATCCACCAGCACCACCGAAGAGGAGGGACGACGCTTCGCCCGCACCGTCATCGAGAGCGGCACCCTACCCGACGCCGTCTTTTTTGCCGGCGACTTCTCCGCACTGGGTGCCATGCTCGAATTTCAGAAGGCCGGCATCCGCATTCCGGAAGAGATCGCCATCGTCGGGTTTGCCAACGAACCCTTCTGTCAGCTTCTCTCCACCCCGCTCAGTTCGGTCGATCAGTTCAGCTACAAGATGGGATACATGGCCGGCCAGATGATGTTCGACCGCCTCAGCGGAGAACCTCAGGTCGGCGTAGTCATCGCTCCCGAACTCATCATCCGCAAATCATCGCTAAAAAACTCAAAATAAACATGTCAGACGTAAAATACACGACCCGTTACGCATCGCACCCGGCCGATGCCAAAAGCTACGACACCGAACGACTCCGCGCAGAATATCTCTTCCCGAACATCATGACCGACGGCGAGATCAACCTCGTCTACTCGGCCTACGACCGTCTGATCGTCGGCGGCGCCGTGCCCACCGACCGTGCCCTGACCCTCGACGCCATCGCTCCGCTGCGTGCCGACCGTTTTCTGCATCGTCGCGAACTGGGCATCATCAACGTCGGCGGCGCCGGTACCGTCAAAGCCGGCGACCAGGAGTACCACCTCGGCTACAAGGAGGCCCTCTACCTCGGCAAGAGCGAACGCGACATCACCTTCGCCAGCGACGATGCTGCCACCCCGGCCCACTTCTACTTCAACTCGGCTCCGGCCCATGCCGAATATCCCGACCGCAAGATCACCAAAGCCGAAGCCGTCGTCGTTGAACTCGGATCGCTCGAGGGTAGCAACCATCGTGTAATCAACAAACTGATCGTCAATCAGGTACTCCCCACCTGTCAGCTTCAGATGGGCATGACCGAGCTCAAGCCCGGCAGCGTATGGAACACGATGCCCGCCCACACCCACGACCGTCGCATGGAGGCCTACTTCTACTTCGAACTGCCCGAAGACCAGGCCGTGTGTCACTTCATGGGCCAACCTCAGGAGACCCGTCACATCTGGATGCATAACGAACAGGCCGTCATCTCGCCCCAGTGGTCGATCCACTCCGCCTGCGCCACCCACAACTACACCTTCATCTGGGGCATGGCCGGCGAGAACATGAACTACGACGACATGGACGGCTGCGCCACCACCGACCTCAAATAACCCTTCACTCCGTACAAAACAAAGATTTCCGAAATAGAGTCAAATCATGAAATCGCTCGAACTCTTCGACCTCACGGGCAAAGTTGCCCTCGTCACGGGCGGCACCCACGGACTGGGCATGGCCGTCGCCACCGCACTGGCTCAGGCCGGCGCAACGCTGGTGGTCAACGGCCACTCCCCCGCCAAAATGGAGAACGCCCTTAAAGAGTACGCCGCCAACGGCATCACAGCCCACGGCTACCTGTTCGACGTCACCGACGAAGCCCAGGTAACCGAATACATTGCCCGGATCACCGCTGAAGTCGGCCCGATCGACATTCTGGTCAACAACGCCGGCATCATCAAACGCATCCCCGCCACCGAGATGAGCCTCGCCGAGTGGAACACCGTGATCACCACCGACCTGACCGCTCCCTTCCTCCTGTCGAAAGCCGTAGCTGCCGGCATGATCGAGCACGGCGGCGGCAAGATCATCAACATGTGCTCGATGATGAGCGAAGTGGGTCGCGACACCGTCAGCGCCTATGCCGCCGCCAAAGGCGGGCTGAAGATGCTGACCCGCAACCTCGCCACCGAATGGGCCCGTTACAACATCCAGGTGAACGGCATCGGTCCCGGCTACTTCGCCACCTCGCAGACCGCGCCGATCCGCGTAAACGGCCACCCCTTCAACGAATTTATCCTCAAGCGCACCCCCGCTGCCCGCTGGGGTAACCCCGAAGACCTGGCCGGTACGGCCGTCTTCCTCGCCTCGCGCGCATCGGATTTCGTGAACGGACACATCGTCTATGTCGACGGCGGCATCCTCGCCTCACTCGGCAAAGCGATGAACGAAGATTAAACCTCTCCCCCACTCAAAAAAGTTCCGACATGAAAAAGATATTTCTGCTCGCCGCCACCGCTCTGCTGATGGCCTGCGGCGGAGCCAAAGTCAAAGTCACCAACCCGCTGAAGCTCGACCGCACGAACGAAACAGTCGAAATCAGTTGGCAGGAGGTGCAAGCCAAGGTTTCGGACGCCACCCCCGAAAACATCGTCGTCATCGCTCCGGACGGCAGCCAACAGCCCTCGCAGGTGCTTTACAACGGTGGTACCGAGCCGCAAGCCCTGATTTTCCAGGCCACCGTTGCCGGCAACAGTTCAGCCACCTACACCCTCGAAACCGGCCAGCGTGAAGCCTATCCCGCACAGGCATTCGGCCGCTACGTACCGGAACGCATGGACGACTTTGCGTGGGAAAACAACCTGATCGCCCACCGCATGTACGGCCCCGCACTGGAAGCCACCGGCGAAATCAGCAACGGGATCGACATCTGGCTCAAACGTACCGACAGCCTGATTATCGACAAATGGTTCAAGCCCGGCTACAACTACCACAGCGACCAAGGCGAAGGGCTCGACTGCTACAAAGTGGGCCGCACGCTGGGTGCCGGAGCCATGGCCCCCTACGAAAAGGACTCGCTCTGGCTCGGCAACAACTACATCCGTTACAAAGTGCTCGACAACGGTCCGATCCGCATCGCCTTCCAGCTCGACTACGCCCCCTTCCTCGTGGACAGCGTGGAGGTCACCGAACGCCGAACCATCTCACTCGATGCCAACACCCACTTCAACAACATCACCGAGGAATACACCGGTGATTTCGACCAACTGAAGGTCGCAGCAGGTATCGTCACCCGCGGTGCCGGCGGCAAAGTGCTCGACATTCTGAACAAGCCCATCAAACGGGTCGGCTACTGGGAGCCGCTCAACACCGACAACAAGCCCGACAACGGCCACACCACCATCGGTCTGGTCTTCCCGTGCGAGATCAAAGTAGAAACGCGCCTGGGCCACCTGCTGGCCAGCACCACCATCCCCGAAGGCAAACCTTTCATCTACCAGATGGGTGCCGGCTGGAGCAAGAGCGACATCCCCACTCCCGACGTGATGAAACAACTCATCTGGGATCAGAGCCTCAAGTTCGACAATCCGCTGACCGTAACGGTCAAATAGTCCGGCGGGAGGAGGCGGAACAACAGCCCTCCACACAGGGGCGCTCCGTACCGTTTCGCACCATCCGGACAGGCACTTTCCCCCCACACGTCCATCACGGTTTCAACAACCGCTCCGGGACGTTTTCCTCACAGAACCAACAAACCTTACACTACAAAACCAAACCCACCAACCTGCCACCGGCGGATCGCCCCTCACGAGGCATCCGCCGGATTTATGGCGCCAACCGACTGACCTACGGAAGAGACCGCCATTTTCAACAAACTCCGAACCACAGGTCAGCGGAGATTTAAGCCACCGCATCCCCAATCAAGAACTCTGTAAAAATGAAAAAGATAGTCACCTTCGGCGAGATCATGTTACGTCTGGCCACCCCCGAATACCTGCGTTTTTCGCAAGCCACCAGCTATGAAGCCACCTTCGGCGGCGGCGAAGCCAACGTAGCCGTATCGCTAGCCAACTACGGCATGCAGACCAGCTTCGTGACCCGCCTGCCCGAGAACGACATCGCCAAAGCCTGCCGCGACGAGTTGCGCAAACACGGTGTCGGTACGGACGACATCATCTGGGGCGGCGAACGCCTCGGCATCTACTACCTCGAGACCGGAGCTGTCAGCCGTCCGAGCAAAGTGGTTTACGACCGTGCCCACTCCTCCATCTCGACCGTACAACCCGGTATGATCGACTGGGAACGGGTCTTTGCCGGCGCCGACTGGTTCCACTTCACCGGCATTACCCCCGCCCTTTCGCAATCGGCCGCCGACACCTGTCTGGAGGCCGCACGTGCCGCCAACCGGCTGGGAGTGACCGTATCCTGCGACCTGAACTACCGCAAGAACCTCTGGAAATACGGCAAAAGCTGCACCGAAGTGATGCCCGCGCTGGTCAAATGCTGCGACGTGATTATTGCCAATGAAGAGGACGCCGAAAAGGTGTTCGGCATCAAGCCCGAAGGCTTCGACGTAACGGCGACCGGCGGGCAGGTCGACGCCGCCCGTTTCGAGAGCGTCGCCAGCCAGCTCCAGGCCCGTTTCCCGCGTGCCACGCGCGTGGCGATCACCCTGCGCGGCTCGATCAACGCCAACCACAACACCTGGGGTGCCGTGCTCTACACCGACGGCACACTCTACGCCTCGCGCCGCTACGACATCACCCACATCGTGGACCGCGTGGGCGGCGGTGACTCGTTCGGCGGCGGCCTGATCTACGGGCTGCTGACCTACGGCACCAACTACCAGAAGACCATCGAATTCGCCGTGGCCGCCTCGTGCCTGAAACACACCATCAAGGGCGACTTCAACCTGGTAACCATCGACGAAGTCGAAAAACTAATGGGCGGCGACGGTTCCGGCCGCGTATCGCGATAACCTCGTTCAAAGGTTCAACTCACACCACACAGGAATCTAAAAACAAGCAAAATCGACATGTCACGTTTCAGCAGAATAGAGGTCGCACTCGAAATGAGACGACAGGGCGTTATACCCGTCTTTTACCACGCCGACACCGAACTGTGCAAAGAGGTGCTGAAAGCCTCCTACGCCGCCGGCATCCGCGTATTCGAATTCACCAACCGCGGCGACTTCGCCCACGAAGTCTTCGGTACGCTCAACCGCTGGGCCGCCACCGAACTGCCCGAACTGATGCTCGGCGTCGGATCGGTGGTCGACGCGCCGACCGCTGCACTCTACATCCAACTGGGTGCCGCCTTTGTCGTTTCGCCGCTGCTCAACGAAGAGATGGCCCCCGTCTGCAACCGCCGCAAAATCCTGTGGGCACCGGGTTGCGGTTCGCTGAGCGAGATCGGCCGCGCCGAAGAACTCGGCGCCGAAATCGTCAAGATCTTCCCCGGCTCGTCGGTCGGTGGCCCGGAGTTCGTCAAGGCCGTCAAAGGGCCATGCCCCTGGAGTTCGATCATGCCGACCGGAGGCGTCGAACCGACCGAAGAGAGTCTCCGTGCGTGGTTCAAAGCCGGGGTCACCTGCGTCGGCATGGGTTCCAACCTCTTCCCCAAGAAACTGATCGAAGCCCGCGACTGGGGTGCAATCACCGACACCATCAACCGCGTCCGCGCCATCATCGCCTCGGTACGTTCCTGACAACGCACCGGGCCCGTTAAACCGCTAACCCAAACCTACCCCATCATGAGCCAACCCAACAAGCCATCCGGAAAGATGACCAACTACCGTTGGATCATCTGTTCCATGCTGTTCTTCGCCACGACGGTCAACTACCTCGACCGCCAGGTGCTCTCGCTGCTCCAGCCCGTACTGGAAGAGGAGTTCCACTGGACCGACAACGACTACGGAACCATTACGGCCATCTTTTCGCTGGTCTACGCCATCGCGATGCTCTTCGCCGGCCGCTTCGTCGACAAGGTCGGCACCAAACGCGGTTATGCCTGGTCGATCGCCGTATGGTCGCTGGGTGCCGGCATCCACGCCCTGTGCGGCATCGTGACAGAACAGATAACCGGTCTGCCGGACGCCGCAGCCCTGCGCATGGCACAAGGCGCCGATATTGTCGGACAGATCGCCATGATCAGCGTCACCGCCTTTATCATCTGCCGCTGCGTGCTGGCCATCGGCGAAGCGGGTAACTTCCCCGCCGCCATCAAAGCCACCGCCGAATACTTCCCCAAAAAGGACCGCGCCTTCGCCACCGGTATCTTCAACTCCGGCGCCAACGTGGGTGCCATCATCGCCCCGCTGACCGTCCCCGTGATGGCCGAGCTGTGGGGCTGGGAGATGGCCTTCATCATCGTCGGTCTGATCGGTTTCATCTGGCTCGGCTTCTGGGTCTTCATCTACAAGAAACCCGAAGAGAACACCCGGATGAATGCCGCCGAGCTGGCCTACATCGAACAGGACGCAGCCCGGGAAAGCCAGGAAGCGCAGAAGCCGCAGCAGAACGAACCGAAAGAGAAGATGTCATTCTGGCAATGTCTCAAGTACCGCCAGACGTGGGCTTTCGCCTTCGGCAAGTTCATGACCGATGGCGTGTGGTGGTTCTTCCTGTTCTGGACCCCGGCCTACCTGAAAGCCCAGTATAACATGGTCGGCACGTCGATCGCCCTGCCCATCGCCATCCTCTATACCATCACGGTGATCGGATCAGTCTTCGGCGGCAAGTTCCCGACCTACTTCATCAATCGCGGCATGAACCCTTACGCCGGACGTATGCGGGCCATGCTCATCATCGCCTTCTTCCCGCTGGTGGTGCTCGCTGCGCAACCGCTGGGCGGCATCAGCTACTGGGTGCCCATCCTGCTGATCGCCGTGGGCGCCTCGGCCCACCAGGCCTGGTCGGCCAACATCTTCTCGACCATCGGCGACATGTTCCCCAAACGCGCCATCGCCACCATCACCGGGATCGGCGGCATGGCCGGCGGTATCGGCTCTTTCTTCATCCAGAAAGGCGCCGGGATGCTCTTCACCTACAGCGATCAACACGCCCTCCATTTCCTGGGCTTCGAAGGCAAGCCGGCCGGCTACGCCATCGCCTTCATCTTCTGTGCCGTAGCCTACCTGATCGCCTGGGCCGTCATGAAAACTCTCGTACCGAAATACAAGCCCATTACAGACTTGTAAATCCAAACCCACCACGGTACACACAGCAGGCTTGCATCGACATTTGATGCAAGCCTGCTTCATTTTCACAGCCATTCAAACACAGACTCCATTACAATACCCCCTTTCCCATACAACACCGCACAATCTGTAAAATTGGTAATTCAATCCGTAAAACGATGAATCGTACCGCTACCCTTCTTCCTAATTTTGCATACGTAAAGTTCGGCACACGCCCCACCGATTTGCAAAGAATGACAACCGGAGTATCACTCCACGTGGAGCGGCAAGCCTCTCTTTACACAAGACCCTCCCGACAATCGGCAAAAACGAGATGCCGGATACTCTTCTTGTCATTGTAATTCAGAAACCAAAGCACACCTCCGATCATGGCACAGACGACACCCAACACGAACGGCGGATACATCGCCCCGCTGAGTTCCCATGTGGAACGGACAAAAACGACCTTCAGGAACCGTTTCGGTCTAAGCCTCGCAGGCGATCTCTACACGGCCCGCGATCTCGACCGCACGACACGCCACCCGGCACTGATTGTCGGCGCTCCGTACGGCGGCGTGAAGGAACAGGGACCCTGCATTTATGCCAACGAGTTGGCCCAACGCGGCTTCGTCGTTCTGACCTTCGACCAGGCCAACATGGGCGAAAGCAGCGGCGAACCGCGCAACCTGTCGAGTCCCGAACTCTTCACCGAGAGTTTCAGCGCCGCCGTGGACTACCTCGGGCTGCAACCGTACATCGACCGTGAACGGATCGGAGTGATCGGGATTTGCGGGTCGGGCGGTTTCGCCCTCTCGGCCGCACAGAGCGACACCCGCATCCGTGCCGTGGCCACGGTCAGCATGTACGACATGACCGCAGCCGCACGCCACGGGCTGACCCCGGAACAGGTGGCAGCCGCCAAAGAGCGCATCTCGCGCCAGCGGTGGGTCGACGCCGAACAGGGCTATCCGGAACGCATCACCTACTTCCCGGCCGAGCCGCTGGACTCCGTACCGGCCGACCTGCCCGAACCGACCGCCGAATGGTTCCGCTTCTACGCACTGCGCCGCGGCCATCACCCCTCGGCACTGGGCGGATTCACCACCACCAGCGACCTGGCATTCCTCAATTACGACCTGCTGGGTCACCTCGACGAGATCGCACCGCGCCCCATTCTGTTCGTAGTCGGCGACCGTGCCCACTCCAGATTTTTCAGCGAGGAGGCCTACCGTGCCGCACGCGAGCCCAAAGAGCTGTACACCGTCGATGACGCCGAACACATCGACCTCTACGACCGCACGGACCGCATTCCGTTCGACAAGCTGGAACGTTTCTTCCGCGACGCATTTACCGACTCCCGAAAATAGATCATGAAAAAAACAATCATCGTCGGCCTGACCGCACTGACGTTATCCGTCGGGCCGGCCTTAGCACAAACCACCACTGATATGGACAGAATAGAGACCTGCCGCGAAAACTTCCGAACGCTGTTTCAGGGCGAGGCCCTGACCGGACAGGGTACCGATCCGGAACTGATGGACATCCTCCAGAAATTCATCTTCGGCGAAGTATTTCGCTGCGGCGAGCTGGAGATGAAAACCCGCGAAATGATTACATGCGTCTGCCTGGCCACGATGCAGACGCTGCCCCAGCTCAAAGCGCACGCCGCCGGAGCGCTGAACGCCGGCGTCACCCCGCTGGAGCTGCGCGAAGCGATCTACCAGTGTGCACCGTTCATCGGTTTTCCCCGCACGCTCAACGCCATCGGCACCGTCAACGAGGTATTCCGCGAACGGAACATCGCCCTGCCGCTCGAAGCTCAGGGAACCGTGACCGAAGAGAACCGACAAGCCCGTGGCGCTGCGATCCAGCAACCGCTCTACGGCAACGAGATCCGCACGGCCATGCGCGAACTTCCGACCGGCATGGACACACTCGTACCGGCCTTCCTGACCGAAGTCTGCTTCGGCGACTTCTACACCCGCGGAACGCTCGACACACCAACCCGCGAATTGCTCTCGCTCTGCGCGCTGACCACCCTCGGCGCCGAACGACAGATCGCCTCTCACGCGGCCGGATGCCTCAAGGCGGGGTGCTCGCGGGAGACGATCGCCGCCGCGCTGGTACAGTGTCTGCCTTACATCGGGTTCCCGAACGCCCTGAATGCCCTCCGCACGCTCCAGCAAACACCGGATCCCGAACAATAGCGAGGCCCTGGCAGCGACGTCGGGAACGCCTCCCCGACCCTTTTGATTCTTACACTCCCCCTTTACCGGACATAAAATTCCCAACCGCATGAAACGCACCATCCTTTTAGCACTCCTTTGCAGCCTGTTGCTCCCGGCCACCGCCCTGGCTCAGAAGGCCGCAGTCGTCTACTTCTCGGCAACCGGCACCACCAAGGCTGTTGCCACGCGCATCGCCAGCATCACCAAAGGGAAGCTCTACGCAATCACCCCGGCCACGCCCTATACGAGCGCCGACCTGGACTGGAAAGACAAACAGTCGCGCAGTTCGATCGAGATGAACGACCCCAAAGCACGTCCGGCCCTCAAAAAGAGTTCCGTCGAGCTCAAATCCTGCGACATCATTTTTCTGGGCTACCCCATCTGGTGGAACAGCGCTCCCCGCATCATCAACACCTTCATCGAAAGCCACGATCTGAAGGGCAAGACCATCGTCCCCTTCGCCACGTCGGGCAGCAGTTCGATCACCGCCAGCGTGGCGGCACTGCGGAAAGCCTATCCCGACCTGAAATGGGAGAGCGGCCGGCTGCTCAACGACGTCAGCGACAAGCAGTTCCGCGAATGGCTCGGGAAATATGGATTTTAACCCACATTTAAACGCACACGTACTATGACACCACTTTTTATCGGCGGCATCGGCATGCAGGAGATTTTATTAATTGTGCTGGTCGTACTGCTGTTTTTCGGCGGCCGCAAAATTCCGGAACTGATGAAAGGGCTCGGGAAAGGGGTCCGTTCCTTCAAAGAGGGGTTGAACAACATCGAATCAGACGCAGGAAAAGCCGTGGAGAAAGACAGCAACCGACCCGCCTGACCCGACAGAACACCGCATCCGTAACGAACAAAACGAGTCCTTTTTCTCTCCCCTCCGGCAACCCGTTTCCGCCCGCACACGACGCCCCGGGACCACTCGCATAGCCACTCGAAAACATACCGGGAAACGACTCACTCATCGTGAAGCACGCCAATCTGATAACGACAGACATGACGAACGAAAACAAACTCTCCTTTTGGGAACATCTCGACGCCCTGCGGACGGCACTGTTACGAATCGTTATCGTAACCACCCTGTTCGCCATAGTCGCGTTTTGCCTGAAGGAACAGCTTTTCGCTGCCATTCTGGCCCCACAGCAGGAGAACTTCGTCACCTATCGTCTGCTCCGCACCATCGGATCGTGGTTTGCACAGCCGACCCATGCCCCCATCAGTGTTCCGCTCATCAACACCGGGCTGGCCGGCCAGTTCGTCATCCACATGAAGGCCGCCCTGGCTGCCGGAGTACTCTGCGCCTCGCCCTACATCCTCTATCAGCTCTACCGCTTCGTCTCCCCGGCCCTTTACACCCACGAACGCCGGTATGCCGTGCGGGTGGTGGGCGGAGGTTACGCCATGTTTCTGACTGGAGTCGTCTGTTGCTACTTTCTGATCTTTCCGCTGACCTTCCGTTTTCTCGGGACCTATCAGGTCAGCGACCAGGTGACCAACCTGATCAGCCTGCAATCCTACGTATCGACCCTGATGGTCATGTCGCTGGCAATGGGGCTCGTATTCGAAATTCCGTTGCTCTCCTGGTTCTTCGCCAAGCTGGGTTTCCTCACGGCCGCTTTCATGCGACGCTACCGCAAGCACGCCATTATCCTTATCCTGATACTGGCGGCCATTATTACGCCCACCTCCGACCTGTTCACCCTTTCGCTGGTGGCTTTTCCCATGTGGCTGCTGTACGAAATCAGCATCGGAATCGTCAAACGCACCGCGACAACCGACCGATCGGCCACCTCGAAATCCGCACCGCAGTCCGATGCGGTGAATCCCTAACCTACCGGTAACCGTCGTCCGGCTCGGTAGCCCCGTTTTCTGTATCCTTACCCGTAAAAGAAGCAGCAGAGGGCAGACAGTACGATCGACTGTCTGCCCTCTGCTGCGCATATCCTTTTCTGCCCGGCCGCCCTGCCCGTTACGCAAACAGGTCGAGGAATTTCCTCGGAACAGGGGTCGAGAAATCGAGCCGTTTCCCGGTCACGGGGTGAATAAAACTCAGAACACCAGCGTGCAACGCCACACGACCGATCAACGCCCGCTTCGAACCGTACTTCTTGTCGCCGATGATCGGATGACCGATATACTCCATGTGGGCACGGATCTGGTTCTTTCGCCCGGTTTCGAGTTCCAGTTCGAGCAGCGTCACGTCGTTGCGTTTCGAGCGTTTCAGAACCCGATACGCCGTGTTGGCAATTTTCCCCTCCTCACGGGCCGTCACATAGACCTTCAACGCCTTGCTTTCGGTCAGGTAGGTCGAGATGGTTCCGTGATCGCGTTCCACGATTCCCTCGACCACAGCAAAATATTTGCGTTCGACCACTGTCTCCTCCCAGCGGCTCTGCACCTTGAACTTCACCGCCTCGCTCTTGGCGAACATCATCAGCCCCGAAGTCTCACGGTCCAGCCGGTGCAGTACGAAAATCTTGTTGCGCGGATCGGACTGTTTCACATACTCGCTCAGAATGCTGTACGCCGTGCGCATGATCTGTTTGTCGGTAGCCACCGACAGCAGGCCGTTGCGTTTTTCGATCACGATCAGGTCGTCGTCCTCGTAAACGATGCGCAGCATGGGGTGCGACATCGCCTCGCGAGCCCGTCCCAGGTTGATCTCCAGCCGGTCGCCCGGTGCCAGCGGCGTATCGAACTGTGTGGTGACACACCCGTTCACCACCACCTGACGATGAGCCAGATAGGATTTGACGGTCGTTTTGCTGCGATCCGAAAAATAGGCAAAGAGGAACGGCAACAGGGTGTCCTGCCGTTCGATAACGATAGCAATCGTGTCGGGATTCTGTTTCTTCATGCGGACAAAGATACGAAATCCGGAGCCACGCGCCGCAGAGCGAAGCCCCTTCCGATGCGCTATTTCCGAAAATGCCAAAACATTCTTTATTTTTGCAGGGCAGGCACGCTTGACATCTTTGCACCAAACCGATCATTCCGACCATGAAACACCTTCTTTTCACCGAGCGCATGAAAATGGCCGATCTGGTCCATGCCAACTACCGTTTGCTCTACGTACTGCCCCGTTTCGGGATCCAGTTGGGATTCGGCGACAAAAGCATCGAAGAGATATGCCGGGCCCACAACCTGTCGGTCAGTCTGTTTCTCCTGGTGTGCAACATCTACACGTTCGACGACTTCCTGCCCGATCCCGGCGAGCTGACCACCTTCACGGCTGAAGACCTGACCGGATACCTGCACCGTTCCCACAACGACTACCTCGAGGAGCAGATCCCCGAAATCCGCCGACAGGTCCAGGCGCTGGTCCGCTGCTGCGAGCCTCGTAACGGCAAGATACTGGAACGATTTTTCGACGATTACAGCCGCGAAGTAACCAATCACTTCAACTACGAGGAGACGGTCGTCTTCCCCTACATCCACAACCTGTCGACCGGCCATCCCTCGGCCGAAGGCTACTCGATCGGTCAGTTCGAAGAGAACCACAGCAACATCGAAGAGAAGTTGAGCGACCTGAAAAACATCCTCATCAAATACCTGCCTGACACCTGCCCGGGCGGAGCACGCAACCGGCTGCTGCTGGAGCTCTACCTGCTGGAGGACGACCTGAACAAACATTCCCTGATCGAGGACCGCATTCTGGTGCCGCTGGTTGAACAACTGGAGGGAGGTGCACGATGAACAACACCCCGAAAAAAGGCCGAAAGGTGGCGATTATCGAGCCATCGTCCATTATTACCGCCGGTCTGAAGAGCGTGTTGGCCGATAGCGGGGCCGAATTCGAGCTCTGCGGCACCTTCGAAGAGCCGATGCACTTTGCCGAACGGGCACCGCTGCTGAAACCCGACCTGGTTCTGATCGACCCGGTGGTCTTCGACTTCCAGAAGCGCCACGCCCTGCACAGCTATTTCGAGAATCTGCCCGATGCGACCCTCGTGGCCATCATTTACGGGTTCATCGAGCCTGAGACACTCAAACAGTACCACGGTTCGATCCACATCTACGACGACAGCCGCAAGATTATCCGCCAGTTGCGTCAGGCCATGGACGACCGCACGCGCGACACCGAACCGACCGGCGAAAGCTACGAACTCACCGACCGCGAAAGCGAGATTCTGGTCTCCGTCGCCAAGGGCATGACCAACAAGGAGATTGCCGATGCCCACCACATTTCGGTCCACACCGTCATCTCGCACCGCAAGAACATCACCCGCAAGACCGGCATCAAGACCGTGTCGGGTCTGACGGTCTACGCCCTGCTGAACAACCTGATCGACCAGTCCGAAATCGAATAGTCTCTCGTCCCCCTCATTACGGACCTCCGTCCGCCATGAGGGGGAATTTTATTCAAATTTCTCCCACCAACGCACTTCACGCCGTTCTCTCGCACCGGGACAAAGGAATTTACCCAGGGTGCATTCCTTACACCGAGAGTCCCGATTGATCTCTCCTCTCAACAAGCACACAATACACTAAAAATCACCCCATTAGAATCAACTTCCCCCAATAATTAGGGATACGATTCCCGGATTTTCCTCACATATGGGGATTGTCCCCGCGACTGAATTCGCTGACCTTTGTGATGTCAAAACAAGCAAAGATGTCAGCGAATTTATTTTGTAAGCCAACTCAATAAATGCCCGAAAGCTCCTGCCACCGGAAGCCATGCCGGAACCGTGCAGGAGCTTTCTTTTTTCGATCTCTTCCCGGCCGGAAGTTTTTTCACAGATTCACAAACCACAAACCCACAACCCGATGTTAAAACTTTCACTCCTCACTACGGCCGCCCTGACCGCAGTCTTCGCCTTCAACTCCTGCAAAGAAAAGAGCACCACCCCTCCGCCGCCCACCAGCGGCACGTTCACCGTCAAAGCTCCCGGTTTCGACCGTTGGGTCTACTTCTCGTTCGAGTTGGGCGACACCCTCGAAACCGACGGTTCATACTCCGCCCTCTATAACAGCAAGACATGGGATCTGGCCTTTCACCGCGGCGACATTCGCACCAATAGCGGCCCGTCGGGTCCCGGTGCGGGAGGCGCGTTTGCCACGAGTTCCTCGGACCTGAGCACCGTAACCGAGAATCCCGCCGAAGTGACCTATACCGCCGATGTCAGCGCCGAGATCACCTTCCCGACCATGCGCGAGACCGCCGAACAATCCAAAAACGAAGTACTCGCCGCCTGGTACACCAGTTCGGGCATGCCCCCTACGTACACCGTACATCCGACCGTCTATTTCGTCCGCACGGCCGAAGGCAAATACGCCAAGGTACAATTCACGGATTACACCAACGACAAAGGCGAGGGCGGCTACGTCACCTTCTCGTACGAATACCCCGTAGAATAAGGCCATGCGTTACCAAACCCTGCTTATGGCCGGCAGCCTGGCCCTGCTGGGCTGCCTTTCCCTTTCCGCCAAAGAGAAAGACAAAAGACCGGACGGAGATGATCCTGTATGGAAGATTGAAACGGACGATGTGGTGGTGACCGCCACCCGCACCCCGAAACTGCTCAAAGACGCTCCCGTCATTACACGCGTCATTCGTGCCGACGAGATCCGCAAAACCGACGCCACAACCGTCAAGGATCTGCTGGAGCTTGTGCTGCCCGGCGTTGAATTCACCAGCCACGGCGGTACGATGAACATCAACCTGGCCGGCATGGGGGCCAACTACGTACTCTTCCTGATCGACGGAGAGCGCATTGCCGGCGAAGCACGTGACAACATCGACTACGACCGACTGAACGTCGAGAACATCGAACGCATCGAAGTGGTCAAGGGAGCCGCCTCGGCCCTATACGGTTCGAACGCCATCGGCGGCGTGGTGAACATCATCACCAAGAAAGCCACCGAGCCCTGGCAACTGAACCTCAACGCCCGCTACGGTCGCGAGAACGAACAGCGCTACGGCGGTTCGCTCGGTTTCAACACCCGCCGTTTCAACAGTTTCACCACCGGGACCTACAAACACCGCAACGGATACACCCTCACCAACCGGGCGGGATCCTACATCGAATATCCCGACGGTTCACAGGTGTCGAACGACGACAACGGCAGCCTGACCACCATCTACGGCTACAGCGACTGGGACATCAACCAGAAGTTCATTGTCCGTCCGGTCGATCCGCTGACCATTACCGCCGCCGGCACCTACTACAACCACGAGCAGTACTCCAGCACGAAGGTGCACGACCTGTACCGCGGCTACACCGGTCGTCTGAACCTGAACTACGCCATCGATTCGAGCCAGAACATCGAAGCGAGCTACAAATTCGACGAGTACGACAAGTTCGACTACTATCTGCGTCTGGACGAAACGGACAAGACCTACGTAAACAGTCAGCACACCGGCCGTCTCCAGTACAACAACACCTTCCGCCGTGCCGGCACGCTCACCCTCGGAGCCGAATACTTCGGTGACCGGCTGAACACCTACCAGTTCAAGGGCCAGGACCCGGAGCACTCGACCGAGACCTACGTGGCCTTCGCCCAGCACGACGTCAATCTGGTCGAGCGGCTCAACCTCGTGTACGGTGCGCGTCTCGACTACCACTCGACCTACGGCGCCCACGTCAGCCCGAAAGTGTCGCTGATGTACCGGCTCAGCCCCGTGACCCTTCGCCTTTCGTACGGCGGCGGTTTCAAATCGCCGACCCTCAAGGAGCTCTACACCGACTGGAGCCACCAGGGGATGTTCCAACTGATCGGTAACCCCGACCTGGTGCCCGAAAAGAGCCAGAACGTGTCGCTGTCGGCCGAATACACCCGGGGCAACTTTTCGGCCTCCGTGATCGGCTACTACAACAACATCCGCGACAAAATATCGACCGTCTGGAACAACGCCGCCGACACCTCGTTCTACACCAACATCGGACGTGCCGAGGTGTGGGGCATCGACGCCAACGTCTCGGTTCGCCTGCCCTACGGCTTCGGGATCACCGCCTCGTATGCCTATGTGCACGACTACCAGCCGCTGGATGGGGTTAACACCTCGACCGCCCGTCCCCACTCGGCCACCATTCGGTTCGAATACGTACTCAAACGCAAAAACTACGGACTGGATGTCAACCTAACGGGGCGCATCCTGAGCGCCGTAACCACCCACACCTTCGACGATACGTATACCAACGCCGACGGGACCACCGGAGCTGCCTACCAGCAGCACTACCCGGCCTACACCATGTGGAAACTGGTTGTTACGCAACGCTTCAGGAACGCCATAAGTCTGAACCTCGGCGCCGACAACCTCTTCAACTACAAAGCCTCGGTCTACAGTTTCAATACCTCGGTATCGCCCGGCATTACCCTGTTCGCCGGCATTTCGCTCGACGTGGAGCAGCTGTTCCGTAAAAAACGCTAACGCATGAAGAAAAAAATATTGATTGCGGGTATCGGTCTGGCCGCCGTAATTCTGGTGGTATGGTTTTGTTACGCCGTGGCCGGCCCTACCCGTATCGCATTGGTCAACTTTCCGAAATACCAGATGGCCCGCATGGCCAAATCTCTGGACAACAGCTCCGTAAAACTCGAAGCGATCGAGCTGGAGCAATTCGGCCGGTTGAAAAAATTTGACGCCGTGCTGATCTTCGGCATGGGGATTCGCATGACCGACGACCACCGGGCACTGCTCGAGAAGCTCAAGAACAAAGGGATGCCCATCTACTCCACGTCGGTGACCGATCCCGCGAACAACATCATGAGCCTCGACTCGGCGCAACAACGGATCCTCGGGGCCTACCTCGGTAACGGCGGTACGAAGAACTACCGCAGCCTGTTCAACTACATCCGCCGGGAACTGGACGGCAAGAACCTCTTCACCGGAGCGATCGAAGCTCCGGTCGAGATCAGCGGCGACGTGCTGTTTCACCTCGACGACGAACAGACCTTCGCCACGGTCGACGAGTTCGACGCCTACTACAAAGCGAACGGCTACTACACCGAACAGGGGCCCCGCGTAGCGCTGCTGGTGGGGATGGCCGGGCCGTTCGACACCAACAAGGAACACCTCGACTCGCTGATCTGCCACCTCGAAGCGCGCGGGATGAACGTCTATCCCATATCGAGTTTCTCGCGGCGGCTTGAACTGTTGCAGCAGATCGCTCCCGATGCCGTCATCTACATGCCCCACGGCCGCCTGCTGATGGGACAGGGCGAGAGCGGTGTCGAATGGCTCCGGCAGCGGAACATCCCGATCTTCTGCCCCATCACCATCAATGACACCTACGACCACTGGATGGCCGACAAACAGGGCATGGTGGGCGGATTTCTCAGCCAGAGCGTCGTGATGCCCGAACTCGACGGGGGTATCGTTCCGATGGCCATCAACGCCCAGTTCATCGACGACGAGGGCCTGTATCTCTTCCGGGCCATTCCCGGACGCGCCGAACAGTTTGCCTCCACCGTATCGAACTACCTGCGCCTCCGCACGAAAGCCAACAGCCAGAAGAAAATCGCCATTTACTATTTCAAAGGCCCCGGCAGCCATTCGCTGGTCGCCGCCGGGCTGGAGGTGCTTCCCTCGCTGTACAATTTTCTGAAAGCACTGCAAAGCGAAGGATACGATCTGAGCGGCCTGCCCGCCACTGAAGAGGCTTTCGAACGGCTCGTGATGGAGCGCGGACCGGTGTTCAACAGCTACGCCGAAGGTAACATCGACCGCTACCTCCGGTCGGGCTATCCGGAGATGGTGGCGACGGCCGACTATGACCGCTGGCTGCACCGCACGCTCGCTCCCGAACAATACGCCAGCCTGACCGGCAAACACGGCGCAGCACCGGGCCCCTTCTACACCACGAGCGACAGCATCGCCGTGACCCGCATCCGATTCGGAAACGTCGTCCTGTTGCCCCAGCCCACCCAGAGCACCGGCGAGAACAGTTTTGCCGCCGTCCACGGCGACAATCCCATCCCGCCCCACCACTACATCGTTTCGTACCTGTGGACCCGTTACGGATTCGGAGCCGATGCCATGATCCACTTCGGCACGCACGGCTCGCTGGAGTTCATCCCGGGCAAACAGGTGGCCCTTTCGACCGCCGACTGGAGCGACCGTCTGGTGGGCGACCTGCCCCACTTCTATCTCTACACGATCGGCGACGTCGGCGAAGGGATCATCGCCAAGCGGCGCAGCTACGCCACCACCGTTTCGCACCTGACCCCGCCGTTCATCGAGACCGAGATGCGCGGCGAGGTGGGCCAACTGTTGAAACAGATCAAAGACTATCTGTCGAAAGAGCCGACCGGGCGTTCCCAGGCCGACAACCTGAAGATCAAAGCCACCGCCCTGCGCATGGGGCTGCACCGCGACCTGCGGCTCGACAGCACCGCCACGACGCCCTACGCGGATGCCGACATCGAACGGATCGAGAACTTCGCCGAGGAGCTGTGCTCCGAAAAGATCACCGGCGGCATGTATACCCTCGGCGAACGGTTCACCCCCGAGAAGATCGAGTCTTCGGTCGAGCTGCTGGCCACCGATCCGGTCGCCTACGGACTGGCCGCGCTCGACAAAGCGAACGGCCGCATCACCCAACAGCAGATCGACAACACAGCCCTCTTCAACCGTCGTTACCGCACCCCGGCGCAAGCGGCCGTCCAACATCTTTTGGCCCGTGCATCCCTCACTCCCGACGCCGTTCTGGCCTCCCTGGGCATCTCCGAAGCCCAACTCGCACGGGCCCGTCATATCCGGCAGCTTACGCAACCCAAAGACCGCATGGCAATGCTTCGGGCAATGAGCGGCAAGCGTGACACCGCCGCACGCCCCGACCGCAGCGCCCAACCGGGGCCATCGGAACGGATGACATCCCGACAAGACTCGACGCTAAAGACCGCCATGGGCCGACAACATGGTGAGAAGCGTCCCGAAGCCATATCGGGAGCTACGGCCGTACGTGATACCGTCACAGCCGCCGACCGCGAGTTTGCCGACGCGGTACTGAACATCGCCGACGCACTGGCCAACGTCCACAACTACCGCAAGGCGCTGGAAGAGAGCCCCGGCCGGGAGCTTGCTTCACTGCTGAACGCCCTCGACGGCGGCTATGTGTCGCCCACACCGGGCGGCGACTACATCGCCAATCCCAACACGCTGCCCACGGGCCGCAACCTCTACTCCATCAATGCCGAAGCGACCCCGTCGGCCGACGCATGGGCCAAAGGGGCGGCCATGGGCGAACAGATGCTGGCCGACTACCTGAAAAACCACGGTGGGAACTACCCGAAGAAGGTCAGCTTTACGCTGTGGTCCGGGGCCTTCATCGAGAGCGAAGGCGCCACCCTTGCCCAGATCCTCTGGATGCTGGGCGCAGAGCCGGTCCGCGACCAGTTCGGCCGCGTGATAGACATCCGGCTGGTCCCGGCCTCGGAGATGAACCGTCCGCGCATCGACGTAGTGGTCCAGACCTCCGGTCAGCTGCGTGACCTGGCCGCCTCACGACTGGCCCTGATCCAAAAGGCCATCGAGATGGCCGCCGCTGCCGATGACACGGGCGAGAACTACGTCGCACAGGGACAGGTGGCCGCCGAAAAGGTGCTCCTCGAAAAAGGCTTTTCGCCCAAAGAGGCCCGCGAACTCTCGACACGCCGCGTCTTCGGCGGACTGAACGGGATGGCCGGCACCGGCATCACCGCCATGGTCGAGAGCGGCGACCGCTGGGAAAACGAACGTCAGATTGCCGACACCTACCTCAACAACATGGGAGCCGTGTACGGCAGTTCCGAAGAGTGGGGCGACTTCCGGGCCGGCGTATTCGAGGCGGCCCTGCAAAACACCGACGCCGTGGTACAGCCGCGTCAGAGCAACACCTGGGGAGCACTGAGCCTCGACCACGTGTATGAATTCATGGGCGGGCTGAACCTGACCGTGCGCAACGTCACGGGCAAGGATCCGGACACCTACTTCAACGACCTGCGCAACCGCCATCACGCCCGCGTACAGGAGCTGAAAGAGGCGATCGGCGTCGAGGCACGCACCACGATCTTCAACCCGGTCTATATCCGGGAACAGCTGAAGGGCGGCGCGTCGTCGGCCGCCAACTTCACGGAGGTGGTCCGCAACACCTACGGTTGGAACGTGATGAAGCCGGCCGCCATCGACAACGAGCTGTGGGACCGGATTTACGACATCTACGTACAGGACGGCCTGCACTTGGGCACCCGGGAGTTTTTCGAACGTGAAAGCCCGGCAGCCCTACAGGAGATGACCGCCATCATGCTGGAGACGGCCCGCAAAGGGTATTGGAAAGCCTCGCCGGAGCAGTTGAAAGCGATCGCGGAACTGCACGGCGAGCTGGTGACCCGTCACGAAGCAGCCTGCAGCGGCTTCACCTGCGACAACGCCAAACTGCGCGACTTCATCGGTCGGCAGCTGACGCCGGACAAGGCGCAGGCCTATCGAGCTTCGGTCGATCGGGCCATCGCCACCGCTCCGTCCGACCACTCCGCCGACCAAAAGAGCATGGTGCTCGAAAAAGAGTCGCTCAACGGCCCCGACGACACCCCCCGACCGTTCCGCGGTCTGGGCATCGCCCTAGGAGCCTTCGGGGCCATCTGCGTCGCGGTGGTTCTTATGCTACTTCTGCGCAAAATGCGCCAACGCAAAGCCTAAGCCCATGGACAGCGTATTACTTCTGCTAACTCTGCTGGCCGTCGTCAAGACGGTACTGAGCGACAGTCTCCTGCCCCGACGGTGGCAGGGGCTGTCTTTCGGCCTGCTGTGCGCCGCATCCGTCTGGCTGAGCCACCCCTGGGCCCTGGAGCTCAACAAGCTTCAGGTGGAGAACGTCCTCTCGGAACAAAAGGCACTGATGAACATCTCGCTGGCGGTCATGCTCGACCTGCTGCTCACCTTCGGCACCTGCTGGACACGCATCGTTTCGCTCCGCAAGACCCGCTGGCTCCGCTACGTTCCGTCGCTGCTGATCTTCCCCGCCCTGTTCTACCTTCAGGTCAATCTGTTCTTCTCCTTCGCGGGGAGTCCATTCACCACCGTCAGTCTCATCCTCGCAGCGGCGACGCTCGTCGTTCTGACCGGCGGAGACTTCGCAATCCGGGCTTTACTTCCCTCGTCCGAGAGCCGTATCGAACTGACCCTGCTCTGCGGCATGCTGATCTTCGCCCTGACCATCTGCTGCACGGTGTTTCACCCATCGGCCGCCGTGGTCAGCCACAGCACACCGGTCGACTGGCGCAGCATGGGACTGGCTCTGTCGGTCACAGCCGTTCTTTTCGCAGCGGGCTATTTCGCCCCGCGCATCCTCAAAAAACTGAAAAAACAACACAACTCACTGTAATGGAATACGTCTCAAACCTCCTTTTCTGGATCTCGAACGGCCTGCTGGTTCCGGTGGTCGTCGGTCTGCTCTTTTTCTTCGTCCGGTCGATCTTCATGCTCGGCGGCTTCTATAACCGTTACATGCAGCGTCGGAAAGTCCATCAGAGCGTCGCTTCAGCCATGAATTCCCTTTCGGCCAGCGATCTCTCCGCCCTCCGCGATACGCTGGCCGCCCAACCCGACTCGGCATTCATCCGCACCGCCCGCACACTGCTCGATGGCGACGGCAGCGAAGCCCTCCACAACCGCATCATCTCGGAGTACGAGATCGCCGCCGACCGCGAGCTGGGTCACGCCAAAATGCTGACCAAATTCGGTCCGATCCTCGGTCTGATGGGGACGCTGATCCCGATGGGACCGGCCCTGATGGGTCTCTCGACCGGGGACATCGGTTCGATGGCCTACAACATGCAGGTGGCCTTCGCCACCACCGTAATCGGACTGTTTGCCGGAGCGGTCGGGTTCGTACTGCTTCAGGCCAAACAGCGCTGGGCGGCACAGGACCTCACGTGGCTGGACTACCTCTCGGCCGTGACGCTCGAAGCCCGTACCCGGGCTCACCTGCCGCATGTAAAAGAGATGACCGTCACCAAAAACGCCGTGAACCAATGAGACGCAGACGTATTCTGAACACGGGCGAGGATCACGACCCGGTGGCACTGCTCTCCAATCTGTTCGATGTGGCGATGGTCTTCGCCGTGGCGCTGATGGTAGCTCTGGTGACCAAATTCAACATGACGGAGATCTTCTCGCAGGAAGACTACACGATGGTCAAGAACCCCGGCAAGGACAACATGGAGATCATCACCAAAGAGGGGCAGCAGATCACCCGTTACAAGCCCTCCGAATCGCAGGAAACTTCCGGCAAGAAGGGTCGCAAGGTCGGTATCGCCTACGAGATGGAGAACGGCGAGATCATCTACGTTCCGGAATAGGCTTCCCGCCCTGCATTACACCAGCGCCCCGTATTGCTCAGAGCATACGGGGCGCTTTAATGAGAGCCGAACGGAAAACCGACGCACAGAACGTTCCTTATTCGACCGTATAGAATATCAGAACGGCATTGTCTTCCTCCGAGACCGAAACCTTGTCGCGATAAGCGGCAAAACGGTCGTCCTCCAGGAACACCGGCGCCTCGACGGAGGCCACGAAACAATCTTCCGTTGCGCAAGCAATCGGTTTAAACCCTCGGAAACTCTCGTACGACAAAAGATACTGACGTTTCGATTCTGTATTATAATACCAACTGTATTTATTTTCCCTGATCGAAAACACCATTCCCCACCACTGCCGAGTCGGATAAAAACTGGGGAAATTAACCAACTCTTTTTCATCGAAAACTTCCGAAAAGTTCTGGCCGGTCAGCGTTGAAACAATTTCGGGAGTCAGCGTATGCACACCGAAATCGAACGGTATCTCTTTTACGTCCGATGTATCGGACCCCACCGTATAGATGCTCGAGCTGTAATCGGGAAAATAATAGATTTGCCCTCCGGCCTCCGTAAACGGGAAAATCGCAGGAATGCTCACTGTCGTTTTGGCCAATATCGGCGACACGGTTTCATACACACGCTTGCCATTTTTGTCCGTAACCACCAACGTACCCTGCTGATTATAGGCATCTTTAAACGCCAGGAACTGATCGAATACCGCAATAGCGTCTGCACGGAAATCGACCGGAATGGAGCGGATAAAATCGTCGTTCAACGAATAGACCAGAACTTTATCGATGGCCCGATCGCAAATATACACCTCATCTCCCGTCACCCAGAAATTGCTCATCCGGATATATTCCCGCGGGCCACGGCCGACATGCTCGATTTTCGACAGGTAGTGACCCGCCGTATCGAAAACCAGCACTTTCTGATCGTCCTGAACGAAAATATGCCGATCTGTCGCACGGATACGGAAAAAACTATTATACATAGTCTCTTTGCGAGTCTCCAACGGTACGATTTTTTCTACTTTCCATACCGGGGCGGGAGCCTCAAAATCGACCTGTATCCCGCCGACACCCGACTGTCCCTTTTCGGTACATGAGACTGTCAGGAACATCGCCGCAATATAAAATCCCCATCTTTTCATAATTACGAATCTTTAAATAGCCTGAATCAACGACAAAGATTCCCTCCGCTTTCGCAACGAGAGAATCTTTGCCCGAAAACTAACATTCCAAAACTTTTAGAATGTACAAAACTCGGTTCCGCCCGGATCGCACCGTTTGGAACCTTCATCATCCAACGGAGTTACCTCCCACCTTGCGGCGCCTCCAATATTATCACCTTCCCCCACAAAAGCCAACGCTTCCAGATTCGCCAAAGTCAGGTCGGACATCGGCTCTTCTGTTTGCGATTGCCAATAATTAAGTGCCATACCGATCCCCAAAACCAAGGGAAGCACTCCAGCGCAGAGCATTTTAAACTTTCGTTCCATATGACCAATATTTTTTAGGTTAGCCATCTCACAAATCCATCACTTTCAAAGATACAACTTTATATCTCATAATCCAAACGATACAGATTATTTTTACTACAAAGTTTATCTCTCCCTGATGAACACATAAGCTCCCCGTCCGAGACTTGAAGCCAATCGATTACACCAACAAACGAAACACCCCCACAAATCTTTGCGCTACCGGCAGCAGAAATTCCACCTCCCCGCACCACACTCTACCGCACCATCCTCTATCGATATGCCTCGTAAACGATCTCAGAAACCTTGGCGATGACGGCCGATGCTTCAGCTTCGGAACCGTCAAAATCCTTCACCAGGACCGCAAGCGCATAGGCACGACCGTCGGGCAGGGTGACGTAACCCACATCGTTGTGCGCCATCAGGATTCCCTGCGGCGTACGGAAACCGCTGCCCGTCTTGTGGGCGAGCGTTACCGACGGTTCCCCGGCCAGCGGCACATGGATACGGTCGAGCCCCGTCCGACATTCGGAGAGTATGCGACGTATCGCCTCCTGCTTGGCAGGAGACACCAGACTGTCGTTAAACACCTTGCGGATGAGCGATGCACACGCAAGCGGCGTGCTTCGATTTCCGTCGGCAAGACTGTGGTCGCGATGCATCTGCTCCTCCATGACCGTCAGTCGGAAGTCCGTTATCCCGGTCGAGGCACGAATAAAACTGTCGGTGGCCGCTACCGACGCGATTCGCTGAAACAGCATGTTGCTGACATTGTTGTCGCTCTGTTGCAGCAGGTAGCTCAGCCACTCGGTCACGGTCAGGCTCAGCAACGAGTCGGATTTCTCCGTGAGTACGGGCGACCAGGTATCCGGATCGAATTCCGTACGACGCACACGGATAACCGTATCCAAAGAGACCCCCTGCAGGTCGAGTGCATGGGCCACGGCCAAGGCCTGGTGGAGTTTGAATACGCTCATCAGCTGGTAGTCTCCGCCGTTGTTCACCGTCAGTGTATCGCCCTCGGGCGAGATGACCGCAATCCCGACCCGGCCGGGCACATCGCTTATCGCCGTTTCGAGTTTTTTGCGCAACACATTGCCGGATTCCACCGGTGCTCCGCATGAAGTGGCCAACATGATCCCGGCCACAGCCGTCCACACAGTTAATGCAAATAATGATTTCATGATTTGTGAAACTTAAATATTCTGTAAAACTCTTTTTCGGCCAAAATTCCCTCTTCCGGTTATCTTCCTTCCCGGGAAAAGACCAGCCGGTCATCGTCCGAAACCGCGGCATCGAACTCAAAGCCGTTCCACGAAAAGGCCTTCAGATCGTCCGGCGACTCGATGCGGTGACGAATAATATAACGCGTCATCGCACCGCGGCACATTTTCGCATAGGTTTGAACCGTCACATACCGTCCCTTACGCCGCTCCTGAAATTCGGGCGTCACCATCCGTACCGCCTGGCGCAATGCATCCATGCGGAACGCCCCCTGCACGTCGAGACTCGCCAGATTGACCAGCACCCCGCCCGCCGCTGCCACATCGGCAATCAGCGGTTCGGTCAGCTTCGGCGACCAGAAGTCATACAGGCTGCGCTGTCCGGGAAAGAGTTTCACCTCGTAAGACAATCGGTAGGCCTCGATCCGATCCAGCGGGCGCAGCAAACCATAGAGAATCGAGACAATCCGCAGGCGATCCTGCGCATAGAGCAGATCGTCCGGGGTCAGCGACGAGACGTCGATCGCCCGGAAGACACTCCCGTTGTAGGCTGCAATCGCCGCCTTTCGGGGATTGGAGGGTTGTCCGAAACAGCGGTAACGCTCACAACCCTGCGCTGCCAGTTTCGGACTGATTTTCAACATCCGGGCCAGCTCTTCTTCCGAAAAGCCGCGCATGGCCGCGACCAGCGTTTGCGCCTCATCCGCATACATCGGTTCGGTTTCGGTCGGCAGTTGAGCCATCGCGCGAGGCGACATCTCCATCGTTTTGGCAGGCGAAAGCAGGATCAGCATATTGTATGTTTTTTTGCGTAAGTCCGGCAAATATAGGGAGAAATCCCCACTCCGCCCGGCCTGTACAGCGTCCCAGCCCCTCTCGTCACGCTGAAAAGTCACACCCGAAAAAACTTCAAAAAATTTTCCGAAAAAATTTGCCGGATTCGAATTTTCGCTATATTTGCGATGTTCAAAAACAGAGATCAGACAAACAGAAGACTCATGAAAGCAATGACCCGGGCACAAGCATGGTGGTGGCGCACGATTCTACACAAGAAGTCGTGACGATACCGCTATACCCTGTGACCATACCAATTGATACTCGCAAGAAGGGCTGTCGGACGCACGACAGCCCTTCTTCTTTTTTACCCACGCAAAACACAAAAAAACACAACATACCATGAACTACAACGTTGACGAAAACGGTTACTACGGTCGCTTCGGCGGCGCCTACATTCCCGAAATCCTGCATGCGAACGTCGAACAGCTCCAGCGCGAATACCTGCGGATCATGGACGATCCCGCATTCCAGAAAGAGTTCCACGACCTGCTGACCGACTACGTCGGCCGCCCCTCGCCCCTGACCTACGCGCCGCGGATGAGCCAGCGCTACGGCACGCGGATCTACCTCAAACGCGAAGACCTCAACCACACCGGCGCCCACAAAATCAACAACACCATCGGTCAGATTCTGCTGGCCCGCCGCATGGGCAAGACCCGCATCATCGCCGAGACCGGCGCCGGTCAGCACGGCGTGGCAGCAGCCACCGTCTGCGCCCTGATGGGGATGCAGTGCATCGTATACATGGGCGCCACGGATGTCCGACGCCAGCACCTCAACGTACAGAAGATGCAGATGCTCGGCGCCGAGGTGCGCCCCGTGACCAGCGGCAACATGACCCTCAAAGACGCCACCAACGAAGCGATCCGCGACTGGTGCTGCAACCCGGCCGACACCCACTACATCATCGGTTCGACCGTCGGCCCGCACCCCTATCCCGACATGGTGGCCCGTTTCCAGTCGGTCATCAGCGCAGAGATCAAGAAACAACTGCTGGCCAAAGAGGGACGCGACTACCCCGACTACCTGATCGCCTGCGTGGGCGGAGGGAGTAACGCCGCAGGCACCTTCTACCACTACCTGAACGACACCCGCGTAAAACTGATCGCCGCCGAAGCCGCCGGGCTGGGCATCGACACCGACCAGTCGGCCGCCACGATCCACCTGGGACGCGAAGGGATCATCCACGGCGCCCGGACGCTGGTGATGCAGACCCCGGACGGACAGATTCTCGAACCCTACTCCATTTCGGCCGGCCTCGACTATCCCGGCATCGGCCCCGTCCACGCCAACCTGGCCGAGACCAAACGCGCCGAAGTGCTGGCCATCACCGACGACGAGGCACTGCGGGCCGCCTTCGAGCTGACCGCCCTCGAAGGGATCATCCCGGCCCTTGAGTCGGCCCACGCGCTGGCCGTCTTCGGACAGAAGCGGTTCCGTCCCGACGATGTCGTCGTGCTGACCGTCTCCGGCCGCGGCGACAAAGACATGGAGACCTACGTCAAATACTTCAACCGCGCCGACCATGCCAACGCCTAAGCCCCACACCGCCGCCGTCCCGGCAAACGATGCCACCATCATCCGTCTGCGGGCCGTGAGCCGCACCCTGCTGGCCGACCTGCAGACCCCCGTCGGCATCTACCTCAAGGTACGCGACATTTTCCCCGAATCGGCACTGCTCGAAAGTTCCGACTACCACAGCTCCGAGAACAGTTTCTCGCACATCGGCATCGAACCCATCGCACGCTTCGTCGTCGCGGGCGACACCGTGACCGAACAGTATCCCGACCGTACCGTCCACACCTATCCGCTGACCGACGGCATCAGCTTGCCCGATGCCCTGAACGCCTTCGTCCGGCGCTTCGCCGTCGAGAGCGACCGGCCGACCACCAACGGTCTTTTCGGCTACACCTCCTACGACGCCGTCCGCCACTTCGAGCAGGTCCGCATCGAGAGCCGCCCCACCCCCGAAGCCGAAGTACCCGAGATGGTCTACCTGCTCTACCGGTTCGTCATTTCGGTCAACCACCTGCGCAACGAGATGACCATCACGGAAAACCTGGCCGAAGGTGAAACGAGCCGCATGGATAACCTGCTCGGCATCCTGGCCAGCCGCAACTTCCCGACCTACGGTTTTCGCACCACAGGCCCCGTCACCTCGCCCATCACCGACCAGGAGCATATGGCCAACGTCCGCCGGGGGATCCGCCACTGCATGCGCGGCGACGTGTTCCAGATCGTACTCTCGCGCCGTTTCGCGCAGAGTTTCGCCGGCGATGACTTCAACGTCTATCGCGCCCTGCGTTCGATCAACCCGTCGCCCTACCTGTTTTACTTCGATTTCGGATCGTTCCGCATTTTCGGCTCCTCGCCCGAAACCCACTTCAAGATCGAAGGCGACGTGGCGACCATCGACCCGATCGCCGGAACCGTGAAGCGCAGCGGCAACGACGCCGAAGACGAACGCCTGGCCCAGCAGCTGCTGGCCGACCCCAAGGAGAACGCCGAACACACCATGCTGGTCGACCTAGCCCGCAACGACCTGAGCCGCAACACGTCGGCGGTGTATGTCAAATCCTACAAAGAGCTGCAATTCTACTCCCACGTGATCCACATGGTTTCGCGCGTGTGCGGCACCGTGCCGCCCGGAGTCAACCGCATCCGGCTCTACGCCGACACCTTCCCGGCCGGTACGCTCTCCGGTGCCCCGAAGGTGCGCGCCATGCAGCTGATCGACCAAATCGAGCCCCATCGCCGGGGTTTCTACGGCGGTTGCATCGGCCACATCGGCTTCGACGGCAACCTGAACCAGGCCATCACCATCCGCACCTTCCTGAGCCGCAACAATACCCTTTACTTCCAGGCCGGCGGCGGCATCGTGGCCAATTCGGACCCCGAAAACGAACTGCGCGAAGTGAACAACAAATTAGGCGCGCTGCGCCGTGCCATCGAACTGGCCGACCCCACCCAACACTAAGACCGCCATGAAAATCCTTGTTTTCGACAACTACGACTCTTTCACCTACAACCTCGTGCAGATTCTCCGCGAGACGGGATGCGCCTCGATCGACGTCTTCCGCAACGACCGGATCACCCTCGACGCCGTGGACGCCTACGACAAGATTCTGCTCTCGCCCGGTCCCGGCATCCCCTCCGAAGCCGGCATTCTGCTGCCGCTCATCGAGCGCTACGCCCCGACCAAGAGCATCCTCGGCGTCTGCCTCGGCGAGCAGGCCATCGGAGAGGCCTTCGGCGCCCGGCTACTGAACCTGCCCCACGTCTACCACGGCATCGCCAGCCGGATCGAAATCACTGAACCCGACCCGCTCTTCGAGGGCATCTCGCCCCACCCCGAAGTTGGCCGCTACCACTCCTGGATCGTCGACCGCGACGGTTTCCCGTCCGACACGCTGAAGATCACGGCCGTGGACGACGAAGGACACATCATGGCACTGGCCCACCGCACCTACGACGTGCGCGGGGTGCAGTTCCATCCCGAATCGGTCCTCACACCCGAAGGAAAACGCATGATCGCCAACTGGATCAAACACTGACCTCACACCATGAAACAGATACTCAACCGACTTTTCGAGCACGAATGCCTCGACCGGGCAGAAGCCCGCGACATCATGCTCCGCATATCGCGCGGCGAATGCAACGACAGCCAGATCGCCGCCTTCATCACCGTTTTCCTGATGCGCAGCATCACCATCGAGGAGCTGAGCGGTTTCCGCGACGCCCTGCTGGAACTGCGCGTTCCGGTCGACCTGTCGGACTATCCGGCCATCGACATCGTGGGCACCGGCGGCGACAACAAAAACACCTTCAACATCTCGACGGCGGCCTGCTTCGTAGTGGCCGGCGCCGGCTACCACGTGATCAAACACGGGAACTACGGGGCCTCGTCCGTCAGCGGCGCATCGAACGTCATCGAAGCTCACGGGGTACGCTTTACCGCCGATGCAGATACGCTCCGCAAATCGCTGGACCAGTGCGGTATGGCCTTTTTACACGCCCAGTTTTTCAACCCGGCCATGAAGCAGGTCGCACCAGTGCGCAAAGCACTCGCCGTCCGGACCTTTTTCAACATGCTCGGTCCGCTGGTCAACCCCTGCCTGCCCAAATACCAACTGCTGGGAGTCTATAACCTGAAGCTCGGGAGGATGTACAACTACCTCTACCAGCAGACCGACACCGAATACACGATCGTCAACTCGCTGGACGGATACGACGAGATCTCGCTCACGGACGACTTTAAATGGTTCAGCCGCACGGGCGAAGAGGTCATCTCGCCCGAATCGCTGGGCTTCACGCGCAGCACCGAGGCCGATCTCTACGGCGGCGAGACCGTGGAAGAAGCGGCACGCATTTTCGACCGCGTACTGAACGGCACCGCCACCGCTGCACAAACCAATACGGTCGTCGCCAATGCCGCCTTCGCCATCCACACCATCGACCGCAGCAAGTCCCTGACCGACTGCATCGCCGCTGCGCGCGACTCGATCGCCAGCGGAAAGGCCCTCCGATCGCTAAAACGATTTATTGAGATCAATTCGTAACATCGCCTGATTATGAACACCATACTGGATAAGATTATAGAGACCAAGCAGGCGGAAGTGGCCGCAGCGAAAAAGGCACGCCCGTTCGCCGCGCTGTTGGAAGAAGCCCAGGCAGTAAGTCGCCAGCCGCATTCGTTCCGCGCCGCACTGGAGCGTTCGGACACCGGCATCATTGCCGAGTTCAAACGCCGCTCCCCCTCGAAAGGGTTTATCCACCAAGGGGCGCAGATAGCAGAGATCGTTCCCGGCTACGCCGCTTCGGGAGCAACGGCCTGCTCCATCCTGACCGACACCGAATATTTCGGCGGATCGCTCGACGACCTGCGTGAGGCCCGTTCGCTCACAACCGTCCCGCTGCTGCGCAAGGATTTTATCATCGACGAATACCAGATTGCCGAAGCCCGAGTGACCGGAGCCGACGTCATACTACTAATTGCAGCAGCACTTCACCCGGAAAAAGTCAACCAGCTCTGTTCCTTTGCGCATCATTTAAAACTTGAAATATTACTTGAAGTCCACAAGCCGCAGGAACTGGACTGTATCTGCCCGACGATCGACGTTGTGGGCGTCAACAACCGCAACCTGGAGACGTTCGTCACCGACATCCGCACCTCATTCGAACTGGCCGAACAAATCCCGACCTCGTTCGTGCGCATATCGGAGAGCGGCATCAGCTCACCCGAAAGTGTCCTGCGTCTGCGTGAGGCCGGCTATCGCGGCTTCCTGATGGGCGAGAATTTCATGAAAGAGCCCCAACCCGCCGACGCACTACGCCACTTCATCGAAAGGTTGAAACAATGAATCGCAGACAGCTAAAAATCAAGGTATGCGGAATGCGCAATCGGGATAATATCAGAGCGGTTGCAGCACTGGATCCCGACTACATGGGATTCATCTTTCACCCCGCATCGCCCCGCTGCGTCACCTCGCCGGAGCCGCTCGACACCCCGCCCACGATCCGCCGCGTCGGGGTCTTCGTCAACGCCCGTACCGCCGACATCTTCACGACTGCCGCACGTTACCGTCTCGACACGCTGCAACTCCACGGCAGCGAAACACCCGGCCAGTGCCATGAACTGAAAAATGCCGGATATGAAATCATCAAAGCCTTTGGAATCAGCGAGAAAAAAGACTTTACATTGACCGCTGATTACATCGGCTGCTGCGACCTGTTTCTGTTCGACACACGCACCCCGGCCCACGGCGGATCGGGCCGCCGCTTCGACTGGCAACTGCTCGAAAACTACGCCGGGCCGACCCCCTTTCTGCTGAGCGGCGGCATCTCGCCACGCGATGCGAAAGAAATCTCAAACATCGGCAACCCAATGCTTTACGGCATGGACCTCAATAGCCGCTTCGAGATAGAAGCCGGCATCAAAGACCTCAACTTACTCGAACCGTTTATCAAAATCCTCCGATCATGAACCGCATCAACCAACTTTTCAGCCAGAAACAACACAACATACTTTCGCTCTACTTCACGGCCGGCTATCCGGACATCGACGACACAGTGCCGATTCTCGAAGCGATGGCCGCACAAGGTGTCGACATGGCCGAAATCGGCATCCCCTTCTCCGATCCGATGGCCGACGGCACCACCATCCAAAACAGCAGCCAGATTGCCCTGAAGAACGGCATGACGCTCAGCAAACTGTTTGAACAGCTGAAAGATATTCGACAGAAAATTGATATTCCGCTTGTTATGATGGGTTACCTGAACCCCATCATGCAATACGGCGTAGAGAACTTCTGCCGCGATTGCGCTTCGACAGGCATCGATGGCGTGATCATCCCCGACCTCCCCTTTGCCGAATATCTGCGTGACTACAAGCCGCTAGCCGACCGCTACGGACTGAAATTCATCATGCTCATCACGCCCGAGACCTCCGAAGAGCGTATCCGGCTGATCGACGAGCACACCGACGGCTTCATCTACATGGTATCGACAGCCGCCACCACTGGCACCCAACACAGTTTCAGTGACGCCACCCTCTCCTACTTCCACCGCATCGACCGAATGGGCCTGCGGAATCCCCGCCTGATCGGCTTCGGCATTTCGAACGCCGCGACCTGTACGGCAGCACAAAGCGCCGCCAACGGGGTGATCGTCGGGAGCGGCTTCATCAAAGCACTCGCCGCCTCGTCCGACAACCTGCCGCAGGCAGTCGCAAATCTGCTTAAACAACTCCGAAATTGAACAGAAAACAACTGAAAAATTAGCCCTATCTTTGCAAGCCGGATGGTGTGATTCTCCACAACATTCCGGCTTGTAAACCATTTCTGATATGCCTCAACAAGCCTCTCCCCTACTGTTGGGTACCGAAAAGATACCCTCCCTGCTGCTGCGGTACGCCATTCCGGCCATCATCGCCATGACCGCATCGTCGCTCTACAACCTGGTGGACAGCATTTTCATCGGCCACGGCGTCGGCCCGTTGGCACTTTCCGGACTGGGAATCACCATGCCGCTGATGAACCTGGCAGCTGCTTTCGGGTCGCTGGTGGGGATCGGAGCCTCGACACAACTCTCGATCCGCATGGGACAGAACGACCACAAAAGCGCCCTGATGATTCTCGGCAACGTCATCATCCTCAACACCCTGATCGGTCTGATATACACTGCCATCTGTCTGCCCTTGCTGGATCCCATCCTCTACTTTTTCGGTGCCAGCGACAACACCATCAGCTATGCCCGCAGCTACATGCTCATCATCCTGGCCGGCAACGTGGTGACACACATCTACCTGGGACTGAACGACATGCTACGTGCATCGGGATACCCTGGACGCGCCATGGGCATCATGCTCACGGCCGTGGTGCTAAACTGCATTCTGAACGGCATTTTCATCTTTGGATTCGGTTGGGGAATCGAAGGTGCCGCCTGGGCTACCGTCATCGCCCAAGTCGTTGCGATGAGTTTGGAACTGAAACACTTTCTCAACAAAAAGTATCTCATCCACTTCACCCGCGGTACCATCCGCCTCAAACGGACCATCGTCAAGGGGATCCTTTCCATCGGTATGGCCCCCTTCCTGATGTACGTCTGCTCCAGCGTCATCGTGATCCTCATCAACAAATCGCTGATGCACCACGGTGGCGACCTTTATATTGGCGGATACAGCATCGTTAACCGTATCGCCATGCTCTTCGTAATGGTCGTCATGGGGCTGAATCAGGGAATGCAGCCAATCGTCGGCTACAACTTCGGAGCCCGCAAGTTCGACCGCGTCACCAAAACACTCAAATACGTGATTTTCTGCGCCGTGAGCGTCACTACGACCGGCTTTCTGGTCTGCCAGATCTTCCCTGAGTATATCACCATGCTCTTCACGAACGACAGCGAACTGATCGCCATCTCGAGCCACGGCCTGCGGATCGTGCTGGCCATGTTCCCCGTTGTGGGTTTCCAAATGGTCACCTCCAACTTCTTCCAGTCGATCGGCATGGCACCCAAGGCCATCTTCCTGTCGCTCACCCGACAACTGATCTTCCTGCTACCGTTCCTGCTGATCCTGCCCGAATTTTTCGGACCGAACGGCGTCTGGATGAGCATGCCGCTGGCCGACACGGCCGCCACCACCCTGGCAGCCATCCTGCTCTGGAGACAATTCCGCACGTTCCGCCGGATGCACACCCTCGAAACCGCCAACAACCAATAACCCCGTAAACACACTCCACCACCCATGGATACACCCCGTTTTGTCATCACCATCGGCCGCCAGTTCGGGAGCGGCGGTCGCGAACTGGGCCACAAACTGGCCGAAATGTTCGACATTCCCTACTACGACAAAGAGTTGATCTCGGCCGCCTCTAAAGAGAGCGGCATCGACTCAGAATACTTCGAAAAGGCCGAAGAACAAGGTCCCGTCAACCTGCTTCGTGCCCTGACCGCCAACCTCACCCTCTACGGCGGAAGCCTCGGAGCCGAAAATGCGCTGGCCGGTGAAAATATCTTCAAATTCCAGTCCGACGTCATTCGGGATGTAGCCCACGCCGGTTCATGCGTCATTGTGGGCCGCTGTGCCGACTATATCCTGCGCAACGAACCGGTCTGCATCAGCACCTTCATCTACGCTTCGGACGACGACCGCATTGCACGGGTCATGCGTTGCCACGGCGCCAAGAGTCCCAAAGAGGCGCTGGACATGATGCGGAAAACGGACCGGAAACGAGCCGGATACTACAACTTCTACACCGACCGCACGTGGGGAGCCGCCACCACCTACGACATCTGCATCGACTCCTCGGTACTGGGAATCGAACGGACCGCCGAGTTGCTTCGCCATTACGTCGAACAGCGCATAGCCATCGCCACGGCGGCCGCCCGCTAACGTGTACCCAGGCACACAAAGCCGTTAAAGGGGAAAACAGCAAAAGTGCGCCTTGCAAGCCCTGCCAACATACCGACCCGAGCAAGAGACGCCTCCACCTTCCGCAGAGAAGAGCTGCGAAAAGCAGAACAACACGTCCCGTATGGATACACGGCACCAGCTCCGAGACAGTTTTAGCAGGATAGTGACACTGCCAAAAGAGCTTTAGCTTTCAGTCCGTACATACACCGGTTCACCGACTGCTCTCCTTTGAGAAACTTTCCCTCTCGGGTAAAAACAGATTGCTATCAAGACACGCCTCATATAAAGCAGAGATTCAAATTACACCTGTAAACAACTGTTAACTGGAATTTGACAATAAATTAGAATCTACATTGCAGTAGGAATAAGGGGAGGGTAAACCAAATTGATTTACCCTCCCCTTCTATTCATTACATAGCCTCCTTTTTGTTCACCCCAAGCCATTGGGAGATGATTCTCCCGACGACACAAGTCACAACGTCTGCCGCTCACCGGGTGAACAACCGGTCCCAACTACTCCGGACGCTCGAACATCTTGCCGATCAGGTAATCGACCGAACATTTGCCGGGTCCCGCAACCAAAATTACCAGGAACAACCCGGCATAGAGCATCGGCAACTCGATACTCGCCAGACTCATATCCGGATGAACGCTGATGGCCATAATCATCGAGAAGATCAGAGGAAGCGTCGCGAAACGTGTCATCAGTCCGGCGAGCACCAGCAGCGAACACCCCACCTCCACCAGAATAATCATCACGAGCGAGATACCCGCCCCCCACCCGATCGGATCGGGGAAGGCGGCACGCAGTGCTTCGAAATTCTGAATTTTGGCCACCCCATGGGTCAGCATCATGCCTCCCACAAACAGGCGCAACAACAACAGGGCCAGGTTGGCGTATCGGTCGGAGAGCAGGAAGCTCACCCAACGGTTCGATTGAGAAACCTTCATGATCGGAAGATCTGCATATTACACATTTTTCGAATGATCTATCAAGAATCCGCGGAACAGGTTTGCCAAGTTCCCCACTTCCTCTACATACGGCGACCTTCCGCTCCCCATCTTCCCCGTTTCCGCCGCGGAAACGATACATCATCGAACGACATTAAACTTAAGGATAGGCTAGCAAAAATCGTGCAATTTGCGACACATCCCGGCTCAGAAACCTCAAAGACCTCAGAAACCGAAATAAGCCTTGGCGTTTCCGTAACAGATCGCCTCGACCATCTGTCCCACGGTGTCCATCTCCGACAACGGGATGCGACCGCGTTCGATGTCGCGTCCCAACATGTCGCAAAGCAATCGGCGGAAATATTCGTGCCGCGGGAAGGAGAGGAAACTGCGCGAGTCGGTGAGCATCCCCACGAAACGGCTCAGCAGACCGTAATTGGAAAGGATGTCCATCTGGCGTTCCATACCGTTCAGGTGGTCGGAGAACCACCACGCCGCACCGTACTGCATTTTGCCGGGAACCGTTCCATCCTGGAAGTTTCCCGCCATGGCCGCCATCACCTCACCGTCTTTCGGATTGAGGTTGTAGACGATCGTGCGGGCCAGCATGCCTTCGCGATCGAGTCGGTCGAAGAGTCGCCCCATGGCACGCGCCACCGGTTGGTCGTCCAACGAATCGGCTCCGGCATCGGGTCCGTAGCTCTGCATCAGCACCGTACGGTTATTGCGCAGCGGGCCGACGTGGAACTGCTGCACCCACCCCTGTTCGGCATTCATCACCGCCAGGTGGTACAGCAGACCCGACTTGAACACCCGCTGCTCTTCGGCCGACAGCGCCTCGCCCTCACGCAGGGCGGTAAAGAGCGACTCCAGCCCGGCGTCGGTAAACTCTTCGCCGTAGAACGTATCGAGCCCATGGTCCGACACGCGGCACCCGGCCGAGGCAAAGAAACGCTGACGTTCGCGCAACGCCTCCAGCAACGCCCCAAAGCTATCGACCGGACGGCCGACCACCTCCGACAAACGATCCACATACCCGTTCCAGGCATCGGGCGACTCCACGGCCACCACCTTATCAGGCCGCCAGGCGGGTAACATCTGCGGATCACCCGCCCCGCGACTCCGCGCATAAGCCATGTGATACTCCAACGAATCGACCGGATCGTCCGTCGTACAGATCACTTCGACGTGCATCCGGCGCAGCAGACCGCGCGCCGAAAACGAATCCGGGTCGTCGGCCAGCATGGCGTTGCAACGGTCGTAGATCTCGCGGGCGGTCGCGGGTTTGAGCAGCGTATCGACGCCGAAATAACGTTTCAGTTCGAGTGCCGTCCAGTGGTAGAGCGGATTACGCAGGGTCTGGGGTACCGTTTCGGCCCAGCGGGCAAACTTTTCCCAGTCCGACGCATCGCCCGTTACGTAACGTTCATCGACGCCGGCAGCACGCATGGCCCGCCATTTGTAATGGTCGCCGCCGAGCCACAGTTGCGCAATGTTATCAGCCCGGTAATCCTCGGCCACCTGCCGGGGCGACAGGTGGTTGTGGTAGTCGAGGATCGGCATCCGTTCGGCATGGCCGTGGTAGAGTTCGCGGGCCGCATCGGAGCCGAGCAGAAAATCGTCATGAATAAATTCCCGTTCCATCGCCGTTACTTTTTATCGGTTTTATCGGTTCGACAGTCCGAAGCGGCGGTGTCGGGATAGAGCGTCCGCCCGATCCCCAGCTCCAGTCCGCGCAACTCGGCCAGCCCCTTGAGCCGCCCGATGGCCGAATAGCCGGGGTAGGTCTTTTTGTTCAGGTCGTCGAGCATCTGATGACCGTGGTCCGGACGGAGCGGGATCGACGCCCCGGTGCGCTGCATCGCCTCGACCAGCGCCCGCATGATCGCATACATGTCGATGCTCCCTTCGAGGTGGTTCGCCTCGTAGAAATTTCCCTCGGCATCACGCTCCGTGCTCCGCAGGTGGGCGAAATGGATCCGGCCGGCATTCCCGAACCGTTCGGCCATGGCCGGCAGGTCGTTGTCGGCCCGAATGCTGAGCGATCCGGTACAGAAACAGAGCCCGTTGGAGCGATTGGGCACCGCTTCGGCCAGCCGGGCGAAATCCTCGGCGCAGCTCATGATGCGCGGCAGGCCCAGCAACCGATAGGGCGGGTCGTCGGGATGGATCGCCAGCCGCACACCGACCTCGTCGGCCACCGGAGCCACCTCCTGCAGAAACAGGATCAAGTGCTCGCGCAGCCGGGCATCCGTAATATCGCGATAAAGTTCCAGTCCGGCACGTATATTTTCGAGCGTGAAGCTCTCGTCGGCACCGGGCAATCCCATCAGCACACTGGCCGTCAGGGTGTCGATCTCTTCGGGCGTCATCCGTTCGAACCGCGCCCGTGCCCGGTTCACCTCATCGGGGCTGTAATCCTTTTCGGCACCGGGACGCTGGAGAATATAGAGGTCGAAAGCCACGAAGGCGGCGCGTTCGAAGCGCAGCGCACGCGAACCGTCCGGCAATTCGTACGCCACATTGGTACGCGTCCAGTCCAGCACCGGCATGAAGTTGTAGGTCACCACAGGCACCCCGGCCGCAGCCAGATTGCGCAGGCTCACCTTGTAGTTTTCGATGTGGCGCAGATAGTCGCCACGACGGGTTTTGATCTCCTCGCTCACGGGCAGGCTCTCCACCACGTGCCACGTGAGGCCCGCCGCTTCGATCCGCGCCTTGTATCGTTCGATTTCGTCGAGCGTCCACACCTCGCCGGGTGCGATGTGGTGCAGCGCACTGACCACTCCCACGGCGCCGGCCTGACGGATGTCCGCCAGCGACACGGGGTCGTTCGGGCCGTACCAACGCATGGTCTGCTCGAACCGTATTCTATTCTGTTCCATGATTTTACCTGAATGTAACGACTGCCGACAGCTGCACGCCCTACTTGCTGGTCCGTTCTCGCCGGATGCGAACGAGGTTTTCCCCCGCTCGTCCCACGCCGAACGCACTCTTTCCCCACTCACCTGTCCAGACACATCTTTCCGGGCCTCCGTACAGATATATCCGGGCAGATATTTCCGGCTCGGTATTCCCGGGCAGAGCGGCCATCGGCCAATAATAAAACTTTTGATTCGCAAAAAAACGATCAGACTCCGCTAAAGATCGAGAATCCGCCATCGACGGGCACCACGACCCCGGTCACGAAAGCCGAAGCATCCGAAGCCAGCCAGCCGAGCGTTCCGTTCAGCTCTTCGGGTTCGCCGAAGCGTCCGTATGGCGTGGCGGCGATGATGTCGCGCGAGCGGTCAGTCAGAGACCCGTCGGGATTGGTCAGCAGCGTCCGGTTCTGTTCGGTCAGGAAGAAACCGGGGGCAATGGCGTTGACCCGCACCCCTTCGCCGAACTTCTTGGCCATCTCGACCGCCATCCAGCGGGTGAAGTTGTCGATCGCCGCCTTCGAGGCCGAGTACCCGACCACGCGGGTAATCACCCCCTGCGCCGCCATCGACGAGATGTTAATGATGCTCCCCTTGCGTCCGGCGTCGGCCATCGCCTTACCGAATACGAGCGTCGGCAGCACGGTTCCCATAAAATTGAGATCCACCACGCCGCGCATCGCGTCGGTATTGAGGTCAAAAATGGTCTGATCCGGGGCGATCGTCGCTCCGGCCTGGTTGCCGCCGGCCGCGTTGAGCAGAATATCCGCCGCGCCCCACTGGTTCATCAGCGTTTCACAGGCACGTTCCAGAGCCGGCTTGTCGAGCACGTCGGCCTGCAGGAAGAGGGTCTGCCCGCCGGTAGCCGCAGCGATCTCACGCGCCTTGGCCCCGCCTTTCTCGGCATTACGCCCCAGGATGGCCACCTTGGCTCCCTGTTCGGAGAGGAACAGGGCCATACTACCTCCCAACACGCCGTAGCCGCCAGTCACGACCGCTACGCGCCCCGAGAGGTCATACAAATTTGCTTGTTTCATCATATCTATCGTTTGGGTTTGGTATTTCCTACTGTCACAAAGTATGTATCTACCGAGCCAGCGCCTCGCTCCACTCCTCCTCTTTGAATCCGACCAGCACGCGGTCGGCCAGCACCAGCACGGGGCGTTTGACCAGTTTACCGTCACTGGCCAGCAGCTCGATCATCACCTCATCCGTGAGCGTGGGAAGTTTATCCTTCAGCCCCAGTTCTTTGTACAAAAGGCCGCTCGTATTGAAAAATTTCCGCACCGGCAGCCCGCTCACGGCCTGCCACCGGGCAAGTTCCCCGGCCGTCGGTCTATCGATCACTATATCACGCGCTTCCACATCGACCCCATGCTCGACCAACCACTTCGCCGCCTTGCGACAAGTGCCACATTTGGGATAATGTACAAACAATGGCTTCATTTTTGTTGTAATTTTGGTTATATTGCAAATGTAACGAATCCTGTCCAAACCCGAACCGTTATGTTACCCTTGACCCTGCCCGATTTCACCTTGCCGCTGACCGACCCGGTGCTGAAGTTTCTGCTGATCCTGATCATCATCCTCTTCGCGCCGCTGGTCCTCAACAAGATACGCATCCCGTCACTACTGGGACTCATCATCGCCGGAGCCGTCGTCGGCCCGTTCGGTTTCAACCTGATCGAGCGCGACAGCAGCATCATCATGTCCGGCACCGTCGGCCTGCTCTACATCATGTTCCTGGCCGGACTAGAGATCGACATCGCCGACTTCAAGAAAAACAGCTGGCGAAGCCTCATCTTCGGCCTCTACACCTTCTGTATCCCGATGGGGATCGGCATCGCGGCCGGCATCTACCTGCTGGACTTCAACATACTGACCTCCATTCTGCTGGCCAGCATGTTCGCCTCCCATACGCTCATCACCTACCCGATCATCAGCAAACTCGGCGTACAGAAAAACCCGGCCGTGACCATCACCGTCGGCGGCACCATGATCACCGACACCCTGGCCCTGCTGGTGCTCACCATCATCGTCGGACTCTCGGCCGGATCGGTCGACAACAGCTTCTGGATCCGCCTCGGCATCTCGCTCGTACTCTTCGCCAGCATCATCCTGATTCTTTTCCCGTTGCTCGGACGGTGGTTCTTCAAACGCTTCCACGACAACGTCTCGCAATACATCTTCGTGCTGGCCATCGTCTTTCTGGGGGCCTTTCTGGCATCGGCCGCCGGCATCGAACCCATCATTGGCGCCTTCCTGGCCGGCCTCTCGATGAACCGCCTCATCCCCCGCACCTCGCCCTTGATGAACCGGATCGAGTTCGTGGGCAACGCCATCTTTATCCCCTTCTTCCTGATCGGCGTGGGGATGCTGATCGACTACCGCGCCTTCTTCAAGGACTTCGAGACCATCAAGGTCGCCCTCGTCATGACCGTTGTGGCCACCGTAGCCAAATTCCTGGCCGCCTACGCCACGCAGAAATCCTTTAAATACAGCATCGACCAACGCCGTCTGATCTTCGGTCTGAGCAACGCCCAGGCCGCCGCCACACTGGCTGCCGTGATGGTCGGCTACAACGTCATCACCGGCCATACCGAGACCGGCGAACCGATCCGCCTGCTGAACGAGAGCGTGCTGAACGGTACGATTCTGATGATCCTGATCACTTGCACCATCGCTTCGTTCGTGACCCAGCGCGGAGCCCGGAACATCGCTCTGCTCGAGACCCACGAGTCGAACTCCGATTCGGGCAAGGACGCCCTCGACGAACGGATTCTGATCCCCGTGAGCCACCCCGAGACCGCCGAAGAGTTGGTTCACCTGAGCGTCACCGTCAAGTCGAAACACAACCGGAACGGACTCTACGCCCTACACGTGGTCACCAACGACCGGGCATCCAACGATACCGCCGACCGACAGGGCCGTCGATTGCTGGAAAAATCGGTCATGACCGCCGCCGCCACCGACAGCGTCATGCAGGAGTTGCTGCGCTACGACTCCGACACGGCCAATGCCATTATCAGCATCATCCACGAACAGAAAATCAGCGACCTGATCCTCGGCCTGGACCCCCGGGACGACACCTCACATTTCCCCAGCGCCACCACCGAAACCATCCTGACCCGGAACAACATCACCACACTTATATATAAGCCCGTCCAGCCCCTTTCGACCGCCCAACGCCTGCTGGTATTCGTTCCGGAACGTGCCGAATATGAGCTCGGGTTTGCCCTGTGGATGCTGAAAGTGTGGAACATGGGGCGCAATACCAACACCAAAGTCGTCTTCTACGCCCCCGCCCACACGCTGGAACGCATCCGCGCCATCCATGCCCAGAATCCGATCGAAGCCGAGTTCAACGAATTCAATGACTGGAACGACTTCCTGATCCTCTTCCGCGAGATCAAGGCCAATGACATCATTCTGGCCGTGATGAGCCGGCGCGGCGGCCTCTCCTACGACAAAAACATGAACGCCGTGCCCGAATACCTGAACAAGTACGCCCACGACAACAGCTTCATCCTGATCTACCCGCTCCAGCAGAACGATCCCCACACGGGCGATCTGAACAACCCCTCGCTGCTGCTCGGTTAATTCGTGCGATACGCCAAACACCCCCGCCATGCCGCAAAGTGCCTCACACAACAACCCGTTTTTTCGCCAGCTGCTGTTCCTCGGAGTGTTGGTCACCCTCGGAATCATCATCTTCTGGCAACTCAACTTCTTCGTCGGTGCATTCCTCGGCGCCACGACCCTCTACGTCGTGCTGCGTCCACCGCTGTTTTTCCTCACCGAAAAACGCCACTGGAAGAAATGGGCCGCTTCGCTCCTGCTGGTCGGAGCCACCTGTGTTATTCTGCTGGGCATAGGATACGTCGTCTTCGAAGTCATCGCCTCCGAAATCCCGCGTGTCGACACCTCCCGAATCATTGACACTTTCGATCGCCTGATCTCCAAAATCAACGACACCACCGGTTACCAGATCGTACCCGCCAAACTGCTCGCCGAATACCGAAGCTTCTTCACCGGCTTCGTTTCGATGCTGATCAATACCACCTACAGTTTCGCCGCCAACATCCTGCTGATGCTGGTGCTGCTCTACTTCATGCTCTCCGCCGGACGCAACATGGAGAGCCACCTCTACCGCTACGTTCCCTTCAGCGGAGAGAGCCTCCGGCTGATCCGCCGCGAAGCCAAAACCACCATCTTCAGCAACGCCATCGGCATCCCCGTCATCATGATCGCCCAGGCCGCCACGGCAGCCCTGCTCTACTGGATCGTCGGCATCCACAACATCCTGTTCTGGGCCTTCCTGACCGGCGTTTTCGGCCTCGTCCCGATGCTGGGCACTGCGTTGGTCACCATTCCGCTGAGTATCTACCTCCTCTCGACCGGCGCCATCTGGCAGGGGATCGTCCTGCTGGGCGGAGCCGTCCTCGTGGTTGCCAACGTCGACAACCTCTGCCGCATCATCCTGATGAAACAGGCGGCCGATACCCATCCGCTGGTGGTCATCTTCGGCGTCATCCTGGGCATCCCGCTGTTCGGATTTTGGGGCATTATCTTCGGGCCGCTGCTGATCTCCGGCTTCCTGCTGCTCATCAAAATCTACTACATCGAGTACCACCTGCTCGATCCGCCGACCGAATCGGACAAGCCGACTGAAACAGACCCATCCTGAGCCGGCGCGCCAGTCCTATACGGAGCAGCCCTTCGACCAATCCCTTAAAGCAGGAAGGTCGAAGGGCTGCTTGCACTTATATTATATGGTTAAACGAAGAGTCTACTCGTCGTTTTCGAGGAAGAAACGATCATCGTAATTAACCAGATAGAGCCGCTCCGTGGCGCGAGTCACCGCCGTGTATAACCACCGCAGCAGGTCGAGCGTCATCAGTTCGTTCCCGAAAAGCATCACATCCAGGAAGATGGCCGACCACTGCCCCCCCTGTGCCTTATGGCACGTAATCGCATAGGCGAACTTGACCTGCAGCGCACAGAAAAATTCGTCTCCCATCACCGCCTTGTAACGTTTGCCCTTCTGCTTGATATCGGCATACTCCTGCTCCACGGCCAGAAAGAGCTGCGACTGCTGTTCGCGCGTCAACGACGGAGCCTCGGAATAGAGCACATCCAGCAGCAGCCAGCACTCCATCGTATAATCATAGTCCGGAAATTCCAACTCGGCATAGGCAAAGCGGAAACCGTACTTTTCGCGCGTTTTGTAGATTCTGTGAACCCGAGCAATGTCGCCGTTGGCAATAAAATCCATCTTGGCATTCGGATCACGCTCCACATAGTGGTAGTTGTTCTTGACCACCATCAGCATGTCGCCCGAACCGATCTCCTCGTCATAATCCAGAATCGTGCGCCGGATCCCCTGATTATAGTGGTTGGCACGTTTGTTGGAACGCGTAATAACAGCCGTTTCGGCCTGCCCGTAACGTCCGTAGCAGGAATCGATCTCGTCGATCAGATCCCGCCCGTCGATCCGCCGAATATCCGGAAACGCCAGGTCAAACCCCGGGATGTCGGCAAACTCGGCCTCGATCATGGCCCGAATCTGCGTGGCGTTGAAGAGTATCCCCGAATCGCTCTGCTGACGCACCACTTCGGAGAGATTAAAATTCCAGACCGCCCCGTATTTGGTCATATATTCGGGGTTCAGGGCCGGCGAATAGGAGTACCCGACCGGCGGCAGCTGCGCCTGGTCACCCACCAGGATCACCTTGTTGTGCCGTCCGAGGCGGATGTAGTCGAACATGTCCTCGATCAGGTCACCCGTCCCGAACATGGACGATTCGCCGCTGAACGAAGAGGAGCGACCGGTCAGCATCGACGCCTCGTCCACAATATAGAGCGTATCGTGAGCCTTGTTGAAATTGAGGTCGAAATGCGACCCTTCGGCCCCGCCGATCGTCCGCTCTCGATAAATCGTCTTGTGGATCGTCCGCGCCTCGGCCCCGGCATAGAGGCTCATCACCTTGGCCGCACGCCCCGTCGGAGCCATCAGCACACAAGGCAGCTCCATCTGATGCAGGGTGCGGACCAGTGCCCCGATGACGGTCGTTTTGCCCGTCCCGGCATAGCCGTTAATCAGAAAAAGGGCACTCTCATCGCCCGAAGCAAGATAGTCGCCCAGCGCCTCAATCAATTTTTTTTGCTCAGCAGTTGGTGTGAAAGAGAAATTGCCGTATATTTGGGTCGCAATATGGCTGCTCAAAGACATGGATTCCATCGGGATTTATCAGAGTCGGACGGCTCGCTGTTGCTGCTAACCGCTAACAAACTTAACTAAAATCATAAGATGAAAAAAATTCTTCTTCAAATCATTTTGCTTGTAGCGATCGGAGCATTGGTGTGGTGGCTCTACTCGTTGTTCAATACACCGCTGGAATTCGAGCGGATGCGTAAAGAACGCGAAGCCAAAGTCGTTGAACGCCTCAAAGACATCCGTACCGCACAACGTGCCTACCGTAACAAATACCTGAAATTCACCCCGAGTTTCGATTCGCTGATCGCCTTCGTGAAATACGACTCGCTGACCTTCGAACACGCTATCGGATCGGCCGACGACTCGCTGGCCGTTGCACAGGGCCGCGTGAGCGTCGAAAAATTCCAGGTGGCTGTCAAAGATACCATCCAGTTCATCAGCCCGGAAGTTCTCCAAGACGTGAACAACCTGCGCTACATCCCCGGTTCGGTCGAAGCTACCGGCTCGATGCAGCAGTTCGTAATGGACACCGCCTCGATCGAAACCGAATCGAAAGTGGTCGTTCCCGTATTCGAAGCCTTCGCTCAGTACCCCACCTTCCTCGGTGACCTCGACAAACAGGAACTCATCAACTTCCGCGACTACCAGATCAACACCCTCAGCCGCGCTGACGGTCTGAAAGTCGGTTCGCTCACCGCTACCACCAACGAAGCCGGTAACTGGGACGGCGAATAATCCCTCCCGTCGGGGGTGCAGGGGGGGGCGTGAGCACATCCACCCCGGACAACACCGATAACGAAACACACTTCAATGCAGGAAATAACCGAGCATTATACCAGAAGCAGAGAACTATCCATCCAGGTCGGCCTGGATGGATTTTCTTTTGTCGTGTTCGACATCGCGCCCGCCGGCATGGGCAGCGAAGCCATCCTCCGATCCGTCACCTACCGTGACAGCGACATGGCAACGATCCTCACCCGCGAACCCATGCTAACTGCCGTGAATCCACCCATCAACCGCGTATTCATCGGCTACTCCACGGACCAGGTGCTGCTGATACCGCAGCCCCTGTTCGAGCCCGAGCGCGCCGAACAATACCTGACGGCAGCCAACCTCTACACCCCCGGCATGACCACCCTCACCAACAACCTGCTCTCCGGTCAGGCCGCCGCCGTATGGCAAGCCGATCCCAACATGGTCGCCGGACTGCTGCAACTATACCCCGGGGCACTGTTCTACCACCCGCTTCTGCTCGAACTCGAGGCCACACCACCCAACCACATCCACGCCATACTGGACGGCAACCTCGTACACCTGACCATCTGTCACGACCGTCTGTATGCAGCCGAAACCATCCCCGTCGACACCCCCGAAGAGCTTCTCTACTACATCCAGAAACTCATCAAGCACGACGGATTCACCAACTACCGGCTGATCCTCACCGGCGAAGGCGCCGAACGCCTGCGCAGTTTCTTCATCCGCTACTTCGACCAGGTCGACGCACGCGAAATCACCTATTACAACCAACAACGAGTCCGCGAGATATGCGCATCATAGGAGGCAGCCGCCGGCGGAAACAGATCAATCCGCCCCACAACTTCAGAGCCCGCCCGACCACCGACTTCGCCAAGGAGAACCTCTTCAACGTACTTCAGAACCTCTACGACCTCGAGGAGGTCGAGGTACTGGACCTCTTTTCCGGCACCGGTTCGATCAGCTACGAATTTGCTTCGCGCGGCGCACAGCGCATCGTTTCCGTCGAGATGAATCCCATCCACCAACGATTCATCGCATCGACCGCCAAAGAGCTCGGGTTCGCTCAGATTCAAAGCATCAAGACCAACGTTTTCGTCTACCTGAAAGGGATGGCCCACGCAGACAGTTTCGACCTGGTATTTGCCGACCCACCCTACGACATGGAAGGGGTCGAAAGTCTGCCCGACCTGGTACTCGGCGGCGGATTCATCCGTGACGATGGAATTTTCATTCTGGAACACTCCGCCGAGAAAAATTTTTCCGACCACCCAAATTTTTATGAGCGAAGGAGTTACGGCAGCGTCCAATTCTCTTTCTTCAAAAATCAGGAATAAAATTACGCCGAAGGTTTGGAGAAATCAGAAAAACCACTACCTTTGCACTGCAATCGAGAAAAACTGGTGCGGTAGTTCAGCTGGTTAGAATACCTGCCTGTCACGCAGGGGGTCGCGAGTTCGAGTCTCGTCCGCACCGCCACCATCTCGACAAGAGCCTCCCTTTCCGAAGAGAGGCTCTTTTATTGTATTATACTCAGACCGCCCCACATCACCAATATTCGATCCCCGAGACCGCGCCCTCGCACGAGTGAACCGAGGCTCCCGGCAGCAACATTGTTCCCGGACACGCCTTCAGCGTGAGGAAAAACGTCTCAACTATCTCGGAGGCAAACCAATAACAACATCCCCCCTCGCAAACACTCGGAACAGCACTCGAAATCAACAGGCCCCCCTTAATCATCATCATCTGAAACGCACTTCATTAACGTCCCGAAGAGCTGTACTTTTCACGCAAGACACGCAAAAACCGGAATCGGGGTAAAATTCGCCGTAATATGCGTAACTTATAGCATCATAAACCGACATACCTTTGTTGCGATGAAAAAGCACTCACTCCTCCTGCTGGCCAGCATGGCCCTATGTGGTTCCGTCGCAGCACAGACCTCCGCAGCCGCGACGCAAACGATCGCCGGCCCGACACTCGACACCCTCACGACTGACCAAGTAGTCGTCACCGGGACCCGTAACCGCACCGACATCCGCCACCTGCCGATGACCCTATCGATCGTCGGTCGCGACAAGATCGAACGCAGCAACACCCCGTCGCTGCTGCCCCTGCTGACCGAACAGGTTCCCGGCCTGTTCATCACCGGACGCGGCCTGATGGGTTACGGCGTTTCGGGCGGTTCGGCCGGACAGATCTCCCTGCGCGGCGTCGGCGGTTCACCTCAGGCCGGGCTGCCCACTACCGGCATGCTCGTTCTGATCGACGGACACCCGCAGTACGCCGGTCTGATGGGACACCCCATCTCCGACGCCTACCAGGGCATGATCGCCGAACGCGTCGAAGTGCTGCGCGGCCCCGCATCGGTACTCTACGGCTCGAACGCCATGGGCGGCGTTATCAACATCGTCACGCGCAAAATGCAGGAAGAGGGCGTCAAAACCCACGCCAACCTCGGTTACGGCTCCTACAACACCTTCCAGAGCGAAGTGACCAACCGCATCCGCAAAGGCCGCTTCACCTGCATCCTCAGCGCCTCCTACAACCGCACCGACGGTCACCGACCCGACATGGGGTTCGAACAATACAGCGGCTACGCCAAGCTGGGCTACGAATTTTCGGACCACTGGAACCTGTGGGGCGACGTCAGCGTGACCCACTTCAACGCATCGAATCCCGGCGAGACCTTCGACCCGCTGATCGACAACGACCAACGGATCACTCGCGGCATGGCCTCGCTGGCCCTCGAGAACGACTACGAGCACACCTCCGGGTCGCTCAGTTTCTTCGCCAACTGGGGCGACCACTGGATCAACGACGGCTACCATCCCGACGAAACGCCGCTTGACTACCGGTTCGAGTCGCGCGACAAGATGTTCGGCCTGTCCTGGTACCAGAGCGCGCGTCTGTTCAGCGGCAACCGGCTGACCGTCGGCGTCGACTACTTCCACTTCGGCGGCCGCTCCTGGAACCGGTACCTCGACGGAACGGAAGAGCCGCTGGTTGACAAAACCCAGGACGAAGTAGCCGGATATGTGGATTTTCGCCAGACCCTCGCCTCGTGGCTCACCTTCGACATCGGTCTGCGTCTCGACCACCACTCGCATGTCGGCACCGAATGGGTCCCGCAGGCTGGTCTGTCATTCACCCTGCCACACAACGCACAACTCAAACTGATGGCCAGCAAGGGTTTCCGCTACCCCACCATCCGCGAGATGTACATGTTCCGCCCGGCCAACCCCGACCTCAAACCCGAAAGCCTCTGGAGCTACGAAATTTCATACAGCCAACAGCTGCTCGACAATCGGCTCAGCTACGGCGTCAACCTTTTCTACATCAACGGCGACAACCTGATTATGCGCGTACCGGTAGACGGTCGTCCAATGAACATCAACACCGGCCGCATCGAAAACGCCGGTGTCGAAGCCCAAATCGGCTATCGTCTCTCGCCCGTCTGGTCCTTCTCGGCCAACTACAGCTACCTGCACATGGAGAATCCCGTTCTGGCCTCGCCCGAGCATAAACTCTACGGCAGCGTCGACTTCTCGCGCGGACGGTGGTACCTCTCTACCGGTATCCAATACATTGCCGGCCTCTACACCTCGCTCGACCCGCGACAAACCGAAGACTTCACACTGTGGAACCTGCAAGCATCCTTCCGGATCAACTCCTGGCTGACCGTGTGGGGGCGCGGCGAGAACCTCCTGGCCCAACGATACGAAATCAACGCCGGCTTCCCGATGCCCCGCGCCACCGCCATGTTCGGCGTCAAACTGAATTTTTAACTCAAATACCACAACCACATGAAACGGATCATCCCACTGACACTCGGCTGTCTGCTGTTTGCGGGGGCGACCACGCTCAGCTCCTGCGCGCAAAAAGAGACGGACCTTCCCAAAGTCTACATGTACAAGGAGATTTCGGCCGAAAATCTCGTCAACATCTATAAGGCCCTCGGTCGCGAGGCGCAGGGCAAGGTAGCGGTCAAAGTGTCGACCGGCGAACCCGGCGGCCACAACTTTCTGCAACCCGCTCTGATCAAGGACCTCGTACAACTGGTCGACGGCACCATCGTCGAATGTAACACCGCCTACCAGGGCGGACGTTCACAGACGGAAGCACACCTGAAAGCCGCCGAAGAGCACGGTTTTACAGCTATTGCACCGGTCGAAATCATGGACGCCGAAGGCGAAGTCGCCCTGCCGGTCACGGGCGGCAAACACCTCACGGAGGATTATGTCGGACAGAGCTACCCGAACTACGACTTCACGATCATCCTGTCGCACTTCAAGGGTCACGCCATGGGCGGTTTCGGCGGCGCCATCAAGAACATGTCGATCGGCATCGCCTCGTCGAGCGGCAAGGCGTGGATCCACACGGCCGGCAAAACCAAAAATACGGCCGAGATGTGGAACAACCTCCCCGAGCAGGACGACTTTCTGGAGTCGATGGCCGAAGCGGCCAAGGCCGTTGCCGACCACTGCGGCGACCGGATTCTCTACATCAGCGTAGCCAACAACCTGTCGGTCGACTGCGATTGCGACTCCTCGCCCGAAGACCCGAAGATGGGCGACATCGGCATTCTGGCTTCGCTCGACCCGGTGGCGCTGGACAAAGCCTGCACCGACCTGGTGCGTGCTTCGGAAGATCACGGCAAGATCCATCTGATCGAACGCATCGACTCCCGCCACGGTATGCACACGCTCGAATACGGCGAAACGATCGGCCTCGGCAGCCAGCAGTACGAACTGGTCCAGCTGGACTAATCCTCCGCCACCGTTGGCGAGCACCGGTGACCGGCGATGACCGAACGGGCAACCTCTGTCTCCAGAAGATTGCCCGTCACCCTCGCCGCCTGCATCATCTATATTTTGGGGCAAAAACGCCCAAGAATACTTTTTTTTGTTATCTTTAACCCTAGAAACGACAGCATAACATGCCTGTTGTGACGAATGACCGATCTCCCTTTCATCCACTACGCGGTACCGAGACGATGCAATAAAAAGTTCCACACGGTCTCCACAGCCCGCACAAACCGAATGAATGGGAGCATGTTTCAAATTAAGACCAACAGCATATGGCATAACAACATCGTCCAGCAAACGCATATTCGCTACGAAAGAGCGTGACGCTACGACTCGATAAGCCCCCCATCCCAGGATTCTCTCTCGGTCAATCTCGTTTCGCAACGGATACGCAAAGTTCAGACCCCACGAAACAGTCTGCTTGCAGGACGAACGGACGTACATACTACATAAAGAAGCGTTAGCTTTTCTTCTTGCTATCCAAAATCGCCAATTTTCGTAGCAACCAAGAGTAAAGCGGTAACGCTCACGTGGTGACACGTGGGCTTTACTTATTTGGTTGCATGGTGTTTGGCGATACCGGGATAGCAAATAAGGTTCAAAGCCCACGCTTTTTATTTGTGCATACCGCCCCCCCGGCCACAAAACGAAAGACACCATGGACAAGCCCTTTCTGCTTCTCGCCCTCGGCATAACGGCAACTCTGACCGGTTGCCACACTTCATCGTTCAGCACACCATATTACGCAGCGGCAGCTCCACACTCTCGGCATCCCGCCCGATCTATCACAACTACCCAAAATTCCCCAACGACGACCGACATCACCCGCCTGCCCAAACGCAGTTCGGTCCATGTTGCTAAACATTCCCCCTCTTCGGGCCGACACTCCTCCAGGTATGATCTGCCCGTTGAACGACACGCCCCCGCCACATCGTTCCACCCCGGCGACGACCTGCCGCACATTCACAATCTCCCCAGACCTGACAGTACGTCCGAAGCTACCCCCTTTCGCATTGCCCCGACCAACAATCAGTTGACTCCGGCCAAAGACATCTTCTTCTCGTTCTCCATGGAAACCGCAAACTGACCCGTCCGAATAAAGCCCTCCAACCCGCCTCACCACCTCCGGGAGCAGTCAGCCTCACACATCCCACGCCCCCATTTCGACGACGACACAAAAAAAGCGAGCCTTGCACCCATCGGATGCAAGGCTCGCCAATTAGTATCCCAGCAGATCGGAAACTATTTAACGAGTTTCTTTTCTTTGATACGTGCTTTCTTACCGGTCAGGTCACGCAGGTAGTAGATGCGTGCACGGCGAACGACACCAACTTTGTTCAGCTCGATTTTGCTGATGGTCGGCGAGTTTACCGGGAAGATACGTTCAACACCGATACCATCCGAGATTTTGCGAATGGTAAAGGTTTCGGTCACGCCCGAACCACGACGCTGCAGCACGACGCCACGGAAGTTTTGCAGACGTTCCTTGTTACCTTCGCGGATTTTGATGGTTACGGTGATGGTATCACCAGCCTTGAATGCGGGGACTTCGGCGGTCTCCTGTTTGAAAGCCTCTTGGGCTACTGCGATCAGATTGTTCATTGTGTGGAACTAAATCTAAAAGTGGTTAAGGTGCGGAATGTTACGGTGTCCGATGAGCGCCAGGATATTCCGTTACCGGAAAACAAACGGGGTTCACTGCCCCATTATCTCCCCGCTCTCCATAAGAGATTCCTACACAAAAGCGACGCAAAAGTAACGATAAAATCACAACAGGCAAAATATTTTGGGTAAATTTGTCTCCCGAAAACCGAACCAACAGACGCAACCGCCATGAAAACTTCCGGACGCCCCCTGATCTTCGTTACGAACGACGACGGCTATCAAGCCGCCGGCATCGCCGCCCTTATCCGACTGGCCGCCGAATTCGGCGACGTGGTAGCCGTAGCTCCGAACGAGAGCTACTCCGGCATGTCGCACTCGATCACCATGCACCGACCGCTGTTCGTCAACACCGTCAGTTGCGAACCCGGCATCGAGATCTACTCCTGCACCGGCACGCCCGTCGACTGCGTCAAGATCGGATTCGACGAAGTGCTGAAGGACCGCGTCCCCGACCTGGTTCTCTCGGGCATCAACCACGGCTCGAACGCCAACGTCAGCGTCATCTACTCCGGCACCATGGGCGCCGCCACGGAAGCCGCCCTATACGGCATCCCCTCGATCGGGCTGTCGCTGACCGACCATTCACCGGCCGCCGACTTCACCGCTTCAGTCCACTACGGCCGGGAGATCATCGCCCGGGTGCTGGAAATGCCTGCCGAACGGATTGCCGGTCTGTGTCTGAACGTCAACATACCCAACATTCCGCTGGACGAGATCCAGGGCATACGGGTCTGCCGCCAGACCCGCGGCAACTGGCGCGAAGACTTCATCCACCGCACCGACCCCAACAACCGCGACTACTACTGGATGTCCGGACGCTTCTACAACTTCGAGCAGGATGCACAGGAGAGCGACGAATGGGCCCTGCGCAACGGCTACGTCGCCATCGTGCCCGTGCAGATGGACCTGACCGACTCCGCGCGCCTCGCCCTGCTGCGCGGCCATATGGAGCGCTACCCCCCCCCCCCACCGCCGCTATCGCTGAGGCAGCTAAGCACCGACCACAGACCCTCCTGCGGGACTACCGGGTTCCGCCCAACAGTTCGTCCAGATAGCGGTAAAATTCCTCGCTTTCGCCTTCGAACCGTTTGAGGATCCGTCCCGACGGATCGATCACGATTTTGGTCGGATACATTTCGATGCCATAGGCCGTTTGAACCGTTCGGTTCTCACCAACCCACACACCGAGCCACGGGATTTGATAACGTTCGAGCCCCTGGCGCCAGGCTTGTTCCGGCTCGTTACAGTCCACCCCGACAAACTCCACCCGCTCCTTATATTTCGCATAACAGGTTTTCATCTGCGGCAGCCCCTTGACACACCAGCCGCACCACGTCCCCCAGAAGTCCAGCACGACATACTTCGCGCCGCCAAACATCGAAGAGAGCCTAAACGGATTGCCTGTCACGTCCGGCAGAGTAAAATCCGGCGCCTGCATCTCTTTCGCTTCCATCATCCGTCGACGCGCCTCTTCGGAGGCCACCCTTTGCCGATAGGCCGCCATCCGGCGATCCAACAGCGGTTTCAACCGTCCGTTGCGCACCTCCACGCCGAGCTGCATATACAGCGAATCGAACGAACCGTCTCCACCTGCCCGCAGTAGATAGAGAGCCGCCAAATCTTCATTCGGATGCTGTTCGAACCACGCCCGTTCCCAATCCCTTTTCGCATTCTGCCACCGTCTCGACCGGGCAAACGCCTCTCGGATCGTATCTTTCGAGGCGCCAGCCGCAAGCAGCTGCTCTGCCTCCCGCTCAATCCAAAACTCCTTTAACCGAAGTTCCGTATACTCGCCCCGCTCAACAGCGTGCTTTCGTTCATACAAAGGGGTATTGACGCTCCAGCGCAGGATCGAATCACTCAATTCGCCCTGCACTCGAGCCCGCTCGTGAGGGAACAGATAGAACCGACACAACTTCGTTTCAGCCACCCAGCCCCTTCCCGGCCTACGTCCATGGTTCTCTGCGGCCACCGCCGGGTAAAACAACACTTCATAGACCGAATCGGAATCCGGGACATCGAGCGCAAAGCACCCGTTCCGCATCGCTATTGGCTTCATGTCGCCATTGCGCGGCACCCTCCCACCGACGGCATACCAGATCGCCACAACACTGTCGCCTGCATTTTGCAGCTCGACTTCAACCCGTTTACCGGTCTCACGGGCCACGCCCGTTCCGCAGCAGACGCCGACAGCCGCCGCCACACAGAGTAAATTTCGTATTTTCATACTTTCATCGAAATTACGTTTCAATCAGTATGTTCCAAGAGGTATTTTCAGTTTTGTCCGACAGGCAGACATAGGCATTCACCCCTCCATCGATCCGGAACCCACTTTTGAAACAACATTACAAACTAAGGTTACAAATGAAAGGCCTTTCCGTTTACATAGACGCAGCAACGCTCCGTTTTGGATGTCGCCCGTCATTTTTTTTACCAACAGTCCCTTCCGACCCTCTAAAAATTATGCTGATCTGTTTTTTCTGCACCCGTCATTCCCTATCTTTGTAGTATAAGTGAACCGAAAATCCGACCCCGCACCATGATTACCTACGACACGCAATTCCGCGTACCCTACGGCGATGTCGACCGCATGGGCTTCTTCTACCACTCCCACTACGTCGAACTGTTCGACATGGGACGCACAGAACTCATGCGCAGCATCGGCCTCCCGAACGCCGAAATCGAAGCCAATGGTGTGATGCTTCCCGTCCTGAAGGTGGAGGTGAACTACAAGAATCCCGCCTACTACGACGACCTGCTCACCGTGCGCACCACCCTGCGAGAGATGCCCGGCGTCAAGATCCGCTTCGAATACGAAGTCTACCGGCCCGGCAACGAACTCATCACCACAGGCGCTGTGACACTGGCCTTTATGCACGCCGACACGAAGACCGCCTGCCGTCCGCCCCGCGCCCTGCTCGAAAAACTTGCACCATTTTTTGCCTGACCCGCCAGCAATCCCGGCAAAAATGTTATCTTTGCTCAAATTTATTAAACGGTAGCCACTATGTCGTTCCTAGATGAAAAAATCGTAGCCGAGGGCCTCACCTTCGATGACGTGCTCCTCGTCCCCGCCTACTCCGAAGTTCTTCCGCGCGAAGTTTGCGTCGCATCACGTTTCTCCCGCAACGTTCCGATCAACACCCCCATCGTATCGGCCGCCATGGATACCGTGACCGAAGCCGACCTGGCCATCGCCATCGCTCGTCAGGGCGGTATCGGCGTGATCCACAAAAACATGTCGATCGAGGCCCAGGCCCATCAGGTTCGCAAAGTGAAACGCGCCGAAAACGGCATGATCTACGACCCCATCACCATCAAAGCCGACGGGACCGTAGGCGACGCCAAAGCGCTCATGCACGAAAACAAGATCGGCGGTATCCCCGTGATCGACGACGATAACCGACTGATCGGCATTGTCACCAACCGCGACCTGCGCTTCCAGACCGACTACAGCAAAAAAATCAGCGAAGTGATGACCAAAGACAACCTGGTCACCACCCACAACCCCGACCTGACCGAAGCAGCCAAGATCCTGCTCAACAACAAGATCGAAAAACTGCCCGTCATCGACAACGACGGCAAACTCGTCGGCCTGCTCACCTACAAAGACATCACCAAAGTCAAGGACAACCCCAACGCAGCCAAAGACTCCAAAGGCCGTCTGCGCGTAGCTGCCGGCGTGGGCGTCACCCACGACACCCTGGACCGCGTAGCCGCCCTCTATGAGGCTGGAGCCGACGCCATCGTTATTGACACCGCCCACGGTCACTCCCGCGGCGTGATCGAAAAACTGAAGGAAGTCAAAGCCAAATATCCCGACCTCGACGTCGTGGTGGGTAACGTAGCCACCGCAGCCGCAGCCAAAATGCTCGTCGAAGCCGGAGCCGACGGCGTGAAAGTCGGTATCGGCCCGGGCTCGATCTGCACCACCCGCATCATTGCCGGCGTCGGCGTACCCCAGCTCAACGCCGTGTACGACGTGGCATCGGCCCTGAAAGGCAGCGACGTGCCCGTGATCGCCGACGGCGGTATCCGTTACACCGGTGACGTTGTCAAAGCCATCGCCGCCGGAGCCGACTGCGTTATGGCCGGATCGATGTTCGCCGGCGTCGAAGAATCGCCCGGAGAAACCGTCATCTTCAACGGCCGTAAATTCAAAACCTACCGCGGTATGGGTTCGCTCGAAGCCATGCAGAACGGTTCGAAAGACCGCTACTTCCAGGATGCCGAAGACGACATCAAAAAACTCGTTCCCGAAGGTATCGCTGCTCGTGTACCCTACAAAGGCCGCCTCGCCGAAGTCATCTACCAGATCGTCGGCGGTCTGCGTGCCGGCATGGGCTACTGCGGCGCCAAAGACATCGCAGCCCTGAAAAACGCCAAGTTCGTTCGCATCACTGCATCCGGCATGCAGGAAAGTCACCCCCACGACGTGACCATCACCCGCGAAGCTCCGAACTACAGCCGTCAAGACTAACTCCGTGACCTAAACGGGGGGGGCAAAGAGCGCGAGAGAGGAAAGAAAAGATAAAGGCCAGCAAAAAAGCCTGATAGAAAAAGGAAAAGACATGCGCCCCCAAAAAGTGGAGCGTAGTCCGATGAACAAGAGCCAATGCCCCGAGGCAAACCGAAGGCATCCCTTGTAAAGGTTAAGACGAAGGTCACAAAGCCCTGCCGAAACAGCCAAGGTTGAAATAACAACCGAAGCCAACAAAACCGGCGAGTTACGGCCAAGACCAAAGTTTAGACCACAAAACGAAGAACTACTAGCCCACAAACGGAAGCCCCAAAGTCACAGAGAGTGGAAGTACGCAAAAAGGGTAATGCATTGTGATTACCCTTTTTGCGTTACTCTTTGAGTCTATAGCCATAAGCCCCGCTACCCGATCGGCACAGGAACCTTTGGAGCCCCAATATTTCCTGACGTTACAATCCCTCATGGGAATTCCATACAAAAGAGCGGTTCTTTGAATAAAGAACCGCTCTTTTTATTTCTACCCAACTGATTTTCGACGCATCCCCCAAGACTTTTCTCATCAGCGCAAAAGACCCGAAGACACCAGAATGATCAGCATCAACAGTCCCACTTTTCCCCCACGCCATCTCACCCGAAGGTTTCACCGGCACTCATTTACGTCGCTTTCACCACAGAGATCCCCGACATTTTTCCCACGGCGTTTGAAAATCGATCAGATCTTCTTACCTTTATGAATGATTTCTGATCTCCGCTCAATGAAAAGATCCCTGCTTCTGCTTCCCCTTTTGTTGACCACCGCATGCAACGGGCTGATGAAGACACAGGACAACTCCGACAACACCATCAGCGACCCGATGCTGGCCTACAAAGACTTCTATTTTAGCGGAGAATACGTCTACTACACCGACGCCGCCGTACTGACTGACTGCGCCACAGGCCAAATTTTGCCGATCGCCTCGACAGGCGATAACCTCAATGCCGAGAGACGCTACACCGCCATGGCCGGTGATGATATGCAACCCTGCTACGCTACACTCGAAGGTTACCTGCGCCCGCGCGATCCGGAAACAGAGAACTCACCAGCCGAACTGGTCATCACCCATTTCGGACGTTTCGACCCCACCCGCCAATGCAATCCACAACAGCGGCTTACGGGGCGTTACGTCGGCAGCAGCGCCGATACCGCCACGCAACGCATCATTCTCGAACTGCACAGCGACTACAGCTACAAGCAAACCACCCACAACATCGCGACGGACTCCTACCACGTGACCGAAGGTTATTGGGGACGACTCAGCAAATCGGTGATGGTCATTATGCTTCCCGAAGGGAACGACCTGCTCGCCACCATCGACTGGCAGGGACCGCGCCTGATCTTCTCCGGCAACTCGATCTACACCAAAACCCACTAACCCACACGCACCGCCGAGCCGCCACAACCCTGCAATGTGCAAGTGCCACACTTCCACGTGTGCTCGATCTCAAACCAGTGCTCTAAACGGGCCTCACACCTCGCCCCGCAACCGTAAACAAACAGAATACCGATTCAATCACCCATCAATTCGTTCGCCGTTTAAAAACACCTCCACACGTATCGGAGCCACTTTACGCAGCATCTCCGCCACTCCACAATAGCGTTCCTGCGAGAGGCTCACCATTTTCAGCGGTTTGGCCGGATCCACTCCCTGCCCGACAAACTTATAGCGCAAGGTCATTTCGGTATACACCACCGGAATCTCTTCACTTTTCTGCGCTTCAACTTCGATCTCGACTTTCTCGAATTCAACACGCATTTTTCGGGCCAGCGACGCAATATCCATCCCGGTACATCCGGCCAAGGCCACCAGCAGCAGCGGTTTGGGTCTGGCCCCGACATTCATTCCGCCCAGCTCTTCGGGTGCATCCAGTACAATCGTATGATCTCCGACCTGAGCATCGAACTGCATGCCGCCTTTCCATTCCAATTTAACCTGTTCCATAATCGATTTAATAAGGATTCAGAACGAAGATACAAAAAATTACACATCAAACCACAACTCAGTGTGAGCACGTTACCTCCGCAGCCCAACATTTTTCACGGTAGAGATTTTGCAGATTCAGATTTTCCTTCTACATTTGTACCCGCAAGCCAAGGAAATGTCGCGGCAAACAAACGGGAAACGCTCAGTTGATAAAACACAGCCTTTCGAAACGGAGAGAAGACGTTTGAAGACAGACCCAACCTTGGTAAATAAAGATTTATTGCGGAAATAGCTCAGTTGGTAGAGCACAACCTTGCCAAGGTTGGGGTCGCGAGTTCGAGTCTCGTTTTCCGCTCTTCAGAAGGCAGTCCGAAAAGACTGCCTTCTTATTTTGTGTATCAGTAAGTTAAATCCGGTGCCAAACCTTTATTCTACTGGCTCGGAGTACAATTCATCCCGCTGAAAACCCACAATAATTTTCCCCCAAAAAGCTGTTTCGACCCAAAATGTTTCACAGATAGTTTCACACAAATCCATGAGATCAGCTGGCCACATCCGGCAATATCCATAATTTCAATAGACGCAACACCTATATTTCTTTGATTTCCAACAATTATTATTTATCTTTACGGACAACACATAGACAAACAACTGTATATGAAACATTCGTCAGCAATAAAAGTTGTTTTCCTAGCCCTACTGTGTGTTGCAACACTCGGAGCCGTTCATGCCGCATCCTTTGTCAAAGGATGTATCTATCTGAAAAACGGATCCGTCATAGAATGCGGGAAAAACGACCGCATCAAACTGCCGAAACGGTTCGGCTCTGTAAAATTATTTCGCGAAGCCTACCGCAAAGAACAAACCAAAGAGATATATCGACTGAACGACATCGATTCGATTGTCTGCTGGCACGCCACTACCCCGGAACATCGACGCAAATTCATCCCCTCGGCCGAAGCCGGTTGGTTATGGATCTATTTCGAGACCCCATACATCTGCGTGGGCGTCTATTCGAAAAAGGGCTACGGCATCGACAATAACGGAGGGATACAAATCTGGCACCGACAAGGCATGCTCAGCCAATCCCGCACGGCCTACTACCTGCGAAAACACGGAGAACAGACGTTTCAAAGCGTCGGCTCCGCCAGTCGCAATGCCAAAAACACCTTTCGCGAGCGCATCGCCGACTACATTCAAGACGACCCTGAACTATCAAGCCACATTCGCCAAACACATACCAACCGCAACAAGACGATCCTGATGCTTCGAGATTATGTCCCGACTCATCCGGATCACTAACCCTCAAAAACAAACACATGATGAAACACATTATTCTGTGTGCCGCAGCATTATTCGCGGCCTTCAGCACTCTGATCCCGGCAGAGGCCAAAGAGAAAGACCCGGAATCGCAACACGTAATCGTCACCCTCAAATCGGGAGAGAAAGTCGACGGCTATATCCGTCGCGGATGGCACGCCGAGAGTTCGGTATTCAAGACCGAGAACTTCTCGTTCAAAATCACCAAGACACCCGACGACAAAGAGCCGATCGAATACACGGCTGACGATGTCGAGAGCATCGAATACACCGAAGTAACCGAGGACAACCCCGACGGTATCCGCTGGGAGTCACATCCGCTGGCCAAGCCCAACTTTGCCGACCGCTACCACACCCTCCAGCGACTGTTCTGCGTCGACAAGGTGGGGGAAAACGCAACCGTATATTGGTGGAAAGTCTGGGCTGCCACAGGCCCGAACATGGCGCGAAGACAACTGGTCACCTACTTTGGAGTTCGTTTTCACAGCGACCCCGACGGCATTGTCTACCCCTACACCCTGGTGAACTCCGTACTCATGGACCCGAAATATCCCGGATTGAAAGATTTCTGCAAAAAATGGTTCAAGGGCCCCGAAGGCAAGGTACACAAAAAAGAGGCTGAGGAAAACGACGCCTGGATACTCGACATGTACGATGCCTACCTGGCACAACAGGCTGCCCAATAAAGACAGCCCGTTCCCCCACGTCGCGACCGAACAGGCCATTCTTCACCATCCATCATTACCTCCAACAAAAGGGCTGCATCTGTTAGGGATGCAGCCCTTTTTGTACTCGGAACAGCGGATCATTATTTCATACACGCGCAAACAAATCAGACAGAAGAGCCCCGGCAGTATCAAAAAAATTACTAATTTTATCCACGACAAACCCAACCTTCCTCACCCTAACCCACCTGACATATGAAAGCCTCCAAATGGTTGTGTCTGCTCGGCGGAGCATTGATTTCGATCACTCCACTGTCAGCCCAGATGAAAATCGTACAAAACGGCAAGCCCGCCGCCCGCATCATTGCAGACCCGGCGATCCCGACCGACATGCGAGCCGCCGAACTGTTGCAGGATTTCGTCCAACGCATCAGCGGTGCCCGACTCGAAATAACGGATACTGACCAGCCCCGAAAAGGCGACATCCTGATCGGTGACGGCAATCAGCAAGGATTGACCGAAGACGGATTCCGCCTCAAAACCGACAACGGCCGTCTGTACATCAGCAGCGGCGGCGACAAAGGATCGATCTACGGTGTCGTGACCCTGCTCGAACGCTATCTCGGAGTCTCCTACTACGGAGCCAACGCCTATACCCTGACCGAGAGCAAAGATGTGCACCTCCCCGCAATCGACCTGGCCGAAAATCCGGCATTCCGCTACCGTCAGAGCCAATGCTACGCCATGGCCGAAGACCCCGTATACAAAGACTGGTTCCGGTTCGAAGAGCCCCAGGAGACCTTCGCCGGCGGATATTGGGTACACACCTTTGAACGGATCCTGCCATCGGATGTTTACGGCAAAAGTCATCCGGAGTTCTACTCCCTCATCAAAGGGGAACGCCGCCCCGGCAAAGCCAGCCAGTGGTGTCTGACCAATCCGGAACTTTTCGAAGTCGTATGCACCAAGATCGATTCGATCTTCAAGGCCAACCCCGGCATGAAGATGATCTCCGTGAGCCAGAATGACGGCAACTTCACCAACTGCAGCTGCCCCGCCTGCAAGGAGCTCGACCAACGCGAAGGCGGCCCGTCGGGCAGTCTGATTCACTTTATGAACCGACTGGCCGAGCGTTTCCCCGACAAAGAGTTCTCGACGCTGGCCTACCTCTTTACGATGCACCCGCCGCGGGAGGTCAAACCCCTGCCCAACGTGAACATCATGCTCTGCGACATTGACTGCAAACGCGAAGTGCCCCTGACCGACAACGCCTCGGGACGCGATTTCGTCCGGGCGCTCGAAGGCTGGTCAGCCATCAGCAACAACCTGTTTATCTGGGACTACGGCATCAACTTCGACAATATGGTCGCCCCGTTTCCCAACTTCCCGATTCTTCAGAAGAACATCCAGCTGTTCAAAAAACACCACGCAACCATGCACTTTTCGCAGATCGGAGGTTCCAAAGGGAGTTGTTTCCCCGAGATGCGCGCCTACATGGTCAGCAAGTTGATGTGGAACCCCGATCAGAACAGCGACTCGCTGATGCGCAGTTTCATGAACGGTTACTACGGCGCCGCAGCCCCCTACCTCTACCAATATGAGAAACTGCTCGAAGGCGGCCTGCTGGCCAGTCAGAAAGAGCTGTGGATCTACGACTCGCCGGTCACCCACAAAGACGGTATGCTCAACTTCAACTGCCGCAAACGTTACAACGAGCTGTTCGACCAGGCCGAAGAGGCCGTATGCGACGACTCCACGCTGCTCGAACGGGTACGTCTGTCGCGTCTTCCGCTTCAGTACGCAGAGTTGGAGATCATTCGGGCCGAAGGGGTAAAAGATGCTGCAGCAACCGCAGCCAAACTCGACCTGTTCGAACAACGCTGCACCCACTTCAACGTACGGACACTCAACGAACGAAGCAATCCCCCGGCGGAATACTGCCAGCTCTATCGCGAACGGTATATGCCCAGCAAAAAAGTCAACCTGGCCAAAGGAGCGAAGATCATCTGGATCAATGCCCCGGCTCCCAGATACCGGCAACTCGGCGAGACGGCGCTGACCGACGGCCTGTTTGGCGGCACGACCTTCGTCGAAAGTTGGGTCGGCTGGGAAGGCGTTGACGGAAGTTTCATCGTAGATCTGGGCCAGGAGATGGAGTTCACCACCGTCGAAAGCGACTTTCTGCATCAGTTGGGAGCCTGGATTCTGCTGCCCGAGAAAGTGACCTACTCCACCTCCAGCGATAACCAGCATTACGAATTCTTCGGCGAGCAGGAGATTGCCGAAGACCGCACTCCGAAAGTCAAATTCGTTCAAATCACCGCCCACAAGGATCAGCCCGTCAAAGCGAGATATATTCGGGTCGACATTGTCGGCACCAAGACCTGTCCTTCGTGGCATTACGGGATCGGCCACCCCTCCTGGTTCTTTGTGGACGAAGTGAGCGTAATGAAATAACGGTGCATTTCGGAGATACTCCCAGCCGCGAAACGAATTTGTATCTACCTCCAAAGCACTCACTCGGCAGGGAAAGCGCAGAGACTTTAGGCATGAACTGCATAAGACATCAACTCATCCGGTTACCTTAATCGTTAAGAACAACCACCCCTGCTCCACCCTGCATTCGTCGTCCAGATAACTTGCTGGAGCTACGAAACACCCACGGGCATTGCCTTAAAACGTTCGACAGACCAATCAACACACAACAGGCAGCCTTCTCTTCAAAGAGAAGGCTGCCTGTTTAACATAAATTTATCGACTGCGAAGGGACACTACTTTTGATTGCCGGCGATTCCTTTCCACACGGCGGCACTCAGTGCGGCCCCCACCAGCGGAGCCACGATGAAGAGCCAGAGTTGCGACAGTGCCGCTCCGCCTTCGAAAAGAGCCGGACCAATCGACCGCGCCGGATTCACCGAAGTTCCCGTAATCGGGATGCAGACGATGTGAACCAGCACCAGCGTCAACCCGATGGCCAGCCCCGCCAGATTCCCGGCCCCGCGTTTCTCGTCCGTAGAGCCGAGGACCACCAGAACAAAGATAAACGTAAACACAGCTTCGGCCACAAAAGCCTGCCACATCATGCCCTCACTGAAGCTGTTAGCACCGGTAGCGGTCGGTCCACCGTGCCCGCCGGTGGCGACCAGCACATAGAGAATGGCCGATCCGAGGATAGCGCCAACCACCTGAGCGACCATGTATCCGGCCGCCTCCTTGCCGCTCATCCTCCCCGAGAGCAGGACTCCCAGCGTAATGGCCGGATTGATATGACAACCCGATATGTTACCGATCGTATAGGCCATGGCGACGACCGACAGACCGAAGGCCAGTGCCACACCGATCGTACCGACCCCTGCGCCGACCGAATCGGCGACGCTTCCGGCAAAGACGGCGCTACCGCACCCCATCAGGACAAGCACCATCGTCCCGATCAATTCTGCGATATACTTTTTCATCTCGATCAAGGATTAAAGGTTAATAACAAGAGTGCGGGGCAAAAACCAAGCCAAACTAAAGAAACAGAGAGCTGAATTTCAAAATTTTACATCCGGATTTCCCGATTATCAGACATTATCTGTAGCCGACACGCCCCCACCCTTCAGCCCACCCTCCGCACTTCCCGCAATTCGGGTAAACGAACCCGTAATTCACGTAAGCAGAAACGGCCTCAATTCCGGTAACTTTGTTGGTGGAGTGAAAGAATCGCCCCCCATTGGGCCGATTCTCTGCCACGGATCGCTTCCACCCGTTCGGCACGGGTCGTTCCATCCATCCAGCCTCCACCAACCCAACGTCAGCGCCATGAAAACAATCACCCTGAACAACGGCGTCGAGATGCCTCAGATCGGCTACGGCGTCTACCAAGTCAGCCCCGCCAAGTGCGAACGTTGCGTCAGCGACGCACTGCGGATCGGTTACCGCATGATCGACACAGCCCAGGCCTACCACAACGAAACGGAGGTCGGCAACGCCATCCGCAAAAGCGGGATCGACCGCAACGACATTTTCCTCGTTTCCAAAATCTGGATATCGAACTACGGCTACGAGAAAGCCCGGGCATCGATCGACGAGAGCCTGCGCAAGTTGCAAACCGACCACATCGACCTGATGCTGCTCCACCAGCCCTTCTGCGACCGATACGGCGCCTACCGTGCACTGGAAGAGGCCTATCGGGCAGGCAAACTGCGCGCAATCGGAGTCAGCAACTTCTACCCCGACCACTTCATCGACCTGGCCAGCAACGTCGAGGTCGTCCCGGCCGTCAATCAGGTCGAGACACACGTATTCGACCAGCAAACCCAGGCCCAGCGATATCTGGCGGAATTCGGCACCCGCATCATGTCGTGGGGGCCCTTTGCCGAGGGACGCAACCAACTGTTTACCAATCCGCTGCTGAGCCAGATCGGACAACGTTACGGCAAGAGCACGGCACAGGTTGCGCTGCGCTGGCTGCTCCAGCGCGACGTCATTATCATTCCGAAATCGACCCATGCGGAACGAATGCAGGAAAATATGCGTATCTTCGACTTCGAACTGACCGACGAAGATATGGCGGCCATCGCGACGCTCGACACCGGGAAGAGCCTGTTCTTCGACCACCACGATCCCGAGACGGTCAAAATGTTTATGAACTGGAGATAAACACCGATCGACATGAAAAAGAATTTCGGCACCAAAACGGTACTGGCCCCGCTGCCCGTACTGATCATCGCCACCTACGACGAACAGGGCACTCCGGATGCCATGAACGCAGCCTGGGGCGGCCAATGCGGTCCCCACCACGTAGCCCTGAACCTCTCCCCGAAACACAAAACAACCGAGAACATCCAACTCAAAGGCTCCTTCACCGTGAGCGTCGCCGATGCCGACCACCTGACCGTGGCCGACTACTTCGGGCTGGTGTCGGGCCGGAAAGAGAACAAAATCGAACGCGCCGGCGTACACGTCACCCCGAGCGCCTTCGTCGACGCGCCCGTGATCGACGAATTTCCGCTGACCCTGGAGTGCAAAGTGGTCGAGATGCAGGAAACCTCCCTCGGCGAGATGCGCATTGTGGGTGAAGTGGTCAATATGCAGGCCGACGAGTCGATTCTCGACGAGGCCGGTACGATCGATCTGGGCAAGCTCCGCCCCCTTTCGTTCGACTCGGCTACCCACACTTATCGTGTCCTGGGCGAAGTGGTCGGCCAGGCGTTCCACGACGGAGCCGCCATCCAAAACGCATAAGCCGTACCTCGTGCCGCGTCCCCGGCTCCACGGCCCCTGCCGAGCAGATTCTGGCGAGCGGGCTCTGCGGCCCCCAAAGCACCGCCGCCCCAGGCCCGCCGCGGTCGGATTCCAGGCTGACCGTCTCAACCGAGTTTCCGCCCCGGCGCTCCCCAAAGCAGCGCGTCCGGTTCTTTTACTCGAAAGAACCGGACGCGCTGTCTGTTCGCCCCCCCCAGCTGTGCTCCACGCTACTCCAGCCGGATTCTCTTCATATTGCATTGGTTAACAATCCTATGACGATCTACTTCACCAAAGCACTGTCTTTCATTTGTTTTAAGTTAATTTCTTCATCCAATACTTGCAACTATCGGGAAGCTGGCGGCCCAACAAATCTGCGGCCACTTCGTTGGAACAGATGAAACCTCGCCTCGCCCCTCCTATTTTACATCCTGGAATAGCAGTACGGGATTCTGTTCCGTATTGGCCGCCATCACCGAATCCAGTTGGGCATTCCGTTCGCCTTTGCTTTTCAACGTCTCGCTCCAGGATTCCAGTATGATCGGTAAAATCTCATGTGCGATATACCGGTCTTGATTTTCCACCAGATTGTACCCACCTATTGAGCAGTCCAGCGACTCGAACGGAGTAGTCCAGCCCAGACTTTTCATCTCACCCGTCTGCGGATTGATCATCAGCCCAAACGACACATGAAAAGAGATCCCCCTCACAAAAAGATACGGCCCCACCTGCCCCACGGGGGCCACATGATAGGTCTTTTGGTCGCGGCGAATCTGATCCATATCCAGACTCTCGGTCAACTGGGCCTCGGACAGCCCTTCGTTCCCCCAATCCAATTTATACAACGGTTCAAACTCGCCGGACTCTTCATTCAGGGCATAGATCGTATAGTCGAAAGGCCGGCTCAATAATACTGTTTTGCCATTCGAGTGCAGTGATTTCCCGGCATTCGCATTCGGCAGACCGGGCAGGTGGGGGAGCATCGGGGTCTCCTCTCCGGATGGAGCGATACGGGTCAAAGTATTCCCGGACACTTCACAATTCAATCCATACCAAGTCTCGCCCGACCCCGCAAGCTCCATCATACAGGCCGATACCCTTTTCTCCCGCAGGTATTTCCCGTCACGGTCGAACCAGAGCAGTTTGCCGGGCTGGTCTGCAAGAAGCACCAGCTCGTCGGTCGACGGATCGACCGCACAATCCCCCACATGAACATATTCACCGGGGCCCTTCCCCTGCCGTTTGATTTGCACAATGCAGTTCCCGGTCGTATCGAAGATCACCGCCTGCTGCTCCTTGCCGTCGAAAATCACAAAACGGTCACCCCAGTCGATAATCCGGTCGATCCGGCCCAGCATGGCTCCGCGCAGGATGACCAGCCGATCGTTCGTAAAGTATTGAGCCATCTCCTCCGCGGTCATTTGCTTGCCGGGATCGATCGTGATAACAGGGATTTTTGTCGTCTCCTGCTTCGAGGAGGAACAGCCGACCATTCCAAAAAACAGAGACAAGCCTAAGAGGCTCCAGGTAAATTTCGATTTCATATTTTCTTGATTTTTATGATTTATACCTGATAATCAAAAGCACGACTTTAAACCTTACAGGATCCCACATCACCTACTTCCCACTCCTGTTTACTTTCAAATATAGTACTAAAAATATCATTTACCCAATTTCCATCCGAAATTTTCTACACATTTTCGTCTAAAAAAACAGGTCACCGGTCGCCTCCATACAGCGACCGATGACCCGCATAAACCAATAAACAATCAAGTAAAAAACGCACCTTCGCGAACAGCCCGGAGTTATTCCGTCAACGCTATAGGGCAGCACACAAAACTAATTGCGTTGCGTTCGATATTCGTTGGGCGTACAGCCCGTCACCTTTTTAAACAGACGTGTGAAGTGCTGGGGATACTGAAAGCCCAACTCGTAGGCCACCTGACTGATCGTTTTGGCCGGATCCATGACCCGCTCCTTGGCCACACCGATCAGCTTCAGCTGGATATATTCCTGAGCCGTTTTGCCGGTCTCCTTTTTGACCAAATCCCCAAAATAGTTGGGCGAGAGGCACAATTCACCTGCGCAGTAGCGCACCGATGGCAAACCGTCACGCAGCGCACGGTCTCCGGCAAAATAGTCGTCGAGCAGCGTCTCGAAACGCGTAAGCACGTCGCGATTCACCTCTGCACGCGTGATAAACTGCCGTTCGTAGAACCGCAGGCAGTAGTCCAGCAGCATTTCGATATTGATGGCAATCAACCGTTTGCTGTGACGGTCGATGGCATGTTCCAGTTCGTGACGGATCTTCAGAAAACATTCGACTACCATGGTCCGCTCACGTTCCGAAAGGTGGAGCGCTTCGTTGGACTCATACGAGAAGAACGTATACTCTTTCATGTGCTGTCCCAGCGAGGTGCCACGGATCAGGTCGGGGTGGAACAGCAACGCCCACCCTTTCGGCTGGAACATTTCGCCCGTATCCTCGCCTCCCACCACTTGTCCGGGCGCAATACAGACCACCGTTCCTTCCTGGTAATCGTAATAGTGACGCCCATAGCGCAGGTCTCCGCACTTGACCTCTTTCAGATAAATCGCATACACCCCAAACGAGTAGCGCATGTGGCGCATCGGCGGACACTGCGACATATCGATCACACTCACCAGCGGATGGAGCGTCTCGACCCCCAGCAATTTATTGTACGCATCGACCGTGTCGACGTTCAGAATCTCCTTTTCCATAATCGTTCGTATAGCATTCTGAACAAAGATACACGCTTTCAGCCGTTTCCAACCCCAGTTCCGGGCGGAATCCGTAATTCGGGTAAGAGAATCCGGAATCGATATACCTTATCGGGCACCAGACACTGCCCGCCATCGCCACACCACCCTCTCTTCCGCAGCCCCCTGCCTTGCATCCCACCATTTCAAACCCGCGGCGAGAATACCCGCGGAGAACCTCTTTCTCCCACAATCCCCCCGTACCCCTACGCATGCCGGTTCCCCTCACCCGTAATTCAGGTAACAGAATCCGTAATCCATCTACGCCGCCGCAACGACCGACTCCGTACCTTTGTCGTGTTTCCGTTTCGACCCACTGCCACGCCCCGTGCCACGTGCCGTCCGAAGCGAAACGCCCAGTGTTCCACCCTCAACAAAACCCTCTATGAGCAAACGCGTTCTGATTATCTCCTCCACGCCCCGGCGAGGCGGCAACTCCGACCGTCTGTGCGACCGTTTCATGGCCGGTGCGCTCGAAGCCGGCCATCAGGTCGAGAAAATAACCCTCCGCACCCTCAACATCCACTACTGCACCGGATGCGGCACCTGTTACAACGGCGAGCGGCCGTGTCCCCAGCACGACGACGCGGCAGCCGTACTGGAAAAGATGGTCGCTGCCGACGTGATCGTCATGGCCACCCCGGTCTATTTCTACACCGTCAGCGCACAGATGAAGACCCTGATCGACCGGGCCTGTGCCCGCTATCTGGAGATGAAAAACAAGATCTTCTACTTCATCATCTCTGCGGCCGAACAAAACGTGGCCGACATGGAGCGCACGATCGACGCCTTTCGAGGCTTCCTCGACTGCCTGGAAAACCCGATCGAACGTGAAACCATCTATGGGGTCGGCGCCTGGCAGATCGGCGACATCGAAGGATCTCCCGCCATGGAGCAGGCTTATCAGACTGGTTTACATATAGAATAGCACCTTTTACATAAAGCATCGCTTTCGCAGCTGACATTACAGTCGGAACCTTCCTAATGCTCTTGTTCTCTGTTCCTCACGCGCACGACGGCTCGCATGAAAGCGATACACCGTCTGTAAAGCACCCTCACAAGAACCGGCATCGAGTTCCGCGGATTCCATAACACCTACCATAAACGACGGCCGTTACAACACTGCGATAGCTGAGGCCCAGGAAGCTTCAGCTATCATTGTCTTTGCACTCAGCCCTGCAACCATTGTCCCCAACGCGTTATTTAGAAGTTCCCGGCACTCATCGGGGCACTTCCGCGGCACTCCACCACACCGGTTTTCATCCTAAAACCTATTTTTGCAATCCGTTGCAGCCTTGCATCGACAGACAGCCAACGATGATTACCACAAACCGCTCAATCAGCCTGAGGCTATTCATCAGACCCGTGCCCTACGGCTTTCACCAAAGGGGAACTGAACCATCAACAGCGAATAAATCTTCGGTCAGATGCAACACCGACAGCGCACACGCCGCGATGCAACCCAATAAAAACCCAACGAAAACCGTTTATCACTCATAACTCGATACCCGACCCTTAGCCATGACCCTGTTTCTGATCCTCTTTTTACTGCTGCTGTTGCTTCCCGACCTGTATATCTGGCTCACCTTCGTACGCGGAAACACGGCCCTGCTTTGGAACATCGTCTACTGGCTACCCACGGCCGCGGCACTCGCCTCGATGGGGCTGTGGATGCTCGGCGGCCACCAGGAGTGGCTGATCCGACTCTTCTTCGGACTGCTGCTCTGCGTGTCGGCCCCGAAACTCTGCTTCACCCTCGTATCGCTGTTGGGACGAGGCATCGGGCTGGCGGTTCCCCACGCCGCATGGGTCGGCAACATCCTCGGCGGGCTGGTGGCCCTTGTCACCTGCGCAGCCTTCGCCTACGGATTCGTCCGCGGCTGGAAAGACGTACGCATCCGGGAGACCGCCATCGTTTCGGAAGGACTCCCTGCCACCTTCGACGGCTACCGCATCGTCCAGCTCTCCGACCTGCACGTGGGAACCTTCGGCAGCGACACCGCCCACCTGCAACGAATTGTCGACGCAGTCTTACAGGCCGATCCCGACCTGATCGTCTTCACCGGCGACCTGGTGAACAGTTCGCCCGACGAACTGGCCCCCTTTATGGAGACCCTTTCGCGCCTTCACGCCCGCGACGGTGTCTATTCCGTCCTCGGCAACCACGACTACTGCACCTACCGCCACTACGACTCGCCCGACGGTGCCGCCCGCAGCCTCACGGAGCTCAAGGACCGGGAGCGTGCCCTCGGATGGGACCTGCTGCTCAACGAATCACGGATCGTTCGCCGCGGCACGGACAGCATCGCCCTGATCGGCGTCGAAAACAGCGGCCGCCCACCCTTCCCCTCACGCGGTGACCTTCCGCGCGCCCTGAGCGGAGTGCCCGACGGCACTTTCAAGATTCTGCTGAGCCATGACCCCACCCACTGGCGTCGCGAAGTGCTTCCCCGAACCGACATCCAGCTGACCCTGTCGGGCCATACGCACGCCATGCAATTCAAGATCGGCTCCTTTACGCCCGCCCGCTGGAGCTACCCCGAATGGGGAGGCACCTACCGTGAGAACAAGCAGACCCTGTACGTTTCGCTCGGAGCCGGCGGCACCGTCCCGTTCCGGTTCGGCGCATGGCCCGAGATCAATCTTCTGACCCTGCATCGCAAATCCGAGTAAAAAGATTAACTTTAGTCCCGATTTACACACACCATCAATCGGGATGAAGGAGACACCATCGGCACAATCCATCTGGGAACTGCTCAAAACGATCACGGACGACCCGCAACACACGCGGCTGGCCGAAGTATCGCGCATCATCTCCTTCCGTCCATACGAGACCTACGGCCCGCACCGCCACCGCCGCATCGAGATCAACTACGTCAAGAAGGGGAACTGCATCCTGCGGCTGGAGAACGAAAGCGCCAGCTTCAAACGCGACGAAATGATGATTATCGGCTCCGACACCGACCATCGTTTCGAAGCCGGCCCCGAAGGAGCTACCCTGATCCAGCTCGAATTCCAGCCCGACATCCTCGTGCCGCCCGGAAGCGCCGCCCACACCCTCTTTTCGGCCGACAATCCCGAAGCCAACCGCCTGGTCCGCATCGCCAACAACCTGCGCATCACCCAGGCCGTACAGCAGATCGTCAACGAACTCGACGAACGCCGCGAGTACTACCCCCAGCTGGTACTCCTCTACTACACCGAGCTGCTGATCCTGCTCCGCCGCTACCTGAACCAGACTTATCTTCCGCTCTGCACCGACCCGGCCATGCAGGCTGCCATATCGTGCATCCGCGACCGCTTCGCCAACGACATCACCATGATCGAAGTGGCCTCCACGGCAGGCGTGAGCAGCCGCTACCTGCGCAAACTGTTCGACCGCTACCTCGGCCTCTCGCCGCTGGAATACCTTACACAGGTACGCATCGACCGGGCCATCGAACTGCTCCGTCACACGGAACTCTCCGTCAAGGAGGTCTGCTTTGCCTGCGGATTCCAGTCGCCACAATACTTTTCGCGCGTTTTTCGCCGGCAGACCGGCCGCTCACCCAAAAACCTGACCCGCTAACCCCCCGTCACACCCCATGTTTCAGACCCGCCAGTTCTTCTGCCACCATCGCCGTTTCGCACTCCATACGGTTCCGCGAACGACCCGGAAAACCATACCCTCCGAAATACAGGAAGCCCCCGTCCGAAGGGTAGTTCCGTTTTGTACACATGTTAGCCGGTAGCGTGTCCCAATCCGACCCGAATAAGGAGGCCCGACACGTGAATCATCCAAAATCGGTTCCGTATCTTTGCACTACCCAAACAAAGACCGAATTCAACTACCGATGAAAAAAAGAGTCACCAGTCTGCTGCTGGCCGCCGTGGCCAGCCTCACGCTCCACGCACAGGCAAACAGCCTGCCGCGTCTGTCGCCCCGTCCGCACACCGTGGCCGGGACCACCACCCCCTCGCAAAGTCTGAACGGAACGTGGAATTTCCGCACCCCGACTACCGCCCCCACCCCCATCGAGGTGCCCGGCGAATGGACCATGCAGGGTTTCCATGTCGGCGAAGGCGAAACCGCCACCTATACCACCACCTTTGACCTGCCGGCCGACTGGCAGGGCCAGCGGATCAAGATCCATTTCGACGGCGTCAGCTCGCACGCCACCGTCCGCGTCAATGACCAGGAGATCGGCCAGCACGAGGGGAGCATGGTACCCTTCGAGTTTGACATCACCGGCGCTGTCCACAGCGGCAGCAACACACTGAGCGTCGACGTTCAGGCACTGACCGTCAGCGACCGGCTCAGTTGCCTGTCGCAATACGCTGCCCACACCGTGGGAGGCCTGCTCCGCAAAGTAACCCTCTTTGCCCTGCCGCAGACCAACATCGCCTCGCTCGACCTGCGCACGACCCTCGACAAGAGCTACCGTAACGCCACGCTCGAAGCCATTGCTGAAGTAGCCTGCGAAAACGGCACCTCGCAGCCCGCCACCCTCGAATACGAGTTGCAGGACCGCGACGGCAAGACCGTTGCCACGGCACGCCAGACCGTCAACGGCAGTCCGGCGTCCACCCGGCTCACCGTGCGCAACGCCCACCTGTGGAACCCCGAATCGCCCTACCTCTACACACTGACCACCCGACTGAAAGTCGACGGCAAGAGCGTTCAGGAGAACCGCCAGCGCGTCGGTCTGCGTCAGGTCGAAGTCCGCGGCAACCAACTGTTCGTCAACGGACGCCCCGTCAAACTGCACGGCGTGAACCATCACGAAGTTCACCCGCTGCGCGGCCGCAGCCTCACCCCCGAGCTTTGCCGCCGCGATGCCGAAATCTTCAAGGCCGGCAACTGCAACTACATCCGCACGTCGCACTATCCCGCCTCGGAAGAGTTCCTCGACGCCTGCGACGAACTGGGTCTCTTCGTCGAATGCGAAGCCGCCCTCTGCTGGATCCAGCACGGCGCCTCGCCCATCTGGGGCAAATGGAACTACCAGGATGAGCAATACCTGCCTTTCATGCTCCGCGCCAACGTCGACAACATCCTGGCCGGCCGACGTCACCCCTCGATCATCCTCTGGTCAATGGGCAACGAATCCTACTGGTCGCCGCTGTGGCAGCAGGTACGTGACTCCGTCAAGAGCCTCGACCCGACCCGTCCCTTCAGTTTCCACGACCAGTGCTGGGGCGGCTACAACAATGGCGGCAACCAAGCTGACATCTGGAACTACCACTACCCGTGGCTGAGCGCCGTCGCCGCCTGCGACACCATGTCACGCCCCGTACTCTTCGGTGAATATGCCCACCTGAGCTGCTACAACCGCACCGAACTGGCTACCGACCCCGGCATCCGCGCCGCCTTCGGCCAGCCCCTCGTGCAACTCTACGACACCATGTACTACCATCCCGGCTGTCTGGGCGGAGCACTGTGGAGCGGCATCGACGACACCTTCCACCTGCCCGACGGACGCATCGTCGGCTACGGTCCCTGGGGCCCGATCGACGGATGGCGCCGCCCGAAACCCGAATACACCGCGATGAAACGCGCCTATACTCCCTTCCGCATCGTTGCTCAGCAGCGTACCCCCGAAGGGATCGAACTGACGGTCGAAAACCGCTATGACTTCACCGACTTCGACCAGATCACCATCGAAGCCGGCCAACCCGACGGTGCGCTTCAACCCATCACCTCCGATATTCCCGCCCGCGGCAAAGGTAAAATCGTGATCCCCGCCACTCCGGACCAGAGCATCTATCTGCGCGTGACCGGCCCGCAGGGACACGTCTGCGCCGAAGAACTCTTCGCCGCCGAAACGCCGGCCGCCGCAGCCCCGAGCCGCTCCGTACGCTGGAACAGCAACGAGACTCCCGGTGCGCTGACCATCACCGGTACGGCCGACAACGGAACCCCGTACACCGTCGTCTTCAGCAAAACCACCGGTCTGATGACCAAAGCCGCAGCCGGCACCACCGCCCTGCTGCTTCAGGGTCCGGCCTTCAGCCTCGTGCCGATGAACGCCGACAACGGCGACAAACCCCACGTGGCCAACGAGACCTATCAGAACGAGCTCTACCCCAAGAAGAGCTATCCGAGCCTCGTGCTGTACGCCACCACCTTCAACCACAACACGACCGCCGACGGTGAGGTCCGCGTCGACACCGAACTCGCCTACCTCGGCGGCGACAAAGGGAAAGTCTCCTACCGTTTCCAACCTGACGGCCGAATCGAAGTCAGCTACGAAATCACCGCAGCCAAAGAGGTCGATCCGCGTCAGTACGGTCTGGTGCTCCAGCTGCCCCGCACCATGGAGACGCTGAACTGGGATCGCAAAGCCGAATTCACCGTCTACCCCGACGACGACATCGCCCGCCCGAAAGGAACGGCACGCCTGAATGCCCGCAAACAGTATGAAGTGGAAGCCTGGCGCGAGATTCCGCAAGGCGCATGGAAAGACGACGCCAACACCATGGGTTCGGTCGATTTCCGTTCGACCCGCACCGGCATCCTCACCGCTTCGCTGACCGACGGCAACGGCCACGGCATCGCCCTGATCGGCAACGGCAGCCAGGCACTGCGCTGCTGGCAGCAGGACGGCTGCATCCAGATGCTCGTAGCCGACTACAACAACGGCGGTTCGGAACCCTTCTACTCATCGCCCTTCACCGACGGACGCATCCGGATCAAACAGGGCGACACCCTCAAAGGGAAACTAACCTTTCAACTACAATAAATCGTTATGCACCCCAAAGCCACCCTATTCGTTGGTCTGGCGACCCTGCTGCTGAGCGGATCGCTCCCCGCCTCGGCCCAGAGTCTGAAAGCCGAACGAACACCCAACGACTTTGTATTCGAACAATTAGCCCACAGCTGGGACGAAGCGTTGCCATTAGGCAACGCTTTTGTCGGTTCATTGATCTGGCAGCGCGACTCTGCCCTGCGCATGTCGCTCGACCGGATCGACCTCTGGGACCTGCGCCCCACCGACAGCCTTTCGGGCGACCGATTCAGCTATGAATGGGTCTACCAACAGTGGAAGAACGGCACGTATGGCGCCGTACAACGCAAACTCGACGCCCCTTACGACCAACTGCCCGCCCCGTCCAAGATTCCCGGCGCCGCCCTGGAATTCGACATCAGCACCCTCGGTCCGGTCCGTTCGGCCCGTCTCACCCTCTCCGGTGCACTGGCCGAGGTCGAGTGGCAGAACGGCGCTACGCTCCAGAGCTTCGTCAGCGCTACCCAGCCGATCGGCTGGTTTGAGTTCAACGGCGTGTCGGCCGACATGCTGCCCAACTTGATCACCCCCCGCTACCAGTCGACCAGCGCGATTGCCGGAGCCGACCCCGTCAGCGGTCAGGATCTGCGCCGTCTGGGTTACAAACAGGGGCAGGTCGACCACCAGCGTCGTGCCGACGGCGGAACAATCACCTACCACCAGCCCGGCTACGGCGACTTCAGCTACGACGTAGCCATCGAGTACCGCATCGCCAAGGGACGGCTGATCGGCGTATGGTCCGTCACTTCGTCACTCGTACCCGAGAAGGCACAGGAACTCGCCGCAGCAGCCATCGCCCGTTCCATCAGCCGCGACTACAAGGAGCACCGTCAATGGTGGCAGCAGTATTGGGACAAATCCTCGATCAGCCTGCCCGACAAAGTGCTGGAACGCCAGTACGCCAGCGAAATCTACAAGCTCGGCTGCGTTACGCGCCACAACTCGCCCATCATTCCGTTGCAGGGCGTCTGGACCGCCGACAACGGTCTGCTGCCGCCCTGGAAAGGCGACGTGCACCACGACCTTAACACCCAGTTGAGCTACTGGCCCTGCTACACCGGTAACTACCTCGACGAAGGATTCGGCTATCTGCGGACCCTTTGGAACCAGCGCGAGACCAACCGTACCTACACCCGCGCCTATTTCGGCTGCGACGGGCTCGCCGTGCCGGGCGTAGCGACCCTCACCGGCGAACCGATGGGCGGCTGGATCCAGTACTCGCTCTCGCCCACCATCTCCGCCTGGCTGGCCCACCACTTCTACCTCCACTGGAAATACTCGGCCGACCCCGACTTCCTGCGCGAGATGGGTTACCCCTACCTGAAAGAGGTGGCCACCTTCCTCGAGCAGATCACCATCAAGAACGAGCAAGGGCAACGCACGCTGCGCATCAGCTCCAGCCCCGAAATCTATGACAACAGCCCGAAAGCGTGGTTCCCGACCATCACCAACTTCGACCTGGCCCTCATCAAAAGCGCTTTCCGCGAAGCCACCGAGATGGCTGCCGCACTGGAACTGGGCGATGAATCTGCCCACTGGGCCGCACTGGAAAAAGAGCTGCCCGCCTTCGACCTCGACTCGATCGGCGCGCTGACCTTCGCCCACGGACACCCCTACAACGAATCGCACCGCCACTTCTCGAACGCCATGGCCGTCCATCCGCTCTCGCTGCTCGACGTCACCGGGGATGAAGATCAGGCCCGCACCGTGCGCGCCACCATCGCCCGCCTCGACCAATACGGCGGCGCCTGGTGGACCGGCTATTCGTACAGCTGGCTCGGCAACATGAAAGCCCGTGCCCTCGACGGCGAAGGAGCTGCTGCCGCCCTGCGCGACTTTGCCGACTACTTCTGCCTCTCCAACTCGTTCCACGCCAATGGCCAACAGCGCGGCACCGGCAAAAGCAACTTCACCTACCGTCCCTTCACCCTCGAAGGCAACTTCGCCTTTGCAGCCGGCGTGCAGGAGATGCTGCTCCAGAGCCACACCGGCACCGTCCGCATCTTCCCGGCCATCCCTGCCTCGTGGCAAGACGCCTCGTTCCGACAGCTCCGCGCACAGGGTGCCTTCCTGATCTCGGCCACCCGCGAACAGGGCAAAGTCACCACGGTCGAAATCGATCCGACCATGGGCGGCACCATCCGGCTCGCCGATCCCTTCCCGACCGGCACGACGCCCAAAATCAGCGGCGCCGAATCCGTATCGAACCACGACGGCGTGTGGGAGATCGTCACCCGCAAAGGCCATCCGGTACAAATGACCCTGTAAAAACCGCTACGGCCGATTCACACCCAACGACCGTCCAAACACAACTCGGGCCGACTGGAACTGTTCCAGTCGGCCCGAGCCTTCTCTAATATATTTGGTGAGTCATCGACCTTTCAAAAAAGGTTGAGCCGCCTATTGTCTATATTTACTGATTATCCTTATCATAGCAGTATATACCACAATATCGTTCATATGGAATGTCATTCTGATTTAAATAATCTTCAAAATTATTGTACTGACTCTGTTGCTTCAGATATTCTCTGTATGCAACATAAAATTTTCTACAATCCTCTATAAGTATTTCGTCATTATAGATTTTCAGTTTGTCTGAAATAACTTCGAAGTTGTCAACCGCGCTTAACATATTCGGTATATCCGAGATACTTGCTCCATTCATGCCGTTCAAAACTCCAAAAGGGATTTCATGTATTGAATTCCGCAAATACTCTTTCTCTATGAAATACTTTGCTTTTAACGCATCTTCATTATTCGGATCTTTTTCAAGAACCAAATCAGCCAACTGAACCGAACCGTATTTGTAATTATTCCCACCAGAAAATATAAACACAGGACTTGTAGTTGATAAATATTCAATCATATCCCTACCACGCAAACAGTAGAATAGGAACTTCAATCCGTCTACGCCTCCGTTTTGAAAGTCCTCATTGACCGTTGGGACTACTGCCTTTTCGATAAAAATTTTATTATAGCTAACATCTTTATATTTATCCCAAAACTCATATAATTCAGGGATAGTCGGATTCTCCTCCGCATATTGAGCCTTAGCCCATTCCGCTAAAAGAATATACCGTTGTTTCCTTTCCGGCTTACTAAGATATTCCTTTCGGTATTTCAAACATATTTCAAGATAATCAGTTAATAATTGTTTCATTGTTTCTATCTGATTATCGGCAATACAGACCTATCAAACACCTACAAAATCTTTTCGATCACCGGCACCAGCAATGCCGTCACCAGCCCCATCAGACCGATCGCCAGACCGCTCACAGCCCCTTCGACCGCCCCCATCTCCATCGCTTTGGCCGTTCCGACCCCGTGGGCCGCCGAACCCAGCGCCAGTCCCTTCGCGATTTTGCTGGTAATGTTCAGTTTGCGGAGCACGAAAGGTCCCACAATGCTACCGAAGATCCCGGTCAGAATCACCACAATGGCCGTCAGCGAGCCGATACCGCCCGAACGCTCCGAGATCGACATGGCAATGGGCGTGGTGACCGACTTCGGCACCAGCGAAGCCTCGATCGTATGGCCCGCACCGAAGAGACGGATGATAAGAATTACGCTCACGATACCAACCACACTCCCCACCACGACCGACGTAACGATCGAAACCGCATTGGCCTTGAGCTGCTCCACCTGCCGATAGAGCGCATAACCAAGCGCCACAACCGACGGACCCAGCATAAAATCGATCAGCGCCGTGGCACTGTGGTACTGTTCATAAGAGATGCCTGTCGCCAGCAGAAATACGATAATGACGGCTCCGGAGGTAATCAGCGGATGCAGCAGCCCCACCCGCGTGCGTCGGAAGAGCCACAGCGACAACACATAAATTCCGATGGTGAAGGTCAGCAGAAAGATCTGCGAGCCAACCAGGACGCCCAGCGCATCCAGTGTACTATCGAGTTTCATGTCCCCCCTCCCGGATTTTACGTTTACGTTTATGGATTTCCATGCGTTGTTGGGTGATGGCTACCGCCGCCACGATCAGCACCGTACTGACGGCCGCTGCCACCAGAATGGCGACCAGATTGGCCGAGATCAGGCTGGCCGAGGTGATCAGCCCGACGGCCGCCGGCAGAAAAAAGAGCACCATGTTGTCGATCAGGAGTTCCGACACGCGGCTCACCTTATCGGGTGAGAGCCAACCGAAGGCCAGCGCCATGAACAAGAGTACCATTCCCAGCACGCTTCCGGGGATAATGCCGCCGATGAGCATACTCAGGCCGAGGCCCAACAGATAGAAGAAAAGCAGCCAGAAAGACTGAACCAAGAATTTCATGGTGCAAAGATACGGTAAAGAGGACGTAAAGTGAACGACAAAATACGTTCAAATTTTTCTACTGATGTTTAAAATCCAACAAACCGTTGCAAGAAACGATCTGAGTACTATTTTTGCAACTTCAGGAAAAGAATTTGGACCTAAATTTCAAGCAGTAGATGGAAAAACAAGCACAACAGTATGTGAGCGACTTCATGTCGCGCATCAAGGCAAAGAATCCGAACGAGCCCGAGTTCCACCAGGCCGTCCAGGAAGTGGTGGAAAGCCTCGCCTCGTACATCATAGAAAACCCCGTACTGATGAAGATGAAAGTGCTGGAACGCATCGCCGAACCGGAACGCGTCATCATCTTCCGTGTACCGTGGGTCAACGACAAGGGCGAAGTGGAGATCAACCGCGGTTTCCGCGTGCAGATGAACAGCGCCATCGGCCCATATAAAGGCGGTATCCGTTTCCACTCGTCGGTAAACCTCAGCATTCTGAAGTTCCTCGCCTTCGAACAGACCTTCAAAAACGCCCTGACCACCCTGCCCATGGGCGGCGGCAAAGGCGGCTCGGACTTCAACCCCAAAGGTAAATCGGACAACGAAGTGATGCGCTTCTGCCAGAGCTTCGTAACCGAACTCCAGCGCCACATCGGTGCCGACACTGACGTTCCTGCCGGCGACATCGGCGTGGGCGCCCGCGAAATCGGCTTCATGTTCGGCCAGTACAAACGCCTGCGCAACGAATTCACCGGCACTTTCACAGGCAAAGGTCTCGACTGGGGCGGCAGCCCGCTGCGTCCCGAAGCCACCGGCTACGGCGTAAGCTACTTCGCTCAGGAGATGCTCGCCACCCGAGGCGACAGCCCCAAAGGCAAGATCGTAGCCATCTCCGGTTCGGGTAACGTGGCTCAATACGCCATCCAGAAGATGACCCAGCTTGGTGCCAAAGTCGTTACGGCCTCCGACTCGTCGGGCTACATCTACGACCCGGACGGCATCGACGCCGAAAAACTGGACTACATCTTCGAGCTGAAGAACATCTACCGCGGCCGCATCAAAGAGTACGCCGACCGCTACCCGAGCGCAACCTACTACCCCGGTGAACGTCCCTGGGGCGTGAAATGCGACATCGCCATGCCCTGCGCCACCCAGAACGAACTGGACGGCGAAGATGCTGCCAAACTGATCGCCAACGGTTGTATCTGCGTGGCCGAAGGTGCCAACATGCCCTCGACCCCCGAGGCCGTACACGCTTTCCAGCAGCACAAACTGCTCTACTCGCCCGGTAAGGCATCGAACGCCGGCGGTGTAGCCACCTCCGGCCTGGAGATGACCCAGAACTCCGAACGACTGAAATGGAGTCCCGAAGAGGTCGACGAAAAACTCCACTCGATCATGAAGAACATCCACGCTGTTTGCGTTGAGTACGGGACCGAACCCGACGGCTACGTAAACTACGTGAAAGGCGCCAACATCGCCGGTTTCCGCAAGGTAGCCAACGCCATGCTGGCACAGGGGATCGTTTAATCCGGCGCACTCCCCGGCCACAACCGACATAAATGACAGAGAGGGCGGTTCCCGATTGGGACCGCCCTCTCTGTTTTCCACACACGGAGACAGGTCCAGCGCTTCGTTCCCACAGTGCGTCAACGAAGTCGACTCCGTGTACCGCGTCACACCCTTATTTATACCCGATTCCCCCGAAAAAGAACCCGCCCGGACCGGCATCCCCCACAAGGGCTGCCGATCCGGGCGGATACGATTCGAATGATCTTATTTGCACCACATGGGCGCCCTGAGCTCACAATCTATTATTTTTCGGCCTCTACCGATTTCAGTACCAGTTTGGCACCGCGCACGCCGGGAGCCGAAGCCTCGAAAACAATCTCACCCGGTTCGTCAGCGCTCTGTACGATGGCCGTCAACTGGCCGCTGAAAAGTTTCATCTGGGGCAGGTGGAAGAGCTCGAGCGACGCCGGATTACCGTTTGCCGCTGCACGATAGCTCCCCGCACCCTTCACGCGGAAACTGATCTCACGCGTATCGTCCGGGCATAGGTTTCCGTCGCGGTCCACGACACGCACGTTGATGAACGAAAGGTCCTTGCCCGTCGCATCGAGCACGGTACGGTCGGCCGTGAGTTCGATGTGGTGAGGCTTGCCGGCCGTATGCACCTCGCGTTCGGCCACCGCCCGACCCGTCGAGTCGTAGGCCACCACCCGGATCGTACCCGGTTCGTAGCGCGTATCCATCCACATCAGACGGTAACGTTTCTGGCGTTCGAAAGCGGCCTGCGCTTCCGGCGTATAGGAGCCCTCGAGCCGAACGGTCGTATCCTTGGTACGGACGCCCTGACTCACCCCGTTGATAAAGAGTTCAGCCGAGGGGTAGTTCGTGTAGACGAAGACCGGAATGGTATCGCCGATCCGCTCTTCGGGCCAACTCCAGTGAGGCAGGATGTGGAGCGTTTCGACCGACGGGTTCCAGTGGCTGCGATAGAGATAATAACGGTCTTTCGGAATACCGGCCAAATCGACAATCCCAAACAGCGAACTGTGGCTGGGCCAGTTGGTGTAGTACGGCGTCGGTTCACCGAGGTAGTCGAAGCCGGTCCAGACAAATTCGCCGATGGTGTAAGGCAGATCCTCGTGCTGGATGAAGTCGTCCTCGGGCAGGTTCGACCAGCCGCAGTGTTCTACGTCGTACGACGAGGCCTGATGGTCCGGATAGGTCTTCATCGCGGCCCGCACGACCGGGAATTTGTAAACCCCGCGCGAGCTGACCGTCGAAGCCGTTTCGCTCCCCAGCACGATCTGCTGCGGCAGTTTTCGGTAGTTTTCGGGATACATGAACGGACGGTAGTTGAACCCCGGAACGTCCATCACGGCCGCAAAGTTGTTGTTGATCACCGCACCGGGATTATCCATCCCCTGCGTCACGGGACGCGTCGGATCCTCGCGGTGGACAATGTCCTGCAACCAGCGGGCCACCTTCGCACCGTGTTGGGTTCCCTGTTCCGGCACCTCGTTGCCGATGCACCACATCACCACACTGGGCGAGTTGCGGTAGTGGCGCACCACGTTCACCAGATCCCGTTCGGCCCACTCGTCGAAGAGGCGGTTGTAACCGTTCTGGCATTTGGGAGACTTCCATTCGTCGAACGTTTCGACCATCAGCATCATCCCCATCTCGTCGCAGGCCCGTACCAGCTCCGGAGCCGGCATGTTGTGAGACGTGCGGATGGCATTGACGCCCATATCCTTCATGATGCGCACCTGGCGACGGATGGCGGCGTCATTGACAGCCGCACCGAGCGGCCCCAGGTCGTGGTGGTTGCAGACGCCCTTGAAGACCGTTTTCCGACCATTCAGATAGAAGCCGTCGTCCGGACGAATCTCGATCGTACGGATACCGAACGGGGTGACATACTCGTCTTTCAACTGTTCATCTTCATAGAGCCGCGAGACTGCGGTATAGAGGGTCGGCGTCTCCAGATCCCACAGGGCGGGATGCTCGACCACCAGCTCCTGCGTGAAGGTCTGCCGATCGAACGGCGTGAGTTTCGACACCGCGCGAGCCACCGCTTTGCCAGCACTGTCGAGGATCTCGGTCTCCAGGCGGAAACGCTCCACGGAGGCCCCCTCGGGCAGCACCACTTCGGTTTTCAGGTTCACCTTCGCGAACTCCTTTTCCACGACGGGGGTGGTCACATGGCTTCCCCACACGGGAATGTGGGCCGCTTCGTTCACAATCACATGGACGTTGCGATAGAGCCCGGCACCGGGGTACCAGCGTGACGATTCGGGCAGGTTTTCCAGCCGAACAGCCAGCACGTTATCTTGTCCGTCAGGATTCAGATAGGGGGTCACGTCGAAATAAAACGTGTTGTATCCGTAGGGCCAGACACCGACCAGCCGGCCGTTGACCCAAACGTGCGCATCGCTCATGGCACCGTCGAACTGAAGCGTAACCCGCTTTCCGCTCCGGTCGGCCACCTCCGGCACGCTGAACCGAGTACGGTACCAACCGGTGCCGACAAAGGGCAGACCGCCGGTACGACCGGCGTGTTCGCTGGGTTCCACCTGACCGTCCTGTACGATGGCCACGTTCTGTTTATCGTTGTTGGGATTGAAGGGTCCGTAGATGGCCCAGTCGTGCGGGACGGTGACCGACTGCCAAGCCGCGTCGTCATAGTCGGGACGAATGGCCAGCGAGTCGTCCGTGCGGGTGAATTTCCAGTCTTTTTCGAGCAGAAACTCGCGCCGCACCTGCGCCGAAAGGGCCCCGAAAAACAATAAGCCCAAGGCTAAAAACAGATAATTTTTCTTTTTCATGCTACTGGAATAGGGTTTTCGTTCGGGGTAAAGATAAGGATAAAATGACAGGAATAAAACCAAATTACACACTAACCCCGCCCAAACAGCGGCGCGTTCCATTGCGAACCTCTCACCATCACCCAAAGCATGTCATGATTTTCCCCCAGTCGGCTCAACCCGAGCCCACCGGTCTGCTTTCGCCCGGTTGTCACTCCATCCAGCCTTGAAATTACCCATCCGCCGGGGAATGAACGGGGTTTGCTTTTGATGCCATTCGCCTTGCGAAATATCCGTCGCTCTTCGCATCTCCCCTACCCTTACTTCCCGGATAACCTCCCTCGTTTCCGTCTGTCACGTGTCACTCAGGCAAAGCCCTGCCACCGGCCGTTTCACCCCCACTCGCCCGCAACCATTTACCCCAACCCGAAAAAAAGCCCAGCCACCTCAGGGTCGAGATAGCCGGGCCGGACTTCACAAAACGCTGTTCCTAAAGACCTAACCGTTCGCGCAACTGCTTCAGGATTTCGACATCCTTGTCGCGCAGTTTCCCGTCGCGACCGGGCGGACAGTTCAGAATCAGAATATTGTCGTTCTTGGTACACTGCCGATAGAGTTTTTCCAGTTCATCGACCGATTTGAACGTATTGTCCTGCGTATTGTAGAACCACCGCTGGCTGATGCAGACGGTCGATTCCCACGGCATATAGTAGCTCTTCCCATCGTGCACAAAGATTTTCGGATCGTTGTCCACAGGAAGATAGGGGTCGCCCAGCCGGAAATCGCTCGGGAAATAACGGATCGGATAGCCGTTCTGCTGCTGGTCGGGCAGTACGGGGTGCTTGTCTACATTCTCGGGCGCGCCGATGCTCCAGTTGATTCCGATCTGGCAATCGGGCTCCTGCGATTTGATGACCTGGTAGATGTCCATCACCGGCCAGCGATAATTCTGTTTTACCCAACCGCCGTCGAACCAGAATTCTACAATCGGGGTGTATTTCCGCACGCTACGGATCAGTTCGTCGAGCTGGGCCAGCATGTATTCGTTGTAGGCTTCGTCACTGCTGGGATCCTCGACATTACCGTTGACCTTGCGGTCCCATAGCGAATAGTAGAGCCCAAGCCCCACGCCATACTTGCGGCAGGCTTTGGCCACCTCTTCGACCACATTGGTGGGGTTAGGCGAACTGGCCACATCATACTCGGTGTATTTGCTGTCCCACAGGCAGAAACCGTCGTGGTGTTTGGTAATCAGAATGACGTATTTCATACCTGCATCGCGAGCCGTGCGGATCCACTGCTCGGCATCGATCTGCGTGGGAGCATACGAAGAGGCCGGTTTCGAGCCGTCGGTCCACTCCTGATCGTGGAACGTATTGATCCCGAAATGGATAAACATGCCGTAACGGCGTTCGATCTGTTTTTGCTGCGCCTCACTGGGGCTTTTCGAAGGGGTCGGCAGGTAGAGCTTCCGGGGTCCGGCCTGTGCCGCGAGTGCGACCCCGAGGGTCAGACACAACGTAAAGAGTGATTTTTTCATCGGTATATTAGGGTTAGATTGGGGTTAGCATCGCATTTGGCAACCGACTATCGGAACTCCGCCGCGGTATCGCAACGGGTCTCCGTCCGAAGCCGTCTCCATCGGCAAAACCAAGTGCCGACAGACAGAAGACGAAGATACACAATTTGAGGTGTCGAACCGCAGCCTTCCTGTACTTTTTCAGAACGGAGCTACATTTCGTAACGATTCCACGCTCTTTGCAACCGATTCCATCCCCCCCCCCCTTGCAACAAAGAACCGAGACGTCCGGCCTGCACGGCGAGACGTCTCGGTTCGATCGGAGTACAGCGGTTCGGAGCCTGTCGGAGAGGGCTCCGCCCCTGCTATAGCCCGTTTTCTGCCATCTGGCGATGGATCTGCACCCCCTGATGGTTATTGTCCATGGAAGCAGCGATGTCGAAGTAGCGTTTCGCCTTGTCGAGATCGCCGAGCCCCAGATGGCCCAGGCCCATGAGGTAGTTGCAGTGGATACGGTTTTTCTTGTCCATATCGTCTTCCCAAATTTGCAGGTCGGGCAGTGATACGGCGAAGTAGTCCATTTTGAAGGTATCGAAGAGGTGTTTTTCACCGAAATCGATCAGTCGGTTGAAGCGACCGCGAGCTTCGGCCTCCTCGCCCAGTTTGCGCAGCGCAAGACCCTGGTAGAAGATTTTGTCCGGTTTCTGGTCGTTGTAGTACATGGCCGCAGCGGGTTGGCTGTTCCCGACGCTGGCTGCACGGAACAACGCCCGGGCCTCATCCTCGCGACCGAGCGCCTGCAGGGCACAAGCCTTGTAGTAGTTGAAGTCATTTTCCTGCGCACCGTGGAGTTTGCCCTCACCCAGGTTGTGGGGATAGACGAAACACTCGTCGATGAGGTTCAGCGCCTGTTCATACTCACCGTCGCGGAGCAACACCTTGACCACTTCGACACGGGCCAGCTGGTATTGGGCCGGCACCTTGCCTTCACCGCCCTCCCAGGGGTGGAAGCGTCGTTCGTCAATCATCCGGATCGCGTCGGCATAGCGGCCCAGTTGGTTGAGCAGCGTCACGTACTCCAGATAGAGGTCGTCGCGCGTGAAGGCGACGTCACGATGCTGGTCGAGGAAAGCCAACCGCTCGGCATGCGGACGATTCAGCCGTTTGTAGAGTTGGTCGAGCTCCATCAGGATGCGGGCATCGGTCGTATCCAGCGCAAAGGCCTTTTCGAGCAGGGCCACCGCTTCGTCGCGTCGTCCGAGCTTGTTGAAGTAGGCCAGCGACAGGTTGCGGAACACGGTCGGAAACCGATCGTCTTCGCGTGCCGAGGCCTCCCACTCGGCGATGGCTTCCGGATACTGACGCTTGTCGTACCAGAGGTTGCCGAGGTAATAATGCGCTTTCGGTGCCTTTCCTCCGGCAGCGGCAATCACGGCCTGCAGGGCAAGGATAGCCTCCAGCGTGTTCGGGAAACAGTAGTCGGCGGGCTGCTGTTCGGCTTCGCGGATGGCAGCCTCAGCTTCGGCCGTGCGACCTGCCTCCAGCAGGAACCAGCTCTTATAATAATAGAGCAGCGTACGTTCGGTCTGGGCGGCGCTGCATGCCATGTCGACCACTTCGAGGGCCTCGTCCCAGCAACCGGCCGAGGCGTAGTCCAGGGCCAGTTCGGCATAGTTGTGCCCTTCGGAACGCATCCGGGCGAGCAACTCGTCGCGAATTTCGCTCTTGCGGGTCAGCAGGTACTCTTCGAAACCGCAACCGAAGTTGAACCGGTCGATGGCCTGCGAGGCGCGGATCAGCGCCAGTGCTTCGTCGGCACGCCCCAGGTGGCGCAGAACGGCAGCCTTCAGGTGGCGTCCGCGCAGATTGTGCCAGTTGCGGAGCAGCGATTTGTCGATTTCATAGAGGGCGTCTTCCCAGTTGCCTTTCGAGGCCGAGATCTGGGCCAGCGCATAGTATCCGGCATCCTGCCAGGCGGCATTCCAGCAGGCTTTGTAGAAGTAGTCGTAGGCTTCGTCGAGTTTCCCCTGGAATTTCAGCGAAAGGCCCAGGTTGTAGAGCGGTTCGCCGTCGTAGGGGTTCGGGTTGCGTTCGGTGAGGGTGGCCACGGCGCGACGCAGGTAGGGTTCTGCCTGGGCGAACTGTCCCTTGCGGATGAGCCACAGCCCCATGGCGTTGTTGTTGCGGACGTCGCTCGGATCGCGGCGCAGCGCCTCGAGGTAGTAATCCGTCGCCTGATAGGTGGCATGGCGATACTGTTCGAGGTGGAGCCCGGTCAGGTAGAGTTGTTCGGTGGTCGCCACATCCTTCGGATCGAGAGCGGCTTTGGCAGGCTCGGGCACCTCTTTGATCGCGTCGGGCTCCGGTTCCCAGCCGAGCAGCAGTTTGCCGTCGGCGCGACGAATCTCTACATTGATACCCTTCAGATCGGCTACGGGAACCATCTCGTCGAGGATCTCTTCGGGGCACACATCACGCACCTCGTTGAACTTCGTTTCGCCGTTCTGCGTCACGCGGATGCGCAGCCCGGACTGAGCCGAGGTGGCAAAAATTTTCAGACGAGCCCCCTCGCCGGCCGGCTCTATGTTCATCAGCAGGTCGGCCGAGGCGTTTTTGACAACACCCAGCTCGCGGTAGGGCATGAAGTATTGCGTGAAGGTCTTCTCTTCGTAGGGTTGGAGCCACGTAAAGTCGGGCTGGTTGTCGGTGAAGACGCCGGTCATCAGTTCGATATAGGGGCCGTCGGAGTCGGTCAGGTTGCGGTCCCAGGCCTGCCCGAAGTCACCGTTACCCCAGGTCCACTGTTTCTTGCCGGGCGAGATGTGGTGGTTGGCCACGTGGAGCACACCGGCACGGGTATCATTCTCGTAACCGCCCACGAAGTTATATTTCGACCGGATGGCCATGTAGGAGGTGGGCACGGGGATATTCTTGTAGCGCGAAATATCGACACCGGCCGAGTAGTCCATCTTGTAGTAGGTGCCGGTGGCGATGGGATAGCGCGAGACGTCGCGTTTCCCGTGGTCGAAAACGGCGTTCACGTCGCCGGGGAAGACCGACTGATAGGCATCGTTGACGGCCACGGCGGGATTGGCCCACCACAGGAAGGTCTGCGGGATGGGCGTGGGGTTATAGACCTTGCCCTGGATTTCGAGCACGGCACGACCGGGACGCAGCGTGAAACCGGCCATCCCCTTCTGGTGGAACATCCGTTCGCGCTCGCTCACCCAGACAACGGCACTGCCGTCGGCCCGTTTTTCGATCGAGTAATCGACCGGCAGGAAGGTGCTGGGACGGTGGTGCTGGGGCCAGTTGAATTCGATACCGCCGGAGATCCAAGGCCCCGTCAGCCCCACCAAAGCGGGTTTGATCACATGGTTATAGTAGATGAAATGGCGCTGTTTGATCTTGTCGTATGCCATTTGGACGCGTCCGCCCAGCTCGGGCAGGATCATCACCTTGAGGTACTCGTTTTCGAGAAAAATCGCGTGGTAGGACTGCTCTTTGCAGGTATCTTCGATACGTTCGATCACGGGGTAGGGATAGACCACTCCGCTGCTACCCTGGTAGACCCGTTTTTCGAGAAACATCGGGTTCTTTTCGGGTTTTCCGATACCGTAGGTCGGCAGGAGCACATCCTCCTCCCATACTTTTACATTTTCTGCCATTGCGTATATAGAAGGGTTATTTCGTTAATTTCTGTTCCAGTTCTTCGAGGGTTTTTCCCTTGGTTTCGGGGAGCTTCGCACGGATAAAGAGGAAACCGGCCAGACAGATCGCCCCGTAGAGCCAGAAGATGCCCGACGCCTGAATCGAATCATTCAGGATGGGGAAGGTGTAGGTCAGCAGGAAGCTGGCGGTCCAGAGGAAGAAGGTGGAGAGGGCCATGGCCATACCGCGCACGCGGACGGGGAAGATCTCGGAAAGCACTACCCACAGCACCGGCGCCAGCGACATGGCGTAGCAGGCGATGGCCAGCACCACCAGCAGCAGCATCGGCCAGCCGTGGAGTCCAAAGAAGTAGCCCAGCCCCAACACGGCGTAGATCACAGCCAGCCCGGCCGCACCGACCAGCATCAGCGTGCGCCGTCCCCAGCGATCGACCGTGTAGATGGCCACGAAGGTAAAGATCACGTTGGTCACCCCGGTCACGACGATATTCATCAACACCTCGGAGACTTCATAACCGGCCGCCGAGAAGATTTCATGAGCATAGTTGAAGATCACGTTGATCCCGCACCACTGCTGGAAAACCGCCAGCACGATACCGATCACCAACACGGTTCTCAGTCGGGGGTGCAACAGGTCTTTCCATCCGGCGCGTTCGGTCTTGTTGCCGGTCACCTGCTGCAACTCGCGAAGCGTGGTCGAGGCATATTCGCTGCCGGCAACGCACGTCAGAATCTTACCGGCCTCGTCCGTACGCCCCACCGCAGCCAGCCAGCGGGGGCTCTCCGGAATCAGGAAGGCCAGCACAAAGAAGAGACCGGCAGGCACCAGCTCTGCCCAGAACATCCAGCGCCAGGCCCACTCGATGCTGTAGGCACTGAGGGCTTCGGAGCCGGCCGTAAAGTGTTCGCCGATGCGCCAGTTGACCAGTTGCGCCATCAGAATACCGAGCACGATGGTCAGCTGATTGAGCGAGACGAATTTCCCACGGACCGCTGCGGGCGACACCTCTGCAATATATACGGGCGAGACGTTGGAAGCGATCCCGATCCCGAAGCCGCCGACAATACGGTAGATCACAAACGGCCAGAAGGTATCCACAGCACCGGTTCCGATAGCGGAGACGACGAAGAGGAAAGCCGCGACGATCAACATTTTCTTACGTCCATAGCGGTCGCTCCACGCACCGGAGAGCAAGGCGCCGACCAGACAGCCGACCAGAGCGCTGCTCATGGCCCAGCCCCTCAGGGCCGCAGAGTCGCCAAGTTGGAAGAAGGGTTCATAGAATATTTTGGCTCCACCGATGACCACCCAATCGTAGCCGAACAGGAGGCCGCCCATGGCCGAGACCAAACAAATCAGCATTAAGTAAACGGATGTCTGTTTCATATTGCCAGGGATTTAGATCTTTCTGCTTACAAAGAAAACGACTTCGCCTCGGTTCGGGAATAGACAAAACCGATATAAGCATGGATAATTCTACGATTTACCTTTCACCCTCCCTACCCCCGCCCCCTCATCAATGAGAGTAACAGATCGAGCGGACGTTCACCAATAGCCACTCAACAGCAGCGGTATTTCACCAACATCCGCTCTCTACCCCACCCTTCACACATGCGCAAATCCACCACCGTCGATGGACAAGATTTGGCTATGCGCTTCCTGCCCACACACCCAATTCAGAACAGCCCGCACGCAACAATCGCCAGGAGCCTTTATTCACCGCCCTCTCCATTCGCCGTCCTCACCAGCCCCAGACGGCCGACTGCCCGCTCAAACATCCCGATCCACCCCTTGCCGACACAGCCTCGCCCCGCGACACGGGCGATTCTTTTCCCGATAAATTTGGGCATTCGACCGGGAATCACTATCTTCGCCGCTACAATTCCCCAGCACGGGGGATTGACCGACACGGGCTCCGGTGGTGGAATGGTAGACACGAAGGACTTAAAATCCTTTGGCCATTTGGCTGTGCGGGTTCAAGTCCCGCCCGGAGTACGAAACAGCAAGACAACCTTGTGCGGTTGTCTTGCTGTTTTTATTTCATACCGATACGAAACATTCAGATAATCGGATAACCGGGCATAGAGAAAGACTTCGCCCACTCACAATCTTTCCAGGGTGCCCACCGCTGTAATCCCCTCCCGCCACATCACCTCCACGCCGCACCCCTTCATTCTCGCCACCGTCACACTGCACCTCTGTACCGAGCACAGGCATACGTCACCTCCATTGTTCATTTTTTCGCAAACATGCATTTATTTTTCGCCCGAGGGGGCCCGAGAAATTTGTTTTTACAAGGTTTTTATTACTTTTGGAGCGCGAAAACTAAACGCACAAATTATGGAAGAATTGCTCAAAAAAATCAACGCAGAGATCGCCAATTTCCAGGAAAACGCTGCTCTGCAACTCGAAAAAGGAAACAAAGCTGCCGGCACCCGTGCCCGCAAAGCTACGCTGGAACTGACCAAACTGATGAAAGAGTTCCGCCAGGTATCGCTCGAAGAATCAAAAAAATAGTTTCGTTTCTCGACGTATACACCGAAGGGCCTTTTCTTACATTGTGTAAGAAAAGGCCCTTCGCTTTTTTCATCGTTACCGGTCGACCCTCAGCCGAATCGGCCACATCGGCTGCATCGGCTGCATCGGCTGCATCGGCTGATTCAGACAATTCGGCCGAACCGTCCAGTCCGGTACCCACAGCCAGCACCCCGTATGACTAAGGACGAATCGCCCGGTTCAGAAAATCGTTCAGCGGCTTCATCAACCGGTAGAGCTCCAACGCACGCGGGATATAATCCGGACTTGTGACCAACGCATCGGGCAGTTCCGTCCAGACATAAAAGTGATTCAGTTTCAGATACTCCGCCGCCGGAGAATCGGCCCGGAAGCCCCGCGGCACCCGCTTCAGCACCCGATCCTCGCGCGACAGGTCGCCCACCTTCTCGCGGAACTCCGGATTGTCGACAATGGCCGAGAACTCATCCCAGCGTTCATCGATCGCCCGGCGGATCAGCGGCAGCACCGCGGCCTTGTCCTCCGTAATGTATATGCCGCACGAGGCGACCGACATGCCGCCCGGCTCGATGTGCATATAGTAGCCCGACAGCGGGCTGTGACGATCCCCGTCGGCATTCATCACCACCCCGAAATGGGTTTTGTAGGGTCGTTTGTCGGCCGAGAAGCGCAGATTGCGGTTGATGCGGTAGATCGCCCGGCTGACGTCCGGATAACCGAGTGACGGGTCGAACTCATTGATTCCCTCGATCAGGCAGGAAGCGTTCTCCAACACATCCTCACGCGCAGCCTCGTAACGGCTGCGGTTGGCATGAAACCACTCTTTGTAATTGTTCCGGCGCAGATCGTCCAGAAAATCGAGTGTCGCTTGAGCTATCATAGTTGAGTTTAGCGTTTTTCCTTGTTTCTGATTGCCTCGTAATAGGCCTTACGTTTGGGGTTCATCGGGAACCACCCTTTCAGCACACGGTCCTGCTGTTCAAAGACCTCTTTGATGGTCCAGAACGACGAAAAGGCGAACACGCCCAGCAGTGCCGACAGGAGCACATTTTCGGTCAGCAGCGAGCCGACTGTTCCGACCACTCCCAGAACCAGGAACAGCCACCAGCAGCGCGTTCCCCAGTAGTATTCGGCTTTGATGACCACCGGATGGAACAGGCCGATAATCAGAAAGGTGCAGATACCGATCAACAGCCCGAGCAATCGATAATCCTGAAGAAATTCCATCATACGAATGACAGGTTTAACAATGCGTAAATTTACGAAAATGCCGTGAAAAGTCCGCACACGGCGCACCACTTTTCACGGCATTCCAATCCGGCCGCTCCGGCCGGAGAACCGTGCCCGAATCCGTACCAGACACATGCTCTCCGGCGTGCGACCTGCGTTGCACACCGATTAACGGGTAGCCTGCAACGCTTCGTTCAGATCGATACCCAGTGCACGGGCCAGCCCCTCGCCATAGGCCGGATCAGCCTTGTAACAGTTCCGGACGTGGCGCTGTTTGATGAAGAGCTCGGTGTCGGGACCCATGTTTCGGGCCGTATTCTCGCACAACACCTGCTGCTGTTCGGGGCTCATCAGGCGGAACAGGTCGCCCGGCTGCGAGTAGTAGTCATCGTCGTACTCGCGCGCATCGTAATTGTAGACATCGCCGGACACGGACAACGGTGGCTCCTTGGTATGAGGCGACTCCTGCCACTCGCCGTAGCTGTTGGGTTCGTAACCGATCGTCGAGCCGTAATTACCGTCGACCCGCATCGCCCCGTCGCGATGGTAGGCGTGGAACGGACAACGCGGCCGGTTGACCGGGATCTGGTCGTGATTGACCCCCAGCCGATAACGCTGCGCATCGCCGTATGAGAAGAGGCGTCCCTGAAGCATCTTGTCGGGCGAGAAACCGATCCCCTCAACAATGTTCTGCGGATTGAAGGCCGCCTGCTCCACCTCGGCGAAATAGTTGTCGGGATTGCGGTTGAGCTCCAGCACCCCGACGTCGATCAGCGGGAAATCCTTGTGGGGCCACACCTTCGTCAGGTCGAACGGGTTGATGCGGTAAGTGCGGGCCTGCTCTTCGGTCATCACCTGGATACGGAACGTCCAGCGCGGGTAGTCGCCTCGCTCGATCGCCTCGTAAAGGTCGCGCTGATGCGAGTCGCGGTCGCGGGCAATGATCTCGGCCGCCTCCTGATCGGTCAGGTTGCGGATCCCCTGCTGCGTTTCGAGGTGGAACTTCACCCAGGTCCGTTGATTATCGCGGTTGTAAAAGCTGTACGTATGGCTTCCGAAGCCGTGCATGTGGCGATACGAAGCGGGGATGCCGCGGTCGCTCATCGTGATGGTCACCTGATGGAGTGCTTCGGGCAGCAGCGTCCAGAAGTCCCAGTTGGCATTGGCACTATGCATATTGGTACGCGGATCGCGTTTGACCACGTGATTCAGATCGGGGAACTTCAGCGGGTCACGCAGGAAGAAGACCGGGGTGTTGTTCCCGACCAGGTCCCAGTTACCCTCGTCGGTGTAGAACTTGATCGCAAAACCGCGAATATCACGTTCGGCATCCGCGGCGCCGCGTTCGCCGGCCACGGTCGAGAAACGGACGAAACAGTCGGTCTGTTTGCCCACCTGGGCAAAGATCGAAGCACGCGTGTACCGAGTGATGTCGTGCGTCACGGTGAACGTGCCGTAAGCTCCCGAACCTTTGGCGTGCATACGCCGTTCGGGAATCACCTCCCGGTCGAAATGGGCCAGTTTTTCGATAAACCACGGGTCCTGCATCACCATCGGACCACGCGGACCGGCCGTTTGCACATTCTGATTGTCGGCCACCGGACGACCATTTGCTGCCGTCAGACGAGTTGATTGTTGCTTTTCCATAGGGCAGTAGATTTGGTTTTGGTTTACACGACAAAAATAATAATTATTCTTAAATTAGAATAATTCTATTTCAAAAAATTTACACCACTATTTTTCTATCTTTGAAAGTTAAAACGACAACACAATAACCGACAAAATAACCTAACCCCAAACGAGTATGCGTATTCGACTGAAAGGATGGCTATCCTTATTTATGCTGATGGGCGCACTGCCCGCCGCACAAGCCGAAAATGTCCCCGGCAAACTGAGTATCATGAGTTACAACGTTCGCGGCGGGATGAGTATCAACGGAAGCCGCAACTACGAACGGGCCTCGGCCGTGATCCGCGCCCAGGCGCCCGACATCTGCGCCCTGCAGGAGCTCGACAGCCTCACCGGACGCAACGGCCGCACAGACGCGCTCCGCGAGTTTGCCGCCCGCACCGGTATGAAAGGCACCTTTGCCAAGGCCATCGACTATGACGGCGGCGCCTACGGCATCGGCCTGCTGTACAAAGAAGAGCCGCTGGCGATCAAACGCTATGCCCTGCCCGGCCGCGAAGAGGCCCGCGCACTGATCGTGGCCGAATATCCCGACTACGTCTTCATGGCCACCCACTTTTCGCTGACCGAAGCCGACCAGTTGACCTCCGTACGGATCGTCGACAGTCTGGCAGCCAGCTACCCCACGAAAGCGGTCTACCTGGCCGGCGACCTGAACTTCACCCCCGACTCGGAACCCTTCAAGGCCATGCGGAAAACCTTCGTGCCGCTGACCGACACAAAACGTCTCACCTGCCCGGCCGACACCCCCGACGCTGCCATCGACTATATATGGGGCTACATCGGCAGTGACCATTTTTATCAGGTCAGCGACCGCGGAGTGATCGACGCACCATATCAGTCTGACCACCGACCCGTATATGCCAAGGTAACCTACGGCAAGATTCTCCGCACCGATCCCTACCTCCAGAACCCCACCGAAGGGGGCATCACCGTCACCTGGCTGACCAACACGCCGGCCTACAGCTGGGTGGAATACGGCGCCGACACGACCGCCCTGACCCTGGCCCGCACGCTGGTCGACGGACAGGCCATGGCAGGTAACGAACTGAACAAAATCCGACTGACCAACCTCGAACCGGGCCAAACATACTACTATCGAATCCACTCGCGCGAGATTCTCTACTACGGCGGCTACGAAAAGATTTTCGGCGGTACGGCCACCAGCCCGTTCTACACCTTCACCCTGCCGGCCGACGCGACACAGGACTTCACGGCCGTTGTTTTCAACGACCTGCACCAGCGTTTGGGCACCTTCGACGCCCTGCTGAAGGTCATTCGCGACAAAGGGGTGAAATACGATTTCGCTATCTTCAACGGCGACTGCATCGACGACCCGGCTTCGCAGAAACAGGCCGTCGCCACCCTCTCGCACTACACTTCGGGCATCGGGGCCGAAAACATCCCGACCTTCTTCCTGCGCGGCAACCACGAGATTCGCAACGCCTACTCGATCGGTCTGCGTGAACTCTTCGACTACGTGGGTGACAAGACCTACGGCGCCTTCAACTGGGGTGACACCCGCTTCGTGATGCTCGACTGCGGCGAGGACAAACCCGACGACCACTGGGTCTACTACGGGCTGAACGACTTCGCCGGGCTGCGCAACGATCAGGTCAGCTTCCTGAAAAACGAGCTCGCCTCCAAAGCCTTCAAGAAGGCCGGCAAACGTGTCCTGCTCCACCACATCCCGATCTACGGCGAGCTGGACGAATACCACCCCTGCACCGAGCTGTGGGATCCGCTGTTGCAGAAGGCTCCCTTTGCCGTCTCCCTCAACGCCCACACCCACCGTTTTGCATCGTATAAGACCGGTGAGGTCGGCAACCCGTTCCCGGTAGTCGTGGGCGGTGGTTTCCAGCCCGACGCCGCTACGGTGATGGTCCTCGAACGCCACGGCAAAACGATGACCCTGACGGTTTACGACACCCAGGGGAACGAGAAACTGCAACTCGACCTGTAGCGACCCCCGCAGTCCCCTAACTGCCGCCACTCCATAAAAGACGGTCTGCCTGCCAAAATCTCCCACCCCGGCCGATGCTTTGCGCCGGTCGACTTTACGGGATATCCAAAAACAGCGAGCGTTTCGACACAGAGTCGAAACGCTCGCTGCGTATTTTAACGGTAGGGAATATGGCGATCAATAATTGACATACACGCCCACGCTACGCAGTATGTTTTTCACAGCGCTGCTGTCGGGGTACTCCATGGCATACTTCGTCAACATTTCCCGCAATTCCTGCTGCTTTTTCTCAAAATCTTTGGCCATTTTCCGTTTTTCGACGGAGTCCAGCTGGGACAACATCTCATTCGTCTGCTGGAGAACTTGCAGGGTTTGATAATACCCCTCGACATTGGCGCCTGCGCGCAGCGCCTTTTCCAACGGAATGTCCAGCACCAAGGAGTCGTTCCGACAGACCCCGAAGGCTTGCAGAAACAGATTTTGCGGAGCCGTAAGCGCAGGCGACGTATGTGCATTCAGCATATTGATATACTGCATGTAAGCGATATAATCGTTGACCGAAAAGCCCATGCGCACCGCCTCGTCGCCCGAAATTTCGGGAGCGAACTTGCCGTCGACGATGGTGATAAACCGCATCAGCTTCGCGTCGAATTCGCGTGCAGAGCAGACCGTCCAGCAGGATACGACCAAAGCCGCGACAAACAAAATCAACTTTTTCATCGTCCGGGAATTTAGGTTGTAAATCATTAATGACACTGAACTATCCGGGCAGTAGCGTCGTAACTATCCGCTCCTTTATTCGCAATAAACGAATAGTAGGCTCCCTCAGGATAAATCAACGTAGCTTTGAACGTACCTTTCGTGGTGAATCCCCACCAATGAGTCAGTTGATCCCCAGAATACGTTTCACGCAACACAACTTGCCCTAAGAAATAATTGCAACTCAAAACTCCGAAGACTTCCGGATCGGCATAGCATGAGCCAGACACTTGTCTCAGAGCTCCGTCCATTACCAAATTCAGATATATGACGGGCGGATCTTGCACAGGCGCTTTGCTTTCCACCACCAGGGAGCTGTGCTCCAGAATAAACTCCCGTTTGGCGTCGAAGCAAGCCCGTACATCGTCGAAAGCGGCTTCGCCCGACTGCACCCTGCGATTCAGTTCCGCCACGTCGTCGCGAACCGACCGATACCCTTCGGCCGTAGCCCCGCAAAGCACGGCCTTCTCTTCCGAGATTTTCAGTACGACCTCGCCGTTTTCAGCGTAGACAAAATTCTCAAGGAACTTATCGCGTTCCAGTACATTGTACTTGTCATAAGTCCCGTTATACACGGCGTTCGCTTTGGTGAGCGATTGCTGCTGTTGCGCGCTCTGCTGCCAATAGTCGTAGTCAACTTTGTCGTAATCGGCATTGATCTGTGCGACCTGCTGCTCCAGATCGGCATAGCCGTCCGACGTCGCCCCTGCATATAGAGCATCTTCGCGTGAGATGGAGAGACTCAACCCTTCCGGGGTGGCCTCGACGAAGTTCAACAGAAACTGATCCTGTTCGGAACGCAGTTCTATTCTCTGAGGTTCGTTAATCTCTTCCTGTTGTGCTTTACAGGAAAAGGCGCATGTCATTCCTGCTACAAGAATGGCTGCATTTAATAAACTCTTTTTCATAATGAAACTAATTTAAATTAATTAACCATCACATCAATAACCTTCGCTTCAAATATACAAATTCCATTAAAAAAAACAACAAGATCAATAAAAAAAATACGCCATATCCTTCTTGTATCGCACATATAATTCAACAACTAAACTTTTTAAGTTATTTTTATATATTTATCAAACAATATAACCTGTTCACAAAAACTATATCTCCAAGTCAGACGCCTTATTACTCAATACCATCCAGCTCTTCAATTTCGCCATTTGACACATCCACACAACAAAACGACACCTTTTCATAGTCCGGGAATTTAGGTTGTAAATCATTAATGATATTCAACAAAACGAATCAATACATTAGCACCTCCTTCTGGCTTCGTGCAATTAAACGTATAATAACATGCATCATCACCATAAGGTCTTATCTTCTTATAAATGTTTTATGCGAAGGCGCCCCAATGAGAATGAATTTGCATCGAATTTGTCTCCATAATCACAGTTAAAGCACCAATATCAGTAGCTGTCACCGTACAGACAACCGAACCCTAACCCCCCAAAAGCGCATGCCTTCTGTGTATCTATGCCCCATAGCGGAACCGTGACATAGGTTTGCGGGAACCTGCACTGGGGGGAGGACTTGCTATTCATAAGGTGATATCATATATTTTCGTCCAGCAGGAGACAACATATCCTTCCTTTTATCGTTGTATCCCTCGCGTATATCGTCGTAATTCACCATACCGGACCGAATCCTCTCGCTCCACAGTTCCACGGCCTCGCAAGCCGCCCGGTACCCTTCGACCGTGGCACCGCAAAGCACGGCTTTCTCTTCCGAGATTTTAATCACCATCTTCCCATCCTCGACATAGAAGAAATTTTCCAGAAAAATATCGCGCTTCAACATATTATGATAACTGTACTCCCCTTCGACCGAAGCATTCGCTTTGGTGGCCGCCCGCTGCTCCTGTACTTTCTGTTGCCAATAATCGTAGTCAGCTTTGTCGTAATCGGCATTAACCCGCTCGATCTGCTGTTCCAGATCGGCATAACCTTCCGGGGTTGCCCATGCATACATGGCATCTTCGCGCGAGATGGAGAGACTCAGCCCATCCGGAGTGGCCTCGATGAAGTTCAACAGAAACTGATCCTGCTCCGAACTCAGCTCTATCGTCTGCGGTTCATTTACATTTCCCGATTGCGTATGGCAAGAGGAAGCACACACCATACCTGCTATAAGAATGGCTGCATTTAACAAAACCTTTTTCATAGGGAAGCAAATTTAAATTATACCACGCTTTAAATATACAAAATTTTACACATAAAAACAACAATAATCGCCGCAGCATCAGAATAATATATAAAAACAAGCAGGATTAAACAAATTTTCACTCACAATCCCCGTAATACAGCCATAAAATACCCCCATCACCCGACAATAAAAACATCCTAAGCACACCGTTTACTGCTACTCCACCCGAGCCCATCTTTCCACAACACACCCCGTTCATCCAACCCGCCGGCCAAAATAAAAGGAGCCGGAAGACTCCGGCTCCTTGCATAACCAATCCTCGGCTCTCGGGGCACAACGCGAATCTCGACGACATGCCCACCACCCGAGTATCCGACTATTTCAGGTACTTCTGATAGAACTCCACGATCGTATCGAACGGGATCACATCCATCCGGTCGTACAGGTCGGTATGGCTGGCTCCCGGAACGATCAGCAACTGTTTGTTGTCGCCCTTGAGTTTTTTGAACGTGTCTTCGCTGAAGTAACGTGAATGCGCCTTCTCGCCGTGGACAAGCAGCACTGCACTCCGAATCTCGCCACAGTAGGTCAGGATCGGAGCATTGACAAAGGCCAGCGACGAGGTAACGTTCCACCCCAGCCCCGAGTTGATGGATCGGGCATGATAGCCGCGCGCGGTCTTATAATAGTCGTAATAGTCCTTCATGAACTGCGGGGCATCTTCGGCCGGTTCGGGATTCATCACCGTGCGCTGGTACGACCCGTTTTTGGCATCCTCCGTGCGCTGTTCGCTCAACTGACGCCGCATTTCGTACCGTTCCTCGGGCGTCATTTGGTCGAAGTACCCGTTGGACAGGCATCGGCTCATGTCGTACATCGTCGAGGCCACCGTTGCCTTGATGCGGGTATCGTTGGCGGCTGCGTTGACGGCAAAACCACCCCACCCGCAGATGCCGAGAATACCGATTCGCTGCGGGTCGACCCGTTCGTTCGTCGCCAGAAAATCGACGGCAGCACTGAAATCCTCCGTACAGATGTCGGGCGAGGCCACGCTGCGCGGCATTCCGCCACTCTCACCCGTAAACGAAGGGTCGAAAGCCAGCGTCAGGAAACCCCGTTCGGCCAGGGTCTGGGCATAGAGACCCGACGACTGCTCCTTCACCGCACCAAAGGGGCCGCTCACGGCAATGGCCGGAAGTTTTCCCTCGGCCTGCTTGGGCACATAGAGGTCTGCGGCCAGCGTAATGCCGTACCGGTTGCAAAAGGTTACCTTGCGGTGTTCCACTTTGTCACTCAGCGGGAAGGTTTTGTCCCACTCCTGTGTCAATTCCAATTTTTCCATACTCATTCGATTCGTTTCCGTATTCTGCGCGACTGCCACGGCACCCGTGAAAAGAAGCGTCGTCGCGACCGCAATTTTCAGATGTTTCATACTTGCACTGGATTAAATGATTACTGACACGCTATTCCTCCGGCATTTCGAAGGTCACGGTCACACGACCTCTGCCCAACGCCTCGGACAGACCGGTCACATCCGCGATTCGACCGATCGACGTATAGCTGTACGAGGTCGAAAAACTTTTGTAGAACAGCACGATACAATCCGAGCCGAAAAGCATCAAGTCGCCCGCCCGAATCGTCTCCGGTCGCCGCGCATTGACCGGCAGTTCGCTCGACAGGTTGCCATACTTTTCGTTGCTGTTCAGGTCATTCATCACAACGGTCATCGGCAGCATGGAACGAAAGGCCGCAGCCGTTTCGTTGTCGGCCAAAGCGACACTGAAAGTTCGATCCGCTATTCTGATATTCATAAGCTCTGAGGTTAAATCTGTTTCATCATCATTGTCATCCGCAGGAACGACGGTAACAGCCTCCCCATCATGCAGCATCGGATCCTCCGAGCAGAAGACCCAGCCCGGAACAACCCCCAACAGCAGGATGGGAAACCAAAAACGCAACGTTTTCATCGTTTTCGATTGGAAGATATTTTGTATCGGTTCTCGTTGTTTCTCGCTCTGCCCGACGACCCGTAAGGCAACCGCATCATGCTCGTTTCTTGCCCCACTGCGCCCCACGAACAAACATGGCTTCATTTGCCAAGTCGGAGTGGCCGTCTCACACTCGCCGGCCACTCCGGCCGGTCCTCCCCCAACACCTAGGGATTTATCCACAGTGCAAAATTATCTACTCCTACGCTTCACTTTTTTACACACATTACAGCAATGATAACCCGAATTACAGAACCTCACAGGCGTTGCAGCCAGTCTTCCCAAAAACATCCCCAGGCTTCTTCCAAACCCCAGAACCAAAAGCCCGCACATCGCCCCGTCTCACCACAGCCCACCTCCGCCGGGTTCTCGTCAGAAGGAAACACCCCAAGGGCCAACACCAGACCTTTCTCCCCAAAGCCTTCGGCAGCATGTTCTGCGCCATATTCGCCGATTTTTTTCTAATTTTAACTGGTAAAACCGTCCGGTTATGAAAAAACTATACCTCCGAGTCAAACGCCTCGTTCTCGATACCATCCGGTTCTTCACCTACGACATCTGGCGCATCCACAGCCTCGACAGTTCCGTCCGCCGGGTCGGCCTCTACAACCTGCTCAAGAGCTGCATCCTCGCCGTCCGCAACATCAAGGGCGCTCAACTCAACATCCGGGCCGGCGCCCTGACCTACAGCACCCTGCTCTCCATCGTGCCCGTGCTGGCCGTACTGTTTGCCATCGCACGCGGCTTCGGGTTCCAAAATATCGTCCAAAGCGAACTGTTCCGCTACTTCGCCGGGCAGGAAGAGCTGCTGCAGCAGGCCATGAGCTTCATTGACCAGTCGCTCGAATATGCCCGCGGAGGCATCTTCCTCGGCATCGGCCTCATCCTGCTGCTCTACACCGTCTTCAGCCTCTTCAGCAAAATCGAAAGCAACTTCAACGACATCTGGCAGATCAAACGCAACCGCCCCTACATGCGTCAGTTCACCGACTACCTGGCCCTGATGCTGATTGCCCCGGTGTTTCTGATCTGCAACGCAGGGTTCTCAATCCTGCTCGGCACGGCAGCCGGTAAAGCCCATGTACTGAGCTGGGCCATCGCACCCGTCGCCAGCGCCATTCCCTACCTGATCACCATCGGGCTGTTCGTTTTCATCTACATGTACGTGCCCAACACCAAAGTCCGCTTCAGCAGCGCCCTGTTCGCCGGCATTTGCGCCGGTATCCTGTTCCAGGTGTTCCAGACGCTCTACGTCAGCGGCCAGATCTGGATTTCGAAATACAACGCCATCTACGGAAGTTTTGCCGCCCTACCCCTGTTGCTGCTGTGGCTCCAGCTTTCGTGGTTCATCTGCCTGTTCGGCGCCGAGCTGGCCTTCGCCCACCAGAATGTCAGCAAGTTCGACTTCGAGCAGGAGACCCAAAACATCAGCCGCCGGTACCGCGACTTCACGCTGCTGACCATCATGCACCTGATCGTGCGGCGATTCGAGCGGGGCGAAAAACCCTACACGGCCGATGCCATCTCGGAACGCTACCGCATCCCCACCCAGCTCACCGCCGACACACTGGACGTGCTGCTCAAAGTAGGACTCATAGCCGAGACTCCGGCCGAAGAGGACAAGGTGGTCCCGGCCTACATTCCGGCCATGGACATCAACCGCCTCAGCATCGGCTACCTGTTCGACAAGATCGACACCTACGGTTCGGAAAACTTCAGGATTGACATTAAAAACGACTTCGGACGAGAGTGGCAGACCATTCTCCAGGTCCGCGAGACAATGCGCGGGACCGAAGATTCGCGACTGATCAAGGATTTGTAAATACCCTGCTCGCCACATTCGGCACCAGACACATGCTGCCGATACACCTCATTAAAAAGCTGGCAAAAGAATTTTCACGTACAGACAAACGCGCCGATCGAACTGCCATAAAAACACCCACGTGGCCATATGTACCCGCGTCCTCAAACATCCGCCATCTCTACAACGCACACTCCCCACAACCACCCGCACACGAAAAGAACCGGCTATTTCCCGGAGAACTTGCCACCGCCGCGTCCATCGGCTCCGGCGAGCCGGTCGAGCAACTCCCGGGCATAACGCCGTCCGACCGGGATGGGTCGGGAGAGTCCTTCGAGACGGATCTCCTGCCGCGAGAACTGCTGTACACGGTCGAGCGGTATCAGGTATGAACGATGCACCCGCACGAAGCGGTCAGCCGGCAACATCTCGTGAATCGTCTTGATATTGAGCCGGGCGATGACATTGGAACCGCTCAGGCGAAAAATCTTGCTGTAATTCTCCAGCGCCTCAACGTAGAAGATATCGTCGATCGGGATATTGATATTGCTGTAATCCTGTTTAACCACGATCGCCTCCGGCAGCGGCGAGTGGTGAGCGGTATCGGTATGCACACCCACATGTAGCATCGCCTTCTCGACAGCCCGCTCGAAACGTTCGTAGGCAATCGGTTTGTGCAGGAAATCGACGGCGTCGAGTTCAAAGCCGTCGAGGGCATATTTGGCATGGGCCGTGGTGAAGATCAGCGTACACTCCGGCGGGAGCATCCGGGCCACCTCCAGACCGCTCACGTTGTCCATCTCGATGTCGAGAAACACGATGTCAGGTTTCTCGCGCACGATCTGCTGCAACCCCACCTCCGGTTCGCTGAAGGTCTCGAGCACCATGTTGCCCTTGCGCTCGCAGAACTGTTTGATGACGAGCAGGGCAATCGGTTCGTCGTCTATGGCAATGGCGGTGATCGGTTTCATCATGAGAGTTGAATGGTTAGACGTACTTTGAATTCCCGCGTCTGCTCGATGCGTTCGGTCACAAGCGTGAAACGGCCCGGATAGAGCAACTGAAGGCGTTTCCGGCAGTTCTCGATCCCGATGGAGGAGTCAGTACCCTTTTTCTCCTTCATGATCGAGTTGCAGGTCTTGAACATCAGCACCCCGTCTTCGACCACGATCCGAATCAGGATGGTACAATCCTCGGACGAGGAGGTGCCATATTTAAAGGCGTTTTCCACAAAGGTGATCAGGATCATCGGAGGGATCGTCACCCGCTCGTCGTCCGTCCGGCTTTCGAGCACCACATGCGTGTGGTGGTTCAGGCGAAGTTGCTGCAACTCGACGTACTGGCTGACGTATTCGATCTCACTCCCGATGTCGATCTTCTCGACCGACGTGGTGTCGTACATGTACTTCAGGATATTGGAGAACTTGACGAAAGCCGACTCGGTCAACTCCGACTTGGTAATGACCAGCCCGTAGAGCGTATTGAGGGTGTTGAACAGAAAGTGCGGATTGATCTGCGCCTTGTACATGGCCAGTTGAGCCCGGTTTTTGTCGGCCTCGATCTCCTGCTTGGCCAGCATCTGGCGGAACAGTTCGAAGGCGATGGCCACGGCCAGACTGAATCCCGATACGACCAGAAAGAAGAACCATACGGTTTGTACATGCAGGTGATGGCGGAAGGCCGGCGACAGACGCGAATTGACATTTTCGGGTTGCGGGAAATGGGTCAGCAGTTCCGTCACTCCCAGCAACAGCACCACTGTCAGCAGGATGTATCCGAATTTGCGTTGCATAAAGAGCAACGGGATATTCACCTTGCGATAGACGAAATAGAGCAGATAGGTATAGACGAGGAAAACCAGTGCAAAAGAGGGCTGGTTGACAAACCACCGGTCCACCGGCACGAGCATCAGACTCAGCGGAAGGATCACGACACAAAAGAGCAGATCGACATAGAATGCCACCCGCGCGTATTGTGCCGCCCGATCGCCGGTCTTACGGACCTTCTTGTATATTTTATCAAAGAGAGGCATGACAACTCACTGTTAATCAACGACAGGGACCGTGCCGCCACCGGCAGCGTCCCGTTCGGTGCAAAGATAGAGCATTGCATCCAGACCGTCGCCCGGGCCGAAATGTCATTCATCAACACATTTCGACCGTTCGTCAACACATTTTTCGACCCCTACTAAAAACACCTAATTTTGTTATCAGACAAATTATATACCAACCCATCTAAACTAACCCCAAACACAATGAGAAGTCCCGTCATTCTCTCACTGCTCACCGTACTTCTCGCCTCGTGCGGCACCCAGCCGCAGCAGCAGGCCGGCGCCGAATACAAACTATTCGACGTCAAACTCAGCAACCAAACCCTCCAAACGGGCTACACAGCCACCCTTCGCGGACGCCAGTTCGTCGAAGTCCGCCCCCAGGTCAGCGGTCTGATCACCGAGATCCGGCTGAAAGAGGGCGATCCGGTCAAGAAAGGCCAGGTCCTCTTCATCATCGACCAGGTCCCCTACAAAGCCGCCCTGGAAACGGCCATCGCCAACGTGAAAAGCGCCGAGTCGAAACTGGCAACCGCCGAACTGACCGCCAAAAGCAAGGAAGAACTGTTCAAAGAGGACGTTGTCTCGGAATTCGATCTGCAGACCGCCCGTAACGACCTCTCCGAAGCCCAGGCCGCTCTGGCACTGGCCAAAGCCCAGGAGATCAACGCCCGCAACGACCTCTCCTACACCGAAGTCAAAAGTCCGGTCGACGGCGTGGCCAGCATGATTCCCTACCGTGTAGGTGCCCTGGTCAACAGCAGCATATCGGAACCGCTGGTGACCGTGGCCGACGACAGCGAAGTCTACGCCTACTTCTCGATGTCCGAAAATCAGATTCTCAGCCTGATCCAGCAATACGGCTCGACCGAACAGGCACTGGCACAGATGCCCCCGGTTGACCTTCGTCTGAGCAACGGCACCTCGTACACCCACGCCGGCAAAATTGACGCCATCAGCGGGACGATCGACCAGGGCACCGGCGCCGTAAGCCTGCGCGCTACGTTCGCCAACCCCGAACAGCTGCTGCGCAACGGCGGTAGCGCCACCGTTGTGGTTCCGACCACTCGCGACAGCGTCATCGTCATCCCGCAGGCAGCGACCTACGAACTCCAGAACCGTATTTTCGTCTATAAAGTCGTGGACGGCAAAGCCAAATCGACCCCGGTCGAAGTATTCCGCCTCAACAACGGCACGGAATACATCGTCGAATCGGGCCTGACCCCCGGTGACGTAATCATCGCCGAAGGCGCCGGTCTGGTTCGCGAAGGCACCGCCATCAACACCCACACCACCGTTAACGAATAGTCACCCCGCGCCATGAAAATCAGAACCTTTATCGATCGACCCATCCTGGCCGGGGTAATTTCCGTGTTGATCCTGATTCTCGGGATCATCAGCCTCGTCCAACTCCCCATCGAGCAGTTCCCCGAAATCGCCCCTCCCACGGTCAGCGTTTCGGCCTCCTACACCGGGGCCAATGCCGAAACCGTACAGAAGAGTGTCGTCGTTCCGCTGGAAGAGGCCCTCAACGGCGTGGAGAACATGATGTACATGACCTCCTCGGCCACCAATACCGGCTCGGCAAGCATCCGCATCTACTTCCGACAGGGGACCGACCCCGACATGGCGACGGTCAACGTGCAGAACCGTATCGCCACGGCGCAGGGGCTGCTGCCCGCCGAGGTGACCAAGAGCGGGATCACCGTGCGCAAACGCCAAACCAGTAACATCAAATCGCTGTCGCTCTACAGCCCCGACGACTCGTTCGACGAGAAGTTCCTGAACAACTACCTGAAAATCAACATCGAACCCCGTCTGGCACGTATCGCCGGCGTCGGTGAGGTGAACGTCATGGGTTCGGACTACTCGCTGCGTATCTGGCTCGACCCGAAGAAGATGGCCCGCTACGGTCTGGTTCCGAGCGACATCTCCACCGTACTCGACGAACAGAACCTCGAAGCCCCGACCGGGACCCTCGGTGCCGAATCGGACAACACCTTCCAGTACGTGCTCAAATACCGCGGCCGCTACGAACTCGAAGAGGACTATGAAAACATGGTCATTAAATCGCTGCCCGACGGCGAAGAGCTCAAGTTGAAGGACGTTGCCACCATCGAACTCGGCTCGCGAACCTACACCTACATCGGCGAAGTGAGCGGCCACCCCGGTGCCAACTGTATGATCGCCCAGACCTCCGGCTCGAACGCCAACGAAATCATCGAAGAGATCGACAAAGTGGTTTCCGAGATCCGCAAGACCCTTCCCCCGGGCATGGAGATCGCCGACCTGATGAGTACGAAAGACTTCCTCGACGCGTCGATCAAAAACGTGGTGAAAACACTGATCGAAGCCATCATTCTGGTGATCCTGGTGGTGTATATCTTCCTTCAGAGTTTCCGTTCGACTTTCATTCCCGCCATCTCGATCATCGTATCGCTCGTGGGTACCTTTGCCTTCCTGGCCGTCGCGGGCTTCAGTCTGAACATGCTGACCCTGTTCGCGCTGGTGCTGGTGATCGGTACCGTGGTGGACGACGCGATCGTGGTGGTCGAAGCCGTACAGGCCAAATTCGACGAGGGCTACAAATCCCCCTACCTGGCCACGCTCGATGCCATGGGTAACATCACCTCCGCACTGGTCACCACCACCTTCGTCTTCATGGCCGTGTTCATCCCCGTATCGTTCATGGGCGGCACGACCGGGACGTTCTACACCCAGTTCGGTTTGACGATGGCCGTGGCCGTCGGTATCTCGCTGATCAACGCCATGACGCTGAGTCCCGCACTCTGCTCGCTGATCATGACCCCGCACGCCGATGCCAAAAGCGGCGAAAAACTGAGCTTCTCGTCCCGTTTCCACGTCGCCTTCGACGCCGCCTTCCACTCTGTGGTGATGAAATACAAAGGCGGTGTTTTCTTCATGCTCAAACGTAAATGGGTAACCCTGCTTCTGCTGCTGATTACCGGCGCCGGTCTCTACCTGCTGATGACCCGGACCAAGACCGGTCTGGTGCCGCAGGAAGACATGGGGACCATCTTCGTTGACATACGTACCGCACCGGGTAACAACCTCCAGGAGACCCGCAAGGTCATGGACGAAATCGAAAGCCGCATACAGGACATTCCGCAGATCCGCATGTACTCCAAAAATACCGGTTATGCCATGATCAGCGGCCAGGGCTCGTCGAACGGGATGTACACCATCCGTTTGCGCGACTGGAGCGAGCGTACCGAAAAAGGTGACGATATCAACTCCGTAATCGCCGAGATCTACCGTCGCACGGCCGACATCTCCTCGGCCGACATCATGGTCTTCGCACCGCCGATGATCCCCGGTTACGGTGTCAGCAGCGGTTTCGAGATCTACATCCAAGACCAAAAGGGCGGTACGATCGAAGACCTGCTCAAGATCACCCGTCAGACGATCGAACAACTGAACGCACGTCCCGAGATCGCCCGTGCCACTACCTCGTTCGACACCAAGTTCCCGCAATACCTGGTCGAAGTCGATGCCTCACGATGCAAACGCAACGGCGTCTCGCCCAGCGACGTGCTCTCCGTGCTGCAAGGCTACATCGGCGGGAACTACGCCTCGAACATGAACCGTTTCTCGAAACTCTACCGCGTAATGGTTCAGGCCTCGCCCGAGTTCCGTCTCGACACCGAAGCGCTCAACAACATGTTCGTACGCAACGATGCCGGTGAGATGACCCCCGTGGGCCAGTACCTGACCCTGACCCGCGTCTACGGAGCCGAAATCCTGACCCGCTTCAACCTCTTCTCGGCCATCAGCGTCAACGGTACGCCCGCCAACGGTTACAGTACCGGTCAGGCCATCCAGGCCGTCCGCGAAGTGACCGCCCAGACCCTGCCCGCCGGCTACGGCTACGAATTCGGCGGCATGTCGCGTGAAGAGGCCTCGTCCGGCAGCTCGACCACCGTGATCTTCATCATCTGCGTAGTCTTCATCTACCTGATTCTCTGCGCCCTCTACGAAAGCCTGTTCATCCCGATCGCCGTGATCCTCTCCGTGCCGTTCGGTTTGGCCGGCAGCTTCCTCTTCGCCAAGATGTTCGGTCTGGAAAACAACATCTATCTCCAGATCGGTCTGCTGATGCTGATCGGTCTGCTGGCCAAGACCGCCATCCTGCTGACCGAGTACGCATCGGAACGCCGCCGTCAGGGCATGTCCATCGCCCAGGCTGCCGTCTCGGCCGCCCAGGTGCGTCTGCGCCCGATCCTGATGACCTCGCTGACCATGATCTTCGGGATGCTGCCCCTGATGTTCGCCAGCGGCGTAGGCGCCAACGGTAACATCTCGATCGGGGTAGGTACCGTCGGCGGGATGCTCATCGGGACCATTGCCCTGCTGTTCATCGTACCCGTTCTGTTCATCGTCTTCCAGTCGATCCAGGAACGCGTCATGCCCGACCGTCAAATCCCCCAAGTAGAGGAAAAGAACCAATAATGCAGAAAATCCGTATGAAAAAGATCATCATAGTCCTGTGTCTGACAGCCGGGTGGACCAGCTGCTCGATATACCGGACCTACGAACGGCCCGACATGCCCGTTGTCGACAGCCTCTACCGGCAGACGCCGGCCACGGCAGCGGTAACGGCCGACACCAACTCGATCGCCACCCTCTCGTGGCGGCAGCTCTTCACCGACCCGCAGTTGCAGCAACTCATCGAGACCGGGCTCCAAAACAACACCGACCTGGGCATTGCCCGACTGCGCGTAGCCGAAGCCGAAGCTCTGCTCAGTTCAGCCCGACTGGCCTACGTACCCTCGCTGAACTTCACCCCGCAGGGCACCATCAGCAAAACCGAAAACGCTTCGGCCAAGAAGACCTACGATCTGGCCGTGGCCGCCAGCTGGGAAGTCGACATCTTCGGCAAACTGACCAATGCCAAACGCGAAGCCAAAGCCGTTCTGGAACAGAGCGAAGCCTATCGGCAGGCCGTTCAGACCCAACTGATCGCCTCGATCGCCAACAGCTACTACACCCTGCTGATGCTCGACGAGCAACTGTCCATCAGCCAGCGGACCGCCGAAAACTGGGCCGAGAACGTTCGCGTCATGAAAGCCCTCAAGCGGGCCGGCCAGACCACCGCGATGGCCGTGTCGCAGACCGAAGCCAGCAAACTTTCGGTCGACGCTTCGCTGCTGAGCCTGCAACAGCAGATCACCGAACTGGAGAACACCCTCACCGCCCTGCTGGGCATCGCCCCGGGGACCATCGAACGTTCGACACTGGCCGGCCAGCACTTCCCCGACGAGTTGGCCACCGGCGTACCGCTTCAACTGTTGCAACGCCGTCCCGACGTACGGCAGAGCGAAGCCTCGCTGGCTGCCGCCTACTATGCAACGAATCAGGCTCGTGCCGCCTTCTACCCCTCGATCACGCTGAGCGGATCGGCCGGATGGACCAACGCTGCCGGAGCCGCCATCACCAATCCCGGCCAATGGCTCTTCTCGGCTGTCGCCTCGCTCGTGCAACCCATTTTCAACCGCGGCCAAAACGTCGCCAACCTGAAAGTGGCCAAAGCACAACAGGAAGAGGCCCTGCTCACCTTCCGGCAGAGTCTGCTCGACGCCGGCAGCGAGGTGAACAACGCGCTGGTACAGTGGCAGACAGCTCGCGGACGTCAGAAAATCAACCTGCAACAGGTCGAATCGCTGGCCTCCTCGGTGCGCAGTTCGGAACTGCTCATGCAGCACAGTTCGCAGAACTATCTGGAGGTGCTCACCGCACGCCAGACCCTGCTTCAGGCCGAACTGGACGTTGCCTCCGACCGTTTCGACGAAATTCAGGGAGTTATCAACCTCTACCATGCCTTGGGCGGAGGTGCCGAATAAACCTCCGGCACTCCACTGCAATAGAACGGGCGGCAAACCGAAAGATTCGGTTTGCCGCCCGTCATTTATGATCAGAATATCGCATTCTCAACCCATGCTCGCACCACATGATTTTACATACTGTGCTCTTATGCTAACACGTTTTTCTGCCTCGTTTTCCTCATCCCAACAGCAATTACGACCTCTTCTTATACATTTCTCTACGCCCTCTGCACCATCCAATTAAGTTCCCCAGCACAAAACTATCGCTCGTTTCAGAGCTCCTAAAGGTAATTCCACGCTTCGGATCGCCATTTGGCCCTCCATGCCACACCAGTCTAATACTCGCCATCGACATAGTAATTACTGGGCCGATCGCCCCTTTCTTCCCGTGCAGCATCGTTCCCTCCGGAATGCCCGAAGACCACCGTCTCTTCGTAATCTTGCGTATGTTCGGAACGTGGCACCACTTCGACATCGAACTCCAACAGCATCACGCTCTGCGACTCGAAGTTACCGTACAGCCGAATCTGATGCTCGACCCGACCGTGATTCTTGCCGCTGTCGTAGCTGAACACCACACTATCCTTGTCGCCCGCCGGAATGATCCGTTTTCCCTCGTCATAGGCCAGACACCCGCACGAGGTTTGTATTTCGCTAATCACCAGCGGATTCGACCCCGTATTTTCGATCTCATACGCAATCGTCAGCCGATCGCCGGCCACCATCGGGTAGTAATGCCGCACGGGATCGACCACCCGCGCCGACGTCGGCTCAATCCGTCCCGAACAGGCCATCAAGGATGCCGCCATCCCACCCAGGAGAAACAAACTACTTCTTTTCATAGACTTCGATTTCGTCACAGGCCACCGTATGACCCGACGTGACATCCGGTTTAACAACAATACGCAACAGATCTCCCGCCCGTAGTTCAACCTCGCACGTGTAGACCGACTTTCGATCCGCCTCCAGCACATCGGTCAGATCGACCGACGCCACTTCACGGCCATTCACCGACACGACCAGCGTCCCTTCCGGTCCGATCCTCCATTTCGGGGCCGCCATCAACCCCACACGCACCGTCGCCCGACACGCCGCATCGAAACGGCGTTCGGCAGCCAAACTACCCTTTCGGAACTGATACCAGGCCGTGTGGTAGTCCGACGGGAGGCCGCCATATCCGTCCGTCAACATCCCCAGCGGAGTGGTTTCCCCATCCTCATCCTGCCACACGACCTCCATCTCCACACGTTTCGCACCGGACAACTCCCCGTTCCGAACGCCATACCGCCGCCACTCATCCATGTACCCGTCGAGCGTTCCGCCCGCCTCCCGGTAACCCTTCATCTCCGGGAAAGCCGCATGTCCGGCCAGGTTGTCCAGACACTCACCGACCATCACGGCATCGTACGGAACACCCCGCGGCGTCCGCAGCAACTCCAGCATCGTGAAATTCAGTGCCGTCAACAGTCGGTTCAGTCTTGCCCGCTCCCCGCCGTCGATCGACTTCGAACGCGCATCCAGTTCCCGGAAAAAGGCAACAAACTCCGCAGGGTCGAGATAACCCGCCACGGCCGCGTCGATACCGCCATAAAATTCCAGCACGGAACGCCGTTCGGCCACCCGTTGTTCCAGCCCCGAATAATATCGGAAAATCAAGTCTCCAGAACGAGGATAGAACCGATTCAGGTATGCCCGCAACAGGGGTTCGACGGCCATTCGGGGATCCTTCAACAGTGCCGTCAGGGCGAAAGTCTGCACGTCGTCCAGCGAGGCGTAATCATACCCGCTGCCGTTATAGAACAGCCCGTTCACCCCTACACTTTGGAACGCAGCGAGCCGCTCCCGCAGGATACCCACGACGGGGAAAGGAGTCAGGTAATCGTCATAGTTCCGCATGTAGTCCCAGACATAGACCCGGCGGACCACCTTTTTCCAGGCGTTCACCTGAGCCGCAAACTCGCGCCATGCCTCCGTTTGGGTCGTTCCGTAACGCAGAGGCAGGTCGATCGCACTGATAATCACCCCCGTATTTTCGGGCAGACTTTCCTGGGGAGCCTGCCGCGTCGTGAGGTAAGCCGTCGTAAAGAAACTGTGGTGCGGGAACCGTTCCGCCAGCCGGCGCAGCAGCCGGGCCACAGCAGGCGTCGCCGACTGCGAGTCGTTGCCCGCCTTGCGGCACTCTTCGCACTGGCACACGACGGCGTTGTCGTTCGGCATGATGCAGAACCTGGTTCCTGCCTGCTCCTCGGCGCCCGTTTGGGAAACCGTCGGTGCCGCACCCTCGCCGTAGTTATCAAGCACATAGGCCACGATCCGGTCATAAAGCTGTTCCGACGAAAAACAGAACTGGCTGTGGTCGCGCGTTCCGTCGTGCAGGGCATACACCCGCTCGTCGGCCGACCCGCCCACCACCCGGGGCAGGTTATGCCCCCACAGGCCCCAGTCGAAATCGACGTTGTGGGAAGCCGCAATGGCCATATAATCGGGATCGCTGTTGGTCGGCGAGTAAATGCCGCGATATTCAAAAGCAAAACGGCCCGCACTCCCCTGCTCCATATCCACGATGGCCGGAGGCAGGTCGTCAGCCCGCACCCGTGGGTCGCGGGTCGCAGCCCACGACAGAAACTGATACGTGAGCCACTTCATCACCGCCTCGTCGCAGGCACAGAGAATCAACCGCTGTCCCTCGCGCCGAATCGCATAATCGCCCGCGAGGGTCGGATCGGCATCCAACACTACGTCCAACCGCTCAGTACCGTCTGCCGCCGAAGCCCATATCTGCGGATCGCGACCGGTCCGGTTCTCCAACTGGGCACGCAACGACTCGACCCACCGTTCGCAGAATTTATCCTCGCGGGCCGCCGACAGGGTATAGACGGGTTTCGCCGCTCCGGTACCCCATGCCACACAGGACAGGAGTACCAGCACCCACGTCGAAAGCGACAGCATAATATGGCGGTTCGGTTTCATGACTCACCCGATGTGTTTCGATCGCACGGCGTTCAACAACTCGCCCTTCGCAGTCGAAGGAGCGGATCAGAAATAGAAGGCGATGTAAGGATAGATATTGAACATGTTTTTGTAACCGGTGGTAATCTTGTACGTATAGTCGTCGATCCCGCCCACCCGGTTACCGTTCTGCGTATAGAGCGTGTGGTAGGTGACGCTGAGCCCCACCAGCATGTTTTTCCCCACCAGATAGCCGGCCCCCACGCCAGCCATCACGTTGAGCTTGGCAAACGAACCGGGCATCGCATAGTCGATCACATCGAGTTCGGGGGCAGTTCCCACGCCGACCATGGCACTGACAAAGGTGGTCCGATCGCCCAACGGAAAGTATTTCAGCTGCGCCGAACCGTTGAAGTAAAAGTTGCTGTTCCGCAGGAAGAGGTCGCCCCGGAGGGCCAGCACCAGCGTTTCGTAATACTTCGTGGCCAGCAGTCCCACGCTCATCAGATTCTCCTTGTAGGCCGCATAGCCCGACGGCTGCCACTGCCCTGCCACCGTACCGATCGCGGGGTCGGTCGTTTCGATCCACTGGTAGTCGATCCGCTCGTTGTTCAGCGAGCGGTAGGCCAGATTCAGCCCCAGCGTCCACTCGCGGTCGAACGCATAGGTCACGACCAGGTTGGCCGACAGGGCGGGGAAATAGGCATTCGACCACCCCAGCGAGACGAGCGACGACCACCGTTTCGAGAAGCGCCGTTCCCATCCCGCCACCAGTTGCACGGCCTGACCTCCGGGGACGTCGATACCGAGTTCCGTATCATTGACCCGCTCGCGAGCCGTGTAGGCCGGAGCGATAAAGTAACGGTCGCGACGTCCGATATACGAATAGGAGAGGTCCACCACCGGCGCATAGGCTTTGCCGTTGACATACTGGCCGAGCATAAGCCCCATCGAGAGTTCGTTGTTCATGCTACGCTGCTGCAATCCCATCAGATGCCGTCTGAAGGTTCGCGCCTCGGAGGCCTCGGACTGATAACGGCTCTGATAGAGGTAAGCCGAATCATACTCGCCGCGCTTTTCATAGACGCGGCCCTTGGCATAAAGGAGCGCGCGGTTCCGGGCGTCATAGCCCAGGGCACGCTCTACGGTCTGCATCGCCGAATCGTACTCCATCGATTTGAGCTGCGCCTCGGCCAACGCATCGCTGCTGGCCGAGAGTGCGGCGACAAGACCGCGATTCCCGGGCAGAGAATCGACCGCCGGACGCAACCGGTCGATCGCCTCGGCGTACCGACCCGCGGCATAGAGCGAAGCCGCCTGTTTCTCGACAAAATAGGTGTTCCCGGGGAAAGTTTCCAGTCCACGACGGATATAGTCGTCGGCTTCGGCCATCCGCCCTGCCTCCGAGAATGCCGTAACGGCATATCGAAGCCCGGCTTCGGAACGGGGAGCAACCTGCACGAGACGGGCCGCTTCGCGACACGCCCCCTCGCGATTGCCGACCTCGATCAACCCCTTGACATACGGTACCGCCAGCTCCTCGTAGGCCCCCGCCACATAATCCCGGTCGGCGACTTCGTTCGACAGCTGCAGATATTCGTACAGCGCACGCAGAGCCGCAACCGTATCACCACGCAACCCCATCACCTCCGTCCGCCGCACGGTGAATTCATCGGGACCGATGTACTTTTTCAGTTCATCGAGCCGCAGCTCGGCCTGTCCGTAACGTTTCATCAGCAGATTTGCCGAGTAGGATTTACGGAGCGCCGCCAGCCGCAGTTCCGGATCAGGCGAGACGGAGGCCACGAAATCGAACCGCTGTGCCGCCTCACGATACGCTTCGTCCGAGAGGTACGCATCGCCCTGGGCATATCGGACTGCGCACAGATCCTCGACAATCTCCTCGTTCTGCGGATCGATCCGATAGAGACTGTCCAGCAACTGCGTGGCTCGGGGGCTTCCCATCCGTTTGTAGAAGGTGTACTCCTTGTAGAGGTATTCGGGCGTGGGGCCGTACGATGCGCGTGCCTCGGCCAGGTACTTCCGCACATCCTCCTCGCGTCCCGACGCCATGGCCTCGTTCAACAGATAATCCAGCGTCGCCTTGTCGCGATCCATCTCGTACAGCTTTCCGTAAATCCGATACGGATCGGCATTCCGCTGTGCCGCGCCATACTCGTTCAGCAGCGAGGTATGCAGACGCCGCAGCGACGGATCGGAACACGAATCCATCTTCATCTCCAGGAAAGCCAACGCTTCGGCATAGCGCTGCCGGGCGGCGAGTATCTCGGCCTGTTTCGTGATCAGCGACCCGGCACAAGGGATGGTCTCCACGCCGCGGGCCACCACCCGAAGCGCCGCTTCGGGATCGCCCTGCTGGAGCAACAGATTGGCCAGATCCAGGTAATAGACTTCGGTGCAGGGCGACATCTCCAGCAGTTTCTGCAGGTTGTCAATGGCCTTCTGTTTCTGTCCTACCTTGCGCTGCCGCAGGTAGTTCTCTTCCAACCGCGAGACGTAGTCTCTGCGCACCGCCGTATCGTTGGGATAAATGTCATACAACCGTTTCAAAAGCCGGTCGGCCTCGGCATCGTCGCCCTGAAGACGGTAGAGTCCGATTTTGCGTTTCCACAACCCGGGCCAGTAGGGGGTCACCTCCAGCAGCTCGTTGACGTAGCAAATCGCGCTGGAATAGTTGCCGGTCTGCTCCTCGACGTTGATCAACAGGCTTTTGGCCGTGACATTATCGGGCGCATTTTTCACGGCACGTACCAGATAATAACGGGCATTGTCGTAGTTTTTGAGGTTGTAGTAGTAACTCCCGGCCAACTCATTCAGTTCCGAGGATTCGGGATAGCGTTTGAGTCCTTCCTCCAGAATCACCATCCCGTCGCTCCATTTGCCGGCAGCGAAGAGTTCACGCACCGACTGCCGATACTCTTCATCCGTCTTGGGCGTTCCGAATGCACGGCACTCGCCCCCGGCCGAAACCAACAGCAACAACAGAAGCACCCCTGCGAAGCGCCTCGCACGGCTCAGTGACACTCGCCTTCGATCTATCGTTTCGCTCATCATAATCAGTTCGTTTGCACCTTGGAGGCATACCCTTTCCGGGTCATTTCGCCCCACACGGCTTTCTTTTTGACAAAATAGTTCCAGTAGCCCTTCAGCGAAAAAAAGACAACCATCGGGTGGTAGATGAAGGGTTCGAGCAGCGCCGCCATCAGGATCCAGAGGTACTCCTTGAACCGTTTGTACGACCCGCCGAGGGTGTAGTCATAGAAAATAACCACAATGGCCAGCGTGATACAGAACGCATAGATGGCCAGGAAGATAATCAGCGCCGTACCCCAGTTGACCGCCCCGGTCAGCGCCAGGAACAGCAGGGTCAGGATACCGAAGAACTCGATGACCGGCGAAATGAACTCGAATATCAGTAGATAAGGCAGCGTGAGCATCCCCATCTGACGGTACTTCCGGTTGAAGACGAAACGTTTGTGGCGTGCGAAGGTCTGGATCAGCCCCCGCCCCCACCGCACGCGCTGGCGAGCCAGCACCTTGATATTGGGCGGTCCCTCGGTCCAGCAGCAGGTCTGCGGGATCTGCACCACCCGGTACGGGATCGAGAAGTCGCAACAGTATCCCACCATCCGGATCAGCATGTCCATATCCTCGGCAAAGGAGTCGGGGCTATAACCGCCGGCCGCAATCACGATCTCCCGGTCGAAAAGGCCGTAACCGCCCGAGACGTTAGGCATCGAGTTGATGGCCGACCACCCCATCTTTCCGACCAGAAACGAACGCATGTATTCGAGCGTCTGGAACAGCGGCACCAACGCATGGGGCGGGAAGGCCTCTTCGATGCGCCCGTCGGAGACACGGCATCCGTTCGACATGGCCATCGCGCCGCTGACAGCAATCACATGGTCGCGGTCCAGCACCGGCAGGATACATTGGTAGATGGCGTCACGGGCCAGGATACAGTCCACGTCGGTATTGATAAAATAGGGGTACGCGGCCACATTCAGCCCGGCATTGACCGCATCGGCCTTGGTTCCGCCGTTCTCCTTGTCGACCACCGTGAGGCGGGCAAAACGGGGATCGGTCGACTTGAAGAGCCGCCGGAAAGGTTTTGTCTTAATCAGTTCAACATAGTCGAACGGCACCTCGACGAGTTTGAAGTTCTCGATCAGTTTTTCGAGCGTCGAGTCCTTGCTACCGTCATTGACGATCACGACCTCGAACTTCGGATAGTCCTGCGCCAGAAGCGAGTTGACGTTATCCACGATGGTTCGCTCCTCGTTGTAGGCCGGTGCAACGATCGACACCCCGGGCGTATAGGGGCTGCGGTCGATGATCTTCTTGGCGTACGACTCCACGAACGAAGCCTTGCTCCGGAGAATCGACACCTCGGCCAGCCAGATCAGCACCACGTACGAGAGGATCAGTCCGATCGAGTAGGCGAATATGGAATATCCGTAAAAATCTATGATAAACTCTTTCATACCTCCGACAGCTATTGAATACTCGTGATTCGTTCCACGTGGTTGAACAGTACCAGATCATCCGCAGTGGCCGATCGTTTCATCTCGGCAAAGAGAGCCCGTCCCCGGTCGTCGTACCGCCACAGGCAGTAGAGAGCGGTGCGGCGCGTGAACTGCGAAGCGGAATCAAGAAATACTTCGCGGAAAAACTCGCTGGAGGCACCCGACCAAATGGTAAGCAGGCTCTCCAGAATCACCCGCCGCAGATGTTCGGGCTGTTTGAAGAAACAGTTTTTCAGGGCCTCTTCGGCCTCGGCAAAACGACGCAACCCGACCCCTTCGAAGGCTGCCTCACGCAGGGTCAGGTCGGGCGAGTCGAAATATTCGAGCAGGAAACGTACCTCGCTGTCGCTTCCCCAATAGGCCGTCTCGCGAATGAAAAAGGCCGCGATTCGCGGGTCGGACAACTGCCGGATCAACGGAATGAACGACGGGAGTTTCTTGCCGGCACGGACACAATCTTCGAACAGCTGGTGCAACTCCAGTTTGTCCCACACCGGGAAACTGGCATTCATCTTGTCGTTGGCGAAAAAGGGATAGGGATCGTCCCGGTTCGTCAACATGTAATAGAAGCGGGCGGCCTTGCGCAACCGCACGTTCCGGTTGTTGACAATACCGGCCATCACGCAGTCGGGCAACTGAACCTCCAACAGCCGGGCTGCCTGGATCACCCGCAGTTTTTCGCTGTCCTGGCCGTAAATCAGACGATTTTCCATGAAGGCCGTCACGCCGAGCGCCTCCATCGCACGCCGGATGTTGGTGATCGACGGTTCGCGCAGGTCGGTGTCGGCCCGCAACAGGATGAAGAGGTCGATCCACCGCATCCGGTAGGCAAAACTGACCTCCGTAACACGATCGGGGCCCAATTTCGCGATGATCTCCTCCGGGGTCAGTTCGCGCGTCGAATGGGCGATTTCGCTCAGGTCGTTGTAGTACTTTTGTTTGAGCGCATCGAACATCCTCGCATCGCGACGCCGTTTGTAGACGTCCCATGCCATGAACACCAGCAGAAACAGCACAAAAAGGATACACAGCACAACGATTGCATAGGAGATTTGAACCGTCCATGGATAGTGGGCATAGGTTCCGGCAATCGCGTTATAGAGATAGACAAAGTAATCGGTTCCGTAGAGCCGGACGCCCTCTTCCCACGGCATTTGCACCGCCGGATCGGCCGCCGTACCGTAGAGCATTCCCGATCGATAACTGATACTTAACGAAAATACGATTGCCAATGGCAACAGAATCAGAAAGATTCCCAGTATGACCCGGCCGTTTACTTTCATAAAAATCCACAATAAATCAGACTTTGTTTAGGAATACCCCTCACACAAGTCTTCAGAAAACAAACAAAGCCATAACAAATATACATTTTCCCGGCATTATTACCGCACGATCGACCCGAAAATTGCTCACGCCTGATTCTTCATCAATACGATTTCCACCCCACGGACACATTCTGCTCTCTCCGAATTCACAGTTTTCCCCTTCGAACCCAGCCCGGCAAGACTTACGACACACTGATTACAAACTAATTACCCTCACAGCAAAACCTCTGGTTCGCCACGTGTTGGATGTATAGCGAGTGGATAAAAAAAAGAGAGACAGGCTTCTGCTGTCTCTCTGAGGATAATGATTTTTGAGTGATCCCGCTGGGGCTCGAACCCAGGACCCCAACATTAAAAGTGTTGTGCTCTACCAACTGAGCTACGGAATCAGTGCCGAAATTTGTGCTTCCCCAGGGGCTCGAACCCTGGACCCCAACATTAAGAGTGTCGTGCTCTACCAACTGAGCTAGAGAAGCAGAACTCCGTTTCGGCACTGCAAAAGTAGACAAAAATTCCGACCGCACAAAAAAATCGGCAGAAAAAATCCGCCAAATTTCCACCCGCACTCCAAATTTGTCCCTTTATCGTTTGCAGTTCAGCACCATACTGACGAACATAACGTGTTTCCGCCACACGTTTCCCCACCTCCGCACCTCACATTCAGCACCGTTCATAAGACCTCAAAATCTCCATGCGCCGGCCAATTCTCCACTGTCGGAAACATGTAATCGACCTCAAAATCACACAATAACCCCATGATATTCAAACCACATTGCAAAAACACAACCTCCTTTATCTTTCTCCCGAGTTGTCTGGAAGTACCCCCACCTTTCCGTCGGTATCTCTACGAAACATCTCAATCATCCCCCTCACGGGATTCTGAGACACGGCACTCAATCGCTACGACAAAGGGGAACGACATTCACGGCAACTCAAGCCCTCGTCTCGAATAACAAAAACGCATTATCCATTTTTCAGGACATCCTCCTTGTCGGGCGCTCCCGGCTCAGGCGTCGTCTCGGGTCGATAGGGATTGAAATAGTAGATTCCCTGCTCGTCCAGATAGTCCAGGAACAGGGGCAGGCGTTGCAAAAAGAGCGTACACTCCTTCCTGCGGGCCGGCGTCCATGCCGACTCGGCCACGGCCACCAAGCGGGGAAACACCATGAAATCAAGCCTCTTCGGGTCGGCCACCCGCTCGCTCCACAACGAAAGTTGCATACCCATGATCTGACCCTCGTACCCCTGCATCAGGTTCTCGACGGGAGCCGGAAAGTCGTAGATCGTTTCCAACGTATTGTATCCGTTCCATTGCCGTCCGACGGTATGCGTAGCGTGCTGTATAAAGTCACCGTAGAGCGGACGGCGCGGAGTCATGATGACCCGATAACCGTTTTCGAGCGCCTTCACCAGCTGATGTTTGCGGTCATGGCGCCACCACATAACCACCGCCTTGGCCGGCGAGACCCCGGCATCGACAATCTCATCCCAGCCGATGGCCGTCTTCCCCTTCGACGCCACGATGTCCACCGCGCGACGGATAAAATAGTGCTCCAACCCCGTCTCATCCTTCAGGTTCTTTTCCTGAATAAACCGTTGTATCTCGGGGTCGGTAAACCAGCTTTGGTTGCCAAAATGGACCTCGTCGCCTCCGATGTGGATATACGGCGCAGGAAACAACGCCACGATCTCGTCCAGAACGTTGCTGATAAATTCAAACGTTTCTTCCTTACAGGGGTGGTAGGTAAAATGTTCCCAGCGTCCTTCGCCCCCACCCGAGATTTCGGGATAGGATTTTCCGACGGCCGTTGCGTGGCCGGGCATGTCAAACTCCGGCACAACCATGATATGACGCGCCGCAGCATAGGCCACAATCTCCCGAACCTCCTCCTGCGTATAGTAAGCGGCCGGCGCAGACGGGTCGTGCCAATTTCCGACAGCCCCCACGGAGGTCAATTTCGGATACTTGCGGATTTCGATGCGCCAACCCGTTTCATCGGTCAGATGCCAGTGAAACACGTTCATTTTCAGCGTTGCCATGAGGTCCAGGTACTGTTTCACCTTCTCCTTGCCAAAGAAATGACGGCTTTCGTCCAGCATGAAACCTCGCCAGGCATACCGAGGCGCATCCTGTATTTCGCACGCGCCGACGCGCCCTTTCCCCCATCGAATCAACTGCAAGAGGGTTTCCGCCCCATAAAAGAGACCGGACGGAGTCGATGCCTCCACCGTAACCCCCTCGCCGTTCACCTGCAAGCGATAGGCCTCCTCGTCCAGACCGATCCGATCGTCCAACCTGAGATCAATGTACCCCTCACCGGGGTCCTGCACCAATGCAGGCAAGGCAGCAATCTCCCGTTTCAACGTTTCCGCCAGCGTATCGGCATAGGCTCCATTTCCCCGGATTTCGGTGGCGAGTCCGACCGAGAAATTTCCTTTTCCCGCGACGGCATGGGCCGGCAGGGGAAACACAACAGGTTGGGCCGATGCAATCCACGTCACCAACAGGAACAAAACAAGGAAAGACAATCTTCTCATAGGGGCCAAGTATTTTCGAGCAACAAAATGGATATCAAATGTAATGAAACACATACGTTTTGAAAGTTCCCCTGCACCCGCCTGATCGAAACACCACTCCCACACCCGTAACTTTCGCAACTCAGAGCAAGATACGCAAAATTTGACGACATCCGACCCCCGACTGTTTCTTCATTGCGTTTCAATACTTTTACTAGAACTTTATTTAATCCTTATAAGAAAAAGAATAACATATCAATATAATTATAAATATCCTCTAATTCATTCATAACTTCCGGCTGCGCCATACAGCCATAGAGATACACGAGCAACGAACAAGACGATTCGCCGAAGGGCAAAACCGCCCTGCAACAACTACCGCCGGAGTTTCCATGAAACACTCCCGCCCCCATTTCGTCCCGCCCCATAATCCGTCCCATAAAAAACAGATACAGCCACCGACCGCACAACAAGCTCCTCTTTTTTCGATCGGCCCCGCCCCGAAAAAACGTATATTTGTCAAACTCAGAATCGCCAAACTCTTGAAACACCTGCTCTACCCCCTTCTGTTCGGGCTGCTTGCGACCCTCCAGACCGGTTGCCACAAGACGCCCCCGGCTCTGCTTCGGGCCGAGAGCCTGATGCGCGAAACTCCCGACAGTGCACTTCGCCTGCTGGAAACCATCCCTCCCTCCAGCCTCACCTCCGACCGCGACGAGGCGCTGTATGCCCTGCTTGTTACCCAGGCCCGCTGTCAGTTGCATATGGACCTGACCCACGACACCCTCTCCTACATCGCGCTGGAGTACTACCGCAACACCCGGGACTCAGCTCGTGCCTACAAAGCCTACTTCTACGCCGGTCAGGTAGCCCGCGCCATGCACAAACCCGAGCTGGCCATGACCTACTACCTGCGTGCCAACGCCTTTCTCCAGACCAGCCGCAACTTCAGCCAACACTATGTTTCCAACACCTGGCTCAGCATTCTGAACGGCGAACAGGCCCTCTACCCCCAACAGGTCCACTACGCGCAACGCGCCCTCACCTACGCCGACTCGCTCGACGACGACAACTTCCGCTGCATCGCGCTGGGCGACATCTCCTCCGGTTACCTCGAGATGCAACAGTACGACAGCGCGCTGCTCTACTCCCGACGGGCCCTCGCACTGGCCCAGCGCAGCCGTCTCGACGCCAATCTCGCCCCGATTTACTCGCGGCTGAGCGACATCTGCACCCGAACCGGCGGTTATCCCGAAGCCATGGAGTATCGCGACCGAGCCATCACCGCCCTGCCGCCGGACGACTGGGTCCGCGGGTCGCACTACATCGCCAAGGCTGATATTTTCAACCGGCTCGGACGGTACGATTCGGCCCTGTATTACCTCCGCCGACCACTAGCCACCTCGATTCCGAACCTCAGCGACCAGGCCTCGCGTCTGAAGTGCATGGCCGACGCCTATCAGGGCGTCGGACGCATCGACTCCGCCCTATCGTGCCTGCGACGGTACAACGCCTTACAGGATTCGCTCAACACGCTGATCCATACCTCCGAAATCTACGCCACCCAACGAATCTTCCGCTACGACCAGCTGAAAGAGGAGAACGCCGCGCTCAACCGACAGAGAGCCGACCAGCAAAACTGGCTCTACCGCCTCTCGCTCTCCATCATCTTGCTGGTTCTGCTCGGGGGCGGCATCCTGTTTTTGATCTACCGCCACAGCAAGCTGCGCATCATCTCGCAGCAGCGCCAGCTGCTCCGCCAGCAGAAGCACCTGCGCAAGACCATTCAGGAGAAACTGCAGACCGAAGCCACCCTGGCCGAGATGCACCAAAAGGAGGAGCAGCTCAAGACCGCCTTTTTCAAGCAGTTGAGCATGCCCCTCATTCCGACGAACGACAGCGAGCGAGCCACCCGGCTGACCGATCGCGACTGGCAAATCATCCTCGACCACGCCGACGCCATCTTCAACGGATTCACGCGCCGGCTCCGGGAGCAATACCCGCAACTCAACCGGGACGACATCCGCTATTGCTGTATGGTCAAGATGCAACTCAGCCACTCGGAAATAGCCCGAATCGTCTGCCTCGAGAAGGATTCAGTCAAGAAACGGCTCAAACGCATCCGGCTCGAAAAAATGAACGCCGACAGCGGCACCACCCTCGAAAATCTGCTCCGGAACTTTTGATTGTCCCCCTCCGATTCCGGCATATCCCCCGGTACAATCTCTGATTTTCAAACGGTTGTCTCCTAACGCGGGCCCCCTCAAATGTCCCCCTGCCGGATGGCAAAATCCAGCCGACAATCCGCTACATTTGTGAAACGGAACCTCCGAAACACGTAATGCACCATGAACGGACCCCTCGTATTTATCGGAACCCTGCTACTGATTCTGCTCTTTTTCGCCCTGTGGGTAGTGGTCACCTCAAACCAACTTATCATGAAGCGAAACCGGGTAAAACAGTGCCGCAGCGGCATCTGCGTAGCCCTCAAACAGCGGAACGACCTGATCCCGAATCTCGTGGCCACGGTCAAAAGCTACACCGACCACGAGAACCGTACGCTGAGTCAGATCGTCGCACTGCGCAACCAAGCCAACGACACCACCGACGAAGCACGACAGATCGAGACAGGCAACCGTCTGTCGGCCCTGCTGCCGCGTCTGCGGCTGAACGTCGAGGCCTACCCCGACCTGAAGGCCGACCAGCACTATCTCAGTCTGCAAGCCTCGCTGGAGGAGATGGAACGCCAGCTGCAGGCCATCCGACGCACCTATAATGCCGCCGTGACCGAATACAACAACTACGTCGAGATGTTTCCGTCGTCGTGGGTGGCACAACGCAAGGGCCACCGTCCCGAAGCACTGATCGAGATTCCCGACCCCGAACAAAACGTTCCGGACGTAAAGCAACTTTTCGACTGACCCCATGGCCGCACCCGACCTCCGACACCTGCAGGAAGAGCTGACCGCCACCCTGCGCCGAGCCGACAAAAATCGCCGCGTGATCCGGCTGACCCAAACGCCGCTCTATCTGCTGGCCCTGCTGTGGCTGTTGTTCGTACTGGTCAACACCCTGACCGGCGGCAGATTGGTTGCCTCCGACCCAACCCAGCCCGGAGTTCCTTCCGGTCTGACGCTCTGGGTGCTCCCGGCATTCGTTCTGATCTTTCTGCTCCAAACCATCTTCAGTCGTGCCTACGCCGCCTTTGCACGACAGGAACAGGAGATCGTCGGCCGCGTCGTCCGCAGCCTCTTTCCCGGCGCCCGTTACCACACCACCGCCCACAACGTTCCGGCCTCCGTGCTTCGAAACAGCCTGCTCTTTCCCGACTTCGGAAAAGGTGACTCGTTTGCCTGCGGATTCGCCTCACTCGACCTGGAGACCGAAGGCGGAAAGCTCAACATCACCGACCTGGGCGTAACCACGGGACACTCCGCCTCGTCGACCCGCGGCGTACTCGCCCCCTATAAGCACCTACTACGCTCGCTGTTCGCCTCCCGCGCCGATCGGGCGATCTTCGACTTCCGGGGCATGTTCGGCTGGGCCGACCTGACCCGCCGCGTACCCGGCAGCATCGTGATCCTGCCCGACCGCATCGAAGGCCGTATGGGCTATCTGGCCCATACCCTCCAGGGACTGAAAAAGAGCAGCGACCGGCACTTGGTCCGCCTGGAAGACCCCGAATTCGAACGCCACTTTGCCGTCTACGCCACCGACGAGGTACTGGCGCGCTACATCCTCACCCCGGCCATGATGCGCGACATCACCCGGCTTCGGGAGCAGTTCGGACGCGAAATGATGCTCTCGTTCAACGCCGACAAATTTTGCATCGCCATTTCGATGCCCGCCGGTTTTCTGAGCCTGCGGAGCGAGGCGCTCAACGACGGCCACATCGTCGAAGAGATCTTCCGCGACATCGAAACCACGCGAACGCTGCTGAGCGAGCTGCACCTCGAAAAAGAGACCCGACAAACCCAAATCCAATAAACGCCAAACACCACTCATCCCATGAATCGAGACCCCAACCAGTATCCCATATCCTTCGAGATATGGTGCAGGGAACACCCCGAAAAATTCGGCACGCGGCGCCGGCCCGCCAAGATCGCCCTCTACGGCCTCGGCAGCGTGGCGTGTATCCTGCTGACGATCTTCCCGCAGGTCATTCCGCTCTTTCCGTTGTGGATGATCCGCACGGCCGCCATTCTGTTGCTGTTGCTCTGCCTGATCTGCCTGTGGGTGGACGGCACCTGCTGCTACAACAAGGAATCCGGCGGTTCGATCCGACGCATCGGCCTCAAGAAATTCGACCGCGTCAACACCGACGCGGACGAGATCATGGCGGCCTTCGACCGGCGCGACTTCGACTTTCTGGCCGACGCCGCCGAAACCGACAACGAACCGCTACAACTCTACGTCTACGAAGATGCCGTGGGGCGTGAATTCTACCTCCAGCTGCGCACCTATGTCGACGCCTCTAACTTCCGGGGCATCAGCGACGTACTGACCGTCTCGGGACGCGAATACGACGAATACCAAAGCGTGATCCGCTCCATCCATCCCGACAAAGACTGATCCGCCGGCCAGACCTTCCCTCCCGAACAGCCCGCGAAGCCCTACCGGCTCACGGCGACCGTTCCGCTCTCCGCATGCCCTGTCCCGGACCAAACAACCCGACACATATTTTCTATTCACTAACGCCAAACACCAAAGCAACCATGGGAAAAATCGAAAAACTTCTCCAAGCCTCCGAAAACCTTCAACTCACGCCCCAGGAACGTTACGTTCTGCCCGTCAACCGCAACTTCTACCTGCTGCAAACGGTCGTAGCGTGGGGCATATCGGTCATCCTCTTCCTCACCGCCCCGAGCAACGAATTCGCCGGAAACTGGAGCCTGTACTACTGGATTCTGTGCGGCGTGCTGATCCTCTACGGACTGGCCACCCTTTACTGCGCCTTTACGAGCAAGGCGACCTTCGACGACGAACGGATGACGATCCCCGGTTTCTACCCCTTCATGACTGAAAAGCTGGCCTGGGAGGAGATCGACCGCGCCGAACTGACCGGCGTCATCACCTACCGCAGCTACGTTACTTTGATTATTAAGAAAATTTTTGCATCTTTCTTTGCCAATATCGAGTTGCACGTCACCCGACGGAAAGCACCGGGCATGCCGGCCGCCAACTTCCCCGTGCTGGAACGCGTGGCCGACAAGAAGACCGCCCTGCGCATCATCCGCGACAAACTGGGCAAACGCTTTACCGTGTACGAAGGCCAATACTAAGCCGCAACTCTCATCCGAACGACATTTCCGCCAGCTCCGCAGCGCGCGAAACTAACCCACAAAAACACCGTAATGAAACAGACCCTCACCTACCACACCCCCACGCTGGCCTCCACCGCAAGCCAGATGGACCCCGAAGCCTTCGATCGCAGCATCGAACTCTTCGACAACGGCGAGTACATACCCGCCCTCCACGCCCTGCTCGACCACATCAATCCCGAACTTCGGGCCAAATACGGCAATCCGGAGGGGACCGAGTTCAAGATACCCCACGGTTCGATCATCGTCGGCATCCGCGTGGCCGGCGACCGGCTGGAGATCGACGCCCCCTTCCTGGCACTGCCCGAGAAGGGACGTATCCCGCTGCTCCGCCAGATCGCCAGCCTCAACACCAACGTGCTCGACCTGCCCTGCATCATGTTGCGCGAGGGCCAGTTCCATTTCCTGTACGACTGCCCGCTGGCGTTGAGCCACCCGGCCAAAGTCTACGACGTGCTCTACGACATCTGCAGCACCGGCGACCGCTACGACGATGAGTTCGCCACCAAATTCGGAGCCCAGCGTATCTACGAACCAGAGGTGCGCCCCTACGACGCCGAGACCGTCGAACGTATCTACAACGAGATCCAACAGACCTGCACCGAGTGCCTCGACGCCGTCAAAGGGTTCGAGAGCGAACGAAAATTCGGCTACGCGTGGAACGTGATTGCCAGCGGCCTGCTCGAGATCGTCTACTCGGCCCACCCCCAGGGGCAGTTGCTCAACGAGCTCGACAAGGCCATCAGCGAACACGACCGGGAAGACATTCCGATTCAGGAGGTGATCGCCCGCGGCAAGGCCGCCCTGCAGCAGATCGCGTCGATCAGCCCCGAACAGCTGGCCCAGGACCTCTATTTCGTCGAGACCTTCGTTTCGGACAAGCGCCGTTCCAACCTCAAAAACATTCAGGATAACTTCGAACGCACCTTCGACAATGCCACGGCCGCCCTGAACGCCGACGATCCGATGGCCTGCTGCGTGATGATCATCTACAAGTTCTACGAGATGTACTACTACAACAACGTGCAGGACGACGTCAACGCCATCGTGGCCAAAGCGCTGCAACAGACCTCGGCCATGCCGTGGGACAAGGCCGCCCCGATTCTGCATGCCGCCATGGAAAAGATCATGGAAGGCGAACTCGACGCGGATGACGACGACGCCCCTGATGCGATCGACCCCTTCGCCGGGATCGACATGCAAGCCGCCATGGCCCAGGCCCAACAGATGCAGCAGGCTGCCATGGCCCAGGCTCAGGCCATTCAGGCCCAGATGGCGCAGGCCATGCAGGGCATCGACATGGGCGAATACATGAAGAATATCCAGAACATGATGGCCACCATGATGGGGACCAATGCCCCGGCCAAAGACGAAGAGGAAAACAAATAACAGCGCACACAGCCATGGAACAGAACAATATCTATCAAGCCGTCTATAAAGTGAACCATGCCGGCGGGTCCGGCAGTTGCTTCTACCTGAAGCCCCACAACCTGTTCGTCACCAACTACCACGTCGTCGAAGGCTTCCACACCGTCGCCATTCAGGACAACGAGCGCAACGCCTATCTGGCCCACGTCGTGCTGGTCAACCCGGCAGCCGACCTGGCACTGCTTTCGGCCGAAGGCGACTTTTCGGCCGTGCCTGAAATCCGGCTGCCCGAAGCCGGCGAAGTGACCATCGGCCAACGCATCAACGTGGCCGGCTACCCGTTCGGGATGCCCTTCACCGTCACCGAAGGCACCGTCTCCTCGCCGCGCCAGCTGATGGACAACAGCTACTACATCCAGACCGACGCCGCCGTGAACCCCGGCAACAGCGGCGGCCCGATGTTCAACGACCGCGGCGAACTGATCGCCGTGACCGTCAGCAAGTTCACCGATGCCGACAACATGGGCTTCGGGATTCCCGTGGCCACCCTGCAAAAGGTGCTCGAAAGCATCGGCGATCTGGATACCGGCCGATTCCACCTCCAGTGCGACAGCTGCGACGAACTGATTGCCGACGACGAGGAGTACTGTCCCTCGTGCGGCAGCAAACTGCCCGCAAACGTCTTTCAGGAGCGTGCCCTGACCGACCTGGCCATCTTCTGCGAAGAGGCCATCGCCGACATGGGCGTCAACCCCATACTGGCCCGCGTCGGACAGGAGGCGTGGAAATTCCACAAGGGAAGTTCCGAAATCCGGCTTTTCGTCTACCAGCGTACCTACCTGTTCTGCACCTCGCCCATCAACCTGCTGCCGAAAAAGAACCTCGAGCCCATCCTGACCTATCTGGTGAGCGAAGACCTGCGGCCCTACAAAATGGGGATCGAAGGCAACCAAATCTACATCGCCTACCGCATCCACATTTCGGACATCTTCTCCGACCAGGCCGACCAGATCAAAAAGAACCTCACCGGACTGGCCCTGAAAGCCGACGAACTCGACAACTATCTGGCCGAGACCTACGGTTGCGAATTTTCGGAATACGCCAAGAAAGACGCCATCTGATTTCACCCGCACGACACCGGCCGCCGCACGATACACGACGCTGCGGCGGCCCTTTTTGTACCTGCACCTCGTCGTTGGCCTGCCCCATGCACCGCAACAACGAAGCTCCGATACAACCATCAGTCCCTATTCCTCGTAGCTCCCTGCCGCTCCCGCAGCATTGTCCCTGACTGGGCTTAACGCCGTTCCCGCGTCACTTTATGAGACCACCGGATACGTAAGTCCTCACGCCCATTGTTTCGAATCCCCAGCCATTTTCGCCCCGCACCGACATGAAACACCCCCTTCTGCTCATCCTGTTGCTGGCCGCCGGGCCGCAACTGCTCATCGGACAAACCACCCCGACCGACTACCCTCCGCTCCCCAAGCCCTCGGGCCGACAACTGAAACAGGCCAAACGGGCCTCTTTGGAATACCTCAACTATCTGGTCAGTTCATCGTCCTGCCCCTCCAAAGAGCTGACCGCCGAAGGTTCGCCCTTCGACAGCACCCTGCTGCCCTGGCTGCGATTCGGCCCCGCGTCGCACCCGGACACGATACTCACCCGCGCCTTCTGCGACAGTCTGTACATCATCGAGCCGGATGATGACGAAGAGACCGCCCACTGTCTGCATCTGGTCAGCCGCTACCCCGCAATTCCCGGCCTGGAGGAGGAGAACATCCAAACCGCCGGTTTCACGGGCCTCTTTCCCTACCGTCCCTCCAATCCCAAGATGGAGGGACTGCAGACCTCCACACTGAGCCCTTTGGGCAACACCATGATGCGCATCACCTACGCCTTTCAGGACGACGAGGGGCACCCCATCCTGCTGACCGACGACTACGAACAGGCTTACTTCCGCACCACCACCAACGGTGGGTGGACCTGCCACGACTTCCGCTTTCACTTCCGGGACAGCAGCCGGACCTTTCGGGACATCGCCTCCGGAATGATCGAAATCGAGCTGGTCACCCCTGCCGAATACGATTATGCCACCTTCACCGCCAACGACACGGGAAAGACCTTATACTTGGGCGACCAACCCGTCCGACTGGCTGCCTTCGGCCCTGGTTACCTTCATCTGAGCTACCCCCACCTGGATGCACGCCTGTTCCAGCAGGCCAATCTGGCCTTCTTCCGGGGCGACCAACAACTTCCCCAACAGCTGCTGGCGGGCGGAATCATCGAACACGCGTTCTACGACTACGCGCGCACCCATCCCGGTCTGACGCCCCGTAAATTCGCTGCCCGTCAGCAAGAGATCGAGAACAAATCCGCCGGTGAGTTCGTCGAAATACTTTGGACCGGAAACGACGCCGACCGTGTCGTGCTCTACACTCCACGCCAGGATCAGAGCGTCGCCGCCCGCGTCGTCGTATTTCACCGCAACGAAGCCGGCGAGTTCCACTATTCGCTGCTCCGCAAAGGGCATGACGGCGTTTACCGACCGCTGGGAGGCGACCCGGAGGGGGTGACACCCCCCGAATACCACGAGGGACGCGAAGCGATGTTCCGCGCCATTTTCGCGGCCATCGTCTATCCGGACGAAGCCATCCGCCGCAACATACAGGGCACCGTCTATGTCTCGGCCACCATCGACCGAAACGGCGCCATGACCGCGGCCACCGTTCAGAGAAGTGTCGATCCGCTGCTCGATGCCGAGGCGCTGCGGGTTGTTCGCCTACTGAAGGAATGGACCCCGGCCACACGGGAAGGAGAGGCGGTCGAAATGAACGTTCTGATTCCGGTCAGATTCCAACTGCAGTAATCGAATTTTTGGTAAATTTGGATTCGTAAAATTCATAAAACCTAACCGCCTGCCACCATGATCGAAAAACAGACCGATACACGCAACGAAACCCTACGGCACATCGCTGCCCTGATGATGAACGCCGCCCGCACAGCCCCCAAGGCCCGCGGTGTCGACAACCTCGAGATCGCCATGATCACCGGCACGGACATCGACCGGCTGGCCGACAAACTCGAAGAGATGAGCAGCCAGCCGGGACGCGCCTTTTTTACCCGCGACGCCGGTAACCTGCGCCAGGCCGGCGCCGTGGTGTTGATCGGCAGCCGCTACGAGACGCTCGGACTGAACTGCGGCTGGTGCGGCTTCGCCACCTGCGCCGACAAAACGGCACAGGCTCCGGCAGCCCCCTGTGCCTTCAACACCAACGACCTCGGCATTGCGGTCGGATCGGCCGTATCGGTAGCCGCCGACCACCGGGCCGACTGCCGAGTACTCTTCTCGGCCGGCGTCGGAGCGCTGGCACTGGATCTGCTGCCCGGATGCCGCGCCATTCTGGCCATCCCCGTCAGCGCCACCGGCAAAAGCCCCTTCTTCGACCGTAAGCCGCTTTAAGTGCCTCCCCACCACTGTTCCGCCTCGCAACTCGTGACAGAAACCGGGCCGGACAATTTGGAGCAATGTCCGGAGAGGGCCAACAGCCACACATCAGAGGACAACGCCCACGCCTCTCAGCCGGAATCACCGGCCGCAGGCGCGGAGTTTCCCGAAGAAAAACCTCTCCGAAACGCATTCGGGGGCTTCTGCCTGTTGTGCAGAAACCCCCGAATTCATATCAACAAGTCCCGGGACGATTACAACTCATCGAGTTTCACCTCTTTGATTCGTCCCTTCTCGCTCAGAATCAGGATACGCAGGTCGCTCGACGTAGCACCGTCGAACGTATAGGTCTCCATCGTGCCGTTGTTGAGCCGACTCTTGCCACGCCACACCGGAACGAACAGACCGCCTCCGCTCGAAAGCTGGATTTCGAACTCGACCGGCGCCCCCTCGTCCCAGGCGATGCCGATCTGCGTCGGAATCGACCCGCTGCGCAGTTCATACGTAATATACTGATTACGCCCCCCTTCCCACACGGTACCGGGATTTCCGTCCACCGTATGGAAGGCTGCGTCGCCAGCCGTGCTGGCCGAGACTTTCGACGCCAGCGAGTTTTTCCGTTCGTCGGAGCGCATCTCCAGCAGACGGTCCGGTTCGACGACCGTAAAGTCTCGCCGCAGTTTGATGTCTTCTGACGAGGCCCCGACCATCACCGTAAAGTCACCCGGTTCGACCGTCCAATTGTAGTGGATATCGAGGATCTGGAGGTCACGCGGCACCAGCCGGAACTCGACACGCCGGCTTTCGCCCGGTTCGAGGTGTACCCGTTCGAATCCGCGCAGCACCTTTTCGTAGGCCATTACCGACGACACCTTATCGTGCAGATAGAGCTGCGCCACCTCGTCGCCGGCACGCTTGCCGGTGTTGGTCACCGTGCACGACACGGTCAGCCCCTGATGCGGCGTAATGACCGTATCGGAAAGTTGCAGGTCGCTGTACTCGAACGTCGTATAGCTCAGCCCGTACCCGAACGGATACAGCGCTCCGTTGACCCGGGCGCGATGGCTCTTCGGGCCGTTGGCGCCCCACGAATCGCTCTGAGCCGACGGCAGGGTCGGGAAATTGAACGGGATCTGCCCCACGCTGCGCGGGAAGGTGACGGTCAGTTTGCCGCCGGGGTTGTAGTCGCCGAACAGCACTTCGGCCACCGCCGCGCCGCCCTGACGCCCGGGATACCACGCCTCCACGATAGCCGGCACGTAACGGTCGGCCCAGTTGATCGACAGCGGACGGCCGTTGATGAGCACCAGCACCACCTTCTTGCCCTGTTCCTTGAGCGGCGTGATCGCTTCGAGCAGTTGCTGCTGACGTCCGGGCAGGTCGAGGCTCGACCGCGACTTGTTCTCGCCGCAGGTGCGCGTTCCACCGCCCAGCACCAACACCACCGCATCGGCCTGCGAGGCCACCTCGTAAGCCCGCGCGATGCTGTCCTTTTCGGTCTGCGTCAGCGGATAATCCATCAGTTCGGAGTCGGGCCAGTTGTCGTCCACCAGTTCACACCCCTTGGCATACGACACCTCGGCATCGCCGGCCGCGGCACGAATACCGTCCAGCACACTGATCGGTTCGACGGCATTGGGGCCGTAACGTGCCGTCACGAAATCGGTGGCCGTGGCGTTCGGGCCGATCACGGCAATCCGGCGCACGCTGTCCCGACTGAGCGGAAGCGTCGCCGCATCGTTCTTGAGCAGTACGATGGATTCGAGCGAGATTTGTTTGGCGACCGCTTCGTTTTCAGCCTTGCAGACCTCGGCATCGGCAGCCTTCAGGTCGTTTTTATAGGGGTTGTCGAACAGTCCGCAGAGGAACTTCACCCGAAGAATGTCGCGCACCCGGCTGTCGACTACATCTTCGCTGAGGGCACCCTCGCGAACGAGCTCGCGCAGCGGCACGATGAACGAATCGGGCGAGCGGAACGTACAGCGGACGTTCAGCCCCGCCTCAATGGCCTGCCGCACGGCCTCTTTCATGTCGGCGGCCGTGAAGTGTTTGCTGTAGAGGTACTCCACGGCATCGCTGTCGGAAACGACGTACCCCCGGAAACCGTAACGTCCCCGGAGCACCTCGGTCAGCCAGTGATAGCTGCCCTGGATGGGTTCGCCGTCGAAGTCGTTGTAAGAGCTCATGATCCCCAGCAGACCGGCTTCGCTCACCACCCGCCCGAAGGGATAGACGTGAATCTGCTCCATCTCGCGCAGCGACATCTGGGGGTTGTTTCGGGCCATGCCTTCACGCGCCCCTTTGCCGTTGCTGTAGCCGACAAAGTGTTTGGCGGTGGCGGCCACGCCCTGCGACTGGATGCCGCGCACCATCTGGATACCGAGTTCGGCCACCAGATAGGGCGACTCGCCGTAGACCTCTTCGTAGCGGCCCCAACGCTGGTCGCGCCCCACGTCGAGAATCGGCGAATAGATATTAGTGTAGCCCAGGGCACGCGCTTCGCGCCCTTCGATCTCGCCCATCTTGCGCACCAGTTCGCGGTTCCAAGTGTGGCCGACACCGAGCTGGGTCGGGAAATTGGTCGCCCGGTAGCTCTCCACCCCGCGCAGCCCCTCGTCCGTAAAATCGGCCGGAATACCGAGGCGGGTCTCTTCGACAAAAAAACGCTGCACTTCGTTGATGGCCCACGTATGGTTCGAAGCGGGCCATACCCAGGGATTGTTTTCGCGGGCATTCTTACCCCCGGCCGGATAGCCGTTCAGGTGTTCGTCGATGGCACCGATACCGTCTTTCCAGATACGTTCGGTTTTCCACTCGGGCGTCGGAAGCCGGTCAGTCAGCACGCGGCCATACCCGTAGAGGGTCGCCATCTGGGCGGTCTTCTCGTCGAGGTTCATCTGCCCGAGCAGGTCCTCGATGCGGTCGTCAATGGGTTGGGTGGGATCTTCGTAGATATCTTTCTTCCCGTTTTTGTTGAAGTCGATCCATCCGTCGTGGTACATTTCGCCCTTGGGACGATACTCGGACCGAATCACGGGTTTACCGGCTTTGTCGAAGCCTTGTGCGGCGGCACCTCCCGCCAGACACAAAGCCACCAGGGCCGGCAGCAACAGGGTTTTGTTTGCCATCGGTGTGTGGATTTGGGTTAGTCGGAGACAAATTTACTCATTTCGGGCCGAACTCCGACCGGTTGCCCTGCCACATTTCACCACGGACAGGGCACCCCTACTAAAAAAGAAGGGCACAGGGAGAACCACCACCCCGCGCCCAACCCGGCCGTTTCCGACCGGGCACCACGAATAAAAACCTTACACTACAAAAGTTTTTATTTTTAAATGTTGACCGGAATCACCTTGCTGACATAGGGTCCCTGAGCCTGATCGGTCATCTGATACTTGAGCGTACCGTTTGCGTCGTAGCTGTCAATGGTGCTCGTTCCGGTGTAGCCCGAGTTGATGATGAAGATTTCGTCGGTCATGGGGTTCGTGCAGACGTTGTAGATCGAGAACGACGGAGCCTCGGAAAGGAAATCGCTCACAGCGTTGGTCGACAGGTTGATCTTCTTGGACGAGCCGGTAAAGGTCATGTAGCTGAAGTGCACGGTGTAGATATAATCATCCAGAACGGCCATCTTGCTGGCGGCCACATCGGGGAAGGTGTAAACGACCTTCTTCTGGGCCGGATCGATGCGGTGCAGTTGAGCATCGACCACCATGTTCCAGCTGTCGTCATACTCGCCCGAGGTGGTCAGGTAGAGGTAATCGCCGTTGGCTACCAGACCGACCGGGTTGGTCGGGGTCGTGATCTGAGCCTCTTCGGTGAAGGTGGCAATGTCGATCACCGAAACGGTATTTCCCTGCCCCTGTGCACCGCCTTTGACGGCGTCGTTGGCCACGTAAATCTTGTCTTTCAGCACGGCGATCCCTTCGCAATATTCACCGTTGACAGCAGCCGTACCGGTAATGGTGAGCGTGGTGGTGTCGATACGCACGACCTCGCCGCGGTACGAAGATACGTACACTTTGCCGTCATTGACAGCCAGCGAACGGGCGCCATTGACTTCGAGCGTCTTCTCCACGACACCGGTCCAGGCATTCAGCACAACCACCTGGTTGCCGTACGTAGTGGTCACATAGGCTTTCGAGCCGTAAACCACCATATCGTTGGGCAGGTCACCGAGTTCGACATCGGGATTCTTCTGGCCGAAATAGTCGGGCGTAAAGGTTCGGGTTTTGACGTCGTAATAGCCCAGCGTGGCGTTATGTCCGCCGATCGAGCCTTCGTTGAGCACGTAATACCCAATGGTTTGGGTCGGTTCGTAGGGCGGCGGCACTTCGGGACCGTCATTTTTTTTACAACTGAACAGCAGCACAGCGGCCGAAAGGGCCCACAACAAGTTGATTTTTTTCATCGTTTTCCTTTATGTGTAAATTCATACTGGTGTCACATCCACCGCAGCGGGGGTCGAAACACACGGGATTCGACTCTCGACGGGGTTGTTGTCCGCGCACATCGCACAACCCGTTTCAACATACGGGCGTGGACAGGTTCGAAATGTAAGAAGAGTTCGTCACGGGCGTTCTCCAGCTTCAAATCCCCGAAAGCGGACAACATTCAATGGCAAGGCAGGTCTTCTGACTCGCCCCCGGGTCTGATCGGACGTCGCCTTCCCATTCTTCCGCGCTGCTCTCCCTCGACCGAGGTTGCAGCGCACGAACAGTGGCCTGAAGCAAAGAAGTGTCCGACACCCTTTCGACCGGAGACACGCTCCGGCGGGGCTCACAGCAGCGGGACTGTCCGGGACTTTCACCCGGTTCCCTTTTGATCGCCGGCGACTCCGCAAACGGGAGGCGCCTCGGGCGAACCATTGCCGGGGACAAAGATATATCCTTTTTCAAAATCCGCAAACGGAAAAAACGTATCTTTGGGAACCCAAAGCAGAATCGTATGGAATCGATCAAAGGCATCTACCGCATCGGCCACGGCCCCTCCAGCAGCCACACGATGGGTCCGCGTCGTGCGGCCGAAGAGTTTCTGGAGCGCAATCGTGGCGCCGCCCGTTATGAAGTCACCCTGTACGGCAGCCTGGCCGCCACCGGCCGGGGCCACCTCACCGACAAGGCCATTCTGGAGGTGCTGGAGCCCGCCGCTCCCACCGTGATTCACTGGCGGTCCGACATTTTTCTGCCGTTCCACCCGAACGGCATGCAGTTCGAGAGTTTCTTCGGCGACGAGGAGCAGCCCCGCGAGAGCTGGCGGATCTACAGCATCGGCGGCGGCTCGCTGGCCAACGAACAGACCGCGGCCCGACAACCCGAAATGATCTACGACATGAGCACCATCACCGAGATTCAGGCCTGGTGCGACAAGACCGGATGCTCCTACTGGGAGTACGTCGAGCAGTGCGAAGGGCCCGAAATATGGGACTACCTCGACCGCGTATGGAACGTCATGCAGGCCGGCATCCGGCGCGGCCTCGAGACCGAAGGGGTGCTGCCCGGCGGGTTGGGCGTGCGCCGCAAGGCCAGCGACTACTTCATCCGCTCGAAAGGATACTCCGAGGCGATGCGCAGCCGCGGACTGGTCTACGCCTACGCACTGGCCACCTCGGAGGAGAACGCCGCCGGGGGCGAGATCGTCACCGCACCGACCTGCGGCTCGTCGGGCGTACTGCCCGCCGTACTGTTCCACCTGCAACAGACCCGTGAATTCATCAAGCCCCGTATGCTGCGGGCGTTGGCCACGGCCGGTCTGTTCGGCAACGTCGTGAAACACAACGCCTCGGTATCGGGAGCCGAAGTCGGGTGCCAGGGCGAAGGGGGGGTTGCCTGTGCCATGGCTGCCGCCGCCTCGTGCCAGCTCTTCGGCGGAACCCCCGCACAGATCGAATACGCCGCTGAAATGGGGCTCGAGCACCACCTGGGGCTGACGTGCGACCCCATCTGCGGCCTGGTTCAGATCCCCTGCATCGAACGTAACGCCTACGCCGCGGCACGTGCGCTGGACTCCAACATCTACGCCACCTACTCCGACGGGAAACACCGCGTCAGCTTTGACCGCGTGGTCGACGTGATGCGCCAGACGGGCCACGACCTGCCGAGCCTCTACAAAGAGACTGCAGAAGGGGGGCTGGCCAAGGAGTACGCCACACATCCGGACGGGGCGGCCGGCTGAGTTTGATTCACTACATCGTGAGAGGAGGGAATCGGACACTGCATCCCGCACGGAAGTTTCCCGGTTCAGCCCCCCCCGCCCCCCGTAGCCGGATCGACGTACGCGTGATGTCGCCGGATCGACGCACGCGTGAAAGTATTTCCCCCGATCCACTATCTTTGCCACACACTATGATGCAGGACACCCCTTCGTTACAGCTTACTGACGCTGTGATTTTTCAGAAGAATCCCCGACGCGAAGTGCTTCGGGACGTGAATCTATACGCCTATCCCGGCGAGCTGATCTACCTGGTCGGACGCATCGGCAGCGGCAAAAGCAGCCTGCTGAAAACCCTCTACGGCGAACTTCCACTGCTGGTGGGCCGGGGCCAAATCGCCGGCTACGCCCTCCACCAGCTGACCCGCAAACAGGTTCCCTACCTGCGCCGCCACCTGGGCATCGTCTTTCAGGAGGCCACGCTGCTCGACGACTGCACGGTCTATCAAAACCTCGAATTTGTCCTGCGTGCCACCGACTGGCGCGATGCGGCAGCGATCGACCACCGGATCTGGGAGGTGCTCCACCTGACCGGCATGGAACACAAGGCCCACTCCTACCCCCATCAGCTATCGGGCGGCGAGCGCCAACGCAGCGGCATCGCCCGTGCGCTGCTGAACAGCCCGCAAATCATACTGGCCGACGAACCGACCGCCAACCTCGACCCCAACGCTACACAAGAGGTGATGGAGCTGTTCCGCAGCATTGCCGACGAGGGGTGTACCGTGATTATCTCGACCCACAACATCGCCAACGTGCGTCAATATCCCGGCCGCACCTGGCTGCTGGAAGAGGGCTACCTGACCGAGCTCGACCCCGAACAACTCTGACACCAACCTTTCCGAAAAACATCGAAACACATGAAAGCAGTGGATGACATCCACTGCTTCTTTTATCGTACAGCGCCTCATCCTCACCCCACAGCTTTCAACCTTTGAAAACAGATCGTATTTCAGTACTCTGCTCGGAATACCCTTCTGTTACATTGCAAAGCTCCACGGGAATTATTACCTTTGCGGCGTCGGATTCGTCCGCGACGGTACGCTCCCTTTGCCATGGCGTACCCCCGATGCGGAGCCCGACTCTTACTACATACATATGGGGCTGACCGGTTTTGACAGCGGGTTTGAGTCTTGAAGTAAGCATGCCGAGGGTTGTAAGGGACCTCGTAAATCGGAACTTTCAAACTACAAATGGCAATAATAGCTACGCACTCGCTGCGTAATTTTACCAAGTAAAATTACCTTAATCCGCCCGGTCAAGGAATCGGGCCGACGAGTACCCGTCGGAGGGGGACCGCTTTTAGCCCCGTTCGGCAATGGGTATCATTCAAATAAAAGATAGCCATTCGGGCGTCCGGACCGAACGGCGAAACTCAACGGAATACGGAATTGACTCGGGTGTCTTCCTCCTGGTTTTTTCCCGACAATCAAGCGGAGACTAAGCATGTAGAAAGCTTTGGGGTTCCTCGTTTGGACGAGGGTTCGATTCCCTCCAGCTCCACACGACATTGAAAAAACAACAAAGAGCCTTGTAATTCAGCAGAATTACAAGGCTCTTTATCATTTTAAAAGCTTCCATAAACCACAGCATGTAAGTCCACGTACCCCCAATTGAGAATGGAGGGTACATTGCCGGACTAATATATACGATTCGGATTACATATATTCCCTGCACATTAGATTGCACTAATAAAATTTAAAAAATATATTTTTAACAAAAAAGTGTGATAATTTTGTTTTATCAGACAATAATCGTAACTTCACGGTAGAGAAATCCAAAAATGGACTGATCTATAAAACTTAGTATTAACATTTAAATTTTTTCACCATGAAAAAGTTTACTAAAATCATGCTGGCGGCAGGCGGAGCCTTGCTGATCGGCGCAGGGGCAGTAACGAACTACCTCAGAGCGCAACAACCAGAACAACAAATGTCCGACCTCACACTCGCCAATATCGAAGCGTTGGCAGCAGGCGGGATGGAAACGGAAAATTGGGCGAACGGGCCGGGAGTGAATGTTTCATGTGCTCGCTGTAATTCCATCCATGTTCATTGTATGGGAACAGATCCGGGTACGCGGTGCATTCCGATCTCATGTCTGCTTAAATAAGAACCGATTAGAGAAGTAAGCTGTCTCAACAGCAGCTTACTTCATCATTTTCAACGAATGGCTCTATGAAATTTAATACCCTATTATTAGCACTCGGTTGCACAGCGGGATTCTTTGCCTGCCAAAAGAGACAGGCCCCTCCTGGAACGAATACTGTCCCGGTCACTACCATACGATGGGACGTGGATTCGCTGAGACCATTATCGAACTACATCGAGAACATCGAATTAATTCCTTTGGAAAACATCTCTGAAGCTGCCTTTGCGACTGTAGATCAAATCACGTATCGAGACCATCGTTACTACATTTTAGATCGGTATGGATCGAACAAATTGTTGGCTTTCGACGACAAAGGCAATTTCATTCGATCCTTCGGAAGAAAAGGGCGTGGTCCGGGAGAATATGTCGCATTGCAAAGCGTATCGTTCAAAGCAGATACTTTATTGTTACTCGATCGGATCGGAGCCAAGCTTATCATGTACGATACCACAGGTACGTATATCAGTGAAGTTAAAATGAATACGAAGGATGCAAGCCAGGCGGTCTGGCTGTCCGACGGCTTCATGTTTTATCATCCTTTATATCAAGAAGAACCGATCGATAACACGGTGGAGTTGTGGAAAACTGATGCAAAAGGCCTTCATCTTCATAATTATTTTATGTATCACCAGCAATCGTCCCGAGCCTCCTACGCGGCACCGATTACTGAATCCGATTCGACAATGATACTCAATCGTTATTGTAATGATACGCTTATCGTTTTCGACCGCCGTGGAAATATTCGAGAAGCTCTTTTCTGGGATTTCGGAAAATATGCCATGCCTCAGCAATTACGTTTGGAGGTGAACTTAAAGGAAAATAATTACAATCGCCTTTCTTCGACCGTTTTTCCGGTAGGCCCTTTCTTGACAGGTACTGCCATGAATCGCAATAAACTACTCGTTTTTCTCTATAATCCGCAAAATCGGCAAATCTATATCGATCCTACAGGAAAGGGGATTCCGGCCTTGCCGTCCAATCGGGCAGCAAAAGACTCGACGGCCATCGTTTCATGGCTCAGTTACGATATGAAAGACAAATTTGTCGCTTCTTTGGGTGAAGATCGTATGTCCAAAATACTGCCTGCACTCGAAAACGGACAAGTCTTTTTGGTTGTCTATCATTTGAAAAACGATGCATTATAACATATTTTGGGGATTGTGCGCAGTGCTGCTGGCAACCGCTTGCGGTTCTGCGCACAAAAACGATTCGGTCGTTTTGTCGCAATTTGTGCACTCTAAAATTCAATTTCCCCAACCTACAGCGAAACAACCGAAAATTGTCGTTTATATTGGTAAAGACGAATGTGGGCCATGCTCACTCCAGTTGCCGGAATGGAGCGTGAAGTTGAGCGAATTATACATGTCCGGATCCGATTCGATACACATTTGGTTTGTGGCGCACCCTGCAGAGTTGGAAAAGATGCATGCGATTGTAGAGCAATCGCATATATCGCTGCTCAAAAAACGAATTGCCATTCTGGAAGATACGCAAAAACAATTCGCCGAGGTTAATAAAGTTCCTCCGGATTATCGGTTCCATACTTTTCTACTGGATCGGGATAACCAGGTGATATTGGTCGGCTCACCTATCGGGAATCCGAAGATGTGGGAACTGTACAAATCCACAATCGCCCGGCTGGTCGAGAATGGAGGTACGCTGCCGGACTAATATATACGATTCGGATTACAAATATCCGACTGACACATTAGTTTGCACCGATAAAATTTAATATATTTTTAATAAAAAGCACGATAAATTTGTTTTGTCAGATAATAATCACAATTTTACGGCATAGAAATCCAAGATGGACCGATCTATGAAACTTAGTATTAACATTTAAAATTTATCTCCCTAAAAAAGTTTACTAAAATCATACTGGCAGCAGGCGAAGTTTGCTGACCAACACATGTCCCACCGCACATCAAAAGTAGCCGGAATCCGATTTGACACTGGCCAATATCGAAATATCGGCCGCTATTAGAAATCGGCAAAAAGGGTCTCTTTACGGAGGTTCCATACAGGACCCGGCAGGTTGTCAATGGTAAAAATTATACAGCATCTGCAAATACTGTCAGAAGAGCATGGGAATGTAGCCACTTCACAAGTACCTTTCACACTCGAGCCGAACTATACTACATTTATTGCAGAGATCTCCCATCCCTGCAATATTTATAAATTTCAATACGCATTGGATTATGAAATACATTTTGCTTTCATGGTTGATTATTCTATCCATCGTTTTTGTCTCCTGTAAGGGCAATTCGGAGAATCGAACTACAGGGAACGAATACCCTGTTTCGGGAGTTATCCAGTGGGAGGACATATCCGATTGCTATTTTGATCAATTCGTAGATTCAGTTGTTTACATACCGTTAGAATCGCACCCATCCGGCTTATTCCGCGTTGTGGATAAGGCGGTCGTCAGTGGCGAGAAAATTTTTATCTTTGATTATCACGCCAGGAATCAGGTACTGGTGTATAATACTGCGGGAGAATTTCTTTATCAGGTCGGAAATCGGGGCGAGGGCCCGGAGAATATATTCAAATGAGAAACTTCACCGTTGATGACCGATATGTTTATGTGCTCGATAACAATACCCATCGATTGTTATTATACGATATCAACGACGGCAGGTATGTTACTTACAAGCATATGCCATTCTGGGCGACCGATGTAGCCTGTTTCGAAACCGGCGATTTCGTGTTCTCCCAGGATCTTTCTCCCATCGACGTAACGGATTCGACCAGACAAAGCAGGATCTTGATTACCGATGATAAACTGGAGATAAAAAACAGATTGTTTCCTTTCACCTCCGAAGACTGCTCCGTCGAACATATCACATCATTTCGACAAGGAGATGAAATATCGTTCCACACATTGATGGTCGATACCGCTGCCCTGTTTCAGAAAGCCTGTCCGGATTCCGTTCCCCACGTATTGCAATTTGAATTCGGTTCCATGACGATTCCTGCTCAGCATCGATCTCATTGGCAAGCGTGTCAGGACTACGCCTACGTTGCAAGTCCGCCGATCGTTACTCCGAAATACATTATCGGAGAGATACAGGAACGGGAAAATACATACAGTTATTTATATCATAGATCGAGCGGAAAAACATATAAGGGATATAATGCGGGAAATGATTTCATTTCCGTGTTATGCTGCGACGAGGATGGAAATTTATATACGGATTTTCAGGTCTCGGAAGTCTATTATTACATGGTGGAACATGGATGGCCGAGAGCATCGGAAACCATCGAACAACGAATTGAGAACGGAGACTATGTTCTTATCAAATTAATCATGAAGTGAGGCACTTTGGTTTAGTGTTTGCTGACAGAAAGTAACACATACGATTACGCGGAATATTCGACCGGCATGAATAAAAACTGAATGGACTATTCGTGCCGAATGCAGGAAATAGTCCTATGGAATGATTGCGGCACAGCAACCAAGCGTCCCTTTTTTTAATCGAGAGCCATGAAAACCTGTATTGCCATAAGCAGTTTATTAGTTTTTATTTGCATAGGATGTAGTCGGGAAGTTACGGTAAAACAGGCCTCGATAGATCTGGATCATGTTCCGAGCATTGAACTCAAGGCACAGAGTTATCCGTTGGACAGCGCGTTGTGGGCACCTGATTGCATTTTTACGCAAGGGGACTATCTGATTATCGAAGAAGGCAAAAGGCACACTGGCATATTCCGCTGTTTCGACGCCAAGAATTTCGATTTCCTGTTTGCATGCGGAACAAAGGGGAAAGGTCCGAACGAAGTGATGCATCTGTTCGGGCAATATATACAGCCTTGCGATTCCGGATTTTGCGTAATGGACAACGGGACAGAAAAAGAGTTTCAGATCAAGGACGGTCACCTGCAGGTTGTACGTCAATCTCCGATCGCAATTTACGATGCAGTGAACGGTTTGACAAAAATTGGCGACAATCACTTTTTTATGAACGGATATACCGACGGTAGCGGTGCCGAGCACTTGATCTATAAAGATGGACAGATTACCGAATGCGGCACTTATCCGGAATCGCCGTATGACGATCAGCAGCGTTTTATCATGGAGTTTAAAACCAATGTCGCTCAAATCGGCGGGGATACGATCTATAGCTTTTACAACAACCGGAATTTAATCCGGAAATATTCGCCCCAGGGAGAGCTGTTGGAAGAGATGCATTTTTTGTCTTATCCGGTCGATGGGCCCGATTACGAATCGTATCGGGCAGGTACATGTCCGTTGTTTACCGGTCGATCCTATCAGACGAAATCTTTTTTCTTTCTAAGTTTCTACGATGGTATGTCCAACCAGCAGATTTTCGCGGGTAATTACACACCTCAAATACTGGTGTGGGATTGGAAAAATGGGTTACGCAACAGAATTGTTCTCCAACGACAATACAAGCGCCTTGCCTACGCTATTTCTGAAAAACACAAGCGGTTGTACGCGATAGATCTCGATGCGCCGGATCGGATAGATTATTACGATTTAGATTCCATATTTTAGACATAAAATCTTTAATTCAGAGCCACCGCGTTGTTATGCGCTATACTCTTCGACGGTACATAAACCGAATCAGGCCATTATGAATCTCCATTTTTCTACCCCCAAAATTATAGGTGCCTGCCTCATTCTGATGACAACCCTGGTCTCCTGCGGACGACAAGAGATCAATTCCGACTACCGGGTCATATCGGAATTTCCACGAACGATTGCTTTGCCGAACGGTGACACATGCTTCGCTTTTGACTCCGATTACGGTTTGCTCGAACTCTCTTGCGCAGGCAAATACCTGATTGGGACACTGAGAAAAAGAGAGCGTCAGTTCGTTGTGTACACGCTGGATTCCATTCCCCGGAAAGTTGGCCTTTTCGGTACATCCGGCAAAGGGCCGACCGAAATGATGGCCCCGGCATATTATGGGCAATGGAGCTGTGAAGACCAACAAACCAGGGTCTGGATACACGACCGGATCAAAGCAGAATTCGTGCAGGTCAATATCGACTCTACCCTCCGGGCCGGTCGTACCATAATAGAACAAAAATATGATCTCCTTACCGGGGAAATCCCGGATGTCCGAAACTTGTTTTACGTCTGCGATACTCTGTTGGTCGGTACAGTCGAATCGGATCGTTGTCCGATGTTTCGATACAATCCGGTCAGCAGACGAATATCGTACTTTCCTGAAACGATGAATTTCGACCCCGGATTGGCTCCACAAACGTTACAGGAAATAACGCAGAATCTTTGTGCGTACAACCCCTCAGAAAAGAACCGTCGTTTCCGTAGCATTCTCCTTTCCTCAGGTCGATTTCCGACCGATCGATTCGCTCGGATTCACTACCTTGTTTATCAATCGGATATTGCTGCCGGAACAATGTATCGCAGAACCTCGGCGGACCTATTTCGCATCCGTATGCGGTGATTCAAACTATGTTTATGCCCTGTGGCTCGACCAGTGCAACGACGATTTCGGAGACGTCGAGAAACCAAATTCGGTTCTTGTTTTCGATTGGGGAGGACGCCCTGTTGCCCGGTTGGAACTTCCTGAATATGTTTTGGGGATTGCCGTAGATCCGACTTCCGCTCGTTTATTCGCCTTGAATTATTATTACGACGAACATCCGGTTGTGGTATACAATCTAAAAGGCATCCTGACAAACGATGAAAATTAAATCATTAGAGCCTGCCGATGACTTAACGGATAAATTGATATGTTTGCAGAAACAAGCGGTAAGAGACCTAACCCGGGCGCACTAAATAAAACCCTCCCCGACAATCATGAAACAATTATTAGCTTTCCTGCTGCTGACGCTCATAAGTTTCACGGGTTATGCCCAGGATTTCAATCACAATTTTCAGCGAAATAGCGATGGTATCGTATGGGATTGCACATTTGTCGATTCATCGAAATCCACCGGCGATATCCTCACTCACTTTTTGCTCTCCGAGGACCTTAAAGACATTCGGCAGGTCGGTGATGTTATTGTTGCGCACGTAATAAAGTGGCGACCGAATTATAAGGCAGCAGGTTATACGGACTGGAACATCCCCCTCTATATAGCTCGCAGCAGTGGATTTTCAGGGACAGTGAAGATATATGCATCCGAAAACCGTTACAGAGTCGTATTCTCAAACATCGTCATTCATGCCAGTTCCAACCCGGACGACCCGTTCTTCCCAACCGACTCCTATTTGAATGACCTGGCTTACAATTTCAGGAAAGACAAATTCAAGCCATCATTCACTGCAGGCATAGACAAGCTGGACAAACTCTTTCAGATTAAGTTCAAGATAGACGAATAACGTTTGGCCCCCGCTGCTTAAAACTTTGCAGCCAACATATTGCCATGCCCTCAAGTTCGCCGAAATGAGGAACACTGCATAGAATAGCGCCGTTTATTCATTCCCTCTCCGTCAATTACACTTTCAAACACAGCGCCGTGTCCGTCCGACACGGCTTTTTTCGGTCATTCCCATTTCCATCTTTTCCGTCTTGCTCCACTCTCCGACAACGCATCGTAGTCATTAAGCATCAAGACTATGGTTTGCTAATGATCTGCAATGGTAGAAAATCAAACTATTTTCCTATTTTTGTTAGTCGCAGTCCAACCAACAAACTTTAAGCCCGACATACGACGGTTTGTTTTTGTCGAATCCTCTCCTGCTGCATTTGCAAATACAAAGTAAGCCACCCCCACCCCATTAAAATTTTCCAATATGGCAATCAGATTTAAATCCAAAGCACGGCCCCAAACAGCCAGACACACAAAAACGTTTTTGTTAAGTTGTCTGCTTACCATCTCGGCCGCCTCGGCAGAAGGACAAGTCCTCACACATTTGTCGATCAAAGAGGAACTTACCCCACGCATGGAAGCCGCACTGCGGAAAGCCCAGGAATACCCCGTTCCCGCATGGTGCAATACGCCGGAGTTGCGCAAACAGCGACAAATCATCATCGAGAAGTGCATCAAGACCCTATACTACAACCATCTGGACCCGATCAACCGAATTCGCTACGAAGGCGTTCGGCCCTCCGTGACGACCTTTAACGGGCTGTGGTCCTGGGACAGCTGGAAACATGCCGCCGGACTGGCCTATGTGGACAAGCAGCTGGCCGAAAATTCGATCCGGGCAATGTATGATTACCAGACCCCGGAGGGGATGATACCCGACTGTGTATTTCCCGACACCCAAAACTTCACCGGATCGACCTGCGTGACCGAACTGACCAAACCGCCGTTGTCCGGGTGGGCCGTTTGGGAGATCTACGAGCAGACGCACGACACTGCATTTATCAGAGAGATGTACCCCAAGATCGTCAAATACCACAAATGGCGCTACGAATACCGGGACATCAACCAGAACGGTCTGTGCGAACTGGGCGCAAGCATCGACCGGCTGAACACGGCAAAGTGCGAGATGGCCGACAATGCCATACGCTACGACAATGCACAGATGCTGAAAAAATCGGACAGCTGCTACTCGATGAACGTCGAATCGGTGGACCTGAGCGCCTACATGTACCAGGAAAAAGGCTATCTGCTCAAGATGGCCCAGCTGCTCGGATTGAAGGATGAGGCCAAACAGTACAAACAGGAGATGAAGGTGCTGAAGAAACAGATTCAGGAAGTCTTCTTCGACGAAAACACCGGTTTCTTCTACGACGTCAGAATGGACGACGGTTCCTTCATCCTGAGTCAGGAATCGTGTGGCTGGACTCCCCTGTTTGCGGGTGTAGCAACCAGGAAACAGGCGGCCGCCGTTGTTGCCAACATGATGGACGAAGCCAAGTTCAATACCGTCATGCCCCTGCCGACAGCCTCGAAAGAGTGTCCGGAATTTGACCCGGTCAACGGTTACTGGCGAGGCCCGACGTGGTTGGACCAGTTTTATTTCGGCTACATGGGTCTGCTGAACTACGGATACCGAGACGAGGCAGTCGCTCTGCTGAAAAAAGTATTGCAGAACGGCCAGGGCATCACAGATCCCGAAGGGGAGCTGCGCGAACATTACAATCCGTTGACCGGTGAAGCCGGCGGTGCCCGTAACTTCGGATGGACAGCATCGCACCTGCTCCAGCTCATGCTGCAACAAGACTAACATTCACCCTATTCAATGCCATGCAAAGGTCTTTCCACCGCTGTGGAAAGACCTTTTTTGCTACGAAGCAACGCACGACATACGTCGCCATGCGTCACTGGATTTCAAGCTATTCCCGACGCCAACCGCAGCAAAGCAGAAAAGAGATTTCCCGAAGAGTGTGTCGAAAGCTCACCCCAAGCGATAAGAGTACCGAAAACGGGACATTCCGACCTTTGCAGTTCATCGGTATTCAAACCCTGCATTGTATTTCCGTGTCACCTGTTCTCCGTACGATGTATTGAACCTCGATACAACGACAGTCCTCTCACCTCACCTGACCGGTTCCATCACCCCATTTGAAAAGCTCCTCAAACAAACCGGGAAAGGGCGGCAAAATACAGATTCGCACGACCGCACCACCGGGCCTTCGTCAGGCCAAAATAGAACGTGAAGTTCGAAATTTCCACCCCATTTTCTACCTTTACACAAGGAATTGCAGCCGATCACACGCATTGCAGCAACGGCAGACCCGCGAACGGTTTCCGCATCAAACGGCCCGATACAAGCAAATCTACCGCCAGAAAGGAACACAAAAGGAGGCACACCAACACCCCTCGCTCCGCTGAAACAAGGAATTTGACCGCACCGTTCACCACAACGCCCGCTCCCCAAGGTCATCGGCTCTTCCCCGCCCGAAACGGAAACCCGTGTCCGACATGAAACGATTCGCACAGCTTCTGATTGTACTCATCAGCCTGTTCCTCCCGGCACAGGGCGCCCCGTCTGACTTCATATTCAAGCACTTTTACGACCCGTCTCACCCGCTGACGAACATCGTCAACATCGATCTCGACCGCAACGGCATGGTGTGGGTTTCGTCCGGCACCTACGGACTCTTCCGGTTCGACGGCTACAACTACCGCACCATCAGCGAACTCAGCGGCACCGACAGCCTCGCCACCCTCAAAGGTGACATCCACATCGACGCCCAAAACCGGCTATGGATCCTCTACGCCGGCAAAATCCACCGCTACGACTGCGACCGCAACCGCATGATCGCCACCCCGTTCGACACCCTGGCCATCGGAGCGATGCGCGGAGTGGGCGACACCGTGCTGCTGACCGTGGCCGACAACCTCTACCGGTACAGCGACGACACACTGCGTCTGCTGGCCCCCCACTGCGGCCGTGTGATCGGCGCCTCGGCCGACCGCTACTTCACCCTCAACGGCCGTCAGATCCACTCGATCGACCCCCGAACCGGCGCACAGACCTCCTGCGACTCGCCCATCCCCACCGACATCATCTACCACATCCAGCAGACTCCCACCGGCGAGTGGCTGATCGGCACCTACCGTCAGGGGCTGATGCTCTACAACCCCGCGACCGGCGCCCTGCGCACACTGGTTCCGAACGATATCATCCGCGACATCGAGCCCGACGGCAGCCGGTTCTGGATAGCCAGCGAATCGGGTCTCTACCTCTACGACGCCTCGGAGCGCACCCTTCGCCACATCCAAAAGGACTGGAGCCGCTCGTACAGCCTCAACGACAACGCCGTCTACTCCGTCAAGACCTCGCCCGAAGGAGGGCTGTGGGTCGGCACCTATTTCCGCGGCCTCAGTTACCTGCCCCGCCACGCCCTCGACTACGAATACCTCAACCCCAGTCAGAAGAACCAGACCCACCGCGGCAACGTGGTACGAACCATGGCCGCAGACGGCAGCGGCGTGCTCTGGATCGGCACCGAGGACGGCGGACTGAACCGGTACGACCCCCGCAGCGACCGGATGACCAACTACGCGCTGGGCAACGCCGACCACCCCCTCTCCGGCACCAACGTCCACGGCGTGCACTATTACGACGGCCACATCTGGGCGGGGACCTTCAAAGAGGGAATCGACGTGATCGACCCCGCCAGCGGCCGCATCGTGCGCCACTACGACACCTCGACCGGCAACGGACTGATCGACAACTTCGTGCTCGACTTTCTGACCGCTGCGGACGGCACCCTGTACGTGGGTACCAGCCTCGGCGTACAGCAATACCACCCAGCCACCGACCGGTTCACCACCCTGCTGTCCGGCATCGGCGTCATTTCGCTGGAACGGGACGCTGCGGAACAACTATGGATCGGGACCTACACCGGCCTTTACCGCAGCACCCCCGACAAAAGCCGATTCAGCGAAATCACCCTTTCGACCGATCCCCAGTCACGAATCGTCAACTTCGTCACCGCCGACCACCGCCGGCACATCTGGGTAGGCACCGAAAACGGTCTGTACGAATTCACGCCGACAAGCGAGACCCCGCAATACCACCGGCTCTCGGAAAATTCGCTGGAACGGGACGTCAAGTCGATCGTCGAAGACCGTTTCGGCCACCTGTGGCTCTCGACCTCGGGCGGCATCATCCGGTTCGACCCGCAGAGCCGGACCCAGACCCTGTTCCCGATGAGCGGCGAACCGTGCGGGTCACGCTTCAACTACAACTCCGTCTACCGCGACACACTGACCGATGCGATTCTGTTCGGTTCGCTCAACGGGATGATCCGCTTCACCCCGCGCGAAAGCTACTCCGACCGCACCGCACCCAAACCCGTCATCTCGAGCTTCGCCTACAACGACCCCACCCACTACACCACCCTCCACCGGAACTTTACGGACACGACCCTCGACCGCCCGCTGCCCTACGACCGGAACTTCCTGCGGATCGGACTTTTCACCCCCGGCATCTTCTCCTCGGACAAGGTCTTCTATGCCTACCGCCTCGAAGGCTACACGAAAGAGTGGATCAGGACCGACCGCGACATCATCGAACTCCAGAACCTCGACCCCGGCCGCTACCGGCTCGAAGTCTGTACGGTCGGTCCCGACGGCAACTACTCCCCGGCCATCTCCCACGTCGCCTTCACCATCGCGCCTCCGCTGTGGCTGACCACCACGGCCAAAATCCTCTACCTGCTGATCGGCCTCGGTCTGGTGCTGGCCGCGGTCCGTTTCATCCGCAACCGCGAACGGCAGAAACGCGAACGCTTCGAACAAGAGCTGAAAGTGCGTCAGGAACAGGAACTCTACGAAGCGAAGATCGACTTCTTCACGACCATCGCCCACGAGATCCGCACCCCGTTGACCCTGATCAAGGCACCGCTCGATGAGATCGCCGAACAACCGACCGCCGACCGCATCGACCACAACCTGCCGATCGTCATGCGCCACACCCAGTGGTTGACGAACCTCTGCACCCAACTGCTCGACTTTCAGTCCGTCGAGAAGGGGGCCTACCGGCTCAACCCCTCGGTCGCCGACCTGCGGCGGCTGACCGGCGAGATCGTGGACGACTTCGCCCCCTCGTTCCACGCCAAAGGGATCACCCCCGACGTAGAGCTGGGCGGAGAGCAGCCCATCATGGCCGTGATCGACACCGATATTTTCCACAAAGTGGTGGGCAACCTACTCCAGAACGCCCTGAAATACTCCCGCCACACCGTCCAAATCCGGCTGACCCGCGACCCGCAGCAGCTACGGCTCTCCATCCTGAACGACGGCCACCTGATCCGCCCCAGCGAAGAGCGTTCGATCTTCACCCTCTTCACGCGCCTCGAAAAGAGCCAGATCGGGAGCGGCATCGGACTGCCCTTTGCCCGTGAGCTCGTCCGCGTCCACGGTTGGGAACTGGAACTCCTTTTTGATACACCCGGTCTGAACCATTTCCAGCTGACCATCCCGTTGCAGGTTCCGGCAGACGAGCCGACACCCGCCACAGCCTCGCCGGCCGAACCCCTTCAGGCAGAACTCTCCGCAGCCGGACGTTCCACAGTGCTCGTGGTCGAGGATAACGACGAGTTGCGGCAATACATCGCCTCGCTGCTCGACCAGCACTACCGCGTCATCACCGCACCCGACGGCGAACAGGCACTCGCCACGCTCGACAGCCAGGAGGTTGATCTGGTGCTGAGCGATGTAATGATGCCCGGCATGGACGGCATCGAGCTGTGCAAACGGATCAAGTCGAACGACGCCACCTGCCACCTGCCCGTGATCCTGCTGACGGCCGACGTTTCGATCGCCTCGAAGCTGTCGGCCCTGGAGTACGGCGCCGACGACTACATCGAAAAGCCTTTCTCCGGCAAATACCTCATCGCCCGGCTAGCCAACATCCTCGCGACCCGCCGCCGACTCTACGAAGAGTTCGCCCGAAAACCGCTGACCATCTCCGGATGTCTCGGCAACCGGAACCGCGCCGAACGCGAGTTCACCGAACGGCTCCAGGAGCTCATCGACCACCACATCGACAACACCGAGCTCGACGTCGATTTCGTCGCCTCGCACCTGGGCATGAGCCGCGCGACGCTCTACCGCAAGGCCCGTGCCTACATGGAGATGTCGATCGCCGACTTCATCACCCTGTGCCGGCTCAAACGGGCCGCCCAGCTGCTGACCGACTCGCGGCACACCGTCGCCGAAGTGGCCTACATGGTCGGTTTCTCCAGCCCCTCGTACTTCACCACCCGTTTCACCAAACAGTTCGGACAGACCCCCTCGGAATTCGTCAACAGCCTGAAAAACAAGGCGTGATACGATTTCTAAACGAAATGATACGATTCTGAAAGCCGTCGCCGAAGGGTAAAAGTACATTTGTCTCGTTCCCAAAACGCACAGACAAACCATGAGACTTTTACCCCTTCTGCTGGGGGGCCTCGCAGCCGCACTGACCGGCTGCACCACCGGTTCGGCCCCCACCTCCCTGCTGCTCGAAGCATCGGCCTTCGACACCACCCTCGACAATCGTCCCGTGTCGCTCCACACCCTGCGCAACGACCGCGGAATGGCCGTCCAGATTACCAACTACGGCGCACGCGTAGTCAGCCTCGTCGTGCCCGACCGCGACGGCACCCCGACCGATGTGGTATGGGGTTACCCGACCATCGGTGAGTACCTCGCCAGCGACGACGTCTATTCGGGTCCGATCGTGGGCCGCTTCGGCAACCGCATCGCCCGCGGCCGCTTCACCCTCGATTCGACCACCTACCAGCTTTCGATCAACAACGCCCCCAACCACCTGCACGGCGGCAACGCGGGGGTATGGAACCGCGTGTGGGAGATTACGGCCTCGACCGACAGCTCCCTGACGCTGCACTACCTGTCGCCCGACGGTGAAGACGGCTACCCCGGCAACCTTTCCATGAGCGTCACCTACACCGTGACGGCCGACAACGCCCTGCGCCTGAGCTACGACGCCACCACCGATCGTCCTACGCCGTGCAACCTCACGTGGCACCCCTATTTTAACCTCCACGGCCGCGCCGACCGTTCGACCGACTCCCACCAGCTGTACGTCTGCGCGAGCCGCTACACCCCGACCGACTCGACCCTCATCCCCACGGGCGAGATTCTGCCCGTCGCAGAGACCCCGGCCGATTTCCGCACCCCGACGGCCGTCGGCGCACGGGAGTACGACACCACTTCATCACTGATCCGCTACGGCAAGGGCTACGACCTGAACTTCGTGCTGGACAAAACCGGCACCGCAGCTGTCGAAAAGGCGGCCGAGCTGTACGAACCCTCGAATGGTATTCTGCTCACCATCTACACCGACCAGCCTGGTCTTCAATTCTACTCCGGCGGCTGCATCAGCCCCGCCTGCCCCGGCAAACATGGTCAGCAGCGTACCCCGTACAGCGGCATCGCCCTCGAAACGCAAAATTTCCCCGATGCCCCCAACCAGCCGGCCTTCCCGAACAGCATCCTGCGCCCCGGCGAACACTATAACCACCAGGCGATTTATCAATTCTCAACCAAATAGACATGAAGCCCAAAACCCTGTTACCCGCACTCGGCACCCTGCTGGCCCTCTCCTGCGCTCCGCAGGAGGCCGTAGTCGTCGATCAACTGCCCACCGAGGCCACCTCGGCCAACTACCCCGTGAACCGCACTCCGCTGGCACCGGCTCCGCTGCTCAAGCTGCCGACCGGTTCGATCCAGCCGCAGGGGTGGATCAAAACCATCCTCGACGCCCAACAGGACGGCCTCAACGGCCACCTGGGCGAAATTAGCGCCTGGCTCCAGAAGGGCGACAACGCCTGGCTCAAGGAAGGCGGCGCCTGGGGATGGGAAGAAGTCCCCTACTGGCTGCGCGGCTACAGCGATCTGGCCTTCATCACCGGCGATACGGCCATGCTGCGCGAGAGTCGTTTCTGGATCGACGCCATTCTGGCCTCGCAACACGAGAACGGTGACTTCGGGCCCTCGGTCTACAGCGGTGCAGGCATCCGCGACCTATGGCCCAACATGATCGTGCTGTGGATTATGCAGAACTACTACGAATACGCGGGCGACCAGCGTGTGATCGATTTCATGACCCGCTACTGCCACTACCTGAACACGCTGCCCGACGAGCAGTTTCTGGAAGACTACTGGGAGAAGAGCCGCGGCGGCGACAACCTGTGGAGCGTCGTGTGGCTCTACAACCGCACGGGCGACACGACCCTGCTGAGCCTGGGCGAGAAGCTGCACCGCAACACCGACGTGTGGTACAACCCCACCTCGCTGCCCAACTGGCACAACGTCAACATCGCGCAGGGCGTCCGCGAACCGGCCACGTGGTATCTGTTCAGCCGCGACAGCGCGATGCTCCGCGCCACCTATAACGCACAGGAGCTGATCCGCCGCACGTTCGGTCAGGTTCCGGGCGGGATGTTCGGCGCCGACGAGAACGCCCGCATGGGCTACATCGACCCGCGACAGGGTACCGAGACCTGCGGTTTCGCCGAACAGATGGCCACGGACCAGATCATGATGCTCATCAGCGGCGATCCCTACTGGGCCGCCAACTGCGAAGACATCGCCTTCAACTCCATGCCCGCCGCCATGATGCCCGACATGCGTTCGCTGCGTTACCTCACCTGCCCGAACCACGTGGTGAGCGACTCGAAGAACCACTCCCCCAGCCTGCAGAATCAGGGTCCGTTCCTGGCGATGAACCCCTTCAGCAGCCGCTGCTGCCAGCACAACCACGGTCTGGCGTGGACCTATTACAATGATTTTCTGGGGATGGCGACCCTCGACGGTGGTCTCTGCCTGATGCTCTACAACTCGGCCGACATCCGGGCCCGCGTAGCCGACGGTCAGGAGATCCTGCTGACCGAACGCACCCACTACCCGTTCGACGAAACCATCGGGCTGACCGTACAGACCGACCAAGCCGTCACCTTCCCGCTCTACCTGCGTCTGCCCGCGTGGTGCGACGCTCCGGAGGCCGAAGTGAACGGCCGTTCCGTGGGGCACATCCGCGAGGGGAACTTCCTGAAGATCGAACGCACGTGGAACGACGGCGACTCGGTGACGCTGCGCCTGCCGATGACCGTCTCGAAACGCTACTGGGCGGTCAATCAAAACTCCGTGAGCGTCGATTACGGTCCGCTGACCCTGTCGCTCGAGATCGGCGAACGCTACGACACCACCGACAGCCGCGCCACAGCCATCTGGGATTCGCAATGGCAGGAGGGGGTCGATGCCTCGCAATGGAAATCCTACGAAATCCACCCCACGACCCCGTGGAACTACGCCCTGGTCGACGAAGCCCCGATCACCGTCGTTCGCAGCGCGTGGAAAGAGGGAGCCAACCCCTTCACGCTGGAAAACGTGCCGCTGCGTTTCGAGGCTACGGGCCGTCTGATTCCCTCGTGGGGGCTGGACGAGACCGGCACCTGTCAGGTACTCCCCTCGCCTGAGGCACCCCGCGCCGAACAGCGCGACCCGATCACCCTGGTACCAATGGGCGCGGCCCGACTGCGCATCTCAGCCTTCCCGCAGGCAGACTAATCCATTCCAACATCCACCCTTACAATCAAACCCAATGAAACGCATTCTTTTGCTTCTATCTCTGGTGCTGCTGGCCCCTGCGCTGCGCGCCCAGACCCCGCGCCCGGAATACCCGCGGCCACAGTTCGAACGCAACGAGTGGATCAACCTGAACGGCCCGTGGAGCTACACCCTCGACCCGGCCGGCACGGGTCTCGAACGCGGTTTCCCGCAATCCCAGGGCTTCGACAGTACGATTCTGGTTCCCTTCGCCCCGGAGAGCCGCCTCTCCGGTGTCGAACACAAAGATTTCATCGAACACCTCTGGTACCAACGTTCGATCACCGTGCCCAAAGCGTGGAGCGGCAAGAAGATTCTGCTGAACTTCGGCGCCGTCTACTATCAGGCCGACATCTATCTGGACGGTCAGTTCATCACGCGCCACTTCGGCGGCTCGTCCTCCTTCAGCGTCGACCTGACCCCGTGGGCCAAACCCGATACGGCACAATCGCTGGTAGTCTATGTCCGCAGCGACCTGCGCCACCAGCTGCAACCAGCCGGGAAACAATCCACCCGCTACGCCTCGCACGTCTGCAACTACACCCGCACCACGGGTATCTGGCAGACCGTATGGCTCGAAGCCGTCCACCCCAAGGCACTTCGCTCGGCACAGGTAAATACCGACATCGACAATGCGCAGATCATCATCCGTCCCGAGTTCTACGCCACGGGCGGAACCCGTCTGCGTGCCACGCTGCTGGACGGCGACCGGAAGGTCGCCTCGGTCGAGAGCGACGCCTCGGCCGGCGCGCCGCTCGTCCTGCCGGTCAAGAACCAAAAGCTCTGGTCGCCCGACTCGCCCCACCTCTACGACCTGGTCTATGAAGTGTCGGACGCCGAGGGACAGGTGATCGACCGCGTCCGTTCGTACGTCGGGATGCGCAAGATCCACGCCGAAGGCAACCGACTCTATCTGAACAACCAGCCGATCTACCTGCGGATGGTGCTGGACCAGGGCTACTACCCCGAGAGCCAGTGGACCGCCCCGTCGGACTCGGCCCTGCGCAACGATATTCTGCTGGCCAAGGCGGTCGGTTTCAACGGCGCCCGCCTGCACCAAAAAGTGTTTGAAGAACGTTTCCACTATTGGGCCGACCGTCTGGGCTACCTGACCTGCGGCGAGATGAACAGCTGGGGTCTGGACTACAACCTCCCCATCGCCACCTCGATTTTCCTGCCCGAGTGGTGCGAAGTGGTCAAACGCGACCGCAACCACCCGTCGATCATCATGTGGGTGCCGCTCAACGAGCAGAACAATGTCGACCGGACCAACTTCCCGCACTTCTCCGAGGTGCTCTACAACACCACCAAGGATTACGACCCCACGCGTCCGGTGCTGACCACCTCGGGCGGAGCACACTACAAGACCGACATCTTCTCGTGCCACCTCTACCACCAGGATCCCGAAGCACTGCGCAAGGAGCTCTGGAACGACGGCAAGCTGTTCCAGGGCCACCGTTTCGAGATTGAGCCGCGCGTGCTGTACAACACCGGCTCCAACTTCCCGGTAGACAACAACGCGACCCGTTGGCTGACCTACTCCGGTGACATTCCCTACCTGTTCGACGAGTTCGGCGGCGTCTCCTACAGCGAGCGGAGCGGCAGCGGCGGATGGGGCTACGGCGGAGCATCGTCGGCCGACGACTTCTACCGGAAGATCGAATCGCTGGTCGATGTAGTGATCGGCATGGCCCCGATGATCGGCGGTTTCTGCTACACCCAGCTGACCGACGTCGAGCAGGAACAGAACGGCCTCTACTACTACGACCGCACCCCGAAATTCGACGCCGAAAAACTGAAAGCCATCTTCAATAAAGAGATCAAGTAACCCCACGATTTTCCTTGTGCAGAATCCCTTAACCGGAGATTCTGCACAAGGAAATCAATCATTCAGGATTCCGAAAAAGTGATTCCGGAAGAGTAATCCCGAGACAGGGATTCCCGCCACACCCGGTCAAACCGTCCGACTCAACTTTCGGTCGTTATTCCGGCTGTTCGACGAGCGAATTCACTTGCCATACGTTGCTTCGGTTCCACCCCACCACAACGTAAGATGTTTTCGAGAAATTTTATTTTTGAAACAGAGTTCCAAAAATAAAAACAATGATTAATTTTGCCCCGTTAACTTGTGGACACATACAAAAAGCCCATCCCGAAAACAGAACCGCAACGCACATTTGTTCAGGAGATTACTCCACAAATCCGACCGCAAGTTCGGACAGAAACAGGAGACAATTACGCCGGAGCGACCCAGCAACGGGTCTCACGACCATGGACGGACCGCCCAAAAGACAGACCGCCGGCACTGCAACCGCGAATCACACCTGACCGCAACCCGTTTCCGAGAATCCTGCCAAACGAAGACTAACACCTCTGAATATCATGCGACGCCTACTACTGACCCTCACCGCCCTCACCCTGAGTTTTCAGGCATTCAGCCAAAGCGTTACCCTCTCGTCTCTGCTCCGCGAGATGGTCGACCGCCAGGCCGTGACCCGCTTTCCCGACTACCGGGCCCACCAGGCGAGCAGCTATAACCGTACCTCCGTATCGCCCGACGCCCCCGGCTGGTTTGCCGACTCGGACGGCGTATGGTGCATCCGCGAAGAGACCAACGCCCAGGGCGAAACCGAATGGGTGCTGATGGAAGACAACGGCCCCGGCGCCATCACCAAAATTTGGGCCGTCTGCTTCTACTACGGCCTGGCCGACACCACCGGAGCCAACGTCCGGATCTACATCGACGGTTCGACGACCCCTGTGATCGACGAAAACTTCTTCGCACTGGTCAAAGGGCAGAGTTTTGTGGCTCCCCCGCTGGCCGCCGAGACCCGCCGCGCCGGGAACCTCTACCTGCCCATCCCCTACGCCAAGAGTTGTAAGGTGACGATGAACAAAAAGGTATTCTACAACATCATCAGCTACCGCCGCTACCCCGCCGGTACGCCCGTCGAGAGCTTCAGCATGGCCGCCGTCGAGCAGAACAAACCACTGGTTGACAGCGTAAACCGCGTACTGGCACAAGGCATCGACACCCCGTCGGCCGGCAAGGAGAAATCGACCCGTCTGACCCTCGCACCGGGAGAAAAGAGCACCGTTCGCCTGCCGAAAGGCACCCGTGCCCTGAGCGACATGACCTTCAACGTCGGCGACGGCAATCAGTTGCGGCAGACCATCCTCTCGCTGACCTTCGACGGCCGCCAGACCGTCTGGTCGCCCATCGGCGACTTCTTCAGCGTCGGAGTGGGTATTCGCCCCTACTCCACCTGGGAGCGTTCCGCTGCGGAAGACGGCACCCTGCGCTGCCGCTGGATGATGCCCTACCGCGAGAGCGCCTCGGCTACGTTCGAAAACCTCTCCGACACCACCGTACAGATCGAATTTGCCTACAAAACCGTCCCGTATGAATGGACTTCGGAGTCGATGTACTTCCACAGCCGTTGGAAGAGCGGCGACCCGACCCCCGGTTTCCCGCTCTTCGACTACAACATGGTCGAGGTACAGGGCCGCGGCGTCTATGTGGGCGACCAGTTCACCGTCCTGAACCCCGCCGAAGGATGGTGGGGCGAAGGGGATGAAAAGGTTTGGGTCGATAACGAAAGTTTCCCCTCGCTCTTCGGCACCGGCACCGAAGACTACTACGGCTGGGCCGGTGGCGTGGTTCCCACCTCGGCCGACCAGTTCTCGGTTCCCTTCCTGGCCAACGTCCGCGTGGCAGACCCCAACTCCAAGGGCTACAACACCTGCACCCGGACCCGTTCGCTCGACGCCATCCCGTTCGCCGAACATCTGCGTTTCGACATCGAATCGTCCGGTTCGATGCGCTACAACTGGTTCCACATGCTCTACGCCGTGAACGCCTTCTGGTATGCCGACGGTGATGCCACCGACAATGCCGAAGAGCTGCGCCAGTACGCCTCGCAACCGCCCATGACCCTCAGCGCGCTGGAACAGCTCAACGCCGCCGCCAAGGAGCAGGGCTATTCGGTGGACGGAGCCATCGAGGCCGAAAACCTCTCCACCTACACCCTCGCTGACGGAGCCGTTGAAACCGACGCGATCGACGTATGGGGCGACCGTAGCGGCGGACGCCTCAAGGGATTCAATTTGCCGGCCGGCGGTTCGGTGACCGTCCGTCTGACCGAGCTTTTCGCCGAAACACCGCTGAAGATGTGCGTCGTAACGAACTCCTCGAGTTCCGAAGTCGAGATCCGCGTCAACGGCGAACTCGTCCGTACGCTCAACCTCAACTCCGAACATGCCGCCATGCCGGTCATCGACCTGGGCAGCTTCGAACCGAAGGAGAACGCCCTAGAGATCCGCTTCACCGCCCTCCGGAACACACAACTGGGGCTGGACTACTTCCTGACCAAATAGCACATCCGTAACATGAAACTCATTCAATACCTGTCCGTCGGCCTGTTCCTGCTGACGGGCAGCCTCCCCTTGTCGTCCGCGCAGAAAGCCCCCGCGCCCATGTACCGCGACCCCGTTACGGACGGTGCGGCCGACCCGGCGCTGGTTTGGAACCGTGCCGAAAAGTGCTGGTGGATGCTCTACACCCAGCGTCGCGCCAACACCGAGGCCGAGAACGTGGCCTACTGCTACGGCACGGCCATCGGCATCGCCTCATCCGACGACAACGGCCAGACGTGGGTCTACCGCGGGACGCTCGACCTGCAGATCGACCCCGGCCACAACACCTTCTGGGCCCCCGACATCGTGTGGGAGAACGGTAAATACCACCTCTTCGTCGCCTATATCCGCGGCGTGCGCACCAACTGGGGCGGTCATGCGCGGATCGTCCACTTCACGAGCGAAGACCTCTGGAACTGGACCTACGAAGGGGCACCGCAGCTCTCTTCGGAACGCGTGATCGACCCCACGCTGCTCAAAACTCCGGACGGCACCTGGTGCATGTGGTACAAGGATGAAGATCGCGGAGCCGTGACCATGAAGGCCACGAGCCGCGACCTCTACCGCTGGGAGTACAACGACGAACCGGCCATCGGCGGCCGCGGCCACGAAGGAGCCAAAGCCTTCCGGTGGAAAGAGCGGTACTGGATGCTGACCGACCAGTGGCGCGGGATGCAGGTCTACTGCTCCGACGACCTGGAGCATTGGGCGCCGCAGGGACTGATCCTCGACACGCCCGGCACCCGTCGCGACGACACCCCGCAGGGAGCCCACGGCGATGTGGTCGTCAGCGGCGACCGGGCCTACGTCATCTACTTCACCCACCCCGGGCGCACGGCTCACACCGAGGAGCATCCCGACCCCGTGACCCGCATCCTCCCCTTCAGCGAACGCCGCAGCTCGATCCAGGTAGCCGAGCTGCAGGTCATCGACGACACGCTTCGTTGCGACCGCAATGCCGATTTTGAATTCTACCTGTCCGAACCCAAGAACTAAACCCCATGAGACACCTGATTATAGCGCTGCTGTGCCTGTTGGGCGGCACCCTCCGCGCCCAGACGCAGTTCACCATCGAAGCGGGAGGCCCCGCATGGAAATTAGACGGCCGTACGCTGCTCTCGGCCCCGGCCGAAGGGTTGTGGTCGATCGCCACGGCCTGGGAAAACGACTGGCCGGCCCAGTGGGTCCACGCCACCCCGACGAGCCGCACCCAGTCCGGCGAGTGGACCATCCTCACCGCCACGGTGCGCATCCACAACGGCGAGATGTTCCTGCGCGACGCCTACCGCGAGCTGCCCAACGGCCTGACCCAGTGCATCCGCCGCTACCAGTGGAACGGTCCCGACACCCTTCGCCGCGCCACCCTCTCGGTGCGCCTGGCCATGGAGGGCGAACACCTGATGCCACTGCTGCCCGGCATACTCTACTACGGCAACCCGAACGGAGCGCAGGTCAATCCGAACATTATCCCCGTTTACGGGGGGAATGAAGGCGATTTCGCCATCTTCGAAGACCATCGCTACCCGCAACCCTTCGCCATGCTGGAATCAGCCTCGGGACACTATGCCGCAGCGGTTCACACCACCCCTTCGCCCGTGCGCGGCGCCGTGCTCAACGACCAGTGGTGGTCGATGGGGGTCGAAAACCGCGGTTCACAATCGGAATTCGTACTGCTCTCCGGCCCCATCGGCTATAACGGTCGCCACTCGGTGGCCAAGGCCCTCCAGTTCTCGCCGATGACCTACACCGACACCTATCTGAACCTCGAACCGGGCCGCGTGATCGAAAAAGAGTTTTTCGTCGAACTCTACCCGATCGACCGCCCCGGCACCGGTTTCCAACGCCCGCTCTACCACTCGATCGACCTCCACAAGCCGTTCGATGCCGACCGCTTCCCCTCGTTCGACGAAATCCTCCGGACCAAATACAAATTCGCCCAGTCGCGCTGGATGGAAGGCGCGGCTCCGGGCTATAACATGTACGACTCGTCGATGCGCCGTGACATTGTCATGGGGTGGTGCGGTCAGGCCGATTCACCTGGCTTTGCGCTCCAGGTGCTCGAAGGACGACTCGGCAACGATCCCCGGATCGTCGATCAGGTGCAACGTTCGCTCGACTTCCTCACCCAGTCGCCGATGATCGGCGGCGGCCTCTTCGCCGTCGGCTACCAGACTGCCGAACAACGCTGGTACGGCGGCGACCCGGTGTCGTGCGGCCAGGCCATGTACAACTTCGCACGGGCCATCGAACAGGCCCGCGGCGACAAACGGTACGACACCCGCAAGTGGGAAACGTTCCTGCAGAAAGTGTGCGACAGCGTCTCGGCCCGCATTCTGGCCGCTGACTGGAATCCGCGTTCGACGGCCGAAGCCTTCTTCATCGCACCGCTGGCCATCGCCTCCGAGCTGTTCCGCAACACCACCTACGAAAAGGCAGCCATCCGCGCGGGCGAGCTCTTCGCCTCGCGCCACCTTGCGAACGCCTCGTACTGGGGCGGCACCCTCGACGCCACATGCGAAGACAAAGAGGGTGCATGGGCCGCTTTCCAGGCCTTTTTGGAACTCTATGAGCGTTTCGGTGAGGCGCGTTACCTGGAGTGGGCCAAACATGCCATGGACGTCTGCCTGAGCTACGTGGTGGTTTGGGACATCCCGCTGCCGGCCGGACGCATGGCCGACCACCACTTCAAGACCACCGGCTGGACGGTCGTCTCGCCCCAGAACCAGCACATCGACATCTACGGCGTGCTGTTCGCGCCGGAGGTCTACCGCATGGGACAGATTCTGAAAAACCGCAGCCTGCAACGGCTGGCCGAAGTGATGTTCCGCAGCTGCATCCAACTGACCGACCCGTTCGGTTCACAGGGAGAGCAGCTCCAGCAGACCAACTTCGCCCAGCACGGCGACATGTCGAACGTCCATAAACTGCGCGGCGGCTACTCCGAGAGCTGGACCGTATTCTGGATCACGGCCCACTTCCTGAACGCAGCCGCCAAATTCGAACTGATGGGCTACCCGGCCCAGCCCCATCCGGGCAAAGAGGCCGTACGAACCGGGCGACCGCACCGTGCGCCCCGTGCAGCTCAGACTGCCCGTGCGACACACGCCGCCCGCTACGAATAGCCCACACACTACCGGAAGAGCGTGAGGGGGACTGAACAAGGATGACAAATTATTAACGTAGAAAGGCATGAAAACGTCCCGGTTGCCCCTCGGCGCAACCACTGCTCACCCCCACTCGCCTCTCCCGCCCCCACTCCTGTCGCACCGCCGCCCAGCCGGCCCGTACGGTGGTTGACGGACGCCGCATTCTGCCGCTGGCGATCCGACAGGAACAACAAAGAGTCAGGATCCAACATTGGATTCCTGACTCTTTGTTTTACAATCCATCCCACGCCCCACGGGGCATCGCAACAACGATACCGGGCGCGGGCTCCTTATTATTTATCCGCGGGGATCCACTCCAACCGGAAGCGATAGGTCAGTGAGCCTTCGTTCCACATCGTAAAGTTGGTTCCCCACAGGTTGTTGCAGAGATTGAAATAGAGACCGCCCTGCGGGTCGGGATAGGACTCAGCGTAACCGATGCCGCACGGTTCGCCCACTTCGACCAGCGGCGCCGTATCGCTCCAGATGCGCAGCGTTCCCCGCGAAGTCACCACATCGACATAGCGGTCGATACCGTGCATCCGGCGGTTCCCGCGCTCCACGACATCCAGCAGATCGACCCGTTCGCCGGTCTTTTCGGCCACGTAATCGACCACGTCGGCCGCCGAGAAACCGATCCAGTAGGATTCGGGCAGACGCACGGCGGGTTTGCCCTGTACGGTCAGTTCCAGCTCAGCCTCACGGCCGTTTGCAGCCTCGCGGCACACCAGACAGAGGCGCCGGGGATAGACCCGACGGTCGATTTCGGGGACTTCGGGGAAGGCCAGCTCGTAACTCGACACACGCATCCCATCCTGTTTTCCGCTTTGGGAACGTACCACCCGGGCAGCAACCGTGGCAGCCTGAGCCTTGGAATCTTTCAATCCCGTTTTGCCCAGATCGTCGTAGGCCCAGCTATCGTGCGAACGCAAGTAATTCTTCAGGTAACGATCGTAATCGCCCTGGTCATAAGCCCGATAATAGACACCTTTAATAGCCAGTCCGTCTTTCTTTCCGAACAACAGACGGGTGAAGGATGCCGTATCCCGCAACGGATCGGCTATCTTGGCTTTGGCCGAGAACTCGGGCAGCGTAAGGCGTTCCACCTCGCGCATCGCCTCCAACGCTTCGTCACGCAAATCAGCGGGAAGGTAATCCACAGCATCGTAGAGGTAAGCATCGATTTCGGCCCACGAACGTTCCACCTTTTGGAACGGTTCGGTCGAACGCGACGCCTGGAAAATATCCACATCGTACTTGTCCCAGTTGGCCAGGTGAGTTTTGATGTCCATCCCCTGCGTATGTTCGGCAATCAGCCCCAATTCGGCCGCAAAATTCAGCGCGGCATCGCTGTTACGGTCGATTCGTCCTTCGGCGAGCCAACGGCTGTAAAGGCGCATCAGCGCACGGAACTTGGCCATGCGGATCGGTGCGCTGCCGTAGCCGTAGATCCAGGTATCACCGATTTCGGAGGTCACCACCGGCAGCGATTCCCGAACGCTCTCCAGTTTTTCGGCAATCTCGTTGAACGATGCCGGGACCAACCGGGCTTTGGGGTAGCGTTTCCGCAAACCGTCGTAAATCGCCTTGACATGCTCGTAGGAGTGGGGACCGTGGTTGTCGCCCGTGAAGTTTACCGACACGACGGTGTGACCGTCGGGCAGCACATCTTCACTGCCATAGCTCTGCTGGTACATAAGCATGATCTCCTTGCCCTGCGAGTCGCGCCAGCGGCAGATGGGCGGTACGGCTGGTATCTGCGAAGCGGGATTGACCCCCACCTGCAACAGCCGGATACCGGCATCGGCCAGCGGGCCGACCACCCCGCGCGTATGGCCGGGGACATCGGTCATCTTGGCGGCCACGGTGTGCTTGCCGTACATCGAATCGAGCCGATGAGCCAAGAGCAGCGTGGTCTCCAGCAGGTCGCGGTTCATGCTCTCGGTTTCGACCGTATAGGGGACGCCGTTCCAGACGATATCCCCGCGACGGATGGCCGCTTCGAGTCGTTCACGATCGGCTTCGGAGGCCGTTTGCAGATACTTCCACACGAGCCATGAGCCAGTGGTCCAGACATACCGTTCGGGAGCCTGCTCGCTGGCCAGCCGCTCGGAGAGTTCAACGGCCCGCGGGATGAATTCCCGAACGTAGCGTTCGGTAACTTTCGAACTCAGATCGGTAAAACCGACATCGAGGTGTGTCTTGAACACCACGTATACCGTTTCGATCTGTTCGTTCTGTGCCACTGCCGACGATACCGACAGCGAGCACAGACCGATCAATGACAAAAAACTTAACCAATACTTTTTCATCGTGAGATACTATTTGATCTCTTCATAAAATATGGGCAGCGGCGGTTCGTCGCGCGGCACGTCGCCGTGCAGCGGTTCGTCGGCATCGACCCCGCCCAGCGAACTGCGCAGTGCCCGCAGTCCCTGCATCGGCGAGAACCATACGCTCATCACCGTACCTTCGCTACCGCGGTCGGGCATCTGACGGGCGTAGCTGGTCATATAGCCTTCGAAACCGGCCAGTGCGCGGTCGCAAATATCGACGGCACGTTTCTGTTCTTCGGGCGAAACACTGCCGTCCTCATTCTTTTGGATGGTCCGCAATTCGGTCGCGATGCGGAACGCCTTGAGGTACTGCACGGTGGTCGAGAGGCGGTTGCCCAGCAGAACCAGATACTTCCGGGCGGCGGGCTGGATGCTGCCGTCGAAAAGCGAGGCGACAATCTGTCCGGCAGCCAAGTAGAGCGAGTCGGCATGGTCGATCTGCTGCGGGCCCATCCAGAGGAAAGAGCCGCCACCGCGCCAGGCACCTACCCAGCAGAATCCGATGTTACCCAGATTGGCGGTCGAATAGCGGTCGGCCTCGTCGATCAGGTGCATCGCACGGATATAGGCTTCGCTGTCGGGAATCCCCAGACGGGTGGCATATGAGGCATAGAAGGCATCGGGCTGCGGAGCTGCTGCGAGCGTAGCCTCCGAAGCATAGCGGAAGGTGGTCCGGTTTTCGGCCGTCCGCCAGTGGTTGAAGCATACCGAGTTCAACTGATCGAAGCCGGCCAGGGTATCCATATCGCAGAGCAGCCGACCGATACCGTCGATGGCGTTCTGTTGCAGGTACATCAGACCGTCGAATTCGATCCAAGAGTAGAGTTCCGTCATGTCCAGATCCTCGGCCGTGCGAACCACCGACGGGAAGGCATCGGCCGTTCCCTTGCTGCCGTGCGACGGCATGATGGTGATCGGATGGGTCGGAACGGCCAGGCGTGCCAACCGATAGGCCGGCCCCATGAAGCGTCCGACGCTGCAATAGATCCCCAGTTTCAGTTCATCGACCTGCTGCATGAAGGCCGAATCCTTTTCCAGTTGACCAATGGCCTGGCTGATGGTACCGATCTGACGATAGAGATACTCCAGGTCGCTCTGCTGTTCAGAGATGCAACTGTTGACCAGACTGTCGGCAGCCACTTCGGGAGCAAACCACTGACTTAGGGTCTGCCGCACCTGGTCGCCGGTGCATCCGGCACCCCATCCGCCGGTCTCTTCGGTGATCATCTCCAGTTCGTCGATCTGCGGGTAGGTTTCCACAATCTTATGCGCCATGCGCACGGTCTGATCCACGGTGAACTGGCGCGGTTCAAACGAGAACTGCACCTTCAGCCCGAGCCGTTTGGCCTCGGTAAGCAGTTGGCCCATCCACTCGATGGCGGCACGGCTGCGCTGCGGACGGTCGGCGTAGACCGGTTCGGCGGCCGGGATACAGAAGATCGAATCGTTCAGCGTAGCGATCTCCTTCAGCAGCGGCGAACGCGAGAAGTTGTGGGTGTTGCCGTAGAAAAACTCCCCGGCCCAACCGGTCGTATCGGTCGAGACGTTGTCTTCATACCACTGGTAGGGATAACTGTGTACGACGAGTTTATTGAACCGCAGACGCACCAGATTCTGGAGATACTCGGAGGCCTGATCGATCGGATAGGAGGAGATGTCCATCGGGAAGTTCACGTGCTGACGGATACCACGCCAACGCACGTGGGGCGTCACTTCGCGGCTCGATCCGTTGAGTTTGTCCCACGCTACGGACTGGGGCAGCGTCGCACCGGTCACATCGTACACCACGCCGAGGTCTTCGAAGTAGGTGTAAATGGCGTGCAGAATGCCGATCGGATCGCTGGCCGTGAAGACGACCCGTCCCTGCTCGTCGCAGGCATAGGCAAACTTGCCGGCCGCTTCGAAGGAGGGGTCGCAACGGAACTCGAACGAGGCTTCGGTCGCAGCCGGACCGATCTGCCGGAGCGAGTCGAGCCACCGGCCCAGTTCCGTCTGGGCATACTCGATGGTCTCCGATTCGGGAAATTGGTTCTGGAGTTTGTAATTCCTGCCGGAGCCGCATGCGGTCACCAGCAGCGCCGCTCCCACGAGGAAGATCCCCGTGCGGAGATTCGGGATACGGAAAAATCGTTTCTTCATATCGTCAACAAAAAAATATCCAAAAGTGAAAAGTGTCTGTCTGTGAGTTCACCGCACCTCTTTCGCCATGCGGCTGCGGCGCATCAGCGGAGCACCCTGCCGAACCGTGCGAAGGAGGAATATGCGGACTGAAACGTCTACCAAACCCGGACGCGGACTTGTCCGGCAGCGGGAATCGATTCGAACGGTCCGGGCGAAGGTTTCGCCGCACGGGTCACATTCAGGAAGTCGCGGCTGATGGTGATCGGCTTGCCGTCCGGATCTTCATAGGCCTGCCGCGGAAGTTTCGCCTGGCCGAGCATTTCGGTGTCGACCTGACGGGTCTGCAGCGTATCAAGTCCGACTGTCGAGAACGAGCAGTAGACTTCGCCCTTGGGGGTCTGTTCGATCATGGCCGTAGCATCGAACTCGGGAGCACTCACGCGGTTTTTGTCGTGAGCCGAAAGCGTTGCGCCCCGATAATAGACGTTCCCTTCGACCAGCATCGGATAGGCCGTCTTGTCGTAGGGCGACAAGCCATACACGCCCTGAATCTTGTCGGCATTTTCGGGAATCTGCGGCGCGAAGATGTTATTGACGAAACGGTCGTCGCCGCCGGGAATAATCGACAGGCCGGCCACTTCGGTCGAGTGTGGCAGGAAATAGGGGGTGTAACGGGTCGCCTCGGTGAAGTGGAAGATCTTGCCCATAAACAGGTTGTGGACGTATGCCCCACCCTGCGACTGTTCGCGCAGGTTCACGGGCGAGCCGAGAATGTTGTTGTCCACCAGGAAGGGACCGTGATCGACCTCGAAGAAGAGGTCTTCGGAGTCGTTACCGTAGAGCAGGTTGCGGCTCACGCGCGTGCCCTGGGTCATCCAGTCGAGCCAGATGCCGCGGCAGGTATTGTGAATGCGGTTGTGTTCGATACGGGTGTCGATGGCCGCGTGGAACTTGATGCCGCCGATCTCCGCACCGCTGTACTGACGCTGGGTCCAGATGTCGTAAATGTGGTTGTTTTCGACCACGCTGAAGGCTGCGCCCATGCTGCCGCAGATACCGGCCTGGCCGCAGTTGGAGATCACGTTGCCGCGCACGATGTGCGACCCGATGTTTTCCTTGTTCCATCCGGCGCGGATCGTCCGGAAGGTGACTTCGATGTAGTGCAACGATCCGTCGATCGAGGGGTCTTCGAGCCAGACGTTGTGGCCGGTGGCACGCTCCTTGCCGAGCGTGATGCCCACGCATTTCGAGTCGCTGATCACGTTGTTCTCAATGATCCAGCCCTTGTTCCAGTGAGTCGCCACCATTCCGATCTGCTCGGCCGTGGGAGCCGCCCACTGCGTTGCGGCCTGACTGATGTGGAATCCGCTGAGAGTAATGTAGTTGATGCCGGGCTGCGAAGGATAGAAACAGGTCCGGCGCACGCTGATCTCGGCCAGCGCACGGTTCGGGTCGGCACCACGGAAGTCGGCCCAGATGGTCGTCTGCCCGTCGGAGCGGCTGCAATACCACGTTCCGACCCAATCGGGCTGCTCTTCGGCCGCCTGGAGCACCTTTTCGAGCGACTCTTTTTCGTAGAGCGCCCGCCCGTCGAGGAACACTTCGCCTGTGTGGTGAATCCGGCCGTGGTCGTAGAACCAGTCGCCGCGGATCGAATCTTCATACGGGTTGTAATCGCCAAAGAAGGTGTCGGGCAGGGTGACTTTCCAAAGGTTGCGGTGCTCGGAATCGCGTTCCCAGCCGGTGATCTGTTCCGATCCCTTGAGTTCGACCCGTTCGCCAGGCGCGGCCCGGTAGACAATCCGCCGATCATTGCTTTCGCCACCGCGCGGCGGGTTCACCCATTCACGATAGGTGCCGGCATGAACGGTGATCACATCGCCAGGACAGGCATAGTCGGCCGCCTTTCCGATAGTACGGAACGGAGCGCTCTCGGTTCCAGGATTGGAATCGTCGCCCTTGACCGATACGTGGTACTCCCGGGCCTCGACGCTCGTGGCGAGGGTCAGCCAGGCAGTCGCCAGTAACAAGATTTTCTTCATGGATATTGGTGAGTTTGGATTGGTTTCAAAAGAGGAGATGGTGTGTGCAGTGTGCCCCCTTCGGAACATTCGACTGTTCAGAAACGGTTGTTCCGCCGCGGCGTATTTGTCCGACAACCCGATTCGAATCGCGTCCCTACATCGCCTGCTGCGAGCCACACAGGAGACACAGCCCCACTCCATCAACCCCCATACACGTCGGTCGGGCAAGGCCGCCCGCCTCTACCCGACCGATCGGCTGAGGTAACTATTTCTGACGGAACACGACGCAGGCACCGCCGCCGGGAGCCATCGACAGGGTCAGCGAATCGGCTGCGGTCACCTGCTCGGTGCGGGTTTTCAGCACTTCGCGGTTGGTCAGGTAGTGTGCACCGTCGCCATCTTCGGTGATCTGTGCTTCGTACTGGCCTTCGCCCAGGAAGTCGAGCGACAGGGTGACGTCACGTGCCTCTTCGTTCGTGGCGGCCCCCACCAGGTAGGCACCGTCGGCTGCCTGACGCATCATGACGATATACTGTCCGATTTCACCGGCCAGCGTGCGGCTTTCGCGCCACGGCATCCGCTGTGCCGAAAGGAAGTTCAACAGACTCGGATATTTACGGTAGTACTCCGGAATGTCGGGCAGGATGGTGGCTCCCGAGAAGACAATCTGCGTACGAGCCGCTTCGGCCACGAGGGTCGAGGGTACAGGCTGGCTCTCATCGACACGGGTGGTATTGCCCTGCCGCAGGTCGAACATCCCGTTGTTCATATCAAGCGGGCCGGCCACCATATTGACAAAGACGCTTGTCACGAAGGTCGAGGGAACAAACACATGGTGACCATCCAACTGAGCATGGCAGTATTCGCGGGTCACGGCATTGGGCCAGGTACGCATCTGCCCATAGGGGTGTACCGGACCGTCGTGGAAATCGACGAGCAGATGATTTTCGGCACACAGACGGGTGATTTTCTGCGTCCAGGGGTTTTTGTCGCGTTGCGAGCCGCTCATGAAGCCATACTTCACGCCGGCAGCACCCCACTCGCCATACTGACGGAGGGTCTCTTCGATCGGATAGCCGCGGCCGCCTACATCATTGAGGTAAAGCCAGATACCAACGCCTTTCTCTTTGGCGTAGGCGATCAGCCGCTGCACATCCTTGGCCTTGTCGCCCGTGGTCGGATGGGAGTCGGAACCGAATTCGGGACCGTACCAGTTGGCATCGAGCACCAGGTACGAGAAGCCCTGTTCGGCCGCAAAATCGACCATCCGGATCCACGAGGGGTAAGACATGGTATAGGTAAACCCATCCCAGACGGCGCCATTAATGCGCCAGTCCCAAACGGCCATACCGGGTTTCACCCACGAGAAGTCGCTCCCGGGGGCCGGATCGGGGTTCAACAGTTCAATCAGGTGGGAGTCGGTCAACTCACCCGGCGTACGGCCGTAGAGCACCACTCGCCAGGCCGAAGCGTAGCCGGGAGCCAGCGTATCGGGCTGGTCGACCACTTCGAATTCCGTTTGTCCGGCCTTTGACTGCAACACCAGCGGGTCGCCCTCCTGCAGGAAAGCTTCGTGCAGGGCCATATAGGCTTTGTCACCGGCACGAACGGTCATTACGGGCAGGCGGGTGCCGTTCGTTTCGGTCAGCAGTTCGGGCCCGATATTGCGATCCTCTCCATTATAAAACCAGGCCGTATAATCTCCACCGAAACGATAATCGGTCTGTTCGGTCACCGCGGGCAGCGCTGCGGCTCCGTCTTCAGCGGGCACTTCGTAACGGAAAGCCACCCCGTCGTCATAGGCACGCGCCACGATACGCAGTCGTTCGGCCGTCTGCTGGGGATTGACCAGTTCGAAAGCCACTTCGCGATAGCGGTCGGGCACCTCGGCACGTTTGCCCCACACGGGACGCCATACGGTGTCCGCGTCGCGCTCTTCAACGGCACTTACGGTCCACCCGGCGGCAGGAATCCGCCGACCCTCCGGGGTCACGAAACCGAGCGTCGAGGCTTCGATCAGCGGGGTTTGGTCGGCCGTAAAGGAGTAGGTCCAGACGCTGTCACGGCCAGCCGACAGTTCGATCGACAATTTTCCGTCGGGCGATTCGAGCACATAGTGGTCGGGTAATTGTTTCGTACAACCCGGTAGAAGTGCAGCCCCGAGCAGCATCGAAACTGCAAAAGAGCCAAATCGTTCGGTTCCGAACGGTTGCTTTCTGTTACTGTAAATTTTCATATTAAAAGTTTGGATTCTGATTTTCGAAAAATAGTCATTATTCTGAAATAAAGCAAGTTGACAATACCAAGTGTTCGATTTTTTCCGTAAATTCAACCGCTGTAAAACCACTGAATTCGAACCCAAACCGTTATTTTATGAATTCTCTCAACAAACGATTTTTGCTTTCTGTCCTCACGACAGGCATGCTGGCCTCCTGCTCGCCATCCGTCACCCACATCCGCACCACGGAATCACAACCGTGGCAGGAGGTCACCGACGAATCCTCGTCGCTGCCCGAATCGGCCCTCCGTCTGGTGGTCAACACCTCGCCTGAGAACCGCCGCCAGACCATCGAAGGCTTCGGCGCCTGCTTCAACGAGCTGGGCTGGGTGGCCCTTAGCCGACTCGACTCGGCCGACCGCACGGCCGTTATGCAGGAGCTCTTCGCCCCGGGCGTCGGCGCACAGTTCACCATCTGCCGCATGCCGGTGGGCGCCAACGACTTCTCGCGCGACTGGTACTCCTACAACGAAACCCCGGGCGACTTCGCCATGGAGAACTTCTCGATCGCCAACGACTACGAGACCCTGATTCCGTTCATCCGTGCCGCCCGCCAGTGGCAGCCCGACCTGAAGCTGTGGGCTTCGCCGTGGTGCCCGCCGTCGTGGATGAAACACAACGGCCACTACGCCTCGGTCTACACCGGCGAGGAGTACGACCCCAAATACCGCAACGGGCTCCCGGCCGACAAAGTCGGCTATGAAGGCACCGACATGTTCATCCTCGAACCGGACTACCTGAAGGCTTATGCCCTCTATTTCTCGAAGTTCATCGACGCCTATGCCGCCGAAGGGATCCCGATTTTCGGCGTCATGCCTCAGAACGAATTCAACTCGCCGCAAATCTACCCCAGCTGCTGCTGGACGGCCCGCGGACTAACCGAATTTATCGGCAACTACCTGGGCCCCGCCATGCAGGGAAAGGGTATCGACGTGATGTTTGGTACTGTCGAACGGGCCAATGAAGGGCTGGTCGACACCGTTCTGCAAGACCCCAAAGCCGGACCGTATATTAAAGGTGTCGGTTTCCAGTGGGCCGGGAAAGGTGCCATCGGAACCATTCACGAAAAATACCCGCAAATGCTGTTGTTGCAAACCGAACAGGAGTGCGGCGACGGCAAAAACTGCTGGGTCGGCATGCTCCACAGCTGGGACCTGCTCAAACACTACCTCGACAACGGGGCATCGATCTACGACTACTGGAACATCGCACTGGATCAGGGCGGCATCAGCCGCTGGGGATGGGCCCAGAATTCGCTGGTTGTGGTCGATCCTGCGACCGCCGAGTACCGTTACACGCTGGAATATTACCTGATGAAACACATCAGCAGCTTCGTGCGCCCCGGAGCCGAACGCATCGCACTGACGGGTGACATGGATGAAGCGCTGGCCTTCCGGAATCCGGACGGCAGCATCGTGGTACTCTGTGTCGAAAAAGAGGGACAGGATAAACGCCTCGCCATCGAAATCGACGGCCGCACGACCGAAGTGCTGCTCGCAGCCAACAGCGTCAACACCTTCTGCTTTTAACCCTCGCGGCAAAGCATTTGCGCCGGACAGGCCCGTATAGGAGACCTCATCCCCCGACAGATTCCTGACGAACTCTGCATCCTGTTCATTTACCAACTGGAAACAACAAGAGCCTCGCCAGCGTCCCGCCGCCACCTTTTGACTTCCATTCGACCCGCGCCCCATTCCCGGAAATCGTTTTCCCGAATGGGTGTCGGGTCGTTTTCGTTGGAAACGGTTTCGGTAGAGACTCTTACCAAAGCCGAGACATGTAGCGCGCGGGAGGAATCACAGCCGCATCCTATGCCCTATTGCACAATCCATATATCATCAGCAGGTCTCGAATAGCCCCCACGACCTCACCCACAGCGACTCTACACACTGTGGTTTGCGTTTTCTCACCGCCCCTCCCATTGTTTAAGCCATCCGTCCACTCATTTTTCCCATACGCGTTTTCGCACTGTGGTAATGTTCGGACCTCACCCTCCTCCCGATTTCCCCTCCTCTGACAACAGTAACGGCCGTCCTCTGAGTGAGCAGAGGACGGCCGTTACTACCATATCGATACGCCACGCCTATTCGGGTTTGGCAAACATCTCGTCCGTGGTCGGATAGTTATACTCCAATGTCTTGATCCGCATGGTCATCGTCTCGATATTGTTGATTTGCACCCGATACTCCGAGGGCAGTTTCACCTTCCCGAACGTTTTGAAGTTTCCGAGATCCATTCGTACCGACATCCGTTGAGGCTCCGAGCCGTTTTGGACTGCGACGCTGACCTCCGAAGTCAGGTAGCAGACCAACCCGCTCGCCTTGTCGAAATAGACCACCAGATTTTCCAGTCCCGGCTGCGGTTTGCGCGGTGTCATCCGGATTCCGACATAGGTTTTGCTGCCGTTCTGCACCTCGCCTGCCATGGCATATGTGTAATCCCGGGCGTTCCACAGATAATTCTGGCTGACATTGGTTTGCTCCTTGAGCTGTTTGAGCGTTGCCTCCGGCATCGGCACAGAGCCCTCGCCCGGCACACTCATCCACCCCTGGTCACCATCGATGATCATCTTTACGGGCTGCCCCTGCACCGCCATGTCTATGTTCATTTTCCCCGGAGCCTTGATGATTTTCATCGGCATCGACATACCCTGCATGTTTGCCACCACCTCCATCATCACATGATTCGCCTCATCCTGGGTCAGCTGGTCGATCCCCGTGACCTGTTCGTAACGTTTGACAACGGCGGCGGCCTCATCATCCTGTGCCGACACCGGAGCGACAATCAGCCCTGCCACGAGGAGGACTACACTGAATAAGAATCTTTTCATGGTTCCGTTGGTTTTCGTAATGTTTGAATGTTAAAGATAAGGGAATTTTCGATTCGTACCCTCAGCTACTGAAATAATTTGAGCCGTCCTTCGCCCCACATATTTCACATACAGCCAACTGAACGCCTCGTTTGCATCTCATCCACTGCCCCCACGCCGGATTGGATTATCGAACTATTGTTCAAGGTCAGCCAGCTGTGCAATTGCTACAGACCGTTCGCAACCTCAACAATAGCATGTCCAACAAAAGCCACCTCCACCCTCATCTCTCCGGCCTCATCAAACCGATTTGCCAACTCCCGGGAATTTCGTATATTTGAATTTTACAACCGACAAATCACAATTTCCACCCATATGGACAAACTGACCCCGTACCTGGAACAGAACCGCGACCGGTTCCTCGACGAACTCTTCGAATACCTCCGCATCCCCTCGATCAGCTCGCAATCGGAGCATAAACCCGACATGCTGCGCTGTGCCGAATGGCTCCAGGGTGCACTGCTCAAGGCAGGCGCCGATCTGGCCGAGATCTTCCCGACCGCAGGAAACCCCATCGTTTACGGTGAAAAGATCATCTCGCCCGAAGCCCCGACCGTACTGGTCTACGGCCACTACGACGTGATGCCGGTCGACCCCATCGAACTGTGGAACACCCAGCCCTTCGAACCCGTCATCAAAGAGGGGCGCATCTGGGGCCGCGGCGCCGACGACGACAAAGGACAGGGTTTCATGCACGTCAAGGCCGTCGAAGCGCTGATCGCCACCGGCAACCTCCGCTGCAACGTCAAATTCATGTTCGAAGGCGAAGAGGAGATCGGCTCCGGATCGCTCACCACCTGGTGCGCCGAGCATAAGGAGATGCTCCAGGCCGACATTATCCTCGTTTCGGACACCTCGCTGCTGGGCATGCAGACCCCCTCGATCACCTGCGGACTGCGCGGTCTGGCCTTCGTCGAGATCGAAGCCACCGGCCCGAACCGCGACCTCCACTCGGGTCTCTACGGCGGCGCCGTGGTCAACCCCGTGAACGCCCTCTGCCAGATGATCGGCTCGCTGACCGATGCCGACGGCCGCATCACCATCCCCGGTTTCTACGACGACGTGCGGGAGTTCAGCGCCGACGAACGCGCCGCCATCAACTCCGCCCCGTTCGACGAGAACACCTTTGCCGCCGCCATCGGCCTGAACGAGACCCGCGGCGAGAAGGGATACACCACCATGGAACGCAAAGGGATCCGCCCGACCCTCGACGTCTGCGGCATCTGGGGCGGCTACACCGGCGAAGGGGCCAAGACCATTATCCCCTCCACGGCCCACGCCAAAGTGTCGATGCGCCTGGTGGCCGGGCAGGACTACCACAAAATCACCGAACAGTTCGTGGCTCACATCGAGAAGATCGCCCCCGGCTACGGCGTGACCGTCAAATGTACCCCGTTGCACGGCGGATACCCCTACGTCGCCCCGACCGACTCAGCCGCCTATCAGGCCGCAGCCCGCGCCATGGAAGAGACCTTCGGACGCCGTCCCGTACCCTTCTACAGCGGCGGCAGCATCCCCATCATCAGCACCTTCGAACGCGTACTGGGCATCAAATCGATTCTGATGGGCTTCGGGCTCGACACCGACGCCATCCACTCGCCCAACGAGAACTACCCGCTCGAAAACTTCTACCGCGGCATCGCCACCATCCCGCTCTTCTACAACTACTTTGCCCAAAGCAACGACCGATAAACGACCGGCGGGCGGGGGAGTGCAAGATACGACACCCTTCCCGTCCGCTTTTCGCAAACGTCCCCACACATGGAAGGAAACGCAAAACATCCCGCACAAGCGTCCGAGAACAACACCCCCACCCCGCACAAGTCGGGTTTCGTGAACATCATCGGCAACCCGAACGTCGGGAAATCGACCCTCATGAACCGACTGGTCGGCGAACGCCTGTCGATCATCACCTCCAAGGCACAGACCACACGCCACCGGATTATGGGGATCGTCAGCGGCCCCGATTTTCAGATCGTCTACTCCGACACCCCCGGCGTGCTCAAACCGAAGTACAAACTTCAGGAGTCGATGCTCAACTTCTCGACCGGAGCACTGAGCGACGCCGACGTGCTGGTCTACGTGACCGACACCGTCGAGCAGCCCGACAAGAACAACGACTTTCTGGCCAAAGTGCAGGCCATGGCCGCCGACAACATCCCGGTGATCGTGGTGGTCAACAAGGTGGACCTGACCACCCCCGAGAAACTCGAAACGCTCGTGGAGTGGTGGCACCGCGAAATCCCTACTGCCGAGATCATTCCCGTATCGGCCCGCGAGGGGTTCAACGTGGAACCCGTCATCCGCCGCATCGTCGCCCTGCTGCCCGAAGGCCCCGTCTACTACCCGAAAGACACGCTGACCGACAAAAGCCTGCGTTTCTTTGCCAGCGAGATCATCCGTGAGAAGATTCTGCTGAACTACGACAAGGAGATTCCCTACTCGACCGAAGTGGCCATCGAATCCTACTCCGAGAGCCCGACAATGGACCGCATCAGCGCCGTGATCTACGTGGCGCGACAGTCCCAGAAGGGGATCATCATCGGCCACCGCGGCGCCATGCTCAAGAAGATCGGCACCGAAGCCCGCAAGGAGCTGGAGGTATTTCTGGACAAGAAAGTTTTTCTGGAGATTTTCGTGAAGGTAGCCGAAGACTGGCGCGACAACGACCGTGCGCTGCGGCAGTTCGGCTACAACAACGATTAAACGGCCGCCTCCACGACGCCCCGACAAAGCCACAAGCCCCCGAAGCATCCCAGCTACACCACCCACATCAATATCCAGGAAACAACTATGAAGCCACTATCCCCGTCAGCAGCATGTGCCGCAAAATGCCTGTACGCCGTGATGCAATACATGAAAGCCCACGACGGAACAGTTGCCACGAAAGAAATCAACGACATTATACAGAAGCATGTCAAGTTCACGGAGTGGGAGTTGGAGCGTGCAGGCAAGATGCAGTATGTCAGATGGTGGAGTACGACACAATTCTATTCCATTGATTACAACAAAGCAGGCTACATTCTGAAAAAGCAGGGCGCGTGGTACCTCACGTCAGAGGGCGAAGAGGCACTCAAACTCGGCGCCGAACAGATTTTACGCAATGCCAATGCTGCTTATCGCCAGTGGAGACAGGAAAAAGACTTGGACGGGGATGACGATACGGTGAAAGATGAAATTCCCGAAAAAGAACTGATTATAAACATCGAACAACTGGAGGAACAAGCCAACGAGGGAATCCGCCAATATATCAGGGCAAAAAATCCCTACGAATTTCAGGACATGGTGGCAGCACTTCTCCGTGCCATGGGTTACTACACGCCGTTTGTCGCTCCCAAGGGCCGTGACGGCGGTGTGGACGTGATTGCCTACATCGACGCTCTCGGTGCAAAGACCCCCAGAATCAAGGTTCAAGTGAAGCACAAACCCGACGAGAGCATTTCTGCAAAAGACATTCGCAGTTTGTTGGGTATTCTTCGCGACGGCGACATCGCCTTATTCGTCACCTCAGGCACCTACTCCCAGCAAGCCCGAGCCGAAGCGTTGACCAGCAAAACATACATAAAACTGATTGACGGCGAAGAATTTATCCAGATGTGGCAAGACAATTACCCTAAAATGAGCGACGAAGACAAGAACAGACTGCCGCTGAAACACATTGCTTTCGTAGGACGGGATGAATAAAAACAGCCGTCAGACAGGAACCGATAGCGCAGTTTTCCCCGTCACGTAATCTGAACTTCTTTTGCCCGACAGGTTTCTGAGAATTCCCTTAAAAGCCGGTCTTAAGCAAAAAACGAGCGTCCCCGCCAAACGAACATTTTGGCGAGGACGCTCGTTTTCAAGTCAACGGATTCGTTTCTCGGAACAAGCAATCCGAACGGCTGCAAGCCTGCTACAACGCGCGGGATCGGAGGAAGTACACAACAATCTGCTGTATTCGCCCCCTCTACCGTCCGCTACCAGCCACACGCTCCGAAAAGGCTTAACGGATGCGGTCGAGCGAACGAATCAGCGCAATATCCTTCGAGATGCCGCGGAAGGCGAAATAGACGAAGATCAACGCCACGATCGGCAGCAGATCGACAATCGAGTATTTGATCGCATAGTCGCGCAGCATCGTGTCCAGCACATCCTTCAGTTTATAGATGTACATGATGATGAACGCCTCGATCCCGAGCATCATGATCGCCAGCACCAGACAAAGCCGCACCTGTACCCAGCGTTTGCGGTAGAGGAAGATCGTCACGAAAGCCACGGCCAGCGCCGCGAATACCAGCACCGCCATATAGGTAGTCGGCACGACCTTTTCGCCGTTGAGCCGGATACCGCCCAGCAGGCTGAATGTCATCTCCTCATGCACCCCGGTCGGTACGGTCACACGGGTAATCGAGCTGTCGGCACCGACCGTTTCGGTCACGCCGGCCGGCAGCGCCGAGCCCATCGTCACCGTCGCGTAGTTCGGGAAAAGCATCACGACCATCAGAGCCACGACCACCAGCAGGTGGACCGTTTGAATACGTTGCAACATAATCGACACAATAATTTTGGTTCAACGGACACAAAGATAGAAAAATATTACCTTTACCCGTCCAACGCATCCCGCCATGATACAGATAGACGACAAAATCATCAGCCTTGACCTTTTTACCGCCCGTTTTTCGTGTGACCTGCAAGCCTGCCGCGGCGAATGCTGCGTCGAGGGCAACGCCGGCGCCCCGCTCGATGAGGAGGAGATCGCCCTGCTCGAAGACGAATGGGACCGTTACGCCCCCTACATGACCCCCGAAGGACGCCGCTCGGTCGAAGAACAGGGCGTTGCCGTGCTCGATCCGGACGGTGACCTGACCACCCCGCTGGTCGACGGAGCCGAATGCGCCTACACGATCCGCGAAAACGGCATCACCTGGTGTGCCATCGAGAAGGCGTGGAGCGAAGGACGCACGCCGTTCCGCAAGCCTATCTCATGCCACCTCTACCCCATCCGACTGGTAAAGCTGTCGAACGGCATGACCGGTCTCCAGTACCACCGTTGGGAGATCTGCCGCGCGGCCGAAGTGCTCGGCGCCGCCAAAGGCGAACCGCTCTACAAAACCCTCAAAACGCCGCTGATCCGTCGTTTCGGCGAGGCCTTCTACGAAGAACTGGAGGTCTGCGAAGCCGAGCTGCGCAAGATGGGCGAAATCTGATTATTCCACATATCGCATCCCGACGGTTGATAATCAAGCCTTTTCAGACAAAGAACCCGAATAGACAAGGGCCACTACAGCCCCATCTATTCGGGTCTCCTTTTATAACAGAGTCCAGCGAGCGGCATCGGGGACGAACGGCTGCGATTCCGGCACGTCTTTGCCCCTCACTACCGGATTTCCCTACTCATAGCGCAACGCTTCGACCGGATCGAGCGACGCCGCCTTGCGAGCCGGCAGGTAACCCGAGCCGACCCCCACGACCAGACAGAGCGCCACGCCGATCAGTATCCACATCCACGGCACCACGAAGACACCCCCGGTCAGCACCGACACCAGGTTGCCGCACAAGATTCCCAGCACGATACCGCAGATTCCCCCCAACTGGCTGATGATGATCGACTCGAAGAGGAACTGCTGCCGGATGGTGCGCGGTTTGGCGCCGAGGGCCATTCGGGTACCGATTTCACGCGTGCGCTCGCTGACCGACACCAGCATGATATTCATCAGCCCGACCGCCGCCCCGAGCAGCGTGATCAGCCCGACGAGCAGCGCCATGAGCGTCACCGTCGCGAGGTTTTCGGCCAGCATCGCCGCCAGCGAGTCGCTCCGTTCGACGGCAAAATCAGACTCGTCTGCGGCCGACAGCCTCCGGATCACGCGGAACAACCCTTCGGCCTCACCGGCCGCCACATCCAGCAGCCGCGGATCGTCCGGAATCACCGAGATTACCATGCTCACCCTCACCGACTGGAAGACCGCCCGCGCCGTAGTGACCGGAACAATCAGCCGCAGGTCGTCGTTGCGCCCCATGCCCATGCCGCTCCCCTTCGGAGCCAACACACCCACCACCTCAAACCGTCCGCCCGCAATATTGACCGACTTGCCGAGCGGCGATTCGCCCGTGGGAAAGAGCACGTCGGCCACACCACTCCCGATCACCACCACGCGTGCCGCCCCTTCCGCTTCGCGCCGCGAAAAGTTACGCCCCTGGGCGATCTCCAGGCTGCTGTTGCGCAACCCGTTTTCATCCATCGCCCCCAGCCACAGGTTGGGGTTGCTCTTCTCGGACTGGTACTTGGCCGTCACACTGCTACTGATGCTCATCGTCAGGGCAACCGATGCCGGAATCGAAAAACGTTCGCGGAACTCGACCGCCTGGTCGTACGTAATGAAGTTATCGTTGCGGCTGCGCCCCCAATCCATACCAAAGAGTCGCTGCCGCTGGATCGAGAAGCCCCCCGCACCCAGCGAGGTGAAGGATTCGGTCAGGCTCACCTTGATCGACTCGATGGCCGTGACGATCCCCACCAGCGACATGATTCCGATCGCGATGATGGCCATCGTCAATATCGAACGCAGCCGGTTGCCCTGTATCGAAGCGAACGACAGACGAATATTTTCCTGAAAAAAAGTATCGATTTTCATCGCAAACGAGGATAAAACTCCGGCTAATTTAGTAACTTGCCGGCTAATTCAAAAATGTAGCAACAACCATGACCCTGATCAAATCCATTTCAGGCATTCGAGGGACTATCGGCGGCACGCCCGGCGATGCCCTCACCCCGATCGATCTGGTGAAGTTCACCGCATCGTACAGCCAGTGGCTCAAAGAGACCACCCCGGTCGAAGGCCGTAAACTGCGCGTAGTGGTCGGCCGCGACGCGCGTCTGTCGGGCCAGATGGTAGCCGACATCGTGGAAGGCACCCTGATGGCCAGCGGCGTGGACGTGATCGCCATCGGACTGGCCACCACCCCGACCACCGAGATGGCCGTCACGGGACACAACGCCGATGGCGGTATCATCCTCACCGCCAGCCATAACCCCAAACAGTGGAACGCCCTGAAACTGCTCAACCGCCACGGCGAATTCCTCAACGCCGCCGAAGGCAAACGCGTGCTGGAAATCGCCGACACCGACGCCTATACCTTCCCCGAAATCGACGGTATCGGCAGCGTCATCATCCGCGAATCCTATGACCAGCAGCATATCGACGCCGTACTGGCCCTCCCGCTGGTCGATGTCGAAGCCGTTCGCAAAGCCAAATTCAAAGTCGTCGTCGACGCCGTCAACTCCGTGGGCGGTGTCGTGATGCCGGCCCTGCTCAAAGCCCTCGGCGTCGAAGTCGTCGAACTGAACTGCACCCCCAACGGTCACTTCGCCCACAACCCCGAACCCATCCCCGAACACCTGACCGAAATCTCGGCCCGGGTGCCCGCCGAAAAGGCCGACCTGGGTATCGTTGTCGACCCCGACGTCGACCGTCTGGCCCTGATCAACGAAGACGGCTCGATGTTCGGCGAAGAATACACGCTGGTAGCCGTTGCCGACTACGTCCTCTCGCAGACCCCCGGCAACACCGTATCGAACCTCAGCTCCTCGCGCGCCCTGGCCGACATCACCGCCAAACACGGCGGCTCGTACTCGGCAGCAGCCGTAGGCGAAGTCAACGTAGTGGCCAAAATGCGCGAAACCGGCGCCATCATCGGCGGCGAAGGCAACGGCGGTGTCATCTACCCCGCCCTGCACAGCGGCCGCGACGCACTGGTGGGTGTCGCCCTGCTGCTGACCTACCTGGCCAAAACCGGCAAAACGCTCTCGCAGCTCAAAGCCACCTATCCGGCCTACTACATCTCGAAAAACCGGATCGACCTGGTACCCGGCACCGACGTGGACGGCATTCTGGCCAAGATGAAAGCCAAATACGCATCGGAAAAAGTGAACGACATCGACGGCGTGAAGATCGACTTCCCCACCGAATGGGTCCACCTGCGCAAATCGAACACCGAACCGATCATCCGCATCTACGCCGAAAGCAAAGACAAGGCAGCCGCCGAAGCCCTTGCCAACCGCATCATTGCAGACATCAAGAGCCTGCTCTAAATTCTAAAGCCTCTTCATCGGTCGCCATCGCGACCGTCCCAGCCGCCTCGCCCTACCCGGACGAGGCGTTTTTTCGTACACACCTCCTCCACTCTGCGATTCATCCTCTGACGCGGATATTCACCTTCTGCAGGGAACAGATACACCCCGGCCACCCCTTTCCACTCCCACCGCAAGCCCGATTGCCTGACGGCAAATACAACAAGTCTGCAGCCACATCACCGCTCACCTACGTTCACTCAACCCCGCGAGAAGCAGACGTTTCGGCCCCAGAGCTGTGCGACGGAGCATTTCCGGCCCCATGCCGTCCACCCCGTCCATCCACAAAAAAGTACCGTACAGCGTCCGGAAAAAAGTATTATATTTGCCTACTGTTAATCGACTCACAACAACCCTAACCGACCGTACACACCCCATCGGCCCCATGACTACCGAAGCCGCACACACAGCCGCCAAAAGACTCCCCGAACGAACCATCGAACGCCTGAGCGAATACCGGCGTATGTTGCTCGAATGCCTGAAACAGGGACGTACCCACATCTACTCCCACGAGCTGGCCTCGATGCACGGCATCACCGCCGTACAGGTCCGACGCGACCTGATGCTGATCGGCTTCAGCAGCGACACCAAAAAAGGCTACGACGTCGAAGTGCTGATCGAATTCATCGGCACGATACTCGACAGTCCCGACGGGCTGAATGTCGGCATCATCGGGATGGGTAACCTGGCGCAGGCCGTCACCCACTACTTCAACGGCAAACGCTCGCGTCTGCAGATCACCGCCGCCTTCGACATCGACCCCGCCAAAGTGGGCCACACCGTCGCCGGCGTCCCCTGCTACCACATGGACACCTTCGTCGAGACCGCCGTACGACACAACATCCGCGTCATTATCCTGACCTCGCCGTCGTCCGTGGCCGCCTCGATGGTCGACCCCATCACCCGCGCCGGCATCCGCGGCGTACTGAACTTCACCTCCACGCCCCTCAACTTCCCGGACGACATATACGTCGAAGACTACGACATCATCACCCTGCTCGAAAAAGTAGCTTACTTCGCCAAAAGTTCCGACACCTCGTCGAACCGCTAATCCCCCAGAGCGCCATGCAGGTACACTACGGATTCGACACCCTCCCCCCGCTGCGACGAACCGCCGTAGCCGTCGGCTCATTCGACGGCGTGCACCGCGGCCACCGGCTGCTCATCGACCGGCTCAACCACATTGCCCACACCGACCTGGCCCCCGACGGACAATCCGTCGTGGTCACCTTCGACCCCCATCCCCGGTTCGTGCTCAAGGGGGAAAACCGTCTGCTCAGCACCCTGCCCGAAAAACTCGAGCTGCTCAGCGAAACCGGAGTCGATCACGTGATTGTCGTACACTTCACCCTGGAATTCAGCCGTATCGACAGCGAAACCTTCACGCAGAAATATCTGATCGAGCGACTCCACGCCGAAACCGTCCTCTCCGGCGAGGGACACCATTTCGGCCACAACCGGTCCGGCTCGGCCGCCCAGCTCGAACAGGACGGCATCCACACCGCCAACCTCGGCCGATACGAAAACATCAGCTCCACCGCCATCCGTGCCGCCATCGAAGCCGGCGACATGGAGACAGCCGGCCACATGCTCGGAGGCCCCTACCTGATCCGTACCGACACGCCGCACGACCCGACGAAACTGCTTCCCCCGGCCGGCGAATACCGCGTCCAGGTGCCCAGCGCACCCCAATCCGAAGAGCGCATGTGGATCGACAGCTCGCTGTTCGCCACTCCCGCCCGCTACCCCCGCATCCGCATACTTGGAAAATAGTCCCACTTGGCCTATATTTGTACGGATACGGCAGATGCCCCGAACATCCGCCGACAGCCGTTGCAACAACTTATAAACCAACAGATATGCGACTGATCATCGAACCCGATTACGCCCACATCTCGCGCTGGGCAGCCAACTACATCGCTCACAAAATCAACACTTTCGGTCCGACCGCCGAAAAACCCTTCGTGCTCGGTCTGCCGACCGGTTCGACCCCGCTGGGCACCTATAAAGAGCTCATCGCCCTCAACAAAGCCGGCAAAGTATCGTTCGCCAACGTGGTGACCTTCAACATGGACGAATACTGCGGCATCGCGCAGAACCACCCGCAGAGCTACTACACCTTCATGTGGACCAACTTCTTCAACCACGTGGACATCAAACCCGAGAACGTCAATATCCTGAACGGCAACGCAGCCGACCCCGCAGCCGAATGCGCAGCCTACGAAGCGAAGATCCAGGCACTGGGCGGCATCCAGCTCTTCATGGGCGGCATCGGCCCCGACGGCCACATCGCCTTCAACGAACCGGCCTCGTCGCTCACTTCGCGCACCCGCATGAAGACCCTGACGCTCGACACCATCATCGCCAACTCGCGCTTCTTCGACAACGACATCAACCAGGTTCCGAAGACCGCGCTGACCGTCGGCGTCGGCACCATCATGGACGCCAAAGAGGTGCTCATCCTGGTCAACGGCCACGGCAAGGCACGCGCCCTGCGCCACGGCGTCGAAGAGGGTGTGAACCACATGTGGACCATCAGCGCCCTCCAGCAGCACCCCCACGGTATCATCGTCTGCGACGAAGACGCCACCGCGGAACTGAAAGTCGGCACCTATAAATACTTCAAAGACATCGAAGGCAAAAACCTCGATCCCGACACCCAGTTGTAACCCCTTGCGGACCGTCTGTCCATTCCGTTTCCCCGACCGACGCGCATCCGGAACTTTTCGAAAGAACATGTTTAAGCTATTTCGAAAAGACTCAGCCACACGGAAGCCCAACGAAAGCTGATCCGAAGACTCGGTTTTTAGAGTCCCGTTGGCTCACAGTTGCTTGAAGGTGTCGGCAAAACTGCCCGTACACCGAACGGGTTTCATACGACGGAACGAAGGTGCCGATCCGATCCCCCTCTACGGAGGGCCGAAACCATGGGAGGTTTCGGCCCTCCGCTTTTTTTGTATTTTTGTGTCCGAGATGGCCGCAAGCGACAAATATCCGCCCCTGAACCTGCCCCCCGCGGCGCTACGCACCCGACACACCGGGAACAAACCCGAGGTGTGGGACCCGCTGCGTCGCAAATGGCTGGTACTTACACCCGAAGAGTGGGTCCGCCAACACTTTATCCGGCTGCTGACCGACAGTTACGGCGTCGACCCCTACCGCATCGTTCAGGAACAGGCCCTCTCGATCGACGGTTTCACCTACCGGGCCGACATCGTCGTCTACTCCCGGCAGGCCGAACCACGCCTCGTGGTCGAATGCAAAGCCGCCACGGTGGCCATCACCCAGGAGGTCTTCGACCAGGTGGCCCACTACAACATCCGCCTCGGGGTACCCTACCTGGTGGTGACCAACGGTCTCCGCCACTACTGCTGCGAGATCGACCACACGGCCCGCAGCTACCGATTCATCAACGAAATACCGCAACACCTCTAACCGCCATGTCGATCCACATGCAGGTCACCTCGCTCACCAAATCGTTCGGAGCGCGGACCCTATTCGAGAACATCTCCTTCAGCATCAGCGAAGGCCAACGCGTCGGACTGATCGCCGCCAACGGAACCGGCAAAACCACCCTGCTCAACATCATAGCCGGACGGATGGACTACGACAGCGGCGAGGTGGTCTTCCGCCGCGACCTGACCCTCGGCTACCTGGAACAGGATCCCCGTTTCCCAGCCGGACTGACCGTGCTCGAAGCCTGCTTCCACGGCCAGAACGAGATGGTGCAGACCATCGCCCGCTACGAACAGGCCATGGCCCGCAACGACGCCGCACAACTGAACGAACTGCTGACCCGCATGGAGGCGCTCGGCGCCTGGGATTTCGAACAGCGTGCCAAAGAGATTCTTACGCGCCTCGAAATCAAGGACCTCGACCAAAAAATCGAGACCCTGTCGGGCGGCCAGCTCAAACGGGTCGCCCTGGCCGCAGCGCTGATCGTGGAACCCGACCTGCTGATCCTCGACGAACCGACCAACCACCTCGACATGGAGATGACCGAGTGGCTGGAAGAGTACCTCGCCGGGCGACGCATGAGTCTGCTGATGGTGACCCACGACCGCTACTTCCTCGACCGGGTCTGCAACGAGATTCTCGAAATCGACAATCGACAGATTTACAGCTACAAAGGCAATTACAGCTACTACCTCGAAAAACGACAGGAACGTCTCGACGCCGCCGACGCATCGGTCGCCCGCATGAAGAACCTCTACCGCCGGGAGCTGGAGTGGATACGTCGCACCCCTTCGGCACGGTCGGGCAAGGCGAAATACCGGATCGACGCCTTTCAGGAGATCAAGGAGAAGGCCCACGTTCGCCGCAGCGAAGAGACCGTGCAGCTCGATGTGCGACAAACCTATATCGGCAAAAAGATTTTCGAGGTGTCGCACCTCTGCAAACGCTTCGGCGACCGGGTGATTCTCAACGATTTCAGCTACCTCTTCTCGCGTTACGAAAAGATGGGTATCGTGGGGAACAACGGTACGGGGAAATCGACCTTCATCAAGATGCTACTGGGGCTGGAACCGGTGGACAGCGGCACGATCGACATCGGCGAAACGGTGCGGTTCGGCTACTACAGCCAGCAGGGGCTGGAGTTCGATCCGCAGGCCCGCGTGATTGACATCATCACGGCCATCTCGGAAAACATCACCCTGAGCGACGGCAAACAGATCAGCGCGTCGCAACTGCTCACGCGGTTTCTGTTCTCGCCCCAGGCCCAGTACGACTACGTGGCCAAGCTGAGCGGGGGCGAGCGGCGCCGGCTCTACCTGTGTACGATTCTGATGGGCAATCCGAACTTTCTGGTGCTGGACGAGCCCACCAACGACCTCGATATTCAGACGCTCAATGTTCTGGAGGAGTACCTTTCCGTCTTCTCGGGATGCCTGATCGTGGTATCTCACGACCGCTATTTTATGGATAAGGTGGCCGATCACCTGCTGGTATTCAACGGGAACGGCAACATCAAGGATTTCCCGGGCAGCTACACCGCCTATCGGGTCTGGCGCAAGGAGCAGGAGACAAAACAGTCGCAGGCTGCCATAAAACCCACGCCCTCGATCCCGCCCAAGACAGAAAAGCCCAAAGAGCGCGTCAAAGGGAAGCTGTCATTCAACGAGAAGCGGGAATTTGAAGCCCTTGAGGCTGAGATTCCGAAGCTGGAAGCCGAAAAAGCGACGCTGGAGGCCGAGATGAGCAGCGGGACGCTATCGACAGAGGATTTGATAGCCAAGTCAGAACGCATCGCGACACTGATCGAGGAAATCGATGCTAAGTCAATGCGCTGGTTGGAGCTATCCGAACTGTAGGAGATTGATGGTTGGGTACAAAGCCTCACACTTATAACAGCCCGTATTACATAAATTTTCGGCAAGACATTTATTTGAGGTAATACCCCTCTGACGGAGTGCCCGCGACGAAGCAGGGATGAGTTTGCATCGACTGCCGATAAACATCAACTTACGACACAGCATCTGTTCGAGGTAATACCATTCTGACGGGGTGCCCGAAGGCACCGCCCGCCCGGCGTGAGGGCAGTTCCGTACTGTCCGCGATGAACGGCATTGTATTTAGATTGCCCGCGAATGCGATAAAGAGATAAACGAATGATTCGCCCAATAGCGCGAATCGTTCGTTTATCTTTGAGCGGGCTTTATTTCGTGCGAACAAAACCGTTCTCCGACTGCCCTGCGCGGGCGGCGTCCGCGTGCTCGCGGCGGAGCAAGCGATACTGCGTATCGCTTATGTCGGTAAAAACCTCTCTGACGGTGTGGCCGAAGGCACCGCCCGCCCGGCGTGAGGGCGGTTCCGGACTGTCCGCGATGAACGGCATTGTATTTAGATTGCCCGCGAACGCGATAAAAAGAGAAAACGAATGATTCGCCCAGCGGCGCGAATCGTTCGTTTATCTTTGAGCGGGCTTTATTCTCAGATAGAACCATTCTCCGACTGCCCTGCGCGGGCGGCGTCCGCGTGCTCGCGGCGGAGCAGGCGATACTGCGTATCGCTTATGTCATTAAAAACCACTCTGACGGGGTGCCCGAAGGCACCGCCCGCCCGGCGTGAGGGCAGTTCCGGACTGTCCGCGATGAACGGCATTGTATTTAGATTGCCCGCGAACGCGATAAAAAGAGAAAACGAATGATTCGCCCAGCGGCGCGAATCGTTCGTTTATCTTTGAGCGGGCTTTATTCTCAGATAGAACCATTCTCCGACTGCCCTACGCGGGCGGCGTCCGCGTGCTCGCGGCGGAGCAGGCGATACTGCGTATCGCTTATGTCATTAAAAACCACTCTGACGGGGTGCCCGAAGGCACCGCCCGCCCGGCGTGAGGGCAGTTCCGGACTGTCCGCGATGAACGGCATTGTATTTAGATTGCCCGCGAACGCGATAAAGAGATAAACGAATGATTCGCCCAGCGGCGCGAATCGTTCGTTTATCTTTGAGCGGGCTTTATTCTCAGATAGAACCATTCTCCGACTGCCCTGCGCGGGCGGCGGCCGCGTGCTCGCGGCGGAGCGGGCGATACTGCGTATCGCTTGTGTCATTAGAAACCACTCTGACGAGGTCCCCAAAGCCATCACACGTACAGTAAGCACCGAACCGCTCCCTCCCTCACAACCAACAGAGGGGCGTACCGCAACCGGCACGCCCCTCTGTTTTTCACGCTTACCCCAGACTTAGAACAGGCCCGAGATATTTCCCTCATCATCAATATCGATATGTTCGGCTGCAGGATCTTCCGGCAAACCGGGCATACGCATAATCTCACCCGTAATCGGGATCAGGAAACCAGCCCCGGCCGCAATCTCAATATCACGCACCGTGATCACAAAATCCTTGGGGCGTCCCAACAGCGCCGGATTGTCCGACAACGATTTTTGCGTCTTGGCCATACAAATAGCCAAACCGTCCAGACCCAAATCGGCAATCCGTTTCAAGGCGCTTTTCGCTTTGGGCGTATAGTCTACGGCCTCGGCGCCATAGATACCCTTCGCAATGGTCTCGATTTTCTTCATCACCGGCTCGTCCAACGGATACAACGGCTGGAAATCCGAGCAGCAACGATCGGCAGCCTCGACCACCATGGCAGCCAGCTCCTCGGTACCGGCACCGCCCTGCCCCCACACGTCGGCAATCGCACACGGCACCCCGCGCTGAGCACAATAGTCACGGATGAACTGCAACTCTTCGTCGCTGTCCGTCACAAACTTATTGATGGCCACCACCGGTGAGAGGTGGAACAGACCGATATTTTCGATATGCTTCTGCAGGTTGACGATACCACGCTCCAGCGCCTCGACACTCGGCGTTTTCAACTCCTTGAGCGGTTGTCCGCCATGGTATTTGAGCGCCCGCACCGTAGCCACCAGCACTACCACATTGGGCGACAGGCCGGCAGCCCGACATTTAATATCGAGGAATTTTTCAGCACCCAGGTCAAAGCCGAAACCGGCCTCGGTCACCGTGTAATCCGTCAGCGAAAGCGACATTTGGGTAGCCAGCACCGTATTGGTACCCTGAGCGATATTGGCAAACGGGCCACCGTGAATCAGCGCCGGCGTTCCCTCGATCGTCTGCACCAGGTTGGGTTTGATGGCATCCTTCAGCAACGTAGCCATCGCCCCTTCGGCGTTCAGGTCGCGGGCGTAGATCGGTTTTTTGTCATAGGTAAAGCCGACGAAGATGTTGCCGAGACGCCGTTTCAAATCGGACATGCTCGTCGCCAGGCACAAAATGGCCATCACCTCCGAAGCCGCCGTAATATCGAAACCCGTTTCGCGCGGCACACCCGATCCGGTACCGCCGAGCCCCGCCACCACGTGCCGCAGCGAGCGGTCGTTCATGTCCATCACCCGTTTCCAGGAGATGGTCCGAGGATCGAGCCCCAACGAACGGGTTTTGCTCTGGATGTTATTGTCGATCAGTGCCGCCAACAGGTTGTGCGCCTTTTCGATTGCCGAGAAGTCGCCCGTAAAATGAAGATTGATATCCTCCATGGGCAGCACTTGCGACATGCCGCCTCCGGTAGCACCCCCCTTCAAGCCGAAGACCGGCCCGAGCGAAGGTTCGCGCAGCACCACGCAAGAACGTTTGCCGATACGGTTAAGCGCCTGTGTCAGGCCGATCGAGACGGTCGTTTTGCCTTCGCCGGCGGGCGTGGGCGAGATGGCCGAGACGAGTATCAATTTCGCATTGGGATTTTTCGAGCGGTCGATGTACGACAGCGGAACTTTGGCCTTGTATTTTCCGTACAGTTCCAGGTCTTCGGGATTGATGCCCAGTTGTTGTGCCACCTCGGTGACCGGTTTCATCTGTACCGAGCGTGCGATTTCGATATCGGTTTTCATGGTCAGGTATGGTTTGAAATTCGAAGTTTCTGTATTTCTAGAATCAAATATAATACCTTTTTTCGTACATTAGTGGAATAAAACAGAAACAACGAAGACCCGCATGAAGATTCGGATACTCGGCCCGGCACATCCCTACCGGGGCGGCATCGCCAAATTCAACGAAGTATTGGCCGCCTCGTTCGGCAGCGAAGGACACGACGTGAAGATTATCAACTTCACGCTGCAATATCCGTCGTTTCTCTTTCCCGGGCGTACCCAGTACACCCGCATGGCCGCTCCCGAAGGAATCGCCATCGAGCGACGCATCAACTCCGTCAACCCGTTGAACTGGCCCGGCGTGGGACGAGAAATCGCCCGCGAGCAACCCGATCTGGTCATTCCCCGCTTCTGGATGCCCTTCATGGGGCCGTCGCTGGGAACCGTCGCCCGCACCATCCGCCACCGCTCGCCCGCCACACGCGTCATTGCCCTAGCCGATAACATCGTCCCCCACGAACAGCGTCCCGGCGACCGCGCACTGACCGCCTATTTCCTGCGTCAGACCGACGCCGTGGTCTACATGTCCGACGAAGTGGGACGCGACCTCGATACCTTTGCCTACAAAGGGCTTCGCGCCATGGCCCACCATCCGATATACGACACCTACGGCCAACCCGTTCCGAAAGCGGAAGCCTGTCGGGCACTCGGTCTCGACCCCGCTATCGACTACGTGCTCTTTTTCGGTTTCATCCGAGACTACAAAGGGCTCGATCTGCTGCTCGAAGCGTGGGCCCAACTCAAAGCACAAGGCAAAACCGCCGGCCGCAAACTGCTCATCGGCGGTGAATACTACGGTAATCAGGAGAAATACGACCGGCTGATCGAGACATTGGGGATAGCCTCCGACCTGATCATCCACGACCGTTATATCGACGAAAGCGAAGTGCGCAACTATTTCGGCGCTGCCGACCTCGTGGTGCAGCCCTACCGTAGCGCAACCCAAAGCGGCGTGACCCAGGTGGCCTACCACTTCGGCGTACCGATGATCGTCACCCGCGTGGGCGGTCTGCCCGAAATCGTGCCCGACGGACGTGTCGGTTACGTGGTCGACGTCACCCCCGAAGCCATTGCCCGGGCCATCGACACCTTCTACACCGAGCATAAGGCCGACGAATTCCGCAGCCAGATCGCCGTCGAGAAACAACGCTTCAGTTGGAAAGCACTCACCGGCACCTTCCTGAGACTCTACGACCAAATCCAACGATAAACCAGTAATTCCGCACCAAAATCATATGAGACAACTGAGAATCACCCTCTCCCTGCTCGTCCTGCTCGTGACAGGGATCGCCGTGGCCGGCGCCACCGAACTGTACGACAAACTGATCGCCCTCAAAGGCGTCGTATCGGTCGAAGAGCTCGACCCCGGCGTCTTCGAAGAACGCTACGCCGTGATGTTCGACCAACCTCTCGACCATAAAAATCCCTCGAAAGGGCGCTTCGAACAGCGTTTTGTCGTCGCCCACGCCGGTTTCGACCGCCCCACGGTGATCGTGACCGAAGGATACGGCGGAGCCCGCGCCCTCGGGCCCCGGTACCGCGAAGAGCTCTCCTCGCGGCTGAACAGCAACCAGATTTTCGTCGAGCACCGCTACTTCGGCGAATCGACCCCCAAGCCTCGTAACTGGGAATACATGACCGCCGAAAATGCCGCCGCCGACCTGCACGCCATCCGTCAGGCCCTCGACGCCATCTACCCCGCGAAGTGGATCGGCACCGGTATCAGCAAAGGCGGCGAAAACTCGCTCATCTACCGCATGTTCTACCCCGGGGATGTGGATGTGACCGTGGCCTACGTAGGCCCGATCTGCTTCGGTGTCGAAGACGGCCGCCACGAACCCTTCCTCGAACAGGTCGGCACCCCCGAAGAGCGTGCCGCCATCCGCGAATTCCAGACCGAAGTGCTCAAACGCCGCAAGGAACTCGTCCCGATGTTCGACGAATACTGCAAATCCAAAGGATACAAATTCCGCACGAACATCGACGAAATTTTCGACCTCACCGTGCTGGAATACTCCTTCTCGATCTGGCAGTGGGGCACCGCCGTGAGCGTGATTCCCGACAGCGACTCGCCCCATCAGGAGCTGCTCGACCACCTGATCGCCACCGTATCGCCCGACTACTTCGCCATCAACGACGAACCCTCGTTCTTCGTCCAGGCCCAGCGCGAACTCGGCTACTACGGCTACGACACCACCCCCTTCGAAGGGCTGCTTTCGATCAAGAACGCCAAAGGCTACCTGCCCCGCATTCTGCTGCCCGACGACGCCCGTCGGATCCGTTTCAGCGACGGCCTCTCACGCAAAATCGTCGCCTTCTACAAGGCCAACGACCCCAAAGTGATCTGCATCTACGGCGAAAACGACCCGTGGAGCGCCGCGATGCTCGATCCCGCCGTCTTCGAAGGCAAACAGAACATGAAACTGATCGTCGAACCCGGCGGCAGCCACCGTGCCCGCATCAGCACCCAGAGCGAAGAGGTGCAAAACCAGATCTGGAAAACCCTTGAAGGCTGGATCTACGGCATTTAACCGCCTCACATAACACCCGAAAGGGTCCTGCGGACCCAACACCCCATAACTCAAACCGGTTTCGGTCTCCGGTCACCGGGGAAAAGTCGGCCAAAGACACCGGGCAGAAAGAGAAGAACTTCCGGCCCGGCCGAACTATCCCAGCAGACCACCCCACCCCCTAAACCCAACGAATTATGAACTACATCGAATACAACATCCACGTCACCGGCCCCGAAGAGGGCGAAATCGTCATCGCCGAACTCTCGGACATGGGCTTCGAGAGCTTCTCGGACTACCTACCCGACGGCTTCATGCCCGGCGCCGGCAGCATCAAATGCTATATTCCCGCCAACGTCGAAGCCGACAGCTCAAACCACACCCGCATTCAGAACTACCTCTACAACGAAGGATACCCCTACGAGCGCGAAGAGATCCAACAACAGAACTGGAACGCCGAGTGGGAGTCGCAATTCGAGCCTATCTCGATCCAGGGCGGAACGTGCTACATCCGCGCCCCGTTCCACCCGGCCCACAGTGCTCCCTATGAGATCGTCATCATGCCCAAGATGTCGTTCGGCACGGGACACCACGCCACCACCTACCTGATGGCCGAACAGATGCTCGCCCTCGACTTCAACGGAGCCTCGGTGCTGGACATGGGTAGCGGCACCGGGATTCTGTCCATACTGGCCGCCATGCGCGGCGCCGTAGTTGTCGACGCCGTCGACATCGACGAATGGGCCTACGAAAACTGCCTCGAAAACATCCAGACCAACAACGTGCAAACCGTCGTCTGCCCCATTCTCGGCGACGTATCGGCCATTCACGGCAAAGTGTACGACATCATTCTGGCCAACATCAACCGCAACATCCTGCTGAACGACATGGCCCAATACACCGAGTCGCTCCGCAAGGGCGGTCTGCTGCTGGTGAGCGGCATCCTCGACCTGGACGTCGACACGCTGGTCGGCCATGCCCGCAAACTGGGCCTCACACCGACTGCCACCAACACCCGCGACGGCTGGGCACAGATCACCTTCCAGAAAGCCTGACCCCGCATGCTGCTGCAAAACGACCGCATCCGGCTGCGCGCCATGGAGCCCGACGACTGCCGGGCCATGTACCGTTGGGAGAACGACACCACGCTGTGGAGCCTCGGCGAGACGACACGTCCCTTTTCACGAGCCGTGCTGGACGATTTTATCCGCAACTCATCACTTGACCTCTATCAGGCGCGACAATTGCGCCTGATCGTCGAGTTGCGGGACGCGGCCTCCCCCATCGGCTGCGTCGATCTGTTCGCCTTCGACCCCCTCAACCGGCGGGCGGGAGTCGGCATACTGATCTACGACCCGCTCCACCGCCGGCAGGGATACGGCACCGACGCACTGAACCTGCTGATCGACTACGCCTTCCGCCATCTGGAATTGCGCCAGCTATGGGCCGACATTCCCGTTTCGAACACGGCCAGCCTGAGGCTTTTCGAGCGTGCCGGTTTCACCGGTGACGCCCTCCGGCGACAATGGGTTCGATGTTCCAACGGCACCTATGAAGACGCCCGGTTTCTGCAACGGTTTCCGTAACGACTCGCGCAAAGCTGCACTACGGGCCCCACTCACGTTTCCACCCAACGACAGCGCTTTTCCCCACAGTAACCCTCCAGGGGGAAGCCCTTCCGAGAGACTCACAGACACCGCCCCATGCCCCCACCGGAGCAAACCGACGCTCCCCCACGACCCAAACCCGACATGAGACTCAAACACCTTCTGTTCGCCACTCTGACCGCTCTGTTCGTGCTACCCGCCCCGGCACAAGTGCTGCCGCTGCGACCGAAACTCGAAACGCCCGGATCATTTTCCATGATCCTGCGGCCCAACCCGCAAGTCTACGTCAAATTCGACACCAACCAGCCCCTCTTCGAGCTAACGACTGGCCGGCTCCGCACCTTTTCACCCCTGACCGCCGTATCGGCCCTGACCTGCGACCATGCCTGGCGCACCGCCCCCTGCGATCAATTTGACATCACCCTGGAATAACCCCGCCATGACGACAACGGAAGAACTGCTCAACCGCATCGAACAACTCGAAGCCGAGAACCGCCGTCTCCGCGAACGCGAGAACGACAGTACGCGGACCCTGCATACCCTGATCCGCAAACTGCCCGCCCCCTCGGTAGCCCTCGGCCCGCACCTGGAGATTATTCTGGCCAACAGCCCCTTCATACAACTGGGCGGTTACCGCGCCGAACAGCTGGCCGACACCGCACCCGCCCTGACCGGCGTTCCCCTGAGCGAGATTCTCCCGCCCGAGATCTGTTCCGTGGCCGAAGCCACCCACAGTTCCGGCGAAGACACCGACCGCGACGACATCGTCTGGAACGACTCGCACTACACCCTCTCGACCTACAACATCCGGCGCGGCGAACTGACCATCCTGCTGCTCCGCAACCTGGCCGATCCCGAATTTCGCGTTGAAGAACTCACCGCCCGATTGCAACAAGCCGCCGACCGCAACATCCGGATGATCCAGCAGATCGCCTTTCTGCTGGGCGAAGAGGTCTCGGAGAATACCAAGACGATCGACTCCGTGATCCGCGCCCTGAAAGTCACCGCCACCAACCCCAACGCACGATGAAACAATCCGGTCTGTTCGTCGAAACCGCCTGCAAACAGGCCTGCCACGGCAACCACGCACCGTGCGGCGACAAATTTCTCCAACAGCAGTTCCCCGCCCACGGCCACACGGTCGTGATCCTCTCCGACGGGATGGGACAGGGGGTCAAGGCCCACCTGCTCTCGACCCTCACGGCCTCGATCTTCATGGGGATGGCCGGTGCTCCGCAATCGATCGAAGAGACCGCCCGCACCGTCATGCAGACCCTGCCCGTGTGCCGCGTGCGGAAAATCAGCTACTCCACCTTCTCGATCGTCGACATCGACCACCGCAACGACACCATCCGGCTGATCGAATACGACAACCCGCAGGCCTTTCTATTCCGCGGGACCACCCCTATGGAGATCGAACGGACGGCCCACCCCTACCCCAATCTGCAAACCGGCCGGCTGCAAACCTTCTACACCAGCCGGTTCACCATGCAACGCGGCGACCGCATCGTCCTGACCACCGACGGCGTGACCCAAAGCGGGCTGGGCACGGACCGTTACCCGTTCGGCTGGGGACGCGACAACGTGGCCCGATTTCTTCACGACCTGCTGTGCCGGCGTCCCGACATCACCTCGGCCGCACTGGCCAGACGACTGCTCGACGCCACTGTCGAGAACGACGCCGGAACTCCGCGCGACGACATCAGTTGCGCGGCCATCCACATCCGCGAACCGCGGCTGGCCATGCTCTGCTCCTGCCCCCCATCCCTCTCGCAGGAGATCGCCCTGCTGGCCGAGCGACTGCGCACGTTCGACGGCTACCGGATCGTCTGCGGTCACCTGCTGGCCGAGCAGATCGCCCGATCGTGGAACGTACCACTCCGCCAACGACTCACCTCCACCGATCCCGAGCTCCCGCCCCAATGGGACATCGAAGGGCTCGACCTGGTGACCGAAGGTCTACTCACCCTGAGCAAAGTGCTCGAAATTCTGCAACACTACGACGAGACCCCCACCGGACGCGGCCCCGCCTACCACATCTGCGAACTGCTGCTGGCATCCGACCGGATCGAAATTGTGGTGGGGATGCGCCGCAGCAATACCGCCATTGCCGATACGGAGACCCTGATTCTTCGCCGCAAAGTATTGGGGGCGATCGCCCAAACGCTCGAAACCCAATTTGCTAAACAGGTCGTCACCACCTACCTGTAACATCCTCCTGTTCGTCGCAAAGCCTTCACGATCAGAAGTCTCCGCCTTTTCCTCGTTCTATCCACAGTGCGCCACACGACAGGAGTTGCCACACAAAAAAGCCGCCCCACAATGGGAACGGCTTTTTCGATCGAAAGGCAGGTGTGCGTCACGATTTTTTCGGTTTTTTCTTGCCGAGCGAACCGATCCACAACAGCACCACCGAACCGACCAAAGCGGTCAGCAGACTACCGAGCGTACCGACGGGGACCAGTCCGAAGAGACCGAAGAGCCATCCGCCCAATACACCCCCGACAATTCCGATCAGCAGATTTGCGATCAGGCCGGAGCCACTGCCCCGCATAATCAGACTGCCGAGCCATCCGGCAACCAAACCTATCAGGATATACCACAGAAAATACATAATTCATAGTTTTATTAAACACTCTGCCCCGATAGAGAACCAATAACCGTGCCAAAAACGATCGCCGTGCGACACCCTGTCCGTGTGCCGCCCGGGAGCGGTCCCTCGCGGACTGGTAACATCCTCTTTCCGGACCACCCGTCTGCAAAAAAAGTCCGCCCCGGAACTTCCCGAGAGTTGCCGATATCTGCCCGTCATTCTCCGGTCGCCTCAAACACTCCTCCAGTGCGACCGGCTTTCTACAACCACTCTCATAAGGTCAGATAATCGGAAACAACTCCCCGAAGCCCCAGTGCGGACCATACGTGCGGGGAAAGGTCTACAAACCGCAGCTAACCGCAACTCATTGTGCCCCTCCTCCCAGTGCCTGGTAGAGGTTCACCACGGCCTGCAACTGCGAGAAACGGTCGGAGACCACACTCAGACGTGCACTCAGCAACGACTGCTGCGCCGTCAACAACTCCAGATAGGTGGAATTCCCGGTCCGATACAACACCTCGGAGGTGTGCACCGTACGCTCCAACTCGTCACACTGCCGCGAATGGCTCTCCAGGCTCCGGGCTGCACTCTCCGCGGCATACAACGCGTCGTTTACCTCCTGTCCGGCATCGAGCAGCGTTTGTTTGTAGTTCAGTTTGGCAATCTCCTCGTCGTCCTTCGAGACCCGCAAATTGGCCTTGAGCTTGCCGCGGTTGAAGATCGGCTGGGCCAGCGATCCCACCGCCGAGAGGATCCATCCGCCGGGATTGGTCACCGCCTCGCCCAACGAATTGGTCCAGCCCGCGCTGCCGCTCAGCGTCAGACTCGGATAGAAGGCCGACCGGGCCTGATTGGTCACATAATAGGCCGCAGCCAGCTCCATCTCGGCCTGCACCACGTCGGGCCGCCGCGAAAGCAACCGTACCGGAACCCCGATGCTCAACACCTCGGGCAGGACCTGTTCGTCCAGCGTTCCACGCGCAATGGAGCGTGAGGTGGTGCCGAGCAACGTACAGATCGTATTTTCCATCTCGCGCTGCTGCCGTTGCAGGTCGTTGTGCGAAGCCTCCAGTTCATAGAGGTTGGCCCGAGCCTGGGTAACGGCATTTTCGGTCGTCTCGCCCACCTGCAGCTGCGACTCCATGGTCCGCACCTGTTCGCGCCAGAGGTCCAGCGTCTGACGACTGATCTCCACCTGCCGGTCGAGCATCAGCAACGAATAGTAATCGTTGGCGATGGTCGCAATCAATGCCGACCGTACCACCTGTTGATAAGCCTGTTGCTGAAGAAGTTGCGACTGAGCCTCCTTTTTCGCGTTCCGCAGGTTTCCGAACAAGTCGACCTCCCAACTGGCCTGTACGGGCAGTTCGTAGGTCTTGACGGCCGCCGCTCCATCCGTACTCGAAATTGTCCCCGAGGGGGAGAAACTCAACGACGGATAAAAGGCCAGTCGTGCCGCCTTGAGCTGCGCCTCGGCCTGATCCAGACGCAACAAGGCTGTCTGCATGTCGGTGTTGTTCTCCAGCCCGAAACGAATCAGTTCCTGCAGCGACGAATCCCGGAAAATCTCGGTCCAGGGCAGATCGCCCAGCGTCAGCGAATCGGCCACGGCAGCCGTTCCTTCGGTGCGGTAAAGACTGTCGACCGGCATCTGCTCCGGTCTCTGATAGTTTCGGTAAACCGAGCAACCGCTCAGCCATACGGCGCTCACCGCATATACGATTATTCTTTTCATCCTTCTCTGTCTTGTTTGCGATGTCCCATAACCCGTTCCTCGATATACTGGAACGTGATGAAGAAAGCAGGCGTGACGAACACCAGTGCGACGGTTCCGATCAGCATGCCGCCCACGGCCCCCACACCGAGCGAAGTATTCCCGTTGGCCCCCACGCCCGAAGCGAACATCAGCGGCAACAGACCGAAGATCATCGTCAGAGCTGTCATCAGAATCGGTCGCAGACGCACGGCCGCCGCAGCCATGGCCGCCTGGGTAAGCGACATGCCGGCCTTTCGGCGTTCGGTGGCATACTCGGTCAGCAGGATCGCGGTCTTGGAGAGCAGCCCGATCAGCATGATCAGCCCGGTCTGGAGGTAAATATTGTTTTCAATTCCCCAGAAACGCGCGAAGAGGAAACTGCCCATCAATCCAAAAGGTACCGAGAGGATCACGGCCATCGGGATGAACAAACTTTCATACAAAGCACACAAGATCAGATAGATGAAAAGTATGCACACGCCGTAGATAATCACCGTGTCATGCGAGTCGGCCATCTGTTCCTCTTCGCGCGTCATGCCGGAGAATTCGTATCCGTAACCGGTGGGAAGCGTCTGTGCGGCCACCTCCTTAACCGCATGGATCACATCGCCCGAGCTGTAGCCGGAGGCCGGCATACCCTGCACGTTGATGGCGGTGAACATGTTGAAACGGGTCAACGACTCCGCACCGTAGGTTTTGGTCAGCCTGACGAACTGGCTCACGGGCGACATCCCGCCGTTCGTCTTGATGTATATGTTGTCCAGCGACTGCATGCTGCTGCGCTCGTCGGACGGCGCCTGGATAATGACGCGATAGAGCTTCGTGAAGCGGTTGAAGTTCGAGGCGTAGATACTGCCGAAGTAACCCGACAGCACCGACAGCACCTCTTCGGTGGTGACTCCGGCCCGCTGGCACTGCGCCTCGTCGACATCGACCCGATACTGCGGGAAGTCGGCACTGAACGAAGTGTAGGCCATCTGAATCTCGGGCCGTTTGTTCAGCTCGGCCAGGAAATCGTCCGTCACGTCGCTCAACGCATCGACCCCTCGTCCCGAACGGTCCTGAAGATAGATCTCGAAACTGTTGCCCGTACCGTAACCCGAGATCATCGGCGGCGAGAAGATAAAGATGCTGGCGTTGCGAATGTCAGACGTACGGCGATAGATCTCGGCTGTTATGGCATCCACGCTGTTCTCTTCGCCCGGACGCTCGTCCCAGTGTTTGAGTTTGACGATGAACATCCCGTGCGAAGCGCCGCTACCGGCTCCCATGCCGAAGCCCGCCACTTTACTGTAATTCTCGATTTGCGGGATCTGCTGCAACTGCTTTTCGACGCGGCTCATGATGCCGGCGGTCTCCGTCAGCGTACTTCCGGCCGGCGCGTCGAGGCTGATGAGGATCGAACCGGTATCTTCCGAAGGAACCAGACTGGTTTTGGTCGTCCCCATCAGATAAACCAGCAAACCGGCCGCCACCACCAGTGATCCCCAGGCCAGCCATTTCCGTTTGATGAAAAAGTTGACCCCGCCCTTGTACTTAAGCACGATCCGCTTGAAGGCCGTATCGAAGGCGATTCGGAAACGGGTCGAGAACGAGGGTCGTTTCCCGTCGATCAGGATTTCGTTCGGCTTGAGAATCAGAGCACAGAGCGCCGGCGAGAGGGTCAGCGCGTTGATGGCCGAAATGCCGACCGCCACGGCCATCGTGATCCCGAACTGGGTGTAGAAGACGCCCGACGTACCGCCCATGAAGGAGACCGGCACGAAAACCGCCATGAAGACCAGCGTCGAGGTGACGATTGCGGCCGAGATTCCGCCCATGGCATCGACCGCCGCCCGATAGGCCGAACGATACCCTTCGTCGAACTTCACCTGCACGGCCTCGACCACGATGATCGCGTCGTCCACGATGGTCCCGATGGCCAGCACCAGTGCGAAAAGCGTCAGCAGGTTGATGCTGAACCCGGCCAGGTAGAGCACCGCAAAAGTTCCGATCAGCGAGACAAAGATGCTGACCGTGGGAATCAGCGTCGAACGGGCATTCTGCAGGAAGACGTAAACCACCAGCACTACCAGCACGATCGCCTCCAGAAGGGTCTTGATCACCTCGTGGATCGAAGCGTCCAGGAAGTTCTTGGTACTCATCAGCTCGACCACCTCCATGTCGGCCGGCAGCGTCTCGCGCAGCTCCTCCAGATAGCTGTCGATCTGGGTGATAATTTCGTTCGCGTTGGTTCCGGCCGTCTGGTTGATCATACAGGTCGTACCGGGCGCTCCGTTCACCGTACCGGTGTAGGAGTAGCTCTGCGCCCCCAGCTCGACCGTCGCAATGTCCTTCAACCGGAGCACCCGGCCGTCGTCGTAGGCACGGATCACGATCTCCTCGAACTCCTTCTCAGTCTCCAGACGTCCGCGGTACTTGAGCGTGTACTGGTAGACGTTTCTGGAATCCTCGCCGATCGAACCGGCCGACGCCTCGATATTCTGGCTGGCAAGGGCCGCCTCCACATCCGAAGGTTCCAACTCGTACTGGGCCATTACGTCGGGTTTGAGCCAGATACGCATCGCATAGTCGCCCCCCATGATGTTGACCTCGCCGACGCCCGAGATACGTTGCAGCTCAGGCTTCACATTGATGCTCAGGTAATTGGTCAGAAAAGTCTCGTCATAGGTTCCGTTCGGGCTGTAGAGGGCGAACATCTTCAGGGTACTGCTCTGACGTTTCATCGTCTCGACCCCGACTTTGGTCACCTCGGCCGGCAACAGCGACGTGGCGGTCGAGACTTTGTTCTGCACGTTGACGGCCGCCATGTCGGGGTCACTGCCCTGCTTGAAATAGACCGTAATCTCGGCACTCCCCGTGTTGCTGGCCGTGGAGGTCATGTAGGTCATGTTCTCCACGCCGTTGATCGCCTCCTCGAGCGGCACGATCACACTCTTTTGCACCGTCTCGGCATTCGCACCGCTGTATGTGGTCGAGACACGGATGGTCGGCGGGGCGATGTCGGGATACTGCTCCACGGAGAGGGCATACAGGCCGATCAGCCCGGCCACCAGGATTACGACCGAAATGACGATCGACAGAATCGGTCGGTCTATGAATCGTTGCAGTTTCATGCTACTCCTCCCCGTTTTTGGCCGACACGACTACGGCACCGTCCCTGAGCAGGCCGGCTCCCTCGGCAACAATCACGTCACCAGTCTGCAAACCCTCTTCAACAATGTATTCCGTACCGTCGTTGATGTCGAACACCCGGATCGGCGTCGAGATCGCCCGACCATCCTGCACCTTGTAAACGAAGATACGATTCTGTATCTCGTAGGTCGCCTCCTGCGGGATGACGATGCACTGCGAACGGTCGTACGGTACGATGATATTGGCCGACCCGCCGCTCATCAGCCGTTTGTCGGGGTTCTCGAACACGGCCCGCAGCGATACCGTACCGGTCGTTTTGTCTATCATGCCGCTGATTACATCCACCCGTCCGGTATGCTCGTAGATCGAGCCGTCGTTCAACTCCAGCGATACCGCGGGGAAGGATTCGAGCGCCTTTTCCAGTGAGCCGTACTGCTGGGTCAGTGCCAGAATCTGTTTTTCGGTCAGCGAAAAATAGACGTACATGTTCGAGTTGTCGGAGACGCTGATCAGCGGATCGCTCATCGACGCACTGACCAGTGCCCCGACCCGGTAGGAACTCATACCGGCCGAACCGTCCACCGGACTTTTCACCTCGGTGTACGAGAGGTTGTTTTCGGCATCCTGCCGCTCGGCTTCGGCCTGGAGCAGGGCTGCCTGAGCACTCTTATACTCGTTCGAGGCGGTGCGCAGTTCGAAATCCGAAATCACACGCTCGCGGTACAGCTCCTCTTTCCCCTCCAGGTTTTGTTTGGCCGTGGCTTCATTGGCCTGAGCGGTTGCCACACTGGCCTGCGCCTTTTTGAGGGCGGCCCGGTAGGGAACCTGGTCGATCACAAACAACACCTGCCCTTTCCGGACCGGTGCCCCCTCCTCGACACACACCTGGGTGATGGTTCCGGAGACCTGGGGACGTATCTCCACGTCCTGTTTTCCTTTGATTACGGCAGAATATTTAACGGATAACTGTCGGTCTTCCGGTTTCACGGTCATCAGCGGATAATCGCCTCCGGCCGACTGCTGCTGCACCCGGGGCGAACAGGCCGCTCCGACCAACGCACACAGACTCGTTGCAAGAATACTTCGTATTTTCATTTTCGGAATTGAGTTTTTGTCGGGTCCAAAATTAGAGGCCGCTCTCCCGATTCCGGATAGACAATCGACGCAACAATTTGTCCAAAATACCCAAATCCACCCCTACAACCTCCTACACTTGTAGATTTTTCACATCGACTTGTCCATTTTAGACAAATATTACTTTTCTTTGCACCATCACCCCACCGAATCGATATCCCATGAAAATTTCTGAACTGGCGTCGCTCTTCCCCTCCGAATTCCACTGGGAAAACCGCATTCTGTTTATCCCGCCGTCGGAGTTTCCCAAACTGGCCGGGAAGCACATCGCTCCGTGCCGGATGCTCATTCTGGTGTGCGAAGGTTCGCTGACCCTGCGCCTCGACAATCGTCCCTGCGAATTGCGCACCCTGACGCTGCTCGACCTTCCGGACCGATTCTCCGTCACGATCGACACCATCGCCCGCAACACGTATGCCTACTGCTGGATACATACGTTCCTGTTCGCCGGCGAAACTCTGAAAAATCTCAAGCCCGGTCCCGATCAGAATCTCATCGACCGGATCCACTCGCCGCAACTCAACCTCACAGCCGAAGAGACCGATACCATGATGCGGCAGCTCGAACTGCTCGAAGCCGTTTTCCGCCGTACGGGACACCACTATCGGCAGGAGCTGATCCGGACCCAGTTCCGCGCCCTGACCCTCGAACTGGGCCAGATCCTGTTCGCCCACGAAGACAATCCGGGCGAACCGACGGCCTTCGGTCAGCGCGACCGGCTGATGCTCGGCTTCTTGAAACTGGTCTGGGCCAACTACCGCACCGAACATCAGGTCGATTTTTATGCCGAGCGTCTGCACGTCTCGAACAAACACCTGACCCGGGTCATCAAAGAGATCCTGAACCGGACTCCCCACGCCATCATTTGCGACGAGATCGTGCACTGTGCCATGACCCTGCTCGAGGACAGCACCACCCCCATTCAACAGATTGCCGAAACGCTTTCGTTCTCCGACCAGGCCTCCTTCAGCAAGTTTTTCAAAAAGCACAAAGGCATCTCGCCCATTGCCTACCGCAAACTCACCTCAAACGGAGATTGACCTTCCACCGCCCGGAGCCGCAGTCGGCGCAGAACGAATACCGCATAACAAACAAAGCCGCCCGGTATAACGAAAATTGTTTTCGTTATACCGGGCGGCACGATTTTTCGACAAGCATTGCGCCCCTATCTTGTCCGACGGGAAGATGCCTTGCACGATCCGGCTTCGACCGTACCCGCACTCCCCCTCCGCTCGGATCGCGCTACTCCGTCATGGCTTTGTTGAGCAGGTGGATGACCTTGCTGATCTCCATGAACGAAGCGCCTTTGGCAGCACCGAACGATCCGCCGACCACCACGACCAGGTCGCCATTGGATATCTTATGCTCTTTTTCCAGAATCAGCAACATCTGATAGCTGAACCGGTCGTGAGCAATGGCCGGTTCGGCATACTCGGCATAGACGCCATAAGAGAGCGCCATCTCGCGCATCACGTGCTTGCGGTAGCAGAGGGCATAGACCGGTTTTTCGCCCCGGAAAGCTGCCAGATAACGCCCCGTACGCCCCGAGAGGGTGTCGATCAGCACCGCCTTGACGGGCAGGTTGGTGCAGGCGCGCACGGCCGAACGGGCCAACTGGGCCGTAATCTCGTTGTTGATGCGCACCATGTTGACGTCGATAATCGGCGAGACCTCTTTTTCGATGGCCAGCGCGATTTTGGTCATCGCCTGCACGGCTTCGACCGGATATTTGCCATTGGCCGTTTCGCCGCTGAGCATGATGGCGTCCACCCGTTGGAAAATGGCATTGGCCACGTCGCTCACTTCGGCCCGTGTCGGACGCGGATTGTTGATCATCGAATGGAGCATCTGGGTGGCGATAATCACCGGTTTTTTGCTCTCGATACACTTCTGCACGAGGTTTTTCTGCACGATCGGGATCTGCTCAGCGTTGAGTTCGACGCCCAGGTCACCGCGTGCCACCATCACGGCATAGGTGTGGTCCAGAATCTCGTCGATGTTATCGACCCCCTCCTGGTTCTCGATTTTCGAGATGATTTTGATGGTGCTGTGCTCCGCATCGAGAATCTTCTGAATATCGAGCAAGTCCTGCTTGTTGCGCACGAACGAATGGGCGATAAAATCGAGATTCATACGAATCGCCCAGTGGATATATTCGCGGTCGCGCTCGGTCAGGGCCGGCAGGTGCAGGTGCACGGCCGGAATGTTGACACTCTTGTGCCCCTTGATCACACCGCTGTTCTTGACCCGGGCGATCAGTGCCCCGTCGACCTTGTCGGTTACCTCCAGCGCGATGTCGCCATCGTCGATCAGCACCGCCACTCCGACCGGAACTTCGTTAAAAATATCCTGATCGTTCAAGTAGATGCACTCACGCGTCGAGAGCACTTCGTTGTCGTCCGCACCGCGCAGGGTCAGCAGATCACCCTCGCTGACGGCGATTCCCTCGTCAGCCATGCGGGTGGTGCGGATTTCGGGTCCCTTGGTGTCGACCAGAATAGCGATCTTCTCGGAGACCGCCCGCGTATTGTTTACGATATTGGTGGCCCCTTCAAACGAAGTGTGGGCCGAGTTGATACGCACCACGTTCATCCCCGCCTCGTAGAGCGAGCGGATGAATTCGACGTCACAACGACGGTCGGAAATCGTGGCAACTATTTTCGTTTTCTTTTCCATACTGCAAGAAAGTCATGAGATGCGCCAGCATCTCCGAAAGTTTTTCTGGTTCTCTTTGTTCACAAAGAGAACAGTCTCCTCCCCCCTATTATTATCCTCTATTACAGAAAACTATAAATCGCCAACCGGTAAGACTGCATGCCGAAACCCATCACCGAGCCGGCACAACGCGGCGAGATGAGCGACACGTGGCGGAATTCCTCACGCGCCATGATGTTCGAGATGTGCACCTCGACCGTTTTCAGTCCGCAGGAGGCCACCGCACCGATCGCATCGGCAATGGCCACGGAAGTATGCGTATATCCGCCCGCATTGAGGACCACTCCGTCGTATTTGTTACGGGCGTCGTGCAGGGCGTTGATGATCTCGCCTTCGACGTTGGATTGGAAGTAGTCCAGTTCGGCACGGTCGCCGAATTCGGCGATCAACTCCGTCAAATAATCTTCGAACGACTGGGAGCCGTAGACCTCCTTGTCGCGCAGGCCCAACAGGTTCAGGTTGGGTCCGTTGATAATCAACAGTTTTTTCATTATTTCTCCGAATGAAGCCCAAATTTATGCAAATTTGGATAATTTCGCACGCTGCGTGTCGTTAATTTTTCGTTAGAAGAACGTACGGAGCACCGAAGGCCCATGAGCGAACAGAACCTTGAAAACAGCTGGCGACAAGCCATAGACAACTACCGCGACTACCTGCGCTTCGAACGCGGTCTCTCGTCGAACAGCATCACCGCCTATCTGCACGATATTCAGCAATTCAGCCAGTTCCTGCTGGGCAGCGCCGCCCCGAAGGAGCCCGCCGCCGTGACCGCCCCGGACATCGAGGCCTTTCTGGCCCACGTCTACGACAGCGGCGCGGGAAACACCACCCAGGCCCGCATGCTGAGCGGCGTGCGCAGTTTTTTCACCTTCATGCTCCACAGCGACCGCATCGAGACGCTCCCCACCGAACTGATAGACTCGCCGAAAATCATCCGCAAGCTGCCCGACACCCTCTCCTACGACGAGATACGCCGCATGATCGACAGCATCGACCTGAGCAGCCCCCTCGGCCACCGCAACCGCGCCATCCTCGAGGTGCTCTACTGCTGCGGACTGCGCGTGAGCGAGCTGGTGAACCTGCGGCTGAGCGACCTCTTCACTGAAGAGAAAATCGTCCGCGTGACCGGCAAGGGCGACAAGCAACGCCTCGTTCCGATCGCCGACACCGCCCTGCGACAGGTGGAGTACTACCTCGAACAGCGCCGTACCATGTACGTGGCCCCGGACTCGACCGACACGCTGTTTCTCAACCAGCACGGCCGACGGCTGACCCGCGTGATGATCTTCACCATCATCCGCAAGTGCGCTGCCGCTGCCGGCATCACCAAAACCGTCAGCCCCCACACCCTGCGCCACTCGTTCGCCACCCACCTGCTTCAGGGCGGAGCCGACATCCGCGCCGTTCAGGAGCTACTGGGTCACGAATCGATCCTGACGACCGAGATCTATACCCACCTGGAGATGGACGACCTGCGCCAGACCCTGCTACTGCACCCGCTGGCCGGACACGACGACAAAAAACAGGCGCTGAAAACCGACAAGAATAACAACACAACAGACTAATAGCAAAGTATTTATATACACAAAAATCACTTTGAACATCGTAATCCCCCGGCAACCAACTTTGACCGGGGGATTTTTTCTTTCTTCATTTGTATGACTAAGATTGCAATGACAGGAATGAAACCACTACGCAGCGATGTAACCACCCAAGGCCGCCGCATGGCCGGAGCTCGAAGCCTCTGGCGTGCCAACGGCATGAAAGATAGCCAATTCGGCCAACCCATCATCGGCATTGTCAACTCCTTCACCCAGTTCGTGCCGGGCCATACCCACCTGCACGAAATCGGCCAGCAGATCAAACAGATGATCGAAGCCGAAGGATGCTACGCCGCCGAATTCAACACCATCGCCATCGACGACGGTATCGCCATGGGACACGGCGGGATGCTCTACTCGCTCCCCTCGCGCGACCTGATCGCCGACTCAGTCGAATACATGTGCCAGGCCCACGGCGTCGATGCCATCGTCTGCATCTCGAACTGCGATAAGATCACCCCCGGCATGCTGATGGCCGCCATGCGGCTCAACATCCCGGCCGTCTTCGTCAGCGGCGGCCCGATGGAAGCCGGCGAAGTGGACGGCGAAGCCTACGACCTGATCGACGTGATGGTCAAAGGCGCCGACCCCAACATCTCGGACGAAAAACTCACCCGCATCGAACAGGGCGCCTGCCCCACCTGCGGCTCCTGCTCCGGCATGTTCACCGCCAACTCGATGAACTGCCTGACCGAAGCGCTCGGCCTGTCGCTGCCCGGCAACGGCACCATCGTGGCCACCCACGCCAACCGCCGCAAACTCTTCGAAGCAGCCGCCAAACTGATCGTCAAAAACGCACGCGAATACTACTTCAACGATAACGACAAGGTGCTGCCCCGCTCGATCGCGACCCGCGAAGCCTTCCTGAACGCCATGAGCCTCGACATCGCCATGGGCGGCTCGACCAACACCGTGCTCCACCTGCTGGCCGTGGCCCGCGAAGCCGGCGTCGACTTCACCATGAAAGACATCGACACCCTCTCGCGCAAACTGCCCGTGCTCTGCAAAGTGGCTCCGAACCACTCGCCCTACCACATCCAGGAGGTCAACCGCGCCGGCGGCATCCTCGCCATCCTCGGCATCCTGATGCGTGCCGGTCTCATCGACGGCACCACCCTGCGCGCCGACGGCCTCACTCTGGCTCAGGCCATCGCCAAATACGACATCTACAACCTCGGCACCACCGCCACCAGCGCCGACACCGAACGATACCTCTCCGCTCCCGGCGGCAAGTTCAACATCACCCTCGGTTCGCAGCGCAACATGTACCCCGACTACGACACCGATCGCGCCCAGGGCTGTATCCGCGACATCGACCACGCCTACATGAAAGACGGCGGACTGGCCGTCCTCTACGGTAACATCGCCGCCGACGGCTGCATCGTCAAGACTGCCGGTGTCGACGCCTCGATCCTCGTATTCGACGGCACCGCCTGCGTCTTCGACTCGCAGGAACAGGCCAGCAAAGGCATCCTGGACGGTACCGTCAAAGCCGGCGACATCGTCATCATCCGCTACGAAGGCCCCAAAGGTGGCCCCGGCATGCAGGAGATGCTCTACCCCACCTCGTACCTGAAAACCGTCAAACTCGACAAAGCCTGCGCCCTGCTCACCGACGGACGCTTCTCGGGCGGCACCTCGGGCCTCTCCATCGGCCACTGCTCTCCGGAAGCCGCCGCCGGCGGTCTGATCGCAGCCGTCGAAAACGGCGACAAGATCCATATCGACATCCCCAACCGCACCATCACCCTCGAAGTGGCCGACGACGTTCTGGCCCAGCGTATGGAACAGATCCGGACCACCACCGGTTTCCGTCCCAACCGCCAGCGCACCGTCAGCAAAGCCCTTCAGGCCTATGCCAACATGGTCTCCTCGGCCGACAAAGGTGCCATCCGGATCGTCGAATAACCGGCTCCACCCCCGAACACTACCCCCAGACTCACCATACCCCAAGGAAACCCCAGCCATGAGATATACCGACAAAGAAAATATCACCGGCGCCGAAGCGCTCCTCGCCTCACTCATCAACCAGGGCGTCGACACCGTATTCGGCTACCCCGGAGGCAGCATCACTCCGGTTTACGACCGTCTGCAGGACTACCCCGAACTGCGCCACCTGCTCACCCGCCACGAACAGGGAGCCGTCCACGCCGCTCAGGGTTATGCACGCGTGTCGAACAAGACCGGCGTCTGCATGGCCACTTCCGGCCCCGGCGCCACCAACCTGCTGACCGGTATCGCCGATGCCATGCTCGACTCCACTCCCGTGGTCTGCATCTCGGCCCAGGTACCCTCCACCGCCCTCGGCACCGACTTCTTCCAGGAAGCCGACATGATCAACATGACCGTGCCCATCACCAAGTGGAACTACCAGATCACCCGCTTTGAAGAGATGGTCCCCACCATCGCCAAAGCCTTCTATATCGCCCGCGCCGGACGTCCCGGTCCCGTCTACATCGAAGTGACCAAAGACGCCCTGACCGCACGCGGCGACTACCATTGGAAGCCCTGCACCGGTATCCGCAGCTATAACCCCGATCCGGCCGTCGACACCGAAGCAGCCAAAGAGGCTCTCGAACTTATCAACGAAGCCGAACACCCCCTGCTGCTCGTCGGAAACGGCGTGAAGATCTCGGGCGCGGAAGAGGCCGTCATCCGTCTGGCCGAAGCCGGCAATATCCCGATTGCCTCGACCCTCATGGGGCTTTCGTGCATCCCCAGCGACCATCCCCTCTACATCGGCATGGTCGGCATGCACGGTAACGTGGCCGGCAACCTGATGACCCAGGAAGCCGATTTGCTCATCGCCGTCGGCATGCGCTTCAGCGACCGCGTCACCGGCAACCTCAAGACCTACGCTCCCAAGGCCAAGGTGATCCACATCGAAATCGACCCCATCGAAATCAATAAAAACGTGCGCACCGACCTGGCTATCGTGGCCGACGCGCGCGAAGCACTGGAAGCCATCCTCGCCGCCGGCACCGTCACCAACAAGCCGCGCACCGAGTGGTTCCAGAAAGCCGCTGAATACGCCCAGACCGAACAGGAAAAGGTCATCGACCGCCAGCTCAACCCCCATCGCGAAGAGCTCACCATGGGTGAAGCCGTGGCCACCGTTGCCCGCGAAAGCAACGGCGAAGCCGTCATCGTCACCGACGTCGGCCAGCACCAGATGATGGCAGCCCGCTACTCCACCTACAAACATACACGCAGCCTGATTACCTCCGGCGGCCTCGGCACAATGGGGTACGGTCTGCCCGCAGCCATCGGAGCCAAAGTGGCCCTCGACGAAGATCCCGCTACCGCCAAACGCGACGTGGTGGTCTTCCTCGGCGACGGCGGTTTCCAGATGACCATGCAGGAGCTCGGTACCATGATCCACTGGGGCATCCCCGTGAAAGTCATCGTCCTGAACAACTCCTTCCTCGGCATGGTTCGCCAGTGGCAGCAGCTCTTCATGGAGAAACGCTACAACGCTACCGAACTCGTCAACCCCGACTTCGTACAAATTGCCCAGGCCTACGGTCTCCCCGCACGACGCATCATTCATCGCGACGAACTCCAGGGAGCCGTTCAGGAGCTGCTCGCATGCGACGGTCCCTGCTTCCTCGAAGTCGTCGTAGGCAAGGAAGACAACGTCTTCCCGATGGTTCCCGGCGGCGCCTCGCTCGACGATATGCTCTACTCCGAATAACCCCACCACTCCGAACGATCAGCTATGGCACCAATCAAAGATACGGATACCACCATCCGCGAATACATCATCACCGTATTCACCGAAAACCAAGTCGGTGTACTGGGGCGTATCACCTCGATCTTCACCCGGCGCAAAATCAATATCGAGAGCCTCAAGGTGAGCGAGACCCCCGTCAAAGGGATCAGTATGTTCACCATCCACGCCTTCACCACCGAAGATACCGCCTGCCGCATTCTGAGCAGCATCGAACGTATCATCGAAGTGCTGCGTGCCGACAAATACCGCACCGACGAATTCACCGCTCAACAGATCGCCCTCTATAAAGTCTCGCCCGAACTCTTCCTCAAAGGTGGCGACACCTGCCTGAAAGAGTACAACGCCCGCGTGATCGAGATCAACCCCGAATACGTCGTTCTCGAACGCACCGGCGCCAAGGAAGACATCGAAGCCCTGCGCGACTACCTCACCCAGAGCGGCATGCTTCAACAGTTTACCCGTTCCGAAAACATCGTTCTGCACGACGCAACCGTCGAAAGCGCCCTCAGCGGCATTATCGACCAGCGTCGCGACTACCTCGGCGACTAATCCCCGCCCCTCCGACGTTCGGCCCCCACAGGTTGACCCGACGGGTCGCTCTCGAAAGGTTTGCCAGTCACGTTCAGGCACTTTCACAGCCCCACCGTACAGCAACACCCGAAACCCCACATTCGGGAGAACTTTTACGCCGTAACGTCCGCCCCTCAAACAGCGCATCCGCCTACTGTTTCAGCGCGACATCGCCGAAACAGCCCCGTGCGAGAGGTAAAATGGACTCTCGAGGGAACAACATTGCGGATAAATGCGTACCTTTATGGTTCGACAAACAAGAACAGACAAAAACCAAATACAACAAACTCACACACAACAATGGCAAAAATCAATTTCGGCGGTGTGGAAGAAAGCGTAGTAACACGCGAAGAATTCCCGCTGAGCAAAGCAGCAGAGATCCTCAAAGACGAAACGATCGCAGTGATCGGCTACGGGGTACAAGGTCCCGGTCAAGCCATGAACCTGCGCGACAACGGTTTCAACGTGATCGTCGGCCAACGCAAAAACTCCAAAACCTGGGACAAAGCAGTAGCTGACGGATGGGTTCCCGGCAAAACCCTCTTCGAAATCGAAGAAGCCTGCGAAAAAGGTACCATCATCCAATACCTGCTGTCGGACGCCGGACAAATCGCCCTCTGGCCCACTGTCAAAAAACACCTGACCGCTGGCAAAGCCCTCTACTTCTCGCACGGCTTCGGCATCACCTATAAAGAAAAAACCGGTATCGTTCCGCCGGCTGACGTGGACGTTATCCTCGTAGCCCCGAAAGGTTCGGGTACCTCGCTGCGTCGTATGTTCGTAGCCGGCCGTGGTCTGAACTCCAGCTACGCCGTATTCCAGGACGCTACCGGCAAAGCCAAAGACCGTGTACTGGCCCTCGGTATCGGTGTCGGTTCGGGCTACCTGTTCGAAACCGACTTCAAACGCGAAGTATTCTCCGACCTGACCGGTGAACGCGGTACGCTGATGGGTGCCATCCAGGGTATCTTCGCCGCTCAGTACCAGGTGCTCCGCGAACATGGCCACACTCCGTCGGAAGCCTTCAACGAAACCATCGAAGAGCTGACCCAGAGTCTGATGCCGCTCGTAGCCGAAAACGGTATGGACTGGATGTACGCCAACTGCTCGACCACCGCACAGCGTGGTGCGCTCGACTGGTGGAAACCGTTCCGCGACGCTACCCTGCCGGTATTCGAAAAACTGTACAGCGAAGTAGCCAACGGCAACGAAGCACAGCGTTCGATCGACTGCAACTCGAAACCCGACTACCGCGAAGGTCTCGAAAAAGAGCTCAAAGAGCTGCGTGACAGCGAAATGTGGCAGGCCGGCGTTGTCGTACGCCAGCTGCGTCCCGAAAACAACAAATAGTTTCCGGAACACTCCCGCTTTATACGGTTTCGGGCAGGTTCTCTCAGATGGAGAACCTGCCCGAAACTTTTTTATAACCTTTCAATCAGCTATCCCGCCTCCGCACGGATGGAATAATTGCCGTTTACCACTACATTGTGGATCATGGTATTTTCGGGAATAACCACTTATTCTCCTTTAATACAAGGACCAAACAACACCGGCCAACATACCGTCAAACCACCCACCAATCCGACTCCCAAGGGCGTACCTATCCTACTGCCTCCTGGATTCTCAAATATTCATTGAAAATTACAGGCGGGAGACTTCCATCCACGTGAAATAACCAATAGCTCATACAATCGCCATTCATGCCGCCTCATCGAGCACCCCACCCATCGCCCCCACAGCACTCAACAAAAGAGGCAGGGAATTTCCCTGCCTCGCAGCGGCACGTTACAAAACGCACCTGTAAAATCCATTAGCGAGCTTTAAATGCCCTATCGGAAATCGATCACCTCCACATCGGAATGGGCACGCGTATCGAAGCGGAATGTCGACTCGGAGACGGGGACACCCGGCTCGAGCTTTACGACCGTCAATTCGACCGGATTTTCGGCCGTCGGCGTATCGATTACGATCCGTTCCGGAAGCGACGTTGCGGGGTCGATATAGAGCAAAATCGAGCGATAATCGGGCGTCTCAACCTTCGGGGTCAACTCCACCACCTGCAGCGCCGTACCCTTTGCCGACGTCACGCCTGCCAGCGAACGGTGGTTGTAATCCTTCGGGTCGATATTCATCAATTTCGACGGGTTGGACAGCACATTGGGACTGTTGGGGTCCAGCCGTTCGATCGTGACCTCATGCTGCTGCGGCACGTAGTTCCAGAGCGTCGTCCCGTCATAGTAGAGTTCCTGTCCCCGCACACGGGTCGCAAAACGGCGACCGCTCACCACCAGGGTTCCCTGTACGCTTCCGTCGCCCTCTACTTTTGCATTGAAAGTCAGTTTGTAGCTGGTAAACGAACGCACCTTTTCGCGCAATTTACCGAGTACGGCTTCCGACTGTTGGTCGGCACGGACAGCAACCGTCCCCAGCAGGGCCAGCAGACATATCCCAAAAATCTTTTTCATGGTTTACGACAAGTTATCGAGTATCATTTCGAGCGACATCGGATCGCTGACCAGCACCTGGCGCGGTTTGCCGCCCCCCTCGCTGTGTCCGACGATACCGGCGGCCTCCAACTGGTCGATCAGCCGGCCGGCACGGTTGAAGCCGATCGAGAATTTGCGTTGGATGGTCGATGCCGACCCCTGCTGATTAGCTACCACATATCGTGCCACTTCTTCGAAGAGCGAATCGCGTTTGCTCAGCACATCGCCGCTCACGGTCGAAGACTCCTCGCCCTCGGGCGTATATTCGGGCAGTTCGTAGGCCGACGGATAGCCTTGCTGGCGGGCGATATGGTCCGTGATGCGTTCTACTTCGGGCGTATCGATAAAGGCACACTGCACACGGGTAATCTCGTTCCCGGTGGAAATCAGCATATCGCCCCGACCGACCAGCTGGTTGGCGCCGGGCTGGTCGAGAATCGTCCGGGAGTCGATCATGCTCGTTACGCGGAACGCGATACGAGCCGGGAAGTTGGCCTTGATCACACCCGTGATGATGTTGGTAGTGGGTCGCTGCGTCGCGATAATCAGGTGAATCCCCACAGCACGAGCCAGCTGGGCGATACGGGCGATCGGGGTTTCTATCTCGCGGCCGGCCGTCATAATCAGGTCGGCAAACTCATCGACGATCACCACAAAGTAAGGCAGATAGCGATGTCCCTTTTCGGGATTGAGCCGTCGGTTGATAAACTTCTCGTTGTATTCCTTGATGTTACGCACCGCGGCGGCTTTGAGCAGGTCGTAACGTGCGTCCATCTCGATACAGAGCGAATTGAGCGTATAGATCACCTTCTGGGTATCGGTGATGATCGCTTCGTCGGCATCGGGCATCTTGGCCAGGAAGTGTTTTTCGAGTTTCGAATAGAGGGTCAGCTCGACCTTTTTGGGGTCGACAAGAATAAATTTCAGCTCGGCCGGATGCTTCTTGTAGAGCAGCGAGGTGATAATGGCGTTCAGGCCGACCGATTTCCCCTGTCCTGTGGCACCGGCTACCAGCAAGTGGGGCATCTTGGCCAGGTCGAAGACAAAGGTTTCGTTCTGGATGGTCTTTCCGAGCGCCACAGGCAGGTCGGCATGCGAGTCGTGGAACTTGGGCGACTTGATAACCGAGTACATCGAGACGATCTCCTTGTCCTTGTTGGGCACCTCGATCCCGACGGTTCCCTTGCCGGGAATCGGAGCGATGATACGGATACCGAGCGCCGAGAGGCTCAGGGCAATGTCGTCTTCGAGGTTCTTGATTTTACTGATACGCACGCCGGGGGCCGGAACAATCTCGTACAGCGTGACGGTAGGCCCGATCGTGGCTTCGATCGTATCGATCCGGATCCCGAAGTTTTCGAGCGTCGTGACGATACGGTTCTTGTTCTCGACCAGCTCTTCGTCGGTCACAATGACCCGTTTGGTATGATCGTCCAGCAGCTCGATGGGCGGTTTATGGTAGTGCGACAACTCGAGGGTCGGGTCGTACAGGTCGCTGCTGTTGACGACTTCGTCGGCCACCTGCTGCTCTTCGGGTTGTTCGACAATGAATCCGGGATCGTCCTCCTGCGGCGCAAAAGGCTGCGACAGTTGCGATGACTGCGAAACGGCATCTGTCTCGGGGGCAGCAGGAACGGACTGCTCGAACGAACTGTCGGGCTGGATAGACGCGGCAGGCGCAGATACGGTCGGCTCGACAACGGGGCTCAACGAGATGGGTCCCGACTGCGGGCGAACAATTTCCTCCTCGGATTGAACCGGCGGGAGTGGCTCCGCTGCAACCGGTATCCCAGGTGCCGATACGTCAAAAGTCTCCGCTGCCGGTTCCGGTTCAGAGGCCGCCGGTCGGGTCTCCAACGTAAACGGATTCTCCTCTTCAGGTTCCTCTTCCGGTTCACCTGACGCAGCAGCACCATAGGATGCTGCCGGATCGGACACACCGACCGTTTGGGCCGGAGCACCGTAATAGGCCAAATTGTAATAGTAGGTTTCGCGGTCAAACGAGTAGATAATCGGCTGTCCCCAGTCGTCGTAACCGATCAGGTAGCCCCACGTACCGTCCATGTTCTGAACCAAACGAGCCCGATCGGCCGGTTGAGGCATCCCCAAGCCATAAGGATAGTCTGCCACGGGTGCAGTCGATTCCACCTGTTGCAGCGGCACAGCTGCGGGTTCGAACGACTGCGGATCCGAAACAACGGGTCCCCTCTCCGCATCCGGCGACGAGGCAGCAGCCTGCGCCGTACCACCATCAGCCACCGCAACCGCTGCCTGAGCCGGCGATGATTCTCCGACCACAGATGATCCCGGGGTGGAAGTTTCCGAAGCCTTACCTGCCTCTGTGGCGTTCTGTTCAGCAGCACTTGCTGCCGAGGCCGCAGCCGCAGCTCGCGCTTCGGCCTCCTGTTCTTCCATACGTGCCTGCTGTTCGGCAAGCTCCTGACGCCGCTGCTCCATCGCGGCCCGCATGTGGAGCATCTTCTCCTGCGCTTCGAGCCGCTGCAGTTCCAGCCGGGTTTGACGCTCCTCGGCCTTGCGATGTTTATAGGCCCGCAATTTGGCTGCCCAGTTGCGAATCAGCAGACCATTAGCATAATACAGGGTTCCGCAAAAGGCCGCAATGACCAGCAGTGCGGTCCCCTCGTAGCCGATAATGGCATTGAGCCACTGGGCGATGAATACGCCGTGCGCTCCACCCCATCCGCTTCCGAAGACCTGCGGGTCGGGACCGAAGAAGTGGCCGGCTCCGATCGACCCCACGATCATCAGCATCAGGGTTGAACGAATGGCCCGGCGCAACCGGAGCGATTTCAACTGCAACAGTTTGATAGCGATAAAAAAGACGATCAACGGTAGCAGCTCGCCAAAGATACCGAACCAACGCCCGATGATATTGTGACCGAGAATCGCCCCGAGCCGTCCGCCCCAGTTCTGCGCATCCTGCTGAACGCTGATAAAGAGATTGGACCAGTTGGCGATATTCTGGTCGGCTTTCCAATAGATCAGATAAGAGACGGTCGACACGGCCATAAAGCCGGCGACAAAGAGCAACAGCAGGCTGAACCAGATGTAACGGTCGGCCACCCCGCCGTCATCGGCGACGGGAGCCTGCTTACGAGGCTTGGGAGTCGGTTTAGGGGCCGGTTTAGGCGCGGGTTTCATCACCCGTTTACGCGGTTCCGGCGGACGGACACCTTCGGGACGAGCGGCAGCCGCAGGACGGGACTTCTGTCTCTTATACACCTCCAGATGCGGTTAAGAGACAGGATCAGCACCTTCTTGCCGGGGTGGTTGGTGCAGGCGCGCACGCCCGAACGTGTCGACTGGGGCGTAATCTCGGTTGTGGTTGGCCCCCTTTTGCTGTCGAT